>NZ_CP063657.1 GCF_015209745.1 Lysobacter avium
TTGAAGCCGCTGCAATCGAGCGCGCGTAACGGCGCCATGGTGCTTTTTGCGCCCAACGCCTTCGTGGTGGAGCACGTGCGGGACCGCTACCTGGACCGGATCCAGGAGTTGCTGGCGCATTTCGCCGGCAGCGATGCGGTCAGCCTGGAGGTCGGTTCCCTGCCCCGTGCCGCAACTGCCGCTTCGGCCGCCGATGCCCCCCATCGGGCAAACGCCGCGCCAGCCGCGGAAGCCTTCAACGGCAACCTGGACAGCCACTACACCTTCGAGAACTTCGTTGAGGGGCGCAGCAACCAGCTCGGGCGCGCCGCGGCGATGCAGGCGGCGCTCAATCCCGGCGAACGCGGCCACAACCCGCTGCTGCTCTACGGCGGCACCGGCCTGGGCAAGACCCACCTGATGTTCGCCGCCGGCAACCTGATGCGCAGCAACAATCCCGGCACCCGGGTGATGTACCTGCGCAGCGAGCAGTTCTTCAGCGCGATGATGAAGGCCCTGCAGGAGAAGGCGATGGACGGCTTCAAGCGCCATTTCCAGCAGGTCGATGCGTTGCTGATCGACGACATCCAGTTCTTCGCCGGCAAGGACCGCACCCAGGAAGAGTTCTTCCACACCTTCAACGCCTTGTTTGATGGCAAGCAGCAGATCATCCTCACCTGCGACCGCTACCCGCGCGAGGTCGACGGCCTGGAGCCGCGGCTGAAGTCGCGCCTGGCGTGGGGCCTGAGCGTGGCCATCGAGCCGCCCGATTTCGAGACCCGTGCGCAGATCGTGCTGTCCAAGGCCGCCGAGCGCGGCGTGGTCATTCCCGAGGACGTCGCCTTCCTGCTGGCCAAGAAGATGCGCTCCAACGTGCGCGACCTGGAAGGCGCACTCAACACCCTGACCGCCCGCGCCAACTTCACCGGGCGGGCGATCACCACCGAATTCGCCCAGGAGACCCTGCGCGACCTGCTGCGCGCGCAACAGCACGCGATCGGGATCCCCAACATCCAGAAGACCGTGGCCGACTACTTTGGCCTGCAGATGAAGGACATGCTCTCCAAGCGCCGCACGCGCTCACTGGCGCGTCCGCGGCAGATGGCCATGGCGCTGACCAAGGAACTGACCGAGCACAGCCTGCCGGAGATCGGCGACGCCTTCGGCGGCCGCGACCACACCACCGTGCTGCACGCCTGCAGGCAGATCCGCACGTTGATGGAAACCGACGGCAAGATGCGCGAGGACTGGGAAAAGCTCATCCGTAAGCTCAGCGAATAAGGCCTGTGCCGCAACTGGGCACAAGCTGTGGACAAGTCACCGTCCCGGGCCCGGCCGAAATTCTATCCACAGCTTGTGCCCAGTCTGGAACGCCCTTGTACCGCGCTTGCAACATCGCCAAACATGTTTTACATCAATGGGTTGTGTGGCTTCTCCCGGCATTTCAGCCACACCACCACCACCAGGCTTTTGATTTATACCTATCTTTGTATTGGATATTTCACGCACCCGAGCTAGGCAATCCGCAACTCTTCACCGATCAGAACCCTGGTCTGGATCAGTGACCACGACGACGCTGAAGCTGATGGTCGGTGGCCCACACAAAGCGTCCCATTCCACAGGTCGCTGCATGGACGGGGCATAAGCTGTGGGCAAATGCGAAGGGGCGGTATCATCGTCAAGTTGCCCACAACTTGTCCCTGCTGCACGATGCAGGTTGTACAGGGGTTCTGGTGGTAGTAAAACCTTTGTTAATCAATAGGTTATGCAGGTTCTACCGAAACTGCGCAGACACCACCACCACCACGCTTTTGATTTAACCATTCTTCTGTATTGGCAATAGGGGTAAGGACGGTATGCGCTTCAGCCTGCAACGCGAAGTATTCCTCAAGCCGCTGTCCCAGGTGGTCAACGTGGTTGAGCGGCGCCAGACCCTGCCGGTGCTGGCCAACCTGCTGGCCCAGGTCCAGGACGGCCAGCTTTCGCTGACCGGAACCGACCTGGAAGTGGAAATGGTGTCCCGGGTCATGGTCAACGACGCAGAGGACGGCGAGACCACCATTCCTGCCCGCAAGCTGTTCGATATCGTTCGCGCGCTGCCTGACGGCAGCAAGGTCACGGTGACCCAGTCCGGCGAAAAACTGACCGTCCAGGCCGGGCGCTCGCGCTTCACCCTGGCCAGCCTGTCGGCCAACGACTTTCCGTCGATTGACGAAGTTGATGCGACGGAACGCGTGCGGGTACCCGAGTCGACGCTGAAGGAGCTGATCGAGCGCACCGCGTTCGCGATGGCGCAACAGGACGTCCGCTACTACCTCAACGGCCTGTTGTTCGACCTGCGCGAGGACACCCTTCGCTGCGTGGCCACCGACGGCCACCGCCTCGCCCTGTGTGAGGCGCCCTACGAGGGGGGCACGGGCACCAAGCGGCAGATCATCGTTCCGCGCAAAGGCGTGACCGAGCTGATGCGCCTGCTGGAAGGTGGCGACCGCGAACTCGAACTGGAGATGGGCCGCGGTCACATCCGGGTCAAGCACGACGATGTCACCTTCACCAGCAAACTGATTGATGGCCGCTTCCCGGATTACGAGGCGGTGATCCCGATCGGCGCCGACAAGGAGGTGCGCATCGACCGCGAGGTCCTGCGGGCGTCATTGCAGCGGGCGGCGATCCTTTCCAACGAGAAGTACCGTGGCGTGCGCATCGAGGTATCGCCGGGACAGCTGAAGATCAGCGCACACAACCCCGAACAGGAAGAAGCGCAGGAGGAAGTCGAGGCCGATACCCGTGTCGACGATCTCGCCGTCGGTTTCAACGTCAATTACCTGTTGGACGCCTTGTCCGCGCTGAAGGGTGAGCTGGTTGTGCTCGCGTTGCGGGACGCCAATTCGTCGGCGTTGGTGCGCGAGGCGGACAATGAGCGGTGCCGCCATGTGGTGATGCCGCTGCGACTCTGATCGCAGGCGGTATGTTCCACGTGGAACATTGTTTTCTGTACATCGCGCCCGGCATGTCCGGGCGCGAGGCTTTTAAGGCTCGTGGAATCAGTCCAGGAACGCTGCAATGCGGGTAACGCGCCTCGACATCCGAAATCTGCGCGGCTTTTCCGAGGTGCAGTTGTTCCCCGGACCGGCGCTTAATTTCTTCTCCGGGGACAACGGCGCCGGTAAAACCAGTGTGCTGGAAGCCCTGCATCTGATGGCCTACGGGCGGAGCTTTCGCGGCCGCGTTCGCGACGGCCTGGTGCGGAACGGAGAAGCGGCGCTTGAAGTGTTCCTGGAGTGGAACGAAAACCGCCCTGGCCCTTCCGCTCTCGTCGATGCATCGGACCTGCAAGTGGCCGCAAGCGAGCGCAAAGCGGGGTTGCGTCACAGCGGACAGGATTGGAGTGGGCGTCTCGACGGCGAGAACGTTACCCAGCTGGGTGAGCTGTGCGCCGCACTGGCGGTAATCACCTTCGAGCCGGGCAGCCATGCGCTGATCACCGGTCCATCGGAGCTGCGGCGCCGCTTCCTGGACTGGGGGCTGTTCCACGTGGAACGCGACTTCTTCTCCACGTGGCGACGCTACTCGCGTGCACTGAAACAACGCAATGCATTGCTCAAGGCCCGGGTGCCTCAGCCCCAGTTGGATGCATGGGACGCGGAGCTCGTCCACGCCGGCGAACCCTTGAGCCGCTACCGTCAGGTCTATCTGGACGCTCTGCAGCCTCATTTTGTGGAGCTGATGCGGGAAATGGCCCCTGCCCTGGGTGAATCGCGACTGGACTACGTTCCGGGCTGGCGTCGCGATGAGATGCCCTTCGCTGACGCCCTGCTGCTGGCCCGCGACCGCGATTTGCAAGCCGGCTTCACTTCGGTCGGCCCGCACCGTGCGGACTGGCGTATCGACTTTGGTTCGATCCCCGGCCGGGATGCGCTGTCGCGTGGACAGGCCAAGCTGACCGCGCTTTCCGCCCTGCTCTCGCAAGCGGAGCACTTTGCGGCCGATACCGGCCAGCAACCGATCATCGCGTTTGACGATCTTGCGTCCGAACTGGACCGTGGCCATCAGCAGCGCGTGCTGTCCAGGTTGATCGAGTCCGGGGCTCAGGTTTTTATCACTGGCACCGAGATCCCGGCGGTGCTTGCGCAGAGCGGTGCAGATTTTGCAATGTTCCACGTGGAACAAGGGGTCATTTCGACAGGAACGGGAAATATCGACAACGTCCTCGGTGATGCGCCCTGGCAAAGGTAGCGATTCTCCCGGGCCAGCAGGCGCATCCGGGTTGACATGAGCGAGCCAACCTACTCCGCCTGCTATACTGGGCACTTGATTTCCCATGTGTTTAGACGCTGCCGCGCGTGATGTGGCGGCGTCGTGGAGCCTGTTGCCGCATGACCCAGACCGAGCACGATCCCGCGTCCGTCGAGGACGAAGAGACCCTTCCTGCCGTTATTGCCGCAGGCGAGCAAGCCTACGACTCCAGCCGTATCACCGTGTTGCGGGGTCTGGATGCGGTGCGCAAGCGCCCCGGCATGTACATCGGCGACGTGCACGACGGCACCGGCCTGCACCACATGGTGTTCGAGGTGGTGGACAACGCGGTGGACGAGGCCCTGGCGGGCCACGCCGACGAGATCCGGGTGCTGCTGCGCGAGGACGGCTCGGTCGAGGTCTCCGACAACGGCCGCGGCATTCCCGTGGACATCCACAAGGAAGAGCACGTCTCCGCCGCCGAAGTCATCATGACCGTGTTGCACGCGGGCGGTAAGTTCGATGACAACAGCTACAAGGTCTCCGGTGGCCTGCACGGCGTCGGCGTGTCGGTCGTCAACGCCTTGTCCGAGCACCTGTGGCTGGATATCTGGCGCGACGGCTTCCACTACCGCCAGGAATACGCCCTGGGCGAGCCGCTCTACCCACTCAAGGAGATCGAGCCGACCACGAAGCGCGGCACGCTGCTGCGCTTCAAGCCAGCCACCGCGATCTTCAGCAACGTCGATTTCCACTACGAAATCCTCGCCAAGCGCTTGCGCGAGCTGTCGTTCCTCAACTCCGGCGTCAAGATCGTGCTCAGCGATGAGCGCGGCGAGGGGCGTGAGGACATCTTCCAGTACGAGGGTGGCATCCGCTCTTTCGTCGAGCACCTGGCCCAGCTCAAGACTCCCCTGCACCCCAACGTGATTTCCGTCACCGGCGAGGAAAACGGGATCACCGTCGATGTGGCCCTGCAGTGGACGGACGCGTACCAGGAAACGATGTTCTGCTACACCAACAACATCCCGCAGAAGGACGGCGGTACCCACCTGATCGGCTTCCGCGCCGCGCTCACGCGTACGCTGACCAACTACATCGAGCAGAACGGCCTGGCCAAGCAGGCGAAGGTCAGCCTGTCGGGCGATGACATGCGTGAAGGCATGATCGCGGTGCTGTCGGTGAAGGTGCCCGATCCGAGTTTTTCCTCGCAGACCAAGGAAAAACTGGTGTCCTCGGACGTGCGCCCGGTCGTGGAGCACACCTTTGGCCAGCGCCTGCAGGAATTCCTGCAGGAAAACCCCACCGACGCCCGCGCGATCGCCGGCAAGATCCTCGATGCCGCACGTGCCCGCGAGGCCGCCCGCAAGGCGCGTGACCTGACCCGGCGCAAGGGCGCGCTGGACATCGCCGGCCTGCCGGGCAAACTCGCTGATTGCCAGGAAAAGGACCCCGCGCTGTCGGAGCTGTTCATCGTCGAGGGTGACTCCGCCGGCGGTTCGGCCAAACAGGGCCGCAACCGCAAGACACAGGCGATCCTCCCGCTGAAGGGCAAGATCCTCAACGTCGAGCGTGCGCGCTTTGACCGCATGCTTTCCAGCGCCGAGGTCGGCACGCTGATCACCGCGCTGGGCACGGGCATCGGCAAGGAAGACTACGACCCCGACAAGCTGCGCTACCACCGCATCATCCTGATGACCGACGCCGACGTGGACGGCAGTCACATCCGCACCCTGCTGCTGACCTTCTTCTATCGGCAGATGCCGGAGCTGATCGAGCGCGGACATATCTATATCGGGCTGCCGCCGCTGTACAAGATCAAGCAGGGCAAGACCGAGCTGTACCTCAAGGACGACGCGGCGCTGAACGCGTACCTGGCCAGCAACGCCATCGAGGGCGCCGCCTTGATCCCCGCAGAAGGCGAGCCGCCGATTACGGGCGCAGCCCTGGAGCAGTTGCTGCTGGCTTTTGCCGGCGCACGCGAGACGATCACCCGCAATGCCCACCGCTACGATCCGGCGATATTGGAGGCCCTCGTGGACTTCACGCCGCTGGACATCGAGCACCTCTCGCAGAACATCGACGAGCGTGTCGAGCTGGACGCGCTGGAGAAGCGGGTCAACCGCAAGGGCCTGGGCAAGCCGCGCTACGCCCTGAGGCTACAGGCGGCGACGGAGAGCCACCCGGCTGCGCTGGTTGCCAAGCGCAGCCACATGGGCGAGGAGTTGATCCAGATCCTGCCGCTGGCGGCGTTCGGTTCCGGCGAGCTGCGTCCGCTGCGCGAGGCCGCGGCCCAGTTGCACGGACTGATCCGCGACGGTGCCAAGATCGTGCGTGGGAACCGCGAGAAGAGTATTGAGAGCTTTGCCGAAGCCCAGGAGTGGCTCCTGGAGGAAGCCAAGAAGGGCCGCCAGATCCAGCGATTCAAGGGTCTGGGTGAGATGAATCCGGAGCAACTGTGGGATACCACGGTCAATCCGGAGACTCGACGCCTGTTGCAGGTAAAGATCGAGGACGCGGTCGCGGCCGATGAGGTCTTCAGCACATTGATGGGCGACGTGGTGGAGCCGCGACGCGCCTTCATCGAGGACAACGCGCTCAAGGCGGGCAACCTCGATATCTGATTTCGCCGCCGCCCTGTTACCTGAACAGGGCCAGCCGCGATTCCACGGCCCGCGTTTTCGCGGGCCTTGTTGTTTCCAGATTGCGAATTTGTGAATTGGCGCACGCTGTCAGCCTCCGCCCTCTTCACCTGAAGCTGCATTACCGCCAATTACAGTCAATCCCGAGTCCGGATTGCGGGGCGTGACTTTGCCGCACGCGGCGGTTCGCAGCACAGCGCCCATGACCGAAGGCCCTTGCGGCGGGTCTTTCGCACTCCGCGGATGACCAGGCGTTACCGGCGCAGCGCCGTTCCCCATCAATATGAACAGGAAGATCCGCCCATGAAGAAGCTTCTCCTCGCAATCGCCATTGCAGGCGCCGTGGCTGCTTGCGCGACCACCACCTCGCCCACCGGCCGGACCCAGAACGTGGGGGGCATTTCCCAGCAGCAGCTTGACCAGATGGGACAACAGGCGTTTGCGGAGTACAAAAGCAAACTTCCGCGCAGTACCAACCGCGCCCAGACCGCCTACGTCGCATGCGTGGTGAATTCGCTGACGCGGGAATTGCCGGGCGCAAACCAGGCAGGCTGGGAGTTCGCGCTGTTCAACGACGACTCTCCGAACGCGTTCGCGCTGCCGGGCGGGAAAATCGGCGTCAACACCGGCATCTTCAAGGTCGCCAGGACCCAGGACCAGCTGGCAGCGGTCATTGCGCACGAAATCGGCCACGTGATCTCGCGCCACCACGACGAGCGGCTGACCCGCCAGATAGGCGCCCAGACCGGGCTGGGACTGGTGGGAGCGCTGCTGGGCTCGCAGTACGGCAGCGGCGCCCAGCAGACGACCCAACAAGTGGGCGGCGCCCTCGTGCAGGGCGTGTTCCTGCTGCCCAACAGCCGCACGCAGGAGTCGGAGGCCGACGTGGTTGGACAGCGACTGATGGCGCAGGCGGGGTTTGATCCGCAGCAGGCGGTCACCCTGTGGGAAAACATGATCTCCGCCAGTTCCGGCAATCCACCCGAATGGCTTTCCACCCACCCCGATCCGCGGTCACGCATCTCCGAACTGCGCAACCGAGCGGGAAGCCTGGCCGGTACCTATCAGCAGGCGCGCTCGTCGGGACGCAAGCCAACGTGTGGCTAAACACGAATCGGTCCGGGCCGCAAGGTGGCTTCTGCCCGGAAACGCTTTCTGCTAGGTTGGCACTCCCACCGCAGCTTTCAGTGCCGTATCCGGTTCCTCCGGAGTGCGGACAAGAGACCCGATGAATAATCCGAATTTCTCCCAGCGGATCCTTGCCGTCGCCATGGGCGCGGCGTTCCTGACCATGACCGGCGCCGCAGTCGCCGCTCCTGCCGGAGAGCCGCAGGCGCGCGGCGGGGCCAAGAGCGCCGATCGCGACAGTTCGCGTTCGAGCCGGAAGTCCGAGGCGGTTGCCGAGACCTATCCCGAGGCGACCCGGAAGAATCCAACCGCGAAGGCCAGCCAGGGCATGTCGCGCAAGATGACCGAGATGGGCAAGCTGTTTGACGCCGACAAGCGTGACGAAGCCCGCGTCATCGCCGACGAGATCCTCGCCGACAGCAAGGCCAACAGTTACGAGAAGGCCTACGCGGCCCAGTTCGCCGCCCAGATCGCCTACGAGGCCGATGACATGCCCGCGGCGATCGGCTACTTCAAGCAGGCGATCGACGCTGACGGGCTGGACAACAACGCGCATTACGGGCTGATGATCAACCTCGCCCAGCTGCAGCAGCAGGAAGAACAGTACGTCGATTCGCTGGCGACCTTCGACCGCTTCTTTGCCGAGACCAGGAGCACCGACCCGACCCTGCTCATGGTCAAGGGACAGGGGCTTTACCTGATGCAGCGCTATGACGACGCGGCGGCGACCATCAAGCAGGCGATCGCCGCCAGTGATGCGCCCAAGCCCGAGTGGCTCTCGATGCTGATGCAGGTGTACCTGGACGCGGACCAGATCGGCGAGGCAGTCAAAACGGCCGAGCAGATCGCGGCGGCCAATCCCGACGACAAGCGCGCGCAGATGAACCTGGCCTCGATCTATTCGCAGGCTGACATGTCCGACAAGGCGCTGGGGATCCTGGAGAACCTGCGCAGCAGCGGCAACCTGGATTCGGCCAACGAGTACAAGGTGCTGTTCACCACCTACGCGGGCATCGACGGACGCGAGAAAGACGTCATCGCCGTGATCAACGACGGCCTGGAAAAAGGCGTGCTGCAGCCGGAGTACAACACCTACGTCGCGCTGGCCCAGGCGTACTATTTCTCCGACCAGCCGGCACAGGCCATCACCGCCTACGAAAAAGCCGCGCCGATGGCCAAGGACGGGGAGACCTATCTCAACCTGGCCCGCGTGCTGCAGCAGGAAAACCGCATCACCGAGGCCAAGGCCGCCGCGCGACAGGCGCTGGCGAAGGGCATCAAAAGGGAGAAGGACGCCAACGTGATCATTGCGCTTCCCGGCAAGTGACACGATCACCCAACCACCAGATCCTGCTAGGAAATGACAGCAGACTTTGGTATATCCTTGTAGGTTCTTGTCGCCACAACGGCGGCGCGACCCATCTGACGGTCCGAGGTGCTCCACGCGCCCGGCAATACTCCCGAGCTGACGGCGCATGACGCAAGACTTGGATACTCCCGTAAAGAAGGCCAGAGACGACAGCGAAGGTCTGAACTGGGCACGCATCGCCGGTATCACCATGGCGATCGCGGTTCACGCAGGTGCCCTGCTGATGATGCTCGCCCCGATGGCGGCACCCCCGGCGGACAAGGTCGAAGAGCCGGTCACGATGGTGAACCTGATCAAGCCGCCACCGCCGCCGCCACCGCCGCCACCGCCGCCGCCGGAGCCGCCCAAGCCGGTCACTCCGCCCAAGGAGCTGTCCCCGCCGAAGCAGACCACGCCGTTGCCACCGCCGCCGGAAGCACCGCCGATCGTGTTCGATGATCCGAGCCCGGTGGACCTGCCGCCTGCACCGCCTGCACCGCCTGCTCCACCGGCGCCGACCACCTCGCTGGGTGCGGTCGACCCGTCGTCCAAGGCGATGAATCCGCCGCAGTACCCGCCCTCAGCGGCACGTGCGGGCATTGAAGGTACGGTGATCCTGGTGATCAGCATCGACAAGAACGGCAACGTGCTTGGCGTTGAAGTCGAGAAGTCCAGCCGCAACCGTGACCTCGACCGGGCCGCCATGGCCGCTGCAAAGAAGTGGCGCTTCAATCCGGAAGTGCAGAATGGAGTCGCCGTCGCCAGCCGCGTGAGGGTGCCGGTCGACTTCAACCTCAACTGATCAATGCTGTAGCCGCACCGTTTTTTCGCTTCACCCCATTGCTTTACTAGCCGTCCCTTTCTTCCACGACATCCAAAGGTAAGCGTCATGCTTCAGGAAACCACTACCGCTGCTGCTGGAGGCAACAACGCCGAAGCGTTCCAGCAGATGAGCTTCTCCCACATGGTGACGCAGTTCGATGCAGTTGCATGGATCGTGTTCCTCACCCTCGTGCTGTTCTCGGTGCTCTCGATCTACTGGATCGTGGTCAACCTGATCAAGGGCGCACGTCTGCGTTCCAAGGCAGACCGCGTGGTCACCACGTTCTGGGAAACCACCAACGCGCAGGATGCGATTCGTTACATGGAAGAGCAGGGCAGCTCGGAGCCGTTCTCCAAGATCGCCCTGGACGCTGCCCAGGCCGCGGCACATCATCAGCGCAACGAAGGTTCGCGTCTGGTGGAGTCGCTCAATCGCTCGGAGTTTGTGGATCGCGCCCTGCGCCAGGCCGTGACCCGTGAGTCGATGAAGCTCGAAAGCGGTCTGACCGTGCTCGCCACCGTCGGTTCGACCTCACCGTTCATCGGTCTGCTGGGTACCGTGTGGGGCATCTACCACGCACTGATCCGGATCGGCCAGAGCGGCAACGCGTCCATTGACGCCGTCGCCGGTCCCGTGGGTGAGGCGCTGATCATGACCGCGTTCGGTCTGTTCGTCGCCATCCCGGCCGTGATCGCGTTCAACTTCTTCACCCGCATCAACCGGGTCACCAACAGCCGTTTCGATACGTTCGCGCACGACCTGCACGACTTCTTCGCAACCGGCTCGCGTGTTGGCGAACTGCCGTCCCAGCGTTGATCGGCCATCCATAAGCAAGTTGGAGTACGGATATGGCCTTCAGTACAGGCAGTAACGCCGGCCCGATGGCCGAAATCAACGTCACGCCCCTGGTCGATGTGATGCTGGTGCTGCTGATCATCTTCATGATCACGGCACCGCTCATGAACCATAAGATCCAGGTGGCACTGCCTGAGGCCAACCTCGACCGCAAGGATGAGTTGGCTCCCGAAGTGCCGCCGATCACGATTGCCATCGAGGCCGACGGCACCGTGTACTGGAACGACGAGCCGGTGACTCCGGCGTTGATGGAAAGCCGCTTGTCGGTTGAAGCCCAGAAGACGCCGCAGCCGCAGATCAACATCCGTGGCGACAAGACCACCAAGTACCGCGTCGTCAAGGACGTGGTCGAGACTGCCCGCTTGCAGGGCATGCGCAAGGTCGGTTTTGTCGCTATCAAGGATCGTTCCAACTAACACCGGAGAACAGAAACATGTCCATGGGTTCAAACTCCGGTACCGGCGCGATGTCGGACATCAACGTGACGCCGTTGGTGGACGTGCTGCTGGTGTTGCTGATCATCTTCATGGTCACGGCACCGATCGCGTCGTATCCGATTGAAGTCAACCTGCCGCAGCAGTCCACCCAGCCGCCACCGATGTCCGAGCCGCCGCCGCCGATCCGGTTGCGGATCGGTGCATCGGGCGAGGTGTTCTGGAATGACTCACCGTACCCGTTGTCGGCGATCGGCAACATGATGCGCAGCGAAGTCGAACGTGACCCGACCAACCAGCCGCAGCTGGAGATCGACACCAATGATGACGCGGACTACGGCGTGCTCGCCAAGGTCCTTGCGCTGGCGAAAAATGCCGACATGAAGAAGATCGGCTTCGTCCAGAAGTAACTACACCACGTCGTGGATTGGAAGCGCCGCCCTTTCGGGCGGCGTTTTTTATGGGCACGGGACGGATTGTCGTCCTGCTATCGGTATGGGTCCCCCGCAGCGCGGTCGAGAATCGCCAGATAGCCGCGAACAGTGGCGCTCAGGCCGGCATGCAGGGCCTCGCCGATCAGCGCGTGGCCGATGGAGACCTCCAGCACGCCAGGCACGGCGGCCAGGAATGCGCCGAGGTTTGCCTGGCTGAGGTCGTGACCCGCATTCACGCCGAGTCCGGCAGCCTGGGCGCGGCGGGCGATAGCGGCGAAGCGTTCCAGCATGCAGGCCTGCTCGCCGCGATCGAACGCGTCGGCGTAAGGCCCGGTGTAGAGCTCGATCCTGTCCGCACCGATCTGCGCGGCGTGTTCGATTCCCTCCGACCGGCGGGGATCCCACGCGTCGGCAAACAGGCTGACCCGGCAGCCCATGTCCCGCAGTTGCCGAACCAGCGGCTGCAGGCGGCCCGCGTCCCGCAGGAAGTCAAAGCCATGGTCGGACGTGAGCTGGTCATCGCCGTCCGGAACGAGCGTCGCCTGCGCCGGTCGCACCGCCTCGCAAAGGGCGAGAAAGCCGGGATAGCCCTCGCGGGGCGGGGCAAACGGATTGCCCTCCAGGTTGAACTCGACCCCGCGCGCACCAGCCAGCCCGCCCAGCGCGTATACATCCGCCGCCCGTATGTGACGTGCATCGGGGCGGGGGTGGACGGTAATGCCATGGGCACCGGCGTCCAGGCACGCGCGTGCGGCCTGCACCACATCGGGCTCGCTCCCGCCGCGCGAATTGCGCAGCACCGCGATCTTGTTGACGTTGACGCTGAGGAAAGTCATCGCGGCAGCTTAGCGCGTCGGGTGCTGCACCTGGAGCTACGGGCGCTGATGCTGCGCCGCTGGATTGCCGGAAGCGTCCGCCTGCGCCCTGCTGCGCAATTGGGCAAGGGCGACGGGGTCGATCATGGCGCCTTCGTCGCGGCTGCGACTGGCGACGCGCCGCGCAAGCAACTGGACCACCGCCGCCATGCTCAAGCCGAAACTCAGCAACAGGCACAGCGCCAGAAGCCCCACCGAGGTGGTCTTGAAGGCGACGATCAGGGCCACGACGGCGGCGGCCAGCAGAATCCAGGGCATCTCGACGTTCCATGTGCAGCAACGTGCCGAGTGTAGGACGTGACATCGTCTCCGTCGCGCCGCCCGCGCCACTGCTGCGGCCGCTGATCGGCTGGCGGATCGCCTACAGCAGCGGCGACATCAGCCGCGCGAGCGCTTCAGGCAAGCGGCTGCGCCACAGCGGGCGTTGACGATCCGCCGTGACCTGCGTGCAACTCAGGCAATCATGTTCGATCAGTTCGGCGAGCTCGGCCACCAGCCCGCGATCACGGAACAGCACCGAGCTCTCGAAGTTGAGGCGGAAACTTCGATGGTCGAAATTCGCGCTGCCGATGATCGCCAGGTCGTCGTCGCAAAGCAGAGCCTTGGTGTGCAGCATCCTGGGCCCGTACTCGAGCACCTTGACCCCGGCGGCCATCAGGTCATCGAAGTAGGATCGGGCGGCGTGGGTGACCAGCCGGCTGTCGGTGTTCTTGGGCACCAGAAGGCGCACGTCCACCCCGCCCAGTGCCGCGGAGGTCAGCGCCATCATCGCCGCCTCTCCCGGGACGAAGTAGGGCGTAACGAGCCAGACCCGGCGCCGTGCCGCGTGGATGGCGGAGACATGCAGGCGGTGGATCGCCTCCCAGGGCGAGTCCGGCCCGGACACGACCATCTGCACCATGATGTCGCCCGGCGTGGACTCGGGGAAGGTGATGTGCGGCGGCGGTTCGCCAGTGGCGTAGACCCAGTCTTCCAGGAACACCAGCTGCAGCGATCGCACCACATCGCCTTCCAGGCGCAGGTGCAGGTCGCGGTAGGCGTTGTCGCCGAGGGTCTCGTCCTCTTCATCGGTGATGTTGATGCCACCAATGAAGCCGACGGCGCCGTCGATCACCACGATCTTGCGGTGGCTGCGCAGGTTCAGCCATGGCCGTTGCCAGAACCAGTGCAGGCGCATCGGATGGAACCACGCAACCTCGCCACCGGCCTCCACCAGCGGCTTGAGGAAGGCGCGAGAGGTGCTGCCCGATCCCACCGCATCCAGCAGCAGGCGCACCTTGACCCCGGCGCGGGCCCGCTCGATGAGTGCATCGCGCAGTGCTGTCCCCGTGCGGTCGGGCTGGAAGATGTAGTACTCCAGATGCACGTGCTCGCGCGCGCGCGCGACTTCCTCGTTGAGTTGGCGGTACTTGCTGTTGCCGTCGATCAGCAGGTGCGCGCTGGTGGCGGTGCTGGGTGGCAGGCCGGTGACGGTCTGCGCCATCCGCGCCAGCTCGATGGCGGCCGCGTCGGGCACCCGTCCGGCGGGGAGTGCCGGCATGCGTGTCCGGCTGCGGTCCCGTCGCAGGCGTTGCCGCCGGATGCGTTGTGGGCCGAAAAAGAAGTAGATCGCAAAACCCAGATAGGGCAGGGCGGCCAGGCTGACCAGCCAGCTCAGGGTGGCGGCCGGCTCACGCTTCTGCAGGATGATCCAGACACCCAGCCAGATGACGTAGATCGCCCAGCCCAGCGCCAGCCACGCCGCCAGATGCTCGATCGCGGTGGTCTGGTGCCACCACGCACGCAGGGTCTCACCCATGCTCAGCCCATCCCGGGGAGCAGCGGGCCGCCCAGCCACAGCCAGCGTGTCATCCACGCGCTGACGATGGCGATAAGCACGGTCAGGGGCACCCCGACCCGGAGAAAGTCGCCAAACCGGTATTGGCCGGGTCCCAGGATGAGCAGATTGCCGTGATGGCCGATCGGGGTCAGGAAGGCCACCACCGCGCCCAGCGCGGTACACACCACGAACGGCGTGGGTTCCATCGACAGCGACTGCGCCAGCTCCACCGCGATCGGTCCGAGCAGGACCACTGTGGCGGAGTCGGAAAGCACCTGGGTCAGCAGGCCGGCGATCGAGAACAGCACCAGCAGGATCATCAGCACCGGCCAGTCCGCGACCACATGGCGCAAGCCGGAGGCCATCAATTGCGCGGTGCCGGTCTGCTCCATCGCAATCCCCAGCGGGATCACCCCGGCGATCATCACGAACACGCGCACGTCGATCTCGCGATAGGCCTGGCCGATGTCCACGCAACGGGTGGCGACGATGGCGACCGCGCCACACAGGAACGCCAGCGGTACCGGTAGCCACTCCAGGACGGCCGCGAGGATGGTGACCGCGAGAATCGTCAGCGCCAGCGGCGCGCGCACGCGGCGCTTGGCCTCGCCGGCAAACGGCACCAGCATCAGGAATCCATGGTGGGTGGCCAACTCTGCGAACCGGGCCGGGCGGCCCCACAGAACCAGCAGGTCGCCCTCGCGCAGGCGGGCATCCGCCAGACGGGGCGCGACATGACCCTGGCGCCGCCACAGGCCGACGATCACGGCCTTGAAGCGGTGCGAGAAATCCAGCTCGCGGATGCTGCGGCCGATGAACTCCGAGCCCGGCGCCACCACCGCCTGGACCAGCTGCGGCTTTACCTCGCCATCGCCCAGGGCGCGGGTGCCGAACCGTGAGATCGCGTGCAGGTCGATCCCGGCGTCGTCGTGCAGCGAGGCCAGTGCGTCGGCGGACGCCTCCACCAGCAACACGTCGCCGCTGATCAGCGGGCTGGATGCACCCAGGTCGCGGCGAAGCTTGTTGTCGCGCAGCCAGCCGACCATCCGGAACTTGTCGCCGAGTGCCTTCTCCAGCTCGGCCAACGGCCGCGTGCTCCAGCGCGAGCCTTCAACGATCAACAGCTCGGTGCGGTAGCGATCGAGGCGCAGGTAGCCGTCGTCTTCCGCATCCACACCGCGTTTGGGCAGGATCCAGCGGGTCAGCAGCATGTAGGCCATGCCGATCAGCACCAGCGCGATGCCGATCGGGGTGATCGAGAACACCCCCAGGCCCTCCGCGCCCGTGCGCTTGAGCAGGTTGTTGGCGAGCAGGAACGCCGGTGCGCTGACCAGGGTCAGGCAGGTGCCCAGCGACGCCGCCAGCGACATCGGCATCAGCAGCCGCGATGGCGCCAGGCCGTTGGTCTTGGCCAGCCGTCCCATGATCGGGAGCATCATCGCCGTCACCATCACGTGGTGGGTGAATGACGCCATCACCGCAACCGCCGGCATGGTCACCGCGATCACCCGCGCCTCGCTCCTGCCCGACGCGCGGCCGATCCACTGGCCGATGTGCTCGGTGATGCCGGTCGCAGCGAGTCCGCCGGAGATGACGAACACCGCGGCGACGATGATCGCCGGCTCGCTGGAAAACCCGGAAAGCGCCTGCTCCTCGTCCAGCAGGCCCGTCACCACCAGCGCCATCAGCATCAGCATCGCGGTCACGTCCACGCGGACCCGCTCGCTGATGAACAGATACAGTCCACCGCTGAGGATCAACAGGAAGGTCAGCTGCTGCAATGTGATCGGAAGCCATGCCATTGCGCGCATTGTGCGTTAGAACCGGTGATCGTGGCGGCGGGCGCGTGTCGCCCGGACCACCGCCCCGTCACGGCGGGTGACGTTACAATCCGGCCCTCGCTCCCGCCAACGTGATGATGTCCCCAGCGGTTCGCCCACAATCCGATGACGCCCGTTTCCGTGCCGCAGTAGCGGCCACAGCGGTGGGAATGGCGATCCTGGCCATTGACGGGACCTGGCAGGAAACCAACCCGGCGCTGCGTTGCCTTCTGGCTGGTGTGGCCGGCGCTCCGACCGTCGATGGGCCGGCGCCGGGCACGCTCTTCGAGCTTGTCCAAAGCGAGCAGGCGGCGACGCTCAGGGCGGAGGTCGCGGCGCTGGTCGCCGGAGATCGTCAGGCGATCGATCGTCCGATTACCTGTCATCGCGGCGACGAGGCGCTCGAGGTTCGGGTCAATATCGCCGCCATCCGCGACACTGCAGGGCTGGCAACCGGCCTGGTAGCGCAAATCCGCGAGGACACGGGTGCTGTCCAGGCTGCGGCCCTGGATGCGATGCGTCATCAACTGCAGGCGCAGGTCGATGCGGTTGCCCACGACCTGCGCGCACCGCTGCGGTCGATCAACAATTTCTCGGGCCTGCTGGCACGCAAGCTGGACGAAGGACTGGACGCCACCTCACGCGACCACCTCGGCCGGATCCGCGGTGCCGCCTCGCGCATGTCGGGCTTGCTCGACGGCCTGGCCGAGCTGTCGCGCGCGTCCACCGCGCAGATTCGGGAGTCGCTGGTGGACATCAGCATGCTCGCCGACTGGGTCGCCGCCGAGCAGCAGGACGCCCATCCCGATCGCGAGTTCCTCATCACGGTGCAGCCCGGCCTGGGCGCCCGTGGCGACGAGCGCCTGCTGAAAACCCTGCTGGCCCAAGTGATGGACAACGCGCGCCGGTTCTCCCCCGACGGCGGCCCCGTCAGCGTTGACGTGGCAGGCACGCAGGCCGATGGCATGCTGCGCTTGTCGATACGCGACCGCGGCCGCGGATTCGACATGCGCTACCGCCACAAACTGTTTGAGCCCTTCCAGCGCCTGCACGGCGCCGATGAAGGGGCCGGTGATGGCCTCGGACTGGCCATCGCCCAGCGGATCGCCGAACGTCATGGCGGTCGCATCGATGCCGAATCCGATCCCGATTCCGGCAGTGTGTTCCACCTTTACCTGCCGGCGGCCCAGATCGCCGGTGCAGCACCTGGAGAGTAGTGCCCATGAACAAGGTCATCCTGCTGGTCGAAGACAATCCCGACGACGTCGAGTTGACGCGCCTGGCCTTTGACGAGGCGAAGATCGCCAACCAGCTGGTGGTGGTGGGCGACGGCGCTGAAGCGCTGGACTACCTGTTTGCCAAGGGCAACTACGCCGACCGTGATCCCAACGAACTGCCGTCGATCGTGCTGCTGGACCTCAACCTGCCCAAGGTGGACGGCCGCGAGGTCCTGCAGGCGGTGCGCGCCAACCCGTTGACCAAGACCCTGCCGGTGGTGGTGCTGACCACCAGCACCGAGCCCTTCGATGTGGAAGCCAGCTACTCGCTTGGGGTCAACAGCTACATCCAGAAGCCGGTCGATTTCGAGCAGTTCGTGTGGGCCGTGAAGCAGGTCGGGCTCTACTGGCTGGTGCTCAACCACGCGCGCACCTGAAACGAGCGTTCGCTCACCCCGGCCCGTACAGGGCCTCGGCGCGCTGGAACAGCAGCCAACTCGTGGCGATGTACTTGTCGCCGCCTTCGGGGCGGTTGCCACGGTGGGTATGGGTAAACGCCGCCGGGGCGATCAACACCGAGCCGGTGCGCGGCGCGACCTTGCGCCGTTGATAGAGGAACTCGGTCTCCCCCTGCGCGAAGTCGTCGTTGAGGTAGACCGTCCACAACAGGTGGCGGTGCAGCGTTTCGGCCTGGGCATCGCGCGGGTAGAGCTCGCAATGCCAGTAGGGGTAGCCACCGCTGCCTGCGCGGTAGCGCTGCAGGTTGATCGCGCCGGGGCGCAGCACCGTCCGCACGATTGGCGCGAGTTCCGCATCGGCCATCCCCCGCATCCGCTCCGGCGTCAGCCGCTGATGGCCGCCCTCCGCATCGGCGACCTCCAGCATCAAGGGCGCGATCAGCGTGTGCGGCCAGCGCCTCACGTACTCCAGCAGGGCGGTGAACATCGCCGCGTTCAAGGAGGCTTCGACATCGCACCATTCGGGCTGGCCGCTGATGGTCAGGTCAAGGCTGTCCTTGAGATCGGTGTGCACGCCTCCGCCCACCTCACCCGGCCGCGCCGCGCCGCTGTTGCCGAAGCGCTCGACCAGATCCCGGCACCAGTCGCGTTCCAGGCAGTCGTGGCGGACATGGATGAAATCGTCGACCGAGGCCGATGCGGCGGTTGAACTCGGGCTGGGCGGGGTGGGGGCGGGCATGCGGACTCCATGGACGAATTGCGGATCAACGTTCCGGATGATTCCTGCGTCATGCGATCGACGCTCGGTTCCGGCCCCGCATGGTCGCATCCACCGGCCGGAATTCGAAGGCGCGCGGGTGGGGGGGCCAGAGCGTTCGCCTGCGCCATACGCGCCCGTTGTAACTTCAGCCGACGGAGTGGTGTTACACCGGTGATACAGGCGCTGAAATGGCGATGAACCAAGCCTGAAGCGCGTACCGCTCAATTCACCTGCTGCGGGTGTGACAAGCGTGTGACAAGGGAGCGGTGATGGAATCCATCATGGTCGGATAAGTTGCTGAAATATAAAGGTATTAATCGTTGGCATGCATGATGCGTTATCCCCTGGACCACTCTGGGGATCGGATATGCGCTACGCAATCGCCACACCTGCGGGACTGGTGCCTCTTCTGCTGATAGCCCTCGTGCTGATGCCCGCGGGCGCGTCCGCTTCGGGCGCGCGCAAGGGCGTCCATGCCAAACACGGCGAGATGGTCCTGCTGCGCGACGTCTCGGCCCGCCACGCGGTGCGGACCAAGCCGCCGGGCATGGCGCTGATCGTGGACCCCTCGCCAAAGAGCAATCTCGACGCGGTCCTCGGCACGGGCGAGCTGTCCGAGGAGGAGTACGCGAGCCTGGGCGCGGGCAGCGCCGCCCGACCCGTGCCGGCGGTGACGCAGATGACCGGGCGCGCGCTGGCGCCGCTGGGATCACTGACCTCCACCACCAACGGCACCCTCTCCGGCAACGGTATCAACCAGGCACTCGGGGTGCCGATGGGCGCGGTGGGCAATGTCACCCGCGGCGTCGGCGACCAGGTTCGTGGCGCCCTGGCGCAGTTCCCGCTGGTCTCACCACCCGCCACCACTCCACCGCCGGGAGGCTGAGATGGCGATGACCTGCTCCTGCTCATTGCCGCGTCTGGCCATTACCGCCGTGGCCACGCTTTTTTGCTCGGCCGCGATCGCCGCACAGCCCGGCGATGGCTACGCAGACATGCTCGACTATCTCGCCAGCACCCGCATCGACGGTCGTGCGTTTGTCGATGCCAGCGGCGCCGTCGGCGCCAACCTGGCAGCCGGTGACCACAACCTGCAGGCCAACCTGCGCAGTTTCGCCAGTGGCGGCCAGGCCGGTTCCATCGCCAGCGCCCGTCAGCAGCACGACAACAATCACATCGACACGCCCACGCATGCGTCCGCCACGATCGGTGGCGTGGCGTTCGGCCATGCCAGCGGGCTGGTGTCGATCAATCAGGCCAGCGGAAGCGGCAACGCGGAGACCAACCTCGTTGCCGCTGCACTGGCGCACCAGGGCATACGCGAATCGACCGACGGCAGCCTGCTGTCGGCCGTGTCCGCGTCAGCAGGGGGGCAGGCGTCCCCGAATCCGGACGTGGCCAGACCCGGCACGCGCAACGTCGCGGTGGAATCCACCGCCATGCAGGGGTTCGAAGGAATTCTGCAACTCAACCAGATCGCGGGGTCCGGCAACAGCATCAGCAACCAGCTGGCGCTGTCTGTCGAGGGACACCCGTGAGTCGTTCCCGTTCAAGTGGTACCACGAGAGAGAGAGGATGAAGCAATGAATGTCAGGATCCGGAAAACCGCCATCGCATTGGCCGTCACGACACTGCTCGCCAGCCCGCTGGCCTTCGCCCAGAGCGTGGATGACCCCAATGTCAGTGCAGATATCCTGCACAACCACGTCGTCGTGGAAGACTGGGACATCACCGTTGACGACACCCGCAACACCATCGTTTACAACGACACCACCAACAACACGTCCGACAGCTCCAGTGTCAGCAATGACACCAGCAATTCGGTGAGCGATTCCTACACCGGCGACGTCTCCATCAACGACGATCGCAGCTACAGCACATCCACCGACAACAGCACCAGCAATTCGGTGAGCGACTCCTACTCGAGCGACTGGTCCAGCGATGTGTCGATCAACGATGACCGCAGCTACAGCACCTCGGTCGACAACAGCACCAGCAATGCGGTGAGTGACTCGTACTCCAGCGACACGTCCATCACCGACGACCGTGCCTACACCTGGTCCAACGACGTCACCGAGAACATCGAGCGCACCGAGGTGGTCAACTCCGACGTGCGCAAGGAAGGCAACGAGCACCAGGTATCGGTCTCGCTGAAGAAGGACCTGTCGCTGAGCTCGGACATCAGCTTCACCGGCAACCCGACGATCAGTGGCGATATCGAACTGGATTCGGCGGCCATTGCCATCGTCGACAACCGCCAGTCCTCCAGCAACAACCTCGGCATGAACGACATGCTCAGCAACGAGGCGTCGATCGAGGACGATGTCGGATCGGATGCTTCCGGCAACCTGGCCTTCAACGTCGCCGCCGGCGACAACAACGTGCAGGACAACGCGGCTGCCCTGTCGGCGGCGGATGCGAGCTTCGCCTTCGGCATGGCCGATGCGGAAGTCTTCGTCAACCAGGCGGGCAGCGGCAACCTCACCATGAACAGCGGTGTCACCAACGACGCCAGCATGGGTGGCAACGCGTTCAGTGCGGCCTCCGGCAACATCGGGGTCAACATTGCCGCTGGCAACAACAACCAGCAGAAAAATGCGCTGGCCGCGTCGGTGGCCACGAGTGCCTACGCCCAGTCGAGCGTGAGTTCCAATCAGAACAGCTCGGGCAACGTGACCGACAACGCCGGACATTACGAGCGACGCACCGAGACCGTGGCGATCGACCTGAGCGGCACGGTGGACGGCTTCACGATCGCCGAGGGTTACGGTGGCTATGAGGGCACGTCGCAAGGCAGCTTCGAGGGCAGCAGCACGGCATCGCTGTCGGGCTTTGCCGATCAGATCGGCGACGTGTATCCCGACATGTGGTCCAACGGGGCCAATGACGACTCGTCCAATCCGCATCCGGGCGGCAGCCTGATGGGCCACTTCGACCTGGATACCGATACCCAGGGCGGCTCCGACCTCAACGGCGACGGCGGCGCGCTGGCGTTTGGCGTCGACATGGACGGCGAAGGGTCGGTCTCGGGCACGACCGAGTCCAGCCAGTCCGGTGAGCTGGGCTTCATGGAGCTGGGTTACGCGGCACTGGATGCCAGCCTGAGCGGCAGCGTGACCAACTCGTACTGGATCGCAGTGGACGCGACCAACACGGCGAGCCTGTCGGGCAGCGCGTTCAGCGCGGCCTCCGGAAACATCGGCGTCAACGTCGCCGCCGGTACCGGCAACCTGCAGGCCAACAGCCTCTCCCTCGCGGTCGCCCAGCCCTCAACGGGCGCTGGCGGCGGTGGCGGCGGCGGCGAACAGTAAGCCAGGAGCGTAACCCCGGTCACCCTCCCCTGTGACCGGGTCCCGAAAGCCCCGCTCTCCTTTCCCCCGGGAGCGGGGCTTTCCCTTTCAACGGTGGAGTGACATGACCCGATTCCTGCAGATGCTGGCAACCGGCTGCGTGCTGGCGTGGCCGGTGTTCGCGCCGTCCGCACTGGCCGGCGAGATCGCGTTCAGCGGGGTGCTGCCCAACGGCGGCCTTTACACCCGCAACGTGGAGAGCATGCGCGAAGGTCGCTTCCGCAACATCGTGCGGCAACAGACCGATTACAGCTGCGGCGCCTCGGCGCTGGCGACCATCCTGCGCTACGCCTACCACCTGGATGCCGATGAGACGACGGTGATCCAGGGCATGCTGGGCATCGCCGATGCCGAGCTGGTGGAGCAGCGGGGATTCTCGTTGCTGGACATCAAGCGCTATGTGGAGTCGCTGGGCATGCGCGGGCGTGGCTACCGGATCAGTGAAGAGCGCCTGCGTTCGCTGCGGGTGCCCGGCCTGGTGTTGATGGATGTGCGCGGATTCCGCCACTTCGTCGTGCTCAAGCAGGTGGCCGGCGAATACGCCGAAATCGCCGATCCGATCCTCGGCAACCGCAGTGTGCCGATCGGGGAATTCCTCGAGTCCTGGCCGTCGCGAGCGGTGTTCGTCGTTATAGGAAGTGACTTTGACCGCAACACGGCGTTGCTGCAGCCGTCCGAGCGCCCCAGTGCGCGCGCCTTGCTGGCCATGCAGCGACCGATCAGTGAGGCCGACCTGCTGGACTTCGGTTTCACCCACGCCGATCTCTTTTGAAGGAGCGCGATCATGCGCCGACTGTATTCCCACCTCATCACCGCCGGCTTCGGGCTGGGCCTGCTGCTGGCGACACCGGCCCAGGCGAGCGGCTTGCAGGCCGTTGCGGCCACTGCCGGGGGTGCGCTTTCGGCACCACCTACTTCAGCTGACGCGCCTGCCGTCCGCCGCGCGACAGGCATGGCCGAAATCCCCGATCCCGAGCTGGCGACCATGCGCGGGCGCTACACCGTGGGCGACCATCAGGTGGCCTGGTTCGGTGTGTCGATGATCTCGACCTGGCAGACCGCGTCCGGCCAGACCCTGGAGGGCACGCTGCTGCTGGGCATGGACTTCTCCCAAGGCGGTCGCCCGGTGGTCAGCTTCACGCCGACGGTCAACATCACAGCGGTTGATGCCC
The DNA here is from genome assembly GCF_015209745.1 of Lysobacter avium. Lineage (GTDB taxonomy): Bacteria > Pseudomonadota > Gammaproteobacteria > Xanthomonadales > Xanthomonadaceae > Novilysobacter > Novilysobacter avium. The sequence continues at coordinate 23,351 of NZ_CP063657.1, forward strand.
CGGTGACAGGCAGCGACGGTATTGCCCGCGGCGTTGATGCGTCCGGGCTGGCCAACGTGTCGGGCATGACCCAGAGCGTGCAGGTGGCCGGTGACGGCAACATCGCCGCCAACGTCACCCGTCTGAACGTGCGTGCTGGGGACGCCCCGGCCGCCGCCGCCGCATCGGCGCCCGGCAACGCCACCAGCCGTGTCGGCGACGCCGTGGCAAGTGCCGCGTTTGACGGCGGCAGTGCCAACGTCTTGTTGCAGGTCCAGGGACAGGGTGCGGTCCAGCAGTGGATCCGCAACGGCAGCCTGGGGCAGTCGATCCAGCTGACCAGCGATCACCAGCAGGTCAGCAACCGGATGGAGATCGACCTCGTCCGCCAGTCCCTCGCGTCCAATGCGCAGCTGGCTCAGAACGTGGCCCAGGCGATACAGATGACGCGCGGGATCGGGCCGGGAGGTTACTGAGATGGAGCAGGCAGGCGCATGGACGGCGGGCGCGTGGAACGAGACGGTTTGCAGCGCGGGCACAATCGCAACGGGAACCGCGAACCGGGCGGACAGGGAAGGTGACGCATGAAGGTCCTGCCCACGGCCATCGCCCTGGTTCTGGCCGGCGCAACGCCGTTCGCGGCATTGGCCCAGCAAGCCCAGCCCGCCCGGCAAGCCCAGCCGACAGGGGCGCGCTCGGAGCGCAGCGTCGATCCGCAGGACCAGGCCGACGTGCGTGCCCTGCTCGCCGAGCTGGAGGCGCTCAAGGGCAGCTACGCCCAGGAGGTCCGTCGCCTGCGTGAGCTGGATATGCGGGTGCAGGCGCTGCAGGCACGGGTGGACGGCAAAACCCTGCCCGTCCAGCCGGCGCCGTCAGCGGTCGCGAGCAGCGCGTCGCCCGCACCGGTGGCGACGCCATCGGCTGCCGCCTCGCCGGCGTCCGCGGACGGCTACGCGAGCAGCCCCGCAGAAGCGGCCGAGGCCAAGGAAGCCTCCAAGCGCAGCGTCGATGACGTGAAACAGCAGGTGGCGGCGGTGTTCGATCGCCGGCTCACCCTGGAGAACGCGGTCACCTACAACCGCTACGACCGCAAGCAACTGACCCTGACCGGCTTCCTCGCGCTGGACGCGATATTCCTGGGCAACATCGCCATCGAGAACGTCGAGTCCGACACCCTGACCTACAACTTCGCCGCCCGCTACGGGCTCAACCCGCGCCTGACGCTGAACCTGGACGTGCCCTACATCGCGCGCAAGACGGTCTACCAGAAGGGTGGTGCGGGCGGATCGGCGGGTGCCGTGGCCCAGGAGGACACGTTCGGGCACGGCTTTGGCGATGTCACCGTGAGCGGCAACTACCGGATGTTCATGGAAAGTCCGCGCTGGCCGGAGACCGTGCTCACACTGGGCGTCACCGCCCCCACCGGACGCGAGCCGTACGGAATTTCCTGGGAAGTGCTTGAGCGCGATGACGATGGGTTCATCCGCTTCGCCGTACCCGAGGAGGAGCCCACCGGCAATGGCGTCTGGCAGACCAACGTGGGTGTGTCGGTGGTGAAAACTGCCGATCCCGCGATCCTGTTCGGCAACTTCGGCTACATCCATTCCTTCCGCAACAGCTTTGACGACCTCGACAACAACCCGGAAACCGTCAATCCCGGTGATGTGCAGCTGGGGCGCAGCTTCTACTTTGGCGCCGGCGTGGCGTTCGCGTTCAACGAGCGCACCAGCCTGAGCATCTCCTACAGCGACAAGCTGAGCGCCCGTGCGCGCACCCGCTACGACGGCCAGGAGTGGACGAAGATCATCGGCAGCGACGCCAACGCGGGCATGTTCAACCTGGGCGTGACCTACGCGCTGAACCAGCACACCACCCTGGTCAGCTCGCTGGGCATCGGCCTGACCCCGGATGCACCGGATTTCAGCCTGGTGTTCAAGGTGCCGTACATGCTGTGAGCGTGACCCGCGCGACGCGGGGGTCGGTTTCGGCGTTCGTGGTCGGCTCGCGCGTCAGCGCAGTTGCGCGAGATCCAGCTTGTGCTTGCGGCACAGGCGATACACCGTCACCCGGGACACCTTCAGCCGGCGTGCGGTTTCGCTGATGTTGAATCCACTCTCGCGCAGGCAGGCCAGGATTGTCTCGCGTTCGGCGGACTCGCGGGCGGTGTCGAGCGCGCCGTCACCCGCAGGCGGCTGCGGTTTGCCGCACAGGCCCAGCTCCTCTGCGCTGATCAGCTCGCCGTTGGCGATGACCGCCGCGCGCTGCACCCGGTTGATCAGCTCGCGTACGTGTCCGGGCCAATCAAACCCCAGCATGGCCTTCTGCGCATCCGCGCTGAAGGCGCGCGCGCGGGTCGGGTTCGATTCCCGGAACGCACTCAGGAAATGCCCTGCAAGCAGGAGGATGTCCTGGCCGCGCTCGTGCAGCGGTGGCATGTGCAGCCGCAGGACATTGAGGCGGTAGAACAGGTCATTGCGGAACTTGCCGGCCGCGACGGCGGCTTCCAGATCGACATTGGTGGCCGCCAGCACCCGCACATCCACCGGAATCGATTCGTGGCTGCCCACGCGTTGCACGCTGTGTTCCTGCAGCACGCGCAACAGGTTGGTCTGCGCTTCCAGCGGGAGGTCGCCGATCTCGTCCAGGAACACCGTGCCGCCGTTGGCGCTCTCGAACAGCCCGGTGCGCCGCGCATTGGCACCGGTAAAGGCACCACGTTCGTGTCCGAAGAGTTCCGACTGGACCAGATTGGGCGACAGCGCGCCGCAGTTGACCGCAGCGAAACGCGCGTGGCGACGCACCGACAGCTCGTGCAGCACGCGCGCGGCAACATCCTTGCCGGTGCCGGTCTGGCCGGTGATGAGCACCGGCAGGTCGACCGGTGCGAACTTGCGGATGGTACCGTGGATGTCCCGCATCGCGGGGCTGGCGCCGATAAGCGCATCCAACGCGTGGATGGGATTGCTGAGCGGATCATGCGCCAGGCGGCCCAGGGTCTGGATCAGCCGGGACAGGTCCAGCGGTGCGGTCAGGATCGCCGCGCACTGGTCCAGAACGCGGTGGCGGGCCGGCGAGTGGCTGGTCTCTCCGGGCACAACCGCCAGCAATGACAGGTAATCGTGGTCATCGGTGAGACGCTCCAGCCGGTCCAGGCAGCCGTGGCTGCCGTCGCGAAGGTCCAGCACGCCGACCACGGTGTCGCCTGCGCGCAGTCCGATCCCATCGTCGGCATTGGCTGCACGCACCTGCCAGCCGGCGGCGCCCAGGGCGGCGCGTTCGTGGCGCAGCGGTTCTCCGAACCAGATCACGCATTGCGTGGGAAGCGCTGGAACAACAGCCATGGGTTCCCCCAAATGACGCCTGGGTAAAACGCGGCCGGATTCCCCTGTCAAGCCGACTGCCGTCTCCCTCCTGATACGGGTTTCAAATGCCGGCGGCGACACTCGGGTCGCCGCGCGGCGGCGGGTACTGGATAACAACGCAGCGCCGCGGCAATCCCGGACACCATGATGAACAGGCCGCGTGGCGACGATTCCTCGCTACCGCGGTCAGTCGGGGCGTTCCTGATCGAAGTCGTGGTGGTAGCGGACCGCCGCCTCGACCTCGTTGCGCGAGCCCAGGAACACCGGCACGCGCTGGTGCAAACCGGTGGGCGTCACTTCCAGCATGCGCTGGCGGCCGGTACTGGCGGCGCCGCCGGCCTGCTCGACCAGCATCGCCATCGGGTTGGCCTCGTACATCAGGCGCAGCTTGCCCCCCTTTGCCTCGCACTTGGCATCCAGCGGGTAGCTGAAGATACCGCCGCGGGTCAGCAGGCGGTGCACGTCGGCGACCATGCTGGCGACCCAGCGCATGTTGAAGTCCTTGCCGCGTGGACCGGTCTTTCCGGCCAGCAGGTCGGCCACGTAGGCCTGCATCGGCGGCTGCCAGTGGCGCTGGTTGGACATGTTGACCGCGAATTCCTGCGTCTCCTCCGGAATGCGCATGCCGCGCGTGGTCAGGGTGAAGCTGCCGATCTCGCGGTCCAGGGTGAAGGCGTGGGTGCCGTGGCCGATGGTCAGCACGAGCGTCGTGTTGGGGCCGTAGGTGCAGTAGCCGGCGACCAGCTGCTCGGTGCCCGGCTGCAGGTAGTGCTCATCGGCCGGCTTCGTCACGCCCTCGGGGCAGCGCAGCACCGAGAAGATCGTGCCCACCGAGATGTTCACATCGATGTTGGAGCTGCCATCCAGCGGATCGAACAGCAGCAGGTAGTTGCCCGCCGGCCAGCCGTCCGGGCTCAGGTCCTGGATCGGAACGCTGTGGTCCATTTCCTCCGACGCCAGACCGGCCAGGTGGCCGCCCCAGGCGTTGGCCTCCATCAGCACGTCGTTGGCGATCACGTCGAGCTTCTTCTGCGCCTCGCCCTGGACGTTGATGCTGGCCTGGCCCGGGGTTCCCGCATCGCCCAGCACGCCGCCCAGCGCGCCCTTGCCGACCTCGATCGAGATACGCTTGCAGGCGCGGGTCACCACTTCGATCAGCAGGCGCAGGTCGGGGCGGATATGGCCGGCGCGCTCCTCCTCGATCAGGAACCGGGTGAGCGAGTAGGGGCTGTTGGGGCGATTGGGCGTCATCGTGGCGCTCCGGGGCAGTGGCGATGGCGGCATTGTAAGCCGCCGCCCGAGCTCCGGCCCGGCTGCCTCAATCCTCGATGACGACCCCGCCTTCCTCCAGCAGGGCGCGCAATGGGGCCAGCTGCTCGCGGTAGCGCTTCCACCGGCCCACCGCGCCGGCATGCAAGGGCTCGCGGACCTGCCCCGCACTGGCGGTTGCCACCGGCGCCGGGTGACTGGCGAAGTCCAGGCAGGCCGGGTCCCAGGTCAGGCCGGCTCCTTCCAGCAGGCGGCGCGTCCCGCCTTCCTGATCGGCAACCAGCGCTTCGTAGTCGACCTGGATGATGCGACCCGGGAAATGGCGGTCCCAGTGCGCCATCAGGCGGTCGAACAGCAGGTAGTAGCGACCGATGTCGAGCAGGTCATAGGAGTAGCCGAAGTAGGGCGATTCGGGGCCGAACAGCAGACGGAAGTTGCCCAGGCAGGTGTCCATGGGATTGCGTCGCACACTCACCAGCGTGGCATGGGGCAGCGCCCGGGCGATGTAGCCCAGATAGAGGAAGTTGTGCGGCAGCTTGTCGGTAAACCGCGGAAGTTGGCCAGTGAGCGGACGTGTGCCCGCCAAATATCGGTCGCCGAGCGCGGCCCAGTCGCGGACGCGGCCGGCAGCGATGTGGGCCGGATCGAACATGCGGAAGCCGTCACCGCCCATGGCCTCCTTCCACGCGGCGCCGAACTGGTGCAGCTCACCGGCTGACTGCACCTGCGGATGGCTGGCAAGGATGCGGTCGACCAGGGTCGTGCCGGAGCGGGGCATCCCGAGGATGAAGATCGGCTCGCGGCTGGGGTGGCCGTTGCCCGCGGGTGGATGATCGACGCTGCGTGCGAGGGCGTCGAACAGTGCTGCGTCCTGCGCACTGGAGTAGCCCATCAGCTGCCGGGGCGCCGATTTGCCGCGCACCAGGTGCGCGAACGCCTGCGGATACTCGCCCAGATCCTCCAGCTCCTTGGCCAGCGCCATGTTGAGGTAGACCGTCGCCGTCACGCTGTTGCCCGGGCGGGCGAGCAGGGCGCGCAGACAATCTACGTGGTTGCTTTCGGCGGTTTGCCGGCGCAACCGGGACAACGCCAGATGAGCCTGCCAGTGCAGCGGGGCCACGGCGATGCAGGCTTCGTACTCACGCTCCGCCGCCGCAACGCGACCGTGGTAGGTCAGCGAGGTGGCCAGGTTGTACCGGTAGCCGGGATCGTCCGGCGCCAACGCAACTGCGCGCTGGAATGCGGCCAACGCGCGCTCGTGCAGATGGCATTGGGTCAGCACGTCGCCGGCGCGGTCGTGGGTCAGCGCGTCGTCGGGTGCCAGCTGCAGGGCACGCTGGACCTGTTCCATCGCGCCCGCGCTGTCGTGCGCCATTGCCAGGGCGCGTGCCAGGTACAGCGCTATCGCGGGGTTATGCGGGTCCAGTGCGGCCGCTTGCTGCAATGGCGCAACCGCTTGATGCGGCTGCTGGCGCTGCAAGGCGTTGGCACCCGCGGCGAGCAGCGATTGCGCGGAGGGAACGGCTGTGTCCGGGTTTGAGGTCATGACGGTAGTGCGAAGCGAATGACCGGTCCTGACGCCGGCCAGTGTGCGTTCGTCCGCGCGAGGAATCCGCGGATGATACGTGGCGCGGCTCAGACGTCGCCGTCGTTGAGCCAGCCCTCGCCCGTGCCGCGGTGGAACACCTTGTCGGTGTCGATCACGTCGCCGGCCGGAATCGCGTCCATCGCGGCGAGCTTGGTGTAGATCGGGGCGAAGTCCGGTCCGGTCGCGTCCATCAGTTGCTGGAAGCTGTCGATGACGAAGTAGGTCTTCTGGTAGGTGTCGATGCGGTAGCGGGTGCGCATGATCCGCTCCAGATCGAAACCGATCCGGTTGGGCGCATCGCTTTGCAGGCAGTGGATCGACTCGCCCTTGGACGAAACGATGCCGCTGCCGTAGATCCGCAGGCCGTCCTTTTGCTGGATCAGGCCGAACTCGACCGTGTACCAGTACAGCCGGGTCAGGTTGACCAGGGCGTCGCTGCCGATGCCGTGGGCCTTGACGCCGCCGCGCCCGTAGGCGGCCATGTAGTCGGCGAACACGGGGTTCATCAGCAGCGGGACATGGCCGAAGAGGTCGTGGAACAGGTCCGGCTCGGCGAGGTAATCCAGCTGATCCTCGCGGCGGATCCACCAGGTGACCGGGAAACGCCGGTTGGCCAGGTGCTGGAAGAATTCCAGCTCCGGCAGCAGGCCTTCCACACCGATCAGCTCCCAGCCCGTCGCCGCGTGCAGGATGGGGTTGAGGTCGGCGAATTTAGGAATGCGGTCGGCGGTCATCTCCATCGCCCCCAGCGCAGCGATGAACTCCTCGCTGGCCAGGCCCGGCAGGATGGCTTTCTGGCGCTCGAACAGCTGCGCCCAGACCGCGTGGTCAGCGTCGGTGTAGCTGTCCCACGGCTGCTCCACGATCGCGGTCGTGTAGACCGGCACGTAACCCTTTTCGGTGAGCTGGGATTCGGTGCGGCGGGCTGTTTCCATGGGAGCTCCTCGTTGACGGCGCGGGTCACCAACCACTGTAGCGTCTGGTGCACGCATGTGCGTGATCAGGACCGATTGCGGGCTTCCAGCTGCGCCGCTGCTCAAGCAGTCAGGCGTGGACCACATCAATCCCGGTTTCGTCCCGCGTAACGGCGAGACGTTCCACCGGACGCGCCGTTGCCGGCCGGTGCGTCAGCGTGAGTCGGCGCCAGCCGTGCAATCAGGCGTGCGGCGCAGCAGGCTGCCGATGCGCGACTGCTCCTGCGCGCAGCGCTCGGCCTCCGCCGCTGCCTCCTGCGCCGACTTGCGCGCTTGGGCTGCGGCCGCCTGGCGGGCGACAAGGGTGGCCTCGGCGACACGCTCCTTGTGCATCTTCGCCAGCGCCGCGCGGATCTGCGGCAGCGCCGCCATCGCGGCCTTCTCGCCTTCCAGGATCGCGTTGTTGCGCTGCTCGAAACTGGCCGGCCCGATCTCGTCGACCCGCGGCCGGATGACGACGTCCGCTCGGGCCAGCTCCTGCGCGCCAAGCTTGCGGCCCATGATGGCAATGGACTGGTTGACGTTGCCCAGCAGGCTGCCGGGCGCCTTGCCGCTGGCAATGGTGGAGATGTCCACGGCGATGACGAAGTCCGCGCCCAGCTCGCGCGCGGCATCCACCGGCACCGGACTGACGATGCCGCCGTCCACATAGTGCAGGCCGCCGATGAGCGTCGGCTCGAACACGCCGGGGATACTGCTGGACGCGCGCACCGCCTGACCGGTGTTGCCGCGCACGAACACGGTGCGCTTGCCGGTCTCCAGCTGGGTGGACACCACCGCGAACGGCTTGACCATCCTGTCCAGCGTGCGACCGCCGACCAGCTCGTTGACGTAGTCCTGCAGCTTCTGGCCCTTGATCACCCCGCCGGAGAACAGGCTCACGTCGCGGATCTTCGACTCGTCCAGCGCGAAGGCCTGGCGCTGCATCTGGAAGGAATCCATGCCGCTGGCATACAGCGCACCCACCACGCTGCCCGCGCTGGTGCCCGATACGACGACGGGCTCCATGCCGTTGGCCTCGAGCATCTTGATTACGCCGATGTGGGCGAATCCCTTGGCCGCGCCGCCGCCCAGGGCCACGCCGATCCGGGGCGGGGGAACGCTGACCGGCGCAACCGGCGCGGCGATGGCAGGCGCGGGGTCGGGCCGGGTATTGCCGCCGCACGCGGCCAGGACGATGCCCGCGCTCAGGGTCAGCCAGTGACGGGGGCGGATCAGGGTTTTCAGCCGCATGGCGACAGGTACATTGAATGACGGGACGGCAAGGATAGTGCCCGGCGCTTGAACGTGGTCAGTCCGGCGTCCCGCGTGGCTTATCCTCAGGGAGTGTTCGAACTCCGCCAGGTCTGCAGATCCTACGGTCGCGTCGTCGCGCTGGACGCGGTCGAGCTGTGCATCGCCAGCGGCCGCACCACCGCCCTGATCGGCCCCAGCGGCGCGGGCAAGTCCAGCGTACTGCGGATGCTGGTCGGGCTGGACTGGCCGGACAGTGGCGAGGTGCGCTTTGACGGGGAGCCATTGCAGCGCGAGCGCCTGCTCCAGCAGCGCCGGCGCATCGGCTACATGATCCAGGAGGGCGGGCTGTTCCCCCACCTCAGCGCCGCGGCCAACATCGCCCTGCTGGCGCGGACCGTCGGCTGGTCCGCGGAGCGTATCGCGCAGCGCATCGAGGTATTGGCGGCGATGACGCGCTTGCCGGTGGACGCGTTGCGCCGCTATCCGGCCGAGCTGTCCGGCGGTCAGCGCCAGCGGGTCGGGCTGATCCGTGCGCTGATGCTGGACCCGCAGGTGCTGCTGCTGGACGAGCCGCTGGGCGCGCTGGATCCGATCATCCGCCACGAACTGCAGGAGCAGATGCGCGAGTTGTTCGTCGAGCTGCGCAAGACCGTGGTGCTGGTCACGCACGACGTCGCCGAGGCAGCGTATCTGGCCGACACGCTGGTGTTGATGCGAGCCGGTAGCATCGCCCAGCAGGGTACTGCGCGCGAGTTGCACGACGCCCCCGACGAGCCCTTCGTTACCCGCTTCATGACCGCCCAGCGCAGCCTGGAGCAGAGTCTGTGAGCGCCGCCCAGGTCCGGGTCCGCGCACGCCCGGGCTGGCTGCTGCTGGCTTTGGTCGTCGCACTGGCCATCGCCGCGATGCCGGTTGCACCGGCCCAAGCCGAACGGGTGACCGTGGGATCCAAGGCGTTTACCGAGTCGGTGATCCTGGGCGAGGTCGCGGCGGGACTGCCCCACGACGAGGGCGTCACGGTGTCCCACCGGGCCCAACTGGGTGGCACCCGAATCCTGTGGCGGGCGCTGCTCGAGGGCGACATCGACGCCTACCCCGAGTACACCGGCACGCTTGCCGCGGAACTGCTGCAGATGCCGGGCGCCGACCCTGACCGGATGCGCGCCGCGCTCGGCGAGCGCGGTCTGGGCATGACCGCGTCGCTGGGTTTCAGCAACACCTACGCGTTGGGCATGACCCGCGCCCGTGCCGGAGAGCTGGGCGTGGTCACGGTGTCCGACCTGGCGGACCATCCGGAGCTGAAAATCGGCCTCAGCAACGAGTTCATGCAGCGCGCCGACGGCTGGCCGGGCGTGCGCGACGCCTACGGTTTGCCGCACCGGCCCGACGGACTCGATCACGACCTGGCCTACCGCGGCCTGGCCAGCGGCGCGCTGGATGTCATCGACCTGTACACCACCGATGCGGAGATTCCGTACTACGAGCTGATCGTGCTGGAGGACGATCGCGGCTATTTTCCTGACTACGCGGCGGTGTTCCTCTATCGCAAGGACCTGCAGGCGCGCGCGCCGGAATGGCTGGCGGCGCTGCAAGGCCTGGCCGGCCGCATCGACGCGCCGACCATGCAACGGCTCAATGCCGAGGTGAAGCTGGAGGGCGCCAGCGAAGCCCGCGTCGCCGCGGGGTGGCTGGGCGTCGCCGCGCCCGCCGCGGCATCGCGCGCGCAGCGGATCTGGAAGCGGACCGTGGAACACCTCGGGCTGGTGGGCATCTCGCTGGGACTGGCGCTGCTCGTCGCGTTGCCCCTCGGTGTGCTGGCTGCGCGCCGGCCGCGGCTCGGCCAACTGGTACTGACCGTCACCGGCCTGCTGCAGACGCTGCCGTCGCTGGCCGTGTTCGTCTTCATGATCCCGCTGTTCGGCATCGGCGCCGGCCCGGCGATTGCCGCGCTGTTCCTCTACAGCCTGCTGCCGATCGTGCGCAACACGCACGCCGGTCTGACCGGCATTCCGCGCGAGCTGCGCGAAACGGCGGCCGCGCTGGGCCTGCCGCCGCGCACCCGCCTGTGGCGGATCGAGCTGCCGCTCGCCCTGGGCATGATCCTGGCCGGCATCAAGACCGCCGCTGTCATCAACGTCGGCACCGCCACGCTGGGAGCTTTGATCGGTGCCGGCGGCTACGGGCAACCGATTCTCGCGGGCATCCGCCTGGACGATATCGGCCTGATCCTGGAAGGCGCGGTGCCGGCGGCGGTGCTCGCGCTGGTGGTGCAGGGTGGCTTCGAACTGGTCGAGCGCGGCCTGACGCCGCGTGGCTTGCGGCTGGCCGCGCGGCACTGACCGCGCGCCACTGCCCGCCCGCGATCGATCGCACCTGAGTGGGCGGTGCGACCGGTGCCGGACCGCCTAGTCGCGGCGCCGGAACGGCAGGACCACGCCGCGCTCGTCCGCGGGGTCCGGGCGGTGCCACAACACCGGCACATCGTCGGGTGGGGACAGTTCCAGGCCCTCGGGATCGGGATTGGCCGCGTCCGCCTGCGCCAGCTCCTCTTCGATCTCCCAGCTGTATTTCTTGCGTGGCTGGCGCGGGTCCAGTCGCCGCCACAGAAACGCCGCCAGGACGCCGCCCAGCGCCCCGCCCATGTGCGCCTGCCAGGACACGCCGATCTCGCGCGGGAAGATCGTCAGCAGCATGCCGCCGTAGAGGAAGAAGGCGATCATCGCCGCCGCAATCGCCGGCCGGTCGCGTCGCAGCAGGCCGAGGATGAAGACCAGGAACATCAGGCCGTGGGTGATGCCACTGGCACCCAGGTGGTAGGAGCCCGCATCGCCCAAAAGCCAGGCCCCGGCGCCCGAGCTAACCCACATCAGCGGCAGTGCGCGCAGCGTCGCGCGCGGGTACATCCCGCCGGCCAGCGTGCCCAGCATCAGCAGCGAGATCGCGTTGGCGGCCAGGTGCTCGAAGGAGCCATGCAGCAGGGGCGCACCGAGGATCCCGAGCAGCCCCGCCGCCGACCACGGCTGCACCATCCAGCCGCGCAGGTCGACCGCGCCCTGCAGCGAGTGGATCACCAGCAACAGCAGCACCGCCGCCAGGCTCAGGTTGAACGCGCCCATCCAGCGCTTGCGGTCGGCGATGCGCTGGGCCTTGGGATCCAGCGCGAGCGCTTCGGGAATCTTGTCAGGCATTCACCAACTGTGGCGCTGGCGGCCGCGAATACAAGGCGGGCCCCGTAGAATGGCGGCATGAACAACACCATCCCCACCGTCCACCTGAAGAACGCCTGGAAATCCTCCCACCCCTGGATCTTCCAGCGCCTGGTCGCCAAGCCGGCGCAGCGTCCGCGTCCCGGCGAGATCGTCGATGTGATTGGCGTGGACGGCGAACTGATCGGTCGCGGCTTCTACAACGGCCATTCGCGCATCGCCCTGCGCATGCTCGACAACGACCCCAACGCGGTGATCGACGCGGACTGGTTCGCGCGCAAGATCGCCGCGGCCGTGTCGCTGCGCCGCGATGTGCTCAAGCTGGACGAGGTCGGCGATGCCTGGCGGGTTTTCCACAGCGAAGGTGACGGCATCTCCGGGCTGGTGATTGACCGCTACGCCGACCTGCTGGTGCTGGAGTTCTTCAGTGCCGGCGCGTTCCGCCACCGCGAATGGATCCAGGCCGCGCTGCGCGAGCAGTTCCCGGGCTGCCGCTTCCACATGTCCGCCGACGTCCACGTGCAGAAGCAGGAAAGCTTCGATTTCCGCGGCACCGAGCCGGCCCAACCGGCGGTCATCACCGAGCACGGGGTGAAGTTCCGCGCCGATCCGGCCGGCGCGCACAAGACCGGATTCTTCGCCGACCAGCGCGACAACCGCCAGTGGCTGAGCCAGCACGTGGCCGGCAAACGCATGCTCGACCTGTGCTGCAACACCGGCGGTTTCGGCGTGTATGCCGCGGTGCGCGGCGCCAGCGAGGTGGTGGGCGTGGACATCGACGCGGACGTGCTGTCCATCGCCAAGGGCAACGCCAAACTCAACCAAGCCGATGTGAAGTTCGTCCAGGCGGACATCTTTCCGTGGCTGCGCGATGCGGCGATCGCCGGCGAGCAGTACGACGTGGTGGTACTCGATCCGGCCAAGATGACCCGCGACCGGGAGCAGGTGATTCCGGCGCTGAAGAAGTACCTGGACATGAACAAGCTGGCGCTGGGCGTGGTCAAGCCGGGCGGGCTGTTCGCGACCTTCTCCTGCACGGGGCTGGTCAGCGAGGACCAGTTCCTGGACATGATCCGGCGGGCAGCGTTCTTCTCCAATCGGACGGTGCAGGTGCTGAAGGTGGCCGGCGCAGGGCCGGATCATCCGTGGTTGGCGCAGGTGCCGGAGTCGCGGTATCTGAAGGCGGCGTTTTGTCGGGTTTTGGACTGAGGCGGTTCCGGGGACCTGCAGGGGCTCCTCTGGGGCTCTGCGGGCGTGGGGCTACGTAGGGGCGCCGACCGGCAATCCCGATCAGTCGCTCCACGAAATTCGCTTGGTGATCGGGACTGCCGGCCGGCGCCTGCAGGGTCGCCTTCCGCAGTGGCCGGGGGTCGCGGGCTTTGAGACCGGCGTCGCTACACTGGAGCGATGGATAGCCAACTGCTCATCATCTTGTTGCTCGTGGCGACCTTGGTCGTCGCCGGACTGTTGATGGTGTTGCTGCGCAGGCAGGGTTCGCAGGGACCTGGCGCGGAGCTGGGCGGGTTGCGCGAGGAGCGTGATCGGCTGGGTGAGGAGTTGCGCGCCGAGCGCGGGGCGGCGCGTGAGCATGCGTCGGAGAGTGGGCGGCTGCTCGGGCGCTTGAGCGCACTGGAGACTGCGATTGCCGAGCGCGATCAGGTGATTGATCGTCTGGAGACGGCGCGCGCCGGTTTGCAGGAGGCGCTGGAGACGGAGCGCTTGGCGGCGCGGTCGGCGGGGCAGTCGTTGCAGGAGCGCGAGCAGGCGTTGCTGGCGGTGCGCGAGCGTGAGGGCGCGTTGGCCGTCGAGCTCGCCGAGCTGCGCGACAGCTACCGCCATCTGCAATCCGAGCACGCGGGCGTGTCGGCCAACCTGCAGCACGCCCGGCAGGCCCACACCGAGATGCAAACCTTCCTGGCCGAGGCGCAGACGAAGCTGTCGGGTGCCTTCACCGAGCTGGCGGGCAAGGTGTTCGAGGAGAAGGGGCAGCTGTTCGAGAAGAACGTGCAGCGGGCGTCGCTGCAGTCCAGAGCGGACATCGATGCGTTGTTGAAGCCGTTTGCGGAGCGCATCGGCGAATTCCGCAGCCGGGTCGACACGCTCTACGGCGAGGAGGCCCGGGAGCGGGCGTCATTGCTGGGCGCGGTCACCGAGCTGAAAACCCTCAACCAGGACATGGCGCAGCAGGCGCACGCGCTGACCCGGGCGCTGAAAGGCAGTTCCAAGGTCCGCGGCGACTGGGGCGAGCTGATGCTGGAGAGCGTGCTGCGCGGCTCCGGGCTGGAGGACGGTGTGCATTACGACCGCCAGAAGGGCACGGTCGACGAAGACGGCGCGCGGCTGCACCCGGACATCGTGGTCCGCCTGCCCGACGAGCGCTGCGTGGTGGTGGACAGCAAGGTCAACCTGATCGCCTGGCAGGAGGCGATGAACGCCGACACGCCGGACGAGCAGAACGATGCGCTACGCCGGCACGCCGCCGGCCTGCGTCAGCACATGCGCGAGTTGAGCGAGAAGAACTACCCCAAGGTGCTGGGCGATACCGCGCTGGAGGTGACCATCGCCTTCATCCCGATCGAAGGCGCGCTCTCGGCCGCGCTGGGCACGGACACGGCGTTGCAGACCGACGCGTTCGACCGCCGCGTGGTGTTCGCCTCGCCCAATACGCTGATGGCGCTGCTGCGCGTGGTCGAGCGGCTGTGGACGCGCGACAAGATCCAGCGCGAGGCGATCGCGATCAGCGATACCGGTGGTCTGGTGCTGGATGCGCTGATGGGCTTCCTCGCCGACTTCGACAAGGTCGGCAAGAGCCTGGATGACGCCGACAAGGCGTTCAAGAACGCGCGCCGCCGGCTCAGCGAGTCCAGCCAGGCGGTGATTCCGAGGGCGCGGCGACTGGCCGAGCTGGGTGCGCACGGAAGGCGCGCGCTCACCGATGAGCTCAAGCCGGAAGCCGACAGTGGCGGCGTGGCGTCGACCGACGCTCCCGCAAAACGACTTCTTGGTGCTGCGCTGGGGAGCGGGAACGGCTGAACCCGCGAGCGGTCGCTGCAGCGTCGCTCCGGGCGCTCTCGACGCGCTGCGACTGCGCGGCCATCGCCGCACGACTCAGTTGTCGGTCGGCATCACCGGCATGGCCGAGGCGGGGACGAGCGGGTTGTCGTCGTCGCGCAGGTAATCGGGCAGCGCGTCATCCGTTTCCTCGTTCATGCGGTCGCCGAGGATCTGGTAGTTGCGGCGCTGCATCCACGCATCGCGGACCAGCGCGTAGTCATCCGCGGCGCCTTCGCGCAGGCTGTCGGTCGACAGCAACTGGGTGCGTACATCCACCAGTTGCAGGCCCTGCAACGGGATCCGGATCTTGTCCTCTTCGACCTGGCGCAGCGGGCTGAGCGGGGCATCGCCGACCATGCCAAGCACGTCGCGCACGGTTCGCGGGCCGAATAACGGCAGCTCGACGTAGCGCGAGCGCTCCCAGCCCCACACGCCCAGGGTCTGGCCGAAGTCCTCGCTGCGGCGATCCAGATTGGCGTCGCTGGCAGGATCGAAGATGCCGGCGATGCCAAGCGTGGTGTTGAGCACGAAGCGCCCCATGGCCTGTCCGGCCTGCCCCGGCTTTCCCTGCAACAGGGCGTTGACCGCGGTGACCGGCTGGCCCAGGTTGCTGAAGAAATTGCTCACTCCCAGCCGAACCGGGCGCGGCGTTACCGCGACGTAGAACCGCGCCAGCGGTCGCGCGACGCTGCGATCGACTGCGTTGTTGAAGCGGTGCATGGAGCGGTTGTAGCGCTCCCACGGATCGTAGACGCCGGGCATCTGTGCGGCCGCCGGCAGGTTGGGATCGGCGACCGGATCATAAGGGCCATAGAGCGCGTCGAAATCGCGCTCCGCGTCGGTGCGGGCTTGCGCGTCGGCGGTGTCCTCATCGGGTGCGGCAATTCCCGTGGTGGTCTCCGCCTGCTCCCCGGCGTCCTGCTGCGCCGGTGAATCCCCGGCGACCGCCGCGGCGGAGTCCGCACCAGGATCGAGCGGGTCATTCAACAACGAGTCCGCCGAAGATACTGGCTGCGCCGCGTCGCTGCGCGCCTGCGCGCTGGCGCAACCCACGCTCGCGACGGCGAGCACCAAGCACAGGCCCAGCGCCTGCGAAGGCGCGCGGCGGTGACGGTTACGGGGTCGGGTTGGCATCAAAAGCAGTCCATGGCGCGTCGGTGGATGCATTACGCGGTGGAAACCACCGGCGCATGCAGAAACCGGTCTAGGTGGCAAAATCCAACGTGGCGCCCAGACGGTAGGCGCGCCGCAGCTCGGCCAGGCCGATCGGGTCGCCTTCCACCGCGCTCGCGCCGGTGCGGGCCGCCAGCTCGGCAAGCAGAGCCACGCCAGCACTGTCCACGCGGTCCACTGCGACCAGATCGAGCCGCGTGACGCCAGACTGCCATGCGGCGCATTGCGTCCACAGCGCAGGCACTGCGCCGCGGTCCAGCGTGCCGGAAAACACCAGCGCGTCGTCCTCACGCCGGACCGATGCGATGGACGCAGCGGAACCCATGTCAGGCCCTGATGTCACTTGGCGGTCGGCTGCAGCCTGCCCGCTTCCAGGTCGGTCGAGATCTCGTTGATCGACTTGCGCGCCAACGGCTCGTCAAACTGGTTGCGGAAGGTCTGCACGAAACTCACGCCTTCCACCATGACGTCGAATACCTTCCAGTCGTTGCCCACCTTGCGCATCAGGTAGTCCACCGGAATCGGATCGCCGCCCTGGCGAAGGAATTCGCTGGACACCTTCACCATCGCGCCGCCACGCAGCGGCGTCTCCGACTTGATGCGCACTTTCAGGCGGGTATTGAAGTCCAGCAACGACGAACCGTAGCGGCCCATCAGGTTGCTGGTCAGCGCCTTGGCAAAACGGTTGACGTCCGCGTCCGCAGCCCCGCGGCCGTGGCGGCCGAGCACCAGTTGGGCGGCGTACTTGCTGTCGAACATCTGCTCGAATTCGGCACTGATGAACTTCTGCAGCGCGGCGCGATCGGTGGTGAACTCGGCGCGACGCGCTTCCAGCGTTGTCAGCACGCGGGTGGAGTTGTCCAGCACCAGCTTGCTGGGCGTGGCAGCGGTCGACGTCGCCGGAGCGGCGGTCTGTCCGCCGGCGAACGCCAGGGCGGGAACGGTGGCCAGCAAGGCAGCTGAGACCAGAACGGAGATCAGGCGGATTTTCATTGCATTCAGTCCTTGGGAGTGTCGCCGCTCTCCTGCAGGTACGCAGGAAGCTCGGCGGCGCCGTCATCGGCGCTACCCGGCCCATTCTCCGGACCGCCGCTGAACATGTACTTGCCGACCATCTGGATCAGGTCGACCGAGGACTGGGTCAGGAAGATCTGGTCGCCCTCTTTCAGGGGCTCGGGATCGCCGCCGGGCTGCAGGCCGATGTAGCTCTCACCCAGCAGGCCGGAGGTGAGGATGGCGGCGCTGGTGTCCGCCGGCAGGTCGTCATATCGCTTGTCGATGGCCAGTGTCACCACCGAGTCCAGCTTCACCGGGTCCAGGGTGATGCCGGACACCCGGCCGATCGCCACGCCACCGATCTTGACCGGCGCATTGGAGCGCAAGGGGCCGAGGTTGCTGAAGCGGGCGGTGATCTCGTAGTCATTGCCACCAAACCAGCCCAGCTTGCCGTTGGTGGAGCTCATGGCCAGCACCAGCAGGGACGCCAATGCGAGCAGCAAAAAGGCGCCGACGGCGAATTCGATACGGGGGCTGTGGTTGCTCATGGGGTGCTACTCGGGAAAGTTGGGTTCGAAGGTGGGTTCAGTTGAATAGCAGGGCGGACATCACGAAGTTCAGCATCAGCACCAGCAGCGAGGCGTTCACCACCGCCTTGGTGGTCGCCACCGAGGTGCCTTCGATGGTGGGTTCGGCATGGAAACCGACATAGGCCGCCACCAGCGCTGCCACACCGCCAAACACCGCGGACTTGACCATCGCCATGCCGAAGTCGTCGACCAGGTCGACGCTGTCGCGCAGGACCTGCCAGAACACCCCGGCGTCCACGCCGATCACGTGCACCGCCTCCAGGTAGCTGGCGCTGATGGCCAGGCTGCAGAAGAAGCCGGTCAGCAGCGGTACGCACAGCACGGCGGCCCAGAACCGCGGTGCGACCGCCTTGCCAACGGGGTCGATGCCCATCAGGCCCAGCGCGGTGATCTGGTCGGTCGCGCGCATCAGTCCCAGCTCGGCGGCGATGGATGAGCCGGCGCGACCGATGAAGAGCAGCGCCGTCAGTACCGGGCCCAGCTCGCGGTAGATGCCCAGGCCCAGGATCATGCTGACCTGGGTACTGGCGCCGTAGGTGTCCAGCGCGCGATACGCCAGCAGGGTCAGCGACAGGCCGACGAAGGCGCCGCCAACGACGATGATCGGCAGCGAGCGCGCACCGATCTTGTAGATCTCACGGACCAGCTCGCGGAACAGGTCGCGGCTAGGGACCGAGGCGCGCAGCACCGACAGGGTGAACAGGCCGGCGCGACCGACCGAGCGGACCGGGGGGGCGATGGCCATCAGGCGGCTTCCTGTGACGTGGTGGCGGTGCGGGGCCGCGCATCGAACGCGATCGGGCCGTCCGGATCGCCATCCAGGAACTGCCGCACCAGCGGATCGGTGCTTGCCTGCAATTCGGCCGGCGTGCCGGAAAACACGATCGTGCGATTGGCAATCATGATCGCCTGGTCGCAGATTGGGAGGGTTTCGCGGACGTGGTGCGACACCAGGATGCTGGTCAGGCCGAGGCTGTCATTGAGCCGGCGCACCAGTTCCATCACCACCCCGGCGGCGATCGGATCCAGTCCGGTCAGCGGCTCGTCGTAGATCATCAGCGGCGGGTCCATCGCCAGCGCCCGTGCCAGCGCAACCCGGCGCGCCATTCCTCCGGACAATTCGCGCGGGAACGCATCCGCCGCGGCCACCAGGCCGACGGCATGCAGCTTCATCCGCACCAGGCGGTCGATGACCGCCCGCGGCAGCGCCGTGTGGGTGCGCAGCGGCAGGGCCACGTTCTCGGCCACGGTCAGGTCCGTCAGCAGGCCATTGCCCTGCAGCAACACGCCGATGCCCTTGCGCACTTCATAGAGCGCACGGGATCGGCGCGGAATCGGCTGGCCGAAGATCTCCACCGTGCCCGCGGCAGCCGCCAGTTCGCCCGTCAGCGCCGCCAGCAGGGTGGACTTGCCGCTGCCGGAGGGGCCGAACACCGTCAGCACCTGGCCGCGTGGCACGCTGAGGTTGATGTCCTGCAATACCGTGCGGCTGCCGCGATCAAGGCGCAGGCCGGCAAGGCGGACAATGGGGTCGGAAACGGTCATGGGCATGGACGGGGCAGGCGGACGCGAATGCCGCAGCCTGTCAGGCTGGGCTGGTCGCGCATTGTCGCAGTACGACGCCCGCCACGCACTCCGCAGGCTGAATGAGCGTCGGCGCGGAGCATCCGCCATGGATCTTCGCGGCGATCGCCTTCACCGGGGAGGGACGCGGTTCCCGCCAAGGTGGTGTCCATGCCGGCACAGATCCGGTCTTCGGTAACTTTGACGGAGCAACTCCCATGAACGACGAAAAAAAGGCAGTCGATGACAGTGGCAAGCAGGCACTCGGTACGGGCGCCGGAGCTGCCGCCGGCGCGGTGACCGGTGCGGCCGTCGGTGCGCCTGGCGGTCCAATTGGCATGGCGATCGGTGCTATTGCCGGCGGCGTGATCGGTGCCGGCGCAGGCGAATCCATGGCCGAGACGGCCAATGTCGAGGATTACCGCGCGCACTTCCAACGCGACTACAGCGGCGCGGCGTATTACCGCCCCGGCACGACCTGGGATGACTACGAACCCGCTTACCAGTTCGCGTTCGACCATTTCGAGGAGTACCACGGCCGGCCGTGGGCCGAAGTGGAGCCGGACCTGCGAGAGGAGTGGCAGGTCGAGCGTGCCGTCCGCCCGGAGCGTGCCGAATGGGCCGAAGCCCGACCGGCCATTTCCGCCGGCTGGGACTACCTGCGCGAGGGTGCGCGCAAGGTGGCCGCAGGCAAGCGCTGATGCCTGCCTGACGCCGCTGGAGTAGCATGGCGGGTCCCCCAGACAAGGTGTTGCAGAGCCATGGCCGATCCCGTCAGACCCACTCGCGAAGAGGCCGAGGCCGCTGTCCGCACCCTGCTGTCGTGGGCCGGTGACGACCCCGCCCGTGAAGGGCTGATCGATACGCCCAAGCGCGTCGCCAAGGCCTACGCGGACTGGTTCAGCGGCTACGCGATCGATCCCGACGAGTACCTGGCGCGCACGTTTGAAGAAGTCGCCGGTTATGACGAGCTGATCGTGCTTCGTGACATCCGCTTCGAGAGTCACTGCGAGCACCACATGGCGCCGATCATCGGCCGCGCGCACGTTGGCTACCTGCCCGACGGCAAGGTGGTGGGGATCAGCAAGCTGGCACGGGTGGTCGATGCCTACGCACGGCGCCTGCAGGTGCAGGAGAAAATGACCGCGCAGATCGCCGATTGCATCCAGCGCGTGCTGCAGCCGCGCGGCGTCGGCGTGGTGATCGAGGCCAGCCATGGCTGCATGACCACCCGCGGCGTGCACAAGCGCGGGGTGGCGATGGTCACCTCCAAAATGATGGGCGGCTTCCGCGAGGACGGCCGCACCCGCGCCGAGTTCCTGCAGTTCATTGGCAGCCCGGCGCGCAGCTGACTGCGGCTGCTTCGTGATCCGGTCGATACATTCGGCTCTGTATTCTGCGGCCATGTCCAGCCAACCCGCCCCGCATCCGGCCGACGCGCCGGCAGACCCGCAGCGCCCCGCCGTCACACCTTCTGGTGCGCATTCCCTCGCGTCCCGCTATCGCGCTGTACGCGCGCGCAGCGTTGCTCTGGCCGAGCCGGTGTCGGCGGAAGACGCAATGCTGCAGTCGATGGAAGAAACCAGTCCGACCAAGTGGCACCTGGCGCACACCACGTGGTTCTTCGAGCGATTCGTGCTGGCCGGGAGCGGAGGCTACCAGGCGGTCAACGCCAACTGGGACTATCTGTTCAACAGCTATTACCAGAGCGTCGGCCCCATGCACGCGCGACACCGGCGCGGGATGCTCTCGCGGCCCTCGCTCGCGCAGGTGCTCGATTACCGCCGGCAGGTGGACGATCGCATGGCGCGCGCGTTCTCTGACGATCAATTTGGCACTTCGCTGCTCCAGCGCATCGAGCTGGGCCTGCATCACGAGCAGCAGCACCAGGAGCTGCTGCTGACCGACATCAAGCACGCGCTGTGGTGCAATCCCCTGAAGCCCGCCTACCGCGACGATTTGCCGGTTGCCGGCGCCGCCGCGGGTGCGCTGGACTGGCTGGGCCAGGAGGAATCCATCGTCGAGATCGGCGCCGCCGCCTGGCCGCTGGACAGCGAGCATTTTGCGTTCGACAACGAGTCGCCCCGGCATCGCGTGTTGATGCCGGCGCATGCGCTCGCCACCCGGCCGGTGACCAACGGCGAGTACCGCGACTTCGTCGAGGCCGGCGGCTACCGCGATGCCGCGCTGTGGCTGAGCGATGGCTGGGCGCGGGTCAACCAGGACGCGTGGCAGCGCCCGTTGTACTGGGACGAGGCGTCGGAGTGCGAGTTCACTCTTGGCGGCATGCGTCCGATTGATACCCACGCACCGGTCAGCCACCTCAGCTACTACGAAGCGGACGCCTTCGCACGCTGGGCCGGCGCGCGCCTGCCCACCGAGGTCGAGTGGGAAAACGCGGCCGCGTCGGTGGCCGTCGCCGGCAATTTCGTCGATCAGGGCTACCTGCATCCTGTTCCGCCGCAACGCTACGTCGAAAGCGCCGACGCCGGCGGTCCACGACAGATGTTCGGCGACGTGTGGGAGTGGACCTCAAGCGCCTACACCGCGTATCCGGGATTTCGCGAGATGCCCGGGTCACTGGGCGAATACAACGGCAAGTTCATGAGCGGACAACAGATCCTGCGCGGCGGCAGCTGTGCCAGCCCGCGCGACCACCTGCGCGCCAGTTATCGCAACTTCTTCCACGCCCCCGACCGCTGGCAGTTCAGCGGCCTGCGTCTGGCGCGCGACGCATGACGGTCACCGTGGCGTCGAAGATCACGCTCAGCGACCTGCAGCCCAGCGCCGACGACATCACCGGCGACGTGCTCGCGGGACTGTCGGCGACGCCCAAGACGCTGCCCTCGAAGTACTTCTACGACGAGCACGGCTCGCGCCTGTTTGAGCAGATCACCCGGGAGCCGGAGTATTACCTGACCCGCGTCGAGCTGGACCTGCTGGAGGCTTCCATGCCTTCCATCGCCGAGGCGGTTACGCCGCGCGCTCACGTGGTCGAATACGGCAGCGGCAGCGGGCGCAAGACCCACCTGCTGCTGGACGGGCTGGCCGATCCGGTGGCCTACACGCCGATCGAGATTTCCCGCACGGCGTTGCTGGCCAGCGTGGAACGTCTGGCCGATGCGTATCCGGACGTGGAAATGCTGCCGGTCTGCGCCGACTTCACCCAGCCGGTGCCACTTCCCATCCCGTCGCGCGGCAATGGCCACGTGCTGGTGTTCTTCCCCGGATCGACGTTGGGCAACTTCCTGCCCGCGGACGCCGAGCGCCTGCTGCGATCGATGCGCGAGACGATGGGTGCCGGCGGTCAGGCGTTGATCGGCATCGACCTGGACAAGGAGCCGGCGCTGATCGAGGCGGCCTACAACGACGCCGCCGGGGTCACCGCCGACTTCACCCTCAACCTGCTGGTGCGGCTCAACCGCGACATCGGCAGCGACTTCGACGTGGACTCGTTCGCTCATCGTGCGGTGTACTCGCGCGAACGCATGCGTATCGAGACGCACCTGGTCAGCCTGCGCGACCAGCAGGTGACCGTGGCCGGCCGGCAGTTCAGTTTCCTTGACGGCGAGGCGATGGAAGTCGAGTACAGCCACAAGTACACTGACGCCAGCTTCGCCGCGCTGGCCGCGCGCGCCGGCCTGCGCGTCATCGAGCGTTGGAACGATCCCAAGGGCTGGTTCGGTTTGCGTCTGCTCGCGGCGGCCTGATCGCCGTAGTCAGGCGTTTCGCCGTGACCTGCCGATCCCGCAGGCGCCGGGTTCGCAGTTCCTCGACACGACGCTGTGGATGCTCTCGCGATGAGATCACAAGCGTCCGTGTCACCCCCTCCCGAATCGGTCGAGGCGGCCAGCCAGGCCGGGCTTCGCTACGTTTGCGACGATCATCCCGGTATCGCCCGTCTGCGGGCCGGCAAGGGCTTCCACTATCGCGATGCGGACGGCGATCGCGTCACCGATGCAAAGACCCTTGCGCGCATCCAGGCGCTGGCGATCCCGCCGGCCTGGACCGAGGTGTGGATCTGCCAGCGGGCGAACGGTCACCTGCAGGCGACCGGGCGCGACGCGCGCGGCCGCAAGCAGTACCGCTATCACGCCGACTGGAGCCGGATCCGCGGGGACGGCAAATTCGATCGCATCGTCGAGTTCGGGGCGGCCTTGCCCAGGTTGCGCCGGCACCTGCGCAAGGACCTTGGCGAACCGGGTTTCGGGCGCGACAAGGTATTGGCGATCGTCGTCGCGCTGCTGGCCGATACGCTGGTGCGGATCGGCAATGACCGCTATGCGCGCAGCAATCGCTCCTTCGGCCTGACAACCCTGCGCAACCGCCATATCGCCTTCCTGCGCGGCGGCCGCGCGCGCCTGAGCTTCCGCGGCAAGGGCGGTCAGGAGCATGAGATCGAACTTGACGATGCGCGACTGGCGAAGCTGGTCAAGCGTTGCCAGCAACTGCCGGGGCAGGCACTGTTCCAGTACCGCGACGACGACGGCAGCATCCAGCCGGTCGATTCTGGCGCTGTGAATGACTATCTCCACCGCCGCCTGGGCAACGGCTTCAGCGCCAAGGACTTCCGCACCTGGGGCGGCACGCTGATCGCGTTTCGTGAGTTGGCAGGCACGCCTGTGCCCGAGCCCGGACCCGGCGGCGAGCCCAGCGAGCGCGCCCTCGCCCAGGCGCGCAACGCGGTGATCAAGCAGGTCGCCGAGGAACTGGGTAACACCCCGGCGGTGTGTCGCAAGGCCTACATCGACCCGGTGGTCTTTGATGGCTGGGAGCAGGGCCGGCTGCAGCGTGCCGCCGCCAATGCGCGCGGCGCCCGCCAATGGGAACGCGCTGCGCTGAAGTTCCTCAAGCGCGAGCACAAGCGGGCGCGCTAGCACAATCCTTCACCCGGTGTGGTCGCCGACCACGCGACACTCGGCGTCCCGTGTGGAGAAACCACCATGGCGACATGCGATGTCTGCGGCAACGACTACGACAAGAGCTTCACCGTGAAAACCGTCGACGGCGGCGGAACGTTCGACTCGTTCGAATGCGCGATCCATGCGCTCGCCCCGAACTGTTCCCACTGCAAGTGCAAGATCATCGGCCACGGCAGTGAGCATGACGGCAAGATGTACTGCTGCGCGCATTGCGCCCGCAAGTCCGGCGTCATCGGCCTGGACGATCGGGTCTGAGACGAGGCAGCCCTGCGCTGAAGCGACCCTGCGCTGAAGCCGCTCTCAGGGACCGCTGTAGCTCGCTTCGCTGTCCGGCGGCGGCTCGATGGCATTCTCGAGCGCTTTCATCGCTTCGGCCGCCAGCGGCAGCAGCGCCCAGAAGGCCACGTTGCGCTCGCGCCATTCAAGCGCTGCCTCATTGAGGATCGCCACCAAGGTGTCGAACTCCTCCGGCTGCGCGGCGCGCCAGGCGCCGCTATTCGCGATCAGCAGCATGTAGCCCGGCGCCAGCAACCACGACAGGTCACCGAGGCAATCGGCCAGCGCATCCCAGTTGCCGCCAAACCAGCCTGGGAATGACAGTCCCCTGGCGATCCGCTCAAGCGCGTCCGCTTTCTCGGTGCAGCCCGCCAGATCGATTCGCGCGATCGCAAAATCCAGTGACGCGGCGGCCTCCGCCATGGGGCCACTGTCGCGATCATCAATGAAGAACGCCCGGGCCTGATCGGGCTCGAGCAGCAACGCACGGATGTCGGTGGGCATCACGGGGTTACCTCGAATGGGCGGAAGCTGCCGTAGTGGTCGTCGGTGTAGAAGTACTCCGTCGGCGGATCGCCGCCGGTGACGATCCGCCGCGCGCCCCGGTCGGCTGCGCCCGGCG
The DNA here is from genome assembly GCF_015209745.1 of Lysobacter avium. Classification (GTDB taxonomy): domain Bacteria; phylum Pseudomonadota; class Gammaproteobacteria; order Xanthomonadales; family Xanthomonadaceae; genus Novilysobacter; species Novilysobacter avium. The sequence continues at coordinate 48,161 of NZ_CP063657.1, forward strand.
ACGGGACGGTGTATTCGCGGTAGTGGCCGCGCGGCCGCTGCGGCAGGAGTCGCTCGCGATTCTGGAAGACGCCGTCGTCCTGGCGATACGCGTACGGCCCGCCGCGCGCGATCGCGTCCAGCACGGGGTGGGCCTCTGCGGGCAGGAACGCGGGATACCGAGGTTGCCCAACCTTCGCCGGAGCGGGCGCGGCAGTGGGTGAGTTGGCGGAGGCAACCGGATCGCCTTCCCTCGCAGGTGATTGAACCGTCGGCGGGGACGGCAAGACGGGCGCTTGGCGATACTGGCTCCACGACCACAAGCCGGCCACGATTACAGCGGCGACCAGCCACAACCGAGTGCGGTCCATCAGGCACTTCCTTGGTGATTTGACCGGCAGAGTCTACTGCCTGATCGGTGCCGGGCTATCGCGGCGATGGACTCAACCGCAGGTTGCCTGGTTGATCGCGCCGGCGCTGTTGACGTGCAGGTTGAGGCGGTCGCCGCGATAGTCCAGCGTTACTGCCATGCCGGGCTCGATTACCCGGACGGCGCGGCTGTAGCTTTCGAACTGGGCGCGCTCGACCACTTCCGGGGTGGCGGCCTGGCCGATCACCCAGCCGATCGTATCCGTGGTGCAGGAATCCGGCCGCTGCTGGGCCATTGGTGGCGGCATCGTGGTGCAGGCGGCTGCGACAAGAACGAGTGCGGAGGCGGACAGTGCGGCGCGGATCATTGGCTTCTCCATTCGACGGGCGATCCTCCTGATCGTGCCCGCGGCGTCGTTAGGATGCGGTAAACACCTCGCCGGCAGCTTCCGCCTCAGCGTCCACCAGTCGCAGGATCAGCCTCGCCAGCGTCACCACGTCCTGGTGGTTGTGGGCGCACACCCGGCGCAGCAGCGAGGACGGGCCGCCGCGCAGGTAGGAAAGCCACGCCGCCGGTGCTTCCGAGCCGGGCAGGTCGTCCTCGCGGACGATGCCGAGCAGCTCGCGCTCGATGGTCGCCAGACGGCAGTTTTCCCAGACCCCGCGGTAGCGCCGTCGGGTCGGAAACAGCAGGTCGACGTGGTCCAGGCCGGTGATCGGATCGTCCATCCGTGCCAGCCGGTAGCGCGTCTTCAGCAGCGGCGCGTCGTAGCAGCGGCCGTTGTAGCTCGACAGGACGGTGTTCGGCCCGAGCCAGTCGGTGAAGGTCTGCAGCATCAAAGGCTCGGCGGCCAGGGTCGTGATCAGCAACTGGCGGATGCGCAGGCCGTCGCCATGGACCGGGTCATGATGCCAGTCGGCCGCACCGATCTGAAATGCACGGGTTCCGGTACCTCCGGCCAGACCGGTGGTCTCGGTGTCGAAAAAGAGCAGCTCGCGCGGATCAACCGCTTCGCCGTGGCGCTTGGCAAAGTCCAGCGCCAGCGTAGTGGCCGGCGCGGGGAAGGCGACGTGCGACTGGATCATGCGCAGGCCGGGTGCGATTTCCTCCCCCGGCAGCGCGCGGTCGATCGGGCCGGTGGGGTAATTCATGTAGGCGGGCTTGCGCTCGCGAACGCCCAGCAGCCGGCGCAGCGATTCGATCGATGTGTTGCGCGTCGGCGCAGGGCCGGCAGCGGCTGCGTCTACCGCTCGGGGAGCTGCCGCCGTCACTGCCGGCCGAGTTGGCGTCCCTCGGACCTGACCACCGGCCTGCCTCCGCAACGCGCGCAACTTGTCCGGATTGATGCTCACGCCTCGGTCGCCTCCAGTGATTCTTTAGCCTGCAGCAACTCCAGCACCCGCAGCGCCAGCGACTTGGGCGTGGCCTCGTCGCCGCCCTCGTCCGCCGCCAGGATGGGACCGACACAGGCCGGGCAGCCGGACCTGCAGTCGCAACGCCCGACCAGTTCGGACGCGCGCCGGACCAACTCGGCTTGGCGGTTCCACAGCGGCTCGCTGAGACCCACGCCGCCGGGGAAGTTGTCGTAGAGATAGATCGTCGGTACGAACTGGCGCACCTCGATCATCTCCTCGTTGGCGTGGGTCAGGCGGTGGTTGGTGTCCTCGTCATCCAGGATGCTGCTGTCCTCGATCCCGCGCAGGGTGCCGCGGCCTTTGTTGTCGGCAGTCGCAAACCACGCGCCATCGCCGTTGCCGATCGCCTTCTGCAGGTCGCGCGCGTCGGCCATCACCGCCACCGTGGCCACGACGTGGAGCGCGTAACCGGCGCCCAGGAAGCCGTCCAGCGCATCCTGCCGCGACGAAAACCACGCCAGCAGCGTCGCCTGCGGCAACTGCCACCAGGCCGCGGTGGTGTGCAGCTCCTGGTCGGGCAGGTTGACCGGGCCGTAGCCGATGTTCTCGTGGGTGTAGTAGCGGATCTTCTTGTACCCCGACACCCGGCGCACCACGTGCACCTCCCCGTGGCTGGCTTCGCCGCGGCCGGCCGCCTCGCCCTCGAAACGCTCCAGCACCTTCAGCTTGGTGTAGTCGATGGAGTCGGTGTAGTAGTCGACAAAGGTGCGCACCACGTAAGCCTTGCGGCCTTCCCAGTCCAGCCGCTCGACCTGGAAGGGCGTGGACTGGACCATGTGGATCGCGCCCTCGTACAGGGTCAGCGCGGCGGCCGAGTAGTCGACCTCGGCGATGATCTGCTGCTTGCCGCCGGTTTTGTCGACGACCACGAAGTTGCCATCGGCGACCGCACGCAGCGACACCGATCCGGCGGGATAGCTGTCGGCGATCCACTCCCAGCGATCGCCTTCCCTGTGCACCACGTCGGTCTCGGCCAGCGCCTCCAGGAACACGTCCGGATCGATCGGACCGAAGCCCTCGCCGACCACGAACGGCAGCTCGAAGGCCGCGCAGCGGATGTGGTCGAACAGGATCAGCGGCTGGTCCGGCGCGACGCGCGCGTGTTCCGGCGACGCATCGGCGAAGAAGTCCGGATGCCGCACCACGTACTGGTCCAGCGGCTGCGAGCTGGCGACCAGCACGCCCAGAGCCGGTTGCTGGCGACGACCGGCGCGGCCGAAGCGCTGCCAGGTCGCTGCCACCGAGCCCGGATAGCCGTTGAGCACCACCACGTCGAGCGCGCCGATGTCCACGCCCAGCTCCAGCGCGGAGGTCGAGATGATGCCGTCGATGTTGCCCACGCGCATGTCGCGCTCGGCCGCGCGGCGCTCGGTGGGCAGGTAACCGCCGCGATAGGCACGGATGCGGGCCGGCTTGCGCGGATCGTGGTCGAAGATGTCCTTCAGGTACTTGGTCAGTACCTCGACCATCAGCCGACTTTGCGCGAACACCAGCGTCTTCAGGCCGCTCTTGATCGCGATGCGGGCGATGCGGTTGCTCTGCGAACGCGCCGAGGCGCGCAGGCCCAGATCGGCGTTCACGACCGGCGGATTCCACAGCAGCACGTGCTTGTCGCCGCTGGGCGCACCGGACTCGGTGATGGCCGTGACCGGTGCTTCAATCAATGCCTCGCAGTGCGCCTGCGGGTTGCCGATGGTCGCCGAGCAGAGGATGAATTGCGGGCTGACGCCATAGAACGCGCAGATCCGCTTGAGCCGGCGCAGCACGTTGGTCACGTGACTGCCGAACACCCCGCGGTAGGTGTGCACCTCGTCGATGACGACATAGCGCAGGTTCTCGAAGAACTGCGCCCACTTGGTGTGATGCGGCAGGATCGCCTGGTGCAGCATGTCGGGGTTGCTGACCACGATATCGCCGTGCAGGCGGATCGCCTGGCGGGCGTCGCCGGGGGTATCGCCGTCGAAGGTGAACGCCTTGACCCCCAGGTCGCCGGCGCGATTGAGCTCCAGCAGTTCGGCGACCTGGTCCTGGGCGAGCGCCTTGGTCGGGAACAGGTACAGCGCCTTGGCCTTGCCCGTCATCGCCGCACTCATCACCGGCAGGGTGTAGCAAAGCGACTTGCCCGAGGCAGTCGGGGTCACGATGGCGACGTGCTCACCGCGCTGCGTGGCGTCCCACGCCTCGGCCTGGTGCGAGTACAGCTGCTCGATGCCGCGGTCCTTGAGTGCTGACTTCAATGCCGCCGGCACATCCTCCGGAATCGGCGCGTAGGCGCCCTCGCGACCGGGAATGGTAAAACTGCCGGTGATCCGGTCCGCGTAGCGCCGCTCCAGCCGCTGACCCAGCAATGCGCCATCGCGGGACGGGCGACCGTCGGTGGTCGACAGCGCCTGTTCGCTGGCGGCGGTGCGGGGAGCAAGAGCGTAGGACATGGCGGCCATCGTGATGAAAGGGCGCCATGGGAGCATGAGGCGGTCTCAGTGGGTGAGACGGTGGACCCGCCGCCGAAAGGTGGGCCACTTCCTACTCTCACCAGTGCGTGGTCCTCCAGCACATAGGACGATCCCGCGTCCTGCAGGACCACCCTGACCTCGGCCGGCTCAATGCCGCCACTATTCTATGACTATGCGGTTGCTGTCAGAAACCTTTACCTTATGCAGGACTATGTTGAAATCAGGAGGCGCTGTAGATTTAAATTCCGCGATATACGGAGCCGGCAGGAGATTAACAGCGTGCTTAGGATGGTCGCCACTGTCCGAAACCAATGAGATGTCGCTTAGACAGCTCTGCAAAAGTATGTGGTCCACAAGAGTCGCGGTTTTGCCGTCGATCCCGATCAGCAGTAGATAATCTTCATATCCAGCACCGCATCGCCCTTCCGGATTGTCGGCATCAGAACTCATCCGAACGATCGCTGAAAACGCGTGCAATCCGTCACGTGTGCGGAACTCGTCAGTCAGTGAGAATGCCTCTTCGGCTTCTGCCAGATAACTGATAAGTTCCTTGTCGGCGTAAAGGATATTTTCGTTTATCCGTGAATGCTCGTGCAGCGAAGGGTTCTTGTCATAGGAGATGTTAATTTCCGTCCCGGCTGGCAGGTGAAATATATAGTGCGGCAGTTGAGGATGTTGGACGCATCCTGCACAGAGTAATGCAATCGACAGGATTCTAGTCTTCATCGAGGTGATCTGCATAGCATATGCCGGTATATTTCCACTTGTTAGCCGCTGCCTTGTCTCTCTTGGGGTTTGCATACGTGGCCTTATCCCGAGTGCGCAGCTCTGCTGCTGTTTTACCTTCGTTCTCCGTATGTGTAATATCCCAACCTATATTGCCGGTTCTAGAGTCACAGAGGATATCTTCGTTACGCTCCCATTTTCCTGTCGCTTCGTTCCACCGATGATACGCACCCCCGTTCCAACGCGACCAAGTTTCCAACTCTAACTGTTTAGTCGTATAGGATCGCGAGTTCTTTCCCAAGAAGCTCTTGGCAGCCCTTTGTTTTTCTTGATACAAGGCGCAGCCGCCTTTGATATTTTCCTTCCAGTTCCATATTTGTTCGAAGTCTGGAACGGGGTTGGTCATCTGCGTGAGCCCATATCCTCCATCAAATGAAAGTAGAGGCTCGCCATCCGCCTCAATGAAGTTTTTGAAGGAGCTTTCTTTGTCGATTATTTTATCAAAGCCAGCCACATTGGATATTTCCTGCAAATAGCTCAGGACCCGTTCCGCTCCAGGGTTTTTTCCTCTTATGTGAACTGACCGTTCGAAGCTTTGAGTGCCGGCGTCAACCTTTACTGTTAGCTTTCCACCCACCACCTTTTCTCCGAGGTTGGCGATCCATTTTTTATCCTCTGAAGCATGCTTTCCACTTTCTGAAAGCGTTCGAATTGTTTTTTCTTTTCTCGCACCTGTTTCACGGGTACGCTGTCTGGCTTCCCAAGTGAGTTGCCATGACCATTTATAAGGTGCCGCCGCATCTGTCTCGATCTCAAATTGAATCGTTGGGAATACAGCGTCTTCACTTATAAAATAGACCTTCTGAGCGGTCGGCGAAATCCACTTTCCTTTATCTGTCGTAACTATCACCTTCACGAGCGAGTTGGGCTGCGAATTTGTAGCGGCTGATTGCGGCGCGGTCCGCGTGGACGGTGTCCTGATTTTATTCATCGGATGGTGATGTCCTTATCGTTCGATGGCGCAATAATGCTTAGCGTCAATCCTGTGACGCTTCGCGTGTATACTCTCTCGGTAAGGCCGTCGCTGTCCGTTACGCCTTCCCAATATTGTCCGTCCTGTCCGTCGATCCGATAATGAGCTCCGACTAGCGGGGTATTTCCGTCGTCGTTGACGACGCGGAACTGCTCGCTGAACATCTGGGCCAAGCTAATCGGGAGTGCCGGAATAGTATTTTCCGCCTTCGCCCCACCCGCAAACGGCACCTGCCCCGCCTTAACTCGAAACTCCCCTGGGCACGCGAACGTGATATCGCCACCCTCCAGCGTGATCCGCGTCTGACCGGCCTGCAGAATAATCTTCTCCTTGGCGAGCACGTCGATGCGCTCATCACTGGCGGTGATGGTGACCGACTGGTCCGCCAGTACCTCCAGTTTCCCCGTGTGGGCCTGCAGGCTGACCGGCCCGTCAGCGGCGATCGCCTTGATCGGGCCGCGCTGGGCGAACAGGGCCAGTTGGCCGCCGGCCACCCCCGCAAAGGTCTGGCCTGCGGCGATGTGGGCGTCCTGCTGGGTGGTCAGGTGCAGGTTGCCGCCGGCATACGCCAGTGCACTTTTGGGTGTTGCAAGGGCGATCGCATCCGGGCCTTCCACGAACATCAGCGGCGTGGCCAGCCGCTCGACAGGATCGCCGCCGTCACGCTGACCACCTGCGGGCTTGGTCGCGGCTTGGCCGTTTACGGCGCCGCTGTAATGGCCGTCCTGCTCGGGATCGACCGAGCCGAGGAGGTCGGTCTGGCGTTCGTTGGCGCGCAGCGGCGCGACCTGCGCGATGCCGACCGCGTCATCCAGCGCCTGCGCGGTGCGTTGCGCGCCTTTGAGCTGGGCGACGGCCTCCGTCACGTCCATCTGCGTCGATACACCGTCCGGCCGGCCGGTCGTCGAGAGCAGCATGCCCTGGCCGGCGCGCACGTTGGCCCAGCCCAGCGTCGCCAGATCGAAGCCCGATCCACGCACCCCGCTGCGGCGGGCGTTGTCGTGGTCGATCAGGTACCCCAGCTCCAGTCGGCTGTCGGCCAGGCTGGTGTGCAGGCGCTGGCGCAGCTGGCCGGGAGCGTCATCCATCACCCATTGCTGGGTATCACTGCCGTCCAGGCTCTGCGTGTGCAGGCCGCTGAGGGTGCCGGGGTGGTTGCTGGCATCGGCCAGGGCGAAGGGCGGGGCGACGTTGCCGTTGTAGAGCTGGCCGGTGATGACTGGCTGGTCGATGTCGCCGTGTAGGAACTCGACCAGAACCTCGCTGCCGACGCGGGGCAGGGCGTGGCTGCCCCAGTTGGGTCCGGCCATCCACTCGGCCACGCGCACCCAGGTGCCGCTGGTGTCATCGCCGGGGGCGTGGCCATCTGGATTGGCGTGGGAACCTGTGTCGGTCAGGCCGCCGGTGTTGGGCGCGGTGCCGCGTTGCCAGGGGAACTGGATCCGCACCTGATGGTCTCGGGTGGAGGTAACGGCCGATTCGGGAAGGCCGACCACCATCGCGGTCTGCAGCCCCGGAGCCGACGGTTTGTAGCGGGCGACCGGCACCACCGGGGTTCCCGAGGTAACGGCGAGAAACCGGTTGCGGTAGTTGCCGCGCTCGATATCGCCGGCGTGGCCCAGCAGTTCGACGACACCGCTGTCCAGGTTGTTCGCGGCGCGGTGCTCGATCACCAGCGGCAGGAACGCCTGCCCGGACAGGTCAGGGTGCTGGGTCAGGATGAAGCCAAAGCCTGCTGCCATGCTGCGCACGCTGCCGGCGCCGTGATGCACGCGCTGCGGCAGGCGCAACGCGTCAAGTTGCAGTGACGCGTGTTGATCGGCATCGCTGCGAGAGGCAAATCGACCGCTGCGCGGAGCCGAGAACGACTCCAGTGACGGAGCGTTCGGGCCGGCCGGTGCACCGGTGGCGACGGTCGCCACTGCCTCAACCTGTGCGGGCTGCCAACTGGCGGTGCCAACGATGCTGGCGGTCGTCTGGCGCTGCTCGCTGAACCGTTGGATCGCATCACTGGCCTCGGTCGCATCGCTGCGGTGGAAGCGCAGGGTGGGTTCCATCGCCTCCGGCACCGCCGCGTCGCGGTCGAACACCACCAGGGTGACCCCGCCCTCGCTGTCTTGGGCATGCTCGAAGCGCCACGCCAGTCCGGCATCGGCGAGCAGGCGGAACACAAAGGCGTGGTCGCTCTCGCGGTACTGGGTGGTGATCGGGTAGGTCGGCAGCGCCTGGGTGGCGTCCACGCGCAACGCGGCTTGCGGGTAGTCGTCCAGCACGCGCTCCAGCACGCCGAGTGCGTCCAGGTCCTGGAACACCAGTGCGTTGCGGCGCAGCTTCAAAAACGCGGTCCATGGCTCCATCACCAACCGGTAGCGGGCCAGTCCGCCGTCGCTGCCCAAGGGCAACACCCGGGTGCAGTGGCCGTGCCAGTGACGCAGGCCGCCATTGGCCAGACGCAACCGCAACGACATCGGCTGGCCGAGCAGGGCTCGCGCATCAAGAAAGGCGTCGGTGGACAGGCAGTCCACGGTGAAACGGAAATCGTCGCAGACCGCCTCGCGGCCTTCGAAGCGCTCGACCACCAGCGCGTCGGGCAGCGCGGTGGAGAGTTCGATCAGGCGCTCGTCCTGCGAGACCCTCGACAGCGCACGGGCGACAGACTGGATATCCATATCCATAGGTTTCTTCCACTTCCTGATGTGGGGCGCCCCGCTGATCCTGCGGGTGGTGTTGCGGGCGCTTCGAGGTCCATCCGGATCAGGGGCTCAGATTAGCACCACCGCCCGGGGATGGGATCGCAGCGGACCGCGCTCCCTCACAGTTCCGCCGCGCCGGCTCAACTACGGTTTTCCCACCCATCCAGTGTTTCGAGGATTTCATGCAGGGGACTTCAGACATCCGCGCCTACGTCGCGCGCGTGGTGATAGCGCTGGCGCTCGTCGGTGTGGCAGTGGTGCTCTGGCGATTGTCGAGCCTGGTCATGGTGGTGTTTGGCGCGGTGGTGGTGGCAGTGATGTTGCACGCACTGGTCGCCAAGACCGTCCGCCACACGCCCCTGTCGCAAGGAGCGGCGCTGACGGTGGTGCTGCTGTTGCTGGTGATTATCTTCTCGCTGCTGATGTGGTTGTTCGGCGCCCAGTTGGCAGGCGAGATGGAGTCGTTGAAGGCATCGCTGCCGCAGGCATGGGAGCAGTTCCAGTCGTGGCTCGCTGCCAGTCCTCTGGGGCCAACGGTGCAACAATTCAGCGAGCAGACGCAGTCGGATGCCGGCAACCTCGCCTCCAGGCTGGGCGCACTGGCGATGTCGGCCTCGGGGAACCTGACCCAACTGGTATTGATGGTGGCCGGCGGGATCTATCTGGCGGCCCAGCCCGACCTGTATCGCGTAGGGCTGCTGAAACTGTTCCCGGCCGACCGCCGGGCGCTGGTGGGTGATGCGCTGGACGCCAGCGGGCATGCGCTGAAGTCCTGGCTGATGGGCCAGGTGTTGGCGATGGTGGTGGTGGGGTGTTGACCGGCCTGGGGCTGTGGATGTTGGGCGTGCCCGTCGCACTGGGACTGGGCATCATCACCGCGTTGCTGGATTTCGTCCCGATCGCGGGGCCGGTGCTGGCGGCCATCCCTGCGGTCCTGCTGGGTTTCACGGTCAGCCCCCAGGTCGGATTCGGTGCGCTGGCGCTGTTCATCGTCATCCAGCAACTGGAAAGCCACGTGCTGCAGCCCTTGATCCAGCAGCGGGTGGTGGATCTGCCGCCGGCGCTGCTGTTGATTTCGCTGTTTGCGATCGGCGCGCTTTTCGGCCTGCCCGGCGTGGTGCTGGCCGCGCCGTTGACGGTTGTGATCTTTGTGCTGGTCAAGCGCCTCTATGTGCGCGAAGCGCTGGAGACCGACACCCATATCCCCGGTGATGGATAGTCATCCCGGATGGGTTCGGCACCGCTGGATGCGTGGAGGAAAAACGCCCGCCGGGAGAGAGGCCGGCGGGCGTTCGCCCTTGCTGCAGCGCTTTAGTTCTTTATCTGCACGTCATCGATGTAGACATTGACGTCGTACGCCGTGTTGGCGTGGTACAGCCAGATTGCATCCATCTTCACTGTGCTCGCGCTGATCGCACCGTTGCCGCCGACCCAGGCATTCCAGTTCGACGAGGTGGGCAGCGACCACGACACGTACGTCCACTTGTTGGCCGGAACCGACTTGCTGGTGGAGCGCTCGGTGCCGTCGCTGTCATCGATACCCACGCCCACGCTGGTGCCGGTACCGCCGGACCAGACCCAGAACCCGACGGTGCCGTTGGCGCGCGTCAGCGCCGTGTTGCTGCCTGGATTGCCGCTGCCCGAAAGCAGGCGTACCGCCCAGTTGGCCGAACTCGACTTGTTGTCCTTGAGCAGGACACGCAGCGAGCAGGAGCCGTTCTTGCGCGTGCTGCAGTCACGTGTCGCCGTGGAGGCGCTGGAGATGCCGGTGGTGCTACCGGAGTAGGCAGGGCTGGTGTTGAAGTGGCCGACACTGCTTTCGAAGCGGTCCAGGTACTTGACCGTGCCGCCGCCACCGCTGCCTGGATTCAACAGGCCGTAGTACTTGCTCCAGTTCCAGTTGATGCCCGGATCGGTGTGGGTCTGGCCGCTGTAGTGCTGGTGGCCCTTGATCTTGACGCTGGTGGGCAACACGTTGATGCCGCTGCTGGGGGCGCCCTTGTAGGCACTGCTGCAGGGGATGCTGCTGTATTTGGCGCAGAAGCTGCGGACCACGCCGGCGGAGGCGTTGTACATCGCGTTGGTATACCAGGAGCTGTTGTTGACGTAACCCTCGTGCTCGATACCCAGGGCGAAGCTGTTCTGGTTGCGCAGGTGCCAGGCGGTATGTGCGTTGCGGACCATCTGGGTGACCTGGCCGTCGGAGCTGCGGATAACGTAGTGCGCACTGACGTTCGAGCTGGAGTTCTTGAACCAGGAAATGGTGCCCGCGTAGCTGCCCTGTGCAGTATGGATCGCCACCGCGCTGACCGCCGCGGAGCGCGACGCGTTGTAGTTGGAGGAATGCGCGGCATTCCAGATCGCCGGGCCGTAGTCGGTGCTCTGGATGCCCGCATCCGGGCCCGAGCCAGACGTGCCCTTGACGGTGGGCCGGCCGTCAGCCGACTTGGCCCGAAGCGTCTCGCTGATCGGGTCGATCTCGAAGTCGGCGGTCTCGATGCGGTCATTGGCTACGTCCAGGCGCACCATCGGCGCGCGCTGCGTGATCAGCTGGTCCATGTCGAATGCGCGCTCCCATTCGATCGCGCGCTCCGGCACCACGATGCCGCGATCGTTGACGCCCCGGTCCTGCGCCAACAGCACGTCGTAGGCAAAGCTGGTTCGCGCGTAATCACCTACCGCGCTGGCGCGCGCCGCTTCCACCGGGGATGCCGAGAAGCCCGCGTAGCGCATCAGGGCCGGGCGGATCTCTTCAGGCGAGGGCGTGTTGCCACCGCGCTTGAGCCGCGAACGCGAGTCGGCCGCGGGGTGATCCTTGCGGATCTCCGCGTCCAGCAGCGCCGCGGCCGCGAGTACGTTGGTGCGGGCGTCGGTACGCACCAGCGCAGGCGAGACGCCGAGCAGCTGGGCGCCAGCGGTTACCTGGTCGGCGAAGCCCTGGCCGGCATACAGGCCCATCACGCCGTAGGCGGCGGGCATGTGATGGTGCGCTTCGGTCTGCGATTCGTTCGCGTCGGGCTGGATGTTCAGCCAGCGGCTCTGCACGTACGCGATCGACTCCAGGGTGCCTACCGGCACCGCCGGGTAGCGGGCGTAGGCTTCCTTGAAGTAGCGCTGGAATGCCAGCCGCTGTGGTCGCAGCGCGGCTTCCTCGACGTTCAGCTGTTCGACCAGCGCGGCCTCCTCCGGCAACGCGGTGGACTCCCCGGCGAAAGCGGTCGAGGCAAGAAGGCCGCTGATCGCGACCGACAGCAAAATCCGTGAATATCCCCTCATGATTCCCTGAACTCCGTGTGGTGTGCGTCCCCTGCCACCGCGTTATCGCGCGAGTCACTAAGCCAGGGTTCAGCAATTTTCGGATTCGGGCAGTGTGTCGCGTTCAGGTGGTCGGAATCCGCTGCAACGTTAGGGGAAACCCTTTGCTTGCTCCCCTGCTTTTGCCGCACCGCAACCATACCCTGCGCGAATAAACCGTATGGGTTGAGCCTTTGCCGGGATCGGGCCGAGCTACCCGGGGGGCTGCATCGCTTCAGGACGCAGCGCGCGCAACCGGCGTGTGCGCAGTTGCAACGGACTGGCCAGCCCGATCCCGCCCGGATCGTGAGCCGTGTAAAGCGTCACGTGAGGGGGCGGCACTGGCAGCTGGCGCCCCAGCAGGGCGCCCAACGTCTGGTGGAACCCGCGCATGGCGGGCAGGTCGATCAACTCGATGACCGACCGGCGAGAGGGCGCCTGGCAGTTCGTGATGCCTGCGGTGCAAGACGGGTACGCGAGTTCGACAAGCCGCCCCGTGCGCTCGAACCGCCACTCCCGCGCTGCCATCGCCCGGGTTATCTCCTCTTGCAGGAAGGCCGTCTCGAATGTCGCATTGAGCTCGGATCCCAGGCGCGAGCCGATGAGGGTGACATGCAGCTCGCGCTTTGGCGCATAGACGGTGTCATCCACGCGGACCGGACCCGACGGCGGCGGCCACAGTCCCGGATCGATGGGCAGCAGCAGCGTGTGTGGAGGAATGGCCAGGTCCATCCGGGGATCATGCCCGAGTCGCGCGCCAGGCTCTGCCACGCGCTGGACGCTGCGCAGCGAGCGGCGTCGCAGCCGACCGCGGTCATGACTGTGGCAGCGCGGAAGATGGTCCGTTTGGGTGCGGTCAAGCCTGACGCGGTCGCCGAGGCGGACAATGCAGGGTTGTTTCCGATGGATGCTCGCCGTGGCCCCTCGTATTTCGGCCGTTCCACAACGCCCCGCAGGTGAGAGCCGCTACGCCGTGATCGTGTTCGCACTGGCGCTGGGCGGCTTTGCCATAGGCACCAGTGAGTTCGCGATGATGGGTCTGATGCCCAACCTGGTGCAGGCCTTTGGCGTCAGCGAGCCACAGGTCGGCCACATGATCAGCGCCTATGCGCTCGGCGTGGTGGTGGGGGCGCCAGTGCTTGCCATCCTCGGTGCGCGGCTGCCGCGGCGCACCCTGTTGCTGGCGTTCATGGCGTTCTACGCGCTGGGCAACCTGGCCACCGCGCTTGCACCCACCTACGCCACGATGCTGGCGTTCCGCTTCATCGCCGGCCTGCCGCATGGGGCGTATTTCGGGGTCGCGATGCTGGTGGCGGCCGATATCGCCGGTCCGGCGCGACGTGGAGCCGCGGTGAGCCAGGTAATGCTGGGACTGTCGATCGCAATCCTGCTCGGCAATCCGCTCGCTACCTGGATGGGCCAGGTGCTGAGCTGGCGTTACACATTCGCCCTGGTAGCCCTGGTCGCGGTGATCACGGTGGCGATGATCGCCCGGCACCTGCGCAGCGTTCCGGTCGATCCCGACCAGTCTCCGCTGCGCGAGCTGCGCGCTTTCAACACCTCGCAGGTATGGCTGACCCTGCTGATCGGCGCCATCGGGTTTGCGGGTATGTTCTGCGTTTTCAGTTACCTCACCGCCACCTTGACCCATGTCACCGGCGTCAGCGACGGCTGGATACCGGTCGCCCTGGCGGTGTTCGGCGTGGGTTCGGTGATCGGCAACCTGGCCGGCGGTTGGCTGGTGGACCGCATGCAGTTCCGCGCCACTGCGGTGATCCTGATCTGGTCGGCGCTGGTGCTGGTGGTGTTCCCGCTCGCCGCCCACTCGCTGTGGACCATCCTCCCGGCGGTGCTGGCGATCGGGACCATGGGCGCACTGGGCCCGGCCCTGCAGACACGGTTGATGGACGTCGCCGGCGAGGCCCAGACCCTCGCCGCGGCGTCCAACCATGCCGCCTTCAACGCCGCCAACGCACTCGGTCCGTGGCTGGGCGGGCTGGCGATTACTGCCGGACTGGGTTGGACCTCCACCGGTTACGTCGGTGCCGCGACAGCCGTGGCCGGCCTGTTGATCTATCTCTGGGCGCGCCGGGACGACAACCGCAGCGGGGGCGTGTTGCTGGCGGACCAGGCCCAGCGCTGAGCAGTGGCGACTCGCGGGATCGTCCATCATGGGGCGCTCCCCACCGATGCCAGTCCGCAGCCATGTCCGACAAGTCATTGCCCGAAAAGCCGTTCTCACCCGCCTCCGAGCGCAACCGCGGCCCGATTCTGGAAGTGCTGCGCAAGGCGTTCGCCAACCGGCAACGCGTGCTGGAGATTGGCAGCGGCACCGGCCAGCATGCCGTGCACTTCGCCGCCGCGATGCCCTGGTTGACGTGGCAATGCACCGACCGCGGCGAATACCTCCCGGGCATCCGCCAGTGGCTGGACGACGCCGGGCTGGCCAACACGCCGCAACCGCGTCCGCTCGACGTCGACGACGCCCCCTGGGACGTGAGTAGCGACGTGGGCAGCGACGTGGGCAGCGACGCGGCCGGCTTTGACGCGGCCTTCAGCGCCAACACCCTGCACATCATGGGCTGGCCGCAGGTGCAGCAGTTTTTCAGCGGACTGGACGGCGCGCTGACGCCGAAGGCGACGTTGGTCGTATATGGACCCTTCAACTACGCCGGCGACTACACCAGCGACAGCAACCGCGAGTTCGACGGATGGCTGAAGGCGCGTGACCCGGCCTCTGGCATCCGCGATTTCGAGGCAGTCGATTCACTGGCCCGGTCCATCGGCATGCACCTTGTGGATGACGCGGCGATGCCGGCCAACAACCGCTGCGTCATCTGGGAGCGCGGATAATGGTGCGATCTCCGAACGCTTGCAGGCACCCGTCGTGAAACCAGTCATCCCGCGCGGCCCGGCCCCGATCTCCGGCCGCGGCCTGAGGCAAACCGGCTGGGGCCGCGTGCCCCTGCAAGCGGCCGCGCTCGCACTGGGCCTGGCCATCGCCGGCGGCGCGATGGCCCAGGAAGCGGTGTCTGCTGGCGCTGAGGTCGACGCCGAAGTCGTTCCTGCGCTGCCTACCTCGACAGTGCGCCTGGAGGCCGGTGAATACCTCTGGATGCCGGAAATGGCGCCGTCCGGCCCGGTCGTGCTGGTGATCAGCCTTCCCGAGCAATTGCTGCACGTCTACCGCAACGGCGTTCGTATCGGCGTGTCCACCGTGAGCACCGGCAAGGCGGGCCACGAGACCCCGACCGGGGTCTTCTCGATCCTGCAGAAGCGCAAGGAGCATTACTCCAACCTCTACAACAACGCGCCGATGCCCTACATGCAACGGCTGACCTGGGATGGGATCGCCCTGCACGCGGGCAGCCTGCCCGGTTATCCGGCGTCCCATGGCTGTGTGCGACTGCCGTTCGACTTCTCGCAGAAACTCTACGGCGTCACTGCCAACGGCATGACGGTGGTGGTGGCCAACGAGTCCTCGCACTCGCCCGCGGTCTCGTCACCTGGTTGGTTCGCACCGGTGGACGCCGGCACCGGCGAGGTCCGCGGCCAGCGCATCGAGTTCGGCGATATCGGTCCGGGCGAGTACAGCTGGAATCCCGAGCGCGCACCCGACGGTGCACTCACGCTCGTACTGAGCGTGGCCGACCAGCAACTGGTGGCGATGCGCAACGGGGTCGAGATCGGCCGCGCGAGCGTGACGACCCGGGATACGCAGATTCCCGGCACCCACGTGTACGTGATGCTGGACGGCGAGGAGCCGACGGCCAGCACCGTGGTCGCGGACCGGTCGGCGCTGCGCTGGCTGGAAGTGGCCAGCATCGGCGGCGATGAAACGCCCGATGCGCCCGGTGTGGCGACGCGCCTGGGCGATGGCGGCCTGCAGGTTCCCCCGGCGTTTGCCGCCAACATCTACAACGCCCTGGAACCGGGAGCCACGGTCGTGGTGACCGGCGAGTCCATCCGCGGTACCACCCCTGCCGACCTCACCGTGATCCGCGCCGACGAAGACCCGACTGCGCCACCGCCCAAGGGAAAGTGAGCAAACCCCAGCCGGGATCATCACCCGCTATTCAGGCGCGATCGGCTCCCGCCCCGTATCCTGCCACCCATGCCTCGCCTCCCTGCCTCTTTCCTGCTGGCCTGCGCCGCAGCCGTCGCCGTGTGTTCAGCCGGCTCGCGCCCCGTGGTCGCCAGCCCCGCGCTTGCCGCGCACGCGCCTGCCTCCGCCCCGCATCCTTCGGCCTCGCCCCGGCTTGAGGCGTTGATGGCCAAGCCGGAAGCAGCAGCCGGGCCGGCGTCGGCTTCGCGCCTGCTGGAACGCCTGCACGCAGCCGCTCCGGAGATGGATCCGGGCGTGTTGGCACTCGCTCTGGAAGCGCGCTCGTGCGCGCTGGACAGCGGTACCGCCGCCGGCAACCGGCTGGCGGTGATCGACTACTCGCTGCCCTCCACCCAGAAGCGCATGTGGGTGTTCGACGTCGAGCAACCGGGACTGCTGTATGCCGAGCACGTGGCCCACGGGCAGGGCAGCGGCGAAAACATGTCCAACCGATTCAGCAACGTGGATGGCAGCCACCAGACCAGCCTTGGCCTGTTCCGGACCGCCGAGACCTACGTGGGGGGCAACGGCTACTCCCTGCGCATGGACGGTCTGGAGCCAGGCGTGAACGACAACGCCCGTGACCGTCTGATCGTCATTCATGGCGCACCGTACGTGAATCCCGAACAGGCCCAGCGGCAGGGCCGCCTGGGACGCAGTTACGGGTGCCCCGCGCTGCGCCCGCAGGTCGCGCGCGAAGTCATCGATACCATCAAGAACGATCAGCTGGTATTTGCCTACTACCCCGACGATCCGTGGTTGAAAGGCTCGCGCTACTTCGGCTGCGGTGGCCGCACTGCCCGCCAGATCCTGGCGGACGCGCGCAACGAGGCCTCGAGCGGCGATGCGGTGGCCAGCGCGGCCGCCGGCAGCCAGGCGGCCTCGGCAACGCTCTGATCCGGGGTTCACCGCCCTTCGACCGGGCGAGAGCCACGATGGACGCATTGACGTTCATGGAGTGGCAGGATGAAAACCGACGGCCCGGTATTTGGTGAGAAGTCGCTGAGCAAGCTGGCAGCGGTGTTCGACTCCCGCGAGCAGGCCGAGGACGTCGCGGCGCGACTGCGTCAGCAATTCAACCTCGATGGCGCGCAACTGCAGGTCATCTCGCCGGAGGACCCCCACCCGGGGCGCAAGATTGAGCCGGAAAGCCGCGGCATCCGCCAGACCGCCATCAAGGCGCACATCACCTTTGCGATCCTCGGGATCATCGCCGGGCTTGTCATCTTCGCCATCCTCCGCGGCATGCACATCACCGCGGTGACGTCCTCGCCATTGGCAGTCGCCGGGGTGCTGGTGTTTTTCGGCGCGGTGTTCGGCCTGTTTGCCGGCGGCCTGATCACCCTGCGACCGGATCAGGACCATGTGGTGATGAAGGTACGCGAGGCGCTGGACAGCGGCCGCTTCGTGATTGTCGCCAGTCCGACCGATCACTCCCAGCGCGGACAGCTCTCGGACGCGCTGCGCACCGAATCCGGCGACGTGGCTGGCAGCCTGTGACACAGTCCCGACGTCCTCGGGAGTCCTGCTGATGGTGTTTCGTATCTCGGTGGTATTGCTGGCCCTGCTGGCGCTGGGAGGTGTGTTCGCGCCTGAGGCATTTGGCGAGTTCAGCTCACGCGCACAAGCACTTACGCTTTCCGGCGCCGGCTGGTTCTATCTGGTGGTCGTATTCGTTGCGCTGGTGTTCCTGCTCTACCTGGCCGTGAGCCCGATGGGCGCGCTGCGGATCGGTGGGGTGGATGCGGAGCCTGAATTCAGCCGCCGCTCCTGGTTTGCCATGCTGTTTTCCGCCGGTATGGGCATCGGACTGGTGTTCTTCGGTGCCGCCGAACCGCTCTCGCATTTCCAGCGTCCGCCGGAAGGCATCGAGCCGCAGAGCCTGGAGGCTGCACGCGCGTCGCTGCGCTATGTCTTCTTTCACTGGGGACTGCATCCGTGGGCGATCTATGCCCTGATGGGCCTGGCGATGGCGTGGTTCCAGTTCAACCGCAAGTCGCGCGGCCTGATCAGTGACCTGCTGGAACCCCTGATCGGCGAGCGCCACTCCCAGGGGGCGGTGGGCAAGGCGATCGACGTGCTGGCGGTGGTGGCCACCGCGATCGGCGTGGCGACCACGCTGGGCTTCGGCGCCATGCAGATCAGCGCCGGCCTCAGCCACGTGACCACGGCGCCGGCCGGTTTCGCCACCCAGGCGGTGATCATCGCAGTGGCGTTCGTGCTGTACATGGCCTCCAGTGCGACCGGCCTGTCTCGCGGCATCAAGTGGTTGTCCAACTTCAACATGGCGGTGGCGGCGTTGTTGCTGGCCCTGGTGATCGTGCTCGGCCCCACCGCCTTTATTTTCGAATCGCTCACCACCACTCTCGGCGCCTACCTCAACCAGCTGCCGGCGATGAGCCTGCACATGACGCCGTTCTCCCAGCGCGCCTGGGTCGGCGACTGGACGATCTTCTACTGGGCCTGGTGGATCGCCTGGGCGCCGTTCGTTGGGGCGTTCTTTGCGAAGATCTCCTACGGCCGCACGGTGCGCGAGTTCGTGTTCGGCGTGGTCTGCGGGCCGGCGCTGGTGAGCTTCCTCTGGTTCGCCGCGTTCGGTGCGACCGTGCTCTACCAGCAGATGTTCCAGGGCGCGGACCAGCTGGCCGCGCTCAGCCTGGGCATCGAGCACGTGCTGTTTGCGATGGCCGACCTGCTGCCGCTGTCGTCGGTCATCTCGTGGGTGGCGATCGTGCTGCTGCTGAGCTTCTTCGTCACCTCCGCCGACTCCGCCACGCTGGTGCTGGCGAGCATGTCCAGTGAGTCCGCCGGCGATCCGCCGCTGGCAAGGAAGGTGGTCTGGGGCGTGCTGCAGTCGGTAATCGCGGTGGCCCTGCTGGCGGCGGGCGGACTGGAAGCGCTGCAGGCCGTCATCATCGTCGCCGCGCTGCCCTTCGCGGTGCTGCTGGCGGCGATCATGGTCTCCTTGAACCGGACGCTGAGCGAGGAGAAGCGCATGCATGAGCGCCACGATCGGGAGGTCCGCCGCGCGGAAGTACGCTGGCTGAAGCAAGAGCGTGAGCGGATGGAGAAGGCCCGGCAGGGGACCGGCGATCCGTAGCGCGGCAGGGGCGCCGGAAAGCGCGGGCGCGCGGAATAATGCCCTCAGGAGCAGATGGGATGTAGCGGGAGGACCATGTGGGCGCGAGTGCAGGCCGCGCGGATCAGTAGTCCGGGTCGACGTTGGCTTCCAGCGGCACCTGGTGCGCTTTCAGCCAGGCCACGACCTCGCGGCGCTCAGCCAGCGCGCGCTCGTTGAGAGCGTTGCGCGGCGGGTAGGAGAAGTAATACGCCTGGAAGCTGGCGCCGCCCGAGTTGGTGGCCAGCGGGTCTGCACCCGCCTCCAGCAGCATCAGGATCGCCGCGCCGGCGTTGGTGCGGGCGGCGACGTGCAGGGGACGATCGCCATTGTTGTCACCCAGTTGCGGGTCGGCGCCGGCATCCAGCAGGATGCGGACGTTGTCCAGGTGGAGTCCGCGCAGGGCACGTGATAGCGGGGTGGACGCGGTGGCGGGATTGCGGACGTTGGGGTCCCCACCGTGGGCGAGCACGGCATTCAGGAAAGCCGGATCGCCGACAAACGCTGCGGCGTGCACCGGGGTTTCACCACCCCCGCCGGGCTGGTTGGGATCCGCGCCGCCGTCCAGCAGCGCCTGGGTCGCGGCGAGTTTCTCCGCACCAATGGCTGCCACCAGCAGCGTGGCACCGTCTGCACCCGGCGTGTTGGGGTCGACACTGGCGAGCTGGCGCTTGATCTCTGCGCTGTCGCCGCTGACGACCGCCTGGGCAAGCGGCTCAAGGCTGGAGTTGGCGAAGGCTTCATTGCTCATGGACTGTGGATCGCACCCGGTGGCGGAGAAGAGGAACGCGGCGAAAAGGGCGCCGCTGAGGCGCCCTGTGAGAAGCGAGTCTATCCGCGATCCTGCACGCATTTACCAGTTCCAGGGCATAACCCGCGAGTTGGATACGGCCTCGCCGATCGCGCGGCCGGTGTTGGTCACACCATCCCTGATCGCGGTGGCGCCTTCAACCACTTTATTGCCCGTCCACTTGGCGACATCGACGGCCTTCTCGCCGGTCCACCTGGCGGCATCGACCGTCTTGCCAGCCACCCAGGTGGTGCTCTGGATCGCTTTTTCACCGGTCCACTGGATGCCTTCAATCGCCTTGTTACCGGCCCAGACGGCGCCGTCGAACGTGTTCTGCAGGATGGCGCCCTGGGCCCCTGCCATCTGCTCAATGCCGTCGCCCACCTTGTCGGCGGTGAACTGGGCCGCCTTGCCGCCGATCGAAATGGCGCCTGCGAGCAAGTCACCGACCGGTCCTGCGACGCGCTCATCCACGCGGGCCGCAACGCCTTCGGCGGTGTGGTGGATCGTATTGCCGACCGAGTCGACGACGCCGTCAACCACATGCCCGGCGATCTTCACCGATCCCTGCAGGTAGTTGCCGTCGGCCATGTCGGTCTTGAGCACGCCGTTGACTTCATCGGCCACCTCGTGGGTGTTGCGTGCAAAGTCATCACGCAGGCCTGCGGGCACCATGTCGTGGAGGGATTTGCCGAAGTCGGACGGATTCTGGTAGCCCGCCTGCCACGGCTCACGCGCAATCATGGTGTCGGTGAGCAGTTGGGGACTGTGGCTGAGCGCGTTGTAGGCCAGCTGACCCACGTCGCTGATGACCGGGATGCCACTGTTGCGCATCGCCTCTACCAGTCCGTTGGTCCCGGCCTGGCCGAGCAGCGGCAGGTCGAACTCGTGTTTTGCCGCTCGCCCGGCCAGCGTGTGCCTGTCGATGACACCGGGCTCGACGACGATCCTGGTGCCCAGCGCATCGGGGGCGGCCAGCGACAGCGGACCGGATTCCTGCACCCGCGTCAGCAGGTCGGTCTTCATCGAGTAGGCACGGATCTGGCCGCCTTCGGCGATGTCACGCGCCTGCTGCGGGCTGGCCATTCCCAGCCGATCCAGGGTGTTGGGATGGATGCCCGAGGCGTCGAAGGTGACCGCCGGAATACCAGTGGCCAGGGATGCGACCGAGGCCAGGCCACCGCCCTGGGAGTGGCCGGTGATGGCCAGGTTGGTCGCGGCCCCGGAGTCTCCGTCGCCGAAGACCCGCGCAAACTCGATGGCGCTGTCGGCAGCTAGCCCGGTGAACTTGTCGACCGAACCCGTCTCGAAGCCCAGGCCCTGCTGGAAGTTGTCGCCCCAATCCGCGGCGCCTTCGGCGGTGCCGCGATAGGCGAGGACGAAGTTGCCCTCACCGTCGGTGTAGACCTCGGCCTTGAACTGGTTGGCGGTGGTCTGCTCGACCCCGCCAAGGAATTCCTGGCGCCAGGTGGCCGGGTTCTCGATACCGCGAGACTCCAGCATCGCGTCGCTGACCGCGCTCCAGCCATCGGGTGGCGCGCCGCGGGTCCCGTACACCGAGGTCGCCAACTGCGACATCGTCACGTCAAAGGGTTGCGCCCGGGTGCCGCTGGTGGCGTCCTTCAGCGTGCTGCCGGCGGGCAGGGCATACGGGCCGGGTGCGGACGGCGGCGCTTGCGGTGCCAGTCTCGTCGGGGCCAACGAACCCAGCTGCGGGTGGTAGCTGGGCTCGCGCAGACCGCTGACGCCAAGCGGCGATGGCGACAACGGCGAGAACGGCATTGGCCGCTGCAGGTTCTGCAACGGTGCCAACATCTGCAGGCGGTTGGTGAGTCCGCTGAGTCCACCCTGACCGATCAACATGTCCCGCCTCCTTTTCGGCGCCTGTACCGACCATAGGGCGGATGCCAGGCGCCGCGGTAGCTGGGGCGGACCCTAGTGCGGTCGATGCCGGCGCGCACCGGGGATCCTTCGCGGGGGTGCACTGCGCCGGGCGTGGCGGGCCGGGTCCGACCAGCCGTCAGGCGATCAGGCGCAGCTCCAGCCCCGACGCTGCTTCGCCGGACCACTGCTTCAACAGCTCCGCCTCGCGCGCCTTTGCCTTTTCCAGATGCGCTTCCTTGACGTGGCCGTAGCCGCGGATGTGCTCGGGAATGGAGGCGATCTCGGCCGCCAGGGCGACGTTGCCACGGTCCAGCCGGGGCAGCAGGGCGTCGATGGTCTGGAAGTAGTCGACGATCAGCTGGCGTTCGCCGCGGCGCTCGGCGGTGTAGCCGAAGATGTCCAGCCTGCCGCCGCGCAGAGTACGCCGTCTGGCCAGCCACTTGAAGGCGGTGAACATCCACGGCCCGAACTCGCGCTTGATCAGCTGGCCGTTGTCGTCGCGCTTGGCAAACAGTGGCGGTGCCAGGTGGAACTTGATTTTGTAGTCGCCGTCGAACTGCTGAGTGACCTGGCGCAGGAACTCGCCGCTGGTGTACAGCCGTGCCACCTCGTACTCGTCCTTGTAGGCCATCAGCTTGAACGCATAGCGTGCAACCGCCTCGGTCAGGTCGGTGCTGCCGGACACCTTGCCGGCCTCCGCGTCGCGTACCCGGTTGACCAGGCTGGCGTAGTGGCGCGCGTAGTCCGCGTCCTGGTACTCGGTGAGGAACTGCACCCGGCGGCCGATCAGTTCGTCCAGCGAGCGTGACAGGCGCGAGTCGTCCATCGGCAGGAACGCGACCTTGTCACCCGGGTGGCTCTGCGGGACATGGCGGAGTTCGTCTTCCTTGCGACCGCCCAGCGGCGCGGACGGACTGGCGAATTCGCTGCCTTCCCAATCGCCGGCGCCCAGCATCGGCAGGTCGCGCGGGGTCGCTTCCGCCGCGGTCGGCTGGTTGCGCACCAGTCCGGCCGCGTCGGCCACCGCATTGGGGTCGATCACCGCCAGACGGCCCCAGGCGAAGGCGGTCTTGTTCATCTCGATCGCCGCGCCGTTGAGCTCGACCGCGCGCATGATCGCGTCCAGCGAGATCGGCACCAGCCCGCGCTGCCACGCATAACCCAGCAGGAACAGGTTGCTGCCGATCGCATTGCCCAGCAGGGCGGTGGCGATCTGGGTGGCGTCGACCACGAACGGCTTCTCGCCGCCCAGCGCGGTCTGCACCGCACTGATGATGTCGGCCGCGGGAAACTGGATGTCCGGACGGGTGGTGAAGCTGCCGGGCATCGCCTCGTAGCTGTTGAGCACGACCTGGCTGCGGCCGCCGCGGATCTTCGACAGCGCCCAGTAGTCGTTGACCACGACCATGTCGCAGCCCAGCACCAGGTCGGCCTCGCCGGCGGCGATGCGCACCGCGTGGATCTCGGCCGGGCTGTTGGCGATGCGGATGTGGGTGGTGACTGCGCCGCCCTTCTGCGCCAGTCCGGTCTGGTCGAGCACGCTGGAGCCCTTGCCCTCCAGATGCCCGGCCATGCCCAGCAGCGCACCGATGGTGACCACGCCGGTGCCGCCGACGCCGGTGATCAGGATGTTCCACGGCCGCTCCAGCGTGGGCAGCACCGGCATCGGCAGGTTCGCCAGCCGCTCACGCGCGTTGCTGGCGGACTTCTTCTTCAAACCGCCGCCTTCGATTGTGACAAAGCTGGGGCAGAAGCCGGTGGTGCAGCTGTAGTCCTTGTTGCAGTTGGACTGGTCGATCTCGCGCTTGCGGCCGAACTCGGTTTCCTTCGGCAGCACGGACACGCAGAACGATTTCTTGCCGCAGTCGCCGCAGCCCTCGCAGACCAGCGAGTTGACCATGACGCGTTTGGCCGGATCGACGATCTTGCCGCGCTTGCGGCGCCGGCGCTTCTCGGTCGCGCAGGTCTGGTCGTAGATCAGGACCGAGGTGCCCTTCACGCCGCGCATGCGCTTCTGCACCGCGTCCAGTTCGGCGCGGTCGAAGAACTCGACGTCGCCCGGGAACAGGTCGCGGCGGCGCCACTTGCCGATGTCATCGGACACCACGACGATCGCGTGCACGCCCTCGCTGCGGACCTGGTGGGCAATCTGCGGCACGCTGAGCTGGCCGTCCACCGGCTGGCCGCCGGTCATCGCCACCGCATCGTTGTAGAGGATCTTGTAGGTGATGTTGACGCCGGCGGCGACTGCCTGGCGGATCGCCAGCGTGCCGGAGTGAAAATAGGTGCCGTCGCCGAGGTTCTGGAACACGTGCTCGGTGTCGGTGAACGCCGCCTGCCCGGCCCAGGTGACGCCTTCGCCGCCCATGTGGGTGTAGGTGTCGGTGCTGCGGTTCATCCAGGTCACCATGTAATGGCAACCGATGCCGCCCAGCGCGCGCGAGCCTTCCGGCACCGCGGTGGAGAGGTTGTGCGGACAGCCGGAGCAGTAATGCGGCACGCGCGGGAACTGCGCCCGCGGCAGCGCCAGCTCGGCTTCCTTCTCGGCCATCCAGCGCATGACATCGCACATGCGCTCGTTGTCATGGAACTTCTGGATGCGCCGGCCGATCACGCCGGCAATCGTCGCCGGCGTCAGCTCGCCGGTGCTGGGCAGGATCCAGTGGCCCTGCTCGTCGTACTTGCCGACGATCGAAGGGCGCGTGCCGCCGCCCCAGTTGTACATCGCCTCCTTCATCTGGCTCTCGATGAAGGCGTGCTTCTCCTCGACCACCACGATGTCGGCCAGGCCATCGGCGAAGCGCTTCAGGCCGACCGGCTCCAGCGGCCAGGTCATGCCGACCTTGTACACGCGGATGCCCAGATCCTCGCAGGCGCGCTCGTCCAGACCGAGGTATTCCAGCGCGGTCAGCACGTCCAGGTAGGACTTGCCGGTGGTGATGATGCCCAGCCGCGCGCTCGGCGAGTCGATCACGATGCGGTCGATCGCGTTGGCCCGCGCGAAGGCCTGCGCGGCCTTGACCGCGTAGCGGTGCAGGCGCATCTCCTGGTCCAGCGGCGGATCCGGCCAGCGGATGTTGAGGCCGCCGGCCGGCATCTCGAAATCGTCCGGGGTGACGATCTGCAGCGCCAGCGGATTGACGTCCACCGAGGCCGAGGACTCCACCGTCTCGGCGATCGTCTTGAAGCCGACCCAGCGCCCGGTGTAGCGCGACATCGCCCAGCCGATCGCGCCCATGTCGAGGATGTCCTGCACCCCGGCCGGGTTGAGGATCGGCATCATCGCGCTGGTGAACTCGCCCTCCGACCCGTGCGGAAGCGTCGAGCTGCGGCAGGCATGGTCGTCGGCGGCCAGCGCCAGCACGCCACCCAGCGGGCTGGTGCCGGCGGCATTCGCGTGCTTGAGCACATCGCCGCTGCGGTCCACGCCCGGGCCCTTGGCGTACCACATGCCGAACACGCCATCGACCTTCGCGCCTTCAAACAGGTTCGTCTGCTGGGTGCCCCAGACCATCGTCGCGCCGAGATCCTCATTGAGGCCGGGAATGAACTTCACGCCGGCCTTGGCCAGGTGTTGCTTGGCCCGCCACAGCTCTAGGTCGAAACCGCCCAGCGGCGATCCCCGGTAGCCGGAAACAAAGCCGGCGGTGTTGAGGCCGGCAGCCTGGTCGCGCAGGCGCTGCATCAGCGGTAGCCGCACCAGCGCCTGCACGCCGGACAGGTAGATCCGGCCGCTCTCGCGGCTGTACTTGTGGTCCAGACCGTAGTCTGGGTCGGCAAGCGTGGCGGTATTGGCGGACGCCGGCGAGGAAAGCTGGGCGGTACTGGTCATGCGGGGCTCCGACGCGGCGGCGGCCGCGCGATGGCTGCGGGGGTCGGGGTCGGATCGGGAAACGCTGCTGATGCACGGATCGGGTCCGGCGGAACCGGCGCGCGCGTCGTCGGCACAGCCGCGGGAGTCTAGCAGCCAATGCCTTTGTGCCGCGGCCGCACGGCTTTGTCCCGCGGTCCGCACGCGTTACCATGAGCGCGCAATCCAGGGGGGAATGTACATGTTCAATTTCAAGCGGCCGCTCAGCGGCCGGGTTCTGGCTGCGACGCTGGCAGGCTGTCTGCTGGTGACCGGCGCAGCAACGGCGCAAAGCCGGCTGGTGCCCGCATCCGAGTTCTATTTCGCGGAAGAAGCGCGTACGACGCGTCCGGTAGTGGCCATCCAGGGCGAAGGCGATGCGCTGACCGACGCGTTGCTCAAGGCGATCGCGCGCAAGCCGCGTGCCCACGCCGAGAATGCCCAGCTTGCCCATGTGGCCATGACAGGCGGTCGGCCCGAGTTGGGCATCGAGCTGTACGACCGCGCCCTGCGCAATCTGGGCACGACCGACATCCTGTACCGGCCGGTGTTGTGGAACTACGGCTGGGACCTGCTGCGCAACGGCGACCCGGAAGCCGCGCTGGCGCGCTGGGAAACGCTGATCAAGGCGCGCAACGTCACCGCCGACTGGATGCCGACCACGTTCGCCTTGGCGTTATGGCAACTCGACCGCAAAGACGAGGCAGTGGAGTGGTATGCCGCCGCGGTACGTACCCATCCGGACCGCTGGACCTATCCCGACCGTTTCGACGAGCTGCTGCCCGATTGGGAGCCCGCCGAGCGCGCGACACTCGTGAAGGTGCAGCAGGCGTGGCAGGCTGATCCACCGCAATGGCGCTGATCCGCGTCTGAGCACAAGCCACGACCGGGGCAACGGAATGCTGCACAAACGACTGCTTCAGCAAACACTTGGCGCAGGTCTGCTCGGCGCGATGTCCGTGGCAGGGTTGGCGTACGCGGCGGGACAGGTTTCCGCGACCGACCGTACCGCGGCCGAGGCCTGCATCGCGCTGGGCGACGACGCCCGCATCGCGCAATGCATGCAGCAGATTGCGCCGGATCCGCCGGAGCAGCAGCGTGCTGATGCCGTGCTGGATGATCCCGCCACGCAGGCGGCCATGGAAACCTGGAGCCGCGCTTACGAGTCGGCGATGGCGGCGCACGCGCAGGCCCTGGCGCAGCGCGGCGATGTGCGCAGCCTGCTGGGCGCGATGACGGTCATGCCGGTCCAGGACGCTCCCACCGGCGATGCGCCCGGCGTGTTGGGGTCGCAGGCGCGCGGCTGGTTCGCGCGCGCCCGCCAGCTCGGTCCCACCGATCCGCTGGTCGCATGGGTGGAGGTGACCGACTGCCACGTGCTTGGCTGCGATCGCGACGCCGCGATTGCCGGCCTGCTGCAGGTGGACGGCGACAACGCCGCGGCCCACCTGTGGGCGAACGGCGTGGCGATGGAATCCGGCGATCTGCGCGCGGCACGCGAGCATCTGCATGCGGCCGCTGTCGCCCCCCGCTACCAGCCCCCCACCGGCGAATTTCTCAGCCTTTTGCTGGACGCGCGCGCCGGAGCGCCCGTGCCGGCGATGGACGCGCGCACGTCCGCCGGCATGCAGGCCGCCACCGGTACCGGTACCGCGGCCGACTGGATGGCCATGCAGGCGCTTGGCCAATGGGCCGCCATCGCCCTGGCACCGATGCAGGGCGTGAGCCGTTTCTGCGGGGCGGGCCAGGCGCAGCTGGCGCGCGACCCCGGCCTGCGCGCCGACTGTGTCGCCCTGCTGTCCCGTCTGGCGGCGGATGATTCCACGCTCCCTTACGCGGAGATGGCGACGCGACTGCTGATCGGATTGGAACCGGGCCTGACCGGCCAGTGGACGCCACGTCTGCGCCAGCTGGCGTGGTGGCGGGAGCAATCACTCCCGTTGCTCGCCGGTCTGGGCGGGACCCCCGGCACCGGACAGTACGCGCGCTGGGTCGCAAGTGATGGCGAGCTGGGCGCGATGGCGAAACTGTTGCACCGCGCCGGCATCGCGGCGGCGCCGCCGGCGGATTGGCAGCTGCCGCGGCATCCGCGTTGATCGCCGATACCGCGCCGCGCCGGCGGTGACGCGCGCTCCCGGTGTTGTACGCTGCAGCCTGATGCGCAGCGCAGGCTGCAAACCCGGGAGACGCGATGAAGACGGTGCTGGTGGCCACATCCAAGGGTGGTGCAGGCAAGACCACGATCGCCACCCACCTGGCCGCGAATGCCGCGCTGCAGGGTCGCCGGACCGCGCTGGTGGACGCGGACCCGCAGCGCTCGTCCCACGGCTGGGCGCAACGCCGGGCCGCGCTGGACTCCGCGGTGCTGCCGGTGGATGGCACCAATCGCTGGAAGTGGCAGCGCGGCGTGCCTTCCGATACCGAGCGGGTGATCATCGACGCCCCGGCCGGGGCCATGGCCGATGAGTTGGAAAGCTTCCTCGCCGTCGCCGACGCGGTGGTGGTGCCGATCCAGCCATCGCTGCTGGACATCGAGGCCAGTGTGCCCTTCCTGGATTCGCTGGCCCGCCATCGCCGGGTGCGCAACGGCGACCTCAAGGTCGGCCTGGTGGCCAACCGTCTTCGGCCGTGGACCAGCACCTCGCGCGAAACCCTTGCCATGCTCGACCAGTGGCCGTACCCGGTCGTCGCCCAGCTGCGCGACAGCCAGGCCTACGTAGTGCTGGCCGGTCTGGGCAAAAGCCTGTTTGACTATCATTCCGCGAACGTCCGCGATCACCAGTCCGATTGGCAGCCTTTGCTGAAATGGCTGGCCAAATGAGGAGACTCCACCATGCGTGAACTGATCCTGCTGCGCCATGCCCACGCCGAGCACGCCACCGCCGGCCAGGCGGACATCGATCGGCCGCTGTCCGCCGAGGGACTGGCGGAGGCGGAAGCCGCCGGGCGCTGGCTGGAAGAACGGAACATGGCGCCCGACCGCGTGCTCTGCTCGCCGGCGCGGCGCACGCGGGAGACGCTGGAAGCGGTGCTGGGCGTGATCGGCTACGTCGAGCAACGCATCCAGGAGGAGATCTACGAGGCCGAACCGGGCGCCCTCATCGCCCTGGCCGACAACAGCCCGGGAGTCGAGCGACTGATGCTGGTGGGACACAACCCCGGCCTGGAACTCCTGGCGGCGCTGTTGTACAGCGGCCGCACCGGGGACTACCGCGGCATGCCCCCGGGCAGCGTCGCCGTGCTGTCGATCCCCGATGGCGCCCGCCTTGAGCCGGGTGTGGCCCGGCTCGACGCGTTCTGGTGGCCGTGACCACAGCCCGATTCCGCAACAAATGGTGCTTGCTGCTGTTGCTGACGCTGCCCATGGCCGCGCCGGCGCAGCAGCCTGCGCCCGCGGCGCCTGTTGCAGCCGAGCAGGCATTCCGTGCCTTTGCTGCGCGATCCGCGCAGCCGGGCGTGCGCACCCACGCCTTCGACCCCGCCCATACCCGATTCGGCTTCGAGCTGCGCACCCGCTGGGGCCAACGCGTGCAGGGCCGATTTCCGGTGTATGACGGTACCGTGCTGTTCCTGCCGGACGGTCGGCGCCAGGTCCGGATCCGCTTGGCGGCTGGATCCATCGATGTGGCGGGCTCGGAGCGCTATGCGGCAATCGCCCGGTCCGACGCGTTCTTTGACGCCGAGCACCATCCCGATATCGAGTTCGTGTCCGACCCCCACGACGATATGCTGACCCGCCGCGGAGGGCTGCTGCAGGGCGTCCTGCGCATGCACGGAGTGAGTCGCCCGGAAACCTTCATGGTTGCACCGGCGATGTGTGAACGCGCCGGGCAGGACTGCGACGCGTTTGCCAGCGGCAGCGTCGACCGCAGTGACTACGGCATAGCCGGCATGCGGCTGGTCCTGTCGGACCGGGTGCGTTTCACCATGCAGGTGCGGCTGCTGGATCCTGCGCCATGAGTTCGAAGGGCGCCCCGCGGGAGCTGCGGCGGGGGCGGTTTTCCCGTGCAGCGCTGCGGCTGTCCATCGCCGCCGCGATCCTGCTGCTGGCCGCCTGCGCCACGCTCAGCCCGCAACAGGCCGACCAGGCGTATGCCATTGCAGCGGCGGCGCGATCGGACGCTTCCACCTGCGACGCGCTTGATGCCTGCGCGCAGCCATCGCCGCTGCGCCAGATGGCCGACAAGGCACTGCAGGAGTCGACGCCGCAACAGCCGCGCCATTACACGGTGATCCTCGATCGCGGCACCGATGCGCTGCTGGCGCGCATCAACCTGATCCGCAGCGCTACCAGCAGCATCGACCTGCAGACCTACATCTACCAGGACGATGACGCCGGCCGCCTGGTGCTCCAGGAGCTCCTCGACGCCGCGCGGCGCGGCGTGCGTGTACGCGTGCTGATGGACCAGCTGTCTGCGCTCCAGAGCGTGGAATCACTGGCCGCCCTCAGTGGCATGCATCGCAACTTCCACCTCAAGCTGTACAACCCCGTGATGCGGCGGGCGCGGATCACCTACCCGCAATATGCCATCGCCGCGGCGTGCTGCTGGCGCCAGTTGAACCAGCGCATGCACACCAAGCTGCTGTTGATCGACGATGCCGTGGCGATCACCGGCGGGCGCAACTACCAGGACGATTATTTCGATTGGAGCGACACCTACAATTTCCGCGACCGAGATCTGCTGGTGGCAGGCCCGGTCGCCCACGCCATGGCGGAAGACTTCCGCCTGTTCTGGGACGACCGCCGCGCAGTACCGCCCTCCCGTCTGGTGGACGTCGGGCGCCTGTTGCTGTCACGCGGCGTGCCGGCCCTCGCGCCCGCTGAGTACCGCCGCCCCGAACGTGCTGCATCGATGCGCGATGATGCCGGCGATGTGCTGCTGGTGTTCGAGCGCCTGGCCAGCGAGGCTCGCGAAGTGGGCAAGGTCGAGTACGTGTCCGATGGCCCGGGCAAGCACGAGGCGGAGACGCCGTCGGAATTCGCCGCGGCATCGCAGTCGCTGGGCGGGCTGATCGCCTCGGCCGACCGCGAGGTGATGCTGCAGACACCCTACCTGGTGCTGTCGCGTCCCGCGCAGGCGATGTTCGAGCGGCTGCATGATCGCCCCGATGCGCCCCGCGTGGTGGTGTCGACCAACTCGCTGGCGGCCACCGACGCCTTCATCGCCTACGCCCTCTCCTACAAGTACAAGCGCCGCTACCTGCGCGATTTCGGCTTCAACATCTACGAATACAAGCCGTTTCCCGAGGACGCACCGATCGACCTTCAGGCCACCGGCGCATTCCTGCCCGAGTTCGTCGATGCGCCGCTGCCGCCGGCCCCGAGCACCCGCCCGGACCGCAGCAGCGTGTTGCGCTCCGCTCGCTACCGCAAACCGCTGGCGGCCGAGTACGGCGCCACCCGCCACCTGCGTCGCCAGTCCAACGAGCCGGTACCGCTGCGACGGGCCGGGGTGCGGATGGGCATGCACGCCAAGTCGCTGGTCATCGACCGCCGGATCGGGGTGGTGGGCACCCACAACTTCGATCCGCGCGGGGACAACTACAACACCGAGAGCGCGGTGATCGTCCACGATGCCGCGTTTGCGCGCGAGCTGGCGGCGAGCATCCGCCGTGACATCAGTCCGGCCAATTCCTGGGTCATCGCACCGCGCGACAAGCCACCAGTGCTGTCGGGGCTGGAGTACTCGATCGGCAAGATCTCCGAATGGCTGCCGGTGTTCGACCTTTGGCCGATGCGGTACGCGACCAGCTACGAGTTCGTGCCCGGCGAGGACTGCCCGCGGCCCATACCCCCTGACGACCCCGGCTTCCGCCAGTGCTATCGCCCGGTAGGGGATTTCCCGGAGGTGAATCTCGCGCTGAAGGGATTGCCGACGCGCTTGTTCACCGCCTTCGGAGCGGGGCTGGCGCCGATTCTCTGAACGCAGACCTCCCCCGGCATTGCCCGGGAGGCTGAAACCTGCTGAATCCTGAATCCCGCGACGTCCATGACCTATGGCCTATGTACTGATCGATCTGGTGTTATACATTACCAGCACACCAATTCACTACAGCAGGAGATCGTCATGTCCATCCAGCAATCCGCCCAGTCTGCCCGTTCATCCTCCACCGCCGGCGGCGCGTCGCGCCGCGACTGCACCAGGTCCCATCCCAGCGCGGCTGGTGAGACGTCCCTGGCCGGATCCGCAGCACATCACGGCTACCCCGAGCGTCAGCCCGGCATCGGCTACGGCCACAGCAGTGGCTACGTCAGCCGTGACGCCTACAAGGCCGCCGGGCGCTACTCGCAGAGCGCCGGCCCGTCCCTGTTCAGGTTTCACTGATCCCCCTATTCATATTTCTCGGAACCTGCTACAATAGCGCTCGTAACCCATTGTAATCATTTAAAAAAGGAGACAGAAGTGAATCGCCATCCTGGTTCCGTCCAAACCGCTCCCATCGCGAGCAATCCGGTCGGGCACAGCACCACGCTTGCCACGGCCGAGCCGCTGGTCAAATCGATCGATGTCCAGGCCGCTGCGGCAGTCCGCAACGACCTGTATCGCGGAAGTTACGTTGGCAAGAGCTACCTGCGCCGTTCGCGCCGCAGCACCTCGGCCAGCCAGTCGATGTTCCGCATCAGCTAAGTCGCGTTCGCGATCCCCGTAACAACCGCTCAAGGCGCAGTCATCCGGGCAACGGGCCTGTCCCAACCCGGGACTGCGCACTGATGGAAGCCCGATCAGGGCTCCGCTATCGTGTCGGCATGAACACGCCCCCCGTTTTCCAAGCATTTTCCCCGGCCGACCCTCCGGCTGAAGCAGCGACTCCGCGGCGTCGGCTCTTCCGCCGCAGCGCCACCCTGGACGACCTCAACTCGCTCTCGCGCGATACGGCGATCGAAGCGTTGGGGATCGTGTTTACTGAAATCGGCGAGAGCCACCTCAAGGCGACGATGCCGGTCGATGGGCGCACCGTGCAGCCCTATGGGCTCCTTCACGGAGGTTCTTCCGTGCTGCTGGCAGAAACGCTGGGCAGCAGTGCCGGCAATCTGTGCGTCGAGCAGGACAGCATGTGCGTCGGTCTGGAGATCAACGCCAACCACCTGCGTGCCGTGCGCGACGGCAAGGTCACCGGTATTGCCACCGCGCTGCACGTGGGTGGTCGCACCCAGGTCTGGGAAATCCGTATCGAAGACGGCCGCGGCCGGCTGGCCTGCATCTCGCGCCTCACGCTCGCGGTGGTGCCGCGGCCCCCGGTCTAGTCGACATCCGCTCCGAGAACGCCGCCCTGCGCGTCGTGCCCGGTGAGGACGGCGGCACTGCTGGCGTCGGAATCCTCAACCGAAGCCTGCCGCGCGACGGGTCCGCCCTGTATCGTTCGCGGTCATGAATGCGCCGCAAACTCCTTTCGCCACCCCGGCGCGAACCTCGCCAGTGGCGCGCACCCTGCGCTACTTCTACCGGGTGCCGATGCTGCTTTGGCACCTGCTGGTCAACCTCCCGGTGGTGCTGGTGCTGATCAGCCCGCTGCTGGGCCGACTCCAGATCGGAAACGAGCGCATGGACCACCGCATGATCCGCCTGTGGTCGGCCGGGCTGATGCGGGTGTTCGGCTTCCGCCTCCACCGCATCGGCAGTCCCCTGCCTGGCGGCACGATGTTCGTCGCCAACCACGTTAGCTGGATCGACATCGCCGCGCTGCACAGCCAGCAGATGATGGGCATGGTGGCCAAGCGCGAGATCCGCAGCTGGCCGGTGGTGGGCTGGCTCGCCAGCCGCGCGCAGACAATCTTCCACTCCCGCGGCAGCACTGAATCGATGGGCGGCGTGCTGCAGGAGATGCTGTCACGCCTGCGCGATGGCCGCTCCGTGGGCGTGTTTCCCGAGGGCGGCACGCGCGGCGGTGGTGAAGTCGGCCCGTTCCATGCGCGCATCTTCCTGGCCGCGGTGGAGGCCGGCGCGCAGATCCAGCCGGTGGCGCTGCGTTACGGCGAGAAGGGCAGCGCGCAGCGGATCGTCGCATTCGCCCCTCGCGAACGCTTCGTCGGCAACTTCCTGCGCCTGCTCGGCGAGCCACCGCGGGTCGCGGAAATCCATTTCCTCGAGCCGATCCTGCCTGCGCAGATGGAGGGACGCCGTCGCATCGCCGACACCGCGCGCGCCCGTATCCTCGAGGCGATGAACAACTGAGGGTTTCAGGGTGCTGACCGCTGCCGATTTCCGACCGCCGCGCTGGCTCCGCAACGCGCATCTGCAGACCGTGCTGGGCTCCAGCGGCATGCGCCAGTGGATGGGCGAGCACCAGCTGGCCGCCACCGGCGCAATCACGACCGCCCATCTGCTTGACGGCGGCAACGGCGTGCGCCTGCGGGGGCTGCACAGCGCGATGCCCGGCGTGGAGGGACAGGGGATGGCGATCCTGCTGCACGGCTGGGAAGGCAGCGCCGATTCGGGCTATATGCGCCTGACCGCCGCATCGCTGCTGGAAAAAGGCTTCGAGGTGTTCAGGCTCAATTTCCGCGACCACGGCGGCACCCACCACCTCAACTCCGGGCTGTTCCACTCCAACCGCATCGACGAGGTGGTCCAAGCCACCGCCGACATCGCGCGCCGGTTCCCGCTGCGACCGCTGACCGTGGGCGGCTACTCGCTGGGCGGCAACTTCGCCCTCCGGCTGGCGCTGCGCGCACCCACCGCCGGGCTGGCGATCACCCAGGTGGCAGTGATCTGCCCGTTGCTGGACCCGGCGCGCACGATGGACGCAATGGAGACGGGGATGCCGGCCTATATGCGTCATTTCGAGGGCAAGTGGCGCCGCTCACTGCAGCGCAAACGCGAACTCTTCCCGCAGCAGTACGACTTCGATGATCGCGTGCTCGGACTGCGCATGCGCCCGCTGACGCGGTGGATGGTTGAGCGCAGCACCGATTACGACTCCCTGGAAAGCTATTTCGATGGCTACTCGCTGGCCGGCGACCGCCTGGCCAGACTCGAAGTGCCCGCCAGCATCCTGATGGCCGCCGACGACCCGGTGATCCCGGTCGAGGACTTCGCCAGCGCCTCGCTTTCGCCGTGCGTGGACCTGCAGATATCGCCCTGGGGCGGCCATTGTGGTTTCCTGGAAAACGGCCGACTGCAGGGCTTTGGCGAGCAGTGGCTCGCCCAGCGGCTCGCCGCGTGCGCCGATACAATGGCCGATTGACCGAACCCCGAGCAGCAGTCCATGTACGAACCGATCATCGACGCCCTGCGTCGCGGCGCCGCCGACGAAGCCCTCACCGCCGCGCGTGGCGCCGTTGCGGAACGCGGTGACGATCCGGCCGCACACCGCTGGCTCGCCTACGCGCTGCGCCTGGACGGTGATCGCGAGGCGGCCCTGGAGGCCATCGACGCAGCCATCCGCCTGGCCCCGGAAAACGCCGACCTGCATCTGGACCGCGCCGGCCTGCTGTTGCAGGAGCGCAAGCTCGACGAGGCCCAGGCGGCGCTGGCGCACAGCACCGGCCTGGATCCCAACCAGTTCCCCGCATACATAATCCAGGCGCAACTCGCGCTGGGCCGCGGCGATCTGGAGGAGGCCCAGCGGCTGACCCGGACCGCCGCGCGCATCGCCGACCAGCACCCGCAGATCGCGGCGCTGGAAGGCAACCTGGCGCTGCGCCGGGGCGACGCCGACCAGGCACTCGCCGGGCTTTCGGCCGCCGCCAAGCTCTGGCCCGAGGAGCCGACGCTGCGCCACGCGCTGGGCTTTGCGTATCTGGCCAAGGGTCATCTGGCGTTCGCCGAGCAGGCCTTCCGCGGCTTGCTGGAAGCCAGTCCGGATTCGCTGCCGCTGCGCGCGCTGGTCGCCGACCTGCTGCGCCGTCAGGGACGCCCCGGCGATGCCGCTGATGAAATCGCACCCCTGCTGACCGGCGATGAGGCCGCTCCGGCGCTGCGCCGCATGGTCGCCGAACTGGAGCTGGAAGCCGGTCGTGACGAGTCCGCCCGCGATCGCCTGCTCGAACTGGTCAAGGAAAATCCCGACGACCGCCGCAGCATCGTTGCGCTGGCGGAGGCCTGGCGTCGGCTGGGCGCGGCTGACGAAGCGCGCGCGACCCTGGATGCGTTGCT
Organism: Lysobacter avium; assembly: GCF_015209745.1. GTDB lineage: Bacteria > Pseudomonadota > Gammaproteobacteria > Xanthomonadales > Xanthomonadaceae > Novilysobacter > Novilysobacter avium. The sequence goes on from NZ_CP063657.1 coordinate 83,967, forward strand.
GGAAACTGCGCCGGGCAACATTGACCTGTGGCGCGCGCGCCTGCTGTTCGAGGAGTTCGCGTCCCCTGAAGCGCTGGCGGTCGTCGAACGCTGGCAGCAGCTTGACCCCGACAGCGTGCCGGCGCTGGAAGCGCGCATCACCCTGCATGACGTGGCCGGCGAGACCGGGCAGGGCGACGCCCTGGCCGCGCGCATCATCGAGCTGCAGCCCGGCCACGCCAAGGCCGAGACCCGGATCTTCGACCGGCTGCTGCAGAACGATCCGGACGCGGCCATCACCCACGTCGAAGGTCTGCTCGCGCGCGCACCCGACGAGGCGGTGCGCAGCAACCTGCGCCAGCTGCTGGGCCGCTGTTTCGATGCGGCCGGCCAACCTGCCGCCGCGGTGGCCACCTGGGTGGAGCTGCACAGCGAAGTCGCACCCCAGCGCCTGCCGCTGCTCGAGCCCAGCATCGCCCGCGATTGGCCGGCCGACGACAGCGAGGATGTCAGCCGCCACAGCGGACTGCTGCTGTGGGGCGCGCCGGGTTCGTTGATCGAGCGCGTCGCCGGTACCCTGCACGCCGCCGGCGCACCGCTGTTCGCCGACCGCTTCGGGCCGACGCCGCCCAACGACCTGTTCCAGCGCTTTGCCACGGTCAACGCCTTGGCCAGCGGCGCCGCCGACCCCGCCGCACTGATCGCCGAATGGCGGGCCGCGTTCCCCTCGCGCGGAATCAAGCCCGACCAGATCTGCGACTGGCTGCTGTGGTGGGACAACACCCTGGTGACCGCGCTGCGCGAGCACGCGCCCGAGGCCATGCTGCTAGTGGCGCTGCGCGATCCACGCGACATGCTGCTGGACTGGATCGCCCACGGCGCGCCGGCGCCGTTCGCGCTGGCCTCGCCGGAGGCCGGGGCGCGCTGGCTGGCGAAGGTGCTGGACCAGGTCGCCGAGCTGCACGAGCACAACCTCATTGCCCATCGCCTGCTGCGCATGGACGGGGTGGAGAACGACATGGCCGCCCTTGCCCAGATGCTGGCCAACGCGCTGGATGTCAGCCTGCCGGCGGTGGCGCCGGGCCGCTTCGGTCCCGACCGGATGGCGGCCGGCCGCTGGCGCGATTTCGTCGAGCCGCTGGGTGATGCGTTCGGCCTGCTGACGCCGGTGGCGGTGCGTCTGGGTTACCCGCAGGACTGATCCGACCTGATCAGGCCCGCGCGGGCGTCGTCTGGCAGACTGGTCCGGTAGCCACACGGAGTCCACGCATGCGCATCCACAGCGACAGTTTCCAGCGTCACCAGTCCCTGCCGGCGGAGTTCGCCGCCGGCCAGCCCACCGCCGACGGCTTCGGGTTTGCGCCAAACCGCAACCCGCACCTGGCCTGGGACGAGGTCCCGGACGGCGCGCGCTCGTTCGTCCTGATCTGCGTCGACCCCGACGTGCCGACGGTGGCCGAGATGGTCGGCAAGGAAGGCGTATCGATCCCGGTCGACCAGCCGCGCACCGATTTCATCCACTGGGTGATGGCCGACATTCCGGCCACGGTGACCGAAATCGCCGCCGGTGCCTGCAGCGATGGTGTGGTGCCGCACGGCAAGCAGAACCCCGGCGGGCCGGAAGGATCACGCCAGGGCTTGAACGACTACACCGGCTGGTTTGCCGACGACCCGGCCATGGCCGGCGACTGGCACGGCTACGACGGTCCGTTCCCGCCGCCCAATGACCTGCGCATGCACCGCTACTTCTTCCGCGTGTTCGCGCTGGATGTCGAGCGCCTGCCGCTGCCCGACCGCTTCACCGCTGCCGATGCACTGACCGCGATGCAAGGCCATGTGCTGGCCGAGGCGGACACCTACGCGACCTACAGCCTGCACCCGGATCTGTAACCGGTTGACTCAGCCGCCGGCCGGCAGCCACAGCAGCAGGGCGGCGCCCAGCGCGATGCGGTAGAACGCGAACGGGGCGTAGCTGTGTTGCTTGATGTAGCCCATCAGCCAGCGCACCGCGATGAATCCGGTCGCGCTGGCGGCGACGAATGCCAGCCCCAGCTCGCCCCAGGCCTCGCCGCCGGCCGCACCGCCGCTGCCCTTGATGAAGTACTCCAGCACCGCGTAGCCGCTGGCGGCGAACATGGTCGGGATGCCGACCAGGAACACGAATTCGGTCGCCGCCGAGCGCTGCCCGGTGCCGGCCAGCATGGCCATGAAGATCGCCGCGCCCGAGCGCGAGGTACCCGGGAAGATCCCGGCCAGCACCTGCGCGAGGCCGACCAGGATCGCCACCGTCCAGGTGACGCGCGTGGACGGCGGACGACCGGCGGCGATGCGCTCGGCGAAGAGGATCCAGATACCACCCAGGATCAGGGCGATGGCCACCGGCGAGACGGTTTCCGGCAACTCCCAGCCCAGCAGCCGCACCGGCAGGCCGACCAGTGCGGTGACCAGGAAGGCGGCGCCGATCTTGGCCAGGTACAGCCGGTTCTCACGCTCGCGCAGGCCGGTCGCCAGCGACCACAGCCGCTCGCGGAAGACCAGCGTGATCGCCAGGATCGCGCCGGCCTGGATGACGATGTTGAACAGGTCCGAGCGCGCACCCAGCCAGTGCTGGGCGATCAGCAGGTGACCGGTGCTGGACACCGGCAGGAATTCGGTCAGGCCTTCGAGGATGCCGAGCAGCAGCGCGGCGAGGGTATCGGACATGGAAACCACCGGAAGCGGAGCGGGTGCACGGCTGGTGGCGCCCACGAGGTGGGCAAGGATAGCGGCAACCGCCACCCGCGTCCCGTCGCCCCGCCCGGGCGCAAAAAAAATGACATGGGGAGTCCGGCCATCGAATAAAATCAGCCCTTGCTACTGTAGTCATCCCCCACCTCCAGGAACCCCGCATGTCCATCGAGAACGTCGAGAAACTGGTCCAGCAGCACAAGGTCGAGTTTGTCGATCTGCGTTTCACCGACATGCGTGGCGTGCAGCACCACGTCACCTTCCCCGGTTCGATCATCGACGAGGCGCTGTTCGAGGACGGCCGGATGTTCGACGGCTCCTCCATCGGTGGCTGGAAGGGCGTGCATGATTCGGACATGGTGCTGCTGCCCGATCCGTCCACGGCGTTCCTGGACCCGTTCACGGCCGACCCGACCCTGGTGATGACCTGCGACATCCTCGATCCGGCGACCATGCAGGCCTACAACCGCGACCCGCGCGGCATCGCCAAGCGCGCCGAGGCGTTCCTGAAATCCAGCGGCATCGCCGACCAGGCGTTCTTCGGCCCGGAGCCGGAGTTCTTCATCTTCGACAGCGTCCGCTACGCAAATGACATGGGGCACACCTTCTTCCACGTCGACTCCGAAGAGGCGGCCTGGAACTCGGGCAAGGAGTACCCCGGCGGCAACAGCGGCTACCGGCCCGGCGTGAAGGGCGGCTATTTCCCGGTCGCGCCGCTGGATTCGCTGCACGACATCCGCGCGCAGATGTGCAAGACGCTGCAGGCGGTCGGCATCGAGGTCGAGGTCCACCACCGCGAGGTCGCCACCGCCGGCCAGTCGGAAATCGGCACCCGCTTCAACTCGCTGACCAAGAAGGCCGACGAACTGCAGACGATGAAGTACGTGATCAAGAACGTCGCCCACCGCCACGGCAAGACCGCGACCTTCATGCCCAAGCCGCTGGTCGGGGACAACGGCAGTGGCATGCACGTGCACCAGAGCCTGGCCAAGGCCGGGGTCAACCTGTTCAGCGGCGACGGCTACGGCGGCCTGAGCCAGATGGCGCTGTGGTACATCGGCGGCATCTTCAAACATGCGCGTGCGGTCAATGCCTTCGCCAACGCCACCACCAACTCCTACAAGCGGCTGGTGCCGGGCTTCGAGGCGCCGGTGATGCTGGCCTACTCGGCCTCCAACCGCTCCGCCAGCTGCCGCATCCCCTACGTGGCCAACCCCAAGGCGCGCCGGGTCGAGATGCGCTTCCCCGACCCGATGAACTCGGGTTACCTGATCTTCGCCGCGCTGATGATGGCCGGGCTGGACGGGATCAGGCACCAGATCGATCCGGGTCCGCCCAGCGACAAGGACCTCTACGACCTGCCACCGGAAGAGGAGAAGAATATCCCGACCGTCTGCCACAGCCTGGATCAGGCGCTGGAGGCGCTGGACGGAGACCGTGACTTTCTGAAAGCCGGCGGCGTGTTCAGCGACGACTTCATTGACGCCTACATCCGGCTGAAGATGAAGGAGGTCACCGCGTTCCGCGCGGCGACCCATCCCCTGGAATACCAGATGTATTACGCGATCTGATGGAGCCAGGCGCCGGCCGGGATTTCCGGCCGACGCGGCTGCGATGGATCAGGTCCGTCGGCGCAATACCGGCGGTAGCGCGGCCGCAGGGCGGTCAGCCGGCGCGTTGGGTGACCGTCAACGTACCGGGCAGGGCCACGCCCTTGCGGTCGCCGATGCTGCCGTCGGCCGCATCGGAGATGTTGAACAGCCGGTAGGCGCTCTGGTAGTCGTCACCGCCCAGGTTGCGGGCCAGGGCGATCGCGAAATCCCAGGTCTTGATCGTGTTGCCGTCGTAGTCCTTGATCAGGGCATTGAGCTTGAAGTCCATGCCATCGGAGGCTTCCAGCGCCTTCTCCGCGTGCCCCAGCAGCTGCGCCATCTCCGCTTCGGTGTAGCTCACGCTCACCGTATCGCCGTCGTTCACGGGGCCGGAATCCGCATGTTCGATGCCGCCGCCCTGGGCGACATTGAGGAAGGTGGCCACGCTGTCATCGGCCGTGTAGGTAAAGGTGTAGCGCCGGTCGGCAATGATCTCCGAGCCGTCGGCCCGGAAGCTCTGGGTGAGGGACAGGGGCACGTTGTCGCCGTAACGCAGATCCCAGGTCGCCGACGCGGAGCCGTCCGCGCGGGTGGTCAGCACGCTGTTGCCGGTGTTCCCGGCGCTGTTGAACGACGCCTTCAGCGGGCCCAGTTCCAGCTTGAGCTGGCTCTGCGAGGAGTAGTCGAGCTTCTGGATTGTCGCGACCTCCGACACCCCGTTGCCGTTGGCGGTCGGCATCGTGCCGGTGGCCACATAGTCGTTGAACGCCGCGCGACCGTCGGCGCTGGACAGGTTGAACTCGGCGGTCTTCAGCGTGGCGGCGTCGAGCTTGTCGTTGCGGCCGATCATCGCGCTGGCGACCGAGAAGTCCACACCCACGCCGTTGTAGGCTTCGATCGCCTCGGTCGGGCCACCGGTGACACGGACCTGGTCGGTGCCGATCTTCTCGACCAGCAGGCTGGCACCTTCAAAGTTGGTGATCTTCGATTCGGTGGCGATATGGCGGAAAGCGGCCTTGAACTCGGTGCCGCTGTACTGCGAGCCGTCGAGCTTGATCACGGTGCCGGTGGGCATGGAATCGGGGTCAAATGGATTGACCGTTTTAAGGTCGGTCTTTGCCGCGATCTGCTCGGGCATCGACACCTCGAATGACCCCTTGATGCCCTCGGTCCTGCCGACCTCCAGTCCGGCCTGCTTGGAGTCCACGCCGGCGTTGAGTGTTACCGACAGGTCAGCCGAGCTGCGGTAGGTGGTCACGCCGTTGTCGGTCTTCTTGCCGGAAGTGACCGTTGTCTGGGCATCGATGCCGAACGACACGCCGTAACCCTTGGCGTTCTTCAGTCCCTGGCTGAAACCGCCGCCGCCGCTGACGCTGACCGTGCCTTTCTCGCTGTCAAAGCCGATGCTGCCGTTGGCCGACGTGCCGGTGGTGCTGGCCGTGCCACTGCTGTTGGTGGTGGTGGTCTTGTCGGTCTTGCTGCCGCTGACCGTCGCACCGCTCTCGTCGACCTTGACGCCCGTTTTGCTGGTCGAGGTCGTGCCGTTCGCTGTGTCGCCGGTGCGGGCGGTGGTTTCCGGCTTGGCTTCCAGCGAGCCGCCTGCCGCGGCCTGCTTGGCCGGTGCAGCCTCGGGCAGGTTGACCCGACTGCCTGGATACAGCACGTCGGGGTTGAGGACCTGCGGGTTGGCGGCGAGCAGCTTCTGCGCGCTGATTCCCTCGGCCTTGGCGATGGTGGCGATCGAGTCGCCATGCTTGACCACGTGTTGCCGCGGCGGCGGCGGGGGTGGCGGCGCGAAACGCTCGCGGACACCGTCAATGCGGGGGATGCTCATGGCCGACTCCGTCAGTTTCCTGAGTCGAACATAGAGCGCGCGGCGAGTGCCGACAGCTGGGGTTGTCCCTAGAGGACGGTGAATCGACCGTGTGCGGTTCAGCCAGCCAGCCGGCGCCGACCGCGGCGGATCGCCTCAGCCAACGGTGGGAAGCAGCAGCTCGGCCGAGCCGGCACGGTGGGTCGCGCCGACCGCGTCGACCACCCGGGCGCAGGCGTGGCGGGTGGCGTCCAGCAGTGGGGCTCCGGCGAGAAGTTCCACGTTGAGCACCGCGCTGAACAGGTCGCCGGTGCCCTTGGGCGCGGCGTCGACGCGCTCGTGTTCAACGACCTGGGCGTCGTCGCGGCTCACCACCGCCACCCGCATGCGCCCGTCCGCCCACGACTCCGGCGCCGCGCTGGTCACCGCCACCCACTGCGTGTGGCCGACCAGCAATGTGCGCGCGGCCTCGATCGCGCCCTCGATGGTGTTGGTGGGCCGGCCGCTGAGCCGCTCCAGCTCGAATCCGTTGGGGGTCAGGCCGTGCGCCATCGGCAACAGCGCCTTCTGATACACCGGCAGCATTGCCGGGTCGACATACACGCCGGTGTCGTGGTCGCCGATCACCGGGTCGATCTGCACGTGCAGATCGGGGTGGCGCTCATGCATGCGGCCGATCCAGTCCGCCAGCGCCTGCGCCTGCGCAGGCCCGCCCAGGTAGCCCACCAGAATCGAGCGCAGCGACGCCAATGCGCCGCGCGCGTCGAGATCCTCCAGATAGCCGCTGAACCAGTCGATCGGGACGGCGCCGCCGTGCAGGGTGGGGTAATGCGGCGTGTTGCTCAGCAGCACGGTGGGCACCGCGGCGACGCTCAGGCCGGCGGACTGCAGGGTCGGCACCGCGACGTTGTTGCCGACCCGGCCGTAGATGACCTGCGACTGCACCGACACCACGTCGATCGCCAGCGGCGCCAGCAGGGTGGATGCCAGCAACTCGGGAGGCGCCGTTTCGCTCACGCGCCCGAATCCGTGGGCCAGTAGTGGCTGTCAGGCAGCGCACGCGCGCCGAAAATCGCCTGGCCGACGCGGACCACGGTCGCGCCTTCCTCGATCGCCATCTCGAAGTCGCCCGACATGCCCATCGACAGCTCGTCCATCCCGATGCCGTCCGGGGCATCCTGGCGCAGGCGGTCGCGCAGTTCGCGCAGCAGGACAAAGCAGGCACGCACCCGCTCCGCATCCGGTGACAGCGCCGCCAGCGTCATCAGGCCGCGCACGCGCAGCGCGCCAAAGGCAGGCAACTCGCGCACGAAGGCGGCCACGTCCTCCGGCGCGAGGCCGTACTTGCTGGCCTCGCCCGAGGAGTTCACCTGCACGAAGACGTCCAGCGAGCGACCCTCCTCCTGCAAACGGCGATCAAGCGTCCGCGCGAGGCGCAGGCTGTCGAGGGCCTGGAACTCGCTGGCGAAGCTCGCCACCAGCTTGGCCTTGTTGGTCTGCAGGTGGCCGATCACCGACCAGCGCAGGTCGGTGAGGTCTGCCATGGCCTCCCACTTGGCATGCGCTTCCTGGACCTTGTTCTCGCCCAGGAACGTGCAGCCGGCCGCATGCACGATACGGATGCGCGCCTCATCGATGGTCTTGCTGACCGGCAGCAGGCGGACCCCGGACGGATCGCGACCGGCGCGCTGGCATGCCGCCTGGATGCGGGACTGGACGGCATCCAGGTTGTGCCGGAAATCGGCCAGGGTGGTGGCCGGCGGATAGACTTCGGCGGCACTTGATGGTGGGATTGGGGTGTCCAATGCGCGGACCTCGAAGCAAGGGTGGTCGATGGGCGGGCGTGGAGGGCCGCGCAACACGGGAGCAGCGCTGCAGGCGCAGCTTGGCGCCGCTGCCACTGCTGATTGTAACGCCGGGCACCGGACGACCAGTGTGGTTGTCCCGCCGTGACGGCTTCACCAGCCTGCGACCGCCGCCGGGATAACGTCGCCCTGCGATTCTTCACCCAAGGAGAGTTCCCATGAAGACCACCGTTTTGACCGGCGCCGCCGTTTTGGCGCTTGGCCTCGCCGCTTGCAGCAGCACCCCGGAGCAGACAGGCAAGGCGAAGTCACCAGCGTCAACGTCCCGCACCGCGATGGCGACCACCTCAACCGTCCAGCGCGCACACGTCAATCTGGCGAGCGCCTCGGGCAGCATTGTCAGCGGAAAGCTCACCGTCACCCCGATGGGCGATGGCGTGCACTTCAGGGGTGAAATCGGCGGCTTCAAGCCCAACAGCACCCATGCCATCCACATCCACGAGAAGGGCGATTGCAGCGCGGCCGACGCCAGCAGTGCCGGAGGCCACTTCAACCCTGCCGGAGTCAAGCATGGCCGGATGAGCACGCCCCCGCATCACGCCGGCGACATGGACAACATCGTTGCCGACGCCAAGGGCGTGGCCAAGGTGGACGCGCACGCCAGTGGCCCGGTGCTCGGCGGAGGTGCGCCCAACGACGCCATCGGACGCGCGGTGATCGTGCACGCCTCCGCTGACGACTACACCAGCCAGCCCGCCGGTGATGCCGGCGCGCGCGTGGCCTGCGGCGTCATCCAGGCCGGATGAGGTGTGACGCCAGCGTCTCCGGGTGCGATGCTGGCCGGATGCAGACAGACATCCGTGACGCGATGCCGGGCGACGCCGACCTGCTGGCGCAGTGGGCGGCGGCGATGGCGCTGGAGACCGAGTGCAAGGTGCTCGCCCCGGCCACGATCCTCGCCGGGGTGCACGCCGGTATCGCAGACCCCGCACGCGCGCGCTACTTCATCGCCACCGGCAGCGCCGTCTTCAGTGGCAGCGAAGTGGTGCGCCTGCCGGTCGGAACCCTGATGCTCACCCGGGAGTGGAGCGACTGGCGCAACGGCGACTGGTGGTGGATCCAGAGCGTGTACGTCGATCCAGGCTACCGGCGCCGCGGCGTGCTGTCAGCGCTGTACCGGCATGTCGAGAAGTTGGCGCGGAAAACCGAAGGCGTCATCGGTCTGCGGCTGTATGTGGAGCGCGACAATGCCATCGCCCAGCGCACCTACGCAGCGCTGGGGATGGCCGACGCCGGCTACCTGATCTACGAAGCGGGTTTTGGCGACTGATCAGGACAGCGCGGCGCGGCAGTCATCGCCCAGGTCGCAGTGGACGAACTGCACGCTAATACCGTGTGCACCCAGCACTGCCGCAATCTGGCGCTGGCGACCCTGGAAAAACTGGAACAGGCGCTGCTGGCGCTCGCGTTGGCCATCGTCGGTCGTCGCGACACCGTGGTCGTAGTGCTGCTCCCAGCTCGCCGGTGACATCAGCGCGATGCGCGCCTCGCCATTGACGTAATGCACCAGTGGCTCGGGCGCAGCGTCCAGCCAGGCAGACTCCCCGGGGTGCAGCAAAGCCGTTTCCAGCAGCGGCCACAGCGGCGCCAGGCCGGCGTGTTCGTACTGGATGGAGGTCATTGCCGCCAGGTCGTGCACGGTCATGAAACGGGCATGCTCGACCTGCAGCCCGAAAGCCGCCTGGGCTGCGAGCGCGGTATCCGCCGCCGCCATGCCCACCTCGATCAGGTCGTGCTCGAAGGCATCTCCGACCCGTGCCACCACGTCTTCGGCACCCTTCAGCACGAACGGCACCAGCCGCAACGGACCGCCCAGGTAATCCGGTGACGGAGGCAACGTGCCCGGCAGCACCGAGCCACTGGCACCGAAGGCGATGATCCGGCCGCTGTCGCGCTCCAGCCCGCCGCGGGGCGCGCGGGCTGCCAGCTCGTCCAGCTCCCGGTGCAGCGGCCAGCCCGGTCGCAACAACTCGACCGGATCGTAGTGGGCACCGACGGTAATCAGCTCCAGCCGCGCCGCCTCCGGCGCAAAATCCGCCAGGTCGCGGGCGATCAACTGGGCCAGCGCACCGACTTCGGCCTGCGCCAGGCGGTCGCGGTCGACCGGGGCGTCGCCGACCACCTCGATGGCGAACGCACCCAGCACGCTCAGTGGGGCGGCAGCGACTGGGCGGGAGACGGGGTGGGAATTGCTGGCTGGGCTCATCGGGTGTCCGGGCGGGAATCTGGCGGTGGGCAGGTCGTCGGGCCGGCCTGGATACGCAGGCGTTTGGTTGCACGCAAGGGCCGGCGTTACACTGCCGTCATTATGCCCGCAAGCGACCGCGGGCCCTGCAATCCCCGTGCTGGCTGGGCCGTCGCGGGGCTCCAACGAGGTGACCACCGATGCGCCAAACCCGTCCCGTTGCCGTGCTCGGCGGCGTCCGGATTCCCTTCTGCCGCCAGAACACCGCGTATGCGGATGTCGGCAACCTGGGCATGTCGGTGCGCACGCTCGGCGCGCTGGTCGAGAAGTACGGCCTGCATGGACAGCAACTGGGCGAGGTGGCGATGGGTGCGGTGATCAAGCACTCCAGCGACTGGAACCTGGGGCGCGAGGCGGCCCTGTCCTCCGGCCTCTCGCCGTTGACGCCGGGGCTGACGCTGCAACGTGCGTGCGGCACTTCCCTGGACACGATCGTCGCCGTGGCAAACAAGATCGCGGTGGGCCAGATCGAGGCCGGCATCGGCGGTGGCTCCGACACCACCTCGGACGTGCCGATCGTCTACGGCAGCCAGCTCCGCCGGCGCCTGCTGGCCGCCGCTGCGGCGCGCGAGACCAAGGGCAAGCTGGCCGCGTTCAAGGGCTTCTCGCTGCGCGAACTCAAGCCCGATTTCCCCGGCGTCGCCGAGCCGCGCACCGGCAAGTCGATGGGTGAGCACTGCGAGGAGATGGCCAAGGAATGGAACATCTCGCGCGACTCGCAGGACGAGTGGGCGCTGTCCTCGCACCAGAAGCTCGCCGCCGCCTACGAGCGCGGGTTCTTCGACGACCTGGTGGTGAGCTTCCGCGGCGTCTCGCGCGACAACAACCTGCGCGCCGACAGTTCGCTGGAAAAGCTGGCAACGCTGAAGCCGGCGTTTGACCGCACCTCCGGTCGCGGCACGCTCACCGCCGGCAATTCCACCCCGCTCACCGATGGGGCCGCTGCCTGCCTGTTGGCCTCGCCGGAGTGGGCCGCAGCGCACGGTCACGAGCCGCTGTGCCACCTGATCGACTCGCAGGTCGCGGCGGTCGATTTCACCCACGGCGAGGGACTGCTGATGGCGCCGACCATCGCCGTGCCGGAGATGCTCGCCCGCCAGGGCCTGAGCCTGCAGGACTTCGACTTCTATGAGATCCACGAGGCGTTCGCCGCCCAGGTGCTGTGCACCCTGCGCGCCTGGGAAAGCGAGGAGTACTGCAGGAACCGCCTCGGCCTGGACGCGCCGTTGGGCCGGATCGACCCGGCGAAGATCAACCCCAACGGTTCCTCGCTGGCGACCGGCCATCCGTTTGCGGCGACCGGCGCGCGGATCGTCGCCACCGCGGCCAAGGAGCTGGCACAGCGCGGCGGCGGCCGCTGCCTGGTGTCGATCTGCACCGCCGGCGGCATGGGCGTGGTGGCGATACTGGAACGCTGAGGCGCCACGTGCGGCGCGCGCGCATCACCCGCGGACTGACGCTGAACGCCTCAACCCGAAACGTCCAGCGCCGCGCGCCGCCTGTTTACTCGCGCAGACGCGGCATGCCGTGTTCGTCGCGCTCTTCCACCACCGCCATGTCATGCAACTGCTGGCGCATGTCGCGTCCCGGCAACTCGGTGACCGCCTCGCCGCGGCTGGCGCGCAAGGCGTTGGCGTAGGCCAGGCGGCTGCGTGGCTCGTCGCCGGACTCGGCGAAACCGTGGCCCAACTCCTCCCACGCATCGCCGCCCGCACCCTGGGCGATGGCGCGGTGCAGATACCCCTCCGCCTGCCCCCATTGCCCCTGCACGCGATTGATCCGGGCGAGTGCCAGGAGGAGTGCGGGGCTGCCCGGGTGCGCCTGCAACCAGCGCTCGGCGTTTTCCCGACGCCGTTCGAGCTGGCCAATGGGCAGCCGCCCGTACAGCGCGGCTAGCGATTCGTCCCAGCGCTCGTCCAGCGCCTTTTCCACGCTTTTGGCCGCGGCATCTTCCCAGCGCAGGGCGGCGGCGCGCTCGGCATACGCCGTTACCGCCTCGGGATCGGTACGGAACGCCTTGGGCAATGACTCCCAGCGGTCGGCAAGGATGTTCGCATCGCCCGCTTCGCGCAGCGCGGCGCTGGCCCATTGCGCCTCCAGCCGGTCCAGCTGTTGCACCGGCAACACCTTCTGCTGACGCATGGCGCCCAGCAGCCCGTACGCCTCGCCGACCTCGCCAGTCGCGGCCAGCGCATGCGCGCGCAGCAGCAATCCACGTGGCGGCAGTGGCTGCACGTCGGGGGTCTCCAGCAGCATCAGCGCCTCTGCGGGACGGCCGTCGGCGAGCGCGAGTTCGGCGCCGATCACCGCGCGGGTGACGGGGTGCGAGCCGGTCAGCGCGTCCAGATGCTGGCGTGCGAGCGGTGCGTCACCTGCGGCGGCAGCGGCGCGTGCGGCGCCTGCGTGAGCCAGATGGGCCACGCCCTGGCGCAACGCCATGGGCTGGCGCGCGGCGTCGTCGAGCAATTTCTCCGAGCGTCCCCACTGGCCAAGTTCCAATGCACCCAGGCCATCGACGAGTTTCATCCGCGCGGCGCGGTTGCGGCGTCGCCGCAGGGTGACGAAGGGCAGGGTGAGCATCTTCCAGATCAGCCACAGCGCGACCCACACGCCCAGCCCGACCAGGATGGCCGCGGCCAGCGTGGTCACGTAGCGGGTGCCGCGGAAGTCCAGCGTCAGCACGCCCGGATCCTGGACGAGCAACTGGGCCGCGAGCGCACCGACCAACGCCAGCACGATCCAGAACAACAGGTTGCGGAAAAGGTTCATGGCAGCTGCTCCCGATTATTCGCGCGCAGTTGGCGCAACTGGATCAATGTGGTGCCCAGGGTCGGAAGCGGGGGTGAAAGCGGCAGCGCAGCGATCTCCTGCAGCTCGGCGCGGGCGTCGGCGGCCGCGCCGGGCGTGGGGAATATCCGCGCCAGCCAGAACTCTGCACGACCAAGTGCGGCCCGGTAAGCGGCGATGTCGCGGCGTTCCGCGGCGGCCCGAGCGAGGGTGATTTCCAGCTGCAGACCTGCCTGTGCATCCGCCTGGTCGTCCGCATCGAGCGGTTGTGGCCCCTCCAGGGTTTGAACTTCGACGATCCCGATGAACGCCCGCTTCCACCACGGCAGCGGTGGTGCGGTGACGGCCGTCTTGGCCGGCGACACCGGCTCGGCGACACCCTTCGCCCACTGGTCCAGGCGCGCGAGCGCCCGCGCGCGCGGCTCGGCGTCCAGCGCATCGAGCGCGGCGCGCTCCTGACCCAGCGCCTGGCGCAGGTTGAGGTAGGCCGGGTCCTCGATCGACTCCAGCACGCCGGCGGCAAGTGCGTAGCTGCGGCGGGCGCCATCGAGGTCGCCGGCGATCTGCAGGCGCTGTTGCCCCAGACTCAGCAGGACTTCCGCCTCGTCCAGGCGCAGCGCTTGTGCGCTGTGTCGCGCCGGATCGCTGTAGCGCGCGAAGCTGTCCTCGATCAGGGCGGAACGCTCCGAAAGCCCGAGCAATTCATCGCGCAGGATGCGGTTGGTCGCGATCGCCTGTTGCAGGCGCTTGGCCTGGACTCCCTGATCCCCGCGCAGCGTTGCCAGGCGCTGGTCCAGGCTCGCCAGCCGCACGTCGATGTCACTGGCCTGGGCGACGTCCTGAGCTTGATGGCGCTGCCACCAGTAATAGCCGCCATAGGCAAGCGCACCGGCCACCAGCAGCAAGACCAGCAGCCACAGCCACAGCCAGGCTGATCGGCGATGGGGGGATGGGACGGGGGGAGTGCTGGACACGTCAGACACACGGTTGGCGGGGGTTCCAATGCTACCGGACCGGCGTGTGCGCGGGCGTCATGCCATCAGTTGCGCGGCCGCCTCGATCATGTCGGCCGGACGCGCACTGCGCGCCTGGCGGCAGGTCGAGAATCCGGAGTCGTGGGCCAGTTCCACCAGTCGTGCGCTGGCGGCAACCGCGGGCAGCGCGCGCAGACGCTCGACCACCGCCGCCGGCAGCCTCTGCAATGTGAGCTGCAGGGCCTCGCCGCTGGACACCGCAAGCACGCCCGGCACCTTGAGGTTGTGCACCGCCGCCAGCGCGCGCGGCGACGGCACTACCGGAACGCGTTGATAGACATTGGCGCGGATGAGCTTCGCGCCGCGTGCCGCCAGGGCTGGAGGCAAGGTGCCGCGTCCCCCCGGGGCGGTAACCAGGCCGATCGTGCTCCCATGCAGGTGGTGCAGTCCGGGCAGTGCCAACAAGCCCTCACTGTCCATGCGGGTGGGCGCGACAACATCGGCCACCCCGACCCGTCGCAGCGCGGCCGCAGTGCCCGAGCCGACGGCAAACCACGTCTGGCCCGGCATTGCACGAAGCTCGCGGAGCTTCGCGGCCGAGCGCGCGGCCTCCGGGCTGGTGAACATCAGCCGGTCGGCGGCGAGCGCCTGGTCCAGTGCGGCGCGGCTTTCCACGCTGTCGACGGTCTCCAGCTTCCACGGCGCCAATGCGAGCAGGCCGGCACCGTGGCGGGCGGCGGCGCGGCGCAGGCTCGCGTTGCCACCGCGTGGACGCAGCGAGATCACGTACCATGCGGGGGCTGGGTTGCGCGCGGTCATCGGCACAGCTTGGCACGCGCCACCAAGGACTGCATGCCTCGTCGTGCCGCCTGCGCACCCATCCCATTTACCGGTCGATCCGGCTCCAGCCAGGGTTTACATGCCGCAATCTGCGTCCTACAGCGAGGCCTTGCAGGGTCTCGAGCAGCGTTTCCAGTCGATGCCGCCGGTGGCGGCGATGGCGCCGGTGATCGAGAGCTTCGACGGCGACAGACTCTGCCTGACGGCGCCACTGGCGTTGCACGTCAACGACAAGGGCTGCGCCTTTGGCGGCAGCATGGTCTCGCTGATGACCCTGGCGTCCTGGGGGCTGGTGACGATGCAGGTCGAGGCTGCCGGAATCGATGCGGGGATCTACGTCGCCGACAGTCAGGTCCGTTATCTGCACCCCGTCTACGACGACCTGCGCATCACCGCCGGGCTGGCGCCTTCAGGCGGCTGGGACGCATTCATTGCGACCCTTCGCCAGCGCCGGCGCGCACGCGTCAGCCTGGTCGCCCGCCTGATGTTGGCCGACGGCCGGCTTGCCACCGATTTCAGCGCCCGCTACGTCGCGATCGCCCGCTGAGCCACCCTGTCCACAGCGCCCGTTACGATGGGACGCCTGCCACCCGGAGACTCCCCAACGTGCCTTGGCCTACCCGTCTTCTTCCGCGAAACCGTCGGCCCGGCCTGCGCGCGATGCTGTTCGCACTGGCCTCGCTGCTGGTGCTTGCCGGCTGCGGCAGTGCCAGTCCCGCCGCCAACGCGCTGGACTCCGCGCAATACGCCTGGTCGGGAGCGATTCGCTGGGGCGATTTTGGCGGCGCGCGGAACCTGGTCGATCCGGCGGTCCGCGATGCGAATCCGCTCAGCCCGCTGCAGATGGAACGCTACGAACAGGTCCAGGTCTCGTCCTACCGCGATGTCGGCGGCGCCGTGGATACCGCCAACGGCCGGGCGGTTCGCAACATCGAGATCGGCGTGATCAACCGCCACACCATGGCCGAGCGCACCGTCCGCTACCTCGAGCAGTGGCGCTGGGACGAGAACGCCAAGGGGTGGTGGCTGGTCAGCGACCTGCCGGATCTGTGGGCAGGCCAATGAGCGTGTTTTTGCACGCGCCCCGCTGCTGGGCGACAATCGCCGGCCCCAAGCCCGTGCGCGTGATTCCGTGACCTTTGAAGAACTGCTGGCGTTCGCCCAGCGTCACCCCCTGCTTTCGCTGGCGCTGGTCGGCATCACGGTGGCCCTGGTGTTCACCGAAATCGCCCAGCTGTTCCGCGGGTACGCCAGCCTGCGTCCTGCCGAACTGGTGGGATTGATGAACCGCGACAACGCACTGGTGATCGACCTGTCCCCCAGCAGCGACTTCGAGAAAGGCCACATTGCCGGCAGCAAATCGGTCCAGCCCAGCCAGTTCGATCCGGAAAGCAAGCAGCTGGCCGCCGCCAAGGCGCTGCCGGTGATCGTCGTGTGCCGCACCGGCATGACGGCCGGCGCGTCGGCCAAGCGGCTGAAGAAGGCCGGCTTCGAGAAGGTCTACGTGCTCGAGGGCGGCATCCAGGCCTGGCGCCAGGCCGACCTGCCCCTGGTGAAGGGCCGCCGCGGCTGAACGGGTCAGCGGTAGCCGCGCAGCCTTGCGTCCCTGCCGGACGGCCCCAGTCTTGAGCCGGGCACGCGTTGATCGCATGCCATAATCGTTACTTTTCCGTCTTTACGCTGGAGTAATCCCGATGTCCGAAGAAACCCTCAACGGTGCCGCCGCGCCGGCTGAAGCCGCCACCGGCCCGTCTTTCACGGTCGAGAAGATCTACGCCAAGGACGTCTCCTTCGAAGTTCCAGGCGGACCGGGCGTGTTCAACGAGCAGGCCCAGCCGGAGTTGCAGATGAACCTCAGCCAGAGCGTGCAGCAGGTCAACGAAGGCCTGTACGAGGTCGTCCTGGGCATCACCCTGACCTGCAATGCCGACGACAAGCCGCTGTACCTGGCCGAGGTCAAGCAGGCCGGTGTGTTCAGCATGACCGGTTTCGAGCCGGCGCAGCTGGACGCGATGCTCGGTATCCATTGCCCCAACGTGCTCTACCCGTACTCGCGCGCCCTGATCAGCAGCCTGATCCAGTCCGGTGGCTTCCCGCCGTTCTTCCTGCAGCCGATCAATTTCGAGGCCCTCTACAGCGAGAGCCTGCGCCAGCGCGCGGCCAAGGAATCCGAGAACGCGGCCCCCGGGCTGGACGGCGTCGAGACCGCCGGCAACGCCTGATCTCGTCGGCATGAGCGACTCGGTGGAAAACAGCGCCCTGCGCGTGGCCGTGCTGGGCGCGGGCTCGTGGGGCACGGCACTGGCCGCACTGATCACGCGGCACGGACACGACACCGTACTGTGGGGTCGCGACGCGGAGGCCATCGCCGGCATCAAGCACGACCGGGAGAACGCCCGGTATCTGCCGGGAATCATGCTGCCGGACACGTTGCGCGCGACCGGTGATCTGGTCGAGGCGCTGACGGACGCCGACCTGGTCCTGGTGGTCGTACCGTCGCACGCCTTTGCCGACACCTTGGGGCTGCTTGCACCGCACCGCCCGGCGCATGCCGGCGTGGCCTGGGCCAGCAAGGGTTTCGAGCCGGGCAGCGGCCGCTTCCTGCACGAGGTTGCCGCCGAGGTGCTCGGAGGCGATGTGCCACTGGCAGTGGTCACCGGTCCTTCGTTTGCCAAGGAGGTCGCCATCGGCCTGCCCACCGCGTTGACGGTGCATTCGGCAAGCGCAGACTTTGCCAAACGCGTTGCCGGCGTCCTGCACGGGCCGAGTTTCCGCGCCTACACCGGCGATGACATGCTCGGCGCCGAGCTGGGCGGGGCGATGAAGAACGTACTCGCGGTGGCCACCGGGGTCGCCGACGGCATGGAGCTGGGCCTGAACGCCCGCGCCGGCCTGATCACCCGCGGCCTCAACGAGATGCTGCGCCTCAACCGCGCCCTGGGCGGTCGTCCGGAGACGGTGATGGGCCTGGCCGGCCTGGGTGATCTGGTGTTGACCTGCACCGGGGACCTCTCACGCAATCGCCGTTTGGGGCTGGCATTGGGGCGCGGTCAATCCATCGAGGACGCGATCCGCGACATCGGCCAGGTGGTCGAGTCGGTGCAGACCGCCGACGAGGTGATGCGCCTGGCCCGCCGGCACGAGGTCGAACTGCCGATCGCCGAAGCCGTGTTCGCGGTCTTGCATGGCGATCTCACGCCGGCCCAGGGGTTGCGCCAGTTGATGGCGCGCGAGCAGAAGGCCGAGTATCCCGGTCCGTTGTTCGGCTGAGTCCTCCTCGAAACGCACCCTCCGCGAACACACTCCGCGGAGTACGCCCATAAAAAAGCCCGGCCGAAGCCGGGCTTTTTTCGTGCATGACGATCGATATCAGAACGTGATGCGCGGACCGATGAACCACTGGGTGTCGCCATCGACGAACTTGACGTCGCCGCTCAGGCCCCACATCGGGTTGAACTTCACCTGCGCGCCGAGGCGACCGTAGAAGTCACCGTCGTAGTCGCTGCCGTCTTCATAGCCGGCCATCGCGTAGCCTTCGAAGTTCGGCGCCAGCGCGCCGCGCACGCCGACTTCAACGCTGTAGCCGTTCAGGCTGTTGTTGAACTCGTCCTCGGAACGCTCGTAGGCGACGCGGGTCACCAGGTCGGCGGCCGGGGAGATCTCGTGGTTGTAGCCCACGCCCAGGCGCCACTGATCGATCTTGACGCCGCGGTAGCGCAGCGGACCAACGAAGAAATCGTCGGTCTTCTGGTTGGAGTAGTCACCGAACACGTGGAAGTTCGGCGCGATGGCGCCGGAACCGCGGACGGCAAACCCGTCGGCGTCGCTGTAGTCGGTGTCGGTGGCGATGTAGCCGGCTTCGACGTAGTTGTAGGAGATGCCATCGGCGGCCGAAGCAGCAAACGGGAGCGCGGCGATCAGGCTCAGGGCAAGCAGTGACTTCTTCATGATTTTTCGGCCTCTTGAAAGGGATAGCTCATTCCGGCTGCGGCCGCCTCAAACCAAGGTGGCATCCCAGCTGGACCCCGGCAGTATCCCCGCGGGGGTGTAATCCCAACTGAATTGTGTACTTGACCGTTCAATAACTACAGGTGCTGTTCAGGATGGAATATTGGAAGCCCGGTTGACCGGTGTCATGAAGCCGCAACGCCTCCTTCTGCAGACTGGGCGCCCGACGATGCGGTCGATTCCAGAGGAGTCCAACATGGCAATCCGTTTTCCATCCATCTCAAGCAGCATCCTGGATGCCGTTGGCGACACGCCGCTGGTGGAAGTCGAAGGGATTCTGGCCAAGCTGGAGTTCCTGAATCCCTCCGGATCGATCAAGGCCCGCATCGCCAAGTACATGATCGAGAAGGCCGAGGAGGCCGGCCTGTTGCAACCCGGCGACACCATCGTGGAAGCCACCAGCGGCAACACCGGCAACGCGCTGGCGATGGTCGCGGCGGTGAAGGGTTACCGGATGCTGGTGGTGATGCCCGATGGCCTCTCGGGCGAACGGGTCGCGATATCGCGCGCCTACGGGGCGGAGGTGCTGTTCTGCGGCGACTTCCACGTCAACTCGGCGCTTGAGAAAGCGCGCGAACTGGGTGCGCAGCCCCACCATTTCTGTCCCAGCCAGTTCGAGTCCGAGTGGAATGTGGAGGAGAACCGGGTGGTGCTCGGCCCCGAGATCCTGGCCCAGCTGCCGGACGGCGTCGTGCCGGATGCGCTGGTGGCCGGCGTGGGCACCGGCGGCACCCTGATCGGCGTCGGCCAGGCATTCCGCGAGGTCAATCCCGATGTGCGGCTGTTCGCGATGGAGCCGTCCGAGTCGCAGACGCTGCTGTGCGGCGAGGTCGCCCTGCACAAGATCGAAGGCATTTCCGATGGCTTCGTGCCAGGGATCTTCCAGCGCCACGGCGCGCTGGTCGATGAGGTCACCAGTGTGGCCAGCGCGGACGCGGTCGGCGCAATGCGGCATCTGGCCCGCGCGCACGGGCTGTTCTGCGGTCCCAGTTCAGGAGCGCACCTGCTGGCCGCCAAGCGGGTCCGCGAGTTGCACCCGGAACTGAAAACCGTGGTGACGCTGTTCTGCGACAAGGGCGAGAAGTACCTGCAGGAGTATTTCGTCCAGGCCGACAGCCAGCCCGAGGAGCCGACGCCCTTCATCTGACGGCCCGGCAAGGGCCGATAGCATGGCGCCCGTCATCCTTCCGGGAGTCAGATCATGGGCTGGACCCTGCACACCCACGCCGATGCGCGGCAGCTGGCCGCTCATCTCGTTGATTCGCTGCAGGCCTCGTTGCGGGCCGGCCTGGACGAACACGGCGGCGCAATGCTGGCGCTCGCCGGTGGGAGCACACCGTGGCCGGTGTACCAGCGGCTCGCGCAGGCACCCTTGGCGTGGCAGAACGTCACCCTGCTGCCCACCGATGACCGTTGCGTGCCGGTGGAGTCGCCGGCCTCCAACCTGCGCGGCCTGGCCGAGGCATTCGCGCCGGCCAATGGCGTGCAATTGGCGGCGCTGACCGCGCCCGACGGCGACCCGGACGCCTCCCTGGTCGAAGCCCGCGCCTGGCTGGCGCTGCATCGGCAGAACTTTGATGCCGTCGTGCTGGGGATGGGCAATGACGGCCATACCGCGTCGCTGTTCCCGGGGGCTCCCGAGCTGGCTTGCGGCTACGACCCGGTCCTGGAAGCGTGCCGGGTCTATCCCGACCCCTTGCCGCCTGAAGCACCCTACCCGCGCATCAGCCTCAGCGTGGGCCGTCTCCTGCGCTCAGACGCGCTGCACCTGCTCATCACGGGCGACGCCAAGCGCAGCGTGCTGGAAGAAGCGATCGCGCTGAACGATCCCCAGCGTCATCCGGTCATGGCGGTACTGGGAGCACCCAAGGTGGATGTGCAGATCCACTGGAGTCCGTGATCGGTTGGCGCTGCGTGATCGCTTCACTTTGATCGGGCGCCGTCGATTCGCGCGTCAGTCAGCCTGCGCGGCACCCGCGTCGCCGGCAAAACCGTGCTGCCGCCACGCTTCGAAGACCACCACGGCAACCGCGTTGGACAGGTTCAGGCTGCGGTTCCCCGGCCGCATCGGCAGGCGCAGGCGCTGATCGGCGGGCAGCTTCCCCAGCACGTCTTCGGGCAGGCCCCGGGTCTCGCAACCAAACAGGAACACATCGCCGCTGCGATAGTCCGGCATGTCGTAGCGGACACTGCCGCGGGTGCTGAGCGCAAACACCCGCGGTCGGGTCCCGTGCGCGCCGGCAATCGATGCCAGCGCACTGTCCAGATCGTCATGCACCTGCGTGCTCGCGTACTCGTGGTAATCCAGCCCGGCGCGGCGCAGCTGGCGGTCCTCCAGGCTGAAGCCCAGCGGCCGCACCAGATGCAGGCGTGCGCCCGTATTGGCGCACAGGCGGATGGCGTTGCCGGTGTTGGGCGGGATCTCGGGCTGGTGGAGGATGACGTCGAACATGCCGCGATTATGCGGGCGGCGGCAGCGTCGCGGCGGCGCAAGTGTGGTGACTGCGCGTCGGCGCGACCGGCAACGGGAGCAGCGGCGTGACTTGTGACCCGGTCCCCATAACGCGCGCTGCCGTTACGATTGCGTATCCGTCCATATCGGGCGGGACCGTACAAGGAGTGTCGAATGTCCGCATCGTCCCGCGCAGCCGGGTTGCTTCCCGCCGTTCCTGCTGGTTCTCCCCGCCCGTCGCGCCGCAGCGTCGTTGCTTACGCCCGGCCGCGCACGCTGCGCCACGGCGCGCTCGCCCTCGGGGTCGCCGTTGCCATGGGCAGCCTGGCCTTCCTGCCGCAGCCCGCCCAGGCGCGCACGGCCGTCACGGCAGCGCCGGTGGACATCGCCTACGAGCAGTTCACCCTGCCCAACGGACTGCGGGTCATCGTCCACACCGACCGCAAGGCGCCGATCGTCGCGGTCAACGTCTGGTACCACGTGGGCAGCAAGGACGAGCCCCGGGGCCGCACCGGTTTCGCCCACCTGTTCGAGCACCTGATGTTCAACGGCTCGGAGAACCATCGCGGCGAGTACTTCGATCCGTTCGAGATGGTCGGCGCAACCGACATGAACGGCACCACCAATACCGACCGCACCAACTACTTCCAGAACGTCCCGACCACCGCGCTGGATACCGCGCTGTGGATGGAGTCCGACCGCATGGGCCACCTGCTGGGCGCGATCGACCAGGCCACCCTGGACGAGCAGCGCGGCGTGGTCCAGAACGAGAAGCGCCAGGGCGAGAACCAGCCCTACGGCCAGGTCTGGACCAAGTTGAACCAGGCGCTGTATCCGGTCGAGCATCCCTACCACCACAGCGTGATCGGCTCGATGGCCGACCTGGATGCGGCCTCGCTGGAGGATGTCAAGAACTGGTTCCGCGCGTGGTACGGCCCCAACAACGCGGTGCTGGTGCTGGCCGGCGACATCGACGTGGCGACGGCAAAGGAAAAGGTTGCCCGCTATTTCGGCGACATCCCGGCCGGCCCGGACATGGCGCAGCCGCCGGTCGATGTCGCCCGGCGGGCGGCCTCGACCCGCGAAGTGCTCGAGGATCGGGTGCCGCAGGCGCGCATCTACCGGGCCTGGAACGTCCCGCCGACCGCGACGGTGGAAGCCGACCAGCTCGGTGTGCTGGCCCAGGTCCTTGGCGGCAGCAGCACCTCGCGCCTGGCCAGGCGCCTGGTGCACGCCGACAAGCTGGTCGACAACGTGACCGCCGGCCTCAGCGAGTCGCAGCTGGGCTCCAATTTCCTCGTCTTCGCGACCGTCAAGGAAGGCGTGGACCCGAAAAAGGTCGAGGCGATCATCGACGAGGAGCTGCAGCGGCTGCTGGCCGAAGGTCCGGATGCCGCCGAGCTGGCGCAGGCCAAGACCGTGGTGCGGGCGGGCTTCATCCGCGGTGTCGAGCGTATCGGCGGCTTCGGCGGCAAGGCCGACGCGCTGGCCAGTTGCGCCATCTACACCGAAGACCCGGGCTGCTTCCGCCAGAGCATGGCCACGGTTGCCGCCGTGCAGCCGGCCACCCTGCAGGCGCTGGGGCGCCAGTGGCTGGGCAAGGGCGACCACACCCTGGTGGTGATGCCCGGCGAGCGCACCCCGCTTGCCGAGGATCCGGCGGTGGAGCCGGCGCCGCTGACCCTGCCGGCGGTGGATTCGCGCTACAGCGTGTTGCCGTCCAGCGTGGACCGCAGCACCGGCGTGCCGCTGCCCGACGAGTTCCCCGAGCTGAAGTTCCCCGAACTGCAGCGCGCCACGCTCAAGAACGGCACCCGCGTGATCCTCGCCCAGCGCCACGACATCCCGGTGGTCCAGTTCTCGCTGATGTTCGACGGCGGCTTCAAGGCCGATCCGGCGGACAAGCTGGGCAGCTCCAGCTTCACCATGGGCATGCTCGACGAAGGCGCCGGCACGTACGACGCGCTGGGCTTTGCCGCGCGCGCCGAAGCGCTGGGCGCCAACCTGGGCGCCGGCGCCGCGCTGGACGGCGCGAGCGCCTCGCTGTCGGCGTTGAAGGAAAACCTCGACCCGTCGCTGGAGCTCTTCAGCCAGATGCTGCGCAAGCCGCGCTTTGAGCAGAGCGAGATCGACCGTGTGCGGGCCACCTGGATTGCCGGCATCAAGCAGGAAAAGGCACGGCCCAATTCGGCCGCACTGCGCGTGCTGCCACCGCTGCTGTACGGCGAGGGCCACCCGTATGCCATTCCGTTCAGCGGCTCGGGGACCGAGGACACGATCGCCGCGCTGACCCGTGACGACCTGCTCGCCTACCACCAGGGCTGGGTGCGGCCGGAGGCGGCCACGATGGTGGTGGTCGGCGACACCACGCTCAAGGAGATCGTGCCGATGTTGAACCGGCACCTGGGCGACTGGAAGGGCAAGAGCGCCGCGCCCGCGCCGGTCAGCGTCCCGGACGTCGCGCTGCCAAGTGCGCCGCGCGTGTTCCTGATCGACCAGCCCGGCGCGGTGCAGGCGAACATCTACGTCGGCGAACTGGTGCCCTCGACCAAATCCGAGGACGCCACCGAGTTCGGCTTCGCCAACACCGTACTGGGCGGCCAGTTCAGTTCCCGGCTCAACATGAACCTGCGCGAGGACAAGCACTGGGCCTACGGGTCCTACAGCTTCGCCAGCAACGCGATCGGCCAGCGGCCGTGGCTGGCCTACGCGCCGGTGCAGATCGACAAGACCGCCGAGTCGGTGGCCGAACTGAAGCGCGAGATCAACGACTTCGCCAGCGGCAAGTCGCCGGCGACCGCCGAGGAGGTTTCCAAGGTCAAGGCCAATGAAATCCGCAGCCTGCCCGGCGCCTACGAGACCGGCAGCGCGGTGATGGGCACGATCACCGGCATCGTCCGCTACGACCGCCCGGATGACTACGTCTTCCAGCACAAGGCCGAGATCGACGCGATGACCCCGGCCGTGGTGGCCAAGGCCGCCTCGACGATCGACCCGGCGGCGTTGACCTGGGTCGTGGTCGGTGACCTGGGCCAGATCGAGGCGCCGGTGCGCGCGCTCGAGCTGGGACCGGTGCAGGTTCTGGACGAAGACGGCAAGCCGGTCGCGCGGGCCACCAGCGCCGCCAGCAAAGAGTAGAGCGCGGCATCTTCGCAAGCGCCCGCCGGCCTCGCGCGGCGGGCGCTTGCCAAGCGCGCGGGATGTCCGCTGCGCGGTTATGCCTGATTCACGCCGGGCGGCCGATAACATCGGCTGCCCGCACCACCCGCCTCGGGCTCCCGCTCCGGCGGCCCCATCCATCCAGGAGCTTCCATGATCCGCTCGTCGACCCTCGCCATCCCGCTTGCCCTTGCCACCGCAGTCCTCCTTGCCGGCGGGTGCACGTGGGTGAAAATGGCGCCGGGGGCCAGCGCCGTCCGGGTGATCGGGGCAGGGGGCCCGCCGGCGGGATGCACCCGCCAGGGCGAGATCGCGGTCTCGGTCAAGGACAGCGTGGCTTTCTACGAGCGCAACAACCTGCGCGTACGGGAAGAGCTGGAAACCCTGGCCCGCAACGAGGCGCCCGGCCTGCAGGCCGACACCATCCAGCCGATGGGCCCGCCGACCGCTGGCGAGCAGCGTTTTTCGGCTTATCGCTGTGGCAACGTGACTGCGGTGCCCGGGCCGGCCGAGTCGGGGGCGCCGAAGAGCGCCGTACAGACCTATCCGGTGGGTGGTTGACCGGTTTCGCGGCAAGCGTTAATGCAGGCAGGACGGTAACGCGTTAACCTGTCGTGATACCTGTCTTTCCTGGTTTGCCGCCCATGCAGTTCCAACATGTCGCCATCGCCGGCCTGGCCCACATCGACGCGCCACGCCGGTTGAGCTCGGAAGAGATCAATCTCCGGCTCAAGCCGACCCTGGACCGCCTGGGCATCCGCACCGACGTGCTCGGCGATATCGCCGGCATCCACGCGCGCCGACTGTGGGACGGCGATGTGCTCGCCTCCGACGCGGCGACGCTGGCGGCGGTGAAGGCGCTGGCCGATTCCGGGATCGATCCCGACCGCGTTGGCCTGCTGGTCAATACCTCGGTCAGCCGCGACTACCTGGAGCCTTCGACGGCCTCGATCGTCAGCGGCAACCTGGGGCTGCCCGACACCTGCCAGAACTTCGACGTCGCCAACGCGTGCCTTGCATTCATCAATGGCATGGACATCGCCAGCCGCATGATCGAATGCGGCGAGATCGACTACGCGCTGGTCGTGGACGGCGAAACCGCCGACCTCGCCTACGAGAAGACCCTGGAACGCCTGAGCAGCCCCGATTGCACCGAGGCGGACTTCCGCAATGAACTGGCGACGCTGACCCTGGGGTCGGGCGCGGCGGCGATGGTCATGGCGCGCGCCGAGCTGGCGCCTGGTGCGCCCCGCTACAAGGGCGGCGTGACCCGGGCCGCGACGGAATGGAACAAGCTGTGCCGCGGCAATCTGGACGGCATGGTCACCGACACCCGGATGCTGCTCATCGAGGGCATCAAGCTGGCGCAGAAGACCTTCGCCGTTGCCCGCCACAAGCTGGGTTGGGTGGCCGAGGAACTGGACGAGTTCGTCATCCATCAGGTCAGCAAGGTGCACACCGCCGCCTTCACCAAGGCCATGGGCATTGATCCGAAGAAGGTCCTGACCATCTTTGGCGAGCACGGCAATATCGGCCCCGCGTCGGTGCCGATCGTGCTCAGCAAGCTGCGCGAGATGGGGCGGCTGAAAAAGGGCGACCGCGTGGCCCTGCTCGGTATTGGCTCGGGGCTGAACTGCTCCATGGCCGAGGTGGTCTGGTAACCGGACCGCAACGCGCCGCCGCTTGATCGATCCCGCGGCGACTCAGTCGGCCGGACACGCCGGGTCGCGCCCGGCGTAGACGGCGCAGATCTCCTGCCGGCACTTCAACCCCTTGGAGGTGTTGGCCGGGGGGCATTCGCGCAGGTTGGACTGGATCTGCTGCGATCGCGTCGGCTGAATGCCGGTCGACGCGTTCTGCCTGCCGGCGACGACGCTCGCCTCGTCGCTCTCCATTTTCCGGATCAGGGTATCCAGCCCGCTGGCCGGCGCCGCCTCCGCGGCCTGGATGTTGCCCAGCAACGTGGCCATCAGGTCCGGTTCGCCAGCGCGCGCACCCGGGTTCGTTCCACGGGCTCGCGCGGCCCGCGGCGGTGTCGCGACAGGCGGCCTGCTTCGGGCCGGTTCGCCGGGCGTAAACGGGTTCGCACCGTCCGGTCGAGCGGTCGCCAAGGCTGCCGCAGTCGGGGTTGACGCTGCAAACGGGGAGGCCAGCGGGTCGTCCGCGCCTTCGCCGAACGCTGAACCGTCCCCAGCATTGGGAGGTGCATTGGGGCCGCTGCCAGGCGAGGGCTCTTCGATGATGGTGGCCGCGCCGCGACCAGCATCGGCCGCGATCCCGGCGGTCCCGGATCCGGCGCGCATCGGCGCATCGGCCGGCGAAAAACCTGTCTGGCGGTTTCCCGATTGCCACCACCACAGCAGCGCGAACACACTGACGGCCGCGGCCGCAAGAATCAGCAGTTTCCTTCGCGGAGCCGGGCCTGTGCTGACCGCGGCGGTCTTGCCACCGTCCATGTCTGCTAGTATCCGCGCCGGCGAGGGGCCGGTCGCAGGGCTTGGGACGCCGGCCATCAGGCTCGGGCGACGGGGTTTGGCATCTTGCCGATCCACGTGGACTCCTTTCCAGACCGCCAATCCGGCTGGTTACGGTCCGGGCCGGGCCGGACAATGTGCCCGGGCATTCTGCGTTGGGGTCGCAGTGGCGTCAATTGGATGGCCTGGTGGACGGTCAGGTGGGCAACAGGGACGGTGGCAACATGCTCGCGCTTGGGATGGCGGTGTTTTTTCTGGTGACGGTACTGCTGGCGTGGCTGGCGGTCTTTCCGGCTGCGCGCGACGGTGTGCTGGCCGGGGTCGGTCGCTGGCGCGCGCGGATGGCAGCCGCGGCGGGACGCTGGCAAGACGGCGCGGGCACGCGCGCCGGCAACTCCTCGCGCGCGCTGCGTGGAGGCAGCGCGCGACTGGGGCAGTTGCTGCACCGCCGACGCTGGCTGCTGGTCGCGACCGTAGCGGCCCTGGCGCTTCCACCGTTGCTGATCCTGCAATTCGGTCGCCAGGTGCTGTGGGACGACTTCGGCGGCGGCGCGGGCTTCAGCGCGGACAGCCATGTGGTGGAACTGCTGCGCGGTGAGCGCCTGGCGCCTCCGCCGGAACTTCCGCCCGCCGTGTTTATCGCCGCGGAGGCCGCGCAGATGCGGGGTGCAGCGGTCGTGGCCCCGCAAGAGATCTCCAGCGCCGATCGCAAGTGGGCGCGCATCGCGCCGGACTTCCAGCAGCGGGTGCTCGCGATCTACCGCGTCATGCGCGAAGTGCACGGTTACGAGATGGTGCTGGTGGAGGGCTATCGCAGCCCCGAACGGCAGGCGTCCCTGGCGGCCAAGGGCGGCGCAGTCACCCGTGCCGGCGCCGGCCAGAGCTGCCACCAGTACGGTCTCGCGGTCGACAGCGCGCTGTACCGCGACGGCAGGCTGCAGTGGGACATGGAGGATCCGTGGACCCGTCGCGGCTACTTCCTGTACGGCGAATTGGCGGTCGAGGCAGGCCTTGAATGGGGTGGCAACTGGCGCAGCATCAAGGACTACGTCCACCTGGAATTGAAGTCCGATTGCCGCCAGGCGCGTCGCGCGGCGGGTCGATGAGGGGCTCATCGGCTGGCGCGGCAGGTGAAAACCGGGGGCTGCACCTGCTATCTTGACCCGCGGCGCAGGAAAGCCGGATGCCCGAAGGGCAAAGCCAGGGAGCAGGGCGATGTGGAAACCCGTTGATGTTGCCTACGCGTGGATCACCCGCGGCGACGCCGTGGCCGGTCGTTAACGGGGGGCGGGACAGTGCGTCCGGATACGCGGCAATGAGGGTGGGTGCGCTCATCCGGGGACTGCTGGGAATCGCGCTGGCGTTCGGTGCGGTTTGGCTGGTCGCGATCCTCTATTGGCGGTCCAGCGGCGCGACGCCCGGCACGCCGCAGATCGTTGGCACTTTGTTGCTCCTGCCGCTGTTGATGGTCGCTGGCTTTCTGCTGCTGCGGGCGCTTGCTCGCCGGCGCAAGGCGGGCCACGAACAGACGGCGACGGATTCGATTGCGGGCAGCGCTAGGGCTCAGGACGCAGCCGAGCAGGTCGAAGCCGACCGGATCCTCTACCTGCTGGACAGCGCCGCCCTCACACGCGTCGGCAGCGGCGGCGAAGTCCTGGCCGGAGCGCTGTTGCAGCCCCAGCGGCCCTCGCTGCATCCATCCCTGCGCGACCAGATGGGCCTGCCGATATTTGCCGCCCAGGTCGATGATCTGGACGTGGAGCCTGTCCGCGCTGCCGTCGAGGCCTTGCTGCCGGAATCGCGACCGCGCTCGCCGGGTCTTGCCGAGGACCAGCTGCGCGCGCTGGCGCTGCTGGAGACGGTCGTCGAAGACCTGCTGTACGCCGCGCTGCCGTTCGCGGACGTGGACCCGGTGGCTGCGCCGTCCGCGGACACGGCGATGCACCCTCATGCCATGCAGCACTCGCGTTCCTCGCGCGCGCTGGCGCCCGCGCCGCAGGCGCCGGTCCTGCACATCCGGCTGCTGCTGCCGGCCCACTGGCCCGAGCCGGTGCGTCGCGCTTGCCTGGGCTGGATCGCCGACAAGGCCGCCACGATCGGATTTGCCAGCGGCACGTTCCGCATCAGCGTCGAGCCGGTCGCCGGCGCCGCCGATGCGTGGCGGGTGATCGACCGGCTGGCCCAGCCCGACGCGCATGCCGACGCCGCGCCATCCGACACCCACCTGCTGCTGGCGGCGCACAGCCTGGTGGACGAGCTCGCGGTCAGCCGGCTGGATGCGACCCGCAGCCTGCTGGTCAGCGGGCATCCGGAGGGACTGATTCCCGGCGAGGGCGCGGCGGGCGTGTGGCTGTCGACGCAGACTCCCGGCGACGGGCGGGAAGTGCCGCCGTTGCGGCTGCATCGCGTCCTGCACGGACCGGCGGGACACGGACGTACGGCCGGGCGCGAGCTTGCGTCGCTGCTGCAGCGCGCGCTGGCGGTCGCCGCGCTG
Source organism: Lysobacter avium (assembly GCF_015209745.1). Lineage (GTDB taxonomy): Bacteria > Pseudomonadota > Gammaproteobacteria > Xanthomonadales > Xanthomonadaceae > Novilysobacter > Novilysobacter avium. The sequence continues at coordinate 113,376 of NZ_CP063657.1, forward strand.
CCCGCCGACGAGGTCGCCGCCGTCTTCAGCGACGCCGACCACCGTCCCAGCCGCGCGATCGAGATCGCCGGCGCGATGACCGTCTGCCTGCCCGAGCTGGACCCGGTCGAGCAGGGTCGCCACCTGGGTCTGGTCTGCGGCGAGACCGGAGCGGTGGCGGTACTCGCGTTGCTCGCCGCTGCGGCGGCGCAGGCCACGGCCGAAGACGCGCCGGTCGTGCTCGCGTCGGTCGCCGACGGCACGGTGCGTTTTGCCGCCGCGCTGTCGCCCATGCCCAGCCCTGAACCTCCAGCCGCGCCCGCGGCGGAAACCGTTTGACGATCATGGATGCGTAGATGAGCAGCTTCTGGACCAACCTTCGTTTCTGGCTGAGGGACTACCGCGTGCTGGCCGCGCTGGGCATCGCCATCGCCGCCGCCGTTGCCTACTTCGGCAGGGACTCTCTGATGGCGGCGGGCGTCTGGCTGGTCGCGCTGCTCATCCTCGCCGTCGTCGTCTGGCTGGCGTTCCTGGTCGTGCGCAAGCTCCGCACGGCGCGCGCCGCCAAGCGGCTCGACACCATGGTGTCCGAGCACGCCGACAACGCGGTTACCGCGGCCAAGCCCGCCGCGCGCGTGGACGCCGAGGTCCTGCGCGAGCGCATGGCCGAGGCCGTCAAGGCGATCAAGACCTCGCGCCTGGGCCAGATGAAGGGCAACGCCGCCCTCTACGAGCTGCCGTGGTACGTGATCATCGGCAACCCCGCCGCCGGCAAGAGCACCGCGATCCTCAACTCGGGCCTGCGCTTTCCCTTCGAGGACAACCGCAGCAACGTGATCCACGGCCTGGGCGGCACGCGCAACTGCGACTGGTACTTCACCACCGAAGGCATCGTGCTGGACACGGCTGGCCGCTACACGGTCAGCGCCGAGGACCGGCTGGAGTGGCTGACGTTCCTGGACCTGCTGAAGAAGCACCGGCCGCGCGCGCCGATCAACGGCATCATCATCGCCGCCTCGATCGCCGAGCTGTCGGGCAGCAAGCCCGAGTTCGCGATCGACCTGGCCAAGAACCTGCGCCAGCGCGTGCAGGAGCTGACCGAGCGGCTGGAGGTCCACGCCCCGGTCTACGTCGTATTCACCAAGGCCGACCTGATCAGCGGCTTCAGCGACTTCTTCCGCGGCCTGGATCCGTCCGAGCGCGAAAACGCCTGGGGCGCGACGCTGCCCTACGAGCTCGACAGGCAGGGCGCCGGCAGTGGTGAATGCGACGCGCTGGAATCGTTTGACCGGCACTTCGACGTGCTCGCCGACGGCCTGCGTGAAATGGGCCTGGCACAGATGGCGATGGCCCGCGGGCGCGATGTCAGCCCGGGCCTGCTGGCGATGCCAATGGAGTTCGCCGGGATCAAGCCGGCACTGCGGACCTTCATCGCCACGTTGTTCGAGGAGAACCCCTACCAGTTCAAGCCGGTGTTCCGCGGCTTCTACTTCACCAGTGCGCTGCAGGAAGGCGTCACCGTGCAGCCCGCGTCCGAGCGCGTGGCGCGCCAGTTCGAGTTGCAGGGCGGCATGCCAACTGGGGAGACCGTGGCCCCCGCCGACAGCAGCCACTTCCTGCTCGGGCTGTTCCGCAAGGTGATCTTCGCCGACCGCCAGCTGGTCCGGCAGTACTCCAACCCGGGCCGGACGCGGGTGCGTTACGCGGCCTTTGCCGGTGCCGTCGCCGCGCTGGCGCTCGTGCTGGCGGGCTGGACCTGGTCCTACAGCGGCAACCAGCAACTGGTCGCCGACGCCACCGCGGACCTGGACAAGGCGATCGCGGTGCAGGCGGAAAAGGTCGACCTGCAGTCTCGCGTTGAAGCCCTGCTCGTGCTGCAGGACCGGCTGGAGCAGCTGCAGCGGCATCGCGATGACCACCCGCTCAGCCTTGGACTGGGCCTCTACCAGGGCGCCGCGGTGGAAGCCAAGCTGCGCGAGGAGTACTTCCACGGCATGCGCCAGCTGATGCTGGTGCCGGTGTCGAGCAAGCTGGAAAGCTACCTGGGCCAGGTCGTGGCCCGGCGCAGCGAACTGAAGCCGCCGTCGCTGACCGGCGCACCGTCCGACAGCGATGACGGCGCGGACGATCCCGCCGCCACCAGCGACACCCGCCTGTACGAGGACGCGGTCGCGACCGACTCGCAGGACGCCTACAACGCGCTCAAGACCTACCTGATGCTGGGCAACCACGAGCGCGTGGAGGCGACCCATCTGAGCGACCAGCTGACCCGGTTCTGGCGCGGCTGGCTGGAGGCCAACCGCGGCGCGATGACCCGCGAGGAACTGCTGCGCGCCGCCGGCCGCCTGATGACCTTCCACGTCCAGCAGTCCGCCGACCCTGGGTGGCCGCAACTGGAGCTCAAGTACAGCCTGGTGGACGACAGCCGCGAGGCGCTGCGCCAGGTGATGAAGGGCACGCCCGCGCGCGATCGCGTGTACGCCCAGATCAAGGCCCGTGCAGCAACGCGCTTCAGCCCGGTCACCGTGGCCAGCCTGCTGGGGGACAAGCAGGCGGGCGGCGCGGTCACCGGCAGCCACCAGATTCCCGGGACCTTCACCCGCAAGGCGTGGGAGGACTACGTCCAGGGCGCGATCAAGGAAGCGTCCAGCACCGAGTTGAGCAGCACCGACTGGGTGCTGGAGGCGACGGTGCAGAACGACCTGACCCTGGCCGGCAGCCCGCAGCACATCGCCCGCGAACTGGCGGCGATGTACAAGGCCGAATACGCGCGCGAGTGGAGCAAGTTCCTGCAGGGCATCAGCGTCACCCGCTTCGACAATTTTGAAGAAGCGGTGAGCCGGATGAACCGTCTCGGCGATCCGGTCAACTCGCCGCTGCGGCTGCTGCTGGAAGCCGTCAACCGGGAAACCGTGTGGGACAACCCGGCCGCCGCCAACGCCACCGCCGGCGCGGTCAAGGGCGGCATCGCCGGCTGGTTCAACCGGGTGGTCATGCGCCGCAACCCGACCTCGATCCCGGTGTCGGTGGATCCGCAAAGCGGCGAGAAGGGTCCGATGGAGGCCGGGCCGCTGGGGCAGAAGTTTGCCGGACTGGCGCGGCTGCTGGTCGAGCACGACGGTGGACCGGCCCTGCTGCCGCAGTACTTCGAGGCGCTGGGCAAGGTCCGCAGCCGCTTCAACCAGATCAAGACGCAGGGCGATCCTGGCCCGGGCGCACGCAAGCTGATGCAGGACACCCTTGATGGCGGCTCCGAACTGGACCTTGCGCTGAAGCTGGTGGACGAGCAGATGCTCAACGGTCTGGCCGAGGACCAGCGCAACACCCTGCGCCCGCTGCTGCTGCGTCCGCTGGTGCAGGCCTTCGCCGCGCTGGTGCGGCCGACCGAGGGCGAGATCAACCAGACCTGGACGGCGCAGGTGCTGCGCCCGTTCGAGGACGGCATCGGCCAACGCTACCCGTATGCGCCGGAGGCGACGGTGGAAGCGGCGCGCGCGGACATCGAGCAGATCTTCGGCCCGCAGGGCGCGATCGCGAAATTCGGCGAATCCGCGCTGGGGTCGCTGGTGATCCGCCGCGGCACGATGCTGACCGCGCGCCAGTGGGCCGACATCGGCATCAACCTGCGACCCGAGCTGGTCGCCGGCTACGGGCGCTGGGTCGGCGCCACCGCCGCCGGCGAGGGACCGACGATGGTGTTCCAGGTGCTGCCGCTGGCGGCGCAGGGGCGCGAATACACGATGACCGTCGATGGCCAGCAGATGCGCTACCGCAACACCCCGCCGCAATGGCACACCTTCCAGCTGCCGGGCGAGGGCGTGCCCGGGGTGCAGATCCATGCCGTCACCGGTGACGGACGCACCGTGGAGGTGTTCAACGCGCCCGGTGACAACGCGACCTCGGCGATGTTCGACGCCGCCGAGAAGACCAGCCTCGGCCGCCAGCATTACCGGCTGGGCTGGCACCGCGACGGCGCCCGGGTCGAGGTGGAACTGCGCATCGTCAGCACGGTGGAATCCAATGCCGGGACCAATGATGCCCTGGGCCTGCAGCTGCCGGCGGTGGTGGCCGGCGCGGCGGTGGCGGCGCAACCCGCGCCCAGCGCGACCACTGCGGCGGCATCGCCCGGCGGTGCGCAGTAATGGTGGCGGTGGAGACGGCGCACCCGGTCAGCTATTTCGGCAAGCTGCCCAGTCGCGGGGACTTCGTGCGCACCCCGGAAAGCCACCAGTTGATGATGCTGCTGGACCGCTGGGCCGGGCAGGGACTGGAGTTGCTTGCCAGCGATCCGGGCTGGAAGCAGCTCTACGATCAGGCATCGCCGCTGCATTTCGCTTTCGTCGGCTCGCGCAGCCGGCTCGCGATCGGTGGCCATTACCTGCCCAGTCGGGACAGTTCGCAGCGCCGGTTTCCCTTTCTCGCTGCGACGCGGTTCGAGGTGGCCCAGCCGCTGGCGTTCATCGGCCGCAGCCCGCTGGCGCTGTCGCGGCTGTGGTCCAGCCTGGCGCGCAGCGGGCAGCAGATCGTCGCCGCCGAGGATCCGGCCGAGCCGCTGCGCCAACTGGCTGACGGGCGGGTCGCGATCAATACCGACGCGCGCGTCTACGACGCCGCCTTCGATGATTTCATCGAGTTGCAGGACATCGGCTCGCTGCAGGCACTGCTGCGCCAGTCCGGCTACCCGCAGCTGCAACTGCGCTGGTTGCTCCCCGCGCTGGGGATGCTGCTGCAGCCGGTCATCGCCGGCGGCGCGGCCCAGGTCGACAAGGGCCTGTCGCTGCCCCTGCCGGTGGACGCGCTGTACCGGCCGCTGGTGGCCGCGTTCTGGCTCGACCTGTTGGCCGGCTTCCTGGGCCGGGCGGACTTCGAACTCACCGTGCTGGTATGCGATGCAGCGACGGCGTCCGCCGCCGGTCCGCGCCTGCTGATCGGCTTCAATGGTGCCGACGGCCGCCTGCTGCAGGCGACGCTGGATGGCCGCGTCGGCCAGGAGCAGCTGATCGCGGTCGATGACGCCGAATGGGTCGAGGACCACATCGCCGGCGACTACGCCCTCAACCGGCTGGTCAGCTACCTGGATCGCGACCAGCTTTCGCTGAGGGCCGCACGCAAGACGTTCAACGAGACCTTTCTTGGAACCTGACATGCGCACACACCCTGTCCTGGCGGCGACCGGCCCGCTCACCTCCTGGTTGCTGGCGATCGGACTGCTGCTGTCACCGGCGGCAGCACTCGCGCAGTCCGGCGGCGCGAGCGGCACGGCGGCGGAGAAACCGGTGGTGGCCACCGGCACCGTGCCCGACGAGGCGACCCGGGCGGCGATCCTGCAGCGGCTGCGCGAGCTCTACGGCGCCAACCGGGTGGTCGACCGGATCGAGGTGGACGCGGTGATCGCCCCGCCCAACTGGAGCGACCGCGTGCTGGGCATGCTCGGTCCGGACCTCAGGCAAGTGTCCGGCGGCGAGCTGGCCATCGACGGCAACAGCGTGCGCATCAGCGGTCAGGTCGGCAACGAGGCGGCGCGGCAACAGGTCGCCAGCGCGATAGCGACGGGCGCGGGTCCAAGCTACGTGCTGAAGAACTCGCTGGTCGGCGGCGGTGGCAGCAAGCAGGACCTGCTGGACCAGACCCTGGCCGACCGCATCATCGAGTTCAAGAGCGGCAGCGCGACGCTGACCGACGGCGGCCGCGCGATCCTGGACGAGATGGCGGTCGCGCTGGAGAGCGTCGGCCAGCAGCAGGTCCAGGTGATCGGCCACACCGACAGTGTGGGCTCGCGCGAGTCCAACATCGCCCTGAGCCTGCAGCGGGCGATCGCGGTGAAGGCCTACCTGGAACAGCGCGGCGTCAGCGCCGACAACCTCAGCGTGCAGGGCTTCGGTCCCGACCGGCCGGTCGCAGACAACGACAGCGATGACGGCCGCGCCCGCAACCGCCGGATCGAATTCCGGGTGATGTAGCACGCCGCGAAGCGCCGGATGGGTGGCGATTGTCCGCAGGCGCACTAGACTGGTGCGATGAGCATTCGACCCTTTCTGGAACACACCCCCCGGGTCGGCGCGCGCGTCTACGTCGACCCCGCCGCCACGGTCATTGGTAACGTTTTCCTGGAGGAAGACGTCTCCATCTGGCCCGGCTGCGTGGTCCGCGGCGACGTCAACTCGATCCACATCGGCGCGCGCACCAACATCCAGGACGGCGCGATCATCCACGTCACCCACGAAGGCCCGTTTACGCGACCGGGCGGGTTTCCCACCGTGATCGCCAACGACGTGACCGTTGGCCACTCTGCCGTGATCCACGCGTGCCGGCTGGAGGAGTTCTGCCTGGTCGGCATGGGCGCGGTGGTGCTGGACGGCGCGACGGTCTCACGCTTCGGCTTTGTCGGTGCCGGCGCGGTGGTGGCGCCGGGCAAGACCGTGGGCGAGGGCGAGCTGTGGCTCGGTAGTCCGGCGCGCTTCGTGCGCAAACTGTCGGAGCGCGAGCTGGAACAGCTGCGCCACAGCGCGCAGCACTACGTGCAGCTGAAGGATGCCTACCTGCAGATGGCCGCCAGCGCCTAGATTCCCAGGTTACGCAGGATATAGAACACCACCACGCCGATCATGGTGGTCACGCCTGCCCACATCATCACCGGTCCGGAGCCCGATTCGCGCCGGGTGAAACCGACGATCAGCATCACCAGACCGACCAGGGTGATGATCAAACCGCTTTTCAGGATCGGGTCCACGGTTCGTGCAGCCTCTTATGCGACGGTCGTCGCGCCGCTCTCGGCGCGCAGCTCGGCGTAGATCTCGTCGGTGCTCGGGCGAACGCCGTGCCAGACCTTGAAGCTCTCGGCGGCCTGTTCCACCAGCATCCCCAGGCCGTCCATCATCTGGTCGGCGCCGCCGGCGCGCGCCCAGGCCAAAAAGCCGATCGAGGCCTCGCCGTAGCCTAGGTCGACCACGTCGCCGCGCGGCGCGATCAGCGACTGCGGCAGCGGCAGCTCGCCCCCGTCGGCCGCGTGGCCGATCGAGGTGGCGTTGATGATCAGGTCGAACACGCCCTGGGTGTGCAGGTCGGCGAAGTTGCGCGGATGCACCCGCGCAGGATCGCCCAGCAGGTCGGCCAGCGCGTCGGTCCGGCTGTCGGTGCGGTTGACGATCATCAGGCCCGCAATACCCGCATCCAGCAACGCCGGGGCGACCCCGTGGGCGACCCCGCCGGCACCGATCAGCAGCACCCGGCGGCCGCGCAGGTCCTGGCCATGGCGATCGGTGAGGTCACGCACCAGCCCGAGGCCGTCGGTGTTGTCGCCGGCCCAGCCGGTGGCGGTGCGGGTCAGGGTATTGACCACGCCGCAGCGGCGCGCGCGGTCGCTCAGGCTCTCGCAGGCCGCGGCGGCACGCGCCTTGTGCGGCAGGGTCACGTTGGCGCCCTTTCCGCCGGCGGCCGCGAACCCGGCCAGCGCGTCGTCGAATTCCTCGGCGGTCGCGTCGATCAGGCCGTAGTCCATCGCGATCCCGGTCTGGCGCGCGAACGCGGCGTGGATCCGCGGCGACAGCGAATGCGCGACAGGGTGGCCGATCAGGGCGAATCGGGGAGTGGACATGGGGACCTCGCTTGGACAGTGGATTGGTGGCCGGGGCAGGCAGCGGTGTGACGTGCGGTGGCGGGCCCCTTCTGCCGCCCAGTCTACGGGGAGTCAGCGACGCCCCGGGTGACCGCGCTCAGTCCTGCTCGCGCAGCCAGCGCGCGGCATCCAGCGCGAAGTAGGTCAGCACGCCATCGGCGCCGGCGCGCTTGATGCTGGTCAGCGCTTCCAGCACGCAGGCGCGCTCATCCAGCCAGCCATTGAGGATCGCCGCTTTCAGCATCGCGTACTCGCCGCTGACCTGGTAGGCGAAGGTCGGCACGCCGAACTCCTCCTTCACCCGCCGCACGATGTCCAGGTACGGCATGCCGGGCTTGACCATCACCATGTCGGCGCCCTCGGCCAGGTCCAGGCTGACCTCGTGCAGGGCCTCGTCGGTGTTGGCCGGGTCCATCTGGTAGGTCTTCTTGTCGGCCTTGCCCAGCGCGCTGGCGCTGCCGACCGCGTCGCGGAAGGGGCCATAGAACGCGCTGGCGTACTTGGCGCTGTAGGCCAGGATGCGGGTGTGCAGGTAGCCCTCGACCTCCAGCGCGCCGCGGATCTCGCCGATGCGGCCGTCCATCATGTCGCTGGGGGCGACGATGTCCACGCCGGCGGCCGCATGCGACAGCGCCTGCTTGACCAGCGCCTCCACGGTGAGGTCGTTGATGACGTAGCCGTAGTCATCCAGCAGGCCGTCCTGGCCGTGGCTGGTGTAGGGGTCAAGCGCCACGTCGGTGATCACGCCGAGCTCCGGGAAGCGCCGCTTGAGCGCCCGCACCGCGCGCTGGCACAGGCCGTCCTCGTCCCAGGCGGCGGCCGCGTCGAGCGACTTGGCCTCCGGCGCGGTGACCGGGAACAGCGCCAGCGCGGGAATCCGCAACTCGCTGGCCTGCTCGGCGACACGCAGCAGTTCATCGATCGACAAACGCTCCACGCCGGGCATGGACGGGATCGCCTCGCGGCCCTCCAGCTCGTGGACGAAGACCGGATAGATCAGGTCGTTGCTGGTGAGGACCGTCTCGCGCATCAGGCGACGGGAGAATTCATCGCGGCGCATCCGCCGCGGACGCACGTAGGGATAGCTGCTCATGCCGCCCATTCTACGACGGCCGGTGGCGCCGGGCTGTTCCGGAAGAGCGCTCCTGAACGCGCGCTCAGGAGCGTGCCGGTCGGCGAGGGCCGAAGATCAGATGATGCCGCCGCCGATGCTGAGGCGGAACACCGCCACCGCGATAACGATGCCGTTGAGGATCAAGCCGGCCTTGGCCCGGCCACGGCTTTCCGCGCGCGTGAGCATGATGCCGATGGCCGCGACGATCGCGCCGACGGCGGCGAACGGGATCAGGAACCAGTTGCCCCATCCCAGCAACGGGATCAGCGCGATCACCATCCAGATCATCGCCACGATGCCCCACAGCAGGCTGATCAGTCCCATCTTCGTGTCTCCTTCGGGCGGCCGGTGGCCGCGATGTCGCCAATATCACCCGGCCGGGTGCTCCGGTCGAGCCTCATAGGTCATGCGAGCCGTCGATCTCCAGCGCCAGCTCGCCGCGGCAGACCTGCGCGTGCAGGATGATCCGCGCCACCGCCGGGTCCAGGCGCCGGTCCAGCAACCGGCTGACGTGGTCGAGCTCGGCGTCGTCGCGCACGTACACCTTCAGCCGCGAACCGGAACCAAATCCTGCTGGCAAGGCGGGACGGTGCTCGCGGGCGGCGCCGATCAGGCTGGCGAAATTGGCCAGGGTCTCGTCCAGCTGGGTGGCGACCGAGTCGGCGTGCAGCGAACGGTGGCCGACGATCGCCGCCGTGCCCGAAAGCAACAACGGCATCGCCGCGCTGGCCGGAAGCATCGCCCGCGCGAAGCTGGGCGGTTGCGGGCCGTACTGGCGTGGGTAGCGCCAGGCGCTGATCTGGCGCGGATTCTCCAGTGGCCGCCCCGGCGTGGTGGTGGCGAGCCAATAGACCTGCAACTGGCGGCGACCGTCCAGGCGTCCGATCGCGGTGGCGGCCGGCAGCCGGCCCGGCTCGTAGTCGCCCAGGCCGGCGGCGCGGCCGATGCAGAAACGCCGGTAGCGCTCCTCGTCGCCGTCGCCGTCGGTGATCGCGTCCAGATAGTTCCAGATCCGCAGCAGGTGCGGGTAGCCGCGCCCGGCGGTGAAGGCGAGCAGGCGCTGGTAGACGTCGCTCGCGGCCGCGCCGATGTCCTCGCCGTCCGGCTCGTCCAGTTGCAAGGCGCCGAACTGGAGATGACCGTCTTCGGCCCAGGCCACGCCGTCGGTGCGGCCATGGTCGACCGGGCCGTGGCTGCGCCAGACCTCCAGCGGGGCCGGCCCGTGCGGCTGCAGGTTGACCCGCAGGTAGCGCGGATCGTCACTGGACGGCGCGGCGTCGCCAAAGCCGAATACCGCCAATACATTGGCATCGGCCAGCACGGAATCCAGCGTGTCGTTGCTGTAGCTGATGTCCAGGCCAGCGGCGGCAGGGGCGGTCAGGGCGATGCCCGTCATGCCGCGGTGTGCCGCGGGCCGGGGAAGGCAAGCAAGCGCCTCGTGGTAATCCGGCCACACGTCAGCGCGGCCGGAAAGAGCGGATGGGGTGCAAAAAAGTTCATGCCGGCCATGATAACCGGAGCCCTTGCGAGGGCTGCGTGGTTGCGCCCGGCGGCGGCATGCCGGATCGTTGCCCGATCCCATCCAATGGAAGTCCTTCGATGTCCGCACAAAGCCCCGCCGAGGCCGCCCTGGCCCAACTGCTGGTCGACAGTCTCAACCTGGAAGACGTGGTGCACGCCGAGATCGATCCCGAAGCGCCCCTGTTCGGCGAAGGCCTGGGCCTGGATTCGATCGACGCGCTCGAGCTGGCGCTGGCGATCAGCAAGGAACACGGGTTCCAGCTGCGCTCCGACAACGAGGACAACCGCCGGGTGTTCGCGTCCCTGCGCTCGCTGTCGGCGCATGTGGAGCAGAACAAGGCCAGCTGACGCACTGCCGCGCCAGCGCAGATGATGGGCATCGTGCTGCTGCGGGTCGTCCTCGCGGCGGCCTACCCGCTGCTGGCCCATCGCGCCAGCGTGGATGCCAACAACGCCCTGGCGATCGTGGCGTTGCTCGATCTGGTCCTGGTCGTGCTGCTGGAGCCGCTGCTGCGCGCCCGCACTTGGGCCTGGTTGCTGCTTGCGCTGGCCTGCGCCGGCCTGTGGGCGATGCGCGGCAGCGATGTGCCGGTGGTGCTGCTGCTGGGTCCGCCGGCGTTGTTCGCCGCGCTGATCTCCTGGTTCTTCGGCCGCAGCCTGCGCGCTGGGCGCGTGCCGGTGATCACGCGCATCGCGGCGGCGATGGAAGGCTGCCCGCCTGATGCACTGGAGCCGCGCCTGCTGCGTTACACGACGCGGCTGACCCTGGCCTGGGCGGTATTGCTGGCCGTGCTGGCGCTGGCGGACAGCGCACTGGCGGTGATCGCGGTGCCCGATGGCGTGCTGGCCCGGCTGGGCTACCCGCCGCTCATCAGCGTGAGCCAGCAGGCCTGGTCGTGGTTCGCCAACCTGCTCGACTACGGCATCCTGGCGGTCTTCTTTATCGGTGAGTACCTGCTGCGCAAGCGCTGGTTCCCGGATCCGCCGTATCGCAACTTCGTCGACTTCCTGCGCCGCATGGGCCAACTGGGGCCGGGTTTCTGGCGGGACATGTTCCGCTGACGCGGTTCATCGCGCTGGCTTATCCTTGCCGGTCCGCAAGCCGCAGCGTGAAAACCTCCGTGGTCCCCGTGCCGTTCGTGATCGCCGCCGACCATCCCAGCCTGCCGGGCCACTTCCCCGGCCGCCCGGTGGTGCCCGGCGTGGTGATCCTGGACCGCGTACTGGAGTTGATCGAGTCCCTGCACCCGGAAGTGGCCGGCGCGCCGCTGCGCCTGCCGCAGGTCAAGTTCCTGCACCCGCTGCTGCCGGAGCAGACCGCGTCGATCGAGCTGGAGCTGCTGGGCGAAGCGGCACCGCTGCGCTGGCGCTTCCGCATCCTCCGCGGCGACAGCCTGCTGGCCAGCGGCGAAGTGGCCGCGGGGTCGCCTTCGTGAGCGACAGCTGGGTTGAACGGCCCGAGGGCGGCAGCCAGTTTGCGTTCGGATTGATACGCACGATCGCCGAAGTGGTCGGGCGCGGGCCGACCCGGTTGCTGCTCTGGCCGATCACCGCGTACTACGTGCTCGCCCGCGGTCCGGAACGCCGGGCCTCGCGCGCTTACCTCAGCCGCGTACTGGGGCGGCCGGCGCGGTGGCGCGACGTGTTCCGCCACGTGCACGTGTTTTCCGCGACCATCCTGGACCGCGTGTTCCTGCTGGGTGGCCAGCTCCCGCGCTTCGACCTGCGCGTGGAAGGCGTGGAGAAGCTGCTGGAGCAGGTCGACCGCGGCCAGGGCGTGCTGATGTTCGGCTCCCACCTGGGCAGTTTCGAGGTGCTGAGGATGCTCGCCACCGAGCGCCCGCAGGTGCAGCTTCGGGTGGTGCTGGACGTCGGCCACAATCCGGCGTTGACCCAATTGCTGGATGCGCTGAATCCGGGCGTCGCAAAGACCGTGATCGACGCCGGCCAGGACGGCCCTTCGCTGCTGCTGGCGATCAAGGACGCGACCGACGCCGGCGCGCTGGTGGCGATGCTGGTCGACCGGGTCCAGCCCGGTAAACCGTCGTACCCGGCGAATTTCCTGGGCGGGGTCGCACACTTCCCCACCGCGCCCTGGCTGGTGGCCAGCGTGCTGAAAGTGCCGGTGCTGCTGGGTTTTGGCCTCTACCGCGGCGGTCGCCGCTACGATCTGCTGTTCGAGATGTTCGACCGGTGCATCCGCATCGAGCGCCGGCAGCGCCAGCAGGCCCTGCAGGGAATCATTCAGCGTTACGCCGACCGCTTGCAGCACCATGCCCGCAACGCCCCTTACAACTGGTTCAATTTCTATGACTTCTGGCAACCCGAAGATGAAGCGATCGACCTGGCTCGCGCGCCTGACCCGGCTGGACCTGCGTTGGCTGGCGGCACCGCTGTTGCTGGCGAGCGCGCTGGGGGCGAGCGCGGCTGAGCCAGCGTCCGGCGAAGCGGCCAGCCCGGGCTGGATCCTCGGCAAGCTGGCCCAGCCGGCGCCGATGGCCACCCCGTTCGTGGAAGTGCGCGAGTCGCGGATGCTGAAAAACGCGCTGCGCCTGAGCGGCGAGTACCGCCGCCCGCAGGACGGCGTGCTGGTGCGCGCGGTGCGCGACCCCTACGTGGAGACCACCACCATCCACGCCGGGCAGGCGACCATCGAGCGCGCCGGCCGTGCGCCGCGGACGTTCTCGCTGGCTCGGGCCCCTGAGCTCGCCGGCCTGCAGGACAGTTTCGGTGCCCTGCTGTCGGGCGATCGCGCGGCGCTGGAAGCGCTGTACCGCCTGCGCAGTGAAGGCACCCGCCAGCAGTGGAGCCTGGAGTTGACCCCGACCGCGGCGGAGCTCGCGCGCCGCCTGCAGGCCATCACCCTGTACGGCCAGGACGCCGAGCTGCGCTGCATCGAGACCCGCATGGTCGATGAGCCCAAGCCGCAGCGCACCCTGCTGGCCAGCGCCGCCGAGGCCGCGCCGGCCGTGGTCGATGCCGACGGCCTGGCCCGCCTTTGCCATCAGGGCGTCGCCTCCCGATGAGTCCGCGTCGGCGCCTCTCGCTGGCCCTGGTGTGGCTGGCGCTGTTGCTGGTGGGCGGTTGGTGGATCAGCCAGCAGCTGCAGCTCACCGGCGACCTGCGCAAGTTCATGCCCGAGGCGCGCACGCCGGCGCAGAAGCTGCTGATCGACGAACTCGGCGAGGGCCCCGGCTCGCGTCTGCTGCTACTGGCGATCTCCGGCGACCGGCCCGAGGTGCTGGCCCGGCAGTCGGCGGCGATGGTCACCGCGCTGGCCGGCGATCCGGCCTTCAGCCTCGCCGCCAACGGCGGGGTGGCCGGCCTGGAGTCGATACCCGAAGCGCTGCGTCCGTACCGCTACCTGCTCTCCACCACGCTGGATCACCAGCCGCTGGACGCCGCCTACCTGTCGGATCAGCTGGAGGCGCGGCTGCAGGACCTGGGCTCGCCGATGGCCGCGCTGGTCGAGCCGCTGCTGCCGGCCGATCCGACCCTGGAGGTGCTGGCGCTGGCCGACACCTGGCAGCCCGCCACGGCGCCGCAGCAACTGCACGGGGTGTGGTTCGACCGCGAGGGCAGGCGCGCCCTGCTCGCGGTGCAGACCACCGCGGCCGGCTTCGATCCCGGCGGCCAGGAGGCGGCGCTGGCGAAACTGCATGCGGCGTTCGACGCGGCCCGCGGCGACAGCAGCTCGCAATTGCTGGTCAGCGGTCCGGGCGCGTTCGCGGTCGAGGTCGGCGGACGCACCCAGCGCGAGGCCAGTTTCATCGGCAGCCTGGACGGCGTCATCTTCTCCCTGCTGCTGCTGATCGCCTACCGCAGCTGGCGGGTTCCGCTGCTGGCGGCGCTGCCGCTGGCCAGCGGCGGTTTGGCCGGCATGGCCGCCGTTGCGCTCGGGTTTGACGGTATCCACGGCATCACCGTGGCCTTCGGCTTCACCCTGATCGGGGTGGCGCAGGACTACCCGATCCACCTGATCAGCCACCAGCGCCCGGGGCTGTCGCCGTGGGACAACGCGCGCGCGCTGTGGCCGACGCTGGGCACCGGCGTGGTCGCGACCTGCATCGCCTACCTGACCTTCCTGATCTCCGGCGTGGACGGTTTGAAGCAGCTCGCGGTGTTCACCATCGCCGGCCTGGGCGTTGCCGCGCTGACCACGCGCTACCTGTTGCCGGGCCTGATCGACACCACCGAGAACGGCGGCAAACCCTACGACGCGGCGTCCTCCTCGGCGATGGCCAAGGTGTGGGGCCATTTTTCGCGCTGGCCGCGGATGGGCGTGACCACCGGCGCCCTGCTGGGCGCGGCCGGCCTGGCAGTGATCTGGTTCGTGCCCGGGCCGTTCTGGCAGAACGACCTGTCCCGCCTGACCCCGGTGCCGGAGCACCTGCTGGTGCAGGACGGCCAGTTGCGCGCCGAGCTGGGCGCGCCGGACGTGCGCTACCTGATGGTCATCCAGGGCGCCGACGCCGAGGCCGCGCTGCAGGCGTCCGAAGCGCTGCAGCCGGTGCTTGTGCAGATGCAATCGGAGGGGCTGCTGAAGGCGTTCGACCTCGCCTCGCGCTACCTGCCCAGCGCGGCCACCCAGCGCGCGCGCCAGGCGCGTTTGCCGGATGCGCCGACCTTGCAGGCGGCACTGGATGCGGCGGTGGCCGAAAGTCCGTTCCGTAGCGATGTGTTCGCCCGGTTCCTGAGCGATGTCGCGGCCGCGCGGGCTGCGCCGCCACTGACCGCGGCAGACCTTGCGGGCACGCCGCTGGCGGCGCGTGTTGACGGCCTGCTGTTGCGCAGCGACTCGCACGCCACCGCGCTGGTCGCGCTCAGCGGGCTGGAGGATCCGGTCGCCGTGGCGTCTTTGCTGGCGCCGCACGGAGCGCAGTTGCTCGACCTCAAGGACGCCTCCGAGTCGCTGGTGGCCGAGTACCGCACGCGCCTGCTGTGGGCACTCGCGCTGGCGGCGGTGCTGCTGGTGGCGACGATCTGGGTGGCCCTGCGCGACGTGCGCCGGACCCTGCGGGTGCTCGCGCCGATGGCGCTGGCGATCATCGTGCTGCTGGCGGTGCTGCGCGGTTTCGGCGTCGAGCTGAACCTGTTCCATCTCGTTGCGCTGATCCTGGCCTGCGGCCTGGGGCTGGACTACGGCCTGTTTTTCGACCACGCCGGCGACAGCCGCGAGGGCCAGCTGCGCGCCCTGCACGCGATCATCGTCTGCAGCCTGGCGACGCTGCTGGTGTTCGCGCTGCTGGGCACTTCCAGCATCCCGGTGCTGCAGGCAATCGGCAGCACCGTGGCCTTGGGGGTTGTCTTCAACTTCGTGCTGGCGCTGCTGATCGTGCGTCAGCCGGCCGCGGAGTCCGGCGAAGGCGCGACGCCGGGGCCGATTGCCGAACACGGTGGCGCGGAGCTGCTCCAATGAGCGCGGACCTCCAGGCCATCGATGCCCAAGCCATTGCCAGCCTGATCCCGCACGCCGGCTCCATGAGCCTGTGGGACCGGGTGCTCGAGTGGGACGATGCCAGCATCCGCCTGAGCGCCGGGCGCCACCGCGACCCCGCGCACCCGCTGCGCAGCGGTGACCGGCTGCGCGCGGTGCACCTGTGCGAATACGGGGCGCAGGCGATGGCGGTGCACGGCGGCCTGCGCGCCAGCCGTGCCGGCGGCGTGGCCCGACCGGGACTGCTGGTGGCCCTGCGCGCGGTGGCGTTGCATGTCGCCCGCATCGACGACCTGCCCGGCGTGCTGGAAGGCGAAGCACGCCTGCTGATCGACGGCGACAACGGCTGGCAATACGAATTCCGTCTCCTGCACGCCGGCGCACTGCTGGCCGAAGGCCGCGCGGCGGTGATGCCCGCGCCGGCCGCGCAAACCGACTAGCCCGACCGCGCGCTGGCGCGATCGGCGACAATCGCCCGTTACAGGAGGTACGCCATGAGTTCATCCATTCCCCGGCGCGCGCTGGTGACCGGCGGCAGCGGCGACATCGGTGGCGCGATCTGCGCCCGCCTCGCCACCGACGGCATGCACGTGATCGTCCACGCCAACGCCAACCTGGCCCGCGCCGAGCAGGTGGTGGCCGCAATCCATCACGAAGGCGGCAGCGCGCAGGCGGTCGCGTTCGACGTCGCCGATGGCGCGGCGACCCGCGCTGCGCTCGAAGGCCTTCTGGTGGACGGCCCGATCGCGGTGCTCGTAAACAACGCCGGCATCCATGAGGACGGCCCGATGGCCGGGATGAGCGAGGAGCAGTGGCGGCGTGTGATCGATGTCTCCGTGCACGGCTTCTTCAACGTCACCCAGCCGCTGCTGCTGCCGATGGCGCGCGGGCGCTGGGGACGCATCGTCAGCGTGTCCTCGGTCGCCGCGGTGCTGGGCAACCGCGGCCAGGTCAACTACGCGGCGGCGAAGTCGGCCCTGCACGGCGCCAGCAAGTCGCTGGCCCGGGAGATGGCCAGTCGCGGCATCAGCGTCAACGTGGTCGCGCCGGGCGTGATCGAGGGACGCATGGCCGCCGACGCCTTCCCCGCCGACATGCTCAAGCAGATGGTCCCGGCAGGCCGTGCGGGGCGTCCGGACGAGGTCGCCGCGCTGGTGGGATTCCTGTGCTCGGACGCGGCGGGCTACATCAACGGGCAGGTGATCGGCATCAACGGCGGCATGGGCTGAGCCGGCTTCACCCCGCGTGCCGGCTGCCGGCGACATAATCGCAGCGCTGAACACCGGTTCCGGACGGTCCGGGCCGTATCGCAGGAGGAATGCCATCGTGCACGTCAAGACCGCATTGATCGTCTGTCTGGCCGTCGCGGCCAGTGGTTGCGCGACCACGTCGCGAACGATGCTCGGTCCCGCCCGGCCGGCCGTGGCGCCCGAGCAGGTACGCATCTATTACACCCCGCCGCCGGGCCGCTACGAGGAAATCGCGATGCTGAGCACGGCCAGCGGCGCACTGACCTACGGCGAGCAGAACAAGACCAACGAGGTCATGGGCAAGCTGCGCGCGTCCGCCGCCCAGGTCGGTGCCAACGGCGTGCTGTTCCAGGGCGCCGCGCAGGGTTACGGCGGCAGCAACGTCGGTATCGGCGTGGGCAGCAGCAGTTTCGGCCGGCGCAGCTCGGTCGGCGGGGGCATCGGTGTCAACGTCACCCCGTCGCCCACCCACGCTGCCGGTATCGCGATCTACGTCTTCGATCCGCCGCCGATGCAGTATCGACCGACGGTGACGCCAGGCAGCCAGCGGCCGCGCAACTAGGTCGCAAGCGCCGCGCCGGGTGTCGGTGACGCCACCTCGCCGGCGACCGCCAAGTCGTCGGCCAGGCCGTACCAGACCGGCGGCAGCAGGCCGATCGTGCCATCGGCGACGGTGAAATCCGCGGGGCTGATCGCGGCCAAAGTCGGGTGCTGGCGGATGGCCTGCCCCGTCATTTCAGCGGCGAGCACTTCCATGCGCGTGACGTTGGCGCCGATCCGCTCGTACAGTTCCGCGTCATCCGGACTGTCCAGCAACGCCCCGTTTAGATCGCGGAACCAGCCGATCGCCGACTGGTCCAGCTCGCGCCCGTCCGGCGGGACATAGCCGGCGGCGGCATTGGCCTGACCCCACGCGCGCAGCAGCGGCTGCATCGTCTTGTTGAGCGCGGTCGCGCGCTCCAGCGGCTTGCGCAGCCGGCCCAGCAGGGACAGGTCGGCGATCCTGCCCGCGGTGTACAGCGGCGCCAGCACCGACCAGTAATACGTGTAGTCCCAGACCACCTTGAGCGGCATCACCAGCGCATCGCCAAACAGCGGGTACTGATCCTGGTACAGGCTCATGGTGTTGTCGAAGAAGGAGAACAGCAGCTGCTGGTAGAGCTCGGCATGGGCGCCGATGCGCGCGCCGGCGCGGTCCTTTTCGATCAGCTCGCAGATGTAGCCGTTGCTGATCGCGATGAAGTCGCTGCCCGGAGAGTAGAACGGGTCCAGGAACAGCCCGGCCTCGCCGGTGATCGCCCAGCGATCGGCCGAGAACACCTGCTCGCAGTCGTGGCTGAAATGGCGCAGGAAGCGGAAGTCGCGCACCGCGTGCTCCGGCGCGTCGAGTGCCTGGGCAACCCGAGGCTGGTGCTCGCGCAGCCAGGCCATTGCCTTGTCGTGGCTGTTGATGGTGTCCAGCGGGTGCATCTGCGCGTCGCAGACGATGCCCAGCGAGTGCACGTCCGACGCCAGCGGAATCATCCAGAACCAGTAGCCGGGGCCGCACAGGTGGTTGGTCGAGCGCCAGCGCTCGGGCGGCTGGCAGCGCTGCATCCAGTCGAGGTCGGACGACCAGCTGCCCGGATCCAGGCGCCCCTCCACCCGCCACCACGCCGCGTTGGCGTCATGCGGATGGGTCTTGGCCAGACCGAGCTTGCGCTTGAGCAGGGCGGCGCGGCCGCTGGCATCAACCACCCAGCGCGCCGTCGACACCGACTCCACGCCGTCCTGCACGTGGCGGACCTCATGCGCGGCGTCGCTGCCGGGTGCCGCCAGCTCCACGCCCAGGACCTTGCAGCCATGGCGGAAGTCGACCCCCAGCGAGGCCGCGTGCTCGCCGAGGAAATTCTCGAAGCGCCCGCGATCGAGTTGCCAGGACATCATCGGCAGCGCCTCGCGCACGCCGACCTCGGTGGTCGCGTCCACATCCTCGCGCCCGTCGCTGAAGAAGAAGCGGAAACCGAACTTGCGGACCTGGCGGCTGTCGAGGTGCTCGCGCAGGCCGAGCACGGTGCTGAAGTAGTGCGCGCCGATCTCGACGGTCGACTCGCCGACCTTGAACGCTGCCTCCGGCGCCGGGTGCGTGTTGCGCTCCAGCACGGTGACCGCGATCGCCGGGTCGCGCCGCTTCAGCTCGATCGCCAGGCTCAGTCCTGCCAGTCCGCCGCCGAGGATCAGTACATCGATGTTCGCGTGCGGGTCTGGCATGGGCTCAGCTCTTGGAGACGTGGGGTCGGGCGACGCGCAGGGAGTCGAAGTCGCCGCTCGGATCGTGGATCAGCGCCGGGTTGGCGCGGATCTGGCGGAGGATCGCCGGCATGCGGCGGGTGTCCCAGCACTGGCCGACGACATGGCTGGTGATGCGGGTGAAGTCGCGCAGCGGGCGGAAGTGGCTGCGCCGGAACTGCAAGGTGCTGTCATCCGCCGCGCCCGATGCCGACGCGGATGCAGCGACCGCGTAGCGCGACTCGATCGGCACCGACACGCAGCGGGTGCCCAGCATCCGCGCCGCGGAGATCAGGATCTGCGCCTCGAACACGAAGTCCTCGCCGGGCACGTCGTCCAGCGCGGCGACCTCGGCCGGATACAGGCGCTGGCCGCTCTGGGTATCGGCGATCTGGTAGCCGGTGCCCCAGGCGATGCCCCAGTCGGCAAAGGCGTTGGCTGCGCGCCGGTAGCGGGGCTGTTGCGAGCGCCGGCGCAGGCGCGCACCGATGACGATGTGGCCGGGGTAGAGATTGCCGGCCTCGAGCAGGCGCGGGATGTCGTCGGCCAGGTGCTGGCCGTCGCCGTCCATGGTCAGCACTGCGCTGGCACCGGCGGCAAGCGCGGCCTGGAACCCGCGGCGCAGGCTGGCGCCCTTGCCCAGCCGCTGCCGGTTGCGCAGCACGGTCACCGGCAGCGCGGCGATCCGCGCCACCGTGTCGTCGTCGGAGCCATCGTCCACCACGATCACGTTGCTGCATTGGCGCAGCGCGCCCGCCACGACGTCGCGGATACGCAGCGCCTCGTTGAGCGCCGGAATCACGACCACGATGTTGTCCCGATGGAGGCGATCAGCCACGGCGTTGCGCTCCGGTTTCCTGCAGCGACGGCTCATGCAGCGACAGCTGGAGTATCCGCCCGGCGCCGGCGGAAAGGGTGGCGTGCTGGTCACCGGACGCGAGCGCGTCGAACAGGGCGAGCATCGGTGCCATGGCGTTGCCCGGATCGCGCGCCGCCAGCGGTCCGGCGGCGGCCGGCGACTCGCCGTCGGCCAGCGCCGCCGAAAGTCGCGTCGCGCCTGCGCGTTCGCTGCGCGACAGCACCAGCGCGCCGCCGAGCAGGCCCGCGCTGGGGGAGATTTTCGCCAGCGGGCCCACGGACGCGCCGTCGTAGGCCACCAGCAATACCGCCGGCACGCCCGTCGCCAGTTGCACCAGCGCCTCCAGCAGACCGTGGGCAAAGGTCGCCTGGTAGGCGCTGATCGCGGTGGTGGCCGCGGTCGCGCCGGTACCGATGCTCCAGTAGCCGGCGCCAGCGTTGTGGACCGAGTTGTGGAAGCGGGTCGGCGAGATCGTCTCGGGCTGGTCGGCCAGGGTCGCGCACATGTAGTCGGTGATCGCCAGCTCGCCGTGGGTGGAGGCGAACACCGACGACAGCGAGGCCGGGTCGCGACCGGCGGCCTCGCACGCGGCCAGCGCGACCTCCAGCGCTACGGCGACGGTGCCCGGCGCGCGGCGGCGCTCGTTGGGCGCCAGCAACTGCGGCGAGGGACGCGCCGGTGGCGCTTCGGGCAAGCGGCCATCGCGGACAAAGTCGCGCGCGATGTCCCAGCCCGGCAGCCCCGTGGTCCAGAAGCCCACGCCTTCGATGGTCGCCACCAGAGCGCTCACGCAGACACCCCAAACACCAGCGAGGCGTTGTTGCCACCGAAGCCGAAGGAGTTGGTCATCGCGACCTGGATCGACGCCTGCGCGTTGTCGAAACGGATCTGCGGCCCGCAGGCGGGATCCGGCGTGGCGCTGTTGAGGATGCCGGGAAGCGTGCCGTGCTGGAGCGCGATCAGGCAGAACACCGCCTCCACGATGCCGGCCGCGCCCAGGGTGTGCCCGGTCCAGCCCTTGGTCGAGCTGGCGTGCAACCGGGCGGGGAACAGGCTCGCTACCGCCGCCGCCTCGATGCGGTCATTGGCCGGGGTCGAGGTGCCGTGCAGGTTGAGGTAATCGACGTCTTCCGGGGCGATCCCTGCACGCGCCAGCGCCTCGTTCATGGCCTGCAACGCGCCCAGCCCTTGCGGGTGGGGCGAGGACATGTGGTGGGCGTCGCTGGATTCGCCGTAGCCGAGCAGGCGCAGCGCGCGGGTATCCGCCGGCACACGCTCCAGCAGGGCGAATCCGCCGGCCTCGCCCAGCGACAGGCCGTCGCGGTCGGCATCAAAGGGTCGACACGGCTGCGCCGAGACCAGTTGCAGCGAGTTGAAGCCGTACAGGACGCTGCCGCACAGGGTGTCCACGCCGCCGACCAGGGCCGCATCGACCACGCCGGCCTCGATCAGCCGCGCCGCCTGGGCGAAGACCTTGGCGCTGGAGGAGCAGGCGGTGGCCACGGTGATGCACGGACCGCGCGCACCGCTGACCCGCTGCACGAAGTCGCCCAGCGAATGCACGGTATGCACGATCGGACGCGCCAGTGCGGGCGGAAACGCGGGCGTGCCGTCGGCGTCGGGCTGCAGGTCGCGATAGGCCTCCTCGCTGGCGCCGATGCTGGAGGTCGAGGTGCCGATCACCAGCGCGACGCGTTCTGCGCCGAGCCGGTCAACCGCATCGCGAACCGCCTCCAACATGCCGTCCTGCTGCAGGGCCAGCC
Organism: Lysobacter avium; assembly: GCF_015209745.1. Taxonomy (GTDB): domain Bacteria; phylum Pseudomonadota; class Gammaproteobacteria; order Xanthomonadales; family Xanthomonadaceae; genus Novilysobacter; species Novilysobacter avium. The sequence continues at coordinate 135,182 of NZ_CP063657.1, forward strand.
AGGCCAGGCGGTTGTTGCGGCACTCCCAGCGCGCGAATTCCTCCGGCAGCGGGGCGTCCTCGAGTCCGTCGACGCGGCCGATCCAGCACGGCAGCGGCACGCCATCGGCGTTGTCGGGGCCGAAATCGTTGGGTCGCAGGCCGCTGCGGCGCACCAACAGCGCCGCATGCTGGGCCTGGACGCCGCGACCGAGCGCCGTAGTCGCGCTCCACGCACGGACGGCGAGCGGTGGCATGGGCGAGGGTTTGGGAATGGGGCGCGCGTCTGGCAAGCGGCTGTCCTGTTGGGCGAGGGACTTTGGAAGCGGATCAGGCGGAGTATAGCCAGCGCGGTGTGCAGCCAACGGCGGCCGCGCTGCGACGGGACTAGACTGGCCGTCCTCCCGCTGTGCAGCCCGTGCGCCATGATCCGCCGCGTTTCCGCCGCTCCCGACGAAGAACGTACCCGTCTTCCCCCGCGCTCAAGGGCAGGGTGAACCGGGTTGGACTGGGGCACCATCCTTCTTGCGTTCCATTCACTGCTGGTGCTGGCCTTCGTGGTCCGCATCCTGTTGCGCGACGACCTGTCGCCTCCGGCGCGGCTGGCGTGGTTCATCGTCCTCAACCTGGTGCCGTACTTCGGCAGCGCGATCTATTTCCTGTTTGGCGAGATCGACATCGGGCGCCGGCTGAAGAAGCGCCACGAGGAGGTGTTTGGCGAGATCCGCGCCCGGGCCTCCGCCTTCATGGGCGTCCCGGCCGATACCGACCGCCTGATCGAGCCGCTCTACCGACCGGCATTCCGCTATGCGGCGTCCATCAACGGCTTCCACGCGGTGCCCGGCAACGCCGCGGAGCTGATGGCCGACGGCGACGAGACGCGCGCGCGGCTGGTGGCCGACATCGATGCCGCGACCGAGCAGGTCCACGTGCTGTATTACATCTGGTTTGGCGACAACACCGGCACCGACATCGCCGAGGCGCTGATCCGCGCCGCCCGCCGCGGCGTGACCTGCCGCGCCATGGCGGACGGGCTGGGCTCACGCGCGATGATCAGGTCGGCGCTGTGGAAGCGGATGGGCGAGGCCGGCGTCCAGCTCGCCGTCGCGCTCTCGTTCCGCAACGTGCTGCGCGTGTTCCTGACAAGCCGCATCGACCTGCGCAACCACCGCAAGATCACCGTCATCGACGGCCGCATCACCTACTGCGGCAGCCGCAATTCGGCCGATCCGGAGTTCCTCGTCAAGGCCAGGTACGCCCCGTGGGTGGACATCATGCTGCGGTTCACCGGGCCGGTGGTGGCGCAGAACCAGCTGCTGTTCGCCAGTGACTGGATGCAGGCCACCGGCGAGGCGCTGGACGGGATCCTGCTGCTCGCCGAGCCGGTCGCGGGGGGATTCCCGGCCCAGGTGATGGGGGTCGGCCCGACCGAGCGCCGGGGCGCCACGCCGCAACTGTTCTCCAACCTGATCGCCTGCGCCGACCGCAGCCTGACCATCTCCACCCCGTACTTCGTCCCCGACGCCACCCTGATGGACGCCCTGTGCGCCGCCGCCTACCGCGGCGTGGCCGTCACGCTGATATTTCCGGAGAAGAACGACAGCTGGATCGTCGCCGCCGTCAGCCACAGCTACTACCACCGCCTGCTGGATGCCGGCTGCAGGATCCACGAATTCAAGGACGGCCTGCTGCACGCCAAGACCCTGACCATCGACGGCAGGATCACCGTGGTCGGCTCCTCCAACCTGGACCTGCGCAGCTTCGACCTCAATTACGAGAACAACATCCTGTTGCAGGACGAGACCGTGACGCGCGCCGTCATCGAACGGCAGCAGGACTACATCGACCGTTCCGTACCCGTGCGCCTGCCCGACGTGCTGATCTGGCCGTGGCACCGACGGATCTGGAACAACGTGGTCGCGACGATCGGGCCGCTGTTGTAGCGCGCGGATGCGGGGTAGGGTCAGCGGGCGGACGGAGCGTCGAGCGCCCCAGTGACGAAATCGACCTTTGGCGCCCGAAAACCCATCGCCACCCACGCGCGCAACAGTCTGGCGACGAAGGACCAGGCGTGGGTGCGCGGGTTGGGCACGTCGTCAGGCAACTCGACACCGGGAGGGCGGTCACGGGTCATCGTCCGTGTCTCCAGAGTGGGCAAGGTCGCCGGGTCCCAAAGACCGCCGTAGAGGCTCAGCCAATGGCCGTTGGTGAATTCCAGGAAGACCGGCGTGTTGCAGCAGGTTGCGACGACGCGCCGCGTCTTGGAGGTGGATGACAAACGGTGCTCACGCAACCAGGACTGCCCTTGCGTGCACCGCACCCGGTCCTTCCGATACAGGACGAAGCGGGTCGCCGCGTTCGCATCCAGCACCCGCGGTGCATCCGGCAGCGCCTGCAACACTGCGCCTGCCTTTCGACAATCCGCGCAGAGGCACTCGACGCTGATGATGGGGTTGCCATTGACCTCGAGCTGCACCTTCCCGCACCGGCAGGTCAGCTCCACGAATGCATCAGTCATCCGTCCTCTCCTCAAGCATCTGTTGCGTCACCGGATCCGGCTGGCCTCCAAAGTAGTGCGCCAATGCCGCGTCAAACAGCGGCTCCGATGGAACGACCGCACTGAACAGCGTAAGGCAGGACCGGAACTTCATCGCGTCCAGCTCCCCAAGGATCTCGGCCGCCGTGAGGGGACCGTTCGCGAGCATGGCGCGTAGCGCGTCAACCAGGCGACGGCCCAGGACAGGATGCTCGAGGTAGGCCGACGCTTCCGCAACGCCTGAAAGCCCGAACCGCCGCGACGTGGCGCTGTGGCCAAGACCCGCCAGCTGCGGAAACACGTAACAGATCCAGTGCGACCGCTTCCGTCCCACTCGCAGCTCTGCGAGCGCACCATAGTAGGTGTCGCGTTGGGCCTCGATGAAGCGCGATAACTCGCATGGATCGGGTTGCGTGGGCATGGGTGGACGGTATCACCAGTGGTTTCGCGGTGACCTTCTGCACACACCCAAAAAGGCAGGTTAGACAATGACAACTGCCTAGATAAACGGACCAAGTCTGGCCAGCCACGACTGCCTGGATCGAATGGCTGACCAGATCGTCTCAGCACCCAGAGCCGTAATTAGTAGCCCCAGCCCAACCCGAATAAGCGGCTCCACCACTCCGAAGAAGACAACGTAAATACCTACCGCCGTCAGGAACACGCCGAACAGACCAGATAGAATCCGGTAGATCGTTCCGCTGAAGTATCGATTGATGTCTTGCTCATCCGTCAAGGCGTTGACCACCGTCTGAATCAAGCCGAGCCGCGGAGCGGTTGGGCTTGGATGTTTGCTCGTTTGTCGCAGTTGGCGGTTGAATTTACCGCGCAGTACCGTTGAATGCGTCCTTAGTGCTCTGCAAGCGATCAAGGATGATTGTTAGCGCGCTTACCGCAGAAGACAAAAGCTTGCTTTCCCTCGCTGGATCAAAGGACTCTTGTTCAATGAACTTGGAGCCGTGCATCAGATTGTTCCGGACTGCCTGGACTCTGTAAAGAAAAACACGAGTTGGCCCTCAAGTGGGCTTGGGCGAGTCGTCCTGCCACTTGAGCTGGTGGTCACCTAAAAGATTAAGCCGTTTAGGCGGGCGGTCGAGTAGCTCTTCAACCTCGGCTCGCCTGTCGCCCAAGAGGCCATCCAGGTCTCCGAGCGTCGTGGCCAGCTTGTCCCAGTCGATCTGCGCGCCACGATCTGTCTGTTTCGCAAAGCCGGTAGCTTTTAGCGCGAACTCGTACCTTGAGAACGTCAGATAAAACTCAGAAATCTCGGCCCGCGATGCAAGGAGTGATCTGTCGGATGTGCAAAGAGTCCTTTGGGCCCTAACACCGGAATTAAGCCGAGCTACGAAGTAGCTTCGGCTTGAATGACTTGTTAGGGCGCAACCGGCTCGTCGTCCGGTCCATACATGTCAAAATCCAAAGCAACCCCTAGTGTTGAGTACTTTGCGAGAAGTGATGGTTCTAGCAAGAAACCGCTATTGAAGCTCTCAAGAAAAAATCCGATGAAGAGTGCAGCGGATCCCCCTGAGTCAGCATGAATGAGCATGAAAGAATCGTGCTCGCCAAGCCATTGAGCAATTCGCGCTAAAGCCGCCTCCAGATCTTCTTTCTCAGATATAGCTAGCGGCACCGTCCAGTATGAATTAGACCTCAGGCCTTCTAGAGGATTCCCGCGAGGCGTTGTTCTCGCGTCTCCGACCTTCCACTGACGCAATGGCTCCATACCAAACTCGGAAGTGCAATGACATAGCTCCGCCACCGGATGAGTTAGGCGAAGCGAGATCTTGAATCTATACGGTTGCGACTCTTGTTCCATTGCGCCCTAACACCAGAGTTAAGCCGAACTACGTAGTGGAGCCGGCAACATGGCAAGCTTTACCTGCCATGTTGTTGGTGTAATGAAGTAGTTTCGGCTTGAACGAATTGTTAGGCCCGCCAGGCATTGAGGCTGCTGAAGCCTAGGAGCCAGTATGCCGCCGCAGCGGCAGCTGTAACGTACATTGCCCACAGCGACCAAGCTACTGCGCGAGGTGCGGAACGTCGCGCAGCAACGCGATTGACGCACAAAGCAAAGCCGAACGTAGTTGCGAGCAGACTGGAGAAAAGCAGACTAGTGCTGAGGCTAAGGCTGATGTGGCCGTCGTTGGAGTAGCCCGCGAATTTGTACCACTGCCACGCAGCGGCGACGAGACGCTCAGCAACCGGAACCGACAGCGCGACCGCCGCGGCAAGCGCTGCGAGCGCTGCACTGTTTAACGGTTGTCCAATCTTGCGAGTCTGCATCTAGCGGGCCTAACACCTTATGTCTTGAAGTTGCCCTACGCTGAGCGCCGAGAGCCCGGCATGCGCGCCCGATAACACCTCGGTGTCAGCCCACCGTAATTCAGCAGGGGCCGCATGCCGGATCTCGCGCCCTGCGCCCGAACAGTTGCTCGAGGTGTCCCTCGAACTGATAAGCGTGGGCCTCGGACGCGATGCTCTCGACCCGCCAACTGTATCGGAGAATCGACATGACGGCAGTGGGGATCGACGTCGGAAAGGCGAGCCTTGATCTGGCTGTTAACGGGCAGGCAGCGGTGACCCGCTATCCCAATACCAGGGCGGGGATTACCAAGGCGGTCAAGCGACTGCGAACGCTGAAGGCGACCAGGATCGTGGTGGAAGCCACCGGCGGCTACGAAGAGGCGCTGCTGGAAGCGTGCTGCGATGGTGGTCTGTGGATCGCACGGGTGAACCCGCGGCAGGCACGGGACTTTGCCCGGGCCACCGGTGAATTGGCCAAGACCGATGCCATCGATGCCCGCCTGCTGGCACTGATGGCCGACCTGTTTGCGGATCGTCTGCGTTGCCATGTGGCACTGCCGCTCTGGCAGCGCGAACTGCGGAGCTGGCTGCGTCGACGCAGCCAGGTTGTCATGACATTGCAGGCACAGAAACAACAGTCCGCGATGGCCCCCAGCGAGGTGCGCAAGCTGGTGGCCGGAACCATCGCTGCGCTGGTGCGCGAACAGGCTGCGATCGATGCCGCCATCCGCACTCTGGTTAAGGAACACGCCACACCGGCGGTTCAGTCCAGCAAAGGGTTGGGTCCGGTATTCCAGGCCACCGTGCTCGCCTTGCTTCCCGAACTTGGGCATTTGGATCGCAGGCAGATCGGAAAGCTGGTGGGCGTGGCACCAATGAATCGCGACAGTGGACAAGGTTCCGGCAAACGTCGCATCCGCGGCGGCCGATCCTCGGTGCGAGTCGCGCTGTATATGGCCACGCTGTCGGCGGTGCGCTGGGATCCGATGATGAAAGCCCACTACTTGCAGCTACGGGAGCGCGGCAAGCTGGGCAAGATCGCTCTGGTGGCCTGCATGCGCAAGCTGCTGGGAATCGTCAACGCCAGGCGACGCGACGAGCTGCGAGCGGAGGGTCTCGCGATGGTCTGACCAGCAGGCTTGCAAGACAGTTGCTGAGTTAAGCCGAAACGCGTAGTGGAGCCAAATACATGGCAAGCTTTATCTGCCATGTATTTGGTGGAACGAAGCGGTTTCGGCTTGAACGAATTGTTAGGGCGCGTAGCGAGGACTGCCACCGCCCTGGAGCCATTTTAAGGGAAAGAAACACATGAGGGACATTGCTGCAGCCAGACCGAGCATTGCGCCCATTTTTGCAAGAAACGACCAGTGATCAGTTGGGTATGGTTCTCCGGCCTTGAGCGCGGCAAGCAGAAATACCGAGGCCCAAGTGACTGACAGGAGCCAAACAAATCCGCAATGCCGGGATACAGCAGGCACCGCAAGCGCCGTACGATATTGGAGCGAGCCAACGGCACCACCGAGTGATGCTGCAAATAAGGCCCACTCAAGCGTGCCAGAAAGGGACCAAGACACAATGACCGTGGTTGCAACCACAGTAAGCGCCAGAGCGAATGCAGTGATTGTTGCGGCACGTAGCCAAAAACGAAAATTGATTGACTGTGAACTCATATCAGCGCCCTAACACCAGAGTTAAGCCGTGCCGCGAAGCGGCATCGGCTTGAACGAATCGTTAGGCCGCGCCTTAGGGCCCATAGATCTTTGGAAAGTGCTTGGCAATGTGTTGATCAAGTTCGCCACTGACTGAAAGTTGACCGAGCACGAGCGCGCAACTCCGATCGTTGACAATCTCATTTATGTATTCGTTGCGCTCCGGCTGAGCTAAGGCAATTTCCTTATTCTTGCGCCTGATGTCATTCCAGTCGCTAAATGACAGGTAAGATCTATTTCTGATCTTCATGCTCTCAAACGCTTCGGTAATGTTTGCTGCGCTTGCTGGATAGCTCGCAGCACACTTGCCAACAAGGTCGTCTGTGAAGTGGAGATTGAATGCACCCATGATAGGCCCGGTAGCCTGCCCATGAGATGGGCTTGGCGCACAAAGAGCCATCAGAGCATAGATGGTGATCGCAAGACTTCGAAGATTATTCATGAGCGGCCTAACACCGTAGTTAAGCCGACGCCCGACGCGTACACCGGAGGTTGACTGAAATTGAGTAACGCGTCTGCCTGGAAATGGGACTTCGGGCGTTCGGCTTGAACTGCCAGTTAGGTTGCAAAGGTAGCCGAGAAAAGTCAGCGGTGAAAGACCCTGCTGGGCGCAGCGCCAGAGACCGTGACTGCGCCCGTTGAACTGGACTGCGCGGATGTGCACGGTCGCCGCGTTGTGCCCGAGCGAGAACCCAACGGCGCAGGCCTGCGTATGTATCCGCTGACCCCGGCGGTGCGCTCCAATCAGGTGTTGCGGGACCAGAAATTACGGTGAAGCGATTCAAGCAGTCGCTACGACACCGCGCGGACGCCGATGATGCTTTTGCTGCGACCTAACACCGGAATTAAGCCGGCCCCCAACGCGTGAGCCGGATGCTGATGGAAATCCAACCGCGACTCTGCTTGGAAATGGGACTTCGCGGGCTCGGCTTGAATGACCTGTTAGAGTTGCGGCTGATCGAGGTTGACGGTCATCGCGTAGTACCTGACGCCTTCGTGCACAACGCTAGTTAACGATCCAAAGACAACCGCGTCATTCGGTTGAGCTATTGGGGCCATTTGAGCACTCTCACCCAACTCTGCCCGTGATCGCGCGTGCGCCGAAAGCTCTTCAAGAGAGGTTCCCACAATGTAAGGTGCCTCCATTTCCCCAAAACGCGCCTGCAAAGCTTCGTAGGTCTGTTGCCACGCAGCGGTAGCTTGCTCTAGATTTGGGCCTTCATAAGTGCGAATGGCTATCCGCCTAAGCGATCCGTGTTCGAAATAGAACTGAAAGTTACGTTTTTCACCGAAAAAGTCGCCGTTATAGGTTTCTAGGTTGCCATTGGAGAAAGCACGGTATGGGCCTTCTGCCGTTTCTGCAAGGACCTGCTCTTGGGACATGCCGAAAGTCCAGGGTCCGAACTCACCGGCCCATGAAACGGTGGATATGATTAGTAGTAGTAACGTCGCGATGGTCTTCATGAGCATCTCTAGCACCAGAATTAAGCCGACCCGCAACGCGTGGGACGGTCGTCGGTAGGAATTGAACCACGAGTCTGCCTGGAAATGGGACTTATCGGGTTCGGCTTGAATGACAAGTTAGGCGCGGATCTAATGGGCGGCGGCTGAGCTATAGCGGAGGCGGACAACGAAAAAGGGCGAGTTCGCGCCCGGGAAAATTGCTAGCAAACATAAGTCCGCTTTTGGGTGTGAGCACGTACCGCTCAGTTGAAAGACGAGTGTCCCCCTCGCCAGCCAGCTCAGCTACCAACGCCATTTCATCGTGGTTACGTACCACAACCGCACGAATAGGCCCAGCGCTTTCCCAGTGTGAGATATAGGAACCTTCAATTATAACTATGCCGTCATTGTTCCCCGAAGCACAGTCCTCTAAGTTAGGACTCCATGTTCCGATGAATTGCGCCGGTACAGACTCGGCCGCTACAGCAGAGTAATCCAAGCCGCTGGAGAGCAATAAAATCGCGGAAAGTGCTGCTTGCACGTTGCACCCCATTGGCGCCTAACACCGGAATTAAGCCGACCCGCAACGCGTGAGCCGGATGCTAATGGAAATCGAACCGCGACTCAGCGTGGAAATGGGACTTCGCGGGTTCGGCTTGAATGACCAGTTAGGTTGCAACCGTAGCCGAGAACACACGCTTGCGAAAGACCAGGCTTGCAGCACCGCTGAAAACCGTACCTGCGCCCGATGAACTGCACTGCCGGAACTTACCCGATGGCCGTGAAGCAGCCGAGCGAGAACGCTACGGCGCAGGCCACCAGATGCTTCCCCAAACCCCGGTGATGCCGGTAAAACACGCGCCACGAAACCAGAAGCCCCAGTGAAGCGAATCAGGTAAGAACTGCGGAAACCCATTGCCACGAAAGACGCTTTTACTGCGACCTAACACCGTAGTTAAGCCGGCCCCCAAGGCGTTGGCCGGATGCTGATGGTAATGCAACTACGACTCTGCTTGGAAATGGGACTTCGTGGGCTCGGCTTGAACGACCAGTTAGGTGCCCGCCACAAATTTGAAGGTAGACGCGCCGTTGGATTGCACCACGGCAAGCGGATGCACCGCGACTACCGAGGCAAACAAGACGTTTGGGCGAGGGAGCGTGGCCTGGTGGAACGGCTTGCCTTCCGTTGGGGGTGCAAATGCCAGCCCTTCCTGTATGTCGGCGCGTCGGATCTCCAACGCCACAGGCGCCTCGTCTGCCGTGAAATACAAGTTGGCTACAGTCTCCACATCTCGGCGGAGATTCAAGTGCACGCAATTGCTCCGCTCGTCCGACGGGCAGCGCGGAACGAGCCCTGACTCAATTGCTGTCGACAGTTCTGTGGCTGAGACCACTCGAAACAGGTTTTCCATGCTCTCCACGCGCCTAACACCGGAATTAAGCCGACCCGCAGCGCGTGGGGCGGATGCTGATGGAAATCGAACCGCGACTCAGCCTGGAAATGGGACTTCGCGGGTTCGGCTTGAATGACCAGTTAGGTTGCAACCGTAGCCGAGAACACGCGCTTGCGAAAGAGCCGGCTTGGAGCAGAGCAGGAAACCGTACCTGCGCCCGATGAACTGCACTGCCGGAATGGACCCGATGGCCGTAATGCAGCCGAGCGATAACGCCGCGGCGCAGGCCACCAACTGCTTCCCCAACCCCCCTCCCCATAGCGCCAGAAAAGCCACGTGATGCGAAACCAGAAACTCCGCTGAAGCGAATCAAGAAAGTGCTACGAAAACCATTGCAACGAAAGATGCTTTTACTGCGACCTAACACCTATTCGACACCAAAATGGTGCCTATTCCCTGTGCGTAATCCGGATAGTCCGGTCCGAGTTTTCAGCGTAAGTCCTGCAGAAATCAACGACTTCCGCTGAGCGAAGGTGCCTAATCCTTGTGTCTAATCTGGAATGCGGTCCGGCGGTGCTCCCCAAGTCTCGGATCGTCCCACTCCGCCCCGATGCGCGCAACTCGTGTTCCCAATCGCCGCGAGGTTTGAATTCCAGCCCCTTCCCCCGTCGCTGCATGACCCATCAATGCATCCGTGTTCCAATCACTCCGTTTGGGATCACTGGCAGGAGTCAGGTCGATGGGTGTGGGCAAAGGCAGTTCACGGGTTCTGGGCGCCGTGATGGGCGGGGTATTGGCGGCGACGGCTCCGACGGCGGGGGCGCAGGACGCGATGCCGTCCGTCAGGCCGGCGGACTACGCGCGGGCGGAATCGTTCATGGGCTACAACACCACGCCGCTGCTGGACCACACGGTGAACACCGTGATCTGGCAGGACGACGGCCACTTCTGGTTCCGCGACCACGATGCCGACGGCGACCACTTCCGCCGCGTCGATGCTGCCACCGGGACCATCAGCGATGCCTTCGACCGCGAGCTGCTGGCCAAGGCGCTGGCGGACGCGACCGGCAAGCCGGCGGACGCGACCAAGCTGGCCGTCACCGCGTTCAAGGTCGCGCAGGACGGGCGCTTCGACTTCACTGTCGCCAAGCAGCGCTACCTGTGCGACCTGCAGGACAAGTCCGTCTGCGTCGCCGTCGATGCCGACACGCGCAAGCCGTCCGCCCAGGACGCGGATGCCGATGCCAAGGCGCCGATGGTGCTGTCGCCCGATGAGAAGCTCGGCGCCTTCATCCGCGACTGGAACCTGTGGGTGCGCGATATCGACACGGGCGCGGAGACCCGGCTGACCACGGACGGCCGCACCGACTACGGCTACGCCACCGACAACGCCGGCTGGACCCACAGCGACCGCGCGATCCTGGTCTGGTCGCCCGACTCCAGCAAAATCGCGACCTTCCAGCAGGACCAGCGCGAGGTGGGCGAGATGGTCCTGGTCGGCACCAATGTCGGCCTGCCCAAGGTCGAGCGCTGGAAGTACCCGCTGGCGGGGGCCGACAAGGTGACCATGATCGAGCGCGTGATCATCGACGTGCCCACTCGCAAGGTCGTGCGGCTGGACATGCCGCCCGACCAGCACCGGTCCACCCTGTGCGACGACGTCAGTTGCGATGGCGGCTGGGAGGACGTGCGCTGGTCGCCCGATGGCGCGACCCTGGCGTTCGCCTCCACCTCGCGGGACCACAAGGACACCTGGCTGCGGGTCGCCGACGCCGCCACCGGCAAGGTGCGCGAGGTGTATCACGAGCACGCGCCGACCTACTTCGAGAGCGGCAACGGCAAGGTCAACTGGCAGTACCTGCCCGAGAGCGGCGAGTTCATCTGGTTCAGCGAGAAGAGCGACTGGGGGCATCTTTACCTGCACGACCTGGCGACCGGCAAACTCAAGCACGCGATCACCAGCGGCGAGGGCAACGTCACCCAGGTGCTGCGGGTGGATCCCGACAGCCGCACGATCTGGTTCCGCGGCGTCGGCATGGAGCCAGGACGCGATCCGTATTACCAGCACTTCTACAAGGTCGGTTTCGATGGCGGGCAGCCGCAGTTGCTGACCCCGGAAGACGCCGACCACACCATTAGCCTGTCGCCCGACGGGACTTACTTCGTCGATGCGTATTCCACCCCGCAGACGCCGCCGGTCACCCGCCTGCGCCGCAGCGGGGATGGCAGCGACATCGCGGTGATCGCCCGCGCCGATGACAGCCGCCTGCGCGCCATCGGCTGGGTGCCGCCCACGTCCATCACCGTCAAGGCCCGCGACGGCAAGACGACCCTGTACGGCATGCTGTTCACCCCGACCGGCCTGGACGAGTCGCGCAAATATCCAGTCGTGAACTACATCTACCCCGGCCCGCAGACCGGCTCGGTGCGCGGCCGCAGCTTCAACGTCGCCCGCGCCGACCACCAGGCGCTGGCCGAGCTGGGCTTCATCGTGGTCGCCATCGACGGCATGGGCACGCCGTGGCGCTCCAAGTCCTTCCACGACGCCTTCGACGGCGACATCGGCGACAACACGCTGCCCGACCAGGTCGCCGGCCTGCGTGAGCTCGGCAAGCGCTTCCCGTGGATGGACCTTGAGCGGGTCGGCGTCTGGGGCCATTCCGGCGGCGGCTACGCCACGGTCGATGCGATGTTCACCTACCCGGAGTTCTACAAGGTCGGCGTCGCCCAGGCCGGCAACCACGACAATCGCAACTACGAGGACGACTGGGCGGAGAAGTGGATGGGGCTGGAGGTCACCAAGGACGGCAGCAGCAACTACGACGCCCAGGCCAACCAGAACCGCGCCGCCAACCTGCGCGGCAAGCTGCTGCTGGCGCACGGGATGATGGACAACAACGTGCATCCCTCCAACACGCTGCTGGTGGTGGACGCGCTGATCAAGGCCAACAAGGATTTCGACCTGCTGCTGTTTCCCAACGCGCGCCACAGCTTCGGCAAGGACACCGGCTACATGACCCGGCGACGCTGGGACTATTTCGTCCGCCACCTGATGGGGGCGCAGCCGCCGGTGGAATACAAGATGCAGGCCGACAAGTCCTGACCCGGCCGCCTCCGCCTCCAGTGCCGTGCCCGCGGGCCGCTACACTGCGTCGCCCGCCTGCCGGCCCAGCCGCCGGCCCCGACGCCAGAGTTGACGGTCCTTGAGCGCTATCTCCCCTTTCCGCCGCGAATGGTTCGGCAATATCCGCGGCGATGTGCTGGCCGGCCTGGTCGTCGCGCTCGCGCTGATCCCCGAGGCGATCGCGTTCTCGATCATCGCCGGGGTCGATCCCAAGGTCGGCCTGTACGCGTCGTTTTCCATCGCCGTTGTAATCGCCTTCACCGGCGGCCGGCCGGGGATGATTTCCGCGGCCACCGGGGCGATGGCGCTGGTGATGGTCACCCTGGTCAAGGACCACGGCCTGCAGTACCTGCTCGCCGCGACGGTGCTGACCGGCGTGCTGCAGATGCTGGCCGGGGTGTTCAAGCTCGGCGGCCTGATGCGGTTCGTCTCACGCTCGGTGATCACCGGCTTCGTCAATGCGCTGGCGATCCTGATCTTCATGGCCCAGCTGCCCGAGCTGACCAACGTGCCCTCGACGGTATACGTGATGACGGCCGCCGGTCTGGGCATCATCTATCTGTTCCCGTACCTGACCCGCGCGGTGCCCTCGCCGCTGGTGGCAATCGTGGTGCTGACCATCGTCGCGGTGGTGCTCAAGCTCGATATCCGCAGCGTTGGCGACATGGGCGAGTTGCCCGACAGCCTGCCGGTGTTCCTGCTGCCCGACGTGCCGCTGAACCTGGAGACGCTGCGGATCATCCTGCCGGTTTCGCTGACCCTGGCCGTGGTCGGCCTGCTGGAGTCGCTGCTGACCGCGCAGATCGTCGATGAGCTGACCGACACGCCCAGCAACAAGAACCGCGAATGCGTCGGCCAGGGCGTGGCCAACGTCGCCACCGGCCTCATCGGCGGCATGGCCGGCTGCGCGATGATCGGCCAGTCGGTGATCAACGTGAAGTCCGGCGGGCGCGGTCGGCTGTCGACCTTTGTCGCCGGCGCGGTGCTGCTGGTGATGGTCGTGTTCGCCGGCCCGTGGGTGAAGCAGATCCCGATGGCGGTGCTGGTGGCGGTGATGATCATGGTCTCCATCGGCACCTTCAACTGGTCCTCGATCAAAAACCTGCGCCACTACCCGGCCACCTCCAGCATCGTGATGCTGGGCACCGTGATCGTGACCGTGCTGACCAGCGACCTGGCCCGCGGGGTGCTCACCGGCGTGCTGCTGTCGGCGCTTTTCTTCGCCCGCAAGGTCGGCCAGGTGCTGCGGATCGACTCGCAGCTGGACGCCGATGGCAACGCGCGCCGGTACACGGTGACCGGGCAGGTATTCTTTGCCTCCAGCAGCGCGTTCGCCGCGGGCTTTGATTTCCGCGAAGTGCTGCAGCACGTCACCATCGATGTCTCGGGGGCGCGCTTCTGGGACCTGAGCGCGGTCGGCGCGCTGGACAAGGCGGTGATGCGCTTCCGCCGCGAAGGCGCCACAGTGGAGGTGGTCGGCCTGGACGAGGCGAGCACCGCGCTGGTGGCGCAACTGGGCGTGTACGACAAGCCCGGCGCCGCCGGCTGATCGATGGCCATTGAGGAGAACGTCGTGATGAGCGCTGAGGCCACCTTTCCCGAACGCTGCGTGCTGGGCGCAATCGACGTGTCCGGTTATGCGGCCAGTGTCGCCGCGCATGCGGGCTGGGCGGCGGCGCGCCTGTCCGCGCCGCTGGAGCTGATGCACGCGATCGACCGTGAGGCCGCGCCGGTGCCGATCGACCTGACCGGCAACCTCAACCTGGGCGCCCAGGAAGGCCTGCTGGAGCAGATGGCCCTGCTCGACGAGCAGCGCGGCAAGCTGGCCCAGCAGCGCGGGCGAGCCTTGCTCGAAGAAGCCGGAAACGTGGCCGCCGCCCATGGCGCCAAGGCCAGCATCCGCCAGCGCCAGGGCCGTCTGGTGGAAACCCTGCTGGACCTGCAGGACGACGTGCGCCTGTTCGTGCTCGGCAAACGCGGCGAGCACGCGGACTTCGCGCGCGGGCATCTGGGCAGCAACCTGGAACGGGTGATCCGCGCCGTCGAGCGACCGGTGCTCGTTGCACCGCGCGCCTGGCGTCCGGTGCAGCGTTTCATGATCGCCTTCGACGGCAGCGCCACCACCCGCCGCTGCATCGAGCTGGTCGCCGCCAGCCCGCTGCTGAAGGGGCTGCACTGCGAGGTGCTGATGGTGGCCGACGCCGACAGGGTGGACGCCGAACCGATGCAGTGGGCGCAGGCGCAGCTGCATGCGGCCGGCTTCGCGCCGGTCATGCGCGCCGTTCCCGGCGCCGCGGAGGACGTCATCGCCGCGCAGGTCGCCGACCGGTCCATCGACCTGCTGGTGATGGGCGCCTACGGCCATTCCCGCATCCGCAACCTCGTCGTCGGCAGCACCACCAGCCAGATCGTGCGCACCTGCCCGATCGCCGTGCTGCTGCTGCGCTGAGCGGCCTGCGGAACCCGTGTCGTATGGTGACCCCATCAACGCAAGCCCCATCGGCCAGTGAGACGACCCCGCGATGAGTGAAACCCTCCCGCCAATGACCGATCCCGCGCAGGACTGCCTGACCGCGCCGATCCACACCACCGGGGCGATCCAGCCGCACGGCTACCTGGTCAGCTGCGGCCTGGTCGATGAGCGGATCCGTCACGTGTCGGCCAACATCGCCGAGCTGCTCGGCCTGGAGCCCGCCGAGGTGCTGGGCCTGGAGATGACCCACTTCCTCGAGGACGACATGCTGCTGCAGGTCCGCGATGCGGTGGCCGCGGCGGCGCCGGACGATGACACCGCGCAGCGTGTGGGCGTCGGCAACGTCGGTGCATTGATGATGCCGTGTGACATAAGCGCGCATGCAGGGCAAGGGCTGCTGCACATCGAGTTCGAACCGCGCTCCACGCGCCAGGACACGCGCGCGCCGACCCGGGTCGCACAGCGCATGGTCAGTCGCCTGGGCAGCGATGCGGTGGGTGCGGAGTTTTTCCAGCACGTTGCGGCGGAGGTCCACCAGCTGACCGGCTACGACCGGGTCATGGTGTACCGCTTCCGCGCCGACGACACCGGCGAGGTCGTGGCCGAGGTGGCCGCCGAGGGCATGCAGCCCTACTTGGGCCTGCGCTATCCGGCCAGCGACATTCCGCCGCCGGCTCGCCGCCTGTATCTGCGCAACCGGGTCCGGGTCATCCCCGACGCGCGTTACGAACCGGTCAGCATCGTGCCCGCCACCGGTCCGGGCGGGGAACCGGTGGACCTGAGCCAGCACGTCCTGCGCAGCGTCTCCCCGGTGCACCTGGAGTACCTGCGCAACATGGGCGTCGCGGCGTCGATGTCGATCTCCCTCATCAGCGAGGGTCGCCTGTGGGGCCTGATCGCCTGCCACCACCGCGAGGCGCGGCGCCTGAGTGCGAGCGCCCGCTCGGCGGCCGACCTGTTTGGGATGTTCGTCTCGGTGCGCATCGCCGCGCGCGAACAGGAACTGGCGATGGAGCGCTTCGAGGCCACCCAGCACCTGCGCGATGCCGTGGTCATGCGCCTGTTCACCGCCGGCGACTTCGACGCAGCGCTGCTGGCCGAACTGGACGACCTGCGCCAGGTCCTGGACGGCGACGGTGCCGGCTTGGCCATCAATGGGCATTGGGACGTCGTCGGCCGCGCGCCCGCCGGCGCTGACCCTGCCGGGCTGGTGGCATGGGCCAACGCCGAGGAACGCGGCGGGGTCGCCATGAGCGATGTCGCCAGCGATTGGAATGCGCCCGCATTGCAGGCGCCAGGACTGGCGGGCGTGCTGGCGATCAACCTGGGATCACCGCAGGACTGGGTGTTCCTGTTTCGCGTCGAGCAGGTCGAAGAGGTCGACTGGGCCGGCGACCCGCACGAGGGCCGGGTGGCCACCGACGACGGCGTGCGTCTGGCGCCGCGGCGCAGCTTTGCGACCTGGCGCGAACTGGTGCAAGGGCGCAGCCGCG
Organism: Lysobacter avium; assembly: GCF_015209745.1. Taxonomy (GTDB): domain Bacteria; phylum Pseudomonadota; class Gammaproteobacteria; order Xanthomonadales; family Xanthomonadaceae; genus Novilysobacter; species Novilysobacter avium. The sequence continues at coordinate 151,636 of NZ_CP063657.1, forward strand.
AATGGACCGCCGCCGACCGCAGTGGTGCCGAACGCCTGCAACGGATGTTGCGCGAGCAGCGTCGTCGTTCCAGAGCCGCCCACAACGCCGATCCCGCGGAAAGCCCGTTCCGCACCCAGTACCTGCGCGACCAGAAGCTCCGCCTGGATGGATTGGCGCAGCTGCTGGACGGCCTCGGTCACCTGGACACCACCGCGACCGCCGGCATCGGCCTGCGCATCGAAGAGCTGGAAGCCGAGTTGCGCCGGCTGATGCTCGACCCGCAGGGCGAAACCGCCACGGCGGAGGCGTCCACGAGCGAGGGCGGGCACCACCGGTAGAATGAGCGGATGGATGTCTCCCACCTGCTTGACGCGCTCAACCCCGCCCAGCGCGACGCGGTCAGCGCGCCGCCCGGCCACTACCTGATCCTCGCCGGCGCCGGTTCCGGCAAGACCCGGGTGCTGACCCATCGCATCGCCTGGCTCAATGAAGTCTTCGGCGTGCCGACCCACGGGATCCTCGCCGTCACCTTTACCAACAAGGCCGCCGCCGAGATGCGCCACCGCGTCGATGCGCAGCTGCCCAGCGGCGTTCGCGGGATGTGGATCGGCACCTTCCACGGCATCGCCCATCGCCTGCTGCGCCTGCACTGGCAGGAAGCCAGGTTGCCCGAGGCCTTCCAGGTCATCGATTCGGACGACCAGCTGCGGCTGGTCAAGCGCGTGGTGCAGGCGCTGGAGCTGGACGACACCCGCTTCCCGCCGCGCCAGATCGTCTGGTGGATCAACGCGCAAAAGGACGAGGGTCGGCGGCCGCAGCATCTGCAACCAGACCCTGGCGATCAGTGGACCGACGTCATGCGGCGCTGCTACGAGGCCTACCAGGAACGCTGCGACCGCGCCGGACTGGTGGATTTCGCCGAGCTGTTGCTGCGTGCCCACGAGCTGCTGCGCGACAACCCGGCGTTGCTGGCGCATTACCGGCACCGCTTCGGCGAGATCCTGGTCGACGAGTTCCAGGACACCAACGCCATCCAGTACGGCTTCATCCGCCTGCTCGCCGGTGACACCGGCAAGGTCTTCGCCGTCGGTGACGATGACCAGTCGATCTACGGCTGGCGCGGCGCCAAGGTGGAGAACATGCAGAAGTTCCTCAACGACTTCGGCGTCGATGGCAAGACCGGGAGCGCGGGCGCGCAGACCATCCGGCTGGAACAGAACTACCGCTCCAGCGCTAACATCCTTGATGCGGCGAACGCGGTGATCGCGCACAACCCCGACCGGCTGGGGAAGAAGCTGTGGACCGACAGCGGCGGCGGCGATCCGATCGACGTCTACCAGGCCTACAACGAGATCGACGAGGCGCGCTTCGTGGTCGAGCGGCTCGCCCAGTGGGTGCGCGACGGCGGCAGCCACGGCGACGTGGCGATCCTGTACCGCAGCAACGCCCAGTCGCGCGCCTTTGAAGAGCAGCTGCTGGCGGAAAAGGTACCCTACCGCGTCTACGGCGGCCAGCGCTTCTTCGAGCGCGCCGAGATCAAGGACACCCTGGCCTACCTGCGCCTGGTCGCCAACCGCAGTGACGACGCCGCCTTCGAGCGCGCGGTCAATACGCCCACTCGCGGCATCGGCGAGCGCACCCTGGACGAGGTCCGCCGGCGCGCACGCGACCGGGCGATCCCGCTGTGGGACGCGGCGCGCACGCTGACCGGTGACACGCTGCTGGCGGCGCGTGCGCGCAATGCCTTGGTCGGCTTCATCACCCTGATCGAGGCGACCGAGGCCGACATCGCGGAGATGCCGCTGCAGGAGAAGATCGACCACGTCCTGCTGCGCTCCGGGTTGCGCGAGCATTACGCGCGCGAATCCAGGGGCACGCTGGACTCGCGCACCGACAACCTGGACGAGCTGGTATCGGTTGCCTCGCGCTTCGTCCACGCCGACGAGGAGGACGCGCAGGCGATGCCCGAGCTGGTTGCCTTCCTCGCCTACGCGTCGCTGGAATCGGGCGAGGGCCAGGCCCAGGCGGGCGAGGACGGCGTGCAGCTGATGACCCTGCACAGCGCCAAGGGGCTGGAATTCCCGCTGGTGTTCCTGGCCGGGCTGGAGGAGGGCCTGTTCCCCAACCACCGCTCCATCGAAGAGGCCGGGCGGCTGGAGGAGGAGCGCCGGCTGGCCTATGTCGGCATCACCCGCGCCCGCGAGAAGCTCGTGCTCAGCCACGCCGAGGCGCGGCGCATCCACGGCCAGGAAATGTACGGCATCCCGTCGCGCTTCCTGCGCGAGATCCCGCCGGCATTGCTGCACGAGGTGCGGCCCAAGCTGCAGGTCTCGCGTCCGATGTACAACAGCGCCCCGCGCCGCGACCTCGGCCACGCCGCCATCGAAGCTCCGCCGCTGCCGCTGGGCGCCAACGTCAGCCATCCCAAGTTCGGCACCGGCGTGGTGACCGACTTCGAAGGCGCCGGTGCCCACGCGCGGGTGCAGGTGAACTTCGCCGATGCCGGCAGCAAATGGCTGGTGCTGTCCTACGCCAACCTGAGTCCCGCCTAGACATGGCTGCCACACCGGCGCGGCACCCACCCACGCCCGGAAAGGGCCGCAAGCCGGTGCGGCTGTCGATGATCCTGCCCAGCGCGGTGTTTCTGGTCGGACTGGTCGCCGCGGGCGCGCTGGGCATCCGCCAGCACGACGCGAAGATCAAGGCAATGGGGGCGGCGGTCGACGCCGTTGCCGACAGTGCCAGCAGTGAACTGCAGCGACGGATGAAGCTCTACGAGTACGGCTTGCGCGGAACGCGGGGCGCCGTGCCAGGTGACGGCCGGGCGACCCCGGAAGCGCGCCAGCGTTATCGCGACTATGTGATGTCGCGCGATATCGACGCCGAGTTCCCCGGTGCCCGTGGCTTTGCCTATGTGCAACGCGTTACGCCCGCCCGGGAAGCGGCGTTTCTTGCCGGGCAGCGCGAAGGGGGCACCCGGGATTTCGCCATCCAATCGCTGAGTCCCAACGACGGTGACCGCTTCGTCGTCACCTATATCGAGCCCCTGGAGCGTAACCATCCCGCATTGGGGCTGGACATCGCGTCCGAGCCGACGCGACGCGAGGCCGCGCTGGCCGCGTTGGAAAGCGGCCAGCCTACGCTGACCGGGCCGATCACCTTGGTCCAGTCGCGCGGGGAGGCCGGCTACAGCATGTTGCTGCTGTTGCCCGTGTACCGCGGCGGGGTGACACCGCCGCCGGAGCAACGCGCTGCGCTGGCCACCGGCTGGGTGTTTGCGCCGCTGGTTACCGGTGAGTTCCTTGGCGGGAGCACCGATCGCAGTTATTCGGTGGAGTTGCGCGATGTCACCGATCCCGAAGCTCCGGTTGTGCTCAATGCGCTGCCGGCGCAAGGCGCAACGGCCGCGGTCGCCTTCGACCGACACCGCCAGTTGCCGATGTACGGCCGTCGCTGGGAACTGGTGATCCACCCCAGCCGGGAATTGCTCGCCCGCCAGAACATCACCTCGCCGTTGACCGTTGCTTCCACCACACTGGGCGCGGCATCGCTGCTGGCACTGATCCTGCTGCTGGGCTTGTCTGCGCGCGAGCGTCGCCTGCGGGTCTTCAACCGCCGCGCGCGCATGGCGGCGATCGCCGAGAGCTCGCATGACGCCATCATCGCCACCGATGCCGACGGCCGCGTGACCGAGTGGAATGCAGCGGCGACCCAGTTGTTCGGCTACGAGTCCGAGCAGGCACTGAGCGTTGCCCTGGTCGAACTGATCGTGCCGTTCGAGCAGATCCGCGAGGACGCCCGGATCATGGACTCGGCACTGGCAGGCGAGCCGGTGGTGGCGCTGGAGACGGTTCGCCGCCACCAGGACGGCCACCTGATCGAGGTGGAGCTGACGACGGCGCCCATACGCAGCGCAAGGCGCGGCGTGGCCGGGGTGGCGATGACCATCCGCGATATCCGCGAACGCAATCGCAGCGCCCGTGAAGTGCAGGAACTCAATGCCAACCTGGAGCGGCAGGTCCAGGTCCGTACCGCGCAGCTGGAAGCGTCCTCGGCCCTGCGCCGCGCGGTGCTGGACAACGCCGGCTACGGGATCATTGCCACCGACCCCGACGGTGCGATCACCCTGTTCAACCCCGCCGCCGAGCAGATGCTGGGCGTGGCGTCGGATGCCGCACTGGGCAGCAGCGTCGAGCGCTTCCACGACCCGCACGAGATGGCGATCCGCGCGATGCATTGCGAGGCCGAACTCGGCCGGCCGGTCAAAGCAGGTTTCGATGCACTGATTGCACGTGCGCATGAGGCGCCCGAAGCCGGCGAATGGACGTACGTGGCCGCCAGCGGTCGCCGCATCCCGGCCCTGGTCACCATCAGCGCACTGCGCCGCGACGACGGCGGCCTGCTCGGCTATCTCGGCATCGCGGTCGACCTCACCGCGCGCAAGGCACGCGAGGCCGCGCTGAAGTTCAGCGAAGCCAAATTGCGTGGCCTGTTCGAACTGTCCCCGCTGGGCATCGTGCTGACCGACAGCAGCGGCGCGTTCGTGGAATTCAACCCGGCCTTCCAGGAACTGCTCGGCTATCCGCCCGCCGAGCTTCGCAACCTCCACCACAGCGCCATTACACCGAAGGAATACGCGGCCCAGGAACGTCGCGTCCAGGCAACGCTGGATCGCACTGGCAGTTACGGTCCCTACGAGAAGCATTTCCTGCGCAAGGACGGCACCCACGTGCCGGTGCGCCTGAATGGCATGACGCTGGACATCGAGGACGAGCGCTACGTGTGGTCGATCGTGGAGGACATCACCGTGCAGCGCACGGCGGAGACGGCGATGGTGAGCGCCGTGGCCGACGCCGAAGCCGCCAGCCGCGCCAAGAGCGACTTCCTGGCCAACATGAGCCACGAGATCCGCACTCCCATGCACGCCATCCTGGGCATGCTGAAGCTGTTGCAACGCACGCCGCTGAATGCGCGCCAGCGCGATTACGCCGCCAATACCGAGCAGGCCGCAAGCACCCTGCTGGCGATCCTCAACGACATCCTCGACTTCTCCAAGATCGAGGCCGGCCACCAGTTGCTGGAATCGCAGGAATTCTCGCTCGACCCGCTGCTGCGCAACCTCGCCACCATCCTGGGCAGCAATGTCGGCGACAAGGACATGGAGATCGTCTACGACCTCGACCCGGCGATTCCGTCCCAGCTGATGGGCGACTCGCTGCGCCTGCAGCAGGTGCTGATCAACCTGGCCGGCAACGCGGTCAAGTTCACCCACTATGGCGAGGTGGTGGTGAGCGCCAGGGTGGCCTCGCGGGACGGACAGCAGGTCAGCATCCGGTTCGAGGTGCGCGACACCGGCATCGGCATCGCCAGCGACAAGCTGGAGAGCATCTTCGAGGGCTTCACCCAGGCCGAGGCTTCCACGACCCGACGCTTCGGTGGCACCGGGCTGGGCCTGGCGATCAGTCGCAAGCTGGTTCGCCTGATGGGCGGCGAGCTGGGCGTGGACAGCGAGCGCGGCATGGGCAGCCGTTTTCATTTCACCCTCGGCTTCCAGATCCCCGAAGGCGCGTCGACGCACGCAGACGGGGCCGCGGCCGCCGTCCGGGCAGGCGTGCGGGAACCCATGAAGGCGCTCGTGGTGGACGACAACGACAGTGCGCGCGAGTCGATCCGCGAGATGCTGCTGTCGCTGGGCTGGCAGGTGGACGTCGCCGCCGGCGGCCAGGAAGGTCTGGACAATATCGAGACCGCGCGCGCCGCCGGCCAGCCATATGGCGTGGTGTTCATCGACTGGCGGATGCCCGGCATGGATGGCTGGGAGACCAGCCAGCGCATCCGCGCCGGGCGCAGCAATGGCGCCGAGCCGCTGATCGTGATGGTCACCGCGCACGGCCGCGAGTTGCTCAGCGAGCGCAGCGCGGCGGAGACCTCAGCGCTTGACGGCTTCCTGATGAAACCGGTGACGGTATCGATGCTGCTGGATGCGGTGGCCGGAGTGAATGCGCACGACGGGGCAACGGGTGGCGAAGCCGCGCTGCCTGAGGTGCACCGCCTGCAAGGAATGCGGATCCTCGTGGTCGAGGACAACCCGGCCAACCAGCAGGTGGTCGATGAGCTGCTCTCGGCGGAGGGCGCGGACGTTTCCATCGCCAGTGCCGGTGCGATCGCGCTGCAGTTGCTGGCGGGTGAGCCGACCCGCTACGACGTCGTCCTGATGGACATCCAGATGCCGGACATGGACGGTTACACCGTCACCCGGCGGATCCGGGCGATGCCGGGCTTTGACGCGCTTCCGATCGTGGCGATGACCGCCAACGTCCAGGCCAGTGACCGTGAAGCGAGTTTCGCCGCCGGGATGAACGATCACATCGGCAAGCCCTTCGATCTGGATGACCTGATCGCACGCCTGCGCCACTGGACACACAGCGTCGCGCACGATGAGTCCGCGGGCGGCTACAAACCGGGGCTCCCGACCGCGCCTTCCGCGCCGGGCACCTCCGCCAGCCATCGCGCGGATTCCCGCCAACAGGTCGCTGCAGTCCTCAACGTGGCGGCGACGCTGCAGCGCTTTGCCGGAAACCAGGCCGCGCTGGACGGCAATCTGGACCGCTTCGCCAGTGCCGCCCGAAACGTGCACCTGTCGCTGCTCTCGGCTCACGCCGCGGGTGATCGCGAAGCCGTGTTGCGCCACCTGCACACACTTTATGGATTGGCCGGCATTGCCGGCGCCGAGCAACTGGCCTTGCTGGCGCGCGGCGTGTCCAACCGCGCGGTCGCCGCAGAAGCTACCGCGGGCGAACTGCCAGACGAGGCGAGCCTGGCCGCGATCGGCAGCGCCATCGACGCGGTCATCGCCGAGATCACCCGCATCCGTCCCGGCGCCGGGAACCCCACGTCAACGCAGGCCGATCCGCAGGCGCCTGTGCGGGACGGTCCGCTGCCGGCAGATCTGACAGCCGGCCTGAGCGAGTTGCGCAAGCTGCTCGCGGCCTCCAGCCTGACGGCATTGGACACCTTCACCGGCCTTCGCCAGGCGCTTGCGCATCATGACCCGCCCGCCGCCGCCGAGATCGATGACGCGCTCGCCAACCTGGCGTTCGCATCGGCAGTGGAGCGGGTCGACACATTGCTGCAGAAGGACCGCCCATGAGCTCAGCCGAGCGAATTCCATCGACGCCGCTGGTCACCGGCCGGCGTGCCCGGATCCTGGTGGTGGATGACCAGCCCACGAACATCCTCACCCTGCACCGCCTGTTCGAGGACGAGCACGACATGTTCATGGCGACGGGTGGCGAACAGGCGCTGGCGTTCTGCCGGCGCACGCCGCCGGACCTGGTGCTGCTGGACGTGGTGATGCCGGAGCCGGGCGGCCTGGCGGTCTGTCGTGCCCTGGCGGCCGATCCGGCCACCCGCGACATCCCGGTGATCTTCGTCACCGGCGTGGACGACCCGGACGGCGAGGCCGCGTGCTGGGATGCCGGCGGGGTGGACTTCATCACCAAGCCGTTCAACGCGCGCACCGTGAGTCACCGCGTGCGCGCCCACCTCACGCTCAAACAGCAGGCGGACCTGTTGCGACGCCTGGCGTGGGTCGACGGCCTGACCGGTATTGCCAACCGCCGCCATTTCGACGACTGCCTGCAGGACGAGTGGAGCCGCTGCGCGCGCCTCGGTTCCCCGCTGTCGCTGGTCAGTTTCGATATCGACCATTTCAAGCGCTTCAATGACAGCAAGGGCCACCTGGCCGGCGACGATGCGCTGCGTGAGGTCGCCGAGGCGGCGGCAGCTTGCGTCTCCCGCCCCGGCGACCTGGTGGCGCGCACTGGCGGCGAGGAGTTCGCAGCCCTGCTCTCGCATGTCGACGCGCACGGTGCGGCGATCGTCGCCGAGCACATCCGCCAGGCGGTGGCCGAGCTGGCGATCGCGCATCCGGACAGTGACCTTGGCAGGATCAGCGTCAGTGTCGGCGTGGCCACCGTCGTTCCGGTGCCCGGCGGCGAGCCGGAGGTTTTGCTGGCGGCCGCGGACCGGGCGCTGTACTCCGCCAAGGCAGCCGGCCGCAACTGCGTGCGGGTCGAGCCGGTCGCCGGCGAGCCCGCGCTGGCACCCTGACCGCAAGGCCGGCGGGATGGGCGCCGACCTCTTCGCCGCGCTGGATGCCGGGACCCGGCTGCGGATGGGCGGGCAGGCGTGGTTGTTGCACGGTTTCGCCCTGGCCGCGATCGACGATCTGCTGCCGGCATTGAAGGACGTCATCCGCGCGGCTCCCTTCCGCCACATGACCACGCCGGGCGGTTTGGCGATGTCGGTGGCGACCACCAGCTGCGGTGCGCTGGGCTGGGTCAGCGATCGTCGGGGATATCGCTACGCCCCACGCGATCCCGCCAGCGGTCGCGAATGGCCAGCGCTACCGGCGCCGATGCTGCACATGGCGATGGCGGCCGCCGCTGCCGCCGGCTTCCCCGACTTCCAACCGGATGCCTGCCTGATCAACCGCTACCGGCCCGGCACCCGGCTCAGCCTGCATCAGGACCGCGACGAGCACGACATGGCCGAGCCGATCGTTTCGGTATCGCTGGGACTGCCGGCCACCTTCCTGTTCGGTGGCCTGGCGCGCAGCGACCGTCCGGTGCGCGTGGCGCTGGCCCATGGGGACGTGGTGGTCTGGGGCGGGGTGGACCGTCTACGCTTCCACGGCGTGATGCCGGTCGCCCCGGGCGTGCACCCGCAACTGGGCGCGCAGCGGATCAATCTGACGTTTCGCAAGGCCGGTCCCGGTAGCGGCGCGGCCTAGGTCAGTTCGATGCCGAAATGCAGCGCCTCGATCCGCAGGCGCTCGCGGAGGTAGAACGCGTGCGCGTCCTGGCGCTGGGTGCCCGAATCCAGCTGCAGGCGCACACAGCCCAGCCGCTTCGCCTCCCCCTTCAGCCAGTCCAGCATCGCCTTGCCGTAGCCGCGGCTGCGCGAATCGGCATCGGTGATCAGGTCATCCACGTACACGTGCTGTCCGACCGCGAGCATCTCCATCACCCGCCACGCCGCGAACGCGCGCGGCACTCCCTGGTCGTCATAGAGGACGCTGGCGCGGCAGCCGTCGTCGGCGATCTGGCGCTGCATCTGGGTCACGAAGCGCTGCTCGTCCAGCTCCGGACGCAACTGGGCGACCACCGGCCACGCCGCGCGCAGCTCGTCGCTGGTGACGACGGTCCGGATGACCGGCATCAGACCCTCAGTTCCACTCGAACAGTTTCCAGTACACCTTGGCATCCTCGGACGCCTCATCCGGGAACCCGTCGCCATCGTCGTCCATCAGGTAATAGGTCGGCCCGCGGCGGGGGGTGACCTTGACCACTTTCAGCTGGCCGTTGACCCGGTATTCCTGGATCACATCGCCGTTGTCCTGCACGCTCTCGATCACCTCCGCATTGCGCAGGTCCGCAGTCGGGTCGTTCGGGTCCGGCTGGCCGCCGGTGGTGGTGCAGCCGGCCAGCGCGAGGGAAAGCGCGATCAACAGGGTCGGGACGATACGCATGGCGCACTCTCCATTCGATTGAGACAAGGGTGGCGGCGCGAGGCCGGACACGATTCAGGATACCGCGCGTGCATGTGGGCGGGACGGCAAAACCCCGCAAGAGCGCGCTGCGCAGCTGGTGAGCCGCCGTTACCGGCATGGCAAGTAGAATCGACGCATGAAAAGACTCGTTCTGATCGACGGTTCCAGCTACCTCTACCGCGCCTTCCACGCGCTGCCGCCACTGACCAACGCCGACGGCGAGCCGACCGGCGCGCTGTTCGGGGTGGTCAACATGCTGCGCGCCACCTTGAAGGAAAACCCGGACTACATCGCGTTCGTGATCGATGCCCCCGGCAAGACCTTCCGCGACGACCTGGACCCCGAGTACAAGGCCAACCGCCCGCCGATGCCCGATGACCTGCGGCCGCAGGTGCAGCCGATGTGCGACATCGTGCACGCACTGGGTATCGACATCATCCGCATCGACGGCGTCGAGGCCGATGACGTGATCGGGACGCTCGCGGTGCAGGCGGCCGATGCCGGCATCGACGTGACCATCTCCACCAGCGACAAGGACTTCGCCCAGCTGGTGCGCAGTGGCCAGGATGACAACGGGGCGCCGCGCGCGGGTATCGCGCTGGTCAACACCATGAGCGGCAGCCGCATGGACAGCGACGCGGCGGTGATCGAAAAGCACGGCGTGCGCGCGGACCAGATCGTCGATTACCTGGCGCTGATGGGCGACAAGATCGACAACATCCCCGGCGTGGACAAGTGCGGCCCGAAAACCGCGGCCAAATGGCTGGCCGAGCACGGCACCCTGGATGGCGTGATCGCCAACGCCGACAGCATCAAGGGCAAGATCGGCGAGAACCTGCGCGCCGCGCTGCACCGCCTGCCGCTCAACCGCACCCTGACCACGATCAAGCTGGATGTCGACGTGGGTCTCAGCCCCACCGAACTGGTCCTGCGCGAGCAGCACGTGGAGGAGCTGCGCGGCCTGTACGCGCGCTATGGCTTCAAGCAGGCCCTGCGTGACCTGGGCGGGGATCCCGGGGATGCCGGCGATGGCCGGGGCGATGCGGCGACCGATGCCGGCAGCGTGCGCAACACCGCCGCCGGCTACGCGCGCAACAACACGGCCGTGTCCGAGGCGCCTGATCCCGCGCTGTCCGCCCCCGGCGAGTACGAGTGCGTGGACACCCGCGCAAAGCTCGATGCGTGGATTGCCCGCCTGCAGGACGCCGACGAGTTCGCGTTCGACACCGAGACCGACTCGCTCGACGCCATGCGCGCCAATCTGGTGGGCCTGAGCTTCGCGGTAGAAACCGGGCGCGCCTGCTACATCCCGCTGGGTCATGACTACCCGGGCGCACCGGCGCAGCTGGACCGCGCCGAGGTGCTCGACGCCCTGCGCCCGCTGCTGACCGATCCGGGCAAGCGCAAGATCGGCCAGCACGGCAAGTACGAGATGCACGTCATGCGTCGGCACGGCGTACCGATCGGCGGCTACGCCGACGACACCATGCTGCAGAGCTTCGTCCTCAACGCCACCGCCACCCGCCACGACATGGACTCACTCGCCCTGCGTTACCTGGGCTACGAGACCACCAAGTACACCGACATCGCCGGCAAGGGCGCCAAGCAGATCACCTTCAACCAGGTGGCGGTCGACGATGCCGTCAACTACGCCGCCGAGGACGCCGACATCACCCTGCGCCTGCACCGCGTGCTGTCGGCGAAGCTGGCCGAAGAGCCCGCACTGGAGAAGGTCTACCGGGAGATCGAGATGCCGCTGGTGCCGGTGCTGGAACGCATCGAGGCCAACGGCGTGCTGGTCGACGCCGACGAACTGCGAAAACAGTCGGCCGACCTGGGCAAGCGCATGCTGGAGGCGCAGCAGAAGGCGACCGAGCTGGCCGGTCGCAGCTTCAACCTGGATTCGCCCAAGCAGGTGTGCGCGCTGCTGTTCGAGGAGCTCAAGCTGCCGGCGATGGTGAAAACGCCCAAGGGCCAGCCCTCGGCGAACGAGGAGGCGCTGGAGGCGATCGCCGACCTGCATGAGCTGCCGCGTGTGATCCTGGATTACCGCAGCCTGGCCAAGCTGCGCGGCACCTACACCGACAAGCTGCCGCAGATGATCAACCCCGACACCGGTCGGCTCCATACCAGTTACCACCAGGCGGGAGCTGCCACCGGACGTCTGGCCTCCAGCGACCCCAACCTGCAGAACATCCCGATCCGCACCGTCGATGGCCGCCACATCCGCACCGCGTTCGTCGCCCCGCCGGGCCGGCGCATCGTCGCCTGCGACTATTCGCAGATCGAGCTGCGGATCATGGCCCACCTGTCGGGCGACGAGGGCCTGCTGCGTGCATTCGCGGCCGGCGCCGACATCCACAAGGCGACCGCCGCCGAGGTGTTCGGCAAGACGCTGGAGACCGTCAGCAGCGACGACCGCCGCGCCGCCAAGGCGATCAACTTCGGCCTGATGTACGGCATGAGCGCGTTCGGGTTGGCCAAGCAGCTGGGCGTGTCCCGTGGCGATGCGCAGGACTACATCGGCCTGTACTTCGCCCGCTACCCGGGCGTGCGCGAGTTCATGGACCGCACCCGCGAGCAGGCCCGCGAGCGCGGCTATGTGGAGACCGTGTTCGGCCGCCGCCTGTATCTGGACAACATCCACGCCCGCAACCAGGGCCTGCGTGCCGGCGCCGAGCGCGCGGCGATCAACGCGCCGATGCAGGGCACCGCGGCGGACATCATCAAGCGCGCCATGATCGAGATCCACTCATGGCTTGCCGATCACGCCGGGCGCGCCCTGATGATCCTGCAGGTGCACGATGAGCTGGTGTTCGAGGTCGATGCCGATTTTGTCGACACGCTGCTCGAGGAGGTGGTCGCGCGCATGGTCGGTGCCGCGCAATTGCGGGTGCCCCTGTTGGTGGAAAGCGGCGTGGGCGCCAACTGGGATGAAGCGCACTGAGGATTAACCGGCTTGCGACCCCTGGAAGCTGAGTTGGCCGAATCGGGCGGAAGCCCCACCCCGGGGTGCTAAACCCCCGCTTCCGGGCCCTTGGGGAATGGCTGCCGGGCCGTTTTGGCAAAGTTCGCCCCGGTTCATTCGAATAACGTTATTTTAACGGCACGTTCGAAGACATTCGGCCAATGAATCGCTCCTGAATCTTATCGGTCACCGGCATCGATCTTCACGAACTGTCAATGTGGAAAGTGGTCATATGCTCGCGACAGGTGCAACGCCTGTCGCAGATCTCTCCCTCCCCTGGAGTGATCCTGGAGCCAAAGCCCCTCCCCAGGCCTGGCTCCACCAGCCCCGCCGGCCCCCCCTGCCTGCGGGGCTTTTTATTGCCCGCGGTTCCGGCTCAAACCAACTCGTTCAACCAGTCGCGCGGCCGCAGGTAATCCGCCAGCCTGGCCTCCGCGCTGCCGGCTTCCGGCGTGTAGCCGTATTCCCAGCGCACCAATGGTGGCAGGCTCATCAGAATCGATTCGCTGCGCCCGCCCGACTGCAGGCCGAACAGGGTGCCGCGGTCCAGCACCAGGTTGAACTCGACGTAGCGGCCGCGCCGGTAGAGCTGGAACTGGCGCTCCTTGTCGCCGTAAGGGACATCCTTGCGACGCTCCACGATCGGCAGGTAGGCATCCAGAAAGCCGTCGCCGACCGCGCGCATGTAGCCGAACTCGCGCTGGAAGTCCTCGCTCAGGTCATCGAAGAACAGCCCGCCGACGCCGCGGGTCTCATTGCGGTGCTTGACGAAAAAGTACTCGTCGCACCAGCGCTTGTGCGCCTCATAGCGGGCGTCACCGCCGAAGGGCGCGCACAGCTCGCGCGCGGTGCGGTGCCAGTGCAGCACGTCTTCATCGAAGGGATAGAACGGGGTCAGGTCGAAGCCACCGCCGAACCACGAGGCGACGGTCTCGCCGTTACGCATGGCGCGGAAATGGCGCACGTTGGCATGGGTGGTCGGCAGGAAAGGATTGCGTGGGTGGAACACCAGCGATACCCCGATCGCCCGCCACGCCGCTCCGGCCAGCTCCGGGCGATTGGCGCTTGCCGACGGCGGCAGCGTGCTGCCCGAGACATCCGAGAAGCCGATGCCGGCTTGCTCGAACACCGCGCCGTCGCGCAGGATGCGGGTACGACCGCCGCCGCCTTCGGCGCGGATCCAGTTGTCCTCGCCGAAGCGGGCGCTGCCGTCGGCCTGCTCGATCGCCGCGCAGATGCGATCCTGCAGGTCGGTGAGGTAGCTGCGGACACGCGCGAAGTCGTGGTCGGATTCTTTGGGGCATGCGGACAGGTTCATCCGCCCATTCTAGTGGAGACCCGCCACCGCATTGGCCCGCTCAGGGCAGGGTGATGGTCACGTGTGCGGTCTTGCCCGGCATCTGCACGACCTGCTGGTACCCGGCCAGCTGTTTGCCGGTGTCCCGCGCCAGCATCGTGTGCAGGGTGAAAAACGCGCCCAGCCCGAGCACCGCGAACAACGCCAGCGGCGCCCACAGCGGCATGACCCGGCGCAGCGCGTGGGTGACCCGGTCCGGCGGCGCCCAGTGCGGCGCGAAGCCGGTGCGCTTGCCCTTCAGGTAGACGATCTCGTCGCCCAGACGGGCGACCAGATAGCCGAGCTTCTCCGGGCCTTCCAGACGGTACTTGCCCTCGAAGCCGAGCAGCAGGCAGTAGTGGTAGACCTCCAGCGACGGGAGCCGCGGCGCGCCCTGCGCGCGCAACTCCTCCAGGCGGTCGAAGAAGTGCTCGCCGGCGAGGTGCTCGCCGAACAGGCGCAACTGCAAGGGGTTGCGTTCCCATTCCTCGCGCAGCGACGAGGGCTGGCCGAGCATCGCCTCGTCCACCGCAGCGCAGAAGGCGTACTTCGCCGCGTAGATGTCCTCGGCGGCGATGTCCAGCTTGGCCGCGCCGCGTTCCACACCTTCCAGGAAGCGCTGGATCGAGGCCACGAAGCCGCTTTCGCTGGACGGCAACTGGCCGCGCTTGAGCAGCATCAACAGGTAGAAGCCGTCGGCCATCAGCTCCAGCAGGCTGCGCGGAGTGGCGGCGCCGGACTGCGGCACACCGGCATGGGCCGGGCCCAGCGAGGGCATGCGGTGGGGAACCGGCGGGTTGGGGTAATTCATGGCGTCCTGCCTGGCGTGGGTGCTGTTGTGGTGGGTGGCGGCGTTACGGCGCCACGGCGATCAGCTCGAGCTTCAGCTCGCGCACGCCCGAGGGCACGTAGATCATCAGCGACTGGGCCTTGAGCATGCGCTCGTACAACGGGCCACGTGCCTCGATGGCGAAGTACTGCGCGCCGGTACGCACCGGGATGGCGCCGGGAACCTGCGCGGCGTGGACCAGCTTCACGCCCGGCAGAGCCGACAGCACGCACTTGTCCACATCGTCCGGCGCGCCGACCTTGAATCGCACCGGCACGGTCTGGACCAGCTCGTTGGCCGGCATGTCCGCGCTGACCCCGAGGTAGAACGCGGAATCCTCGTCGATGCGCTGGGAATCCAGGCGGCCGAGATGGAAAGACGGCTTGACCTCGCTGAGCGCGATCTTGAAGTAGCGCGCGGAAATCACGGTATCCAGCAGGGCGCGGATGATCTCGAACAGGCGCTCGAACCCGGCCTCGGGTTGCGCGTGCTGGTAGTTGGGCAGGTCGGCCAGGGTGTGGCTGCGCGAGAACGTCAGCAGCCCGCCGGCCAGGCGCAGCAGCTCCTGATGCAACCGCTCCGGGTGCAGGCCCGGATGGCGGAACAGGTGCGAGAGCGCGGCAAAGGCGCCATTGACGGTGTGCAGCAACCAGAACGAGGCGATGTCGCCGGAGCGGAACTCGACCACCGATTGGGACGCCTCGCGGTGCAGGCCGTGCAGGGCGTCCGCCTTGGCCTGCAGGCTGTCCAGCAGGCGCCGCAACTGCAGCTGCAGCTGCGGCGCGGAGCCCAGGTTGAGGCTGGGTGCTACGAAGCCCGGGTCTATCTCGAAGCCGCCGGTCGCGCTGCGGCGGATGCGCGCGACCGGCACGCTGACATAGGGATCGCGCGGCTCATCATCGCGCAGCAGGCGCACGTTCTTGCCCAGGTAGGCCAGCTCGGCCTCGCCCGCATCCGTGTACAGATCGGTCGTCGCCCGGTTGGCCTGCATGTAGCGGCTGTTGCCGCCGCTGTCGGGCGCGCCGGCGCAGTTGCCGCCATGCTCTTTCAGCAGCGGCAGCGCCAGATGCACGGTGGTCGTCTGCACCCCATCGGGCAGGCTTTCCAGTGACATTGCCTCGGGCAGCAGGTCATCGCCGGGCGCGCTGTAGAACTCGCCGTCCGGAAACACGACCGACAATTGCTGCGCGCGCAGGGTCCCGGCGGCCAGGGCCTGGCCATCGAATTCGGCGTGGCGCAACCCCCAGGAATAGGGCGCGATGGTGGTGGCCATGCGCTGCACGCGGGCCTCGTGGTACGCGTCCTGACGCTGGAAGTGCTGCGGGCGCAGGAACAGGCCCTCGCCCCAGAAAACCTTTGACATCCCGGTCATGCGTCACTCGATCCTTTGATAAATCCCGGCGTTCCATGCGTTCGCCGGCAGGTTACACCATGTGTGGAAGAACTCTCCCGGCCGTCCGGATCACCTTCCGAGCGGTCCACAGCGGCTGGACGACAGGCTGTGCGCGGGCGTCGAAAGTTTCGTGATCAGTCCTGCGGAGGCGGTGGTCATCGCGCAGCCGTGCAGGCCGACGGTAATGCCTTCGGCGCTGGTCTGGCCGGTGTCGAAGGTGAACCGCCAGCGGGTGGGTGCGGGGGCACGGAACAGTGCGACAACGCCGATGCGGTTGCCATCGTCGGCCAGCGCTTCCAGCACTTCATGTCGCTTGCCGGGCGTGAGCAGGAATTCGGTGACCGAAACGAGGTCATCGCCGAGCACGTCGTGCTCGCGCCGCTCGTCCAGGAACACGTCGAAGGCGGCTTCGTTGAAGCGCTTGGCATTGCGCAACTGGTACACACGAACGACCAGCGCGGCCGCTCGCCCATCGTCTCCGGTGTTGAGGTTGTCGCCTGCATACAGGCGGATGGGCAGCTCGCCGGACTGCGCTTCACCCTGCTTGAGGCCGACCGCCTGCAGCGTCTTGCCGAATGCCTGTTTGACGCCAGCGCCCTGGCTCGCGCATCCGGAGATCGCCAGACAGGCGGCTGTGACGAGAAGCAAGCAAAGCCGTCGCGCGGCGCTGATGGGCGGGCGCGACGGCCGTGTGCGCGAAGAGGGTGATTCAAGGGAATCCGTATCGGAACAGCGGTAACCAGCATCCATTGCGTGCCACTCCATTCGTGAATTCGGGCCTCCATGCCTGGATCACCATGCCGGGAATATCCCCGCCACGGCACCCGTGGCTTGATCCCACGACACGCGACGGCATGTGCCGACTTGGCATCAAGCCATGCATGGTCAACAATACCCGCCGCCAACGAACCGCTTGACGGCCGGTGGCGTAGGCTACTATATCTAGTCGAAGGCGCAGCAAGTGCCTTCGTACTGTTCATGGAGTGACAGGCCGCCGCACCAAGTGCGCGGTTCACAAGGAGAGTGGAGAGATGCAGCGGTTCCCGTATTCCGTCTTCTGCCGTGTGCTGGTCGTTGCCACGCTGGTGCCGATCCTGGCCGCGTGCAGCACGATGCCGGCCAAGACCGGTGGCTACGCGATGGTGCTGGAGAACGCGGAGGCCGCCGTCAAGGCGGGCCGCGTCGAGTCGGCGCTGGTCAGCTTCGACGAAGCGGCCCAGGCCGACCCCACCAGCAAGCAGCCATGGCTGCGGATCGCCCAGTTGCAATTCGAGGCCGGGAACTACGGTCGCGCCATCGTCGCTGCTGAAGAAGTCCTGCAACG
The DNA here is from genome assembly GCF_015209745.1 of Lysobacter avium. Taxonomy (GTDB): domain Bacteria; phylum Pseudomonadota; class Gammaproteobacteria; order Xanthomonadales; family Xanthomonadaceae; genus Novilysobacter; species Novilysobacter avium. Next base: position 169,021 of record NZ_CP063657.1, read on the forward strand.
CGATCCCGCCGACCAGGTCGCCGACAGCGTCTTGACCGTCTCCGGACTGCGCATCGCGTCGCAATCGCTGGAGCGGCTGCAGGGCAGTGGTGCTTTGGCGTCGCAAACGGCCCGCATCGAAGCCGAGCGCCTCGCTGCGACCATGCGCGCCACCATGGGCGAGAACATCCTCGACAGCGGCTCACCGCCAGCCCCGAAGACCCGCACGCGCACCCCGACACGACGCGCCAGCACGCCACCGCCGAAGCCGGCGACGCCGGCCGCCGAGAAGCCGAAGAGTGCTTCGGATATCGCCAACCCCTTCGGTGGCATGGGCAACTGAGCCTCCGAATTCGCACGTGATCGTCAGGGAGACGATGAAGATGTCCAAGAAGGAAAGCACCCAGAAGCGCCTGCAGAAGGTGCGTCCGCCGCGCGTCCAGCTCACCTACGACGTGGAGAAGGGCGATGCGATCGAGCAGAAGGAAATTCCTTTCGTCGTCGGCGTGCTGGGTGACTTCAGCGGCCTGCCCGAGGCGCCGTTGCCGAAGCTGAAGGACCGCAAGTTCGTCAACGTGGACCTGGACAACTTCGATGAGGTGATCTCCGGCATGGCGCCGCGCGCCGCCTTCCGGGTGCCGAACAAGCTCTCCGACAACGGCGGCGAGTTCGCCGTCGAGCTGACGTTCAACTCGATCGACGACTTCCGTCCCGAGGCGGTGGTGCAGCAGGTCGAACCGCTGCGCAAGCTGCTGGAAGCCCGGTCCAAGCTCGCCGACCTGCGCAACAAGGTGGCCGGCAACGAGAAGTTGGAAGACCTGCTCAACGATGTCCTGGCCAATACCGAGCAGCTGCGGCAGCTCGGCCAGGACGACCCGGCTGACGAGGAGTAATGCCATGAATACCCAGGCAAGCGCGGCGCCCGCCCAGGCCGCGACCACCACGTCCGAGCCGGGACTGCTCGACCAGATCGTCGAGCAGAGCAAGGTCGCCCGATCCGACGCCGAGCACCAGCGTGCCCGCGACATCATCTCCGAGCTCGCCCGCGAGGTGCTCAAGGGCACCGTGGTGGTCTCGGAAAATCTCAACCTGACCCTGGATGCGCGCGTCGCCGAACTGGACCGGATGATCTCCGAGCAGCTGACCGCGGTGATGCACGCTCCGCAGTTCCAGCAATTGGAGTCCACCTGGCGCGGCCTGCATTATCTGTGCAGCCAGACCTCGACCGGAACGCAGCTGAAGATCAAGGTCCTCAACGCGCCCAAGAAGGACGTGGTCAAGGACTTCAAGTCGGCGATCGACTTCGACCAGAGCGCGTTGTTCAAGAAGGTGTACGAGGAGGAGTTCGGCACCTTCGGTGGCTCGCCGTTCGGCGCCCTGCTGGGCGACTACAACATCGGCCGCCAGCCCGAGGACATGTACTTCATCGAGCAGATGTCGCATGTCGCCGCCGCAGCCCACGCTCCGTTTGTCGCCGCCGCCAGCGAGGACATGTTCGGGCTGGAAAGCTTCACCGAGATGGGCAAGCCGCGCGACCTGGCCAAGGTGTTCGACACCATCGAGTACGCCAAGTGGAAGTCGTTCCGCGATTCCGAGGACAGCCGCTACGTCGGCCTGACCCTGCCGCGCTTCCTTGGCCGACTGCCGTACAACCCCAAGGACGGCACCACGGTGGAGGGCTTCAACTATGTCGAGGATGTCGACGGCAACGACCACTCCAGGTACCTGTGGTGCAACACCGCCTACGCGTTCGGCGCGCGGCTGACCAAGGCCTTCGAGGACTTCGGCTGGTGCGCGGCGATCCGCGGCGTGGAAGGTGGCGGCCTGGTCGAGGACCTGCCGACCCACACCTTCCGTACCGACGATGGCGAGGTGGCCCTGAAGTGCCCGACCGAGGTGGCGATCACCGACCGGCGCGAGAAGGAGCTCTCCGACCTGGGCTTCATTCCCCTGGTGCACTGCAAGAACACCGATTACGCCGCGTTCTTCGGGGCGCAGTCGGCGCAGAAGCCCAGGAAGTACAACACCGACGCGGCCAATGCGAATGCATCGCTGTCGTCGCAACTGCAGTACATGTTTGCCGTCTCCCGCGTCGCCCATTACCTCAAGGCAATGATGCGCGAGAAGATCGGCAGTTTTGCCTCGGCCGGTAACGTCGAGGATTTCCTCAACCGGTGGGTTGCGCAGTACGTGTTGTTGGATGACAACGCGACGCAGGAAGCGAAAGCGCAATACCCGCTGCGAGAGGCTTCGGTGCAGGTGTCGGAAGTGCCCGGAAAACCCGGTGTGTACCGGGCGGTGTCCTTCCTTCGCCCGCATTTCCAGCTCGACGAGCTGTCGGTGTCCTTGCGCCTGGTCGCTGAGCTTCCCGCCAGCGCCAAGGGGTAACCGCCACTCGCGTGCTGAAAGGCGGTCGACATCGCGGGGCAGAGATCCCGCCAGGCTGGCCGCCGTTTTGGTTCCATCAAGTTGGCAGCAACTACTGCGCCGGGTTCGTCCCGGTGCTGACTCTCACGGAAGAACGGAACAAAAGGAAACCAGATCATGCAGCATGCATTCCTCAGCATTGACACCATCAAGGGCGAGTCCAAGGACTCCGAGCACAAGGACTGGATCGAGATCGAGTCCTTCAACCAGGATGTCCTGCAGCCGCGTTCGGCCACTGCATCCAGCGCTGGCGGCACCACCGCGGCACGCGTGGAAATGTCCCCGATCGAGATCAACAAGCGTATCGACCTCGCATCGACGGCCCTGTTCCAGGCGTGCGCCAACGGCACCACGTTCCCCAAGGCCCGCATCGAGTTCATGCGCGCCGACAAGGACGGCAAGGCGATCAACTACTACACGATCGAACTGCTGAACGTCCTGGTACACCGCGTCACCACCGGCATGGGCCATGACGGCATGCCGTCCGAGCAGGTCCAGCTGAGCTTCGGTGCGATCAAGTGGTCCTACACCCAGCAGAAGCAGGGTGGCGGCGTCGGCGGCAAGGCCGTCGCGCAGTGGAGCAACACCGACAACACGCCCAGCTACCGGGTCTGACGGTCGTAAAGCCCTGATGGGTCGGTGCGATGGCGGCCAGCCGGTCGTCATCGCATTGTATTTCCGGGCTGCACTCCGCGTCCGGCCAGTGGCGCGTAGGCAGACAGGGAACCATGAAAGGATTCGAACCCAGCCTTCTGGAAAAGCTGTTCGACGATCAACCGCGCGTCACCGCTGCCAGCGGCATTTTCAAGTCGATCTCGCTGGACCAGTACAAGGAATCGGTCGCCCGTGACCTGGAAGGCCTGCTCAACAGCCGGGCCGCTTTTTCCGAGGACGACCTGAAGGAATTCCCCCATTGCCGCAACTCGCTGGTGACCTACGGGTTGCGCGACTTCTCCACCATGAGCCTGGCCAACGGCCACGACCGTGCCGCGATATGCCGATCCCTGGAGCAGGCGATCGCCCGCCACGAGCCGCGCCTGCACAACGTCCGCGTCACCCTGGAAGGCAACAGCCGCTCGGTGGGTGGCCTGCACTTCTCGATCCACGGTCTCCTGGACGTGCGCCCTGCCCGCGAACCGATCAGTTTCGACGCGATGCTGCAGCCCAGCACCCTGCAGTACTCGGTCAGCAGGTTGCGCCGTGCGGCGGCCTGACCGGAGACGCAGCTGATGGAAGACCTGCTGCCTTTCTACGAACGTGAGCTGGGCTACCTTCGCCGCCACGGCCGCGAGTTCGCCGAGCGCTACCCCAAGATCGCCGGCCGCCTGCTGCTGTCCGCCGATGGCAGCCAGGACCCGCACGTCGAGCGCCTGATCGAATCCTTCGCGCTGCTGAGTGCGCGCACCAACAAGAAGATCGAGGACGATTACCCGGAGTTCACCGAGGCGCTGCTGGAGGTCATGTACCCCCACTACCTGCGCCCGTTCCCGTCGTGTTCGATCGCCCGCTTCGACATGGGGCCCGCGCTCGCCCAGCTCAGTGCACCGGTCCACATTCCGCGCGACACGCTGCTGCACTCGCGCGCGGTACGCGGTGTCAGCTGCCGCTTTCGCTCCACCTTCGACGTGGTGCTGGCACCGATCCGACTGCGCGAAGCGCGCTACCGCGCGATCGCCGAGGTGCCCATGGCGACCAGCCTGCCGCCAGGCTGTGGGGGACAGATATCGCTGAGCTTCGAGTTGCTCGGCGAGCACCAGCAACTGTCCGCACTGGGGCTGGACACCCTGCGGCTGTTCACCGAAGGGGAGGCCAGCTTCTGCGCTGCATTGCGTGACACCCTGGCTTTTGGCGTGCGGGCCGCCTTTTTGGAAGCGGCCGGCAGCGGGCGCTGGAAAGTGCTGGCGGAATCACCGCTCAGCCAGGCCGGATTCGGCGCCGACGAGTCGCTGATCGACTATCCCGAACGGTCGCACCCGGCGTACCGGCTGCTGACCGAATTGTTCGGATTTCCGGAGAAGTTCGGCTTCTTCGACCTGGATCTGAGGCCTCTGCACGGCAGTGCCGGCGCAACGTTCACCATTCATCTGGTTTTGGGCGTGCAGGCGGCGGACGCGACCGTGTCCCGGGTCCTGGAATCGCTCTCGGCGACCAACATCCTGCTGGGTTGCACGCCGGTGGTGAACCTGTTTGCGCAGCACGGTGAGCCCATCCGGGTGACCCATCGCAGCACCTCATATCCCGTGGTGGCGGATGCGCGGCGCGCGTTTGCCTATGAAGTGGTGTCGATCGACTCGGTCAAGCGGATCCGCCAGACCGCCCAGGGCGAGAAGGTGACCGAGTTCCGCCCGTTCTATTCGTTGCAACACGGCCAGTTACCTGACGAGTCCGGCCATTACTGGTTCGCCCATCGTGATGAGCAGGTCGCTCGCAGCAGCCCCGGGTTCGAGACCGAACTGTCGTTCGTCGACCTGGATTTCAATCCGGTCCAGCCGCGGACCGACGTGGTCAGCCTCGAGCTGACCTGCAGCAACCGCGACCTTCCCAGCTTTCTCGCCTATGGCGTGCAGGGCGGCGACCTGACCATGGAAGGCGGCGGTCCCGCGCGCTCGATCGCGTTGCTGCGCAAGCCCACCCGACCGATGCGCTTCGAGCGGGGCCGGGGTGCGCAGTGGCGACTGGTCTCGCATCTCTCGCTCAACCATCTGTCGCTGAGCCAGGACGGTCTGCCGGCGCTGAAGGAGATGCTGCGGCTGTACGACATCGCGCGCACCAGCACCTCGGGACGGCAGATCGACGGCATTGTCTCCCTGGAGCACCGCAGCGCCAGTGCATGGCTGCCCGGCAAGCATTTCGCCAGCGTGGTGCGCGGGATCGAGATCCGCCTTGGCATCGACGAGGCCGCCTTTGTCGGGCATGGCATTGCGACCTTCGCCCGTGTGCTGGACCACTTCTTTGGGCTGTATGTGCACGCCAACAGCTTCACCCAACTGACCGTGCTGTCTGCCGACAACGGCGAGGAACTGATGCGATGCGAACCGCGAAGCGGCGAATCGATCCTGGGGTAGCCCAGCAGCTGCTCGCCGGACCGCAGCGCTTCGAGTTCTTTCAGGCCCTGCGGATCCTTGAGCGACTGTTCATCAAGCAGGGCCAGCGGCCCGGCGAGGTGGTGTCGCGCAGCCTGCGTTTTCGCACATCAATGTCACTGGGGTTCCCGGCCAGCCAGATCGAATCGGCCCAGGCCTATGCGAGCGACGGAACCGCCCTGGACCGCGACGCCGCGGTCGAACACGCCATCACCATGGAGGAACTGGGCGAGGTCCATCTGACGCCGGCCTTCATGGGCATGCTGGGCAGCCATGGGGTGCTGCCCCTGCACTACACCGAGGCGCTCGCCGAGCGCGAAACCTACCAGCGCGACCGCACCGCCCGCGCCTTCCTGGATATCTTCGGCAACCGCGCAGTGGCCCTGCATTACGCCGCGTGGAAGAAGTACCGCCTGGGCCTGCAGTTCGAAATGGACGGCGACGAGCGCTTCCTGCCGCTGGTGCTGGCACTCGCCGGCATGGGCACGAACGGCCTGCGTGGGCGCCTGCGCGGCGAAGACAGCGACGTGTTCGATCACGCCGTCGCCCACTACGCCGGTGCGATCCGCCAGCGTCCGTTGTCGGCGGTGATGCTGCAGCGGATCCTCGCGGACTACTTCAAGGTGCCGCTGCGCGTGGAGCAGTTCGTAGGCGCCTGGTACCGCGTGCCCGAGGCGCAGCAGACGCGGCTGGGCGTCGGCAACGCGGCGCTGGGCAGCACGGCGCTCGCCGGCAACCGCGTCTGGCAACGTGACCTGAAGCTGCGCCTGTGGATTGGACCGCTGGACCGCACGCAGTTTGACGGCTTCCTGCCCGGACGCAGCGCGGCCAAGGCACTGGCCAAGTGGCTCACCCTGCTGACCGGCAGCACCCTGGAATACGAGGTCCGACTGAGCCTGAAACCGGCGCATCTGCGCGGCATCGCCCTGCGGGCCGGGACAGGTTGCGAGCTGGGCTTCGACAGTTACCTGTGCTCGCGCCCGCCGCCGGCGCCGCGCTCGGATACCCGTTACGGGATCCACACACTGCAATGACGACGGCGCGACAGCGCCGCCCTGGAGACGACACCGCATGGATCGCAACGCATGAATACCAACCTGAAAACCCTGATCGGCAAGCTCAACGACACCTGCCGCCAATCCGCCGAGCGCGCGGCCAACCTGTGCATGGCGCGCGGCAACTACGAGGTCGACCTGGAGCACCTTTTCCTGGCCTTGCTGGAGCATCCGCAGGGCGATGTCGCCCTGATCGCGCAGCGCAGCGGAATCGGCGTGGACAGCCTGCGCAAGGACCTGGAAGCGGAAGTCGGCCGCTTCAAGGCCGGCAACACGCGCACGCCGGTCTTTTCCCCGCACCTGCCCACGCTGTTCCAGCACGCCTGGCTGCTGGCCTCGTTGGACTCCCACACCACGCGCATCCGCGGTGGTCACCTGCTATTGGCCCTGCTGACCGAGCCGGGCCTGTCGCAGCTGGCGTACCGGGGTTCGGGCCAGTTCGTCCGGATCAAGCGCGATGAGCTCAAGCACAATTTCGCCAAGCTCACCGAAGGCTCGATCGAAGCCGGCGATGTCCGCTTTGCCGATGCGGGGGCGGAGTCCAACGGTGAGGACAATGCAGCGGACCCCGGCCTGTCGCGCACACCCGCCCTGGACCAGTACACGACCAACCTGACCCGGCGCGCGCGTGACGGCCACCTGGACCCGGTGATCGGCCGCGATGCCGAGATCCGGCAGATGATCGACATCCTGCTGCGGCGGCGCCAGAACAATCCCATTCTTACCGGCGAGGCGGGGGTCGGCAAGACCGCGGTGGTGGAGGGGCTGGCGCTGCGGATCGCCGCGGCGGACGTGCCGGACGTGTTGCAGGCCGTCGAACTGCACACGCTGGACATGGGCCTGTTGCAGGCCGGGGCGAGCGTCAAGGGCGAGTTCGAGAACCGGCTCAAGAACGTCATCGACGAGGTCAAGAAGAGCCCGCATCCGATCGTGCTGTTCATAGATGAGGCGCACACCATGATCGGCGCCGGCGGCCAGGCCGGTCAGAGCGATGCGGCCAACCTGCTCAAACCCGCGCTGGCACGCGGCGAGTTGCGCACTATCGCCGCGACCACCTGGTCGGAGTACAAGAAGTACTTCGAGAAGGACGCCGCGCTGGCCCGCCGCTTTCAGGTGGTCAAGATCGAGGAGCCGTCCGAGCTGCTGTGTGCCGCCATGCTGCGCGGCATGGTGCCGCTGATGGAGAAGCACTTCGGCATCCGCGTGTTGGACGAGGCGATCACCGAGGCGGTGCGTCTGTCGCACCGCTACATCAGTGGCCGCCAGTTGCCCGACAAGGCGGTCAGCGTGCTGGATACCGCGTGCGCGAAGGTTGCGCTGGGCCAGAGCGCGACGCCGGCGATCATCGAGGACACCGTCAAGCATCTGGATCGGCTTGACGCGGAACTGGCTGCATTGCGCCGCGAAACCGTCGCCGGTGCACGCCACCAGGAGCGCGTGGCCGAGTTGACCGCGGAGCACTCCGCGGCCACCGAGGTACTGCAGCGCAGCCGCGAGCGCCTGCAGGTCGAAACCGCCCTGGCGCAGCAGATCCAGCAATTGCGCCAGGCACTGGAAGCCGACGCGCAGGCGGCGACAGGCGGCAAGCCGGCAATGGCGTCGGGTGGTGGCGATGATGGCCGTGACGCAGCCGGGGATGATGACGGTGACACCGCAGTCGCGGTCCGCCCCCAGGCGGCAAAATCCAGCAAGACCAACAAGGGGGCACGTAACAATTCGCCCGCTGCCGTCAACCCCAGGCTTGCCGAACTCGACCTGCTGCTGGCCGAGCTGCGCGCCTTGCAGGGCGAGGCCCCGATGGTGCCGCTGCAGGTGGACGGCGGGGTGGTCGCCGAGATCGTCAGCGCCTGGACCGGAGTGCCGTTGGGGCGGATGGTGAAGGACGAGATCCGTACCGTGCGCACTCTCGGGCCGTTGCTGGGCGAGCGGGTGATCGGCCAGGACCACGCGCTGGACGCGGTCGCCCAGCGCGTGCGGACCGCGTCGGCCAAGCTGGAGGATCCCGACAAGCCGCGAGGCGTCTTCATGTTCGTGGGCCCCTCCGGTGTCGGCAAGACCGAAACCGCGCTGGCATTGGCCGACATCCTCTACGGCGGCGAACGCAAGCTGATCACGATCAACATGAGCGAGTACCAGGAGGCGCACAGCGTGTCCGGCCTGAAAGGCTCGCCCCCCGGCTATGTCGGTTACGGCGAGGGCGGCGTGCTGACCGAAGCCGTGCGCCGCAATCCCTACTCGGTGGTCCTGCTGGACGAGGTCGAAAAGGCGCACCCGGACGTGCTGGAGATGTTTTTCCAGGTCTTCGACAAGGGCCAGATGGAGGATGCGGAGGGTCGCGAGATCGACTTCCGCAACACCCTGATCATCCTTACCAGCAACATCGGCTCCAGCCAGATCATGCAGTCCTGCCTGAACGTTCCGGCCGGCGAGCTGCCATCCTCCGATGACCTGGCCGACGCGCTGCGCCCGGTCCTGATGAAGACCTTCAAGCCAGCGTTCCTGGGGCGGATGAAGGTGGTGCCGTTCTTCCCGATCAGTGACGACGTGCTGGCCCGCATCATCGAGCTCAAGCTGGGCCGTATCCGCGAGCGTATCGCAGCCAACCACAAGGCGGTCTTCGAGTGGAACCAGGCGCTGGTGGAGGCGGTATTGCAGCGCTGCACCGAGGTCGACTCGGGCGCACGCAACGTCGACAACATCCTCAACGGGACCCTTCTGCCGGAAATCGCCGAGTCGGTACTGGCGAAAATGGCCGAAGGCGAGCAGATCGCCCGAATCAAGGTATCCGCCGACAGGAAGGGCAACTTCCGTTACCGGATGCAGTGAGCTTCGGCCGCAGCCGTCAGACCCAGCCACGCGCCGCCAGCGACACCGGCGGCCCGTCGGCGATGACGAAGTGGTCCAGCAGGCGCAGGTCGACCAGCGCCAGCGCCTGTTTCAGGCGCGCCGTCACGGCACGGTCGGCCGCACTGGGTTCGGGATTTCCGCTGGGATGGTTGTGGCCCACGATCACCGCAGCGGCGTTATGCGCCAGCGCGCGCCGGACGACCTCGCGCGGGTGTACTTCCGCCCCGTCGATGGTGCCGCGGAAGAGTTCTTCAAATGCCAGCGCGCGATGGCGCGTGTCCAGGAACAGCACGGCGAATACTTCGTGCTCCAGTCCGCGCAGGCGCTGGGCGAAGTAGCGTCCGGCGGCCTGGGGATCGGTCAAGGCCGCACCGCGTTCCAGCTCGGCCGACAAGTGCCGGTGGCCCAGTTCCAGTGCTGCGGCGAGCAGGCAGGCCCGCGCCGGACCCAGGCCGGGCAGCTTGGCCAATTGCGACGGTGGACGCTCCAGCAGCGCGCGCAGCGGCCCGTGGCCCTGCAGCAGTTCGCGCGCCGTGGTGACCGCGTCGCGGCCGCGCAGGCCGGAGCCCAGGAAGATTGCGAGGAGTTCGGCATCCGACAGCGCACCCACACCGCGCGCCAGCAATTTCTCCCGCGGGCGTTCGTCGGCCGGCCAATCACGTATGTGCATCGTCTCGATCCCTGTGCTGGTGGCGCGTGCGCGCCTTGCGACGTCCTGTCGCAACCGGTGAAGCATCGCCCTGGCGGTAGCGGGCGGAAAGAAAAACGAAGCGGGGACGGACCGGACTGCCCAGCCAGACGTCGCGATGGGCCGGGGAAGCCGCATCACCACGCTCCGTCCCCGCTTCAGCCACGGATTCAGAATGGCTGGGCGCAAGGCTTGGCGGCATCGGCCGACGGCGTGGCATCGGGTAAGCTGGCCATTGCCCAAACCGTAGGGGTTTTCCTCACGTGCCAGTGCTCCACGACCAGAAAATCCTGTTGTGCGTGTGCGGCGGGATCGCTGCCTACAAGGCCGCCGAACTGGTCCGTCGAATGAGCCAGGCCGGCGCCCAGGTGCAGGTGGCGATGACGGCCAGCGCCGGGCATTTCGTCTCGCCGACGACTTTCCAGGCGCTCTCGGGAAGGCCGGTCCGCACAACCCTGTGGGACGACGCCGCCGAGGCCGCAATGGGGCACATCGAGCTGGCCCGCTGGCCCGACCGCATCCTGGTCGCACCGGCGAGTGCGAACACCATCGCCAAGCTCGCCCACGGTCTTGCCGATGACCTGGTCAGCACGCTGTGCCTGGCCACCGACGCGCCGCTGGCGGTGGCGCCGGCCATGAACCAGCAGATGTGGGCGCATCCGGCGACCCGCGCCAACATCGATGTGCTGCGCGGTCGCGGGGTCATGATCCTGGGCCCCGGCGTGGGCGACCAGGCCTGCGGCGAGACCGGTGCCGGGCGACTGCTGGAGCCCGACGAGATTGTCGCAGCACTCGCCCAGCGTGCGGCATGAGCAGCGCTCCGTTGGCCGGTCGGCACGTGGTTGTCAGCGCGGGGCCCACCTACGAGGACATCGACCCGGTGCGTTTTCTGGGCAATCGCAGCAGCGGCAAGATGGGCTTTGCGATCGCCGCGGCCGCGGCGGCGCGCGGGGCGCGGGTAAGCCTGATCGCCGGTCCGGTAGCGCTGGCGACTCCCGGCCCCGGCAGCGGCTCGCTGGCTCGGATCGACGTACGCTCGGCGGCGCAGATGCACGCGGCCGTGATCGGCGCGTTGCCGGCGGATGTCTACATCGGCGCCGCCGCCGTGGCCGATTACACACCGGCGCGGGTGGCCGCGCAGAAGATCAAGAAAGGAGCCGGCGGGGACGGCTTGACGTTGCAGCTGGTGCGCACCCGCGACATCCTCGGCGAACTGGCGATCCATCCCCGCCGTCCGGGACTGGTGGTCGGCTTCGCCGCCGAGACCGGGGACGTGGAGCGCCACGCGCGCGGCAAACTGGCCGCCAAGCAGCTCGACCTGATCGCGGCCAACCGCGTGGGCGTGGCGGGGTCCGGATTCGAGAGCGACGACAACGCGCTGGTCATCTATGGCTCGGATCTGGCGCTGCCGCTGGGGCCGGCATCCAAACACGAACTTGCCAGTCAGTTGCTCGATTTGATCTGCCAGCGACTGCCGGCCGCCGCGCGCGCGACCGACAGCGCCCGCTGAAAATTATCCTGAGCGACGCACCCGGCACGCTTTCAACGAGGGACTTATGCCACACATGCTTGAAATGAAAGTGCTCGATCCGCGCCTGGGCACGCAATGGCCGCTGCCCGCCTACGCGACTACGGCCAGCGCCGGCATGGACCTGCGGGCCGCGATTGACGAGCCGCTGCAGCTGGCGTCGGGCGCCTCGGCGCTGGTTCCGTCGGGCGTGGCCATCCATATCGGCGATCCCGGATTGTGCGCGGTGATCCTTCCGCGGTCGGGGCTGGGGCACAAGCACGGCATCGTGCTGGGCAACGGCACCGGGCTGATCGATGCCGACTACCAGGGCCCGCTGATGATCAGCGTCTGGAACCGCAGCGCCGAGCCTTTTACGATGCAACCGGGGGATCGCATCGCCCAGCTGGTTCTGCTGCCGATCGCAAGGGCGCAGCTGCGGGTGGTGGATGCATTTGAAACCAGTGAACGCGGCGCCGGCGGCTTTGGCCATACCGGCGTGCGCTGAGCGCGCTGTCTGCAATCAACAGGGGAATACAACGCCATGCCCAATACCAAGACCAAGCGCACTTTCGTGGCGCTGGAGCCGCTCAAGCCGCTGCTGCCCGCGCTTGTGGTGGCCTGCGCGCTGCTGGCGCTGTGGTTTGCGTGGAGCGGCTGGCAGCAGCAGCGCGACGGCGGCCGGCGGGCGACGGTGGAGCAGTCACGCGACCAGGCCGTCCAGGCCATCGCCACTGCGCTGGCGTCGGAGCACAAGCGGTTTGCCGACAAACTCGCGGATCCCGCTTTTAATTCGGCAGTCGTCAGTGGCGAGAACGCGCGCGCAGCCGAGCTGCTGGCGGCGGGCTGGCCGGGCGCCAGCAAGCCGGCGGTGCTGTCGCCGCAACTGGACGAGGACTACGCCGCGCTGCCCGACGGCAGCTACGGTCGGCTCGCGGCCCTGGAAGCGGCGCTGGTGGAAGGCAAGCCGGTGTCGTGGGTCGTGCGCGACGGGGACTCCTCGCGCCTGGCGCTGGCCGCGCCGGTGGGCGATGAGGAGCGGGCTCGTGCGGTAGCACTGGTGTTGCTGCCCTTGCAGCGGATCACGGGCCCGGTGGACGCCGTCGCCCTCCCCGGCGATGGGTACCTTGCCTTGCGCCAGGGTCGCCAAAGCCTGGTCGAGCGGGGCGACGCCAGCCTGGCCGGCGGCGCCGAGGCACTTGCCGCCGCCGTCCCCGGGAGCAACCTGCGGGTCGCGGCGGGAATCCCTTACCCGGCGTTTGCGCCGTTCGGCCTGGGCGCGCTCGCCTGCTTCATCGCCGCAGGTGTATTCGCGTTGCTGGCGCTGCTGGCGTGGCGCGGGCCCCGCCTGTTGGCGCGCCGGCGCAGCAGCGCGCTGGATGAAAGCGATGAAGGTTCCAGCCAGACGCTGGGAGAATCGATGAGCGACGATTCATTGGCGGCTCCGGCAACCGAGTCCGTACCGCTCGCCGCTGCGGCGGCGGCCGTCGCCCCGGTGATCCTGGACCGCGAAATCTTCCGCGCCTATGACATCCGCGGCATCGTCGGCAAGAGTCTCGATGTCGGCGTCGCCGAACGCATCGGCCACGCGATCGGCTCGGTGATGCACGAGGCCGGGCAGCGGGAGATCGTGGTCGGCCGCGATGGCCGCCTGTCCGGGCCGGACATGCTCGAAGGCCTCATCACGGGCCTGCGCAAGGCCGGTCGCGACGTCATCGATATCGGCCTGGCGCCGACGCCGCTGGTGTACTTCGGCGCGTACCACCTGAAGGCCGGTTCCTGCGTATCGGTCACCGGCAGCCACAATCCGCCGGACTACAACGGCTTCAAGATCGTGATCGACGGCGAGACGCTCTCAGGCGATGCGATCACTGGGCTGTACGCGCGGATCGCCGAAGGGCGGCTGCACGTCGCCGACAGCGAAGGCGCGCTGGAGCAGCGCGATATCAACGATGACTACGTCCAGCGGGTAGCGACAGATATCCAGATCGACCGGCCGCTGAAGGTGGTCGTGGACGCGGGCAACGGCGTGGCCGGCGAACTCGGGCCGGCGGTTCTGCGGGCGATCGGCGCGGAGGTGGTGCCGCTGTATTGCGAGATCGACGGCAATTTCCCCAACCACCACCCCGACCCCAGCGAGCCGCACAACCTCGCCGACCTGATCCAGATGGTCGACCGCCTGGACGCGGACCTGGGCATCGCCTTTGACGGCGACGGCGACCGCCTCGGCGTGGTCACCCGCGACGGCCACAACATCTTCCCCGACCGCCTGTTGATGCTGTTTGCCGCCGACGTGCTGGAGCGCAACCCCGGCGCGCAGATCATCTTCGACGTGAAGTGCACCGGCCGCCTGCCGGGCTACATCCTGCGCCACGGCGGCAGCCCGCTGATGTGGAAAACCGGGCACTCGCTGGTCAAGGCCAAGATGCGCGAGACCGGTGCGGAGCTGGCCGGTGAGATGAGCGGCCACTTCTTCTTCAAGGAGCGCTGGTACGGCTTCGACGACGGCATCTACTCCGCGGCGCGCCTGCTGGAAATCCTCGCCGCGCAGCCGGGGCGCCCCAGCGATGTGCTCGACGCGCTCCCCGACGGTGTGTCCACGCCGGAGATCAAGGTCGATGCACCGGCGGGAGACCCGCACGCGTTCGTGGAGCGCTTCGTGGGCGAGGCGGACTTCGACGGCGCGCGCCTGTCGACCATCGATGGCCTGCGCGTGGATTGGCCGGACGGCTGGGGCCTGGTGCGCGCGTCCAACACCACGCCGGTGCTGGTGATGCGCTTTGATGCCGACAGCAACGAGGCCATGGCGCGCATCACCGGCACGTTCCGCGAGCAGCTGCTGGCGCTGGATCCGGACCTGCAGTTGCCGTTCTGAGGACCCCTGGCCGGACTGAAGGTCGGCCGCGGTCCACCGGGGCGAGCTCTACCGGGGCGAGCGGGCCCGCGTTTACAGGCCGCAGGCTTCAGCTGCGCCCGGATGCGCCGCTGGCCGCCTTCAGCTCGCGGTAGCGCTCCAACGCCGACGCCAGTTCCTGGTCGATCGTGTCGCGGGCCTGGACCTGGCGTTCCAGCAGCTCCTGATGGCGGCGCAGCGACTCGTGCTGGACGCTGATGCGCTCTGCGAGCGTCTTGGCCACCGGCTTGGCTTCCAGTTCCGCCTCACTCGCGCGCTGCAGCAGGCTGAGAAGGCTGCGCCGCGCACCCTTGATGCCCAGTTGCGAGGTCTCGATGCTGGAGTCGATCAGCTCGATCCGGTTGGCGAAGTTGCGCTCCAGGTCGGCTTCGCTGGCGAAGGACACCACCATCGCACGCTCACGCCGCGCCCGCTCGGCCTCCGACCATTGCGCGCGCTCGTGCCGCTTGGCCTCGATCTCCGCCAGCGCACGTTCCTCGTCGGTCTTGGCGCGTTCGATGCGGGCCGTTGCGACGCCCGTCGGGCTGAACTCGGTGCGCGCGTTGTCCACCGCGTTCGCGGGGAGGGCATCACTGCACACCCGCTCGCCGTGATCGTCCCAGCAATAGATCTTCTTCCCGCCCTGGACATTCTTCTGCGCCGACGCCGGGGACACGACCATCGCCAGCGCCACCGACAGCAGCGCGCAGGAGAGCAGGGAAGTACGGGACAGAGCTTGCATGGCTTTTACCTTGGACGATCAGCAGACACAGACGCAAGACTCGGGCCAAGCGCACGACGGCCGCTCAGCGACATCGCGATCAGCGGCTTCCATACGCCTCGCGGTAGGCGAGGAGTCGCTCGTGCTGCCCGGCCAGCACGGTCGATTCCGCGGCCATTGCCAGCAGATCGTCCAGGCTGGCGACCGCCACCACCGGAAGCGCGTGCTCGGTTGCGACAGTTTGTGCCGCCGAGCGTCGGCTGACGGAAGGGTCGACGGCTTCCTGACGATCCAGCGCGATGACGATCCCGCTCACGATCCCACCGGCGTCGCCGATGATCTGCAGGGCCTCCCGGATCGCCGTGCCGGCAGTGATCACGTCGTCGACGATCAGCACGCGGCGGCCTTCCAGCGACGCGCCGATCAGGCTGCCGCCTTCGCCATGGGCTTTGGCTTCCTTGCGATTGAAGGTCACCGGCAGGTCGTAGCCGCGGCGGGAATACTCGCAGGCCAGCGCGGTGGCGAGCGGTATGCCCTTGTAGGCCGGCCCGAACAGGCCGTCGAACTCCCGCAGCGATCCGTCGGCGCGCGCCGAATCGATGGCGTCGGCGTAGCAGGTCGACAGTCCGGCGAGGGCCGTGCCGGAATCGAAGCGGCCGGCGTTGAAGAAATACGGACTGGTACGACCGGATTTCAGGGTGAATTCGCCAAAGCGCAGCGCATCGGCGCGCAGCGCCAGGTCCAGGAATCGTCCGCGGTGGTCCTGCATGTGGCATCCAGTGGATCAACAGCCGTCGATGATAACCAGCCACGCTGCCAGCGTTGGGCGTCCTCCCGGCCGACTGCGGGGCTGCGCTATCCTTCCGCGTCGGGTCCAGCGCCCGCATTGCCCCCACTTCCGGTACTCCATGCGCATCATCAGCTTCAATGCCAACGGCATCCGTTCGGCCGCCCGCAAAGGATTCTTCGACTGGTTCCGCGAACAGGATGCCGACGTGCTTTGCATGCAGGAGACCAAGGCCCAGGAGCATCAGCTGAGCGGTCCCGACGGACTGGACCCGGCCTTCCTGCCGGCCGGCTATCACGCGTATTTCCGCGACGCGACCACGAAGAAAGGTTACAGCGGTGTGGCGATCTACAGCCGGAGCGAGCCCGACGAGGTACGCACCGCGCTGGGCTGGGACGCCTTCGACGAGGAGGGCCGCTACATCGAGGCGCGCTTTGGCAACCTCAGCGTGGTCTCGTTCTACATCCCGTCGGGCTCTTCCGGGGACTTGCGCCAGGGCTTCAAGTTCGAGGTGATGGACTGGCTCAAGCCCGTCCTCGATCAATGGCTTGCCAGCGGCCGTGACTACGTGTTGTGTGGCGACTGGAACATCGTGCGCACGGCAATGGACATCTGCAACTGGAAGTCGAACCAGAAGAACTCCGGTTGCACGCCGCCCGAGCGCGAGTGGCTCAACACGCTGTGTGGCGAGCCGGCAGCCGCCGCCGAGGCGTGGAAGGACGCGTACCGGCACCTGCATCCCGACGGCCAGGACTACACCTGGTGGAGCAATCGCGGCGCGGCCTTCGCCAAGAACGTAGGCTGGCGGATCGACTACCAGCTGGTGACTCCGCGTCTCGCGTCGCGGCTGCGCCGCTGCGCGATCGCGCGTGAGCCGCGCTTCTCCGACCATGCCCCGTTTACCGTGGACTTCGACATGGGCGAGCGCGGGTGAGTTCGCCGGCCAAGGCGCGCAAGCCGTCGGCGTGGAAGGCGTTTGCCGAGCCGTCGGCGTGGACGATGTTCTTCTTCGGCTTCGCCTCCGGGCTGCCGTTCCTGCTGGTGGCCGGGACGCTGGCGTACTGGTTGCGCGAGGACGGCCTGGAGCTCAAGGACATCACCATGATCGCCAGCGCGGGCATGGCGTACTCCTTCAAGTTCCTTTGGGCGCCGCTGGTGGATCGCTGGCGCCTGCCGCTGTTCGGCCGGCTCGGCCAGCGCCGCGGCTGGCTGCTGCTGGCCCAGCTGGTGGTCATGGGCGGGCTGTTCGCGATGGCGGGGGTGGGTACCGCCACGCTGCCGTTGTTCATCGCCCTGACCCTGAGCGTTGCGGTGGCCGGAGCGACGCTGGACATCGCCGTGGACGCGTACCGGATCGAGATCGCCCCGGTCGAGTCGCAGGGCGCGCTGGTGGCCACCTATTCGCTGGGCTACCGCATGGCCCTGATCGTGACCGGCGCGCTGGCGCTGGTGCTGGCCGACCACGCGGTGTGGCCCAACGTCTACCGGGTGATGGCCTGCGTGATGCTGATCCCGATCATCGCCAACCTTATGGCTCGCGAACCCGACGTCATCCGTATCCGTGCGCAGAACTGGGCGGCGGCGATGCGCGAGGGCGTGGTCGAGCCGTTTGCCGACTTCTTCCGCCGCTTTGGCGGCCGCGTGGGCCTGGGCGTGCTGGCCTTCATCCTGCTGTTCAAGATCTCCGACCAGGCGCTGGTCGGCGGGATCATCGGGCCGTTTTACCTCGACCAGGGCTTCACCAAGACGCAGATCGCCGCGGTATCGAAGATCTACGGCATCTGGGTCGGCATCGGCGGCGCGTTCGTCGGCGGCCTGGCCGTGGCGCGCTGGGGCGTCAACTGGACGTTGCTGACGGCGATCGTGCTGGGCGCGGTCAGCAACCTGCTGTACCTGCTGCTGATCGGCGCCAACGGCGATGTCGGCATGCTGACCCTGGTGATCTCCGGAGAGAACCTGGCGCAGGGCTTCCTTGGCACCGCCGCGGTCGCCTACCTGTCGGCGCTGGTTAACCAGCGCTACACCGCCACCCAGTACGCCCTGTTCTCCTCGATGATCACCCTGCCGGGCAAGGTGCTGGGGTTCTATTCGGGGCGTATCGTGGAGGCGGTAGGATACGCGCCATACTTCGTGCTGACCGCAGTGTTGGTCGTACCTGCGGTGATGCTGTTTTTGTGGCTGCGACCGAAGGTGCGGCTGGGTGAGGACGGGGGCGCATCGCAGGTGGAGAAAGGACGATGAGCGAGACGCTACTTCTGGATATCGATCCGGTGCTGCTGGAGCGCGTGCGACGGTTCGCGGCGAGCATGGGCTGGACCCAGTCCGTGGCGATCACCCATCTGATCGAACACGGCCTTTTTGCCTGCGAGGCTGACGTGGCAGTGGCACTCGATGACACCGACGCCCATATCCTCCAGGCCGCCATCGAGGCCCTGGAAAAGGTCGAAGACGATCCGGGTTTCTCGCTGATCGGCCGTATCGGCAACCCCGCGGACTGAGCCCGTGGGCGCGGGGATCCCTGTCCGGGACTTCTACGCCGGGTAGATCACGCCAAGCGTGCGCGGGCCGCGCGCCCCGGTCACCGCCGGCAGGTTGCCCGCCCGTCCGGCCAGGGTCTGGCGTGCCAGCCACGCAAATCCCATCGCCTCGACATGGTCCGGATCCAGTCCGTGGACGGCCGTGGATTCCACGCTCACCCCAGGCAGTCTCGCCGCAAGGCGCCGCAGCAGGGCCGGGTTGTGCACGCCGCCACCGCAAGCCAGCACCCGCATCGTGTCCGGCTGCAGCGCCAGCAGCGCGTCGGCAACCGTGGCGGCAGTCAACTCCAGCAGCGTCGCCTGTACATCCTCCGGACGCTCATCGCCGCGCAAGTGATGTTGCAGCCACTGCAGCTGGAATTGCTCGCGCCCGGTGCTCTTTGGCGGTGGGTGAGAGAACCACGGCTCACCCAGCAGGCGTACCAACAGCGACTCGTCGACCGCGCCCCGACCGGCAAAGCTGCCGTCGCGGTCAAACGGCTGGCCGAGGTGGCGCTGGCACCAGGCGTCCATCAGGGCGTTTGCGGGACCGGTGTCGAAGCCACGCACGCCCGCGCCGGAGACCCCGTCGCAGGACGCCGGCAGCAGCGTCAGGTTGGCGATCCCGCCCAGGTTGAGGACCGCGCGGTGCTCCGAATCGCTGCACAGCATTGCCGCATGCAGCGTGGGCAGCAGTGGTGCACCCTGGCCTCCGGCGGCGACGTCGCGGCGGCGGAAATCGGCGACCGTCGCAACGCCCGTGCGCTCGGCGATGACGTTGCCGTCGCCCAGCTGCATCGTGAAGCGGTTGCGGCCATCGAAGGCGGCCCCATCGGGCCGATGACGGATGGTCTGCCCGTGCGAGCCGATCGCGCGGATCTGCGCCGCATCGACCCCGGCGCTGCGGATCAGCTGCAGCGCCGCCTCGGCAAAGCATTCGGCGATGTGCACATCCAGCGTGCCCAGCTCGTCGATCGACTCGATCGGCGCGCCCTGGCCCAACTCGAGCAGGCGCGCGCTCGTGGCCAGGTCCCACGCGCAGGTATGGCCCTGCACCAGGGTGCAGCCGCTGCCCTCGTCGAAGCGGACCAGCGCCGCATCAATGCCGTCCGCGCTGGTGCCCGACATCAGACCGACGAACAGCTCCTCGCCGCGGGTGGCATCGGCCCGCAAAGCAGCGGGCCCGGTCGAACTGCTGTCCGCCGGGCCCGTGGTGTCGGTGATGCTCATTGCGATCAGGCTTGCTGGTCGACGCCCGTAGTGGTGTCCACCTTCGCCGGCGCCTTGCTGGCCACCATTGCGTTGTTGCGCAGCAGGCCTTCCACTTCCTGGATACGTGCCAGCGCCGGTGCGGTTTCCGCGCGGAAGGCGACCAGCGCCGCGCCCTTCAGCGGCTCGGCCGGCGGCATGGTCACGTTGAGCGGATTGCGGTGCACGCCGTTGACCCGGAATTCGTAGTGCAGGTGCGGTCCGGTCGCCAACCCGGTGCTGCCGACATAGCCGATTACCGAGCCCTGCGGCACGCGCTGACCGACCTTGAATTTGCCAAAGCGCGACATGTGCGCGTACAGCGTGGTGTAGCCGCGGCCGTGGTCCAGGACGACGGTGCGACCATAGCCGCCCTTCCAGCCCACAAACTGCACCCGCGCATCGCCGGCGGCCATGATCGGTGTGCCGGAGCCTGCGCCGTAGTCGACGCCCTGATGCGCGCGGGTCTTGCCCAGGATGGGGTGCTTGCGCGCGGTGGTGAAGCCGGAGGTCACGCGCGCATACGGAATCGGCATGCGGATGAAGGATTTCTTCAGCGGCCGACCTTCGGCGGTGTAGTACCCGACCTTGCCGTCATGCTCGAAGCGGAAACCGGAGAACGTCTTGCCACCGGTGGTAAAGGTGGCGGCGCGGATATCGCCGCTGCCAACCAGTTCGCCCTCGCGCCAGACCTGGTCGTAGACCACGCTGAAGCGGTCGCCCTTCTTGGCGCTGGTGAAGTCGATGTCGTAGTTGAAGATCTCATCGGTCATCGTCGCGATCGCGTTGGCCGGCAGGCCGGCTTTGCGTGCTGCGACATACAGCGAGCTCTGGATCTCGCCACTGCTGACAATGCTGCGCAATTCTGTCGGCCGTTCGATCACCTGCTCGGTAATCGTGTCGCCCTTGAGACTGAGCTCCACGCGATGGGCCGGATCGCGGTCGTAGCGGAAGCGGCGAAGCGAGCCGTCGGCCATGTCAAACGCGAGCTCTGCGCCGGTGCCCAGTCGGGTGAGAGCGGGCTTGGCCCCTGGCTGCTCGAGGATGCGGTGCATCGTGGCCGCCGGAATGCCCATCTGCTGGAACACCGCGCCCAGGGTCTGCCCGCTCTGCACCCGCACCACCTGCCAGTCATGCTCCGGACGCGGCTGCGCCGGCTGCATTGCAATCGGCGGCAGCGGCAGCGCCATCGACTGGCGCGCCAGAGGCGTGCTCCCGGCCTGCAGATCACCAAAGCCAGGGACAATCGCGGCGACCAATGCGCCGATGGTGACGAACAGGCTTGCCTGAACCCACTGCCGGCGCGACCATCGACCACTGAACCCATCGGACAACCGACGCGCTACCACCGGTCGTTGCAGCGCTGTTTTGCGCAGGCTTTTCAGGCGGTTACGCCGGATCGTACCGGGGTCGGTCGGTGTCATCTGATGGGTCTCCCACGCGCAGGATGTGAAGGCAGCGTCGCGGCGTTACGATAAGCACATGAGATGTGTGCGTCAAACCCTTGAGTGCAATGGGAATTCCGGCGTTACCCTTGGTGTGGACCTCCCATGCGGGCACTCGCACGGCACCCCGCCCATTCAGCTGCCATCGATCTTTCCAAGAGCCCCTTCCCGTGCCTGCCGATAAAGACACCACCGACATTGAATCCGCCCTCGACCTGATCGGCCGCGGCGCCGATGAGATCCTCAAAGCCGACGAACTCGCTACCCGCCTGCAGAGCGGGCGTCCGCTGCGCATCAAGGCCGGATTCGACCCCACCGCGCCCGACCTGCACCTGGGCCACACGGTGCTGTTGAACAAGCTGCGCCAGTTCCAGGACCTCGGCCACCAGGTGATTTTCCTGATCGGCGACTTCACCGGGATGATCGGTGATCCCAGCGGCAAGAACGTCACCCGCAAGCCGCTGACCCGCGAGGACGTGCTCGCCAACGCCGAGACGTACGCCGACCAGGTGTTCAAGGTCCTCGACCGCGAGCGCACCGAGGTACGCTTCAACTCCGAGTGGTTCGGCCAGATGAGCGCCGCGGACATGATCCGACTGGCAGGCCAGCATACGGTGGCGCGGATGCTGGAGCGTGACGATTTCGCCAAGCGCTACGCCGCGCAGCAGTCCATCGCGATCCACGAGTTCCTGTATCCATTGGTGCAGGGCTACGACTCGGTGGCCCTGAAGGCCGATGTCGAGCTGGGCGGCACCGACCAGAAGTTCAACCTGCTGATGGGCCGCGGCCTGCAGGAGCAGCACGGCCAGCCGCCGCAGATCGTCCTGACCATGCCGCTGCTGGAAGGCCTGGACGGCGTGCAGAAGATGAGCAAGTCGCTGGGCAACTACATTGGCATCAACGAGCCGGCCATCGAGATCGTCACCAAGACGATGAAGATCGACGACGTGCTGATGTGGCGCTGGATCGAGCTGCTGAGCTTCGACATCTCGCTGAGCGAGATGGAAACCTTGAAGCAGGAGATCGCCGGGGGCGCCCTCAATCCGCGCGACCTCAAACTGCGCCTCGCCCGCGAACTCGCTGCGCGCTTCCACGACGAGGCGGCTGCCGACCTCGCCGTTGCCGGCTGGAATGCCGCCGTGCGCGGCCAGGGCGATACCACCCAGCTCCCGTTGAACGATCTTGCCGTGCCTGCGGAGGGCTTGCGCATCGCCGCACTGCTGACCGCGGCAGGCTTGACGCCGAGCAACTCGGAAGCCAACCGCAAGCTCAAGGAGAAGGCAGTGCGCATTGACGGCGAGGTGATGACCGACGCCCAGCAGGTCTTTGCGCCTGGTTTTGAAGGCGTCCTTGCCGTCGGCAAGCGCACCTTTTCCCGGGTCCGCCTGGTGGAAGGTTGACCAGCACAGTCGCTGCGACAATTTTTCCTTCCACCCCTTCACAAGCCCATCGCACAGGTGCATACTTTCCGGCCCGCCCCGGTCCAGACGACGCGGCAGGGTGAAGCGCCCGGTTCAGGTTTGGCTGTTGACGAACGGAGAAAAGGCGCTAAGATGATCGGCTCGCCACAGCGCATAGCGCCTCGGTGGGTTCAGCGGGAAACGGATGTGACGAAGTTGTTGACGTCCCCTTGATCCGCTGTATGATGTGCGGCTCCCTTGAGTGCTTCGGCATCAAGGCACGGAACGCGGCGTTGAGGCCGGTTCCGGTGATCTTTGACAGTGTGCGCAGGTGACTTGTGCGGGCGTCTGGCCGGTGGACGGTTGTCCATTAGCAGATGTTCGACACAGTCCAAATGAAACAGATGCAGGCATCGCAAGATGCGTGTAGTTGAGTTATTTGGGTCTGGATAGACACTGCACTCAAAGCATAGGCAGAGCGAGACGCCCTTAAAAGCGTGGAGCCGAGTCGCAATACTTAAGTGAAGAGTTTGATCCTGGCTCAGAGTGAACGCTGGCGGCAGGCCTAACACATGCAAGTCGAACGGCAGCACAGGAGAGCTTGCTCTCCGGGTGGCGAGTGGCGGACGGGTGAGGAATACGTCGGAATCTGCCTTTTTGTGGGGGATAACGTAGGGAAACTTACGCTAATACCGCATACGACCTACGGGTGAAAGCGGAGGACCTTCGGGCTTCGCGCAGAAAGATGAGCCGACGTCGGATTAGCTAGTTGGAGGGGTAATGGCCCACCAAGGCGACGATCCGTAGCTGGTCTGAGAGGATGATCAGCCACACTGGGACTGAGACACGGCCCAGACTCCTACGGGAGGCAGCAGTGGGGAATATTGGACAATGGGCGAAAGCCTGATCCAGCCATGCCGCGTGTGTGAAGAAGGCCTTCGGGTTGTAAAGCACTTTTGTACGGGAAGAAAAGCAACCGGTTAATACCCGGTTGTTCTGACGGTACCGTAAGAATAAGCACCGGCTAACTTCGTGCCAGCAGCCGCGGTAATACGAAGGGTGCAAGCGTTACTCGGAATTACTGGGCGTAAAGCGTGCGTAGGTGGTCTGTTAAGTCTGATGTGAAAGCCCTGGGCTCAACCTGGGAATGGCATTGGATACTGGCAGTCTAGAGTGTGGGAGAGGGTAGTGGAATTCCCGGTGTAGCAGTGAAATGCGTAGATATCGGGAGGAACATCCGTGGCGAAGGCGACTACCTGGACCAACACTGACACTGAGGCACGAAAGCGTGGGGAGCAAACAGGATTAGATACCCTGGTAGTCCACGCCCTAAACGATGCGAACTGGATGTTGGGGACAATTGAGTCTTCAGTATCGAAGCTAACGCGTTAAGTTCGCCGCCTGGGAAGTACGGTCGCAAGACTGAAACTCAAAGGAATTGACGGGGGCCCGCACAAGCGGTGGAGTATGTGGTTTAATTCGATGCAACGCGAAGAACCTTACCTGGCCTTGACATGCACGGAACTTTCCAGAGATGGATTGGTGCCTTCGGGAACCGTGACACAGGTGCTGCATGGCTGTCGTCAGCTCGTGTCGTGAGATGTTGGGTTAAGTCCCGCAACGAGCGCAACCCTTGTCCTTAGTTGCCAGCACGTAATGGTGGGAACTCTAAGGAGACCGCCGGTGACAAACCGGAGGAAGGTGGGGATGACGTCAAGTCATCATGGCCCTTACGGCCAGGGCTACACACGTACTACAATGGTGGGGACAGAGGGCTGCAAACTCGCGAGAGCTAGCCAATCCCAGAAACCCCATCTCAGTCCGGATTGGAGTCTGCAACTCGACTCCATGAAGTCGGAATCGCTAGTAATCGCAGATCAGAATTGCTGCGGTGAATACGTTCCCGGGCCTTGTACACACCGCCCGTCACACCATGGGAGTGGGTTGCTCCAGAAGTAGCTAGTCTAACCCTCGGGAGGACGGTTACCACGGAGTGATTCATGACTGGGGTGAAGTCGTAACAAGGTAGCCGTATCGGAAGGTGCGGCTGGATCACCTCCTTAGAGACATAAAGGCAGCACCAAGCCTGTCAGGCGTCCGCACAAGTGACCTGCATTCAGAGTTCCGGTTGATCGCAAGATCAATGCGGGAGCGTCCGTTTTTGCGTATCGGCCATGGCCGCGACGTGGATTAGCACGGGGCTTTAGCTCAGCTGGGAGAGCACCTGCTTTGCAAGCAGGGGGTCGTCGGTTCGATCCCGACAAGCTCCACCACGTTGATGTCCTGTAGCGCTCGACTTTTGGGTCTGTAGCTCAGGTGGTTAGAGCGCACCCCTGATAAGGGTGAGGCCGGTGGTTCGAGTCCTCCCAGACCCACCAAACCAACGCTTCCTGGACATTCTGAATGAGACTGCGCACACACACATAGATTTGAAGCGGATGGGCATTGTGGCCGATTCGCGTTCTTTGAAAATTGGGACGTAGCGAGCGTTTTGAGACGGAATGTCCATGACGTGTCGTAGAGGCTAAGGCGGGGGACTTGATCCCCTAATATTTGAAGTGAGACGTTGTGTTCGCGCAACGTATGACTCTGAGGCGACTTGGGGTTATATGGTCAAGCGAATAAGCGCACACGGTGGATGCCTTGGCGGTCAGAGGCGATGAAGGACGTGACAGCCTGCGAAAAGCACGGGGGAGCTGGCAATAAGCTTTGATCCCGTGATGTCCGAATGGGGAAACCCACTGCGCAAGCAGTATTGCATGGTGAATACATAGCCATGCAAGGCGAACCCGGTGAACTGAAATATCTAAGTAACCGGAGGAAAAGAAATCAACCGAGATTCCCTGAGTAGTGACGAGCGAACGGGGAACAGCCCTTAAGTTGATTGAGTTTTAGCAGAACAACCTGGAAAGGTTGGCCATAGACGGTGACAGCCCGGTACGCGAAAAGGCTCTTTCAATGAAAACGAGTAGGGCGGGGCACGAGAAACCCTGTCTGAACATGGGGGGACCATCCTCCAAGGCTAAATACTACTGACCGACCGATAGTGAACCAGTACCGTGAGGGAAAGGCGAAAAGAACCCTGGTGAAGGGAGTGAAATAGACCCTGAAACCGTGTGCGTACAAGCAGTAGGAGCTCCTTCGTGGAGTGACTGCGTACCTTTTGTATAATGGGTCAGCGACTTACAGTTCGTGGCAAGCTTAACCGTATAGGGGAGGCGAAGGGAAACCGAGTCTGAATAGGGCGCATAGTCGCGGGCTGTAGACCCGAAACCGGGTGATCTAGTCATGCCCAGGGTGAAGGTACCGTAACAGGTACTGGAGGCCCGAACCCACTCCCGTTGCAAAGGTAGGGGATGAGGTGTGATTAGGAGTGAAAAGCTAATCGAACCCGGAGATAGCTGGTTCTCCTCGAAAGCTATTTAGGTAGCGCCTCGGACGAATACTGCTGGGGGTAGAGCACTGTTATGGCTAGGGGGTCATTGCGACTTACCAACCCATGGCAAACTCCGAATACCAGCACGTACTATCCGGGAGACACACGGCGGGTGCTAACGTCCGTCGTGAAAAGGGAAACAACCCAGACCCACAGCTAAGGTCCCCAATCAGTGCTGAGTGGAAAACGATGTGGAAAGGCACAGACAGCCAGGAGGTTGGCTTAGAAGCAGCCATCCTTTAAAGAAAGCGTAATAGCTCACTGGTCGAGTCGGTCTGCGCGGAAGATTTAACGGGGCTAAGCATTGAACCGAAGCTTGGGGTGCATACTTTGTATGCGCGGTAGAGGAGCGTTCCGTAAGCCGTTGAAGGTGGATTGAGAAGTCTGCTGGAGGTATCGGAAGTGCGAATGCTGACATGAGTAACGATAATGCGGGTGAAAAACCCGCACGCCGAAAGCCCAAGGTTTCCTTGCGCAATGTTAATCAACGCAGGGTGAGTCGGCCCCTAAGGCGAGGCAGAAATGCGTAGTCGATGGGAAGCAGGTTAATATTCCTGCACCTCGCGTAAGTGCGATGGAGGGACGGAGAAGGTTAGGTATACCGGGCGTTGGTTGTCCCGGGGAAAGCAGGTAGGCGGATCCCTTAGGCAAATCCGGGGGGTCATCAACGCCGAGCAGCGAGACCAGTCCATTAGGACGAAGTTACCGATACCACGCTTCCAGGAAAAGCTCCTAAGCTTCAGCTTACGCAGACCGTACCGTAAACCGACACAGGTGGGCAGGATGAGAATTCTCAGGCGCTTGAGAGAACTCGGGTGAAGGAACTAGGCAACATGGCACCGTAACTTCGGGAGAAGGTGCACCCCTGATGGTGGCTCATGCGAGCTATAGCTGTCGGGGGTCGCAGTAACCAGGCCGCTGCGACTGTTTATCAAAAACACAGCACTCTGCAAACACGAAAGTGGACGTATAGGGTGTGACGCCTGCCCGGTGCTGGAAGGTTAATTGATGGGGTCAGCCGCAAGGCGAAGCTCTTGATCGAAGCCCCAGTAAACGGCGGCCGTAACTATAACGGTCCTAAGGTAGCGAAATTCCTTGTCGGGTAAGTTCCGACCTGCACGAATGGCGTAACGATGGCGGCGCTGTCTCCACCCGAGACTCAGTGAAATTGAAATCGCTGTGAAGATGCAG
Organism: Lysobacter avium; assembly: GCF_015209745.1. Lineage (GTDB taxonomy): Bacteria > Pseudomonadota > Gammaproteobacteria > Xanthomonadales > Xanthomonadaceae > Novilysobacter > Novilysobacter avium. The sequence goes on from NZ_CP063657.1 coordinate 196,244, forward strand.
CGTTCCCGTGGCAAGACGGAAAGACCCCGTGAACCTTTACTATAGCTTTACACTGAACGTTGAGTTCGTCTGTGTAGGATAGGTGGGAGGCTGTGAAACCAGGACGCTAGTTCTGGTGGAGCCAACCTTGAAATACCACCCTGACGTGCTTGACGTTCTAACCTAGGTCCGTTATCCGGATCGGGGACCGTGTATGGTGGGTAGTTTGACTGGGGCGGTCTCCTCCTAAAGTGTAACGGAGGAGCTCGAAGGTACGCTCAGCGCGGTCGGACATCGCGCACTGTGTGCAAAGGCATAAGCGTGCTTGACTGCAAGATCGACGGATCAAGCAGGTAGGAAACTAGGACTTAGTGATCCGGTGGTTCTGTATGGAAGGGCCATCGCTCAACGGATAAAAGGTACTCCGGGGATAACAGGCTGATACCGCCCAAGAGTTCATATCGACGGCGGTGTTTGGCACCTCGATGTCGGCTCATCACATCCTGGGGCTGTAGTCGGTCCCAAGGGTATGGCTGTTCGCCATTTAAAGTGGTACGCGAGCTGGGTTCAGAACGTCGTGAGACAGTTCGGTCCCTATCTGCCATGGGCGTTGGAGATTTGAGAGGGGCTGCTCCTAGTACGAGAGGACCGGAGTGGACGAACCTCTGGTGTTCCGGTTGTCACGCCAGTGGCATTGCCGGGTAGCTATGTTCGGAAGCGATAACCGCTGAAAGCATCTAAGCGGGAAGCGCGCCTCAAGATGAGATCTCCCGGGAGCTTGACTCCCCTGAAGGAACCATCAAGACCAGGTGGTTGATAGGCAGGGTGTGTAAGTGCAGCAATGTATTGAGCTAACCTGTACTAATGATCCGTGTGGCTTGACCATATAACCTCAAGTGGCCTTGGACTCGACGACGCGTCGACGACATTCCAGACCAGAACAATCACTCGCTACGTCCCACCCTCTGCAAGCTGGCGCACCCGTGCGCTGCTTCACCCCCTTGCCCAGTGACAATAGCTGTGTGGCACCACCCGATCCCATCCCGAACTCGGAAGTGAAACGCACACGCGCCGATGGTAGTGTGGCTTAAGCCATGCAAGAGTAGGTCATCGCTGGGCATTTACACCAAACGCCGGATCCCGCAAGGGTCCGGCGTTTCTCTTTGTGCACCAAACGCGCGAAACACCTGACGGGTTTTCTGCAAGCACGCCGGGAGTCTTATGGCGACGTTGCATTGATTCAAACAGGGGATCAGGCAAACAGGAGATCAGGCGTTCACCGCAGCTTGCACGAGCAGCACGATTACACAGACCAACCCGGTGAACCAGACAGCGGTGCGCAGACTCGCTTTGTCGGTGACGTAGAAGATTCCGTGAAGAATCCTCGCAACGACAAAGATGAGCGCCAGCAGCGCGATTCGTGGATGTTCAACTCCGGCGAGCTGGGCAAGAATCACTGCCGCCGCAAATGCGGGGAAAGCTTCAAACGCATTCATTTGTGCCGCATTGGCACGCGAGCTGCGCGGATTATCCTGCCGGGCCAGCCACGCGCGGGGGTCGTTGTTGTCGAATCTTCCCCTGCCGGAAAGTTTGGCAACCACCGTCCAGACATAGGGCAGGATCGCTACAACGAGTACGCACCAATAGGCGGTGGAAAGGGTCATCGGCAGGTCTCTGGGGATGCTGGTGGCCAGCGTGGGTTTCAGACTATCGGAAATGACAACGGCACCGTGAGGCGCCGTTGTCATCGACTGATCTGGAGCGTTGCGACCGCGTGGGCGGTGCAGGGTTCTGCTATGCCGGACCCTCTTATCGAGCGTTCTTCTGCATCATGGCTTCACGCGCGGCGCGAAACGCATTGCCGTCGTACCAGTTGGGCCACTGGTCATTGCTCGCCAGGTCGCGGCCAACGCCATACAGCGCTTGCAGATCCTGGACCACGCCTTCCAGGTTCCAGGCCGGGTCGAACTCGTCGGCCGGCTGGTGGTAGCGGTTGAGCCCGTAATCCCGTGCGGCCGCCTTGCCCGCTCCCACGCCGCCATCGACCAGATCGTCGCCGCCGCTGGCATACAACGCCGGCACACCCGCCTTGGCGAAGTTGAAGTGGTCGGAGCGGAAGTAGAAGCCGCTTTCCGGAGTCGCCTCGGCGGTCAGGGTCCGACCCTGGGCGTCGGCGTGCCGGCCGAGGATGTCCTCCAGCTCAGAGCTGCCCTTGCCTACGACCGTCATGTCCCGCGAGGGTCCGGCGACCGACATCGCGTCGATATTGATGACAGCGACCGTCTTCTCCAGCGGGACGCTTGGATGGGCAACGTAGTACTTGGAGCCCAGCAGACCGGACTCCTCCAGGGTGACGGCCAGGAACAACACGGAGCGCTCTGGTGCAGGCTCCTGGGCGACGAAGGCCTGGGCAATGCCGAGAATGCCAGCCACCCCGGTGGCATTGTCGATCGCCCCGTTGTAGATCGTGTCCACTGCCGGGTCGGTGCCCTCCTCACGGTGGTCGCCCAGATGGTCCCAGTGGGCCATGTAGACGACGGCCTCGTCTGGTCGGCTGCTGCCGGGGAGCAGGGCCATGACGTTTTTCGACGATTTCCTGGTCACCGTGCTGGTCAGGTCCACCGTCATCGACGCATCCAGCGGGATCGCCTTGAAGCCGGGCGTGTTCGCCGCGGTGTAGAGCGCTTCCAGATCCTGCCCGGTGTCGGCCAGCAGGCTGCGCGCGATGTCCGCGGTGATCCAGCCCTGCGCCGGCAGGCGCGGCTCGGGATCGTCGGCCGCAGCCAGGTCGAACTGCGGGCCGGACCAGGAGTTCTTGACCACGTCCCAGCCGTAGGAGGCGCCATCGCTGTCGTGGATGATCAGCGCCGCCGCGGCACCCTGGCGTGCGGCCTCTTCGTACTTGTAGGTCCAGCGGCCGTAATAGGTCATCCGCTTGCCTTCAAACAGCTCCGGATCGTCGGTATGGAAACCGGGGTCGTTGATGAACATGACCACGGTCTTGCCCTTTACGTCGACTCCCGCGTAGTCGTTCCAGCCAAGCTCGGGCGCGTTGACGCCGTAACCGACAAACACCAGATCGCTGTCGTTGATCTCCACCCGGGTTTCGCCGCTGCGGGTGCCGATCACCATGTCGCTGCCAAACGCCAGCTCACGTGCCTTGCCGGCGACCTGCAGTTCCAGCTTTGTGGACTCGTCAGCGGTGGTCTCCACCATTGGCACGTCCTGGAAGTAGCTCTCGCCGTTGCCCGGCTTCAGGCCCAGGCTGCGGAACTGCTCTTCGAGCCATGCGACGGTCTTCTCCTCACCGGCGCTGCCGGGCGCACGACCGCCGAATTCATCCGAGGACAACACCTTGACCCGCTCGGCGAAGTCTGCAGCAGAGATGGCGCCGGCATCGGCCTGGACGACCGTTTGCCCGGTGGTGGCGGGCGCTGGCGTGTCGTCGGCTTTGTTGCATGCCGCCAGGACCAGCGCGGCGGCGACCAGCGAGGTCGCTGGCAGGAGTGGGATACGGGACATGCGGACTCCGGATCGAACGGGACACCCGATACTATCAGCCCGGTTCCGGTGCAATCCCACGCCCATCACGGACCTCAACGTCCGTCGCGGCTTAGTCCTTCGGCGGCGGTTCGCTTCCCGACCAGGCCTTCGCAGTCGCCCCGGTCACCTTGCCTATGCGCGCACTCGCGTGGACGTACAGTTCCACCTCGCGCTCGAACACCATGGCACCTTCCACCTGCGCTGCCGGACCCACGACGACACGTGGCGCCTTGTTGCCCAGGCTGAACCACTGGAAGCCGGGCTTGTCGTAGTGGATACCGCCAATCACGTGCGAGTCGGCGCCGACGGTCAGGTCGCCGTTGACCATTTCTATCCCGCCTTCGACCCGCGTCCCGACCAGGCCGATCGCCCCGTTGACGGTACTGACGTTGCCCCCGACGTCGCTGCCGCGGTCAATGAAGATCTGTCCGTTCACCGTCGAGACCGAGCCAGTGCGGGTCTCGCGGCCGGCACGGATGGAGCCGTTGACGGTCGAGAGCTGGCCAGCGTGCACGCCATTGGCCAGCTTGATGCTGCCATTCACGGTCGCCACGTTGCCGACGTTCGCGTCGGCGCTGATATCCACACTTCCGTTTACGGTGTTGATGCTGCCCATGTGGGCGCCCGCTTCCACCTTGATACTGCCAGTGACCTTGCTGAGGTTGTCCTGCGCCGCCTGGGCAGGAAGAGGCGAGCCGTTGCCGACGGCGACGGAGAGGCCAAGGGCGAAGACGATGGTCAAGGAAAGGGATTGCATGGCGTTCTCCCAGAGGGGATGGAGGATTCTGAAAAGCGGGTGGTGCGGCAATGCCTGTGAACCCCGACGCGGCCGTGAGCAGGCCAGGCGCGGCGCAGTCCCTTCGCTACAATCGTCCACTGCCCATCGTAACCGGACCGAACCCGTGCCCGTAACCGCGCCCAACGCACTCCGCCCCGTCGTGCTGCTGATCCTGGATGGCTGGGGGCATCGGGAGGAGCGTGAAGACAACGCGCTGGCCCAGGCGCACCTGCCCCATTGGCATGCGTTGCTGGCCGATTCGCCGCACACGCTGATCCACACCGAGGGTCGGCACGTGGGCTTGCCCGATGGTCAGATGGGCAACTCCGAGGTGGGCCACATGAACCTGGGCGCCGGCCGGGTGGTGTACCAGGACCTGACCCGGATCGACGCCGCGATCGAGGATGGCAGCTTTTTCCGCAACGCCGAACTGCTGGCCGCCTGCGCCGCGGCGCGCGACAACGCGACCACGCTGCATTTGCTGGGCCTGCTGTCGCCGGGGGGCGTCCACAGCCACGAGGATCACCTGTTTGCAATGATCGACCTGGCCCGTCGTGAGGGCGTGGCTCGGGTGGCAGTGCACGCCTTTCTGGACGGGCGCGACATGCCGCCGCGCTCGGCCGGTCCAAGCCTCGCGAGGCTGCAGAACGCGTGCGACCAGGCGGGCAATGCGCGCATAGCGAGTGTCTCGGGCCGCTACTACGCAATGGACCGGGATCGCCGCTGGGACCGCATGCGCAAGGCGTGGGACGCGATCGTCGAAGGTCAGGCGACCCAGCATGCCGACGACGCCGAAGCGGCGCTCGCCGCAGCCTACGCGCGTGGCGAGAACGACGAGTTTGTCGAGCCGACCGTCATCGGGCCGCCATCGCCGATCATGGATGGCGATGCGGTGGTGTTCATGAACTACCGCGCCGACCGTGCACGGCAGCTGACGGCGGCATTCGTGGACCCGGATTTCGACGGCTTTCCGGCCCGCCGGCCCGCGCTGTCGCGCTTCGTCTGTCTGACCGAGTACGACGCCAGCCTGCCCGCGAAGGTGGCCTTCGGACCGGAGGAGCTGCACAACACGCTGGGCGAGGTGCTCGCCCATAACGGCCTGCGCCAGTTGCGCATCGCCGAGACCGAGAAGTACGCGCACGTCACCTTCTTCTTCAGCGGCGGCCGCGAGGCGCCCTACCCGGGCGAAAGCCGCATCCTGATTCCCAGCCCGGACGTGGCCACCTACGACCTGCAGCCGGAGATGAGCTGCCCGGAAGTCACCCGCGAGTTGGTTGCCGCCATTCGTTCCGGTCACATCGACGTGGCCATCTGCAATATCGCCAATCCGGACATGGTGGGCCACAGCGGCAACCTGGAGGCGGCGATCAAGGCGGTGGAGGCGGTGGACGTGGCAATCGGTGCGATCGTGGCGGCGGTACGCGAGGTCGGCGGGGCACTGCTGGTGACGGCCGATCACGGCAACGTGGAGATGATGCGCGACGCGGCCACCGGTCAGCCGCACACCTCGCACACCGTCGGGCCGGTTCCGCTGGTGTATGTCGGCGCGCGACCCGCGGGCCTGCGCTCGGGCGGCTCGCTGCGTGATATCGCTCCGACCCTGCTCGACCTGCTGGGCCTGCCACGACCGGCGGAGATGACCGGTCGCAGCCTGCTGACGGACGGGCGCGCGGACTGATGCGCAACGCGTGCGCGAGCACCACCTTCGCACTGGCGTTGGCGCTGCTGTGCCTGCTGCCGGCGCCGGGACATGCGCAGGATCGCAACGAGGCCGAGCGCAAACTGCAATCGGCGAAGAAGGAGCTGAAGGCGGTCGCCAGTGAACGCCGGGAAGTCGAAGCCCGGCGGGGCGCCGCGACGCGCGAGCTGCGCCAGGCCGACGAACGGGTCGCGGCCGCCAACCGCCGCCTGGTGGAAACCCGCCAGTCGCTGCAGGCGAGCAACCAACGGATGGAAGAACTGCAGACCCGGCGCGCCCACATGCAGGAGAAGCTGGCGGGCCGCCGGGACGAACTCGCTCGCCTGCTGCGCGCCGCGTACGCGCAGGGCGACGCCGCGCCGCTGAAGGTGCTGCTGGCCCAGGACCGGGTCGCCGATGCCAACCGGCTGCTCGCCTACCACCGCTATCTGCAGGCGGACCGTGCGGCCCGGATCAAGGAACTGGGCGATCAAATGGCCGGGCTGGATGAGGTGGAGCGCGAGATTGTCCAGCGGCGCGCCGAACTGGACGCGCAGATCGCCCAGCAGGCGCAGCAGGTCGCCGAACTGGAAAAGGAGCGCAAGGATCGCGGCACCCTGGTCGCGACCCTGGACAAGACCTACAAGGATCGTCAGAGCCGCGAAAAGGCTCTGGGTCGCGATGTGCAGGGGCTGGAGCACGTGCTCAAGCAGCTGCGGGCCGCCGCCGCGCGCGCCGAAGCCCAACGCAAGGCCGCCGCGGCGAAGGCCGAACGCGAAGCCCGTGAAGCGCGCGAGCAGGCCAAACGGGCCGGCCAACCGGCGCCGCCCAGAGCGCCCACGCGACCGGTCGCCACCGCCAGCGGTCCCAGCGTGGGCGGCGCCGGATGGCCGCTGAGCGGCAGCCTCCTCGCCGGCTACGGCGGCAAGCTTCCCGACGGCCGCCCCAGCCAGGGCATGCTGATCGGAGCCAACGCCGGCACCTCGGTGCAGGCGGTAGCGGACGGCACCGTGGTGTATGCCGAATGGATGAGCGGCTTCGGCCTGATCCTGATCATCGACCACGGCAACGGTTACATGAGCCTGTACGCGCACAATGACGCGGTGTTGCGCGACGCCGGGGATGCGGTGCGCCGCGGCGACCCGGTATCCACCGTGGGCACATCGGGCGGCCACGGCCGGCCGGCCCTGTATTTCGAACTGCGGCGGAACGGCGATCCTGTCAACCCCGATGTCTGGCTGAAGCGCTGAGCGCGGCGGCTCGCCCCTTAACCGAATCCAGGCACCCACGGACTACCGTGTTCTCCATTGGCCAGTCGCATCGTTGCTAGCAACCAAGCGTTTTTTCCGGAGTTTGTTCATGTCCAAGCGCCACCTGAGTCCGCTCGTCCTTGCCATCGCCCTGGCGCTGTTCCATATCGCAGCCGCTGCTCCGGTTGGCGTGCCCCAGGATCCGGCACTTGAGCGGAGCCCGCCCGACACGGTTGCGCAACCGGCGACGAAGGACGCGCGCACCGACCAGAGCAGCGATTCCAAGGTGCCGCTGGATGAGATCCGCCGCTACGTCGCTGTGTACAAGGCGGTTAAGGCCGCCTACGTCGAGCCGGTGGATGACCACGAGCTGATGCAGTCCGCGATCCGCGGCCTGTTGCTGGACCTGGACCCGCACAGCGCCTATCTGGAAGGCGACGCGGCGGAGAATTTCAACGAGCAGTCGCGTGGCAATTACGAGGGTATCGGTGTCGAGATCCAGCGCCAGCCCGACGGCACCCTGCGCGTGATCGCACCGATCGACGACACGCCTGCCGCTCGCGCCGGCATCAAGTCCGGCGACCTGATCGTGGCCGTGGATGGCGCTCCGCTGACGCCTTCCGACGAGGCGGCCAGTTCCCTGCGCGGCGAGGCCGGCACCACCCTGGAGCTGACAGTCATCCGCGACGGTGAAACCGAGCCGCTGAGCATCAAGGTCGAACGCCAGGTGATCCGCATCGCCAGCGTGCGCACCCGGATGCTCGAGCCGGGATACGGCTATGTGCGGGTGAGCGCGTTCCAGGCCGACACCGCGGCGGAGTTCGAGCGCCAGCTCGAAGAGCTCAAGCAGCGGGCGGGCGGCAAACTGCGCGGCCTTGTGCTGGACCTGCGCAGCAATCCCGGCGGTCTGCTGACTGCCGCGGTACAGATTGCCGACTCGCTGCTGGACGAGGGCACGATCGTCAGCACCCGGGGCCGGATCGCCATCAGTGATGCGGTGTTCGGCGCCACTCCGGGCGACCGCCTGGGCGGCGCCCCTGTGGTGGTCCTGGTGGATGCGGGCTCTGCCAGCGCATCGGAGGTATTGGCCGGCGCGCTGGCCGACAACCGCCGCGCGCTGGTGATGGGCAGCCGCACCTTCGGCAAGGGCTCGGTGCAAACACTCCTGCCGCTGGACAACGGCGACTCGGTCAAGCTCACCACCGCCCGGTATTACACGCCCAGCGGCAAGTCGATCCAGGCGCTGGGCATCGTTCCCGACATTCTGCTGAAACCGGATGTGGACGCAGGCGACGGCGGCCGCAAGGGCTACACGGAAGCCAGCCTGCCGGGTCACCTGGGCGGCGAAGGAGAGGCCTCAGAGGAAGCGTTGGAAGGCGAGGTGCTCGAAGGCGACGGTTACATCGACCTGGCGCTGGCGGAGCTCAGGAAACTTCCCGCTGAGCCGGTGCCGAAGCCGGCGGCGAAGAGCGCCAAGGGCGCTAAAGTTCCCGCTCAGTAGCCGCGGCGGCGGCGCAGACGGCGGGCAATACCCGCCCTGGCAATCAACGCGAACGCACCGCCGAAGGCGAAGCCGGCGACGTGCGCCGACCACGCGACGGCGCCGAAGGCCGGACCGATATAGGTGAACACGATCTGCAGCAGTGCCCACACGCTGATCAGCAGGGGCGCTGGCATCTTCACGAACTGCAGGAACAGACCCAGCGGTACGACCACGCCCAGGCGTGCTCCCGGGAACAGCGCGAGATACGCGCCAATCAGCGCCGACACCGCTCCGCTGGCGCCGATGATCAGGCGGTCGGGGGTGGAAATCGCCAGCACTGCCGCCAGATTCGCCACCGCGCCCCCCAGCAGGAACAGCAGCATGAAACGCCACGGACCCATGGCCCGCTCCGCAGGCAGGCCGAAGATCAGCAGGAACACCAGGTTGCCCAGCAGGTGGGCCCAGTCGGCGTGCAGGAAGAGCGCGCTCACCAGACGAACGAGGTTGCCGTCGGCCAATGCCTCGCGCCACGCCAGTGGCGTGGTCAGCCCACCCGAAAGTGCTCCCCACTCCAGCAGCAACGCGTGCTGCTCGCTTGCCGGCAGCAGGGTGCCCCAGGTGAAGCACAGCCACAGACCCGCGAACAGCAACGGGGTGGCCCATCGCAGCGGAGGCTTCTGGCGTGAGGGAATGGCAATGAACACGGGCGGCTCCGGCACCGGGAGGCTGGATGATACGGGTCACCCGCCCGCACCCTCGGAGGTGAATGCGCGGCGGCGACATACCGTGACGTACGTCATTGTTAGCGTAAGGTTAATTGCCACGTTATAGTGCGGACGGCGCCGTATGGCGGCAACCCCGGCGCCTGCCGGAAACCGGCCCCCGCCGGCGGTCCAGGCGGGCGCAAAAACCATGGTTCTGGAGAGAATTCGCATGCAGCACGTACACAGCATCACCCGCCTTTCGGCACTGGTTATCGGCATCGCCGGGGCTCTGGCGATGGGTCACGCACACAGCGCCGCGTTCCAGCTCAAGGAGAACAGTGCCAAGGGTCTGGGCCGCGCTTTCGCCGGTTCCACCAGCGCCGCCGGCGACGCGTCGGTCGTTGCGACCAACCCGGCCGCGATGCGCCAATTGGACGGCCGCCAGATCCAGGCCGACCTGAGCGCGATCAGCTTCTCGGCCGATTTTGACGGCAGTGGCCGCCACGTCGGTCCGACCGGCCCGGGCACCGGGATGCCGGTTTCGGGTGGCAACGGCGGCGACGCGGGCATGATCGCTCCGGTTCCGGCGGCGTATTTCCATATGCCGATGGGTGAGAGCGCACACTTCGGTGTCTCGCTGACCGCACCTTTCGGCTTCAAGACCGACTACGACCGCAACTGGGTCGGTCGCTACCACGCCGTCACCACCGACCTGAAGGCTATCGATCTTGGGCTGTCGGCCTCCTACGACATCAACCCGTACCTGTCCTTCGGCGCGTCGGTGTTCGTTGAGCACCTGACGATCGAGTTGAGCAACGCAATCGACTTCGGCACCGCGATCTACGCCCAGGGCGGCGGCGCGGCGGGCTTTGCCCCGGGCAATGCCGACGGTTTCGTGACCATCGAAGGCGACAACAACGCCGTGGGTTACACCATCGGCGGCCTGTTCAGCCCGAGCGAGAACACCCACATTGCGCTGAGCTACCGCTCCAAGGTCAAGCACAAGATCACCGGCGGCGACGCCGACTTCACCGTGCCGGCCAACGCCGCGGCGTTCCTCTCGGTCTATGCACCCGGTCAGTATGTCGACACCAAGGGCCGCGCGGAGCTCACCCTGCCGGCATCCGCCACCCTCAGCGTCACCCACAACGTCAACGACCGCTGGTCGGTGATGGGCGACGTGTCGCGCACCGCGTGGAAGACCTCGTTTGACAGCGTGACGGTTGACTTTGATTCGGCCCAGGCCGACAACGTCCTCGCGTTCCGCTATGACGACACCACGTTCGTCTCGCTTGGCACCGAGTATCGTTTGAACGACACCGTGACCCTGCGTGGCGGTGTTGCCTACGACGAGACCCCGACCAGCGATGCGCACCGCGATGTCCGCGTGCCGGACGTGACCCGCAAGTGGCTGTCGCTGGGCGTCGGCTGGACCCCGTCGGAGCGGATGGAGTTCAACGTCGGCTACACGCACCTGTTCACCAAGGACCCGACCATCAACAGCGTGTCGGCTACCGGCAGCACCCTGGCCGGCAGCTATGACGTCGGCGGCGACATCCTTGCCGCGTCGATCAACTACAAGTTCTGATCGAGCTACCCGTTGGATGAAAACCCCGCTCCGGCGGGGTTTTTTTTCGCCATCCAGAAATCAGCATTCGATTGCCGACGCGTTGCCGGCAAGCTGGCCGCGCGCTAGGCTGATCACCCGGTTTCACGGACGAGAATAGGATTATGCGGATACCAACGGCAGTGCTGGCCATCGCGATGATGTGCCTGGGTCCTGTGGCGGCGAAGGAAAAGCCGGCGCCTGTCTACGAACTGCAGGCGACGGGGACAATCGAGATTGGGCCCGATGGGCAGGTCGCCGACTACCATCTGGACAAGGGGCAGCCGGCGGCGATCGAAAACGCACTGGGCCGCAACATCGCCCAGTGGCGTTTCGAGCCCATCGTGATGGACGGCAAGCCGGTGATTGCTAAAACCCGGATGCGGCTTTCCCTTGAGGCGCTGCCGACGCCGGGCGAGGACTACCAGTTGCGCGTGAGCGGGGTGTCGTTTGGCGAGCCCACCCGCGACCGTCACCATGTGGCTCCCCCGCGATATCCCGAAGGGCTGGCGAGGGCCGGCATCGGAGCCAAGGCGGTACTGGTGTTGAAGCTGAACGCCGACGGCAGCGTGCAACAGGTCCATGCCCAGCAGGTCAGCCTGAGCCAGAATTCGGGAACCGACTCGCAGGCGGACCGTTGGCGCGACGTGTTTGCAAAGGCGAGCGTTGCCGCTGCCAGGAAATGGAAGTTCGACATCAGCGAGACCGTTGCCGGGGCGCCCATCGGAACCACGATCAAGGTACCCGTCGAGTACTTTTTGAACGGATCCGCCGCGCGGACGAAAGAACCTGGCGCCAACGAGTGGCGCCGTTACATCCCGGGCCCGGTGATCCGTGCGCCCTGGCTCGATGCGGCGCCCATCGCCGACCACGATGCAGATCAGCTCAAGGATGGCGAGGTGCGATCGCTCGCGTCCCGGTTCAAGTTGAGGGACGAGGTGGTCGGACGTCTTCTCTAGTCGGGCGCCTGAAGTCGCATCGGGAGGCGCAAGTTCCGGAGCTGCGCACCTGATGCCATTTGCTCACAGAATCCAATAAAAAACGCCCCGCAATGCGGGGCGTTTTTGTATCCGCGACGCGCCTGGATCAGCGCTTCATCGAGGAGAAGAACTCGTCGTTGGACTTGGAGCTCTTCATCTTGTCGAGCAGGAACTCCATCGCGCCGATCTCGTCCATGCCGTGCAGCAGCTTGCGCAGAATCCAGATCTTCTGCAGCAGCTCGGGCTCGATCAGATAATCCTCGCGGCGGGTGCCGGAGCGGTTGATGTCGATCGCGGGGTACACGCGCTTCTCGGCGATGCGGCGGCTCAGGTGCACCTCGGAGTTGCCGGTGCCCTTGAACTCCTCGTAAATCACCTCGTCCATCTTGCTGCCGGTATCGACCAGCGCGGTGGCGATGATCGTCAGGCTGCCGCCTTCCTCGACGTTGCGCGCCGCGCCGAAGAACCGCTTCGGGCGGTGCAGGGCGTTGGCGTCGACGCCGCCGGACAGCACCTTGCCCGAGCTGGGCAGGACGTTGTTGTACGCACGGGCCAGACGGGTGATGGAGTCGAGCAGGATCACCACGTCCTTCTTGTGCTCGACCAGGCGCTTGGCCCGCTCGATCACCATCTCGGCGACCTGCACGTGGCGCGCCGCCGGCTCGTCGAAGGTCGAGGAGATGACCTCGCCGCGCACGGTGCGCTGCATCTCGGTAACTTCCTCGGGCCGCTCATCGATCAGCAGCACGATCATGTGCACGTCGGGATGGTTGTGGCTGATCGCGGTGGCGATCTGCTGCATCATCATCGTCTTGCCGGCCTTGGGCGGGCTGACGATCAGGGCGCGCTGGCCCTTGCCCTGCGGGGCCATCAGGTCGAGGATCCGGCCGGTGATGTCCTCGGTGGAACCGTCGCCGCGCTCCAGGTGGAACTTGCGGCGCGGGAACAGCGCCGTCAGGTTCTCGAACAGGACCTTGTTCTTGGACGCTTCCAGCGGCTCGCCGTTGATCGTGTCCACGATCGAGAGGGCGAAATAGCGCTCACCGTCCTTCGGGAACCGGATCCGGCCCGATAGATGGTCGCCGGTGCGCAGGTTGAAGCGGCGGATCTGGCTGGGCGAGATGTAGGTATCGTCGGGGCCGGCCAGATAAGAGGCTTCGGCGGCTCGCAGGAAACCGAACCCGTCGGGCAGGATCTCCAGCACGCCATCGGCGGCGACGCCCTCGCCGTGGCGCGTGAGCACCTTGAGCACGGCGAAGATGACGTCCTGCTTGCGGGCGCGGGCGACACCTTCGGAGATGTTCAGCTGCTCGGCGATTTCCAGCAACTTGTGCGCCGGCATGCGCTTGAGGTCGCCCAGCGAATAGGTGGGGAAGCCCTCGGGCACCTGCGGGTTGGAGCGAGGAATGAACGGCTCGTTGCCGCCGTCGTCGCTGGGCAGGCCATCGCGCGAGCCGCCCCTGCCACCGCCGCCACCACCCCCACCGCCGCGCTCGCGCTTGCTGCGGAACCGTTCGCGGCGGTTGTTGCTGCGGCCGCCGTCCTGGTCACGGTGCTGGCCGTCACGGGGCGGGCGCGGGTTGCCGTCGCCGCCGGAACCGCCGTTCTCCTGGCCCTTGCCGTGCTGCTCGCCGCTGTCCTGGCGGGCAGCATCGCCGCCGCCGGAGGCGTGTGCCGCAGCGGGGGCCGCATCCCTGGGCTTGCTGGCCGGCGTGGTGTCACCGCTTGGCGCCGCCGATTCCGGCTTCGCCGCGGGCTTGGGAGCCGGTTTGTCTGCCTGCGCGGCGGGGGCCGCGTCGGACTTGGGTGCGGTCGGCGCGGACGCGGGAGCGGCCGGGGCCGCAGGCGCGGGTTTCGCGACCTCGGGCTTGGCGGCCGGCGCCACCGGCTTATCGCTCTGCGGCGAATCGGCCTTGGCGGCCGTGGTTTTGCTCACGCGCGTCTTGCGCACGCGCTTTTCGGCGATGTCGCCGGCGTCGGGGGTGTTTTCGGACAAGCGGGTATTCCTCGCTAAGCGGCGAGCGCCCGCGAAAGGCGGGCGAAGCGTCAGGGACGTTGGATTCGGTAAACAGGTGCGGCGGGGAACCGACTTCAGCAGGCCGTTATGGCTGGCAGGCGGAGGTCGTTCAGGCACCGGGTCCTGCGAAACTAGCACTGCCACGGGCCCGGCTGCAAGCCTTGCGGGCAAATGCCGCGGCTCATTGGTTCAGCTGCGGGCGGCCCCTGGCGGAGCCCGCCCGCGAAAAGGCGCTCAGAGCGCCTTGTCGATCATCTGCGCCAGCTGTCCCTTGCCGATCGCACCGATCTGCGTCTCCTGGATCTGGCCGTCCTTGAACAGCAGCAGCATCGGGATGGATCGCACGTGGTACTTGAGCGCGGTGGCCTGGTTGTGGTCGACGTTGATCTTGGCGATCTTGACCCGGCCGGCATAGGTCTCGGCCAACTCGTCCAGCGCCGGAGCGATCATCTTGCACGGGCCGCACCACTCCGCCCAGAAGTCGACCAGGACCGGCTCGGTGGATTGCAGCACGACGGATTCGAAGTCGGCGTCGCCGACCTGGATGGTTTTCTCGCTCACGGATGACTCCTGGGTGGGGTGGGTGCCGGCGCATGGGCGGCCGGGCTGGTGATGGCGTGTGATGGAAGCACGTCCGGCAAGCGTAGCGCGGCGTGCGCGACGCTGTTGTCAGCGTGCATGCGTTAAACTGGGGTGTTTGGCGGGCGCTATCAAGCCCGCACGCTGCGGTCAGGGATGAAACTGGCCGACCCCGGCAGTCTGCAAGCCAGCTGCCATCCACGCAAGCGCAGCTCCCTGCGCGCGATCTCCCGGACCCCTATGACCGACCGCCCGAGCGACAAGCCACTTACCGACATCACCTTTGACTCATTCGACCTGCATCCGCGCCTGCTGGCCGGGCTGGAGCTGGCCGGATTCACCCGCTGCACCCCGATCCAGGCGATGAGCCTGCCCGTCGCGCTCAAGGGCGGCGACGTGGCCGGCCAGGCGCAGACCGGCACCGGCAAGACCCTGGCGTTCCTGGTCGCGACCATCAACCGCCTGCTGACCAAGCCGGCCCTGGCCGACCGCAACCCTGGCGATCCGCGCGCGCTGATCCTCGCGCCGACCCGCGAGCTGGCGATCCAGATCCACAAGGATGCCGTCAAGCTGGGTCCCGAGGTTGGACTGACCTTCGCCTTGGTCTATGGCGGCGTGGACTACGACAAGCAGCGCGAACTGCTGCAGAAGGGCGTTGACGTGATCATCGCCACCCCAGGCCGGCTGATCGACTACGTCAAGCAGCACAAGGTGGTGAGCCTGCACGCCTGCGAGGTGTGCGTGCTGGACGAGGCCGACCGGATGTTCGACCTGGGCTTCATCAAGGACATCCGTTTCCTGCTCCGGCGGATGCCGGCCTGCACCGAGCGCCAGACGCTGCTGTTCTCGGCCACGCTCAGCCACCGCGTGCTGGAGCTGGCCTACGAGCACATGAACGAGCCGGAAAAGCTGGTGGTGGAATCGGAATACATCACCGCCTCGCAGGTCCGCCAGCTGCTGTATTTCCCCGCCGACGAGGAGAAGATCCCGCTGCTGCTGGGCCTGCTGTCGCGCAGCGAAGGCGCGCGCACGATGGTGTTCGTCAACACCAAGGTGTGGGTCGAGCGCGTTGCGCGCGCGCTGGAGAAGGGCGGTTACCGGGTCGGCGTGCTCTCGGGCGACGTGCCGCAGAAGAAGCGCGAGTCGCTGCTGGCCAAGTTCCAGAAGGGCCAGCTCGAAGTCCTGGTCGCCACCGACGTGGCCGCGCGTGGCCTGCACATCGACGGCATCAAGTACGTCTACAACTACGACCTGCCCTTCGACGCCGAGGACTACGTCCACCGCATCGGCCGTACCGCGCGGCTGGGTGAGGAGGGCGACGCGATCAGCTTCGCCTGTGAGCGCTACGCGATCGGCCTGCCGGATATCGAGGCCTACATCGAACAGAAGATCCCCAGCGCCCGCGTCGAGCCGGAGCTCCTGATACCGCTGCCGCGGCCGGTGCGTGAAAAGGTCGCCGGTGAGGAAGAGGAGAGTGTCGGCGCGATCTTCAAGGAAGCGCGCGAGGCGCGTGCGGCCGAGGAAGAGCGTCGTGGCGGCGGTCGCAGCCGCAGCGGCGAGGGCGGAGGGCGCGGAAGTGCCGGGCGTCGCGAAGGCGGCCCGGCGACGCCGCGACGTCCGCGCAGGGAGCATCCGCAGGGCAGCGGTGCGGCGCCGGCTCCAGCCGCTGGCGACAACGTCGCGGCCGCCGCTGCCACCGTGCCGGCACAGGCCGCTGCCGTCACCGCCGCTTCGAGCAGCGGGACGGCAGCGCCAGGCACCGAAGCGGGTGCCGGCACCGGCAGCGAACCTGCGCGTGCGCCGCGCAAGCGTCGCCGGCGTCGGGGTGGCCGCAAGATCGAGGGGCAGCCGGGCGAGGCTGGCCAGCAGGCGCAAGGATCGACCGGCCCGGCCAAGGCGCCGCGCGCGCAGTCGCAACCCTCGCAGCGATCAGACCGATCGCAGCCATCCGTCGCTGCTGCCACTGCCGCCCGGCCGGCTGGCTCGGCCCCGCCGGCACAGCCCAGGCCGGCAGTGCCCAACGGCGAGCGCAAGCTGCACCAGGTGCCGGCCAACAAGGCTGCACCGAGGCCGGGCGCCGCCGCAGGCAGTGCGCCCAAGCCGGGCCTGCTGGGTCGCATCGGCAAGCGCCTGAAGTCGCTGGTCGGCGGCGACTCCTGAGCCGGAACTGATCACCGGCCTGCGCGCGGCGTTTGCACGCCCGCGCAGATCCGGGTGCGGACACCGCGCGGCGCTGGCCATCGCGGGGTGCGGCGTCGATACTTGCCAACGATGAACCGGATGGGGCCGCGATGAGCGTTCTGCGCTTCGACAATGTCAGCAAGCACTACGACGGCGGCCGCAAGGCGCTGGAGGATGTCAGCTTCGAGGTTGCCGCAGGCGAGATGCTGTTCCTCACCGGCCACTCCGGCGCCGGCAAGAGCACGCTGCTGAAACTGATCCATCTGGCCGAGCGGCCCACCCGCGGGACGGTGCTGTTTGGCGAGCGCAACCTGCAGCGCGTGCGCGGACGCAAGGTCGCGCTGCATCGCCGCGGCGTCGGTGTCGTCTTCCAGGACCACCGGCTGCTGGCCGATCGCAGTGTCGCCGACAACGTCGCCCTGCCGCTGTTGCTGCAGGGCCTGCGCCGGCAGGAAATCGTCAAGCGCGTGCGCGCGGTGCTCGACCGCGTGAGCCTGGGCGCCCGGGCGCAGGCGCTGCCCTCACAACTGTCCGCGGGCGAGCAGCAGCGTGTCGGCATCGCGCGTGCCATCGTCGGCGAGCCGCCCCTGCTGGTGGCCGACGAGCCGACCGGCAACCTGGATCCGACCCTGTCGGCGGAAATCATGACCCTGTTCGAGTCGCTGCCCGAGCGCGGCACCAGCGTGCTGGTCGCCAGTCACGACCTGGCCCTGGTCAAGCGGATGCGCAAGCGCGTGCTGGTGCTCAACCAGGGCCAGCTGGTGGACGACATCGATCCGGAGGACCTGGCCGAATGAGCACATCGATCGCCAGCCCGGTGCCGGTGCGCCGCAGCGGCCCGGGCGCCTGGTTTGACCATCACATCTACAGCCTGGTGGCCAGCCTCGGCCGGATGGCGCGCAAGCCCTGGTCGACCGCGTTGACCATCGGGGTGATGGCGCTGGCCCTCGCCCTGCCGCTGGGGCTGTGGTCGGCCTTGGCCAACGTGGAGCGCTTCGCCGGTGACGTGCAGGAAGCCCGGCAGATCAGCGTTTTCCTCAAGACCGGTACCAGCGAGGCGGATGCCGGCGCGCTGGCTGAATCCCTGCGCTCGCGCGCCGACGTGGCGGCGGTGGACTGGCGCAGCCCCGATCAGGGCCTGACGGAGCTGCGTGGCGTGCCCGGCCTGGGCGAGACCATCGATGCACTGGACGCCAACCCGCTGCCGCACCTGCTGGTGATCACCCCGGCGCAGGACGAAGTCGCGCTGGCCTCGGCGCTGGCGCAGATGCCACAGACCGACCTCGTCCAGCACGACGCCGCCTGGCGCGAGCGGCTGGACGGCTGGCTGCGCTTTGGCGGGCGGCTGGCGTGGGTGCTGGCGGCCATGCTCGGGCTGGGCGCGCTGCTGGTGGTCGGCAACACCGTGCGGCTGGACATCCAGCAGCGCACCGGCGAGATCGGCATCCTGCAACTGCTCGGCGCGACCGATGGCTTCATCCGCCGTCCATTCCTCTACCTCGGGCTGGGCTACGGATTGCTGGCCGGCGCGTTCGCCCTGGCAATGCTGACCGCCGCCGACGCCGCCCTGCGCCCGCCTCTGGCGGAACTGGCGCGCAGCTACGGCAGCGACTTCGCCCTGCGCGGCTTCACGGCCCTCGAGGCAGGCGGGGTGCTGGTCTGCGCCGCGATCCTGGGCTGGCTGGGAGCGTGGCTGGTGACCGGTCACTACCTGCGCCAGACCCGGCCGACCGACACATGAGCGTCCCAGGCGCCCCGGCCAATGTGGACAAGCTGCGGCACATGGCGGGAACCGCGCCGCGGGTGATGGTGGTCGACGGCTCGCGGGTCGTGCGCCGTATGATCGGCGATGTCCTGAGCCGCGAGTTGCCCGATGTCCGCGTGGTGCCGTGCGCGGGTATCGCCGAGGCGTCCCGGGCGCTGGCCGAAGGTCCGGTGGACCTGGTCACCACCTCGCTCGCGCTGCCCGACGGCGACGGCATCGACCTGGCGCGCGCGGTCCGCGACGCGGCCGGGCAGAGCTACGTTCCGGTGATCGTGGTGTCCGGCGACGCCCAATCGCACCTGGAATCGCGCCAGTTCACCGAGGACGTCACCGACTACTTCGACAAGTCCCTCGGCCATGCCGCGCTGGCGACTTTCATCCGCGGCTACGTGCAGCCCGAACCGGTGCCCGGCGCCCGCGTCCTCTACGTCGAGGACAGCCGCGTGGTCGCGTTGGCGACCAAGCGCATGCTTGAGCGCCAGCAGCTGGAAGTTACCCATTTCACTGGGGTCGAGGAGGCACTGGAGTATCTGGAGGCGCACCGCGGCCACGCCGATCCAGGCACCAACCTGGTGCTGACCGACGTCTACCTGAAAGGCGAGCTGGAGGGCAGCGACCTGCTTGACCGGATCCGCAACGACTTCGGCTACGGCAAGCGACGGCTGCCGGTGCTGGTGATGACCGGCGATGCAAACGCCGACAACCAGAGCGCGCTGCTACGCGCGGGCGCGAACGACCTGGTGCTCAAGCCCATCGAGGAGCGCCTGCTGATCACCAAGACCCTGTTCCAGCTGCGGTTGGCGAAACTGGCCTGAGGCTTCGGCTGTGGTTCAGCGAAATCACGATCGACTCATGCCGGCGATGCAAAGATTTCCGGCATGCAGAAAGCCAATTCCGCACAGCCAAAATTCGTCCAGCGCGAACGCCTGACGACCCACCAATCACACCCGGACTGGGACATCCTCATCGGCGACGGCCCGGTGATTGCCACCGCGATCCATGACGGCCATGCGATGCGTCCCTCGCTGGAGCCGCACCTGGCCCTGGGCGCCGAGGACCGGCGGCGCGAAGAAGACCCGCTCACCGGCGTACTGACCTCGGTCGGCGACGTGCGCATCCGGGTGGACACCTCGCGCTTCCAGGTCGACCTCAACCGCCCGCGCGACAAGGCGGTGTCGAATGATCCGGCCGATACCTGGGGCCTGCAGGTCTGGCACGCGCCCTTGCCCGCGCACGAAATGCAACGTTCGCTGGCCGGCCACGATGAGTTCTACGCCACCGTGACCGAGCTGATCGACCGCATGCTGGAGCGCTGGGACGCGCTGCTGCTGATCGACATCCACAGCTACAACCACCGCCGCGACGGCGCCGACGCGCCGCCCGCGCCGCAGGCCGGCAATCCCGACATCGAGCTGGGCGTGACCACCCTGGACCCCGACCGCTGGGGCCACGTGGCCGACCGATTCGCCGAAGTGCTGCGCCAGCACCCGATCGCCGGGCGCGAGCCGGACGTGCGCGAGAACGTGCGCTTCCCCACCGGCGGGCATTTCCCCGAATGGGTGTATGCCACCTGGGGCGAACGGGTCTGCACCATCTCGCCGGAATACAAGAAGCACTACATGGACGAGTGGACCGGCCTGGCCGACATCGCCGTGTTGGAGCAGTGCCGCCGCGGCTTGGCCAAGGCCGTCGCCGCGGTGCGGCCGGAGTTCCTAGCATGCCGGTGAGCGCAGCAGCCAAGCGACCCGAGCCGGTCCCGATGCGACCCCTGCCGCCGATCGCCGCCCGGGTCGATGCCGCGCTGGCGCGTATGGACGGCGAGGTCGACTGGCTTCTGGCGCTGTCGCCGATCGGCAACGACGCGCTATGGGAGGCGTTCCAGGACAGCGGTCGCACGCAGATACCCCCGCTTCAGTACATCGATCTGGAAACCGACCTCGCCGCCGCGCGCGCGCGGCTGCAGGCGCTGCCGGTGCAGGACATCGAGTCGCCACTGCTGTCGGGCCTGCTGGCGGAGAAGCAACGCGAACTGGAGCGCCAGATCGAGCTGGTTCGGCTGCGCGGCACCGACGGTTTCATCAACGCCAGCCTGGACCTGTTCGGCGGCGTGGAGCCGCGGCTGCTGAAGCTGGCCAACCAGATCCTCGAGGAGGTCGAGCTGGGCGAGGGCCTGCAGGCGGATGCCGGCATCGACGAGGTCATGGCGGCGGTCGAGGACGAGCTGGCCTGGTATGCCGGACAGTCGTCCGATTTCCACGCCGACGTGGTGGTGGATACCGACCTCAACTCGCTGATGATGGTGTCCCACGGCACGTTCTACATCGACGGCAACCTGCGCATCCCGCGCGCGCGCATCCAGCCGCTGATCCAGCACGAGATCGGCACCCATGTGGTGACGCGACACAACGGTCGTCGCCAGCCCCTGAAGCAGCTGGAGGTCGGCCTGGCCCAGTACGACCCGCTGCAGGAAGGTCTGGGCGTGCTGGCCGAATACATGGCCGGCTACCTGCCCGCCGAGCGCCTGCGGGTGCTCGCCGCGCGCGTGGTCGCGACCGACATGGCGATCCACGGCGAAGGCGTGCCGGCGATCTTCGACCTGCTCCACAACACCCACGGCATGCCCACCGACGACGCCTTCGACGTCGCCGTGCGTGCGCTGCGTGGCGGTGGCCTGACCAAGGACGCGGTGTACCTGGGCGGGCTGCGCGACCTTCTCGATTACCTGCACGACGGCGGCGCCTTCGAGCCCCTTTTCATCGGCAAGTTCGCCCTGTCGCACCGCGTGGTGCTGGACCAGCTGGTCGAGGCGGGATGGGCGTGCGCGCCGGACCTGCTGCCGCGTTACACCACGTGGCCGGACGCCGAAGCGCGCCTGGTGCGTTGCCGCAAACTTCCCGTAAACCAGCTTTTCCAGAAGGAACCCGCCGCATGACTCCCCCGCTCAACCAGATCAAGCTCGGCTTCGTGGTCAACGACGTGGCTACCGAACAGAACAACTACACGACCATCCGCCTGGCCCGCACCGCGATCAATCGCGGCCACGAGGTCGCCCTGATCGGGCTGGGCAATTTCATCTACGACGCCAACGGCACCATCCGCGCGATCGCCCACGTGCCGCAGCACAAGCACTACGAAGACGACGACGCGCTGCTGGCCGACCTGCAGGGTCCGGATGCGCAGACCGAGCGCATCTCGGTGGAGGAGCTCGACGTCCTGCTGCTGCGCAGCGATCCGGCCGAGGAGCTCAGCGACCGTCCGTGGGCCCCCAACAGCGGCCTGCTGTTCGCCCAGCTGGTCACCCTGCGCCACGTGATCGTCCTCAACGACCCGGCCCACCTCACCGATGCGTCCAACAAGACCTATTTCCAGCACTTTCCCGAGGAGGTCCGACCGGTCACCTGCATCACCCTGGACGCCGACGAGATCAAGGCGTTCATCGCCGCCCACGACGGTTATGGGGTGATCAAGCCACTGCAGGGCTCGGGTGGCCAGAGCGTGTTCGTGGTGACGCCCGAGAGCGCCGGCAACCTCAACCAGATGATCGACGCGGTGACCCGCGACGGCTACGCGATCGTGCAGGAGTACCTGCCCAAGGCGGTCGACGGCGACCTGCGCCTGCTGACGCTCAACGGTCGTCCGTTGCAGGTCGATGGCCACTACGCCTGCTTCCGCCGCTTCAACGACAGCGGCGACGCGCGCAGCAACATCAGTGCCGGCGGCAAGATCGAGATGGCCGTGCCGGATGCCGATGCCCTGCGGCTGGCCGAGATCGTCGGCCCCAAGCTGATGCGCGACGGCATGTACCTGGCCGGCCTGGACATCGTCGGCGACAAGATGATGGAAGTGAACGTCGACACCCCCGGCGGCATCAACATGGCCGAGGAACTGACCGGCGCGGACTTCAGCGGCTTTATCATCGAGGATCTCGAACGCAAGGTGCGGCTGCGCGACCAGTACAAGCGCACCCTGACCAACACCGAACTGGCGATGATGTAACCCACCCAAGGCATGGCACACGACAATCCGATCCGGCTGGAGGGCTCGTGGCGCGAGCGCGTCGGCCATTACCTGTCACGCGAGGACATGCAGGCGCTGGCGGTCTTCCTGCGCGAGCGGCAGGGCGCGGGGGCACGAATCCATCCGCCGGCGCGGGAGATGTTCGCCGCCTTTGAGGCCACGCCGTTCGACGACGTCCGCGTGGTCATCCTCGGCCAGGATCCGTACCACGGTCCCGGCCAGGCCCACGGCCTGAGCTTCTCCGTCCGCGCGGGCGTGGCGGTGCCGCCCTCGCTGCGCAACATCTACAAGGAGCTGGAGCGTGACCTCGGGATGGCCCCGCCTTCGCACGGTTGCCTGTTGCCATGGGCTCACCGCGGCGTGCTGCTGCTCAACGCGGTGTTGAGCGTGGAGGAGTCAAGCCCCGGGGCGCATGTCGGCAGAGGCTGGGAAGGGTTCACCGATCACGTCGTGGAAACCCTGGACCGCGAGCGCGAGGGCCTGGTGTTCCTGCTCTGGGGGGCCTACGCGCAGAAGAAGGGTGCGATCATCGATCGTCAGCGGCACAAGATCCTGCGCGCGCCGCATCCCTCGCCCCTGTCGGCCCATCGTGGATTCATCGGTTGCGGCCACTTCTCGGCGGCCAACCAGTACCTGGTCCGCCGCGGCGGAGTGCCGATCGACTGGTCGCTGCCCGATGTCGCGTCATTCGGTGCATCCGAACGCGCGGATTGAACGTATAAAGCTGTATCAAGCAGCCGCTCACCGTCCTGCCAGCAGGATGCTGCGAACTTAACGGCGGTTTAGTTGTCCTACCTTGCAACTGCTAAAATAGGCGCCATGACCCAGATGACCACTGCCAACGCACTTATTCCCAACAGCCTGCCGGTTCCCAGCGCGCTGGGATCGCTTGATGCCTATATCGGGGCGGTCTACCGCATCCCGGTGCTCAGCGTGGAAGATGAGCAGGCTCTGGCACGCCGTTTTCTCGCCGAGGAAGACCTCAACGCCGCCCGCGAGCTGGTGCATTCTCACCTGCGCTTCGTGGTGCACGTGGCCCGCGGTTACAATGGTTACGGGCTGCCGCTGGGTGATCTGATCCAGGAAGGCAACATCGGCCTGATGAAGGCGGTCAAGCGTTTCGACCCCGACCAGGGTGTCCGCCTGGTCAGCTTCGCCGTGCACTGGATCCGTGCCGAGATGCACGAGTTCATCCTCAAGAACTGGCGCATCGTCAAGGTCGCCACCACCAAGGCCCAGCGCAAGCTGTTCTTCAACCTGCGTCGCAGCAAGAAGCGCCTGGGCTGGATGAACGCCGAAGAGGTCCGCGTGGTCGCCAACGACCTGAACGTCTCCGAGCGTGAGGTGCTGGAGATGGAGTCGCGCCTGTCCGGTCGCGATATCGGCTTCGACGCCCCCGAGGGCGATGACGACGATCGCGCGCCGCCGTCGCCGGTCGCCTACCTGCGCACGCACGACGAGGACCCCTCGCAGATCTACGAGCGCGAGAGCGTGGAAGACCATCAGGTTGGGCTGCTGCACGAAGGCCTGGCCAAGCTGGACGAGCGCTCACGCGACATCGTTGCCCGCCGCTGGCTCGGCAACGAGAACAAGGTCACGCTGCAGGAGCTGGCCAACGAGTACGGCGTGTCCGCCGAGCGAATCCGCCAGATCGAGGCCAACGCGCTGAAGAAGATGCGGGTGCTGTTCGCCGCATAACGCGCGCAGCCGTTTTCTTGCTCTATCGTCACGGCCCGGGAAACCGGGCCGTTCGCGTTGAAATCCACTGATTGGTGGCAGACGCATGGCACGTATGGGCGGCGCTGGCGCGCGGAAGCCGCCCGGACCGAAGCTGCGCTACGCTTGCAGCAGACTTTCCTGGAGCAAGCCATGGCGATGATTTCCGATGAGCGGCGCATCGCGCTGCTGGTGGACGCCGACAACGCGCCGGCGGCGAAAATCGACGTCATCCTGGCCGAGGTCGCCCGCCACGGCGCGGCCAACGTGCGGCGCGCCTACGGCAACTGGAAGAGCCCGCACCTGAAGGGCTGGGAGGCGTGCCTGCACGAGTACGCGATCCGCCCGATCCAGCAGTTCGCCTACTCCAGCGGCAAGAACGCGTCCGACATGGCGATGGTGATCGACGCCATGGACCTGCTGTATGCGGGCACCCTGGACGGCTTCGCGATCGTCTCCTCGGATGCCGACTTCACCCCGCTCGTTATGCGCCTGCTGACCGACGGGGTGAAGGTCTATGGTTTCGGCGAGAAGAAGACCCCGCTGCCCTTCGTCAACGCCTGCTCGGTGTTCACCTACGTCGAAGCGCTGGGGCCGCAGGACGATGCCGCCGATGCCGCCGACCAGCCCGTGCGCGCGCGCAAGGACCGCGCCGAGTTGCGCCAGGACACCCGTCTGGTGCAGATGCTGCGCAGCGCTGTCAGCGCGGTCGCGGGTGACGACGGCTGGGCGCACCTGGGCCCGGTGGGGAGCCAGATCAACAACCAGGCCTCGTTTGACCCGCGCAACTATGGTTACTCCAAGTTGAGCGAGCTGGTGGCGGCGACCGACCTGTTCGAGGTCAAAAAGGAAGGGCTGACCCTGTATGTGCGCGCGCTGCCCAGCGGCGGCGGCGGCAACGGCAACAAGCCGGGCGCGGGCAAGGGTTGAATCACCGGTTGGCCGCGCGGTCCCGGCAGCGGCCATGGATCAATGCGGTGGCGGCTCAGTAAAGGTCCACTGGATCCACGTCCAGTGACCAGCGCACCTTGCGCGCTGCGGGGCTCGCGCGGATGACCGGCAGGGCCGCCTGCAGAACCCGGTGCAGCCGAACGCGCGCGGTCGCTGACAGCAGCAACTGGCTGCGCTGGTAGCCCGCACGCCGCGGCATCGGCGCCGGCAAGGGGCCGCTGAGTTCCAGCGCCGGTGCGTCGGCGCGCGAAGCGCGGTCCGCATCCTCCAGTGCGCGGCGCACCACCAACAGGAAGGCATCGGCCACCTCCGCCTGCTTGGCTTCGGCACGGAACATGGCCAGATGCGCGAACGGCGGAAACACCGCGGCCTCGCGCTGCTCCAGCTCGATGGCGGCGAAGGCGCCGTAGCCGCCGTTCAAAAGGCTGTCCAGCAGCGGGTGCTCCGGGTGGTGGGTCTGCAGCACGACCTGGCCGGCGCGGTTGGCGCGGCCGGCCCGGCCGGCGACCTGGATCAACAACTGGGCGAGTTTCTCCGGCGCGCGGAAATCGGCACTGAACAGGCCCTCGTCGATGCCCACCACCGCGACCAGGGTCAGGTTGGGGAGGTCGTGGCCCTTGGCCAGCATCTGGGTACCGACCAGGATGCCGCGGGTATCACCGAACTGTGCCAGATGCGTTTCCAGCGCGTCGCGCCGGCTGGTGGTGCCACGGTCGATGCGCAGCACAGGGACGTCGGGGAACCGCTCGCGCAGGAGCTCCTCAATGCGCTCGGTGCCCGCGCCCTGGGACTGCAGGGCCAGCCCGCCGCAGTCGGGGCAGGCGTTGGGCGTCGGCCGGCGCGCGCCGCAGTGGTGGCACTGCAGACGCCGACCGCCGGCGTGGACGGTCATCGCGGCATCGCACTGGCGGCACTGCGCGCTCCACCCACAGTCGTGGCACAGCAGTACGGGCGCGTAACCGCGGCGGTTCTTGAACACCAGGACCTGGCCATCCTTGGCCAGCGCCGCGGCCACGGCGTCGAGCAACTCCGGTGACAGCCCCGCCTGCAGCGGTCGCTTGCGCACGTCCAGCACGCGCACCGCGGGCGGCTGCGCATTGCCGGCACGGCGCGTCAGGCGCAGGTGCGCGTAGCGGCCGCAGACCGCGTTCTGCAGTGACTCCAGTGAGGGCGTCGCGCTGCCCAGCAGGATCGGCACGTCCAGCGCCCGGGCGCGCACCAGGGCGAAATCCCGGGCGTGGTAGCGGATGCCGTCCAGCTGCTTGAAGCTGCCGTCGTGCTCCTCGTCGATGACGATCAGGCCGGCGTCGGGCAACGGCAGGAACACCGCCGAGCGTGTCCCGACCACGACGCGCGCCTCACCGCGCAGGCACGCCGCCCAGGTCCGCGCGCGCTCGCCGTCCGACAGGCCGGAATGCAGCGCGTGCACGGGCACACCGAGGCGGGCGCGGAAACGCGCGAGCAGCTGCGGCGTCAGTCCGATTTCCGGCACCAGCACGAGCGCCTGCTTGCCGCGGGCCAGACAGTCCGCGATCGCGTGCAGGTAGACCTCGGTCTTGCCGCTGCCGGTCACGCCGTTCAGCAGGAACGGCGCGAAGTGCTCCCGCGCGGCGAGGACCGCATCCACCGCGAACTGCTGTTCTGCGTTCAGTTCGGGTCCCTGGCGGGGCGCCGGTGCGGATTGCGACGGCGGCACCGCGATCCGCTCCGCCAGACCACGCTGGGCGAGGGTTCGCGCCGCAGCGCGCCAGACGCCCGCGCCGGTGGCCGTGGCTTCCGCCTCGTCCGGATCGAGATCCGCCTCGTTTACCGCGCCATCCTGCAGCCGTTCGGCCAACATGCGCGGCCGGCCCGCGCGCATGTCGGTGAGCCCGGCGTGGCCGGCGCCGGTCAGCCGCCACGCCCAGTCGTGGGTGGCGGGCAGGGGCTCGCCGCGACGCAGCGGTCCCGGCAGCGCTGTCGCGAAGATCTCTCCCAGTGGCGCATGGGTATAGCGGCCCAGCCATTGCAGCGATTCGAACAGTTCCCCTGCAAACAGCGGCTGATCATCAATGATCTGCAGCGCCGGCTTCAGGCTCGAGGTATCGATATCGGCGATCGCCGGGAGTTCCACCACCACTCCCACCACCTCCCGCGAGCCGAATGGCACCCTGACCCGGCTCCCGACCTGGACCACTTCGCCGTCATCGGCTGGCAGGTAGTCGAACAGGCGCGGCAGCGGCACGGGTACGGCGACGCGCAAAATACGGTTTTCGGGACGGCGATCGGGCATCGCGCCAGTCTATCGGGCGCCCCCGACCTTGGTGCCGGAAAGCTGGGGTCGAGTTGCAGGCCATTGCTGCCCGGAAAATCACGAAGTGTGCGCAAGTCACGGTTTTTGCAGGAGATTGATCCTTATCCACATCTGCTGTGGATAAGTCTGTGCATGGACGCTTGGCAAACGTGCGTGAGGCTGAGCCCACAAGCCCTCGCCTTGCGTTGGCCAAAAAAGTACCAAACGACAAAAATCGATAGAAATCAAACTCTTGGCCGTGAAACATTGCAATGCCGACGCTGGATATGGCAGCCAAATCCTGTCTCTGGCCCGCCATCGCGCTGCTGTGCACAACCGATTCGCCCCGCAACCCGCGTCACGCTTTGTTCACGGGCTGTTTATCGAATTGTCAAGCGTCCGGGGAGGGGTCTTGGATCGTTATCATGGCGCCATGCCAAGGCCCTTTCGATGACAGATCCAAGCGCCGTGCCGGGTGCCCGTTCAGTCTCCGCAGTGACGCCGGGCGCCCGTGCTCCGGCGGCGCTGGCCGCCTTCCTGCGCGGTGTCGAGCGGCGCGGCGCTGTGCTGGCCGAGTTGCAGTGCGGCGATGCCACCACCGGCGATGCCGCGCTGGCCGACGCGATGCGCCAGTTCCGCCACCAGGCCGGGGCGACCGTCATGGACGACTGGCCACGCCAGTTCTGGGCGGTGCTGTTGGCCCAGCCGGCGCTGAAGCAACGCACCCCCGTCGCCATCGCGGTGGACGCCACCGATCGCCTCGGTGAGCTGGGCAGTGGGCCACGGGCGGCACTGCTGTTGCGACTGGCGGCCGGGCTGGACCAGGCGGGCGCAGCTGCGGTCCTGGGCGTTCGCACCCAGACCTACCGGCTGGCCCTGCAGCGCAGCCTCCCTCATCACCCCGATGGTCGCGCCGATCCGCACGCCTGGCAGGCGCTGCGGGAGCAGGTGCACCGCCGGATCAAGACGCTTCCGGGCGGACGGCTGGATCGTCTTGCCAAGGCACGCGAGGCCGCGCTGAGCGGCGGTTCGACCGCGACCGCCGCCGCTGTCGGCAGCGACAGGCCAGCAGCAATGCACGCGCGTCCCGCCTGGCTGATGCCGTTGCTGTGGTCGCTGCTTGCCCTGTGTGTTCTTGCGATGGCGCTGAGCTTTCTACCGTCGTCGCTGAAGCCAGGCGGCGCAGCGCGCTCCACCGATGCGAGTGGCGCACTGGACGAGCAGCCACCCGCGTCGCGCTACAGCGAGGAAGCAGCGGCGGTAATGCATCGGGATTTTGACCTGCTGGCCGATCCGCAGGGTGTGGCGGCGGCGGTCGACCTTCCGTTCCACGCCTGGCTTGCCGCCCGCGCGGATGAAATGCCGGCTTCCGATCCGGTGCGAGCCGAAGCCGAAACGGGCGCTGAGGCGATGGTCGACGACGTGATCGAAACGGCTGGCGGGGAGACTTCCGATGAGATCGACTAGCCGTCTTGCGTGGTGGGGCCTTCTGGCCATGGCGGCATTCACCGTGCAGGCTGCGAACCCGGCACTGGATGAGGTTTCCGGCGTGCTGCCACGGCTGCAACCCGATGCGCGCGCCGCACTGGAGCGGCGCGCTGCACAATGGGCCGAATGGAACCCCGGCCAGCGCGAGTCGTTCCAGCAACGCATGCAGGCGTGGGACGACCTCGCCCGCGGCGAGCGCGACGCCATCCGCGAGGGCTACCTGGCGTGGCAGGCGCTCCCGGCCAGCGAACGCGCCAGCATCGCGGCCGCGGCGAGCCGCTACCAGGCGTTGCCGGCCGGGGAACGCCTGGCCCTGCGCGATACCTACGAGGCGCTGGATGGCAGCGAGCGTCGCGGATGGATGTTGGGACCCGTACTGGGAAGCGACTATCCGGCCCTGCAGCCGTTGCTGGCGCAGGTGCCGGTCGAAGAGCACGCCGCGCTGCTGACGGCGTTGCGCGCGATGACCGCGCAGCAACGCCGTGACCTGGCCGTGTTGGTGCAGCGCAGTTCGCCGCAGGAGCGCGAGCGCCTGCGCAGTGAGCTGGCGACGCTGGAACCGGGTGGCATCGCCGCCTGGCTGTGGGAGCGGCTCGACCGCTGAGGCCCGCAGATCGTGTCGTTATCTCCCGATGCAATCCCCGTTGCAGCCTTGCCGTCGGCGCGCCTTGCGACCGAGGTCGGCCGCACCGGCCTGCTGGCCGCGCCGCTGGTGCTGGGCCATGTCTCCACCGGCCTGATCGGCTTCGTTGACAGCGTGATCGCCGGCCACCACGGCACCGCCACTCTCGCCGCGGTCTCGGTCGGCACGGCGCTGTTCTGGCTGCCGATGATGGTGCCGATGGGGACCTTGATGTCGCTGCCGCCGGCGGTCTCGCAGCTGGACGGCAGCGGTCGTCGTGACGAGATTGGCGCCCTGTTCCGACAGGCCTTGTGGCTGGCCCTGGGTCTGGGGCTGGCACTGTTCGCATTTCTCAGCGTCGCCGGGCTCGCCCTGGAACCGATGGGGATCGCTCCCGGCATCCGCGATGGCGCGCGCGACTTCCTCCACGGCATCCGCTGGGGCGTACCGGCGCTGACGTTCTACCTGTGCATGCGCTACCTCTGCGACGGCCTGCACTGGACCCTGCCCACGATGCTGTTCGGCTTCGGTGGACTGGTACTGCTGGTGCCGTTGGGCTTCGCCCTGACCTACGGCGTTGGCGGAATGCCGGGCCGCGGCGCGGGCGGGCTGGGAGTGGCATCGGCGCTGATGATGTGGGCCCAGGCGCTGGCGTTCATGCTCTACCTGCGGCGTGCGCGCCGTTTCGCCGGCTTGCGTCTGTTCGCCCGCTGGGACGCCCCGCAGTGGGTACCGATCCGCAGCCTGCTGCACACGGGCCTGCCGATCGGGGTCACCGTGGCGATGGAAGGCGGCCTGTTCATCACCACCGCGCTGCTGATCGGCCGACTCGGCGAGGTGCCGGTGGCGGCGCACCAGATCGCGATCAATGTTGCGAGTCTCTGCTACATGATTCCGCTGGGCCTGGCCGAGGCGACCACCGTCCGGGTGGGACACGCCGTGGGCCGCGGCGATCCGACCGCCGTGCGCCGCGCGGCCTGGGCGGGTTTCATCATCGTGCTGGGCACCCAGGCGCTGTCGGCGCTCGCCCTGCTGCTGGGCAACCAGGTGGTGGTGGGCTTCTATACCGGCGATGCTCAGGTCGCGGCGCTGGCAGCCGCGCTGCTGCTGTACGCCGCGGCGTTCCAGTTCCCCGATGGCATCCAGGTCATTGCAGCCGGTGCGCTGCGCGGTCTGCGTGATACCCGGGTGCCGATGCTGATCGCCGCGTTCGCGTACTGGGGCGTGGGCATGCCGCTGGGCGCGGTGCTGGGCCTGGGCGTCGGCGGGCTGACCCCTGCGATGGGCCCGCGCGGGATGTGGCTGGGTCTGATCGGCGGGCTCTGCGTGGCCTCGGTGCTGATGGGCTGGCGCTTCTGGCGGTCCAGCCGCGACCGTCACCTGCGCGCCCTGTTGCCGGGCGCGAGTACGTTGCCGGGGTGACCAATGGTGGATGTATACCGCCGCCCCAGCGGTTACCCTCGCAAAATCGTCATGGAGTGTCTGCAATGAACCAGGTCCAGCGCCGCGGCCCGATCGCGCGTTTCTTCATCGGCTTGTGGGACGCGATGAATTTCACCCGCCGGTTGATCTTCAACCTGCTTTTTTTCGCCTTGCTGTTCATTATCCTGGCAGCCATCGGCAGCGGCGATCGCACCGAGCCGCTGCTGGAGCGCACCACCCTGGTGATCGCGCCGGAAGGCCGGCTGGTGGAGCAGTTCAGTGCCGACCAGGCTACCCGCGCCTTTCTCAAGGCGATGGGTTCCAAGGGCGGTGAGATCCAGCTGCGTGACGTGGTCCGGACCCTGGACAGGGCCGGGGAAGACAAGCGCATCGAGCGCGTGGTCCTGCAGCTGGACCGGCTGTCCGGCGGCGGCATGGCCTCGCGCCGGGAAATCGCCGCCGCGGTGGCGCGCGTGCGCGCCGGCGGCAAGCAGGTGGTCGCCTTCTCCGAAGGCATGGACCAGTCCAACTACCTGATCGCCGCGGAGGCCGACGAGATCTACCTGGACCCGATGGGCGGGCTGTTGCTGGAGGGGCTGGGACGCTACCGCCAGTACTACCGCGAGGGGCTGCAGGACAAGCTTGGCGTGGACGTCCACCTGTTCAAGGTCGGCGAGTTCAAGTCGGCCGCCGAACCGTATGTGCTGGATGCCGCCTCGCCGGAGTCCAAGGAAGCCGACCTGTACTGGATGAACGACCTCTGGCAGCGCTTCCTGGCCGACGTCGGCCGCGCGCGCAAGCAGGATCCGGCGGCGATCGCCGCCGACATCAACCTGCTGCCCGAAGGCATTGCCGCGGTGAACGGCGATCTGGCCGAGTACGCGCTGCAGCACAGGCTGGTCGACGGCCTGAAGACGCGCGAGCAGGTGCAGGACGAACTGGTCGAGCGCGGCGTGGCCGATGCCGATGCCGAGGGCGGGTTCCGCCGCGTCTCGATGGACGGCTACCTGACCCATCTGGACACCGCGCGCAAGCTTTCCCCGGACCGCCGGCCGAAGGTCGCCGTCGTGGTCGCCGCCGGGTCGATCACCGGGGGCGACCAGCCGCCGGGCACGATCGGTGGTGATTCAACCTCCGCCCTGCTGCGCCAGGCGCGCGACGACGATGAGGTGAAGTCGGTCGTGCTGCGGGTCAACTCGCCCGGCGGCGAAGTGTTCGCCTCCGAGCAGATCCGCCGCGAGGTCGTGGCCCTGCAGGCCGCCGGCAAGCCGGTGGTGGTCTCGATGGGCGACCTGGCCGCCTCGGGCGGTTACTGGATCAGCATGAACGCCGACCGCATCTACGCCGACGCCTCCACCATCAGCGGCTCGATCGGCATCTTCGGCATGATCCCGACCATCCCGCGCGCGCTGGACAAGATCGGCATCCACACCGACGGCGTCGGCACCACCCCGCTGGCCGGCGCTTTCGACATCAGCCGGCCGCTGGATCCGGAGGTCGGAAAGGTCATCCAGTCGGTCATCGACAAGGGCTACCGCGACTTCATCGGCAAGGTTGCCGACGCGCGCGGCAAGCCGGTCGACGGCGTCGACGAGATCGCCCGTGGCCGCGTCTGGAGCGGTGCCCAGGCCAAGGACCGCGGCCTGGTCGACGAGCTGGGCGATCTCAAGTCGGCGATCGTGGACGCGGCCAAGCGGGTCGAGCTGGACGAGGGCGACTACGCGGTCACCTACGTGGAGAAGACCGGCACCCCGTTTGAGCAGTGGTTCGGCGGTTTCGCCGAAACCCGCCTGGCCGGCCTGCTGCTGCGCGATTCCGACATCGCCCGCGGGCTGGTCGCGCGCGCGCTGCCGGCCACCCGGGCCGACCTGAAGCTGCTGGAAGACGCCATCACCCCGACCGCGGGCGTGCCGGTGAAGGCGCTCGCCTACTGCTTCTGCGCGCTGGATTAATCGCTCCTGCGGTCATGAAGGCTTTCGGCGGACCGATCGGGTCGTCGACGGCCTGAGTGGATTTGAGCGCCGCCGTAGCGGGGGCTGACCGACGGCCTGTCAGCCGCCCGCTGCCTCGATCGCCTGACGTTGTGCTTCGGCCGCCTTCAAAGTGGCGTCTTCCACCGCCTTGGCCTTGTCCAGCGGTTCATGCAGCGCGCGGCTGGCCGCGCTGTGGCCCGCGGCCCTGGGCTCAGGCGGCTGTTCCGGTTCCACCGGCGGCCGGTTGCACGCGGCCAGCAGCAACAGCATCGCGCAGCTTGAAAGCAGGATGGTCGGCTTGTCCCGCATCGTCGTGTCCTCCTGGGGCCCGGGGGTTATCCTAGCGCGCCGGGTCGAGGGCCGCGGCTGGCGGCCACAGGAGCACACACATGGATCCCAAGCGATGGCGCCTTGACGGGCAGCTGGCACTGGTCACCGGCGGCAGTGCCGGCATCGGCCGGGCGATCGCCCGCGAGTTGCTGGGCCTGGGCGCCGACGTGCTGCTCGCCGCGCGCGATGGCGGCGCGCTGGACGATGCCCGCAGCGAGCTGCTGGAGGATTTTCCGCAGCGCGACGTGCAGGTATTCGCCGGTGACGTGGGCATCGACGAGGATCGTCGTGAGCTGCTGGAGTGGGTCGAGCAGGAAGGCGATGGCGGCCTGCACATCCTGGTCAACAACGCCGGCACCAACGTCAGCCGCCTGGCCGCGGACTACGACGATGCGGAGTGGCGGGCGATCTTCGAGGTCAACGTGTTCGCCGCCTTCGAGCTCTCGCGCCACCTGCACCCGCTGCTGACCCGGCACGCCGCCTCCAGCATCGTCAACGTGGGCAGCGTGTCGGGACTGACCCACGTGCGCACCGGGGCGCCCTACGGCATGAGCAAGGCCGCGATGCACCAGATGACCCGCAACCTGGCGGTGGAATGGGCCGAGGACGGCATCCGGGTCAATGCGGTCGCCCCCTGGTACATCCGTACCCGCCGTACGTCCGGTGCGCTGGCCGATGCGGACTACCTGGACGAGGTGCTCGAGCGCACGCCGCTGGGCCGGATCGGCGAGCCCGAGGAGGTCGCCGCCGCCGTCGCCTTCCTGTGCCTGCCCGCGGCCAGTTACGTCACCGGCGAGTGCATCGCCGTGGACGGCGGGTTCTTGCGTTACGGGTTCTGAGCCGGGATACGCGTGTCGGCGATTCAGCCGTCCAGCGGGAGGGTCAGCGTCTCCTTGACCTCCTCCATGACGATGTAGCTCTTGGAGTCGCGCACATGCGGCATGGTCAGCAGGGTGCTGCCCAGCAGCTTGCGGTACGACGCCATTTCCGAAATGCGCGCCTTGATCAGGTAGTCGAAGTCGCCTGACACCAGGTGGCACTCCAGCACGTTGGGCAGACGCAGCGCGGCGTTGCGGAACTCCTCGAACACGTCGCCGGACTTGTAGGCCAGGCTGATCTCCACGAACACCAGCAGGTCCGCGCCCACCAGATGGGGATCCAGGCGCGCGTGGTAGCCGGTGATGACGCCGTCGCGCTCCAGCCGGCGGACGCGCTCGGTGCACGGACTGGTCGACAACCCGACGCGCTCGCCCAGCTCGGTGAACGAGATCCGCCCGTCCTGTTGCAGCACGCGCAGGATCTTGCGGTCGATTTTGTCCAGTTGCCGCGCATCTGCAGCCATGGGCTTCCCGTTGGAAGGGTGAATGGCAGTGATTCTGCCTGTATGTGGCCAAAATTACAGGCCACATGCCCGGCGCTTCGTTCCTATACTCCCCGCCTGGGATCCCGCCCCCGTCGGCGGGCAGGCGGCTGGGTGGACGAGCGGACATGCGGGTACTGATTCTGGGCAGTGGCGTCATCGGGACATGCAGCGCGTGGTATCTCGCGCAGGCGGGTTTCGAGGTGACGGTCGTCGATCGCGAGCCCGCGCCCGCGCAGGAGACCAGCTTCGCCAACGCGGGCCAGATCTCGCCGGGTTACGCCTCGCCGTGGGCCGCGCCGGGCATTCCGCTGAAGGCGTTCAAGTGGCTGTTCTCGCGTCACGCGCCGCTTGCCATCAAGCCGGGTCTGGATCCGCGCCAGTACGTGTGGATGCTGCAGATGCTGCGCAACTGCACCGCCGATCGGTACGCGGTCAACAAGGCGCGCATGGTGCGACTGTCGGAGTACAGCCGCGATTGCCTGGACGAGCTGCGCGCCAGCACCGGCATCGACTACGAAGGACGCCAGCTCGGCACGGTGCAGCTGTTCCGCAAGCAGGCCCAACTCGATGACGCCGCCAAGGACATCGCGGTCCTGGAGGAATACGGCGTGCCCTACGAGTTGCTCGACCGCGACGGCATCGTGCGCGTGGAGCCGGCGCTGGCCGGAGTGGTCGACTCGCTGGTCGGCGCGCTGCGCCTGCCGCATGACGAGACCGGCGATTGCGAGCTGTTCACCCGCCGGCTGGCGGCGATGGCTGAGGACGCCGGGGTGGAGTTTCGCTTTGGCGCGACGGTTGACCGGATCGAGGCATCCGGCGGGACGGTGACCGGGGTGAGTATCGACGGCCGCATTGAGCGCGCGGATCGCTATGTCGTGGCGATGGGCAGCTATTCGACGCCAATGCTGGGCCCGCTGGGGATCGACCTGCCGGTCTACCCTCTGAAGGGTTACTCGCTGACCCTGCCGATCACCGATGCCGCGATGTCGCCGACCTCGACCGTGCTGGACGAGAGCTACAAGGTTGCCATCACCCGTTTTGATGAGCGCATCCGGGTGGGCGGGATGGCGGAGCTGGCCGGGTTCGACCTGAGCCTCAATCCGCGCCGCCGGCGGACGCTGGAGAAGGTCGTCAACGATCTCTACCCGCATGGCGGCGACCTGGCCCGGGCGGAGTTCTGGACCGGCTTGCGCCCGGCGACGCCCGACGGCACCCCGGTGGTCGGGCCCAGCGCCCTGGACAACCTGTACCTCAATACCGGCCACGGCACCCTGGGCTGGACGATGGCCTGCGGTTCGGGGCGCTACCTGGCCGACCTGATGGCGGACCAGGCGCCACGCATCAGCAGCGAAGGTCTGGACATCTCGCGCTACGGGCGTAGCCGCGTGGCCCCGTCCGGAGCACGCGCCTGATGCGTCCGGCACGCGCTTTCATCGACCTGGATGCGCTGCGCCACAACTACCGGCTGGCGCGAGAGCTGGGCGGGCACAAGGCGCTCGCCGTGGTCAAGGCCGATGCCTACGGGCACGGCGCCGTGCGTTGTGCGCGTGCGCTGGAGCCGGAGGCCGACGGCTTCGGCGTAGCGTGCATCGAGGAGGCGCTGGAACTGCGAGAGGCCGGCATCCGGGCGCCGATCCTGCTGCTTGAGGGCTTCTTCGCCGCCGACGAGCTCGCCCTGATCGACCGCCACGATCTGTGGTGTGTGGTCCAGGCGACATGGCAGATCGATGCCATCGAGCGCGCGCGCCTGACCCGGCCACTGACCGTGTGGCTGAAGCTGGATACCGGAATGCACCGGCTCGGCCTCGCGCCGGAGCAATACCGAGACTGCCTGCGCCGCCTGCAGGCACTGCCGCAGGTCGCCGACGTGGTGGCGATGACGCACTTCGCGCGCGCCGACGAGCTCGACAGTGCGCGTACCGCGGAGCAACTCGCGACGTTCCAGCGGGTCATCTCGGGCCAGGGCGCCGGCGGCACGGAGCTGACGGCGAGTGTCGCCAACTCGCCGGCCCTGCTCGGCTGGCCGGCGACCCGCGCCCAGTTCGCCCGGCCCGGCCTGATGCTGTACGGCGCCTCGCCCTTCGCCAATCCGCATCCGGTGGCCGACCGTCTGCGACCGGTGATGACGCTGGAATCGGAAATCATCGCCGTGCGCGAGCTGGCGGCCGGCGAGCCGGTTGGCTACGGCGCGCGCTTCGTCACCGAACGCCCGACGCGCGTTGGCGTGGTCGCGATCGGCTATGCGGACGGCTACCCGCAGTTCGCGCCCAACGGGACCCCGGTGTGGATCGACGGCCGGCCCGGGCAGCTGATCGGCCGCGTGTCGATGGACATGCTGACCGTCGACCTGGAGGGCCATCCGGGGGCCGGCATGGGCAGCCGCGTCGAGCTGTGGGGCAACCACGTGCGTGCCAGCGA
Source organism: Lysobacter avium (assembly GCF_015209745.1). Lineage (GTDB taxonomy): Bacteria > Pseudomonadota > Gammaproteobacteria > Xanthomonadales > Xanthomonadaceae > Novilysobacter > Novilysobacter avium. The sequence goes on from NZ_CP063657.1 coordinate 233,359, forward strand.
CCTCACCGAGCGCGGCGCGACCAGCGCGTACCGGCTGCTGTGCGGCCTCAAGCGCGTGCCCCGGACCTACCTCGGCGAGTAAGGGCCGCGCCCTCAGTCTGCGCCGCGGCAGGTGCTGGCGTGGATGAGCGCCTCGATCCGCTCCAGGTCGATGCGGGTCGCCGCCGGATCCTCGGCGCGACCAAACAGCAACCTGGCCCGGGTGTCATGCGCGTGCTGATGCCACTGCTTGCATAGGCTGGCTTCGGGGACCGCGGCGCAGGTGTCGGTCACGTACTCGCAGGCCGCTGCCTGGCCACCTCCGGCGCTGCCGTCCAGCCCGGACACCCGCAGCGGCGCGCAGCGACGGGTCGGGACCGGGTCATCACTGAAATACTCCTGGCGGTCCCAGGTGCGGCAACTGAAGAGTGCGGGCGGCGGGTCGGCGGGCGTGGCATCGGCGACCTCAGCAGCGGCCCCGGGCGTGCCGCTGTAATTGGCCGCGACGTTGCCATCCTTTGGGTCAGGCAACGCGCCGGCCGAATCGGCGCCGGGCGACATGCCGTCAGGAAAGGACTCCGGCACCGCGGGCATGGCGACCAAAGCCGGCAAGACGGAACCGGTCGACGTTCGCGGTGCCGTTGGCGCGGGCGACGGCGGTGTCGGCGGCGCTGCCATTACAGGGCTGGAGGCCGGCGCGGCGGTCTCCATCACCCGGCGCTGCTGCTGGCTGCCCTTGGGGCAGGGGATGTCGTTCTGCACGCTGACCGCGCCTCCGGCATCGGTGCAGCGGTAGATCACCACCGCGTCCTGGGCCGTGGCGGGCGCCGCCGTCAAGGTGATCGTGCAGGCCACGCCGAGCACGAATGCAATCAGCCGCGCGCGGGTCACCGCCGGCACCCGCTGTCCAGGCGCTCATCGATGCGGCGCTTCTCGGCATCGATCTGCCGGCGCTCGCTTTGCAGCGCGCTGTTGTAGCGACGGGTCAGGGCCGTACGACGATCGCGGAGGTCCGCGCAGACCTCCGCCTGCGGGATCTGCACGCAGGCGTCGCGGATCCATGTGCCCGGTCCTTGGATGATGCCGCCCGTGGGCAGGCGGTCGGGCACGCCGGGTTGGCTGCTGGAGGGCAAGGGGGTGGGCCGACCGACACTGTCGAACTTGAATCGGGGACGCCCATCACCAGCGCTGGGGACGGTGGCGCTTCCGTAACCCGTGCCGGCGGCCGGCCTCACCGGCGGCGACGGGTAATATCCCGGCTGATGGCCGTAGCCGGGACCGACGAGCACCGGATAGCCCAGCGTCCACAGCGGCACCCAGCGCGGGTTTCCATCGGGCGAGTCGCTGGTGTATTGCTCGCCATCGGGCGTTACGCAGCGATAGACCGATGGCGGCGCTGACCGGGCGGGCGCCGGAGCCGGCTCGGGTCCGCGGGAGACGACAATGGTCGGCGGGGGCACCGCGGTCGCGCTGGGGGTGGCGGTGGCGGGTCCTGCGGGCGTTGCATTCCCCGCATCTCCTGCTGCTCTCCGCGGCGGCAGGGGGAGTCGCGCAGGCTCAGCCGGCCTTGGGCGTCGGTGCAACGGTAGATGGTCACCTGCTCATCGCCGCCGTCGGCGCATGCGCCTGTTGGCAGCGTGAGACCGGCCGCAAGCAGCAGCAGCGCAAACAGCTGTGTACCGCGGGAGAGTGCAGCCGGCTTCATGGCCTCATCTTGCACGCGCGCGGTCCGCGGCGGAAGCGGCGTGCGTTCAGGCCCGCAGGATCGCGCCCGTGCGCGCGTCCCGGATCGTGCTGGGGGTCGCGCGGCCACCGACGTCGCCGGTGAGCACGCCGTCGATCCTGGCCAACAGCGCCGGGTCCAGTTGATCGATGCAAGTCGCGGGCGGTCGGCCGGCCAGGTTGGCACTGGTCGACACCAGCACGCCGCCCCACGCCGCGCACAGGGCAACGACCGTCGGGTGGGCACTGACACGGACCGCGACGCTGTCGTGATCGCCGGTGATCACCCGCGGGACGGCGGCGGTGGCGGGCACCACCCAGGTGTGCGGACCGGGCCAGCTGGCCCGCACCTCAACGCAGCGCTCCGCTGCCAACGCGGACCAGTCGACCAGTCCGTCCAGCTGCGCCAGTGCGCCGGCGATCAGGATCAGCCCCTTTGCGACCGGGCGCTGCTTGATGTCGAGCAGCCTGACTACCGCCGCCTGGTTGAAGGGATCGCAGCCCAGCCCCCACACCGCTTCGGTCGGGTAGGCGATGACGCCGCCCTGGCGCAGGGCGCGCACGACGGACTGCAGGTCGCAGAGCGTGCCGGCAAAAGGGGCGGACACGTCTTCACCCATGCTCCGCCCCACGCATTGCGCCGATGACGCTCAAGCGCTGCTTACCCGGCCGTCGCGTCGGTGGTTCCCGCCGATTTGGCGTCCGATTTGCTCGCCGCCGTCCCGGTGGCCTTTTTGGCCGGGGCTTTCTTCACCGCCTTCTTCGTGGCCTTTTTCGCTACCTTCTTGGTGGCTTTCTTGGCAGCCTTCTTCGTCGCTTTCTTCGTCGGGGCCTTGGCCGCCGCCTTCTTGACCACCTTCTTCGCCGGCGCCTTCTTGGCTGCCTTCTTGCTAAAGCCCTTGCGCATCGGCTTGCCGGTTTCCTCCATCAACTGGATCACCTCCTCCAGCGTCAGCGAGGCCGGCTCGCGATCCTTGGGGATCTTGCCGTTGAGCTTGCCGTCACTCAGGTACGGGCCGTAGCGGCCATTGAGCACCTGGATATCGCTGCCCTCGAACTCCTTGATGATCCGGTTGCGCGCGATCTCTTCCTTCTCCTCGATCAGGAACACCGCGCGCGCCAGGTCGACCTTGTACGGGTCGTCTTCCTTCTTCAGCGATGCGTAGACCGCGCCGCGCTTGGCGAACGGCCCGAAGCGGCCGATACCGACGCTGACGTCCTCGCCCTTGTCCTGGCCCAGGTGGCGCGGCATCAGGAACAGCTCCAGCGCATCGTCCAGGCTGATGGTGTGCATGCTCTGGCCGGGCCGCAACGAGGCGAACTTGGGCTTGTCCTCGGCGTCCTCGGCGGTGCTGCCGATGGCGGCGTACGGCCCGTATCGACCCAGGCGCACGCTGACCGGCTTGCCGGTCTTGGGGTCGGTGCCCAGCTCGCGCGCGCCGGTGGCCTGGCTGCGGTCGACCGACTCCATCTTGTCGTCGACCATTTCCTTGAACGGGGTCCAGAAGCGCTCCATCAGCGGCACCCAGTCCTGCTCACCGCGTGAAACGGCGTCCAGTTCGTCCTCCAGCTTGGCCGTGAAGTCGTAGTCCACGTAGCGGGTGAAATGGCCGGAGAGGAAATTGCTGACCGCGCGGCCGACGTCGGTGGGACGGAAGCGGCGGCTTTCCAGCTCGACGTACTGGCGGAACAGCAGGGTCGCGATGATCGAGGCGTAGGTGGACGGCCGGCCGATGCCGTACTCCTCCAGGGTCTTCACCAGCGAGGCTTCCGAGAAACGCGGCGGTGGCTCGGTGAAGTGCTGGTTGGCATTGACCTGCTGCAGCGGGATGCGGTCGCCGGTCTTCATCGGCGGCAGCTTGCGGCCCTCGTCGTCGGCATCCTCGGCCTTGGTGTCCTTGCCTTCCTCGTACACGGCCAGGAAGCCGGGGTCGATCACGGTGGTGCCCGACACCCGGAAGCTGTGCTCGCCGCCGGCGGCCAGGTCGACCGAGACGGTGTTGAGCGTGGCCGGGACCATCTGGCTGGCGACGGCGCGCTTCCAGATCAGCTCGTACAGGCGGCGCGCGTCATCCTCCAGGAAGCTGGCCATCTGCGCGGGCGTGCGCAGCGCGGAGGTCGGGCGCACCGCCTCATGGGCTTCCTGCGCGTTCTTGGCCTTGGATTTGTAGGTCACCGGCTGGTCGGGCACCGCGCCGATGCCGTAGTCGCGGGCAATCACGTCGCGGATCTCGGCGACCGCGTCCTGCGACAGGGCGACCGAGTCGGTACGCATGTAGCTGATCAGGCCGACCGTGCCTTCTTCGCCACCCAGGGCGACGCCCTCGTAGAGTTTCTGCGCGACCTGCATGGTGCGCTTGGTGGTGAAGCCGAGCTTGCGCGCGGCCTCCTGCTGCAGGGTCGAGGTCGTGAAGGGAGCGGCCGGGCGGCGCTTGCGCTCCTTGCTGACCACGTCGGTGACCTGCAGCGCGCCCCCGGCGGCGCCGACGATGCGCTGGCGGGCGGCCTCGGCGGTATCCCCGTCGGTGATCGTGAACTGCTCGAACTTCTTGCCGTCCAGCTTGATCAGCCGCGCGTTGAAGGCCTGCGAGGGGTGCAGGCAGTCGGCGACGATCGACCAGTACTCGCGTGCCTTGAACGCCTCGATCTCCTCCTCGCGCTCGACGATCATGCGCAGCGCCGGCGACTGCACACGTCCGGCGGACAGGCCGCGCTGGACCTTGCGCCACAGCACCGGGGACAGATTGAAGCCGACCAGGTAATCCAGCGCGCGGCGCGCCTGCTGCGCATCGACCAGGTCGCTGGCGATGTCGCGCGGATTGGCCATCGCCTCGTTGATCGCCCGCGGGGTGATTTCGGTGAACACCACGCGCTTCAGCGGCTTGCCCTCCAGCAGGCCGCGCTCGCGCAGGATCTCGGCGATATGCCAGCTGATCGCCTCACCCTCGCGATCCGGATCGGTTGCCAGGAACACGGCCTCGGCCTTCCTGGCTTCCTTGGCGATGGCCTCGACGTGCTTCTGGTTCTTCTCGATCAGGTCGTAGCGCATCGCGAAGTTGGCATCGGGATCGACCGCGCCTTCCTTCGGGATCAGGTCACGCACGTGACCGTAGGAGGCCAGGACCATGAAGTCCTTGCCGAGGTATTTGTTGATCGTCTTGGCCTTGGCGGGCGATTCGACGATAAGGAGGTTCTTGGCCATCGCGGCAGAGCCTGTAGTGGGGGGCGGGTGCGCGCCGTGACGGCAGCGCCGGGGGAAGCACAAACAAGCAGAGGCCCGCGGCTGGAGCACGGACGCCGGAATTGCGTTGCCAGTGAAATCACGCCGCGGGCGCTGCTGTCAAGCTTTGTCCGCGACAAACGACCGGATCGGGGCCGGTCGTGGCGCGCACAGTATTAATGGTCGCGCCGCTCAATGCACGGGGTCGGGCTCTTCCTCGAACATCTGGGTTTCCATCCAGGCATACGCCGCCTCGCTTCCAGGCTGGTTGAACAGCACCATCAGGACCACCCATTTCAGGTCATCCAGGTCGATCTCGTGCTGGTCCAGCGCCATTGCGCGATCAATCACCAGCTCACGCTGGCCCGCGTCGAGCACGCCGTGCTGCTCCAGAAACAGCAGGAAGCCGCGGCAATCGGTGTCCAGCCGGTCCAGCTCGGGCCCTGCGTAGACACGCGTCGGCCGATCCGCGCGCACGGGACTGGGCGCCGGCCGCTGTCGCGCCAGTGCATCCAGCCACTCAAATGCCTTGTTGATCTCGGCAGCGCTGAAGCCTGCCTGGCCGAGTTCCTCGAACAACGGCCCGCTTTGCAGGTTTTCACGGTCGCGGACGAGGTCCGCATCTTCAGTGAAGTAGTGCTCGAACAGGTACAGCAGGACATCCAGAATGCTTTCTTTCATTTCCCCTCGGCCTGCGCCGCAGGCGGCGCGGTGGGTCAGGAGTTGCTTGGGACCGTCGAACCGTCACGCGACGGATCATCGATGGCGATGGAAGCGGCCGTGTTGCGCGACCACTCGACCCTCCAGCTCCAGCGGCAGCAGCATGGATGACAGGCGTGCGGGCGTCAATCCGGTGCGCTGAACAAGCTGATCCATATCTGTAGGGTCGTGACCGAGGGCCTGCCACAAAATGTGGTGGTCACCGTCGTTCTGGCTAGGTGGTGCGGGGTGGGCGGATTCGCGGCGGGAGGCCGGCGGCGGTGACGGGTCGAGCGGGAGCTGCGTGTCGCGCGAACGGGGCGACTCCCCTGAACTGGGGGCGGCCAGACGTTCGCGCAAGTGGCTGGCCTGCGCGCTGATGGCGGGGGCCAACAGGTCGGCGACGTCCGACGGGCTCTCGATCAGGCAGGCGCCGTCGCGGATCAGGCGGTGGCAGCCGCGCGCCAACGGGTTGTGGATCGACCCGGGAACGGCCATCACCTCGCGCCCGCATTCGGCCGACAGACGGGCGGTGATCAGTGCGCCGGAGCGATAGGCGGCCTCGATCACCAGCGTCCCCAGGCAGAGCCCGGCGAGGATCCGGTTGCGGCTGGGGAAATGCTCGCGGCGCACGCCGGTGCCGGGAAGGTGCTCGCTGACCACCGCGCCGTTCGTGGCGATGCGCGCATGCAGCGCGGTGTTGGCGCGCGGATAGGGAACGTCCGGACCGGTCCCCAGCACGGCCACGGTGTCGCCGCCCGCCCCCAGGGTCGACTCGTGGACGGCGGTATCGACCCCGGCGGCCATGCCGCTGGCGATCATCAGGCCCTGGCCGGCCAATACGCGGGCGAACTCGCGTGCATTGTCCGCCCCGCCCGGCGTCGGCGAGCGGCTGCCGACGATGGCGACGGCGGGCAGCCAGAGCAGGGCGGGGTCGCCGGCGACGAACAGGGCGAGGGGTGGGTTCTGCGCGTGCCGCAGCAATGGCGGATAGTCCGGATCGTCCCAGCCGATCAGGTGATGGTCCGGCGCCGCCAGCCAGTCCATCGAGCGACCTACCGCGTCGGCGGGCGGCATCTGCAGCTGCGCAACTTGCCGGGCCTGCAACCCGACCGCCCGCCACAACGAGGGTCCGGCGGCCAGTGCGTTCTCCGGCGACGCCTGGGTCAGCAGGTTGCGCCGGGCCGCGGCGGGACCGGCGCAATCCAGCAACCGGAGCAGGGCGTGGTTGCGCGCGCCGTCATTGCGGTCGACCGGCGTGGAAGGGGCGGCAGCGGAATCGAGGGCAGCGGAATCGTCCATCCCGCGAGCATCGGGCGGAAACGACGACGGCACCCTCGGGTGCCGTCGTTGATCGCGGTAGGGAATCCCCTCGCGCGCGGGTCGGTGCTGGTGGATCAGTACGGCGCGTCGGGGTGCTTCAGTTCGTGCCCGACCTGGATCGGGCGGATGCCCTCCATCACCAGTGCGTAGCTGACCTTGTCGAAGGTCCGGAACACCATCAGGTGGCCGGCGAACTCGTCTGGCAGGCGCACGCGATTGGCGCGCCCGAAGCTGTCCTCGCTGCGGTCCCAGCCGCTGCCGGTGCTCATGCGGTCGACCACTTCGCTGCCGACGCGCCAGCCGGAGAACACGGTGCCGTTGTCCACGCCGTCACGGGCGCCGACCGACAGGGCGACCACGTCGCGGGGCCCACCGGTGCGCAGCATGTCCGCCACGGCCAACACGCGGGCACGGCCGTACTCGAACTGCTGGCGCGGCGGGTGCGGGAAGAACTGCAGGTCATACGGCTGCGCCGCGACCGGGATCAGGCGATCGCCGATGCGCACTTCGCGGCCGCTGTCGTCCAGCACCATGGTGGTGGCTTCGATGCCGCCCACTTCGCCGCGGGTAACCGTGCCGGTCGCCTGCTGCATCAGTTCGTAGCCGAGGATTTCCGATCCGTGGTCGGGCACGACCACGTTGGTCCAGTGGCGCTCGAAATCGATCGTGCGCCGGCCGCGGTTGTCCAGGTCGGCGGCATCGAAGATGTCGCAGCACATGGTCCGGTCCAGGCGGGCGTAGCGCTGGGTCGGACGCACCACCGCATAGCGCTGGCCGGCGACGGCGCCCGGCAGGCCCTTGATGTAGACGGCCTGGCCCTTGGCGCTGCGCAGGCGGTCCTCTTCCAGGCCGACGACGTGCGGAAGGCTGTCGATTTCATCGACGACCCGCAGGTCCTTCAGGAACGGCTCGATCTGCGACAGCGGAACGCCGGTGACCGGGGCCAGCTGGCGCGGGCCGGGTTGGGCGGTGACGCGGTTCAGGTACGCCAGCGACAATACGTCGCCGGGATAGATGAGGTGCGGATTCTCCACCTGCGGGTTGGCCTGCCAGATTTCCGGCCACAGCCAGGGTTTCTGGAGGAAGGTTCCGGCGATGTCCCACAAGGTGTCACCCTTCTTGACCACATAGGTGTCGGGGTGATCCCCGCGCAACCCGGCGGCCATGGCAAAGGTGGCAATTGTCAGCAACGCAGCGGTAGCGACCGTGCGGATCGGCTTCAACATAATAGGTATACCTGATTCCCCATGCAGGTGCGCCCGGGCGTCATAAAGCGACGCGGGCGGCTCACTATATCCCAGATGAATGGCGTCATTGCAAGCAAAAGCACCGCCACGGCCGCGTTATAATGACCCGGTATCTTGTGGATGTGATCCACGCCCCCATTTATAGAGCCATGGCCCAGTTACCGATCCTCGAATTTCCCGATCCGCGCCTGCGCACCGTCGCGACCGACGTCGATCCGTCGCAGATCGGATCGCCGGAATTCCAGCGCCTGCTCGATGACATGTTCGAGACCATGTACGACGCACCCGGCATCGGGCTGGCGGCGAGCCAGGTGGATGTCCACCAGCGCTTCATGGTGATTGATGTGTCGGAGGAAAACGACACGCCGATGGTGTTCATCAACCCGCAGATCCTCGCCAGCGAAGGCGAAGAGGTGCACGAGGAGGGTTGCCTGTCGGTGCCCGGGATCTTTGCCGAGGTGACCCGCGCCGAGCGGATCACGGTCAAGGCACTGGATCGCGAGGGCGAGTCCTTCGAGCTGGACTGCGACGGCCTGCTGGCGGTCTGCGTCCAGCACGAGATGGACCATCTGCTGGGCAAGCTGTTCGTGGACTACCTGTCTCCGCTGAAGCGCGAGATGGTGCGCAAGAAGCTGGCCAAGGCGCGCCGCAACGCCGCCTGAGTCCCCGGCCGGCTGACCAGGCCGGATGACCAGGCCGGGGTGCAGGCATGCCCGGTCGCAGGCACCCCCGGCTGTAAGATGGCCCGATGAGAATCGTCTTTGCCGGTACCCCGGAATTCGCCGTGCCCAGTCTGCGCGCAGCGGCCAAGCGCAACGAAGTCGTCGCCGTCTACACCCAGCCCGACCGGCCTGCCGGCCGCGGCCGTGGTCTGGCGCCCTCCCCGGTGAAGCGGGTGGCGCAGGATTTAGGGATCCCGGTCTACCAGCCGGAGAACTTCCGCAGCGCCGCCGCGCGCGACGAACTGGCTGCATTGGAGCCCGATCTGCTGGTGGTTGTGGCCTACGGCCTGATCCTGCCGCAGTCGGTGCTGGACATCCCCGCCGAGGGGTGCTGGAACGTGCACGCCTCGCTGCTGCCGCGCTGGCGCGGTGCGGCGCCGATCCAGCGCGCCATCCAGGCGGCCGACACCCGCACCGGCGTGTGCCTGATGCGCATGGAGAAGGGCCTCGACACCGGTCCAGTGCTGCTGTCGCAGGCCATCGACATCCGCGCCGATGAAACCGGCGGCCAGTTGCACGACCGGCTGGCGGAGCTGGGCGCGCAGGTGTTGGCTGACGGCCTGGGCCTGCTGCGTGGCGGGTTGCGTCCGCAAGCGCAGCCGCAGCCCGAGAGCGGCGTCACCTACGCGCACAAGCTCGACAAGGCCGAGGCCAAGCTCGACTGGAATCGCCCGGCAATCGAGCTGGCCAACAAGGTGCGCGCGTTCAATCCGTGGCCGATGGCGGAGGCGGTGATCGGCGGCGAGCGCCTGCGCCTGCACGCCGCGGTCGCCGTGCCGCGAGAGCACGACGCGGAGCCGGGCACCGTCCTCGCCGCGGGTCGCGACGGGATCGACGTGGCGTGCGGCGAAGGCAGCCTGCGCGTGCGCGTGCTGCAGCGCGACGGCGGCAAGGCGATCACCGCGGCCGACTATCTCAACGGGCGCCGTGACCTGGTCATCGGCGGTTGATGCGTCCATGACCGTCACCCCGGGCAGCCAGCCGCGCATTGCCGCCACCCGCGTGCTGGACGCCGTCCTGCATCACGGACGCTCGCTGAAGGCCGAGCTGGCGGGCGCGCAGCAGGAACTGGAAGACCCGCGCGACCGCGCGCTGGTGGAGGCAATCTGCCTGGCGGTCCTGCGCCAGCCGGCGCGGTTCGACGCGGCACTGGCGGCGTGGATGCCGCGGCCGCTGGCGCGTCGCGATCGCGAGCTGCGGGCGCTGCTGCTGGTCGGTTTCGCCCAGCTCGACCCGATGGGCCTGCCGGCACACGCGGCGGTCGCGGCGACGGTTGAGGCGGCGCGAGGACTTGGTCGCGACCACCAGGCCGGGATGGTCAACGCCCTGTTGCGCCGCGCCCTGCGCGAAGGCCTGCCTGCTTCGGAATCCCACGCGCACTGGCCGGGCTGGCTGCGCACGCGCATCGAGGCCGACTGGCCTACAGACGCCGCGTCGATCCTGGACGCCAGCGAGCAGGCGCCGCCGATGTGGCTGCGGGTCAATCGCCAACAGGGCGCTCGCGATGCGTATCGCGCCGAGCTGGCCGCAGCGGGAATCGAAGGTGCCGTGGTGGAAGGGCTGGACGACGCCCTGCGCCTCGACGCGCCGGTGCCCGTCGCCGGCTTGCCCGGCTTTGCCGAAGGCCGGGTGTCGGTGCAGGACGGCGCCGCGCAGCGCGTGATCGACGCGATGCCGGTGCGGGGCCGGATGCGGGTGCTGGACGCCTGCGCCGCGCCCGGTGGCAAGGCCGCCCATCTGCTGGAACGTGAACCGGGCATCGAACTGACTGCGCTGGACATCGACCGGCGCCGCCTGCGCCATGTCCGGGCGACGCTTGACCGCGTACAACTGGGCGCGGATGCCACGCTGCTGGCGGCCGACGCCACCGATCTGGCGGCGTGGTGGGACGGCGTGCCATTTGATGCCATCGTGCTGGACGCGCCTTGCTCGGCGACCGGCATCATCCGCCGCCAACCCGACGTGCTGCTGCACCGGCGCGAGTCCGACATCGACAACCTGGTCGCGCTGCAGGGCCGGCTGCTGGACGCGTTGTGGCAAACCGCGGCGCCGGGTGGAGCTCTGGTCTACACGACCTGCTCGATCCTTCGCGACGAGAACGACCGCCAGATCGCCGGCTTCCTTGCCCGCACCACCGATGCGCACGCCGAGCCGCTGGACGAAAGCTTCGGCCGCGCGCCGGTCCAGGAAGCCCACGGCCGGCAACGCCTGCCCGGCGAGGACGGCATGGACGGGTTCTTCTATGCGCGACTGCGCAAGGCGCCGGCTTCACTCGGCGGCGAGTAGCTCGCGGTACACCGCCTCGGTGCCGTCCACGAAGCGATCAATGCCGAATTCCTCCAGCGCATGGGCGCGTGCCGCCTCGCCCATGGCCGGCAAGGTGGCGCGCTGCTCCAGCAGCATCTGGATTGCCGCGGCGATCCCCGGCACGTCACGCACCGGCGTGACCCAGCCATCCACACCGAGGCGGATATTTTCCGGCAGGCCGGCGTAGTCGCTGACCAGCACCGGCTTGCCCATCGCCATCATCTCCCGGCAGGCGAAGGAGATCGTTTCCACATCCCAGGACAGCACGAAGCCGGCGTCGATCGCGGCGATCATCGGCCGGACATCGTCCAGCAGGCCGGCGAAATGCACCTGCCCGCGCAGCCCCAGCGCGTCCATCCGCGCCAGCGAGCCGGCCGACGGCGGACGCCCTGCCAGCAGCACGCGCACCTGTTCGCGCTGTGCCGCCGGGATCAGCGCGATGGCCTCCACCAGGTCCATCCAGCCCTTGTAGTCGGCGGTGCCGGCATTGCTGCCCAGCACCAGCGCGGGTGAATCGGCAAAGCGTGCGTCGCGTTCCGCGCGCGCGCGGTCGGCCGGCCATGGCGCGTAGTAGTCGGTATCGATGCCGTTGTGCACGGTGGCCAGGCGGCAGCGCGCGTAGGCGGTGTTGGCAAGGGCGCGGCGGGTGAAGTCGCTGACCGCGATCACCTGGTCGGTGCGGCGCGCGCGCCACCAGTGGCCGATGCCCTGCATCGGCTTGGAATTGTGTTTGGTCAGCAGCAGGCGGGGTCGTCTGGGCAACCGGCGCATCGCGGCCAGCACCAGCCGATGGTCGGCCGAGCCATTGACGTGGATGAGGTCGTACGCATGCTCGCGCAGATGCGCTGCCAGCGCCTCGCGGGCGCGGCGGATCGCCCCCAGCCGGCGCAAACCATTGGGGAAGGGCTGGGCCAGCGTGGCCACGCCGGGGATCGCGCCGGCCTCGCGCAGCAGGCGGCTTTCGGGTGGGGCGGCGACGCAGACGGAGACCTCCCGGCGCGGCGCAAGCCCCTTGGCCAGCGACGCCAGGTAGGTCGTATGACCGCCGCCGTCGCCGTCGTGGAAGTTGGTCAGCAGGAGCTTCATTGATCACCGGATGTCGTCGGCTTCCGGGCTCTGCGCTCATCCTGCGACTCGCACCACGCCTGGAACATCAGCACGCCCCAGAGGTGGGTGTGCCATTTGCGTTGGCCGGCGAGGAATTCGCGCCAGATCGCGCGGATCGGAGCGGGGTGGAAGTGGCCTTCCGCGCGCAGGCGGCGCTCGTCGAGCTGGGCCTCGGCCCAGTCGCGCAGCGGGCCGCGCAGCCAGTCGCCGACCGGCGCGCCGAAGCCGGATTTGGGACGGTAGACCAGGTCATTGGGCAGGTAGCGCGTGAGCAGACGCTTGGGAAGGTGCTTGAGCTCGCCGTCGTGCCACTTCATCGACAGCGGCAGGGACCAGGCGAACTCGGCGACCCGCCAGTCCAGCAGCGGCGCGCGGGTTTCCAGCGCGACCGCCATGCTGGCGCGGTCGACCTTGGTCAGGATGTCCTCGGCCAGGTAGCAGGCGAAATCCAGTTGCATCAGCGCGTCCGCGCCGGTGCCGACGCCGGGCATCGCGGCGGGATCGTCGTAGGCGGTGAGCAGGCGGCGCGCGCCGATCACCACGTCCTCCGGCCTGCGCCAGCGGGTCACCCGTTGCCGCGCCAGCCCCTGGAGGTCGCCGGCGGCGAGTTCCGCACGCAGTGCCGCCAGTCCGCCAAGACGCGCACGTTCGCCGGGATCGCCGGCGAGCCGGGCCAGCAGGCGACGCGGCAGGCGGGACAGGCGCTGCTCGTTGCGCAGCGCGCGCGCATAGCGGCCGTAGCCGAAGAACAACTCGTCGCCGCCATCCCCCGACAGCGCGACGGTCACGTGCTCGCGGGCCAGCCGGCACAGCAGCGCCGTGGGCACCTGGGAGGAGTCGGCGAAGGGCTCGTCGAAGATCGTTGACAACTCCGGCACCAGGGCGAGCGCGGCGGCGCCGTCGACGTGAAGCGGCGTGTGGTCGGTGCCCAGATGTCGGGCGACGGCGGCTGCGTAGCGGCTCTCGTCGTGGATGGCGTTGTCGAAGCCGATCGAGAAGCTGCGCACCGGGCGGCTGGACTGCGCCTGCATCAGCGCGGTGACCAGCGAGGAGTCGGTGCCGCCGGACAGGAACGCGCCCAGCGGGACGTCGGCCTCCATGCGCAGTGCGGTCGCGTCGCGGAGCAGCGCATCCAGCTCGGCCAGCGCCGCGGTCTCGTCGCCGGCGAAACCGCGCTGGATCGCCGCGCGCTGGCGGTCGCGGCTGCTCCACCAGCTGACCGGCCCGTTGATCGGGTCGAAGCTGCTGTTGCCGGCGCGCATCGTGCCCGCATCGATGCGCAGCAGGCGGCCGGCGGCGAGCTTGTGCACGCCGCGCAGGATCGCGTGCGGCACGGGGATGTAGTCCAGACGCAGCAGCAGGGCCAGCGCGTCCGGATCGACCTCGCCCGACAGCGCCGGATGCGCGCGCAGCGCCGCCAGTTCGCTGCCGAACACGAAGCTGCCGTCATCGGCCCAGCCGTAGTACAGCGGCTTCTTGCCGACCCGGTCGCGGGCCAGCCACAGCACTTTTTCGTGGCGGTCCCAGGCGGCCAGCGCGAGCATGCCGTTGCCGCGCTCCAGCGCCGCCTGCACGCCCCACTGGGCAATGGCGGCAAGCAGGACCTCGGTATCGGAGTGGCCGCGGAAGCGGTGACCCAGCGCCCCCAACTCCGCGCGCAGCTCGCGGTGGTTGTAGATCTCGCCGTTGAAGGCGATCACCCAGCGCTCGTCCGCGGACACCATCGGCTGGTGGCCTTCCGGGCTCAGGTCGACGATCGCCAGGCGGCGGTGCGAGAGCACCAGACCGGACGCGGGGTCGGTCCAGACGCCGGCGTCGTCCGGGCCGCGATGGGCGATGGCGCTGCCCATGCGGGTGCCCAGCGCAGCCAAGTCCTCGGCACTGTCACGCGGGGCGGGCGTCCAGGCGCCGGCGATACCGCACATGGGCCGCCCTCAGCCTTCCGCGCGCGGCGGGTGGGGGGCGCGGGGCGTCAGGTCGTCAGCGACGGCGCGCGTCGCGGCAACGTCGGAGGCGGCCGCAGAGTTCGACGCAATGGAGGAGGCCGGGACACGTCCGTCGCCCTCTTCAACGGTATCTGCGACCGCCTGGCCGTTCTGCAGCAGCCACAACATGATGGTCTTCTGGCGGACATAGTTGGCCCGCACGTAGGCGTAGACCAGCCCGTGCCAGCCGTCGAGGAACCCCGCCCGCAGGAGGTAGCCGCGCCAGAACCGCCACGCCGGCGACAGCACCAGCTTGGCCAGCGAGGCGCGCTTGCCGCGGGCGAAATCGTGCTCGGCCATCATCCTCGCGTAGCGCTGGGTCTTGGCCAGTTGCTGCTCCAGCGAGCGATAGGGGTAGTGGATCAGGTCGCCGGCAAGCGTCAGGACCGGGCCATCGACGCTGGCGGCCTCGTGGATCTCCCGCTTGCCCCGCCAGCCGCCGCGACGGCGGTCGAACAGGCGCAGGATCCGGTCGGGGTAGGCGTTGCCGTGACGCAGAAAGCGGCCGAAATAGTTGTCCAGGCGGGCGAAGCGGTAACCCGCCGCGCCGTCAAAGCCGCCTTCGCGCGCCGCCAGGATCGACCCGCGCAGGCCGTCGCTGACCCGCTCGTCCGCGTCCACGCACAGCACCCAATCGTGCCGCGCCTGCTCGACGGCGAAGGCCTTTTGGCTGCGGAATCCGGTGAACGGCCGCTGCAGCACGCGCGCACCGAGCGACTCTGCGATCTGCACTGTCGCGTCGGTCGACTGCGAGTCCACCACCACGATCTCGTCGCAGAACGCCAGCGAGGCCAGGCAGTCGCCGATGCGGGCGGCCTCGTTGAACGTGATAATGCAGGCCGATATCGCTGGCACCGCGGGTGCTGGACGGGTAGGTGACGGAGCCGGGGAAGCGTTGATGGCGGAATACCTGTTGTTCGCGACCGAGCGCTACGCGCTGCCCATCCTGCAGCCGCTGGCGCGCGCGCTGCAAGCCGGCGGCCATGGCGTGAGTGCGTGGTTGGTCGACGGCGCGGCGGGGGCCGAATTGCCGGCGCCGGTGCGCATGGTAGACGACGTCCGCGCCGCGGTGGCGCTGCGTCCGCGCGCGGTGTTCAGCGCGGCCAACTGGGTGCCGCCGTTCGTGGCCGGGGCGAAGGTGCAGCTGTTCCACGGCTTCAACGTGGAAAAACGCGATGCCGCGCGCGGCCACTTCCGGGTGCGCGGGCTGTTCGACCTGTATTGCACGCAGGGCCCGGCGACGACGGCGCCGTTCCGCGAGCTGGCCGCGTCCGCCGGCCACTTCAAGGTGGTCGAAACCGGTTGGCCGAAGCTCGATCCGTTGTTCGGCGAACCCGACCCGCTGGCGCGGCAGCTGCGCGAGGCGGCCGGCGGGCGGCCGGTGGTGATGTTCGCCTCCACCTTCACCGAGCGGCTGAGCGCGGCGCCGCACCTGCTGGCCGCGATCAGCGCCGAGATCGCGCGCGGCGAGCGCTACTGGATCCTGACCCTGCACCCCAAGTGCGCGCCGGACCTGTTCGAGCGCTACCGCTCCCTGGTCGGGGCGAACGCCTGTTTCGTGGACACCGAGCAGCTGGTCAGCGCCCAGCGGGCGGCCGACGTGCTGGTCGCCGACACCACCTCGGTGGTCAGCGAGTTCGTGGTCCAGCGCAAACCGGTGGTGACCTTCCGCAACCGCGCGCCCAAGCCGCACATGATCGACTTCGACGATCCCGCCGCGCTGCCGGCGATGCTCGCGCGCGCCTTCGACCCGGCCCTGGCGCCGCTGGCGGCGATCGCCGCGTACGCCGATGCGATCCATCCGTACCGCGACGGGCAGTCCTCGCAACGCGTCATCGCCGCCACCGATGCGTTGCTGGCCGGTGAGCTGGGTCCGCTGGGGCGCAAGCCGCTGGGCGCGCTGACCCGCGGCCTGCAGATCCGCCGGCAGCTGGGTTACTGGGGACGCAGCGCGCGCTGATTGGTGCCCGGATATGGGCCGGGGCCGAGCGCGACCGTCCGCGGTCTACGCGGGCAACCCGATTACCAGCGCAGAGGCCGCCGCGCGAGTTCCGATGACAACCGTCGGTACACCGCGTCGGCGCTCGCGTACGGCAGGTAGCGGATGCACAACTGGGGCGATCGGGCGCCGGCGCCGGCGGTGTCCAGCCACAGCGTGGCGGTGTCGAAGTGCCGGTCCAGCGGCGAGCGGGTCAGGCGCAGCGCTTGTAGCTTGTCGACCTCGGCGAAGCGCCAGTAGCGCTGCCACCAGCCCTCGCGGACCGCAACCAGCTCCTCGCCCAGTGTCCAGCCGGCGCGGCGCGCCTCGGCACGCGCCTGCACCGCCGCCCACGGCAGCCAGGCCAGTGCCAGCAGGCCCCACCCGCCAAGGCGGACGGACAGCGCTACGGTCACCAGCACGATCCACGGCAGCGTCGACAGCATCCGTCGCCACCAGCCACGCATCGGCACGGACTGCCATTCCAGCGCGTGCCAGCGCGCCTGGGGCAGCAATTCCCCGATCAGCCGGTCGCAGTCCTCGCGCGGGGCGATTGGCGCCAGTTCGTGCAGGGTCCGGGCCTGGCCTTCCTGCTGGCTGGCGGCCGTGTCGACCTCCAGCGTGCGCTGCTTCAGCCACCGGTGCAGCAGGCCTTCGGTCAGCGTCCACGCCTGGATCCGTCGCCGCGACGCGCTGGTGCGCCACCGGGTCAGCAGTCCGCGCTCGACCGTCAGGCGGCGGCCGTCGCGACTGAGCACGAAACCGTAGTACTGCAGCACCGCCAGCAGCAGCGACAGCAGACGCAGGACCAACAGGATCGCCGCCAACATCGCCAGCCCACCCGCCAGCCACTGCCAGATGGGCCAATGGTTGGCGCCGTACCAGGTCTCCCAGGTGCCGCCGAGGCGCTCGAACAGGTTCGACCACAGCCGGCCGCCGGTCTGCGAGAACGCGGCCACGCCCGCGCCGACCAGGATCATGCCGCGGTTGGACACCACGCCCAGCCGCAGCAGGTCCATGGTGCCCATGCGAAGCAGGGGCTCGGGTGCGGTGGTCGCTGCGGCGTGGGTGGCTTGGTCCGGGCCAACGCCATCGTCCGCTACTGCCATCGCGGGACCCGGCGCCCTCGTGGACGCAGAGCCCGCCCGTCCGCGCCGCCGCACCAGTGTCTCCAGCTCCAGCGCGTCGGCCAGTGTCAACACGCGCATCGTCGCCTCCGGCTTGCTGCCGCCGGCCGATTCCAGGCGCACCTCGGCCACGCCGAACACGCGGTGCAGCACCGATTGCTCAACGGCAACGTTGTGGATGCGCGAGAAAGGGATCACCCGCAGGCTCCGCTCCAGCAGCCCGCTGCGCACCACCAGCGCATCCTCCGCGACCGCATAGCGGTAGGTGAAGTACTGCCACAGCGAACCGATCGCCAGCACGCCCACGCCGATCAGAGGCCACAGCCCGCCCTCGTCGCGGCGGCCAAAAAAAAACAGGGCGATCAGCGGGACGATGAACTGCTTGAGCTGCGCGACCAGCACGAACAGCCACGACATCGGATGCAGCCGGTGTTCGGGCTCGGCCGGTGCGGCGGCGTCAGTCGTCATGGTCGAGATCGATCTGCCGGCCGAGGCGGTCGCGCAGGAACTGGGCGTCGTCGAAGTCGATGTTGGGCACCACGACCGAACTGTTGCGGGTGCCCGCGGTATGGACGACCAGCGTCGCCAGGCCGCGACGACGCTGCAGCGGGCCGCGCTTCAGGTCCAGATGCTGCACGCGCGTGACCGGCACCCGGGTCTCGCGCAGCCACATGCGACCGCGGCGCACCGCCAGTCCCTCCGGGTCGAGTCGCCAATAAGTGTGGCGGAACTGCTTGTGGCCGAGCATCCCGCCCAGTCCGCCGCCGATCAACAGACCCAGCGCCGCGCCGACCAGGACCATGGGCAAGCCGCCCGCCCCGTCGGCGTCGAGCAGGACTGCCCCGAGTTTGGCGAGCAGTGAGCCCCCCAGCGCGCAAGCGAACGCCAGCGGGGGCGCATTGGCGAGCAGGAACAGCAGTCGCGCGCGCGCCGGCAGCGCTTGCCAGTCGAGAAATTGATCCGCGGCAGGGCCGGTCGCGGGAGTGCCAGGCGGATCAGGCGGTGACTGGGTCATGCAACGGGCTCACTGAAGGAATCCTTGCTTCACGGTCGGGGTCTGCTCAGTAGCACTGGGGCCAATAGGGGTTGTCCTCGCCGCTGCCGGGCGGGCGCAGCGAGTAACGCTTGTAGGTCCACTGGTACTGCGACGGATCGCGCCGGGCGATGCGCTCCACCGCCGCGTTGAGCGCCGTCACCGCGACGGTCGGGTCCGGATCGGCCACGTCGTCGGGCGCCGCCTCGATGTGCACGGCAAACCCGGGCCCGGCCGGGTGGCTGTCGATGCGCTCGCAGTAGGCCATCAGCACGGTGGCGCCGCTGCGCGCGGCCAACCGGCCGAGCAGGCTCATGGTGAGCGCCGGGGTGCCGAAGAACTCCCCGAACGCGCCGTCGCCCTGCTTGGGTTGCTGGTCGGGCAGGATGCCGAGCACCCCGCCCGTGGCCAGCTGCTTGAACAACTGGCGCACCCCCGCGGCTTCGGCGCGGATCTGGGTGACGCGCGGCGGCTGGTCGACATCGCCGCTGTCATCGGCGCGTACCCGTTTGAGGAATTCCTCGCCGACCTGGGAGTCGGGCGGCGCGTACAGGATGGCCACCGGCGTGCGCAGCGCCAGCCACTGGTTCAGCAGCTCCCAGTTGCCGTAGTGAGGTGCGGCGATGATCACTCCGCGGCCGGCGGCGATCGCCGCATCCAGGAGATCGGTCCCGTGCTGCTCGCGGATCAGGGCCATGTTTTCCGCATGCGGCCGGGTCCACAGCCGCAGCGTCTCCATCAGCTGGCGCGCGGTGGTGCGCAGCACTTCCTGGCGCAGCTCCTCGCGCTGCGCGGGGTGCATGTCCGGGTAGGCGATTGCCAGGTTGCACGCGGTGACCCGGCTCTCGCGGCTGGACGGGCGCAGCACCACTTTCGCCAGCACGTCTGCGATCCCGTAAAGGCCGCGCCATGGCAGGCGCGCCACCAGCGCGGCGAAGATATACAGGGCGTGGGCGAGGAAGCGGCTCATCGCTGGCAGTGTAGCCGCCGGATCGCGCCGATTCCGCGCGGAGGCCGGGCATCGCGCGCGACCGTGGCGCCGCGCGCGACGCTCGGCTACTGTGCGCCGATGCTTGCCCTTATCCAGCGTGTCAACCACGCCAGCGTGCGCGTCGACGATGAGCTGCTGGGCGACATCGGCCCGGGCCTGCTGGCGCTGGTCGGCGTCGAGCCGGAGGACGGCGAAGCGCAGGTCGAGCGCATGGCGCGGCGTTTGCTCGGCTACCGGGTGTTTGCCGATGCGCAGGGGCGGATGAACGTGGGCCTGGCCGAAAGCGGCGGGCAGTTGCTGCTGGTCAGCCAGTTCACGCTGGTCGCCGACACCGCCAGCGGCATGCGTCCGGGCTTCAGTACCGCCGCCGCACCTGAACAGGCTGAACCGCTATTCAACGAATTGCTCGACTCTTGCAGGCGATTGTTGCCGGCAGGGGTGGAAACCGGGCGCTTTGGTGCCCATATGGTAGTGAGCCTGGCCAATGATGGTCCGGTCACCTTCCTTCTGCGGGCCTGATGCCGCAGAGGCCATACCGCCGTATGCGCGCAGCAGAAGTGCGCAGCAGTGGTATAATACAAGGTTCCCCAGCCCCAAATAATATGGTAGCGCAGCCGCATGGCAAACGAGAGTCCGGCTCCCAAGTCCGATATCAAATCGCTGATCAGTAAGGGCCTGGAGCAAGGCTACCTGACGTATGCGGAAGTCAACGATCACCTGCCGGCCGACATGGTCGAGGCGGAGCAGATCGAGGACGTCATCGCCCTGATCAATGGCATGGGCATCGAAGTGCACGAAGTCGCGCCCGATGCCGACACCCTGTCGATCGGCGACACCAGCTCCAGCGGGCGTGAGGTTGATGAGACCACCGCCGAGGAAGCCGCTGCCGCCCTGACCGGCCTGGATGCCGAGGGTGGCCGCACGACCGACCCGGTGCGCATGTACATGCGCGAGATGGGCACGGTCGACCTGCTGACCCGCGAAGGCGAGATCGAGATCGCCAAGCGCATCGAGGACGGCCTCAACCAGGTCCAGGCATCCATCGCGCTGTTCCCCAGCACCATCCAGCTGATCCTGGAAGACTACGAACTGCACAAGGCCGGCAAGAAGCGCCTGGCCGAGCTGTTGGTCGGTTTCCTTGACCAGCTTGAAGACCCGACCGTGGCGCCGCCGCCGGCCGAGGCCATGTCGGCCGTGCCCGAGCCGGTCAAGGAAGAGGACGAAGTCGACGAGGACGCCGAGGAGGACGACGACGAGGAAGTCGTCGACGAGGGCCCGACCGGTCCCGATCCGGCCGAGGTGACCGCACGCTTCGAGCACCTCAGCGACCTCTACACGCAGTTCGAGAAGGCCTACGCCAAGCACGGCCCCAGCCACAAGTCGGTGGTCAAGCTGCGCGAGGAGATGGCCGAGGTGTTCGTCACCCTGAAGCTGCCGCTGCCGCTGACCGACGTGCTGGTGCAGAACATGCGCAGCACCCAGGCCGAACTGCGCCGCCAGGAGCGCCGCATCCTCGAGCTGGCGACCCGTGTGGCGAAAATGCCGCGCAAGGACTTCATCCGCTCGTGGGACGGCAACCAGACCAACCTGGAGTGGGTCGATGACCTGCTCAAGCGCAAGCAGAAGTGGGCTTCGGGCCTGCGCGAGGTGAAGGACCAGATCATTGCCGAGCAGGAGGCGACCATCGCCACCGAGGCCGCGATGCGCATCACCCTGGCCGACCTGCGCGAGATCAGCCGCACCATGGCCTACGGCGAGACGCGTGCGCGCAAGGCCAAGCGCGAGATGATCGAGGCCAACCTGCGGCTGGTGATCTCGATCGCCAAGAAGTACACCAACCGTGGACTGCAGTTCCTGGACCTGATCCAGGAGGGCAACATCGGCCTGATGAAGGCCGTCGACAAGTTCGAGCATCGCCGCGGCTTCAAGTTCTCGACCTACGCCACTTGGTGGATCCGCCAGGCCATCACCCGCTCGATCGCCGACCAGGCGCGCACCATCCGCATCCCGGTGCACATGATCGAGACGATCAACAAGCTCAACCGCATCTCGCGCCAGATGCTGCAGCAATACGGCCGTGAAGCCACGCCCGAAGAGCTGGCCAAGGAAATGGAGATGCCCGAGGACAAGGTTCGCAAGGTGATGAAGATCGCCAAGGAACCGATCTCCATGGAAACCCCGATCGGCGATGACGAGGACTCCCACCTGGGCGATTTCATCGAGGACACCAACGTGGAGTCCCCCGTGGATGCGACGGTCAACATCAACCTGATGGAGACTGTGCGCGACGTCCTGGCCGGGCTGACCCCGCGCGAGGCCAAGGTGCTGCGCATGCGCTTCGGCATCGACATGAACACCGACCACACCCTTGAGGAAGTCGGCAAACAGTTCGACGTCACCCGCGAGCGGATCCGCCAGATAGAGGCCAAGGCGCTGCGAAAGCTGCGTCACCCGAGCCGCTCGGAGCAACTGCGCAGCTTCCTCGAGATCGAGTAAGCCGCACGCGGCAACCTCGCACGTACCAACGCGCCACGGCGCACCGGAGCCCCGCCATGCGCGGGGCTTCGCCGTATCCGGCAGGCTATAATTGGCGGCCGCGACGCGGGCCTATAGCTCAATGGTTAGAGCAGAGGACTCATAATCCTTTGGTTCCAGGTTCGAGTCCTGGTGGGCCCACCACAGAGGTCGGTTGCGCGGATCGTCGGAGTCGAGGTCTTATGGCGACGCACCTGCGCTGAAGGTTTTGCAAGAGCGATCTTCGCCGCTCTGCTTCCGATAGAGTCGGCACATCACGCCAACCGAAAGACCTTCATGTCGTCCGATAAAGCCACCACCTCCAGCCAGATCCTCGACCGCGTTGTCGCGCAGGCGCGCCGCGACGCCGAGCAGCGCGACAAGGGCTATCGCGAGCGGGCGTTGAAGATGTACCCGTGGATCTGCGGGCGCTGCGCGCGCGAGTTCACCCGCGCCAACCTGCGCGAACTTACAGTGCACCACCGCAATCACGACCACGACTTCAATCCACCCGACGGCAGCAACTGGGAGTTGCTGTGCGTGTACTGCCACGACAACGAGCACTCGCGCTACGTGGACTACACCGGCGGCAGCGCGCTGGATGCCGAGGACCGGCCGGCCGCCGCGACGGGGAATCCGTTCGCCAATCTGAAGTCGTTGCTGAAGAAGGACTGAGCGTGGCGGAGGCGGTGGACTTGTCCGCCTCCTGTACCGCTCGGCTGAATCACTCCGACGTCGCTGGCAGGGCGTAGGCGATGACCGAGTCGCCCGTTTTGGTGCCCAGCGAGCCGTGCCCGCCGGCGGCGACCACCACGTACTGGCGACCATCCTCACCGAGGTAGCTCATCGGCGTGGCTTGGCCGCCGGCAGGGAGCCGGCTCTGCCACAACAGCGCGCCGGTGGAGACGTCGTAGGCTCGCATGTAGTAATCCAGCGTGCTGGAAAGGAAGGCGACCCCGCCGGCCGTCATGATCGGACCGCCCAGGTTGGGCACGCCCATGCGGAACGGCAGCGGCAAGGGCGAGCTGTCGCGCACGGTGCCGTTCCGGTGCTGCCAGATGCGCTTGCCCGTGGTCAGGTCGGACACCGCCACGAAGCCCCACGGTGGCGCCTGGCACGGCAGCCCGAGCCTGGACACAAACGGTGCCAGCGATATTGCGAACGGGGCACCGAAGTTTTCGTTGAGCGCGGGCAAGGCCTCGCTGCCCGGCGGGGTTTTGCCGTCATTGACGTACAGCTCGGTGGCGTTTTCGCGCGGTATCAAGCGCGAGACGAACGCCAGCCGGGTGGGCGTGGTGAAGGTGATCTGGCGCTCCGGGTCCACCGCGACGCCGCCCCAGTTGAACACGCCGAAGTTGCCCGGATACACCAGCGTGCCCTGGGTGGATGGCGGGGTGTAGCGGCCTTCGTAGCGCAGCTTGCGCAGATCGATGCGGCAGGCCAGCTGGTCGAACAGCGTCGCGCCCCACATGTCGCGTCCGCGCAGCGGCGGCGGATCGTAGGACAGCGCGGACACCGGCTGGGTGGGCGCGGTGTGGTCGCCGGCGGCGGCGCCTTGCGGCACCGCCGTTTCGGTCACCGGCAGGATGGGCTCGCCGGTCCGCCGGTCGAGCACGAAGACCTCGCCCTGCTTGGTCGGCTGTACCAGGGCAGGAATGCGCTGGCCGCCGACGGTCAGGTCGATCAGGCTCGGCTGCGCGGGCACGTCGTAGTCCCACAGGTCGTGATGCACCGTCTGGAACACCCAGCGCTCGCGGCCGGTGGCCAGGTCGAGCGCCACCACCGCCGACGAGTAGCGCTCCACGTTCGCGCTGCGGTTGCCACCCCACTGGTCGGGCGGCTGGTTGCCCATGGGCACGTACACCATGCCCAGCGCTTCATCCACGCTGGACGGCGCCCAGCTGTTGGGCGAGTTGGGCGTGTAGAGCCCCTCCGCCGCGATCGGCGCGGTCTGCTCCGGCTTGGCCGAGTCCCAGTTCCAGACCAGCGCGCCGGTGTGCACGTCGAACGCGCGGATGACGCCGGACGCTTCGGTGGTGGAAACATTGTCCAGCACCGTTCCAGCCACGATGACCAGCGACGCGGTCACCACCACCGGCGAGGTGGAGTAGTAAGAGCCCGGATTGACGTAGGGCATGTTGGCCCACAGGTCGATCTGCCCGTCGCCGCCACCGAAGTCGGCGCAGACCTTGCCGTCGTCGGGGTTGATCGCGATCAGGCGGCCGTCGGCGGTCGGCATGAACAGACGTGACGGGCATTCGGCCGTGGTCGGCAGGTCGATCGCAGCGATGGGCGCGCCGGAGGCGGTTTGCTGCGCTGAGGGCGTTGTGGTCGAAACCGTCGATGTCGTGGCGT
The DNA here is from genome assembly GCF_015209745.1 of Lysobacter avium. GTDB lineage: Bacteria > Pseudomonadota > Gammaproteobacteria > Xanthomonadales > Xanthomonadaceae > Novilysobacter > Novilysobacter avium. The sequence continues at coordinate 257,668 of NZ_CP063657.1, forward strand.
TGATGGTTCCGTCGTCGGCGACGGTTGCCGAGACAGCCGCCGATGCGCTCGCATCGTTGTGATACGACAGGCCGCGGCAGGTCAGATGCTGCAGTGCCAGCTCGCCTTGGATCTTCGGGTCCAGCCGCCAGATCTCCTCGCCGGTGGTGGCGTTCAGCGCGATGATCGACTGGTGTGGCGTGCAGAGAAACAGCCGGTTGCCGATCTTCAACGGCGTGACCTCGAAGGTGGTCTCCTCCGGATCGCCGGGCAGGCCGCGCACATCGCCGGTGTGGTAGGTCCAGGCCAGCTCGAGCTGGCCGGCGTTGGCCGGCGTGATCTGCGTCAGGGGTGAGTAGCGTTGGCCGTAGCCGGTGCGTCCGTACGCGTGCCATTCGCCCGGCGGCACGCCCGACGCATCCGCCCCCGTGCTGCCTGCGGTGATCGGCACGGTGCCCTTGATTGCGTGCGGGTCGCTGAACCACGAAGCGACCGAGACCATCGACACCAGCGCCATCGCGACTGTCAGCGCAAGGCTGCCGCGAGCGGAGATGGCTGGGCGACCAGCGGCATCGTGCCGGGCGCTTCCCGCAGGTTCGCCGGCAGCGTGCAGGCCGCGTCGCAGCCAGGGCGTCAGCAGCCAGATGCCGATCACGAATAACACCCCGAGGCGCGCCGCGAGCGGCCACCAGTCCAGTCCGGCTTCCCACAAAGACCACGCCAGCGAAGCCGCCAGCACCACCGCGTAGATCCAGAGTGCCCATCGGCGGCGGAGCACCAGCCCGACTCCCGATGCTGCCAGTCCCAGCGCTGCCAGGGCGTAGTACCAGGAACCACCCAGCGCGATGAGCTGCGCGCCGCCCACGCCCATCAGCAGGGCCATGACGAGCAGCACCGCACCCGTCAGCGGAGGGGCAATGCTGCGTCGACGGTGGGTCATGTGCAGGGTTTCCTGGCTGGATGCTTGATCTGGATAACGCGCGCGGCGTCGACGCGACGTGGAGGGTGTTGTGCGACCCGCTGCGGCACGGGGACATTCACTCCTCCGTGATCCGCCGCTGCGCACCGTAATGACTCCAGCGCGGCTGGCGTAACTTCGCTACCGCGCCTGACACGACTCTCAACGGAAGACCCCATGGATCTGAAAAGCGGCTACCCGTTCTGGGCGGTCAAGAACGGCCTGATGCATGCGTTCCCGCCGCTGCAGAACGACACCCGTTGCGATGTCGCCATCATCGGCGGTGGCATCAGCGGTGCATTGATTGCCGATACGCTTTCTGCCGCCGGCCACGAGGTGGTCGTGGTGGAGCAGCGCGACATCGGCTGGGGCAGCACTGCGGCGAGCACGGCGTTGCTGCAGTACGAGATCGACACCCACCTGGCCGAGCTGGCAGAGAGCCTCGGCGAGGACAACGCGGTGCTGGCCTACCGCGCGTGCGTGGACGCGATCGGCATGCTGGAGGAGGTGGCGAACGGACTCGGCGACGTCGGGTTCGAGAAGCGCGACAGCCTGTACTACGCGAGCCGCAGGCGCGACAAAGGCCCGCTGCAGGAGGAGTTCGAGCTGCGCCGGAAGCACGGCTTCGACGTGTCGTGGCTGGCGTCGGGTGAGGTCAAGGAACGCTTCGGCATCCCCGCGCCAGCGGCGATCCTCAACCGGCCGGCTGCCAGCGTGGATCCCTACCGGCTGACCTACCGATTGCTGACCCGACTGCAGGAGCGTGGCGTGGGTGTGCACGATCGAACCCGCGTCGCCAGGGTCGTCACGCGACCGCGCTCGGTGGATCTCGAGCTGGAAAATGGCGCACGCCTGATCGCCGGCCACGTGATCGTGGCGGCGGGCTACGAGGGCGAGAACTTCCTGCCCAAGAATGTCGCGAGCAACCGCAGCAGCTACGCATTCGTCACCGACCCGATCAGCCGGGACGACCTGGGCGTGCTCGCGACCACGATGATGTGGGAGACCGCGCGGCCCTACCTCTACCTGCGCACCACCTCGGACAACCGGTTGCTCGTGGGCGGCGAGGACGACCGTCTGGACATCCCCAGGCGCCGCGATGCGATGGTCGACCGCAAGGCGCGCTCACTGGCAAAGAAGGCGCAGAAGCTGTTTCCGCATCTCGACATCACGCCGACATTCTCATGGGCCGGGACGTTCGCCGAGACCAGCGACGGCCTGCCGTATTTCGGGCCGCATCCGGCGACCGGCCCGCGGATGCTGTTCGCCATGGCCTACGGCGGCAACGGCATCACCTACTCGATGCTGGGCGCGGGGCTGTTGCAGGCGATGGTGGAGGGCAAACCGCACCGCCTGGCACCGCTGTTCACCTTCGAGCGTTTGAACACCTGACCGATCGCGCCCGTCCAAAAAACGTCGGCGGCGCAAACGGCTCAGCTGTCCAGCAACGCCCGGATCGCCGCCAAGCCCGCCGCCGCGCGCTCCTGCTTGTGCGCCGCGTCGGCAACCGGGTCGGCGCCGTCGCGCTGGATCTCGGCGATGGGCAACTCATCGAGGAAGCGGCTCGGCTTGAGGCGGATCGTGTCGCCCCACTTCTGCGCCTTCTTCGAGTACGACAGCCACAGCCGTTCCTTGGCCCGGGTGATGCCGACGTAGAGCAGCCGGCGTTCCTCCTCCAGACTGCCTTCATCGAGGGCAGCATCGTGCGGCAGGGTGCCGTCCTCGACGCCGACGATGAACACGTAGCGGAATTCCAGGCCCTTCGCGCCGTGCAGGCTCATCAGGCGCACCTGGTTGCCAGCCTCGCCCTTGTCGGCGTGCGAGAGCAGCGCAAGTTGCGCGGCCAGCTCGCCCGGGCCGGCCCCCTTGCCGCCGTCAAACCAGTCGGCGAGTTCCTCCAGGTTGGCCTTGCGGCGCTGGAAGGACGCCTCGTCCTTGCACTGGGCGCGGATCGCCAGCAGCAGGCCGGACCTCTCCGCCAGCGCGCGCACCAGCTCGGACGGCGGCAGCTTTCGCGCGTCCTCGCGCAGGCCGCGGACGATGCCGACAAAGGTGTTCAGCGCGTTGCCGGCACGCGGCGGCAGCTGCTGCAGCGCGCCGACCGACTCGGCGGCGCGTGACATCGGCATGCCCGCACGCTGGGCCAGTTCGGCCAGTCGCGCCAACGTGGTCGCGCCGACCTCGCGCTTGGGTGAGGTCACCGCACGGAGAAAGGCCGCATCGTCGTCGGGGTTGGCGATCAGGCGCAGCCAGGACATCGCGTCCTTGACCTCGCCGCGCTCCAGGAAGGCCGTGCCGCCGGTCAGGTGGTAGGGCACGCCGACCTGCTGCAGCGCCTTCTCCAGCGCGCGCGACTGGAAATTGCCGCGGAACAGGATGCAGAAATCGCTCCACGGCGCCTGCCGGGCGGTCGCGGTGAACTGGATCTCGGCGGCGACCTTTTCCGCCTCGTGGGCGCTGTCGCGGCATTCCCAGATGCGGATGCGCTCGCCGTCGGCCTGCTCGCTCCACAGCGTCTTGAGGTGGGTGTGCGGGTTGTTGGCGATCAGCGCGTTGGCGGCCCGCAGCACGCGGTTGGAGCAGCGGTAGTTCTGCTCCAGCTTGATCACCCGCAGGCTCGGGTAGTCGGTCTCCAGCGACAGCAGGTTGTCGGGATTCGCGCCGCGCCAGGCGTAGATGGACTGGTCGTCGTCACCCACCACGGTGAACAGCCCGGTCGGCCCGGCCAGCGACTTGAGCAGCCGGTACTGGGCGTCGTTGGTGTCCTGGCACTCGTCCACCAGCAGGTAGCCGATGCGCTCGCGCCAGGCCAGCGCGCACTCCTCGTCGGACTCCAGCAACTGCACCGGCAGGCGGATCAGGTCATCAAAGTCGACCGCATTGAAGGTGGTCAGGCGCGCCTGGTAGAGCGCGTAGACGGTGGCCGCCTCCACTTCGCGCGCGCTGCGGGCCTCGGCCATCGCCTGCTCGGGCGACAAGCCGGCGTTCTTGGCCCGCGAGATCAGGTTGCGCATGCCGTCCAGCACGTCCGGCTTGGTGCCCACGCCCAGCAGGTCCTTGATCTGCGCGCCGCTGTCGTCGCTGTCGAAGATCGAAAAGCCCCGCCGCAGGCCGAGCTTGGCGTGCTCGATCTGCAAAAAACGCAGGCCCAGGGCGTGGAAGGTCGAGATCGTCAGGCCTTCGGCGCCGTCGCCGCGGATGCGCTTGGCGACGCGTTCGCGCATCTCCTTGGCCGACTTGTTGGTGAAGGTGATCGCCGCGATGCGCCGCGCCGGCATGCGGCCGGAGGCGATCAGGTGGGCGATCTTCTCCACGATCACGCGGGTCTTGCCGCTGCCGGCACCGGCGAGCACCAGCAGGGGGCCTTCGACGTGTTCGACGGCGGCGCGTTGGGGAGGGTTGAGGCCGTGCATGGGGACTGCAGTCACGCGATGGAACGGCCGGGCAGTTTACCCCGGCCCCGCCGACGACTACCTTTGTCGGCTCTTTCACCGGCTGTCATGGCTCAAGGATCACGGATGCTCCCTCGGCTGCTGTTGCGCGCACTGCTGGCATCGACACTGTTCGCACTTGCTTTCACCGCCGTTGCGGCGCCGCCGGCGGAGGATCCGGTGGACGATCCGGTGATGCTTTCCGCGGGTTTCCTGGCCGGCCACCCCGACCTGAACTACCGCATCGAGGGCCAGAAGGCGCTCGATGACGGCCGCCTGCAGGACGCGCTGGCGTACTTCCGTCGCGCCAGCCTTTACGCTGACAAGGCGTCCCAGGCGATGGTCGGCGAGATGCTGTGGCAGGGCCGCGGCACCGACGTGGACCGGCCACTGGCCTACGCATGGATGGACCTGGCCGCCGAGCGCGGCTACCGCGGTTTCCTGCGCTTCCGCGAGCAGTACTGGGAGCAGCTGGACGCGGCCGAGCGCGAGCGCGCGGTGGTCGAGGGCCAGGCGGTCTACGCGCGCTACGGCGATGCGGTGGCCCAGCCGCGGATGGCAGCGGTTCTCAGGCGAGCGCGCAGTCGCGTCACCGGCAGCCGCACGGGGTTTGTCGGCTCGCTGAAGATCGTCACCACCGGCCCGGCCGGGGAGTCGATCACCATCGACGGATCCAAGTTCCACGACGAGCGCTACTGGGACCCCAGGCAGTACGCCGCGTGGCAGGACAGCATCTGGATGAACCCGCGCGTGGGCACCGTCAACGTGGGTGAGACCGAGGTCCTGCCCAGACGGGAACCCGGGTCGTGATCGCCTAAAATGCCGGCATGGCGAAGCTCTATTTCTACTATTCGGCGATGAACGCCGGCAAGACCACCAACCTGCTGCAGTCGGCACACAACTACCGCGAGCGCGGGATGCGGGTGTTGATCCTGGCGCCGCAGCTGGACAGCCGCGCCGGCAGCGGCACGGTGGCCTCGCGCATCGGCCTGAGCGCTGCGGCGACCACGTTCACTCCCGAGCAGGACCTGCAGTCGTTGGTCACGGCCGACATCGCCGCACACGGCGAGTTGCACTGCGTGCTGGTGGACGAGGCTCAGTTCCTGCACAAGCCGCAGGTCTGGCAGCTGAGCGAGGTGGTGGACGCCTTCGGTATCCCGGTGCTGTGCTACGGCCTGCGCACGGACTTCCGCGGCGAGCTGTTCGAGGGCAGCCAGTACCTGCTGGCCTGGGCCGATGAGATCAGCGAGATCAAGACGATCTGCCACAGCGGCAGCAAGGCGACGATGACCGTGCGGGTGGATGCGCAGGGCCGCGCGGTGCGCGACGGACCCCAGGTCGAGATCGGCGGCAACGAGCGCTACCTGTCGGTATCGCGCGCCGAGTACAAGAAGGTGGTCCGCGGCGAGGGTTCGATCGACCCGTTGCAGCCCTCGCTGTCCTTGCCGCCGGGCAAGGACTGACACCGAGGGTCCTGCTGCGCGCCCTGCAGGATCGCCGTCAGCCGTTCCAGGCGTTCGTCGGGCACGCTTGGGGACGCAGCGCCGCCGTCGAGCGACGCGACGCGCTGGAAAAGCGGCTCGGACCGCTGGGTGCGCGCGAGGGCGATCCGGCAACGCGACAGTTGCGCACGGAAGGCCGCGGTGGGCAGCGGCAATGCCAGCGGATGCTCGGCGATGCGTGCAAGGGCAGGTTGCATGACTTCGATGCAACCGGAGGGATCGCCGAGCAGTTCGGCCACCCTTCCGCGTTGGGTGATCGCGTCCAGTCCGAGTTGCTCCGGGATCGGGTGCATCGCGCCCAGCAGGAGCGCCTGGCGGTCCAGCAGTTCCTGTGCCTGCAGCGGCTCGTCCAGGCTGACGTGCAGGCCGGCGACTACCCCAAGGACCTCGGCGAGCGCGCCCGGCTGGTCCGCCAGCTCACGTTCGCCCCGCTCCACCGCGGTCGCCAGCAGCGCGCGCATGTCCATTGGCTCACCCTCGCGGGTCCCGCCGGCACTTTCCAGCACGCCGATCATGAACGCCTGGATGGCCTGCGCGCGCGCCGCCTCGGCGACCGCCTGGCGGGATTGCCACAGTCCCATTACCAGCGCGATCACGACGACGGCCGTGGTGAGCGTGCCGGTGGCGAGCTGCCAGCGGTGGCGACCGACGAACTTGCCCATCCGGTAGCGCCAGCTCTGCGCGCGTGCGCGCACCGGCCGACCGCTGGCGTAGCGAAGCAGGTCCTGCGCGAGCGCCTCCACCGACGGGTAGCGCCGCTCGGGCGGTTTGGAAAGCGCCTTCAGGACGATGTTGTCCAGATCCCCCGCGAGGGTCCGTGCGCGCCGGCGCAAGGCATGCGGGTCGTGCGCTTCCCCCCGGGGGGATGCACCACTGGGATGCAGAACCGCCTGCGAGGGCCGCACCGGATCGTGCAGCAGGATCGACTCCTCCCAGGCGGCATCGCTCCCGCGGTTCGGGCGGTAGGGCTTGGCGTCCACGAGCAGTTCGTACAGCACCACGCCGAGTGAATAGACGTCGGTCATCGTGGTGACCGGTTCGCCGCGGATCTGCTCGGGGGCGGCGTAGTGCAGGGTGAACGCGCGGGTACCGGTACGGGTGCGCTCGGGACCGCTGTCGCTGTCGAGCAGCTTGGCGATGCCGAAATCGAGCAGGCGCACATCGCCCGCCGGGGTCACCAGGATATTGGAAGGTTTCAGGTCGCGATGGACGATCAGGTTGGCGTGGGCATGGCTGACCGCGGCGCAGACCTGCTCGAACATCTGCAGTCGCGTCGCCAGTGGCGTGTCGTGCTCGCGGCAGTAATCGGTGATGGGAATGCCGTCGATGTATTCCAGGGCGAGGTAGGGCAGGCCCTCGCTGCTGATGCCGGCGTCCAGCAGGCGGGCGATGTGCGGGTGGGCGAGTCGGGCGAGGATCTGGCGCTCGCGGGTGAAGCGCAGGCGCAAATTGGTGTCCACCAGGCCCGGCCGCAGCAGCTTCAGGCCTACCCGGCGCTGGTAGAGCCCGTCCGCGCGCGAGGCCAGCCAGACCTGTCCCATGCCACCCTCGCCCAGCAGGTGTTCCAGCCGGTAGGGGCCGACCTGGCGGCCGGGCATGACCAGCTGGCTGGGTTTCAGTGCCGGCTCGGAGAGGAAGCTCTCGTCCTCATCCAGCGCGATCAGCGCCGCCAGCTCCTCGGCCAGCTCCGGGTCCTCCGCACGCACCGCGCGCAGGCGCCGCTCGCGATCGACCGCGTCCAGCCCGAACAACTCGTCGAGCAGGGGGGAGATCCGTTGCCAGCGTGCAGGGTCCATGAGGCTTCCCCAATGCGGTCCGGGCGTGTTGCGCGAGCAGTACCCCGGACGTCAGTCTTGTGGTGCGTCGCGCAGCGAAGCCAGCAGGAACACGCGTGCCTTCTGCCAGTCGCGCCGGATGCTGCGCTCGGAGCGGTCCATCACCGCGGAGATTTCCGGTTCCGAGAGCCCGCCGAAGTAACGCAGTTCCACCAGCTGCGCGAGCTTGGGATCGACCTGGGTGAGGCGGGTCAGGGCGATGTCCAACGCCAGCATCTCGTCGTCCAGCCGGATGCCGCCTTCCAGATCCTCAGGCAGGTCGGTGACGCGGTGAAGATCGCCGCCGCGCTTCTGCGCCAGGCGCTGACGCGCGTAGTCCACCACCACCGAGCGCATCGCGGTGGCGGCATACGCGAAGAAGTGTGCGCGGTCGTCGAACTGCGCTTCGCGCTTGCCCCACAGCTTCAGATAGGCCTCGTGCACGAGCGCGGTCGCGTCGAGGGTCTGGCCGCGCTGCTCGGCCAACTGGCGCCGGGCCATGCCGTGCAGCTCGTGATAAAGGGCCGAGAGCACTTCATCGAGTGCGCCGCGGCCCCCGCCACGGGCTTCCTGCAGGAGCTGGGTAATATCGCCGCTGTCGGCCATGTCCACGTCCCTTCCTTGTAACGCCCAATATAGCGCTTTGTGATGGATGTCACGAAAGGGTGGGGGAAACCCCTACAAGCAGCGCCGCGTCAGCGCTGGCAGTGGCTGCACCAGACACTGGTTCTTTGTCCGATCGCCGCCTGCCTGAGTGGCCTGCCGCAGTTTCGGCAGGGCTTGCCACCGCGGCCGTAGACGGCCAGTTGTTGCACGAAATACCCGCTGTTTCCGTCCGGGCTGACATAGTCGCGCAGCGTCGTTCCGCCCTGCGTGATCGCCGATTCCAGTACCCGGCGGATTTCCGTCACCAGCAGGCGGTAGCGCTCCCTGGAAATCCGCTCGGCGGACCGCAGCGGCGATATCCCGGCCGCGAACAGGGCCTCGGCGGCGTAGATGTTGCCGACTCCGACCACCACGGACTGGTCCATCAGGAAAGCTTTCACGGGTGCGCGGCGTCCGCGGCTCAGCGCATACAGGTAGTCCCCGGTGAACGCATCCGACAGCGGCTCCGGGCCGAGCGCCGCCAACAAGGGATGGACGCTGCCGGGCGCCTGCCAGAGCACGCTGCCAAAACGACGCGGATCGTGCATCCGCAGCACGCGTTCGTTGTCCAGGAGCAGGTCGACGTGGTCGTGCGGGCGTGCCGGTACGTGCGCCGGGATGACCCGCAGACTGCCCGACATCCCCAGATGCAGCAGCGCGCTGCCCACGCTCGTGTCCAGCAACAGGTATTTGGCACGCCGGCGCACCTCCAGGATGCGCCGGCCCGGCAGCAGGCTGGTGATCTCCGGTGCGATCGGCCAACGCAGGTCGGTTCGGCGCAGGGTTGCGGCAGTGACCGTCCGTCCGGTCAGGTGCGGCGCGAGGGCAGCGCGGGTGGTCTCGACTTCGGGTAGCTCTGGCATGCGCACAGTCTACGGCGCAGCGACCCATGCGCAGTCCAAACCGTCGCGGCGCTGAACGGTTCACGTCGCCGCCTTGCCTGCGCGCTCCGCGCCCGCATTCACATGAATGGTGTCAATGCACAGTTGTGCATTGGCATGTCATTATCGTTGATTCCGCTGGGGCTCTGCCTCGCCGGATGATCCGGGCAAGCGCCCGGTGCCCTCTCCCGGAGTCATGAAATGCCCGCTTCCCTGCTCGACTTTTTCGCCGGTGGCCTGCTGCAGCCCAGTTGGGGCGCGCTCGCCGTCTACCTGTTGGTCGCCACCCAGCTGACCATCTTTGCCGTCACCCTCTACCTGCACCGCTCGATGACCCATCGCGGTGTCGAATTCCACCCGGCGATCAACCACTTCTTCCGTTTCTGGACCTGGTTGACCACGTCGATGATCACCCGCGAGTGGGTGGCGATCCATCGCAAGCACCACGCCACCTGCGAGACCGAGGAAGATCCGCACAGCCCGCTGACCAAGGGCATCGGCAACGTGTTCTGGCGCGGCGTGGAGCTCTACCGCGAGGCCCGCAGCGACCGTGCGTCCATCGAAAAATACGGCAAGGGCTGCCCGGACGACTGGATCGAGCGCCACCTGTATACTCCGCACGCGACTCTCGGCCCGACCCTGCTGCTGTTCATCAACTTCGGGTTGTTCGGGTTTGCCGGCGTGGCGGTCTGGGCGATCCAGATGCTGTGGATCCCGTTCTGGGCCGCGGGCGTGGTCAACGGCATCGGACACTGGTGGGGCTACCGTAACTTCGAGACCACCGACAAGGCGACCAACATCACCCCTTGGGCGTTCTGGATCGGCGGTGAGGAGCTGCACAACAACCACCACGCGTTCCCGAGCTCGGCCAAGTTTGCGCTGCGCAAGTTCGAGTTCGACATCGGCTGGACGGTGATCCGGGCGCTGCAGAGCGTCGGCCTGGCCAAGGTGCTGCGGGTCGCGCCGACGCTGGACGTGCGGCCGAACATCAGCATGCCGGACCGGGAAACACTCAAGGCCCTGCTGGCGATCCGCTTCCAGGCGATGACCGACTACTACCGCAAGGTCACCCTGCCGACCCTGCGCGCCAATGACGAGAAGCTGCCGCGCAAGCTGCGCAAGGGGCTGGCCGATGGCGGTCGCTGGCTGGATGACGAGAAACGCGCCCGCCTGCAGGCCTGGCTGGCGGACCGTCCGCACATGGCGACGCTGGCCGAGTATCGCCAGCGCCTGCAGCAGGTCCTGGACGAGCGCTCGCACGATGCGCAGGTCACGCTGCAGAAACTGCACGACTGGTGCGTGGAGGCCGAGGCCACCGGCAACCAGGCGCTGCAGCAGTTCTCTGCGCGCCTGAAGGGCTACACCCTGGTGCCGGCGCAGGCGTGAGCGTCGCGGGCCGTCACCGGCGGCGCGCTTTGGCGGTCCCGTTGCTGGCGACGGGACTGGCCGCGATGGCGTGGCTATCGAGCCCGGCGTCCGCGCAAGCCAGGGTCGAGACCACCGGCGACTACCTGCAACGCATGGACGCCAACGGTGACGGCCGGGTCTCGCTGGAGGAGTACCTGGCCTGGATGAGCTATGCGTTCGATGCGATGGATGCCAATGGCGATGGCGTCCTGGATCCGGCCGAGCAGCCCGGCGGCAAGGGGACGCCGATCACGCGCAGCCAGCACATCGCCCGCCTGACCGCGCGATTCCAGCGCCAGGACGTCAACCACGACGGGTTCCTCAGCGCGACCGAGCTTGCTGCGCCGCCGCAGTAGCCAGCCTGGCGGTCCGCCGGGGGCCGCCTACTACCAAAGTCGTCTGTCCGCCCCCGTGGGCACCTCCTACATTTTGATGGCAACCGTCCCGACCGGCCTCGCAGCGTCCAATCGCACGGGTCGATCCGGGGCGCGGCCATTCACTTGGGAGGACGTGCGATGCAGGCGAACAACGTGGTCGAACGGGTGCTCGCTCACCCCAAGTTCCAGGAACTGACGCGCAGGCGCGGCCGCACCAGCCTCTGGTTTTTCCTGCTCATGCTGGTGGTGTATGCCGGCTTCATCCTGACCCTGGCCTATTGGCCGGAAGTGTTCGCCCGGCCCATCGGACCGGGCTACACCATGAGCGTGGGGGTGTTGACGGCGATCATTGTTGCGGTCAGCGCGGTGGTGATGATTTCCGCTTTCGTGCACCTGTCCAACAAGTACTACGACCCGTTGATCGACGCCATCGTGAGGGACGTGAAATGAGGGCCGCCATGGCAGTCCTCGCGGCGGCCCTCGCTGCCCTGCTTCCCCTGCCGGCTTTCGCTGCCACCAAGGGGCAGGCCAACACCTCGGCGATCGTCATGTTCCTGGTGTTCATCGTCGGCACGATGTTCATTACCTGGTGGGCGGCCAAGCGCACCAAGACCACGTCGGATTTCTATACCGCCGGCGGCGGCATCACCGGCTTCCAGAACGGCCTGGCGATCGCCGGCGATTACCTGTCGGCGGCGTCGTTCCTGGGCATCGCCGGCATGGTCTACGTCAGCGGCTTTGACGGCATGATCTACGCGATCGGCTTCCTGTTCGGCTGGCCGGTGGTGATGTTCCTGATCGCCGAGCGGCTGCGCAACCTGGGTCGCTACAACTTCGCCGACGTGACCTCCTACCGGCTGTCGGAAACGCCGCTGCGCGTGCTGGCGGCGAGCGCCTCCTTGCTGGTGATCGCGCTGTACCTGATCGCGCAGATGGTCGGCGCCGGCAAACTCATCGTGCTGCTGTTCGGCATCCGCTACGAGCTGGCGGTGTCCATCGTCGGCGTGCTGATGATCATGTACGTGGCGTTCGGCGGCATGACCGCGACCACCTGGGTGCAGATCATCAAGGCGGTGCTGATGCTGATCGGCGCGACGCTGATGGCGTTCCTGGTGCTGAAGGCCTTCAGCTTCAATCCCGACGCGATGCTGGCCGAGGCGGTGCGCATCCACCCCAACGGGCTCGCGATCATGGCCCCGGGCTCACAGGTCAGTGCCAACCCGCTCAACGCGCTCTCGCTCGGACTCGCGCTGGCCTTCGGCACCGCGGGGCTGCCGCACATCCTGATGCGCTTCTTCACCGTGCCCAACGCCAAGGAAGCGCGCCGCTCGGTGATCTACGCGAGCTCGTTCATCGGCTACTTTTACCTGCTGACCTTCATCATCGGTTTCGGCGGCATCGCCCTGCTGTACCAGCACCCGGAGTACTTCACCGCCAATCCCGACGGCAGCATCGACATCATCAACGGGCTGGTCGGCGGGACCAACATGGTGGCGGTGCACCTGGCCAACGCGGTCGGAGGCAGCCTGTTGCTGGGCTTCCTGGCGGCGGTAACCTTCGCCACCATCGTGGCGGTGGTGGCCGGGCTGACCCTGGCCGGTGCGGCGGCGATCTCGCATGACCTGTACGCCAACGTGTTTGCCCGCGGCCGGGCGACGGAGAAGCAGCAGATGAAGATCTCGCGCATCTCCACGGTGACCCTGGGCGTGATCGCGATCCTGCTGGGCATCGTGTTCGAGAACCAGAACGTCGCCTTCATGGTCGGCCTGGCCTTCGCGATCGCCGCCAGTGCCAACTTCCCGGTGCTGGTGCTGTCGATCGCCTGGCGCGGCTGCACAACGATGGGCGCGACGATCGGTGGATTCATCGGCCTGGTGGTGGCGACGGCGTGGGTGACCCTGAGCAAGACCGTGTGGGTGGACGTGTTCCACTTCGCCGAGCCGATCGTGCCGTTTCCGAATCCGGGCATCCTGTCGATCCCGCTGGCGTTCATCGCGATCTGGCTGTTCTCGGTGCTGGACCGCAGCCCGCGGGCGGATCGCGAACGCGCCGCCTTCGATGCGCTGCGCGTGCGCAGCGAGACCGGTATCGGTGCCTCGTCGGCAAGCGACCATTGACGCGGGGAGCTACCCTCGGTCTACAGACAAAGGAGCGATGACGCCATGTACAAGCACATAGTGATTGCGACCGACGGCTCGGAGCTGGCGGGCAAGGGACTGGAGCAGGGACTGGAGCTGGCGGCAGCGGTGGGCGCGCAGGTGACCATCGTCACGGCGTCCGAGCGCTGGACACCGGCGGACGCGGGGGTGGTGTGGGGCGGCTCGGCGAGCATGCTGGAGGAATACCGGACCCACGTCACCGACCAGGCCAACGAGGTGCTGGCCGCCGCGGGCGCGCGAGCCGATCAGCTCGGCGTACGCCACGAGTCGGTCTACGTCGCCGAGCGCTACCCGGCCGACGCGATCCTGGAAACCGCCGCGGGGCGCGGGGCGGACCTGATCGTCATGGCGAGCCACGGCCGCCGCGGCCTGAACCGGCTGCTGATCGGCAGCCAGACCAACGCAGTGATCGCGCACAGCACCATTCCGGTGTTGGTGGTGCGCTGAGGGTCTCGATTTGTTCGATGCGAGCTGGTGGGCCCCGCCGCGGCCGGGAGGTCTTCGCTGCTCATGTCCCCCGGCCTCCGCCTGCCGGCGAAGGCCTCCTCCCTTTACTTCGCTGCGAAGACCTCCCGACCACGACGAGCGTGTGGGGCCCCGTCGTCCCGCCCGCCGCGGCCGGCAGGTCTTCGCCGCTCATGTCCCCCGGCCTCCGCCTGCCGGCGAAGGCCTCCTCCTTTACTTCGCTACGAAGACCTCCCGGCCACGACGGGGCTCGGTGGGCCGGGTGGGGCGTCTATCCGCTGAAAGTCGGGCTTTCACAAGGGGCCCCCGCGTACCCCCGCAAGACGGGTGGGCTTGCCGTTGAGGGCGAAATAAAGGAGGAGGCGACGGCCGAAGGCTGTCGCCGGGGGACATTCGCCCTCAACGGCAGGCCCACCCGTCCCCGGCATCGCCGCAGTCCGTCGCGACGTTCCGGCTCACTGAAAAACCAGAGCACCAAAAACCGGACCCACGCGTGTGGGCCCGGGGCCGCTCGTGTACTCCAGCAGCTCAGCCGGCAGATTCAGAAGGTGTAGCGGGCCAGAGTGTGCAGGCGCACCAGCTCGCCGTCCGTACCGGATTCCAGCGTGCGCTCCCCCCAGATCGCCTCGATGCCCAGATCGAGCTTGGGCACCGGCGACCAGATCAGGTTGGCGTGCGCCGAATGCACCCGCCGGGTGACCCCCAGGCCGGTCAGGTCGGTCCGGTTGTCCCACTGCGAGCGCGCGTAGTAGAGGTTGCCGCGAAGCTGCGGGCTGAACGCATGGCGCAGACCGGCGTACGCGGCCCAGCCGCCGAGCGCGTCGAGGTTGCCGCTGGCGTCGACCATCGCATCCTGCTGCACGGTGGCCAGGCCGATGTAACGCCCGAAACCTTCGCCGCCGGTCGCCTGGTAACGCAAGTCGGTGCTGTCGCCGAGCTTGACCAGCCCGCTGACGGAGGCGGCGAAGCCGGTGGTGCTCTCGGCGCTGCCGGCGACGGGCTCGTGCTTGAGCTGCCGCGCCATGCCGGCCACGCTGAAGTGGCCCCAGTCGCCCTTGCCGGTGTAGCGGGCGATCAGGTCGGGCACGCTGTTGTCGCCGCTGATCACGCGCGGACCGCCGCCAAAGGGCTGCACCGTGGTTTCCGGGTTTTCCAGCGACACGCTGAAGGGACCGCTGGTGTAGCGGATCTGCGGCTGGCGCACGAACACCACCGCATCGGTGGGGCCGACGAAGTCGACCGAGTCGAGCAGGGCCGCGGTGTCCATGAAGTTGGACCAGGTCTGGCCGACCAGCAGCCGGTTCCAGGTCAGGTAGGCATGGCGGATGGTCGCGCCATAGGTGTTGGTCGCCGCCGTGTTGCCCAGCGAGCCGCCGAAGAAGTCCAGCTCGAAACGCGCGCCCAACGTGTCGCCCGAATCCAGCTCGGTGCTGGCGTCGAACCACAGGCGCGAGAATTTGACGTGGCTGTCGAGGTAGGCGTCGCCGCCATCGCCGCCGACCGGGATCGCGCCAGGCACGTAGAAATCGCGTCCGGCGGTGCTCTTGGCGATCTCGCCGTCGCTGGTGCTGGTCGACATCGCGTCGACGCGGATCATGCCGCCGACGGTGAAGCGGGTGCCGGGGTTGGCCTGCGGGGTGATCGTGGTGGTCTGGATAGCGGCGGTCTGGGCGGGTCTGGCCGGCGGCGCGGTGGCGACCGGTTGGGTTGCCGGTACCGGCGTCGTTCGGAGCCCGGTGGCGCCGGTATCGGCGAGTGGCTGCTGCGCCAGCATCTGCTCGACCAGCCGCTCCAGCTCGGCCACGCGGGCCTCCAGTGCCTGCTCGCGGTCGGTCTGCGCCAGCGCCACGCCGGGAGCAAGCAGAGCAAGCAGCATCGCGGCGGCCAGCGGCCGGCGACCCCATTGCGTCGATGCGCCGGTGGTGCCGGCGCGGTTGGATCGGGGCATGTTTCCCTCCACGGCTTCCGCCAGGTGACGGGTTGCCGACGGGCTGCCGGCCACCTGTTTTGGAGGGTATGCGTAAAACGTGCGCATTCACGCGTGCCTAGACCAAGGTCTAAACCGCGCCGCGACTGGATGCGGCACACTCGACAGGGACGAACCGCTCAGGAGGCCACGCCCATGAACATTCCCCGGGACATCTACCCAGTGCCGGCCGACTTCGCTGCCAACACGCGCGTCAATCGGGAGCAGTACCAGGCGCTGTACAAGCAGTCGCTGGACGATCCGGACGGGTTCTGGGCCGGCGTGGCCGAGCGCCTGGAGTGGATGAAGACGCCCACGAAGATCAAGAACACCAGCTTCGACCTGGCCGACTTCCGCATCCGCTGGTACGAGGACGGCGAGCTCAACGTCAGCGGGAACTGCCTGGACCGGCACCTGGAGACCCGCGGTGACAAGACCGCGCTCATCTTCGAGCCCGACAGCCCGGACACGCCGGCCGAGCGCATCAGCTACCGCGAGCTGCACCAGCGCGTGTGCAAGCTGGCCAATGCATTGCGCGCGCTGGGTATCGGCAAGGGCGACCGGGTCACCATCTACCTGCCGATGATCCCCGAGGCGGCGATCGCGATGCTCGCCTGCGCCCGCATCGGCGCGGTGCACATGGTGGTGTTTGGCGGTTTTGCGGCCAACTCGATCGCCGACCGGGTCTCCGACAGCGGCAGCAAGCTGATCATCACCGCCGACGAGGGCCTGCGCGGTGGCCGCAAGGTGAAGCTGAAGGTCAACGTCGATGCGGCGCTCAAGCTGCCAGGCACCAATACCGTGGAGACCGTCCTGGTGGTGCGCCACACCGGCGCTGCGGTCGACATGCAGATGCCGCGCGACCGCTGGTACGACGCGGTGGTTGACGGGCAGCCCGAGGCCTGCGAGCCGGAACGCATGAACGCGGAGGACCCGCTGTTCATCCTCTACACCTCCGGCAGCACCGGCAAACCCAAGGGCGTGCTGCACACCACCGGCGGCTATCTGGTCTATGTCAGCTACACCCACGAGACCATCTTCGACCTGCGCGAGGACGACGTGTACTGGTGCACCGCCGATGTCGGCTGGGTCACCGGCCACAGCTACATCGTCTACGGGCCGCTGGCCAATGGCGCGACTTCGCTGATCTTCGAGGGCGTGCCCAACTACCCCGACATGTCGCGCTTCTGGCAGGTTGTGGACAAGCACCAGGTCACCACCTTCTACACGGCGCCGACCGCGATCCGCGCGCTGATGCGCGAAGGCGAGGGGCCGGTGAAGGCGACCTCGCGCAAGTCCCTGCGCCTGCTGGGCAGCGTCGGCGAGCCGATCAACCCCGAGGCCTGGCGCTGGTACCACGACGTGGTCGGCGAGGGCCGTTGCCCGATCGTCGATACCTGGTGGCAGACCGAGAACGGCGGCATCCTGATCTCGCCGCTGCCCGGCGCGACCGACCTCAAGCCGGGCTGCGCGACCAACCCCTTCTTCGGCGTCAAGCCCGCGATCGTCGACACCAACGGCAACTTCATCGAAGGCGAGGGCTCGGGCAACCTGGTGATCACCGACTCCTGGCCGAGCCAGTCGCGCAGCATCTACGGCGACCACCAGCGCTTCATCGACACCTATTTCAAGACCTATCCGGGCACCTACTTCACCGGTGACGGCTGCCGGCGCGATGCCGACGGCGACTACTGGATCACCGGCCGCGTGGACGACGTGATCAACGTCAGCGGGCACCGCATCGGCACCGCGGAGGTGGAGAGCGCGCTGGTCTCGCACGACAAGGTTGCCGAGGCCGCGGTGGTCGGTTTCCCGCATGACCTGAAGGGCCAGGGCATCTACGTCTACGTAACCCTGATCGCCGGCGAGGTGGCCAGCGACGAGCTGCGGGTCGAGCTGATCCGCCACGTGCGCGCCGAGATCGGTCCCATCGCCTCCATCGACCACCTGCAGTGGGCGCCCGGCCTGCCCAAGACCCGCTCGGGCAAGATCATGCGGCGGATCCTGCGCAAGATCGCCGAGAACGCGCCCGACCAGCTGGGCGACACCAGCACCCTGGCCGATCCTTCGGTGGTGGATTCGCTGGTCAAGGAGCGCTACATCCCCGAGTGACCCACGGCCATCCGCCTGCCGTCACGACATCCTTTCCCGGCCCGGCCTTTGCGCGCCGGCCGGGAAAGGCGGAGTCCGCCGATGCCAACGCTGCTGATCGCCGATGACCACCCGCTGTTCCGCGAGGCGCTGCGCGGGGTCGTCGCGCGGGTGATGCCAGGCGCGAGCCTGCACGAGGCGGACAGTGTCGACGCGCTCTACACGCTGGTCGACGCGGAGCCCGATGCCGACCTGTTGCTGCTGGATCTCAACATGCCAGGCGCGCAGGGGTTTAGCGCGCTGGTGCACCTGCGCTCGATCCATCCGCAGCTGCCGGTCGTGGTGGTCTCCGCGCGCGAGGAACCCGCGGTGATGCGCCGTGCGCTGGACCACGGGGCGGTCGGCTTCATCCCCAAGTCCGCCGATGCCGCGACCCTGGCCGAGGCGATCACCGCGGTGCTCGACGGCGATCGCTGGGCGCCGCCGGCCGCGTTCAATGCCCCGGCGGCCAACCCGGAGGAGCGCGATGCCGCCCGCCGCCTGCGCGATCTCACCCCGCAGCAGTTCCGGGTGCTGCAGATGATCGGCTCGGGCCTGCTCAACAAGCAGGTCGGCTACGAGCTGGGCGTCTCGGAGGCGACCATCAAGGCGCACGTCACCGCGATCCTGCGCAAGCTGGGCGCCAACAACCGCACCCAGGCCGTATTGATCGCCGGTCGGCTGGCGCTGGATCCGGGCAGCATCGCGTTGCCGCCCGACGAGGATTAGCGGCCGCGCTTACGGATTGGCGAGGATGCGCGGTTGCGCCGCCAGGAATGCGCGCAAAGAGGCCGGCTTGATCGGCTTGGTCAGCACCAGGCAGCGGTGCGCCCGGGCGGCATGTTTGAGCGCGTCGCTGCCGTCCCCGGTCAGCAGCGCGGCCGGCAGCCCGTCGCCCAGGCGCTCGCGCAGCAGGTCGATGATGCCCAAGCCGTCGAGGCGGTCGTGCAGATGGAAGTCGACCAGGGCCACGTCCGGTGTGTCGGCAAGGGGCAGCGCGTCGAGCAGAGCGATTGCACCGTCTGCGGATGCGGCGGTCAGGGTGATGACGTTCCAGCGGCTCAGCAGCGCGCGCATGCCGTCGAGGATCTCGCGGTCGTTGTCGATGCACAGCACGCGCAGCCCGGCCAGCGAGTCGGCGGCGTCCGCGATCCGCTCGGCGGGTGGATCACTGTTGGCCGTATGCGGTTGGCCCAGCGGCACGGTGATGGAGAACACGCTGCCGCCGCCGACCCGCGCGCGAACACGCAAGGGATGATCCAGCGTGCGCGCGATGCGCTGGCAGATCGACAGGCCCAGGCCGAGGCCGCGCTCACCGCGGCCGGGATGATCGAAGCGGCGGAACTCGTCGAAGATCTGCTCCAGGTGGTGCGGCGAGATGCCCGGCCCGGTATCCCAGACCTGCAGTTCCACCGCTCCGTCGCGCATGCGCGCGGCGATCAGCACCCCGCCGGTGCGGGTGTAGCGCAACGCGTTGGCGAGGAAATTCTGCAATGCCCGGCGCAGCAGGCGGCGGTCGGTATGGACCATCAACGGAGCCGCGGGCGCGCGCACGCGCAGTTGCAGGCCACGGCTGGCGGCTATGGCCGAGTGCTGGTGGGAGAGTTCGCGCAACAGCTCGTTGACGTCGAAGTCCGCGATCTCCGGGCGCAGTACGCCGGCGTCCAGGCGCGAGATGTCCAGCAAGCCGTCCAGCAGGTCCTCGGCCGCGCGCAGCGAGACATCCACCCGCTCGGCCAGGCGTGCCTGCTCGGCCGGCTCCTCGCTCTCGCGCAAGGCCGAGGTGAACAGCCGCGCGGCATTCAGCGGTTGCAGCAGGTCGTGGCTGACCGCGGCCAGGAACCGGGTCCGCGACTGCTGGGCGTCCTCGGCCTCACGCGTGCGAAGCTCGACGCGCTGCTCCAGGGTCTCGTTGGATTCGCGCAGCGCCTGCTCCACGCGTTTGTACTCGGTGATGTCGCTGTAGCTGGTCACGTAACCGCCGCCATCCAGCGGCCGTCCGTGCAGCTCGATTACCTGGCCGCTGTCGCGCACCCGCTCGAACACGTGCGGCGCGCCCGCGTTGAGGTGGTCCAGCCGCCGCTGCACCTGCTCGTCCACGTCGCCCGGACCCATCTCGCCGCGCTCGGCGTTCCAGCGCAGCAGGTCGGCGACCGGCCGGCCGACATAGAGCATGCCGTCGGGGTATTCGAACAGCTCCTGGTAGCGCCGGTTCCAGGCCACCAAGCGCATCCGCGCGTCAACCACGCTGACGCCCTGGCTGATGTTCTCCAGGGTCGTGGCGAGTATCTGGCGGTTGAAGCGCAGTTCCTGGTTGGCCTCGTCCAGCAAGGCGACCACCTCGCCCAGCTCCATGCCCGAGCCGCGCAGGGCCGTGGTCAGGGTCAACCGCGCCGACGCCGAGCCGATCGCCGCGGCGAGCAGGCGCTCGGTGAACTGGGCCAATGCCCGGTCCGCGGGTCGATCGGCCTTCCACGGCTGGCCCTGCTGGCGGGCATAGTTCTCGAACGCGCGCCGGGCACGACGCTCGCCGACGATGCGTTCGGCCAGCGCCAGCAGGTCGCCGCCGCGCACGCTGCCGGCCCAGCCGCCGGGGCTGAGCGGCGGCCGCTGCGCGTATGGGTCCAGGAACGGCGCCGCCCGCAACTGCTCGTTCAGGCGCGGCCGGCTGCGCACCGACAGGTAGACGAACGCGCTAACGTTGAACAGCAATGACCAGAACACGCCGTGGGTCAGCGGATCCCAGCCGACCAGGCCGAACAACTGCTCGGGCTGCAGCCAGGCGATCCCGAACGGCCCCACGTCCACCCAGTGCGCATTGATCCAACCGCCGTGGGCGAGGCTGGGCAGCATCAGTGTGTAGATCCACAACGCGCCGCCCGCACCGATGCCGGCCAGTGCGCCCGCCCGGCTGGCCCCGCGCCAGTACAGGCCGCCGATCAGCGCCGGCGCGAACTGGGCGACCGCGGCAAAGGCGAGCAGGCCGTGTTGCGCCAGCCCGCTGCCGCCGGAACCGCGCGCGTAGGCGTAGGCCATCAGCGCCAGGGCGAGGATCGTCGCCCGGCGCACCCACAGCACGCGCTGCTCGATGCCGGGCCCGGTCCGGCGTAGCGCCCCGGTGCGCAGCAATGCCGGGACGATCAGGTCGTTGCTGACCATCGTCGCCAGGGCGACGCTGGTGACGATGACCATCCCGGTCGCCGCCGAGAAGCCGCCGATGTAGACCACCAGCGCCAGCGCACTCTGGTCCAGCGCCAGCGGCAGGGCGAGCACGTAGGTGTCCGGGGAGATCCCACTGCCACCCAGCACGGCCTGTCCGGCCAGGGTGATGGGCACCACCATCGCGCTGATGATCACCAGGTAGCCGCCGAAGAACCAGCGCGCCATGCGCAGGTCCCCGACGTTCTGGCACTCCACCACGGCGACGTGGAACTGCCTCGGCAGGCAGACCAGCGCGGTGAACGCGAGCAGCGTCTGGGCGACGAAGCCGACCGGCAGGCCGGGACGGGTCACCTGATCTGCGGCCTGGACGATGCGGTCGCCGAAGCCACCGATGCCGGGCAGGTGCATCAGCGCAAACACACCGATGGCGACGAAAGCGACCAGCTTGACCAGCGATTCCAGCGCGATCGCCAGCACCATCCCGCGGTGGTGCTCGGTGGCGTCGATCTGGCGCGTGCCGAACAGGATCGAGAACACCGCCAGCAACAGCGCGGTGTACAGCGCCGGGTCGGCCAGCAGGTTCGCGTTGGCCGGGACGCCGGCCAACACCTGGATGCTGTCGGCGACCGCCTTGAATTGCAGCGCCACATAAGGAACCGCGGCGATCAGCGCCAGCAGCGAGACCATCGCCGCCAGTCCCGGCGCGCGGCCGTAGCGCGAGGAGAGGAAGTCGGCGATCGAGGTGATCCGCTGCTCGTCGGAGATCAGCACCAGCCGTTCCAGCAGGCGCCAGCCGAACATCAGCAGCAGCAACGGCCCCAAGTAGATCGGTAGGAACCCCAGGCCGGTGCGCGCCGCCGTTCCCACCGCGCCGTAGAACGTCCACGACGAGCAGTACACCGCCAGCGCGAGGGCGTACACCGCCGGGCGCAGCCACGCGCGGGTCGGCGCGTGCTGCCTGCGGTCGCCGTAGTAAGCGACCAGGAACAGCGTGCCGACGTAGGACACCGACACCAGCAACAGGATCCAGCCAGGAATCACCCGAGCGCGCCTCCAGGCCGTTGAACCAGGGCCGTCGAACGCCGAGTGTAGGACGGTGCGCTCGCGCGCGGGTGCAGGTGCAGGTTGGCGATGCGGAGGATGTCTGTCGGGGGACCGACTACCAGCCGGCCATCGCCACGCGCTTGTCCGGCAGCGGCAGGTCGCGCAGCATCCAGTCCAGGTTGGCGCCGCGCATGCCCGTGCCGGCGAGCAATGCATTGCGCGCCGCCGGATCACAGCCGCGGGTATCGGGGCGCAGATAGGGTGCGAGCGTGTCCATCAGGCTGTGCAACTCCAGCTGGGCCTTGATGTCGCCGACCTCGTGGGCGCGCGCGTCGCTTGCGACCAGCCGTGACTGTGCTTCTTCGTTCCTGCCTTCTGCGAATGCCAGCACGACGCTCAGCCGATCGAGCCGGTGGTATTGCTGCCACGCGGCGCTGGGAAGGCGCTCTCGTGCTGATTCCGTCAATCGGCTTGCTTCGCTGAACTGCCCGCGGGCGACGGCAATTTCGGCCAGGCCGATCTGCGCATCGGCGATCAGCCACTCGTAACCCGTGTCCTGCAGCGCCGCAAGGGTCTGGGTAAACAGCGTGTGCGCGGTATCCAGATCTTCGGCCCGCGCCAGCAGGTACGCGGTCCACAGTGCGGCGGTCCACCGCTCCGGCGCTGGCGGCATCGCCTGGATGTCCCTGACCCGCTGCTGCAGGGCGGGCATCGCGTTGCCTGCATCACCGGCCAGCAGGTCGATCATCGCGCCGACGGTCAACGCGTAGCTGCCCAGATACGCCTGCCGGGTGTCGGCACACTGATCGCGCCGCGCCCGGGCGTCCTGCAGACGTCCCAAGGTCAGCAACAGCTCGGCGCGCGCGCAGGCCAGGCGGGCCAGGGCATCGGCCGGCAGCGGTGGCTCGCCCTCTCGTGCGAGGCGGTCCACGGTCTGGTCAAGCGCGTGGCTGGCGGCCGGATAGTCACCGCGGATGCCGAGCACGAATCCTTCGAACTGGTCCAGCCACGTCGCCGTATCGCCGGTGAGCGGACCGGCGCGGATCTGGCGGATGCGCTCGGTGGCCCGCTCGAAGCGTCCCAGCAGCAGGTCTTCGCTGAGCAGATCCACCTGAAGCTCCTGCTGGGCGGAGACGTCGCCCACGCTCTCTGCGATGGCCAGCGCGTCCTTCAGCCGCCGCCGGTATTCGCCCAGGTTGCCCGCGCTGCGCTGCTGGAAGGCGACGCGGCGCAGCAGCTGGATCTCCAGATTGCGGTAGCCGCCGGCGCGCGCGTGCGCCAGAAGGGTGTCCAGCTCCTGGGAGCGTCCCGTGGTGGGCAGCATCAACTCACCGGAGACGCGCGCGTGCATCGCGTCGATTTCCGCGCCGACCGAAGCGAACAGGCGTGCGGCTTCGGCGAAGTCTTCCTGGCCGGCCTCGGGGCCGCGCTGGAACGCGTGGACGCGCGCCTGCAGCAGGGTCGCGGCTGCGAGTTCGCGCTCCCAACCCTTGCCCGCGTCGCGCGCCAGCTCGGCTGCGTGCGTGGCGTGTTCGAGTACCGCATCGCTGTCCAGGCGGACCCCTTCGATTTCCGCCAGGGTGAGACGCCACTGCACCTGCACGCCCAGCGGTTGTCGTTGCCATTGCGTTCCCTCCAGCGCCAGCAGCGCCGCTTCGGGGTTTCCGCCGCGCATTTCATGCCATGCCTGCTCAAGGCGGAACGAGATCCGTTGCGGATAGCGGGCGGCGAGTTCGGCGTAAGCGGCGGCTGTTTCGGTGGAGCGTTGCGGGTCCACCGACAGCGCCGCAGCGGCCAGCACGCTTGCCACTTCCGCGGAGACCGGCGTCAGCAGCGAGGCGGCGTGGCCCATATGCTCCATCGCGAATCGCGCCTGGCCAAGGCGGTACTGGGCCATCGCCATCTGCAGGTGGGCCAGGCCAAAATTCGGCGCCTGCTGGAGGACGGCCGCCAGGCCGGAGGCGGCGCCGGCCATGTCGCGCTCACCGTAGGCCCTGTACGCGGCGGCGTAGCTGCGCATCGCCGGCTCACCCATCTCCAGGTCGGGCCAGGGATCGTCACGCCGCGCCGGGATCAGCTCTTCCAGCACCCGACGCGATAGCGTATCGATGAGCTCGGGCATCTGCGCGGCACTGCCACGCAACTCCAGTTGGCGACTCCCGCCGGGAGCGTCGAACCGGGCGCGGATAAAGCGCTCGTCGGGATGGTCGGCGGATCTCCCTGCGCTCAGCAGCACCACCTGCGGGGCGTTCTCGGTCGCATCGGCCGCCAGGTGGGACTCGGTCAGCAGCATGACCTCGGGGATCGCGTTCAACTTCCACTCCAGCCAGGCGTGCAGCACCGTCGCCGGCCAGCGGGCATCGCTGTCTTCGCTGTTACCCACTTCGATCAGGGCAACCGCGACCGGCTGCAGCGTCGGAAGTTGTGGTGGCTGACCTCCCAGCCGGCCCAGGCCGAGCAGCCCCGCCAGGAGGATCAGCCCGCCCGCGCCGGCTGCGACCAGCCAGGCCAGCTGGATGCGGGGGCGAGGCGGCGCACCGTTGACTGCACTGGCCACAGCAGGGGTCGGATGCACGTCGGGCAGGACGCAGGGCGCCGCGACGGGTGGCGGAGTCATCGAGGATGGGATCGACGCGCCGCCCCGGGCGTGGTCGGCGTGATCGCCGTGGGGCGGCGGAGAGTGCACACGGCTATCGGTCCCGACACTTTCGATGGCGACGGCGTGCACCGCTCCGGGCGGATCGAACACGTACCCACCCTTCGCGACCGTGCGGATCCACTGTTTCCGCGAGTGACCCAACGCCTTGCGCAGCGTCCATATGCTCTGCGACAGGTTGGCGTCCTCCACGACCACGCCCGACCAGACCTGCTCCAGCAACGCGCTGCGGGAGTGCAGCACGTGCGGCTGGGACAGCAGGATCAACAGCACGTCGAAGACCCGCTGGGGCAGGTCGACCGTTTGTTCCGGCGTGATGACCTGGCGATAGCGCAGGTCAAGCTGCAGGTCGGCGACCTGGAGCATTCCCGTATCGCTGGGCCAAGGCAGGTTGTCCGCCGTGGTCATTGATTCACCCGTCCCGAGATTTGCGTCCCATCAATGCCAAGTAGAGCGTTGGCGACTCCGCATCCGTATCCCCATCCGGATGTCAGGAGCCAAGTTATACACAGCAACATTGGTCAGTTTCTGACCTAAAGTGCGACTTGTTGCCCGTTTTTCGTCTCTGTTGAGAACAAATTGAGATTTACACGCATGTTCGACCGGGTCAAATGACCTACACCTGTCGTGTGCTTTGCCGCATGAGGTGCCAGAAAATCTGGTGCAACACGCAATCCGCGGCGAGCTACGCAGGGCATCGCTGACCTGGAAGCCGCTTCCGCTCGACGCCCGCCGGTCATGACCGCGATGAACAACCGGACACGACCGGATCAGTGGACTTTCCACAACTGCTTGCGACACAACCACCGGGGTAAAAAATCCATGTCCAGAACCACCGATAAGCGCCTGCGCCAAAGCCTCCTCGCAGCCGCAACCGCCGTCGCCCTTTCTTCCGCTGCATTTGCCGCGCCCGCCATTGCAGCCGATGCGGGGGTTGCCAACCTGGCGACCATCCAGGACGGGCAGCCGACCGACCGCTTCATCGTCAAGTATCGCGAGGGCAGTGCGCCGCAGGCAAACATCGCCAAGGTCCAGTCGTCCCTGGACCGCGTCGCCCGCACCGCCCGGAGCGGCAACGCCCTGGGACTTCATCAGGTGCGCCGAATCGCCACCGGCGCGGACGTGATCCGTACCGACCGCAAGCTCGACCGTGTCGAAGCCGCCGCGCTGATGCGCCAGATCGCCGCCGATCCGAACGTCGAGTACGTGGAAGTCGACCAGTTGTTGCAGCCCGCCTTCACGCCCAATGACTCCTATTACGCCAGCAACCAGTGGCACTACTTCGAGGCCGCAGGCGGCATCCGCGCCGACAAGGCCTGGGACGTCAGCACCGGCTCGGGCATCGTGGTCGCCGTACTGGATACCGGCATCACCAACCACAGTGACCTGAACGCGAACGTGGTCGCCGGCTACGACATGATCTCCGACGCGGGCATTGCCGGTGACGGCGACGGCCGTGACAGCGATCCCACCGATCCGGGCGATTACACCGGCGGCGGCAGCTCCAGCTGGCATGGCACCCACGTCGCCGGCACGATCGCGGCGGTCACCAACAACAACAAGGGCGTGGCCGGCGTCGCCTACAACGCCAGGATCCAGCCGGTACGCGTGCTCGGCCGTGGCGGCGGTTATACCTCCGACATCGCCGACGGCATCATCTGGGCGTCGGGCGGCAGCGTCAGTGGCGTGCCTTCCAACAACAACCCGGCCGAAGTGATCAACATGAGCCTGGGCGGGAGCGGCTCGTGCAGCAGCACGACCCAGAGCGCGATCAGCGGCGCGGTGTCCCGCGGCACCACGGTGGTGGTCGCGGCCGGCAACAGCAACGCCAACACCTCCGGCTTCAACCCGGCCAACTGCAACAACGTCATCGCGGTGGCGTCCACGACCCGCACCGGCGCACGCTCGAGCTTCTCCAACTACGGCCCCCTGATCGACGTGGCGGCACCCGGCAGCGATATCGCCTCCACCGTCAACACCGGCAGCACCACGCCGTCGACCGAGGGTTACTCGCTGATGTCGGGAACCTCGATGGCCGCGCCACACGTGGCCGGCGTGGTTGCACTGATGCAGTCAGCAGCGGCCGCCAACGGCGGAGTCAAGACACCGGCGCAGATCGAGTCGGCATTGAAGTCCACCCTGCGCCCGTTCCCGGTCAGCATCGACAAGGCGATCGGCAACGGCATCGTGGACGCCCGGGCGGCGGTCGACGCAATGGGCGGCGGCGGTGGCGGCACCCCGCCTCCGCCCACCGGCGGTACGCTGACCAAGGGCACCCCGGTGACCGGACTGTCGGCGGCCAGTGGGGCAACGGTGAATTACACCTTCCAGGTGCCTTCCGGCGCTACCAACCTGAGCTTCAAGATGTCCGGCGGCAGCGGTGACGCGGATCTGTACGTCAAGCGTGGCAGCGCTCCCACCGACAGCTCCTACGACTGCCGTCCGTGGAAGGCCGGCAACGTGGAAACCTGCAGTTTCGCCAGCCCCACCGCGGGCACCTACTACGTACGTCTGAAGGCCTACCAGGCGTTCAGCGGCGTCAGCCTGGTCGCCGATTACGACACCGGCAGCGGCGGCGGCAACGACAATCCACAGACCTACAGCAATACCAACCGGTACAACATCCCCAGCCCGGGCACGATCGACAGCCCGATCACAGTCAGCGGCCGCAGCGGCAATGGCCTTGCAGCGACCAAGGTGACGGTCGACATCCGCCACACCTACCGCGGCGACCTGCAGATCGATCTGGTGGCCC
The DNA here is from genome assembly GCF_015209745.1 of Lysobacter avium. GTDB lineage: Bacteria > Pseudomonadota > Gammaproteobacteria > Xanthomonadales > Xanthomonadaceae > Novilysobacter > Novilysobacter avium. The sequence continues at coordinate 284,999 of NZ_CP063657.1, forward strand.
CGGACAACTCCACCTACCGCATCAAGAACTCCAGCAGCAGCGACAGTGCCGACAACGTGATTGGCTACGCCAACGTCAACCTGACCAGCGAAGCCAAGAACGGCACCTGGAAGTTGCGGGTGCGCGACATGTGGTCCGGCGATACCGGTTACATCAGCTCGTGGAGCATCGATTTCTGATCCGCGCCTGTTGAACGCCTGAAAAAAGAAACCCGCCGGAAGGCGGGTTTCTTTTTGGAACAAGCCGGAAGGCTTACTTGATCTTGCCTTCCTTGTACATCACATGCTTGCGAACGACGGGATCGTACTTCTTCATCTCCATCTTGTTCGGCGTGTTCTTCTTGTTCTTGTCGGTGGTGTAGAAGTGGCCGGTGTTGGCCGAAGAGATCATGCGGATCAAATCGCGCTTGGAAGCCATCGTTCAGTCCTCCTCAGATCTTTTCGCCGCGTGCGCGGAGATCGGCCAGAACGGAATCGATCCCGTTCTTGTCGATGGTGCGCATGGCGTTGGCGGAAACACGCAGCTTCACCCAGCGGTTCTCACTGGCGACCCAGAAACGGCGCTCGTGAAGGTTGGGCATGAAGCGACGACGGGTCTTGTTCATGGCGTGCGAGACGTTGTTGCCAGTCGTCGTTCGCTTGCCGGTTACTTGGCATACACGGGACATACGCACCTCGAAAGGATGTTGATGCTTCCCTTGGCCAGGGAGGCGGCGGCCCCGCCGGATCCACGGATGTGGTCGGCATGCGATACGGGAAGAAGGCCGCCCGAAGGCGGACGCTGGAACCGGCAGACCGGAATCGCGCTTCCGGATGCTGCCTTGCAAGCCCCATGGGCTGGCCGGACACAGCGAGCCGGGCATTATGCGGCAATCAATGGCTGCCAGCAAGCTGCCGCCACCGGCGATCCCAACTCTCCACGTCGAGTTGACGCTCTCGCTCGCCGGGAGCCACACCGACGGGCGGTTTTTCTACCAGCCGCCGGAACCCGGGCAAAGGCGCCTGCCGGGTGTCCCGCTCACCAAGCGAATTCAGCCCTTCGCGTCAGCCGCCGCCTTCGACTCCGCGATGAATGCCCGTACCTGGCTCTCCAGCACCGGCAGCGGCACCGAGCCCAGCGCCAGCACCATGTCGTGGAACGCCTTGATGTCGAACTTCCCGCCCAACTCCTGCTCCGCCTCACCGCGCAGACGCACGATCGCCAACTCGCCCAGCTTGTAGCTCAGCGCCTGGCCCGGCCAGGAGATGTACCGATCCACCTCGGTGGTGACCTCGTGCTCGCTCAAGGCCGTGCGATCACGCAGGTACGCCAAGGCCTGATCCCGGGTCCACGCCTGCGCGTGCAAGCCGGTGTCGATCACCAGTCGCGCCGCCCGCCACATCTCGTAGGTCAACCGGCCGAAGTGCTCGTAGGGCGTCTCGTAGATGCCCATCTCCTCGCCGAGCTTTTCCACGTACAGGCCCCAGCCCTCACCGAAGGCCGAGATGTAGGTCTTGCGTCGGAAATCGGGCAGCGTGTCCTGCTCGGCCGCCAGCGCGCCCTGCATCGCGTGGCCGGGAGCGGCTTCGTGCAGGGTCAGGGCCGGCAGGTTGTACAGCGCGCGCGAGGGCAGGTCGTAGGTGTTGACCCAGTAGGTGCCATTGCCGCCACGGCCGCTGGTCCAGTAGGGGGCGATGTCGTCGGGCACCGGAACGATGGTGAAGCGCCCGCGCGGCAGCGTGCCGATGAAGTTGCCGAGCTGCGCGTCGATGCGCTTGGCGATCCAGGCTGCCCGCCACAGAAGCTCCTCCGGGGTTTTGGCGTAGAACTGCTCGTCGGTGCGCAGGAACTGCAGGAATTCGGCGAAGCTGCCCTTGAACCCGACCTGCTGGATGATCGCGTCCATCTCGCCCTGGATGCGCTCCACCTCGTCCAGGCCGATCCGGTGGATCTGCGCGGGAGTGAGGTCCAGGGTCGTGTATTCACGGATCTGCTGGCGATAGAACGCATCGCCGCCGGGCATCTCCGACGCGCCCAGGGTGGTGCGCGCCCCGGGCACGTACTCGTCGTGGAAGAACGTCAGCAGGGTCCTGTAGGCGGGAATCACCTGCTGGCTGATCGCTTCCCGGGCCGCCGCGCGGAGCTTGACCTGCTCCTCGGCCGGGATGGACGCGGGCAGTTTGCGCAGCGGGTCGTAGAACGTCGACTTCTCCGGATCGGTGAGATCGGCAACGGCGGCGATCGATACGTCGCGCCCGTCCAGCACTGCGTGCGGCACGGTGAAGCCGCGCTCCAGGCCGGCGCGCATGTTGGTGATCTGCTGGTCGAAATAGCGCGGCACATCAGTTAGGCGCTGGATGTAGCGGCGGTAGTCGGCGGCCGTGTGCATCGGCCGGCGGGTCATGAAGCCCAGGTTGGACCAGAACGAGGAGTCCGAATTGAACGGCATCTCGTAGGTGCGGAAGCGGACCTGGGCGGCGAGGGTTTCCACCTGCGGCCGGTAGATCGCCAGGTTGATCCGGTTCTCCGCCGACAGCGCGGCCGGGTCGATGGCGTCCAGTTCGGCCAGCACATCTTCCCAGTAGGCCAAGCGAGTGGCCTGGCTCGCCGCGTCGACAGACGGCAGGCGGCCGGGCGCGGACCCGCTGTCGCCATCCTCGTCGGAGCCACCGCCGGTCTGCTCCTGGCGCCAGGTCCACTCGCGCTCATAGATCGCCTCGAAGCGCTTGTCGGCGGTCGATTCGGTTGCGGCAGCGGTATTGGCAGCCGCGGTGCCGGCAGCGGCGGTATCGGCCGTGGCCGCGACGGCTGGTGCGCCGGCCAGGGCGAGATGCGCGGCGAACAGCGCGGGCAGCAGAGTCAGGGAAAGGGGCTTCACGGCATCCACAGGCAGAAGGATCAAGCCCGATCTTCGCACCGTGGCGCCGGCGATCCTACCGGCCGAAAGTACCGGTCGCCGGACGCCAGCGACGCAACGATTGCCGTCTCAGGTCACGACTGCGGCGAGCGCAGCTTCTCCAGCACGCCGTCCAGCGAATCCAGGTCGCTGTAGTGGATCACCAGCTTGCCCTTGCCGCCGCGCCCGTGGAGGACGTTGACGCGGGTGTTAAGGGACTCTGACAGCTCGCGCTCCAGGCTGACGATGTCGGCCTGCGGGCGCGGCTTTGCCGGGCGTGCACGCTTACCGGTCGGAACCCGGCCCAGCGCGAACTGCTGCGCGCGGTGCTCGACCTCGCGCACCGACCAGCCGTGCTCGGCGGCATCGCTCGCCAGCTTGCTGGCCAGATCCGGCGCCAGGGTCAGCAGCGCGCGCGCATGGCCCATCTCCAGCCGGCGCGCCTCCACCAGCGCGCGGATCGCCGGGGGCAGTTCCAGCAGGCGCAACAGGTTGGACACCGCCGCCCGGGATCGCCCGACCGCGCCCGCTGCCTGGGCGTGGGTGAGGTCGAACTCGTCGATCAGGCGTTGCAGCGCGGAGGCCTCTTCCAGCGGGTTGAGGTCTTCGCGCTGGATGTTCTCGATCAGCGCCATCGCGATGACGGTGCGGTCGTCCACGGACCGCACGACCACGGGGATCTCGGTCAGACCCGCGCGCTGGGAGGCACGCCATCGGCGCTCGCCGGCGATGATTTCCCAGGTCTTGCCGCCGTGCTCGCGTGATTCACGCACGACAATGGGCTGGATCACGCCCTGCGCGCGGATCGACTCGGCCAGCTCGTCGAGCTTCTCGTCATCCCAGTGCTTGCGCGGCTGGTACTTGCCCGGGGCAAGCGAATCCACCGGCAGGTGGCGCAGGGTGTCGCTGCTGGTGGCTTCCAGCTCGGGGACATCCGCCTTGGGGCCCAGCAGCGCTTCCAGGCCGCGGCCGAGCCCGCGCTTCTTGGCGGCCGCCCTAGTGGCCGGCGGGCTGGCGGTGTCACCCTTTGCAGCACTCATGTGGTCGTCTCCGGATTGGGGGGCTTCGCGGCGGTCTGCGCGCGGCTGGCGGCCTGATCGCGTTCGCGCTGGCGGCGCAGGACCTCGCCCGCCAGGCCCAGGTAGGCAATCCCGCCGCGGCTGTTGCGGTCGTAGCCGACGATACTCTGGCCGTGGCTGGGCGCCTCGGCCAGGCGAACGTTGCGCGGGACGATGGTACGGAAGACGCGGTCGCCGAAGTGCTCGATCAGTTCGGCCGACACCGCATTGGCCAGGTTGTTGCGGACATCGAACATGGTCCGCAGCACGCCCTCGATCTCCAGGCGCGGATTGAGGTTCGCGCGGATCGCCTCGATCGTGTCCATCAGCGCGCTGATGCCTTCCAGCGCGTAGTACTCGCACTGCATCGGCACGATCACCGAGTCGGCCGCGGTCAGCGCATTCAAGGTCAGCAGCGAAAGCGCCGGCGGACAGTCGATGAGGATGAAGTCGTAGTTGGCCGCGATCGGCGCGAGCACCAGCTTGAGCTGCTGTTCGCGCGCCTCGGCCGACATCAAACGGAGCTCGGCGGCGGTCAGGTCGATGTTGCCGGGCACCAGGTCGTAGTCCTCCTGGGTACGCACGATCACGCCAGCGATGTCCTCCTCGCCCAGCAGGACCTCGCAGATCGAACTGTCCAGCTCGCGCTTGTTGACGCCGCTGCCGGTGGTCGCGTTGCCCTGCGGGTCCAGATCGACCAGCAGGATTTTTTTCGGCGTGCGGGCGAGCGCGGCGGCCAGGTTGACGGCCGTGGTGGTCTTGCCAACCCCGCCTTTCTGGTTGGCGACGGCGATGATGCGGGCGATGCGGCTCGTCCCCTGGGTCACGGTTGCGGATTTCCCGGTTGCGAAGGTTGCGGCGAAGGTGGCGGCCATGCGTGCTGCGATGGGTGCTGCGAAAAGACCGCGCGCGGCGCCGCCCGACAGACGATTATGCCCGCCATGGCCGGCGCCTGCCGAACCGCGCGGCTGTGACCGGCGTCGCGAGTGTGGAGCTGAACGCCGGCGCTGGCTGCGCGCTCTGGATGCAGTGGCGTTGAGCCGCGAGCGTTACGGATCGGCGCTTTGCCCAGGAGCCTCGCGCTGGATAACCACGAGGTGCCGCTCCGCATCGAGCCCTGGCACCCGCAGCACGTGCGCCTGCGCGACCGTCCACTGAGGCGGCAGTGCCGCGATTTCGGCGTCTGGATGGACCCCCTTCATCGCCAGCAGCTGGCCGCCGGGTTTGAGCAGGTGTCCGCCCAGTTGGAGGATCAGCGGCAGCGTCGCCAGCGCGCGCGCGGTGATCGCATCAAACGCGCCGGGACGGTCAAACGCCTCGATCCGCGACTCCACCACCTCCACGTCGGTCAGGGCCAGCTTGCGCACTACTTCGCGCAGGAACCGGACTTTCTTGCCGTTGCTCTCCACCAGTGTCACCCGCAGGCCGGGCTTGGCGATGGCCAGTGGAATGCCGGGAAGTCCGGCGCCCGTGCCCAGGTCGGCGAGCGTGCCGCCGGCGCGGGCGATCTCATCCACGTGCGGATGCATCGCCAGCGAATCCAGCAGGTGCTTGTCGACCATGTCCAGCGGCTCGCGCACCGCGGTCAGGTTGTAGGCGCGGTTCCAGCGCAGCAACAGCTGGAGATACTCCAGCAGCGGCGCAGCGATCGCGCGGTCCAGGCCGAGGCTGGCCAGTCCGGCACCAAGGCGTTCGCGGGCAGCGTTGGGAATGGGGATTGTCATGGGCGGGGATTATGGCGGCTGCGTTGCGGGCGGGCATCCACGTGCGGGGATCGCAGCAGGCGCGGCATCACTCCGGACGCCAGGCCATTGCGCCGACATAGCCCGGCTGCGGCACCAGTTCGAGCACCGACCACTGCGCCGGATCCCCCAGCGCGGCGTCACAGCGAACCAGGCGGACACCCGCGTGGCTGATCTCGAACTCGAATTTGTCCAGGCCGAATGCCAGTCCGCGGCCGTGTGCCTTGAGGACCGCTTCCTTGGCACACCACAGGCGCACGAACGCAGGTTCGCGTTGCGTGGTGGGCAGGCCGGCCAGCGCATCCGCCTCGGCTGCGGTGAAGAAACGCCGCGCCAGTTCCATCGCCCGTGGTCTTGGCCGGACCCATTCCAGATCAATGCCGAGACGGACCGCCCGGCCGAGCGCGACCAGCAGGCCCTCTCCACTATGGCTCCAGTTGCAGTCCCAGCCGGCAAATCCGCCTTCAAGCTGCGGTCGGCCATGGTCGTCGCGTCGCAGTGACAGCAGTTCGGGCGCACACTCCAGCCGCTCGCCCAGCCAGCGGCGGGCGAGGGGTTCGGCGACCTCGCCGCGCGGCAACGGCAGCCAGGTCCAGCAGGACGGATGGGGCTCGGGCAGGGGCATGGCGATGTTGGTGGGAATGGCGCTGCTCAGCGTAAGCTAAGCATTGGGGAGCGGCAGTGCCGCAGTATTGAGCTTATGTCAGCTGTCTTTGATAACACTGCCAGGAACGTCGCTGCCGGCGACCGGTCGCCGCTTGTCCTTGGCGCGCCGGGAAGGGCGATTGTCTTCGATGCGCACGGCGCCGTGCCGCTGTCGCGGTTTCTCGAAGAGGTTCGCGGCGTCGCAGACGGTTTGCCGACCGCTGCGCACGTGCTCAACCTGTGCGAAGACCGTTACCGCTTCCTGGTCGCCTTCTGTGCCGCCGCCATGCGAGGGCAGACGACGCTGCTGCCGGCCTCGCGGGCCGAGGCGACGGTGGCCCAGGTACGCGCCCAGTACCCCGACAGTTACTGCATCGTCGAGATGGACGCCACGAAAGACCCTGGCGCCGACTACCACGTGCTTCCTCATGAACTTCCACGACGCACCGGTGACATCCCGCTGATTGACGCGGATGCACTGGTCGCGATCGGATTCACGTCCGGCAGTACCGGTCAGCCAACCGCCACGCCCAAGCGCTGGCGCGCGTTCCGCGCGGGGACCTGCCAGAACCTGGCCGCCCTGACCGGATTGCTGGGCACCGGCGACGCCGGGTTCACCACGCCCGTGCTGGCAACGGTGCCCTCGCAGCACATGTACGGGATGGAGATGTCCGTCCTGTTGCCGTTGCTGGGCCCCGTGGCCGTGCATGGCAGCCGCCCGTTCTTTCCCGCCGATATTGCGCTCGCGGCGCACGATGCCGCGACGCCGCCCCTGCTGGTGACCAGCCCGGTGCACCTGCGTGCGCTGTTGCACTCCGGCGTGGCGATGCCGCCGCTGGCCGGTATCGTCTGCTCCACCGCGCCGTTGCCTCCCGAACTGGCCGCCGAGGCCGAACAGCGTTTCCACTGCCACGTCCGCGAGCTCTTCGGATCCACGGAAACCTGTGTCATCGCCCGGCGACGCACAGCGGTGGAATCGGCGTGGACTCCGTTGCCCGGCGTCTGCTTGACGCCACAGCCCGACGGTACCCGGGTGTCGGCAGCCCATCTCGAACATCCGGTGGTGCTGGCCGATGTGGTGGAGCTGCAAGCCGACGGCCGGTTTCTCCTGCGTGGTCGACACGCCGACCTGTTGGAGATCGCCGGTAAACGCGCATCGCTGGGGGACCTGACCCGCGTGCTGCTGGGCGTGCCAGGGGTCGAGGATGGGGTGATCGTGCAGCTTGAAGCGGAGAAAGGCGGCGTGCGCCGGATTGCGGCAGTCGTGGTGGCACCGGGCATGGATGAGCCGTCATTGATGCAACTCATGCGCGGTCGCTGTGACCCGGTTTTCCTGCCGCGCCGGGTCCGTTTTGTTGCCCGTCTGCCGCGCAACGCCACCGGCAAGATCCCCCGCCAGAGCCTGCTGGATATTTTTTCCGCGTAGGAAAACCGCTACGTCGTCGTCACGCTCCCCTGTACAGACTGCAAGCGCCCCCACTCAGGGGAGCACTTACAAACCTCTGATGGAACTAAGGAGAAATACGTATGGGCATTATTATCTGGTTGATTATGGGCGGCATCATTGGCTGGATCGCCAGCATGATCATGAAGACCGACGGCCAGCAGGGCATCATCCTGAACGTCGTGGTCGGCATTATCGGTGCGTTTATCGGCGGCTGGCTTGCTGGCATGCTGGGCATTGCCGGCGGCAGCATCAACGATGCCGGCATCAGTATCCCGAGCATCCTGGTTTCGCTGGTTGGCGCGATCGTGCTGCTGGCAATCGTCAATCTGTTCCGTCGCGGTCGTCCGCGCTGAGTCCAGGTTGAAGTGATATTGGCGCATTGATGCGCCGAGATGGAAATGGCCCGGCATTGCCGGGCCATTTTTTTGCCTGCCCGATTACCCGTGCGGCGCTGGCTCAGCGCAACTGCACCCAGGCAGGCGTGTGGTCACTCGGGCGCTCCCACGTGCGCGGCTCGCGGTCGATGCCCGCATCGACGCACCGCGTCTTGAGCGCATCGGATATCAGGGTCAGATCGATGCGCAGTCCCATGTCGCGCCGGAACGCCGCCTGGCGGTAGTCCCACCAGCTGAAGATGCCGCCATCCTCGTGGTGCAAGCGGAAAGCATCGTGCAGGCCGAGGTCGAGCAGACCCTGTAATGCCGCGCGCTCGGCGGTGGAAGTCAGGATGTGCTGGTCGTTCCACACCTCGGGGTCGTGGACGTCGCGGTCGTCGGGAGCGATGTTGAAATCGCCCATGACGACCAGATCCGGATGCGCCTGAAGTTCCGATGTGATCCAGCCGTGCACCGCTTCCAGCCAGCGCAGTTTGTAGGCGTATTTGTCGGTGCCGACGTCCTGGCCGTTGACCACGTAGAGATTGATGATGCGCACGCCCTCGACCGTCGCGGCGATCACGCGCTGCTGCTCGTCGACGAATCCGGGAATGCCGATCTGGACGTCGGTGGCGGGTGACCGGGAAACGATGGCCACGCCGTTGTACGTTTTCTGGCCACTGAAGACGCTGCGATAACCCAACTCGGCGAGCGCCGTATCGGGGAAGCGGTCGTCTTCGAGCTTGGTTTCCTGCAGGCCGACCACGGCGGGCGCGAATGACTCCAGCCACTGTTGCAGGTGCGGGAGGCGGACATTCAGCGAATTGACGTTCCAGCTGGCGATTTTCATCGGCCCAGTCTAGCCGGGAGCAGGCGCTGACTCATCCATGGGCTGGCGTTTCCGCTCAGTTCGAATCCACCGGATCGGCGACGTCGAGCATCTCCTCCATCCGCGCCAGCGTGTCATCGTCCTTGATCACCCGCTTCAGCCACACGTGCAGTGGCATCTCGCCCCAGCGCGCGGCCTTGTCGGCCAGGTAGGCAACCGGGCTGTGCGGCTCGGTGCGGCGGAAGAACTCGGCGACCCGGCGCAACTGCGCGATCGCCTCCTTACGGGAAGCGACGGCCTCGTTGCCGATCGCCGACGCGCGCGGCGCGGGATTTCCGGGCGCCGGAACGGTCGTGTCGACTTCCTCCAGTTCTGGATCATCGCCCGCGACCAGCACGCCGGCCTCGCGGGCAAAGCGCTGCGTGGTGGCTTGCAGGTGCTCAAGCTGGTCGCGCAGGGCGGTGAAGCTGGGGCCGTCATGGCCCAGGCACTCGTCGATCGCGCGCTCCAGTCCGGCCAGCGCGGTCAGGCAGTCCGGCGCGAGTTCGGCGAGGCGGACATAGAACTCGTGCGGCGTGTTGCGACGCGCGGATTCCAGGGTCTCCGGCGACGGCCGGTCGTCGTCATCGCTGCGCGGCAGGCGTGCGGATTCAAAGTCCGCCAGGCTGAAACGGCCCTGCGGTGCGTGGGTCAGCGGCAGGTCGCGCAGCCATTGGCCGGAGTGGGTGATCAACCAGCCCAGGTTGCCGATGCGCTGCTCCAGGTCGTCGTCCTCGACCTGCGGGTGGACGTCATCCCAGTAGCGGTCGCACAGACCGGCGACCAGCCGGTAGCCGCGCGCGAGGCCGGCAAATCCGTGGTTGCGGGTCTGCGCCTCCGACCACCACACCGCCAGGCGCAGGTCCTTGCTGCGCTCGCGCAACAACTTGGCGCACATGCGCTCCACCGCCGCCCAGTCGGCGACCTTCAGATCGGTGATCCACTCGCCCTGTTCCAGCGAGGGATCATCCGCCCGGCGGGCTTCCTTGATGGCATCGTATTCCAGCGAGAACGAGAGGTCCTCGCCGACGGGATCCGCACCGGGGATGGGCGCGAGCAGCTCTTCCTGGTCGAACATGTGCAATCCATTGCGTAGCGGTGACGCGGTGATGGTACCCCGATCACCGCCGCGCGCGCCGGCCCGGTCGGCGGCGGCGCGCACGTTTCTCAGCGTACGGCGGACGGGTCTTTCAGCGTGTCCTCGAACAGTTCCAGGATCCGCCGGTACTCGTCGTACCAGCTGTCGGCGTGGACGAAGCCGTGGCGCTCCAGCGGGTAGGACGCCAGCTCCCACTTGTCCTTGCGCAGTTCGATCAGGCGCTGGGCGAGCATCACCGAGTCCTTGTAGAAGACGTTGTTGTCCATCATCCCGTGGGCAATCAGCAGGTGGTCCTGGAGGCCATCGGCAAACTCGATCGGGGACGACGCGAGATACGCCTCCGGATCCAGCTCCGGGGTGTTGAGGATGTTGGAGGTGTACTCGTGGTTGTACTGCGACCAGTCGGTAACCGGACGCAGCGCGGCGCCGGCCTTGAAGACGCCGGGCTGCTTGAACAGCGCCATGAAGGTCATGAAGCCGCCGTAGCTGCCGCCGTAGATGCCGGCGCGGTCGACATCGGCCTGCTTGTTGGCGCCCAGCCAGGCCAGGCCGTCCAGGTAATCCTGCAGCTCCGGGGTGCCCATGCGGCGGTAGATGGCGGTACGCCAGTCGCGGCCGTAGCCCTCCGACCCGCGGTAGTCCAGATCCAGGACGACGTAGCCGCGCTGCACCAGCAGGTTGTGGAACATCTGCTCGCGGAAGTAGACCGGGTAGCGGTCATGCACGTTCTGCAGGTAGCCGGCGCCGTGGACGAACATGACCACGGGATACTTGCGGCCGGGCTCCATCGCGGCCGGGCCGTAATACTTGCCCCAGATCGGGCCGGCGCCGTCGCTGGACGGGATCTGCACCATCTCGGGCTGGATCCATTGGCGCGCCTTGAACTCCGGCGTGCGGGTGTCGGTCAGCGCAGTCGCCTCGCCGCCGCCGGCATCCACCACGGCAAGCTGCGGCGGCAGGTAGCTGGCGGAATAGCGCACCAGCACTTTCCCGCCGTCCGGCGAGAGGGCGAAGTTCTCCACGCCGTCCAGGGCGGTGATCTCGCGCACGTTGCCGCTGCGGTCAACCGCGCAGACCTCGTAGTCGCCCGGGCGCTGGCGGTTGCAGGTGAAATAGAACGTGGTGCCGTCCGCGCCCAGCACCGGCGAGGACACTTCCCATCTACCGGAGGTCAGCGCGCGCGGCGCGGCGTTGCCGTCGGCCAGATACAGGTGCGAATAGCCGCTCTGCTCCGACAGCAGCCAGAGTGCGCCGTCGGGGGTCCAGCCGAAATCGTTGAAGCCCCAGTTGATCCACGCGTCGTCATGCAGGTGGTGGCGCACGCTCAGCGCGGCCGACTCGACCCGGCCGCGGGTCGGGGTGACCGTGGCGATCCAGCGGTCCTTGTTGTCCACCGCGCGCAGCAGCACCGCCGCGGTGCTGCCGTCATCGCGCCAGTGGATGGCCGGCCGCCGGCCGCCCTCCGACTCCACCCGCACATCGCGGTTGCCGTCCAGCGCCTTCAGTTTGGCTTTCGCGCGCAGGTCCGCCAGTGGGTCCTTGCCGATGCCGGGCAACGCGTTCAACGAGAGCTCCGAACGGGTCCCGCCGGCGACATCCACCAGCCACAGCCGCTGGCCCTGCGGCGCCTTGCGGCCGACGCGGGTGCGGGCTTCCTCGAACTCCTCGTAGCCCGATTCGGTCACATACTTGGGCATCTTGCCGGCCTGGCCGTTCTCGGCGCTCTTGGGCTCGGTGACCACCAGCAGCCAGCGCGCGTCGGGCGACAGCGCGGTATCGACGATGCGCAGGTCATCGCCCATATAGGTGGCGATGGGCGCGCGGGTCGGATCGGCAGCCTGCCAGGCGAGGTTCTGCTCGCGCGCGGCCTCGCGCTTGGCGCGGTCGTCGGCGAGGGTCTGGATCAGGCGCAACTGGCGATCGCGCAGGTCGTCGTCCTTGGGCTCGGCGGCGGGATCTTTCTCGGCCTTGAGTACTGCAGCCTGGCTGGTGCCCTGGCCAGCGCGCCACTGGTACCAGTCATTGCCGGCGCGGAACACCAGGTTGCCGTCGCGGCTCCATTGCGGACGCGATTCGGCCTCCTCGCTGCGGGTGACCTGGGTCAGCGCACCGCTGCGCAGATCGCGCACGAAGATGTCGCCGTTGCGGACAAAGGCGGCGCGCGTGCGGCGGGCGTCGAATACCGGATCGGCGGCATCGAGCTGGGCGCGACTGCTTTCGTCCACCAAGGTCGGGCTACCACCGCTGATGGCAACTTGCCACGTGTCGCGGATCAGTTCGCCGTCGCGCTTGAGGTTGTACTGCACGTTGCGCCCGTCCCAGGCCCACCACGCCTGTTCCACCGGCGGACCGATCCAGTCCGGGTCGGCCATCGCCTGGTCCAGGGTGATCGGGGTTCCGTTGCCGGCCGCCGGCTGGGCCGCGGCGTGGGAGGTCAGGAACCCGAGGGCAAGTGCAAGGGCAAAGGAGGAAAGTCTCATGGGCGGGACCGGCAGGGTGAGGTGTGGGGATCAGCCGGGCCAGCGTACCGGCGGTGCAGGGCGCTCGCACGGGTCTTCGGTCATGCCCGCAGCGCTCATAGGGGCTCGCGCGCGCGCATGGTGTGTACGTTGCGGGGCGGGTTGTCGGTATGCTTGAACCATCGCCCGCCCCGGTGCGTTTTCTGTCGCCGCCCATGCACGCCTACGTCTACAAGAGCCTCCGCAAGGAGGGCGCCTACGTTTTTCTCGCCACCCGCGACGACTTCGAGTGCCTGTCCGAATCCGTGCACAAGGCGCTGCAGCCGTTCGACCTGGTGCTGGAAGTGACGCTGGACGGCAAGCGCCAATTGGCCCGCGGGAACGCCGATGAGGTGCAAAACGACCTGGCAACGCGCGGGTTCCACGTTCAGATGCCGCCGCCGGTCAGTCAGGATCCGCTGACCTCGGATTGGGGAACCGATGCCTGAGCCCCGGTTTCCGACCGCTGCGATCGTTCTGGCTGCTGCCGGTCTTGTCCTGATTGGCCTCGCCGGCCTGGGTGGCTGGCTGGCCGCCGTGGGTGGTTTGCTTGCCCAGCCGGTGCTCGCCCTCGCCGCACGCCGGCAACGACGTCCGGCACCGCTTTCGCCCTCCCATTTGCGGATCGAACTTGCGCCGCTACTGGCACTTTGGACCGTCGCCATTGGCGGGGTAGCGTTGCTGGTGGCGTGGCCGCTGTCGGCGCTGCTGGCCAGCGGCTCTCTGCCTGCCGCGTTGGCGCTGAGTGCGGTGGCAGGCGGCGCTCTGATTGTGCTGTGGCGCTTCTGGCCGGTATGGCAGGGCCTGGAGCGTGACGGCGGCGCACTGGGGGACCACCACCGCGCCCTGGAAGGCCTGGAGCCGGGGGCGTGGCGCGGTCTTGGGATCGCCCTGGGCATCGGCGCAATCGCGGCATCGATCGTTGCATTGGCATGGCCGGAGTGGCTTGCGAATCACCAGCGCTGGATCGTGTCGGTCGTGCTGGCGCTGGTATCCGTGGCAGTGCACGGCTGGCTGCAGCGGGTCGAGCCGGCGAAGGCGCTGCAATATCTTGAGGAGATTGAAGAATCCGCGCTCGCCCACGATTCTTCCCTACCGCCCACCGGCGAGGCCAAGCCTCCGGAAGACGGCGCGATCGTGGCTGAAGACGAGGGGGCGACCGCGCCGGACGAGTCGATTCCTGGGGACGCCGAGCCTGGGCCCGCAGAGGTCGCCCTCGCGAACGTGGCACCGGCGAACGTCATCAATCCCCAACTGGTGCCGCAGCTGTACGAGGCGGCGCGCAGTGGCCGGGTCGAGCGCGCACTTGAACTGATTGCCCAGGGCGCCGATCCGCACGCACTGCCGCCCGCGGATGATCGTGACCAGCGCAGTTTGGCGGTGCTGGCGGCCGTGTTGCCGGACTTGCGACTGCTGCGGGCGCTGATCGCCGCCGGTGTCGCGCTGAACCACATGCACGCCGGTTTGACGCCGCTGCTGGCGGCGACCCGCGACAGCTGGCACGGCCGACCCGACGCGGTCACCACGCTGCTGGCGAACGGGGCGGATCCACGCATCCGTGACGCGGAGGGCAACACGCCGCTGCACTTCGCCGCGCGCAGCTCCGACCCCGGCGTGGCGGCGCTTCTGCGTGATGCGGCGGCCGAGCTGGATGCGCTCAATGACGACGGCTTCTCGCCGCTGGGCGTCGCGTGCATCGCTGGCAACTGGCGGCTGGCGCGCTTCCTGCTCGAGCGCGGCGCCAATCCGGATCCCGACGGCGGCCAGCCCGCGCTGCTCGCGGCCGCCGGGGGCGAGGAAGACGATCCCGCCGGCGTGGAACTGTTGCTCAAGCTCAAGGCCCGGGTGCATGCGGTGAACGCGGATGGCCGTACTGCCGTGCACGAGGGCGCACGCGCGGGCCATGCCAGCATCGTCGCAGCGCTGATCAAGGCCGGTGCGAATCCCGCGGCAACCGACAGCCTCGGGAGCAATGCGCTGCACGAAGCCGCGCGCGGCGGCCACGCCGCGGTGCTGGAACAATTGCTCGACGTGGCCGACCCCGCTGCCGCAACGGCCGCGGACGGGCAGGGCTGCAACGTATTGATGATTGCCTGCATGGCCCCGCAGACGCCGCCGGAGCTGGTGCAGCGCTTGCTGGATCTGGGGATCGACCCGGCGGTGCGGGATGAAGACGGGCGACGGGCGATCGATCGTGCCGCGGAAACCGGTCGCTGGTCGCTGGTGGCCGTGTTTGATCCTGCCTACGCAGTGCCATCGCAAGTGGCGGGCGCCGATGATGCGGGCCCTGCCGACCGCGCCCCCATCACCCTGCTGCGCGAAGGACTGGACGAAGGGCGCGAGCATGCCCTGGATACGGTCGCCGCGCTGCTTGGCCCGCGTCAGTTGGGCGCGCTTTTCCACGACGGCGATGGCGCCCTGCCGCCGCGCCAGATCGAGTGGCTGCTGGCGCGCGGGGCGGATCCGGAAGTCCGGGACGGCACCGGTACGACGCCGATGTTCAACCTGCTCGGCAGTGGCCCGTCCGCGCAGGAATCGCTGACGGTGATGCTGCAGCGCGGAGTGTCGCCTGCCGGTGCGGGCGGACTTGCCCGATTCCTCGCCGCCTGCATGACCCGCGGTCAGCCCGATGGTTCCCTGGAGCACCTTGCGCTGGAGCTGCTGGAACGCGGCGCCGATCCGTTTGCTCCCTCTCCCGGCGGCGACCCGGCGCTGGCCCTCGCGGTGCGGCTGGGCTGGCCGCAGCTGTTCACCCGCCTGCTGCAATCGGGCGTGGGGTTGGATGACCGCGACAGCCGCGGAATGAGTGCCCTCCACCTGGCGGCCGCCCTGGGGCGGGAAGCGATGCTCAAGCAACTGGTCGCGCACGGTGCCGCGCCGGGCCTGCTTGCCGCTGACGGTCAGACCCCGCTGGGCGTCGCGCTGGCCTCCGGCCGTCGTGACCTCGCCGACTGGCTGGACTGGCGCGGCTGGCCGTTGCCGCGACGCCGGTTGCTGGCGTCCGATCTACCGTCTGCGGCCATGGCCGGTGACGCCGACGCAGTCCGCCGGCTGCTTGACCTGGGCTTGCCGGTGCACGCTGTCGACAGCCAGGGCTGCAGTGCGTTGCTGCGTGCGGCGGGCGGCGGCCATCGCGCCGTGGTCGACCTGTTGCTGGCACGCGGCGCCAGCGTTGGTCTCCCTGCCGGCTCCGGAGCCACCCCCTTGTCGGCCGCCGCGAGCATGCGCCATATGGACATCGTGGATCGCCTGATCGAGGCGGGTGCCGACGTCGAGCAACGCCTGCCGGGCGGCCTGACCGTTTTGATGATTGCCTGTGCACTCGGCTTCCCGGAGCTGGCGGCGCGACTGCTGTCGGCCGGGGCCGACCCGGATGCTGTCGATGACTCCGGAAGGACCGGACTGCACTGCGCGGCGATGTTCGGCTTCGGCACGCGCGATCGGACCCGCCTGGTCACGCTGCTGGACACGCTGCTGCTGGCGAGCGATGACGGCGCGCTGCAGCCAACGGGGGATGGCCCGTCGCCCGTGCTGCTGTTGCTGGGCGCGGCTGCCGACCAGGGCGCGCATGCCGATGAGGAAGTGCTGATCGCGGGTCTGGAGCACTTGATGGACAACGGCGCGAGCCTGGAAGCCCAGGACGCCCGCGGTTTCGGGCCCCTGCACCTCGCTGCACTGCACGGACTGCTGGGCGTGGTGAAGTGGCTGCTGCGCGCTGGAGCGGATCCCGACCTGCGCGACACACTGAATCGCAGTCCGCGCGAGATCGCGGTGATGCGCGGGTTCGTGGATATCGCCGCGCAGTTCACCTCAGCCCATCCCGTGGGCGACGTCTCCATGGCCCGGTTTCTGCGCGAGAAACAGTAAGAGGCGTTCTCGCTGGTGCGGAATCGTGCGTTCTGGCGCGCGCCTCAGTGGGTCTCCTGCGAGCGTCGGGACGCGGCGATGCCTCCCAGCACGCCTTCGCCCAGGTCGGCATCAAACAGCTGCTCCAACTCCCGTCGTGCCAGCGTGGATGCCTCCAGCACCGCGTCCGGATCGTCGTGGACGCGGTACTGCGCTTCCAGCAGTCGTTCGTCGTGGGCGAGAAACCGTTGCGCGTGATCCCGGGCGACGGCAGGCGGTAGCCCGAGAGCGACCAGCACCTCCTCGCCCAGCTTGAGGCTGGAGTGCAGCATCTCGCGCAGGCTGAATGCGCCCAGGTCGCGCAGTTGCCAGGCGTGGCGGCGGTCGCGGGCGCGCGCATACACCTTCGCCTCCGGGTACAGGCGGCGGATCACGCGCACCGTCTGCAGGCTGCCTTGGGGATCGTCGATGGCGATGACAAACACCTTGACGTGGCTGGCGCCAGCCGAACGCAGCAACTCGGGCTTGGCCGGATCCCCGTAGAAAAGGGGATTGCCGAAACGACGCATGAAGTCGACCTGATCGGCGCTGTGCTCGATCGCGATGAAGGGCACCTTCTGGGCCACCAGCATGCGCGCCACGATCTGGCCAAAGCGGCCGAATCCCGCGATCAATACCTGCGGATGGCCGTCGGGCGGCGGTGGCTCTTTGGGTGGTTCCGGCCGCGCTACCGGCTGGCCGCGAAGCATCCGCGCGACCGCGATCATCAGCACCGGCGTCAGCGCCATGGACACGCCCACCGCTGCCACCAGTCGATCGCGCATGACCGCCTCCAGCAGGCCCGCCTTGACCGCCTCGGCGAACACGACGAACGCAAACTCTCCGCCGACCGCCAGCACACTGGCCAACTGCAACGCGTCGCGCCGCGACAGCTTGCCCGGCTTGATGCCGACCGCCACCAGGATGGCGAACTTGACCACCATCAGGGCGAGTACCAACAGCTCGATCAACACCGGCTCCGCAACGACCAGCTTGAGGTCGACGCTCATGCCGACCGCCATGAAGAACAGCCCGAGCAGCAGACCCTTGAACGGTTCGATCTGCGCTTCCAGCTCGTGACGGAACTCCGAGTCGGCCAGCAACACGCCGGCCAGGAACGCGCCCAGGCCGGCCGACAGACCCGCGCTCTGCATCAGCAGCGCCGATCCAAGCACGACCAACAAGGCCGCGCCGGTAAATACCTCCGGCATCAGCGAGCGCGCCACGAAGCGGAACAGGTGGCGCAGCAGGAACCGCCCGCCCAGCACCAGTGCCGCCATGGCGAACGCGGCCTTGGCGATCGCGTCCCAGCCCAACCCGCCTTCGGCGACCAGGTTGGCCTTCCCCAGCAGCGGGATCGCCGCGAGCAGTGGGATCGCGGTGAGATCCTGGAACAGCAGGATCGCGAACGCCAGCCGCCCGTGCTCGCTGCCCAGCGCCTTGCGCTCCGACAACAGCTGCAAGCCGACCGCCGTGGAGGAGAGTGCCAGCCCCAGGCCGACCACCAGCGCCGTTTTCCAGCCAAACCCGGCGAAGGTGGCCAGCACGCCCATCACCACGCCGGTGATCAGCATCTGCGCCCCGCCGACCCCGAACACCGGACGGCGCATCACCTTCAGCCGTGACGGCGAGAGCTCCAGCCCGATCACGAACAGCATCATCACCACGCCGATCTCGGACGCGGCGAGCACCGGCTCCGCATCGCGAATGACCCGCAGACCGAACGGCCCCAGCACAACGCCCGCAGCGAGATACCCCAGCACCGCGCCCAGCCCGAACCGGCGGAACACCGGCACCGCTATCACCGCTGCCAGCAGGAACACCACCGCAAGTTCAAGACCGCCGCCGCTCATCGCGTACCTCTTCAGGGGAGCGGTTGATTATGCGGCAGGGGCTGGGAGGAGTGTTCGAGTGTGGAGTAGGGCGCGAGCGAGTGCGCAGGACTTCTCTGGATCGATGAATCACATGCCTATCGTCGTCGTAGCGATTAGCTTCCGGAATCTCTGGCATGCACTTGGGAGATAACCGTATCCAGCTCGGTCGCCATCGAGTTGGAACCGCGGCACCAGGCCGGCTACTACCATGCGTGCCTTACTCGAATGCTCCCCACATGAATTCGACGAGCCAGACGACACCGGTGAGAACCACAAGGGAACCGACTACGAGGCAAATGGCCGGCCAGCCGAGCTCCCAGAAGCCATACCTGCCATTGCTCCGCCAGTCCTTTCGGTACGGGTCATCCGGATCGGGCTGGCAGGCGGCCTCAATTTCCGCGGGCCAGACAGGAACCTTGCAGGTGGCCATCGCGATCCACCTGCCCCAGGTGGTCAGTGCCCATAGAGGCGAAGCCAGCAGTTGCAGCGCCGGCCACTTCACCATCAAGGCGAACGTGCGCACCAGGCCGAAGACCACGCCTTCCTTGCGACCGTTGATGGGCATGCACATTTCTGTTGTGTTGTAGCTTTGCTGCGGACCGTCCGGTGCCTCCATGTAACGCCTGATGTATTCCCACAGACACATCAATCCGGCCCGCTCACCCAGATACGCATAAGCCAGCGTAAACGTATCGACGACGGTCTCGCCGTCGTCGGCCAAGACGTGGGCGCGCACGTCGTAGCTGGTCTGACCCATCGTCAGCTCATTCTCCACCACGCACAGGAAAAGATCATCCCAATTGGCGCTGATGATAGAGCGGTCGGGGCGATAGGCGTAAACTCGTCGCGTCTTTCGGTTTAATCGGATGGGGTAATGGGTTTGGCGGAAGCAGTCGAACCGGACGACCCACCAACCTGCATAGGCAAAGGAACCGAATATTGCGGCAATTGCTAAGACCGACGCCAACATCACTGGGTCTCTTTCGCCGATAGCTGAAAAAGAAAATGCGAATGCAAAAACGGCGATCGGCACTCCGATTAATAATCCCATCCACGTTGCGTAGCCTTTCGAGGAGTACCACCGATCGATAACTTCCAGATATGTGCTGTCGAGTTTGATTACCGACAGCCAGTCCAGCGGCTCAGCGCTCGCAGTCACGTGCCGCTGCAACTGGTTAGCTTTCTCTTCGCACGTCAGGGGACGATTGAGCTTGTAGGCAGTGAAGCGGTTTAGTCCGGTGAAGTCCACGTATCAATGCTCCGGTACAGCTGTAGCTGGTGCTGTTTCGTCATCGCTTTTAAAGCCGAGCGCCTTCATCGCGAGTCCGAACTGCTTCATTTCCTCATTGAGGTCTTGATAGCGGCGACCTGCATCAAGAGCGCCGAACAAGCAGCGTTCCAGCCAGTCCTGAAGTTCATCGGTCTTGAAAAATTCGACCAGCAGTGCGATGGCGATGCCGATCACCACCAAAATCAGGCCAACACCGGTGGCTGACACGCCAAATATTAGTGCGCCGAATGCCCCCCCGAAAAGCAAGGCTGCCCCGAGGCCAGTCGCAGCCGACAGTGCATATAGCCAAACCATGCCGGCATTGCCCCTTTGGTATTCTCGCCATGCGCTCCTTGCATCTATCACCGCCACAATTCCTGCCGCCACAACACCAATTCCCCGACTGACAACACCCAGTACCTTCACCCAGTACGTCGACGCTGCTTTCGCCAATCGGATATTCCCCGCCTTGCCCCCTGCTACAACGCCATCATGGATCAGGTTGCCCACTCCGCCGACGATCGCGGCCACGCTGCTGCGAAACCGCCAATTGTTCTCCGAACGCTTGTGGGACATACTGGTGTCGAGTTTTGTCGCCATCGAATTGGCACCCACTATCTGGAGGACCAGCCCGATCACCGCCAGCCGTGAATTGGTGCCGAACATCGCGCGGAACCGTGCCATGTCATTCTTCGGCCACTCATTCATCCGCAGTGCCGCGCCCGCGGCTTCTGCGGCCGCCTGCGCCGGTGTCAGGCCCGCCTTGATCTGTGTCACCGCGAACCGGTCAACGCGCAGGGCGACTTTAGATGCACCGAAGCGACCGCTCTCTCCCCGGGTCTGAATCGTTTGTCGGCGACCGCGCGACTGGATTTCCAGCCTGCGCTTTAGCAGCTCAATATCTACGTTCTCCAGCGCCTCCGGGTTGATCTCTTTCATCAGTCTCACCATCACATCCAGCGCCTCATCCACAGTGCCGACGTGCGTTACCATCGTAATCGGTGCTTCGCCAATGATACCCAGCGCGATTACCAACCGGCCAACAGTATTGTCGATCATTCCGTTCAACACTCGGATGACCGGCCCACCCACGGCGGTGAGCAACTGCGCGACGATATTCTGGCCACCAGCGTCGAGATGCTTAAGCGATTTGCCGTACAACGCTATAAGCGTCTTCCACTGCACGTCGGGTAGTTCGCCTTTCGGCAGTCCTTTTCCCGGTACTGCTTTGTCCAGTGCTTCGATCACCTCTTGCTGGTTGTACAGAAGCGCACGCTGTAGCAGATTACGCGGATCGGCGGTATTGGCAGTCAGCCAGTCCTGATAGGTGTCGAAACAGATCTGATTCTGCTGGGTGTCCTGGATGCAAAGTAACAGTGCTTGCACATAGCCCGCGCCGGATTCGGCGTCGGTATCATCGTGGTTGCAGATGAAGCTGCCTGTCGTCGCATCGCTTGTCAGCCACGCACAGTGCGCTTTAGCCAATGGCACCATCTGCTCGCGATCGAATTTCTCCAGTCGCGGCTGATACACCCGCTTGCGCCATGCATCGGGTTCACCGGATCGCAGCTGATTGCGGTACTTCTTCCACGCCTTGTCGGCGATATCGTCCAGGTCGGACTGCGTGAGGGCGTCAGCTGCCGACTGCTTCGCGGTCTCGATCTTGGCCTCCCACTGCTTGCGGTAGACCGGATCGCTCATTCGTTCCAAGTGCTCTGTTTGCATTCGGTCGCGTACGGGATCGCGGATGCCGTCCATCGACATCACCGGTATTTTTTTCCAGTAATAAAGATCGGAAACCGCTTTTTGTTGTCGCGTGTGGATCTCGTCAAGTTCAGCCTGATTGCGGATTGCTTCCTCGAGCGAATCCACCAACGCTGAGATCGCTAATGGCCGCTCCAAATCCTCTTGACCCAAAAAGTCCTGAAGCCGATTGCCCATCAGAGCCGCGATCTCCATGGTGATCCCCACTGGATCGTCAACCGCCACCAGCATGGGCTCATGCGGTTGAGCTGCGGCTGCGGCCCAGTCCATCAGGCCGGGCGCTTCATGTTTGCAAGCCTCAAACCGATGAGGCGAGAAATTGAGCGGCGGGAATGACGTGATCTTCACGGTCTCGAGGGTTATCGCCAGCATCGGCTGTCCGGTTTCCGGGTCGATCTCGGGTTCACCGGTCTCGCTATCCATCACCACGCTGTATTCAGGCTGCTTTTCCTCTTCTCCGCGCTCCGTTCCGGCAATGGCGAACTCGTTCACGATCTTCGGCAGCTGGTTGAACGGTGCGGTATGAGGCTGTGACGTGCTTCCTGCCAGCCATTGTTTGATGTCAACCACGCGCATGTGCTTTTCGCGGTACACCTGCTTCCTGTGGCGGTCCAGCACTAATGGTGTCCACGCGGTATCGGAAAAACCCAGCCAGACTTTTCCGGCTTGCTGTGCATCGGGGATCGTTATACAGCGAGCCACGAATTCCTCTCCGGTACGGAAGCAGGAGAACTCGATCTTGTCGGCATCGGGTGGCGTAGTGTCTGTTATGTCGAACTCATAAAGGTAGCCGAGTCCCGTAACCAGATACGCCTTCCATTCCCCCCGCGCTTCATTGAAGACGTAAAGATAGCCGGGCCGCAGCAGGCGACCGGTGTACTTGGCCGATTGGGCGGGGAGTGCGATGTCCGTAATGCCAGCACTCATGTTGGCAGGCAGGTCGAGCGCCTTCCACGTTGAGCGTACATCTTCGTAGTCTGTACGGGCAATGGCGGCGCGGAGCGGCAGAATGGGCAGTCCCTTCTTCTCGCAGAACGGGCATGAAGCGCTAGGCTCAGTCACGAAGACATCCCTGATGTTGAAGTTGGTGGAACATTGGAAGCGAGTTGCCCGGCGAAGCGAGACAGCGCGTCATCGCTCAAATCGGCACAGGCACCGACATAACTGATGTCGCCTTTTTGCACCTTGCACAGGCGGATCCGAATTTCCGGGTGCTCGCCAATTCGAGGATGAAAACGGGCGGCTTGCAGCGCATATAAAGAACGGTCATCGCCATCGCGAAGGCCATACTCCGTATATGCGAGGTGCAAAAGAGCATCGACATGCTGGGCGATGGCGTCATCATTGAGGGTCTTCGGCACGTGTATGGCCATTTGCTCCAGGCAGCGGTGAAGCAGACGCAGCCGCTGGAGGGCCTCCCATTGTTTATCTGTCAAACGCAGACGTGAGGGCGACGCTGCGTTGGCACACTGATGCTGCGTCCAATTTCCATCCGGGGTAAGCCACGTCCAGACGGCGACGCTTCGCAGCAGGCTGTCCATCTGCGTTTTGTTCAAAATCCAACGCAAATGCCGAAATACCCGAGGATCAAAGTAACGCAGAATCGCATTACGTCGATCTCGCACTCGAACGATCATGCGCTCGGCGAGCTGGGCCGACAGCTCCCTAGTGGTACGACTCGAAACAATCAGCGCGGAGAAGTACGGGTATTTGTTTCTGCGCGCCTGCTCGTGCACGCGCTGCAGCAGCTGCAGGCAATCGTGTTCAGTCATCTCGCGTAGTGCCAGTAGTCGTGGCATAGAGACTGGTTTCGCTGCCAATTCTCTCGGAGACAAAGGCACGAGCGGAAGATCGTGCCATAGCGAGGAATCCACCTGCAGTGGATTGATCAGTGCGTAGTCCTGCGCCAGCAGCAGGCGGTGATCGAGAACTGTCATGTCAACGTTGCAGCGGAATGAGTCCGTCACCAGCCGCATCCGCGCCACGGGATTTGAATTCGCAGAGTTTTAGCTCTCCGCTAGGCAGTTTGACTTGCATACTTGCCGCCTCCGGCGAAGTCCATTCCTTCTTCGCCGCCTTGAACTCGATCGTCCCCGGCGCACCCAGTTCGATGTCGCCGCCTTCCAGTTTCAGATAGGCGCCGGCAGCGGTGGCCAGGACATGTTTGTTCGGCGATGCGATCTCCACATCGGCCTGGGTGCTGGCGAGTGTCACGCTGATCTTCGCTGCGGCGGTGGCCACGTTCTTGTGCGCCCGTGCACTCACATCGCCCTGGGCGGCATGCAGCGCGATGCCGGTGCTGGTCTGCGGTTTACCGCCCGGGGCGGGGGTGCCATGGCTGTAGAGGCTGATGCCTTCTGCGACCGCGATGACCGTCTCGCCCTGGCTCAACCAGTTCAGGTCGTTGCCGGCGGTCAGGGTGGTTTGGGTGCCGGACACCCAGATCTGGTCGGCCGGAGTGGTAGCGATGATTCCGTCGGGACTGCTGGCAGCCAGCAGCGGGGCGCTCCAGCCGGGGGCTTCGCCGTCGCCACCGCTGACGCCGTCACCGGAAGCGGCGCCGGTGAAGGTGCCGCTCGAGGTGTCCTGTACCTGCTTCAGTGCCTCCTGTGCGGGGAGGGCATCGGCTTCGTCCGGCAGGTCGGCAGTCTGTGCCCTGGCGGTATCGGACAGGCTCTGCATCAGTTCGGCGCCGCTGGCCAGTTGGCTGCGCAGTCCGTCGGCGGCCATTTGCTGGCGGCCGGGCTCGGTGCTCAGCAGCAGCCCGGCGCCGGCGCGCAGGGCGCCACTGGCCTGGGTGGACAGCTCCACGCCGAAGCCGCACTCGCGGCCGCGCACGTTGTCCTCCCCGCCCTTGAGGTGCCCGAGGGTCAGCGTGGTGGCGTGCTGGGTGGTGGCGACCTGCGCGCGACCCTGACCGGGTGTGTCGTCCAGGCGCAGCTGCTGGTAGCCGCCGCTACCGGTCTGGCTCGCCCCGAGGGCCTGGCTCTTGAAGCCTGTGAACACGGCCGGATGTTCGTTGCCGTCGAACCACGCCGGGGCATTGCCGGTGGCGCCAGCCTTGCCGCCGTTGACCTGGTTGTGCGGCGCGTCCGGCTGGCCCGCACCGTTGTAGAGACTGCCGACGATGACGGGGCGGTCGATATCGCCTTCCATGAAAGCCACGACGACTTCCTGACCTTTGCGCGGCAGCAT
This sequence comes from Lysobacter avium, assembly GCF_015209745.1. Classification (GTDB taxonomy): domain Bacteria; phylum Pseudomonadota; class Gammaproteobacteria; order Xanthomonadales; family Xanthomonadaceae; genus Novilysobacter; species Novilysobacter avium. The sequence goes on from NZ_CP063657.1 coordinate 309,593, forward strand.
CACGCTGCCCCAGTTGTCGCCCGCCCACGGGGTGGCGACGCGCACCCACGTCCACGCCGCATCGCTGCCGGGCGCGTTGTCATCGCCGTCGGGGTGAGCCATGCCTGAGCTGGCCTTGCTGCCGCGCTGCCATGGGAACTGGATCTTGATACGGTGGTCGCGGTCGGTCTGCAGCGGCGCCCCGTCGGTGACCACGATTGCGGTCTGGGTGCCGCGGACCGTGGGCTTTGGGTGCAGGCGCAGCCCATGGCCGTCCACGGTGCGCGGGCGGTAGGGCAGGTCGGCCGGGATCGCGGTGAGGGTGTTACGGTAGAAATCCGTCGCCGGCGCTGCGCCCATCTCATCGGCGAGGCCGGTGTCCGACGACAGCGCCGTCGGCAGTGGCAACGCGCCGATGTCGCTCAGCCCCAAGTTCTGGTCAAGCACCTCGAACACCTCCGCGCCCAGGTTGTTGCGGGCGGCATGCTCTACACGCAGGCAGGTGTACGACTTGCCGTTGGTGTCGGGGTGTTGAGTCAACGAGAACCGGGTGCCCGGTGCCTGGCGGCGCCACGTGCCGGCGGCGCGGATCAAGCGACCCGTGACATCGCTTGCCTCCATCTGCCGGCTTGCCCGCAACGCGGCGTGCGCCTCGTCGGCCACACCGTACGGACCGCTGGTGTCGACGTCCTCGGTGGTGACGTCGCTGCCCGCCAGGACGCTCTGGCTCGAGGCCGGGCGCAGCGTGCGGCTTCGGTAGTCCCAGCTGGCGCGGCTGATCGAGGCGGTCTGCCAGCGCCGGGTGTTGGCCCACTGCTGGATGCTGTCCGCGCGCTCGGTGGCGTCGGCACGATGGAAGCGCACACTCCCGGCGTCCGCAAACGCTTCGGGATGGTCGCCCAGCACCAGCGTGTGGTTGCCCAGCGTCTCGCCAGCGGTGTCGCCGGTGTGCTCGAACCAGTACGCGATGCCTTCCTCGGCGAGCAGGCGCTGGAGGAAGTGGAAATCGCTCTCGTGGTACTGCGTGGTCAGGCTGCGGGTGCGATAGACCGACCGGTCGGAAAGCTCCCAGCGCCACGCCGGCGCCAGCGCCCCGGCCTGTGCGTAATCGGCGAAAAGGTCCTCGGCGATCTCGAGCACGCTCATGTCATGAAAGACGTAGCTGTCCGCCCGCTGGCGCAGGAACGCCAGCCAGGGCTCGATGACCACGCGGTAGCGGGCGATGCCGCCGTTGCTGCCGACCCGCTCACAGGCGGTGATGTGACCGTGGAAGGGGCGGCGCTGGGAGGCGGATTCGGCGGTCAGCAGTTCCAGCAGGACCGGTTGGCCGAGCAGTTCATCCAGCGGAAGGTGCGCGTCCACCGACAGCGCGTCCAGCTGCAGCCGATAGCCACCGTCGTCGACCGACTCCACGCCGTGAAGACTCTCCGCGACCAGCACGTCCCGACCCAATCCCGTATGCAGCTGCAGCAGACGATCGAACTGTCTTGGCGCGGCAGCGAGTGCGGTGAGCAAGGTGGCGCGAGCATCCATGGCGGTCGTGTCTCCCTGGCGGCCGTCCTGGCCTGCCCCGCGCCGATCATAACCTCTCATTGGCGACGGCGGCAGGGGTCGCTGGCAGCCGCACATCAAGCGGTGCATCCGCAGACGCTGCGACATTCGTAGACTGCGCCTGGCCACGACACCATTTGTCGCCCCGGCATGGATTCAATCTGTCCGGCGTTTGCATGCGTCCACAGGGAGCACCATTGATGGGTACCGCACTCGTATTGTTCCGCCGCGACCTGCGCCTGGAGGACAACCCGGCGTGGAGCACGGCCTGCGCGGAGAACGGCCGAGTGCTGGCGCTCTATGTCCACGCGCCTGAAGAAGAAGGGCAATGGGCACCCGGCGCGGCCAGTCGGTGGTGGCTGCACCACTCGTTGTCGCGGCTGGATTCGCGCCTGCGCGCCGCTGGCGGTCGCCTGCACGTCGCCCGCGGCGACACGCTGGAGGTCGTGCGCGAGCTGGCTGGCCAGACCGGCGCCACCGCAGTCCATTGGAACCGGCTGTACGAGCCGGCCAGCATTGCCCGCGATTCAAACCTCAAGGCCGCACTGCGCGAGCAGGGCGTCGAGGCCCACAGCCACAGCGGCGCGTTGTGGTCCGAGCCGTGGCAGGTGGAGACCAAGCAGGGCGGCCCGTACAAGGTGTTTTCGCCGTACTGGCGCAACCTGCGCCCGCGCCTGTCCGCCGCGCCACCCTTGCCGGTGCCGTCGATTGCCGCGTTTGCCCAGGCCAGCAATGGTTTGCCCGTGGAAGCGCTGGAGCTCAGCCCGCGCATCCACTGGACCGGCGGCCTGGCCGACACCTGGCAACCCGGAGAGGCCGGTGCCCACGAAATGCTGGAAATCTTCGCCGATGATGCGGTGAACGATTACGTCCAGTTGCGGGATCTGCCCGCCCGCCACGGCACGTCACGGTTGTCGCCGCACCTGCATTTCGGCGAGATTTCGCCGCGCCAGATCCACCATGAGCTGGACTCCCGAGCCCGCGCCAGCAGCGCGCGCCGCCGTCCGGATATCGAGCCCTATCTGCGCCAGCTGGGCTGGCGTGACTTCGCCCACCACCTGCTTTTCCACTTTCCGCACACGCCGACCGAAAGTTTCAATCCGCGCTTCGCCCGTTTCCGCTGGGCCGATGCGGATCACGCGGTGCTGGGTCGCTGGCAACGCGGTCGCACCGGCATTCCCCTGGTGGACGCGGGCATGCGCGAGCTGTGGCATACGGGCTGGATGCACAACCGCGTGCGCATGATTGTCGCCAGTTTCCTGACCAAGAACCTGCGCCAGCATTGGCATCACGGTGCGCGCTGGTTATGGGACACCCTGGTGGATGCGGACCTGGCCAACAACACGCTGGGCTGGCAGTGGGTCGCCGGCACTGGCGCGGACGCGGCGCCGTATTTCCGTGTGTTCAACCCGGTAACCCAGTCAAGGAAGTTCGACGCCGAAGGCAGCTACCTGCGGCGGTGGCTGCCGGAGCTGGAGGACGCGGACGCCGGCTTGCTGCATGAGCCATGGAAGGATCCCGGCCTGCTGCGCCGCAGCGGTTATCCGGCGCCGATGGTGGACCTCGCACAGTCGCGACAGAAGGCACTGGACGCCTACGCACGCCGCGGCTGAATCCAAATCATCGCGCCGCCCGTATGCAAGGCATCAAGGTCGACCGCAGCGTGCGGGCAGGCCATCCATCGCTGCCGGCGGGAACGTATGATGGCTCCAGACAACGCAGTCGCAAAGGTGGTGCCCCTCGGGGCCAAACGACACGTGAGCCAGACGCCGGGCGAAGCTGCTCCCGATCCGCGCTACTGGGCATTGCAGTTGTCCGCCGTGGCCGTGCAGCGCGACCGTGCCAGCTTCATGCGTATCTACGATTTTTTCGCGCCGCGGCTGCGGCGCTATCTGCGAAACCTCGGCGTGGCGGAACATCTGGCTGAAGAGCTGGTGCAGGACGCCTTGCTGACCCTTTGGCGGAAGGCCGCGCTGTTTGATCCGGCGCGCGCCAGCCTGAGCACCTGGCTGTTTCGTATCTCGCGCAATCTCTACATCGACCACGTGCGTCGAGAGCCGCATTGGACTCCGGTCCAGGAAGGCCTGGACCGCATGGACCTGCTCGAGTCGGATCGCCGTGACTCGCAACCCGAGTCCTTCACCGACCACGACACGCTCCACCAGGCGATCGACGGGCTGCCGCCGGTGCAGGCCAAGCTGGTGCGCATGTCCTATCTGGAAGCCAAGAGCCATGGCGAAATATCACGGGAGTTGGACATGCCGCTGGGAACGGTGAAATCGTCCCTGCGGCGCGCGTTCGCGAAACTCCAGGCCAGCATGGGGAGCCCCGCATGAGGCCGAATCACCACCTCGACGACGCGACCGTGCTCAGCTATTCCGCCGGGGCTCTGCCGACGGCCATGAACGTGGTGGCATCGGCGCATCTTGAGCGCTGCCCGCATTGCCGCGGACGCGTTCATGTGGCCGAGCGGATTGGCGGTACCTTGATGCAGCAGCAGCGCGGCGAGGCTCCCCGCCAGGACGACCGCGACGCAATGCTGGCGCTGCTGGACCGCGAGCCGGAAACCGCTCCGGCGGCGACAGCGTTGGCAAGCAGGGCCGATGCTGCCGATGTGGTCGAGCCGCCGGATCGCGATCGACTGCCGACGGCGCTGCACCCCTGGTTCGGACCCTCCATGCGCGCGCTGAAATGGCGTCGGATTGCGCCTGGCGTGCAACGCATCCGGGCCGGCAGCGTGGCGGGCGGTGAACTGATGCTGCTGCGCATTGCGCCGGGGAGCCGCCTGCCGCTGCACAGCCATGGCGGCACCGAGCTGACGATGATTCTCGATGGCGCCTATGACGACGTGCTGGGACATTTCGGCCCCGGTGATGTCGCCGACCTCGACGGCCAGACCCTGCATCAGCCAGTCACTGCGCCCGGTGTGCCCTGCGTCTGCGTTGCGGCCACCGACGCGCCGCTGGTGTTCTCCGGATGGTTCGCCCGCAGGTTGCAGCCGCTGCTCGGCTTTTGACGATCGGTCGCCGGACAGGAGCGGTGCATCCACACGGCCCTCTGGGCCGTATCGGTAATTGAAGACCCAACCGGTTGCCTCCGATGACCACCCTCCCACCGCCGCCGATCCCGGCGGCCGGTCCCACCCGCGCCAGCGCGTCTTTGAAGACACCTGAGCGGAGCTTGCCGGCGATCCGCAGTCTGCGGAGCTGGTTTGACTCGGGTGCAGATACGGCATCCGATGGTGACAGCAGCGGGATGGACCGGATCGACTGGCTGCGCGCAACGCCGTTCATCGCCATGCACGTGGCCTGCGTCGCGGTGCTCTGGGTCGAGGTGTCCCCGGTGGCCCTGGCGGTGACCGCGGCGCTTTACGTAGTGCGGATGTTTGCGATCACGGCGTTCTACCACCGCTACTTTTCCCATCGCACCTTCCGCGCGCCACGTGCGGTGCAATTTCTGTTTGCCCTGATCGGTGCCTCATGCGTGCAGCGCGGACCACTGTGGTGGGCTGCCCATCACCGCACCCACCACCGCCACACCGATACCGCGCAGGATCCACACTCGCCGGCGGTGCGCGGGTTCTGGTGGAGCCACGTCGGATGGTTCCTGACTCCCCGCAATTTCCGCACCGACCTCTCGCGGGTGCCGGATCTGGCGAAGTATCCCGAGCTGCGCTGGCTGGATCGCTTTGATGTCGTGGTGCCGGTCGCGCTTGCCTTGAGTCTGTACGCACTGGGGTCCGGATTGCAGGCATTCGCTCCACACTGGGGTACCAGTGGCGGGCAGATGGTGGTCTGGGGTTTTTTCATTTCCACTACCTTTCTGTTCCACGCCACCGTGACGATCAATTCACTGGCGCACCGCTTTGGCTCGCGGCGTTTCGACACCCGCGACGACAGCCGCAACAACCTCTGGCTGGCGTTGCTCACCTTTGGCGAGGGCTGGCACAACAACCACCATTTTTTCCCCGGATCCAGCCGTCAGGGATTCCGCTGGTGGGAGGTCGACCTGACCTGGTACGGCCTCAAGCTCATGGCGGTGTTCGGCCTGGTCAGCGGGCTCAAGCCGGTTCCGGCGTGGGTGCTGGAAAAGGGGAGGCGCTGAACCATGCGGATCGCTGTCGTCGGTTCCGGAATTGCAGGCCTCGCCTCGGCGTGGATGCTGTCGCGCCACCACGAGGTGGTGCTGTTTGAAGCCGATGACCGGCTTGGTGGCCATACCCACACCCACGACGTCGAGCAGGCCGGCCTCAGCTACCGCATCGACAGCGGTTTCATCGTCCACAACCCGTTGCACTACCCGTTGCTGACGCGATTGTTTGAGCAGCTTGGCGTTGCTTCCCAGCCAACCACAATGAGCTTCGCGGTTCACAACGAGGCGACGGGGCTGGAGTACAACGCAACCACGCTGGATACCCTGTTCTGCCAGCGCCGCAACCTGCTTTCGCCGCGGTTCCTGGGCATGGTTCGCGACCTGACCCGTTTCTATCGCGAGGCGCCCTTGCTGCTGGAATCAGCGGACCCGGGTCCGACGCTGGGCGACTATCTGTCCGGTCGCGGCTACGGCGCTGCATTCCGCGACGAGCATCTCGTGCCGATGGCATCGGCGCTCTGGTCATCCCCTGCCGGGCAGGTCCTTGGATTCCCGGCGCGGTATCTGGTCCAGTTCATGGCCAACCATCAGATGCTGCAGGTCAGCGGCCGTCCACAATGGCGCGTGGTACGCGGGGGCTCGGCGACCTACGTGGACGCACTGCGGGCCCAGTGGGATGTGCGCGAGCGACTGAACTGCCCGGTCCTCTCGGTGCGTCGCCATCGGCACGGGGTGACCGTGGAAAGCCTGGTCGGCAGCGAGGAGTTCGACCACGTCGTGTTGGCCTGCCATAGCGACCAGGCCCTGGCATTGCTGGCCGATGCCGACGAGCGCGAGCGCGACATCCTCGCCGCCATGCCGTACCAGGCCAATGAGGCCGTCCTGCACACCGACGCGCGCGTGCTCCCCCGCCGACGCAAGGCCTGGGCGGCGTGGAATGCGTGGCTGCCACGTGACCCGGCCCAGGCCTGCACTGTCAGTTATTGCATGAACCTGTTGCAGGGCGTCCAGTCGCCGGAGCCGTTCGTGGTGACACTCAACCGCAGTGACGCGATCGATCCGGACAAGGTGCTGGCACGGATGCGCTACCACCATCCGAGCTACAGCCACACCTCGGTCGCAGCGCAGTCGCGCAAGCCCGAGATCCAGGGGCGGCGCAACACCTGGTTCGCCGGCGCCTACTGGGGCTGGGGCTTCCACGAAGACGGCATGCGCAGCGCGCTGGAGGTTGCCGCGGGACTGGGCGTGCGCTGGCCGCTCAGTCCGCTGGCGCCGGCAAGCGTGACCGCCAGTGACGTGGCGTTGGTGACATGAGTGCCGTTGAGCCTGCCCCATCTGATGCGCACGCGGCATGGCCGTTGCTGAGCGCGGTGTATGAAGGAGTGGTCCGCCATCGCCGCCACGCACCCCACCCGCATGCCTTCAACTACCGGATTGCCCAGCTGTATCTGGATCTGGACGAGATCGAGCGGGTGTTCGCCCCGCGCTGGCTGTGGTCGGATGCGGGTCGCAACCTGGCCGAATTCCGTCGCAGCGACTATCTCGGACCGGCCGGTCTGCCGTTGGCCGAGGCGGTCCGTCAACGCGTCGACGCGGCGACGGGGCAGCGTCCCGACGGACCGATCCGGCTGCTGACCCACTTGCGCTATGCAGGGCTGGTGTTCAATCCGGTCAGCTTCTACTACTGCTTCGCCGCCGACGGGCTAACCCTGACAGCGGTCCTGGCGGAGATCACCAACACGCCATGGAAAGAGCGTCATGCCTACGTACTGCCGGTGGATACCGCGCAGTCCCACGGGCGCGCGTTGCATTGGGAATTTGCCAAGACGTTCCACGTATCACCCTTCATGCCGATGGACTGCCACTACGACTGGCGCTTTACCCCGCCCGGGGAGGACCTTCGCGTGCACATGCAGGTCAGCCATGACGGTCGGCCGAGCTTTGACGCGACCCTTGCGCTGGAGCGCCGGCCGCTGACCGGTGCGTCATTGGCGCGGGTCCTGTGGCGCTTTCCGCTGATGACCGCGCAGGTCGTGGGTGCAATCCACTGGCAGGCGCTGCGCCTGTGGCTGAAGCGCAACCCCGTCCACGACCACCCGTCCATCCATTGAGCCGCGAGTCGCCCATGAGCCAGATTGCCGATGCCATTCCCCGCCCATCCCGTGCCGGCGCGCTCGACGGGATGCTGCGCGCGCAGTTGTTGCGAAGGCTGGACGGCCTGCAGCACGGACAGCTGATGCTGGTGGAGGACGGTGTCGAGCAGGTGTTCGGTAAGGCCGCGGTGGGACAGGGCGCGCTGGTGGCGCGTGTAGAGGTGATCGACTCCGCGTTTTACCGCGCCGTCGCGGCCAACGGCAGCGTGGGCGCGGGGGAGGCATGGATGGACGGCCTGTGGCGCAGCGACGACCTGGTCGCGCTGATCCAGCTGCTGGTCCGCAACCGCGACATGGTAGATGGCATGGAGGGGGGGCTGGCGCGGCTGGGCGGCATGGCCATGCGCGCGTGGCATTCGATGCGTCGTAATACCCGCAGCGGCAGCCGCCGCAACATCGCCGCGCACTACGACCTGGGCAACGACTTCTTCGGTCTGTTCCTGTCGTCGGACCTGATGTACTCCTCGGCGTTATGGACCGGGACGGCCGATACATTGGAGACCGCGTCCTACCGGAAACTGGAGCGCATCTGCCAGCAACTGGATCTGCGGTCCGGCGATCGTGTGGTCGAGATCGGCACCGGGTGGGGCGGCTTTGCGTTGCACGCAGCGAGGCATTACGGCTGCCACGTCACCACCACCACGATTTCCGGCGAGCAGCATGCGCTGGCCAGCCGGCGCGTGGCCGAGGCGGGGCTGTCCGACCGGGTCACGCTGCTGCTGGAGGACTACCGGGACCTGGACGGCCGCTACGACAAGCTGGTGTCCATCGAGATGGTCGAGGCGATCGGCGCACAGTACCTCGACACGTATTTTTCCAGGATCGGCAGCCTGCTCAAACCCGACGGTCTGGCGCTGGTGCAGGCGATCACCATCGAAGACCACCGCTACGAGCAGGCGCTCAGGTCGGTGGACTTCATCAAGCGATTCGTATTTCCCGGCAGCTTCATCCCCTCCATCAACGCGCTGCTCGCCGCCAAGACCCGGGCCAGTGACCTGGCCGTGGTGGAGCTGCACGACTTCGGCCACTCCTACGCGTTGACTTTGCAGGCCTGGCGCGAGCGCTTCATGGCGCAACTGCCCCAGGTGCGCGCGCAGGGGTTTGATGAGCGCTTCCTCCGGATGTGGGAGTTCTATCTGGCGTACTGCGAAGGCGGCTTCCGTGAGCGCTCCATCGGCGTGGCACATCTGTTGCTCGCCAAGCCCGGGCATCGCCGCCCGGCAGCCGGTCAGGGCCAGGCGAACGGCACGGCGGGCGACGCCACACGCGGGGCCGCGGCATGAATCCGTGGTCGCAGCTCGCGATGATCTGGCTGCTGGCAGCGCTGGTGATGACGCTGGGCTGGCTGTGGCAACGGGCGAAAAGCAATGCCGGCATCGTGGACGTGCTGTGGGCGGCGAGCGTGGGCGCGAGCGCGGTGGTTCTCGCGATCACCGGCGGCGGCGCGGTCGGGACCCGGGTCGCGTTGGCGGTATTGGGAGGCGCATGGGGCGGCCGGCTCGCGCTGCACCTGTGGGGCCGGGTCCGCAGTGAGCCCGAGGACGGCCGTTACCGGTACCTGCGCGCGCACTGGAACGGAAGCCAGCTCAAGTTCTTCGCGTTCTTCCAGGGCCAGGCGTTATTGATCGTCCTGTTTGCCTTGCCGTTTGTCGCCGTTGCCGGCAACCCGCGGGTGTCGGTCCCTTGGCTGGTTGCGGCAGGCTCCGTCTGGATCGTGAGCGTCTCGGGCGAATCGCTTGCAGACCGCCAGCTGGATCGCTTCCGCAAGCATCCCGGCAACCAGGGAAAGACCTGCCGGGACGGCCTGTGGCGCTACTCGCGCCACCCCAACTACTTCTTCGAGTGGGTGCATTGGTTCGCCTATGTGTGCCTCGCCGTGGGCTCGCCGATCGATTGGCTGGCGTGGGCCGGGCCGGTCGTGATGTACGTGTTCCTGCGCTGGATCAGCGGCGTGCCGTACACCGAAAAACAGGCCTTGCGCAGTCGTGGCGAGGACTACCGCCACTACCAGCGCACCACCTCGATGCTCATTCCCTGGTTTCCCAGGAGGGACACAGCATGAACGCCACCACTTCCGAGCTGGCCGTGGACCGTCCAGCCCCCGGCCTGCTGGGGCAGGCCGAACTGGGTCGGATTCCCGATGGTGTGTTGCGCCTGGGTATCCGACGCCTGTGCGCGCAGCGATTGCGCGAGGAGCGCGAAGGAGGGGTTGCGGGCCAGGCCGCGCGCTACGCAGAGCGTATGGCCATGCTCAGGCACAGCCCGGTCGCCATCCATACCGAGGCCGCCAACGCCCAGCACTACGAGTTGCCGCCGGGCTTTTTTGAGCTTTGCCTGGGCAAGCGCCTGAAGTACTCCAGTTGCTACTACCCGCGCGGCGATGAATCCCTGGACGAGGCGGAGGAGGCGATGCTGGCGCTGTATTGCGAGCGCGCCGAGCTGGCCGACGGGCAGGACATCCTGGAGCTGGGCTGTGGCTGGGGATCGCTGACCCTGTGGATGGCCGAGCACTACCCGGCCGCACGCATCGTCGCCGTATCCAACTCGCATCAGCAGCGCGAGCATATCCTCGCGCGCTGCCGCGAACGCGGCCTCGCCAATGTGCAGGTGCGCACCTGCGATGTGAACCTTCTCGAGCTGGATGGCGCGGCCTTCGACCGCTGCGTGACCATCGAGATGTTCGAGCACATGCGCAACTACGAAACCTTGTTGGGCCGCATCGGTGATTGGCTGCGTCCGGGCGGCAAACTGTTCGTCCACATCTTCGCCCACCAGCACCTGATGTATCCGTTCGAGACGCACGGCGATGACAACTGGATGGGCCGGCACTTCTTCACCGGCGGGCTGATGCCGGCCGCCGACACGCTGCTGTGGTTCCAGTCCAGCCTGCGCATCGACCAGCGCTGGCATCTGGACGGCACCCATTACCAGCGCACCGCCAATCACTGGCTGGCCAACCAGGACGCGCAGCGCGACGCCGTGATGCGGGTGCTCACCCAGGCCTACGGCCAGCAAGGAGCGGCGCTGTGGTTCCAGCGCTGGCGCATGTTCTGGATGTCGTGCTCGGAGCTGTTCGGCTTCGACGATGGCCAGCAGTGGCTGGTTGCGCATTACCGCTTCGTGCGTCCCTGATCGCAATGCGGTCTGGGGCGTGCAACTTGTGTGGCCGATCAAGGCGCAATAACTGATCGCCTGCGCTGTGGGAGCGGGTGCGCGATCTCCGTTATCCGATGGACCGTGTGCAAAAGATGCCGCAGGACGGAACTCCCTGAACCACGCCCGCAGCAGTACGGCGAAGCGGCACCAATTGCCTTGCGTTGCACCGCCTCGACCCGCATTTGTGCACTGTTGAACCGTTTTCCAGGAGACCCGCATGAGCCAGTACCGCAAAGACCCCGATGCCATCCAACAGCTGACGCTCGAGCAGTTCCGCGTCACCCAGCAATCGGGCACCGAAGCGCCCGGCAGCGGCGAGTACCTCCACCACAACGCGCCCGGCATCTATGTGGATGTCGTGTCCGGTGAGCCGCTGTTCGCGTCGGCGGACAAGTTCGACGCGGCCTGCGGCTGGCCCAGCTTCACCAAGCCGATCGAACCGGCCCACGTCAGCGAGGTGCGCGACACCAGCCATGGCATGGTCCGGGTCGAGGTGCGCTCCACCCACGGCGACAGCCATCTGGGTCACGTGTTCCCCGATGGGCCACCGGATCGCGGCGGGCTGCGGTATTGCATCAACTCGGCCTCGCTGCGCTTCATTCCGCGCGACCAGATGCAGGCCCAGGGGTACGGCGACTACCTCGACCAGGTGGAGGGCGGGCGATGAGCACGGAACGCGCAGTACTCGCCGGCGGCTGCTTCTGGGGCATGCAGGACCTGATCCGCCGCCAGGAAGGCGTGGTGTCCACGCGTGTGGGCTACACCGGCGGCGAGATAGCCAACGCCACCTATCGCAACCATGGCAACCACGCCGAGGCCATCGAGATCGTGTTCGACCCGGCGCGGACCAGCTACCGCAAACTGCTGGAGTTCTTCTTCCAGATCCACGACCCCTCGACGGTGGACCGGCAGGGCAACGACCGGGGCGCGTCCTACCGCTCGGCGATCTTCACCACCTCCGACGAGCAGCGCCGGGTCGCGCTGGACACCATCGCCGATGTCGACGCATCAGGCCTGTGGCCGGGGAAAGTCGTTACCGAAGTCGTGCCTGCCGGTGATTTCTGGGAGGCCGAACCCGAGCACCAGGATTACCTGGAGCGCATTCCGCATGGATATACCTGCCACTTCATCCGCCCGGGCTGGACGCTGCCGCGGCGCGGGTCTGCGGGCGGAAGCGACGCCGGGCCCACGCAGCAGACTTGAAACCCGTCGCAACGGACCTACGTTGGCAATGGGGCCCAGTTCACGCCCCGAAGCAGACAAAGGAGACAGTCATGAGCAAGATCGTGCGTAATCCGCAATGGTCCGGCGATGGCAGCAGCCAGGACCCTTTGCGACAGCTGGTTGATCGAATCTTCGATGGGGCGTTTTCCTCGTCGACGGCGACGGACGAATCCTCGGTGGTCACCAGCCGCTGGACTCCGCGGGTGGATATCAAGGAAGAGGCGGATCGTTTCGTGCTTTACGCCGATATCCCCGGCGTCGACCCGGCTGAAATCGAAGTCCAGATGGACAAGGGGATGTTGACGATCAAGGGTGAACGCAGCAGCGATAACGTCCAGGAGAGCGAGAAATTTTCCCGCGTTGAACGCCGTTATGGCGCATTCCACCGGCGTTTCGCGCTGCCTGACAGTGCCGACCCCGAAGCGATTTCCGCCCACGGTGAAAACGGCGTACTGGAAATCAGTATCCCCAAACGTCCGGAAACCACGCCGCGCCGAATCCAGGTGGGTGCGCGTAAAACCGGTGACGCCTGATCGGATGCCCGGCGGCGGCCTTTGTATCGGACCGCCGCCGCTTCCATTGGGCCGGCACTAACTTGGGCGCTATCGTTCCGGCCCGTCACAAGCCTTACCCGCGGGGGCGTCCTCCGCACTGACGCACAGGTCGAATCCTGTCAGACCGGCGATCTGCCTGCTGTCACCGCGGGCGACTGTAAAGCGCTCGATCGGGTCGGATTCACAGCTGCCCGACGGGGTCTGATCCGGACCGGAAGTCGGCGCACAACCGTGCGCATATACGCTGTAGTGGCACGAACCGCTGGCGCTGCGCAGGCATTCGAAACGGGCGACGCCCGCCTGCGTTGTGGCCTGACTGTAGAGGGTGTCGGTGCCGTCCACGGTGGTGCGGGTGACGTAGCTGCTGCCGCCGATGTCGCAGCCGAACAGCGACAGCACGAAATAGATCAGGGCCAGGAACTTCATGGGTCACCTCGCGCAAGCGTGGATGGGTGGGCCGGATGCCGGAGTGCCTTCTGCACGCGGTAGCGTCGTCCGGCGGCGATTACATGTGCCGGAACAGGGTCATGAAAGGCGCGCTGACAGCCAGGGTTTCCGGCCGCGTCTTCAGGCGCACGGTGCCGCGGCCGCTGTCGTCTCGGACGACGCCGGCGATGGCGCGCAGGTTGACGATGGTGGAGCGGTGGATCTGCTTGAACGTGTCCGGGTCGACCACCGTCAGCAGCTCCTTGATCGGAGTGCGCAGCAGCGCCTCGCCCTCGGCGGTCATCACCGTGGTGTACTTGTTGTCGGCGCGGAAATAGGCGACGTCCTCAACCAGGATCAGCCGGGTTTCGCGGCCGGCGCTGGCGGTGATCCAGGTCAACGGCGGCGGCGCATCGACGGCGCGGGCGACGGGCGCGAGCCGTTGCAACAGGGTGGCCAAAGTGGCCGCGTCGTTGTTGCCGCTGCGCGCCTGCAAGCGCTGCACCGTGGCCGCCAAGCGTTCGGCGGTGATCGGCTTGAGCAGGTAGTCGACCGCGCCGCGCTCGAAGGCATCGATGGCGTACTGGTCGTAGGCGGTGACAAACACGATTTGCGTGCGCGGGCTGACTTCGGCCGCAGCCGTCGCGACTTCAAGGCCGGTCAGCCCGGGCATGCGGATGTCGAGGAAGGCGACGTCCGGACGGTGTTCGGCCATCGCCTCCAGCGCGCTCGCACCGTCCTCGCACTCGGCAAGGATGTGCAGCTCCGGCCAGGCCTGCGCCAGACGCTCAACCAGGGCCTGGCGCAGCAAGGCTTCGTCCTCGGCGATGATGCAGGTGGTGACGGGCTCAGTCATGGCGGGCCTCCTGGACGATCGTGGCGGGCACGGTGATCGTCGCGGCCACGCCGGCGGGGAAGTTGGCGACCACCGCCAGGGCGGCGTCGCTGCCGTAGACCAGGCGCAGGCGTTCGCGCACGTTCTTCAGTCCGATGCCGGTGCCGCTGGTGCGGCTGTTGAAGCCCTCGCCATCGTCGGCGACGGTCACCGCGACGACACCATCGCTGCGCCGCGCGCGGATCCATACCGTGCCGCCGCCGGTACGTGGCTCCAGGCCGTGCTTGATCGCGTTCTCGACCAGCGTCTGCAGCATCATTGGCGGCAGCGCGGTGGCGCGCAGGTTCTCCGGCAGGTCGACCTGCACCGACAGGCGCGGTCCCATGCGGATCTTGAGGATCTCCAGGTAGGCCAGCGCGCGTTCCAGTTCCTCACCCAGGGTGGACAACTCGTTTTGCGTGCGTGGCAGCGAGTGGCGCAGGTACTGGATGAGGTGACCGAGCATCTCGTCGGCGCGCGCCGGGTCGCTGCGGGTCAGCAACTGCGCGCTGGCCAGGGTGTTGTAGAGGAAGTGCGGTTCGACCTGCGCGTGCAGCAGGCTCAGCTTGGCGACGGTGAGCTCCTTCTCGGTGGCCGTCTGCGCTGCATCCGCGCGCTCGTTGCGGCGGCGTTCGGCAACCCGCCGGGTGATCGCCCGTGTGATCGCCTCCGCGTTCTCGAAGTTGGTCGCGTCGTCGAACAGGAACCAGTCGCTCCATGCCAGTGTCTCGGGCTCGCAGATCAGGGTGAGACTGCCGGTATCGCCACCGGGGGTGACCGTGGCCAGGATCTGGTTGCGCGGTGCGCCGAACCACAGCATCGGGTTCCAGCGACCCAGCGGACGATCCAGGTACGCCTCGGGTCGTCCCGCGGTGGCCCGTATCTGCAGGCTGTCGCGTGCGCTCTCCACTTCAACGATGCGGGGCAGTTCGCGGATGGCGGCATCGACCAGATCAAACGCCTCGCCGGCCTCGAACGGAATCTCGACCTGGCGGCGGTGACGGTTACCCAGCGTGGTCCGGTCGATGCGGTCGGCGATCAGGCGCACCCGGCCGACGTGCGAGAGCGCGCCGATCACCACCAGTGCCATGACGATCATGCCGGCGACCGTGATCGGCCATTCCAGGCGCCCGATCAACGGCAGTTCCGACCACAGCCCCGCGAACAGCAGGATGGCCAGCAGCCACGCCAGGGCGATACGGATGACGAAGAACAGGCCCTTGATCACGAAGAGGTTCCGACGGCTGGGGATTTCCGTGGAGCATAGTGACCCCGCCGGCGCAGCGGAGTGCCGCTGCGACCAAGCCGAGATTGTCGCGACGGAACCGCGGGATAGGCGGATGAAGCGACCCGCGGCGCCCGCGTTTGCAGCGCAGGTGCGTCCTCTCAGCGCACGACCACCGTGGTCGCCTTGTTGGCCACGATGTAGTGCTGCAGGTCCTCGACCTCGCGCAGCTTGCCGATCGCGCGCTGGGCGAACTTGCGCGTGGTGATGCGCACGTGGCAATTCAGGAACGGCGCGTCCGGATCCTTGCCCTTGGACGAATACACCACGCGGCCGTCGCGGTCCCAGCCCAGCACCAGGCGCTGCTGCTGGTTGCTGGTCTGGTAGATCCAGCCCTTGTGGATATCGCTTTCGGCCATCGCCATGGTGTTGGTCCCGATCATCAAGGTCGCGTCGGCGAATGCGTCGCGTGCAGCAAACATGATGACAGCGCGCCCGTAGCGGTTCCAACATTGCGGGCGCCAACGCGAACAATGGCATGCTCAACGGATCGCCGATTATTGCCTTCGGCCTGCGCTGATTCCGAGAGCCCCCCATGACGACACGTGCCGCCCGCCTGGACGAGCAACTGCAACGGATGCGTGCCGCCCACGCCGAGGATCCGATGCCGTCGTGGCCGGTACGCGCGGCGCGCCTGCGTACGCTGCGGACGATGCTGACCGAGCAACGCGAGGCATTTTCCAGGGCCATCTCCGCAGACTTCGGTCAGCGCCCGGCGGAAGAGACAGACCTGCTGGAACTGTTCCCCAGCCTGTCGGGGGTCCGCCACGCCCTGCGCCATGGGCGGCGCTGGATGCGGCCACGCAAGCGCCTGGCCGGGCTGGCGTTCCTGCCCGGGCGCACCGAATTGCGTCCGCAGCCGCTGGGGGTGGTCGGCATCATCGTGCCGTGGAACTACCCGCTCTACCTCGCCATCGGGCCGCTGGTGGACGCGCTGGCCGCGGGCAACCGCGTAATGCTGAAAATGAGCGAGTTCACGCCGCGCTTCTCCGCCTTGCTGGCCGCGCAGGTCGCCCGCTATTTCCAGCCCGACGAGGTCGCGGTCGTGACCGGCGGCGTCGAGGTGGCCGAGGCGTTTTCCGCGCTGCCCTTCGACCACCTGCTGTTTACCGGATCGACCGCAGTCGGCCACCACGTGATGCGCGCCGCCGCCGCCAACCTGACGCCGGTGACCCTGGAACTGGGCGGCAAGTCGCCGGCGATCATCGGCCCGGGGGCCCGCTTCGAGGACGCGGTCGAGCGCATCGTGTTCGGCAAGATGGTGAATGCGGGCCAGACCTGCATCGCGCCGGATTACGTGCTGTTGCCGCGCGCACGGGTCAACGAGTTCATCGGCGTGGCCTGCTCGGTGATGGCGCGGATGTATCCCGGGCTGGAGCGTAATACCCAGTACGCCAGCATCATTTCGGACCGCCAGTACCAGCGTTTGGTCGCGTTGCGCGACGACGCCGTGGCGGCCGGCGCACGCGAACACCCGCTGGGCGACACGCCAGCCGATCCGGTGCGCCGGCTGCTTCCGCCGCTATTGCTGAGTGGCGTCAGCGACGCGATGGAGGTGATGCGCGAGGAGATCTTCGGGCCGCTGCTGCCGCTGGTGCCCTACGACAGCTTCGAGGAGGCGATTGCCTACGTGACCGCGCGGCCGCATCCGCTGGCGCTGTACGTGTTCGACGAGGATTCGCAGCGCATTGATGCGGTGCTGGCCAAGACCCAGGCCGGTGGGGTGACCGTCAACGACACGCTGTTTCATATCGCCCAGCATGGCCTGCCGTTCGGCGGGGTGGGTCCGTCGGGTATGGGCAGCTACCACGGGGAAGCGGGGTTTCAGCGCTTCTCGCACATGAAATCGATCTTCCGCCAGTCGCGTTTCACCGCGGTGGGCCTGCTCAACCCGCCCTACGGCGCGCGTTTCCGCCGGATGCTGGACCTGCTGCTCAAGCGCGGCTGAATAAGCGCAGGAGTCCTCGCGACCAGCACCGACGGCCCCGCGCTGCTTGATTGTCGGCGCTGACGGCGCCATAGAAAGAAGAACCCCTTCACGGAGTCGACCATGAAAACCGTCCTAATCACCGGCGCCAATCGCGGCATCGGCCTCGCCCTGACCCGCCAGTACAGCGCCCGCGGCGACAAGGTGATTGCCGCCTGCCGCCAGTCCAGCGATGCGCTGGAAAAGACGGGCGTGCAGGTGGAGGCGGGTGTGGACGTCACCGATGACGCCGCGCTGACAGGCCTGGCTCAGCGCCTCGGCGACACCCGCCTGGATGTGCTCGTGCTCAACGCCGGCATCATGACCCGCGAGGCCTTTGGCGAGATCCAGACCGATGGTTGGGAGGACATGCGACGCCAGTTCGAGGTCAATGCAATGGGCCCGCTGCGGGTCGCGCAGGCGCTTTCGGGCCACCTGGCCGAGGACGCGAAGATCGGCATCATCACCAGCCGGATGGGATCGATGGCTGACAACGGATCGGGCGGCCGCTACGGCTACCGTGCGTCCAAGGCGGCGGTCAACGCGATCGGCAAGTCGCTGGCCGTGGACATGGAGTCGCGCGGTGTCGCGGTGTTCCTGCTGCATCCGGGCTTCGTCGCCACCGACATGGTGGGTGGCAAGGGCGAGGTCAGCCCTGAGCACGCCGCCGCGCAACTGGTCGAGCGACTGGACAAGCTGACGCTGGGTGAGACCGGCACGTTCTGGCACGCCAACGGTACCGAGCTGCCCTGGTAAACCCGCCGCCGCCTTGGCGCCGACGAGCGACTACTTCGCTTTTGGCGCGAAGCGGAACGTGCCGCTGATCGGCCGCGTGTCGCCCTGCTCGTCGGCAAACAGGCCGTCGAACTGGCCATCCACCGCGACCACCTTCGTGCTGTGGGTGCCCTCTTCCGTCTCCACCGACTTGATGGTCAGGGTGCCCGACTGCGAGGTGAACTCGCCAGCCAGCCCGGTGTCCTTGCCCAAGGGGATGGTCACCGCCGCGCTGTCCGCGCCGGAGACCTCGCTGGCGAGCTGGTAATTGCCCGGCGCCGTGTTACCGGCGGCAATTTCCACCGTGAGCAGGCCAAAACTGGCGAGCGCCTGCTCGCGTTGCGCCTCGGGATCGGCCTCCTTGCCGGCCGCTTTAGCCGCCGCCGTATTCACCCAGCCGGTGGCCATCCGGAAACTCAGCGGCGCATCCGCGTAGCCGGGCAGCATGCCGGCGGACGCGGTGGCGTCCAGCTTCCAGCCCTCGCTGGCGAGCGTGAGCCCGTTGCTGTTCTTGGACGCCTTGCTGCCCGAACCGGTCGGCGACGTATCCGCGTCGCTGCCGCAACCGGCCAGGCCTGCCGCCGCGATCGCCAGCGCCGCGGGGAGCAACAGCTGGGTGAGCTTCCTGAAACGGTGGGTCGTGGGTGCAGTCATGACGTGACTCCTTCGGCAATGGGATCAATGTTGTCGGAACGGGCGGGGAATCCGCCCGATGCAGAACTGAAGACACGAGCTTTGCCGCCGGTTCCGGACATCCGCCGACCCGCGGCTCCGGCATGACCGATAAGGTCGCCACCGTGGAATACTGGAGCATGCGCGCTGGCGCGGCCTCGACCCTGCCCGCACCCGTTCCTCTGTACGGTGCGCATTGTCAGGATGACCGCCACCGTCGGCGGCATCTTCCCAGAGGGTCTTTCCAACGTGCCAGAGTCACCGCTGCTTCTGCTCCGCAACGCCGACGTGCACGCCCCGGCCCACCTGGGTTGGCAGGACCTGCTGATCGGCGGTGGCAGGATCCTCGCGATGCAGCCTTCCCAGGATGCCGCCGGGTCGCCGCCCACCCATACCACCTCGATCGATCTTCACGGCCGTCGCGTGCTGCCCGGCTTGATCGATGGCCATACCCACATCACAGGAGGCGGCGGCGAGGCCGGCGCCCACACCCGCGTGCCACCGGTGCCGCTGTCGCGCTTTACCCTGGCCGGAATCACCACCGTGGTCGGCCTGCTGGGCACCGACGACACCACGCGCTCCACCCGCGAACTGGTAGCGACCGTCAACGGCCTGCGCAACGAGGGCATGAACGCCTACGCCTACACCGGTGGTTACCACCTGCCGGTGGCGACGGTGACCGGCAGCGTGCGCGACGACCTGGCCTTCATCGACTGCCTGATCGGCGTCGGCGAGCTGGCGATCTGCGACCACCGCTCCAGCCAGCCAACCCGTGACGAGCTGCTGCGGGTCGCCGCCGATGCCCACGTCGGCGGCTTGCTGACCGGCAAGGCCGGCATCCTGCATTTGCACCTGGGCGACGGCCCGCGCGGACTGGCGCAGGTGCGCGAGGCGCTGGACGCCAGCGAGATTCCCGCGCGCGTGTTCAACCCGACCCATGTCAACCGTCGCCGCGCGCTGTTCGAGGAAGCGCTCGAGCTTGCGCGCCGCGGCTGCACCATCGACATCACCGCCTTTCCCGTCGCCGCCGACGAGGACGCCTGGGCGGCCGATGAGGCGCTGCTGCGCTACCTGGCCAGCGGCGCACCTGCCGAGCAGGTCACGATCAGTTCCGATGGCGGCGGTTGTTTGCCGGTGTTCGATGATCAGGGCCGCATGCTCAGCATGGACATCGGCGCGCCGGACTCGTTGCACAGGACGCTCAAGACGCTGCTGGCGCGGGGCGAGGAACTGGCGCGCGTGCTGCCGGCGTTCACCAGCAACCCGGCGCGCCTGTTGCGGCTGGAAAGCAAGGGGCGGGTCGCGCAGGGCGCGGACGCGGATCTGTTGATTCTGGATGAGGACGACAATGTGAGTGATGTACTGATTTCCGGTCGCTGGTTCGTGCGCGATGGCCAGGCGGTCATCCGCGGCACCTTCGAGGGCGCGCGCTGATGTGCCCCAGTCCCGTCCCCGACGGCGTCGACCGCGGCTGGATCATCCCCATCGGGGGCGGCGAGGAGAAGGAAAGCAATCCGCAGATACTCAAGCGCTTCGTCGACCTGTGCGGCGGCGATGCGGCCGACATCGTGGTGCTGCCGACCGCCAGTCGCCTGGTGGAGACCGGCGAGCGCTACGAGGCGCTGTTCTCCGGGCTCGGCGCGGCGCGGGTGACCACGATCGATTTCGACACCCGCCGCGACTGCAACGAGCCCTCGCGGCTGGAACGCATCGCCCAGGCCAGCGGCATCTTCATGACCGGCGGCAACCAGCTGCGCCTGTCGACGATCGTGGGCGGCACGCCGGTGGCCAAACTCATCCGCCTGCGCAATGCCGAGGGCGTGCATGTGGCCGGCACCAGCGCCGGGGCGAGCTTCATCAGTGAGCACATGATCGCCTTCGGCGAGGAGGGCCCCACTGCCGTCGCGGGGGGCGTTCGCCTGGCGCCGGGGCTCGGCCTGACCAACCGGTTCATCATCGACCAGCACTTTCGCGAGCGCGACCGGATGGGTCGCCTGATGACGGCGCTGGCCTACAACCCGTTTGCCGTGGGCCTGGGCCTGGACGAGGACACCGCGGCCTTCATCGGCCCCGACAACGTGCTGGAAGTGGAGGGCAGCGGTGGCATCACCGTGCTGGATGCCAGCGACATCAGCTTCACCTCGATGGACGTGGTGGATGAGGGGCAACCGGTCTCCATGTTGGGCCTGGTCCTGCACCAGCTCGTCGCGGGCAACACCTTCCATCTCAGTACCCGCCAGGCCTCGGCCGGCCGGTTGGCTCGCCAGAAGAGGTAACCCCATGCGGATCCGCAATCGTTCGGTTTTCCTTGGTCCTTCGCTGTACGCGCATTTTCCGGTCATCCGCCTGGAGCTCGACCTGGGCGCGCTGGAGGCATGGCCGACGGTCCGGCTCGGTGCGGAGTTCATCGACGGCCTGGTGGCGGCACTGCCGGGGCTGGACGAGCACGGCTGCTCCTACCGCGAACCCGGCGGTTTCCTGCGCCGCCTGCGCGAGGACGAGGGGACGTGGCTGGGCCACGTGCTCGAGCATGTCGCGATCGAGCTGCAGAATGTGGCCGGTGCGGACGTGACCTTCGGCAGGACGCGCGGCACCGGCGAGCCGGGCGTGTATTCGGTGGTCTACGAGTACAAGCAGAAGGACGAGGGCCTGGAAGCCGGCGAGTTGGCGATGCGCCTGCTGACCTCGCTGCTGCCGGCGGAACTGCAGACCGCGGGCATCCTTCCCGACGGCTGGGAGTGGTCTTCGGCGCGTGACGAATTCATCCGCTTCGCCCAGCGCCGGGCGCTGGGTCCGTCCACCAGCGCGATCGTCGCTGCCGCCCAGGCGCGTGACATCCCGTGGATGCGCCTGAACGATCACTCGCTGGTCCAGTTGGGCTACGGCAAGTACCAGCAACGCATCCAGGCGACCGTGACCGGGAGGACCTCGCACATCGCGGTGGAACTTGCCGGCGACAAGGACGAAACCAACCAGATCCTCGGTGCGCTCGGCCTGCCGGTGCCGCGCCAGGCGCTGGTCCAGACCGAGGAGCTGGCGCTCAGGGCCGCCCGTCGCATTGGCTACCCGGTCGTGACCAAGCCCTACAACGGCAACCACGGCCGCGGCATCTCGATCCACCTGACCAACGAGGCCGAAGTGCGCGAAGGCTTCCATCTTGCGCAGGCGGTCTCGCGCTCGGTGATTGTGGAGACCTTTGTCCCCGGCGACGACCACCGCCTGCTCGTGATCAACGGCGAGCTTGTCGCGGCGACGCGGCGCACGCCGGGCCACATCATCGGCGACGGCCAACACGACGTCGCCCAACTGGTGGAGCTCGTCAATGCGGACCCGCGTCGCGGCGTTGGCCACGAGAAAGTGCTGACCCGGCTGGAGCTCGACGCGCAGGCGCTGACGATGCTGGAGCGCGTCGGCTACACGCCCGGCTCGGTACCGGCCGCCGATGAGGTCGTCTACCTGCGCTCCACCGGCAACCTGTCCACCGGCGGCACCGCCACCGATGTCACCGACATCATCCACCCCGACAACCGCGACATGGCGGTGCGTGCGGTTCAGGCAATCGGCCTGGACGTCGGCGGCGTCGACTTCCTTACCGAGAACATCGCCGAGAGCTACAAGAGCGATGGCGGCGGCATCTGCGAGGTCAACGCCGCGCCAGGTTTCCGCATGCACGTCGCGCCGAGCGAAGGCATGGCGCGCGATGTCGCCGGCCCGGTGGTGGACATGCTGTTCCCGCCCGGATCGCCCTCGCGGGTGCCGATCGCGGCGGTCACCGGCACCAACGGCAAGACCACCACCGCCCGGATGCTCGCCCACATCACCAAGATGGCCGGCTACACGCCCGGGCTGACCACCACCGACGGGGTCTACATCGACGGCCAGCGCACGGTGGAAGGCGACATGACCGGCCCGGTGTCGACCCGCATGGTGCTGGCCGACCCGCACATTGACATGGCGGTGCTGGAAGTCGCGCGCGGCGGCCTGCTGCGCGCGGGCATGGGCGTGCCCTACGTGGACGTCGGCGCCGTGCTCAACGTGGCGGCCGACCACCTCGGCATGAAGGGCATCGACACCCTGGAGCAACTGGCCGAGGTCAAGCGCATCGTCGCCGAGGTCGCGCGCGATTGCGCGGTGCTCAACGCCGACGATCCGATGGTGCTGAAGATGGCCGCCTATACCGATGCGGCCACCATCTGCTACGTCACCACCAACCCGCAGCATCCGCTGGTGCGCGAGCACATCCGCGCCGGTGGTCGCGCGTGCGCGCTGGAGGCCGGCATCAACGGCCAGATGATCACCCTGTACGACAAGGGCAGCCACATCCCGCTGCTGTGGACGCACCTGGTGCCGGCGACGCTGGAAGGGCGGGCGATGCACAACGTGCAGAACGCGATGTTCGCCGCCGCGATGGCGTTCTCGATGGGCATCAAGCTCGATGCCATCCGGCAGGGCCTGCGCACCTTCGACACGACGTTCTTCCAGGCCCCGGGGCGGATGAACGTGTTCGCCGAGCACCCCTTCAAGGTGATCTTCGACTACGCGCACAACGCGCACGCGGTCGGCGCAATGGCCGACCTGGCCCAGCGCATGGAAGTGGGCGGGCGACGCATCGTGGTGATCGCCGGCCCGGGCGACCGCCGCGACGAGGACCTGCGCGCGATCGCCGACGCTGTTGCCGGCCGCTTCGACCACTACATCTGCCGCCGCGACGACAACCTGCGCGGCCGCGATGGTGACGAGGTGCCCCGCATCCTGGCCAAGGCACTTCTCGCCCAAGGCGTGGACGAGGCGCAGGTCAGCATCATCAACGAGGAGGAGGCCGCGATCGATGCTGCCCTGCGTATGGGCGAGCCCGGTGACCTGGTGCTGATCTTCGCCGATGCGCTGGTCCGCTCGTGGAAGCAGGTGATCAAGTTCCAGGCTGAAGGCGAGCCGTCGGCACCGCTCCGGCCCGAGGTGCCGGTGACGGCCGAGCCGGCCGATGAATCCATCCCTGCCTCGCTGGCCGATTACGAGGATCTTGTGCGCGATGAGCGCGGCGTGCGCCTGGCACGCGAGGAGAACGACTGAACCTCCCGCCGACCGCGCCGATCGATGAGCTGTTCGACAGTTCCCGTCGCCTGACCGGACCGAACCGCTACTTCGGCGGCTGCGGCGCGGTGCTGGAGGTCTTTGAAACCTCGCCTGCGCTTTGCGCGCAGTGGGCCGCGGGCGTGCGGACCATGCGCGCCCACCTGGGCTGGCCGGATGCGGAGGTCGTCCTTGACATCCACCGGGCCGGCGCCGCGCTGGCGATGGCCGCGCCGCAGGACATGCTCTACACCGCCACCGAGGTCAACGAATGGGCCTGGCAGCGGGTTGCCCCCAACGCCGCTCACTGTGCGCTGCCGCATGCGCCCGCCCATCCCGCCAGCTGGGACGACGAGCTCGCGAGGCACACGCTGCGGCACCTTGCCGCCGATGAGGCCAATCCGCGTGCAATGTCCCTGATGCAGGCGGCCAACGCGCGCGGGCTGCCGGCGTTCTTGGATGACGATGGCCTGACGCTGGGCGCAGGCGAGGGCGGTCGGAACTGGGCGCTGGACGCGCTGCCAGACGATGTGGCCTGGCCCGATCTGCACGACATCCCCACTGTCCTGGTGACCGGCTCCAACGGCAAGACCACCAGCGTGCGGCTGCTGGCCGCGCTGTTTGAACAGGCCGGCAAGACCGCGGGCTTCAACTGCACCGACGGCGTGTTTGTCGGCGACGCACGCGTTGCCCAGGGCGACTACTCCGGCCCCAACGGCGCCCGGCGGGTGCTGCGCGATACCCGCGTGCAGGCAGCGATCCTGGAAACGGCGCGCGGAGGCATCCTGCGCCGGGGTCTGGCCGTGCAGCATGCCCACGCCGGGCTGGTCACCAACGTCAGCGCCGACCATTTCGGCGAGTACGGCGTGCACGACCTGTCCGACCTGGCCGATGCCAAGCTCGTCGTCGCCCGGGCCGTGAACGCCGATGGCGTGCTGGTGCTCAATGCCGACGATCCGCTGCTGGTGGAGAAATCCGCATCGCTTGCGTGCCCGCTCGCGTGGTTCTCGTTGGACGATCGCAATACGGTACTGGTGGCGCATCGCCGGAGCGGCGGCGCTACCTGCGGAGTGGACGACGGCGTCCTGACATTGCGCGTGGACGGCCAGCGCCACCGCCTCGGCGAGGTGGCCGCGATGCCGCTGACGCTGGAGGGCAGCGCGCGTTACAACATCGCGAACCTGGCCGGGGCGGCGCTGCTGGCGGCAACCCAGGGAGTATCAGTGCGGGCCATTGCCACCGTGCTGATGCAGTTCGGCGGTTCGCGCGAGGACAATCCCGGCCGCCTGGAGCGCTGGCACATCCGCGGGGCCGACGTCCTGCTTGATTACGCACACAACCCGGACGGCCTGGCCGGCCTGCTCGCGGTTGCCGCGCGGCTGCGCCAGCAACGCGGTGCGCGTCTGGGCCTGCTGCTCGGCCAGGCCGGTAACCGCGACGACGATGCCATCCGCGACCTGGCCCGAACCGCGGCGGCAGTGCTGCCCGATCTGGTCGTGCTCAAGGATCTGGACGGCTACATCCGCGGTCGACGCGCCGGCGAGGTGCCGGAGATTCTGCGCGGGCAGTTATTGCTGCAAGGCCTGCCCGAGTCGCGCCTGCAGACGATCCTGCCCGAGGTCGAGGCGGCGCAGGCGATCCTCGCATGGTCCCGGCCGGGCGACGTGCTGGTGTTGCCGGTGCACAACCTCGCCGCGCGCGCGGAGCTGATCGAGTGGTTGCAAGACAACGGCGGCGTGTCCGGCTAGTGGCTCCGGTCGGCGTTACCAGCTGTCTTCCAGCATGCGCGGCTTGCACGCCAGGTAGCCGCCGAACGCCAGCACCACCAGCGTCCCGGTCAGGAAGGCGAACGGCCACAGCCATCCGCCGCTGACCTCGTTCAACACCCCGAACAGCAACGGCCCGGCGCAGCTCAGGGCATAGCCCAGGCCCTGGGTGAACCCCGACAGGGCGGTCGAACCGGCCGGCGTGCGGGTGCGCTGGTTGATCAGGGTCAGCGCCAGCGGGAAGGTGCTCGGTCCCAACCCGAGCAGCGCGACCCACAGCAGGGTCAGCGTCATTGGCGCCAGCAGCAGGCCGGTGAAGGCGGTCAGGTGGATCACGCAGCACGCGAGCACCACCGGGAAGGGATTGCGCATGCGCACCGCCACCACCGGCATCACGAAGCTGCTGAGCAGCCCGAGCGACGAGTACACGCCGACCATCGTCCCGCCCAGCAACGCGCTGCCGCCGGCGTCGGTCAGGATCCGGGGCAGCCAGGTGAACATGGAATAGGTCACCAGCGAGGTCATGCCGAACATCAGCGACATGCCCCAAGCGACCGGCGACCGCCACACGCGACCCGACGGCGGCGGCGCGGCAAACTCGGGCGCCTCATCACCGCTGGCCACCGACCGGGCGTGGATCGCGGCCAGCGTGCGGGCCTGCGCGGAGCGGCCGTAGCGTTCCTGGTACAGCACGATCGCCCAGGGCAGCGCTGCCGCCACCGCGACCAGCGACCACGCGCCCAGCGATATCCGCCAGCCGACCGCGTTCGCCACCGGCACCGCGGCCAGCGCCGGCAGGATCGTGCCGAGTTGCAGCAGGGTGATGTACATCGCGCTGATGCCGCCCACGCGGTCGCCGAAGTAGCGTTTGACCAGCGGCGGCAGCACGACGTTGCCGATGCCCATGCCCGACAGCGCAATCGCCGAGGTCAGCAGCAATTGCGTCGTGTTGTCGGCAAAGCCGCGCCCGAGCAGGCCTCCGGCGGCCAGCAGCATCGCCAGCAGCGCGGTGCGCTCCAGTCCCAGTCGATGGGCGATGGCGGGGGTCGCCACGCCGAACACCGCAAACGCCGCCGTCGGCACGATGCCGAACACCCCGGTCATGGTCGGACCGAACTGGAAGGTCTCGCCCAACCGGTCCAGCAGCGGTGTCAGGGATGTCACTGCAGTGCGCAGGTTGAGCGCGGACAGCGCGATGGCGATCAGCACCAGGCCGCGTCCCCGCCATACCGGCAGAGGCGCGCCCGGGGCGACGGGGAAGGGGCGCGAGGCCGGATCGGGTGGGGTGGGACGGGCCATCTGCGCCTGCATTGCTGCCGAGGCGGTCACGCCATCGCGAACGGCATTATATCGGCGCTCGCAGGGCCGGAGCGTGCTCTTTCAGCCATGTGGTTGCCTGCCTGCGCTATCGCCAACCCGCGGTGGCTTCTATGCTCGACGACCGACGCGGCTTGCAGCAGGACGAGTCACAGGATGGAAACGGAGGTTCAAACGCCGGCCTCGGAGAGCCTGTTCGCTCCGCGCTACCGCGCGCTCACGGTGGGATCGGTCGCGCTCATCGTGTTGTACGCGTTCGAGGCGCTGGCGGTGGCCACGGCCATGCCCGTGGTCGCCCAGGCGCTCGACGGCCTGCCGCTGTATGCGATGGCGTTTGGCAGCACGCTTGCCGCCGCGGTGGTGGGCATGGTCGCCAGTGGCCCCTGGGCGGATCGTCGCGGGCCGCGCGCCCCGCTGCAGCACGGCATCGCCTGGTTCGCGGTCGGCCTGGTCGTGGCCGGGCTCGCCCCGACGATGTGGGTGCTGCTGCTTGGCCGCGTGGTGCAGGGATTTGGCGGCGGTTTGATGTCGGTCGCGCTGTATGTCGTGGTCGGCCGCGCCTACCCGCCGCAACTGCGAGCGCGGATCTTTGCCGCCTTCGCCGCCGCGTGGGTCCTGCCAGCAATTGTCGGGCCAGCGCTCAGTGGCCTGATCGTGGAGTTCCTTGGCTGGCGCTGGGTGTTCCTGCTGGTGCCGCTCCTGGCTGGCCTGGCCGCGGCGATGGTGCTGCCGCCCCTGCGCGGCATCGGCCCCCTGCCCGATCACGCGCCCGCTTCGGGCGCCAGCAACCGGCAGCGAATCGTGCTCGCCGGCGGCGCGGCCGGCAGCGCCCTGTTGCTCAGCTACGCCGGCCAGCAGCGCGGCTGGATCGCCCTGGGGCTGATGGCGGTATCGCTGGCCGGGCTGTTGGCAAGCATGTTGCAGCTCTTGCCCACCGGCACCCTGCGCGCCGCGCGCGGGTTGCCGACGGTCATCGCGATGCGCGGCATCGCCTCGGCCGCGTTCTTCGGGACCGAAGTGTTCCTGCCGCTGCTGCTCACGCGCGAGCGCGGCCTCTCGCCCACCTTTGCCGGGATGGCACTCACCGTCGGCGCACTGGGCTGGTCGCTGGGGTCGTGGAATCGTGGCCGGATGCGCGCGCCGGCTCCCGGGCGCGTGCTGCAGGCGGGCATGGCGCTGATGCTGGTCGGGGTGCTCGCGGTTTCGGCGGCGGTGCTGCCCTGGGTGCCGCTTGCCGTGGGCGTCGTCGGCTGGATCGTCGCCGGAGTGGGCATGGGGACGGTCTACCCGAGCCTGTCGATCCTGACCCTGGAGCTCTCGCCACCCGAACGCCAGGGCGCCAACGCCTCCGCGCTGCAGCTGTGCGATGCACTGTTTACCGCCACCATGCTCGCCGTGGGCGGCTCGCTGTTCGCGCTGCTGCTGGAGCGCTCCGCGCTGGCTGCCTACCTTGCGGGATTTGCCATTACCGTCAGCCTGGCCGTGCTCGGGCTGGCGCTGGCGCCGCGCGTGCTGCCCGCGCCGGCCCGCGGCCGGGACGACTAAAGATCCCTGCGTCCAGACCGATAGCGTAAGGAAGCCCGGCCATCTGTGTGGCCGTTGGAGTAGCCCGTGCGCCCGGTTGCAGCAAGCGATGTAGAGCTCGGTTCGCCACTGGCGTGGTCGGTATACGACCGCGACCGCAAGCTGCTGTTCGTGGAAGGAATGGTTCTGGCGAGCCAGGAGCAACTCGACGTCGTACTCGAGCGCGGCATGGTGGTGCCGGACACCGATGCCAACGCGGGTGTGCTGATCGACGGCTATGAGCACCTCGCCGGCGACGGGACCGACCCCGACGCCGCCGAGGCGGAACCCGACGACGCCCTCGCCGACGACGCGCCGCCGGAACCGCCGGTATTCCGCGAGATGCAGCTGCTCCGCCATGAACTCGCGCTCGTGCACCAGCACCTTCTGCTGGGCAGCGGTGAGGACCTGGGCGACCAGTTGCTCGCAATCGCCGAATGGCTGCGCGCCCTGGTGGCCCGCGATGCGGATGCGGCGCTGGCCGCGATGCAGTTGGAGGTCACCGACGATTGCCACGTTGCGCGCCAGCTGCACGCGGCCACCCTGTGCGAACTGCTGGTGCGCTCGCGTGACTGGGACGAGCAGGAGAGCCTGTCGGTTATAGCCGCGGCACTGAGTTACGACGTCGCCCTGGGGCCGGTCGCGGGCGCGATGAACAAGCAGCAGTCGGGGTTGTCGGCGGAGCAGCAGGCGGTCGTCACCGGTCATCCGCAAGCCAGCGTCGAGCTGCTGCAGCTCGCCGGGGTGGCCGATCCGGTCTGGCTGGTGGCGATCCTGCAGCACCACGAGCGCATCGACGGCAGTGGTTACCCCAATCGCCTGTCGGGCGACGCAATCAGTCGCGCGGCGCGGAAGCTGGCGATCGTCGACATCTACTCGGCGATGGTCCGGCCACGTGCCTATCGCGAAGCGGTGCACGCCCGGCACGCCCTGCGCAGCCTGTTCCTGGAGCGTGGCAAGGCGGTGGATGAGACCCTGGCTAGCCTGCTGGTGCGGGAGATCGGCGTATTCCCGCCAGGCACGCCGGTGCGGCTGGCCAACGGCGAGGTGGGGGTGGTCCTGCGGCGTGGGCGCGGCGCGTCGCATCCGGTGGTCGCGCGCTTGATCAACGCCAATGGCACCCTGGCCGCATTGGCGGCGCAGCGCGACACCGCGATGGAGGCATACGCGATCACCGAAACCGTGCCGCCGCGCAAGTACGCCGCGCTGGTGGCCAGCGCCAGTGAGCTGTGGTGCAGCGACCGCGCCGTACTGCGCCCGTAGCGTCCACCGTGGTCAGCATGACGGCCCCTGCACGAGGCCGCGTGGCACGATGCCAAGTACGCCCTTTGCCCGGAACACGACGATGACTGCCCACGACCCGGAATTCGATCCCGACGACAATTTCGCCAACGGCCTGGAGTCCGGCACCGGCGTGGACCTGGAGTCGGCCGACACCCGCGAGGCGCTGGTCTGGCAGTTGCTGCTGCTGATCAATCCGGGCGACGAGGAGTCTGCCCTGCAGCAGTTCTCCGCCTATCGCGAGGCGCTGGAGGCCGCGGGCCCCGAGGAGGTCGAGCCGCTGTGGCTGCTGAAGGACCTGATCGACTGGAAGTCGGGGTTCTTCGTCGACGAGGATGACGCGGTCTCGTTCATCGATACCATCACCGAACTGGCGGCGCGATGGAACGTGGTGATCGACTGGGGCGTGGAGGATGCCAGCGACGAGGATTTCCTCGCCGAGGCAGAAGTGCCATCGCTGATGGCTGTCGCCGCGGACCGCCTGCGCGAATACGGCTACAGCCTGTGGACCTGGAACACGGCCAGCGGCCCGCACGGCGAGGAAGGCGTCCACGCCGGCTGGATCACCCTGTCCAGCGACGATGAGGCGATGCAGGAAGTGGCCCAGGCGCTGGAGATCGAAGTGCGTCCGGCCAGCGACCCGTTCTGATTGCCGCTTGCGATTCGCGCGTGGCACACAGCGTCAGTCCGGCTGTTCACGCGAGGGCGCCTAGGGTTCGTCGCGGCGGTCGCCGTACCACATCTCCAGTTCGTCCCTGGAGTGCAACATCCGCCGCCCCCGCCACAGGAAACGCCCCAGCAAACGCAGCTGGTAGCCCAGCGAATGGGTGCGCAGCTTGCGCGCCGAGGTCATCACCACCTCGTGCACGATCACCAGCCGGCCGTGCCGGGCCAGCGCGCGACCCATCGCCACGTCCTCGCCGGCGTAATAGCGCTCATCAAAACCGCCGATCGCCTTGAACGCGGCGCGCGTGCAGAACAGGCTGCAGCCTGGTGTCACGCCCACCAGGCGGAACACGTGGATCATCAGCCACTGGCCGATGCGCTCGTGCAGCCGCGTGGGTCCGATCAGCTTCACGCCGGCGCCGCCACCGGACGCACCCCCGCGCAGCGCCCGCAGAGCCGCTGCCAGATAGTCGGGATTGATCAGGGTGTCGGCGTCGATGAAGAACAGCCAGTCGCCGTTTGCGGCATGCCCGCCGCTGTTGCGCGACGCGGCGATCTGGCGGTGGTGCACCTGCACCACGCGCGCGCCGTGCTCGCAGGCGATGCCCGCGGTGTCGTCGGTGGAGGCGTCATCGACCACGATGACCTCGTAGTCGGCGCGCAACTCGCGCGCGCTTGCGTGGATCGCTTGCAGGCACGCGGCGATCAGGCGCTGCTCGTTGTGCGCGGGCACGATGAAGCTCAGGTGCGGATCGTCTGCCATCCGGCGATGGTGGCACGGGGCCGCGGGAGGGCTTGCGAACGCCGCTTCCATCGCTGGCATGCGGGGCTGCCGGCGCCACGTACGGCTTGCAGAACGCGTTTCTGTTAAGGTTGAGGATTGGAATCGCGCGGTCCTCGCTGCATCTTCGCCCATCGTGGCGCTAACGGACCGTTTTTGCGGCGTTGCCCGTTCAGGTGTTGCTTCCCTGTCGCGGTCCCGCAGCGTGGCGTCGTAGTGGCACCGCCGGTGCACCAATCCGACGCGGCCTGCCGTCCTTCCGCCTTGCATCCGCCGTCGTCACTTATCGGAGAAGTCCTTGGCTGTTCCCGCGTTCGAGTTCAACCAGCTGCAATCGTCCACTGTCTTGCTGCTGCTGCTGGCCTTCTACGGCGGGACCTTCCTGATCTCCACGCGCATCGGCCGACGCAAGGAAAACGTCGACGGCTACATGACCTCCAGCAGCCAGGTCGGCTTCGGCGTATCGGCCGCCAGCATGACCGCGACCTGGATCTGGGCGGCCTCGTTCTACGCCGCGGCGACTTCGGGCTACAAGTACGGCATCTCCGGGCCGATCCACTACGGCCTGTGGGGCGCGCTGATGATCCTGTTCATCTACCCCTTCGGGCGGCGCTTCCGCGCACTCGCGCCAGAGGCGCACACGCTGGCGGAGATCATGCACGCCCGCCACGGGCGCTCCAGCCAGTTGATCCTCGCCGGCTCCAACATCGTCGGCAGCGTGATCAGCCTGATGGCGAACTTCACCGCCGCCGGGGCGCTGGTGGCGATGCTCTCGCCGCTGGATTTCGTCCACGGCGTCCTGATCGCCGGTATCGGGACGCTGTCCTACACGCTGTGGTCCGGGTTTCGCGCATCGCTGCTGACGGACGTGGTCCAGGTGGCGGCGATGATGGGCTCTGCGGCACTGATCATCCCGCTGGTCTTTTTCAGCGCGGGCGGCACGGAGATATTCACCCAGGGCTGGGAGCGGATCAGCGCGGAGCAGTCGACGTTCTTCTCCAAACAGGCATTCCTGGAGCAGGGCGCGCCGTATTTCGTCGCCGTGCTGGCCTACGCGATCGGCAACCAGACCATTGCCCAGCGCCTGTTCGCCGTGCGCGAGGACCTGATCAAGCCCACATTCCTGGCAGCCACGGTCAGCTACGGCGCCACGGTGATCGGGCTGGGCATGATCGGCGTGTTCGCGTTGATGATCGGCATGAGCCC
Source organism: Lysobacter avium (assembly GCF_015209745.1). GTDB lineage: Bacteria > Pseudomonadota > Gammaproteobacteria > Xanthomonadales > Xanthomonadaceae > Novilysobacter > Novilysobacter avium. The sequence continues at coordinate 341,949 of NZ_CP063657.1, forward strand.
GGCCGATGGCGACCACAACAATCTGATCCCGCAGATGGCCTCGACCTACCTGTCGCCGCTGGTGGTGGGGATCTTCTTCATCATGGTGATCGGCTCGCTGTCCTCCACCGCCGACTCGGACCTGTCGGCGCTGTCCTCGATCATGATGACCGACATCTATGGCAAGAACCTGGCGCGCGGCAAGGTGCGTCCAACGACGATGCTCTGGGTCGGCCGCATCACCATGATCGTGGCGACCACCGCCGGCCTGATCTTCGCCAGTTTCCGCATCGACATCCTGGACCTGCTGGTTTTCGTCGGCGCGCTGTGGGGATCGATCGTGTTCCCGGTGATCGCCAGCGTTTACTGGAACAAGGTCACCAACCGCGCCTTTACGGTCGCCGTCGCGGTGTCGCTGGTTTTCTTCATCGTCGCGCGCTTCCAACTGGTCCCGATCGAAGGTGCGCTGGCGGTCCTGCTGGAGGTGTTTGCCGCGGTAGGCGCCGGCGTGGTGCTGGGACTGATGGCGTTCGGCTTCTTCGGCAAGCGCACCGGACTGACCGTTGGTGTGGTGGCCGCGCTCGCACTCGTCGTGCCGATGGTCGGGTTCCTGCGCGACTACCCGGTACTGCTGGCATCCCTCAACGCGTACGGTGTCAGCACCATGGTCTGCTCCGCGCTGAGCGTCGGCAACCACAAACCCTTCGACTTCAACCTGATCGCCAAGCGGGTGACCGCGTTCCAGGAGGACGAGCCTGATGTGGCGGCCATCATGTCCAGGTCTGACAACTGAGGAGCGGAAAAATGCGTGACATCCTGATGACCGCGTATGTGCTGGTATGGCCCACGATCGTGCTGGTGATGATGGTGATCATGGGCGTGGGGCTGTATCGCGACATGCGTGCCGCGAAACGCAGTGGGGACGAACTGGTCTGACTGCACGCCGCGCTGTGCGCCGGTTCGCTAGGATTTCCCGGCCGCCACTGCCAACGGAATACTGCGTGCCCCCGATCATTGCCTGCCAGCAGCTCACGCCCACGCGCGGAACTTCCTCCCCCATCGGCATTTTGCCGCCGGCGCAGTCACTCCGCATCGGCCGGGAACAGAGCGCATGATCCTGGCGACAATCCAGGCCAACCCGGTACTGGGTGCCCTTTGTGGTGGCCTGATCGCAGCAGGGGCGACCGCGCTGGGCACACTGCCGGCGTGGTTCTCGCGCGGCATCAGCGAACGCTTCCAGGACGCGCTGTTGGGATTCGGAGCCGGCGTAATGCTGGCCGCGAGCGCTTTCTCGCTGGTCCTGCCCGGCCTGCAGGCGGCCGGGGAGAGCGGGCTGGGGCCGTGGAGCTCCGGGTCCCTGGTCGGTGCCGCGATCCTGGCCGGCGCACTGGCGATCATGCTGATGGAGCGCTGGGTTCCGCACGAACATTTCATCAAGGGACCGGAAGGTCCGTCGCCGGCCCGCCTGAAACGCGCGTGGTTGTTCGTCTTCGCGATCTGCCTGCACAACCTGCCCGAGGGACTCGCGATCGGCGCCGCATTCGCCTCCGGCCACGCACACGGCGTATTGCTGACCACTGGCATCGCGATCCAGGACCTGCCCGAGGGCCTGGTGGTGGCGATCGCGCTGATGGCGGTCGGTTATGACCGCACCCGCGCCGTACTGGTGGGAGCGGGTTCGGGACTGATCGAACCGGTCGGAGCCGTGTTGGGCGCCAGCGTGCTGGTCGCGGCGCCGTTGCTGTTGCCAGTGGGCCTGGGCTTCGCCGCCGGGGCGATGCTGTTCGTGGTCAGCCACGAGATCATTCCCGAGTCGCACCGCCAGGGACACGAACAGCACGCCACCTCGGGGCTGATGGTCGGCTTCGTGCTGATGATGCTGCTGGATACCGCCCTTGGCTGAGGCGCGCGGACAGTCCGGTTTGTCAAAACCGCGTGATGCATCCATGCAGGACCCGCACCCGTAACAAGGGACATGGTGGCGATTGCCGTCGCCATTTCCCCCAACCGGTACGGAGTTTCCCCATGAACACCAAGATGCTGCTTCCCCTGGCCCTGACCACCGCCCTCGCCGCGACCCTGTCGATGTCAGCCTGCGCGCAGAAGACCGATGCCGATACCAGCGCTCCGACCGCGATGAGCGACAACACCGCAGCGCCCCAGCGCGCCGACAGCATGTCCGCAGACCGCATGCCCGCCGATACCATGGTTGACGCCGTAACCGCCGGTGACATCGTCGATACCGCCAGCCAGTCCCCCGACCACAGCACCCTGGTCGCCGCGGTCAAGGCCGCCGACCTGGTCGGGACGCTGCAAGGCGCCGGTCCGTTCACCGTGTTCGCACCCACCAACGCCGCGTTCGACAAGCTGCCCGAAGGCACCGTGGACACGCTGCTGAAGCCCGAGAACAAGGCCGACCTCGCCGGCATCCTCACCTACCACGTGGTGTCGGGTTCAGTGGATGCGGCCACCTTGACCGATCAGATCAAGGACGCAGGTGGCAAGGCGGAGCTGACGACGGTCAATGGCGCGACGCTGACCGCGGAAGTCGCCAACGGCGGCGTGAAGCTGACGGATGCCAAGGGCAACAGCGCGATGGTGACCACCGCCGACCTGATGGCGAGCAACGGCGTGATCCACGTCATCGACGCCGTACTGCTGCCGTAAACCCTGCGACAACTGCCTTTGTCGCGACCGTTCCCGTCTTCGGTCGCGGCATCCAGGGGACGGTCCCGGCCGTCCCCTTTCTGCGTCTGCAGTCGGCGGACCTGCAGTGCCGGACTCGCGTGACGCCGCGTTCTATAGGGCGGAAACCGCAAGCGCTCGCTGGATGTCCTCCAGTCGCCGCCCGCGGGTTTCCACGCCGTGGCGCGCCAGCATCAGGCCGGAAACCGCCATCGCCAGCGCGATCAGCAGCGCGGACAGCGCGATGTGCTCGAACAAGCCCAGCACTCCCAAACCGGCTCCGAGGATGCCGCCAAACTTGGAGCTGGCCGCGATCATGCCCGCGCCGGTGCCGCGCACATGGGCCGGGTAGATCTCTGCGGCGTAGGGAATCAGCATCGCAATCACCCCGCCGCTGCTGACCAGCAATGCGGCCGTGGCCAGCGTGGTCGCGGCGACCGAGCGCAGTCCGCCCAGGTCGATCAACGCGAATGCGGCCAGGGCCAGCGCCGTCAGCGCGATGAACGCCACCAGCGCCTTGATCGTGCTCCAGCAGTGGTAGAGCCACACCACCACACCGATGCCGGGCAGGGCCAGCAGTGCTGACTGGGCGAGCAGCGCACTCGCGGCGCTCGCATCCACGCCGAGCCTGACCAGATTCACCGGCAGCCACAGTACGAAGCCGAACGTGACCAGACCCCAGCCGATTCCGCACATCGCCAGCCCGGCGCCGATCCGCGCGTGTGGGCCGCGCAGCAACCGCCCCGGGGCACTGGGAACGGTCCGCGCACCCAACGCCGTGGCAGTCGCTGCAACCGCGTCGCGCTCGACCGGGACCGCGCCGGAGAACCTGGCCAGCACGGCACGCGCCTGGTGCGGCAGGCCAGCGGCGGATAGAAACCGCGGCGACTCGGGAATGAAGCGGTTGAGGAAAATGATCAGTGCGCCCGTGGGCAGGCCCAGCAGCCACAACGCGCGCCAACTGAACAACGGTTCCAGCCAGGTGGCCGCTGCCGCCGCGGCCAGGTAACCGGCCGACGTGCCGATGCCTCCCAAAGCGACCAGCAGCCAGCCGCGGTGCGCGGTGGGAATGATTTCCGCCATCAGGGTGAAGGTGATCGGCAACAGGCCGCCGGCGGAAGCGCCCATCAGGAAGCACATCGCCAGGTTCCAGCCAAACGCCGGCATCGCCCCGCAGATGGCCGTACCCATGAACATCAACGCCGACAACAGGATGGCCGCGCGGCGTCCGTAGACATCGGCCAGCCGTCCCCACAGCAGCGAGCCGACGGTGGTGCCCATCAACGCCACCAGAGCGAGCCAGCCGGCCGATCGGGTGCTGATGCCGTACTCCGCGGTCAGCCCCGGGATCACGAAACCGGTGGTGGCGGGCTTCATCACATCGACGGTCAGCGCCACCACCAGCACCGCGACGACCTGCCAGTGCTCGCGATTGAGCGCGACCGAATCGGCGAGGTGGAACTGCAGGTGCTTGCCGCCGGCCAATACGTGGCGCATCTGCCCCAGCCGTGGCATCAGGCCATGGAAGGCCAATCCCAGCCCCAGCGGGATCAGCGCCATCCCGGTCAGCATCCAGCCATCCATCGCCATGCCGACCATCTGCCAGCCGGTGTGCCGGCCCATCAGGAACATCGGCAGGTGCGAGAGCACGCCGCCCACCAACAGCGCGCAGCCTGCCCAGAAGGCAGGCGGATGGTGGAACGACAGCTCGCCGGATTTCACCGGATGCCGGCCGGCGCGAGCGACACGGAGCCTACTGGTCGTCCGTGCCAGCCACGGTGTCCAGGAAGTAGGGCTCGACCGTGCCGCTGAACTTCATGGTCATTGCGTTGCCGCGGCGGTCCAGTGACTTGCCCACCGGCAGGCGCACCCAACCTTCGCTGACGCAGTACTCCTCCACGTTGGTCTTCTCCTCGCCGTTGAAGCGGATGCCGATGCCGCGCTCGAACATCGATTCGTCGTAGTGCGGGCTGCGCGGATTGGTGGCGAGGCGGTCGGGCGGGGTGTTGGGGTCGGTCATGACAAGCGCTCTTTGCGTCTGGAGATGGAGGGCGCGCGAGGGCGCCGCTGGACAGGATAATGGTCGCGACGCCTGTGCGGCACCATTTGGCTTGCGCCGGGCTGACGCCGCTCCGGTAAGCGGCTGCGGTCCTGAACGCCCGCCCGGTCCAAGGTACGAACTTGTTGCAATCCCGGCGTGCTGGCAGTACGGTGCGCTTTGCTGTTTGCCAGGGTCACCGTGAATCGTGGCCCGATGCTGTAGATCCCTGATCCGCTACATCGTTGCACCTCGCTTACTCCTTGCAACCAGCATCTCGCCGCATTCATTGCGGTACTTCAAAAACACTGTTCCAAGGAGCAAGAAAATGTCAGACCGCGAAACCGGTACCGTCAAGTGGTTCAACGATGCAAAGGGCTTCGGCTTCATCTCCCGTGAGAATGGCGAGGACGTGTTCGTTCACTTCCGCGCTATCCAGGGCCAGGGCTTCAAGTCCCTGCAGGAAGGCCAGAAGGTCAGCTTCACCGTCACCCAGGGCCAGAAGGGCCTGCAGGCTGACGCGGTAGAAGCCGTCTAAGCACCGATCAACTGCAGTCGCCTCGGCGATCGCATGCGATAAAAGGGAAACCCGGCTTCGGCCGGGTTTCTTTTTGCCCGGCGTTTGGGCGCCTGGCTCAGTGGCCCGGGGCTGGTGCGGGCTGCTCCTCGGGGTCCAGTCGCCGTATCAGTACGATCCGGTCCAGCCAGACGTCGGTGTTGGCCACGCTTTCGGGCTGGTACATCGCCGGCTGGGAAAGACGGACCCTGGCGTTGGTGCCTTCCTTGCCATCGGGGCCAAAGAACAGTTGCGCGGAAGGCCGCACCACGACAATCCCCTCGATCTCTTCTCCGTCCTCCATCAACAGGCTGACGTGGGCGCCGCCGGGCAACTGCTCGATGCGCTCCTGGATCCGTTCAATGGCTGCGGGATCGGTGTGGACGGTCTGTGCTTTGCGGGACATGGCGGACTCCATCGGGATCTGCGCTCGACGCTAACCGGGGGGGCGGCAATGGGCGGTGAAACCACTCCACGCCTGCATCACCGCGGCGTGCCAATACTGGCGCTACCCATCCTCAGCCAGGCAGGAGTCGCCCATGGCCCGCCCGATCTGGACCGGCACGTTGTCCTTCGGTCTGTTGAACATCCCCGTGTCGCTGATGGCCGGTGAGCGCCGCACCGACATCTCCCTTCGCATGCTCGATTCGCGCGACCAGACCCCGATCCGCTACGAGCGCGTCAATTCCTCCACCGGCGAGGAAGTCGCCTGGAAGGACATCGTCAAGGCGTTCGAATACGACAAGGGCAGTTACGTCGTGCTCGAGCCCGAGGATATCCGCTCGGCGGCGCCGGAGAGCCACGACGCGATCGAGGTGGAGTCCTTCATCGAGGCCAGCCAGATCGATCCGCGCTATTTCGAGAAGCCCTACGTGCTCGTGCCGGCCAAGAAAGCCGAGAAGGGCTACGTGCTCCTGCGCGAGGCGCTCAACGCGACCGGACGCATTGGGGTTGCGCGCGTGGTCATCCGCACCCGTGAGAGCCTTTGCGCGGTGATTCCGCACGGCGATGCGCTGCTGCTTCTGATGATGCGCTTCCCGCAGGAGCTGGTGGACATCGACGAATACCGGATCCCCGAAGGCAAGCCGGAGGACTATCGCATCTCCGCCAGGGAGCAGAAGGTCTCCGAGCAGCTGATCGACGCGATGTCGGGTGACTGGGATCCGGAGGAATACCACGACGAGTTCCGGCAACGCCTGCACGACGTGATCGCCAAGCGGGTGAAGGACCACAAGGTGGTCGAGCGTCCGGAGGAAGAGCCGGCGGTCGGCGAGGATGCCGCGACCAACGTGGTCGACTTCATGTCACTGCTGCAGAAGAGCATCGAGCGCAAGCAGCGAACCCCGGCGGCAGAGAAAACCGCGACATCAAAGAGCGCCAGGAAAACAGCGGCGGCGAAGAAGAAGTCGGCGACTAAGGCGCCTGCCGGGAAAGCGAAAAAGGCCGAGGCCCGCACCGGCCCGAAGAAGAAGGCAGCCAGCGCCAAGTCGACGAAAGCGAAGAAGACCGCGTCCGGCAAGTCGAAAGGCGCGGACGGAAAATCCAGCGGCGCCGAGGCGTCAACGAGCGCCGCCAAGAGCGCCACCAAACGCCGCAAGGTGGCCTGAGGTCGTCCGTGGGTCTGCAGGAATATGCCCGCAAACGCAGGTTCGGCGACACCCCCGAGCCCGATGACGGGGCCGTGGGGAAGACGGGGCAGCGCCCCATCTTCGTGGTCCAGCTGCACCATGCCCGCGCGCGCCATTACGACTTCCGCCTGGAAGCCGATGGCGTGCTGAAAAGCTGGGCGGTGCCAAAAGGGCCTTCGCTGCGGGTGGGTGAGAAACGTCTGGCGGTGGAGGTCGAGGACCATCCGCTGGACTACGCCGACTTTGCCGGCGACATTCCGGCCGGGAATTACGGCGCCGGACACGTGCAGATCTTCGACCACGGGGTCTGGGCGTGCGACGGCGACCCGCTGGAAGGGCTGGCCAAAGGCAAGCTGGATTTCGTGCTCGAGGGCGAGAAGCTCCGCGGTGGCTGGAAGCTGATCCGCACCGCCAAACGGGCCAGCAAGCCGCAGTGGCTGCTGCTGAAGCGCGATGACGCGTATGCCGCCGACCTCGAGGCCGATGACCTGCTCGCGGACGGGGCCGGTGCACCGGTTCGCGCGGGCAAAAAGTCGGGCAGGCAAGCCAGCCCCCCGCGACCCGCGCAGCCCGGATCAGCCGCCAAGGCGTCCAGGCCGCGCAAAACGAAAGGCCGGGTGGACTGGAAGGCGCGCGCCCGGTCGCTTGAGGGGGCCAAGCCCCTGAAGGGCGGCACGGAAATCGCGCCGCAGCTGGCCACGCTTCAGGCCGCACCGCCGGGCGGTGACGACTGGCTGCACGAGCTCAAATGGGACGGCTATCGTCTGCTGGCGACGATCGATGACGGCCGCGTCCGGCTGCGCTCGCGCAACGGCCTGGACTGGACCGGCGAGCATCCCGTCATCGTGGATGCGCTGGAGCGTCTGGGCCTCGATTCGGCCAGCCTGGATGGCGAACTGATCGCCCTGGATGCCAAGGGCAATGACAGCTTCAGTACCCTGCAGCACACGCTCAAGGGAACGGCCCGGGGCGACCTGCGCTACGTGGTGTTCGATCTGCCCACCCTGGCCGGCATCGACCTCACCGCCACCCGGCTGGATGAGCGCAAGGGCTTGCTGGCCGAACTGCTGGACACGGCTGGAACGCCCGGGGCGCTGCTCTACAGCGAGCATGTCACCGGCCACGGCGCCGAGGTCTTCGCAGCAAGCCGCACCCAAGGGATGGAAGGCATCATCAGCAAGGCCGCGGATGCCCGCTACACACCCGGGCGCTCGCACAGCTGGCTGAAGATCAAGCACGCCCAGGGCGACGAGTTCGTGGTGGTGGGCTTCATGCCGCCCCAGCGCTCCCGGATCGGATTTGCGTCCTTGCTCCTGGCCACCCGCCGAGAGGGCGAGCTCGTCTACGTGGGGCGCGTCGGTACCGGCTTCGACGACGCTACCTTGCGTGGGCTGGCAGCGCGGCTGAAGCCGATGGTGCGCAAGCAGCCGACCGTGCCGCTGCCGGCCCACGTCGCCTTCCCGGTGGGGAACGCGGTGTGGGTGAAGCCGGAAATCGTGGTGGAGGTCGCGTTCCGCGGTTGGGGCAAGGAAGGGCTGCTGCGCCAGGCCAGCTATCAGCGGCTGCGCGAGGACAAGAGCGCGGACGAGGTCGGTTCCGCGGCCCCTGCAAGCGCCCGTTCCCAGAACAAAAAGGAGGACCCCAAAATGGCCGCGATCAGCAGCCCCGACCGGGTGGTGTACCCCGATGCGGGCATCACCAAACAGGAAGTCGCCGATTACTACACCGCCATCGCCGACTGGCTGTTGCCCGAGGTGGCCGGTCGACCGCTCTCTTTGCTGCGGTGTCCGGACGGGATCGCCGGGGAGTGCTTCTTCCAGAAGCACCACGCGGAGGCATTCGGCGACAGCGTGCATGCGATATCGGTCCGCGCCAAGGACGGTGGCAAGTCCAATTACATGGTGGTCCGCGATGTCGAGGGACTGCGGGGCCTGGTGCAGATGGGCACACTGGAATTGCACCCATGGGGGGCGCGCGGCGACGACCTGGAGCATCCCGACCGGCTGGTGTTCGACCTTGATCCCGGTGATGGCGTGGCGTGGAAAGCCGTCGTCGCCGCCGCGCGCGACGTGCGCGACCGGCTCGAGGAACTGGGCATGCAGTCCTTCGTTCGCCTGACGGGGGGCAAGGGGATCCATGTGGTGGTTCCCATCGCGCCCGGCCCGAGCTGGACGCAGGCCAAGACGTTCTGCGAGGGATTCGCCGATGCGATGGCCAGCAGCGCGCCGGAGCGTTATGTCGCCACCGCGTCCAAGGCCTTGCGCGATGGCGTGGTCTTCATCGACTGGCTACGCAACAGCCGCGGCGCTACCAGCGTTGCCAGCTGGTCGCTGCGCGCGCGGCCGGGCGCGCCGGCGGCAGTGCCGCTGCGCTGGAGCGAGCTGGGCCGCACGGCGTCTGGTGCGGACTATCCACTCGCGCGGGCATTGAGGCGCGCGTCCAGTCTGGGCAGCGACCCGTGGGAAGGCTGGAGCGACGCGGTAGAACAGTCACTGGTGGACTGGTCCTGATCGCTTCCGCGTTTTCCTGTGGCGACGCCCGTTTCACACAATCGCGCCGCTGCGTCGGAGACGATCACGGCATCCCGCTCGAGGCTTCCCGCATGACGTCATCCATCGCTCGCCAATCCCGTTCCGCGTTCGCGACATTCCGTCCTGGCGACCGGGTGCAGCAATGATTACCGGCGGTCCGACCGCGAGGGGGCGCGCATGTTGAGGGGCGTGTTGCTGTTCCTCGCCGGCGCCCTGGTGGGTGCGAATATCGTTTATTTCGTGATGAGTCGCCGCCCGCCTGCCCCGGCAGCGGCGCCGGTGCCCGCGCTGTCGGAGATTCGCCGCGAGCCAATACCGGTGGAACCCCTTGACGGCCCGGAGAGCGCCGACACCCCACTGAAGCCCGAGCTGGTCCGAGTCGACCCGAAGCGCGTCGCGCCCCAGGGGGTATCGCCCGATGCGGACATCGGCCATGCCGGCACGGAAGTCCAGCCGACCGCCCCCCGCAGCGCCGCCGACATCGCGGCCGCCAGCCGGTTGAAGCTGATCGTTCCAGTGCGCGGCGTCACTCCGGACCAACTCAGCAACACCTATGAAGATGCGCGCGGCAGCGGCCGTGTCCACGAAGCGATCGACATCATGGCCAAGCGCGGCACCCCGGTGCTGGCCGTTGCCGACGGGGAGGTGGAGAAGCTCTTCACCAGCGACCGCGGTGGGCTGACCCTCTACCAGTTCGAGCCCAGCGGTCGTTACGCCTACTACTACGCCCACCTTGACCGCTACGCCGACGACCTCGAGGAAGGCCAAGCACTGAAGCAGGGCGACGTGATCGGTTATGTGGGCAGCACCGGCAATGCCAGCGACGACGCGCCGCACCTGCACTTCGGCATCTTCGAACTGGACGAGGAGCGGCTGTGGTGGAAGGGCACCGCGATCAATCCGTATCCGGTGTTGACCGGCCAACGGCCGCAGTAGCGAAGGGCCGCTCGCGCGGCGTGTGCGGCGCCGAAATGCGGCATTGCCCACCCGGCTCAGGGGCGTTCGAAACTGGCAATCTCATCAATGCGCGCCTGTGCCTGGCGCAGGCTGTGACCGGTGGCGCTGTTGTCCATCCAGCGCGCAAGGCGCGCACGTTCCGGGCCCCGAGACCATCGGTGGAACCAGATCGTCCCGATCAGGCCAACCACCCCTGCGGCGACGCTGAGGTATTCCCAGGGGTAGAACCACGCTGGGCGGGCCTGCCCTCCAAGTGCGGCGAGCAGGACCACCACCGGTACCCATAGCACCCACCACGACAGACCGACCACCGCGCCGCTCAGCACATGAAAGCGACGCAGGCGGGCCAGCTGTTTCTGGATATGCAGTACGGGCGCGGCGTAGTCGATCTGGCCGATCAGGCCCAGGGTGATGCCGCCGCTGATCATCACCGCCACGCCATAGGCATGCAGGACGATCCCGGCAACAAGCGTCCCGGACTGCGGTGGGTAGCCGTTCCAGCCCGTCACGCCGAGCGCCAGACAGGCGAGTCCTAACAGCATTTGCGCGACCTGGCCCCACTGCAGGGGACGCAGGTGCCTGCGCGCCTTCTCCAGCGTTCGCTCCGTGAGCATGCGCGTGCCCAGCGCATTTTGCTGCTGCAGCCGGGCATCCAGTGAGTGCCATGCCTGCCTGAGGTCATCGAGTTCCATAAGGTGTCTCCGAGGGTGGGGCGCGTGCGCCGTTTACGCGATCTGCTCGCGGATCCGCTGTTTCAGGCGGCCGATCTTGGTCGCCACGTTGCCCGGGGTGATGCCGAGGATCTCGGCAATGTCGCGATGGCTGCGATCGTCCAGATACAACAGCATCAGCGCGCGGTTGAGCGGGTCGAGTCGGCGGATCAGCGCTTGCAGGGTGTGCAAGGCCAGGGTGTCTTCGGGAGAGGCCGCAGCCTGATCGGGAACCGCCGCGATGGCGTGATCATCCACATCCAGGTGGTGACGTCGACGCCGGCTGCTGCTGCGCAACTGCGAGATCGCGACGTTCAGCGCGATCCGGTACATCCACGTCGAGAACCGGCTCCGCTCGGGATCAAATTCCGGGAATGCGCGCCACAGTTGCAGGCTGATGTCCTGCACCAGGTCGCGCTGGTCGTCGGTGTCCCGGCAATAGCTGTAGGCGATCTTGAGCACGATGCCGCGGTGCTGTTCCAGCTTCGCGGTGAACGCGGCCTGCCGGGCGTGCGGCTCACCGGTGCCTGACGTCATCGCGTAGGGTGCGCTCATCGTGTCCATGGAAAGTGATTCGCCCGGTGAGGCGGAATATCACACCGGCAGTACGAGTCGTTGTTTACCGCCGCCGTTTCAGCTCAGGCACCACGGTCGCCGCCGTCCAGACGGGGGGGAGAACCCCGACTAGTCCAGCAGCGGCGCGAGTGCTGTCCAGACATGGTCGCGCAACTGTGGCTGCGCGGCGGCGGTGGGGTGCAGGTTGTCGTCCTGGTAAGCATCGCGATCGGCGGCGAACGGCTGCAACAGGAACGGCACCAGGGCGACGTTGAATCGATTCGCCAGCGTGCGGTAGTTCTGCTCGAACGCGCGGGTATAGCTCGCGCCGAGGTTGGGCGGCATCTGCATGCCGATCAGCAGCACCTTGGCACCCGCGCCGTGCGCCGCGCCGATCATGAAGGCGAGATTGTCCGCGCTGCGCGCCGTGGGTAGCCCACGCAGGCCGTCGTTGGCACCCAGGGCGATCACCACAACTTCGGGGCGTTCACGGACCACGGCGTCGAGGATCCGTGAGCGACCGCCGGCGGTGGTTTCTCCGCTGATGCTGGCGTTCACCACCCGCCACTGCGGCTTCTGCCTGGCGATCCGCTCCGCGGTCAGCGCGACCCAGCCCTGCTCGGCGGCCATCCCATAGCCGGCGGACAGCGAGTCGCCCATCACCAGAACCGTCTTCGTTGCAGGCGCAGCGCTTGCGGGCGCGAACGTGGCCAGTACTACGGCAATTACCAGCAGCAGCATCGCCCAGGCAGCGCCGGATTGAATGCGCCGCCCACCAGCCTCATATCGTGGCGTCATGGAACCGGATGCCGCGGTTCTGCGTACTGTCACCATCGCTCTCCCATCCGAACAACCGTCGCCCAACCGCACCGCGCGGCCGTGACCCAGGAGCCATCATGGCCGATCACCCCCTGCCCGCCGATGAAGCCGCGACGCCAATTGCTCCCGCTGCGGCTGTTGATGGCAGTGATGCCGGAGCGCGTGCAGCGGCGCTGAGCGTGCGCGGGCTGGGCAAGCGCGTGCCCCTGCCGACCGGCGAGCTGACCATCCTGGATGGCATCACGTTCACGATCGATGCCGGCGACACCATTGCCATCGTCGGCGCCTCCGGCTCGGGCAAGAGCACCCTGCTGTCGCTGATGGCCGGCCTGGACACGCCCAGCAGCGGCGATGTCGAGCTCGACGGCGAGTCGCTGTCCACGCTGGACGAGGACGGCCGGGCGAGGGTGCGCGGGGAGAAGGTCGGCTTCGTGTTCCAGAACTTCCAGTTGCTGCCCTCGCTGACCGCGCTGGAGAACGTGATGTTGCCGCTGGAACTGCGCGGCGACCGCGACGCGGAGGGTCCGGCGCGCGCGATCCTGGGGCAGGTCGGCCTCGGCGAGCGCCTTGGCCACTACCCGCGGCAGCTGTCGGGCGGCGAGCAGCAACGCGTCGCGCTGGCGCGCGCCTTCGTGACCCGGCCGTCGCTGCTGTTCGCCGACGAGCCGACCGGCAACCTCGACAGTCGCACCGGCCAGGCCATCATCGAGTTGCTGTTCGAGCTCAACGCGCAGGCCGGCACGACGCTGGTGCTGGTGACCCATGACGACCACCTGGCCGACCGCTGCGGACGGCGCCTGCGCCTGGACGGTGGACGACTGGTCGCTACCGGGCCGCAGGCGGCATGAGCGCCGCCCGGGCTGCGCGGCCGCGCAGCGGCGCTCTGAAGGTCACCGCGCTGGCATGGCGCCAGCTGCGACGCGACCTCAAGGCTGGAGACATCCGCATCCTGCTGGCCGCGCTGGTGCTGGCTGTGCTGGCCGTGACAGCGGTCGGTTTCGTCACCGATCGGGCGGAGCGTGCGCTGGCCATCGAAGCCAATCGCCTGCTCGGCGGCGATGCGGTGGTGCGCGGCGATTCGCCGATCGCTTCGGGCATTGCCGACACGGCAGCCGCGCTCGACCTGAAACAGACCACGACGGTCGAACTCAACACCATGATCAGCGTCGGCGGCGGCGTGGATGCCCGCCTGCAGCTGGGCGACCTGCGCGCGCTGGGCAACGGATTCCCGCTGCGCGGCGTGTTCCGCATCGTCGGTGCGGACGGCGTGGAGCGTGATGCTGCCGCCATCCCCGCGCCTGGCACCGCATGGCTGAGCCGCGCGGGTGCCAGCACGCTGGATGCGGACGTCGGCGACACGATCGTGGTCGGCGAGTCGCGCTTCACCCTCGCCGCGTTGGTCGCTGCCGAGCCGGATGCCGCGCTGGACTACTTCAACATCGCGCCGAAGGTGTTCATCAGCCTCGCGGACCTGCCGGACACCGGCCTGGTGCAGGAAGGCAGCCGGATCGGTTACCGGCTGGTCGTGGCCGGGCAGGCCGGTGCGGTGGACCGGTTCGTCAACACGGTCAAGCCAGTGCTTGCCCGGGGCCAGCGGCTGGAAACCGCGGGCGATGCGCGTCCGGAGATCCGCGCGGCACTGGACCGCGCCGGACGCTTCCTCGGCCTTGCCGCGCTGGTCTCGGTGGTGATGGCGGCGGTGGCCGTCGCGATGGCGGCGCGGCAGCACAGCCAGCGTCATCTGTCGGGGACGGCGGTGATGCGGTGCCTGGGCGCCAGCCAGGCCACCTTGGCGGGCATCCATATCGGCGAGTTGCTGATGCTGGGACTGATGGCCAGCACGGTCGGGGTCGCCTTGGCGTTCGCGCTGCAATGGGGCATCGGCCTGTGGCTGGCGCCGGTGCTGGGCATGACCATTCCGCCCGCGGGCTGGGCGCCGGCACTGCACGGTTTTGCGGTTGGACTGGTCGTGCTGATGGCGTTTGGTGCGCCGCCGGTGCTGGCGCTGCGCCGTGTACCCGCACTGCGGGTGCTGCGCCGCGATCTCGACCCGACCGAGCCCAGTGCATGGCTGGTGGCCGCCGCCGGCCTGGCCGGCCTGGCCGCGCTGCTGTGGTGGAAGGCCGGCTCGGCCGCGCTGGGGATCGCCATGCTCGGCGGACTGGTCGCCACCGCGGCGGTGCTCGGCGCGCTGGGCTGGGGGATGATCGTGTTGCTGCGCCGTCTGCGACCGCGCCTGCGCGGCAGCCTGCGCTACGGGCTGGCCAACGTCAGCCGCCGACCGGCAACCAGCATCGCCCAGATCGCATCGCTCGGCCTGGGCCTGATGGCGCTGCTGCTGTTGACCTTCGTGCGCACCGACCTGCTGGACCGCTGGCAGCTCCAGCTTGCCGCCGACGCGCCCAACCGGTTCATCATCAACGTCCAGGATGACCAGATCGATCCGGTGGCGAAGTTCATCGCCGGCCAGGGCATGGCCGCTCCCACGCTGTATCCCATGATCCGCGCCCGCCTGGTGGCCCACAACGGCGCGCCGGTGGTCCGGGCGACCGACGCTGACACTGATGACGCGACGGCCGAACCGAGCGACGGTCCCGACCGGCGCCGCACCGAGCGTGAGTTCAACCTGTCCATGGCCGCGACGCTGGACGACGACAACCGCGTCGTTGCCGGCCGCTTCTGGGACGGCGTGCCGGCAACGCCGGAGATCTCGGTCGAGGCCGGGTATGCAAAATCGCTGCAGTGGAAGCTGGGCGATACCGCGTCGTTCGATATCGCCGGTCAGCCGTTCACAGCCACGATCACCAGCCTGCGCGAGGTCGACTGGACCAGCTTCCGGCCGAACTTCTTCGTCGTCGCCTCCCCGGGTTCGCTGGACGGCTTCCCGGCCAGCCACATCACCGCGGTCAGCGTTCCGCCGGAGCAGACCCGCTTCACCGCGCAACTCGTCGGCCAATTCCCCAACCTGACCGTGATCGACATCGACGCGGTGCTCTCGCAGGTCCGGGCGACCGCCGACCAGGTGTCGGTGGTGGTCGAGGTGGTGTTCTGGTTTTCGCTGGCCACCGGGGTGCTGGTGTTGCTGGCGGCGGTCAGCGCGAGCCAGGACGAGCGCCTGCTGGAAGGCGGGGTGATGCGCGTTCTGGGCGGCAGCCGGCGTCAATTGCGGCTCGCGCAGGCGTCGGAATTCGCCGTCGTCGGCCTGTTGTCCGGGGTGGTCGCCGCAGTCGCCGCGTCCGTGCTGGCGGGCGTGGTGGCGGTGCGCGTGTTCGATCTTCCCTGGCAGCCCAACTGGTCGATGGCGCTTGCCGGCGCGGTGCTGGGCACGCTCGCCGCGCTGGTCGCGGGCATGTTCGCCACCCGCAAGGTGCTGGACGCACCGCCCTCGCAGACGCTGCGCGAGCTGCAGGGCTGAGTCAGCCCGTCATGGCGCCCGTCATTGCCTGATGGTCTCGTCGGCGGAAAACCGCCTGGCGTATTCGCGCTCGGCGGTCACGCGCTCCACCTCCGCGTCGGCCATCTCCATCGCCGCATACACGGCGTAGGCCAACTCGCCGTCACGGCGGCCCGTCTCGAAAAGCCGGTAGCGCTGGGTATCGCCCCCGGCGTTTTCCGGGTACTGGGCGGGCGGCTGCCCGTCGAGGTCGACTTCGCTGTTGTCGATGGTGCCGCCGATGAAGAGTGCTCGCATGGTGGTTCGTCTCCGCTGCGGGGGTGGGGCCAGACTGTCGCGCTCGACGTTGGCTCGCGATGAAACCCGCGTTGTCGGGGCATGAACGAGCAGGCGCGCAGCAACCGCCACGGTAAACTGCGCGGATCTTCCTACCGATGCACACCGTGGCCACTGACGACCTCGCGCTGGAAACCCTGATGCTGCCCTTTGAACGCGGCCTGCTGGCCTGGCCGGAGGAGGGCGGGGCGCTGTTCCTGCGCGCGCGTGACGGTTGGCCCCTGCACCAGCGCCCGCTGCCCGGCCTGGTGTGCGAACAGAGCTTCAAGCCCGACGCCGATGCCCTGGTGCGGGCGGGCCTGACCCTGGTCGCGCCTGACAACACGGCCCGCTATCCGCTGGTGCTGGTGCTGCCGCCGCGCCAGCGCGAGGAATTGCGCGCGCTGTATGCCCGCGCCGTGGAGCGGGTGGCCCCGGGTGGCCGGGTGGTCGCCTGTGTGAGCAACAAAGAGGGCGCCCGTTCCGCCCAGGACGACCTGCGCAAGCTTGCCGGTGCGGTCGGCGACCTGACCAAGAACAAGTGCCGCGTGTTCTGGACCGCGCCGCTGCACGTCGATGACAGTGCGGCGTCGCTGGACACCGCGTTGCAGGCGCAGTGGCTGCAGCTGGATGCGTCGCGGCCTGTCGCCGGCGGGCGGTTCATCAGCCGTCCGGGCGTGTTCGCCTGGGACCGCATCGACCCGGCCTCGGCCCTGTTGGCGGCGCAGCTGCCGGCTGACCTCGCCGGCGCGGCCGCCGATCTTGGCGCGGGTTTTGGCTACCTGTCGGCCGAGTTGCTGGCGCGCTGCCCGTCGATCACCGCGCTGGATCTCTACGAAGCCGAGGCGCGTGCTCTTGAGCTGGCGCGAACCAATCTGGGCGCGGTCGACACCACCGTCAGGCTCGACTACCACTGGCACGACGTCACCGCTGGCCTGCCTAAGCAGTACGACGTGATCATCAGCAATCCGCCGTTCCACACCCAGGGCAGCAGCTACCGACCGGACATCGGTCGCCGGTTCATCGCCGTGGCCGCCGAAGCGCTCAAGCCTGGCGGCCGGCTGTGGATGGTCGCCAACCGCCACCTGCCCTACGAGGCCGTGCTGACCGACAGTTTCGGCAGCGTGCGAACCGTAGCCCAGCACGACGGATTCAAGATCATCGAGGCGGTCAAGGCCATGCCCGCCCGTCCCGCGCCGCCGGAACGGCCGTTCGTGCGCACGAGGCCCGGGGACCGCTCGCTGTGAAGCTGGTCAAGCTGATCGCCAACCTGGGGTATGGCAGCCGCAAACAGGTCGCGCTGATGTTCCGCGAGGGTCGCATCACCGACGCCGACGGCGAGGTGCTGTACGCGGACGACAAAGTTCCCCACGCCGCGATCCGCATCGACGACGAGCCGCTCGATCCGCCGGCCGGCCTGGTGCTGATGCTGCACAAACCCACGGGTTACACGTGTTCGACCAGGGATCCCGGCCGGGTGATCTACGACCTGCTGCCGCCCCGTTTCCGCCTGCGCTCGCCGCTGCTGTCACCGGTCGGGCGGCTGGATCGCGAGACCAGCGGGTTGCTGCTGATGACCGATGACGGCCAGTTGCTGCACCGGATCACCTCGCCCAAAACAGGGCTCGCGAAGGTTTACGAGGCCACCCTGGCCCAGGACCTGCGCGGCGACGAGGCGGCGGTGTTCGCCAGTGGCACCTTGATGCTGGAGTCGGAAAAAACCCCGCTCGCTCCCGCGCCCATGGTCGTCGATGGCCCGCGCCAGGCACGGCTGACCCTGACCGAGGGCCGCTACCACCAGGTCCGGCGGATGTTCGCCGCGGTCGGCAACCACGTCGACGCCCTGCATCGCAGCCAGGTTGGCGGTCTCGCTCTGGACGGACTCCCCGAAGGCGAGTGGCGGCTGCTGGATGGCGTTGATCTCGACCGCCTGTTCGGTGCCGTGGACTGAGTTCGCGCTCCGTGTCGAACGTCCATGCCAGGACCGCTGGAGTGCTGGCGCCGTGCGCGCGCCATCCGCAGCTGACGCTTATTTGTCCAGGCTGCGATCGGAGCGGACCTTGAGCCGCATGAAGACCCGGAAAACCAGCCAGTTGATCACCGCCAGCGCGACGGCGAACCCCCACGCGCTCATGGCCGCAGCCGCGCCGATCGCGCCGACGATCCAGATGCTGGCCGCCGATGCCGTCCCCGACACCGTGTCGTCGTGTTTGAGGATCGCTCCGCCGCCGACAAAGCCAATCCCCGTCATCAGCCCTTGCAGCAGCCGCGCCTTTGCCTCCGGGCCCGCCCCGTCGATGAAGTAGAGCCCGAGCAACATGTAGGCGCATGCGCCCACCGCGACCAGCGGGAAGGTCCGCACCCCGACCAGGTCGCTGTGCCGTTCCCGGTTCCATGCGACCGGAAAGGCCAGTACCAGCGAGGCCACCAGTGCCACGTAGGGCTGGAATTCATGCCACCCAAGTTGCATGCGTTGAAGTCCGTCAGCAGAGGTTGCATCTTGGTTTGGCAGCAGTGATCACGACGTAGTGATGGCGATTCTCACGCGGTCGATCCGGCCAGCGCCCTAACGTTGTCGTCCCTGCCCCGGCAGGAATCGTGATGAATCTATCGGCTGACTGGTCTGATCTGCTCCGCGTGGTTGTTGTCGGCAGCTGCGCCTATCTGGCGCTGGTGGTTCTGCTGCGCGGATACGGCAAGCGCACCCTCAGCAAGATCAACGCCTTCGACTTTGTCGTGACCATTGCCTTGGGGTCGATCCTCGCCACGATCCTGCTGAGCAAGTCGGTGTCGCTGCTGGAGGGTGTCACCGCATTGGTCGTGCTCATGTCGTGGCAGTTTGCGTTCAGCTGGCTCGCGGCCCGCTCAAGCCGGGTACGGAAAATTATCGCCAGCGAGCCGCGCCTGCTTGCCCATGATGGCGAGCTGCTCACCTCGGCGCTGCGGGACGAGCGGATTGCCGCCGACGAGGTGATGCAGGCGCTTCGCAATCACGGCTTCCAACGTCTGCACGAGGTCCGGTGCGTGGTTCTGGAGCCGGATGGAACGCTGAGCGTGATCGGCCGGGACACCCCGGCTGCCTGATCGTTTCGGCCGCACTTTCTGACGGCAGCATCACGGAACGGGGCGAATGATCGGGGGCCACTCCTCCATCACGCAGGACCCGGCCATGGCCCGCACACCCACCCCCGACGACGCTTCCCGCATGCCGCCGAATCCTGACGCACATGCAACGGAAGACGCCGCCGACCACCAGCGCGGCAACGGCGACGAGCCCCAGCAGATGGTCGCGGGCCAGCACGCCACGATGACCACCAACCAGGGTCTCGACATCAGCGACAACCAGAATTCGCTGAAGGCCAGTCCGCGGGGCCCGGTGCTGCTGGAAGACTTCATCCTGCGCGAGAAGATCCAGCACTTCGACCACGAACGCATTCCCGAGCGCATCGTCCATGCCCGCGGGTCCGCCGCGCACGGCCATTTCAAGCTGACCCGATCGCTGGCGGACTACACCACGGCGAAGATCCTGACCGAAGTCGGTGAGGAAACGCCGCTGTTCACCCGGTTTTCCACCGTCGCCGGCGGCAGTGGCTCGGTCGACACCCCGCGCGACGTGCGCGGCTTCGCGGTGAAGTTCTACACCAAGGAAGGCAACTGGGACCTGGTCGGCAACAACATCCCCGTGTTCTTCATCCAGGACGCGATGAAGTTTCCCGACCTTGTCCACGCGGTGAAGATGGAGCCCGACCGCGGCTACCCGCAGGCCGCCAGCGCCCATGACACGTTCTGGGATTTCGTCTCCCTGACCCCGGAGACCTTCCACACCGTGATCTGGGCGATGAGCGACCGCGCCATCCCGCGCTCGTTCCGGATGGTGGAAGGATTCGGCATCCACTCCTTCCGCCTGATCAACGCGGCGGGCAAGAGCACCTTCGTCAAGTACCACTGGCGGCCCCTGCTGGGCCTGCAATCCACGGTGTGGGACGAGTCGGCCAAGCTGCAGGCCGCCGACAACGACTTCCTTCGCCGGGACCTGTTTGAAGCCATCCAGGCCGGCAAGCACCCGCAGTGGGAGTTGGCGGTCCAGCTGTTTACCCAGGAGGAAGCGGACGGCTTCCCGTTCGACCACCTCGACTCCACCAAGCTGATCCCCGAGGAACTCGTGCCGCTGACGGTCATCGGCACGATGACGCTGGACCGTTGGCCGGACAACTTCTTCGCCGAAACCGAGCAGGTCGCGTTCTGCCCCTCGCACCTCGTTCCGGGGATGGACTTCAGCAACGACCCGCTGCTGCAGGGCCGTCTGTTCTCCTACCCCGACACCCAGCTGTCGCGGCTGGGGTCGGTCAACTTCCACCAGTTGCCGATCAACGCGCCCAAGTGCCCGTTTGCCAACCAGCAGCGCGATGGCCACATGCAGATGCAGATCCCCAAGGGCCGGGTGAATTACGAGCCCAGCTCGCTGGATCCGACATCGGCCCGCGCCACGCCCGACGGATTCCGCAGCTTCGCCGAACGCGTCGGCACTGGCGATGTGGACGATGCGCCGAAAAGCCGGATCCGCGCAGAAAGCTTCGCCGACCACTACAGCCAGGCGCGCCAGTTCTACCGCAGCCAGACGAAATACGAGCAGGCCCATATCGCCTCGGCGTTCGTGTTCGAGAACTCCAAGGTCGAGACCCTGCACATCCGTGAACGCGTGGTCGGGCACCTGCGCCACATCGACGAGGACCTGGCCCAGCGCGTCGCCGACGGGTTGGGAATGGAGACGCTGCCCGATGCGCCGCCAACCGCGGTCCCGGCACGCGACATGCCCGAATCGCCGGCCCTGCAGATCATCGGCAAGATGAAGGACACCCTGGACGGTCGCAGCGTGGGGATCCTGATCAACGATGGCAGCGCAGCAGCGACCGTCCAGTCCATACGCCAGGCGGCCGAAAGCGCCGGGGCAATGGTCAAGATCGTCGCGCCCAAGGTCGGTGGAGCGACCCTGGACGACGGCAGCAAGCTCGCCGCCGATGGCCAGCTGGCGGGCACGCCGTCGATGGTGTTCGACGCGGTGGCCGTGATCCTGTCGGACGACGGTGCCATCGCGTTGCTGGGAGAGAGCGCCGCGATCGACTTCGTGCGCGACGCCTTCGGTCACCTCAAGGCGATTGCCGCCGATGCCGGCGCGCAGAAGCTGCTGGACCGCGCCGGGATCGAGAAGGACGCCGGCATCGTCGCGGCCAGCGATGTCGATGCCTTCATCAAGGCTGCCAAAACCCGCCAATGGGAGCGCGAGAAGAAAGTCCGGATGCTGGCGTAGCGTCGTCTGCTGCGGCAGCAACGCGGCGACTGCAGGTACCCGCACGCCCGGTACGGACCCAATTGGTTCCCGCGTAAGCACGTCGCGTCGGGAGTGCACGCGGATGCCTGACGCGTGCGCCGTTCAGCCCGGATCGTGTGGGGCAGGCAGAAATCGTCGAAAATGACCGGTTATGAGCCCCGCCCACCATCGCGACGTCGCCGGTCGTACATCGGTTGCGTCCAACCAGTCCCGCTACCAGGCCTCGATCCGCCTGTCCGTCGCCCCGATGATGGACTGGACCGATTCCCACTGCCGTGTCTTCCATCGCCTGCTTGCGCCCAACGCGCGCCTGTATTCGGAGATGGTCCACGCCAATGCGGTGATCCATGGCGACCAGGGGCGGTTGCTGGCGATGGACCCGGTCGAGCACCCCGTCGCGCTGCAACTGGGTGGCAGCGAGCCGGAGTTGCTCGCGCAGGCGGCGCGCATCGGCGCGCATACCGGATTTGACGAGATCAACCTCAACTGCGGTTGCCCCTCCGATCGGGTCCAGGCCGGCCGGTTCGGCGCCTGCCTGATGCGCGAGCCGGCGCTGGTCGCCGCATCGGTCAAGGCGATGATCGGCAGCTGCGACGTCCCGGTAACGGTCAAATGCCGCCTCGGGGTCGACGATGACCATGACTACGGCCGCTTCCGCGCCTTCATCGACGAGGTCGCCGATGCGGGCTGCACTATGTTTGTCGTGCACGCGCGCAACGCGTGGCTGAAAGGCCTGTCGCCCAAGGAGAACCGCGATGTGCCGCCGCTGCGCTACGACTGGGCGTACCGGCTCAAGGCAGAACGCCCGGACCTGCAGGTGATCGTCAACGGCGGCATCAACGACGCCGATGAGGCCACCATGCACCTGGATCATGTTGACGGCGCGATGCTCGGTCGCGCCGCCTACCACGACCCCTACCTGCTGCACCGGCTGGATGTGGCGTGGTTTGGCGGCGAGCTTCGCTCGCGCGCCGAGTTGTTGCGCGCCTACCGACCGTATGTGGAGGCGCAACTGGAGCGCGGGGTGTACCTAAAGCACATCGTCCGTCATGTGCTGGGGTTGTTCGCCGGCCAGCACGGCGGCCGCGCATTCCGCCAGGTACTCAGCGAGGGCGCACACAAACCTGGCGCCGACTGGTCGCTGATCGAACGCGCGGTGGCCATCACCGGGTCCTTTGCATACGATGCCGCGGCCTCCATTCCTTCTTCCGCCACGGGCCGCCCATGATCACGCGAGACACAGCCAGCTTCCTCCAAATCGCCACCACGGCGGCGCCCGACTTCGGCCCAGCGACCGCCCGCGCCGCCTTCATGGTGGCCCCCGACGGTTTCCAGCTGGCCGAGCAGTCCGCCGCCGACAACCGCTACATGGCGCCGGCCGACGGCTTCGATGCCGCCCGCGCATCGGCCCAGCACCGCGACCTGCAGCGTGCGATCTCGCAGGTACTGCCGACCGTGTGTTTCGCCGGCGATCCCGAAACGCCGGACGCGCTGTTCCCGAACAATGTCTTCGGCACCGCGCGGGTGGACGGGCAGGCGCGCTACGTCATCGGCCGCATGCGCCACCCGGTGCGCCAGCGTGAAGCCGGGCGCGCGGACATCCGCGGGTTCTTCGGCGATGTGCTCGGCTACGCACCCGTCGACCTCTCGGAGCAGCCACACCCCTGCGAGTTGACCGGTGCCCTGGTGATCGATCGCGCTCGCGGACTGGGATTCGCCGGCTTGTCGGAGCGCTGCGACGAGCAGGGCGCGCGCCTGATGCACGAAGCTTTCGGCTTGCGCGCCACCCTGATGTTCGACCTCGCCCCCGGCGAGTACCACACCAATGTGGTGCTGGCGGTACTGGCCGGGCGCGCGGCGGTGATCTGCCCGCGCGGGTTTGCCGATGCTTCGGTGATCCGGGCGCTCGACTCGCTGTATGGCCCGCGCGCGATCCAGCTCGCGCCGGGCGAGCACGCTGCTTTCGCCGGCAACTGCATCGCCCTGTCCGATGATCGCGTCTGGATGAGTGCGCACGCCGGCCGCTCCCTGCAGCCGTCGACCCGCGAGGCGTTCGCGGCCGCCGGCTTCACCGTGGACACCGTCGAGCTGGACGCGATCGAGGCCGGCGGCGGCTCGCTGCGCTGCTGCATCGGAGAAGTGTTCTGAGTTGACGTCGCGCGCCCGGCGGGTCCAGTCTGAATGGCCCGTGGATGTAAAAAAAAAGTTCAGACCGGATTCACTGCCTCGTCCCGAGAATGAATCGCTGAAATCCGAAGCTGCCGACGCGCTCCGTCCGTTCAACATGCCCAGCTCTACCGTTCTTGCTGCCATATGCCTGACGCTTCTTGCGGCCACCACCGCGGTCGCCGGCAGCGCGGTGGCGCAGACCCGTGACAAGGCGCGCGAGCCGGACCGGGAACGCGTCATCCGCGACGAGGGGCGGAGCGGTCACAGCAGCGCCAGCCACCGCGAACTCTCCGATGCGGTGCGCCGGGTCGAGCGCCGCACCGGCGGCCAGGTCCTCAGTGCCGAACGCGTGCCCTACGATGGCCGGGACGTCAGCCGGGTCAAGATCGTTGATTCCAGTGGGCGGGTGCGGGTCTACGTCGATGATCCGGCGCGCGGCGGCAACGAGCCGCCCAGCCGCGGCGGGCCACAGTCGCCATCGCAGCGTCCTGTCTCTACACGCCGCGCCGACAACTGAGGCATCATCTTGGTGGCATGACCCGCCTGTTCAGGTGGAGCGACACACAAGTCTCAAGGAGTATCCATGCGAATCCTGCTGGTGGAAGACGAAGCGCCGTTGCGCGAGACCCTCGCGGCCCGCCTGAAACGCGAAGGGTATGCAGTGGATGCCGCCCAGGACGGCGAAGAGGGCCTGTACATGGGCCGCGAAGTCCCGTTCGATCTCGGCATCATCGATCTGGGCCTGCCCAAGATGTCGGGCATGGAACTGATCCAGGCCCTGCGCGACGAGGGCAAGAAATTTCCCATCCTGATCCTGACCGCGCGTTCCAGCTGGCAGGACAAGGTCGAAGGCCTCAAGCACGGCGCGGACGACTACCTGGTCAAGCCCTTCCACGTCGAGGAATTGCTGGCCCGGATCAACGCGCTGGTCCGCCGCGCCGCCGGCTGGAGCAAGCCGACCCTGGAATGCGGTCCGGTGACCCTCGACTTGGCGGCGCAGACCGTCAGCGTGGACGACGCGAACGTCGACCTCACCAGCTACGAGTACAAGGTGCTGGAGTACCTGATGATGCACGCCGGTGAACTGGTCTCCAAGGCCGACCTCACCGAGCACATCTACCAGCAGGACTTCGACCGTGACTCCAACGTGCTGGAGGTCTTCATCGGCCGCCTGCGCAAGAAGCTGGATCCCGAAGGCACCCTGAAACCGATCGAGACGGTGCGTGGCCGTGGTTACCGCTTTGCCCTGCCGCGCAGCGGCGAGTAGTTCCGCCCCGGGTACCCTGCACGCATGAGCCGGGCGCAGCCCAGCTCCCTGCAGGCGCGCCAACTGCTCGCAGCCAGTCTTGGCCTCGTCGCGTTCCTGGCGCTTGCCGGCGTAGCGCTGGACCGGGCGTTCCTGGACACCGCCGAGAGCAACCTCTACCAGCGCATGCGCAGCTACGCGCTGGCCTACGCGGACAGCGATTTTGCCCGCGATGGCACCTTCATCCCGCCCTACATGCCGCCCGATCCGCGTTTCGACCGGCCCGGCAGCGGCCTGTACGCCGAGGTCGTGCTGCCCAACGGCCTGGAGTGGAACTCGTCCTCCTCGGTCGGCCCGCTGCTCCCCGAAGGGCGCCTGCTGGAAGCCCGCTCGGAGATCTTCGAGGGCCCGCTGGAAATTACCGAGATCAGCGGCGAGCCGGGCCAGGCGTACCGCTATGGCCGCGGCCTGATCTACGCCAGCGGCGACGATCCCGACGCGGAATTTCCGTACACGATCTACATCCTGGAGGACACCGCCGCGCTGAGCCGCCAGGTGGAGGTCTTCCGCCGCGCTTTGTGGCGCTACCTGGGCGGCGCGGGGCTTGTACTGCTGCTGCTGCAGGGCCTGATCCTGCGCTGGAGCCTGCATCCCCTGCGGCGGGTGATCGAGGAGCTCAAGCAGGTCCAGCGCGGGGTGACCTCGCGCATGAGCGAGCGCCATCCGCGCGAGCTGGAGCCGCTGGCCGAGAGCATCAACGCGTTCATCGAAAGCGAGCGCGAGAACCTGGACCAGCAGCGCAATACCTTGGCCGATCTGGCCCACAGCCTGAAGACGCCGTTGGCCGTGCTGCGCACTCGCCTGGATGACGACGCGCCGGAGACGGAACTGCGCGAGGACGTCGCCACCCAGTTGCAGCGGATGAGCGACCTGGTGTCTTACCAGCTGGCACGCGCGGCGTCCGGCGGCCATGCGCTGTTCTCCGCTCCGGTGGATGTGGAGCCGCATGCCGAAGCACTGGTGCAAAGCCTGGAGAAGGTTTACGCCGCGAAGGGTGCGCTGTGCGAGTTCGATCTTGCACCGGGCGTGCAGTTCCACGGCGAAGTCGGTGACCTCCAGGAGCTGCTGGGCAACCTGCTGGAGAACGCGTTCAAGTGGGCGCGCTCGCGCGTATTGTTGACGGTCAAGCCCGGCGAAGTCGCCCCCAACCGCAGGCCGGGCCTGTTGATCACCGTGGATGACGATGGACCGGGCATCGCCCCGGAGAAGGTCGCCCTGGTCTTGCAGCGCGGCGTGCGCGGCGACGAGCGCGTGCAGGGTCACGGTATCGGCCTGGCGATCGTGCAGGACATCATCCGCAGCTATCGCGGCACGCTCGACGTCGGGGCCTCGGAAGAGCTTGGTGGCGCCAAGTTCGAGGTGCGTCTGCCGCCGCGGATCTGAGTCGCATCAAGCCGCGGCGAAGGGTGCAGCGCCGTACAGGCGGACCAGGTGCGCCGCCACCTCGGGCATGGCCTTGTGCAGCGTGGCCGGATCGCTGAAGTGGTACTCGGTGACCACCGCGAAGAACTCCTCCGGCGCCTCGGCCGCGTAGGGATCGATCGCGCTTGGCAGCCCCGCTTCCACGTTTGCCACCAGCCCCTCGTAGGCATGCTGGAAATCGCCCGCCCATTCCAGCTGCCAGTCGCGCGGCAGCGGCGGAGTGCCATCGAGCACGCCGTCAAGCGCGTCCAGCTTGTGGGCGATTTCGTGGGCGGCCACGCAGAACCCGGCGCGCGGATTGGCGCAGTCCGCCATGACATCCGCCCAGGACAGGATCACCGGGCCCGCCTCCCAGGCCTCGCCGATCAACTCGTCGCTGCCTTCGTGCAGCACACCGGCGGCGTCCATGTGGCTGCGCTCGACCCGGAACGCGTCCGGGTAGACGATCAGCTGCGACCAGCCGTGCAATCCCTCCTCGCCGAACTCCAGCAGCGGCAGGCAGCATAGAGCAGCGAGCATCGCGCGCTGCGTCCGACCGAGCTGAAGCCCGGCCACCGGCGTGATGGTCTTCTCGTTGAGGAAGAGGGAGGCGAGTGCGTGCAGACGCTGGTCCCGTTCGCCGTCCAGCGCGGCGACCCACGGGAGCGCAACGCGCACTTCGGCCCAGACCGACGCATCGATGGGCGCCGGAGGGCGCCACCAGCGGCGCATCAGACGGATCACAGGATTTGGATCAAAGCACTTTGAAGCGATGGGTCCGGCGCAACCCAGCCCGGCAAAAGGGATGCGTCCTAGCGGAACATGCCCGGCAGGAAACTGTGCCAACGGGTCGACTGGGACCGGTTGGTCGGCAGATCGCCGTGGATGTCAGGGGTCAGCTTGCTCTCACGCGAAGGCGCCGTGCGGTCGGCGGCGGCGGCCGCCGGGGCTTCGCGCTCAGCGCTGCTGCCCGGGGGACAATCGGAGCCATCGGGTGCACTCATGCTGCCCTCGCCGGCCACTGCCGCCGAGCTCATCAAGGCGATCAACAGGAACATGGAGATCCGGAGCATAGGCACCTCGGTCGGCCGGGCAGGTCCCAGCCAGTGCTTGACTATAACGCGAAACGACTTGACGAATATGACCCGACGTCATATGGATGGGAGCTGGGTATTGTTCCGTTACAGGCTTGGACCAGAAGCCTGCGTCAGCAGCCCGGCGCGCCACTCGCGCATAATCGGTCGCATGGCAGCTCCACCCACCACTGTCGGCGCGTCGAGCGCGGAAAGTCCAGCCAACGAGCCGGCGGACGAGCGCGCGCTGCTCGCCCGCCTCATTGAGGGACCGATCCCGGCTGACGCCCGGGCCGGGAATGACGGGTCGGACGCCGCCGCCCTCTGGCAACGCGTCCAGGACCTGCAGCGAGCAGGGGTTCCGATCGACGAAGAGATCGACGGCGGCTATCGGCTGACTCAACCCTTCGACCTCCTCGACAACCACGCCATTGTCGGGGCGCTGCCCGCGCCGGTACGGGCGCGAATCGCCTCGCTGGAAGTCGCCTGGGTACTGGGCTCCACCAACAGCGAGCTGCAACGACGTCCGGGCGCCGCGGATGGCGCGGCCAGCGTGCTGCTCGCCGAACGCCAGACGGCTGGTCGCGGCCGCCGCGGCAAGGAGTGGAGTTCGCCACTGGGCGCCCATGTTTACCTGTCGCTGGCGCGCACGTTCGGTGGTGGCTGGGCACGGCTGGGTGGACTGAGCCTGGTGGCCGGCGTGGCTACGGTTGATGCGCTCCACGCACTCGGTTACGGCATGGTGCGGCTGAAATGGCCGAACGATCTGGTCGTCCCGGCGGCGGATGGCGACCTGCGCAAGCTGGGCGGGCTGCTCGTCGACGGCGGCGGCGACCACGCCGGACCCGCGCGTGCGGTGATCGGGCTTGGCTTGAACGTACGCATGCCGGAGCGCTTCGGTGTCCTTATCGACCAGTCCTGGTGCGATCTGGCGCAACTGCCGGTTGCCACGCCGCCGCGCAGTGCCATCGCGGCGGCGATCATCGCGCGCTGGGTACCGGCGCTGGATGAGTTCAACCGGGACGGGCTTTGCGGATTCCTGACTCGCTACGCGGCAATGGACGCGATCGCCGGCCAGCCGGTGCGGATCAGCAGCGAAACCAGCTGCATCGACGGGGTGGCCCTTGGACTGGCGGGAGACGGCTCCCTGCGCGTACGGACGGGCGATGGCGCCGAGCGCTGTTTCCACGCCGGCGAGGTGAGCGTGCGCAGGGTCAAGGCGGATTCATGAGCGTGCAGCGCTGGGTACTCGACCTTGGCAACACGCGCCTGAAAATCGCTCCGCTGCAGGCGAACGGCGAAGCAGGCGAGTCGATCGCCCTGGAGCATCGCGGTGCCGATATGGCCGCATTGGCGGCCCGCCTGCCGCCGGAGATGGAGGTCGCCTATCTCGCCAGTGTTACCGATGAAGCTTTGCGGGTCGGGCTGCTGGATGTGCTGGCGGCGCGCTGCCAACGCATTTCGCTGGCCCGCACCCAGCGTCGTTGGGGCGATCTGCGGATCGCCTACGCCGATCCGGCGCGGCTGGGAGTCGACCGTTTTCTTGCAATGATTGCCGCTCGCGCTCATGCCGCGCGCGTCGAGCATGAACCGGTGCTGGTATGCGGTGTGGGCACGGCCCTGACCCTGGACCTGATTGACGCGCAGGGGCAACACCTTGGCGGGCGCATCGCGCCATCGCCCACTGTGATGCGCCAGGCGCTCAACCGGCAGGTGGCACAACTGCCGGCCTGCGGTGGCAGCTACGTCGAGTTCGCCGTCGACACGCCCGATGCCCTGGCTTCCGGATGCGTCGGAGCAGCGCTGGGCCTGATCCAGCGCAGCCTGGCGGATGCCGGGTCGCGCCTGGGCACTGCGCCAGCGCTGTATCTGCATGGCGGTGGCGGGGAGGAGCTGCGGTCGTTGCTGCCGCAGGCCCGCTGGTCGCCGCGTCTGGTCCTGGAGGGCCTCGCGCAATGGGCCGCGATCGAGAAACCGGCTTGAGCCCGCCTGCGCGGAACCGACGGCTACAATCGCCGCCATGTTGATACGCGCCCTCGTCATCCTGCTGCTGGTACTCAACCTGGGCGTCGCGCTGTGGGGGGTGTTGGCGGCCGGCCCGGCACCGACTGCCGCGCCGGTCGATATCCCGCCGGGTGTGGAGCGCCTGCAACTGGTGACCGAGCTCGCCGAGCCGAGCAAGCCGGCACCTGTAAGGGAGCCAACGATCCCGCTCGATATCGTCCAGTGCGCGGCTTTCGGCCCCTACGACACCGCGGAGGTAGCGTCAGCCGTGGGCAAGCGCGTGCAGCTTGAAGGTCTGGTCGACGGTGAAGCCGCTGTGGCTGTGCTCACGACCGCGGTCCGCGCGGAGCCGGGGCGCCCGCCGCGCAGCTGGCGGGTCCTGTTGCCGCCTTTGCCCAGCGCGGCCGAGACCGACATCGTGGCCAAGCGCATTGTTGCCGCCGGCTTCAAGGACTACTACGTCATCCGCGACGGCGTCGACGCGAACGCGATTGCGCTGGGCCTGTTCCGTAACGAGCAGGCGGCGCGGGCACGCGCGGAAACGCTGCGCAAGGCGGGGTTTGACGCTGCCGTCGACCCGGTGGGAGCCGGCCCGGAAGAGTACTGGCTGGATGTGGGCGCCGATGCGGCTTTCATTGCTGAAGCGGTTCGAAGTCAACTGGGCGCCGCGCGCACGCAGCCGATCGATTGCGAAAGTCTGGCTCCGTCTGCCGGACCCGAAGCGGTGGTAGTGGGGGATAATCCCGCGGCGCGGTAGAATGGGAGTTTCGCCGGCTTAGCTCAGTTGGTAGAGCAACCGCCTTGTAAGCGGTAGGTCGTCAGTTCGACTCTGACAGCCGGCACCAAGGCATGGAGGTCAGCATGAAGCGCAGCTACTCACCCGTCTCGATCATCGGTGCACCCACGGACGTGGGCGCGGGTCACCAGGGCGGACGCCTGGGCCCGGAGGCGCTTCGTATCGCCGGTCTTGGCGAAGCCCTGCAGGCGCGCGGCGTCGATGTCGTCGATCGCGGCAACCTGGACGGACCTCGCAATCCCTGGACCGGACCGGTTGATGGCTACCGCCACATCGACGAAGTCACCGAGTGGAACCGGCTGGCGATGGAAGCGGTGTATGCCGAACTTTCCGCAGGCCGCATGCCGATCCTGCTCGGTGGCGATCACTGCCTGGGCATCGGTTCGGTCACCGCGGTGGCGCGCCATTGCCGCGAAACCGGCAAGAAGCTGCGCCTGCTGTGGCTGGATGCGCACGCCGACTTCAACACCAGCGAGGTGACCCCGTCGGGCAATATCCACGGCATGCCGGTCGCCTGCCTGTGCGGTCTGGGCCCACGCTCGCTCACGCATCTGGGGGGCGACGCGCCGGCGATGGATGCCTCGGCTGTGCGCCAGGTAGGCATCCGCTCGGTCGATGATGGCGAGAAAAAGCTCATAAAGGAACATGGTCTGGACGTCTACGACATGCGCTACATCGACGAGGTCGGCATGAAGCGGGTCATGGAAGAGGCGCTGGCGGGAATGGACGATGACACCCACCTGCATGTCAGCTTCGATGTCGACTTCCTCGACCCCAGCGTGGCTCCAGGCGTCGGCACGACGGTGCCTGGCGGTCCCAACTACCGTGAAGCGCAACTGGTTATGGAGATGATCGCCGACAGCGGACGGATGGCATCGCTGGACATCATGGAGCTCAATCCCATCCTTGATCGCGACAACATGACGGCACTGGTGGCGGTCGATCTGGTGGAAAGCCTGTTCGGTAAATCCACGCTGATGCGGGCCTGAACGCCGGCCCGGTTTTTTACCTTGGTTGCACGGTGGTGCACGCCGACTTCACATCCGGTCACGCGATGATGTCGCCAAGGTCGCAGACATAAGCGATCCGATCCATTCCACCCAGGTGAGCCGGCCATTCTGGTCGGCCCCGGCTAACAGGAGAAAGCGATGAAGCGTGTTATTGCCCTGATGATGGTGTCGATGTTTTCGCTCGGAATGCTGACCGCGTGCAACACCATGGCCGGTGCCGGCCAGGACGTGCAGAAGGCTGGCGAGAAGGTTGAGAAGAAGGCCGAGGACTGCAAGGACGGTCGTTGCTGATTTCGATTTGAACGATTGAGCCGCTGCATGCGGCTTGAGCGTGACAGGGAGCCGGGGCAACCCGGCTTTTTGTTGTCTGGGAAACAGCGACGTTCAGGATGATGAAGGGTCTCGTGACGCGGCGATGACTCGCCCTGAACATGCATTCTGCGAAGGTGGATGCGTGGTCAACGAACCGCATTTTCCCCCATAGATATACGAGGTTAGACACCATGAACAAGGACATCATTGCCGGCAAGTGGACCCAGGTGAAAGGCAAGGCGAAGGCCAAGTGGGGCGACCTGACCGACGACGTGTTCGACGTTGCCGAAGGCAACTCGGAGTATCTGGCGGGCAAGCTGCAGGAGCAGTACGGCTGGACCCGCGAGCGCGCCGAGGAAGAAGTGTCGAACTTCGGCCGCACGCTTGATTGATTGCACAGTGGGTTGCACGGCCGTGCTGACAGCCGACGGTTGACGTCGCAAGTCGCATAGCCAACGGGCCGGGAAACCGGCCCGTTTTTTATTGCCTGGACGCCGAGCAACCCGGCGCGCCCTGTTGCGCCGCATCTGCCGGGTACACTGGCCCGCCGCCAATCCCGTTCACCAAATGCAGCCCACCCGCGTCCTCACTGGCATCACCACCTCCGGTACTCCGCATCTTGGCAACTACGTCGGCGCGATCCGGCCCGCTGTCGCCAGCAGCCTTCGCACGGACGTGGAAGCGTTCTATTTCCTCGCCGACTACCACGCCCTGATCAAGGTGCAGGATCCGGCGCGGGTGCAGCGTTCGACGCTGGAAATCGCTGCGACGTGGCTGGCCTGCGGCCTGGCGCCGGACACGGTCTGGTTCTACCGCCAGTCCGATGTGCCCGAAACCACCGAGTTGAACTGGCTGCTGACCTGCGTCGCCGGCAAGGGCGTGCTCAACCGCGCGCACGCCTACAAGGCCTCGGTGGACAAGAACCGCGAGGCAGGAGAGGACGATGACGCCGGGATCTCCGCCGGTCTCTTCATGTACCCGGTGCTGATGGCCGCCGACATCCTCCTGTTCAATGCGCAGAAAGTGCCGGTGGGGCGCGACCAGATCCAGCACATCGAGATGGCGCGCGACTTTGCGCAGCGCTTCAACCATCTGTACGCCGGCACCGGCGAGGACCACTTCGTGTTGCCCGAAGCGGTGATCGAGGAACAGGTGGCGACCTTGCCCGGCCTCGATGGACGCAAGATGAGCAAGAGTTACGACAACACCATCCCCCTGTTCTGCCCGCGTCCGGAGCTGAAGAAGCTGATCTATTCGATCGTGACCGACTCGCTGGCGCCGGGCGAGGCCAAGGATGCGGACTCCTCCAACGTTTTCCAGCTCTACCAGGCGTTTGCGGATGCAGGCGAAACCGCATCGATGCGGCAGGCGTTTGCAGACGGGATTGCGTGGGGCGAGGCGAAAGAGGCGCTGTTTGAGCGCATCGACGCGGAAATCTCGCCGCTGCGCGAGAAGTACGAGTCGTTGATGGCGAGGCCGAGCGAAATCGAGACAATCCTGCGCGATGGCGCCTCCAGGCTGCGTCGCCAGCTGGCAGCCCCGCGCCTGGCGGCGCTGCGCGAGGCCGTCGGTCTGCGTCCGTTGTCGCACGCCGGCACGGTAGACGTCCCTGTGGCCCCCGGGAAGCCTTCACTGCCCGTGTTCAAGCAGTACCGCGAGGACGACGGGCGGTTCTACTTCAAGCTGATGGTCGACGAGCGCGTTCTGCTGCAGAGCGGCGGTTTTGATTCGCCGCGCGATGCCGGCCAGCACATCGCGGTCCTGCGCCGCGAAGGTTACGTGTCGGCCGATCCCGCGCTCACGCTGGGCGAGGGTGTTCTTGCCGACGAGGTGCGCGGGGCTTTGGCCACGCTGGCCGCGGAAGATGCCCGAAAGGCGGCGCAGAAGGCAGCGGACGCGCGCTAGATTCTGATGCGCAGATGACCGCGTCGGCCGCGCCCGCCCGCGGAAGTTGGACTCCAACCGTCACCGCACACAGCATGAAGCCGGGTCGCCCCGGCTTCATGCGTTACAGCGGCTGCCAAAGGCCGGAGTCTTCGGTCAGTTGGGCAGCGCCAGGTCGTCCAGCAGCGCCTTCAGGAACCGCGCGGCCTCGCCACCGGTTGCGGCGCGATGGTCGAAGGTCAGCGAGATCGGCATCCGCCGGTGCACCTCGATGCCACCGATCACCGCCACAACGTCGTGGGAGAGCTTGCCCGCGCCCACGATCGCCACCGTCGGCGGTACCACCACCGGCGTGGCGTAGCGGCCGGCGAACATGCCGAAGTTGGACAGGCTGATGGTGTAGCCCGACAGCTCGCTGGCCGGGATCGAACGGTCCTCGACCTGCGCGCGCAGGCGCTTGATCGCCGAACGGATGCCGTTGCCGTCGAGCACGTCCGCGTTGCGCAGGGCGGGCACGAACAAACCATCGTCGGTGTCCACCGCAATGCCGATGTCGACATGCGGATGCATCGTGCGCACCAGCTTGTCGCCATCGAACCACGCGTTGAGCGCCGGGACTTCCTTGCAGGCATTGCAGATGGCGCGGATCAGGCGCGCGGTGATGTCCTGCTTGCCGATCCACCCATGCAGGTCGGCGTCATCGACCAGGGTTGTCGGCACGACCTGCGCGTGCGCGGCGGCCATCACCCGGGCCATGTTGCGACGCACGCCCTTGAGCTGCTCGGGCTGGCCGCTGGCGGCGACGCCCGGCGGCTGGGTGCGCATCGGCTTGCCCGACTGCGACAGCGTGCTGCGGGCGGCAGCGGGCGCTGCGGAAGTCTGTGCAGCCGGGGCCGGCGCAGCAGCGGGTGCCTGTCGGGCCGGTGCCGCGCCCACGGCCGCGCTGCCGTCGGCCGCGGCCTGCTTGACGTCGGCCATGGTGACCACGCCGTCGGTGCCGGTCGCGGTAACCCGTGCCAGGTCGACCTTCAGCTTGCGCGCCAGTGCGCGCACCGCCGGCATCGCCTTGACGCCGCCCACGGTGCTGGCCTGCTCGCTGCGGATGGCATCGGAGGACTGCATCGCGCCAACGACGGTGCCGCTGTCAGCGCGGGGCTCGCCTTCCGGCGGTGTCTCACCCTTATCGCTGATCGCGCCGCCATCGTCGGAGGCAACCACCTTGTCATCGCTGGCCGGATCCTCGCTGCCCACGCCCTTGCCCGGCGGAGGCGGGCCGTGGCCGTGGCCGGTGTCCTGTCCGGCGGAGCGCTGCGGAAGCGAGGCATCCACCTCGAACTCGGCCAGCATCGCTCCGGTGGTGATGACATCGCCGGCTTCACCAGCCAGCCTGGTCACCTTGCCCGAGACCGGGGACGGCACCTCGACCACGGCCTTGGCGGTTTCCATCGAGACCAGCGCCTCGTCCAGGCGGATGGTGTCGCCCACCTTTACCGACCATTCCACGATGGTCGCGTCCGGCAGGCCCTCGCCCAGATCGGGCAGGTAGAACGTGTTCTTGTTGCTCATGGCAGTCCTTCTATGTGCTTGGGCCTATCTGCGTGGGCGCCCGGGCGCCCGGCATGGCATCGGTGGAATTCTGGCGCGTTGGCTCAGCTGGCCGCCATCGCGCGCCGGGCCGCCTCGACCACCCGCTCAACGCTGGGCAAGTACTTCATCTCCAGGCGGAACAGCGGGATGTGGGTGTCGTAGCCGGTGACGCGCTCGACCGGGGCGACCAGGTCGTACATCGACTCCTCGGCCAGACGCGCGGCGATCTCCGCGCCGAAGCCGGCGGTCTTGGGCGCCTCGTGCACGATCACGCAGCGGCCGGTCCTGGACACCGACTCGGCGATTGTCGCGAAGTCCAGCGGTCGCAGGGTGGCGACGTCGATGACCTCGGCGCTGATCCCTTCGGCGTCCAGCTTCTCGGCGGCCTCCAGCGCTTCCTTCACCTGCGCGCCCCAGGTCACCAGGGTCACGTCGGTGCCGTCGCGCAGCACGTAGCAGACGTCCAGCGGCAGGGCCTCGCCGTCGTCGGGCACGACCTCCTTGTACTGGCGGTAGATGCGCTTGGGTTCGAAGAAGATCACCGGGTCGGGCTCGCGGATCGCCGCCAGCAGCATGCCGTAGGCGCGCTGCGGCGATGACGGCATGACCACGCGCAGGCCGGGCACGTTGGTGAAGATCGCCTCGTTGGCCTCGCTGTGGTGCTCCGGCGCACGGATGCCGCCGCCCCAGGGCACGCGCAGCACCATCGGGCAGGTCAGCCGGCCGCGGGTGCGATAGCGCATGCGCGCGGCGTGGCAGACGATGAAGTCGACCATCGGGTACATGAAGCCGTCGAACTGGGCCTCGGCGATCGGGCGCATACCCTGGCTGGCCATGCCGACGGTCAGGCCGGCGATGGTGGTCTCGTCCAGCGGCGTGTCGATGATGCGCTCGGAGCCGAACTTGGCGTGCAGGCCGGCGGTAGCGCGGAACACGCCGCCGTTGACGCCGACGTCCTCGCCCAGCACCACGACGCTGTCATCGGCGCGCAACTCGTAGTCCATGGCCTGGGTCAGTGCCTCGATCAGGGTGATCGCGGCAGGTGCATTGGTGGTGGTGCTCATGCCCGGCCCTCCCGGTCGATGGCTTGTTGGCGCTGTTCCAGCAGGTCCGGTGGCGGATCGGCGTAGAGGTAGTCGAACATCGCCTCGACCGGCTGCACCGGGGTTTCCAGATAGGCGTTGATCTCGATGTCGACCAGGCGACCGCACTCCTCGATCCACTCCGCTTCCTGCTCTTCCGACCACAGGCCCTGGTCGGTCAGGTAGGTGCGCAGGCGCAGCATCGGCTCGCGGGTCCAGCCGTCCTTGACCTCGGCTTCGTCACGGTAGCGGCGGGCGTCGTCGGCGGTGGTGTGGTCGTGCAGGCGGTAGGTCATGAACTCCAGCACGGTGCCGCCTTCGCCGTTGCGCGCGCGCTCGGTGGCCAGGCGCATCGCCTCCAGCACCGCGATGAGGTCGTTGCCATCGACCTGCAGGCAATGCAGGCCGCCGGCCAGGCCCTTCTGGGCAAGGGTCTCGGCGCCGGTCTGGGCGTGGCGCGGCACGGAGATCGCCCAGCCGTTGTTGATCACGCACAGCACCAGCGGCGATGTGAACGCGCCGGCGGAGTTCAATGCGGCGTAGAAATCGGTCTTCGACGAGCCGCCATCGCCACAGCAGGCGACCGCAACGCGCGGCTGCTTGCGCAGCTTGAACGACAGCGCCGCACCGGCCGCCATCAGGCACTGGGTCGAGATCGGCACGCACCAGGGGTAATCGTGCGGCGCGTCGGCGAAGTCGTTGCCACGCTCGTCGCCGCCCCAGTACAGCAGTACTTCGCGCGGCTTCACCCCGCGCATGAACTGGGCGCCGTACTCGCGGTAGCTCGGCGCGAACACGTCCTCGGGCCTCATCGAGGCGCCGATGCCGACGTGGGTGGCCTCATGCCCCAGGCTGGCCGCGTAGGTCCCCAGCTTGCCGGTGCGCTGCAGCTTGATAGCCTTGCTGTCAAAGGTGCGCACGAAGAGCATCTGCTTGAACAGCGGCACCAGCGCCTTGGGATCGCGGAAAGCCTCGGGCAGCTCGCCGACCGGCTTGCCGTCTTCGCCAAGGTATTGCATGTACTTGATTTCAAATGTCGCAGCAACCTTCATTGCTTGATTCCCAGGAGCCCACGAAAGTCGCCCATGATACCGGCCCAACGTTGAAAGACCGTTGCGCGCTGCGGCAAAACCCGTCGCTACGTCGTTTTGATGGGTTAGGCTTGGGAGTTAGCTGAGGGAGCGGTCATGACTTCGGACACCAACGAGCGCGCACTGGAAACCGGCATCCACACCGATCTGGCCGGACGGATGAGCTACGGCGGTTACCTGCACCTGGACCGCCTGCTCGATGCGCAGAAGCCGGTGTCCGATCCGCCCGAACACGACGAGATGCTGTTCATCGTCCAGCATCAGGTGTCCGAGCTGTGGCTGAAGCTGATCATCCACGAGTTGAAGGCGGCGATTGTCCATCTGCGCGCCGATGACCTGGGCGCCTGCCAGAAGGGATTCGCGCGTTGCAAGCAGGTGCTCCGGCAACTGACCGAGATGTGGTCGGTGCTGGAAACGCTGACGCCGGCGGACTACATGAAATTCCGCGACACGCTGGGCCCGTCTTCAGGCTTCCAGTCGCTGCAATACCGCGAGATGGAGTTCCTGCTCGGCAACAAGAACGCCGGCATGCTGCAGGTCTTCGCCCATGATCCGGCAGCCGAGGCCACGCTGCGCGCCGCCCTGGAGGGCCCGAGCCTGTACGACGAGGCGCTGCGCTATCTGGCCCGCCACGGCCACGACGTGCCCGCGCACCTGCTGGATCGGGACTGGACCCGCAGCCACGTATCGGACCCCGCCTTGCTGCCCGTACTCGAGCGGATCTACGAGGAGTCCAGCGACCACTGGCAGGCCTACCACCTGTGCGAGGACCTGGTCGACCTGGAGAGCCAGTTCCAGCTCTGGCGCTTCCGCCACATGCGCACGGTGATGCGGATCATCGGCTTCAAGCGCGGCACGGGTGGCTCATCCGGCGTGGACTTCCTGAAGAAGGCCCTGGACCTGACGTTCTTCCCGGAGCTGTTCGAGGTAAGGACCCGGATCGGCATCGACTGACCCCCATTCAGCCTTCACCGCGGTTGACGCGCCAGCGCGTGGTGGTTAAACCTAGTCGCTTCGTCCGGCGAGCTGCCGGTCGGACCCGCCCGTACTGAATGCCGCGCAGCGGTCAGGGCATTTCCAGACAGGCGGCCGTCACGGCGTCGACCACTTCCCGGGGAGAAGCAACAGCAGTGGCCAGCCATCCAGGTTCCAACATCGGGGAAAAGACCTTCCTCGGCCATCCGCGCGGTCTGTTCGTGCTGTTCTTCGCCGAGATGTGGGAGCGCTTTTCCTACTACGGCATGCGGGCCATCCTGGTTTTCTACCTGCTGCAGCATTGGCTGTTCGCGGAAGAGAAGGCCTACGTCATTTACGGCGCCTACACCGCGCTGGTCTATATCACCCCGGTGGTGGGCGGCTACATCGCGGATCGCTGGCTGGGGCAACGCAAGGCCGTGCAGTTCGGCGCGATCCTGCTGGTGATCGGCCATGGGTTGATGGCGTTCGAGGGTCCCGGGCCGGCTGCGGGCCTCGATGCCACGATGATGCAGTCCTCCATCCACATCGATATTTTCTGGCTGGCACTGGCCTTCATCATCATGGGCGTGGGCTTCCTGAAGGCCAACATCTCGGTGCTCGTCGGGCAGCTTTACCGCCAAGGCGACGCACGACGCGATCCGGCGTTCACGATCTTCTACATGGGCATCAACGTCGGTGCGGCGTTGGGCTCGCTGCTGGTGGGCTATCTGGGGCAAAGCGAAGACTGGGGCTGGAGCTGGGGCTTTGGACTGGCTGGCGTCGGCATGCTGCTGGGCCTGCTGGTGTTCGTCCTCGGCCGGCCGTACCTGCAAGGCAAGGGCGAGGCTCCTGATGCCGAGCTGCTCGCGCGTCGCAGCGTGGCCGGCCTGCCGACTGAGTGGTTGATCTACTTGGGCTCGCTGGCCGGTGTCGTGCTGGTGTGGTTCCTGGTCCAGTACCAGTCCGTGGTGGGCGGTCTGCTGGGGGTCACCGGCGCACTGGTGGTCATCTGGCTGCTCTACAACGTGGTGGCCAAGCTGGACAAGATCGCGCGCGACCGCATCCTCGCGGCGATGTTCCTGATCGGCCTGCAGCCGCTGTTCTGGGCGCTGTTCGAGCAGGCGGGTTCGTCGCTGAACGTGTTCACCGACCGCCATGTGGATCGTGTGCTGTTCGGTTGGACCGTGCCGGCCAGCATGTTCCAGTCGATCAACTCGATCTACATCATCACCCTGGCGCCGATCTTCGCCTGGCTGTGGACCTGGCTGGCGCGACGCGGCCTGGAGCCCTCCACCCCGGCCAAGTTCGGCCTGGGCCTGGTCCAGCTGGGCGGCGGTTTCCTGGTGCTGGTCGCCGGCGCCGCGGCCGTCGGGACGGACAACATGACCCCGGTGATCTTCATCTTCCTGATCTACCTGCTGCACACGATGGGTGAGCTGTGCCTGTCGCCCGTGGGCTTGTCGGCAATGACCAAGCTGGCGCCTGCCAGCATGCTGAGCCTGATGATGGGTACGTGGTTCCTGTCCAGCGCGGCGGGCAACTTCATTGCCGGCCTGATCGCCAGCGCGACCGGAGGCGGGGGCGATGAGGGCCTCACCGACGCCGCGCCCGTGCTGTCGGTCTACGCCACCATCGGCTGGGTCGCGATCGGCGTCGGCGTGGCCGTGATTGTGATATCGCCGCTGGTCCGGCGCCTGATGCACGAAGGCGTGGATATCAACGGCGTGGACTACGCACTGGCAGGCCAGAACGAAATAGGCGAGCCGGCAGCGGCCGGTACCCATCCGGAGCGCGAGCAGAAGTAACGCCGGAATTTGAACTGGAAGTGGTCCGGGCCGTCGTCATCGGAGGCGGGCCCGGGAAACAGGACGGCGGCCCTCGGGTCGCCGTCCTGCGTTATGGCGGTGCTATTTGGTGACGCCGGACGCCCGGCCGGACGCAGGTTCCGAGTCCGCATCGGCTTCGTGCTCTGCGTCAGCTTCGATGTCGAGGGCGTCCAGGCGGTCCAGCAGGTCAAACAGTCGGGTCAGCTGCGCGGGATCGATGTCACCAAACAGGCGCTGTTCGAACTCCAGCGCCATCGGCGCCACCTCGTCATACACCGCATGGCCGGCGGTGCTCAGGCGCAGCACGGAGCGCCTGCGGTCCTCGGCATGCAGACTGCGCTCCAGCCAGCCCGCTTCGATCAGGCGGGCGACCGCGCGGCTGACGGCGACCTTGTCCATGGCGGTGCGCCCGGTAACCTCGCTGGCGGACAGGTCCGGGTAACGGCCCAGCACTGCCATCACCCGCCATTCCGTCATCCCCAGCGAGAAACGCTCGGCGTAGAGCCGCGCAATCGCGGCACTGAGGCGGTTGGACAGCACCGACAGCCGATAGGGAAGAAAGCGCTCCAGTTCGAGCTGCGCGGGGCCGGGAGGCTCGCTGTTCATGCTGCATCGCACCTTGCATATGGTTTCATATGAAACTATAACGCTCTTATCCGGCGCAGGTGCAATCCCGCCCAGCCGCACGTCCCCCAGGAGTTCCCATGAGCGCACAGCCCAACCTCGGCATGCAGGTCACCACGTTTGAAAACCCGCTGGGTATCGACGGCTTCGAGTTCGTCGAGTTCGCCGCGCCGCAGGGCCAGGGCGAGATGCTGCACGACTACTTCCGCAAGCTCGGCTTCACCGCCGTGATGCAGCACAAGACTCGGCCAATCACGCTGTACCGCCAGGGCGGCGTCAACCTGCTGGTCAACGACGATCCCGACAGCTTTGCCGCCGACTTCGCCAAGGCCCACGGCCCCTGCGCCACCGGCTTTGCGATCCGCTTCAAGCAGCCCGCCGACCACGTGTATTCCACGGTGCTGAGCAACGGCGGCGAAGCGATCACCCACAAGGCCGACACCAGGGCCATCGATGCGCCGGTGATCAAGGGCATCGGCGACTGCATGCTGTACCTGGTCGACCAGTACGGCGCGAAGGGCAGCGCCTACACCGACTTCCTGCCGGTGCAGGGTGCGGACCAGAACCCGGTCGGGTTCGGGCTGACCTTCATCGACCACCTGACCCACAACCTGTACTTCGGCAACATGGCCAAGTGGTCGGAGTACTACGAGAAGCTGTTCAACTTCCGCGAGATCCGCTACTTCGACATCAAGGGCGCCAAGACCGGTCTGGTGTCGAAGGCGATGACCGCGCCGGACGGCATCGTGCGCATTCCGCTGAACGAGTCCGACGATCCGAAGAGCCAGATCAACGAGTACCTGGACGCGTACAAGGGCGAGGGCATCCAGCACATCGCCTGCTTCACCGACGACATCTACGAGACGGTGGAGAAGATGCGCGAGGCGGGCGTCGAGTTCCTTGACACGCCGGATGCCTACTTCGAGGTGATCGACCAGCGCATCCCCAACCACGGCGAGGACGTCGCGCGCCTGGCCCGCAACAAGATCCTGATCGACGCGGATCCTGAGACCAAGCAGCGCAAGCTGCTGCAGATCTTCACCACCAATGCGATCGGACCGATCTTCTTCGAGATCATCCAGCGCAAGGGCAACGAGGGCTTCGGCGAGGGCAACTTCCAGGCGCTGTTCGAGAGCATCGAGCGTGACCAGATGAAGCGCGGCGTGCTCTGATCACGAGGCGGCAGCGGTTTCCCGTGGCCGGCGTTGCGCCGGTCGCGGTTCGGGCATCTAAGGCGGCGCGGTGCGTCGTCGTCAAATCGGGTGAGGAGCGGAGCGTGCACGGAAACGGATACATGAGCGGCTTCGGTAACGAGTTCGCCACGCAGGCGCTGCCCGGCACGCTGCCGGAAGGGCGCAACTCGCCGCAGAAGGTCGCCCACGGGCTCTACGCCGAGCAGCTGACCGGCACGGCGTTCACCGCGCCTCGGCATGCCAACCGGCGCAGCTGGCTGTACCGGATCCGCCCGGCGGCGATGCACGGGGCGTTCTCACCGTTCGAGCAGCCGCGCTTCCACAATGACTTCCAGTCCGGCCCGGTCACCCCCGACCAGCTGCGCTGGGACCCGCTGCCGATGCCCGAGCCGCCCACCGACTTCGCCGAGGGCCTGTTCACCATGGCCGGCAACGGCTCGGCCGAGGCGCAGGCCGGCATCGGCATCCACCTGTACGCGGCGAACCGGTCGATGCAGGACCGCTTTTTCTACAACGCCGACGGCGAGCTGCTGATCGTTCCCCAGCTCGGTCGCCTGCGCATCGCCACCGAGCTGGGCGTGCTGGAGGTCGAGCCGCAGGAGATTGCGCTGATTCCGCGTGGCGTGCGTTTCCGGGTCGAGCTGCTCGACGGGACCGCCCGGGGCTATGTGTGCGAGAACTTCGGTGCGATGTTCCGGCTGCCCGATCTGGGCCCGATCGGCAGCAATGGTCTGGCGAATGCGCGCGATTTCCTGATCCCCGAGGCCGCCTTCGAAGACATCGATGCGCCCGAGGGCAAGCCGTTCGAGCTGATCGGCAAGTTCCAGGGCCACCTGTGGCGCGCAGACATCGGCCATTCGCCGCTGGACGTCGTCGGCTGGCACGGCAATTACGCGCCATGCAAATACGACCTGCGCCGCTTCAACACGATCGGCACGATCAGCTACGACCACCCGGATCCGAGCATCTTCCTCGTGCTGCACTCGCCCAGCGACACGCCGGGCACCAGCAACATCGATTTTGCGATCTTCCCGCCGCGCTGGCTGGTGGCCCAGGACACGTTCCGGCCGCCTTGGTTCCATCGAAACATCGCCAGCGAGTACATGGGCCTGATCCACGGCGCGTACGACGCCAAGGCCGAGGGCTTCGTGCCCGGCGGCAGTTCGCTGCACAACTCGATGACGGGGCACGGGCCGGACGCGGCGACCTTCGACAAGGCGTCCAAAGCCGACCTGTCCATGCCGGACGTCATCAGCGGGACGATGGCTTTCATGTTCGAGACGCGGGCGGTGATCCGGCCGACGACGCAGGCGCTGGCGGCCAGGCATCGGCAGCGCGATTACCAGGCGTGCTGGGCGGGTCTGGAAAAGCACTTCATCGGCTGAGGGCCCGACCCGCAGGCCCTCGACTCTAGCCCGCGCGTCTAGCCCGCGCGCGCGGCCTCTCGCCGCGTTCACGCCGACCCGCTAGCCTCGCCGTCATTGCTGACGGGAGATTGGAATGCGCGCTTATCGATTGTTTCCGACCGCTGTGTCCCTCGCGGTCGTTCTGGCCCTGACGGCGTGCAACGCTCCTGCGCCGGAAGGCGCCCGGACCGATGTCGCCAACACGGAATCCCCCGCTCCCGGTCGGATGGACCAGCCCTACGAGGACGTGCCTCCGGCCACCGCGCCGCCGGGCAGCATCATGCCTGGCCACGGTCCTGCGGCGGACAGC
This sequence comes from Lysobacter avium, assembly GCF_015209745.1. GTDB lineage: Bacteria > Pseudomonadota > Gammaproteobacteria > Xanthomonadales > Xanthomonadaceae > Novilysobacter > Novilysobacter avium. The sequence continues at coordinate 385,476 of NZ_CP063657.1, forward strand.
CAGGCGCACTGGGACGGTTTCGGGGACGCCCAATTCGGGATGGACGACGAACAGGTGAAACTGGTTTGGACCGGCGAGCTCGTGGGCTCGGCAGAGCAAGGCTCCAGTTGCTACCACCTCAGCCCGGCGGGACAGACGGATATCTCGCGCTTTGCGATGATGTTCGAGGACGGTTCGTTCGTGCGCTACTCGGTAGCCGATGCAGACATCGTCGCCCCCGGCGGCGGCAAGCGCGGCATGGACACCGCGCAGATCGACGCCCTGTATCCCGGCAAGGTCACCTCGTCGGCGCACAAATACGTCCCCGAAGGCCAGTATCTGCGGGTCGAGGAAGGCGGTGGCCCGCACGTGCTTGTTTTTGAGACCGATGCCGCCGGCACCGTGACCGAATGGCGGGTCGGATCGCCGCCGCAAGTGGACTACGTCGAGGGCTGCAGCTGAGCGTGCAGCCCTGCGTAGCGGACCGCCGCCGCTTCGGGTTACTGATTCGCGCTGCCCAGGCGGTGTGGTTCTTTCCCGGCTGCCGTCCACGCCCGCAACCCGTTTACGGCCAACCCGAGGAACACCAGGTAGAGCGCGGCGGTCAGGTCGAGTGACTTGACCACGTACATGCCGACATACACCACGTCGACCGCGATCCACAGCAACCATGCGGCAGCGTGGCGGCGCGCCTGCCACCATTGCGCAACCAGGCTGAGCGCGGCGAGCATCGCGTCCAGCCACGGCAGCGCGGCGTCGGTAAAGCTGTGCATTGCCGCCCCCAGCGCGATCCCGAAGGCGACGCCGATGCCCAGGTCGCGGATCCGATGTCCTCGCGGCAGCGGGGCGATGACGACGCGCCCGTCGGGCTGGGCCTGGCGGTGCCAGTGCCACCATCCGTACAGCAGGAAGCCGGCGAACCCGATCTGCAGCAGCGCATCCGAATAAAGCCTGGCCTCGGTGAACACCAGCGCATACAGCACGACGGAGACCACGCCGACCGGCCAGGCGAGCATGCGCCGCTGCGCCATCAGCCAGACGCCGAGGATGCTGAAGGCGACCGCGGACCACTCCAGCACGCTGGCGCTCATAACGCGACGGTCACCGCCAGCCGGAGCTGGCGCGGAGCGCCGGGGAACAGGTAGTAATCACCCGAACTGCTGCCGGTATCGCTCCAGTAGAAGCGATTGAAGACGTTGTCCACCGAGAGGTTCCAGCTGACGGCCTGCCCGCCCAGCTGGTGCCGGAAGCGCACACCGGCATCGACGACGCTGTAGCCGGGTGCGCGGGTGCGGCCGTCAGCGGTGGCCACGTTGGACGAGGCATGGCGCCAGCCGCCGGCAAGGGTCAGTCCCGGCGCAAACGGGAGCTGGTAGTCGACGTGCACGCTCGCGCGCGTCCTGGGCACATTGATCAACTGATGGCCGTGGTAGGCCGGAGTGCCGGTATCGCGCGCCCGCGCCTGGAGCATCGCTGCGCTGGCGGACAGGTGCAGGCGATCGGTGATGCGTCCGTCGGCGGTCAGTTCCAGACCGGTATGGACCTGGCGGCCTGCTTCGACAAAGGTGTAACCCGCATCGCTCCCGTCGGGGCTGGCGTACTGGAAGGGCCGTGTGGTGCGGAATACCGCGGCGCCGAGGTTTAGCGCATCCGATGCCGCGAACTTGGCCCCCACCTCGATCTGGCGCGACAGCATCGACGGCAGGAAGGTGCCGTCATTGGAGGTCCAGAACGGTGCCTCCTGACCCAGATCGAGGCCGCTCACGTAGCTGGCATAGGCGTTGATGCTGCTGTTCGCGCTCCAGATCAGCGCCGTCTGCGGCAGGAAGCGCGACAGCGTGTCGTTGCGCTCCGGCGCGCCGCGCTTGCTGTAGCTGCGCTCGTCCAGGCGCACATAGCGTCCCCCCAGCAGCCACTGCCAGTCATCGCCGAAGCTGATTCGGTCCAGCAGGAAGGCCGCCGTCTGCCGGCTGTCCAACCGCGGGACCGACGGGCCGGGCATCAGCGGTGACGGGGCAAACTGCGGTACGTGCGCATCGTGGATGTTGCCGGTGCCGACGTAGGCGTTGACGTTGCGGTGCTTGTCCACGGTGCGATCGAACGCGTCGACCCCGACGGTCAGTTCATGGCCGATGGCGCCGGTCGCGAAACGTCCGCGCAGTTCGGCGCGCACCTCGCGGTTTCGACGGGTGTCGTCGGGGCTGCGGTAGTCGTAGATGTCGTAGTCGCCGTTGGGCGCGAAGGCATTGCCCGGCACGTTGCCGTCGGCACATTGCGCGGCGTAGTAGCAACCGTAGGCAAAGGCGACGCGGTCATCGATCACCGTTCGGCTCTGGCTGGCGGACACGCGTGACTGCCAGTCCGGGCTGAAGTCGTAGGTGTGCAGCGCCGTGATGTTGGTGCTGTCGATCCCGACCGGCTGCTGCCAGGACTGGTAGCCGAGCATGTGTTCGCGATCGACGCGGCCTGGCAGCGCCACCCCGCCCAGCAACTGGTAGCCGGAGGCGGATCGCTGCGCGCTGGTCTGGTAGTTGGCGTCGACCTCCAGCTTGCCGCGCTCGCCTACCAGCCAGTCGGCGGCCAGCGAATAGAAGTTGCGCCGTCCATCGGCGTGCTCGATATAGGAAACGCTGTCATCCCAGGCCGCGTTGAGGCGCACGCCGAAACGCGGCGTCAGCCAGTGGCCGAAATCGACCGCGGCATAGCGCGACCCTTCGGCGTCGGTGCCCAGGGTCAGCGTGCGGACCTCGGCCGGGCGCTTGCCGACGTAGTTGATGATGCCGCCGGGCGCCATGACGCCCGCCGCCAGTCCCGCCGCGCCCTTGAGGATTTCCACCTGTTGGATGTGCTCCAGGGGGACGCGTTGCTCACCAGCGATGGCCAGGCCATTGAAGCGGTAGCCGGTGCCGGTATCCAGCGCAAACCCGCGGATCGCGACGTTCTGGTAGTAGCCGACCGGCGCGTAGCTGTCGCCCAGAGAGTCGTCGTTGCGGGCCAGCTCCGACAGGGTGCGCACCTGCCGGTCCTCGATCAGCGCGCGGTCCAGCACGCGGGTGGACGCCGGGGTGTCCTTCCAGTCGCCGGCCCCGAAACTGCTGAATGGCGCGGGGCTGTCCTGCGTCGCGGGTCTGTCGGCCTGCACCTGGACGGAGGCGAGCTCGGTCGGGGTGCGGTCGAAGGCGTCAGCTGCGGCGTCGTGGGCGTGCAGCGGCAGGACCACGCACAGCGCAGCGGTCAACAGCGGGAGTCGGTGGTAGCGGTTCATTCGATTCGTCATCAGCGGAGGGAGACGAAGCGAAGGCACGCAGGCGCACCGTGCCACGGAGGCGGCGTGCCTGCTGCTCAAAGCTCCCTACGCCGGTGCAAACCGGATCAGGTTCCAAGGGACTCTCTCAGCCTGAAAAAACCAGGCACCCCCGCTTCAGGGCGCTATTTCACCACAAATGGTGCGTACCTGCCCGCGACGGTTCATGCGGCCTCGTACAGCACCGCCAGCAGCGACTGCCCGGCACCCGTCCTGAACCAGTCGGCGTGACCGAGCAGGAAGTCGTGATAGGCCAGGTCCGCGTCTGCGCTGGAGCCGGTGACGCCGTGGAAATACTCGACTTCCGACAGCGCAAAATCCACGTGCACCAAAGGCAGCAGGTCAGCCAGCAGGAGCACCCGCTGCGCCGACAGCGGCAGCACTTGACGGTAGCCATCCAGCAGGGCGAGTGCCGTATCGGCATGCACCGCATGCGCGTCGCGCTCCGGCGCCAGCCAGGCGATGGCGTTGCGTTCGATTGCGGTGGCCAGGTCGAACAGCGCACTGGTGGGGGAGGCAAGTCCGAAGTCGAATACCGTGTCGACGACCATGCCGTCACCCTCCCGGCGCCAGAGCAGGTTGGACGCATGCCAGTCGTTGTGCGCCCAGAGGACTGGCTCGGTTTGCACGCGTGCAGCGATCCCCGCGTGCCACGGCACCATCGATTGCCGCAGATCGCTCTCCCAGGATTTGTTCGCCAGATAGTCGGCCAGCGCCGGGCGATCGTGCAGTTGCCGCTTGAGCGTTGCGATCGGATCGGCAGCCCGGATCAGGTCGTCGCGCGCTACCAGCAGATGGGTACTGCGCTGGGGCGCGCAGTAGCCGGTTGATCCACCATGCAGGGTTGCAAGCATCCGGCCGGCCTCCCACGCCTGGGCGAGGTCGGTCAGTGGAGCCCACGAGGGTGCGTCGCGATACAGGTCCAGCCCCGCGCACACCGCGTGCACCTCATAGGTCCAGTCGCCATGCTCCAGCGCGGTGCTGCCGCCATGGTCGCGCAGGACGTGAACCACCGGCACGCCCGCGGCTCCCAGGTGCGCGATGAAGCGATGCTCCTCCGTCAGGCTGGCAGCGGTGCGTACGCTGCGGTGCTGGCGCTTGACGAAAACCCGTCCCGCCCGGCTTTCGACAATGGCGGCCGCCGACAGCGGGCGCGGGCTGCGCCACAGCAGGCGGGAGTCGCCATCGATCTGGGGGAATCGACCGCGCAACCAGGCGATCTCGCTGTCGCTGATCGTAGGCCAGTCGGCCGCCACGGCATCGTTGCGCAGGCCCTGGACGAGGTGGTCGCTGGCGTTCATTGAGAGCTGACAGGCGCGAGCAGCGATGCTCAGTGGTTCTCGTCGGGCGCGCCGTCGGGGCGCGGCGGCACATGGGTATCCTCGTCGCCGCCCGGCAGTCGCGGGCGTTCATCCAGACGCAGTGACAGGCCGGCCTTGGCCAGCAGGTGCGCACTGATCGGCGCGGTGAGCAGCAGGAAGGCGGTGATCAGCAACTCGCGCGGTTGCGGGTCGGTGCCGCTGAAGGCGTGATAGCCGACTGAGGCCACCAGCATGCAGCCCACGCCGAGCGTGCTGGCCTTGGTCGGTCCGTGCAGGCGTTTGAAGAACTCCGACAGCCGGATCAGGCTGAACGCACCGATCAGGGTGAAGAAGCTGCCCGTCGCCAGCAGGGCGATCAGCAGGATTTCGAAAATGATGTCGATCGTGGTGCTCATTCCACGATGTCCCGGCGCAGCACGTACTTGCACAGGACCACGGTGCTGACAAAGCCCAGCATCGCGATGATCAGCGCAGCCTCGAAATAGACCGGGGTCTGCAGGTGCATGCCGAACAGCACGAGCTGCGCGATGGCGGTCACGCTGAGCGTGTCCAGGGCGAGGATGCGGTCCGGCACGGTCGGCCCGCGCAGCAGGCGCCACAGCGCCATCAGCATCGCCACGCCGACGACGGCCATGGACCCGAGCACGGCGGCATCCAGCACGCTGGTGCCCATGATGTGGATGTGGCTCATGGGAAGATCTCCATCAGCGGGACCTCGTAACGACGCTTGATCCCCGCGATCACCTCGTCCGCATCCTTGAGGTTCAGCACGTGGATGAGCAGGTACTTGCGGTCCTCCGAGAGCGCCGCCGACACGGTCCCCGGGGTCAGGGTGATGAAACTGGTCAGGGCGGCGATGCCGTGGATGTTGGCGATGTCCAGCGGCAGCCAGATGAAGCCCGGGGTGATGTTGGACTCGCGCCCCAGCACCAGCCGCGCAACCTCGACGTTGCTCACGATCACGTCCCAGATCAGCACGCCGATCATCTTCGGCACCAGCCGCACATTGCCGATGCGGGCGAACTCGCGGTCCAGCCGCGCCGCGAACAGCGGGATCACCACGCCCAGCGCGATCGCGAACAGCCACTGCACCAGGCTCAGGTCGGCGACCATGATCATCCAGAACGCGATGACGGTGACGGTCAGCGGCAGCGAGGGCAGCACGCGGCGGAAATTCATGGCGCCCTCCGTTGCGGCGGGGTGGCTTTCAGCTTGCCGACGTAGTCGCCCGGTACCATCAGCTGGGCACCGGCATCCTGCGCATAGGCGATCATCGGCGCGGCATAGATGCTCATCGCAATACCGTAGCCGAGCAGCAAAACGATCGCTGCCGTCTCCAGCGGCCTGGAGGCATGCCGCGAAGGGCCGTGCACGGTGCTGGCGGCCGGATCGGTCACGTGCCCGGCGGCCAGTTCCTTGGCCGGAGTGCGCCAGAACACGCGGCTGCCGGCGCGGGTCAGGCCGACGATCACCATCAGGCTGCTGACCAGGATCGCGGTCCAGACCCAGCCCACGTCGGCGTCGGGAACGGCCTGCAACAGCGCCAGCTTGCCGATGAAGCCCGACAGCGGCGGGATGCCGGCCACCGACATCGCCGCGACCAGGAACAGTCCGGCGACCAGGCCGCGTGCGGGCAGCGGCGCCAGCAGTTCGGTGAAGTCGCCGGCGTCGCCACGGGCGCGGCGGACGAAGTCGGCGATCATGAACAACGCCGCCGCCACGAAGGTGCTGTGGGCAAGATAGTAGAGTCCGGCGCCGATGGTGTCGGGCTGGCGCAGGCCGAAGGCGATCAGCAGGGTCGCGGCCGACACCAGCACCAGGTAGGCCGCCAGCATCCGCAGTCGCGATGCGGCCAGCACTCCCAGCGCGGCCATGGCCAGCGTCGCAACGGCTGCCGGCAGCAGCCAGTCCCAGCCGTAGCCGGCCAGCTCGCCGGCCGGCTCGCCCAGCAGCAGTGAACCCACCCGCAGCACCGCGTAGATGCCGACCTTGGTCATCACCACGAACAGTGCAGCGACCGCCGCCGGCGCACGGGTGTAGGTTTCCGGCAGCCACAGGTACAGCGGCAGCACGGCGGCCTTGCCGCAGAACACCGCCAGCAGGATGCCGACCGCGGCCTTCGCCAGGGACTGGTCATGCGCCGGCAGGGCGGCGATGCGCACCGCCAGCTCGGCCATGTTGAGCGTGCCCAGCAGGCCGTACAGCAGCCCCAGACCGATCAGAAACAGGGTCGAGGCGGCGACGTTGAAGGCGACGTAGTGCATGCCGGCGGCCATCCGCACGCCGCGCCCGCCGCTGAGCATCAGCCCGTAGGACGCGATCAGCAGGACCTCGAAGAACACGAACAGGTTGAACACGTCGCCGGTCAAAAACGCACCGTTCAGGCCGACCAGCTGGAACTGGAACAGCGCATGGAAATGCGGCGCACGCCGGTCCCAGCCCGAGCACGCGTGCAGCAGGCAGGCGACGGCCAGCAGCGCGGTCACCAGCACCATCAGCGCCGACAGCCGGTCCACCATCAGGACGATACCCAGCCGCGCGGGCCAGTCGCCGAGCAGGTAGATGAGGATCTCGCCGTCTGCGGCACGCATCACCAGGGCAAGCGACGCGGCGAGGGTGGCCAGCATCGCCACCCAAGCCACCGAGCGCTGCACCGTGGTGCCGATGCGCCGGTGCTCGACGAACAGCGAGGCCGCCGCACCCAGCAGCGGCAGCAGGATCGGAAGGACTGCCAGGTGGTTCACGTGCGGTCCTTCTTCGCCAACGGCGGCGTGGCTACGCGTTCCTCGCGGCCGTCGACGTGGTCGGTGTCGTTGTCGGCGCGGCTGCGCATCGCCAGCACGATGGTCACCGCGGTCATCGCGAAGGCGATCACGATGGCAGTCAGCACCAGCGCCTGCGGCAGCGGGTCGGTGTAGTTGGCCAGCGTTGCCGGCAAGTCCTCGCGCAGCACCGGCGGCTTGCCGACCACCGGCCGGCCTCCGGAGAAGATCAGCAGGTTGGTCGCGTAGGTGAGCAGCGTCAGGCCGAGGATCAGGTCGAAACTGCGCGAGCGCAGCATCAGGTAGACCGCCCCGGCGACCAGGATGCCGATGGCGCTGGCAATGGCGATTTCCATCACGCGACCTCCCCGGTGACGGCCGATCGGGCGGACGGGTCGATGGTGCCGCGACGGGCGACCATCTTCTTGGACGGCTTGATGGTGCCCATCATCGAGAGCATCAGCATCGTGCCGCCGAACACGACCAGATAGACGCCGACGTCGAACGCCGCCGCGCTCGCCAAGCCGATCGTGCCCAGCAACGGCAGTACCAGGTCGTGGTGGCCACTGGTCAGGAACGGCACCCCGAACAGCATCGAGGCCGCGCCGCTGACCACCGCGACCGTGAGGCCGGCGCCGATCAGGCGGATGTAGTCGAAACCAAAGCGCGACTCCACCGATTTCGCCCCCTGGATCACGTACTGGACCAGCAGCGGCACGGCCAGCGTCAGGCCGGCAATGAAGCCGCCGCCGGGCGCGTTGTGGCCGCGCAGGAACAGGAAGATCGAGACCACCAGGGTCAGCGGGAAGATGATCTGCGCCAGGTCGGCCGGCACCGGCAGCGGGATCGGCGGTCCGGGCATCTTCTTCTCCGGGGCGGCGCGCGCGCGGCGCAGCATGGCGTGCACCACCAGGGCGGCGATCGCGTAGACGGTGATCTCGCCGAAGGTGTCGTAGCCGCGGAAGTCCACCAGGATGACGTTGACCACGTTGGCCCCGAACGCTTCGGGCAGCGAGCGTGCAAGCAGCTCGCTGGCGACCGTGTTCGCGGGCCGCGTCATCATCGTCCAGGCCAGGGCCGCGACGCCGCCACCGGCGGTGATTGCGATCGCCGCGTCACGCATTCGCCGCCCGTGCGATCGGCCCTTGGGCGAATCCTTGGGCAGGTAGTTCAGGCCCAGCAGCATCAGCGCCAGGGTGACAATCTCCACCAGCAGCTGGGTCAAGGCGAGGTCCGGAGCCGACAGGGCGACGAAGGTCATGCTGATCGACAGTCCGACGCCACCCATCGCGATCAATGCCAGCAGCCGCGTCCGGTGCAGCGCGACCGCGCCCAGTGTGGAACCCACCATCACGATCCACAGCACCCAGGCCATCAGCGGCATGGATTGCGAGACACGCGCGACCGCCGGCGATGGCTCGCCCCAACCGTCCACGAACGGCGCCGCGCCCACCGCGATCGCCACCAGCACCAGCGCCAGCATGCTGCGCTGCACGCTGTCGTTGGCCACCACGTGGGTCAGGCGCCGGGCAAGCCGGAACAGCGCTTCGACGTTGATGCGGAACAACCGCCGGCCGAGCGAGCGCTTGACGTTGGCATGCAGGTCGAGGAGCCGACGCAAGCCGAAATACAGGATCACACCGCCGACCACGCCGCCCAGGCTCATCGCCAGTGGCAGGTTGAAACCGTGCCACACCGCCAGGCTGTACTCGGGCACGTTGGCACCCAGCACGCCATACGCGGCCGCAGCCAGCATCGGCGCGACCGTCCACTGCGGCACGATGCCCACCGCGATGCAGGTGATGGCGAGGATCGCGACCGGCACCTGCATGAAGCGCGGCGGCTCACTGATCGGCAGCGACACCCCGCGCGGGCCCTCGCCGAAAAACGTCTCGTGGACGAAGCGCAGGCTGTAGGCCACGCCAAACACGGCGAACAGGAACGCGGACACGCCGATGCCAATCCGCGCCAGGTCATGGCCCTTGATCTCCAGCGCCTGGGCGAAAAACATCTCCTTGGACAGGAAGCCGTTGAGCAGCGGGATGCCGGCCATGGCCAGCGAGGCGATGATCGCCAGCGCGCTGGTCCACGGCAGGTAGCGGCGCAGGTTGCCCAGCAGGCGCATGTCGCGGGTGCCGGTCTCGTGGTCGATGATGCCGGCGGCCATGAACAGCGAGGCCTTGAAGGTCGCGTGGTTGAGGATGTGGAACAGGCCGGCGACCACCGCGAACGGCGTCGACAGCCCGAACAGCAGGGTGATCAGGCCCAGGTGGGAGATCGTCGAGTAGGCCAGCAGGCCCTTCAGATCGTGCTGGAAGATCGCGTTCCAGGCGCCCAGCAGGAGGGTGATCGCGCCGATTCCGCTGACCACGTAAAAGAACAGGTCGGTGCCGGCCAGCACCGGGTGCAGCCGGACCAGCAGGAACACGCCCGCCTTCACCATCGTCGCCGAATGCAGGTAGGCCGACACCGGCGTCGGCGCGGCCATCGCGTGCGGCAGCCAGAACTGGAACGGGAACTGCGCGCTCTTGGTGAACACGCCCAGCAGGACCAGTCCCAGCATCCACGGATACAGCGCGTGGGCCCGGATCAGATCGCCTGCGGCCAGCACCACGTCCAGCTCGTAGCTGCCGACCATGTGGCCGATCATGATCACGCCGGCCAGCAGCGCCAGGCCGCCGCCGGCGGTGATCGTCAGCGCCATCCGGGCGCCCTCGCGCGCGTCCTGGCGTTGCGACCAGAAGCCGATCAGCAGGAACGAGCTGATCGAGGTCAATTCCCAGAAGACCGCCAGCAGCAGCAGGTTGCCGGCCAGGACCATGCCCAGCATCGATCCCATGAACAGCAGCAGGAAGGCGAAGAAGCGCTGGGCCTTTTCCTGCCGGCCCAGGTAGTAGTGCGAATACATCACCACCAGGCCACCGATGCCCAGCACCATCGAGGCGAACATCCACGCCAGCCCGTCCAGGCGCAAGGAGAACGCCAGCCCCAGTTGGGGAATCCACGGCACGCTCCAGCGGATAACGTCCCCGGAGACCAACTGCGGTGCCAGGGCGAGCATTGCAGCCATGCCCGCCAGTGGAGCGATGCCCGCCATCCAGGCCAGCAAGCGGCGATTTCCTTCAGCGGGAATCATCACCAGAGCGGCGAAAACGAACGGCAGGGCTAGCACTAATGGCAGCAATGGAAGTCCTGTGGCATCGGGGGATGTCGCGCCAGCCGCGCTGCAAGCTTTCGGCGGGGGTGCCCGATTCTAACCGAGCCATTGCGACCGCACCCTTGCCGATTCACGGCAAACCCCGCCCGCGGGCGCGGAATCGCGCCCGTCGCCTCGCTATGCTGTGCGGTCATTTGGTCCGGACGACACCCATGCGCGAGGCCCTGGTATTTGGTGGCAGCGGCCAGATCGGCAGTGCACTGCTCGCGCGCCTGGCGCCGGCCGAGTGGCGGGTGACTGCGGTGTCGCGCCAGGCCCGTCCAGAAAACCCGGACGAGCCCGGTAACGGCGTGCGCTGGCTCACCGGCGAGCTGGACGCACCGCCCGCCCTGCCAGCGCGGGTCGACGCGATCTTCAGCTGCGGTCCGCTGGACGGCTTCGCGCGCTGGTACGCCGCTGCCGGAATGGACGCGGCGCGGGTGGTGGCCTTCGGCTCCACCAGCGTGGAGACCAAGCAGCGCTCCGACGACCCCTTCGAGCGCGACCTGGCGGCACGGCTGGCCAACGCCGAGCACGCGTTGTTCGCCCGCGCAAAGGAGCGCGGCGCCGCATTGACCATCCTGCGCCCGACACTCGTCTACGGCGTGGGCCGCGACGCCAACCTGACCCGGATTGCGGCGCTGGCGCGGCGCTGGGGGTGGTTTCCGCTGCCAGGCGGCGCGACCGGGTTACGCCAGCCGGTGCACGTGGCCGACCTGGCCGAAGCCGCGTTGGCATGCCTCGACCGCCCGGCCAGCCACGGCCGCGCCTACGCGGTGCCGGGCGGGGAGTCACTGAGCTATCGCGAGATGGTGGCGCGCGTGCTGGCCTGCCTGCAGCCGCCGGCACGCCTGCTGGAACTGCCACGTCCGCTGTTTGCTCTGGCGCTGCACGCTGCCCGCATCAGCGGCCGGGCCAGCGGGCTCGGCGATGCCGCGATCGCACGCATGCAGGACGATCTTGTTTTCGATCCCGGTCCCGCGCAGCGCGACTTCGACTACTGTCCGCGACCGTTCGAGCCGGTCGATGCGATGTTCCGCCGTCCCTAGATATCGCGCGCCAGCGGCATCGTGCGCGCCTTGCGCAGCGCCCGCAGCGCCACGCCCAGCACACCGCCGAGCACCATCGCGCCGCCGATGAACAGCCGCGGCCCCGGGCGGTCACCCCAGAACGCGATGCCCAGCCCGACCGCGATCACCGGCGTCAGCAGCAGCCACGGCGTGACCTGGGCGACCGGGTAGCGCTGCATCAACACGTAGTACAGGCCGTGGCCCAGCAGCGAGGACACCAGCGCGGCGTAGACCACGCAGGCCCAGGCCACCCAGCTCGCCGACGGCAGCGTCGCAAAGCCGCCCGGCTCGATCGCCGCGCTGATCGCCAGCAGCGGGAAGATCGCGATGATCGACGTCCAGCCCTGCATGCTGAAGGTGTCCAGCCCTTTCAGGCCCTTCATCAACACCGTGCCGATGGCCAGGAACAGCGCGGCCGCGAGCATCAGCAGCACTGCCATCCAGTTGCCCAGCACCGAGGGATCCAGTCCCAGCACCAGCACGCCGGCGAAGCTCACCGCGATCGCCAGGCCTGTACGCCAGGCGAAGCGCTCGCCCAGCACGACCCACGCCAGGATCGCCGTCATCGGGATGTAGCTTTGCACCACGATCGCCGGCGAGGACAGGTCGCCGGACATCTTCAGGGCGACAAAGCTCAGGCCGAAGTGGGCCACGCCGATGCACAGGCACACACTGATCAGCCGCGGCCACTGCCCCGGCGGCGGCCGTTTGGTCCAGAACACCAGGGCGGCACCGAGCGCGGCAAAGCGCAGCGCGGTGAACAGGAAGGGCGGAATCTCCTGCAGCGCGATCGCCGAGGTGAGGAAGTTGCCGGCCCATGCGAAACAGATCAGCAGGACCAGGGAAATATCACGCGGGGACATGCGGGCTCAACGAATTGCGCCCGCGGTGCGGGCAGGGGAGTGGTACTGCGGGGAAACGTACTGCGGAAAAACGTGCGCGATCGTGCCGGAAGTGCTGTGCCGGCATGGCTCAGTAGCACAGGCCCATCTTGCGGTAGAGCTTGGACAGCACCCAGGCCGGGCCGATCAGCAGATAGGTCAGGTCGGTGAGGAAGCTGGGCTTGCGACCCTCGATTTTGTGACCGACGAACTGGCCGATCCAGGCGACCACGAACACCGCGATCGCGCTCCACAGCAGCGCGCGCATGCCGTGGGTCTCAAAGATGTAGCCCGACAGCAAGGCCATCAGCAGGAACATCCCCAGCATCCCCAGTCCCAGCCGGCGCGACTGGCGGTAATAGAACAAGGTGGCGGCAACGATCGCCAGGCCGGCCCAGAATCCGGGCCGGAACCAGGTGCCCGGGGCCGGGATGCACCACAGCAGCGCCACCACGCTCCAGGCAATTGCCGGCACGCAGACCACGTGGATCCACTGGTTGGTGCTGTTGCGATGGTCGTCCGAGTAGCTGGCAAACCAGCGGTCGATCCTGCGCGTGCCTGCGCCCATGTCACCTGCTCCCTGCGATGGTTCCGCGCCGGCCATCAGTCGACGCTGATGCCGGCCAGCTTCTGCAGCGCATCCGCGTAGCGCGCGCGGGTGCGTTCGATCACCCCGGCCGGCAACACCGGTCCGGGCGGCATCTTGTTCCACTCCAGCGTTTCCAGGTAGTCGCGCACGATCTGCTTGTCGTAGCTCGGCGGGCTGCTGCCGACCTGGTACTCGTCCGCCGGCCAGTAACGCGAGGAGTCCGGCGTCAGCATCTCGTCCATCACATACAGATGGCCGTCGACGTCGGTGCCGAACTCGAACTTGGTGTCCGCCAGCAGGATGCCGCGCTCGGCGGCAAAGTCGGCGGCGAAGCGGTACAGGCGCAGGGTCGCATCGCGCACCGCCTCGGCCAGCTCGGCGCCGCACAGGCGCACGGCGGTATCGAAGTCGATGTTCTCGTCGTGCTCGCCGGCGTCGGCCTTGGTGGAGGGAGTAAAGATCGGCTTGGCCAGTTTTTCCGCCTGGCGCAGGCCGTCGGGCAATTCGATGCCGCTGATGCGACCGGTGCGCTGGTAATCCTTCCACCCACTGCCGATCACGTAACCGCGGGCGATGCACTCGATCGGCACCGGCTTCAGGCGTTTGGCGACCACCGAGCGGCCCACGTACAGCGACGGATCCACACCGGCGGGCAGCACCGAGGCGACATCGATGCCGGTCAGGTGGTTGCGCGCGATGTGCTCGGTTTTGTCGAACCAGAAATTGCTGATCTGGCAGAGCATCTCGCCCTTGCCCGGGATCGGATCGGGCAGCACCACGTCGAACGCGCTCAAGCGGTCGGTGGCGACGATCAGCAGGTAGTCACCCGGCGGAGTGTCGGCAGGCAGGGACGCGGACGGCAGGTCGAACACATCACGGACCTTGCCGCGGTGGCGCAGCGGCAGGCCTGGCAGATCGGATTCGGATAGCGAACGTCGCAGCATGGTCGTGGACAAATGGAGCCCCTCGGTGTCACGCACAGCATTGCAGAAACCTGCCGCGGAGCGCCGCTGGATTCGCGCGCCGGCGCGACAGGGCCGGCCAGTGTACGCCGGGTCGGGGCGGCGTGCAGGTACACTGGCGATCGATCCACGACCGTCCCCGGAGCGCGATGAAACGCTGGTATGGAAAACTGCTGGGCCTGTTTGCCGGAGCCGCCTTGCTGCGGTTCAACCCCTTGCTGGGCGGCCTGGTAGGCCTGCTGATCGGCCACGCGTTCGACACCGACTGGTTCCAGCTGCGCCGGGACAATCCCTATGCCGTGCTGGGCCTGACCCCGGAGGCCACCCAGGCCGAGGTCGAGCAGGCCTATCGCCGCTTGATCTCCCAATACCACCCTGATCGGATGCCCGGCGTCGCCGATGAGCTGCGCAAGCAGGCCGAGATCCGGGCCGGCGAGATCAACCGCGCCTACAAGCAGATCAAATCCAAACGTCCGCGCGCCTGAGCCTTCCACGAGTCCCGCCATGCAGCCTACCGTCATCGCCCCGTCCATCCTCTCGGCCGACTTCGCCCGCCTCGGGGAGGAAGTCGACAACGTCCTCAAGGCCGGTGCCGACTGGGTCCATTTCGATGTGATGGACAACCATTACGTGCCCAACCTGACCATCGGGCCGATGGTCTGCCAGGCGCTGCGCAAGCACGGCGTCACCGCGCCGATCGACGTCCACCTGATGGTCGAGCCGGTGGATCGCCTCGTGCCCGACTTCGCCAAGGCCGGGGCCAGCATGATCAGCTTCCATCCCGAGGCCAGCCGCCACGTCCACCGCACCATCCAGATCATCAAGTCGCACGGCTGCCAGGCCGGCGTGGTGCTCAATCCGGCGACGTCCCTCGACGTGCTGGACTGGGTGCTGGAGGACCTCGACATGGTCCTGCTGATGTCGGTCAATCCCGGATTTGGCGGCCAGTCTTTCATCCCCGCGACGCTGGACAAGTTGCGCGAGGCGCGCCAGCGCATCGATGCCATCGGCAAGCCGATCCGCCTGGAAATCGACGGCGGGGTAAAGCCCGACAATATCGCCGAGATCGCCAAGGCCGGCGCCGATACGTTTGTCGCCGGCTCGGCGATATTCAACGCGCCTGATTACGCCGAAGTGATCGGGCGGATGAAGGCGGCGGTCGAAGGCATTCGGGAATGAAACCGCGGACAGTTTTGGCTTGACTTGATTTATGGGGATCTATCCCCGAGTATAGGTGACGCATACACAGGAGAGGTCCGTGAGCGTCCCCGCCAACGAGGTTTTGAATCTCCAGTCCGACCAGACCCGCAAGGACCTGGCGCGCACGGTGGCGGCGCTGTTCGAAAAATGGGGACTCTCGGCTGAGGAGCAGTTGATCCTGCTCGGCATGAGTCCGGAAAGCCGGAAGGTCCTGCCGCAGTACCGTCGTGGTGAAAGAGCGCTGCCTAACGCGCCCGACACGTTGGCCCGGGTCGGCTACCTGCTGGGCATCCACAAAGGCCTGCGCCTGCTTTTTCCGGAAAGCGAGGCCCTGCGGTTTGGCTGGGTGAAACTGCGCAACCGGGTGCTGGAAGGCCACACGCCGCTGGAAGTGATGTTGACCGACGGCCTGCTGGGGGTCGCGCGCATCGCGCGCTTCATCGATTTCCAGCGGGGCCAGTAGTGGAGGTTCTGGACACGCTGTCCCGCGTGGACGCGCAGCTGTTCCGGAACATCACTTCACTGCGACTCAGCGAAAATCTCTTCGATGATCTGGTGCCCGACCGGGCCGGCCAGGACGCGGCGATCGCGGCCGAGATGGCCGTGCGAAAGACCGCCCCGGGCGTGATCGAGCGCGGCCTGTATTACTCGCAGGCCATCGACTACCCCTTCGCCAGCGACCCGGTCGTAGGCTCGCGCTTTGGCGACGGCACGATCCGCGTCTGGTACGGCGCCTTCGACGACGCAACCGCGCGCGCGGAGACGTGCTGGCACGCGCTGCGCCAGGGCAACGACCTGATCGACCCGCCGGAAACCGTGTTCGTGCGCTACCGGGCGGTGTACACGGTGCGGGCGCGGGGGCTGTTTGCCGACCTTCGCGGCAAGGAGGTCGCCTTCCCCGAACTGGTGGGTGATGACTACGCGCCGACCCAGCCGATCGGCCGGTATGCCGCCAACCAGGGGCTGGCCGGGCTGGTCTATCCCTCGGCCCGTTGGCCCGAGGGCGAGTGCCTGGCCGCCTTCCGCGCCGTGCCGCTCTCCGACGCCGCGCTGGCGTACTACCTGACCTACCGGATCGACCTGGATACGCAGACGGTCGCAATCGAGCGGACCCCCGGTGTGGTCGACCAGCGCCTGCACATCAGCGAGCTGCGGCGCTCACGCTGATCAAGATCGCGAGGACACCAGCCGCCGATCGCTTCGCGCGTTACCCAGCGCTCGCGATGCGTTGATGATCGTCGCAAGGTCGACCACTTCCTGCAGCGCCGCGCCAAGGATCGCCGGCAGGAACCCGAACGCCGCGAACAACATCAGTCCGACGCTCAAGGCGATACCGAGCCAGATGCTCTGCAGCGCCACCTGCATGGTGCGCTGGGCGATCGCCATTGCCGTCGCGGTTTTCGACACGTCATCGACGGTGATGATCACATCGGCCGACTCGCTCGCCGCCGTCGCGCCCCGGGCGCCCATGGCGATGCCGACGTCGGCCACCGCAAGCACCGGCGCATCATTGACGCCGTCGCCGACCATGACCACCGGCCGCTCGCTGATCGCCTGGACGATCCGGACCTTGTCTTCCGGCAGCAGTTCGGCCTGGATGTTGCCGATCCCGAGATCGCCGCCCACGTGGCGGGCCGTGGCGTCGGCGTCGCCGGTGAGCATCAGGACGCGCTCGACGCCCAGCGACAGCAGCCGATCGATGGTGGAGCGGGCATTTCCCCGGACCCGGTCGCTGAGCAGGATCGTGCCGGCGAAGCGGCCATCGACGGCGACGTAGACCGCCAGCTCGCCGCTGGCAATCGACGCCGCGCGCGCCTCGGGTGCGAAGGACGCGACGAACGCCAGCTTGCCGACCACGACTTCGCGCTGGTCGATGGTTGCGACGACGCCGTTGGTCGCCTCCTCGCGCGCCTCCGCGGCCTCGCGCGGGGTCAGGCCGCGCTCCTGCGCCGCTTCCACGATCGCCGTGGCCAGCACGTGCGAGGAGTACTGTTCGGCCGAGGCGACGAGGGTGAAAAGCTCGTCCTGCTCGAAGTCGGCGGCGGGCTGCACCGCGACCACGGTCGGGTCCCCGTAGGTGAGGGTACCGGTCTTGTCGAAGGCGACCGTGCGCGCGCGCGACAATTGCTCCAGCGTGCCACCGCCCTTGACGATGATGCCGTGCCGGGAGGCCCGGCTCATGCCGCCCATGAAGGCGACCGGGGCCGCGATCAGCAGTGGGCAGGGGGTCGCAACGACGAGCACCTCGGCAAATCGCACCGGGTCCCCGGACACCCACCAGGCGATCCCGGCAATCAGCAGCGATCCGAAGGTGAAGGGCACGGCGAAACGGTCCGCCAGCCGCACCAGCGGCGCCCGGCTCTCCGCGGCCTCCTCGACCAGCGCGACGATGCGCTGGTACTGGCTGTTGCTCGCCGCCGCCGTGGCCTCGATGACGACCGCAACCTCGCTGTTGAGCGAGCCGCTGAGCACGGCGGCCCCGCGGCCGCGCTCGACCGGAAGGCTCTCGCCGGTCAGCGATGACTCGTCGAAGCTGCCGCTCGCCGACACCAGCACCCCATCCACCGGAACGACTTCCGACGGCCGCACCAGCAGGCGATCGCCAATGGCCACCTCCGATACCGGGACGTCCTCGACCTGACCATCCTCGCCCAGCATGCGGTGGGCATCGCGGGGCGCACGATCCAGCAGGGCGCCGAGCTCCCTGCGCGCGCGGCCGGCGGCGTACTCCTCCAGCGCCTCGCCGCCGGACAGCATCAGCACGATGACCAGACTGGCCCAGTATTCGCCGACCGACACCGTGGCAATGATCGCCATGATCGCCAGCACGTCGATGCCCATCCGCCCGGCCAGCAGGTTGCGCAGCATCCCTACGGCCTGCGACGCGGCGATGGCAAGCGCGAACGCGCTGATCAGCCAGCGGGCGACGTTGCGCTCGGCAAGGACGCCCTGCCCGAACAGCTCGATCGCACCGGCGATGATGCCGACCAGCAGGGTGAGGGCGACGATCGGATAGCGCCTGGTCAGGCTGGCGACTTTGTTCATGCTGTCGGTCAAGCTCCCAAGCCGCTCATTACGGCGTGTTCGGTTTCAGCCTTCGTATTGCTGCCCCAGCGCCAGCAGTTCCGGCGTGCCGATCAGCTCGTTGAGCTGGTCGAAATCCAGCATGGCGTCCTTGAACGGCGCGGTGCTGTGATGGCTGTGCAAGCTGGCATAGTAGCCGCGAAGGGTATGCGCCACCGCGCGCGCGGTGCCGCCGGGGAAGATCACGATCCGGTAGCCGATCTCGCCAAGCACGTCCGAGCTCTGCACCGGGGTCTTGCCGCCTTCGACCATGTTGGCCAGCAGCGGGATCCGATCGGCGAAGCGGGCGCAGACGATGTCCATCTGCTCGCGACTGCGGACCGCCTCGATAAACAGCGCGTCCACGCCGCACTCCAGGTACGCCTCGGCACGGTCCAGCGCCGCCTCGAAACCTTCCACGGCAACGGCGTCGGTGCGCGCGAGGATCAGGGTCTGCTCGCTGCTGCGCGCGTCCAGCGCCGCGCGCAACTTGCCGCACATCTCCCCGACCGGAACGACGCCCTTGCCGTCCAGATGCCCGCAACGCTTGGGAAAGGTCTGGTCCTCCAGCTGGATCATCGCGGCGCCGGCGCGTTCAAACGCGCGCACCGTGCGCTGCGTGTTGAGCGCATTGCCGAAGCCGGTGTCGGCATCGACGATGACCGGCGTGCGGACCCGCTCGGTGATGCGCGCCAGGGTGTCAGTGACCTCGGTCGCAGTGGTCAGACCGATATCGGACCGGCCCAGCCGCGTGTAGGCGATGGAGGCGCCGGAAAGGTACAGCGCCTCGAACCCGGTCTGCTCCGCGATCAACGCGGTGAAGGCATCGTAGATGCCGGGCACGAGGATGGCGTTTGGCTGCTGCAGGCGTTGCTTGAGGGTGGTTTTCATTCGCACGGATCAAAGGCGGGGAATTGAAGAGGTATAGCGCCACGCGCCGGTGCCCGCGCTCGGGGCGCGGGATGTCCGGACATTTGGGCTGGGCGGGTCAGAGGATACCGAGTCTCGGTGGGCTATGCCCGCGCTCGCCTGAAGGTCGATCAAGCGGATATCGCTCAAGCTTCGCACGGGCAGGAGGATCCGTTTTGGGGGTCGCTTCGAATGCGACCTGAGGCTACTCATCGGTCCCTCTTTTCCATCGGGTTTTCGACCGACGCAGAACGGTGACTAGAACTCCCTAACCAGCGGATAGGCAACTCCCTCGAACTCCTTTGCCGGGTCATCAATCAGCAGGTCGATGATGATCGGCATGAGGGTCATGAGGATCGATGCACCATCCCGGACCTGGGCGCGGTTGGCGCCGCTGTTCCAGGTCGCGCCGCCATGGACGAGTTGGTTGCGCAGGACGTAGAGCCGATCCAGGACGATGGAGAGCACCACATCCGTCTGCCGTCCCATCAGCGCCTTCATGGCGACCCGCTTGCTGGCGGCGAATTGGGTTTCCCAACGATCGCTGCTGTCGTGCTCGCGCATTGCCCGCCAATAGGGCTCGAACACGAACCGGTTCTCGATCATCGTGCGGATGGGGCCAGTGAACTTCTGGAACGCCGCGTCCTGCAGGCGGCCTTCCTGATCATTCGCCAGCACTCTGCCAATGAAGGCGCGCGTCTGCTCACGCTCGCTTTGTTCGAAGCCGAAGTCGGCCGCATAGGCGGCATTCAATGAGATCCACAGAAAGATGAACTGCGCATCCAGGTCCGCCGTTTCCTGCTCGGCCCGCGCCAGCCAGCTGATCGCCCGATGGATCCGCACCCGCAGGTTCTCGGGCTGGTTATCCCTGACGTGTCGGTGTTTGGCCTTGAGCGCTTCTGCGTTGAACGTCATGACATTTCCCCCTGAACGTGTCGCAATGTGTGAGACGTCTTTGCTGCATCGTCGCACCTGATGTCAACCACAGGGGGAGAGTGAGATGAGCGACCGCAGCCATATCAGCGTGATCCTGGACCGCACCGGATCCATGCAGGACATTCGCGACGACGTCGTGGGGGGATTCAATGCGTTCCTCGCGGCTCAGAAAGCCAGCCCCGATCCGGCGACTTTCACCTTGGTGCAATTCGACTCGCAGGATCCCTACGAGGTGCTGCACCGCGGCGTCGGCATTTCCGATGTGCCGCCGCTGACCCTGGCCCAGTACGTACCTCGGGGCGCAACGCCGCTCTACGACGCCATGGGGCAGGGCATCCTCGAGCTGGAGGCGGGCTTGGCGGGGATGGCTGACGACGAGCGGCCCAACAAAGTCATCTTCGTGGTGGTCACTGACGGGCAGGAGAATGCCAGCCGCGAGTTTGATCGGGCCCGGTTGTCGAAGTTGATCGCAGCAAAGAAAAAGATTGGGTGGGATTTTGTTTTCCTCAGCGCTGATCTTGAAGCATTCGAAGATGCCGACCGTATGGGGGTGGAACTCTCGTCCCGGCTGATGTTCAACAAGTCCAAGCAGGGCAACGATCGGGCCTGGTCAGCGGCCTCGGCGAGGATTCTCGATCGGCGGTCAGGCGTTTCGGCGTGTGTGGCTTTCGATGAGGTGGATCGGAAAGCCCAGGACAATCCGGACTAGCAGCTGATGAAGCACGATCGGGCCGTGTCGCCGGACCTGCTGCGCGAGATCCGCAGCCAATTCCGGCTCGACTGGACTGGACACCATGGCTTCCCGCACTGGGCGCGCGTCTATCGCCATGGCCTCTACGTTGGCCGGGCGGTGGGCGCGGATTTGCGGGTCGTCGAGTTGTTCGCGTTCCTGCATGACTCGCAGCGGGAGAACGAGTACACCGATCCCGAACACGGTTCCCGCGCGGCCGACTATGCCTGTTGGCTTCGATCCAAAGGAAGGTTTGAGCTTGATGCGCCGGCTCTCGATTTGCTGGTGGCCGCCTGCCAGGGGCACAGCGACGGGCACCAACTGGCAGATCCGACCGTCATGGCGTGCTGGGACGCGGACAGGCTGGACCTGGGGAGGGTGGGGATCCGCCCGGACCCGCGCCGCCTGTGCACTGCTCCCGCCCGTGATCCCGCTTACCTGGCGCGTGCGTGGCGTCGTGGCGTGGCGCACCGGGACCGCATCCACCGGATGGCGCACTAGCGTCTCCGATCATCGCCCACAAAAAACCCCGCAGATCCGCGGGGTTGGCCGGCATTCCGGGTCTCGACCCGGAGTCATCGTCGTGTGGTGGCTATGGGTGGACTCGAACCACCGACCCCAGCATTATGAGTGCTGTGCTCTAACCGGCTGAGCTACATAGCCGACGATCTTCCGCCGCAAGCGCGCAGCGAGCCGGGAATTTTGAGCGCGCCGGGGGGCATTGTCAAACCTGACTGGACCGGGCCCCGTCGCTTGTGGGATGGCGGGGGGCGTGGCAGAGTCAGAGTCAGTCCAATCCGGAGTCCGTCTCGTGATCGATCCGGACGGTTATCGCCCCAATGTAGGCATCGTGCTGATGCATTCCGACGGACGCCTGTTCTGGGCGCGGCGGGTGCATAGGGATGGCTGGCAGTTCCCGCAGGGCGGGATGAACACCGACGAGACGCCGGTGGAGGCGATGTATCGCGAGCTGCGCGAAGAGACCGGCCTGCAACCCGACCACGTCGAAGTGCTGGGCGCCACGCCCGGTTGGCTGCGCTATCGCCTCCCGCAGCGCTCCATCCGTCGCAACGATCGCCTGGTGTGCATCGGCCAGAAGCAGGTGTGGTTCCTGCTCCGGCTGACGGGCAAGGAGTCCGACCTGCAGCTGGACGTCACTGAGAAGCCGGAGTTCGACCACTGGCGTTGGGTCGACTTCTGGTACCCGCTGGAGCATGTGGTGACGTTCAAACGCCACGTCTATGCCAGTGCACTGCAGCACCTCGCCCCGTTCGCGCGCCACGTCGCCGGTGATCAGGCAGTACCGCCAGCCGGGCCGGTCCTGGCAGGGTGGTCGCGCCATCGCAGCAGGCCCCGTCCCACGCGACAGCACCCGGCGCAGGGCGGCAAGGGCGGCTGAAACGCGCTCCAGACTGAACCCGAACCCGCAGCTGATTGACAATCATTCGCATCTGTAGTGTGATTGCGATCGTAGCCGATCCGGCTGCCAACCCGGTCCAGTCAACGTGTACGTCTGTATCTGCAACGGCATCACCGATCACGAAATCCGCCAGGCCGCCGAGGCGGGCTGCGACTCCATGGCCGAACTCACCATGCGCACGGGCGCCGGTTCGTGCTGCGGCAGTTGCGTGGACATGGCCAGTGAGATTCTGGACGAGACCCGCGCCGCGCGTGCGCTGCCACTGCCGGTGCTTCGACAAGCCGCCTGAGAACCTTCGCCGCTGATCCTGCAGGCGACAATGGTTCGCGCTTGCAGCTGCACCCGATTCGCATTCCGCCGATCCATGGCATGACCGTTTAGAGTGGTGAGATCCCCACGCAAAAACGGAGCATTGCCATGAAGGGCGACGCCAAGGTCATCGAGTCCCTCAACAAGGCGCTCTACAACGAGCTGACCGCGATCAACCAGTATTTCCTGCACGCCAAGATGCTGAAGAACTGGGGCCTGAAGGAACTGGCCGACCACGAGTACGAGGAATCCATCGACGAGATGAAGCACGCCGACCAGCTGGCGGAGCGGATCCTGTTCCTCGATGGGCTGCCGAACTTCCAGGCGCTGGGCAAGCTGCGCATCGGTGAGAACCCGCGAGAGGTGTTCAACTGCGACCTGGCGCTCGAGATGGACGGACTGCCGCTGCTGCGCGACGCGATTGCCCACTGCGAAAGTGTCAGCGACTACGTCAGCCGCGAGCTGTTTGTCTCGATCCTGGAGTCCGAGGAAGAGCACGTCGACTGGATCGAAACCCAACTCGGCCTGATGGACCGCCTGGGCGACCAGAACTACCTGCTGACCCGTACCCAGAAGTAACCCGGATTGAAGTAACCCTCAACGCTGTGGGGTCGCGGCGGCGGATCGGCGACGGCGGAAGATCATGCGCCAGACCCACCACAGCACGAGGGCCAGCACGATACTGGTCGCCACGACCAGCCCGAAGGCCACCCACGGGTAGCTGAACACCAGTGCCAGCCCGCCTACGGTGGCGACATCCTCGGTGAGGCTGGCCGTCCAGTTGGTCACCGGCTCGGGCGAGGTATTGAGCACCGCCCGCGAGCCGGATTTGAGCGCGTGGCTGGCAAACGCGACGCCGGCACCGGTGGCCAGTGCGCCCGCCCCGAGGCTGCCGTCGGGTGACATCGCCGCCGCGGCCAGGAACGCACCCGCGGGAATGCGCAGCACCGTGTGCAGCAGGTCCGACAGTGAATCCACCCCGGGGATCTTGTCGGTGAGGAATTCCGCTGCCGCCAACACGCCCGAGATCCCCATCACCCAGGGCGATGCGGTGACTTCCAGGGCCTGGGGCAGGTCCAGCCAGCCGAAGAATCCGGCCAGCCCGATCCCGAACACCGTCATGTAGACGCGAACGCCGGCCAACCAGGCGAGAACTACGCCAATTGCGAACAGGTGCGCATCAGACATCGGGCAACCTCGCTAGAATCGGGGCCGGGTATGGGGAAAACAGAAACCACACGTTATGTGATCGTGCCGCATCGGCGCGGTCGCCGCACGATGTTGCTGTCGGCGCTCGTCGCCGGCTGGCTGGGATCACTGCTGCTTGTCTGGGCGGCGACCAGTCTGCATGCGGCGCCGCAGCTGCCGGGCCTGAAGACCGCCGCGGCCACGGCGCAAACCGAGCTGGCCGCGGCCAGGGCCAGCCTGCACGAACTGAGCCAGCGCGCGGCGACGCTGGAGCGCTCCGACCAGATCAGCCGCGTCGCCAACCAGGAGCTGCAGGAAGAAATGTCCCAGCGCGAGGAAGAAATCAGCGGCCTGCGCGCCAACCTGGCCTTCTATGAGCGCGTCGCCGGGCCGGCCGCCAAGCAGCGCAAGGGGCTGACTGTGCATTCGCTGGAGTTCAAACCCGAACGCGCCGGCACGTGGCGCTATCAGGCGGTGCTGACCCAGAACCTGGCCCAGGGCGCGATCAGCAGCGGCAAGCTGCGCTTCGCCATCGAGGGGGTACGCGACGGCAAGTTGGCCACTGTCGGTTGGACCGATCTCCACCAGAGCAGCGCCGCGCCGCCGCAGGACTACGCGTTCCGCTACTTCCAGCAGCTCGAAGGCAGCGTCATGTTGCCTCCCGGGTTCACGCCGCAACGGGTGCGCGTCGCATTGCGCGGCGGCAGTGCCAACGTCGACCAGGCGCTGGCGTGGACCCAATCACCGCAACATGGAGAGACCTGACATGCTCAAGAAGAAGGCGAGTGTTCCCGCCAGCCAGATCGATACGCTCATCGGTGCCCAGGTGGTGATCCGGGGGGATTTCCACTTCAGCGGCGGTCTCTACGTGGAGGGGCGAGTCATCGGCAAGCTGATTGCCGACGACGGTGAGAAAGCGGTCCTCACCCTGGCCGACAACGGCATCGTGGAGGGCGAAGTGCGCGCGCCGGTGATGGTGATCAACGGCACGGTCAACGGCAACGTGTACGCCACCGAGCGCATCGAGTTGGGTTCCAGGGCGCGCGTCGACGGCAATGTGCACTACAAGGTGGTGCAGATGGCGGCGGGCTCGGTGTTGACCGGTCGGCTGTTGCATGTGGATTCCGAGCACGCCTACGCCGGTGTGGAAGAGATGGCCGAAGCTGAAGGGATGCCCCGCCTGGCGACCGTGAACGGCTGACGCTCAAGCAACACCGGGGTAGGCTGGCCGCAGACGCCCAGCCGGGGCGGAGCGACCGATACCCCGCCATGAACCCATCCGAACCGCCTTCGGAACCCAGTCCCACCGAACCTGCAGACTCGTCGACTCTCGCGCCGGCGGACACTCCTACGGAGTCGCCCGAGGCCGCGCGCGAGCGGGATGGGCACGATTCGAGCGGACGCGACCCCAACGTGCATGACTCCACCGCGCACGGCCCGGCGCCGGAGCACAGGCCGCCGTCAGCCGGGTTGTCTGCGCCACCGGCGGCCATGCTCTGGGGCGTGCTTGCCATCGCGGTGCTGTTCGGCGGCTGGGGACTCTGGCGCGCGCTTGGGGGGGGTGGTGATGTGCATGCGCGGCTGAGCGCCAGCGAGCAGAGCAACCAACAGTTGCAAGCCCGCCTGGACGAGATGCAACAGAATGTCGCCACCCTGACCCGCTCCGACCAGATCAGCCGGGACGCCAATCGCGACCTGCAGGGCGCGCTGGCCGAGCGCGAAGAGGAAATCGCCGGCCTCCGCGCCGACGTCGCCTTCTACGAACGTCTGGTCGGCGCGACCTCGCAGCGCCGCGGCCTGACCGTGCATGCCTTGCGGATGTCGCCGCAGAACGGCAACGCGTGGGAGTTCCAGACCACCCTGACCCAGAACCTCAACCGTGGTGCGGTCAGCAGCGGCCGGCTCAGCCTGGTCATCGAAGGCACCCTGGACGGCAAGCGCGAGGAACTGGTCTGGAGCGAGCTGCGCCAGGGGGATGAGGCAGGGGGTACCCCGTTCTCGTTCAAGTACTTCCAGCAGATCAAGGGCGACGTGTTCCTGCCCGACGGGTTCGCGCCGGTACGGGTGACGGTCAAGCTGCAACCGCGGTCGGGCTCGCCGATCAGCGAGTCCTTCAACTGGTCGGAGGTCATCGGCAACGGCCCGCAGGGCGGTGTCCCGCCCGCCGAAGCTGACTGAAGCGCGCGCAAGGTCGCGGCGAGCTTGAATGCCTGCTGGTAACCCCCCATCCTGAGTGGATGGACAGTCAGTTTATTCCGATGCCCGGCCTCGACAGCGCCCCGGGATACCAGTCGCTCGACAACGCGTTGCAGTTCACCTCCGCCGCCGCCGCGAAAGCGGCCGAGCTGGTGGCCGAGGAGGGCAACCCCGCGCTCAAGCTGCGTGTGTTCATCCAGGGCGGCGGTTGCTCGGGCTTCCAGTACGGTTTCGAGTTTGACGAAGAACAGGCCGAGGACGACCTCGCGGTGAAAACCGATGCCGCCACCCTGCTGGTGGACCCGCTGAGCCTGCAATACCTGATGGGCGCGGTGGTCGATTACACCGAAAGCCTGCACGGCGCGCAGTTCGTGATCCGTAATCCGAACGCGAAGACCACCTGTGGCTGCGGTTCCTCCTTCGCCGCGTGACGGGTGACGGGGCGCCGTTCGCATTCGTTGAGACCGGCGCATTTGCCGGGATAGACGCCGCGTTCCGTCGCGGCGACAGCACGCTTTTGCCGCATGCCGACCAGCCCGAGTGCCACGGGGCGCTGGACCGTGCCGATCGCCTTCGTGGCGATCCGAGGGCACTGGCCGGGCTGTGGGCGAATGCCCGGGTGCTGCTGCTGGACGACGACGGCCGCGCGCTTGCAGAAGCGGATGGCAGCCTGTTCGCACCGACCGGGGCACAGATCAGCCAGGGACCCGGCGGCACCGGTGCGGCGATTTTCCTCGGCGTCGATGGCAGCGGGCGCGGCTGGTTCAGCCTCGACGCGAAGCTGGTGGCCCTGCACGCGCCCCGGCGCGTCGACCTGCGGACCGCGGCCGCTGAGTGGCCGGCGTTCGAGGCCGGCGTGTACGCGCAGGCACGCGCCCTGCAGCACTGGCGTGGCCGCTACCGCTACTGCAACGTCTGCGGCGGAGAGATCGGGTTCGAGCGCGGCGGCTGGCTCGGTCGCTGCCACCAGTGCGGCCAGGAGCATTACCCGCGCACCGACCCTGCAGTGATTGTCGCGGTGACCGACGGTGAGCGCCTGTTGCTGGGTCGGCAGCCGGGATGGGCGCCGCGCCGGTATTCGGTGCTGGCGGGATTTGTCGAGCCCGGGGAGACCCTGGAGCAGACCGTCGCGCGCGAGGTCATGGAGGAATCCGGCGTGCGCGTGCGTGCGTGCCGCTACCTGGCCTCACAGCCGTGGCCGTTTCCCGGTCAGTTGATGCTCGGCTTCATTGCGCTGGCACATCCCGATGAGCCGCAGGTCGATGACGAGCTGGAAGACGCGCGCTGGTTCAGCGTGGACGAGGTGCGTGCCGCCACTGCCGGTGATGTCGACGACGGCAGCAGCCTGCGCCTGTCAGCCACCATCTCGATTTCGCGCTGGTTGACCAACTGCTGGCTGCAGACGATGGACGCCAAGCGCACCAGCACGCCACGCTGAGTCTGGCCGGTCGCCGGCAGCGACTGCGGCGCGCGTCCGGCACCCGCAGTGCCGCTAGAATCGGGGAATGTGCGCAATCGAAGCGCCGCGCTATCGCGCGACCTGAACTGCGCGGCGTGAACCCGGAGGAACCCAGCCAATGTCCATCACCCTGATCGCCACCATCGTGGCGCTCGTCCTGGGCCATCTGGCACCGTCGTTCGCGGCCACCGTCCGCAATTTCGGCTGGTACCGCGACCTGATCGCCTGGTGCAACGGTCGCTTTGGCGAGGACGGATTCTGGCGGGGTCGCTGGGGCGTCGTGCTGATCCTACTGCCACCGGTGCTGGTCATCGGCGTGTTGCAGGCGTCGGTGGATGGCGGGCTGTGGGGGATTGCCGGGCTGTTGTTCGGTACCGCGGTGCTGTTCCTGTCCTGGGGGCCGCGTGATCTGGACCGCGATGTCGATGCGATCCTGGACGCTCCCGACCGCCCCAGCAGGCGCGAGCGCATCGCGCAGATGGTCGCCGAGGCGCAGACCCCCGGTGGCGGCTCCGGCCTGGTGGAAGCGGTGTTCCGCAACGCCCTGCGACGCTGGTTCGGGGTGCTGTTCTGGTTCCTGGTGCTCGGCCCCGTGGGCGCGATCACCTATCGCCTGAGTGTGCTGGCCGCGGTCGGCCCCATCGCCGGCGAGGTGCCGTCCACCACCCGCGAGGGCGCGCGCATCTGGCTGGCGGTTCTGGAGTGGCCGGTGGCGCAGTTGATGACCCTGTCACTCGCGCTGGTGGGCAACTTCGATAGCGTGCTGAGCGCGTGGCGCAACGCCGAGGGTGCGTCCTTGCGGCTCAGCAGCCGCTTCCTTGGCGCCGCGGCGCGGGCCAGCGTCAACAGCGAACTGAGCGAGCAGGGCGATGTCTGGGTATCGGATGAGGAAGACACCGAGAGCGGGATCGTTGCGCCTGCAGTCGGCATTGCGCCCCCGGACCTCCCCGAGCTGCGCGATGCCATGAGCCTGGTCTGGCGCAGCCTGCTGGCGTGGCTGGCGGTGCTGGCGCTGTTCGTGATTGCCGGGTTCGTCAGCTGACCTAACGAGGTCAGACCGCGCTCAGGCGTGATCCCCGCGCAGTTCGCGCACCTTCGCCTCCAGCATCCCGGCATCCACCTGCGCGCCGTCCATCGGCGCCGCGGCAACCACTTCGACCCGCGCGCGGAAGCCACGCGGGGCGCGCATCCGCCCCAGCCGTCCCGCTTCTGCGCGAGCGCTGCGCCGGCTCCACATGCTGGTCCACATGCCGCGCAGCGCCATCGGGATCACCGGGACGGGGCGGCGTTCCAGGACTTTCTCGACCCCCGCCTTGAAGGTGGCGATTTCCCCGTCCCGGGTCAGCGAGCCTTCGGGGAAGATGCAGACGATCTCGCCCTCGGCCAGCGCCGCGTCGATATCGTCGAACGCACGCTGCATCAGCTCCGGATTCTCGCGCGCACCGGCAATCGGGATCGCCTTGGCGGTGCGGAAGAACCAGTGCATCACCGGCACGTGGAAGATCCGGTAATACATGACGAAGCGCACGGGCCGCGGGATGCAGGCGGCCAGGATCAGCGCGTCCATGTAGCTGACGTGGTTGCAGACCACCAGCGCTGCGCCCTCGTCGGGAATGCGGTCGATGCCGCTGGGCCGCAGCCGGTACAGCGTGCGCACCAGCATCCAGCTCAGGAAGCGCATCAGGAATTCGGGAACGATGGTGAAGATCCACAGCGCCACCGCCGCGTTGGCGATGGCCAGTGCCAGGAACACCTGCGGGACGTCGAGCTCGGGCATCGGCACGCGCACGCCAGCCACCTCGAAGGACGGCAGTTGCAGCGTGAGTCCGAGCACCGCGGCCAGCACGATGAAGCCCGAGTTCTGGATGTTCAGCCCGGCGAACACGCGCGACATCTCGGACTTGGGCGTACGGCTCTGGATCAGCGCAAACAGCGGCACCACGAAGAACCCGGTGAACAGGCCGATGCCGAGCAGGTCGATGGTGGTCCGCCAGCCGCCCGGTTGCTGCAGGAAGCCCATTACGTCGAGGCCGGTCAAGCCCGCCGCGTCGGGCCGCGAGAGCGACAGATCGAGCAGGAACGCGGTCATGCCGAACGCGCCCAAGGGCACCAGCCCGATTTCCACCGTGCGCGCCGACAGCTTCTCGCACAGCAAGGAGCCCACGCCGGTGCCAACCGAGAACATCGCCAGCGCGAAGATGTAAAGCGTCGCCGAACCGCCCAGGTTGACCTCCGCGTAGGTGGGCAGCTGCGAGGTCAGCACGGTGCCGACGAACCAGAACCACGACACGCCGAGCACCGCGTTGCGCACCGCCAGTTGCTTCTTGGCCAGGCGCAACACGGCAAAGGATTCGGGAATAGGGTTCCAGTTGATCTTCAACTCGGGCGCACCCGCGCTCGCCGGCGGAATGGCCCGGCTGACCAGATGCCCCGTGACGGCCAGCGCAATCACCAGCGCGCCGGCGACCCACGGTCCGTTGTCGCCGGCGGCGTTGAACACCATGCCGCCGATGATCATCCCGACCAGGATCGA
Organism: Lysobacter avium; assembly: GCF_015209745.1. Lineage (GTDB taxonomy): Bacteria > Pseudomonadota > Gammaproteobacteria > Xanthomonadales > Xanthomonadaceae > Novilysobacter > Novilysobacter avium. Next base: position 415,484 of record NZ_CP063657.1, read on the forward strand.
GATCGAGGTGCCCATCTCGACCAGCCCGTTGCCGCCGGTCAGCTCGCGCGGGTGCAGCACGGTCGGCAGGATGGAGTACTTCACCGGGCCGAACAGCGTCGACTGCAGGCCGGTGCCGAACAGGGCAACCAGCAGAACGGTCAGGTTCTGGGTCATGAAGCCAACCGCGGCCAGCGACATGATGGCGATCTCCATCGCCGTGGTGATCCGGATCAGCCTGGACTTTTCGACCTTCTCCGCGATCTGCCCCGCGAGCGCGGAGAACAGGAAATACGGCAGGATGAACAGCGCCGGCGCCAGGTTGGTGTAGAGCGTCTTGTCGGCGCTGCTCACCCCCAGCCAGAACAGCATGCCGATGATAGCTTGCCGGTAGACGTTGTCGTTGAACGCGCCCAGCGCCTGGGTCAGGAAAAACGGCAGGAAGCGGCGCTGGCGCAGCAGTGCGTATTGGCTGTGCGAGCTGCCCGGTGGCGGCGTCCCGTCTGCCGGCGGCGTTCCGTCTGCCATGGAATTCCCCGAAATAATGCCGGCGAGACTAGCAGACCGGTTGCGTGCAGCGGTGCGCGAGCGACTCATTCCCGCCCGCTGGTCCACTCCGATCGCGAGCTGATGTCAGTCGCGCGCGATCGCCCGCCAGCCGATGTCGCGGCGGTGGAACTCCCCGTCCCAATGAATCCGGTCAACGACCCGGTACGCATTGCGCTGCGCGGCCGCCACATCCTCGCCGAGTGCGCACACGCAGAGCACGCGGCCGCCGGAGGTGACAACCCGGCCGTCCACCAGCCTGGTGCCGCCGTGGAAGACCTTGCTGTCGCCGCCGTTGTCGGTCTCCGGCGGAATGCCGGCCGGGAAACGGATCACGTCGCCGGTACGCGGCGTGTCGGGATAGTTCGCCGCCGCCATCACCACTCCCAGCGAGGGTCGCGGATCCCACTGCGCCTGCTCCTGGTCAAGGCGCCCATCGATGCCAGCCTCGATCAGATCGAGCAGATCCGACTGCAGGCGCAGCATGATCGGCTGGGTCTCCGGATCACCGAAGCGGACGTTGAACTCGATCACCTTCGGCGTGCCGTCGGCGTCGATCATCAGTCCGGCGTAGAGGAAACCGGTAAACGGGATGCCGTCGGCGGCCATGCCCTGCACGGTCGGCTCGACCACCTCGCGCATGATCCGCGCGTGGATCTCGTCGGTGACGACCGGGGCGGGAGAATAGGCGCCCATGCCGCCGGTGTTGGGGCCGGTGTCGCCGTCGCCGACGCGCTTGTGGTCCTGGCTGGTCGCCATCGGCAGCGCGGTCACGCCGTCCACGAGCGAGATGAAGCTGGCTTCTTCGCCGGTCAGGAACTCCTCGATCACCACCTGCGACCCGGCCGCGCCGAACGCGTTGCCCTGCAGCATGTCGATGACCGCCGCTTCGGCCTCGGCCAGCGTCATCGCCACGATCACGCCCTTGCCGGCAGCGAGGCCGTCGGCCTTGATCACGATCGGCGCGCCTTTCTCGCGGACGTAGGCGAGCGCAGCATCGACCTCGGTGTGGACGGCGTAGTACGCGGTGGGGATGCCGTGGCGGGCGAGGAAGTCCTTCGCGAACGCCTTGCTGCCTTCCAGCTGGGCAGCGGCGGCGCTGGGTCCGAAGATCCGGTGGCCGGCGGCGCGGAAGCGGTCAACGACCCCGGCCACCAGCGGCGCTTCGGGCCCGACCACGGTCATGTCGATGTTTTCGCGGGCGGCGAGCTCGAGCAGGCCGTCAATGTCCGTCGCGGCCAGATCGACGTTGCGGCACTTGGCCTCGGTCGCGGTGCCCGCATTGCCCGGAGCGACCAGTACCTCGGAGACGCGCGCTGACCCGGCCAGCTTCCACGCCAAGGCGTGCTCACGGCCGCCGGAGCCGATGACGAGGATTTTCATTGCGGTGTGTTCCCTGACGCGTGGCCCGCGATTTTACCCGACCCGCTCGATCGGCCGGACGGGTCCGCACAACGATGCCAGCGCCGGCCGGATATCGGGGAAGTCGAACACGAAAACCGAGGCGGTCAGTGCCGTGGGCGCAACGCGCTGGCCTTCCAGCACGAGGTCGGATTGCTCGCCCAGCGCCAGCCGCAGCAGCCATGCGGGCGTCGGCAGCAATGCGGGTCGGTGGAGAACACTGGCCGCGGCGTTGGTAAAGTCGGCCTGATGGACGGCGCCGGGAGCGACGAAGTTGTAGGCCTCGATCGGCGCGGGCGACGCCTGGCTGCTCTCTTCCCCGCGCGTGGTCTCGCGCGGCCAGAGATGGGCCATGCCGCGCAGCAGGTCGTGGATGTGGATCCAGGACAACCACTGCCGCCCGGTCCCGGTCCGTCCGCCCAGGCCGAGCTTGAAGGGCAACAGCATCATCGGCAGCGCGCCGCCGTGCCCCAGCACCAGCCCGAAGCGCATGCACGCCACACGGACCCCGCAATTGGCGGCCTTGGCGGCTTCCGCCTCCCACGCCTGGCACAGCTGCGACATGAATACCGGCTGCGGTGAACTGTCTTCCGAGAGTGGCGTGTCGTCGCCCTGGCGCTGTACGCCGTAGTAGCCGATCGCCGAGCCGTTCAGCAGCAGCGCCGGTTTGTGCGTGCTGCGCGCGATCCACTCCACAAGGCTGCGGGTGGTGCCGATCCGGCTCTGCATCAACATCTGTTTGCGCCGATCCGTCCAGCGCGGGCCGAGGATCCGTGCGCCGGCCAGGTTCACGATCACGTCGACACGATGATCGTCCGGCAGAGATGCCATGTTGCCAACGGCGTTGACCGAGCCATCGAACAGCGAACGCGCACGCTCCGGATCACGCGAGAGCGCGGTCACCGTGTGGCCGTCGTCCAGCAGGGCGCGAACGAGTTCCTGGCCAATAAAACCGGTGGCGCCGGTCACCAGGACGTGCTGTTGCTCATCGCAGAATCTGATCGGTTTCACGGGCTGCTCCGTTAGAGCGGGACGGCGGGCGCGCCGCCGGGCGTGCGCCAACAGCCGCCCAAGCGTGCGTCCTGTGTATATCAGGGCCGGGCGAAAGCCCGCGTGTTGGGCACCGTCGCCGAACCCACGCCGTTTCGCTGCAAACACCTACGCTTGCGCGTGCATTCCGTTCACCAGGGCACCCGCTTTCAGCGCCCGCCCCGGATGCAAGGCGTCGGCCACTGCCCTAGTATTGAGCTGTCCATGGAGAGGCACATGAGCAGCGGAGTATCTGTTCCCCAGGCCGTGCTGGCCGCATTGTCCCGGTATCGCGACGCCGACCGCCTGTACGCACTGGCGGTGGGCGGCGCGTCGTCCGATCTGATCGTGGAGCGCTGGCAGGGCCGCGAGAGCCTCTCGCAGGGCTTCGAGTGGTGGATTGACGCGCTCTCCACCGACGCCGGCCTGGACCTGGACGCGCTGCTCGGCCAATCGGCCACCTTCTCGACCCGCGCCGCGGACGGCGGACGCATCCCGCGGTCGGGACTGATCCGCCAGGCCGAGTGCGTCGGCAGCGACGGCGGCTTGGCCAGGTACCGCCTGTGCCTGGTGCCGTGGACCTGGCTGCTTACCCAAGGCCGCCACAGCCGCGTATTCCAGGACCGCACGGTGCTGGAGATCGTCGAGGCGGTGTTCGATGACTATGCGCCGCTGGCAAGCTGGCAGGTCGGCGACGAGGTCGGCCCGTTCCTGGCGGAGGTGCGCCCGCGCAGCTATTGCGTGCAATACCGGGAAACGGATTTCGACTTCGTCAGTCGCCTGCTCGCGGAAGAGGGCCTGGGTTGGCGGCTGCAGGAGACGGGCGAGGCTGGTCACGAGTTGGTACTCTTCGCGCGCAGCGGCAATTGCCCGCAGGATGAGACCGCTGCAGGCGGTGGTGGCATCCGCTTCCACCGCAGCGACGCGACCGAGTCCAGCGATACCGTGCAGTCCCTCGGCGCGCAGCATTCGATTGCCGCCACCGACATCACCCTGCTCAGCCACGACTACAAGAGCATGTCGCTGGGGGCCAGCGTTCCGTTGGATGAGAGTGCGACCGACCTGCGGCTGGAGTCGTATGACCCCACCGGTGCCTACAGCTTTGCCAGTCAGGCCGAGGCCGCGCGCTACGCCGGGTTGCTGGCAGATGCGGCACGAGCTCAAGGGGCGCGCTGGCTGGGCCGCTCGACGGTGCGCAGCTTTCGCGCAGGCCAGTGGTTCGCGCTTACCCAGGCGCCGGTCAACGGCGATGCGCCGCCGGAGCTGCTTCTGGTGGACGTACAACAGGCCGGCATCAACAACCTGCCCGACGCCGTGCGCGAGCGTGCTTCGGAGCATTTGGGCGCCGCGCCGCCGATCGCGGAACCGGATGCCTTTGGAGCGGGCGGGGCTCGCGCGGCGTCACTTTCGGCCGGCACTGGCGCCTTGATCGCGTCCGCTGCAGATGGGAACGGATCGGACGCAAAGAACTGGCAGGCAATCTGGGCCCGCGCCGAAGCCATCGGCTATGCGAACAGTTTCATTGCCGTCCCGCGCGAGCTGCCGTGGCGACCGGTGCTGGCTGATGACACCGGCCTGCGCATCAACCCGCGCCCTACAGCGCCTGGTTACCAGAGCGCCATCGTCGTCGGCGATGGTGGCTCCCCGCACGCGTCGGGAGTGAAGGAGTTGCACTCCGATGCACTGGGTCGGGTGCGGGTGAGGTTCCACTTCCAGACCGACCAAGGCACTTCGACTGCCGCCGACAGCTGCTGGCTGCGCGTCGCCCAACGCTATGCCGGCCCCGGCGTGGGCAGCCAGTTCCTGCCTCGCATCGGCCAGGAAGTGCTGGTGGGCTTCCTGGACGGCGACATCGACCGCCCGATGGTCGTCGGTGCGCTGTACAACGGCCAGGGCGAAGGCGGCATCGCCCCGACCCCGGGTGGCGAGGCGGCGTCAAGCGAAGCCAACGACCTGTTTGCTCAGGCCGGCGACCATCGGCCCGGCGCCCAGGCCAACCGCGCCGGCGGCAACGCGCCGGCTTGGCACGGCATGAGCTCGGACGCCGACGGCCACCGCAACGCCGCCGCGATGAGCGGGTTCAAATCCCGGGAGTTCGGTGGCGATGGCCATAACCTGTTGGTCTTTGACGACAGCGACGGCCAGCTGCGCCTGCAACTGGCGACCACCCACGCCGCCACCCAGCTCAACCTGGGCCACCTGATCCACCAGTCCGACAACTACCGCGGCAGCTTCCGTGGCGAGGGCTTCGAGCTGCGTACCGACCAGTGGGGCGCCGTTCGGAGCGAGCGCGGCCTGTGGATCAGCGCCACTGCCAACGATGCCGAGGCTCCGGCGGGCGAACACGTCGCCGCATTGGCTCTATTGAGGCAGGCCAGCCAACTGGCCGGTTCGTTCAACGAGATGGCCACCACCCACCAGACCGTCCGTCTGGCCGCGCATCAGGGCGCGACAGCCGCAAACAGCTCGCGACTGATAGAGAATCAGGCCCCGTTGGAGGCACTGCTGGCAAGCGCGGGAACCGTGGTGACCGGTGCCGCGTTCGGAGAAGGCACTGACGAGGCCCCCGAACGCAACCCGGCCGGTGGTGACGGCCGCGTTCCCCACAGCGGCGACGCCATCATTGGGCTGACGGCCCCAGCCGGCATCGGAATCGTGGCGGGACAGAGCCTCCACTGGATCGTCGGCGAAACCCTGACGGTGGCCAGCGGCGAGGTCAGCAACCTGGCCGTCGCCGGCGACCTGCGCATCCACGCCGGCCAGGCGATCGGTTGGCTGGCCGGCGCAGTCGAGGGCAATGTCACCAGCGAGCACGCCCTGGCACTGGTGACCGCCGAAGGCGAGCTGGACATCCAGGCGCAGAAAGACGCGATCAAGCTGCAGTCACGCGACCGGCTCAAAGTGGTCAGCGCCAACGCCGAGGTCGATCTTGCGGCCGGCAAGACGGTGCACCTGGCGACCAGCGGCGGGGCAAGCATCACCATAGAAGGCGGCAACATCGTTATCGAATGCCCCGGCAACATTACCGTGCATGCGGCGAAGAAGTCGTTTGTGGGGCCGGCACAGCTGAGTCGGGAGATGAACAGCTGGCCGGAGACGAAATTCGACCAGAGCTACGTGGTACGCCATCGCGCGACCGACGAGCCCATGGCCGACACCCGGGTGGAACTGACCCGTGCCGATGGTGCGCGCATGTCGCTGGTCACCGACGCTGAGGGCAAGCTACCGATACAGAAGGGTCTGGGCCCGGAGAAGGTTGTAATCAAGATCCTCGGAAAGGAATGAAGCAGGCATGCCACGGAAGGAAGACGAAATCAGGATTGGCTCCCATGAAACCGACGGGAAGGGGAGTCCGGTAACCCACACAACGCTGAGCCCGACCAGCGACATCCGCCAGCGGGCCATCCTTGCCCAGCCCACCGCCGTGATCCCGATCATTTTCTTACCGGGGATCATGGGTACCAACCTCAAATCCAATACAGGCTCCAAAGTCTGGCGGCCGCCCAACACCGACGGCGTATTCCCGATCCTTGGTGCGATGGGGCAGATGTTCGCCTATGTGTTCCGTGGGCCCGCGACCCGGCAACGGATGCTGGATCCAACCAAAGTGGAGGTGGATGACCGAGGGTCCATCGATACCGGTGGCGCGCTTGAAAAGGCCGTCGCAAAGGACCGCGGCTGGGGCGCGGTGATGCGCTCTTCCTACCACCCCGTGATGGCGCTGATGCAGAAACGCCTCAACAACATCATGGAAGCGGGCGGATTGCTGGACTGGTGGAGTGAAGAGGGGCAGCACAGCCCGGCCGACTACGGCGACGAAAAGGCGAGTACAGCGCTTAGTGTTGATGATTTCAAGCACGCTGCCGGCTATCGATATGAAGTCTGGGGCGGCGGCTATAACTGGCTGCAGTCCAACGAAGATTCTGGACAGGACTTGATCGATTACATTGATAACGTCGTGCTCGCCCATCACCGCGCCAAAGGGCAAGACGTGAAGAAGGTGATCCTGGTGACCCACTCGATGGGTGGGATTGTCGGTCGAGCGATTGCCAGGGTCCACGAGTACGGCAAGCTGCTCGGGGTCGTCCACGGCGTAATGCCGGCCACCGGCGCGCCTGCCACATATCACCATTGTCGATGCGGTTATGACGGCGTCTCCCAGATCATCCTGGGACGAAACGCAAAGGAGGTCACTGCAATCGTGGGCAACTCGCCAGGCGCACTGGAGTTGCTTCCCAGCGCCGACTACGGCGATGGGCGCGCATGGCTGAAGATAGGCGGACCTGAAGATAATCCATCTCATGCACTCCCGGTATCCGACCCATACACCGAGATTTACCACAGCAGGGAATGGTACGGACTCGTTCCGGAGGAAAGCATGGAGATGCTCGATCCAGCGGGGCTGCATTCAGAGCCTGAATTCGAAGGGGCTGAAGCGGTCGGGTATGAACGCTTCACCCGCCTATTGAGTGACACCCAGCGCTTCCATGAGTCAGTTTCCGGCAAATATCCCGAGCCCGCATTTGTGCACTATGGCGCTGACGAAAGAATGCATGGGTGGACTGACGTCCATTGGCAAGGGGCCCATCTGCCTTCGCTGGAAGGAACGAGGGGCAGTAAGGATAACGGCAACGGGAAGATTAGCATCAAAAACGGTGGCCAAGTCGTCCAACTCAATTTCGGGGAGGCGGATCAACCCGGCGATGGCACCGTTCCGACAGTTTCCGGCGAGGCTCCCAGCAGGGCAGGAGTATGCGCAAGCTTCAGGCAGGGTAGTCAAGGGGCAGGCGCGCGCGTCGTAACTAACGGAAAAGGGAAGGATAAGGGTTACGACCATCAGGATAGTTACAACGACTCGCGGAGCCAGTGGGCGACGCTTTTCAGTGTGACGAGGATTTCGCGAGAGGCAGACTGGGCATGAGTATTTGCAAGGTTCCAATAATCGCTTTCGCTGTCGCCATACTTATTGCAATAACAATACCTGTAGCTGCCGGGCAAGGATCAAAAATGACAACTTACGACCATGGACAAACGGCCACACATTGCTTCGGTCGCCATTTGCTCGATCTTCCCTCCAGCAGCACTGTCAAGTCGAGCTTCGTCGTTGGCGGAGCATCTGTTGAAGTGCGCCGTGGGATAGATGCGCACGAGTTTGCCGCGCTGGTGGAGGCAAACGAGAAGAGACTGCGAACAGCACCCCACAAAACTGAAGGATCCATGTTTCGCGATCGCGTCGACTTTCAGCCTGATCGTATTTTGCTCTCCTCGTGGTTCAGCCCCAACAGTACGGCCACGAACAAGGACATGCTTTATACCCGTATGGCCGACGCTTCGGTCATGCACGTGTTTTCCGTTGAGGGAAGTGGCAGCAACCCGGCAAGGGCCAAGGAATACATGCTGCGCGTTTCGAGAAACCTGAGTCATCGGGCGACGGGTGAAACTCCGGAGGCTCCTGGATTCTGCATCGATCAAGGCCTGATTACTATGAGCAAGCTCAACAAGGAGGAGGTCACTGCGAGTGTCCGAATCAAGGAGCGGCCAGGGCTGACACTCCACTTTATGTCGTACGTCACCGGCGCACCCGACAAGCCGCTGCTGCGCCGCAACTCACGGATCCCGCCCGGCTACGAAGGCACCGCTGCCGGGATGAAGCGTCTCCGTCGCGGAGACCGCAATATAGGTCCGATCAAGGGGCAGGAACTGCTCGTCAGGGGAGACGCAGGCGGCAAGCGCAGCTACGAGTTCCTGTGGGAAAGCCAGGGTGAGAAAGCATCAATCGAGCACCCGTTCCTTTCACTGCGCATGTCAACGACAGACGACACGGACGAGAATGGCGAGATCATGGATGCACCGTTCCAGGAAGACGCCGAGGCGCTGGCCTTGTGGGACTCGATCCTGAGCACACTTCAACTGCGCCCCGGCGCAATCAACCCCGGTGGCGCTGACCTTCGCTAGGCCCCCGTCTGGATGTCGTGCTAAGCCGCGGCCGGCTTGAGCGGGCATCATGCCCGTCATGCCCGCAGCCACACCCCTGAACGCGTCTATCATCACGCGCCGCGCGATTGCGCGGCAGGCGTGGCCGATCATTCTTGCCAACGCGGCGGTTCCGACGCTGGGACTGATCGACACCGCTGTGATCGGGCATTACGGCAGCGCCGCGGAATTGGGTGCGTTGGCGTTGGGCGCGTTGCTGTTCAACTTCGTCTATTGGAGCTTCGGGTTCCTGCGCATGGGAACTACCGGCTTCACCGCGCAGGCGGCGGGGGCGGGCGACGAGGCGGAGGTGCGTGCGACGGTCGGGCGCGCGATTTTGCTGGCGGTCGGCCTGGGCATTGCGTTGATGGCGCTGCAGGGTCCGACAACCTGGCTGTACTTCGGGCTGATGGATGGCAGCGACGAGGTGGAATCGATATCCGAAGCCTATTACCGTGCGCGCATCTGGGGCGCGCCGGCAGCTCTGGCCCTGTTCGTGTGCAGTGGCTTGTTGATTGGGCTCGGGCGCAGCCGGACATTGCTGGGTGTGCAGTTGCTGCTGAACGGACTGAACGCCGCGCTCGACATCTGGCTCGCGGGTGCACTGGGGATGGGCGCCCGCGGCATCGGGCTTGGAACGGCCATCGCGGAGTGGCTTACCTGCGGCGTGGCGGTGTTGGTGGTGGTGCGTCTGCTGCGGGAGCGGCATCACGACAAGGAACCATTCCTGCCATGGGTGCGGATCCGCAACCTGGCTCGGCTGCGTCAGGCCATGGCCGCCAACGGCGACATCATGGTGCGGACCTTGTGCCTGTTGTTCGGCTTTGGCTGGTTCGCCAATGCCGGAGCCCGCTTCGGCAATGTGGTTCTTGCTGCCAACCACATCCTCTTGCAGCTGGTGTCGTTCAGCGCGTTCTTCCTGGACGGCTTTGCCTTTGTGGCCGAAGCACTGGTGGGCGCGGCCTGGGGCGCGCGCGACCGGGCCGGGTTTTCCCGCGTCGTGCGCCTGAGCAGCGAGCTGGCCGCGGTTACCGCGCTGGCCCTGGCCGCGCTGATCCTGCTGTTCGGCGGAACCGCGGTGGCGGGCCTGACCAACCTGCCGGCGGTGCGCGAGGTGGCCATCGCGCATCTGCCGTGGACGGCGCTGTACGTCGTGTTGTCGGTCGCGGCGTTCCAGCTCGATGGCGTGTTCATCGGTGCCACGCGAACGCGTGAAATGCGCAACGCCAGCCTGCTGTCCCTCGGCGTCTACCTGCTCGCCGCGTGGCCCATGACGGCCTTTTGGGGCAATCACGGGCTCTGGGCCGCGTTTGTGGTGTTCGTCGTCGCCCGGGCGCTGGCGCTGGTGCCGTACTACCGAAAATTGGGCACCAGCCCCGCACTCAATGGCGGAAGTGGCGCACTCCGGTGAACACCATCGCGATGCCGTGCTCATCCGCAGCCGCGATCACTTCCTTGTCGCGCATCGAGCCGCCGGGCTGGATGACCGCCTTGATGCCGGCCGCGGCCGCAGCATCGATGCCATCGCGGAAGGGGAAGAATGCATCGCTCGCCATCGCCGAGCCCGGGACCGACAGGCCCGCTTCCTCGGCCTTCAGTCCGGCGATCTTTGCCGATACCACGCGGCTCATCTGGCCGGCGCCGATGCCGATGCTGCGCAGGTCGCGGGCGTAGACGATCGCGTTGGATTTGACGTACTTGGCGATCTGCCAGGCGAACATCAGGTCGTCCAGCTGCGCCGCGGTGGGCGCCAGGGTCGAGACGACGGTGAGCTCGTTGCGGCCCACCTGGCGGTTGTCGGCCGACTGCATCAGCAGGCCCGAACCGATGCGCTTGAGGTCGAACCGGTTCCGCCCGTCGCCGTGGGGGATCTTCAGCACGCGCACGTTGGCCTTTTTGGTGCAGTAATCCAGTGCGCCCTGTTCGTAATCCGGTGCGATGAGCACCTCCACGAACTGGCGGTCGAGGATCGCCTTGGCCGTGGCTTCGTCCAGGGTGTGGTTGAACGCCAGGATGCCGCCGAATGCCGACGTCGGGTCGGTGCCAAACGCCGCCTCATAGGCCTCGGCGTTGCTGGCCGCGACCGCGACCCCGCACGGATTGGCGTGCTTGACGATGACGCAGGCCCGCGCGTCGAACTGGCGCACGCATTCCCAGGCGGCATCCGCATCGGCCAGGTTGTTGTAGCTCAGCTCCTTGCCCTGCAGCTGGGTAAAGGTGGCCATCGTGCCCGGCAGCGGGTGCGCGTCGCGGTAGAAGGCGCCTTGCTGATGCGGGTTCTCGCCATAGCGCAGGTCCATCACCTTGATGAAATGGCTGTTCTCCTGCGCCGGGAACACGGAGCGAGTGCCATCTTCGCTGACCGACGACAGATAGTTGCTGATGCACGCGTCGTAGGCGGCGACGCGGTTGAATGCCGCCACTGACAACGAGAAACGGGTTTTTGCCGACAGCGCTCCGTTGTTGTCCGCCAGCTCGCCGAGCAGGGCGGCGTACTGGGCCGGATCGGTCGCCACCGCGACGCGGGCATGGTTCTTCGCCGCCGAGCGCAGCATCGCCGGCCCGCCGATGTCGATGTTCTCGATGATCTCCTCCATCGAGCTGTCGGGATCGGCCGAGACCTGCTCGAACGGATACAGGTTCAGCACCAGAAGGTCGATCGCATCGATGCCGTGCTCGGCCATCACAGCGTCATCGATGCCCGCGCGCCCCAGCAGGCCGCCATGGATTATCGGGTGCAGGGTCTTGACCCGTCCGTCCATCATCTCCGGGAAGGCGGTGGCCTCGGACACGTCGGTCACCGCCAGACCCGCCTCGCGGATCGCCTTCGCGGTGCCGCCGGTGGAGAGCAGCTGCACGCCGTGGGCGGTCAACGCGCTGGCAAGGTCGATCAGCCCGGTCTTGTCGGATACGGAAAGCAGGGCACGGCGAACGGGAACAAGGTCGGTCATTGCGGGCACGGGGGCTGCGGTGGGGCAGGTATTGTAAGGGCGCCGGCCGCGGGCTATACCAGACCGTACTCGCGCAGCTTCTTGCGCAGGGTAGCGCGGTGGATGCCCAGCATCGCGGCGGCGCGGCTCTGGTTGCCATCGCAGTGCGTCAGGACTTCGGCGAACAGGGGGATTTCCAGCTCGCGCAGGGCGATCTCGTAGAGGTCCGCGTTCGCGCTGCCGTCGAGGTCGCGCAGGTAACGCCGGATCGACGTTGCGACGTGATCGCGCAGGGGCACCCGATTGCCGGAACGGATGGTGTCGGTGCGAGTGGCTGCAGCATTCAAGTCGTGTCCCCCCAGACAGTGACCGCCTGTCGCGTACGATGCGCCGCGTTGTGCGGGGCGACGACAGTCGATGAGTCTAGCCTGCGCGGCCGCTCGACAAAACCCGCGGCAGTGGTTTTCATCGGAAATCGAAGTTGAAGGCGACGATCGGGGTCGCCGGTTCCGCGATCCGGAACGACACGCTGGCGCTCTGGCCGGAGGCGAGTGCGGCCTCGTGCGCGGTGTCGGAATGGTAGTCGGTCGGCTGCAGCATCCGCGCGGCCACGGCCTGGCCATTGACGTCGGTCAGTTGCAGGTAGAGGACGGGCCAGGCCTGCGGCAGGGGAGCGTCGTTGCGGAAGCTGGCGCTGACCTCAAGCACGCCGGACTCGTCGGAAGCCGGGCGGACATCGCGCGCGAGCATCGTGTATGCGGCCGGCTCGTGCCACAGCGGGACCTCGCAACCCAGCGCCGCGCATACGCTGGCGATAACGGGGCGCCAGCGCGCACTGGCCGCCAGTTCCGCCCGCTGCAGCAACAGCAGTTGCAGTATCAGGAGCGCCGCAAGCAGGCCGAAGGACACGACCCATGGCCAACGCGGTCCGTGGAGGCGGGCAGGCGTGCCGACGGTGCGCGCAAACGTCGGGCGCCGGTGGCCGGCGCGCGGATGGCTGACCTTCGCGGTGCTCCGTCCCGCAGGGGGCGACAACTCGGTGCTCGCCTCGCCGCCGACCGCGGACTGGATATGCGCACCTGGTTTCGTCGCACCACGATCCGGCCCCGCGCCTTGACCGGTCGGATGTGCCGATGACGGCGACGGGGGCGGTGCATCGCTCGCGGGACCGGCCTGGGGGCTCGCAGCCGTGCGGACCGGCGTCGTCTCCTGCGTGTCACCGACGTCTGCCTTTGCCGGATCCATGGCGTCGGCAGCCACAACCGGGGTGTCGAGTGCTTTTCCGCAGCGCGGGCACGACTGCGTTGTGTCGCCGCGACCGACGATGAGCGCAACCAGGAATCCGCAGTGGGGGCAGGGTACGAACATCGCCGCAGTTTAGCCGAGGCGCGCGGGCAGATGACTGCCTGCAAGGCTTGCGCAATCAATCACGGGAAGGCGCGCGCGTCAGCGCCGACGAACGCCGTCGATGCGGATCCAGTCGTCCAGCCGCGCGAGCTGCAGCTGCTCGAAGGCCCTCTCGAATCGCGCGATCACCTCGTCTTCCTGGCCGGCGAGGATGCCCGACAGTGCGATCCGGCCGCCGGGAGCGACGCGGGCGGCCAGCTCGTCGGCCAGCGAAATCAGCGCGGAGGCCAGGATGTTGGCGACCACGACTGGATAGCGCATCGCGGCCGGCTCGTCATCCGGCAGGTAGACGGCCAGGCGGTCGCGCACGTTGTTGCGCTCGGCGTTGTCGGCAGTCGCGATCAGCGCCTGGGGATCGTTGTCGACACCGACCGCGCCGGCCGCGCCGAGCTTCAGCGCCGCCAGCGCGAGGATGCCCGAGCCGCAACCGAAATCCAGCACGGTGGCATCGTCCAGCTCGCCGCGACCCGCCAGCCCGTCCAGCCATTGCAGGCACAGGGCGGTGGTCTGGTGCGTGCCGGAGCCGAATGCGAGCCCGGGATCCAGCCGCACCACGGCACTGCCGTCGCGGTCGGCGCCTTCGGGCAGCGCATGGTTCCACGGCACGATCCAGGTGCGCTCGCCGAATTTCAGCGGCTCGTACTGGTCCATCCAGGCCCGTTCCCAGTCCTGGTCGGCGACCTCGCGGAATTCGACATGCGACCAGTCGATCCCGTCGTCGGCCGCCTCCAGCGCGTGCAGCAACAACTCGCGCGGCGTGGTGCCGGGAAACAGCGCGGTCAGCGACAGTTCGGCCCACAAGGGCATCGCGCCGACGCCGGGCTCGAAGATCGCCTGCTCGTCGGGCGCGTCGGCATGGGCGTCGCTGAGGGTGACCGCCAGCGCGCCGACATTCTCCAGCGCCCGCTCGTAGCGGGGCTGCTCGACTTCGGTGCACGGCAGGGTGAGTTCCAGGAATGGCATGGTCGGCTCAGCTGATCGCCAGCGACTTGTCCTTCTGTTCCTTCAGGCGCCGCTCCAGGTAGTGGATGTTCTGGCCGCCCTGCTGGAAGCCGACGTCAGCCAGGATGCGCTGCTGCAAGGGGATATTGGTCTTGATGCCGTCAATCACCATCTCGCTGAGGGCCACGCGCATGCGCGCGATCGCGGTCTCGCGGTCGGGGCCGTGCACGATCAGCTTGGCAATCATGGAGTCGTAATTAGGCGGGACGCGATAGCCGGCATACAGATGGCTGTCGACGCGCACGCCGGGACCGCCGGGTACGTGGAAGTCGGTAACCAGGCCCGGGCTGGGCATGAAGTTCTCCGGGTCCTCGGCGTTGATCCGGCACTCGATGGCGTGGCCGCTGATGACGATGTCTTCCTGCTTCAGACGCAGCTTCTGGCCGCTGGCGATCATCAGCTGTTCGCGGATCAGGTCGATGCCGGTGACCATTTCGGTCACCGGGTGCTCGACCTGGATGCGGGTGTTCATCTCGATGAAATAGAAGCGGCCGTTCTCATACAGGAATTCGAACGTGCCCGCGCCGCGGTAGTCGATCCGGATGCAGGCGTCCACGCAGACCTTGCCGATTTCGGCGCGCTGCTCGTCGGTGATGCCCGGCGCCGGTGCTTCCTCGACCACCTTCTGGTGGCGGCGCTGCATCGAACAGTCGCGCTCGCCCAGATGGATCGCGTTGCCCTGGCCGTCGGCGAGGACCTGGATCTCCACGTGGCGCGGGTTCTCCAGGAACTTCTCCATGTAGACCATGTCGTTGCCGAACGTGGCCTTTGCCTCGGCCTTGGTGGTCTGGATCGCGGTGACCAGCGCGGCCTCGGTGTGGACCACGCGCATGCCGCGGCCGCCGCCACCGCCGGAGGCCTTGACGATCACCGGATAGCCGATCTCGCGGGCGATCTTGATGTTGGTCTGCGGGTCATCGCCCAGCGGGCCATCGCTGCCGGGAACGCAGGGCACGCCAGCTTCCTTCATTGCCCGGATCGCCGCGACCTTGTCGCCCATCAGGCGGATCGTCTCGGCCTTGGGGCCGATGAAGATGAAGCCCGACTCCTCGACGCGCTCGGCGAAGTCGGCGTTTTCGGCCAGGAAACCGTAGCCGGGGTGGATCGCCTGCGCGTCGGTGACCTCGGCCGCGGAGATCAGCGAGGCCATGTTGAGGTAACTCTCGGGCGAGGGCGCCGGGCCGATGCAGACCGACTCGTCGGCCATGGCGACGTGCTTGAGGTTGCGATCCACCGTCGAATGCACCGCGACGGTATGGATACCCAGGGCGTGGCAGGCACGCAGGATGCGCAGCGCGATTTCGCCGCGGTTGGCGATGACGACTTTGTCCAGCATCGCCGCGGCCTCAGCCAATCACGAACAGGGGCTGGTCGAACTCGACCGGCTGACCGTTCTCGGCCACCACCTTGACGATGGTGCCGGACGCATCGGCCTCGATCGGGTTGAACATCTTCATCGCCTCGATGATGCCGATGGTCTCGCCGGCGGTGACCGTCTGGCCGACCGTCACGAAGGCAGGCTTGTCCGGCGACGGCGATGCATAGAAAGTGCCAACCATGGGCGCGCGCACCACGTGGCCGTCGGGCAGCTCATTCCCGGTTGGTACGCTGCCGCCGGTGGCGGCCTCGACCGGTGAGGCCATGGGCATCGGCACTGGCGCTGCAACGGGCTGTTGGGGCGCGGGCGCGGCCATGACGGTGCCGCGTGGTGACCGTGCCAGGCGGACGGACTCCTCGCCCTCCTTGATCTCGATCTCGGCCAGGTTGGACTCTTCCAACAGGTCGATGAGTTTCTTGATTTTGCGCAGGTCCATGGGAGGTCCTCGGTAGTTGTGTCGATGGGCCGCATTGGGCGGCCGAAGGGGTTTCAGGCCCGCGTCGCGGCCAGTCGGCGCAGCGCCGCATCCAGTGCGCAGCGATAGCCGGCGGGGCCCAACCCGGCGATCACGCCGACGGCCAGGTCGCTGAAGTAGCTCGCGTGGCGGAACGGCTCGCGGGCATGCGGATTGGACAGGTGGATCTCGTAGAACGGTATCTCCACCGCCGCCAGCGCGTCGCGAAGGGCAACGCTGGTGTGGGTGAACGCCGCAGGGTTGATCAGGATCACCGCGGTGCCATCGCTGCGCGCCGCCTGGATGCGGTCGACCAGCACGTGCTCGGCGTTGGACTGCAGGCTGTCCAGTTCATGGCCTGCGGTGTCCGCGATGCCCCGCAGCTCCGCGTCGATCTCTGCGAGCGTGGTTCGGCCATAGATCTCCGGCTCGCGTTCACCGAGCAGGTTCAGGTTTGGGCCGTGCAGGACCAGCAGTTTTGCCATGGGGCAGCCGCAGTGCAAAGCACGGAAGTGTGGCGGAGTGACACGCCAGTGTCCAGAAAATGCGGGGTAAATCGCCGAAGTTACGTTGATTTAAGCGACTGTTTGAATTTCGGAGCGGTTGCGGCCTGCTGGAACCCCGCCTCAGTGATCGGCCCACGAATCGATTTCACCATCGCGAAATGGGCCGATCTTCTGTTTGAGCAGGCGGCCCTGTGCGTCGAGCAGAACGGTGTAGGGCAGGACGCCCTTGACGTTGCCCAGTTGCACGCCAGCATCGGCCGGTCCGGCCGCGTCGATCAGGATCGGGTAGCGCACCGGCACGCGTTCAAGGAAGGCGCGCACCGCGTCGGCGTCGTCCAGCGCAATGCCGACCACCTGGGTTCCTTCACCGCCCTGCTGGTTGGCGAATCGGTCCAGCTCGGGCATTTCCTCGATGCACGGCCCGCACCAGCTGGCCCACAGGTTGATCAGTTGCGGGCGCCCCGCGTGGGCCTGCGGCAATTGCATCAGCGCGCCATCCAGTGCAGGTAGCTCAAACGTCGGGATCGCTTCGCCCCGACGCGCGATCGCCAGACCGTCGGGCGGGGTCGGCGCCGTGGCGGCGAGCACGTCCTGGAGCGCACGCTGGCCGATCTCGGTCCGCATCAACGGTGCAGGCGGGTTCAGCCATAGGCTCAGGCCGACGCCTGCCAGGGCAGCGAGCACTGCGGCGATCACGATTTTGCCGTTCTGGCCCATTCAGAACGCTTCCACGGCGGCATCGGCCAGAGCCTGGCGGACGATGTCGGGCGTCAACACGGTGGGCAGGATCTGTCCCTCGCCGCCGCCGCGCGGGAACACCACGTAGAGCGGCACGCCGACCGCATTGTGGCGTTGCAGGAACGCGGTGAGCACCGGATCGACGTTGGTCCAGTCGCCGACCAGGTACGCGGCGTCGGCATCGTCGAGCGCGCGCTTGAATCCCTCGCGACCCAGCACGGTCTTCTCGTTGGCCTTGCAGGTGACGCACCAGTCGGCGGTCATGTTCACGAACACTACCCGGTTCGCGGCGCGCAGATCGGCCAGGCGCTGCTCGCTGAAAGGTACCTTCACAAGTTGATCTTCGCCGACTGCGGTGTGCTCCAGCACCTTTTCCGGGAGAGGGTGTGTATGGATAAGCCACAGTGTCCAGCCCGCGCCCAGCAGCGCGATCACCGCCAGTGAGGTCGCCCATCCACGGGCATGCGTCCGCGAGTGGTTCCAGGCCCAGGCGCCCAGCGCCACCAGGACCGCTGCGACCATCCACAGGCCGACGGCGTCCGCGCCCAATTGCTTGGCCAGTACCCAGGCCAGCCACACCGCAGTCAGATAGAGCGGGAAGGCCATGATCTGCTTGAAGGTTTCCATCCACGCGCCGGGGCGCGGCAGTGCGCGGGCGAGGGCCGGCACGAAGCCGATCAGCAGGAAGGGCAACGCCAGGCCGAGTCCGAGGGCGAGGAACACGGCCGGCGCGATCGCGGCCGGCGCAGTGAATGCCCAGGCCAGCGCGGCGCCCATGAACGGCGCGGTGCACGGCGTGGCGACCACGACTGCCAGTACCCCGGTAAAGAAGTCTCCCGCCGGGCCCGAGCGCGTGGTCAGGACGTGGCCTGCCCCGGTCCAGCGGCCGGCCAGTTGCCAGACACCGGACAGGCTCAGGCCGAGCGCAAGCATCAGCAACGCGAGCAGCGCCACTACTATTGGTTGCTGCAGCTGGAAGCCCCAGCCCAGTGCCAGTCCCGCCTGTCGCAGACCCAGGGCAAGAGCACCCAGTGCCGCGAAGCTGACCATCACCCCGGCGGTGTACCAGAGCGCCTGCCTGCGCGCCGCACCGGGCGTGTGGCCGTTGCCGGCCAGCGACAGCACCTTCAGTGACAGCACCGGCAGCACGCACGGCATGAGGTTGAGGATCAGCCCGCCGATGAGGGCGAACAGGAGGATCAGCATCAGGCCCGGCGCGGAGTCCGGTGTGCCAGCGCTGGTCTGGGACGATGCGGGAGATGGGGACGAGGCAGCGGCGCCGGCGTCGATCGCGCCGAGTGATTCGTCAGTGCCCAAAGCAGCGCCGCTGGCCACGACCGTGGCATCGATTTCCCCGGCGCCCGGCAGTTGCCCCGCGGCACCGTCCGTTTGCGTGCCAGTCGCGTCGCCGGCCGCCGCCGCCACAGGGGAAGTCGTCCCGGCGGCGTCGGCAGCGGGCTTTGTCGTCGCCGTTACCGTCCCCTTCGGCAGGTCGATCTCGACCTTGCGGGTCATCGGCGGGTAGCAGATGCCGTCGTTCTGGCAGCCCTGGAAGGTGGCGGTCAGCTTGACGGTCGCGGCGTCGGCACGTTCGCGCAGCAGCGGCACCGGGACGTCGATCTGGTCGAAATACACCACCACATCGCCGAAATGCTCGTCGCGATGCTGGCGACCGGTGGGCCAGCGCGGCTTGCCCAGGGCGATGCCGCCGTCGGCCGATTCCAGGGTCAGGCGGGTGTTGTCGCGATACAGGTAGTAGCCCGATGCGGGGCTGAAGCGCAGCAGCAAGGTGTCGCCATCACCGGCGATCGCCTCGAAGCCGAACGCCTGCTCGGCGGGCAAGGGCATCGCGTCGGCGCCGCCCGCAGCACCCGGAAACAGCGCGTTGCCGCCCAGACCGCTGCTGGCCAGTGGCTTGCCGAGAAGGTTGGTGCCCTTGCTGGCGGCGGGTGCGCGGGCCGGCGGGACCGAAGGCAGCGCCACGGTCAGCTTGCGTGTCTGTGGCGGGTAACAGATGCCGGCGTCGGCGCAGCCCTGGTATTTGACCGTCAGGGTGGTGCTGGCACCGCGCGCCTCGCCCGGCAGCTGCGCCGTCAGGCGCTTGCGGTAGGTCTCCACCTTGCCGAAGAACTCGTCCTCGTGCGGCTCGCCGGGCGGCAGCTGCAGCTCACCGGCCGCAAATCCGGCATCGCTGGTCACCGAGGTGCGGTGGCGATACAGGTAATACCCGTCGGCGATCTTCCAGTGGATGGCGACCGCGCCCTGGTCGCTGGCGCGGGCATCCACGGCGAAGGCCTCGTCAACCGGCAACAGGTCATCGGCATTGACCGCCGCCAGCGCCGGTAGTGCCAGCCCGGCGAGCAACGCCAGTCCGCCCAGGCTCGCAGCAACGCGACGCCCAAGGCGGGTGCGTGGCGGGTCGCTGGGGACAGAGGGCAGGAAGGCGTGCAGGGACAGGCGCGTGCGGGGTTCAGTCATCATCTCGGGTCTGTTCCACGACCCAATCCAGGTAGGGGGCGAGTCCGCCAACGGCTTCGACCGCGATCAGCTCGGGGAGTTCATAGGGGTGCAAGGCGCGGACCCGGGCGGTCAGCGCGTCCAGCTGCTCCCTGGTCGTTTTGATCATCAGCAGGACTTCGTTGCCATGCTCGACCCGGCCCTCCCAACGGTAGGTGGAGCGCACGCCGGGCATCTCGCTCACGCACGCAGCCAGGCGTTCGGCCACCAGTGCGCGGGCCATGACGTCGGCGCTGGCTGCATCGGGACAGGTGCAATACGCGATCAGGACAGACATGGTGCTGATTGTACCGAGGCCAGCGGGGCGGCGTTCGCGCCCTGATCCATGATGTTGCAGCGCCTGGTGGCGCGACACGACTCGGGTCGCCATCGCGTCTGCGGTGTCCGGATCGCGCGCCTGGCGTCGTCTCTGGGGATGGAATCAGCCGCCGTGCCAAGGCCGCCGGCCGAGCAAACGATCTACCTGGAAGCACTTCAAGGAGACCTGCACGATGGACACACCGATGCCGCACAAGAACCGACTCACCCTCGCCATCCTCGGCGCCGCACTGGCGATGATGACGCTTCCCGCGTGCGCCGCTGACGCGGGCGCTGGCTTTGCGAGCGCGCCGGGCTACGTCGAGGTCGACTTCGACAACCTGCAGTGGGACGACTACTACACCGCCGAGCGCTTCCCCAGCCAGGGCGACTCGGTGTTCATGCCCGACGCCGACCTCATCGCGCCGGTGCGCGCCGTGCTGTTGATGGAAAACCACGAAGGGACCCTGCCGCATGCGCGTTACCGGGTGACCTATGACATGCACAGCGATGCCGAGGTCCAGAACGACGGTACCAGTGAGATCGAAATCACCCGCATCAACCTGGGCCCGGCATTCCGCGAGCAGGCGCTGGAGGGAGTGCCTGTCGAGAATCACGCGCCCCCGGAGGCGTTCGGAGTGGGGCCGCACGTCAGCTGGCGCTTCCAGATGGCGCCGATCCAGGGTATGACCGCGCACGTCGTCGAGGCGGGCCGGAAGGAGCTGTCCGATGCCGACGTCGCCGGACTGGATTGCCTGGGCATGCCATGCGCACAACTCGAATCCGCCGAAGGCCCTGCCGGCAACTGGGTGGAGCAGGCGCCGCCGGCACCCAGCGTCGACTATCGCGCCGTCACCGCCGAAGGCCCGGATCCGGGCTATGTCGTCGACCAGATGCTGGCCGTGATGCTGGGCGAGGATGGGGCGCAGCCTACGGGTCCGGCGGTTCCCGGACGCGAGCCCCGGATCACCATGGTGGTTTCGGTCAACGCCGGCGGCCAGGACGTCATGACCACCGGACTGGGGCGCAACTCGGTCGTGTATGACGACGCGATCGGCACCGTATGGGTGCGCTCGTGGCAACAGGGCGACACGCCGGGCGAGATCAGCGAGTTGCAAGTGGCGCGGCAGCGCTGATGGACATGCCCATTATTTCCGGCCCCCACCGAACGCCGGCCGCACCCGGAGGAGCGTCAAGGATGACGGTTTCAACCATTGGGTCGGCCATCGTCGCCGTATTGATCGTGATCGGCGGTGGCTGCGCGGCGGACACCGGCAGCGCGGTACCCGCGAAGGCAACCGCCGAGGCGAGGCGCCAGGCCGCGGCGGTCACCTTCCCGCGGGTGGTGATCCACACCGACGCGGGAGAATTTTCATTCCAGCCGGCCGCGTGCTCGGTGGGCGAGGAGGACGGCGCGCAGGTCTTCACCATTCACGGCCCGGGCAAGGGACCCGACGGCAAGCCGGTCTACGTCGATATTGATGGCGCGGACCAGGGGCCGATGGGCGACACGGACATGCGGATCCACGTCGGCGTCGACGCGCAATTCAAGCACGGCGATCCGGCTTGGATATCCAACAGTGCCGTGTCGCACGGCTTCGACGTTCCCGCCTCCGTGGCCAGCGTCGAAGGCGATGTGGTGGTGCTGAGCGGCGTGGTTTTCAGTGCCGACGGGGACAGCCGCCTGGATGTCGAAGGTCCCGTCCGCATCGATTGCAGCCGCTGATCAGAGCCGTAACCTCATCGCGTCCCATTACCGTTCTTTGCTCGACCATAACGTGAGCCTATGGATAACGTGACGTGAATGGGCAATAATGGCCCCGGGCTGACAGGAGTTGGCCATCGACAAGGGGTCAGGTGTGGGGGGAGGGGCACAGGACGTGCCGCGCTGGATGCCAATCCCGAACCAGAAGGGGCGTGTTCCGTCAGGACGCGCTCCTTCTTTTTTTGCACCATACGCAGCAGCCACGGCGCGGCGCCGAAAAATCTTTGCCGCGGCCCTTGAAAGCCCGCCCGCGCGCCCCATCTTCAGTCGCAGTCCCGGTGCGCCGGGCATGTCTGCATCGGTCGAGCGCCTGCGCAGGCATTCCAAATCACTGTATTCCGGATTTTTCAACCATCTACGAGGTTGCTGCAAATGAATATCAAGCCGCTGTTCGACCGCGTGGTCATCAAACGCATGGAAGAAGAGAAGATGTCCGCGGGCGGCATCGTCATCCCTGATTCGGCCGCTGAAAAGCCGATCAAGGGCGAAGTCGTCGCCGTCGGCGCCGGCAAGGCACTGGACAACGGCAGCGTGCGCGCGCCGCAGGTCAAGGTGGGCGACAAGGTGCTGTTCGGCAAGTACAGCGGCACCGAGGTCAAGCTGGATGGCACCGACCTGCTGGTGGTGAAGGAAGACGACATCTTCGCGATCCTGGGCTGATCCAGACGTCTTCGGCCACACCGGCCACACCCTTTTTCCCACAATTCCTGTTTTGAGGTTCTAGATCATGGCTGCCAAGGAAATTCGTTTCGGCGAAGACGCGCGCTCCAAGATGCTGCGCGGTGTCAACACGCTCGCCAATGCTGTCAAGGCGACTCTCGGCCCGAAGGGTCGCAACGTTGTGCTCGACAAGAGCTACGGCGCCCCCACGATCACCAAGGACGGCGTGTCCGTCGCCAAGGAGATCGAGCTGGCCGACAAGTTCGAGAACATGGGCGCGCAGATGGTCAAGGAAGTCGCCTCGCGCACTTCCGATGACGCCGGCGACGGCACCACCACCGCGACCGTGCTGGCCCAGGCGTTCATCCGCGAGGGCATGAAGGCCGTTGCCGCCGGCATGAACCCGATGGACCTGAAGCGCGGCATCGACAAGGCCGTCACCGGCGCTGTCGCCGAGCTGAAGAACATCTCCAAGCCGTCGTCCAGCAGCAAGGAAATCGCCCAGGTCGGTACGATCTCGGCCAACTCCGATGCCAACATCGGTGACCTCATCGCCAAGGCGATGGACAAGGTCGGCAAGGAAGGCGTGATCACCGTGGAAGACGGTTCGGGCCTGGACAACGAGCTGGACGTGGTCGAGGGCATGCAGTTCGACCGCGGCTACCTCTCCCCGTACTTCATCAACAACCAGCAGTCGATGCAGGCCGAGCTGGATGACCCGTTCATTCTGCTGTACGACAAGAAGATCTCCAACGTCCGCGACCTGCTGCCGATCCTGGAAGGCGTGGCCAAGGCCGGCAAGCCGCTGCTGATCGTCGCCGAAGACGTCGAGGGCGAGGCGCTGGCGACCCTGGTGGTCAACACCATTCGCGGCATCGTCAAGGTCTGCGCCGTCAAGGCCCCGGGCTTCGGCGACCGTCGCAAGGCGATGCTGGAAGACATGGCCGTGCTGACCGGTGGCACCGTGATCTCCGAGGAAGTCGGCCTGGCGCTGGACAAGGCGACCATCGAAGACCTCGGCCGGGCCAAGAAGGTCCAGGTCTCCAAGGAAAACACCACCGTCATCGACGGCGCCGGCGAGACCGGTGGCATCGAAGGCCGCATCAAGCAGATCAAGGCGCAGATCGAAGAGACCTCTTCGGACTACGACCGCGAGAAGCTGCAGGAGCGCGTGGCCAAGCTGGCCGGCGGCGTTGCGGTGATCAAGGTCGGTGCCTCGACCGAGATCGAGATGAAGGAAAAGAAGGCCCGCGTTGAAGACGCCCTGCACGCGACCCGCGCGGCAGTGGAAGAAGGCGTGGTCCCGGGCGGCGGTGTTGCCCTGATCCGTGCGCTGGCCGCCATTGTCGACCTGAAGGGCGACAACGAAGACCAGAACCACGGCATCACCATCGCCCTGCGCGCCATGGAAGCCCCGCTGCGCGAGATCGTGATCAACGCCGGTGAAGAAGCCTCGGTGATCCTGAACAAGGTTCGCGAAGGCACCGGCAGCTACGGTTACAACGCGGCCAACGGCCAGTACGGCGACATGCTCGAGTTCGGCATCCTGGACCCGACCAAGGTGACCCGCACTGCGCTGCAGAACGCGGCGTCCATCGCCGGCCTGATGATCACCACCGAAGCGATGGTGGGCGAGCTGCCGAAGAAGGACGAGCCTGCCATGCAGGGCGGCGGCGACATGGGCGGCATGGGTGGCATGGGCGGCATGGGCTTCTAAAGCCGGCACCTACGTTTCATTCGTTGCAAAAAAGAACCCCGCCGCGAGGCGGGGTTCTTTTTTGTCCGTTCCACCGGTTTACAGGTCCACGCCGAAGCCGATACCGGCCGACGACTCGCCGTCGCTGAACGCACCACCCAGGGAGAAGGATCCGGTCTTGCCGATCCGACGGCCGTAGCCGATGGACAGTCCGCTCTCGCCGCCCTGGAACCCGGCCCCCACTGCAATCCGGCCGCGCGGACTCTGGGTGCCAGCGGCATTGATCGCCATGTTCAGCATTGCCGAGCTCATTGCGCCGAGGCGGTCGATGCGACGGTCCTGACGGTGCAGGCGGCGGTCGACGTCCACGAAACGGTCCTCGAGCATGTCCAGGCGATCATTGAGGCCGCCCACGTCAAAGCCGACCAGTGCCTGCACCGCGTTGTCGGTGTAGGTATTGGCTGACGAGAGGGTGGCGGCATTGGCGGCCCGCATGTCCTCGCGCACCGTGGTCTCGCGGGTGTCGGTGTAGGCGTTGGCGTCGGCCAGGGTTTCCGCGTCGCCGCTCTGCATGTCGGCGCGGATGGCGGCCTCGCGGGTATCCGTGTACCCGTTGGCCTCGCCCAGCGTGGTCGCGTCCCCAGCCGCGGCGATCTCGCGGACCTGGGCTTCGGAGACTGTGTCAATCTCCGCGATGCGGGCATCGGTATAGCCGTTGGCGGCGGTCAGTGTTCTGGCATCGCCCGCATCGGCGATTTCCTGCACGCGCGCCTCGCTGACGCCACCACCGCCCTCCACGCCTTCCAGCGCGGCCTGCAGTTGGCGCAGGTTCACCGCATCGGTTCCAGCGGACGCGTCCCCAACATTGGTGATGCGACGCAAGCGGTTGGCATTGCCGACCGATACCGTGTTCGCCTCATCGGCGATCGAGTCGGCACCGAGTGCGACAGAGTTGGTTGCGTCCGCGCCGACCGAGCTGCGCGCGCCCATCGCGACGCCGGCCTCGGTCAGGACCTCGGCCCCTCGACCCGCGGCGATGCTGTCCTCGGTTGTCGCATTCGCCTCGTAACCCATCGCCAGGGAGTAGCGACCCGCCGCGCTCGAGCGGTTGCCCAATACGCTGGCGGCATCGCCGCTGGCGGTGTTGCCGGCGCCGAATGCATTGCTGTTGGAGCCCGAAGCCGTGTTGGAGTAACCCAGCGCCGATGCGTTGGTGCCTTCAGCTTTGTTGAGCCGCCCCACGGCAATGCTGTAGTCGCCCGAGGCGGTGTTCTGGATACCGAACGCGGTGCCCATCAGGCCACTGGAGACATTGCTGCTACCGAACGCCACGCTGTTGCCGCCGGTGGCACCGTTTGCACCGCCGAAGGCGTGCCCGCCGTTGGCGCTGGCAGTGTTGCCAATTCCGACAGTCGCTGCCCCGTCACCGCTGGCAACGTTGTCGCGCCCGAAAGCGACACTCTGGTCGCCGTCGACCTGGTTGGCGTTGCCGAACGCGGCACTGGCGATGCCGTCAACGGCGTTGCTGCGCCCGAATGCACTGCTGCCGTTGCCGGTCACGGCGTTGCGCGCGCCAAATGCGCTCGCCGAGCTGTTACCCAGGACCTGGTTGCCCCAGCCGAACGCGCTGCTTTGAGTGCCGCGCGCAAGGTTGTCGTACCCAAATGCGCTGGACTGGTTGCCACTTGCATTGTTCAGGATGCCGTACGCGCTGGCGTCGGTGTTGCACGTGCTGTTGCGATTGCCGTGCTCGGCGCCCTGGGTGCGGTTGATGGCGGGGTTCTGCACCCAGGTGCCGGTGGAGTCGTCCCAGCACGCCGGGCCGTCGGCCGCGGCCTGGGCCGGTGTGGCGATGGCCAGGCCAAGGGCGAGGGCGAGCGGGACGAATTTGATGGTGTGCGGGATGGTGCGCGCTTGCATGGTGAGTCTCCGTGATCGAAATGAAGGTGCCGGACACGAGCGCCGGTCCTTCCAACCACGCAAACGGGCGTCACGGACTGACAGCCACGGGAAACTTTTTTCAGGGCCCGGGCTCAGGCTTCGGGCCGACTACGCGAACCGGATCAAGGACGGACAGCGAATGGGATGTCGTTCCTGTGCGGAAGGACCCCAGCCACCCGCACTACGGCAACGCCAGGCAGTTCACCTCAGTGGGGCGTTCAAGACATTGCGACAGGGTCGGTGTAGCGGCGAAATCGCCGAGTCCGGCCACAAGCATCTCCCGCGACTGGGTGTCTCCGGTGCGGTGCGCCAGCAACAGCGAGAGCATCCACGGGCGCATCCAGTACCGGTCATCCGCCTCGGGCGGGCGTTCCTCGCGCATGCCGGCTGCCAGGCGTGCAGCATCCATGAATCGTCCACGCACCAGATGCAGCTCCGCCTGGGCCTGGGTCAACATCATCTGCGGGGTTGTTCCCGCATCCGGCACGCACTCGGCAAGCGCCTTCTCCGCTGCAGCGATGTCGCCGAGGCGCAGATGGACCGAGGCGCGTACCCCACAGGACGACTCGCCGGAAGCCGAGTTGTGCTGGTCGTGCTCACCCAGGATCTTCCAGCTGTGCATCAGGTTGGTCAGGGCCTTGGCATGTTCTCCCTGCGCCGCGTGCACGTAGCCGCTGAAGCGGAAGCAGGCCTCGGCGTGGAGGTTGCTGATTGCCAGGGCGGAGTTGATCTCATCGGCGATCGCGAAGTACCGCAACGCTTCGCCGTAGCGGCCCTGCCAGGTCAGGTATGAACCCAGCTGGCAATGCGCGGCGGCCCGATTGTGGTGCGGGCGCGTGTACGCGCGGTCGGCGATGGCGACGGCCTCAAGCGCCAGTGCTTCAGCGCGTTCCGGGTCGCCGGCGCGACTGAAGGTCGGAACCTGGTCGGCAAGTGTGTTGGCATACTGCCCACTTTCCGGCCCATCGATCAGCTGCGAGAGCCGGATCTGCTCCTCGGCCAGCTCGACAATCCGCTCGATGTCTAGCGGCTCGAGGACGCTGAGCGATGCGCTCAACCCATCCAGTGCTGTCAGGTGCACTTCGGTTTCCTCCAAGCCTGCCGCAGGCAGTGCCGCCAGAACCTGCTCGAACTCTGCAGCCGCCGCTTCCGGAGTACCTGCGAACAGCGCCATGCCCAAGTTGACGCGAGCGGCCAGGAATGTTTGTGCGTCCTCCGCGTCGGTCTGGGCCCGGTCTGCGAACGCGAGCGCGGCACGAGCGTGGCGGAGCGCCGTTGCGCCGTCGCCGCGCATTCGGCTCAGCTGGCTGAGGTGGCTTTCGATCTGCGAACGCTCCCGGAATGCGCCTGCCTCGGGGTTGCCGAGCAGCGACTTCGCCTCTTCCAGGTCCTCTCTCCCCTCGTCGTACTGCCCGAGGGCCAAACGCGCGCCGCCGGTAAGCATCAGGATATCCGCGGCGGCGAGCGGGTCGGTCCGGAGGATGCCTGAGCGTGCGCGGCGGGCGCCCTCGTCCAGCAGTTCCAGGGCGTCGGGTACTCCTCCAGCCGCCGGATCGGTGGAGGTGAAAACGCGCTCCAGGAAATCGCGGACCAGCTCGGCGCGCTGTGCCTGCGCACGGGCGTTTTCGGCCTCGCGCTGCGCTTCACGGGCCTGCCACAGCGTCGCGCCGACGCCACCGGCAACACTGGCCAGCAACAGCACCCCCGCTGCCACGCCCACCGCGTTGCGGGCAACAAACTTGCGCGTCCGGTAGAGCACGCCCGGCTTTTCGGCCAGTACCGGCTGACCATCGAGCCAGCGGCGCAGGTCCTCCGCCATTGCCTCGGCGGTTGCGTAGCGTTGTCCGGGCTCCTCGGCCAAAGCCTTGAGCAGGACCCGATCCAGGTCGTTGCGAAGCGGCACGTAATGCCTGTGGTAGGGACTACCGCTGCGGCGCACCAGCAGGGAGGGGCGGGTGGTCTCGGTCCCACTGTCCGACTGTGGCGTGCGCCCGGTCAGCAGCCGGTGCAGCAGGGCCCCCAGGCCGTAGACATCGATCGCGGTCGTGGGTGGGTCGCCGCGGAGCTGCTCGGGTGCCGCGTAACCGGGCGTCACCGCCCGCCACAGGGTGCTGGTGCGCTCGCTTTCCACATCGGTGAACTGGCCAATGCCAAAGTCGAGCAGACGCACCTGTCCATCGCTGTCCACCAGCACGTTGGACGGCTTGATGTCGCGATGGATGACCAGGTTGCGGTGCGCGCTGGCCACCGCGTCGCACACCTGCAGGTACAAGCGGACGATCGCGCGGGCATCCAGTGCGCGCGATTCGCACCAGTCATCGATGCGGTTGCCCGTGACCAGGGGCATCGCCAGCCAGCACGTTCCGTCCGCGGCCACCCCCGAGTCGATCAGCGTGGTGATATTGGGATGGGCCAGCCGCGCCAGGATTGCCGCTTCGCGGTGGAACCGATCGCTGCCGGTGGCTCCAAGCGCGCCCAGGGTCAGGATCTTGATCGCCGCCTGCTGGCGGGCCATGCCCTGTTCGCGCCAGCCACGGTAAACCACCGCCATGCCGCCCCGGCCCAGTTCCGATTCCAGCGTCCACGCGCCCAGTTGGCAGCCGGCGAGGTCGCTACCGGCCGGGTCGATGGACGCGCGTGGCCGCTGGTGCGCGGCGACCAGTTGCTCGGCACGCCGCCTGACCTCGCTTTCGAGCGCTTGCCGTTGCAGCCATGCATCGCGCTCCCCGGCCGGCAGGTCCAGCCAGCGATTGAAGACCTCATCGGCGGCCCGCCACTGCGCCAACTCCTCAGGCCTCATCGCCGCCGTCCTCCAGCACCGCCTGCAGGAACGCCCGGGCGCGTTCCCACTCGCGGTATACCGTGCGCTCGGAAACCCCTACCAGTGCCGCGATTTCACCGAACTCCATGCCAGCGAACCAGCGCAGCTCCACGATGTGGCGGCGCTGCGGGCTGATCGCCTCCAGGGCATCCAGACCCTTGTCTAGCATCAATACATTCGTCAGCGCCGCGGGCGCGGCCGGGATCTCGTCGTCCAGACTGATCATCACTTGGCCGCCGCCACGCTTGCCGCTGGCGCGCTCACGCGCGTGCTCGATCATGATCCAGCGCATCGCCCGGGCGGAGGCGGCGAAGAAATGCTGCCGGTCGACCAGCGGAAGGGGGGCGGAGTGACTGATGCGCAGGAACAGCTCGTGCACCAGCACGGTCGGCGTGACCGTGGATTGCCGGCCATAGATCCGCGACCCTGCGAGCCGCCGCAGCTCCGGGTAGAGCGCCTGGAACACCGCGCCGAGGCGATCAGGGTGACCGCTGCGCGCCAGTACAAGCAGTTCAGTGATCTCGGAATCGGCCATCCGTGCCCGTGCCCCCAAGCGCCCGAGTGGACCCCCTGACAGTGTGCCTGTGAAGGCAGCGCGATGTCACTAGCACGGAAACCGGTCCGCTTGGCGGGCCGACGGGGCGTCAGCGATCCGGTTGTCGCCGCCGCGGCAGGTCTGGATCGCCCACCTCATCGGCGTCGGCCTTGGCGGCAGTGCCATCGTCCTCCGGCGGCGGGTAGTCGATATCCGGGTCGGCCCGGAGGACCGCATCAACCTCGTCCAGCATCGCCTGGCGCAGTTCCGCGCCAGGCAACACGGACTCGCGCGCGATCCGGCGCACCTCGGCGGCGTGCTCCTCGTTGAACTGGCGACCTGGGTCCAGATGGCGCAAGGCCAGGCGATGGAGCCGTCGTCGCCGCGCCAGTTCGGCGGCGATCCGGTGTCGGCGGCGGAACCAGCCCACGCCCAGCACCACGATCATGGCCAGTCCCAGGTATCCCAGCGCCGGATAGACGTAGGACACCAGATCGCGAAAGCCCACGAAACTGAGCACGAACCCGACCAGCACCGTGCCGATGTAGACGGCGCGGAAGCGCTCCGGCCGGGCGCGGGTCAAACGCTTGCCCAGTGCGTAGAACAGGCCGAGCGCGGTATTGAAGATCATGCCGAAGATCACCACCGCCATCGCCGTGCCCAGCGCTGGATGCAGCAGGTTGACCAGGCTCAGCATCGGCAGGTCGTCCCCGCCGACGACGTCGACGCGGAGGAACATGGCCATCACCGCAAGCAGCAGGAGCATCAGGTACATCAGCCCGCCGATCAGCCCGCCCAGCCCCGCAGCGCGGGTATCGAGCATGTTGCCGCCGATGACGATCGTCATCGAGACCGCGGTCATCGCGCACAGGCCGACGTAGTTCAGCGCACCGACCCACCAGTTGGGCAGCGAGGTCTGCACCTGGGCGCTGGCGAGGTTCAGTGCGGCGATGTCGTAATCGCTGGTTGCCAGGGTCCACACCGAGGCGCCGGTGAGGAACAGGATGATGAAGGGCGTCATCGCGCCGATGATGGTGGACACCCGGTTAACGTCAAACATTCCGGCCGCCAGCACCGCGGCGAGAGTCATGACTGCGCCCACCCAGACGGGCCAGCCAAATTGCTGTGCCATGTTGGCGCCGCCGCCGGCGAACATCACGAAGCCGATCGAGAACAACGTGATGATCGTGATGGCATCGAGGAAGTGCGCCACCACCGGCTGCGTGATGCGCTGGAAGACCGCGGTGTGCTCCTTCGCGCCCACATACCTTCCTAGTTGCAGCATCGCGATGCCGCTGACGATCATGATCAGGGAAGCGCCGAGCGCGCCGATGATGCCCCAGCTTCCAAAGGCCACGAAGAACTGCAGCATTTCCTGGCCGGAGGCGAAGCCGGCTCCGACAATCAGCCCGATGAAGGCCATGCCGATTCCCATCGCGCGTTTGAACACGGCGTTCCCTCCATTGCCGGGTGACGTCGCGGCTTTGCAGCCGATGAACGCGGATTCGATTGCTCCCGAGCGCGATCGAACCGTTGTATTAAAGGCCGCCGACGCGGGCTGGGCCGTGAAGGGACACGCCGTGCAGTTGCAATTCATAACCCCATCAGTTCAATTTTGCACTGCAGCGTGCACCCTGCTAACAAATCCTTCACAGTCGACCTGCATCCCGACGTGGGGGAGGGAGCAGGCCCGCAACCGGTTCGTCCGGGGCGGGCTTTTTATTTTCCGCTCCGGCGCAACGGTCACGGGGCTCGCGCTGATCCACGCGTGACGCCATGGGCCACGATGCGCTCATGCCACTATCCGTCCCATGACTCCACCCCAACCAATCGAACCCGCCGTGCTGCTGCGAAAGCTGGAGCCTGCCGGTATCGCCCAGTTGGACGACTGCGCCACCGCCCGCTTGCAGGCCGTGGCCATCGCCAGCGACTTTGCGATCGACACCCTGGCCCGCCAGCCCGGCCTGCTGGATCGACTGTTGCAGGACGATGGCGCGGCTGCCATCCCGCCGCCGGACCTTGACCCTGACGCTCCCGAGGCATGGCCGTCTGCCTTGCGTCGTTATCGCACCGCCGAATCCACCCGGCTGGTGTGGCGCGACGTGCTCGAACTGGACGACATCGACACGACACTCGCCGGCACCACTGTGCTGGCCGAGCGTTGCCTGCAACTGGCACTGGACGCGCTGGAGGCGACCTTCATCGAGCGCCATGGCGTGCTGCGGGACGCGTCGGGCAAAGTGTTGCGGCTGGTGGTGCTGGCACTGGGCAAGCTGGGTGGAGGCGAGCTGAACTTCAGTTCCGACGTTGACCTGGTCTACGGCTACGAGCCACCCGGCGACCCGTCTGATGCGTCCGACGGGCCGCGTCCACTGGCGGCGGAACACTACTTTTCCCGCCTCGGCCAGAAACTCGCGCGCCTGCTCGACGACGTCACCGTCGATGGCTTCTGCCACCGCGTGGATCTGCGCTTGCGTCCCTATGGGAATGCGGGACGGGTGGCCTGGTCGTTTCCGGCCATGGAGCAGTATTTCCAGCGCGAAGGGCGGGACTGGGAGCGGTATGCGTGGCAGAAGGCGCGACCCGTGGCCGGGGACCTGGCGGCCGGCGCGGAGTTCCTGGAGCTCCTGCGCCCGTTCGTCTACCGGCGTTATCTGGACTACGGCGCGCTGGACGGCCTGCGCGCGATGAAGGCGGCCATCGCGGCCGAAGTGGCGCGCAAGGAGCTTGCCGACGATATCAAGCGCGGGCCCGGAGGGATCCGGGAGATCGAGTTCCTCGCCCAGGCGTTGCAGCTGATCCGCGGCGGGCGCGATCCGCACCTGCGCGAGCGTTCACTGCAGCCGGCGTTGGCGGCATTGGTCGATGCCGGGCAAGTGGAGGCGCAGACCGGGGTCCAACTGACGGAGGCCTACCGTTTCCTGCGCCATCTGGAGAACCGGCTGCAGATGTTCGCCGACCAGCAAACCCATGCCTTGCCGGTGGAGCCGGCGACGCGCAAACGCATCGCCATCGGCATGGGATTTTCCGATTGGGCAGAACTGCGGGCGGAACTGGAGCGGCACCGCGGCGTGGTGGGCGAGGAGTTCGCGGCGTTGCTGGCGCCGCGCCATGGCAACCGTACCGAGGGGGAGCTTGCGGCGTACTGGCTGGCGCTTCCCGATGGCGGCGATGCGGCGGTCCTGGCCGAGGCCGGCTTCGAGGACGCAGCCGGGGCCGATAGCCTGCTGCGTGATTTCGCGCGCAGCCCCGGCGTTGTCGCGCTGACCGACGCCACCCGCTCACGCCTGGACCGCGTGCTGCCGGCCTTCATGGAAGGGGCGGCGCGATCCAGCCAACCCGCGCTCGCATTGCGCCGCCTGCTCGCGCTGGTGCAAAACATCCTGCGCCGGACCGCCTACCTGGCGCTGCTGGACGAGCAACCCGCCGCGTTGGCACGACTGGTCCGGGTGACCAGTCAAAGCGCCTTGCTGGCCGAACGCGTGGCAGTGCATCCCCTGCTGCTGGACGAACTGCTCGACGCCAGCGTGGCTGGCGAGCTGCCTGGTCGCGCCGAGCTCATCCAGGCCTGCGCCGAGGTCGGGCTGCAGGGTGACGGCTCGGGCGCTCGCTCGGTGCCGGGCGACGCAGCGGGCCAGCTTGCGGCGCGCGGGAAACGCAGCCAGGAAGACGTCGAGGCGGTGCTCAACGCGCTCAACGAAGTGCGCCAGGCCGCCAGCTTCCGCATTGCCATGGCGCATCGCGACCATCGCCAGCCGGCGGTGGAAAGCGCGCGCCAGGTCGCCTGGCTGGCCGAAGGTGTGGTGAACCGCGTGCTGGCAATGGCCACCAGGGAAATGATCGCCGCCCATGGCGGTCTTCCGGCGACCCGTTTCGGGGTAATCGGCTACGGCAGCCTGGGCGGGGAGGAGTTGGGGTTCGACTCGGATCTGGACCTTGTTTTCCTCTACGACACGCCGGCCAGCGTTGGCGGTGCCGATGCCGTGTCGGATGGACCGCGACCGTTGGATGCCGCGCGCTGGTCCGCGCGGATGGCGCAGAAGCTGGTCGCCTTGCTGGAAGCGCCCACCCGTGCCGGCCGCCTGTACGAGGTGGACGTGCGGCTGCGGCCGGATGGTGCCAAGGGCGTCCTGGTATCCAGCCTGGCCAGCTTTGATGCCTACCAGCATGAGCGCGCCTGGAACTGGGAGCATCAGGCGCTGGTGCGTGCGAGGCCCATTGCCGGTGATACCACCCTGGCCGCGGATTTTGCCGGGGTGCGCAGCGCCACCCTGTCACGGCCGCGCGATCAGCAGCAGTTGCGCGAGGAGGTGTCGGCAATGCGGGCGCGCATGCGCGCCGAACTGGATCGCAGCAAGGGCGACATGTTCGATCTCAAGCAGGGCCAGGGCGGGCTCGTGGACCTGGAGTTTGTGCTGCAGTCACTCGTGCTGGAGCATGCCGCCAGCCGTCCGGGCGTGATGGACACCCAGGACACCCACGGCCTGATCGTGGCCCTTCATGACGAGGGGATCATCGACGGAGAAACCCGCACGCAACTGCAGGCAGCCCACGAGATCCTGCTCTCCCGCAGCCTGGACTGCAGCCTGGATCGCCGGCCCCGGCGGATGGTGCCCGACGCGCCGGTGGAGCGCGCCCGCGCCGCGATTGAGCTGGCGGCTGGTGAGCATGGACTCGACTTCAGCCGTCGGGTCTGAAAAGCGGGCGTTACAGCGACAGGCGCTGCCTGACCTCGTCTGCGACCCGGCCGGTTTCGCGCAGCGGCGTGACCGGGAAATCCGTCAGGGACCCGTCGAATGTGCGCACGCGACCCAGTTCCAGCAGGCGATCGACGAACCGGCGCGGACGCCCGCCCAGCCGGTCCAGACCGGCGACGAACACCGGGGCATCTGTGGCGCACGCCTCCGAGAGCATGTTGACCGACTCGGCGGTGCAGACGATCCGGTCGGCACAGGCCAGCAGGCCGGGGTAGGGATTGGCACCGTCACCCGGCGGGGTGAACAGCATTCCGCTGCGGCCGGCGAAATGCTTTTGCAGCCGCTGACCCAACCCGGCCGGGCTGCGGCGCGATGTGGTCGCCATGATGCAGCCGCCTGCCTCGTCGACCTGGCGCATTACCTCCAGGGTCAGCGCCTCCAGCCAATCCGCGTCCAGCCTGGCATGGGCGCTCGCACCGCCGAGCAGCAACGCGGTGCGCGGTTGCGGCAGGGTTGCCAGAGCCGTGAACCGACGCCGCGCCTCCGCCAGCCAGTGCGCGTCCACGGGATGCAGGCTGCCGAGCACCGGGATCACGTTGCTGCCCACCAGACGGTCGTGCTCGGGCGCGATCACCAGGTCCCAATGGCGCGTGGCGATGCGTGGATCGAGGATCTGCACCGTCGCGCTGCCGTGGCGCCCCAGGAGCCGGGTGGCCAGGGCCGCCTGGCGCCCGCAGCCGATCGCCAACGCGGGCGGCCCGGCCAACGCATCATGGAACCCGGCGCCGAAGGCGTGGCCCGCGGCAATACCGCGGGGCGCGGTCCAACGCCACGGCGCGCGCGTGTCCAGCCTCCAATCGCGCATTGGCATGCCGAGCGCGCGTGCCAGCGCGTGCGCCTGGCGCAGGTTGCCGGCGTTGCCGTCGGTGATGGTCCAGACGCTCGGATTTTCCGCTTGGCGTTTCATCTGTGCCTGCAATACGTTCCAAGGTTGCGCCCGTGCGTGGCGGCTGCCAACGCCTACACTGGCCGGCTTGCAGCTCCCACTGAGCGTCGATTCCACCGCATCCACGGAGAGATCATAGATGGCCCCGTCCCGACCCGAACCCCTCGCACCGGCAACGTTGGACCAGTTGTTCCGCACCGCGCGCACCCACAACGAGCTGGGTGGCGAGGTCAGTGACGATACGCTCCGCCAGCTCTACGATCTGGTGAAGTGGGGCCCGACCAGCGCCAACATGTCGCCGGCGCGCTTCGTGTTCGTGAAGTCGGCGGAGGCCAAGGCGCTTCTGGAGCCAGCCCTGGATGAGGGCAATCACGCCAAGACCATGGCCGCCCCGGTTACGGTGATTGTCGGCTTCGACGAGGATTTCCACGAAAAGCTGCCGTACCTGTTCCCACATACCGATGCCAAAAGCTGGTTTGCCGGTCCGCGGGAAGGCCGCACGGCAGCGGCGTTCCGCAATGGCAGCCTGCAGGGTGCGTACCTGATCCTGGCGGCGCGGGCGCTGGGACTGGACACCGGGCCGATGTCCGGTTTTGACAATGCCAGGGTCGACGCCGCGTTTTTCGCGGGCACGGCGATCAAGTCGAACTTTCTCGTCAACCTCGGTTATGGCAACGACGATAAGATTTTCCCGCGGTTGCCACGACTTTCTTTCGAGGAGGCAGCGCGGATCGTTTGACGGTTTTGTGATGCGTTCCCACGCCTGCCCTGCGCCACGTTTCCCATCGCAGCCTTCCCATTTGAGTCTTCCCAACATCCCAGGAGCCTTCCCATGATCAAACGACTTGTCCTCGCCGCCGCGCTGGCCACGACCGCCAACTTCGCAATCGCCGCCCCCGTCACCTACCAGCTCGATCCCAGCCATACCAACGTGATCGCCCAGTGGAACCACTTCGGCTTTTCCAATCCGGTGGCCCATTTCGGCCAGGCCGAAGGGATCCTGATCTACGACGCCGACAACGTCGCCGCCTCCAGCGTCGAAGTGGCCCTGCCGCTGTCCGGTCTCAACAGCTTTACCGCGAAGTTTGACGAGCATCTGCGAGGCCCGGATTTCTTCAACGTCGCCACCTATCCACTCGCAACCTTCAAAAGCACCGCCGTGGAGTCCGCCGGCGAAGGCAAGCTGAAGGTCACCGGTGAGCTGACGATCAAGGACAACTCGCACCCGGTGGTGCTGGACGTGACGCTCAACAAGGTGGGCGAGAACATGGGCAAGCGGCCGACGATCGGTTTTGATGCCCACACCACGATCAAGCGCAGCGACTTTGGTGTCGGCATGTACGCGCCAGGCGTCAGCGACGAGGTGGACATCCGCATCACCACCGAGGCGTCGGTGGCCAAGGCCGGTTAGGAACACTTGGCAGGAACCCGCGTTGATCCTTGAGCGTCCCTCCGCGACCCGCGGCCACGGATCGTCCGCCACGGACGGACTGGAGCGCCGGCAAACCTTCTCCTCTGGCGCCTATTACGATCCGCAATGGATGGGATTCGGCGCGCTGCGGGTGCTCAACGAGGATCGGCTCGCGCCCGGTGCGGGGTTTGCCCCGTGCCGGCGCGCCAACATGGAAGTGTTTACCTACGTGCTCTCCGGCGCGCTGGCGCATCGCGACAGCAGCGGAACGGAACGGGTGATCCGCGCAGGCGATCTGCTCTGGCTGGGTACCGGCCACGGAATGCAGTACCACCACTCCAACGCGTCCGACGCCGAGCCGCTGCACATCCTGCAGGCGTGGCTTCAGCCCGACCGGGTCAATGCCGAGCCCGCTTCGGGCATCCGGAAGGCGGCGCCGGGGCACGGCTGGGAGCTGCTGGCATCGCTGGATGGGGAAGACGACAGCATCGCGATCCGTCAGGACGCGCGTCTGTGCCACCTGCGAGTCGCGCCCGGCGCTGCGGAGGTCCGCTCGCTGGAGCCGTCGCGACGCTATTGGCTGCACGTCGCCACTGGTGCGGCGATTGTCAATGGGCGTGATCTGTTTGCCGGCGACGCGCTGGGCTTCACTGGCGAGTCCGGACGCCTTGAGCTGGCCGGGGCGGGCGCCACCCCGGGCGGACTGCTTTGGTTCGACCTGCCCGCTTGAGGCAGCTGGTAAACTGGCCGTCTTGTACCGTCCGTGATCGCCGCCATGACCGCAGTCCATGACCATCCCACCCAAGCCAACGCCGAGCGCCGCTACACCGTGACGCGCGCCGACCTGCCGTTGAGCTGCCCGACACGGTCGATGGCGCTGTGGAACTCGCATCCACGCGTGTACCTGTCGATCGAGGAAGACCTGGAGAGCACCTGCTTCTACTGCGGCGCGCACTTCGTCCTGCAGGACTGAACCAAGGCGATGCGCCCGATCACGGTGGTCCAGCTGCTGCCGGCGCTGGAATCGGGTGGGGTGGAACGCTCAACGCTCGAGATCGCCGAGGCCCTCGTGACGGCCGGCCATCGCGCCATCGTCGTATCCGCTGGCGGCCGCCTGCTGCCGCAACTGCTCGCCCTTGGCGGCGAGCACGTGACCCTGGATATCGGACGCAAGTCGCCACTGACGCTTTCGCGCGTACTGCCGCTGCGCCGGTTGCTGCAACGCGGTGATATCGACATCGTCCACGTGCGTTCGCGCCTGCCCGCCTGGATCGCGCGCTTCGCCCTGGCCGGGATCAACCCCGCGCGTCGCCCGCGCCTCGTCTCGACCGTGCATGGCCTCAACTCGCCTTCGCGCTACAGCGCGGTGATGGTCGGCGGGGAACGGGTGATCTGCGTGTCGCAAAGTGTCCGCGATTACGTCATGGCCCATTACCCGGCGAGCGACGCCAGGCGCCTGCGCGTTATTCCCCGCGGGATCGACCCGTCCGCCTTCCCGTCTGCGCCGCTGCCCGACCCCGCCGCGCGGGCGTGGGCCGAGGCGCAGCATCCGGCGCTGGCTGGCGATGGCCCGCTCCTGCTGCTGCCGGGAAGGGGGACTCGACTGAAGGGCCACGCCGACGCTGTCGAGCTTCTGGTGGGGCTGCGCGCCGAGGGTCGCGACGCGAGGCTCTGGCTGCCCGGCGCGCGCGAGCCCGGGCGTGAGGCCTACATCGCGGAACTGGAAGCCATGGCAGCGAAGCGCGGGGTCGGCGATGCGATCGCGTTCACCGCACCCACCGATGCGATCGCCCGTGCCTACGCGGCCAGCGATCTCGTGCTCCAGCTCTCGCGCAAGCCTGAAGCGTTCGGTCGCACCGTGATCGAGGCCCTGTCGGTGGGTCGTCCCGTGCTTGGTTGGGCTCACGGCGGGGTCGGTGAGTTGCTGTCCCGACTGCAACCGCAGGCAGCGGTGCCCCCGTTCGACGTGTCGCTGCTGCACGAGCGGGCGCTCGCGCTGCTGGACCGCGGGTCGACAACAGCCGGTACGATGCCCGATCTGTCCGACTTCACCCTGCATGCGATGCAACAAGCGACGCTGGATGTCTATGCCGAACTCATCAACTGACCGGTCCGCCGGCATCGCCGCCGAGCGTGGCCCGGCGGGGCGGGCGATCCAGGGCTGGCGCTGGGCGCCGGCGTGGATCCTGGCCTACGTCGCGCTGTGGCCCGCGCCGGGTTATGCCGAGGCGATCCTGGTGCTGGGTGCGTTGGTGGCGATCGCCAAACTGGTCAGCTCGCGGTTCCGCGGCGGGGTAAGCCTGCTCAGTGGCGAGGCCTGGGCGCTGACCAGCGTGCTGTTTTTTGCCTACTGGTTGCCGCAACTGGTGTCGGCGTTCGACTCCATCGATCCGGGGCGGGCGCTGCGCGAAGCCGCGGTCGACCTGCGCTATCTGCCCTTCCTCTGGCTGGCGGCCGCGGCGGTGGCCAACGAGCGCGGGCGTCGCACGACGTTTGGTGGCCTGGCGATCATCATCGCCGTCTGGACCGTGGATGCGCTGGTGCAGGCAGGCATTGGCACCAGCCCGCTGTTCTTCGGCATCGACTCGATCAAGCAGGCGATCAGCGGTCACGCGATGTGCAGCGTGAGCGAGGTGGCCGCGGTGGACCGCCTCAGCGGGGTGTTCGGTCCGTGCAACCTGAAGCTGGGCATCGTGCTCGCCAGCCTGTCCCCGTTCGCGCTGTACGCGGCGGCCAAGCGCGCGCATGCGGTCGGCTGGCTGCTTGCGGCGGCGGCCGTCGGCGTGGTGGTGATGCTGGCCGGTTCGCGGGCCTCGTGGATCACCTACCTGCTGGTGCTGGTGTTGTCGGGCTGGCGGCTGCTGGGATGGAAGAAGCTGCTCGCCGTGTTCGCCGCCGGGGCGATCCTGCTGGGCGTGCTGGGCGTTGTGTCCAGCGATGTGCGCCAGCGTCTGGAGCGCACCACGCATGTCTTCGCGGTCAGTGAGGAAGGGGTCGACCGCGCGCTCTCCGGTCGTACCCGGATCTGGGGCGCTGCGCTGTGCATGGTCCGCGAGCATCCCTTCAACGGTGTCGGCGCGCGCGGCTTCCGCGAGGCGTTCCCGGCCTGCGATCCGCAAAGCGACCAGCAGGCCGAGTGGGGCGAGGGGCCGGCCTTCCACGCCCACCAGATCGTCCTGGAAATCCTCAGTGAAACGGGCTTCTTCGGCCTGCTGATGTGGCTGGCCGGCGCAGCCCTGGCGTGGCGCGCGTGGCGTTTCGCCGATGCGCAGGCGCGCGAGCGGGCGCGTCCGGCGATGCTGGCGCTGGTGGTGACCGTGTTCCCGTTGAACACCCATCTGGCGTTCTATTCGACGTTCTGGGGTGGCCTGACGCTGTTGCTCGCGGCGCTCTACGCCGGCAGCCTGCTGGCCGTGCGCAGCCTCCCGGATACCACCACCGGCACGGAGTGACTAGCGCGGCGGGTAGGGCGAACTGGCGCCCGGCGGCCGGCGTTTGAAGCGCCGGTGGATCCACAGGTACTGGCTGGGCGCCTCGCGCACCATCGCCTCGATTGCCGCGTTGACACGGGTGCTGTCGGCG
Source organism: Lysobacter avium (assembly GCF_015209745.1). Classification (GTDB taxonomy): domain Bacteria; phylum Pseudomonadota; class Gammaproteobacteria; order Xanthomonadales; family Xanthomonadaceae; genus Novilysobacter; species Novilysobacter avium. The sequence continues at coordinate 455,695 of NZ_CP063657.1, forward strand.
ACTGCATCGCTGGAAGGGAAGTCTTCCAGCTGCGCACCCAGTCGCAGTACGTAGTCGGCGCCTTCGCGGCGATGGAAGAAAGGCACCACCGCGCACCCGGTCAGGCGGGCGAACTGGTGGGTGGCGGTGATGGTGGCTGCCGGCACGCCGAAGAACGGTGCGAACACGGTGTCCTTGCCGCGCATGTCCTGGTCGGGCGCATACCAGAGCAGCCCGCCCTGCTTGAGGTGGCGCATGGCGGGCCGCAGCTCGGCATTGGCGAACATCGCGCTGGCGTGGCCCAGGCGACCGCGCTTGACCGCCCACTCCATCACCGCACCGCGGTGGCGCCGGTACATGCCGGCCAATGGCAGGTGGTCGCACATCAGCCGGCCGCAGATCTCCAGGGTCATGAAATGGCCCGACACCAGCAGCACGCCGCGACCGCTGGCGCGGATCGCCTCGACCGCCTCCAGACCTTCGATGCGCGCCGTTCGCCGCATAGGCTCGACGGATCCCCACCAGGCGCGCGCGAACTCGAACAGGCCGATGCCCAGGTCACGGAAATGGTTCCGCAGCAGACTTTCTCGTTCCGCCTCGTCCATCGCGGGAAAGCACAGTTCCAGGTTGGTCTGCGCAGCGCGCCGGCGATCGCCCGCAAAACGCAACGCGAGCGCGCCGACTCCGGCGCCCAGCGCGCGCTGCAAGCCCCACGGCAAGCGCGCGGCGAGCAAGAGCACGCCCAGCCCGAGCCACGCCGGCCAATGCCGCGGGCTGAGCGGCGCCGGGCCGGGAGAGGTCGGGCTTGCGACGCTGCGATCACGGTCGCGCAGAGGAGGTTTTGCAGCCATGCGGTGGATTCTACCGGGGGCGGACGATGCGAGCCGCCCGCCACGGCAACGCCCGTGCGACCCGGTGCGCGCGGGCGTTACAGTATCCTCGGCCGATGCGAACAGACCTGATCGAGCGCCTCCTGCGCGGCCTGTATTCAACCGTGTTGTACCTGCTGGTGCCGCTGACGATTTACCACCTGATCTGGCGTGGCTTTCGCCAGCCCAGCTACTTCCAGCGCTGGAACGAACGCTACGCCCGATATGGCGATTCTCCCCACACCAGCACCCTGTGGCTGCACGCCGTGTCGGTGGGCGAGGTCAACGCCGCCGTGCCACTGGTGAATGCGCTCCGCCGGGGCCGCCCGGACCTGCACCTGCTGGTCACCACGATCACACCCACCGGCTCGGAACGCGTGCGCGCGCTGTGGGGGCATGACGTGGAGCATGTCTACCTGCCGTACGACCTGCCCGGCGCAGTGGCGCGGTTCCTGCGCCACTACCGGCCGCGCGCGGGGCTGATCATGGAAACCGAGCTGTGGCCGAACCTGCTGTTCGGGTGCCGCGACCATGGGGTGCCGGCTTTCATCCTCAACGCGCGCCTCTCGGAGCGCTCGCTACGGGGTTACCGTGTGCTGGCGCCGCTGGTGTCGCGGGCGCTGCGCACGGTGAACACGGTGGCGGCGCAATCGATGGCCGATGCGATGCGCTTCGTGCAGCTCGGCGCGCGCTCCGCGCAGGTGGTCGACGTGGGCAACCTGAAATACGACGTGATGGTGCCCGATGGGCTGGAGAAATTCGCCGCGGAGTGCCGGGCGCACTGCGGTCGCCGACCGGTGTGGATCGCCGCCAGCACGCATGAGGACGAGGAGGCCGCGGTGATCTCCATCCACCGCCGGCTGCGCGAACGCTATCCGGACCTGTTGCTGTTGTGGGCGCCGCGCCACCCCGAACGCTTCCGGGTCGTCGCCGATCATTCGCGCGCATCCGGGTGGCAGGTGTCGACGCGATCACGCGCCCAGTGGCCCTCCGCCGGGGATGCCGTGTTCGTCATCGATACCCTGGGCGAACTGCTGCATTTCTACGCCTGTGCGGACGTTGCCTTCGTCGGCGGCAGCCTGCAGGACGTCGGCGGGCACAACCTGCTGGAGCCGGCGGCGGCGGGCACCGCCATCGTCACCGGTCCGCACCTGCACAACTTTGCCGAGATCTCGCGCCAGCTCGACGAGGCCGGCGCGCTGCTGATCGGCGCCGACCCGATGGGCGTGGGCGGCGCGCTGGAGGAACTGCTGGGCGATCCAGCAAAACGCCGGAAGATGACCGCGGCCGGACAGATGCTGGTGGAGTCAGGTCGTGGCGCGCTGGCCCAGACCCTGGTGCTGCTGGCTCCGGCCTTGGCAGCAGAAAAGCAGGAAGCAGCCTAGCGCTGGATCGGCGAGGTCACATCGGCCTCGGCGTTCACCGTCAACAGACGGTTGATGTTCTGCACGTCTTCGATATCCAGGGTGCCGGCGGCTTCCTCCAGCACGAGGCGCTGCTGCAGGTGGTTGTAGCGGGCCAGGGCGAATTCCTGCTGGGCGGTGAACAGGTTGCGCTGGTTCACGAGCACGTCCAGCACCGTTCGGGTGCCGACTTCCAGGCCGACCTGGGAGGCGTCGTAGGCGGCCTGGGCGGAGACCAGCGCCAGTCGCCGCGCTTCCACTTCGCTGACACCGGCAACCAGGGTCTGGTAGGCGTTGCGTGTGTTGCGTTCCAGCGCGCGCCGCTGCTGCTCGAGCTGGTCGCTGGCGACGTCACGCTGGGCGATGGCCTGGCGCACGCGTGACTGGGTCGCGCCGCCGGAGAAGATCGGCACCGATAGGGTGACGCCGACCTGCGGACCGCGGCTTTCGTTGTCGATCGGTCGGGTCGCCGAGCCTGGCAAGCCGGTCGCGCTGAAGGTGTTTTCACCCCAGGTCTTGCCGTCCGAGTAGCCGCCGCCCAGGTAGAGCGTTGGCCAATGGCCGGAGCGCGCGGTACCGACGTCGGCCTCGGCGGACTGGACCTGGAGCTGTTTGGCCCGCAACGCGGGGTTGTTTTCCATCGCGGTCTGGACCCAGCTGTCAGCGCCTTCGGCGACCGGCAGCTCGGGCTGGAAGTCCTGCGGCAGACCCTGCAGGTTGCGCACCGGAACGCCGGTGATCTCGGTCAGCGCCTGATAGGCGTCGGCCACGGCGTTGCGGGCGACGATGGTGTTGGCACGCGCGCTGTCGAACTGGGCACGCGCCTCGTGCACATCGGTGATCGGAGCCAGGCCGACCTCGAGGCGCTTGGACGCGAAGTCGAACTGCTTCTGCAGCGCCTGCTCGGCGGCTTCGGCAGCGGCCAGGGTTTCCAGCTGCACCAGTACGTTGAAGTAGGTCGCCGAGGTGCGCGTGATCAGGCTCTTGCCCGCGGCGTCGACCTGGAAGTCGCTGGCCCGCGCCAGGGCCCTCTGGCTGTCGAGCATGGTGAAGCGGGCGCGGTCGAAGATCATCTGGTTGATGTTGACGCCGAGGCGCCGGGTCGAGGTTTCGGTCTCTATATCGCCGCTGAAGCTGATCGGCTGACCGGTCACCGGGTCGAACTGGTTCTGCGTCGCGGGGCCCTCGCTGCGGCTGCGCTGGTACGACGCGGTCCCGTCGATCTGCGGCAGCATCGCCGCCCGTGCCTGCACTGCGCCCTCGCGGGTTGCCAGCCGTCCCGATTCGGCCGCGGCGAACTGCGGATCGCCGGCACGCGCCAGCTCGTAGGTCTGGAGCAGGTCTTCGGCCGCAACGGTGGCCGGCGCAAGCGCGACGACGAGGGCGAGTACGAGGGGGCGGGTGATCATGCGGAGTCCTTGCGATCAGAATTCGAAAGCGGGTACGGGTGCCGCACCGGCCAGATAGGGAATATCGGTCTCAAACAACGACTCGATACGCGATCCGTTGACGTCAACATGCACCACGACAGCTTCCATCACCGGCGGGCGGCCGCGCACGACGAGCATGCGTCCGCCAGGCTTGAGCCATTCCAGGAACGACATCGGGATGGTGTCCACGGCGCCGGTCACGCAGACCGCGTCGAACTGGCGGGCGGGACGGTAGGAGAACGCATCCGCGTGGACCACTTCGATGTTGGCGATCGCGCGTGCCGTCAGGTTGGCCAGTCCCAGGCCAGCGAGCTCGGCATGCTTCTCGATGCTGACCACGTCGCGCGCCAGGCGCGACAGGCAGGCGGTGAGGTAGCCGCTGCCGGTGCCGATCTCCAGCACGTCCTCATCGGGCTGCAGCAGCAGCGACTGCAGGATGCGGCCCTGGATGACGGGCTTGAGCATCACCTGACCCTGCGGCAATGGCAGGTTGGTATCGGCATAGGCCAGGTTGCGGTGCGCGGCCGGGACGAACGGCTCGCGCGGCATGGTTGCCAGCACGTCCAGTACGCGTGCATCCAGCACGTTCCATGGACGGATCTGCTGCTCGACCATCAAGTCCCTGGCCGCTGCGTAGTCAATCATGCTCATTGGATCGAATCCCGGGCTATACGTGTCAACCGCTTATTGTACCGGCGCCGCAGCCACAGCATCACTTCCGCGCGCCGGTAGGCGGAGTGCCGGAAGTCACCGCGACCAAGGTCACGTAGTCACTGCGGGCGGGTCGGCGACCCCGTAGGCACGCAGGAACATGTCGACCGCCGAGCCCAGGTGGGCGGGGACATCGTCCTCGGCGAGGCCGTCCAGGCCGAGCAGCAGCCGGGCATGGGCGTCGCCCTTGAGCAGCGCCAGCAATTGGCTGGCAGCACGGGAAAGCCCTGCCTCGTCGATGGGGTCCAGTCGCAACTCGCCGTCTTCGGCCCGGCGCTGCAGCAGCGAGGTCAATTCCTGGTTGATGCGTCCGGGGCCCGCGTCCCAGAACGTGCCGACGACCGGAGAGCCGGCGAGCTGGGGCGTCGAAAGCATGCGCAGGGCGGCAATGGCTTCGGGACTGCTGGCCATCGCGTGGAATGCGCGGGCGATCTGCAGCAGCCGCTCGCGCAGCTCGACGCGGGAGGAACGCTCGAACAGAGCGTGTGGCACCTGCTGCTCGCAATAGGACGCCACCGCCGCGGAAAACAGCTTTTCCTTGTCGCCGAAGTGGCTGTAGACCGTGAGTTTGGAGACGGTCGCGACGGCTGCGATCTGATCCATGCTCACGCCCTCGAAACCGTGCTGCAGGAACAGTGTGCGTGCCGCCTCCAGGATGGCAGCGCGCTTGGCCGGGTCCTTCGGGCGTCCGGGACCGACAGGACTGGACGGTTTTGACGTGTGCGGCGAGGCAGGTCCGGAGCCACTGTCGCCGCGTGAGCGCAAGTCGTTCATGGCCTAATACTAGACTGGGGAGTTTTATATTTATACAGTGCGTGCCACTCCAGCCTTCCGTTCCAGGAATCGATCCGACATGTGCAGACGTATCCGAACCGGTCGTTTCGCGTCCGTCAGGACCAATGCCGCCGTCGCACTGCTGGTGCTGCTTGTCGCCGCTTGCGGCCGGGGCGATGTGGAGCCCCAGCAAAAGCCACCCGTGCTGGTGGTGCTGCCAGGTGCGGGAGCCGCGACGGAAATGTCGCTGACCGGCGAGATTCGCGCGCGTGAGGAAAGTCCGCTGTCCTTCCGGATCGGCGGCAACATGCTCGAGCGGCGGGTCGAGGTCGGTGACCACGTCAGCGAGGGCGACGTGCTGGCGACGCTGGATCCCGATGACCAGCAGGCCCAGGCGAGTGCTGCGCGGGCCAAACTGGCTGCGCTGGAGGCAGACCTCAAAAGGGCGCGCGCCGACCAGGCCCGCTACGCGCAACTGGTCAAGGACCAGTTGATCAGCCGCTCCAACATGGATGCACAGAATGCCGCCGCCGAAGCGGCGCAGGGGCAGGTCAATGCGGCCCGCGCCGAGCTGCGCATGGCCAGCAACCAGGCCGGCTACAGCAAGCTGGTCGCGCCGGCCGACGGTGTGATCGCCAGCCGCCAGGCCGAGGCGGGGCAGGTCGTTGCCGCCGGACAGCCGGTCTTCACGCTGGCTGCGGACGGCGCGCGCGAGATCGTCTTTGCGGTGGCCGAGAACGCCAAGGATGAGGTACAGCCCGGCAAGGCGGTGCAGGTCGAGGTCTGGTCGCAGCCGGGCAAGCGCTGGCCCGGCACCGTGCGCGAAGTGTCGCCGTCGGCCGATCCCGCGTCGCGGACGTTCGCGGCCAGGGCCACCGTGGACGCACCCGAAGGCGCGCTGCAACTGGGCCAGAGCGCGCGGGTGGTGATCCCCACCAACGCCGCGGGCGGCGCGACGTTCAGCGTTCCGCTCACTGCGTTGCAGCGTCAGGGCGATGGCGTGGCGGTGTTCGTGGTCGATCGCGCCAGCTCCACCCTGAAGCTGCAGCCGGTGTCCATCGGTGCGTATGGCAACGACAGCGTGCCCGTGCTCGATGGCCTGGAAAAGGATGACTGGGTGGTCGCCGCCGGCGGTCACCTGCTGCGCGAGGGTCAGGAAGTGGCGCCGGTGGACCGCGACAACCGGCCACTGGGCAACTGACCGTGACGCGGTTCAATCTTTCCGCGTGGGCCCTGCGCCACCGCAGCCTGGTGGTCTACATGATGCTGGTGGTGGCGATCGCCGGCACCTTCTCCTACCTCAAGCTGGGCCGCAGCGAGGATCCGGCGTTCACCTTCAAGGTGATGGTGGTCCACACCGTGTGGCCGGGCGCGACCGCCGAACAGGTCGGCCGGCAGGTCACCGAGCGCATCGAGCGCAAGTTGATGGAGACCGGCGAGTACGAATTCATCCGCTCCTACTCACGCGCCGGCGAGTCGCAGGTGATCTTCGCTGCGCGCGACGCGATGCCGTCCTCGCAGGTGCCCGAACTGTTCTACCAGGTGCGCAAGAAGATCAGCGACCTGCGCCCGGAGCTGCCGGCCGACATCGTCGGTCCGTTCTTCAATGACGAGTTTGGCGACACGTTCGGCAACATCTATGCGCTGACCGGCGCCGGCTTTGATTACGCGGTGATGAAGGACTACGCCGACCGCATCCAGCTGGCCCTGCAGAAGGTGCCCGACGTCGGCAAGATCGAGTTGTTCGGGGTCCAGGACGAGAAGATCTGGATCGAGCTTTCCAACACCAAGCTGGCCACGCTGGGCGTGTCGGCGGCGGCGGTGCAGGACGCGCTGCAGCAGCAGAACGCCGTCGTTCCGGGTGGATTCTTCGAGACCGCCAGCAGCCGCGTGCCGGTCCGGGTCAGTGGCCAGTTCGAGTCGGTCGAGCAGATCCGCCAGTTCCCGATCCGTGTGGGCGATCGCAGCTTCCAGCTCGGCGACGTGGCCACGGTGGAGCGTGGCTTCTCCGATCCGGCGCAGCCGGGCATGCGCTTCATGGGTCAGGATGCGATCGGGATCGGCGTGGCGATGCGCGATGGCGGCGACATCCTCGCGCTCGGAAAGACGTTGGAAACCGAGTTCGAGCAACTGCAGAAAACCCTCCCGGTGGGCATGGCGCTGCACAAGGTGTCCGACCAGCCCGCGGCGGTCAAGGAATCGGTCGGCGAGTTCGTCCGCGTCCTGGCCGAGGCGGTCGGCATCGTGCTGCTGGTCAGCTTCCTTTCGCTGGGGTTCCGCACCGGGCTGGTCGTCGCGCTCTCGATCCCTCTCGTGTTGGCGATGACCTTCACGGTGATGGAGATCTTCGGCGTCGGCCTGCACAAGATCTCGCTGGGCGCGCTCGTGCTGGCGCTCGGGCTGATGGTCGATGACGCGATCATTGCCGTGGAAATGATGGCGATCAAGATGGAGCAGGGCTTCGATCGCCTGAAGGCGGCGGCGTTTGCGTGGGAGTCGACCGCGTTCCCGATGTTGACCGGCACCTTCATCACCGCGGCCGGCTTCCTGCCGATCGCGACCGCGGCGTCCAGCACCGGCGAATACACGCGCTCGCTGTTCGAGGTGGTGACCATCGCTCTGCTGGTGTCGTGGGTGGCGGCGGTGGTGTTCGTGCCGTTCCTGGGCGACAAGCTGCTGCCGCGCATCGAGCGCGGCGCGCACGGCCATCCGGCACCGCCCAAGCCCGGCTCGCTGGCGGCGCGCTGGCAGGCCCGGCGCCAGGCCTGGGCGAACCGGCATCCGGCATTCGCCGACGTGCTCGCCCCGCTGCCGCAGGATGCCGAACAACCGCACGATCCCTACGCGACGCGCTTCTACCAGCGCTTCCGCAGCTGGGTGGTGTGGTGTGTGCGCCATCGCTGGCTGGTGATCGTGGTCACCATCGCCGCGTTCGCGCTGTCGCTGCTGATGTTCCGCTTCGTGCCGCAGCAGTTCTTCCCGGAGTCGGTGCGCCCCGAGCTGATGGTCGACATGGAGCTGGCCGAGGGCAGTTCGCTGCGCGCGACCCGCGCCCAGGCCGAGCGGCTGGAAGCGATGCTGGCCGAGCGCGACGACCTGACCAATTACACCGCGTACATCGGTACCGGTTCGCCGCGTTTCTACCTGCCGCTGGACCAGCAACTGCCGTCGGCCAACTTCGCCCAGTTCGTGCTGATGCCCGAGAGCCTGGAGGCGCGCGAGGCGCTGCGCAGCTGGATGATCGACGAGATCGTGCCGCTGTTCCCCGACCTGCAGCTGCGCGTCACCCGGCTGGAGAACGGCCCACCGGTCGGCTATCCGGTGCAGTTCCGTGTCTCCGGCGAGCACATCGACCAGGTGCGCCGGATCGCCTACGCCGTGCGCGACGAGATCCGCAACAACCCGCACGTGGCCAACGTCAACCTGGACTGGGACGAGCCGGGCAAGGTCGTGCGCCTGCAGATCGACCAGGCACGGGCGCGCGCGCTGGGCATCACCTCGGCGCAGCTGTCGCAGGTGCTCAGCGGCTCGCTGTCGGGCATCCAGGTCAGCACCTACCGCGAGGGCAACCAGCTGATCGGCATGGTCCTTCGCGGCGGCGAGGATGAGCCGATCGCGCTGGATCAACTCTCCACCCTGATGGTGCCCACCGCCAGCGGCCAGAGCGTGCCGCTGGCCCAGGTCGCCACCCTGGAGTACGGCTTCGAGGAAGGCATCATCTGGCACCGCGACCGCAAGCCAACCATGACCGTGCGCGCCGACATCTACGACGGCACGCAGCCGGCGTCGGTAATGGCGCAGATCTCGCCGACCCTGGACGGGATCCGCGACGAACTGCCCTACGGCTACTCGGTGGACGTGGGCGGCAGCGTGGAGGACTCGGCCCGCGGCCAGGACTCGATTGCCGCGGGCGTGCCGCTGTTCCTGTTCGTCGTGTTCACCCTGCTGATGGTGCAGCTGCGCAGCTTCTCGCGCAGTTTCATGGTCCTGCTGACCGCGCCGCTGGGGATGATCGGGGTGACCCTGTTCCTGCTGGTGTTCCGGGTGCCATTCGGCTTCGTGGCGATGCTGGGCACCATCGCCCTGTCCGGCATGATCATGCGTAACGCGGTGATCCTGGTCGACCAGATCGAGCAGGACCGGCGCGACGGCCACGAGACCTGGGATGCGATCGTCGAGGCGACGGTGCGCCGTTTCAGGCCGATCGTGCTGACCGCGCTGGCCGCGATCCTGGCGATGATCCCGCTCTCGCGCAGTGCCTTCTTCGGGCCGATGGCGGTGGCGATCATGGGTGGACTCCTGGTGGCCACCGTGCTGACACTGCTGTTCCTGCCCGCGCTGTATGCGGCTTGGTTCCGGGTCAAGGTGCCCGAGTCTGGAACAATGCGACGGTGACCGACCCCTCTGACGGACGAATCCCATGACCCAGTCCCTACGCATCGCAATGGCCCAGTTCGACTTCGCCGTCGGCGCCGTGGATGAGAACGCCGACCTGATCGTGGAGCTGATCGAGCAGGCGCGTGACGACCACGGCGCCGACCTGGTGCTGTTCCCGGAGCTCGCGGTATCGGGCTATCCGCCCCAGGACCTGCTCATGCGGCCGGGGTTCCTGCGCGCCTGCGAGAACGCAATGGAACGGATCGCCGCGGCTGCCACCGGGATCACCGTCGTTGTCGGCTGGCCGGAGTCGGCCGGATCGGTGGTCTACAACGCGGCCAGCGTGCTGCGGGACGGCCGGATCGAGCAGACCTATCGCAAGCGCAAGCTGCCCAACCACGCCGGCTTTGACGAGCGGCGCTATTTCGTCGTCGATCCCGACGGCGGCGACTGCGTGTTCGAGGTCAACGGGGTCAAGCTGGGCCTGCTGGTCGGCGAGGACATGCTGTTCCACGAGCCGTTCGCCTCAACGGTCGGGGCCGGTGCGCAGCTGGTGTTGTCGATCAATGCGTCGCCGTTCGAGCACGACCAGCACGGCCGGCGTGACCAGTTGCTGGAAGATGCGGCGCGCGCCAGCGGCGTGCCGATCGCCTACGTCAACTGCGTGGGCGGCCAGGATTCGGTGGTGTTCGACGGTGCCTGCCTGGTCGCCGATGGCGATGGCTGCGTGCATCCGGCGGCGTCCGCCTTCACCGAGCAGTGGCTGGTGGTGGATTTCGAGGCCACCAGCAAGCGATTCCACCCGGTGCTGTGGCAGCAGGACGGCGACGAAAGCCGCGACGCCCTGGCCTGGCGCGCCGTGGTCAGCGCGACGCGCGACTATTACCGCAAGAACGGCTTCCAGAAGGCCTGGGTCGGCCTGTCCGGTGGCCTCGACTCGGCGGTCGTGCTGGCGATCGCGGTGGACGCGCTGGGCGCCGACAACGTCACCGCGGTGCGGATGCCCTCCCGCTACACCGTCAGCCTGTCCAACGACCTGGCTGCCGAACAGTGCGAAGAGCAGGGCGTGGAGCTGCTGAGCGTGCCCATCGAGAAGCCGTTCCAGGGTTATCTGGACGCGTTGGAGGACGTGTTCGAAGGCCAGGCGGTGGATACCACCGAGGAGAACCTTCAGTCGCGGATCCGCGGCGCGATCCTGATGGCGCTGAGCAACAAATTCGGGGGCCTGGTGCTGACCACCGGCAACAAGAGCGAGTACGCAGTCGGCTATTCGACCATCTACGGCGACATGGCCGGCGGCTTCGCCCCGATCAAGGATCTCTACAAGAGCGAGGTGTTCCAACTCGCTCGCTGGCGCAACACGGTGGGTGATCCGGTGGTGCCGGTCGGCGTGATCGAACGCCCGCCCTCGGCCGAACTGCGTGCCGACCAGAAGGACGAGGATTCGCTACCACCCTACGACGTGCTCGACGCGATCCTGCGCCGCTACATCGACCAGGAGCAGTCACGCGACGAGGTTGTCCGCGCCGGATTCGATGCTGCCGTCGTCGACCGCGTGCTGCACCTGGTCCGGATCAGCGAGTGGAAGCGTCACCAGGCCGCACCGGGTCCGAAACTGTCGCGGCGGGCGTTTGGTGGTGAGCGGAGGTATCCGATCAGTAATGGGTTTCGCGAGTAGGGGGGGCGCGGACAGAACGCTAACTTAGACGGTGCAGTGAGGTTTGCGGGACGGTGAAACCAACCGGCTTACGAGTGACGATCAGTTGTTTGGTCTGTGCCCAAAGCTCAGTGATCTAGTGATTTGCCACCGGCCATCTTTCTCTTGCCACACCAGAAGGAAGTCTGCCTTCCCTTCGCACTTGCCATTATCACTCTGGCAAAAACGGTGCGTGCCCTTCGCGATTGCGCCGAAGTCCTTCACGGGGAAAACCTCGAGCGTTCCCGGAATCAGTTCGCGTCTATAGTGGCTGCAGGCATATTTTTCCGTGTTCGCGATCATCTCGTCGCGCGTCCAGGTCACGCCGCCGGTGTCATGGTAGAACTCAACGTCAGGAGCAAAGTAGGAGGCGTGAAGCTTCAGCTGCTTGGGGTCACTGCAATGATTGAAAGCATCGAACATGGCTTTGTCCAGGCCGGTAACCTTGGTGAAGAGCGTGTCCTTGGAGCTGTTTGTTTCCTGCTGTCCGGATCCAGCGAACGCAGATGAAATCCCCAGGGTGAATGAGGCCAGATAGATCAGCAGAATCGATGACTGACGCTTCATGAATTTTCCCTTGACTGTGTTTTTGTGGATTAAGTACGTGCGTATCTGTCGCTGATCTAGTTTGCCGCCATCGCGCGAAGCAGGTCGACGTACTCGGGGTTGGCCCCAATCTGGGCGAGTATTGGCAAGACCACGCGATATCCCTCGTCGCTGTTGGTTAGGATCACCGTGCCCTTGCGGTTGTTCGCATCCCAGTAAGCCAGTGCAAAAGCACCGTCGTCGGCGCCTGTGTGCATGAAATAGCGTTGGCCATTGAGCACAAGCAGTTCCCAGCCCAGCGCGAAGCCTGCTTTTTCAGGACAAAGCTCTGACGGAATGTTCTTGCAGGTTTCTTCCCGGCGATCCGCTTGAATCATTCCACGTTCAGCGGCAATAGCCGAGCTCAATCCCTGATCATCCATCAGAGAGATCATGAATCTGGCGTAGTCCCGTGCAGTGGTATACAAGTCATCTGATGCAAGCGCGCGCTGCCTGATCGTTGGCAATTGCCACTTGCCGTCCGCGTCCCTGCCTTGCGCAATCGCTCGTGCGTCACTCGACTGTAGGGTGTAAGAGGTGGCTGACATGCCAATGGTCTTGAATACAAGCCGCTTTGCTTGCGCTTCCAAGCCAGCGCCAGTGCGCTTCCCAATGAATGCCGCGAGATATTCATACCCTTCCCCTGAATACCCGGGTGCCATGCCTGGGTCGCCCTCGAACTTCAGACCTTCGACGGGATCGCGCCAGTTCGGAAACCCTGTTTGATGGCTCAACGAGAGTCGAGGCGTCAGCAAGGTGGCTCTGGGATCATCGGCAATGTCCGGATCCACCCAGTACCGCGCCATCGACTCATCCAGGGTGAACCTTCCCTCTGAGATCAAGCGAAGCGTAACCTCGGCGGTAATTGGTTTGGTCAGCGAAGCGACGTTGTAGCGAGTATCAGGCGTGGCCGGCTGCCCCGGAGCCTGCAACCCGGCCGCCTGCAGAGCGACAATCCGATTTCCCTCAATCTGAGCTACGGAAACACTCGCGACGCCGGCATCTACAAGTATGGCCGGAAGTTCGGTCGCAAGCGCTTGATCGATGTTGGAGAGATAAGTTCTCTCTTGTGCTGTCACGGGAGGTTGATGCGCACTGCAAGCACTTATTCCAATCAACAGGAGACATAGCAATTGAAATCTTGAATTAGGCATTGGTCACCCTCGAGGAGCCTGATAGGTAACATCACCATCCGCGTTCTCAGAGCGAACCGCTGACAAGGCGAAAGTGAGCTCCAACACCGTGTTATCAGTAATAAGAGAATGGGTGGGTCGTGCCTGCAAGGTCGCAAGTTGCCGGACTCGTTGCAAGGCTTGTGCGACGAAACAGGAAATGGCGCGACGAAAGCAATGGAAAGACGCCTTTGTCGAATTTACGGTTGCCGATGATCGACCCATCTTCGCTACGGTTGACCCAGCACGGCTGATTTTGCGCTTCGCGAAAGATGACGCATAGGTGCTCGCATCAGCGCATAGACGCAAGAGATTGCCGACATGCGCTATGCACGTCGAAACGTATGGCTTGGTGGAGTATTCCGGTTCATCTGGGGTCATACTCTCTGTCGATGCCACGCGGGGCAATCACACGGCGCTGGTGGCGGTGGCAAATCCCCGTACTGCCTCTGGCCGGGTGAGTGTATACTCTCCCCCAGTATCCGAGACGCCACGTCATGCCGCACTCCCCCGAAGAAAAGAAACGTGTCCTGGCCAGGGTCCGCCGCGCGCGGGGACAGCTGGAAGCCCTGGAGCGTGCGCTGGAGGCGGGGGCGGACTGTGGGCCGGTACTGCAGCAGATCGCCGCGATCCGCGGCGCGGTCAACGGCGTAATGTCGCAGGTGCTGGAAAGCCATCTGCGCGAGGAGCTGGGAAGCCCTGCTGAGGATCCTTCACGCCGCCAGGCGGGCATCGACGATGCCGTGGCGCTGGTGCGCGCTTACCTGAAATGATTTGGAGAACGCCATGAAATCACGTGCCGCCGTCGCTTTCGAAGCCGGAAAGCCCCTGCAGATCGTCGAGATCGATGTCGAGCCGCCGCGCAAGGGCGAGGTCCTGGTCAAGATCACCCACACCGCGCTGTGCCACACCGACGCGTTCACCCTGTCGGGCGATGACCCCGAGGGCGTGTTTCCGGCCGTGCTCGGGCATGAGGGCGCGGGCATCGTGGTGGAGGTCGGCGAGGGCGTGACCAGCGTCAAACCGGGCGATCACGTGATTCCGCTGTACACCGCCGAGTGCGGCGAGTGCCTGTTCTGCAAGAGCGGCAAGACCAACCTGTGCGTCGCGGTGCGTGCGACCCAGGGCAAGGGCGTGATGCCCGACGGCACCACGCGCTTCTCCTACAACGGCGAGCCGATCTACCACTACATGGGTTGCTCGACCTTCAGCGAGTACACGGTGGTGGCCGAGGTTTCGCTGGCGAAGGTCAACCCGGAGGCCAACCCTGAACACGTCTGCCTGCTGGGTTGTGGCGTGACGACCGGTATCGGTGCGGTCCGCAACACCGCCAAGGTGGCCGAGGGCGACAGCGTGGCGGTCTTCGGCCTGGGCGCGATCGGCCTGGCGGTCATCCAGGGCGCGGTGCAGGCCAAGGCCGGGCGGATCATCGCCATCGACACCAACGCCGAGAAGTTCGAGCTGGCCCGGCAGATGGGCGCGACCGACTGCGTAAATCCCAAGGACCATGAGACACCGATCCAGGAGGTCATCGTCGAGATGACCGGTTGGGGCGTGGACCACAGCTTCGAGTGCATCGGCAACGTCAACGTGATGCGCGCGGCGCTGGAATGTGCACATCGTGGCTGGGGCCAGTCGGTGATCATCGGCGTCGCCGGTGCGGGCAAGGAGATCAGCACGCGGCCGTTCCAGCTGGTGACCGGGCGCAAATGGATGGGCACCGCGTTCGGCGGGGTCAAGGGCCGGACCCAGCTGCCCGGCATGGTGGAGGACGCGATGCGCGGCGATATCCAGCTGGCGCCATTCGTGACCCACACCCTGCCGCTGGAGCGGATCAACGAGGCGTTCGAGCTGATGCACGCGGGCGAGTCGATCCGCACCGTGATCCATTACTGATCGCGCAATCGATCCCTGCACCTGCGCCATCCTTCGCTACGAGGTGACTCATGAAACAGATTGAACAGCACGCCAGTTTTGGCGGCAGCCAGGAAGTCTGGCAGCACGCGTCCAGCACCCTGGGCGTGGACATGGACTTTGCGGTCTACCTGCCGCCGCAGGCCAAGCAGGGGCCGTGCCCGGTCCTGTACTGGCTGTCGGGCCTGACCTGCAACGAACAGAACTTCATCACCAAGGCCGGCGCGCAGGGCTATGCGGCCAAGCACGGCGTGATCCTGGTGGCGCCCGACAGCAGCCCGCGCGGCGAGGGCGTCGCCGATGACGAGGCCTACGACCTCGGCCAGGGCGCGGGTTTCTACCTCAACGCGACCCGCGAACCGTGGGCGAAGCACTACCGGATGTACGACTACATCACCCAGGAGCTGCCGGCGCTGGTGGATGCGCATTTCCCGACCACCACCGCGCGCGGTATCAGCGGGCACTCGATGGGCGGCCACGGCGCGCTGGTGATCGCGCTGCGCAACCCGGGCATGTTCCGCAGCGTGTCGGCGTTCTCGCCGGTGGTTGCGCCCAGCCAGGTGCCGTGGGGCGAGAAGGCGTTCAGCGCCTACCTCGGTGATGATCGCGAAGAGTGGAAGCAGTGGGATGCCACCGCGCTGGTCGCCAATGCCAGCGAGCGCCTGCCGCTGCTGGTCGACCAGGGCGATGCCGACAACTTCCTCGAGGAGCAGTTGCGCCCGCAGCTTCTGCAGCAGGCCTGCGAGGCGGCCGGTCACCCGCTGACCCTGCGCATGCAGCCGGGCTATGACCACAGCTACTACTTCATCGCCAGCTTCATCGGCGAGCACATCGCCCACCACGCCAAGGCGATGAAGGGCTGATCATCGGGGATAGGGATGGCGCGCGGGGTCGCTTGAAGGCACCCCGCGCGCGGCTCGGCTGTGGTTCAGGACGACGCGGTGGTCTGATCCGCGAGCTGGAAGTCGGTAAACGCGAAACGTCCGTCGCGCAGCACGGTGTCCCCACGCTGCAGCTGAAGCGGCCGCTGGAACATCGGGCCGTCTTCAACCAGGGTGTGGAACTCGCCGTTCTCGCCGCAGGGGTCTGCGCCGGCGGGAAGGTCCGCCAGCAGCGTCGTATCGAAGAGGCGGCCGGCGAAGCGCGCGTCCAGTTGTTGCGTATCCACGCAGCACAGATGGGTGCGCAGGCCACCGTCGAGCATCTCGGGCGCCAGCGCGGTGGTATCGCTGCCGAACAACGGCGTGAGGATGCTCCAGCCGTGGCGGGCGCACATCGCCTCGCGCCAATCGCGGACGTCTGCCAGCAGCAGGTCGCCGAACGCGACCGTGTCGATGCCCGGCCAGCGATCGCGCGCCTGACGCAGACTGGCGGCGAAGGTGGCCTCGTAGGTGTCGTTGTCCGAGCCGTGCGGGATCACCGACTCCAGCAGCGGCAGGCCGACGGCGTTGGCTTGCGCGCGCAACACGTCGCGGCGGATGCCGTGCATGGCGACCCGCTGGAAGTCGCCGTTGAGGGTGGTCAGCAGGCCGACCACCTCGACGTCGTCGCGGCCACGCAGGTGGTGCAGCGTCCAGGCGGCGTCCTTGCCGCCGCTCCACGCGAGCAGGATCCGGCGCGACATCGGTCGCTCAGGCGGACTTGACGTCGCGCAGTTCCCACGCGCTGCCGGCGAGCAGGCGCAGGCGCTGCTTCAGGACGGTTCCCGGGATGTTGGTGGTCACGACCAGGTCGATGTGCAGGTCGTCCTGTGCACCTTCCACCGTCGCGTCCGGGTCGGTGGCCGCAAGGGATCGGTCGACCTCGTCAGGTTCGTCCTGCTTGAGCCGCCAGCGCTCGAAAAGAGTGTCCCCGCGCAACGCGGACTGCAGCTCCGCGGCGAAGCCAGGGCCGCTCTGGGCGGTGAAGGACAGGTCCGGGTCGGCGCCGCGCGCGCGCGCGCCGTCGGGGAGGGTGATGTAGTAGCGGGTAGCCATGCGTAAAAATCCTTTTTTTCTGAATACCCCAGCTTAGGGTGCCGGCGATCGGATAGGGGTGAAGCCAATCCTTGTTGCGCGAGCTGACAAGCCCGCAGGTCTTTTGGCACTGCGCATACCCACCTTCCCATCCGGCATCATCGGGACACCGGGAGCGCCGCTCCCATTCCGTCCCTGGAGTGCCCATGCGTCGCATCCTCGCAGTATCCGCGTTGTCCCTTGCCCTGTGTGTCGCCTGCTCGCCCGGCGTCACCACCAAAGCCGCGGCGCCGACCGCCGCGTCCGTCCAGGCCCCCAGCGAGGACGCGCGCCTCAACGCGTGGTTCGAGCGCAAGTACGAGGAGCAGTTGCAGTTCAGCCCGATCCAGATGACCTTCCTGGGCCGCAAGGATCGGTATTCCGAGATCGACGACCTGTCACGTGCGGCAGGGGAGCGCCAACTGGCGTGGCAGATCGCTGCGCTGCAGGAAATGCAGTCGAACTTCGATTACGGCGCGCTCGGCGACGATGCCCAGCTCTCGTGGGACCTGTTCAAGTACCAGGTCGAGCAGTCAAAGGCCGGCCACCGGTTTGTCGATCACCAGTATCCGTTCGAACAGATGGGCGGCATGCAATCGCAGCTGCCGACCTTCCTGATCAACTTCCACAAGGTGGAGGACGAATCGGATTACCTTGCCTATATCGCCCGACTTCGCGAGGCGCCGCGGGCTTTCGGGCAGCTGATGGAGCAGGTGAAAATTTCGGCGAAGAAGGGCATCCGGCCGCCGCGTTTCGCCCACGAGGGCGTGCTCGAGCAGGGTGGCAAGGTGGTCACCGGCGCCCCGTTTACTGACGGCGCCGACAGCGCGCTGTGGGCCGACGCGCAGGCCAAGGCCGATGGGCTGGTGAAGGCCGGCAAGATCGATGCGGCACGTGCGGCCGAGTTGAAGGCGCAGGCCCGCGCCGCGCTGGTGGAAGCGGTGCAGCCGGCGTATGCGGAAATGCTCGCCTGGTTCAAGGCCGACCTCCCGAACGCCAAGGCCAATCCCTCCGGCGTCGGCACCACCCATCCCGATGGCAAGGCCTATTACGCCCAGCGCCTGCAGGCATCGACCACGACCGACCTCACCCCCGATGAAGTGCACCAGATCGGACTGGACGAAGTGGCGCGGATCCGCGGCGAGATGGAGGCACTGAAAGAGCGCGTCGGGTTCAAGGGCGACCTGCAGGCGTTCTTCCACTTCATGCGCACCGACCCGCAGTTCAAGTATCCCAACACCGATGCGGGGCGCCAGGCGTACATCGATGACGCCAGCAAGGCGATCGCCACCATCAAGCAGCAGTTGCCCAACTACTTCGGCCTGCTGCCCAAAGCCGACATCGTGGTCAAGCGGGTGGAGGCGTTCCGCGAGGTGGACGGCGCGGCGCAGCACTACTATCCCAGCACCCCGGATGGCAGCCGGCCGGGCGTGTACTACGCGCACCTGTCGGACATGAACGCGATGCCGAAGACCGAGCTGGAGGTCATCGCCTACCACGAGGGACTGCCGGGCCACCACATGCAGATCGCCATCGCGCAGGAACTGGAAGGCGTACCGGAATTCCGCAAGCAGGCCGGGTTCACCGCCTACGCCGAGGGCTGGGGCCTGTACGCCGAGTGGCTCGCGCGCGAGATGCCGGGCACCTACACCGACCCGTACTCCGAGTACGGCCGCCTGACCTCGGAGATGTGGCGGGCGATCCGCCTGGTGGTCGACACCGGCATGCATGCCAAGGGCTGGACCCAGCAGCAGGCGGTGGCGTATTTCGCCGAGAACAGCTCGATCCCGACCGAGGCGATCGAGGCCGAAGTGCGCCGTTACATCACCTGGCCCGGCCAGGCGACGGCCTACAAGATCGGCATGATCAAGATCCAGCAGCTGCGCGCGAAGGCCGAAGCCGAACTGGGCGGTGATTTCGACATCCGCCGTTTCCACGACGCGATTCTTGGCGGCGGCGCGATGCCGCTGACCCTGCTGGAGCGGCGTATCGACCAGTGGATCGTGGACGAGAAAAAGGCGGGCTGAGGTCGGGGCGGACCCTGCCGACCTTCGTGGCGAATGTCCCCCGGCCTCCGCCTGCGGCGGAGGCCTCCTCCTTTATTTCGCCCCGAAGGCCGGCAAGTCCCGCCCCTACGCTGTGGGTTCGGAGCCGCCGGATTTACCTTCCGCAACAGCCGCCACTATTTAACGTCGGGGATGCATGCCCTTGGGTGTGAAGTAAAGGAGGAGGCACCGGTTTGACCGGTGCCGGGGGACATTCGCACCCAAGGGTATGCGTCCTCGGCGCTTCTACTAACGCACTGCCGCTGGATACGCCGGCGGCAAACCGCCGCGCTCAGCCGGAACATCCGGCTGCAGATACCGATCCCGCAGATCCGTCTGCCGGCTGCGCATCGGGATCGGCTTGCCGTCGAACCAGACCTGGGTGGCCACCGCATTCACTTCCAGAGGGTCGCCGCTCCACAGCACCATGTCGGCACGCTTGCCAACGGCGATGCTGCCGAAAGTGTCAGCGACGCCGAAGATCTTCGCTGGCACCGACGTCAGACCGGCCACGCCAAGGTCCCAGGGCAGGCCGTGGGCCACGGCATTGCCGGCCGCCTGGCGGATCTTGCGCGCGTTGTGGGATCCGTCGCCGCTCTGACTGAAGCCCACCGTCACTCCGGCTGCTGCCAGCCGGGCGGCATTTTCCGGCGTCGCGCCGATCTGGTCGAAGCTCGACGGCAAGGTGTCCAGCGGATTGACGAACACCGCCACGTCCGCCGCTGCCAGCTGGGGTGCCAGCTTCCACGCCTCCGCGCCGCCGAGGATGGCGATCCTGACCTTGTGTTTCGCCGCCCAGCGCAACAACTGGCGGATGTCGGCGGCGCGGTCAACTGCGACCACGACGCGACCGCCGTTGTCCAGATAGGTCGCCAGTGACTTGCGCCCGGCGGGCGTCAACAACGCTGCCTTGGCGTCAGCCGGGATCCGGCCGCGCACCTCGTCCACCAACTGGTCCAGGATCATCCACTGCGCCGCTCGCGACTGTCCGCTCAGCCCGGCCGCATCCGCGCCGATGTCGACAAACAGGGCCTTCGGCCCGATCGGGTCCGCGCTGCCGTCGAGGCGGAACACACCGCCCTGGCCGCCGATGATCGAGCCTTCGCTGTCACTGCCGGCGCCCAGCAGGGTCCAGCCAATGCCCTCGATCCGGGCGACCGGGATCAGCAGCGAGTCGGGGTTGTAGGCGAGCGTCACGTCGAACTCCGGGCGCACCGGCATGCCCGCTGCCCCCAGTCCGAGCCGGCTGTCCACGGTCGAGCGCTCGCCGGAGACCTCCTCGATGCCGATCCCCGTGATGCCCCCGAACAGGGCCGGCGTCAGGCGGCGCTCGTTCGCGTCCACGACCCGCACGCCGGCCGGCGCGGTCAGCGCCGCACCGATCTGGCGGATAACGCCGCCGCTGACGAGTACGTCGGTGTTGGTCAGGGACGCCGGGCTCGTCCCGGTGTGCACGGTGGCGTTGCGAATCAGCAACTCCTGCGCGGTGGCAGGAATCGCGCACAGTGCCAGCACGGCCGCGGCCAGCGACGTCATTGCGAGGCGCTTCACAGGGCGCCTCCGGTGGTGGCGGGCTGGCCGAGCATGAAGTCCGAGGTCGCCCGCCGCGAAGGATCGTTGAGGTCATGCACGCGTGCGCCGTCGACGTAGACCTGCTCGGCCTTGGCGTACACGCTGAAGGGATTGCCGCTCCAGAGCACCACGTCGGCCATTTTCCCCGTTTCCAGCGTGCCGGTCTTATCGGCGATGCCCATGGATTTGGCCGGGTTGGCGGTCAGCCAGAGGATCGCCCGCTCCGGTGCGATCTCGATGCCGGCCAGTTGCGCGTGCGCCATCACCTTGGCGGCCTCCTGGTTGAGGCGCTGGATGTCGTCGGCCGAATCGCTGTGCAGGATCGCGCAGCTGCCCGGCTGGCGGTCCACCAGCGCGATGTTTTCCTGGATGCCATCGAATGCTTCCAGCTTGAAGCCCCACCAGTCCGACCACAGCGCGGCGCAGGTGCCGGAGCGGGCCAGTTTGTCGGCGATCTTGTAGGCCTCCACGCCGTGGTGGAAGGCGGCGATGCGGAAGCCGAACTCGTCGGCCAGGTCGAGCATCGTCGTCATCTCGTCGGCGCGGTAGCAGTGGATGTGCACGCGGATGTCGCCGTTGATCGAACCGGCGAGGGTTTCCAGCTTCAGGTCCTGCTTGCCGGCGCTTTCGGCCTCGTCCTGCCTGCCCCAGCGGCTTTTTTTGCGGGCCGAATCGTTGCCGCCGCCGTTCTTTTTCAGGTACTCGGCGGCCTCGATGAACGCGGCTCGATAGCCGGCGACGTTGCCCATGCGCGTCGCCGGGCCGCCCTTCTCGCCATAGACGCGCTTGGGGTTCTCGCCGCAGGCCATTTTCAGCCCCCACGGCGCGCCGGGAAACTTCATCGCCTGGTAGCTGACCGCGGGCACGTTCTTGAGCGTCACCCCGCGACCGCCGATCAGGTTCGCCGAGCCCGGGAGGATCTGCAGCGAGGTGATGCCGCCGGCGCGGGCGGCGTTGAAACCCGGATCCTGGGGCCAGACCGAATGCTCGGCCCACACTGCCGCGGTCACCGGCGCGGTCATCTCGTTGCCGTCGCTGTGCGCGCGCACGCCAGGACTCGGGTAGACGCCCAGGTGCGAGTGCACATCGATGATGCCCGGAGTCACCCACTTGCCGCGCCCATCGACGACGGTCGTGTTGGCGGGTACAGACAGGTTTACGCCGACTCCGGCGATTCGGCCGTCCACCATCAGCACGTCGGCGCCCTCCATCCGCTCGCCGGTGCCGGTGAGCACGGTCGCACCCTGCAGCAGCACGGCCGGCGAGGCAATCACCTGGTAGGTGCTCGGATAGGGATCGGGCAGCGAGGAGGGGCGCGCGTCGGCGGTCGACGCTGCGGCGCCGAGTGCCAGCGCGAGCGCGGCCGCGAGCAGCGCGGTATGTGGTCGTAGCATTGGATTTCCCCTTTGGGTCGCGGCGGCGATTGCGCCAGCGTTGCCATGCATTCACCGTAGCCGCGGACCGCAGCGGTGCCAAGAGTGACGTTGGTCATGCAGCCAGCCCGGTCGGCTGTTCACCGCGCCGTAGACGCAGCTCCTGCTACCTTCGACGCCTTTCCTGATGAAGAGGTGCCCGATGGACACGACGGCCGCAGCGGTCCTTGAATTCTGGCGTGAGGCCGGCCCCGACATGTGGTTCGGGGGCGGCGAAGCCTTCGACCGACGGGTGCGCGAGCAGCTGGGGGAAGCGCACATGGCCGCCTCGCGCGGCGAGTTGCACGAGTGGATGGAGTCGGCGGAAAGCGCGATGGCGCTGGTCCTGCTGCTGGACCAGGTCCCGCGCCACATCTTCCGCTGCAGCGCGCACGCCTACGCCACCGATCCCCTGGCCTGCGAGGTCGCCACGCGGGCGGTCGGGCACGGCTTCGACACCCAGATCGATCCCGAGCTGCGACGCTTCTTCTATCTGCCCTTCACCCACAGCGAGGATCCGATGCAGCAGCAGCGGTCCGTCGAACTGCACCGGACCATGCCCGGCGAGGAGCCCGACAAGTGGGCCGTGCACCATCAGGCGATCATCGAGCGTTTCGGGCGGTTCCCGCACCGCAACGCGCTGTTTGGACGTGCCACCACGCCGACCGAACAGGCGTGGCTGGACGAGGGCGGCTTCAGTGGCTGAAGCCGCCGCGAGCGCGCCGGCTCAGTAGGTCGGCACGCTCGGATCGACCTTCGCGCTCCACTCGGCGATGCCGCCGGCGACGTTGTACAGGCGCTTGAAGCCGAGCGCGCGGAAGTCTTCGGCGACCTGGGCGCTGCGCACGCCGGTGTGGCAGATGAACGCCAGCCCGGTGTCCCGGGGCAGGTCTTCCAGTTCCGCGCGACCGTTGCCGTCGAGCGTCTTGAAGGGAACCTTGACCGAGGCCACCGCACGTTCCTCGGCCGGGCGCGTATCCACCAGCACGACGTCGCCGTCGACCACCTTGGCGGCCGCCTCGGTCACTTCCAGCACGCTTACCTTGGGTGGTGCGTTGGGGTTGTCGATCACCAGGCCGCGGCCACGCTCGTCCTCGACCCAGTCGATCGACAGGCCGCGTGCGCGCTGGGCGCTGGCGACGTCGAACTGCACGCGCAGGCCTTCGGCCTCGCTGGTGATGGCGTTGTCATCGACGGGAGCCAGCTGCAGGCGGGCGTTGAAGCGCGGGTCGATCTCGACCTGCAACGCATATCCCTTGCCGGCGTTGCCCACGGCCTCGCCAAGCATTTGCGCCGCCGCCGGCGTAATGGTGATATCCGGTGGCGTGCGGTCCGGGGCCGGCACGCCCAGCGCGGTGTACAGCTCGCCGGAGCGGGCAATCTGCTCGATGATGTCGCTGCCGCCGACCAGCTCCTTGTCGATGTAGAGCTGCGGGATCGTCGGCCATTCGCCGTAGACCTTGATGCCTTCGCGGATCTCGGGATCCGAGAGCACGTCCACGTGCTGGTACTTCACCCCGGTCGCGCCCAGCAGTCCGACCGCCTTGGCCGAGAACCCACACTGGGGCGCCGCCGGCTCGCCCTTCATGAACAGGACGACGCGGTTGGTGGTGAGCAGTTCTTCGATGCGCGAGCGCAGTGCGGGATCAAGTGACATGACAAGGCTTCCGTAAGATGCGGACGGATTACGTCCCGGGTAGGCCGGCCAGTGTAACGAGGCGTGGCTGACGCTGGCATGATCCAGATCATGGCGATCCCCGTAGCCCACCGTGTTCCCCGTCGTCCGCACGCGTGGTGGATAATCCTGCTCGCGTCCCAACTGGTGGTGGCGGCGGTCTGGTGGCGCTGGGGATGGCTGGTCGGCCTGCCGGCGATGCTGGCCACCCATCTGCCGTTCCTGTGGGGCACGCTGACGCCCGATTCGCGGCTGTTCAGCCCGGTTCTGACTCGCCTGCCGACCGAGGAGCGCGTGGTGTGGCTGACCATCGATGACGGTCCATCGGATGACACCGTGGCGGTGCTGGACCTGTTGGATGCGCATGCCGCCAAGGCGACGTTCTTCCTGGTGGGCGAGCGTGCGCGTGAACGACCCGAGCTGGTGCGCGAGATCGTGAGGCGCGGGCACGGGATCGGCAACCACAGCCACAGCCACCCGCAGTCGGTGTTCTGGGCGCTGGGCCCGGCGCGGATGCGCGAGCAGATCGGTCTTGCGCAGGCCGAGCTGACGGCGATCGCCGGCGTCGCGCCGCGCTGGTTCCGTGCCGTGGTCGGCATGGCCAATCCGTTCGTCGCCACCGCGCTGCGCGAGCACGGCCTCGCCCGCGTCGCCTGGAGCGCACGAGGCTTCGACGCGGTCGCCGCGGATCCGCAGGTGGTGGTCGCGCGTATCGAGCGCGACCTGGCGCCGGGCGCGATCGTATTGATGCACGAGGGGGCCCGGCATGGGCGCAACGTGGAAACGCTGCGAGTGCTACTGCAGCTGCTGGAGAAGCAAGGGTTCCGAGCAGTGCTGCCGGTAGCGGACGCGCGGGACGGCCCGGCTGGATCCAGAAACTCCACCGATCCGGACGCGGCACGACTTGATTGGCGACCTTCGCCGCATCCGCGCGAGGCGAATCCCGTCCACGGCAAAACGCCGCCCGGAGGCGGCGTTTCCTGATGTAGCGGATGTTTTGCGAACGCGGGGGTGCCGCTCAGTAATCCAGCGCCGACTTCTCGCGTGCAAACGGGTTGAGCTTGCGCCAGTCACCCGGGTACTTCGGCCAGTTGCCGGCCAGGTACGGATGCCCCGGATCGGCCTTCTGCAGGCGTGCGCGGGTGTCCGCGGCCAGGGTCTCATTGCCCAGGCCCGTGTACGCAGCGGCGAGGGCGGCGATCGCGTCGTTCTGGTACTTGCTGTCGGGGTAGGTCTCCAGCAGGTAGGTCGCACGTTCCACCGCCGCGACATAGGCCGTGCGGCGCAGGTTGTACAGCGAGACTTCCAGCTCATGCCGGGCGAAGGTGTTCTGCAGCTCGGCCATGCGCTCGCGCGCGTCGGCGGCGTAGCGGCTGTTGGGATAGCGCTCCACGACGATGGAGAAGTCGTTGTAGGCCTGGTGCGGGGTGGCCAGGTCGCGGCGGCTGGGATCGAGCTTCCAGACCTTCTGCAGGAACACCGTATCGCGGCTGGAGTTCACCAGCCCGCGCAGGTAGTACAGGTAGGCGATGTTGCGGTGCGTCGGGTAGGTACGGATGAAGCGGTCGATGCTGCTGATCGCTTCCTCGTGATTGCCGGCCTTGTACTGCGCGTAGGCGGTCTCGATCAGCGCCTGCTCGGTGTAGGGACCGTAGGGGTACTGGGCGACCAGGCCCTTGAAGTTGGCGGCACCGGCGGACCAGTTGCCCCGCTTCATCGCGGCGTGGCCCTTCTCGTACAGCTCCTCCACCGGCGCGGCCTCCGGAGTGGTGTCTTTCTTCTTGAACATGGAGCAGCCGGGGCCGATGAAAGCGAGGATCAGCAGCAGCGACAGCACGCGGAGGGGGGCATAACGATGGGTCATGGTCGATATCACGGGCGCCGGGGGCACGAAGCGCCGATAATAGCAGTCCCGCGCCGTGTGCCCTTAACCGTGTCCTGCCAATGAGCCAACCCGAGATCGCCCTCCAGGCCACCGTGCCCGTCGCCGCCGCGGGCCGCCGCTTCGATGCCGTGGTGGCGGAGCTGTTCCCGGCGTATTCGCGCTCCCGGCTATCGACCTGGATCAAGTCGGGTGAGGTGCTGCTGGACGGCAATTCCGTGCGCCCGCGCGATCTCGTGCACGGCGGCGAGTCGGTCAGCCTGAACGTGACGCCGGACGTGCAGACGCGCTCGGAGCCGGAGGACATTCCGCTGGACGTCCTGTTCGAGGACGAGCACGTGATCGTGATCGACAAGCCCGCCGGCCTGGTGGTGCACCCGGGCGCCGGCAATCCGGACGGGACGCTGGTCAACGCGCTGCTGTACCGCCAGCCCGACCTGAACGCGCTGCCGCGCGCCGGCATCGTCCATCGCCTCGACAAGGACACCTCCGGGGTGATGGTGGTGGCGCGCACGCTGGTGGCCCACACCGCGCTGGTCGAGCAACTGTCATCGCGCGAGGTCCATCGCCAGTATCTGGCCGTGGTGTCGGGCGCGCTGGTGTCGGGCGGCACCGCCAAGGCGCCGATCGATCGCCACCCGCGTGACCGCATCCGCATGGCGGTGCGCGAGGACGGTCGCGACGCGATCACCCACTTCCGCCTGCGCGAGCGCTTCCGCGCGCACACCCTGCTGGAGTGCCGGCTTGAAACGGGTCGTACCCATCAGATCCGCGTGCACATGGCGCACCTCAAGCATCCGATCATCGGCGATCCGCTGTACGGCGGGTCCCTGAAACTGCCGCGTGGCGCGAATGAGGCGCTGGTGACCGCGCTCAAGGGGTTCAGGCGTCAGGCCCTGCACGCCGAGACGCTCGAGTTCGTGCATCCGGTGACCGGCGAGCCGGTGCGCTGCAGCGCGCCGATGCCGGCGGACATGCAGGCCCTGGTGACCGCACTGCGCGACGACACCGCCGAGGCGCTCGAGCGAGCGCGCTGAGTGGGCGCCTCACCGCTCCTGCCCGCTGACTGGCCCGCGCCGCGCGGGGTGCACGGGCTCACCACGCTGCGTTATGGCGCGGGTGTGTCGGTGGCGCCGTTCGAGCGGTTCAACCTGGGCAACCGCTATGCCGCCGATGGCGACGATCCCGCGGCGGTGGACGCCAACCGGGCGGCGCTGGTCGGCGTCGCGGGGCTGCCCTCGGCTCCGGTGTGGTTGCGGCAGGTGCATGGGACGGGAGTGTTTCGGGCAGGAGGGAGCCATGCCGCTTCAACGGCGTCGACGGGCAGCGGACCGTCGAGCGGTCGCGCTCCGGGTGAAGCATCCAACGAGCCGGAAGCCGACGCGGCGGTGACGTCCGTGCCCGGCACGGTGCTGGCCATCCTCACCGCTGATTGTCTGCCGGTGCTGCTCTGCGCCGATGACGGCAGCGAGGTGGGCGCCGCCCACGCCGGCTGGCGGGGCCTGGCCGGCGGAGTGCTCGAAGCCACGGTGACAGCGATGGCGATGGCGACGTCGCCGGAGCGCCTGATCGCCTGGCTGGGACCGGCCGCCGGTCCGCAGCACTACGAGGTCGGTCCCGAGGTCCGCGATGCGTTTGTCTCGCGCGACCGCTGGGCGGAGAACGCATTCATCGCCACCCGTCCCGGGCACTGGAATGTCGACCTGTACGCGCTGGCGCGGCGCCGCCTGACGGGCGCGGGGCTTGTGGCGGATCGCATCTTTGGCGGCGGTTTGTGCACTATCGCCGACCCGGCGCGCTTCTATTCGCACCGCCGCGACCAGCGCACCGGGCGAATGGCGTCACTCGTCTGGCTCCAGCCCGATTCCTGGACCCGGCGGAAAGCAGACGGGCCCGAATCGAGCCGCTACTTGCCGTCGAACGCGTCAAGCCCGAGGCGCATCCAGCGTTTCGCCACTTCATCGCGATCCACCAGCACGTCCCAAAGGGTGTCCTCGCTGAGGATGCTGTACTCGCCGTGGCACTCGAGCGACACGTTGTTGGCGTGGTCCTCGCGCCACTGCGGGCTCTGGTAGTACGCCTGCAGTTCGTGCAGCAGGGCCTGCGCCTCAAGCCACTGCTTCTGCGCCTCTTCCTGTTGCCGGTGCAGTTGGCGCCAGCGCTCGTACTTCCGCTGCATTGCCTGGGGATCGTATTGGGGCATGTCGAGTTCTCTTTTTTGGGGATCATGCCGCAACGGCGATGACCGGCACGCAAACAAGCCGGCGGGATCTTGAACTGGCGGCCTTAAACCTCATGTCTTGGGTATCGCGACCCCGCGCGGTCGCCCTGAATCTCGAGGAAACGACATGCGGATGGACAAGCTCACATCACGCTTCCAGCAGGCGCTTGCGGACGCGCAATCGATGGCGGTCGGGCGCGACCACAGCGTCATTGAACCGGTGCACCTGCTGACGGCGCTGGTCGACCAGAAGGACGGCAGCACGCGCCCGTTGCTGTCGCAGGCCGGCGTCAACGTCCCATTGCTGCGTGAGCGCCTCGGTGAGGCCTTGCAGAATCTCCCGACCGTTTCGGGCCAGGCGGGCAACGTCAGTGTCGGCAACGATCTTTCCCGCCTGCTCAACCTGGCCGACAAGTACGCCCAGCAGCGCGGGGACGGTTTCATTGCCACCGAACTGTTCGTGCTGGCCGCGCTGGAGGATGGTGGAGAGACTGGCCGCGCGCTGAAGGCCGCCGGCGCGGACAAGTCCCGCCTGGAGGCGGCGATCGACAGGATTCGTGGAGGTGAGGCCGTGCAGTCGGAAAACGCCGAGGACCAGCGCCAGGCGCTGGAGAAATATACCGTCGATCTGACCGCGCTGGCCGAGGCGGGCAAGCTCGACCCGGTGATCGGTCGCGACGAGGAAATCCGCCGCACGATCCAGGTGCTGCAGCGCCGGACCAAGAACAATCCGGTGCTGATCGGCGAGCCCGGCGTGGGCAAGACCGCGATCGCCGAAGGCCTGGCCCAGCGCATCATCAACAACGAGGTGCCGGAAGGCCTGCGCGGACGGCGGCTGCTGTCGCTGGACATGGGCTCGCTGATCGCCGGGGCGAAGTTCCGCGGCGAGTTCGAGGAGCGCCTCAAGGGCGTGCTCAGCGACCTGGCCAAGAGCGAAGGCCAGGTGATCCTGTTCATCGACGAGCTGCACACCGTGGTCGGCGCCGGCAAGGCCGAAGGCTCGATGGACGCCGGCAACATGCTCAAGCCGGCGCTGGCGCGCGGCGAGCTGCACTGCATCGGCGCGACCACGCTGGACGAGTACCGCCAGTACATTGAAAAAGATGCCGCGCTGGAGCGCCGCTTCCAGAAGGTGCTGGTCGGCGAGCCCAGCGTGGAGGACACCATTGCGATCCTGCGCGGTCTGAAGGAGCGCTACGCGGTCCACCACGGCGTGGAGATCACCGATCCGGCAATCGTCGCCGCCGCCACCCTGAGCCACCGCTACATCGCCGACCGCCAGTTGCCCGACAAGGCCATCGACCTGATGGACGAGGCGGCCAGCCGGATCCGCATGGAGATCGACTCCAAGCCCGAGGAGCTGGACCGCAAGGAGCGCCGCCTGATCCAGCTGAAGATCCAGCGCGAGGCGCTGAAGAAGGAGAAGGACGAGGCGAGCAAGCAGCGCCTGGCCGACCTGCAGGACGAGATCGCCGTGCTCGAGCGCGAGTTCAACGACCTGGAGGAGGTCTGGAAGGCCGAGAAGGCCACCTTGCAGGGCGCGACGAAGATCAAGGAGAAGATCGAGGCAGCCAAGCTGGAGCTGGAGGCCGCCCAGCGCGCGCAGGACTACGGTCGCATGAGCGAGATCCAGTATGGCCGCCTGCCGGAGCTGGAAAAGCAGGCGCAGGCCGCGCACGAGGCCGAGACCAAGGGTTTCACCCTGCTGCAGGACAAGGTCACCGACGAGGAAATCGCCGAGGTCGTCAGCCGCTGGACCGGCATTCCCGTCTCGAAAATGCTCGAGGGCGAGCGCGAGAAGCTGCTGCAGATGGAAGAGCTGCTGCACAAACGCGTCATCGGCCAGGACGAGGCGATCAAGGTCGTCTCCGATTCGGTGCGGCGCTCGCGCGCCGGGCTGTCCGACCCCAACCGCCCCAGCGGCTCGTTCCTGTTCCTCGGACCCACCGGCGTGGGCAAGACCGAACTGTGCAAGGCGCTGGCGGAGTTCCTGTTTGACAGCACCGAGGCGATGATCCGCATCGACATGAGCGAGTTCATGGAGAAGCACGCGGTCAGCCGGCTGGTCGGTGCGCCCCCGGGGTACGTCGGTTACGAGGAGGGCGGTTACCTGACCGAGGCGGTGCGCCGCCGGCCCTACAGCGTGATCCTGCTCGACGAGGTGGAAAAGGCGCATCCGGACGTGTTCAACATCCTGCTGCAGGTCCTGGACGATGGCCGCCTGACCGACGGCCAGGGCCGCACGGTCGACTTCCGCAACACGGTGATCGTGATGACCTCCAACCTGGGCAGCCAGATGATCCAAGAGATGGATGGTGATGACTCACCCGAGAGCTACACCCAGATGAAGGCCGCGGTGATGGGCGTGGTGCAGAGCCACTTCCGCCCGGAGTTCATCAACCGGCTGGACGACATCGTGGTGTTCCATTCGCTGGACAAGCAGCAGATCCGCGAGATCGCCAAGGTCCAGCTACATGGCCTGGACAAGCGTCTGGCAGAACGCGGCCTGGCCCTGGAGTTGTCAGACAGTGCGTTGGCCCTGCTGGCCGATGTCGGCTTTGACCCGGTGTACGGGGCGCGGCCGCTGAAGCGCGCAATCCAGCAGCAACTGGAGAACCCGCTGGCGAGCAGGATCCTGTCGGGCGAGTTCATCAGCGGCGAGACCATCCACGTCGATGCCGAGCGCGGGCATCTGGTGTTCAAGAAGGGCTGAGCGGGGCATGGACTGAAGGCTCCACGCTGTTCTGACCGCTGGCCAAAATAAAAAGAGCCCCGCATGTGCGGGGCTCTTTCATTGCAGGCGCTGGTGTGCACCTATATCCAGCGACGTTGCTTACCACTTATAGGCGATGCGTCCGTAGACAAATGCGCCGTTGAAGCCGCTCGGCGATTGACTGCTGTACGGGAACTGGTTGTGGTTGGCGTTGGGCGCGATCGTGCGGTCGGGATACTCGTTGAGCAGGTTGTCCGCACCCACCGTCAGCGCCCAGCCCTGGCTGGGCTTGAAGCTGGCCGAGGCGTCCACCGTCCAGATGGCGCCGTAGGTCTGGTCGTAGTCCGGGTTGCCCGTCTCGCCGACGCGGGTGGTGAACTCGCCATAGCGCGTCGCACCCAGGACGAAGTCCCAGCGATCGAGGTTCCAGGCTCCACTGAGCGTGGTCTTGTTGCGCGGGAATCCTTCCTCGATCCGGCCCTGCTCGTCGCGACCGACGCGGTAGAAGTCGGCGTCCAGTGCGGTCAGCACCGGCGGATTGGGCGCCACGCGGGTGACCTCGGTCTTGTTGTAGTTGTAGCCGGCGGTGAGGGTAAGCGTGCCGCTTTCCAGCGGAACGCCGTAACTGCCGATCACGTCGACGCCGCGGGTGCGGGTATCGATGGCGTTGTTGAAGTAGCGCGCCGCGGTCACCCCGTTGATCCCGAGGCTGGCCAGCAGTGCCTGCGCGGCAGCATTCGACCCCAGCGGGAGGTTGGACGAGAGCACGATGCGGTCGTCGATTTCAATCTGGTAGGCGTCGACGGTGAGGTACAGCTGATCGATCGGCTGCAGGACCAGCCCCAGGCTGTAGGACAGCGAGGTCTCGGCCTGCAGCGGCTCCGCGCCGAGGGCACGCGCCGCGGCGCTGTTGGCGGGGAAGGTTCCGGAATCGAAGAAACGATCGAGCGCGCCGCTGTAGTTGGAGGTCACCACCTGGTAGTGCTGTTGGGACAGCGACGGCGCACGGAATCCGCTCGCGACGGTGCCCCGCAATGCCACTGCGTCGGTGAATTCATAGCGGGCCGAGAGCTTGCCCGACGTCTCGCTGCCGAAGTCGCTGTAGTCCTCGTAGCGCCCCGCAATGCCTGCGGAGAATTTGTCGGTGAAGTCCGCCTCCAGGCCGATGTAGGCCGCATAGCTGTCGCGGTCGAAATGGCCGGAGTTCTGCGGCGTGAAGCCCTGGAAGCCCTGCGCGCCGCCATTGGCGTAGGAGTTGGGTTCGCCCGGGGACTGGTTCCACTTCTCGCGGCGGTATTCGGCGCCAAACGAGAGCGTCGCCGGGTATTGCATTCCCCAATCCAGGGTCTTGGTGACATCGGCGTTCACCAGGTTCTGGGTGTATTCCAGCGCCCCGTCATAGAAGCTGGTCGGGCTGGCGGATCCGAGGCTGTAGTTGAGCGTGTTGCGGGTCTGGAAGTCGATGTGGTTGTAGCCGTAGTTGTAGCTCACGTCCCACATCCAGCCGCTGTCGTTGCTGCCCTTCAGGCCGGCTACCAGCGATCGGTCCTGCGACAGCATCGCGATTTCGGGCACGTAACCGGCGTCGTAGAACTGCGAGATCAGCGCGCCCTGGCCGCTGTGGTTGCGTGAGCGGTGAAACGCGTATGACGTGATGTCCCGATTGCTGGCCGCCGCAGTCGCGTAGGCGCTGATGTTGTCGCTGAAATCGAAGCCGGCGTTGGCCGAGACCGCGCGCGAGTCGACCTGCGGATCGCCGTACATGTAGCCCACTTCACCCAGGCCGGGATTGTTGCCCTGGTTGGGCAGCGCCGACGGCGAGTAGGGCTGGAAAGGACCGGCGCGATTGGTTGGATCCTGTTGTCCGAGCTGCCCTGCGACGTGGACGAAGCCGCGGTCTTCGGCAAAGCGCGCGCCGGTGTCGCCGGAGAGCTGGAACTGCGAGCCGTCGCCCGCGGAGTAGCGACCGAAGTCGACGGCCAGTCCGCCGCCGCCCTCGCTGCCCTTGAGCACGATATTGACCACACCGGCGATGGCATCCGAACCATACTGGGCGGAGGCGCCGTCGCGCAGTACCTCGACCCGCGCGATCGCCGCGACCGGAATGGCGTTGAGATCCACCGCCGAGGAACCGCGGCCGATGCTGCCGTTGACGTTGAGCAGGGCGGATACGTGGCGGCGCTTGCCATTGACCAGCACCAGCACCTGGTCGGGCGAGAGGCCGCGCAACTGCGCCGGACGGATCGCGCTGGTGCCGTCGGTCACCGCCGGACGCGGGAAGTTCAGCGAGGGCAGGGCGCGCGCGAGCGCCGTCGCCAGCTCGGTGGTGCCGGTGGCCTGCAGGATCTCGGGGGTGATGATGTCGATCGGCGACTGCGACTCGGCGACCGTGCGGTCAGTGACCCGGGTGCCGGTGACGATGATCTGGTCAAGGGTTGTAGGGTTTCTGGGAGCTGGCGCGGACTGCGCGAAGGCGACCGGAGCAGCGATGGCCAGTGCGATGGCGAGGGGGAGGCGGCGTGGCGTCATGGGGGAGTTTTCCGGAATTCGCCGTAGCGACGGCGTCCTCCCTATTAACGCAATTTTAGCGCTTGGGTCAAACGGCCCCGATGGAATGCCGGGTGAACACGCGTGCAACGACGGGCTGCCCGCAGGATGAACGGGCAACCGCCCGTTTCTCAGTCGCTTGCGACGCGAGGGAGATGGTTTGCACCGCGGTAGGTGGGCGTGGCCATCACCATCTCCGCCAGGCTGTGGGCGAGCTCGCGCTCGGCCAGCACCACCCCGTCCGCGCCGTGGGCAAGCAGGTGTTGCACCTCGCCATCGCTGTGCGCGCGCGCCAGCAGGGTCAGCGAGGGGTTGATCGCGCGCAGCTTGGCCATGGTCTCGCCGGCCTCCAGCGGTTGCGGAATGGCGAGGATCGCGATGGTCGCGTTTTCCGGATGTGCCTCGGCCAGTACCAGGTCGGCGGCGGCGTTGCCACGGATTGCCGGAATGCCCATCGCATGCGCGCGGTCGACGTGATGGCCGCTGTCGTCGATTACCAGCACTGGCACGCCTTTCTCACGCAGCAGCTTGACCAGCTCGCGGCCGACGCGGCCGAAACCGATCACGATCGCGTGGTTGTCCAGCTCCAGCGCGGGGCCGGCGGTGGGTACCGGCACTCCCTGCTCGGCTCCGCGCTGCTCGTTGCGCGCCTGCCAGCGATCCACCAGCACGAAAATCAGCGGGTTGAGCATGATCGTGATCAGCGCCCCGGCCAGCACCAGATCCTGCGCCTCGTCGTTCATGATCCCCAGCGCCACGCCCAGGCCGGCGATGATGAAGGCGAACTCGCCGATCTGCGCCAGGCTGGCGGAAATGGTCAGCGCAGTGATGTTGGGATAGCCGAATGCGCGCACGATGACGTACGCCGCCGCGGATTTGCCGAACAGGATGATCAGCACCGTGGCCAGCACATGCAGCGGCTGTTCCACCAGAATCCGCGGGTCGAACAACATGCCCACCGAGACGAAGAACAGCACGGCGAACGCGTCGCGCAGCGGCAGCGAGTCGCTGGCCGCCTTGTGGCTGAACTCCGACTCGTTGAGCAGCAGCCCGGCGAAGAACGCGCCCAGCGCAAACGACACCCCGAACAGTTCCGCCGAGCCGTAGGCCACGCCCAGCGCGATGGATAATACCGCCAGCGTGAACAGCTCACGCGAGCCCGTTCCCGCCGTACGCTCCAGCACCCACGGAATCACCCGGCGCCCGACCACCAGCATCACCGCGACGAAGGCCGACACCTGCATCACCGTCAGCACCATCGACACCACGATCGACCCGAAGGTGTGGACCTCGCCGCCCGGGCTGGGATTGGTGATCTCGCCCAGCACCGGCATCAGCACCAGCGCGACCACGCAAAGGAGATCCTCGACAATCAGCCAGCCCACCGCGATGCGGCCGCGGTTGGTGTCCAGCAGGCGGCGGTCCTCCATCGCCCGCAGCAGTACGACGGTACTGGCGGTGGCCAGCGAGAAACCGAACACCAGCCCGTGCACGGTCGACCAGCCCATCCACGAGGCCAGTCCCCAGCCGAGCAGCGTGGCGACCGTGGTCTGCGCCAGCGCGCCCGGGATGGCGATCCACTTCACGGCCATCAGGTCCTTGATCGAGAAGTGCAGCCCGACCCCGAACATCAGCAGCATCACGCCGATCTCGGCCAGCTGCGCGGCCAGGTCCTGGTCGCCGACGAAGCCGGGGGTGAACGGCCCGGCCACGATGCCGGCGGCTAGGTAGCCGACCAGCGGCGAAAGACGCAAGCGGTTGGCGAGCGCGCCGAAGACGAACGCCAGCAGCAAGCCCACGGCAATGATGTTGATCAGGTCGGTTTCGTGGGGCATGGGCGGCCAGTGCGCGTTCGGGAGTCGATCATGTCGGTGCGACTGTGCACCCGCAAGCGCGAAGGTCGCGTGCGACGGCCGGCTATCGGGGTCTGAACGAACGCACGCCCGGCCCTTTGAGTACAACACGGCCGGCCGCTGCGCCAAGGCTGCCCACGTACAATGCCCCGATGATTGCCTTCAAAGATTTCGCCCTCCGCCGCGGCGAGCGCCTGCTGTTGTCCAAAGTCGACCTGGTCCTGCAGGCCGGCTGGCGGGTGGGCGTGATTGGCCGCAACGGCACCGGAAAATCCTCGCTGTTCGCCGCCATGCAGGGCGAGCTGGAGGCCGATCGCGGCGATCTGGACATTCCCGGACGGGTGCGCGTCGCCAGCGTCGCCCAGGAGACGCCTTCGCTGCCGGATGCGGCGATCGACTTCGTCCTCTCCGGCGACGCGCCGGTGCATGCGGCGATCCAGGCCGAAGCCAACGCCTTCGCCAGCGAGGACTGGGAGGCCGTCGCCGAGGCGCACCACCTCCTCGAGGAACTCAATGGCTACGACGCCAGCGCGCGCGCCGGCAAGCTGCTGCACGGGTTGGGCTTTGCCGCGGAGGCCCACTCACGGGCGGTAAGCACCTTCTCCGGCGGCTGGCGCGTGCGGCTCAACTTGGCCCGCGCGCTGATGACGCCAAGCGACCTGTTGCTGCTGGACGAGCCGACCAACCATCTGGACCTGGACGCGGTGCTGTGGCTGGAGCAGTGGCTGCTGCACTACCCCGGCACGCTGCTGCTGATCAGCCATGACCGCGAGTTCCTCGACGAGGTCACCAGCCACACACTGCACCTGCACGACGGCAGCGCGCGCCTCTACACGGGCAACTACACGGCCTTCGAGCGCCAGCGCGCCGAGCATCTGCGGCTGCAGCAGATCACCCACGAGAAGACCCAGGCCGAGCGCGCCCACCTGCAGAGCTTCGTCGACCGCTTCAGCGCCAGCGCCGCGAAGGCCAAGCAAGCGCAGTCGCGGGTCAAGCGCCTGGCCAAGATGGCCGGCACCGAGGCGGTGCGTATCGAGCGCGCATTCCGCATCGAATTTCCCGCCCCCGCCAAGCTGCCCTACGCCCTGCTGCGGATCACCCATGCCGATTGCGGTTACAGCACGGATGCGGGTCCGGCGACAATCCTGCACGACATCGGCTTCATCCTGGAGGCCGGCGACCGGATCGCACTGCTGGGCCCCAACGGCGCCGGCAAGTCGACCCTGGTCAAGACCCTGGTCGGCGAGCTGCCTCTGCTGGCCGGCGAGCGCAGCGGCCATCCGGACCTGCGCATCGGCTACTTCGCCCAGCACACCGTCGAATCCCTGCGCGCCGGTACCAGCGCCATCGACCACCTGGCCGACATCGCGCCAGGCGTGTCCACCCAGCAGCTGCGCGATTTCCTGGGCAAGTGGAATTTCCCCGGCGATCGCGCCTTCGAGTCGGTGGACACCTTCTCCGGCGGCGAGCGCGCGCGGCTGGCGCTGGCGCTGATCGCGTGGCGGCAGCCCAACGTGCTGCTGCTGGATGAGCCGACCAACCATCTGGACCTCGACATGCGCGAGGCCCTGGCGGAAGCGCTGGCGGTATTTGAAGGCGCGATCGTGCTGGTCAGCCACGATCGCCACCTGATCGGCCTGGTCTGCGACACGTTCTGGCGCGTGGCCGACGGCACCGCGCAGGAATTCGATGGCGACCTGGACGCGTACGCGGTCTGGCTGCGCTCGCGCGACAGTTCCAATGACGGCAAGGCGCGCGAAAAGAAGGGTGTCGTCGCACCTGAGGTGACGTCCGCGCCTGCTGCCGCCCCGGGAAAGCCGCGTCGCGGCAAAGCCAACGCCCACAAGCTGGCGCGGGCGGAGGAACGGGTCGGCGAGCTCGAAGCGCGCCTGGCGAAACTGGAGTCCCGTCTCGCCGACCCGTCGGTGTACGCCGACGGCGGCGCGCAGGCGGTCGAACTGGGGCGTGAGCAGGCGCAGCTGCAGGGCGAGCTGGATGCCGCGGAAGCCGAGCTGCTCGAGCTCTACTAGGAAGACGCGGCCTGAGTCCCGGCGCTCGTGCGAGCATTGCGGACGTAACCGTATCGCGGACGGCGCCCGTCCGGGCCTGGTACCGCCGCACAGTCGGTAGCCGCGGCCCTGCGCTCAGCCTCGCGGATGGTGGTTGGCGTGCAGTTGCTTGAGTTTCTCGCGCGCCACCAGGGTGTAGATCTGGGTCGTTGAGAGCGAGCTGTGGCCCAGCAGCATCTGCAGGGTGCGCAGGTCAGCGCCGTGGTTGAGCAGGTGGGTGGCGAAGCTGTGGCGCAGGCCGTGCGGGCTGATCTTTTGCGGATCAATGCCGGCACCGGTGGCGTAGCGCTTGACCAGCTGCCACAGCTGCTGCCGCGACAGCGCCTCGGCGTAGCCGTCGATGAAGACCGCATCGCGGACCGCGCGGCCGGCCAGGCGCGGACGTGCCTGGGCGAAATAACGCTCGACCCAGTACCGGGCCTCATCGCCCAGCGGCACCAGACGGTCGCGATTGCCCTTGCCTGTGACCCGCAGCACGCCCTGACGAAGGTTGATTGCGCCCATCGACAGGTCCGTCAGTTCGCTCGCGCGCAGCCCGCAGGCGTACATGAGTTCCAGCATCGCCCGGTCGCGCAGGCCGAGGTCGGTGCTGTCATCGGGCGCGGCCAGCAGAGCCTCGACCTGGCTCTCGCTGAGCGCCTTGGGCAGCAGGCGCGGCAGGCGCGGCGGTTCCAGCAGCGCAGTGGGGTCGTCGCGGCGTGCGCCGCGGCGGACCTGCCAGGCATGGAAGGCGCGCAGGCTCGACAGCAGGCGCGCGGTGCTGCGCGGCGAGTAGCGCTGGCGACTGCGCCATTGCAGGTAGTCGTAGAGCGCGGCGGGGTCGGTGCCGGCCAGCCCCCCGGCGCCGCCGTTGCGCCAGCGCGCGAACCCCTGCAGGTCCCGGCGGTAGCTGGCCAAGGTCGGTTTGGCGAGGCCGTTTTCGGCCCAGATCGCCTCCAGGAACGACTCGATCAGCAACGCATCGGCATCGGCCAGCGGCGGCTGCGCCATGGCCACCTGCCGGCGCTCGGCAGGCGTGGTCGGCGTGGGGGGAAGTGACGGGTCGCTCATGCAGGCAGCTTAGCGGAGCGGTCCGCGGCGGCGTGGCCTAGAATTCCGGGGCTTTCCGAGAATTGATGCCTCCCGATGCAATGCCGATGAATCCCACGTCCGCGCCTTCTACCCGCTCCCCGCGGCGTTCACAAATGCAGGCCTCCTCGCCGTTGCTGGGCTGGCGACTGCTCGCGCTGGTGTACGACTTCTTCCCGGCGCTGGGGCTGTGGCTGCTGGTCGCGGCGATGTTTGTCGCCGCCCACCACGATGCGATCACCGGCGGCCTGCTCGGCGCGCTGGAATTCATCGCGCTGTGGCTGGTCACTGCCGGTTACGCCATGGCCAGTTGGCGCTTCGGTGGCCAGACGCTGGGCATGCGCCCGTGGCGCCTGCAGGTGGTCGGCGCGGATGGAGACGTGCCGTCGTGGCGCGCGTTGCTTGGCCGCTACGCGGTCGGCAATCTCTCGCTGCTGCTGGGCGGGCTGGGGTTCTGGTGGGCGTTGTGGGACCGCGACGGGCTGACCTGGCACGACCGCGCCAGCGGCACCCGGATGCGGCGTCTGCCAAAGGCGGACTGAGAAGCGCTCAGCCCGAGCGCTTGCGGAACAGCAACATCGACACGCCGACCATGATCACCGTGGGCAAGGCGTACGCAACGCGGAAGTCGAACTTGAACGCGCTGGCCATCTTCACGAACTGGGTCTGCAGCAACCAGAACCCGAGTGCGAAAACGATGCCGATGAACAGCCGTTTGCCCAGCCCGCCGCTGCGCAGGCTGCCGAAGGCGAACGGGATCGCCGCCAGGCACAGTGCCAAGACGTTGAGCGGATAGAACCAGCGGCCCCAGTAATGCTCCTCGTAGTCGCTGGCGTCCAGACCGTTGCGCTGGCGGTAGGCGACCGATTCGTGCAGTTCGCGGGCGGTCAGATAGCGCGGCCGATCGATGTCGGCGCTCAGCGCGGTGGCGTCCAGCTGCGAGTCCCAGCGCTCCTCGGCGACCTGGGTGCGCGTCACCGAGTCGGCGTCAAAGGTGGTCCGGGTGACCTCGCGCAGCAGCCAGCCGCCGGGGCGATGCTCGGCGATCTTGGCGACCGCCAGCGACTGCAGCCGGCCGTCGTCCTCGAACTCGTACAGGCGCACGTCGTTCAGCTCCAGCCAGCGGTCATCGCCGTCGCTGCGCTCCTCGCCGCCCTCGGCATTGAGGATGATCGCGCCCTCGCGGGCCCACACGCCGGAGTAGCGCGCGACGATCAGGTTGTTGGACCGCGACGAGGCCTTGAGGATGTCCGCGTTGCGCTGGCCCAGCGGCGCCAGCGTCTCGCCATTGATGACCATCAACACGGTCAGCAGGGCCAGCGCGATCATCACCGCCAGGGTCATGCGCCGGCGGGAAAGCCCGATGGCCCGCAGCGCAGTGAGCTCCGAGGTGGCCGCCAGCTGCCCCAGCGCCATCAGGGCACCGATCACGGCCGCGGTCGGAAACAGCGTGTAGGCGTGGCGCGGGACGGTGTAGAGCACGTAGGTCAGCGCCTGGACGACGCCGTAACCGCCTTCGCCGACATTGCCGAACTCGCTGACCATCGACAGCATCATGTCCAGGCCCAGCAGCACCGCCCAGGTCAGCATCACCGTCGTCAGCACGGTGCGTGCGAGGTACAGGTCGTGGATCTTCGGAAAGCTCATCGCACGGCCCCTCATGGCGCTGCGCCCTTGCGCAGGCGCAGGCGCGGAATGGCGATCGCGCCGTCCTTGACGTACATCCACACCCCCACCGCCAGCAGCGGGAGCACCAGCCACCACAGCCCGAGCGCGGGGGGAATACGGCCGCTGGCCAGCCAGCCCTGGCCGACCTGCATCAGGTTCATGCCGATCAGGTAGGCGAAGAAGCCCATCATCGCGCCGCCGAACCGGGCCTGGCGCGGCGTGCTGCGCGCCAGCGGCACCGCCAGCAAGGCGAACGCCAGCGTCAGCAATGGCGGCGCCAGGCGTCCATGCAACTGGGCGATGGACGCCCGGCGCGGATCACCCAGCAACTCCAGCGTGGGCATCGTTCGCGGGTCATTCGGGTCGTAGCGCTCCTTGCCGGCCGGCAGGCGCACGTCGTTGCTGGCGTAGCGCATCAGGCGGTAGTCCTTGCCCCCATCCACCGGTCCCTCGACCTGGAAGCCGTTGTCCAGGGTGAGGTAGCGCTCACCGTCGTCCTCCACGCTCAGCGAGCCGGTGTTGGCGGTGGTGACGTCCAGCCGGCCCTCGTTCTGGCGGTAGATGAAGATGCGCTGGAAGCGGGTTCCATCACCGGACATCGAGCCGACATAGACCACACCGCCGCCGCCGGGAATCTCGGTGAAGCTGCCGGGCGACAGGCCGGAGATGACCAGGTTGCGGTTGGCTTCGTTGATCATCTGCCGCGACACGCGCTCGGCCTTGGGGCCCAGCCACAGCGAGCACAGCGCCACGATCACCACCACCGGCAGCACCAGCGCCATGACCGGGCGCAACAGGCGGACCGGACCGACGCCCATCGCGTGGATGACCGGCATTTCCGAGTCGCGGTAGAGCCGGCCGATGCCGAGCATCATCCCCAGCATCAGTGCCAATGGAAGGATCAGCGGCAGCCAGCTCAGCAGCACCAGGCCCAGCTGGCTGAGCATCAGCCCCGCCGGCAACCGCCCGGAGGCGATGTCCTTGAGCACATCGGTGATCACGCCGCCGACGCTGACGACGAGCAACACCACCAGCGTGGCGAAGGTGGATTGGGCGAGTTCGCTCAGCAGGTAACGGTCGAGCTTGAGCATCGGAGGCCTTGGACGTGTGCGCCACGCGGCGCTTTTTTAATAAGACAGGGGCTTGCTTTAGACTTGCAGGTTCGTTCGCTCGCTTCCAGCCTGGTCGAACCGGCCGGTATTGTCGCCCGGATCGGCGCTTTCCGCCGCCGCGACCGCGCGAACGCCTCCTCCCACTTCCCGGAATCTGCTGCATGGCCCTCGAATTCGACCTGAATCATGATGAGCTCGCCACCGTAAAGGCGGACTGCATCGTCGTCGGCGCTTACGCCGACAAGACCCTGAACGCCGCCGGCTCCGCGCTTGACAGCGCGACCAATGGCCGCCTGAAATCCCTCGTGGAGCGCGGCGACGCGAGCGGCAAGATCGGCAAGACCGCGATCGTCCACGACCTCGACGGCGTGACCGCGGCCCGAGTACTGATCGTCGGCCTGGGCGATGCCGACAAACTGGACGCCGCGCAGTACATCAAGGCCGTCGACGCCGCCGCGCGTGCGCTGAAGACCGGTCCGGTCGAGCATGCGGTCTTCGCGATCGCCGATGCGCGGATCAAGGGCCGCGATGGCGCCTGGGCCGTGCGTCAAGCCGCGATTGCCGCCGACCACGCCTGCTACACCTATACCGCCACCCTGGGCGAGAAGAACAAGGCCAAGGCCGGCGAGCCGGGCCTGCGCCGGGTCTCGGTCAGCGTGCCCTCGGGCATGGGCGATGCCTCCAAGGCGTTGGAGCAGGGCGCCTCGATCGCCGCCGGCGTCGCGTTTGCGCGCGAGCTGGGCAACCTGCCGCCCAACGTGTGCAACCCGGCGTACCTGGCCGACCAGGCGGTCGAGTTCGCCGGCCGCTCCGGCGACACCTCCTGCGAGGTGCTCGAAGACACGGACATGGAGAAGCTCGGCATGGGCTCGCTGCTCGCCGTCGCCCGCGGCTCGGCCAACCGCCCACGCCTGATCGCGATGAAGTACAACGGCGCCGGCGACGACAGCAAGCCCTACGTGCTGG
Source organism: Lysobacter avium (assembly GCF_015209745.1). GTDB lineage: Bacteria > Pseudomonadota > Gammaproteobacteria > Xanthomonadales > Xanthomonadaceae > Novilysobacter > Novilysobacter avium. The sequence continues at coordinate 497,402 of NZ_CP063657.1, forward strand.
TCGGCAAGGGTCTGACCTTCGACACCGGCGGCATCAACCTCAAGGTCCAGGGCGGCATCGAGGAGATGAAGTTCGACATGTGCGGCGGCGCCAGCGTGATGGGCACCTTCGTCGCCGTGGTCGGCATGAAGCTGAAGATCAACCTGGTGGCGATCGTGGCCGCCGTGGAGAACATGCCCGACGCCGACGCCTACCGTCCTTCGGACGTGCTGACCAGCATGTCGGGCACGACCATCGAGGTCGGCAACACCGACGCCGAGGGTCGCCTGGTGCTGTGCGATGCGCTGACCTGGTCGAAGAAATTCGAGCCGGTCGCGCTGGTCGACGTCGCCACCCTGACCGGGGCGTGCATGGTCGCGCTGGGCAAATATGCCAGCGGGCTGATGACCAAGACCGACGATCTGGCCGAGGAGTTGCTGGCGGCCGGCGAGAAGACCTACGACCGCGCCTGGCGCCTGCCGCTGTGGGACGAGTACCAGACGATGCTGGAGTCCAGCTTCGCCGACGTCTACAACATCGGCGGCCGCTGGGGCGGCGCGATCACCGCCGGCTGCTTCCTGTCGCGGTTCACCGAGGACCAGCGCTGGGCGCACCTGGACATCGCCGGCAGCGGCAGTGAGGAAGGCAAGCGCGGCATGTCCACCGGTCGCCCGGTCGGCCTGCTCAGCCAGTGGCTGATCGACCGCGCCGCGCAGTAAGCACCGACCGTGCGTGCCGATTTCTACCTGATCCAGAAGCCGCGGTTCCGCGAGGAGCCGCTGCTGCTGGTCTGCGAGCTGGCCCGCAAGGCCCAGCAGGCGGGGCAGGCGTGCATCGTGCTCGCGCGCGATGCCGCCCAGGCCGAGAAGCTCGACGACCTGCTGTGGTCCTTCGATCCGGACGCCTTCATCCCGCACCAGATCGTCGATCCGGACATGGAGGAGGGCGACGATGAGGAAATCGAGGTCCTCATCGCCGCGCCCGAGCACGACGTGGCCCTGCGTCCGCTGGTGATCAACCTGCGCGACGCGGCGGTGGATGGCGCGTTCGAGCGCGTGCTGGAGGTGGTGCCCGCCGACGATTCCGCGCGCGGCCCGCTGCGCCAGCGCTGGGTCCAGTACAAGGACCGCGGTTTCACCCTCAACAAGCACGACATGTAGCCGACGGCGCCCGGTCCACGGGTGCCTGTGTTCCCTTTTCCGCGACGATCCCGATGACCGACACCCTGGCCTCCAGCTACGACCCGACCCAGTTCGAAACCCGGCTGTACGAGCAGTGGGAGGCCAGCGGCGTGTTCAAGCCGAGCGGTCAGGGCGAGCCGTACAGCATCCTGCTGCCGCCGCCCAACGTCACCGGCACCCTGCACATGGGCCACGCCTTCCAGCACACCCTGCAGGACGCGCTGGTGCGCTACCACCGCATGCGCGGCTTCGACACCTTGTGGCAGGTCGGCAGCGACCACGCCGGCATCGCCACCGAGATGGTGGTGGCACGCAACCTGGGCGCGGAAGGCAAGGGCGAGACCCGCGACTCGCTCGGCCGGGACGGCTTCATCGACAAGGTCTGGCAGTGGAAACAGCAGTCCGGCGACACCATCGAGCGGCAGATGCGCCGCATCGGGGCCTCCGGCGACTGGTCGCGCAGCGTGTTCACCATGGATCCGATGGCAGCCGAGGCGGTCATCGAGGCCTTCGTGAAGCTGCACGAGCAAGGCCTGGTCTATCGGGGTCAAAGACTGGTCAACTGGGATCCGGTGCTGAAGACCGCGATCTCCGACCTGGAGGTCCTCAGCGAGGAGGAAGACGGTTTCCTGTGGTCGATCCGCTACCCGCTGGCCGACGGCGCCAGCTACGAACACGTCGAGCAAGACGCCGACGGCAACGAGACCCTGCGCGAGACGCGCGACTACCTGGTCGTTGCCACCACGCGCCCCGAGACCATGCTGGGCGACACCGCGGCGATGGTGCACCCGGACGACGCCCGCTATGCCGGCCTGGTCGGCAAGGACGTGGCCCTGCCGCTGACCGGGCGCGAGATCCCGGTGATCGCCGATGACTATGTCGACCGCGAGTTCGGCACCGGCGTGGTCAAGGTCACTCCGGCGCACGACTTCAACGACTACGCGGTCGGCCAGCGTCACGGCCTGCCGCTGATCAACATCTTCACCCCCGACGCGGCGACCAATGACGACGTTCCCGAGCCGTACCGCGGCCTGGACCGTTACGGGGCGCGCAAGGTCGTACTCGCCGATTTGGAGGCCCAGGGCCTGCTGGTGGAGACCAAACCGCACAAGCTGCAGGTGCCGCGCGGCGACCGTACCGGCCAGGTCATCGAGCCGTACCTGACCGACCAGTGGTTCGTGAAAATGGACACCCTGGCTCAGCGCGGCCTGGAGCTGGTCCAGGGCGTGGATGGCCAGCCGGGCGCAGTGAAGTTCGTGCCGCCCAACTGGATCAACACCTACCGCCACTGGATGGAGAACATCCAGGACTGGTGCATCAGCCGCCAGCTCTGGTGGGGCCACCGCATTCCCGCCTGGTACGGTGATGACGGGCGCATCTTCGTCGGCCGCGACGAGTCCGAAGCGCGTGCGTTGGCCGACGCGGCCGGCTACACCGGTGCGCTGCGCCAGGACGAGGACGTTCTGGAGACCTGGTTCTCCTCGTCGCTGTGGCCGTTCAGCACCATGGGCTGGCCGAATGCGCAGCGCATGGAGGAGCGCGGCTTCGAGCGTTTCGTGCCGTCCTCCGCGCTGGTCACCGGCTTCGACATCATCTTCTTCTGGGTCGCCCGGATGATCATGATGACCGACCACTTCACCGGCCAGGTGCCGTTCAAGGACGTCTACATCACCGGCCTGATCCGTGATGCGCACGGCCAGAAGATGTCCAAGTCCAAGGGCAACATCATCGATCCGCTGGACCTGATCGATGGCATCTCCGCCGATGACCTGGTCGCCAAGCGCACCACCGGCCTGATGCGGCCCACCGATGCCCCCAGGATCGAGAAGGCGACCCGCCGCGAGTTCCCGGAGGGTATTCCGGCGTTCGGCGCCGACGCGCTGCGCTTCACCATCGCCGCGCTGGCCACCCACGGTCGCGACATCCGCTTCGACATGGGCCGCGCCGAGGGCTACAAGAATTTCTGCAACAAGCTCTGGAACGCCACCCGGTTCGTGCTGATGAACACCGAGGGCGCAAGCTTCAGCGGCGTGCCGCAGCCGCAGACCGATGCCGGGCGCTGGATCCTGTCGCGGCTGGACCAGGCGGCCGCGCTGGCCGAAAAGCATTTCGCCGCCTACCGCTTCGACCTGCTGGCGCAGACCCTGTACGAGTTTGCCTGGAACGATTTCTGCGACTGGTTCGTCGAACTGGCCAAGCCGGCCCTGCACGGCGAGGACAGCGAGGCCGCCCGCAACACGCGCCACGTACTGCTGTACGTGCTGGAGCGGCTGCTGTGCCTGCTGCACCCGCTCATCCCGTTTGTCAGCGAGGAGCTGTGGCAGTCGGTGGCGCCGCGTCTGGGCATCGACGGCACCACGATCATGCTGCAGCCGTATCCACAGGCCGGCGACATCAGCGTCGACGACGCCGAGCGCGCAACCGCCGACGTGGAGTGGCTCAAGGCGATGGTGTCCGCGGTCCGGCGGGTGCGCAGCGAGCTCAACGTGGCGCCTTCCAAGCAGGTCACCCTGCTGCTGGCAGGCGCCTCCGACCGCGAGCGCGAGCGTACCGCCCGCTTCCATGGCTCGCTGTCGTTCCTGAACCGGCTGGAGCGCATCGAGTTCATCGATGACGTCGCCAACGCGCCGGCCGCGGCAACCGCGGTGGTCGGCGAACTCAAGCTGCTGGTCCCGCTGGAAGGGCTGGTCGACCTGGACGCGGAGCGTGCGCGGCTCGACAAGGAACTGAAAAAGGTCGAGGTCGAGATCGGCAAGTGCAAGGGCAAGCTGGCCAGCGAGACCTTCGTCAACAACGCGCCGCCGGCGGTGGTCGAGCAGGAGCGCAAGCGCCTGGGAGACTGGAACTCGCAGCGTGAGGCCTTGGCGGCGCAGCGAACCCGGCTGGGATAAGCTCCGCGGCGAGCGCTGGCAGGGTCCCCGTTTCGCAGGTTTCGCTTTTAGCCTTCGCCTTCGCACGGGCGCGGCTGGCCGTGCAGAAGACGCCGATCAGTCGTCGTTGAACAGTTCCAGTGCCATCACCAGGGCATCCTCGCGGCCCTTGCGCGCCGGGTAATATCGCGGCCGGCGGCCGATCTCGTTGAAACCCTCGTCGTGGTACAGCGCAATCGCGTGTGGATTGCTCGGCCGCACCTCCAGGAAGATGCGTTGTACGCGACGCGCCCGCGCGATCTGCAGCAGCACGTGCAGCAGTGCGCGGCCGTGGCCTTGGCCCTGCAGCTCGGGGGCGATGCAGATGTTGAGGATGTGCGCCTCGCCGGCGGCGATGCTGAGCAGGAAGTAGCCGACGATGGCGCCGTCGCGTTCGACCACCCGGGCCGGGTAGTCCGAGGCCAGGCAGTCACGGAAGATGCCCTGGGTCCACGGAAATTCGTAGGCGCGCACTTCCAGCGCGTGCACCGCAGCCAGGTCCTCCGGGCGCATCGGCCGGTGGGGCAGTGGTTGCAGGGAAGGTTCGGCAGCCATGCGCTCACCCGTTGCGGTTGCGGCGCGCCTTGCGCATCTGCTGCCACAACGAGCGCTTGGTCGCAGGTTCGGCGCGCAGGCGGACCAGGTCGATCCGCCAGGCCTGCGCTGCGACCTCGAACACAGGTGCCTCCATGCCGCTGGCGCGGAGGATCGCCAGCACGAGTGGGTCGTCGCTGGGCAGCAGCGTCGGGCGCGCTGCGCGCCGCGCGCCGCGGGCGGCTTCCAGCGCGGCTTTCTTCGCAGCCGCATCCGTGCGCGAGGCTCCGGCTGCCGGAGCACCGGCAGCCACTTCAGACGTCTCGCCCGGTTCCATGAGCGGTGTTGCTGGGGCCGGGCGCGAAGAGTGCTCCGGCCTGGTGTCCGCCCGGTCGCGAAGTGCATTGGGTGGCGTTCTGGCCGTCGGTTTCCCTCTGCTGGATTGCTGCGCCACTTCGCCCCCCGCTGCGCTGGACGCAGCGGCGAGCTTCTTCTCATCCAGCGTCGCTGGCTGCGCCTGCAGCGAAGGATCACCGGCCAGCAGTAAAACCGGATGCCCGAGTGCGTGCAGCCATTCGTGTTGCTGGAACGTCCACAGGCTCATGGCGTCGTCGCTTCCACCGGCGTTCGGCGCGCGCGCCGGTAGATGGCGTGTACCGGGCCCGACATCGCGTACAGCGCGATGATCGCGAGCAGCACCCGCGGCGGATCAATGGCGATGGCCGCCACCACCGCGACCACCACCAGCACGGAAAGGAACGGCAGGCGGTCGTGCTTGGGTCCGCCACCCTTGAAGCTGAAGTAGCGGATCGGACTGACCATCAGCAACGCCGCGACGACGGTGGCGAACACGGCCAGATAGCGCAGTTCGACCCCCGAGTAGCCCATCGCGAAACAGGTCCAGACGAAGCTTGCGAGCAGACCGGCGGCAGCCGGGCTGGCCAGGCCGATGAACCAGCGCTTGTCGACCTGGCCGACCTGGGAGTTGAACCGCGCCAGCCGCAGCGCTGCGCAGGCGGCATACAGGAACGCCGCCACCCAGCCGATCTTGCGCGCGGTGACGCCGTCCAGCGACATGGAGGCCAGCGACCAGTGATACATCACCAGCGCCGGGGCCAGGCCGAAGCTGATCAGGTCGGCCAGTGAGTCGTATTGCACGCCGAATTCGCTCTGGGTGTTGGTCAGACGCGCCACCCGGCCGTCCAGCCCATCGAGGATGGCGGCGACGAAAATCGCGATGCAGGCATTGTCGAAATGCCCCTGGGTCGCGGAGATGATGGCGTAAAAGCCGGCAAACAGGCCGCCCGTGGTGAACAGGTTGGGCAACAGGTAGATACCGCGGGGGCGCTGGCGTGGCGGGGGGGTAATCGGTTGCGTAGGTTCCATTTCAGCAGTCTAGCGCTTGCTTGCGTTGCGGCGGGATGCTGCAATCATGGCAATGCCATCCCCCAACACCGCAATGGAAGCTCTCATGACCGGTCTGCCTGCTCTGCCTGTACGTCGTCTCGCGGCCTGCCTGTGCCTCGCCTTCCTGATGGTGGCGTTGCCGCTCTCGGCCGGTGAGCTGTTCCAGTGGAAGGATGCCAGCGGGGTCACCCATTACTCCGATGCGCCGCCGCCCAACGGCAAATACCAGAATCGGCGTATCACCGACGCGGGCGCGGGCACCGCCAGCGAAGCCGCCGCGCAGGCGCCGGCGGAGAACGCCCAGTGCACTACCGCGCGCGCCAACCTGGCGCTGCTTGAGGGCGACGGCCCGATCCAGATGCAGGGCAGTGATGGCAATGGCGATGGCACCGCCATGAACGCAGAACAGCGCGAAGCGCAGAAGCAACTGGCCCAGGCAGCGATCAACGCCTACTGCAACGGCGCTTCCGACCAGTAACAAGCTCCCACAGGCCTCGCCCGAGCTTCGCCCGGCCGCGCGCGCCTGCACGGGCTGACTTACAATGGTCGGCCCGTCGACCTGTGGTTTTCCGCACATGATCGTGCTCGAGGGCGCCTCCGCCCTGTCTGCGTTCCGACGCGAACGTCTCCAAGCCCGGCTGCAGAGCCACCACCCCGACGTGCGCCTGCTGGGCGCCTGGCCGGTGTACTGGGTCAAGCCCGACCGGGGCGCACAGGTGGATGGACCCGTTCTGGGCCGGATCCTTCAGGCGGGGCCGGAATTTGCGGCCCGCCAGGACGAGGCGGTGTCGCGCTTCGTCACGCCGCGCCTGGGAACCCTGTCGCCGTGGGCGAGCAAGGCGACCGAGCTGGTTCGTGATGCCGGGCTGCCGGTGTATCGCGTCGAGCACGGCACCCGCTTCGACCTGGCCGGCTGGCCGGAGGATCCCGCGGTCTGCGAGCGGCTCGCCGCCGAGCTGCACGACCCGATGACCCAGTCGCTGCTGTCCTCCCGGGAGGCGGCGCTGGCGCTGTTCGAGGTTCCGCAGAAGGTCGCGCTGGAACGGATCGAGCTGGACGGGCTGGAGGCCGCCAACAGCCGTCTCGGCCTGGCCCTGGCCGATGACGAGATCGCCTACCTGCGCGAGCGTTATGCGGAGCTGGGCCGCGCGCCATCCGACGTCGAGCTGATGATGTTCGCCCAGGCGAACTCGGAGCACTGCCGGCACAAGATCTTCAACGCCAGTTGGACGATCGATGGCATCGACCAGCCGATCTCGCTGTTCGGGATGATCAAGCACACCCACGCGACCACGCCGCAGCACACCCTGTCGGCGTACAGCGACAACGCGGCCGTGGTGGCGGGCTACCCCAGCCAGCGCTTCCGGCCCGATCCGATCAGCGCTGCCTATCGCCTCGAGGCGGTGGTGGATTCCGCGTTCTGCATCAAGGTCGAGACCCACAACCACCCCACGGCGATCTCGCCCTTTGCCGGCGCTGCGACCGGGGCAGGCGGCGAGATCCGCGACGAGGGCGCCACCGGCCGCGGCGGCAAGCCCAAGGCCGGCCTGTGCGGTTTTACCGTCTCGCACCTGCGCATCCCGACCTTGCCGCAGCCGTGGGAAGGCGAGCGCGCACTCAACCCGCGTATGGCCAGTGCGCTGGAGATCATGCTCGACGGCCCGCTGGGCGCGGCGGCGTTCAACAACGAATTCGGCCGCGCCAATCTGACCGGCTACTTCCGCAGCTTCGAACTGGCCGATGCCGCCACCGACGCGACGACGCTGACGCGCGCCTACGACAAGCCGATCATGCTCGCCGGCGGCCTGGGCGCGATGGACCGCATCCAGGTCGAGAAGCTCGGCCTCAAGCCCGGGCATGCGGTGGTGGTACTGGGCGGGCCGTCGATGCTGATCGGCCTTGGCGGCGGTGCCGCCAGTTCGGTGGCCTCCGGCGACAGCGACGAGGCAGTGGACTTTGCCAGCGTCCAGCGCGACAACCCGGAGATGGAACGGCGCTGCCAGGAAGTCATCGACAGCTGCGTGGCGCTCGGCGCGGACAACCCGATCGACACGGCACACGATGTCGGCGCAGGTGGCCTCTCCAACGCGATCCCCGAGCTGCTGCACGACTCCCGCCTGGGCGGGGTCATCGACCTGGCCAAGGTGCCCAGCGACGACCCGTCCCTGTCGCCGATGCAGCTGTGGTGCAACGAATCCCAGGAGCGCTACGTGCTCGGCATCGCCGCCGACCGCGTGGCCGAGTTTGCGGCGATCTGCGAGCGCGAGCGCTGCCCGTTCGCCGTGGTCGGCCATGCGACCGCCAATGAGCGGCTGGTGGTGGGCTACGGGGTGACGGTCGACACCATCTACGGCGCGGACGGCGCCACGGCCGCTGCGGATGCCCGGGTTGCGGCGAACGCTGCCGGCCACCCGATCGACCTGCCGATGGACGTGCTGTTCGGCAAGGCGCCCAAGATGCATCGCGACACCCGCCGCCCCGCCGCGCCGGCCTGGCCATCGCTGGCCTGGGACGGCCTGGACCTGCGCGACGCCGCCCTGCGCGTGCTCGCCCACCCGGTGGTTGCGGCCAAGCAGTTCCTGATCACCATCGGCGACCGCAGCGTTGGCGGCCTGACCGCGCGCGACCAGATGGTCGGCCCGTGGCAGGTGCCGGTGGCCGATTGCGCGATCACGTTTGCCGGTTTCAGCGGCTTTGCCGGTGAGGCCATGGCGATCGGCGAGCGCACCCCGCTGGCATTGCTGGACGCCGCGGCGTCCGCGCGCATGGCCGTTGGCGAGGCGATTACCAACCTGTGCGCGGCGCCGGTGGAATCGCTGGACCGGATCAAGCTGTCCGCCAACTGGATGGCCGCCGCCGGTCACGACGGCGAAGACGCCCTGCTGTTCGATGCCGTCAAGGCGATGGGCATGGAGCTGTGCCCGCAGATCGAGTTGAGCATTCCGGTCGGCAAGGACTCGCTCTCAATGCAGGCGCAATGGGACGCGGACGGTACGTCGCATAAGTCCGTATCGCCGGTGTCGCTGGTGGTCAGCGCGTTTGCGCCGGTCACCGACGTACGCCGCCAGTTGACGCCGCTGCTGAGCTCCGGCCAGGACTCCGAGCTGTGGCTCATCGGTCTGGGCGCAGGCAAGCAGCGCATGGGCGGTTCGGTGCTGGCGCAGGTCCATCCGCACGCCACGGCCGGCGGCAGCGCGCTGCCGGCGTTTGCCGGGCAGTCGTCCGAGGACGGCCGCCGGACCTCGGGCGTGCCGGACCTGGACGATCCGGAGCGCCTGCGCGCCTTCTTCGAACTGATCCGCGACGCTCGCGCCGCCGGCCTGCTGCAGGCCTACCACGACCGTTCCGACGGCGGTGCGTTCGCCACCCTGTGCGAGATGGCGTTCTGCTCGCACACCGGCCTGGACATCAACTTGGACGGCTGGGGCGAGGACGCGTTCCGGACGCTGTTCAACGAAGAACTGGGCGCGGTCGTGCAGGTCAACGCGCACGACCGCGTCGAGTTCGCCGACCTGCTGGCCAGCCACGGACTGGTCGATTGCGCCCAGCGCATCGCGCGGCCAAGCACCGCGGCGGGCATCCGCGTGCACGGCGGCGGCGAGTTGCTGGCGCAGTGGGCGTGGGACGAACTGTTCGATGCCTGGTGGTCGACCACCCACGCGATGCAGAAGCTCCGCGACAACCCCGAGTGCGCCGACCAGGAACGCGCGGCGATGCGCGATTTCAATGCGCCCGGCCTGTCACCGAAGCTGTCCTTCGATCCGGCCGAGGATGTGGCCGGCGCCTTCGTGCACGTTCAGCGCAGGCCGCGGGTGGCAATCCTGCGCGAGCAGGGCGTCAACGGCCAGATCGAGATGGCCGCGGCGTTCGACCGCGCCGGTTTCGAGGCCGTCGACGTGCACATGAGCGACCTGATCAGCGGCCGGCTCGCGCTGGACGGATTCAAGGGCCTCGCCGCCGGCGGCGGTTTCAGCTACGGCGACGTGCTCGGCGCGGGCCGCGGATGGGCCACCTCGATCCTGGAGCACGCGGCCTTGCATGACGGTTTTTCCGCATTCTTCCAGCGCGAGGACACGTTCACCCTGGGAATCTGCAACGGCTGCCAGATGCTGAGCCAGTTGGGCTCGATCATCCCGGGAGCGGGCCATTGGCCGCGGTTCCTGCGCAACCGCAGCGAGCAGTTCGAGGCCCGCCTCAGCCTGCTGGAGATCGCCGTCTCGCCGTCGATCTTCATGGCCGGCATGGCCGGCTCGCGGATTCCCGTGGTGGTCTCGCACGGCGAGGGCCGCGCGGCGTTCGCCGATCCGGCCGACCAGACGGCGGCGCACCCGGTTGCGCGCTATGTCGCCGCGGGTGGACAGCCGGCGGTGGATTATCCGGCCAACCCGAACGGCTCGACCGATGCGATCGCCGCGGTGACCAGTACCGATGGCCGGGCGACGATCCTGATGCCGCATCCCGAGCGCACCCTGCGCACCGCCAACCTGAGTTGGGCCCCCTCGGAGTGGAGCGAGGATTCGCCGTGGCTGCGGATGTTCCGCAACGCGCGCGCGTTCACCGGCTGAGTTTCCAGGACGGGGCGGGCACTCCGCCCCGCCCCGTCTTTTTTCCGCGCTTTTGCCCGATTGTCCGGAGCGGCTCCCCGACGACGTACACCCCTGCAAGCAACGGCCACTCACCGGCCAGGGTTGCGCGGAGGCATTTCGATGGGGGTCGTGATGCAGGCGTTGGGAAAAGGAGGCCGCCGCGGCCCCAGGTTTGGCGCCGGGGTCGCCAACGCGCACGCAGTTGTGGGCGTGATGGCCCTGGTGCTGGCGGCACTGGCCGGCTGCGCGGCCGATCACGGCGCTGCAGTTCCCGAAGCCGCGCTGCTGCAGCCCGCAGATGACCTGCGCAGCGCACCCTGCACGGTGGTGACAAGGGATATGGTGTCTGCCGCTTTCTCCATCGATCCCGCGCTGATCGAGCAGTCCTCGATGTCGTCGCTGTGCGTCTATCGCTGGGAGGGCGGGGACGAACTGCTGGATGTCACCGTCCACGTCACTGCCGTGGAACCGGATGAGCGGCACGCGCGGGCGGCGTTCGAGGACGTGACGTCTGGCCGGGGCACCGGGTCATCGTCCCGGGACGTCGGGCCCTTCGAGGATGTGGATGATGTCGGCGACCAGGCCCGGTTCGACACCGTCAACAGCGACCTGCACGTCCTCAATGACCGGGTCTATTTCACCCTCAACGCCTATTTCGGCCCGGCGATGGAGCTGGCGACATCGCCCGGGCAGCCGGCGAACGCCATCGACGCGCGCACGCAATGGTGGCAGGCCACGCTGCCGCAGCGCCGTCATGGGGCGCAGACGCTGGCATCGGTCTGGATGGACGAGCACAGGCGCCGCTGAACCGTCCCGGGCCACCGCGTGACCGCCGATGACGCGCGGCGTTTCCTCCCTCCCGAGCCCACCCTTGGGCCGCGTGCGCGACAGCGGTGTATCCTCCGGCCCAAGGGAAGGCGACACAGGTATCTGTCGCGCATTTGCGAGGAGGGACTCCGGGATGGAGAAGGGGAGCGGACCGGGTCGACCCGGAACGGACGATGAGCTTGAGCCGGACATGGCCGGTGCGGGCGCCGCCGAACTGGCGCCGCTGTTGTATCCGGACCTGCGCCGGGCGGCGCGGGGCATACGTGCCCGCTCGTCGGGCAGCGCGCTGCAGACGACCGCCTTGATCCATGAGGCCTACCTGAAGATGGCCAGCGTCGGGCCGTGGAAGTCGCATCGGCACTTCCTGGCATCTGCCGCGGTGGCAATGCGCCACGTAATGGTCGATGAGGCGCGATCCCGATTGCGACTGTGCCGGGGGGAGGGCCGGACCCCCATCTCACTGGATGATCCCGACAACTACACGCAGGCGCAGCAAGCGCTGATGGTTACCGAGTCGGAAACGCGCGTAGTGGTGGGCGATGCGGTCGAGCAGCTGGCGGCGATCGAGCCGCGCATGGCCAGGGTGGTCGAGTGCCGGTATTTCGCGGGCTACACCGAAGTGGAAACCGCCGACATCCTCGGCGTCACCGAGCGCACCGTGCGCCGGGACTGGATCAAGGCGCGCGCGTGGCTGCAAAAGGAATTGGGAGACTACCGCGGCGTAACCGATCCGGCGGACGAGGGCGCGACGTCCTGAGCCGATGGAGGCGGTTGCGGCAAGAGGCGTCTGCAGCGAGCTTCGTGTCCGCGCTCATTCGCGCCATTGCTGCTGGAGCGCGTCCAGCTGCGCCAGGTGGGCGGCACCGGCCGGGCCCATCGCCTGCAAGCGCTCCCGCGCCAGCTTGAGAGCGGCGGTCGCCCGCTCGGCGCTTCCCTCGCCGTGCTCGACCCGTGCGCGGGAGATCTCGAGCATCGCCGCGAACGGATGCTCCGTGCCGAAGGTCTCCATGATCGAGGGTCCCAGGCTGTCGAGCTTGGCGCGCGCCTCCGCGATCTCGCCGCGCCCGACCATCGCATCGACCAGCCCCAGGCCCGCGGCCAGCGCGATCGTGCCGGTCTCGCCGCCCGCATGCTCGCGTCCCATCGCAATCGCTTCGCGCAGCAGAGGGACGGCCTCGTCGTGGCGACCCAACTGGACGAGTGTCTTGCCCAGGTTGTTCATCAGGGCTGCCAGCGCACCGGACGGCCCGTAGAGCTTGCGACGCAACTCCAGCGCGCGGTAGAAGATTTCCGCAGCCTCTTCGCGGCGGCCCGATTGCACGGCGGCACTGGCCCAGTTGTTCAGCGTATTGAGTGCGTCGGAACTGTTTTCCTGGCCGAGCGTCTGCCAGATGGCGTGTGCGTGCTTCAACTGGACGATCGCGTCGTCCAGCCGTCCCAGCTGGTAATACGCCAGACCGAGGTTGTTGATCAGCACCGCGGTGTCACGGTGCTGCAGGCCCGACAGTTCGACGCGTTCAGGGAGCGCCTCCTCCAACGTGCGCAGGGCAAGCTCGGCATCCCCCTGTGCCCTTTCGATCTGCGATTGCAGCAGACGGCTGTCCAGCAACTCCGCGCGGAACCTGTCGGGTCCGGCCTTCCAGAACGTCTGCGCCTGGTCGAGCAGGTCGCGCGCCTGGGCAGTCTGGCTCTCGCGGAAGCTGACCTGCGCCAGGTCGTGCATCGCCATCGCGCGCACGTGCTCGGCGACACCGGCATCGTCGCGCAGCAGGCGCACCAGCAGCGGGCGTGCGCCGGTGTAGTCGTTGATCTGGAAGTACAGCTCGGCCAGGGCCAAAGCGACGTCCGCGTAACTTTCCGGATCGTCGGCGAACTCCTCGTGGACGCGCTCGGCGGCGCGATCGAGCACCGACTTGGCGGTGACTTCCTCATGCTCCTGGGTGCCGCTGGCGGAGCGGAACATCAGCGTCAGGTACTGGCGCACGGCGTTGTTGCGCACCGCTTCGCGGCGCGCGTGGTCGCGCTCGATGGTGGCCTGGCGGCCCTGCCACGCGACCCCCACGAGACCCAGCGCGAGACTGGCGAACACGGCCGCGGCCAGCGCGTAGGCGACGCGGTGGCGGCGGATCCGGCAGCCCATCCGGTAGCGGAGCGTCTGGTTCCTCGCGGCCACCGGGTGCTGCGCCAGATGTGCTCGCATGTCCGAGGCCAGCTCGTCCACCGTGCGGTAGCGCTGCGCCGGATCGACCTGCAGCGCTTTCAGCACGATCGCATCCAGATCGCCGCGCAGCGATTTGCGCAGCGCACCGTCGACCCGGGTGCTCGGCGCTTGTGGCGCCGGCAGGGAGAGCCGTTCAAGGGCGCGGATCTGCGGCGCGCCTGTCAGCTGCCAGGGGCGTTCGCCGGTCAGCAGCTCATGGAGGATCACGCCCAGCGAATAGACATCGGTTGCAGTGGAGACCGGAGCGCCGGTGAGTTGCTCGGGCGCGCAGTAATCGGGCGAGGCGTGGGCGGAGGGAGTGACCTCGCCATCGCGCTCGCGGGCCGGTGCCAGGTGCTTGGCGATGCCGAAATCCAGCAGCTTCAGCCGCCCCTCGGGCGTTACCAGCATGTTGCCCGGCTTGAGGTCGCGGTGGATGACCAGGTGCTGATGGGCGTGGCCGACCGCCTCGCAGGCCTGCAGGACCAGCGCCAGCTTGTCCGTCAGTCCCAGTCCCGCGACCCGTGTCAGGGGCACCCCTTCCACGTACTCCATTACCGCGAAAGGGACACCCTTGAATTCGCCACCGTCGAGCAGATGGGCGATGCCGGGATGCTCCAGCCCCGCGAGGATCTGGCGTTCGGCGACGAAGCCGGCACGGTCCTCCGCCGACTCCATTCGCATCAACAGCTTGAGTGCGGCGCGCTGGTCAAAGTCCTCGCCAAAGCGGTGGGCCATGTAGACCTCGCCCATGCCGCCACGACCGAGCAGCTCGTCGATCTCCCAGCGCCCCACGCGGGTTCCCGGCGCCAGCAGCGGGGGCAGGGGCGCGCGTAACGCGTCAGCGTCGACGGTGTGGGTGTCCGCGTCGTGCAGCAGCGCCTCCACCTGGGCGCGGATTGCCGCATCGGGTTCCAATTCCCCCAATTGGCTGGCACGGGCTTCCGGTGCCAGTTCGACAACCAGGTCGAACAGCTCCCACACGCGTTGCATCCGCTTTGCGTCCTGCATCGAACCCTTCCCCGTTTCCCTGATGGGGGTACGCATAGCGGTGCCGGTCCCCGGACCTGCGTTCCGCTCTCCCCCGAGTGGTTCCGATCATAGCCAAAGGCGACGCCCGGCCGCAGTCCGCAGCCGCGTGCAGCTGATAAAGTCGAGCGTTCGAGGCGACAGGGACCCCACGTGGAAACTGCTGGAATCATTGCCCGGGTTGATGACCTGGACCGCGGGGTCGATGCCCCACTGGTCGATTCGCTGCTTGCCAAGGGACGGCTGAAGGACGTCGATCTTGTGCGCGCGCGACGGCTGCACGCGGAGACCGGTGGCAGCCTGCTGGCGCTGCTGGCCCGGCTGGGCCTGGTCTCCGAGCGCGACCACGCCGAGACCGTGGCCGAGGTCCTGCAGTTGCCCCTGGTCAGTGCCAGGGACGTGCCCGAGCTACCGCCCGAGGGTGTCGCGCTGACCACCAAGTTCATGAAGCAGTTCGCGATCTGCCCGGTGGCGGAAACCGCGGACGCGGTCGAGGTGCTCGCGGCGGACCCGCAGGATCCCTACACCCTGGATGCGGTGCGCCTGGCGACCGGCCGCGAGGTTCGCGCCAGCGTCGCCCTGCGCTCGGAGATCGATGAGCTGATCGAGCGCTGGCATGGCCAGGGCCGCAGCGCGATGGGCACCATCATCGAGACCGCCGAGGGCGAGAGCGGCGTTGACCTGGACGACGTGGAGCACCTGCGCGACCTCGCCTCCGAGGCGCCGGTGATCCGTCTGGTCAACCTGGTGATCCAGCGCGCGGTAGAGCTGCGGGCCTCCGACATCCACATCGAGCCGTTCGAGAACCGGCTCAAGGTGCGCTACCGCGTCGATGGGGTGCTGATCGATGGCGAGAGCCCGCCGGTCAACCTGACCGCGGCGGTGATCAGCCGGATCAAGATCATGGCCAAGCTCAACATCGCCGAGCGACGGCTGCCGCAGGACGGGCGGATCATGCTGCGGGTGCAGGGTCGCGAGCTGGATTTGCGCGTGAGTACCGTGCCGACCGCGCACGGTGAATCGGTGGTGATGCGCCTGCTGGACCGCGAATCGGTGGTGCTGGATTTCCACCGGCTGGGCTTCACAGATGAATTCCTGCCGCAGTTCGAACACGTGTTGCAGCAGCCGCACGGGATCCTGCTGGTGACCGGGCCGACCGGCTCGGGCAAGACCACCACGCTGTACACCGCGCTGAGCAAACTCAACACGCCCGACGTGAAGATCATCACCGTCGAGGACCCGGTCGAGTACCAGATCGAAGGCATCAACCAGATCCAGGCCAAGCCGCAGATCGGTCTGGACTTCTCGCACGCGTTGCGCTCGATCGTGCGCCAGGATCCGGACATCATCATGATCGGCGAGATGCGTGACCTGGAAACCGCGCGCATCGCGATCCAGTCCGCACTGACCGGCCATCTGGTGCTGAGCACGCTGCACACCAACAACGCCGCCGGCGGCATCACCCGCCTGCTGGACATGGGGGTGGAGGACTACCTGCTGACCTCCACCATCAACGGCATCCTCGCCCAACGCCTGGTGCGGCGGCTGGAGCCGACCCACGCCGAGCGCGTCCCCGCCACGGCCGAGGAGATCGAGCGCTTCGAGCTACGCCGCTACCAGCCCGAGGGCGAGATCCTGCTGTACCGCCCCAAGCCGTCCGCACTGGCGCCGACCGGGTATCAGGGACGCACGACGATCATGGAATTCATGGTCATCAACGATGCCCTGCGCAGCGCGGTGATGCGCCATGCCGGCATGGGCGAGATCGAGCGCATTGCCCGCGACGGCGGCATGCGCACGATGTACGAGGACGGCATCCTCAAGGCACTGGCGGGAATGACCACGATCGAGGAAGTCCTGCGGGTCACCGAGGACGCCTGAGCCGATGGCTATCTACAGCTACAAGGCGATCAACGCGCGCGGCGAGATGCTCGACGGCCAGATGGAGGCCGCCAGCGGCACCGAGGTCGCGGCGCGCCTGCAGGAGCAGGGCCATCTGCCGGTGGAGGCACGCCTGGCCAGTGAAGGCAGCGGCCTGCCGGCGTGGCGGACGCTGTTCAAGCCGCGTCCGTTTGCCGGCGAGCGCCTGGTCCAGTTCACCCAGCAACTGGCGACCCTGCTTGGCGCCGGCCAGCCGCTGGACCGCGCGCTGACGATCCTGCTGGAGCTGCCAGAAGACGAGACCGCGCGGCGGGTGGTCAGCGACGTGCGTGACGCGGTGCGCGGCGGCGCGTCGCTGTCGACCGCGCTGGAACGCCAGCACGGCACGTTTTCGCGGCTGTACGTCAACATGGTGCGCGCCGGCGAGGCGGGCGGCAGCATGCACGAGACGCTGTCGCGCCTGGCCGACTACCTGGAGCGCTCGCGGGCGATGCAGTCGCGGGTCATCAACGCGTTGATCTACCCGGCGATCCTGCTGGTGATGGTCGGACTCAGTCTGCTGTTCCTGCTCGGCTACGTGGTGCCCCAGTTCGCCCAGATGTACGAGAGCCTGGACGCGCCGCTGCCGGGCTTCACCAAGATCGTGCTTGGGGTCGGCCTGTTCGTGCGCGACTGGTGGATCATGCTGGTGGTGATTCCGGCAGTGGCGTTGCTGGTGTTTGATCGCAAGCGCCGGGATCCGGCATTCCGCGCGAAGCTGGACGGCTGGCTGCTGCGCCGGCGTTTCTTCGGCGACCTGGTCGCCAAGGTCGAGACCGCGCGGCTGGCCCGTACGCTGGGTACGCTGGTGCGCAACGGGGTGCCCTTGATGGCCGCGCTGGGGATCGGCCAGAAGGTGCTGGGCAATCGCGTGCTGGCCGCGGATGTCGCGACTGCCAGCGACGAGGTCAAGAATGGCGTTGCCCTGTCCACTGCGCTCGCGCGTGGCAAGCGATTCCCGCGCCTGGCGCTGCAGATGATCCAGGTCGGCGAGGAATCCGGCGCGCTGGATACCATGCTGGTCAAGACCGCCGAGACCTTCGAGCACCAGACCTCGGTCGCCCTGGACCGCATGCTCGCGGCGCTGGTGCCGATTGTTACCGTCGTCCTGGCTGGACTGGTCGGGGTGGTGGTGATGGCGGTGCTGACGCCGCTGTACGACCTCACCAGTTCGATCGGATGACCCGCGCACCTCCGATGGCCGGCTCACCGGCAAGCACTCTTTCCCCCAAAGGACCTTCAACAATGCGCAACAAACGTTCCCTGACCCGTTCCCCCGCCGCCGCCTCGCAGGGCGGCATGAGCCTGATCGAGATCATCATCGTGATCGTGCTGATCGGCGCTGTGCTCACCTTCGTCGGCTCGCGCGTGCTCGGCGGCGCGGACCGCGCCAAGGCGAACCTGGCGAAATCCCAGGTGATGACGCTGGGGCAGAAGGTCGAGGCGTTCCAGATGGACACCGGCCGGCTGCCCGCCACGCTGGACGAGCTGGTGACCGCGCCGGGCAACGCCGCCGGCTGGCTGGGGCCGTACGCCAAGCCGGCCGAGTTGAACGACCCGTGGGGCCATCCGGTGGAATACCGGACGCCCGGTGAGAGCGGTCCGTTCGATCTGGTCGTGCTGGGCAAGGACGGCAAGGTCGGCGGCACCAGCGTCGACAGCGACATCCACTACGACTGACATTGCGCGCGCTCCTGCCAGCGGACCTGCGCATCGGGGGGAGCGCGGGACCATCGTCGAGCCGCCGCCAGCGGGGCATTTCGCTGCTGGAAATGCTGCTGGTGATCGGCCTGATCGCCGGCGCCAGCCTGCTGGCAGCTGCGGCCTTCAGCGGCGGCATGAAAGGCACCCAGCTGCGCGCCGCGGTGAAGGAGGTCGCCTCGCAGTTGCGTTTCACCCGTACCCACGCGATCGCGACCGGTGAGCCGCAGCGCTTCGTGATCGATCCGGCCGCGCGAACCTGGCAGGCGCCCAAGGGCCGCGCCGGCACCATTCCGGCCGCGATCGATGTGCGCTTCATCGGTGCCCGCCAGATCCAGCCCGCCGAGGGGCAGGGCGCGGTGATGTTCTTCGCCGACGGCGCCGCCACCGGCGGCCGGGTGCAGCTCAGCCGGGATGGCGCGGTGTGGGACATCGACGTGGCCTGGCTGACCGGGCAGGTCAGCGTGAAACGGGCCGGGAGCGCGGATTGATGCGGCCGGCCAGAACTCAGCGCGGATACACCCTGATCGAGGTGATCGTCGCCTTTGCGTTGCTGGCGCTGGGCCTGACCCTGCTGCTGGGGACCCTGTCCGGCGCCACCCGGCAGGTGCGCTGGTCGGCGGATGCGGGACGCGCGGCGCTGCACGCGCAGTCGCTGCTGGACACGGTCGGCATCACCGAACCGCTGCAGCCCGGGCGACGCGATGGCGATTTCGAGGACGGGCGCTACCGCTGGACCCTGTCGATCGCGCCCTGGCAGGACCCGGCATTGGCCAACCTGCCGCAGTCTCCGGCAGACCAGCGCTTGCTCGAGCTGGATATTGCCGTGCAGTGGGGCGCGGCTGGCCCGGGCGAGCAGTTGCAGGTGCGCAGTTTGCGGCTGGCCCCGCCCGATACCGCTGTGGGCGGTGTCCAGTGAGGCGCACTGGGGAAACAGGAGCGGGGGTGTGCGGGCGATTGGCGATCGCAGGCCGTTGCGACGGCATCATTCGTGGGGGACCGGCGAGGGCGAGGGGGCGCGGCTTCACCCTGGTCGAGGTGATGCTGGCGACGGTGCTGCTCGCCGCCGGGCTGGCACTGGCGTTTGCGACGCTGGCCGCGGCCAATCAGACCGCGACCCGCGGCGAGGCGCTGGCCGAGCGCAGCGAGCGCATGCGCGCGGTGGAGGGGTTCCTGCGCAGGCGCATCAGCGCGGCGCGGCCGGTGGCCTTCCACACCGGCCAGGCCAATGAGCGTCCGCAGCGCTTCCTCGGCGAGGCCGAACGGATGCGCTTCGTCGCCGACCTGCCCGATTACCTGGGCCGCGGCGGTCCCTATTCGCATGATTTCCAGGTCGAGCGCAGCGAAGGCTTCTATCGGATCGTGCTCGCGCTGGACATCGTGTCGGCGGGGGAAACGGTGGAGGACCCACGTGGCCGTGCCCCTGACATCCTGGTGGACGGACTGCGCTCAGCCCGCTTCCGCTATCGCGGAATCAATCCGGAAACCGGCGAGCTGGACGCGTGGACCGACCGCTGGGCCGCGGTCGACCGCTTGCCGGTACTGGTCGAGGCCAGCCTCACCGATGCCGATGGCAGCCACTGGCCGACGCTGGTGGTGGCGATCCCGCAGGCTCTGGGTGTCGGCTCCGGCCATGCAGGCAGCGGCTGGTGAAGCCGGTCGCCCGCCATCCGCATCCATCCTCGCGACGCCGCAGCAGTGGCGCCGCCTTGCTGCTGGTGCTGTGGATGATCGTCCTGCTCACCGCGCTGGTGGGCGCATTCGCGATGACGGCCCGGGTGGAGCACCTGCAGGGCCAGGTCCTGGCCCGCGGCATGAACGCCCAGGCCGCCGCGCGCGCCGGGCTGGAGTACGCGCTGCATCGTCTGGCCCAGCCCGATCCGCGGGTGCAGTGGCAGCCCGACGGCCGCCCCTATGAGTGGGAATACCACGGTGCGCAGGTGCAGGTGCGGATCATTGCCGAAGGTGGCAAGGTCGACCTCAACCAGAGTGATGCGACGCTGCTGGCCGGACTGCTGCGGGCACTGGGCAGCGATCCGGGCGAGGCGACGCGCCTGGCCGGGGCAATCATCGACTGGCGCGACCCCGATTCGCTCAGCCAGCCCGCGGGCGGCGCGGAGGACGCCGACTACGCCGCCGCCGGCCGCGCCTACGGCGCCAAGGACGCCGAGTTTGAAAGCATTGCCGAACTGGAACAGGTGTTGGGCTTCACCCCCGCGCTGTATGCGAAGATCGCCCCGCACGTAACGGTCCACAGCCGTTCGCCGCGCCCCGACCGCGCGTTCGCGACCGCTCCGGTCCTGGATGCCATGGGGATGGACGGCGAGCGGATCGTCGCCGGTCGCGGCGTCGTCGATCCCGCGACCGGACTGCCGCTGGTCGGGGGAGGCGCGTTGCCCTCTCTGGGCGGCGGTCCGGCAGCGGGCGGAACGTATAGTATCGACAGCCGCGCGCAGCTGGCAGACGGCCGCCAGTCACTGTTACGCGCCGTCGTGCAGACCAATGCCCCCACGGGTCTGGGCGCGGCCTACACCACGTTGCATTGGGAAGAGGGAGCTTCGCCACGATGAGCCAGCCGGGTTCCACCTTCGGCGACCGCCTGGGGCGCATGGGAATGCGCGCGGTGCCGGGCGTGGGCGGCTATCTGGTGTGGTGGTTCCGGTCGCTGGCCGCCTGGTTGCCGCCGGCGTTGCGCCAGGCCCTGGGATTCGGCCGCGGTCGCGTACTGCTCCAGGTCGACGCGGACGAAATGCAGCTGCGCCGGCAACGCGATGACGCGCTGATCGACATGGCGCGGGTCCCTTTGCCGCCGCTGGTCGCCCGCTCCCATGCCGATGGCGATGCGCTGGGGTCCTTGCTGGGGCCACGCCTGGCCGAGCTTCCGCGCTGGCTGATGCTGCCCGCCGCCAGCAGCCTGTCACGGCGCATGAGTCTTCCCGGCAGTGCCCTGGAGCGCTTGCGCGACGTCGTCGGTTTCGAGATCGACCGGCAGACACCGTTCACCCCCGATGCCGTCGCCTTCGATGCGAGCGTGCGTGGGCGCCGGGAAGGTGACGGGCAGCTCGATGTGGAGCTGGTGGTGGTCCCGCGGCAGCTGTTGGAGGATCAGCGCACGGCGCTGGGCCCACTCGCGTCCGAGCTGGCCGGGATCGACGTGGCCGGCGCGGACGGTGCGCCCCTCGGGGTCAACCTGCTGGCACCGGCGGATCGCCGGCAACGACGGGATCCGGCGGCCACCTGGAACATCGTGCTCGCAGTCGTTGCATTGCTCGCGGTGCTGGCATTGATGTGGCAACTGCTGGAGAACCGCCGCAGTGCCGCGGAGGCGCTCGAGCAGACCATCGCCAGCCAGGCGGAGTCGGGTCGGCGCGCCGCTGTGCAACGCCAGCGACTGGGCGCCTTGCTGGAGGGACAGGTTTTCCTGGACCGGCTGCGGGCGGAACGCGCGCCGGCCACCGAGATCCTCGATGAACTCAGCCGCCGCCTGCCCGACTCCACCTACCTGGAAAAACTCTCCATCAACGGCGACCAGCTGATGCTGATCGGACTGAGCACGAAGGCGGCTGCGCTGATTGGCGAGCTGCAGGGCGCCGAGCAGTGGCGATCGCCGGCACTCGCCGGAGCGCTGCAGCCTGATCCCGAGAGCGGTCGCGACCGCTTCACCCTGACTGCCAACCTTGCCTCTGCCGCGGCAACCACGGCTCCCGCGGAGGCCGCCGATGCGCCTGCACAATCCGGTCGCTGAAGCGCCAACGCGGCGCGACCGGTGGCTGGCGGCGGGCCTGCTGCTGCTGGTACTGGCGTTCGCGTACGGCGTACTGGTACATCCGTGGTGGACCGTGCCGATGCGCGAGGCTGACGCGCGGATCGAGTCCCTGCAGCAACGCGAGCTGCGCCTGCGGATGCAGTTGCAGCAGGCGCCCCAGGTGGCCGAGCGCCTGCACCAGCTCAGGCAACAGCAGGAGGGCGTGCCGGGCTTCCTGCCCGAGGCGAATCCGGAACTGGCCACGGCAAGCCTGATCCAGCGCCTGGAAACGGTCGTTGCCGAGGCGAGCCCGGGCAACCGCAGTTGCGCCATCACCAACCGCTCGCCGCTGGACTCCGACAACCGCCAATCCTATCGCCGGGTGGTCGCCCAGGTCCGCCTGCGCTGCGGCACGCCCGAGTTGAGCCGGGTGCTGTACCTGTTGGAAAGCGGCAGCCCGCGACTGTTCGTGGACAACCTCAACATCCTGACCCAGGCGGCCTACCTGAGTTCCCGCGAGGCGACGGGTAGCGGTGGACTGGATGTGTCCTTCGATCTGCAAGGCTATCTGTTGCCGCTCGAGGCGCCACCGCCTGCCGGAGTGACCGATGCGCGTTGACGATCCGGGTCCCCGCACGTGGTTGTTGGCGGGCGTTGCCGGCTGGGCGCTGCTGGTCTGGTTGCTGGCCGTGGCCGGGATGGGCGGGCGGGTCACCATGCTCGCCGACGATTCGGACATGCTGATAGCGCTGCCACAGATCGTCAGCGCGCAGCCCGCGCTCGGTCCGCCTGGGCAGTACCAGGCCATTGCCGATCGGCCCCTGTTTGCCAGTGACCGCAGTCCCCATCCTTTCTTCCTGGAAGGCGGCGACGAGGAGACTCCCAGCGAAGAGTTCGACTATGTGCTTACCAGTGTCCTGATCACCCCGGCCACCCGACTGGCGATCGTCCGCCGGCGGGAAGGCGGGGACCCGGTGCGAGTGAAGCTGGATGAACCGCTTGCGCAGTCGGCGTGGCGGCTGGTGGAACTGACGCCACGCGGCGCGGTGTTTGACGGACCCCAGGGGCGACGCAACCTGGATCTGGCGGTGTTCGACGGCCACGGCGGTGAACAGACCAGCGCTGCGCTGGAGGCGGGACACGCTCCAGCGCCGGCCGATCCCCGCGCGGCACGGGCACCGGAGGAAGCGCAAGGCGCGCCGCCAGCCCCGAGGCCGCGGCCGGAACGTCGACCTGATCCAGCAAGCCTGGGCAGCGACGCGCTCCCGGCGCAACAGGACGCCGACTCCGCAGAGCCCGCCAACAAGGCAGCCGAGCCGGCGCAGGCCCAGATGGATTCGATCCGCCAGCGGATTGAAGCCCGCCGCGCGGCGCTGCGCAAAGACGAAATGTAGCCACTGACGTTCCAATAGAGTGCACGCAATGAAGCAATACGCCACCGATATCTCCATCGCGACGTCACCCCCGCGTCGCCCATGGCCGGCCAGCAGGCGGCTGCGCACGCTTGTCGCCGCCCTGGTGGCGCTGGCGTTGCTGGCCGCGTGTGCCAGTGCGCCGGTGCCCAGCATCCGCCGCGATGCGGTGCCGCGCACCGCCGATCAGGCAACCCGGCCGGGCGCCGACGGCGTGCAGACGCATGCGCTGGGCAGCGTGTCGAACGTGGAGCCCGACCGGGGCGGACCCCGCCCGCAGATCCGGCGTGGCACCGGACGCTTCATCGACACCACGATCGCCAATTCACGTCCCCCGGGGCTGCCGGCCACCACGGGCGAGGCGACCTTCAACTTCGAGGGCGAATCGCTGCATGCCGTGGTCAAGGCCATCCTGGGCGACATGCTGGGGCAGAACTACGTCATCGCCCCGGGCGTGCAGGGCACCGTCACCCTCGCAACCCCCAAACCGGTCAGTGCCGCCGAGGCGATCAACCTGCTCGACCAGGTGCTGGGTTGGAACAACGCGCGCATGATCTACAGCGGTGGGCGCTACAACGTCGTCGCCGCGGACCAGCCGCTCGCCGGCACGGTGGCACCGCGCGCCGGCGGCGCTGCCAGCGCGCGCGGTTTCGAACTGCGTACCGTGCCGCTGCGCTACGTCTCCGCCGAGGAGATGAAGAAGATCCTCGAGCCCTACGCACGGCCCAACGCGATCGTCGACACGGATGCCTCCCGCAACGTGATCACCGTCGGCGGCACCCGCGCCGAGCTGCAGAACTACCTCCGCACGATCGAGATCTTCGACGTCGACTGGCTGGCGGGCATGTCGGTGGGCGTCTACCCGCTGCAGTCGGGCAAGGCCGTGCGCGTGGTGGAGGACCTGGAGAAGGTGTTCGGCCAGGAAAGCAAGTCACCCGTGGCCGGGATGTTCCGGTTCATG
This sequence comes from Lysobacter avium, assembly GCF_015209745.1. Classification (GTDB taxonomy): domain Bacteria; phylum Pseudomonadota; class Gammaproteobacteria; order Xanthomonadales; family Xanthomonadaceae; genus Novilysobacter; species Novilysobacter avium. Next base: position 521,794 of record NZ_CP063657.1, read on the forward strand.
CCGCTGGAGGGTACCAATGCGGTGATGGTGATCACCTCCCAGCCTGCCTACCTGGACGAGATCCAGCAATGGCTGGACCGCATCGATGGCGCAGGCGGTGCGGTGCAGCTGTACTCCTACCAGCTCAAGTACATCAAGGCGCGTGACCTCGCCGACCGCCTGGCGGAAGTCTTCGGCGGCTCGTCCGGTGGGGGTGACAGCGGCGGCGGCGATCGCGGCCCGAGCCTGATGCCTGGCCTGGATTCCGCCGAAATCACCTCCGGCGAAGACGGCTCCAGCATGGGCTTTGGCGACAAGGGTGGCAGCAGCGGTGGCAGCGGGGGCGCAAGCCTGTCCCTGGGGAGCACCCGCAGCGGCAACGCCAGCGTGTCGCTGGAGATCGGCGGCGACAAGGTCGGCGTCTCGGCGGTGGAGGAGACCAACGCCCTGCTGGTGCGTTCCACCCCGCAGGCCTGGCAGTCGATCCGCGACGTGATCGGCCAGCTGGACGTGATGCCGATGCAGGTCCACATCGAAGCCCAGGTGGTCGAAGTGCAGCTGTCGGGCGAGCTGGAGTACGGCGTCAACTGGTTCTTCGAGAACGCGGTCACTGACAACGACCTGCCCAGCGCGCTCGGTCGCACCACCTGGAGCACGCTGGCGGGCAGCGTCGGCGATGCAAAGGGAACAGCCGGCGGCCTGGCATGGACGTTCCTGGGCCGCAACGCGGCGGCGGTGATCAAGGCCCTGGATTCGGTGACCGACGTCAACATGCTGCAGACCCCGTCGGTGGTGGTGCGCAACAACGCCGAGGCGACCTTCAACGTGGGCAGCCGCATCCCGGTGTCCTCGGTGACGGTCAATCCCGGCCTCGGCAACGACACCAGCTACAGCCAGGTCCAGTATCTGGACACGGGCGTGATCCTGACGGTGCGCCCGCGCATCACCAAGGACGGCATGGTGTTCCTGGACATCGTGCAGGAGGTCAGCGCGCCAGGCGGGGAGCCGGACCGGTTCGGCAACGTGCGCATCGACACCCGAAAGCTGAAGACCGAGGCGGCGATCCAGAGCGGCGACACCGTGATGCTGGCCGGCCTGATCCGCGACAGCGCGGCGCGCGGGTCGCGCGGCTTCCCCGGACTGAACCGGATTCCGGTGCTGGGCGGCCTGTTCGGTACCCAGAGCTCGGTAACGCGGCGCGAGGAGACCATCGTCCTGCTGACACCCAAGATCATCCGCGACCCCAACGAGGCGCGCGAGCTGACCGACGAGTACGGCCGCCGCTTCCGCGCGCTGCAGCCCCTGCGGGCGCCGGCACGGCCGTGATGCCCGCGCGCCGGCTGGCCCGGTTGCCGGTGCCGCCGGCTGCGACGCTGCCAGGCGCCCCGTACGTCGCCGCGCATGGCTGAGGACTCGACGCCGATGGACGCCGACATCGGCGTGGTGGTGGTCAGCTATCAGAGCCTGGCCACCATCGATGACTGCCTGGCGCGGTTGCGCGACGCCGTCGGCGTGGCGGCGATCCGGGTGGTCGACAACGACTCCACCGACGGCACGGTGGCAGTGATCCAGCGCCACGCCGTGGCCGATCCACGCGTCCAGTTCATCGCCAACCCCGACAACGCCGGCTTCGGGATGGCCTGCAACCAGGGCGCCGCGGCGATCGCCGCGCAGGCGCCGTCCTGTCGCTGGCTGGCCTTCGTCAATCCCGATGCGTTGGTGGAGGTCGACACCCTGTCGCGCCTGCGTCAGCTTGCGCTGCAACGCCGTGCCGCCGGTGTCGACGTCCTGCTGGGCGTCGATCTGGTCGACGAGGCCGGAACCCGTGACCCCGCCGCCCGCCGCCGCGCCCCGGATTTCCTTGCGATGCTCGGTGGGTTCGCGGCCGGGCTGCGCGGACGCCGGCCCGGGTCGCGCGCCGCTTTGGCGATCCAGCCTGACGACGGGGCCGAGTTGCAGCCGGTGGAAGCGATTTCCGGCGCCCTGATGTTCCTCGCGCGGGCGCGCTTCGAGCGCATTGGCGGCTTCGACGAGGCGTATCGCCTGCACGCGGAGGATCTGGACCTGTGCCGCCGGCTGGCCGCCGATGGCGTCGAGCTCGCGGTCGCGAACCGGGTGCGGGTCGTGCACGTGCGCGGGGTTTCCAGCCGCTCCAACCCCTGGTTCGTGGAATGGCACAAGCACCGCGGGCTGTGGCGTTACTTCCGCAAGTTCGAGGCCGCCCAGCGTGGCGTTGGCGTGCGCGCGCTGGTGTTTGCCCTTATCTGGGCGCGGTTTCCGTTCGCGGTGGTCGGGGCCCTGCTGCGCAGCAGGGCCTGAACCTCAGCGATAGCGGTTGATCTGCTCGCGCAGCGTGCGTGCCGCGGCGGCCGCCGCATCGGCGAAGTCATCCCCGACCGAGGCGTACAGCACCGCGCGCGAGGAGCTGACGACCAGTCCGCTGCCATCGTCGGTACGCGCGTTGCTGACCACCGCCTCCACGTCGCCGCCCTGCGCGCCGACCCCTGGCACCAGGAAGGGCATGTCGCCGACGATCGCGCGCACCTCACGCAGCTGGCCCGGCCACGTCGCGCCCACCACCAGCATGCAGTTGCCGTGCCCGTTCCAGTCGCGCGAGATCATCTCGGCAACACACTGGTACAGCGGCCGGGTGCCGCCATCGTGGTTGGCGACCGGCAGGTCCTGCAGATCGCGAGCGCCGGGATTGGAGGTGCGGCACAGGATCACCACGCCGCGGTCGGCGCGGTCCAGGAACGGCTGCACCGAGTCACGGCCCAGATAGGGGTTGGCGGTCACCGCATCGGCGCGATAGCGGTCGAACGCTTCGGTCGCGTAATGCTGCGCGGTGCTCCCGATGTCGCCGCGCTTGGAATCCAGGATCACCGGGATTCCCGGGTGGCGCTCGTGGATGTGGTCGATCACCCGTTGCAGCGCGTCTTCGGCACCCAGCGCGGCAAAGTGGGCGATCTGCGGCTTGAACGCGCAGACGTGCTCGGCGGTGGCATCAACGATGTCGCGGCAGAAATGGAACGCCGCATCGGGGTCATCGGCGAAGCGCGCCGGGAACCTGGACGGCTCCGGATCCAGCCCAACACAGACCAGCGAATCGGCCGCGGTCCAGCGCTGCCGCAGTGCCTGCATGAAGCCCATCGTCCTCTCCTGGTGTCGGTGCGCGCACGCCCACCCGCGCGGTGGGCATGCGGGTGCGTGCTTTCGTGCGCTTACTTCTGCGCGCTTACTTCAGCGCCTTGAAACGCAGGCGCTTGGGCTGCGCGCCTTCCTCGCCGAGGCGACGCTTCTTGTCTTCCTCGTATTCGCGGTAGTTGCCCTGGAAGTACTCCACATGCGAGTCACCCTCGAAGGCGAGGATGTGGGTCGCGATGCGGTCCAGGAACCAGCGGTCATGGCTGATCACCACCGCGCAGCCGGGGAACTCCAGCAATGCGTCTTCCAGCGCGCGCAAGGTCTCCACGTCCAGGTCGTTGGATGGTTCGTCCAGCAGCAGCACGTTGCCGCCCTGCAGCAGGGTCTTGGCCAGGTGCAGGCGGCCACGCTCACCGCCCGACAGGGTGCCGACCAGCTTCTGCTGGTCCTGGCCCTTGAAGTTGAAGCGGCCCAGGTAGGCGCGCGACTGGATCTCGGTGCCGTTGATATTGAGGATGTCGGCGCCGCCGGAGATTTCCTGGAACACGTTGTGGTTGCCTTCCAGGGTGTCGCGGCTCTGGTCGACATAGGCGATGTTGGTCGACGGGCCCTTGATGATCTCGCCGCTGTCAGGGGTCTCCTGGCCGGTGATCATCTTGAACAGGGTCGACTTGCCGGCGCCGTTGGGGCCGATGATGCCGACGATCGCGCCGGGCGGAATGATGAAGCTCAGGTCGTCGATCAGCAGGCGGTCACCAAAGGACTTGGAGACGTTCTTGAACTCGATCACCGAGCTGCCCAGGCGCTCGCCGGGCGGAATGAAGATCTCGTTGGTCTCGTTGCGCTTCTGGTACTCAACCGAGTTGAGTTCCTCGAAGCGCGCCAGTCGCGCCTTGCCCTTGGTGCGGCCGCCCTTGGCGTTGCTGCGCACCCATTCCAGCTCCTTGGCCAGCGCCTTCTGGCGGGCCTTCTCACCGGACTCTTCCTGCTTCAGGCGCTCGCCCTTCTGCTCCAGCCACGCGGTGTAGTTGCCCTTCCAGGGAATGCCCCGGCCCCGGTCCAGCTCGAGGATCCACTCGGCCGCGTTCTCGAGGAAGTAACGGTCATGGGTGACGGCCACGACAGTGCCGGTGTAGCGGGCCAGGAACTGCTCCAGCCATTCGACCGACTCGGCGTCCAGGTGGTTGGTGGGCTCGTCCAGCAGCAGCATGTCGGGCTTCTGCAGCAGCAACTGGCACAGCGCCACGCGGCGCTTCTCGCCACCCGACAGCTTGCCCACGATCGCCTCCCACGGTGGCAGGCGCAGCGCGTCGGCGGCCACTTCCAGCTGGTGCTCCAGCGTGTGCGCATCGCCGGCGGCGAGGATTGCCTCCAGGCGCTGCTGCTCGGCGGCGAGCTTGTCGAAGTCGGCGTCTTCCTCGGCGTAGGCCTCGTACACCCGGTCCAGCGCGGCCTGCGCATTGATCACCTCACCCAGGCCTTCCTCGACCGCCTGGCGCACGGTGTGCTCGGGGTTCAGCTGCGGCTCCTGGGCGAGGTAGCCGACCTTGATGCCCTTGGCCGCGCGCGCCTCGCCGCTGAAGTCCTGGTCGACGCCGGCCATGATCTTGAGCACGGTCGACTTGCCCGAACCGTTCAGGCCGAGCAGGCCGATCTTGGCGCCGGGGAAGAAGGACAGGGAGATGTCCTTGATGATCTCGCGCTTGGGCGGAACGGTCTTGCTGACCCCGTTCATGGTGTAGATGTATTGCGCTGACATGGGATGCTCCGCAGGCAGGCGGCCGTGCCCGATAACGGGCAAGGCGATGGAAAAGGATTAGCCGGCCATTATCGCGCATCTACAGGTGTTTTGCAGGGTCGGCAATCCCTGCCGGTCAGCTTCGCCCGTCGCGTGCGGCGGAGGCTAAACTGGGCGACTTCCTCCCTCATCCGCTCCTGGAGTGACCATGTTCCCGCGCGACGCAAGCATCGAAGGTTTTGACCCCGAACTCGCCCAGGCCATCGCCGACGAGAACCGCCGCCAGGAAGACCACGTCGAGCTGATCGCCAGCGAGAACTACGCCAGCCCGCGGGTGATGGAAGCGCAGGGCAGCCAGCTGACCAACAAGTACGCCGAGGGCTACCCCGGCAAGCGCTATTACGGCGGCTGCGAGTTTGTCGACATCGCCGAGCAACTGGCGATCGACCGGCTGAAGGAACTGTTTGGCGCCGACTACGCCAACGTGCAGCCTCACTCGGGTTCACAGGCCAACCAGGCGGTGTATTTCTCGCTGCTGCAGCCCGGTGATACGGTGCTGGGCATGAGCCTGGCCCACGGTGGCCACCTCACCCACGGGGCCAAGGTCAACATCAGCGGCAAGCTGTTCAACATCGTCCAGTACGGCGTCGATGACGCGGGAATGATCGATTACGACGAGATGGAGCGGCTGGCCCTTGAGCACAAGCCGAAGATGCTGATCGGCGGTTTCAGTGCCTACTCGCAGGTGGTGGACTGGGCGCGGATGCGCGAGATCGCCGACAAGGTGGGCGCGATCTTCTTCGTCGACATGGCCCACGTGGCCGGACTGATCGCCGCCGGCGTGTACCCCAACCCGCTGCCGCACGCGCACGTGGTGACCTCGACGACCCACAAGACCCTGCGCGGCCCGCGCGGCGGAATCATCCTGGCCAAGAACCCGAGCGAGGACCTGGTCAAGAAGCTGCAGAGCATCGTCTTCCCCGGCCTGCAGGGCGGCCCGCTGATGCACGTCATCGCGGCCAAGGCGGTGGCCTTCAAGGAAGCGCTGGAGCCGGAGTTCAAGGCCTACCAGCAACAGGTGGTCAAGAACGCCCAGGCGATGGCGGAAACCATCATCCACCGCGGCTACAAGATCGTCTCCGGCGGCACGAAGAACCACCTGATGCTGATCGACATGATCGGCAAGGGCATCACCGGCAAGGACGCGGAGGCGGCGCTGGGCAAGGCCCACATCACCGTCAACAAGAACGCGGTGCCCAACGACCCGGCCAAGCCGTTCGTGACCTCGGGCCTGCGCATCGGCACCCCGGCGGTGACCACCCGCGGCTACCGCGAGCCGGACTGCGTCGCCCTGGCCAACTGGATCTGCGACGTGCTCGACAACCCCAACGACGAGCAGGTCATCGCCGCGGTGCGTGAAAACGTCACCAGGCAGTGCGCCCAGTTCCCGGTCTACGGCTGAGCTTTGCACTGTCTTTTCTGCCAGCACGTCGATACCCGCGTCATCGACTCGCGGGTGTCCGATGACGGCGCGACGATCCGCCGCCGTCGCGTCTGCGAGGCCTGCGGTGAGCGGTTTTCGACGCTGGAGACGATCGAGCTGAAGTTGCCGGTGATCATCAAGTCCGATGGCCGGCGCGAGGCGTTCGATGCCCGCAAGCTGCGCGCCGGGTTCGACCGCGCCCTGCAGAAGCGGCCGGTGGCCGAGGAGCAGATCGAGGCGGCGGTGCGCGCGGTGGTGCACCAGCTGCGCCGCACCACCGAGCGTGAGCTGTCCTCGATCCGCGTCGGCGAGTTCGTCATGGGCGAGCTGCGCAAGCTCGACCACGTGGGCTACGTGCGCTTCGCCTCGGTGTACCGGGCGTTCCAGGACGTGGCCGATTTCCGCGACGAACTCGACCGGCTGGAGAGCGACAACTCCGGCGACGAGCAACTGCCGCTGCTGGGCGGCGCTGACGAGCCGCTGCCGTCCGCCACGCGTAAACGTTGAGCCGGACCACGGTCGCACCCCTTAACTGCAGGAACCTGCGTTGATGCCCGAGTTCACCGCCACCGACCACCTGATGATGACGCGCGCGCTGCGCCTGGCCGAGCGCGGCGCCTACACCACCCGGCCCAACCCGATGGTCGGCTGCGTCATCGTCAAGGGCGACGAAGTGGTCGGCGAGGGCTGGCACCAGCGCGCCGGCGAAGGCCATGCCGAGGTGCTGGCCCTGCAGGAGGCCGGCAAGCGGGCCAAGGGTGCGACCGTGTACGTGACGCTGGAGCCGTGCGCGCATACCGGCAGTACCGGCCCCTGCGCGGATGCCTTGATCGCCGCCGGTGTGTCGCGCGTGGTCGCGGCGATGCGCGACCCGTTTCCGCAGGTCGACGGTGCGGGCTTCGAGCGCTTGCGCGAGGCCGGCATCGAGGTCGCGGAAGGCCTGATGGAAGACCAGGCGCGCGCGCTCAACCGCGGCTACCTGTCGCGGCTGGGCCGGGGCCGGCCGTGGGTCCGGGTCAAGCTCGCGGCGAGCATGGACGGGCGCAGCGCGCTGGCCAACGGCGAATCGAAATGGATCAGCGGTCCGGCCTCACGCAACGACGTGCAGCACTGGCGCGCGCGCGCCGGGGCGATCCTCACCGGCGCCGGCACGGTGCTGGCCGATGACCCGTCGCTGACGGTGCGGCTGGACGAGGACATCGCGTTCGTGCCGCCCCTGCGCGTGGTGCTGGATCCCGGCCTGGCGACCATCGCGCGCGGCAAGGTGCGCGAGGGCGATGCACCGACGCTGTACATCCACGCTCCCGACACCAAGCTCGCCCGCGGCATCAGCGCACAGCTGGCGGTTGTGCCGGTGAAAGTGGGCCGCTTTGATCTGGCGGCGGTGCTCAAGCTGCTCGCCGATCGCGGCATCAACGAGGTGATGGTCGAAGCGGGCGCCACGCTCGCGGCCGCCTTCCTTGAGGCCGGACTGGCCGATGAGGTCCTGCTGTACGTCGCGCCGGTCCTGCTGGGCTCGAACGCGCGACCGCTGTTCGACGGCCTCAACGTCGACCACATGGACCAGGTGATGCGCATGGAGACGGTCGAGACCCGGCTGCTGGGTGAGGACATCCGGGTGCTGCTGCGTCCGCGCCCGTCAGGGGCGCGTCCAGGCTAGCCCAGCGCCCAGTCGATCGTCGGGCGGCACAGCGGCAGGTCGGGTTGCTCGCGGCGCTTGCTCAAGGCGCGGCGCGCGGATTGCAGGGCGGTGCGCAGGCCTTCCTCCACCGTCGGGTGGTAGAAGGGCAGGTGCAGCATCGTGTCGACGGTCATCTCCTGCTGGATCGCCCAGGCGAGCAGGTGCAGCAGGTGCTCGGCATCGGGTGCGACCGCCTCCGCTCCCAGGATCCGGGCGTTGCCGGCGTCGACGTAGATGTGCAGCACTCCGGCGTTGCGCCCGGCCATCACCGCGCGGCCCTGGCGGCTGTAGTCGATCTTGCCGACCACGACGCCGGACTCGGGCAGCTCGCTGTAGGACAGGCCGGCCTGGCCGGCACCGGGCTCGGTAAAAACGATGCCCAGCGGTGCGCGACGCATCAGGCAATCGGCTTCGGGATGCAGCGCGTGGTAAGCGGCGATGCGTCCCTCATCGGCAGCCTCGTGCAGCAGCGGGCGCTGTCCGCTCACATCGCCGGCGATGTAGATCGGCAGGTCGCCCACCTGCAAGGTTTTGGGGTTGAAGGCCGGCATGCCGCGCTCGTCGAGTTCGACGCCGAGGGTGTCCAGGCCGAGACCCTCGATGTTGGGTTGCCGGCCGATTGCCGCGAGCACCCAGTCCACGACGACGCTCCGTTTGCCATCGTCGATCACCGCCCCATCCCCGTCAGCGCGCACCGACACCTCCACGTCGGTGCTGATCGACATCTGTTCGCCGAGCGCGGCCAGCAGGCTGGCGTTGACCTCGGGATCCTTCAGCCCCGCGATCTGGCTGCCCTTGGTGAACCCGTGGACCTCGCACCCCAACTGCGCGAATGCCTGCGCCAGCTCGACGCCGATCGGGCCGAGCCCGACCACGCCCAGGCGCTGACCGGGCGACACCAGTTCAAACACCTCGTCGGAAGTGACCAGCCTGTCGCCGATGGCGCGCCATGCCTCGGGCACGATCGGGCGGGTGCCGGTGGCGATGATCACGGTGTCGGCGTGGATCGTTTCGCCGTTGACGTCCAGCGTGTGCGCATCGACGAAGCGCGCCTTGCCGCGGATGCTGCGATCGCCCAGGTCCTGCGCGATCTGGATCGAGCCGGCAGTGAAGCGGTCGCGCAACCTGCGCACGTGCTCCATAACGGCTCGCAGATCGGGCTTCAGCGCTTCGGTGCCGTCGATTCCGACCGTGCCCAGCCAGTCCTTCCGCGCGTAGGCGTGGGCGACCTCGATCAGCGCTTTGGACGGCATGCAGCCGACCCGCGCGCAGGTGGTGCCATAGGGACCGTGATTGATCAGCAGCACGTCATCGGTGTAGCGCTGGGCCTCCTTGAGCGCTGTCAGGCCGGCAGTACCGGCGCCGAGGATCGCGATGCGGACGCGTCGTGTCATGTTGGGGCTCCCTTGAACGGTTGGCCGGGCAGTATGACGATCCGCCGATGAGCCGCCGGTCGAGGGAGTGCCTCACAGGACGGGTTTCGGGGTTCGCTATGCTCGGGGACCGCGATCCGCGCCGAGATCGCATTCACCACCCGGCAAGGTCCGTCTGCAACCGCGCCGGGGACAGGGAGCTGAACCATGACGAGTCTGAGCAGTACCCAGCGCGAGCACCTCGCAAAAATGATGGACGAGCGTGAGCCGGTGCTGCGCGAGGAAATCCGCGACGGACTCAGGCGCATGCGCGTGGAGGGCTACGACGAGTTGCTGTCGGGCACCTCCGACGCCGGCGACGAGTCGCTGGCCTCGCTGGTGACCGACATCAACAATGCCGACACCAAGCGTGACGCGGTGGAGCTGCAGGACATCTTCGCGGCCCGCGCGCGCATGGCTGGCGGCACCTACGGGATCTGCATCGACTGCGACGTGGCGATCCCGTACGAGCGCCTGGAGGCCTATCCGACGGCCAAGCGGTGCCTTGCGTGCCAGCAGGTCCATGAAGCCAGGCGGGCGCAGCGCTGACAAGCTGAGCGCCGCCCCGCGGGTTGCACCGTTCCACCCCGCGCGGCGTCCCGGCGCTCGCCCACTGCTAGAATCCAACCGTCCTCGCATCCGCGAGGGCACACGTAACGTCTTCAGGGCGGGGTGCGATTCCCCACCGGCGGTAGGTCGCCGGCAGCCGGTCACCATGACCGATCGCCACGACAAGCCCGCGAGCGCTCCGGTACCGGCCAAGGCCGATGCAGGGGGTCAGCAGATCCGGTCCGATTCCGGAGCCGACGGTCACAGTCCGGATGAAAGAAGACGGCTACGCAGGGCGTAATGCCGTGCGTACGCCATGCCTTGTGGCGTTTTTCGCAGACCTTCTACGCGGGAAACGATCCATGTCCAGAGCTGCCTATTTCCTTCGCCGTCCCTGTTCCTGCGTTGTGCAGCGGGAGGCGCGCTGATGTTTACCGGCATCATTGAAGGCGTCGGCCGCATCGCGGCGCGCGAGGCCGTCGGCGGTGACGCCCGGCTCACCATCGAGGTCGGCTCGCTGGCGTTCGACGCGGTGGCGCTGGGCGAGAGCATCGCCGTCAACGGCACCTGCCTGACCGTGGTCGAGTTTGACGCCGACTCCTTCCAGGCCGACGCATCCACCGAAACGCTCGCCCTGACCACCCTGGGCCGACTGGCCGTGGGCGCGCCAGTCAACCTGGAGCGTGCGATGCGTCCGACCGACCGGCTCGGCGGCCATATGGTCAGCGGCCACGTGGACGGCGTCGGTGCGGTCGCGGCGATCACCGACGACGGCCGCGCCCAGCGCTGGCGGTTCACCGCGCCGATGGATCTGATGCGCTACATCGCCCGCAAGGGCTCGATCTGCGTGGACGGGGTCAGCCTGACGGTGAACGAGGTCGATGCGAGCGGTTTCGCGGTCGCGCTGGTGCCGCACACGGTCTCCCACACCGCCTTTGCCGCCACCCACGTGGATGATGCGGTCAACCTGGAAATCGATCTGGTGGCGCGCTATGTCGAGCGCCTGCTGGGCCATGCCGACGCCAACGGAGCCACGTCATGAGTTTCGCCCCCATTCCCGAACTGCTGGAAGAAATCCGCGCCGGCCGCATGGTCGTGATCGTCGATGACGAGGGCCGCGAGAACGAAGGCGACCTGATCATGGCCGCCGAGCTGGTCAGGCCGACCGACATCAACTTCATGGTCACCCACGCACGCGGCCTGGTCTGCCTGTCGTTGACCCGCGAGCGCTGCCGCCAGCTCGGACTGCCGCCGATGGTCCGCGACAACACCTCCCAGCACCACACCAACTTCACCGTCAGCATCGAGGCCGCCGAAGGTGTCACCACCGGCATCTCGGCCTACGACCGTGCACACACGGTGCGTACCGCGGTGCGGCCGGACGCCTCGGCCAGCGACCTCAACCAGCCCGGCCACATCTTCCCGCTGCAGGCGCAACCCGGCGGTGTGCTCAGCCGTGCCGGCCACACCGAGGCCGCCGCCGACCTGGCGATGATGGCGGGCATGGAGCCAGCCGGGGTGCTGGTCGAGATCCTCAACGCAGACGGCACTATGGCCCGCCGCCCGGAGCTGGAGGTGTTCGCCGCCGAGCACGGCCTGAAGATCGGCTCCATCGAGGACCTGATTCGTTACCGGCTGGAAACGGAGCACACCGTGGAGCGCGTCGATTCGCGCACGATCGAGACCGAGCACGGTCCGTTCCAGCTGATGAGCTACCGCGACCGGCTGAGCCATGGCCTGCATTTCGCCCTGACCCTGGGCGAGGCGGATCCGACGGTGCCCACGCTGGTGCGCGTGCAGGTGCAAAATCCGCTCGCAGACGGACTGCGCTGGCGGCGTGCGGACTTCGGTCCGGCCGTCGGCGACGTGCTTGCCGCGATCGCCGCGGCGGGTCGCGGCGCGCTGGTGCTGCTGGAGGATCGCGCCGACACCGACGCCTTGCTCGCGCGCATCCGCCATGCCGCCGACCAGGCGCCGCCGCCGGCCAGCGAAGGCGAGACGCTGCACGAGTGGCGCCGCAACGGCGCCGGCAGCCAGATCCTCGCCGACCTGGGGCTGGGCCGGCTGCGGGTGATGGGCACGCCGCGCAAGCAGGTCGGCCTGGCTGGCTTCGGCCTGGAGGTGGTCGAGTACGTCGACGCCGGGCCGCGCTAACCCGGCCCGCGCTAAACTGTCCGGTCGCGCAGCAGCGCGATGCCGCTCCCCTACAAGGCGTTCGTTCCCATGTCCCATATCGAAGGCGACCTGCGCAGCCCCGACGGCGCGCGTTTCGCGATCATCGCCAGCCGCTGGAATCCCCGCATCACCGACAGCCTGGTCGAGGCGGCGCGCGCGGCGTTTGCCGAGCACGGCGTCACCGAGGACGCCGTCGACGTGGTGCGGGTGCCCGGCGCATGGGAGATCCCGGTCACTGCGCGGCAGCTCGCCACCGCCGGCAAACATGCGGCGATCGTGGCCTTGGGCTGCGTGGTGCGCGGCGACACACGCCACTACGAGCAGGTCGCCGATGGCTGCTCGGATGGCCTGATGCGCGTCGCGCTGGATACCGGGGTGCCGGTCTGCAACGGCGTGCTGGCGGTCGAACGGCATGAGGATGCGCAGGCACGCGCCGGCGGCAACCATGGCAACAAGGGCGAGGAAGTGGCGATGGCAGCGCTGGAAATGAGCAACCTGATGGAGCGCCTGGCATGAACCAGCGTCGTCGTCCCGGTGGCATCGATCCGATCGGCCGTTCACGCGCGCGCCGGCGTGCACTGCAGGCACTGTATGCGTGGCAGATGTCGGGTTCCCGCGCCAACGAGATCGTCAGCCAGTTCGCCCACGAGCAGGCCCGCGAGGTCGCCGACCTGGCGTACTTCGAGGACCTCGTGCATGGCGTCGCCAAGCACCGCGCGGAGCTCGACGACAGCCTGGCGCCTTTCCTGGACCGGGAGATTGGCCTGGTCGATGCCATCGAACTGGCCGTGCTCCGGATCGCGGCCTACGAGCTGCAACACCGCCCCGACGTGCCCTACCGCGTGGTCATCAACGAGGCGATCGAGTCGGTCAAGCGCTTCGGCGCCGAGCACGGCCACACCTACGTCAATGGCGTGCTCGACCATGCCGCCGCGCAGTGGCGTGCGGTGGAAGTCGGCGCGTCCCGGCGCTGAGACGCGAACGCACCGGCGCCGAGGCCGGGGGCCGGTGCGACCCGTTCGCAGTCGAGGGAGGAGGGCGCATGGCCGAGTTCGACCTGATTGAGCGGATCCGCTCGCGCGCGCCTTCCCGCGCGGACATCGTGCTGGGCGTCGGCGATGACGCGGCGGTGGTGCGGGTGCCGCCGGATCGCGAGCTGGTCATCTGTACCGACACCCTGAATGCCGGCGTGCATTTTCCGCTGGACACCGCGCCGTTCGATATCGGCTGGAAGGCATTGGCGGTAAACCTCTCCGATCTCGCCGCCATGGGCGCGCAGCCCGCCTGGTGCACGCTGTCACTGTCGATGCCCGGCGATGATCCAGCCTGGCTGGACAGCTTCCTGGACGGTTTCCTGGCGCTTGCCGGGCAACACGGCATCGCGCTGATTGGCGGCGACACGACCCGCGGACCGTTGTCGATCGGCGTGACGGCGCATGGGTTGGTGGAGCCGGGCCGCGCCCTGCAGCGTGGGGGCGCGCAGATGGGGGACGACATCTGGGTCAGCGGCACCCTCGGCGATGCTGCCGCCGCGCTTTGGCTGATGGGTAACGCCGGTGTAGGTGCAACTGCAGACGGTCGCAGGAACCCCAAACCCGCGCTGGCTGCGCCGCCGACGCAGCGTGCCCACTCCGGGCATGGTGAAACACTGCGCGAGCGTCTCGACCGGCCGCAGCCGCGCTTGGCCGTCGGCCTGGCCCTCGTCGGGATCGCCCACGCAGCGATCGATCTCTCCGATGGGCTGTGGTCCGATCTGGGCCACGTGTGCAGGGCAAGCGGGCTGGGCGCACTGGTCGAGGTGGACGCGCTGCCTGCTTCGGCCAGCCTTTCCCAGGGATTTGCCGCCGACGACCGGCGCACGCTGCAGGCGTCTGGCGGAGACGACTACGAGCTGTGTTTCACTGCCCCCCCGAGTGCGCGTGCGCAGGTGGAGGCGCTGGAGCTGGAGAGCGGTACCGCGCTGACCCGCATCGGCCGCATGGTCGCAGGCACCCAGGTGGCCGGCGTCGACGCCGAGGATGCTCCTTGGGTGCCCGAACGCACGGGTTGGGTGCACTTCTCCGACTGAGGCGGCGCGCCGATGCGGCCTCGCTCAAACGCTCAGAGCGGCTCGAAGCGGTTGGCGTCGACGTTCTTGCGCACGTGCGCGGGATCCCAGATGCGGCCGTTCATGGCGATGTGCACGCCCCCCGGCAGCGACTGCACCGCGCCCACGGCAGTGCCGATATTGAACACCGCATCGGAGCCGTGAAAGCGCGCCGGGTTGAGGGCGCCGGTCAACACAATCGTCTTGCCCTCGATGCCGGCCAGGACCTTGGCCGTTTCCACCATCGAATCGGTGCCGTGGGTCACCAGCACGTGGCGGAGGTCCTGCGCGGCGATGGTCGCGCGGATCAGCTCGCGGTCGCCGTCGTCCAGGTGCAGGGAATCCTTGCGCAGGATCGGAATGACCCGATAGCGGAAAGCCACACCCAGCTCCTCCAGGATGCGGCCGATCTGCGGCTCGCCGATCTGGTAGTCCGACTTGTCATCGAAGTAGATCTTGTCGATGGTGCCGCCGGTGGTGACGATGCAGAGCTGGTCCATGGAGCGTCCGGGCTGGAGGGGACCGCCGATTATAGGCGTGGCCCACGCACGTGGCTTTCGTCCGGCGTGATGCCGCGCGGCCGCGTGCGACATTCCGCGGTCCGGATCAGGCAATCAGGATCGGGCAATCAGGATCGGGCAATCAGGCCTCGGCCTGCTCGCTGTCGGTTTCCGGCAGCAGTTCCAGCGCTGATGGGGTCGTTCGCAGCATGGCGTGGAACTGGGCGGGATCCTCGCGGTCGCGCTGGCGCACCAGTCGGCGTCCCCCCACCACCGCTGCCAGCAACAACAGTGTCACGGCAAAGAATCCGGGCAGCGCCTGCGGTCCCAGGCGGGCCATCAGCGTGCCGGCAACCGCGGGGCCAATCGCCGAGCCGATGCCATTGAGCAGCAGCAGGCTGCTGCAACCGGCCAGCACATGTTCGTTGGGCAGGTAATCCAGCAGATGGGCGACGCTGACGGGATAGACGGCGAACAGCAGCCCGCCGAATCCGAAGAACAGGCTCAAAAGGAGCCAGCGGTTGGCGCCCCCGCTCATCATGATCAATCCCGCCAGCACCGCGGCCAGGGTGCAGATCAGGACCAGCGCCGTGCGGCGGTCGCCACGGTCGGAAAGCCGTCCGATCGGCAATTGCAGCAGTGCGCCGCCCAGAATGGTGACGCTGACCAGCGCGGACACGCCTGCCAGGTCCATGCCGATGCCCGTGGCATACACCGCGGCCATGCCCCAGAACGCGCCCAGCGCCAGCCCGCCCAACAGCGCGCCGGCGCTTGCCGCCGGGGCCAGGCGGTACAACTGCGGGAGTTGCAGGTGCACGCTGGCCGGCGTGTCGGGCTGCACCATGCGGCTGGCCGTCACCGGTAGCGCTGCCAGGCAGATCAGGATCGCCACCAGGCTGAAGGGCACGAACAGCAGCGGCGAGAACAGGCCCAGCAGCCATTGCCCTGCCGCCAGCCCGAACAGGTTGATCGCCATGTAGGTCGCGAAGATGCGGCTGCGCTGCTCAGGTGCAGCGGATGCGTTGAGCCAGCTCTCGATCACCGTGTAGAGGCCGACCAGCGCGACCCCGCTGAGCAAACGCAGGACCGCCCAGGTCCACGGTTCCACCACGATGGGGTGCAGCAGCACCACGATGGCGCACAGGCACGCGTAGAACGCGAATGAGCGGATATGACCGATGCGCCGGATCAGTTTGGGCGCGGCGAAGGTGCCAAGGAAGAAGCCGCCGAAGTACGCCGACATGATCAGGCCGACGACCTGATCGTCCCAGCCCTCCAGCCCACCGCGCACGGCGACCAGGGTGCTCAGCAGCCCGCTTCCGGCCAGCAGCAGGGCAACGCCGATAAGCAGGGACAGCAGGGGCCGTATGGCGGAAATCAAGACGCTGGCACAACCCGACCGCGGAAGGCCGTCCACGCTAGCACAGGGATTCGCAGCGCTCCGTTCCCTCGTGCCGGCGCGTTCCGCTCAGGCCGGTCGGCGTTGCCGGGACAGTGTGATCACCGCCACGCCAACGAGGATGATCGCCATCCCGGCCAGATCGAACGGGCCCACTGTCTCGCCCACCAGCAGCACGCCCAGCAGGACGGCCACCGGCGGATTGACGTAGGCGTAACTGGTCGCCACCGCCGGCCGCGCATGCTTGAGGACATACAGATAAGCGCTGAAGGCGAGGATGGAGCCGAACACGGCCAGGTAGGCCAAGGCCAGCGTGGGCTTCAGGCTGGGGTGGGCAGGCAGGGTCTCGCCGCTGGCGAATCCGACCACCAGCAGGGCCACGCTGGCGCACAGCATCTGCGCTGCGGTGTTCATCGGCCCGGCCGGCATGTCCTGTCGCCGGCTCCACACCGACCCGAATGCCCAGCACGCCGCGGCGGTCAGCAGGGCGAGGGCGCCAATGGCCTCGCCCGACAGCCCACTGCCGGTGTTGAGCACGACAACGCCGGTGAAGCCGACCAGCAGACCGACCGCTTCCCGGCGCGTCGGCCACTGTCCGTAGATGGTCCCGAATGCCGCCGCAAACAGCGGCATGCTGGAGACCGCGACTGCCGCGATCCCCGAGCTGACCCGCTCTTCGGCAAAGCAGACCAGGCCGTTGCCGAAGCCGAGCAGCAGCACGCCGGTGATGGCCGCGTTCCGCCACTGCAGCGGCGTGGGCAACGCGTGCCCGCGCCAGCGCAGGAATCCGAACAGGAGCACGCCGGCGGCGGTGAAGCGCAGTCCCGCCAGCAGGAACGGCGGATAGCTCTCCAGCGCGTAGCGGATCCCCAGATAGGTGGATCCCCAGACCACGTACAGGGTCAGCAGCGCGAGCGGTATCAATACCTTGGGCTCCAGCACGCCTGCGGGCAGGGCAGGCGACGCCGGCGCTTTGGTGACAGGGCGTGTGGGCATGGAAGCAGGTCGTCAGGAGGACGCGCATTATCCGCTCCCGGGGCGGGCCGGCACGAGTGCCACAAGCCATTCCCCCGTCCGCACGCGGTCCCGGCCGGCGTCGTCAGGTCGAATGAACACACGAGGCGCTAACGTTGGGGCTTGCCGTTTTCCGGCTGCCCGCGTTGAGCGTTCCCCGCGCGCGACAGTCGGCTGGATCCCAAAGGAGTACCCCATGAGCACCCCCACCATCAACCGCCAGGTCACCCTGGCCTCGCGCCCGGTCGGCGCGCCCGTCGCCGCCAATTTCAAGACCGTTGAGACCCCGATCCCCACGCCGGGAGAGGGCCAGGTCCTGCTGCGCAACATCTACCTGTCGCTGGATCCGTACATGCGTGGGCGCATGAGCGATGGCCCGTCGTATGCCGCCCCGGTCGGGATCGGCGAGGTCATGGGTGCCGGCACCGTGGCGCGGGTGCAGGAGTCCAACCACCCCGACTATGCCGCCGGCGACCTGGTGCTGGCACAGGGCGGGTGGCAGGAATACGCGCTGGTGGACGCCAAAGCCGTCAATCGGCTGGATCTGGACATGCAGCAGCCCTCGCTCGCACTGGGGGTGCTCGGCATGCCCGGCTTCACGGCCTACATGGGCCTGCTCGACATCGGCCAGCCAAAGGCCGGCGAGACCGTAGTCGTGGCTGCCGCCAGCGGTGCGGTCGGCTCGGTCGTGGGCCAGATCGCCAAGCTCAAGGGCTGCCGTATCGTCGGCATCGCCGGTGGGCCCGAAAAGTGCCGTTATGTGATCGAAGAGCTGGGTTTTGATGACTGCATCGACCACCGCGCGGATGATTTTCCGCAGTTGCTCAAGGCCGCCTGCAGCGACGGCATCGACGTCTATTACGAGAACGTCGGCGGAGCGGTGTTCGATGCGGTCCTGCCGCTGCTGAACGCCAAGGCGCGTATTCCGCTGTGCGGCCTGATCGCGCACTACAACGACACCGAGTTGCCGCCCGGGCCGGACCGCCTCGGCCTGCTGACCCGCACCCTGCTCAGCAAGCGCATCAGGATGCAGGGCTTCATCATCTTTGACGACTACGGCGACCGCTACGGCGAATTCCTCGCCGAGATGGGCGATTGGGTCCGCGCGGGCAAGATCAAGTTCCGCGAGGACATCGTCGACGGTCTCGAGAATGCCCCCAAGGCTTTCATCGGCATGCTGGAAGGCGACAACTTCGGCAAGCTGGTCGTGCGCATCGCGCCGGACACCGCGTCGGGTTGAGCCATTCGCCAAACGCCGCTGCGCGTGCATGACTATTGGCCGGCGAAGACCCGCCGGCCGCTCCCTAGACTCGGGTCCTCGATATCGATCCGCGCAAGGGGATGAAGTGATCAAGCGTTGCTTGTTGGTGCTGTGCCTGGGGATGAGCGGTGTCGCCATTGCCCAGGAGCCGGTCGACCTGGACATGGTCGGCAAGATCCGGCAGGAGGCGTTCCATCGCTCGCAGGTGATGGCGACCTTCAGCCACCTGACCGAGTCGATCGGGCCGCGCCTGACCAACTCCCCGCAGATGGCGGAGGCGAACGCCTGGACCCGCAGCCAGCTCACCGACTGGGGCCTGGCCAACGTCCACGACGAAGCGTTCGAAGACTTCGGCCGCGGCTGGGAGTTCAGCGACGCCAGCGTGCAGATGCTCAGCCCGCGCGTCGCGCCCCTGCACGCCCTGCCCAAGGCATGGACGCCGGGCACCAACGGTCCGGTCGAAGGCGAGGTGATGCTCGTCACCATCAAGAAGACCGAAGACCTGGAGAAGTACAAGGGCAAGCTGAAAGGCAAGATCCTGCTGCTGAGCGAGGCGCGCGAGTACAAGCCCGGCGAGAAGCCGACGTTCCACCGCCACGACGATGCGGGCCTGGGCGAGCTGCAGGCGTTCGAGATCCCCAGGGACAAGGGCCGGGACAAGGAAGACAGCCGCGCCGAGCGGGTCAGGAAATACACCGAGCGGGTGGCGCTGACCAAGGCGACCAACGAGTTTTTCGTCGCTGAAGGTGTCCTGGCCACGCTGAGCATCAGCGGCTGGGACAACGGCATCATCCGCGTCGGCGGCGGTGGTTCGCGCAAGGCGGACGAGTCGGTCGGCGTGCCCGAGCTGGCGATGGTGGCCGAGCACTACAACCCGCTGGTGCGCGCAGTCGAGGCAGACCGCCCGGTCAAGTTGCGGGTCAATGTCGCCGCCCGCTTTACCGACGAGACCGACCAGCCCGGCCACAACACCATCGCCGAGATTCCGGGCCGTGGCCGCAAGGCCGGCGAGATCGTCATGCTCGGCGCGCACATGGACTCCTGGCACACCGGTACCGGCGCGGCCGACAACGCCGCCGGCGTGGCGGTGATGATGGAGGCGATGCGCATCCTCAAGGCCGTGGGCGCCCAACCGGACCGCACCATCCGCATCGGCCTGTGGAGCGGCGAGGAGCAGGGGCTGATCGGCTCACGCGCCTATGTCGAGCGTCATCTGGCGGCGTATCCGGAGCCGACCGATCCGGCGCAGAAGGCCCTGCCCGGCTCGCTGCGTGACCCGACCGGTCCGCTGCAGAAGAAGCGCGACTACGGGCGCTTCTCCGCCTACTTCAATATGGACAACGGCTCGGGCCGCTTCCGCGGTATCTACGCGCAGGAGAACCTCGCCGCGGTGCCGATCTTCGAGGCCTGGCTGGCCCCGTTCCATGATGTCGGCGCGACCACCGTGTCCACGCGCAATACCGGCAGCACCGACCACATCGCGTTCGACGCCGTGGGGCTGCCCGGCTTCCAGTTCATCCAGGACCGGCTGGACTACTTCAGCAACGTCCACCACAGCCACCTGGACACCTGGGACCACATCCAGCCCGAGGACCTGAAGCAGGCTGCCGCGATCGTGGCGTCGTTTGCCTGGCACGCGGCGACGCGCGACGAACCGCTGCCGCGCAAACCATTGCTGGAAAACGACTGACTGAAACGCCTGGGCCGGGACCCGCATCCACCGCGGGTCCCGTCGCTCAGCCGCGCTTGCGGCCGCCGAAGCGACCCCTCAGCCCGGGCAGGTTGGCGGCAAAGATGATCACCAGCGCCAGCGCGGTTTCCAGCAGCGCGTAGCCCAGCTCAGGCGGCCGGGTCCAGGCAACCATGATCCCGTGGCTGAACCACGCCAGCGCCAGCACCGAACCCCAGTAGCCGGCCGTGCGTGCGCCAGCAAGTTTTGCCACGCCCAGCAGCAGCGGCGGGGCGACGAATACCAGCAGCGCCACGACGTCGCGGGTCGGCCAATCGGCTGCCGGCCAGAACCACACGCAGAACAGGGCGCCCAGCGCGATCAGGGCGGCGGCCAGCGTCCAGTCCGTGGGCGTCCGCGCGGCCGGCTCGCTCACGCCAGCTTCCTGGCGAACATCGCCATGCGCCGGCCCAGCGCGCGGGCGAGATGCGCCTCGTCCTCACTCGGTCGCGGGTCATCCTCCGCGCCGCCCACGTGACTGGCGCCATACGGCGTGCCGCCGGTGCGCGTCGTGCTCAGGCGCGGCTCGGTGAACGGGATGCCGACGATCACGCAGCCGTGGTGCAGCAGCGGCACCATCATCGTCAGCAGGGTCGACTCCTGGCCGCCGTGCATCGTCGATGAGGAGGTGAAAACCGCCGCCGGCTTGCCCACCAGCAAGCCGCTGGCCCACTGCGCGCCCAGCCCATCGAACCAGTGCTTCATCGGCGCGGCCATGTTGCCGAACCGGGTCGGGCTGCCAACCACGAGACCGGCGCACTCTTCCAGGTCGCGCGCCTCCACGTAGGGCGCACCGTCGTCGGGCACCGGCGGCGCAGCGGTAGTGGTAACCGCGGCCACGGGCGGCACGCAGCGCAGGCGCGCGTTCATGCCGTCCACCTCGCCGATGCCACGGGCGATCTGGCGGGCGAGCTGCGCCACTGCGCTGTTGCGGCTGTAGTACAGCACCAGGATGTCGGCCATCGTGTTGTCGGATCCCCGAAGTGGAAGCCGCCAAGGATAGAGGATGCGGCCGACGCGGCGGCTGCCACCGAGATCCGGCCCGCGTGGGTTAACCTCCACACGATGGAGCCACTGGACTCGATCAACCAATGGGGTGAACGCATACGGGACCGGGCGAGGGTGCGCGCGTTCCTGCGTTTCCTCGGCCGGCGGGTGCTCGACGACAACCTCTTCCAGGCCGCCGGCGCGCTGTCATACACGACCGTGTTCGCCCTGGTGCCGTTGTCGATGGTGGTGTTCGGTGTACTGTCGGCGTTTCCGGTATTCGCCGATTGGACCGAGCGCCTGAGCGACTACGTGTTCTCCAACTTCGTGCCCTCCGCGGCGCGCTCGGTGGAGGAGTACCTGCTGCAGTTCTCCGGCAACTCCGGGCAGTTGACCAGCGCCGGCATCGTGGTCCTGGTGGTGTCGCTGCTGATCACCCTCAACGGCGTGGAAACCGCGTTCAACCGGATCTGGCGGGTCAAGGCCGCGCGACCGCAGTTCAGCCGGTTCCTGGTTTATTGGACCGTGTTGACACTGGGCGCGATCCTGGCCGCCGCGAGCCTGGCGATGTCGGCGCGGATCTTTGCCCTTGCCGTGTTCGAAACCAGCGCGGGGCATGTGCTGCAAAGCATGATGCTGCGGTTTGCGCCGATGTCGCTGGAGCTGCTGGCGTTCGCGGCGATCTACCGCGTTGTGCCGCACCGCACGGTGCAGTGGCGTCACGCACTGGCTGGCGGCCTGCTGGCGACCTGCGCGTTCGAGCTGGTCCGCTGGGGGCTGGGCGTGTACCTCGGCACCTTCACCAGTTACTCGCGCATCTACGGGACGCTGGCCTTCGTGCCGATCTTCATGATGTGGATCTTCCTCAGCTGGGTGGCAGTGCTGATGGGTGCCTCCCTGGCGTCCTCGATGGCGGCCTTCCGCTACCAGCCGGTGGCCATGCGCCTGCCCGAGGGCTACGAGATGTACGGGCTCCTGCGCCTGTTGGGACGGTTCAACGAGGCGCGCGAGCACGGCCGCGGCCTGCACATCGACGACATCCTCACCATGGAGCCGATCATGACCGACGCCCTGGCCCAGGAAATGCTCGAGCAACTGCGCGAGATCAACGTCGTCCACCGCGCCGAGGACGGCCAGTGGCTGCTGTCGCGGGATCTGGACGCGCTTTCCCTGGGCGAGCTCTACGAGGCCTGCCAGCTGCGCATTCCCATCGCCGAGGCACGCATACCGTGCAGCGACGACCCGCTCGGCCACTCCGCCGTGGCCGCGCTGGACGAGCTGCGCCTGCCGCTGCGCGAGCTCCTGAAGCGCCGCGTTTCCAGCATCCAACCCGAGGAGAGTTCCTGATGCGTATCGCTGCTGCCGCCGCGGTGCTGGCCGTACTTTTGCTGGGCTGCCAGCCTGCCGATCCGTCCGGCGCCCCGGCCGCGGCCGCAGCGGAGCCAAGCGCTCCGGGCGGGAGCGGCAAAGCCCTGCGTCCAGCGCTGCTGGTCACAACCCTTGACGGGACCGCATACGACCTCGCCGCGCACCGCGGCAATTGGGTCCTGGTCAACTTCTGGGCGACCTGGTGCAACCCGTGCCTGAAGGAGATGCCGGAGCTGTCGGCCCTGGCGGCGATGCGCGAGGACATCGAGGTGGTCGGGCTGGCCTACGAGGACATCGAGCCGGCCGAGATGAAAGCCTTCCTTCTCAAGCACCCGGTGACCTACCCGATCGCGATCCTTGACACCGCCAATCCGCCGGCGGATTTCGACGAGCCGCGCGGGCTGCCGATGACCTGGCTGATCGCGCCCGACGGGCGGGTCGAACGCAAGATGATGGGCCCGGTTACCGCCGCGGAGATCGAGGAGATGATTGCGGCGTCAAGTGCCGGTTCCGCCGGGGCCGCTCCCGATGGTGCCGGGGCTGGCTGAGCGGACTCCCTAACGCGCGCCGTGCTGCTCCGCCATCGCCAGCACAGCGGCAGTGAAGTCGGCGGCGAACCCGTCCATATCGAACAGGCCGGCCGAGCCGCGTCGCTGCGCCAACTCGTTGCGCAACGCCTGCAGCAAAGCCGGATCGCGGCCCAGCTCGATCGCGCGCTGGATGAATTCCTCATCGCTGGCGACGTTCATCTGCGGCATTCCCAGATGGTGATTCAGGCTGCCGGCGACGCGGGCGGCGAAGGTCTCCCCGGGCCGGGTCAGGACCGGGCAGCCGGCCCACAGCGCGTCGGACGCGGTGGTATGGGCGTTGTAGGGATTGGTGTCCACGAACAGGTCGGCGTGCTGGAGCCGCGCCAGGTAGCGCTCGTGCGGCTGCTTGGGCATGAACACCAGTCGTGACGGCTCGACGCCCGCCGCCGCTGCGGCGTCGCGCAGCCGGTCGTCGGCGCGGCCCGGGCCGGACAGCAGCCAGAGCACGCTGCCGGGCACGCCGGCCAGCACCGCCAACGCGCGCTGCATGCTCGCTGGATTCAGTTTGTAGCTGTTGTTGAAGCAGCAGAACACCACGCCCTTGCCCGGTTCCGGCAGCCCGCATTCCGCACGCTCCGGCGGCGCCGCCAGCACCCGGCTGGTATCGGAGGGCTGGAAGCAGCGCGGAAGGTAATGCACCCGCTCGTTGAATCCATGCGCCAACGAGGGCGGCAGGACGAACCGATCGGCGAGGACGGCGTCGATCCACGGGGCGCCGGACGTTCCCGGATAGGCGAGCCAGTTGACCTGCAGCGGCGCCGGGCGCATCGCCAGCACTTCCGGCCGCCCGCCGCCGCCCCAGCCGCGCAGGTCGAACAGCACATCGATGCCCGCAGCGCGGATTGCCGCGGCCACTATCGCGTGGCTCCGCCCGGCGACGTCGTGCAACCGGGTCGCCGCCTGCAGGCGCCGGCGGATCGGGCTGCCGTCGTCCGCGTTCAACGCAAACAGGTGCACGTCGATGGCCTGTTGCGAAGCCAGCGCCTCGAACAGCGCCACGGTCAGCAACCCGGTCGGATGGGCGCCGAATCCATTGGACAGGAAGCCCACCCGCAGCGGCCGTTCGCCATCTTCAGCGCGCGGCGCCGGTGGCGGCAGCGGTCGTGCGGCGCGCGCAATGCCCGCGGCGCGCAGCCGGGCGCAGGCAAGCTGCTCGGCCGCCGTGCTGTCCTCGCTGAGGAAGGCGAATGGCTCCACGGCGGCCTGGCCGCGGCGGACCGCCGCGCGCACCTGCGATGACAGGGCGTCCAGGTCGCGCCAGTCGCACAGCTTGCGCCGCCACGCCAGCAGGTAGGCGGCCAGTTGCGGCTCCTGCGGCGCGAGCCGGTGCGCCCGCGCGTACTGGTCGGCCGCCTGCTCAGGCTGGCCGATGTCTTCCAGCACGTGGGCCAGCCAGACGGCGATGCCGGGATGGCCGGGCGCGCGGTCGGCGGCGGTACCCAGGCTTTCGGCGGCATCCTGATGCCGGCCCTGCATCCACTGCGCCCGGCCGAGGCGGGCGAGCGCCTCGGGATGCCCGGGCAGCAGCGCCAGCGCGCGCCGGCTGGCCGCCTCGCCGGCAGCCGCATCGCCGGCGTCCAGTTCGGCCTCGGCCAGCAGGATCCAGGCCAGCGGGCTGCCCGGCTCACGCGTCACCGCCAGGCGGGCTTCACTGCGCGGGTCGACCGGCCGCACGGCCGTCAGGTGCCCTTGGTCAGGCGCGCGAGCTCATCGGCCTGGTGTTCCTGCTGCAGCCGCTCGACGAGCGCGTCCAGAT
Organism: Lysobacter avium; assembly: GCF_015209745.1. Classification (GTDB taxonomy): domain Bacteria; phylum Pseudomonadota; class Gammaproteobacteria; order Xanthomonadales; family Xanthomonadaceae; genus Novilysobacter; species Novilysobacter avium. The sequence goes on from NZ_CP063657.1 coordinate 546,645, forward strand.
CACCGGTGAGCACGTTGGGCAGGTCGTACAGGGTCAGGCCTTCGACCCGGTGGTCGGTGATGCGCCCCTGCGAGTAGTTGTAGGTGCGGATGCGCTGGCTGCGATCGCCACTGCCGACCTGCAGCTTGCGGTCCTCGGCGATGGCCGCCGCGGCCTTGTTCGCCTGCTCCTCGGCCAGGGTCGCGCGCAGGCGCTTCATCGCCGTGTCGCGGTTGGCGTGCTGGCTGCGCTCGGTCTGGCTCTCCACCACGATGCCGCTGGGCAGGTGGGTGATGCGGATGGCCGAATCCGTCTTGTTGACGTGCTGGCCCCCGGCGCCGGAGGAACGGAAGGTGTCCACGCGCAGGTCGGCTGGGTTGATCTCGATCGGCTCGCCTTCCGGCTCCACCGCGATGATGGCGACGGTAGCCGCCGAAGTGTGCACGCGGCCCTGGGATTCGGTCTCCGGCACGCGCTGCACGCGGTGGGTGCCGGACTCGAACTTCAGTTTGGAGTACGCGCCGCGCCCCTCGACGCGCGCGATCAGCTCCTTGTAGCCGCCGTGCTCGCCTTCGTTGGCCGACTCCACCTCGACCCGCCAGCCTTGGCGCTCGGCGTAGCGCGAATACATGCGGAACAGGTCGCCGGCGAAGATCGCCGCCTCGTCGCCGCCGGTGCCGGCGCGGACCTCCAGGTACAGGTCGCCCTCGTCGCGTGGATCACGCGGGACCAGGTGGGCGAGCAGTTCGATGTCCAGCTGGCGCAGGCGCTCGCTGGCCGCGGTGATTTCCTCCTCGGCCAGCTCGGCCAGCTCCGGGTCACCGCGCATCGTCAGCGCTGTCTCCAGGTCGGCCTGGGCAGCGGCCTCGTCGGCCAGCGCGGTCGCCACCGGCCCCAGCTGCGAGAACTCGCGCGACAGCTGGCGGAAGCGCTGGTTGTCGCCGATGACGTCCGGGTCGGCGAGCAGGCGCTCCAGTTCTTCCCGGCGTTCGGCGAGGGCTTCGAGCTTGCGGCGCAGGCTGGGGGTCATCGGTCGTTCTCGGGTCCAGACGGGTGGGTTGGGAAAAGGGGCGAAGCGGGGAGGAGAAGCGGGCGGGCGGCAACGGGGCCTGCGCCGATGGGTCCGTACGGTGGGTAACCGGCGGTCCGTGCAAGCATGCCGTCAGTTACTTGCGGCGCTCGCGTATCGCCTTCCGCTCGGCCGCTTCAGGCTCCGCGGCCGGCATCAGGATCGGGCTGCCGGCGGCGGGAAAGAGTTTGTCGGCCGCCCGCGCCAGTTCGGCATTGCCGGTGATCGCCGCCTCGCGCAGCGCAATCGTCGGCGCATGCAGCAGCCGGTTGGTCAGGGTGTGGGCGAGGAATTCGAGCACGGCGTCGGGATCCTCGCCACTGGCCAGTTGCTGGCGGGCCTTGGCCAGCGCATCCAGTTTGGCCGCATCGCCATGCGCGCGCAGCTGCTTCAGCGGCGCGGTACGGCTGCGGGCCAACAGGGTTTCCATGAAGCGCGCCACCTGGACCTCCACGATCGCCTCGGCCTCTGCCGCGGCCTCCTGGCGGCTGCGGCGGTTGTCCTCGATCGAGCGCTCCAGATCGTCCACCGTGTACAGGTACACGTCGCGCAGGGTGGCGACCTCCGGGTCGATGTCGCGCGGCACGGCCAGGTCCAGCAACAGCATCGGCCGATGGCGCCGCTGGGACAGCGCGGTGGCCACCTGGTCGCGATGCAGCACGGCGCCCCGGGCGGCGGTGGCCGACAACACGATGTCAGCCTCACCCAGGTGGCGGTCGATCTCGTCCAGCGGCACCGCGACCCCGCCATGCCGGCTGGCCAGTTCCTGCGCGTGGGCGAGGGTGCGGTTGGCAACCAGCAGGCGCTTGACCCGCGCCTGGACCAGATGCCGCGCCGCCAGCTCGACCGTGTCGCCGGCGCCGATCAGCAGCACGGTGGAGTCCTCGATCCGGGCGAAGGACTCCTGCGCCAGCCGCACCGCCGCCGAGGCGACCGAGACCGGATTGGCACCGATGCGGGTGTCGGTGCGGGCGCGCTTGGCGGTGGTGAAGGTGTGCTGGAACAGGCTGTCGAGCTGGCTGCCCAGGCTGCCGGCCGCGCGCGCGGTGGCCCAGGCGTCCTTGACCTGGCCAAGGATCTGCGGCTCGCCCAGCACCAGCGAATCCAGTCCGGTCGCGACCCGGAACAGGTGGCGGACCGCGCCGGCGTCGGCGTGCCGGTAGAGGTAGGCCTGCAGATCATCCATCCCGACCGGATGACGCGCCAGCCAGTTCGCCACCGCGTGCCCGCCATCGTCCACGACGGTGTAGATCTCGGTGCGGTTGCAGGTGGACAGCAGCGCGGCTTCGCGCACCCCGCCCAGCCCGCGCAGCGAATCCAGGGCGGCCGGAATCGTCTCGCTGGAAAACGCCACGCGCTCGCGGAGGCTCACCGGCGCGGTCTGGTGGTTGATCCCGAGCACGAACAGGTTGGAGGTTGGACTGGTCACCGGACTCTTGCGGATTGGACTGCTGGTTCAGGCGCTTGCGATAAGCTGCGGGCTGCTGAAGGCCCATATTCTACCGGCCTCCCGATTCCCATGGATTCATCTTGATGCAAGCACCGCTGCGCCTATTCATGTCCGCCGTCTTGCTTCTGCTGGCAAGCGTATCGCCGGCCAGCGCCGCGCCAGCGGCGAAAGCGCCCGCGGCCGATCCCGTGATCGAGACGCTCGAGCCCTTGATGGCCGCCGAGTTCGCCTTGCAGTCCGGGCGGCTGGAAGAGGCATCGCGCTGGTACCTGCAGGCTGCGCTGGCCGCCGACGACGAGGCGTTGACCGAACGGGCGACGCGGATTGCGCTCCTGTCGCGCGATGATGAGAGCGCAGCGCGCCTGTTGGAGCTGTGGCGCAGCCAGGGCGGCACGAGCGTCAACTTCCTCGGCGCGGAGGCCAGCCTTGCCTTGCGCCGCGGCGAGGAGCGCAAGGCGCAGCGTTTTCTCATCCGCTTGCTCGGCATGCCCGATGACGAGGGATGGCGACAGGTCCTGGGGGTGATGATCGCCGGCGCACGCGATCCGGCGCAGTCGGCGCGCGTGCTGGAAGCGCTGGTGCGCGGTGGCAGCATCCCGCCGAAGCTGCAGGCCTGGCTGGCGTTTGGCGGACTGGCCCAGCGCCTTGAGCAGCCGGAACTCGCCGAACGGATCGTCGCCGAGGTGCTGAAGCGTTTTCCCGGTGAGCCGCGGGTCGCCCTGCTGAGGGTGAGCCAGTTGCGCGAAGCCCGTCGCGTGGACGAAGCGCGTGAGGTACTGGCCACGATTGCCGAGCGCGCAAGCGACGACGACGAGCTGCGCCTGGCGATCGCCTACGAGTACGACACGCTGGGCGACCTCGCTGCGGCCGAGGCCACCCTGGCGCGGGGTGAGCAGGACGACCAGACCTACGGACTGCGCGCCTCGCTGTTGGCCCGGGCCAAGGACAATGCCTCCCTGCTGGCCCTGTATGAAGAGTTGCGCGCGCGCGGGCAGGTGCCCGATCCGCGCCGGCGGCTGCTGCTGGGCCAGGTGGCGGAGTTCCTGAAGCGCTACGACGAAGCACTGGGCTGGTACCAGGGCGTTCCCGGCGGAGAACAGCGTTTGCCGGCGATGCTGCGCAGCGCCAACGTGCTGCACGAGCTGGATCGCGCCGACGAGGCGTTCGCGCAGTTGCATGAAATGCAGGCGGACGCCTCGACCAGCGACACCGCGCGCCGCGATGCCTATCTGCTGGAAGCCTCGCTGCACGAGCGCGATGAGGACGCCGCAGCGGAAAAGGACGCCTTCTCACGGGGCCTGGCTGCATTTCCCGACGATCTGGAAATTCTCTACGCCCGCGCCCTGAGTTGGGAGCGCGGCGATGACATTCCCCGCGCCGAGGCCGACCTGCGCCGGATCCTGGTCATCGATCCCGAATCGGTGGCCGCGTTGAACGCCCTGGGCTACACGCTTGCCGATCGAACCGACCGCTACCAGGAAGCCTTGGAGCTGATCAACCGCGCCCGTGCCGCAGAGCCCGACAACGCCGCCATTACCGACAGTTACGGCTGGGTGCTCTACCGGTTGGGTCGTAACGAGGAGGCGCTTGTTGCGCTCCGCCAGGCCTTCGCGTTGCAGAAGGACGCCGAGATCGCCGCACACCTGGCTGAAGTGCTGTGGACGCTCGGCCGCCGTGACGAGGCGCGCAAGTACGTGGAAGAAGCCAAGCGAATCGACCCGGACAACCGCGCCTTGAAGCGGGTCCAGGAGCTGACCGCGCCATGAGGTCTTTCGTTGCAATACCCGCCATCGCGCTGGGCCTGCTGCTGGCCGGCTGCGCAGGCGCGCCGCTGCGACCGGCGATTTCAGCGGCCGATGTCGCCGCCGCCGAAGCGTCCCAGGTTCACCGCGAAAGCGCGCTGGCCCGCACTCCGGACTGGTCAATGGCCGGGCGCGTCGCGGTTTCCAACGCAGGCAAGGGCGGCAGCGGCCGCATCGAGTGGCGCCAGGACGGCCCGCGTTACCTGATCACCCTAAGCGCCCCCGTCACCCGGCAGGGTTGGCAGCTGTCCGGCGATGCCGACGCGGCCCGCCTGGAAGGGCTTGAGGGCGGTCCACGTTCCGGTCCGGATGCCCGGTTGCTGTTGCTGGTCGCGACTGGCTGGGACATTCCCGTAGTGGCACTGGGCGACTGGGTCCGCGGCGCCCGAGCCACGGCACTGGCTCCAGCAACGATCGAGTACGGTACCGACGGCCTGCCAAGGCGGATCGATCAGGACGGCTGGACGATCGAATACCGCTGGGCACCCGACGCGGCGGTGGACGGCGAGACAGCGCTTCCCATCCGCGTGGACGCGATCCGGGGCGAAGCCCGGGTCAAGCTGATCGTGGACGAATGGCACGCAGAAACTCCGCCCGGCGCGACCAGGGTGCAATGAGTGCTCCCTCATCCGGACCCGAAGCGGCCGCCGAACGCTGGAGCGAGTGGCCCGCACCGGCCAAGCTGAACCTGTTCCTGCGCATTCCGGGGCGGCGCGCGGACGGCTACCACCTGCTGCAGACCGTCTTCCGCCTGCTCGACTGGGGCGATACCGTGCGCCTGCGCGTACGGAGAGACGCCCGGGTGGTTCGCCACGGCAGCCCGCTCGCCGGTCTGGCCGACGCCGACGACCTGACCGTGCGCGCAGCCACGTTGTTGCAGTCGGTATCCGGATCCCCGTTGGGCGCGGACATCGCGATCGACAAACACATCCCCGTGGGCGGCGGTTTTGGCGGCGGATCATCGGATGCGGCCACGGTCCTGGTCGCGCTGGACGCGCTGTGGGGCACCCGGCTGGGCGAGGACCGGCTGGCGGCGTTGGCTCTGCAGCTGGGAGCCGACGTGCCGGTGTTCGTGCGTGGGCGCAATGCGTGGGCCGAGGGCATCGGCGAGCAATTGACGCCAATCGATTTGCCGCCGGCGTGGTACCTGCTGGTCAACCCGGGCGTGCACGTCGCTACCGCCGAGCTGTTCCAGTCAGCCGAATTGACGCGCGATGCGCAGCCCGCGACAATAGCGGACTTCGTTTCGGGCAAAACGCTCGGGAACGCGTTCGAGCCGGTATTGCGCGGCCGCGAACCGGCCGTAGATGCCGTGTTTGCTGCCCTGTCGCAGGTCGGCACGCCGCACCTGACCGGTTCGGGCAGCGGGTGTTTCGTCGAATTCGCCAGCCGCGAAGCCGCCGAATCCGCGCTGTCTGCGTTGCCACCGGGCCTGGATGCCTGGTTGGCTGCAGGCCTGGATCACTCGCCCTTGCACGGTATTGCGGGCAGGACGAAACCAGTTACACAGGGGCGTCGCCAAGAGGCCTAAGGCACCAGGTTTTGATCCTGGCATTCGTAGGTTCGAATCCTACCGCCCCTGCCAATTTTGAAGCCTGTGGGCCCCGCGCCCTGAGCGATGTCCAACATGAAAGTCCAAGGTGACCGCAGTCTGCTGATCTTTTCCGGCAACGCCAATCCGGTGCTGGCCCGGGCGGTGTGCAAGGAACTGGGCGTGCGACCGGGCAAGGCGCTGGTGAGCACGTTCTCCGATGGCGAGGTCCAGGTCGAGATCGAGGAGAACGTGCGCCAGCAGGACGTGTTCGTGATCCAGCCGACCTGCGCGCCCAGCGCCGAGAACCTGGTCGAGCTGCTGGTCCTGATCGACGCGCTCAAGCGCGCCTCCGTCAGCAGCGTCACCGCCGTGGTGCCGTACTTCGGCTACGCCCGCCAGGATCGACGCCCGCGCTCCTCGCGCGTGCCGATCACCGCCAAGGTTGCCGCCAAGATGTTCTCCGCGGTGGACTGCGACCGCGTGCTCACCATCGACCTGCATGCCGACCAGATCCAGGGCTTCTTCGACATGCCGGTCGACAACGTCTACGCCTCGCCGCTGCTGCTGGCCGACATCTGGCGTGCGCACGGCACCGACAACATGGTCGTGGTCAGCCCGGACGTGGGCGGCGTGGTGCGCGCCCGGGCGATCGCCAAGCGGCTGGATGATGCAGACCTGGCGATCATCGACAAGCGCCGGCCCAAGGCCAACGTGTCCACCGTGATGAACATCATCGGCGACGTGGACGGCAAGACCTGCGTGCTGGTCGATGACATCGTCGATACCGCGGGCACCCTGTGCGCCGCCGCTGCCGCCTTGAAGGCGCGTGGCGCGACCAAGGTCGTTGCCTACTGCACCCACGCGGTGCTGTCGGGCGCGGCGATCAGCAACATCCGCAATTCCGAGCTCGACGAGCTGGTGGTCACCGACACCATTCCGCTGACCGAGGCTGCGCGCGAGTGCGGCCGGGTGCGTCAGCTCAGCGTCGCCGAGCTGCTGGCCGAGACGATCCGCCGGATCGCCTTTGGCGAGTCGGTCAGCTCGCTCTACGTAGACTGAGCGACCCCGTCTTTTACGGCTCACCTGGTCGCGGGTGAGTCTTTCCCGGTCGCCGCGAGGTGGCCACACCTGCAACACAAGCGAGTAAACAAGCAATGTCCGATCAAACCATCAAGGCCTCTGGCCGCAGTGTCGAGGGGAAGGGTGCGAGCCGCCGCCTGCGTCACGCGGGCAAGATTCCGGCCATCATCTACGGCGGCGACGCCGCTCCGCAGCCCGTCGTTCTGGATCAGGAAAAGATCTGGGTCGCCAGCCAGAACGAGTGGTTCTACTCGACCATCCTGGACCTGGACGTCGACGGCAAGGTCGAAAGCGTGCTGCTGCGTGACATGCAGCGCCACCCGTTCAAGCAGATCATCATGCATCTGGATTTTATGCGGGTGAACCAGAAGGAAGTGCTGCGCACCCAGGTGCAGCTGCACTTCATCAACGAGGACATCTCGCCGGCTGGCAAGAACGCCGATGTGATCATCATGAAGGAGCTGAACCACGTCGACGTCAGCTGCCTGCCCAAGGATCTGCCCGAGAACATCGAGGTCGACCTGTCCAAGCTGGAGCTGGGCGACACCATCCACCTCTCGCAGATCCCGCTGCCCGAGGGCGTCGAGATCCCGAGCCTTGCGCTGGGCGAGGAGTACGACACCGCCGTGGTCGTGGCGCGCAAGGGTCGCGTGGAAATCGAGCCGGAGCCGGAAGTCGAAGACGACGTCGATGCCGCCGATGTACCGGCCACCAAGGTCGATTCGGACGAGAAGAAGGACGACGAGTAAGCCTGCAACTCGCTGGGGCAACCGCCATCGCGGAAGCCCCGGCTTGCGGCTTGCTCGCCTGCCATGGCCGGTTTGCGCCTGATCGTCGGACTGGGGAATCCCGGTCCTGAATACCTCCGGACCCGGCACAATGCCGGGTTCTGGTTTGTGGACGCCCTGGCGGAAAGCCTGGGCGCCCGCTTCAGTCTGGAATCAAAACTGTTCGGACAGGCCGCAAAGGTCGAGATCGCGGGTCAGCCAGTGTGGCTGCTCAAGCCGGCGACCTTCATGAACCTGTCCGGCAAGTCGGTCACAGCCGCGCTCAATTTCTGGAAGATCGAGCCCGAGCAGGCATTGCTCGCGCACGATGAGCTCGACCTCCCGCCGGGTACCGCCCGCCTGAAGTTCGATGGCGGCCACGGGGGCCAGAACGGACTGCGCGACACCATGCGCCTGCTCGCCCACGGTCGGTTCCACCGGCTGCGCGTCGGCATCGGCCATCCCGGGCACAAGGACCAGGTCACCCCGTGGGTGCTGGGCCGTCCCGGCGCGGACGACGAGGCCATGATCATGCGCGCCATTGGCGATGCCATCGACGTGCTGCCGCTGGCGGTTGCCGGCGATTTCAGCGAGGCGATGAAGCGCCTGCACACCCCGCGGGACTGATTCGTTTCCAGCACTGCCACACCACCGGTTCCACCCCTCATATTGAAAGCGAGTACAGCGTCATGGGCATCAAATGCGGCATCGTCGGCCTTCCCAACGTAGGCAAGTCGACCCTCTTCAATGCCCTGACCAAGGCCGGCATCGCCGCCGCCAATTTTCCCTTCTGCACGATTGAGCCCAACGTCGGCGTCGTGCCGGTGCCCGACCCGCGCCTGAACGCTCTGGCGGCGATCGTCAAGCCGCAGAAGTGCCTGCCCACCGCGGTTGAGTTCGTCGACATCGCCGGACTGGTCGCCGGCGCGGCCAGTGGCGAGGGCCTGGGCAACAAGTTCCTCGCCCACATCCGCGAAGTTGACGCGATCACCCACGTGGTGCGCTGCTTCGAGAACGACGACATCATCCACGTCAACAACCGCATCGATCCGCTGTCGGACATCGACACCATCGATACCGAGCTGGCCCTGGCCGATCTGGATTCGGTCGAGAAGGCGCTGCAGCGCGCCGAGCGCTCCGCCAAGACCGGCGACAAGGACGCGAAGATCCGCGTCGACGTGCTCACCCGCGTGCGCGACGGCCTGGATGCCGGCAAGCCGGCCCGGGCACTGGACCTGTCCGAGGACGACCGCCTGGCGCTGCGCGACCTGTTCCTGCTGACCCTGAAGCCGGTGCTGTACATCGCCAACGTGCTGGAGGACGGCTTCGAGGACAATCCGCATCTGGATGCGGTGCGTGCCCGGGCCGAAGCCGAAGGCGCCGAGGTCGTCCCGGTCTCGGCAGCGATTGAGGAGGAGCTCAGCCAGCTCGACGATGAAGACCGCGACGCATTCCTGGCCGACATGGGCCTGGACGAGCCGGGCCTCAACCGCGTCATCCGCGCCGCCTACAAGCTCCTTGGGCTGCAGACCTACTTCACCGCCGGGGTCAAGGAAGTACGCGCCTGGACCGTTAAGGGCGGGGCGACCGCACCACAGGCCGCCGCGGTCATCCATACCGACTTCGAGAAGGGCTTCATCCGCGCCGAGACCATCGGCTACGACGACTTCATCAAGTACCAGGGCGAGGCGGGGGCGCGCGAAGCCGGGCGCATGCGCCTGGAGGGCAAGGAGTACAAGGTCCAGGAAGGCGACGTGTTGCATTTCCGCTTCAACGTGTAGACTCCGCCGCGGCGCGAGGCCGCATTTTCCGCGGCCAGGGCAAATAACTTTCCCCCGTCGTTGACAAGCGCGCAAAAGCCCCCCAGAATTGCGGGCTCTTTGGAGGGATACCCAAGCGGCCAACGGGGGCAGACTGTAAATCTGCTGGCTTACGCCTTCGGTGGTTCGAATCCACCTCCCTCCACCAGCTTCGCGCCCGTCGCGTGCTGGTAGACGCAAAGCAGCAAACCGATAGACTGACCATCCGTCGGCGCAGTACCCAAGCAGGATTGTCCGGCGCGGGAGTAGTTCAATGGTAGAACCTCAGCCTTCCAAGCTGATGGTGCGGGTTCGATCCCCGTCTCCCGCTCCATTGATGCCGCGACGTTTTGTACCTGCTGAAATGGTCTGTTTGAAAATTTCGCTCACGTAGCTCAGTCGGTAGAGCACCTCCTTGGTAAGGAGGAGGTCACTGGTTCGATTCCAGTCGTGAGCACCACACCTACCATCCAGAACACCGTCCCACAGCGAGAAGCGACAATCATGGCCAAGGGTAAATTCGAGCGCACCAAGCCGCACGTGAACGTCGGCACGATCGGTCACGTTGACCACGGCAAGACCACGTTGACTGCAGCGCTGACCAAGGTTGGCGCGGAGCGTTTTGGTGGCGAGTTCAGCGCGTACGACGCGATTGACCGTGCCCCCGAAGAGAAGGCGCGCGGCATCACGATCTCGACCTCGCACGTCGAGTACGAGTCCCCGAACCGCCACTACGCGCACGTCGACTGCCCCGGGCACGCCGACTACGTGAAGAACATGATCACCGGTGCGGCGCAGATGGACGGCGCGATCCTGGTGTGCTCGGCCGCGGACGGCCCGATGCCGCAGACCCGCGAGCACATCCTGCTGGCCCGCCAGGTGGGCGTGCCCTACATCGTGTCCTACCTGAACAAGGCGGACATGGTGGACGACGCCGAGCTGCTGGAGCTGGTGGAGATGGAAGTGCGCGAGCTTCTGTCCAAGTACGACTTCCCCGGCGACGACACCCCGATCATCACCGGTTCGGCGCTGAAGGCGCTGGAAGGTGACCAGAGCGACATCGGCGTGCCCTCCATCATCAAGCTGGTCGATGCACTGGACAGCTGGATCCCGGAGCCCGAGCGCGACGTGGACAAGGCGTTCCTGATGCCGGTCGAGGACGTGTTCTCGATCTCCGGTCGCGGCACCGTGGTCACCGGTCGTATCGAGCGCGGCATCATCAAGGTGGGCGAGGAGATCGAGATCGTCGGCATCCGTCCGACCGTCAAGACCACCGTCACCGGCGTGGAGATGTTCCGCAAGCTGCTTGACCAGGGTCAGGCGGGTGATAACGCCGGCCTGCTGCTGCGCGGTACCAAGCGTGACGACGTCGAGCGCGGCCAGGTGCTGTGCAAGCCCGGTTCGATCAAGCCGCACACCGAGTTCGAAGGTGAGGTGTACATCCTGAGCAAGGACGAGGGCGGCCGTCACACGCCGTTCTTCAAGGGCTACCGTCCGCAGTTCTACTTCCGCACCACCGACGTCACCGGCGCCTGCGAGCTGCCCGAGGGCGTGGAGATGGTGATGCCGGGCGACAACGTGAAGATGGTGGTCACCCTGATCAACCCGATCGCGATGGACGAAGGCCTGCGTTTTGCGATCCGCGAAGGTGGCCGCACCGTCGGCGCCGGCGTGGTGTCCAAGATCATCAAGTAATTACCAGCGCCCGGGCCACCCTGCAACGGGTGGCCTGTTGGCGTAACAGGAAGAATTGGCAAGGCGGCTTCAGCCGCCGTTGCCTTTTCCGGAACCAGTCAATACGCCAGTAGCTCAATTGGCAGAGCAGCGGTCTCCAAAACCGCAGGTTGGGGGTTCGAGTCCCTCCTGGCGTGCCACAAGCGGAAGGTCGATTGAACACCAAGGCTGAACAAAGCACGGGCGACATCCTGAAATACGTGGCCGCGGTGCTGCTGGTGGCCGCTGGCGTATTCGGCTTCTACTGGTTCGACCAGTGGCCGGGCGGCATCCGTGCCCTGCTGGTGGTGGGCGGCCTGGTGCTCGGCGCGGCGGTCTTCATGGTCAGCCACAAAGGTGTGCAGACCCGCGAGTTCCTCTCCGAATCCCACTTCGAGTTGCGCAAGGTGGTCTGGCCCACGCGCCAGGAAGCAATGCGCACCACCTGGGTGGTGGTTTTGGCAGTCGTGATCCTGAGCCTGATCCTGGCCGGATTCGATGTCGTCATCCAGGCGGCGGTGAAGTGGCTGCTTGGACGTTGAGGAGATGACACAAGTGCAGAGTTCAGACAACAGTCCCACCGCGGAAAGCGGGGGAACCAACAAGCGCTGGTATGTCGTCCACGCCTATTCGGGTTACGAGAAGACGGTCGCGCAGGCGTTGCGTGACCGCATCGCCCGCGAAGAGATGGAAGACCGCTTCGGCGAGGTGCTGGTTCCCACGGAAGAGATCGTGGAAATGCGCGCCGGCCAGAAGCGCCGCTCCGAGCGCAAGTTCTTCCCCGGCTACGTGCTGGTGCAGATCGCCACGACCGATGAGGGCGGGATTCCGCGCATCGACAGCGAATGCTGGCACCTGATCAAGGAAACCCCGAAGGTGATGGGTTTCATCGGCGGTACCGCTGCGCGCCCGTTGCCGATCGCCGACCACGAGGCTGCGGCGATCCTGGACCGCGTCCAGGAAGGCGTCGAGAAGCCGCGTCCGAAGGTGCTGTTCGAGGCTGGACAGATGGTCCGCGTCGTCGATGGCCCGTTCAACGACTTCAATGGCGTGGTCGAGGAAATCAACTACGAGAAGAGCCGCCTGCGCGTGGCGGTGCTGATCTTCGGTCGGTCGACCCCGGTCGAGCTCGAATTCGGTCAGGTGGAAAAGGCCTGACCGATAACCCATCCGCCGGACGAGTGGTTCGCCCGGCATCAATCGCGAGGAGCCTGCCGTTGCAAGACGCGCAGGCGCTTGCACTCGCAGGAGTTGTGACATGGCAAAGAAAGTAGTTGGCTACATCAAACTGCAGGTCAAGGCCGGCCAGGCGAATCCGTCGCCGCCGGTGGGTCCTGCCCTCGGCCAGCGCGGCCTGAACATCATGGAGTTCTGCAAGGCATTCAATGCCGCGACCTCCAAGCTGGAGCCGGGCCTGCCCACGCCAGTGATCATCACCGCGTACTCGGACCGTACCTTCACCTTCGTCACCAAGAGCACGCCTGCCGCGGTGCTGCTGAAGAAGGCCGCCGGCGTCAGCCTGGGTTCCAACCGTCCCAACACCGACAAGGTCGGCAAGGTGACTCGCGCCCAGCTGGAAGAGATCGTCAAGGCCAAGGAAGCCGACCTCACGGCGGCGGACCTGGAAGCGGCGGTGCGTACGATTGCGGGTTCGGCCCGCAGCATGGGTTTGGCGGTGGAGGGTTAAGACATGGCGATGACCAAGCGCAAGAAAGCAATCAAGGCCGCCGTCGAGCCGGGCAAGTCCTACGCCTTCGACGACGCCATCAAGATCGTCAAGACCGCCACCAAGGCGAAGTTTGTCGAGTCCGTTGACGTGGCCGTGCGTCTCGGCGTGGACGCGCGCAAGTCCGACCAGCAGGTGCGTGGTTCGACCGTGCTGCCCGCCGGCACCGGCAAGAGCGTTCGGGTTGCGGTGTTCGCACCGGCAGGCGCCAAGGCCGATGAGGCCCTGGCTGCCGGCGCGGAAGCGGTCGGCATGGACGATCTGGCCGAGAAGATGCAGGCCGGCGACCTGAACTACGACGTCGTGATCGCCACCCCTGACGCGATGCGCGTGGTGGGCAAGCTGGGCCAGTTGCTCGGGCCGCGCGGCCTGATGCCGAACCCGAAGGTCGGCACCGTGTCCCCGAACCCGGGCGAGGCGGTCAAGAACGCCAAGGGCGGCCAGGTGCGTTACCGCACCGACAAGGCCGGCATCATCCACTGCACGATCGGCAAGGCCGACTTCGACGATGCCTCGCTGAAGGGCAACCTGGAAGCGCTGCTGGTGGACCTGATCAAAGCCAAGCCGGCCAGCGCCAAGGGCCACTACCTGCAGAAGATTTCGGTCAGCTCGACCATGGGTCCCGGCGTCGCCGTGGACCAGGGAACGCTGGCCCTGAAGTAATGAATCACGCACCGACCGGAGCGCAAGCGCCCCGGCCGGTGTGGAACGTTTGAGGGCATCGCCCAGGCTCACGCCGACGCGATAGCTGTCAAAGACCGCAGGCGCGTCCAGCGCATGGTTGCGGCGGGCAGGGAGGCTCGCACTGGCACGGATATCGTCGCCGCCATGGACACCGGATGCTTAATCCAGGTACCAGCATCGCTCCTTCGGGAGTTGTTGCCGGCACCAGGCCTGCGTAGATGGTTGCCGACCCTCCAGAATCCTGGAAACGGCCACCACCCGGAGCATCGCTTGCGATGTTCCCGGCATCGGGCCAAACGATGCCGACCGAGTACCGCTCCCGTGCATGTTGCGCGGGGCGGAGTTGAAGTACGGAGGAGTGCAATGGCTCTTAATCTGACCCAGAAACAGGAAGTCGTTGCCGAACTGGCCGAGGTCGCCAGCAAGGCGCACTCGCTGGTCGCCGCGGATTACGTCGGTCTTACCGTCGGGCAACTGACGGAAATGCGCAAGAAGGCCCGCGAAGCCGGTGTGTACTTGAAGGTAGCCAAGAACACGCTGGTCTCGCGCGCAGTGGAGAACACCGATTACGCCATCGTCGCCGATGAGCTGACCGGTCCTTTGCTGTACGCCTTCTCGCAGGAAGATCCCGGCGCTGCGGGACGTCTGATGAAGGAGTTCGCCAAGGCGAACGACAAGCTGAAGCCACGCCTTGTGTCATTGGGCGGACAGTTGTACCCGGGCACCCATGTGGATGTCCTGGCGTCGCTGCCGACCCGTGATGAGGCGTTGTCGATGCTGCTCAGCGTCATGTCCCAGCCGGCCACCATGCTGGTGCGCCTGCTCAGCGAGCCCGCGTCGCAGGTCACCCGCGTTGTCAACGCGGCTGGCCAGACCAAGGCTGCCTGAGGCAGACAGTTCGGTTTACGGTTTTCCGCATAACGCTTTACGACAATCAAGTCGTTTCCAATCCAGATAAAACGAGGTTTTTACAATGTCCCTGTCCAACGAGCAGATCATCGAAGCGATCGCCGAAAAGTCCCTCATGGAAGTGATGGAGCTGGTGAAGTCGATGGAAGAGAAGTTCGGCGTCTCCGCCGCCGCTCCCGTCGCCGCTGCCGGCCCGGCCGCAGCCGCTGCTGCCCCGGCTGAAGAGCAGACCGAGTTCACCGTGACCCTGAAGGCCGCCGGTGAGAAGAAGGTCGAGGTCATCAAGGTCGTGCGTGCGATCACCGGTCTGGGCCTGAAGGAAGCCAAGGACCTGGTCGAAGGCGCGCCGAAGGATGTCAAGGAAGGCGTGACCAAGGACGAAGCCGAGAAGCTGAAGAAGGATCTCGAGACCGCCGGTGCGTCCGTCGAAGTCAAGTAATCCTTGATTGAGTCGCCGGTTTATACTGGAGGCGACCAGCCGGGGCTGGGGGCGAAAGCTCCCGGCCTTTGGCCGTTGTAGCGATATCTGATCAACGTACAAGCACGTTGCACCACGCAGTACCGAGTTGACAGCAGGAAGTAGCGGGAGAAGGCGTGCTGGTGCCGGCAATACCAGCGACTTCCCACTGGCAATTTTGCACCACCTTGATGCATCCCCCGATCTGCATCTCCCCCATCACGTTTTCCCCCGGGCCGCGGACGCGCGACCCGATGAACACCGAGGCGGTAGCTCACCATGACCACAGCTTCCACGACGAATTATTCGTTCACTGAAAAGAAGCGCATCCGCAAGGATTTCGGCAAGAGCCGGTCGATCCTCGAGGTGCCGTTCCTGCTTGCCATCCAGGTCGATTCGTATCGCCGGTTCCTGCAGGAAGACGTCGCACCCGCCAAGCGCGAGGAGCGCGGACTGCATGCCGCCCTGAAGTCGGTGTTCCCGATTTCCAGCTACAGCGGCAACGCGGCCCTGGAGTACGTTGATTACAAACTCGGTGAGCCGGCCTTCGACGAGCGCGAGTGCCGCCAGCGCGGCATGAGCTACGGCGCCCCGCTGCGGGTCACCGTGCGCCTGGTCATCTACGACCGCGAGTCCTCGACCAAGGCCATCAAGTACGTGAAGGAGCAGGAGGTCTACATGGGCGAGATCCCGCTCATGACCGACAACGGCACCTTCATCGTCAATGGCACCGAGCGCGTCATCGTCTCCCAGCTGCACCGCAGCCCGGGCGTGTTCTTCGACCACGACCGTGGCAAGACCCACAGCTCCGGCAAACTGCTCTACAGCGCGCGCATCATCCCGTACCGCGGCTCCTGGCTGGACTTCGAGTTCGACCCCAAGGATGCGCTGTTCACCCGTATCGATCGCCGCCGCAAACTGCCGGTGACCATCCTGCTGCGCGCGCTGGGCTACAACAACGAGGAAATGCTGGCCGAGTTCTTCGAGGTCAACACCTTCCACGTCGACCCCAAGGAAGGCGTGCACCTGGAGCTGGTGCCCGAGCGCCTGCGTGGCGAGACCCTGGACTTCGACCTGGCCGACGGTGACAAGGTCATCGTGGAAGCCGGGCGCCGCATCACCGCGCGTCACGTCAAGCAGCTCGAGGCCGCCGGCATCGATGCGCTGGCCGTGCCCGACGAGTACCTGATCGGCCGCACCCTGTCGCATGACGTCATCGACGAGAGCACCGGCGAGCTGATCGCCGCGGCGAACGACGAGATCACCGAAGAGCATCTGGAACTGTTCCGCAAGGCCGGCATCGATGCGCTGGGCACGATCTGGACCAACGATCTGGATCGCGGCGCGTTCATCTCCAATACCCTGCGGATCGACCCGAGCAAGACCCAGCTGGAAGCGCTGGTCGAGATCTACCGCATGATGCGTCCCGGCGAGCCGCCGACCAAGGATGCCGCGCAGAACCTGTTCCACAACCTGTTCTTCACGTTCGACCGCTACGACCTGTCGGCCGTCGGCCGGATGAAGTTCAACCGCCGCATCGGCCACAAGGAAGTCACCGGCGCCTCGGTGCTGTACGACGAGCGCTACTTCTCCCAGCGCAAGGACGAGGAGTCCAAGAAGATCGCCGCCGAAGTGGGCGAAGGCTCCGACATCCTCGACGTGCTCAAGGTGCTGACCGAGATCCGCAACGGTCGCGGCATCGTCGATGACATCGACCACCTGGGGAACCGCCGCGTGCGTTCGGTTGGCGAGATGGCCGAGAACACCTTCCGTGTCGGCCTGGTCCGGGTGGAGCGTGCGGTCAAGGAGCGCCTGTCGATGGCCGAGGCCGATGGCCTGACCCCGCAGGACCTGATCAACGCCAAGCCGGTTGCGGCCGCGGTCAAGGAGTTCTTCGGCTCCTCGCAGCTGTCGCAGTTCATGGACCAGAACAACCCGCTCTCGGAGGTCACCCACAAGCGCCGCGTGTCGGCTCTTGGGCCGGGCGGCCTGACCCGCGAGCGCGCGGGCTTTGAAGTGCGCGACGTGCATCCGACCCACTACGGCCGCGTGTGCACCATCGAGACCCCGGAAGGCCCGAACATCGGCCTGATCAATTCGCTGGCGGTGTTTGCCCGAACCAACGAGTACGGCTTCCTGGAGACGCCGTACCGCAAGGTCGTGGACGGCAAGGTCACCGACGAGGTCGAGTACCTGTCGGCGATCGAGGAGAACGAGTACGTCATCGCCCAGGCCAACGCGCCGCAGGACGCCAAGGGCGTGCTCAGCGAGCTGTTCGTGGACTGCCGCTACCAGGGCGAGTCCATGTTGAAGCCGCCGAGCGAGGTGGACTTCATGGACGTCTCGCCGATGCAGACCGTCTCGGTCGCCGCCGCGCTGGTTCCGTTCCTGGAGCACGATGACGCCAACCGCGCGCTGATGGGCGCCAACATGCAGCGCCAGGCGGTACCGACGTTGCGTGCGCAGAAGCCGCTGGTGGGTACGGGCATCGAGCGCGCCGTGGCGCGTGACTCGGGCGTGACCGTGAACGCACTGCGCGGCGGCACCGTCGAGCAGATCGACGCGGCCCGCATCGTGGTCAAGGTCAACGAGGACGAGATCAGCAACGAGACCGACGCCGGCGTCGATATCTACAACCTGATCAAGTACACCCGTTCCAACCAGAACACCTGCATCAACCAGACCCCGCTGGTCAACGTGGGCGACGTGATCGCGCGCGGCGACGTGCTGGCCGACGGTCCCTCCACCGACATCGGCGAGCTGGCCCTGGGCCAGAACATGCTGATCGCGTTCATGCCGTGGCACGGCTACAACTTCGAGGATTCCATCCTGCTTTCCGAGCGGGTGGTCCAGGAGGATCGCTACACCACGATCCACATCGAAGAGCTGACCTGTGTCGCGCGTGACACCAAGCTGGGGCCGGAGGAGATTTCCGCCGACATCCCCAACGTCTCCGAGCAGGCGCTCAACCGCCTGGACGAGTCCGGCGTGGTCTACATCGGCGCCGAAGTGCGCGCCGGCGACATCCTGGTCGGCAAGGTCACGCCCAAGGGCGAGAGCCAGCTGACCCCGGAAGAGAAGCTGCTGCGGGCGATCTTCGGCGAGAAGGCGTCCGACGTGAAGGACAGCTCGCTGCGCGTGCCCCCGGGCATGGACGGCAACGTCATCGACGTGCAGGTCTTCACCCGCGACGGCATCGAGAAGGACGCCCGTGCCAGGCAGATCGAGGAGTCGGAAGTCCGCCGGGTCAAGAAGGACTTCGACGACCAGTTCCGCATCCTGGAGGCGGCGATCTACAGCCGCCTGCGCAGCCAGCTGATCGGCAAGGTCGCCAATGGTGGCGGCGGCGTGAAGAAGGGCGAGACCGTCACCAGCCTGGTGCTGGACGGCCTGTCGCGGAAGGACTGGTTCAGCCTGCGCATGAAGGACGACTCGGCGGTCGAGGCGATCGAGCGCGCGCAGAAGCAGCTGGACGTGCACGAGAAGGAATTCGAGCGCCGTTTTGCCGACAAGCGCGCCAAGATCACCCAGGGCGACGACCTTGCTCCGGGCGTGCTGAAGATGGTCAAGGTGTTCCTGGCGGTCAAGCGCCGCATCCAGCCGGGCGACAAGATGGCCGGCCGCCACGGCAACAAGGGTGTGGTATCGACCCTGGTGCCGGTGCAGGACATGCCTTACATGGCCAACGGCGAGACCGTCGACATCGTGCTCAACCCGCTGGGCGTGCCAAGCCGCATGAACATCGGCCAGGTGCTGGAAGTCCACCTGGGCTGGGCCGCAAAGGGACTGGGCGAGAAGATCCAGCGCATGCTGGAAGCCAAGGCCAAGGTCACCGAGCTGCGCAAGTTCCTCGACGAGATCTACAACCACGACACCAAGCTGCATGGCCAGCGCGTGGACCTGAAGCAGTTCAGCGACGATGAGCTGCTGGCCCTGGCGGGCAACCTCACCGACGGCGTGCCGATGGCAACGCCGGTGTTCGACGGTGCCGCCGAGTCGGAGATCAAGTCGATGCTCAAGCTGGCGGACCTGCCGGCGAGTGGCCAGACCACCCTGTATGACGGTCGCACCGGCGAGGCGTTTGATCGTGAGATCACGGTTGGCTACATGCACATGCTGAAGCTGAACCACCTGGTCGACGACAAGATGCACGCCCGCTCCACCGGCCCGTACTCGCTCGTCACCCAGCAGCCGCTGGGCGGCAAGGCGCAGTTCGGCGGCCAGCGCTTCGGTGAGATGGAAGTCTGGGCGCTGGAGGCCTACGGAGCGGCGTACACGCTGCAGGAAATGCTGACGGTCAAGTCCGACGACGTGCAGGGACGCAACCAGATGTACAAGAACATCGTCGATGGCGAGTACGAGACGGTCGCCGGCATGCCGGAGTCGTTCAACGTGCTGGTCAAGGAGATCCGCTCACTCGCGATCAACATGGAGCTGGAAGAGAACTGAGGCTCCTGGGTGGGCAACGCCGCGGATCGCGCGTTGCCCGGCCCAGGCCACCGGTAGTGCCAGCCCTTTGACGATTTACTCCTCCACGGAGAAAGAAAAATGAAAGACCTGCTCAACCTGTTCAACCAGCAGCGTCCGGCGCTGAACTTCGACGCGATCAAGATCGCGTTGGCGTCGCCCGACCTGATCCGTTCGTGGTCGTTTGGCGAGGTAAAGAAGCCCGAAACGATCAACTACCGCACCTTCAAGCCCGAGCGCGACGGCCTGTTCTGCGCCGCGATCTTCGGCCCGGTGAAGGACTACGAGTGCCTGTGCGGCAAGTACAAGCGCATGAAGCACCGCGGCGTGGTGTGCGAGAAGTGCGGCACCGAGGTCACCCTGGCCAAGGTCCGTCGCGAGCGCATGGGACACATCGACCTGGCCTCGCCGGTCGCCCACATCTGGTTCCTCAAGTCGCTGCCCAGCCGCATCGGCCTGATGCTGGACATGACCCTGCGCGATATCGAGCGCATCCTCTACTTCGAGGCGTTCGTCGTCACCGAGCCGGGCCTGACCCCGTTCGAGCGCGGCCAGCTGCTCAATGAAGAGGAGTACATGCAGGCCCGCCAGGAGCACAACGACGACTTCGACGCCGCGATGGGCGCCGAGGCGGTGTTCGACCTGTTGCGGACCCTGGACCTGCAGAGCGAGCTGGTCCAGCTGCGCGAGGACATGGCCGCCACCGGTTCGGAGACCAAGCTCAAGCGCTACACCAAGCGCGTCAAGCTGATCGAGGCGTTCCTGGAGTCGGGCAACAAGCCCGAGTGGATGGTCATGACCGTCCTTCCCGTCCTGCCGCCGGACCTGCGTCCGCTGGTGCCGCTGGACGGTGGCCGCTTTGCGACCTCCGACCTGAACGACCTGTACCGTCGCGTCATCAACCGCAACAACCGCCTGCGCCGCCTGCTGGAGCTCAGCGCGCCGGAGATCATCGTGCGCAACGAGAAGCGCATGCTGCAGGAGTCGGTGGATGCGCTGATGGACAACGGCCGTCGTGGCCGCGCCATCACCGGCACCAACAAGCGCCCGCTGAAGTCGCTGGCCGACATGATCAAGGGCAAGCAGGGCCGGTTCCGCCAGAACCTGCTGGGCAAGCGCGTGGACTACTCCGGCCGCTCGGTCATCGTGGTCGGTCCGTACCTCAAGCTGCACCAGTGCGGCCTGCCCAAGAAGATGGCGCTGGAGCTGTTCAAGCCGTTCATCTTCGCCAAGCTGCAGCGCCAGGGCCTGGCCACCACCATCAAGGCGGCCAAGAAGCTGGTCGAGCGCGAAGAGGCGGAAGTCTGGGACATCCTGGAAGAAGTCATCCGAGAGCATCCGGTGCTGCTGAACCGTGCGCCGACCCTGCACCGCCTCGGCATCCAGGCGTTCGAGCCGGTCCTGATCGAGGGCAAGGCGATCCAGCTGCACCCGCTGGTCTGCACCGCGTTCAACGCCGACTTCGACGGTGACCAGATGGCCGTCCACGTGCCGCTCTCGCTGGAAGCCCAGCTGGAAGCGCGTGCGCTGATGATGGCCTCCAACAACATCCTGTCGCCGGCCAACGGCGAGCCGATCATCGTGCCGTCGCAGGACGTCGTGCTGGGCCTGTACTACATGACCCGCGCGCTGGAGAACAAGAAAGGCGAGGGCATGGCGTTTGCCAACGTCGCCGAGGTCAAGCGCGCCTACGACAACCGCGTGGTGGAACTGCACGCCAAGGTCAAGGTCCGCATCGAGGAGTCGGTGATCCAGGAGGACGGCAGCCGTGTGCAGCAGTCCTCGATCGTCGACACCACGATCGGGCGCGCGTTGCTGGACGACATCCTGCCGTCCGGCCTGCCGTTTGCGCTGGCCAACGTCGAGCTGACCAAGAAGAACATCAGCCGCCTGATCAACTCGTGCTACCGCATGCTGGGCCTGAAGGACACGGTAGTGTTCGCCGACCAGCTGATGTACACCGGTTTCGCCTTCGCGACCCGCGCCGGCGTGTCCATCGGCATCGACGACATGATCATCCCGGACGCCAAGAAGGGCATCCTGGACGAGGCCGAGACCGAGGTCACCGAGATCCAGGAGCAGTACCAGTCCGGCCTGGTCACCGGCGGCGAGCGGTACAACAAGGTCGTGGATATCTGGTCGCGCACCAACGAGCGCGTCGCCAAGGCGATGATGGAAACCATCGGCACCGAGAAGGTGGTCAACGCCAAGGGCGAGACCATCGACCAGAAGTCGATGAACTCGGTCTTCATCATGGCCGACTCGGGTGCGCGTGGTTCGCAGGCGCAGATCCGCCAGCTGGCCGGCATGCGTGGCCTGATGGCCAAGCCGGATGGCTCGATCATCGAGACCCCGATCACCGCGAACTTCCGTGAAGGCCTCAACGTCCTGCAGTACTTCATCTCGACCCACGGCGCGCGCAAGGGCCTGGCCGATACCGCGTTGAAGACCGCGAACTCCGGTTACCTGACCCGTCGCCTGGTCGACGTGGCCCAGGACGTGGTCATCACCGAGGACGATTGCGGCACGCTGGAAGGCCTCACCATGATCCCGATCGTGGAAGGCGGCGACATCGTGGAGCCGCTGCGCGACCGCGTGCTGGGTCGTGTCGTGGCCGAGGACGTGTTCCTGCCGGGCGATGACGAGGATCCGATCGTCACCCGGAACACCCTGCTCGACGAGGCCTGGGTGCAGAAGCTGGAAGAGGCGAGCGTGCAGCTGATCAAGGTCCGCTCGACCATCACCTGCGAGTCCACGTTCGGGGTGTGCGCCAACTGCTACGGGCGTGACCTGGGCCGCGGCCACATGGTCAACCATGGCGAGGCGGTCGGCGTGGTCGCTGCCCAGTCCATCGGTGAGCCGGGTACCCAGCTGACCATGCGCACGTTCCACATCGGTGGCGCGGCGTCGCGAGCGGCGGCCATCGACAACGTCACGGTGAAGACCACCGGTACGCTGAAGTTCAACAACCTCAAGCACATCGAGCACTCCGACGGCCACGTGGTCGCGGTGTCCCGCTCCGGTGAACTCTCCGTGCTCGACGTCCACGGGCGTGAGCGCGAGCGTTACAAGCTGCCCTACGGTGCGACCATCGACGTCAAGGATGGCGCGGAGATCAAGGCCGGCCAGCAGGTCGCCCATTGGGACCCGCATAACCATCCGATCGTCTCGGAAGTCGCCGGTTTCGTGCGCTTCATCGACTTTGTCGATGGCGTGACCGTGATCGAGAAGACCGACGAGCTGACCGGTCTGGCCTCGCGCGAGATCACCGATCCCAAGCGTCGTGGTTCGGCGGCCAAGGAACTGCGCCCGATCGTGCGCATCATCGACAAGGACGGCAACGACCTCAACATCCCGGGTACCGACCTGCCGGCGCAGTACCAGCTGCCACCGCGCTCGGTGGTCAACCTGCAGGATGGCGCGGCGGTGGGCGTTGGCGACGTGGTTGCCAAGATCCCCCAGGAAGCGTCCAAGACCCGCGACATCACCGGTGGTCTGCCGCGCGTGGCCGATCTGTTCGAGGCGCGCAAGCCCAAGGACCCGGCGATCCTGGCCGAGGTGTCGGGCATCGTCAGCTTCGGCAAGGAAACCAAGGGCAAGCAGCGTCTGGTGATCAAGGAAGCCGACGGCACCGATTACGAGGAGCTGATCCCCAAGTACCGCCAGATCATCGTGTTCGAAGGCGAGCACGTGGAGAAGGGCGAGACCGTGGTGGACGGCGAGCCGACCCCGCAGGACATCCTTCGCCTGTTGGGCGTGGAGCCACTGGCGGTGTACCTGACCAAGGAAATCCAGGACGTGTACCGCCTGCAGGGCGTGAAGATCAACGACAAGCACATCGAGGTGATCGTTCGCCAGATGCTGCGCAAGGTCGATATCAGCGACGCCGGCGACAGCAAGTTCATGAATGGCGAGCAGATCGAGCGTCAGCGCTTTGTCGAAGAGCATGCACGCGTCGCGGCGAACGACGGCATCGTGCCGCAGTTCAACCCGGTCCTGCTGGGCATCACCAAGGCCTCACTGGCGACGGAGTCGTTCATCTCCGCGGCCTCGTTCCAGGAGACCACCCGGGTGCTCACCGAGGCCGCTGTCCGCGGTACCCGTGACAACCTGCGCGGACTCAAGGAGAACGTCATCGTCGGTCGCCTGATTCCTGCCGGCACCGGATTGGCGTACCATGCGCAGCGCCGCAAGAACGCGTCGGGTCTGACCGACTCCGAAATGGCGGCCCTGTCGGCGCCGGTGGCGTCCGCTGCGGTGGCAGAGGATGTCGGCGAAGAGTCGAGCGCGTCGTAATACTGCAATAGCAAGTGGCGACCGGAAACGGTCGTCCCAGATCACCAAATGAGGCGCTCGGAGCGCCTCGTGTTGGGCCCAGGGAAGGGCGGGATCAGGAAGTTTCGCGGGACTGGCGCACTGCGCCGGTCCCCGCGAATTCGTGTCTAATCCGCATTTGACGGCATCGTCAAGGGCGGGTTATACTTTTCGGTCTCGGTCGGTCGGGAGTTTCCGGCTTTCCGTTCGTTATTCACAAGAGGCGCGGCATTCCTGGCCGGCCTCCCACCAAAGAGTTCCTGATGGCGACGATCAATCAGCTGGTCCGCAAGCCGCGGCAGGCAGCGACCTACAACAGTGCCTCGCCGGCGCTTGAGAACTGCCCGCAGCGCCGCGGCGTTTGCACCCGTGTCTACACCACCACCCCGAAGAAGCCGAACTCGGCGATGCGCAAGGTGGCCAAGGTGCGCCTGACCAACGGTTACGAGGTCATCTCGTACATCGGCGGTGAAGGCCACAACCTGCAGGAGCACTCGGTGGTGCTGATCCGCGGCGGTCGCGTCAAGGACCTGCCCGGCGTCCGTTACCACACCGTGCGCGGTGCGCTCGATGCCGCCGGCGTCGCCAAGCGCCGCCAGCGCCGTTCAAAGTACGGCGCCAAGCGCCCGAAGTCCTGAGGAATTGACCCATGTCGCGTAAAGGTTCAGCACCGCAGCGTTCGATCCTGCCCGATCCAAAGCATGGCAGCGAGACGATCGCGCGTTTCATCAACATGGTCATGTACAGCGGCAAGAAGTCGGTCGCCGAGAAGATTGTGTACGGCGCCATGGACGTGATCGGCGAGAAGAATGCCGATCCGTTGGAAGTCGTCGAGAAGGCCCTGGCCAACATCTCGCCGGCGGTTGAGGTCAAATCCCGCCGCGTTGGTGGTTCCACCTACCAGGTTCCGGTCGAGGTGCGCTCGTCGCGCCGGGTCGCTCTGGCAATGCGCTGGCTGATCGACGCCGCGCGCAAGCGTGGCGAGAACACCATGCCGCGCAAGCTCGCCGCAGAGCTGCTTGATGCCTCCGAGAGTCGTGGTGGCGCGGTCAAGAAGCGTGAAGAGACCCACCGCATGGCGGAAGCGAACAAGGCGTTCGCGCACTACCGCTGGTGAGCCGGGTGCCCTGCCGCTGGCGGGGCGTTCGCAGGCAACAAGACACTCCGACGGCGGCCGTGGCTGCCCGAGCGTACCGTGTGCCGCCCCCAGGCGGCACCCGGCCTTTCTGAAACATCCAAATACGAGAGGGTACCGTGGCTCGCACCACTCCCATCGAACGCTATCGCAACTTCGGCATCATG
The DNA here is from genome assembly GCF_015209745.1 of Lysobacter avium. Lineage (GTDB taxonomy): Bacteria > Pseudomonadota > Gammaproteobacteria > Xanthomonadales > Xanthomonadaceae > Novilysobacter > Novilysobacter avium. The sequence continues at coordinate 571,697 of NZ_CP063657.1, forward strand.
GCCCACATCGATGCCGGAAAGACCACCACCTCCGAACGCATCCTGTTCTATACCGGTGTCAACCATAAGCTTGGCGAAACCCATGAGGGTGCCGCCACGATGGACTGGATGGAGCAGGAGCAGGAGCGCGGCATCACCATCACGTCGGCTGCGACGACCGCTTTCTGGAGCGGCATGGACAAGTCCATGGAACAGCACCGGCTGAACATCATCGACACCCCCGGGCACGTCGACTTCACCATCGAGGTGGAGCGCTCCCTGCGCGTGCTCGATGGCGCGGTGTTCGTGCTGTGTGCGGTGGGTGGCGTGCAGCCGCAGTCCGAGACTGTCTGGCGCCAGGCCAACAAGTACAAGGTGCCCCGTCTTGCGTTCGTCAACAAGATGGACCGCACCGGTGCCAACTTCAACAAGGTCGTCAGCCAGCTGAAGGCCCGCCTGGGTGCCTATCCGGTGCCGATGCAGGTGCCGATCGGTGCTGAAGACGGCTTTGAAGGCGTGGTCGACCTGGTCAAGATGAAGGCGATCCACTGGGATACCGCTTCCCAGGGCACCGTATTCGAGTACCGCGACATCCCGGCCGAACTGCTGGAAGAGGCGACCACCGCCCGCTCGTTCATGGTCGAGGCTGCCGCCGAAGCCAGCGAAGAGCTGATGGACAAGTACCTCAACGACGGTGAGCTTACCGAGGCCGAGATCATCGCCGGCCTGCGCGAGCGTACCCTGAAGGTCGAGGTCATCCCGGTGTTCTGCGGCACGGCGTTCAAGAACAAGGGCGTCCAGGCGATGCTCGACGGCGTGATCCAGCTGCTGCCGGCTCCGACCGACGTGCATGCCGTCACCGGTATCGACGAGGACGATCAGGAAGCAACCCGCGAAGCCTCCGACAAGGCGCCGTTCTCGGCGCTGGCGTTCAAGGTCATGACCGATCCCTTCGTGGGTTCGCTGACGTTCTTCCGCTGCTATTCGGGCGTGCTGAATTCCGGCGACCAGGTCTACAACCCGATCAAGTCGAAGAAGGAGCGCATCGGCCGCATCCTGCAGATGCATTCCAACGACCGCATCGAGATCAAGGAAGTGCGCGCCGGGGACATCGCCGCCGCGGTCGGCCTCAAGGATGTCACCACCGGTGACACCCTTTGCGCGATCGACCACGTCATCACCCTGGAGCGCATGGTGTTCCCGGAGCCGGTGATCTCGATGGCCGTGGAGCCCAAGACCAAGGCCGACCAGGAGAAGATGAGCACCGCGCTGGGCCGTCTGGCGCAGGAGGATCCGTCCTTCCGCGTGCACACCGACGAAGAGTCCGGCCAGACCATCATCTCCGGCATGGGCGAGTTGCACCTGGACATCCTGGTGGACCGCATGCGCCGCGAGTTCAACGTTGAAGCCAACGTGGGCAAGCCGCAGGTGGCTTACCGCGAGACCATCCGCAAGGCGGTCAAGGCCGAAGGCAAGTTCGTGCGCCAGTCCGGCGGCAAGGGCCAGTTCGGCCACGTGTGGCTGGAAATCGAGCCCGGCGAGACCGGCAGCGGTTACCTGTTCGAGAACGCGATCGTCGGCGGCGTGGTCCCCAAGGACTACATCCCGGCGGTGGACAAGGGCATCCAGGAGGCGGTTGCCAACGGCCTGCTGGCTGGCTATCCCATCGTCGACGTCAAGGTCAAGCTGGTCGACGGTTCCTACCATGAGGTCGACTCCTCGGAAATGGCGTTCAAGATCGCCGGCTCGATGGGCTTCAAGGAAGGCTTCCACAAGGCCAGCCCGGTCCTGCTGGAGCCGATGATGAAGGTCGAGATCGTCACCCCGGAGGATTACCTGGGCGACGTGATGGGCGATGTCAGCCGTCGTCGCGGCATCCTGCAGGGTCAGGAGGACAGCCTGTCCGGCAAGATCATCGACGCGATGCTTCCGCTGGGCGAGATGTTCGGCTACGCCACCAGCCTGCGCTCCATGTCGCAGGGTCGTGCGACCTTCACGATGGAATTCGATCACTACGCCGAGGCGCCGGCCAACATCGCCGACGCGGTGATCAAAAAGAACTGATGCAACGGCCGGCATCCGCCGGCCGCCGCTTCCACACGACAACCAGATGAAATCCAGAGGTAACAATCATGGCCAAGGGTAAATTCGAGCGCACCAAGCCGCACGTGAACGTCGGCACGATCGGTCACGTTGACCACGGCAAGACCACGTTGACTGCAGCGCTGACCAAGGTTGGCGCGGAGCGTTTTGGTGGCGAGTTCAGCGCGTATGACGCGATTGACCGTGCCCCCGAAGAGAAGGCGCGCGGCATCACGATCTCGACCTCGCACGTCGAGTACGAGTCCCCGAACCGCCACTACGCGCACGTCGACTGCCCCGGGCACGCCGACTACGTGAAGAACATGATCACCGGTGCGGCGCAGATGGACGGCGCGATCCTGGTGTGCTCGGCCGCGGACGGCCCGATGCCGCAGACCCGCGAGCACATCCTGCTGGCCCGCCAGGTGGGCGTGCCCTACATCGTGTCCTACCTGAACAAGGCGGATATGGTGGACGACGCCGAGCTGCTGGAGCTGGTGGAGATGGAAGTGCGCGAGCTGCTCTCCAAGTACGACTTCCCCGGCGACGACACCCCGATCATCACCGGTTCGGCGCTGAAGGCGCTGGAAGGCGACCAGAGCGATATCGGCGTGCCCTCGATCATCAAGCTGGTCGATGCGCTGGACAGCTGGATCCCGGAGCCCGAGCGCGACGTGGACAAGGCGTTCCTGATGCCGGTCGAGGACGTGTTCTCGATCTCCGGTCGCGGCACCGTGGTCACCGGTCGTATCGAGCGCGGCATCATCAAGGTGGGCGAGGAGATCGAGATCGTCGGCATCCGTCCGACCGTCAAGACCACCGTCACCGGTGTTGAGATGTTCCGCAAGCTGCTTGACCAGGGTCAGGCGGGTGATAACGCCGGTCTGCTGCTGCGCGGCACCAAGCGTGACGACGTCGAGCGCGGCCAGGTGCTGTGCAAGCCCGGCTCGATCAAGCCGCACACCGAGTTCGAAGGTGAGGTCTACATCCTGAGCAAGGACGAGGGCGGCCGTCACACGCCGTTCTTCAAGGGCTACCGTCCGCAGTTCTACTTCCGCACCACCGACGTCACCGGCGCATGCGAGCTGCCCGAGGGCGTGGAGATGGTGATGCCGGGCGACAACGTGAAGATGGTGGTCACCCTGATCAACCCGATCGCGATGGACGAAGGCCTGCGTTTTGCGATCCGCGAAGGTGGCCGCACCGTCGGCGCCGGCGTGGTGTCCAAGATCATCAAGTAATAGCGTCACCCGGCGCTCCCCAGGGAGCGCCAAACCAGCGAAATGAGGAGCAGGATGCCCCTCGTATTCGCCCGACAGGGAAATGTCGCGTGGCAAGACCACAGGCTGTAGCGGAGTTGTCCGCAACAGCTTGACGGGCTGATGACACGCGCTTTATACTTTTCTGTCTGGGCAGGCCGGGTAACCGGCCTGCCTTGTTTTGCTACAGATTTCCGTATCGGCGGGTCATCCCCGGTGCGGAGGATATGTCCATTGGGGTTCGGTGCACCCAGCCACCGGCCCGTCGCTCTTTACTTCCAAGGAACACCGTCATGGCGGACCAAAAGATCCGAATCCGGCTGAAGGCGTACGATCATCGATTGATCGACCGCTCGGCCAGCGAGATCGTCGAGACAGCCAAGCGGACCGGCGCACAAGTGCGTGGCCCGATTCCGCTGCCAACCAAGATCGAGCGCTTCACCGTTCTTACTTCTCCGCACGTCGACAAGGACGCGCGCGACCAGTACGAGACCCGCACGCACAAGCGCGTGCTCGATATCGTCGACCCCAACGACAAGACCGTGGACGCGCTGATGAAGCTCGAACTGGCTGCCGGCGTCGACGTCCAGATCAAGCTGACCTGAGGCAGACATCATGACCGCGAAGAAATATTCGTTGGGCATCGTCGGTCGCAAGGCCGGCATGAGCCGGTTCTTCACCGAAGATGGTCGTTCCATTCCGGTGACCCTCATCGAGGCGACCCCGAACCGGATCACCCAGATCAAGTCCGTCGACAGCGACGGTTACAGCGCGGTGCAGGTCACCGTGGGCGTGCGCCGCGCGGCGCTTGTGAACAAGCCCTCCGCGGGTCACCTGGCGAAAGCCAAGGTCGGCGCCGGTCGTGGTTTGTGGGAATTCCGCGTCGCCGACGACAAGCTGGGCGACTTCAATGTGGGCGGCGAAATCAAGGCCGACATCTTTGAAGTGGGCCAGATCGTCGACGTCCAGGGCGTGACCAAGGGCAAGGGCTTCCAGGGCACGATCAAGCGCTGGAACTTCGCCATGGGCGATGCGACCCACGGTAACTCGCTCTCGCACCGTTCCCCGGGCTCCATCGGCCAGCGCCAGACGCCGGGCCGCGTGTTTCCGGGCAAGAAGATGTCCGGCCATATGGGCCAGGTGCAGCAGAGCACGCAGGGCCTGGAAGTGGTCAAGGTTGACGCCGAGCGCGGCCTGATCGCGATCAAGGGCGCGGTGCCGGGCGCGCCGGGCGGCGATGTGATCGTCCGTCCGACGACCAAGGGAGTATGACGATGGAACTTGCCATCAATAACACCAGCAAGACGCTGGCGGTCTCCGAGGAGATCTTCGGCCGCGAGTTCAGCGAGGACCTCGTCCACCAGGTCGTGGTCGCCTACCGCAACGCCGGTCGTGCCGGAACCAAGGCGCAGAAGACGCGCTCGGAAGTCGCCGGTACCACCAAGAAGTCCAAGAAGCAGAAGGGTGGTGGCGCCCGCCACGGCGCCCTGACCGCTCCGATCTTCCGTGGTGGTGGCGTGACCTTCGCGGCCAAGCCGCGCAGCTTCGCGCAGAAGGTCAACCGCAAGATGTACCGCGCGGCGATGGCGTCGATCCTGTCCGAGCTCAACCGCCAGGGTCGCATCACCGTGGTGGAGAGCCTGGAGCTGGATTCGCCCAAGACCACGGGCATGGTTGCCCTGCTCAAGGATCTTGAAGCCGGCCGCCGTCCGCTGCTGGTCACCGAGGATGCCACCGAGAATCTGTACCTCTCGGCGCGCAACTTGCCGTATGTCGAAGTCCGTGACGTGCAGGGGCTGGATCCGGTCGCGCTGGTTGGCGCCGACACGGTCGTGGTCACCGCCGAAGCGATCAAGAAGATCGAGGAGTGGCTGGCATGAACGACGCCAAGCTCTACAACGTGATCCGTGCGCCGCGTGTGTCCGAGAAGACCGCACGGCTGCAGGAAGTTTCCAATCAATACGTCTTCGAAGTGGCGACGACGGCAACCAAGGCGGACATCAAGGTCGCCGTGGAAAAGCTGTTCGACGTCAAGGTCGAGGCGGTCAACGTGCTCAACGTGAAGGGCAAAGCCAAAGCCTTCAAGTTCCGCATGGGCCGTCGCCCCGACTGGCGCAAGGCATACGTGACGCTGGCCGATGGCCAGTCGATCGACGTGATGGCCAAGGCTTGAGGATCGACCCATGGCACTAATGACATTCAAACCCACTTCGCCAGGCCGCCGTTCGGCAGTCCGCGTCGTGTCGCCCGAACTCCACAAGGGCGCGCCGTATGCGCCGTTGCTGGAGCCGCAGAGCCGCTCGGGTGGTCGTAACCACCACGGCCGCATCACCACCCGTCACATCGGTGGTGGCCACAAGCAGCACTACCGCATCATCGATTTCAAGCGCAACAAGGAAGGCATTCCGGCGCGCGTGGAGCGGATCGAATACGATCCCAACCGCACCGCCCATATCGCCCTGCTGTGCTACGTCGACGGTGAGCGCCGTTACATCATCGCGCCCAAGGGCCTGAAGGCGGGCGACCAGGTGATCGCCGGCCGTGATGCCCCGATCCGTACCGGCAACAGCCTGCCGCTGGCAAACGTGCCGGTCGGCTCCACCGTGCATTGCATCGAGATGAAGCCTGGCAAGGGTGCGCAGATCGCCCGTGCCGCCGGCGCCTCGGTGCAGCTGGTGGCGCGCGAGCAGGGTTACGCAACCCTGCGCCTGCGCTCCGGCGAGATGCGCAAGGTGCCGGTCGAGTGCCGCGCCACCATCGGTGAAGTCGGCAACAACGAGCACAGCCTGCAGAAACTGGGCAAGGCCGGTGCCAAGCGCTGGTTGGGCATCCGCCCGACCGTGCGTGGTGCCGCCATGAACCCGGTCGACCATCCGCACGGCGGTGGTGAGGGCAAGGCTGGCCAGGGCAACCCGCATCCGGTCACCCCGTGGGGTGTCCCGACCAAGGGTTACAAGACGCGGCACAACAAGCGCACGCAGCAGTTCATCGTTCGCGATCGCAGGAGCTAATCGACAATGGCACGTTCACTTAAAAAGGGTCCGTTCGTCGACCACCATCTGATCAAGAAGGTGGAGGCTGCGGCCAACAACAAGCGCCCGATCAAGACCTGGTCGCGCCGCTCGATGGTGCTGCCGGAGATGGTGGGTTTCACCATCGCCGTGCATAACGGTCGCAACCACATCCCGGTGCTGGTCAACGAGAACATGGTCGGCCACAAACTCGGCGAGTTCGCCCTGACGCGTACCTTCAAGGGACACGTCGGCGACAAGAAGAGCCGATAAGGAGATGACCATGGAAGCCAAAGCCATCCTGCGCAGCGCGCGCATCTCCGCCCAGAAAGTACGCCTGGTCGCCGACCAGGTCCGCGGTCAGACCGCCGAGAAAGCAGTCAACCTGCTGAAGTTCTCCGACAAGAAGGCCGCCGATCTCGTCCGCAAGGTTCTGGAGTCGGCCATCGCCAACGCCGAGAACAACCAGGGCGCCGACATCGACGAGCTGAAGGTCACGACGATCATGGTTGACGAAGGTCCAACGCTGAAGCGCTTCATGGCGCGTGCGAAGGGTCGCGGCACCCGCATTCTCAAGCGCACCAGCCACATCACCGTGGTTGTGGGCGACGGCAAGCAGGGCGGAGTCTGATTATGGGTAACAAAGTTCATCCGACCGGCATCCGCCTTGGCATTTCCAAGGACTGGAACTCCAAGTGGTTTGCCGGCAAGAAGCAGTACTCCGAGTACCTGATCGCCGACCTCAAGGTCCGCGAGATGCTGCGCAAGAAGCTCTCGCAGGCGGGCATTTCGAAGATCTTCATCGAGCGCCCGGCCAACAACGCCCGCGTGACCATCCATACCGCCCGCCCGGGCGTGGTGATCGGCAAGCGGGGCGAGGACATCGACAAGCTGCGCAAGGAAGTCAGCGAGATGATGGGCGTGCCTGCCCACATCAACGTGACCGAAGTGCGCAAGCCCGAGCTGGACGCGCAGCTGGTGGCCGAGTCGATTGCCCAGCAGCTGGAGCGTCGCATCATGTTCCGTCGCGCGATGAAGCGCGCGGTCGGCAACGCGATGCGTCTTGGTGCCCTGGGCATCAAGGTCCAGGTCGGTGGCCGCTTGAATGGTGCGGAAATCGCCCGTTCCGAGTGGTACCGCGAAGGTCGTGTGCCGCTGCACACCCTGCGCGCAGATATCGACTACGGCTTTGCCGAGGCGAATACCACCTACGGCATCATCGGGGTGAAGGCATGGGTCTACCGGGGCGAGATCTTCGATTTCTCCCAGGTTGGTCAGGAAAAGCCGGACGACAGCCCGCGCAGCGATCGACGTGACCGCTCGCCCCGTCCGCCCCGCGACTCGAGGTAACGGATCATGTTGCAACCAAAACGAACCAAGTACCGCAAGGTGCACAAGGGCCGCAATGACGGTCTGGCCTGGAGCGGCAACGCTGTCAGCTTCGGCGAGTACGGCCTGAAGGCAACCGCGCACGGCCAGCTCACTGCCCGCCAGATCGAGGCGGCGCGTCGCTCCATCAGCCGTCACGTCAAGCGCGGCGGCAAGATGTGGCTGCGCGTGTTCCCCGACAAGCCGGTCACCAAGAAACCGATCGAAGTCCGCATGGGCAAGGGCAAGGGCAACGTGGAGTACTGGGTTGCCCAGGTCCAGCCCGGCCGGATGATCTACGAGATCGAGGGCGTGGCTGAAGACGTGGCGCGCGAGGCGTTCCGCCTGGCCGCCGCGAAGCTCTCGGTGACCACCACTTTCGTGACCCGGACGGTGCGGTAATGGAACTCAACAAACTGCGAGAGAAGTCCGCTGACGAGCTCAAGGCCCATCTGACCGAGCTGCACAAGGAAGGGTTCGCCCTTCGCATGCAGCAGGCCACCGGCCAGCTCGCCAAGACCCATGAGGCCCGCCGGGTGCGCCGCGAGATTGCTCGCGTCAACACCCTGCTCGGCGAGAAGAAGTAAGGACCCGCCATGACCGACAACAATACAGAGAAGGCGCTGCGCACGGTCGAAGGACGCGTGGTCAGCAACAAGATGGACAAGACCGTCACCGTGCTCGTGGAGCGCCAGGTCAAGCACGCGCTGTACGGCAAGTACATCCGTCGCTCGACCAAGCTGCACGCGCACGATGCGGAGAACACCTGCAACGAGGGCGACGTGGTCCGGATTTCCGAGATCGCGCCGATGTCGAAGACCAAGAACTGGCGTGTGGTGGAAGTTGTCACCCGCGCTGTCGAATAACGAGGAGGCTGAACCATGATCCAGATGCAAAGCTACCTCACGGTGGCAGACAATTCCGGCGCGAAGGAAGTGATGTGCATCAAGGTGCTCGGTGGCTCCAAGCGCCGTTACGCCGCGATCGGCGACGTCATCAAAGTGACCGTGAAGGACGCGATTCCGCGGGGCAAGGTCAAGAAGGGCGACGTCTATGACGCCGTCGTGGTGCGTACCCGCAAGGGCGTTCGCCGCTCGGATGGCTCGTTGATCCGCTTCGACGGCAACGCCGCCGTCCTGCTGAACAACAAGCAGGAGCCGATTGGCACCCGCATATTTGGGCCCGTGACCCGTGAACTGCGTTCCGAGAAGTTCATGAAGATCGTCTCGCTCGCCCCAGAAGTGCTCTGAGCGGAGGAATTGACATGAACCGTATCAAGAAAGGCGACCACGTGATCGTGACCGCCGGCAAGGACAAGGGCAAGAAGGGTGATGTGGTGCGCGTGGCAGGCGACAAGGTCGTCGTGTCCAACGTCAACATCATCAAGCGCCACACCAAGCCGAACCCGCAGGTCGGCCAGGCCGGCGGCGTGATCGAGCGTGAGGCGCCGATCCATATCTCCAACGTGATGGTGTTCAACCCGGCATCGGGCAAGGGCGAGCGCGTTGGCATCAAAGTGCTGGAGGATGGACGCAAAATGCGTGTGTTCCGCTCCAGCGGCGAGGCGCTTGACGCCTGAGGAATGCTGAAATGACCCGTCTTGAAAAATTCTACAAAGAAGAAGTGGTTCCGTCGCTGACCGAGAAGTTCGGTTACACGAACCCGATGCAGGTGCCGCGCATCTCCAAGATCACCCTGAACATGGGTGTGGGCGAAGCGGCCACCAACAAGAAGGTGCTCGAGAACGCGGTCGCCGACATGACCAAGATCGCCGGCCAGAAGCCGATCGTGACCAACAGCCGCGTCTCGGTGGCCTCGTTCAAGATCCGCGACGGTTGGCCGATCGGCTGCAAGGTCACCCTGCGCCGTTCGAAGATGTTCGAGTTCCTCGACCGTCTGATCAACGTCTCGCTGCCGCGCGTGCGTGACTTCCGTGGTGTGTCTGGCAAGTCCTTTGACGGGCGTGGCAACTACAACATGGGCGTCAAGGAACAGATCATCTTCCCTGAGATCGATTACGACCAGGTGGATGCTGTCCGGGGCATGGACATCGCGATCATCACGACCGCGAACACCGATGCAGAAGCCCGCGCCCTGCTGGAAGCGTTCCGCTTCCCGTTCCGCACCTAATTCAAGGATCCACCATGGCAAAGACATCAATGATCAACCGCGATCTGAAGCGGGCGAAGCTGGCGGAGAAGTACGCCGCCAAGCGCGCCGAGCTGAAGAAGACGATTTCCAGCCCGTCCAGCTCCTATGAGGAGAAGGAAGAGGCGGTGGTCAAGCTGCAGAAGCTGCCGCGTGACTCCTCCCCGTCGCGTCAGCGCAACCGTTGCGCCCTGACCGGCCGCTCGCGCGGCGTGTACGCCAAGTTCGGCCTCGGCCGGAACAAGCTGCGCGAAGCCACCATGCGTGGTGACGTGCCGGGCCTGCGCAAGGCCAGCTGGTAAAAAAGTGGTAATGGGGGTCGGTTAGTCTGCTAGACTTGCCGGCTCGCAACGCTCCACGCGTGTCTGTCGTTCGAAGGCGCGCCACAACTGAATTCGCAATCGCGCGGATATCGGTGCACTCATCAGGTAACTACACATGAGCATGACTGATCCCATCGCCGACATGTTCGTCCGCATCCGCAATGCGGCCGCGGTCGGCAAGCCGTCGGTGAAAATGCCGTCGTCCAAGACCAAGGTCGCTATCGCCAAGGTGCTGGAAGACGAAGGCTACATCCTCGGCACGACCGTGACCGATATCGGCAACGGCAAGCACGAGCTCCAGGTCGATCTGAAGTACTACGAAGGCAAGCCGGTCATCGAGCAGCTGAAGCGCTATTCGCGCTCGGGCCTGCGCCAGTACCGCGGCAAGGACGCGCTGCCCAAGGTGCTCAATGGCCTCGGCGTTTCCATCATTTCCACCTCCAAGGGCATCATGACCGATTCGAAGGCGCGCGAGCTCGGCGTCGGCGGTGAAGTCCTGTGCTTCGTGGCATAAGGGAGTAACGACCATGTCCCGTATTGCCAACAAGCCGATCGTCCTGGCCAAGGGCGTCCAGCTGGATGTCCAGTCCGGCAGCGTAACCGTCAAGGGCCCGAAGGGCTCGCTCTCGATGGCGGTGCCCGAAGGCGTGCAGATCAAGATCGAAGACGGCCAGGCGCTGATGAGCTCGGACACGCCGGCCCATGTCGCCGTGACCGGCACGATGCGTTCGATCATCGCCAACATGGTGCATGGCGTTTCCGAAGGCTTCGAGCGCAAGCTCGAGCTGGTCGGCGTCGGCTACCGTGCCGCCATGCAAGGCAAGGATCTGAGCCTGACGCTTGGATTCTCGCATCCGATCGTGTTCACCGCTCCGGAAGGCATCACCATCACCACCCCGACCCAGACCGAAGTGCTGGTGCAGGGTGCCGACAACCAGCGTGTCGGTGAGGTGGCTGCCAAGATTCGTGGCTTCCGTCCGCCCGAGCCCTACAAGGGCAAGGGTGTGAAGTACGCCGGCGAGACCATCATTCGCAAGGAAGCCAAGAAGGCCTGATCACCATCAGGGGCCTTCAGCTTTCGAGGACCAGACAATGAACAAGAACATCGCCCGCCTGCGTCGCGCCAAGTCCACCCGTTCGCATATCCGCACGCTCGGTGTCCCGCGCCTGTCGGTGCTGCGTACCGGCCAGCACCTGTACGCGCAGGTATTCACTGCCGACGGTTCGCAGTGCCTCGCCGCCGCATCGACCACCCAGTCGAGCGTGATGGAAGGCCTGAAGAACGGTCGCAACGCCGACGCCGCCGCCAAGGTTGGCCAGGCAATTGCCGCGGCGGCCAAGGCCGCCGGGATCGAGAAGGTCGCTTTTGACCGCTCGGGTTATCGCTATCACGGTCGCGTCAAGGCGCTGGCCGATGCCGCCCGCGAGGGTGGCCTGCAGTTCTAAGCCGGGACGGGGCTTGCGCCCCGTCTTTCACCTGCCGACGCGGGTCGCGTCGGGTGTGATCCCAGGTTCCTGTGGTCACACGGCACCCGGACGTGTCAACAATCATAAGCGGCACCGCCGCAAATTCCCTATTCAAACCAGGTAACTGCAAAATGGCTAACGAACGCGATTCGCGGGGGCGTGGTCCCCGCGACGAGATCGACGACGGAATGATCGAGAAGCTGATCACCGTCAACCGTGTCAGCAAGACCGTCAAGGGCGGCCGCCAGTTCACCTTCACCGCGTTGACGGTGGTCGGCGACGGTGGCGGCAAGGTCGGCATGGGTTACGCGAAGGCGCGCGAAGTGCCGGCCGCGATCCAGAAGTCGATGGAGCAGGCACGCAAAAACATGAAGGGCGTCGATCTCAACAACGGCACGCTCTGGCATTCGGTCAAGTCCGGCCACGGGGCGGCGCATGTGTACATGCAGCCCGCCTCCGAAGGTACCGGCGTGATCGCGGGCGGCGCCATGCGCGCGGTGCTCGAGGCGGTCGGCGTGCGTGACGTGCTGGCCAAGGCCACCGGTTCGCGCAACCCGATCAACCTGGTCCGGGCAACGCTGCGTGGCCTGTCCGAGATGCATTCGCCGGAGAAGATCGCGGCCAAGCGCGGCAAGAAGGTCGAGGAATTGCACCATGGTTGATGCAACTGAAAACAAGAACGGCACCGTCAAGGTGCGTCTGGTCAAGGGTCTGCGTGGTACCCAGGGGCGTCACCGCCTGTCGGTGAAGGCATTGGGCCTGCGCAAGATCAATGACGTCCGCGAGCTGAAGGACAGCCCGCAGGTTCGTGGCCTGATCAATACGGTCCACTACCTGGTCCGGGTCGAGGAGTAATACGATGCGTCTCAATACACTTTCGCCCGCAGAGGGCGCCCGCGAAGACCGCAAGCGCGTCGGTCGCGGTATCGGTTCCGGCCTGGGCAAGACCGCCGGTCGTGGACACAAGGGCTCGTTCGCGCGGTCCGGCAAGGGCAAGATCAAGGCCGGCTTCGAAGGCGGCCAGATGCCGATGCAGATGCGCCTGCCCAAGATCGGCTTCCGCAGCAAGACCAAGAACGACACCGCCGAAGTCATGCTCTACCAGTTGGACAAGCTTGAGGCGGGCGAGATCGATTTCGCCGCCCTGCGTGCCGCCGGCCTCGTGCCGAGCCGCGCCAAGCGCGCCAAGCTGGTGGTGAAGGGCGAGGTCGGCAAGAAGTTCGTGTTCAAGGGCGTGCTGGCCACGGCCGGTGCCAAGGCCGCCATTGAAGCGGCCGGCGGCAAGGTCGAGGAGTAAGTCACCGATGGCGCGTAGCAACAACGCCATGGCCGGCATGGGCGGCGGGCTCGGCAAGTTTACCGAGCTCCGTCAGCGCCTCATGTTCGTGCTGGGAGCACTGGTCGTCTACCGGGTGGGCTGTTACATCCCGGTTCCGGGCGTCAATCCCGAGGCGATGTTGCGCTTGATGGAAAGCCAGCAGGGCACCATCGTGGACATGTTCAACATGTTCTCCGGTGGTGCGCTGGAGCGCTTCAGCCTGTTCGCGCTGAACGTGATGCCCTACATCTCCGCGTCCATCATCATGCAGCTGATGGTGCAGATCCTGCCCAGCATGAAGGCGATCCAGAAAGAGGGCGAGTCGGGCCGGCGCAAGATCACCCAGTGGTCCCGTCTCGGTGCGATCCCGCTGGCGGTGTTCCAGGCCTGGGGCATTGCAACGGCGCTGCAGGCCGGCGGCGCCAGCCAGGGCATTCCGGTGGTCTACAGCCCCGGCGCGGGCTTTGTCATCACCGCGGTCATCTCGCTTACCGCCGGCACGATGTTCTTGATGTGGTTGGGCGAGCAGGTGACTGAGCGCGGCATCGGCAACGGTGTCTCGCTGATCATCTTCGCCGGCATCGTCGCAGGGTTGCCGTCGGCGGCGCTGAACATGTTCGAGCAGGTCCGCAACGGCGAGATGGGCACGCTCACCGCCATGGCGGTCGTTGCCATCGTATTGGCCGTTACCTTCTTCGTGGTGTTCGTCGAGCGTGGCCAGCGACGGATCACCGTAAATTACGCGCGACGCCAGGGCGGCCGCAGCGCGTACATGAACCAGTCCTCGTTCCTGCCGCTGAAGCTCAACATGTCGGGCGTGATCCCGCCGATCTTCGCGTCCAGCATCGTGATGTTCCCGGCAACCGCGGCAACGTGGTTCAGCCAGGGGGATTCGTCGTCGTTCATGCTCAAGGTCAGCCAATGGCTGAATCCGGGCGAGCCGCTGCACATGCTGCTTTACGGTGGCCTGATCGCCGGTTTCACGTTCTTCTATACGGCGCTGGTCTTCAACTCGCAGGAGACCGCCGACAACCTGAAGAAGTCGGGGGCCTTGATTCCGGGTATCCGTCCGGGCAAGGCGACCGCCGATTATGTCGACGGGGTGCTGACCCGGCTGACCGCAGCGGGCGCGACCTACCTGGTCATCGTCTGCCTGCTGCCGGAAGTGATGCGCTCGCAGATGGGGACCTCGTTCTACTTCGGGGGTACCTCTTTGCTGATCGTCGTGGTGGTGGTGATGGACTTCATCGCGCAGATCCAGGCGCACCTGATGTCCCACCAGTACGAAAGCCTGCTGAAAAAAGCGAACCTGAAGGGTTCCCGTGGCGGCGCCGGCGCGCGTTGAGTAAAAGGTGTTGATTCAAGCCAGTCGCTTCGGCTAAACTGGCGCGTCATCTTCGGCGTACGTTGCCGTGGATGCTGCTGATGTATCGAGAGCCCGGCTTCCACACCGGCTTTCATCAGGGCGACCTGCGCGACGTCTCGCGCGCAGGTGGATCCGGACCCGTCTGCGCGCCAGAGTAGCGCGCGGTGTCCGGGAAGGCGGCTTGACAGCGCTTTCCCGGTCAGTCCTGGTTCGTCGCCGGAGCATGGGCACACTCCCCATGCCGTTGCGGCGCTGCGTCAGTCAACCGACGGCGCGCTGCTTCCTACGACCCGAGGCCTAGATGATTTTTCGATTCACTGACCAGTGAACCTTTCCACCGAGTTGTCAGGGCTCGGTTGCCAAACCAGTTGGAGATCGCGTTATGGCGCGTATTGCGGGCGTCAATCTGCCTGCCCAGAAGCACGTCTGGGTCGGGCTGCAGAACATCTACGGCATTGGCCGTACCCGTTCCAAACAGGTATGCGAGTCGGCCGACGTCAAACTGTCGACCAAGATCCGCGACCTGTCCGAGCCGGAAGTCGAGCGTCTGCGCGGCGAAATCGGCAAGTTCATCGTCGAGGGCGACCTGCGTCGCGAAATCGGCATGTCGATCAAGCGCCTCATGGACCTGGGTTGCTACCGCGGCCTGCGTCACCGTCGCGGCCTGCCGCTTCGGGGCCAGCGCACCAAGACCAACGCACGTACCCGCAAGGGTCCGCGTCGGGCCATCAGGAAGTAAGGGGTAGATCATGGCCAATCCAAGCGGCTCGAAGACGAAGAAGAAGGTCAAGCGCGTCGTCACCGACGGCGTTGCGCACGTCCACGCTTCGTTCAACAACACCATCATCACGATCACCGACCGCCAGGGCAATGCGCTCTCGTGGGCGACGTCGGGCGGCGCGGGTTTCCGCGGTTCGCGCAAGTCGACCCCGTTTGCCGCCCAGGTGGCGGCTGAAAAGGCCGGCCGTGCTGCGCTCGACTACGGCGTCAAGTCGTTGGAAGTGCGCATCAAGGGCCCGGGTCCGGGTCGGGAATCCGCCGTTCGTTCGCTGAACAACGTCGGGTACAAGATCATCAACATCATCGACGTGACGCCGATTCCGCACAACGGTTGCCGCCCGCCGAAAAAGCGTCGCGTCTGAGGAGCTGAAGAAGAATGGCTCGTTATATTGGTCCCACCTGCAAACTTGCCCGTCGCGAAGGCGTCGATCTCGGTCTCAAGTCCGCCTCGCGCGCCCTTGACTCCAAGTGCAAGCTTGAGCAGAAGCCCGGTCAGCATGGCGCGACGCTCCGTCGCGGCAAGATGTCCGATTACGCTAACCAGCTCCGTGAGAAGCAGAAGGTCAAGCGCACTTACGGCTTGCTTGAGCGCCAGTTCCGGAACTACTACAAGAAGGCGGCGGCGAAGCGCGGCAACACGGGTGAAATCCTGTTGCAGTTGCTCGAAACCCGTCTCGACAACGTCGTTTACCGCATGGGCTTTGCGGTGACCCGGCCGGCCGCGCGCCAGCTGGTGTCGCACCGCGGTGTCACGGTCAACGGCAAGTCGGTCAACCTGCCTTCCTACCAGGTCAAGGCCGGTGACGCGATTGCGTTGTCCGAGCGTGCGCAGAAGCAGTTGCGCGTGCAGGAGTCGCTGACCGTGTCGCAGCAGATGGACCTGTCGCCGTCCTGGATCGATGTGGACAGCAAGAAGTTCGCAGGTGTCTTCAAGGCGATTCCGGAGCGTACGGATCTGTCGGCCGACATCAACGAAGCGCTGATCATCGAGCTGTACTCGAAGTAATCCATCTGTTCTTGAGCCTCCGACCCGCCGGGTCGTGGGCTCACAGGAGACTCCACAAAATGACGGTTACCGCCAATCAGGTGCTGCGCCCACGCGGTCCCCAGATCGAACGCCTCACCGACAACCGCGCAAGGGTGGTCATCGAGCCGCTCGAGCGTGGCTACGGTCACACGCTGGGCAACGCGTTGCGCCGGGTCCTGCTGTCCTCGATCCCGGGCTTCGCGATTACGGAAGTCGAGATCGATGGCGTGCTGCACGAATACACGACGGTCGAAGGCTTGCAGGAGGACGTGCTCGAGGTCCTGCTCAACCTGAAGGACGTCGCCATCACCATGCACACCGGCGAGGCGGCGACCCTGTCGCTGACCAAGCAGGGTCCGGGCGTGGTGACTGCGTCCGATATCAAGACCGATCACAACGTCGAGGTCGTCAACGGCGACCACGTGATCGCCCACTTGACCAAGGACACCGCACTCAACATGCGCATCAAGGTCGAGCGCGGTTACGGCTACCAGCCGGCGACCACCCGCCGCAATCCAGAAGAGGAGACCCGCACCATCGGTCGTCTGATGCTGGATGCGAGCTTCAGCCCGATCCGCCGCGTGGCGTATTCGGTGGAAGCCGCGCGCGTCGAGCAGCGCACCGACCTGGACAAGTTGATCATCGACATCGAGACCAACGGCACCATCGACGCGGAAGAGGCGGTTCGTACCGCCGCTGAAGTGCTCAGTGACCAGCTGTCGGTGTTTGGGGACTTCACCCAGCGCGAGCGCGGTGCAGCCAAGCCGGCCAGCACGGGGATCGATCCGGTGTTGCTGCGTCCGATCGACGACCTGGAGCTGACCGTGCGTTCGGCCAACTGCCTCAAGGCGGAAAGCATCTACTACGTCGGCGATCTGATCCAGAAGACCGAAGTCGAACTGCTGAAGACGCCGAACCTTGGCAAGAAGTCGCTCACCGAGATCAAGGAAGTGCTTGCCCAGCGCGGCCTCTCGCTCGGCATGAAGCTCGAAAACTGGCCGCCTGCAGGCATCGCCTCGCACGGCATGATGGGCTAAACAGGAAACAACACTCATGCGCCACCAGAAATCAGGACGCAAATTCAACCGTACCAGTGCCCATCGCGATGCGATGTTCACCAATATGGCCGCGTCGCTCATCAAGCACGGAGCAATCCGTACGACCCTGCCCAAGGCCAAGGAGCTGCGCCGCGTTGCGGAGCCGCTGATCACCCTTGGCAAGACGGATGGCGTTGCCAACCGTCGTCTCGCCTTCTCGCGCCTGCGCGACAAGGAAGCGGTGGGTACGTTGTTTGTCGAACTCGGCCCGCGTTACAGCGCGCGTCCGGGTGGTTACCTGCGCATCCTCAAGTGCGGCTTCCGCGCTGGTGACAATGCGCCGATGGCCTACGTGGAACTGGTTGACCGCCCGCAGTCCGCGGCCGAGTAATCGCTCCTCGACGTTGACCGGGTGGCAACGCCCTGTCATCCGCATCAACCCTGGCCGTGCGCCGGGGTTTTTGCGTTAGACGACCTCGGCTTTGCGTAGCCAACCCAAGCCCGTATGGTGTAGCCCCATGACGAGTCCCGCCACGCGTACCTCCCGTTTCCGCCTCCGTTTCCTGCTGGGCTTTCTGGCCTGCGCCGGCCTGATCGGCTACGCGCTCTACACGCAATTCTACGGCGGTCTGCTGCCGTGTCCGTTGTGCATCTTCCAGCGGGTCGCGTTTGCCGCGCTTGGGCTGGTGTTCCTGATCGGCGGACTGCACGCACCGCTCACGCGGGCGGCGCGACGAACATACGGCGGGCTGGCCTTCCTGGCTGCCCTGGTTGGGATGGGAGTGGCCGGCAACCACGTACGTCTGCAGCATCTGCCGCCCGACCAGGTGCCTGCCTGCGGCCCGGGACTGGACTACATGCTCGAAGCGATGCCTTTGACCGGCGTGATCCGCAAGGTCATGACCGGATCGGGCGAGTGCGCGGAGGTGGACTGGAGCTTCCTCGGCCTGGCGATGCCGGCCTGGAGCCTGATCTGGTTTGTTCTGCTCGGCGCCTGGGCCCTGTACGCGGCCGCGCGTAGCGACTGAAGCGACTGCAATACCCGATGGGCGACGCCCGCGGGGCGCCGTTGCAACTGGGTCGGTCCGCATGGATGATGTAATGCTGCTTCGCAACAAAAGTCCTGACGCCATGCCCACCGCCGAACGTAGCCTGCACCCCGTGAATCTCCCCGAGAACTGGAACCCGACCTCCTGGCGCGAGCGCACCGCGCTCCAGTTGCCGACCTACGGCGACGCCGAGGAGCTTGCCGGGGTGCTCTCGGAGCTGCGGGCGCTGCCGCCGCTGGTGACTTCCTGGGAAATCCTCGCGCTCAAGCAGCAGATCGCCGACGCCCAGGAAGGCAAGTGCTTCGTGTTGCAGGGCGGTGATTGCGCCGAGACCTTCGATGCGTGCTCGTCGGACGTCATATCGAACCGCCTGAAGGTGCTGTTGCAGATGAGCCTGGTGCTCGTGCACGGTATGCGCAAGCCGGTCGTGCGGGTAGGGCGGTTTGCCGGCCAGTACGCCAAGCCTCGTTCGGCCGACAGCGAGACGATTGATGGCGTGACCCTGCCGAGCTACCGCGGCGACATGGTCAATGCGCCGTTGTTCGAGGCTGCCGCGCGACGCCCGGATCCACGGCGCATGGTCAAAGCGCATGCGCGTTCGGCGATGACGATGAATTTCGTGCGTGCGCTGATCGACGGCGGGTTTGCCGATCTGCGTCATCCCGAGTACTGGAACCTCGACTGGGTCGGGCACTCGCCGCTGGCCGCCGAGTACCGCCACATGGTCGAGTCGATCGGCGACGCGGTCCGTTTCATGGAAACGCTGTCGGGCGGATCGGTCCGCAACTTGGACCGGGTCGACTTCTACACCTCGCACGAGGCGCTGCTGCTGCCGTACGAGGAGTCGTTCACCCGCCAGGTGCCGCGTCACTGGGGCTGGTTCAACCTGAGCACGCATTACCCGTGGATCGGCATGCGTACGGCGGCGATCGACGGTGCCCACGTCGAGTACTTCCGGGGCATCCGCAACCCGATTGCCCTCAAGGTGGGGCCCTCGGTCACCCCGGATCAGTTGATGCGGGTGGTGGACGTGCTCAATCCGCAGGACGAGCCGGGTCGGTTGACGCTCATCCATCGGATGGGCGCGGCGCATATCGCCGAGAAACTGCCGCCGCTGCTGGATGCCGTGCGGCGCGACGGTCGCCGCGTGCTGTGGGTGTGCGATCCCATGCACGGCAACACCGAAGCCACCGCGAATGGCTACAAGACCCGCAAGTTCGCCAACATCGGCGACGAGCTCGAGCTCGCCTTTGACATGCACGCCGCGGCTGGGACGCGATTGGGTGGCGCGCATCTGGAGCTGACCGGCGAGGACGTCACCGAGTGCACCGGCGGCGCGCGCGGCCTGACCGAAGTCGACCTGGAGCGTGCGTACCATTCCACGGTCGACCCGCGGCTGAACTACGAGCAGGCGCTGGAGGTCGCGATGCTGATCGTTCGCAAGCAGTCCCAGCTGTCGGCGGCCGACAAGAGCGCATAGGCCGGACAGCCGGCACAGGACGCAGCAACAAAAAAGCCGCCCACCATGGGCGGCTTTTTTGCGCCCGCCCCGCGCATGGCGCACGGGGCCGGGTTGCAGGCGGTCAGCTGCGGCTGGCGCGCTTGCGGTCGGTTTCGGTCAGGTGCTTCTTGCGCAGGCGGATCTCCTTCGGCGTCACCTCGACCAGCTCGTCGTCCTCGATGAAGTCCAGCGCCTGCTCCAGGCTGAACTTGATCGCCGGGGTCAGCTTGATCGCGTCATCCTTGCCCGAGGCGCGCATGTTGGTCAGCGGCTTGGTCTTGATCGGGTTGACGGTGAGGTCATTGTCCTTGGAATGGATGCCGATCAGCTGGCCTTCGTAGACGTTGTCACCCTCGGCGGCGAACAGCTTGCCACGCTCTTCCAGCGGCCCCAGCGAATACGCGGGGGTGGCGCCGGCCGAGTTGGAGATCATCACGCCATTGGGGCGCTTGGCGATCGCGCCGACCTCGCGCGGACCGTAATGGTCGAACACGTGGAACAGCAGGCCGGTGCCCTGGGTCAGGGTCTTGAACTCGTTCTGGAAGCCGATCAGGCCGCGTGCGGGGATCATGTAATCCAGACGCACGCGTCCCTTGCCGTCGGACTCCATGTTCTTCAGCTGGCCCTTGCGGATGCCCAGCTTCTCCATCACGCCGCCCTGGTGCTGCTCCTCGATGTCGACAACCAACTGCT
Source organism: Lysobacter avium (assembly GCF_015209745.1). Lineage (GTDB taxonomy): Bacteria > Pseudomonadota > Gammaproteobacteria > Xanthomonadales > Xanthomonadaceae > Novilysobacter > Novilysobacter avium. The sequence continues at coordinate 592,105 of NZ_CP063657.1, forward strand.
CCACGGGCTCCATCATCTGGCCGTCGATTTCCTTGACGATCACTTCCGGACGCGACACGGCCAGCTCGAATCCTTCGCGGCGCATGGTCTCAATGAGTACCGACAAATGCAATTCGCCGCGGCCGGACACCAGGAACTTGTCCGGGTCCGAACCTTCCTCGACCTTGAGGGCGACGTTGTGCAACGTCTCGCGCTCCAGGCGCTCGCGGATCTGGCGGCTGGTGATGAACTTGCCGCCGCTGAAGTCCTTGCGCCCGGCGAAAGGCGAGTTGTTGACCTGGAAGGTCATCGAGATGGTGGGCTCGTCCACGGTCAACGGAGGCAGGGCCTCGGGCGCGTCCACCGAGCAAAGGGTGTCGGAGATGCCCAGGTCCTGCACGCCGGAGATGGCGATGATGTCGCCGGCTTCCGCCTCTTCCACCTCGACCCGCTCCAGGCCCATGAAGCCCAGCACCTGCAACACCTTGGCCTGGCGCTTCTTGCCTTCGCGGTCGATCACGGTGACCGGCATGTTCGTGCGCACCTTGCCGCGCTGGATGCGGCCGACGCCGATCAGGCCGACGAAGCTGTTGTAGTCCAGCTGGCTGATGCGCATCTGGAACGGACCGTCGGGGTCCACCGCCGGCGGCGGCACGTGCTTCATGATCGCCTCGTACAGCGCGGTCATGTCGCCGTCGCGCACGGTGTCTTCCAGGCCGGCATAGCCGTGCAGCGCGGAGGTGTAGACGATCGGGAAGTCGAGCTGCTCGTTGGTCGCGCCGAGCTTGTCGAACAGGTCGAACACCTGGTCGATCACCCAGTCCGGACGCGCGCCGGGACGGTCGATCTTGTTGATCACCACGATCGGCTTGAAGCCCATCGCGAACGCCTTCTGGGTGACGAAGCGCGTCTGCGGCATCGGCCCGTCCATCGCGTCCACCAGGATCAGCACCGAGTCGACCATAGAGAGCACGCGCTCGACCTCGCCACCGAAGTCGGCGTGTCCCGGGGTGTCGACGATGTTGATCCGGTTGCCCTGCCAGGTGATGGCGGTATTCTTGGCAAGGATCGTGATGCCGCGTTCCTTTTCCTGGTCATTGCTGTCCATCACCCGCTCGGCCAGCACAGTGCGGTCGGAGAACGTGCCGGACTGCTTCAGCAGGCAATCAACGAGGGTGGTCTTGCCGTGGTCGACGTGGGCGACGATGGCGATATTGCGTAGGCGTTCGATGGACATGGGGTAGAGCGGCGCGTAGGCAGCTTTCAGAAGGAAGTCCGCCAGTATATATGCCTGCGTGTTCTGCGCGGTAACCGAGGTGCGGTGGGTTAAACTTGGGGGTCTGGCGTACGCACAAGCGCCCCCTTGAGAAAACCGGAGTCACGACATGAGCCTGATCGCCAATTTCGATACCGAGCGCGGACCGATCCGCATTGAGCTGGCCGCCGACAAGGCGCCGCTGACGGTCGCCAACTTCGTCAACCTGGCCCAGCGCGGTTTCTACGACGGACTGAATTTCCATCGCGTCCTGGCCGATTTCATGGTCCAGGGCGGATGCCCGCAGGGCACCGGCACCGGCGGTCCCGGCTACCGCTTCGAGGATGAGACCGGCAACGGCCTGGCCCACGAGCGTGGCGTCCTGTCGATGGCCAATGCGGGCCCGGGCACGAACGGCAGCCAGTTCTTCATCACCCACGTGCCGTGCTCGTGGCTGGATGGCAAGCACACGGTGTTCGGCAAGGTGATCGAGGGCCAGGAGATCGTCGACAGCGTCAAGCAGGGCGACAAGATCAAGTCGGTCAAGATCGAAGGCGACGCCGACGCGGCACTGGCGGCCAAGGCCGACCGCGTTGCCGAGTGGAACAAGACCCTCGACGCCGCGCATGGCAGCTGATCGGGTGCGATCATTTCCGGCGCGCCGCCGCGCGCCGTGAGACCCGCTTGCGATACAAGACCTTGAAACGCCTGGTCGCTTCGAAGCAACCCGCGCCGGCGCCTCATGCCCGGCCTGGTTGCGGGCGCCCACCTCACGACTCCTTAATTCTTTGAGAGTGTTGCGATGCCCCAATTTGCCCAGCGCATCGGTCGGGCCCGGCCCAGCGCGATCATGCAGGTCGCTGAAAAAGCCAAACGGCTGAAGGCCGAAGGCCGCGACATCATCAACTTCTCGATCGGCGTGCCCAACTTCCTGCCCGGCGACCACATCTATGCCGCGGCGCGCGAGGCGCTCGCCCACGACAGCGGCCAGTACGGCAGTAACCGCGGGTCCGATGCGCTGCTGAAGGCCTTCCTCGCGCACCTGGAAAAAATCGGCCTGAGCGGTTACACCGCCGCCAATCTGGCCAGCGGGATTGGCGCCAAGCAGGTGATCTACAACCTGGCCGAGGCGCTGCTTGATGAGGGCGACACGATCGCCTTCGCCGTGCCGTACTGGACCAGCTACCGCGACATCGCGGCCATCGTCAACGCGAAGGTCGATCTGCTGCCGTGTCCCGCCGCCCAGGACTACAAGCTGACCCCGCAGCAGCTTGAGGCCGCGCTGGAGAAGAAGCCGCGGGTGTTCCTGTTCAACAACCCGTCCAATCCCACCGGCATGGTCTACGGCAGGGACGAGATCGCCGCGCTGGCCGACGTGCTGGTGCGCTATCCCGATACCTGGATCATCACCGACGACATCTACCACGCGATGGTGTTCGACGAGCTGGGCTACCACAACTTCGCCCACGCCCGGCCGGAACTGCGTGACCGGCTGATCTTTGTCGACTCGTTGTCCAAGACCTACGGCATGCCCGGCTGGCGCGTGGGCTTGATGGCTGGGCCGGAATCAGTGGCCAAGGCGATTGCCACGCTCAATTCCAACCACATCACCAGCATTCCCGAGGTCGTCCAGGCTGCAGCGGTGGCCGCGCTGGAAGGCCCGCAGGATGTACCGGCCGCCAAGCGGCGCGAATTCCAGGCCAAGCGCGACCAGGTCATGGTCGTGATGGACGCGATCCCCGGCGTGGTCTGCCCACGGCCGCAGGGTGCGTTCTATGCGTTCCCCGATGTGAGCGCCGCATTCGGTCGGCTGCACGGGCCTAGCGGTCTGGCAATCGATGACGACCTGACGTTTTGTGGCGCCTTGCTGGAGACCAAGGGCGTGGCCTGCGTACCCGGTTCGGCCTTCGGTGAGCCGCGTGCCGTGCGCATCAGCTACACCTGCCCGACACCGCAGCTGGCTCCCGGGCTGCAACGCTTTGCCGAGTTTTTCGCCGAACTGAACTGAGCCGTCGCTTCCGATCTCCCACCCCCACTGTTTCAGGAGCCCCCATGAAGAATCCCGTTCGCGTTGCCGTTACCGGCGCTGCCGGCCAGATCGGTTACTCCCTGCTGTTCCGCATCGCCTCCGGCGAGATGCTCGGCAAGGACCAGCCGGTGATCCTGCAGATGCTCGAGCTGCCGATGGAGAAAGCCCAGGCCGCGCTCAAGGGCGTGATGATGGAGCTGGAAGATTGCGCGTTTCCGCTGCTGGCCGGCATGGTCGGTACCGATGACGCCGAAGTCGCCTTCAAGGATGCCGACTTCGCCCTGCTGGTTGGCGCGCGCCCGCGTGGCCCGGGCATGGAGCGCAAGGACCTGCTGCTGGAGAACGCGAAGATCTTCACCGCCCAGGGCGCGGCGCTGAACAAGGTCGCCAGCCGCGATGTCAAGGTGCTGGTGGTGGGCAACCCGGCCAACACGAATGCCTACATCGCCATGAAGTCCGCGCCAGACCTCAACCCGGCCAACTTCACCGCGATGCTGCGCCTGGACCACAACCGCGCGCTGTCGCAGCTCGCCAACAAGGCCGGCGTGCCGGTCGGCGACATCGAGAAGCTGGTCGTGTGGGGCAACCACAGCCCGACCATGTACCCCGACTACCGCTTCGCCACCGTCAACGGCGAGTCGCTGAAAGACAGGATCAACGACGCCGACTGGAACGCCAACACCTTCATTCCGCAGGTCGGCAAGCGGGGCGCAGCGATCATCGAGGCGCGCGGCCTGTCCTCGGCGGCCTCGGCGGCCAATGCCGCGATCGACCACATGCGTGACTGGGTGCTGGGCAGCAACGGCAAGTGGGTGACCATGGGCGTCCCCTCCGACGGCAGCTACGGCATCCCCGAGGGCATCATCTACGGCGTGCCGGTGACCACCGAAAACGGCAAGTACACGCGCGTGGAAGGCCTGGAAGTCGACGACTTCAGTCGCGCCGCGATGGACAAGACCCTGGCCGAACTGGAAGAAGAGCGCGCCGGGGTTGCGCACCTGCTGGGCTGAGCACGCCGGATAGAGGTTCCGACGGGCAGCTTCGGCTGCCCTGTTGCGTTCAGGGCCGGCCAGCGCCGTGGCTCGGCTAGAATGGTGATCTGTGCCGCGCCGTCTCCGGCGCCGCTTGACAACGCCATTCACGCACGCCGTCCGACGTCCACCGCGCCGCCAGGACACGGTCTGGACCATCACCACTGGAGCCAAGATGAGCGACACACCCGTAACCACGCCCAAGCCAAAAAAATCCGTTGCGCTCAGCGGCACTCCCGCGGGCAACACCGCGCTCTGCACCGTGGGCCTCAGCGGCAATGACCTGCACTACCGTGGTTACGACATCCACGATCTCGCGACGAAATCGAGTTTCGAAGAGGTCGCACACCTGCTCGTGCACGGCGTGCTGCCCACGCGCGAGCAGTTGGCGGCGTACAAAACCAAGTTGCGTCGCCTGCGCGGTCTGCCGGCGCTGGTGACCGAAGTGCTTGAGCTGGTGCCGGCCAACGCCCATCCGATGGACGTGCTGCGCACCGGTTGCTCGATGCTGGGCACGGTGTTGCCCGAACGGGACACGCATCCGGCATCGGAGGCGCGCGACATCGCTGATCGCCTGATCGCCAGCTTCGGCTCGATGCTGTTGTACTGGTGGCACTTCACCCGCAACGGCCGCCGGATCGATGTCGAAACCGAAGACGACAGCGTCGCCGCGCATTTTCTCCACCTGCTGCACGGTGAGCCGGCCAGCGCGCTGCATGCCGACGCGCTGGACAAATCGCTGGTGCTGTACGCCGAGCACGAGTTCAACGCCTCCACTTTCGCCGGACGCGTGATCGCCGGCACGGGGTCGGATCTGTACTCGTGCCTGACGGGCGCCATCGGCGCGCTGCGCGGGCCCAAACACGGTGGCGCCAACGAAGTCGCCATGGACATCATCAGCCGCTACAGCAGCGCCGACGAGGCTGAGGCCGACATCCGTGGGCGCATGGAGCGCAAGGAAATCGTCATCGGATTCGGCCACCCGGTGTACACCGTCGGGGACCCGCGCAATCCGATCATCAAGGAGATCAGCCGCTCCCTGTGCGAGGACGGTGGCAACCAGGTGCTGTTCGACGTCTCCGAGCGCATCGAGAACCTGATGATGGACACCAAGAAGATGTTCCCCAACCTCGACTGGTACAGCGCGTCGGCGTACCACATGATGGGTATCCCGACCGCGATGTTCACCCCGCTGTTCGTGATCGCGCGGACGACGGGCTGGAGCGCCCACGTGATCGAGCAGCGCGAGGACGGCAAGATCATCCGTCCCAGTGCGACCTACGTCGGCCCCGATGACCGTGACTACGTGGAGCTGGACAAGCGCTGAGCGTTAACAAAGGCCGCGGCGCGGCTCCCAGCAAGCAAAAAGGCCACGCATCTGCGTGGCCTTTTTTGTGCAACGACGTCTGGTCACCCCCCGAGGTCGGTCATCGTCGTGCCGATGACTGGCCCAATTGCCTGCGCGGCCGCTGACGGTGCGCTCAGGTGCCGACCGGAAGACTCGAAGGAGCGAGGTTCTGCACCTTCAGGAAGGTGTGGTCGCCGATGGTCGCAACCCTATACGCGTTGCGCCAGTTGGGGCTTGCGATCGACAGCGCGGCGAAATGGCTGGCGCCGGGCACGATCTCGAGGCGCTCACCGGCAGGCAGCTCCCAGTTGCGCTGCGCTTCCAGCGCGATTGTTACCGATTCGGCCCACGCCTCGGTGTTGCTCAGGCGCGTATTGGGCGAGACGATCGTTGGTGCGAACTGCTTGCGCGCGGTGACCACGTCGCAGACGCTGTCGCCCCACAAGCCGCTGTCGCGGCGACGCAGCGCGACCTCGGCCACTGCTTGCTGTCCCTGCACCGACTGGTTGCGTGCTTCCAGGTACAAGGTGGTGCTCAGGCAAAGCGAGTCTGCACTTTGCGGGGATAGAACCGAGGCCAACCACAGGATCCAGGCCAGTTTCATGACGAACTCCTTGCTCCGTTGCGCCGGCAACGTTGATCGCACTCCGAAGAGCACGGTCGATTGCCGACATGGCGTACTGGGGAGGCGGCGGCTCTATGGCGCGCTTGGCCCCTTCACCTTGTCCCGCAGACGGCGGGAAGGTGGATGTCACCAAAGGGGGTGACTGGGAAAGTTGCGGCACGGTAGCGACCGGAATATAAATGTAACGTGAACAGGGCGCCGCATTCAGGTTCGTGTGGACACGGCTTGTACCGCTCCGATTCTGCGAGCCCTTGCTCCGTCACGGTTTCACGACAAGCTGAACAAAAGTCTGAATTTGAGGTCGGGAAACCCCTGTTCAGGTTTTGCCGGGCGATGCATCAGAGTGCAGCGGCCACTCGACAGCCTTGATCGATGGCCCGTTTTGCATCCAGCTCGGACGCCAGCTCCGCGCCGCCGATGACGTGGATCGTTCCAATGTGATCGCCCAGTTGGTCTGCCAACGGCTTGAAGGAAAGCTGGCCGGCGCAGATCACCACGTGATCCACGGGCAACAACTGCACTGCGCCATCGATCCGCACGTGCAGGCCCGCATCGTCGACGCGCAGATACTCCACGCCGCTGATCATCGTCACCTGCTTGTGCTTCAGGGTGGCCCGGTGGATCCAGCCCGTGGTCTTGCCCAGCCGCGCGCCCAGTTTGCCTTCGCTACGCTGGAGCAGCCACAGCGCGCGCGCCGGGGCTTCGGCCGCCGCCGGCACCAGGCCGCCGCGATTTTCGGTGTAGTCCAGGTCCACTCCCCATTCCCGGCGCCAGCGCGCGGGTTCCAGCGTCGGCGATCCGCCGGCCTGGACGAGAAATTCGGCAACGTCGAATCCGATCCCGCCGGCGCCGATGATGGCCACGCGGGCGCCGACTTCGACATTCCCCTGCAGGACATCCGCGTAACCGACCACGCTGGGATGGTCCGCGCCGGGGAATTCCACCTCGCGCGCGACCACGCCTGTGGCAAGCACCACATGGTCGAACCCGCCCAGATCCGCCTTCGTGGCGCGCGACCCCAGCCGCAGCTCGACGCCGGTCAGCTCGATCTGGCGCTGGAAGTAGCGCAGGGTCTCGTGGAATTCCTCCTTGCCGGGTATCCGCTTGGCCAGGTTGAACTGGCCGCCGATCCGGCTGGCGGCTTCGAACAGCGTGACCCGGTGGCCGCGTTGGGCGGCAATGGTCGCGCAGGCCAGTCCCGCCGGCCCGGCGCCGACGACCGCGATGCGCTGCGGCGATGCGGTCTGGGTGTAGCGCAGTTCGGTTTCGGCGCACGCGCGCGGGTTGACCAGGCAACTGGCGCGCTTGTTGGCGAATACGTGGTCCAGGCAGGCCTGGTTGCAGGCGATGCAGGTGTTGATCTCGTCACTGCGCCGCGTGCGCGCCTTGACGACCCACTGTGGATCGGCCAGCAGGGGACGCGCCATCGACACCATGTCGGCCTCGCCGCTGGCAAGGATGCGTTCGGCGGTCTCGGGCATGTTGATCCGGTTGGTGGCAATCACCGGCACGCCGACGACCGGCCGCAGGCGCGCGGTGATGCCGCTGAAGGCGCCGCGAGGGACCGACGTGGCGATCGTCGGCACCCGCGATTCGTGCCAGCCGATGCCGGTGTTGATCAGGGTCGCGCCGGCGGCCTCCACCGCACGCGCCTGGGCCAAGACCTCTTCCCAGCTGAGCGCGTCATCGACGAGGTCGATCATCGAGAGGCGGTAGATCAAAATGAAGTCCGGCCCGCACGCCTCGCGGATGCGCCGAACGATCTGCACCGCGAAGCGCATGCGCTGATCGGCGCCGCCGCCAAAAGCGTCCTTGCGGCGATTGGTCCGCGGCGCGGTGAACTGGTTCAGCAGGTAGCCCTCCGATCCCATCACCTCCACGCCGTCATAGCCGGCATCGCGGGCGAGCTGGGCGGTCCGCACGAACGCCGCGATCTGGCGCTCCACCCCGCGTGTCGACAACGCGCGCGGGGTGAACGGATTGATCGGCGACTTGATCCGGCTGGGAGCGACCTGCAGCGGGTGATAGCCGTAGCGCCCGGCGTGCAGGATCTGCAGGCAGATGCGGCCATCGTGGCTGTGGACGGCATCGGTGACCTGGCGATGCTTGCGCACCTCCCATGAGCGGCTCAGCTTGCCGCCGAAGGGCTTCAGCCAGCCGCTGATATTGGGCGCGAAGCCGCCGGTCACCATCAGCCCCACGCCTGCTTCCGCGCGCTCGGCGAAGTAGGCCGCCAGCCTGGGGAAGTCCGCCGCCCGGTCTTCCAGGCCCGTGTGCATCGAGCCCATCAGCACCCGGTTGGGCAGGCGGCAGAACCCCAGGTCCAACGGAGAAAACAGATGCGGATACAGCGGGTGCGGGTCGGCCATGGAGAGTACGCGAGCGTATGGATGAATCACGATGCCGCCATTTCCGCGACCGGGCAAGTCGTCGCGCCGCCGTTACCCGGGAGTGTCCACGCCCTGCTTATGAACCAGGAGGCACAGTGGAGTCCCGCACTCTGGAGTCCTGCCAATGAGCCAGCCCGACAGCCGCTCTGCGATCCGTCCCGCGCCCGACCAGCCGCTGCTGGACGTGGCCGACTACGTGGTCGATTACACGGTCGATTCGACGGAGGCCTACGACACCGCGCGCTACATGCTGCTGGATTCGCTGGCATGCGCGGCGTTGGCGATGGAGCACGCCGAATGCGTCGCCCATCTCGGGCCGCTGGTGCCGGGCGCGGAGCTCAAGGACGGCGCCCGCGTGCCGTTCACCGGATTCCAGCTCGACCCGGTGCAGGCCGCCTACAACATCGGCGTGCAGATCCGCTGGCTGGACTTCAACGACACCTGGCTGGCGGCGGAGTGGGGGCACCCGTCCGACAACCTCGGCGCGATCCTCGGCGTGGCGGATTATCTGGGCCGGATTGCGCAGCAGGAAGGCAAGGCGCCGATGACCGTGCGCGACGTGCTCGGCTGGGCGATCAAGGCCCATGAAATCCAAGGCTGCTACGCGCTGGAGAACGCGTTCAACCGCCTGGGGTTGGACCACGTGATCCTGGTGCGCCTGGCATCGACTGCCGTGGCAACGCGGATGCTCGGCGGTGACCGCGACGCGATCTGGTCGGCGCTGTCGCACAGCTGGATGGACAACGGCGTCCTGCGCACCTATCGCCACGCGCCCAATACCAGCCCGCGCAAAAGCTGGGCCGCCGGCGATGCCTGCCGCCGTGCAGTAACCCACGCGATCAACGCCGTGCGCGGGGAGGTTGGTTGCCCGAGCGCGCTGACCGCGCCGACCTGGGGACTTTATGACGTCGCCTGCGACGGTCGGCCGTTTACCTTCGAGCGCCCTTTCGGCAGCTACGTGATGGAAAACATCCTGTTCAAGCTCAGCTTCCCCGCCGAGTTCCACGCCCAGACAGCCGTCGAGTGCGCCATGCAACTGCACGCGCATGTGAAGCAGCAGCTGGACGCCGGCGGCGTGGACGCCATCGAGCGCATCGAACTGGAAACCCAGCAGGCGGCCATCCGCATCATCGACAAGACCGGTCCGCTGTCCAATTACGCCGACCGCGACCACTGCCTGCAATACATGGTCGCCGTGCCGTTGCTGTTCGGGCGCCTCACCGCCGATGATTACGGCGACGCGGTTGCCGCCGACCCGCGCATCGATGCACTCCGGGACAAGATGACGGTGAGCGAGGACCCGCGATTTACCCGGGACTATTCCGATCCCGCCAAGCGCTATATCGGGAACTCGGTCCAGGTGTTTTTCAAGGATGGAAGCCACACGCGAAAGATTACGGTGGATGTTCCGATTGGGCATCGGGAGCGCCGGGCGGAGGGAATTCCGGTGCTGATGGACAAGTTCGAGCGCGCCATGCGCCGCCGGCTTTCGGCGGAGCGGGCGGATCGCTTGATGACTCTTGCAAATGCGCCAACGCAACTGGAATCACTTGCTGTCACCGACTTCATGGATCTGTTTTCGAACTGAACGAACCCCGATGCATCCGGCGGGGCTGCGGGAACTTAGTCAATTGTTAGTCGCCTGTTAACACGGCCTTCACGGTCACGACCCTAGGCTTCACCCCGATGGCGTCAAAACGGCAGCCGTCCTCAAGCGCTACCGAAACACGCACCCCGATTTCTACAGTCTCGTTCCATACCAGTTTTGATCCACACGGAGATACACGAATGAACAAGAAACTCCTTTGCGCAGCCATGCTTGGTGGCCTGGCGTTCGCCGGCGCCGCAAGCGCTCAAGAGTTCGATGACCGCTGGTACCTGACCGGTTCCGCGGGCATGAACATCCAGGACAACAATCGCGATTCGCGCGATGCGCCGTTCCTGGCTCTGGGCGTGGGCAAGTTCCTCAACCCGAACTGGTCGCTCGACGCCGAGCTGAACTACCAGAAGCCGAAGGCGGATCGCAACCAGGATCTGAACTGGAGCCAGTACGGTATCTCGCTCGACGCGCGTTACCACTTCATCGCGGAAGGCCGGAACTGGAACCCGTACGTGTTGATGGGCCTGGGCTACCAGCGCGCCGAGGAAGAGTTTGATCCGTCCAACCCGCTGCTGCCCGCGCGCTTCACCCGCAACGGTGCCCCCAGCGTGCAGAAAGACGGCCACGTCGCCGGCAAGCTCGGTTTCGGTGCCCAGGGCGATGTGGGTCGCGTCAAGATCCGCACCGAGTTGGCTTACCGCATTGATGCGCACGACGACAGCGTTGGCGCGTTCCTGAGCGACGACGTGCCGCGCGATGACGGTGCCGACTGGTTTGGTGACGTGCTGGCCTCGGTCGGTGTCGTGGTTCCGCTGGGTCCCGAGCCGATGGTTCCGGTTGCTCCCGCGCCGCCGCCGCCGGCCGCGCCTGTCCAGGAAGCCCCGGTTCCGGTCACCATCGACCTGCGTGGCGTGAACTTCGACTTCGACAAGTCGACCCTGCGCGCCGATTCGCTGGCGATCCTCAACGAGGCGCTGGAAATCCTGCGTCGTTACCCGGAAGTCCGCGTTGAAGTGGCCGGTCACACCGACCTCTGCGGTCCGGATGCTTACAACCAGGCGCTGTCCGAGCGTCGTGCGCGGGCCGTGTATGACTACATGACCTCCAACGGCATCGATTCCAGCCGCCTGGCCGGCCCGATCGGCTACGGCGAGAGCCGTCCGCTGGAGCAGACCGAGCAGACGCAGCCTGGCTGCCGCAACGAGCGTAACCGCCGCACCGAGTTGAACGTTCAGAACTGAGTGAGGCATTCACCGCTGCAGGTCCTCCTGCAGCCGTGACGTAATCCCGAAGCCCGGCAGAGATGCCGGGCTTCGCCTATTTTGGGCGCTTGTTAATAAAGTGTTCGAATATGTGTATCATCACGTTCGTGACTGCGGATCGTCGGGGCTTCGTGCCGCCTTCCGAAGTGACCTGCCTGTTCCAGCGATGTGTTGCAAAACCGATGTGTCGCCCAACCATTTCCCCCGGATCCACTGAAGGAGCTTTCCATGAAAATCCGCTTGATGAGCGCCGCGCTGCTCGCCGGCCTGGCATTTGCCTCGGCCGCCAATGCGCAGGAATTCGATGACCGCTGGTACCTGACCGGTTCCACCGGTTTCAACCTGCAGGACAGCGACCGTGGCACCAATGACGCCCCGTTCCTGGCCCTTGGCCTTGGCAAGTTCGTCAGCCCGAACTGGTCGATCGACGGTGAGCTGAACTACCAGAACCCGAACTTCGACGCCAACCAGGACCTGAACTGGAGCCAGTACGGCATCTCGCTGGACGCGCGCTACCACTTCCTGGCCGAAGGCCGCAACTGGAACCCGTACCTGCTGATGGGCCTGGGCTACCAGCGCGCCGAGGAAGAGTTCGACGCGTTCCCGAACCCGAACTCGCCCGGTCAGCGCGTTGACGGCAACCTGGCCGCCAAGGTCGGTGCCGGTCTGCAGGCCAACATGGGTCGCGTCGGTGTGCGTACCGAGCTGGCCTACCGCGGTGACTTCGACGATCAGAGCGTTCACAACCCGAACGAGAGCTGGTTCGGTGACCTGCTGGCCACCGTCGGCGTGATCGTTCCGCTGGGCCCCGAGCCCGTTGCTCCGGTGGCGCCGGCTCCGGTCGCCCCACCGCCGGCCGCTCCGGTTGAGGCCCCGATCCCGGTGACCATCGACCTGCGTGGCGTGAACTTCGAGTTCGACAAGTCGAACCTGCGCCCGGATGCGGTCTCGGTCCTGAACGAAGCCGCCCAGATCCTGCAGCGCTACCCCGAGCTGCGCGTCGAAGTGGCCGGCCATACCGACTCCAAGGGTTCGGATGCGTACAACCAGGCCCTGTCGGAGCGTCGCGCCAGTGCCGTGTATGACTACCTGACCAACAACGGCGTGGACGCCGGCCGTCTGGTGGGTCCGAACGGTTACGGCGAGAGCCGCCCGATCGCGCCGAACACCAATCCGGACGGTTCGGACAACCCGGCCGGTCGCGCCGAGAACCGTCGCACCGAGTTGAACGTGCAGAACTAAGCACGTCTGCAACAACAGGGGCGCCTGTCGGCGTTCCCTGCGCGCTACCGAAACCCGGCCATGTGCCGGGTTTCGTGTTTTTCGCGTCCCGGCCGGCCATGCGGCGCGCTTGCGGTTGTTCAACGCGTGGGGGGCGCCTACACTCCCGGTGACTGGACGCGGTGTCCAGATGCCGTTTCCAGGAGTCCGAACATGTTGCGTGCCGCTGCTTTTCTTGTCCTGTTGTCAGCCGCCGGAGTAGCAAACGCGCAAAGTGCTGCCGCCTGCAGCAGCCTGGCCGCCCCCGCCGTGCCAGTCCAACGCACGGTCATTGTCCCGGTTGCCTCGGAATTCCGTACTCCGGGTCGGCAGTTGGGGGCGCCCGCAGGCGTTCTGTCGCAGGCTTTGAGCGAGTCTCTTTCCGCCGAGCAGGTGATGTTTCGCAAGCACGTTGAGAGCTGCGCCGCGTTTGCCAGCATCGCACCACTGGCATCACCCGCCAGCCTGCCTGCCGCCACGGTGGCACCCGCAGTGCCGGGTACTGCGGCTTCGACGACCGGCGCCGTGCCCACGGCGACCGATCCGGCCGCCTACAAGCCGCGTACCGAATTCGACAACACGCCGTGGCGGTTCAACATGAGCGAGAACGGCCAGCGAATGACCGCCGATGCCTTCGACGAGTGGATGAAGGCCAAGGGGCTCCAGGTGGTGGGCGGCAAGTTCATGCGGATTCCAGCCGCGGCCGCGGCGCCGGCCGGGGAAGCGGATGCAGCCGAAACGCCGGTCCAGGAACAGTAGGCGGTTCAACTGGAGCGACTCCGGATCTTGGACCACGGTCGAGTCCAGGAAATGAAAACGGCCGCAGATGCGGCCGTTTTCATTGGTCATTGCGTGGGATATTTCCTGGTTCACCGGTCCGCGGCGTCACAGCCGCGCACCGGGCCGGGATCAGGCCGATTCCAGAGCGCGGGCCTGTCGAGCGCTCAGTCCTTCAGCACACCCAACTCGCGCCCGATGCGGACGAACGCCTCAATGGCCTGGTCGAGCTGCTCGCGTGTGTGCGCTGCGCTGATCTGGGTGCGGATGCGCGCCTCGCCCTGGGGTACCACGGGGAAGAAGAACCCGATCGCGTAGATGCCTTCATCCAGCAAGCGGTCGGCGAACTTCTGGGCCATCGGCGCGTCGTACAACATCACGGGGACGATGGGATGGTTGCCGGGCTTGAGGTCGAAGCCGGCGGCGGTCATTTTTTCGCGGAAGTAACGCGTGTTCTCCTCCAGCGTGGTGCGCATGGCGTCGGCGCCGGCCAGCATCTGGAACGCCCTGGTCCCGGCCGCGACGACATGCGGCGGCAGCGAGTTGGAGAACAGGTACGGGCGTGAACGCTGGCGCAGCAGTTCGATCACTTCCTTCTTGCCGGTCGTGAAGCCGCCCACCGCGCCGCCCATGGCCTTGCCCAGGGTGCCGGTGAAGATATCGATGCGGTCCATGACACCCTTGAGTTCGGCCGAGCCCCGGCCGGTGGCGCCGATGAAGCCGGTCGCGTGGCAGTCGTCGATATGCACCATGGCGCCGTACTTTTCGGCGAGCGCGCAGATCTGGTCCAGCGGGGCGACGAAACCGTCCATCGAGAACACGCCGTCGGTCGTGATCAGCTTGGTCTTGCAGCCGGCGGCTTCCGCGGCCTGCAACTGCTTTTCCAGGTCGGCCATGTCGCAGTTGGCGTAGCGGAAGCGCTGGGCCTTGCACAGGCGCACACCGTCGATGATCGATGCGTGGTTGAGGCTGTCGGAAATGACTGCGTCGTCGGGCCCCAACAGCGGATCGTACAGGCCGCCGTTCGCGTCGAAGCAGGAGGCATAGAGGATGGTGTCCTCAGTGCCGAAGAAGTCGGCGATCGTCTCCTCCAGCTCCTTGTGCAGGTCCTGGGTGCCGCAGATGAAGCGGACGGACGCCATGCCGAAACCGTGGGAATCCAGCGCGTCCTTGGCGGCCTGGATGAGGTCGGGATGATCGGCCAGGCCGAGGTAGTTGTTGGCGCAGAAGTTCAGCACCGTGCTGCCGTCTTCCAGGGTGATCTGCGCCGACTGCGGGCTGCTGATCACACGCTCGGACTTGAACAGGCCGGCCTCGCGGATTTCCTCGAGGCTGGTGGCGTAACGCTTGGTCAGGGACATGGCGGCTCCAGAAAGCAGTGGTCGATGTCGGTCGCTGCGCGCAGGTCGCGGTGGCGCGGCGTCGGTAAAACGCGGAGTGCGGCGGGCGAGCGGCGCGGACTCAATTCCAGCTGAGTACGATCTTGCCCGACTGGCCGGCTTCCATGAGGTCGAAGCCCTTCTGGAACTCGTCCACCGGCAGCTGGTGGGTCAGCACCTTGCCCAGCGGGAATCCGCCCAGCACCAGTTGGGTCATCTTGTACCAGGTCTCGTACATCTTCCGCCCGTAGATGCCGTGCAGGGTCAGGCCCTTGAAGATGATCTTGTCCCAGTCGGCGCCGGCGCCCTGGGGCATGATCCCGAGCAGCGCGATCTTGCCGCCGTGGTACATGCAATCGAGCATGTCGTTGAAGGCACGCGCGTTGCCGCTCATCTCCAGGCCGACGTCAAAGCCCTCCATGTGCAGGTCCTTCATCACGTCCTTCAACGAGGTGTTGGCGACGTTGACCACGCGGGTGGCGCCCATGTCGGCGGCGAGTTTGAGCCGGTAGTCGTTGACGTCGGTGACCACCACGTTGCGCGCGCCGATGTGCTTGCAGATGCCCGCCGCGATGATGCCGATCGGGCCGGCGCCGGTGATCAGCACGTCCTCGCCGACCACGTTGAACTCCAGCGCACAGTGCGCGGCGTTGCCGTAGGGGTCGAAGAACGCGGCCAGCTCGCTGGGGATCTGGTCGGGGATGGGCCACAGGTTGGTCGCCGGCATCACGATGTACTCGGCGAACGCGCCGTTGCGGTTGACGCCGATGCCGACGGTGTTGGGGCACAGGTGCTGGCGGCCGCCGCGGCAATTGCGGCAGTGGCCGCAGACGATGTGGCCTTCGGCGGAGACGCGCTGGCCGACGCGGTAGCCGGTGACGCCGGGGCCGAGGTCCACGATGCGCCCCACGAACTCGTGACCGATCACCAGGCCCGGCTGGATGGTGCGCTGGCTCCACTCATCCCACAGGTAGATGTGCAGGTCGGTGCCGCAGATCGCGGTCTTCTCCAGCTTTATGAGGACCTCGTTGGCACCGGCGGTTGGCACCGGGACGTCCTCCATCCAGATGCCTTTGCCGGCTTCGCGCTTGACCAGCGCCTTCATCGTGGAGGGGATCGAGTGCGCTGCGGAGGGCTGCGCGATGGCAATGGTGTCGGACATGGATGGCCTGGCGGAAACGGCGGATTGAGGGCCAATTGTACCGGCCGCGCCTTCGGCCCCGATGACGGACCTTGCACGCGCCGGTCCGGCGCCCCGACCGAAGGCATGACCGTTGGCGGTTGCGGACCGTCGCTGGCATTGCTTATCGTCGACGGTTGCACAACACAGACCGGGGCACCCGTGACCTTTCGACTCCTCTCGGCGGCCCTGACCGTCGCGCTCGCATCCACCGCCGCCCACGCCGATGAAGGCATGTGGCAACCCCGCCAGATGCCCGAGCTGGCAGCGCAGCTCAAGGCGCGCGGCCTGGAGATGGACCCGGCGGCGTTGTCCAACCTGGCCGGCAAGCCGCTGGATGCCGTCATCAGCTTGGGCGGCTGCACGGCAAGCTTCGTGTCACCTACCGGCCTGGTGGTGAGCAACCACCACTGCGTCTACGGCGCGGTGCAGTACAACTCCACGCCCGAGCGCGACCTGCTCAGCGACGGCTTCGTGGCCAGGACACTCGCCGACGAGCTGCCCGCCGAGCCCAATGCGCGCATCTACGTCACCCAGGAGATCGAGGACGTCACTGCCCGCATCACCGACGGGCTGGACGGGCTGGATGGCAAGGCGCGCTACGACACCGTGGAATCGCGCAGCAAGGCACTGGTGGCCGAGTGCGAGGCGCCCGGCGGCCTGCGCTGCAACGTCTACAACTTCCACGGCGGACTGCAGTTCTCGCTGATCCGGCAGCTGGAGATCCGCGACGTGCGCCTGGTGTATGCGCCGTCGGATGCGATCGGCAAGTTCGGCGGCGATGAGGACAACTTCGAGTGGCCGCGGCACACCGGCGACTTCGGTTTCCTGCGCGCCTACGTCGGCAAGGACGGCAAGCCGGCGGCGTACTCCGCGGACAACGTGCCCTACCGGCCGGCGAGCTGGCTGACGGTGTCCCAGCAGCCGCTGGAGGAGGGCGACTACGTCATGGTGACGGGCTACCCGGGTTCCACCGACCGCTACCGCCTGCCGGGCGAGGTCAAGCAGGCGATCGACTGGCGTTATCCGACCATGGTGGGCTACTTCGGCGACTACCTGGCCACGATTGACCGCACGACTGCTGGCGACAAGGCGGCGGCGCTCAAGTACGCCTCCACCGTGGCCGGCATCAACAACGTGCTCAAGCTGTATCAGGGCAACCTGGACGGGTTCGCCCAGATGGACGATCCGGTGGGCATGAAGCAGGCGCGCGAGGACGCGCTGGAGGCGTGGCTGGGCAAGCGCGGCAGCGAAGGCCGCGCACAGCTGGCCGCCATCCGCGCACTGGAGAAAGAGCTGGCCGAGGACCGCGCGACCCGTGAGCGCGACCTGTGGTTCAACACGGTTCTGGGCGGTGGCCTGCCCGGCGTGGCGGTCAACCTGTACCGCAACGCGATCGAGCAGGCCAAGCCGGACGCGGAGCGCAAGCCGGGCTATCAGGATCGCGATGCGCCGCGCATTGCCGGTTCGATGACCGCGTTCGACAAGCGCTACGACGCCAGGGTGGACCAGGCGCTGTTGTCGCTGCGCCTGCAGCGCTACGCCAGCCAGGTGCCCGCTCCGCAGCGCGTGGCGGCGCTCGACCGCTGGCTCGGCATCAGCGCCAGCGACAAGACCATACCCGGACTGGATGCCAAGCTGGACGCGCTCTATGCCGGCTCCAAGCTGGGCGACGCCGACACGCGGCTGGCCCTGCTGAAGGCGGACAAGGCGGCGATCGAGGCCTCCGATGACGCCGCCCTGCAGCTGGCCGTGGCGATGATGCCGACCGTGCTGCAGATCGAAGCCGAGGCCGAAGCCCGCTCCGGCCGGATCTCGGCGCTGCGGCCGAAGTACATGCAGGCGATGATCGATTTCAACCAGTCGCAGGGCAAGCCGGTGTATCCGGATGCCAACAGCTCGCTGCGCATCACCTTCGGCACCGTGAAGGGCTACTCGCCGCGCGACGGCGTGCAGATGACCCCGTTCACCACGCTGGCCGGCATCGTCGCCAAGACCACCGGCAAGGAGCCTTTCATCACCCCGCAGGCCGAGCTCGACGCGATTGCCGCCGGCAAGGGCGCGCAGTACCGGATGGATTCGCTGGGCGACGTGCCGGTGAACTTCCTCAGCGACGTGGACACCACCGGCGGCAACTCCGGCTCGCCGACGTTGAACTCCAAGGGCGAACTGGTCGGCCTCCTCTTTGACGGCAACTACGAAAGCCTCAGCGCCGGCTGGATCTTCAACCCCGAACTGACCCGCTCGATCCACGTCGATACCCGCTACATGCGCTGGGTAATGGACGAGGTCGACCACGCTGAACACCTCCTGGAGGAGATGGGACTGCCGCATGACTGACACCAACGAAAACCTGAAGACCGCCGTGCGCGGCGTCCTGCTGGCCACTGCGGCCGGCCTCGCATTCGGCGCCCACGCCGACGAAGGAATGTGGATGCCGTCGCAGTTGCCGCAGATCGCCGACCAGCTGGCCGCCGCCGGCTACAAGGGCGATCCGGCCGCACTGGCCGACCTGACCCGCCCGCCGATGAGCGCGGTGGTGTCGCTGGGCGGCTGCACCGCCAGCTTCGTGTCGCCGCAGGGTCTGGTGGTCACCAACCACCACTGTGCCTACGGCGCGATCCAGCTCAATTCCACGCCGCAGAACAACCTGATGGCGGACGGCTTCAATGCCGCCACGCTCAAAGATGAAGTCTCCGCCGGCCCCGCCGCCCGTGTGTTCGTGACCACGGACTTTGACCGGGTCACCGACCGCGTGCTGGCGGATGCCCGCGGGAAATCCGGTCGCGACTACTACGACGCGGTCGATGCGGCGAGCAAGGCGCTGGTGGCCGAGTGCGAGCAGGATGCCGGGTACCGCTGCAGCGTCGCCAACATGTACTACGGCACCGATTTCTACCTGGTCAAGCAACTCGAGCTCAAGGACATCCGGTTGGTCTACGCACCGCCCGAGTCGATCGGCAAGTACGGCGGCGAAATCGACAACTTCATGTGGCCACGCCACAGCGGCGACTTCGCGTTCTACCGCGCCTATGTCGGCCGCGACGGCAAGCCGGCCGCGTTCTCGCCCGACAACGTGCCCTACCGGCCCAAGGCGTTCCTCGAGGTGTCGACGGACCCGGTTGCCGAGGGCGACTTTGCCATGCTGGCCGGGTACCCGGGCCGCACGTTCCGCCACCGCACCGCAGCGGAGTTCGCCGACCAGGTAGGCACCCAGCTGCCCGAGCGCGTGGATCTGTATGCCGCGATGATCGACACCATCGAGCGCGCCGCCGCCAATGACGCCGATGCCGGCGTGCTCTACGCCTCGCAGGTCGCGAGCATGAAGAACAACCTCAAACGCGCGCAGGGTGAGCTCGACGGCCTGCGCCGCAGCGATGCGGTCGGCGTGCGCAAGCGCGACGAGGCCGCGATGCTGGCCTGGCTCGACAAACAGCCCGATGCCGCCAACGCCCGTCGCGACATCGATGCGGCGGCCGCGGTCATCGCCCAGTCGCAGGCCACGCGCGAGCGCGACCAGTTATTCGGGATGATGCGCAGCCAGACCCAGTTGCTCAAAAGCGCCATGCAGCTGCAGCGACTCGCGGTCGAGCGGGCCAAGCCCGACGCGGAGCGCGAAACCGGCTACCAGCTGCGTGACGAGGCGCAGATCGAGGCCTCGCTCAAGCAGGTCCAGCGCCGTTACGCCCCGCAGGTGGAAAAGGCCCTGCTGGCCGAGCTGCTGACCCGCTACCGCGCACTGCCCGCCAATCAGCGCATTGCCGAGCTGGACGCCGTGTTTGGCGCCGACAAGGCCCAGGCCGCCGCCGCGCTGGACACGCTCTACAGCGGCACCCGACTTGACGAAGAGGCGGAACGCCTGCGCCTGCTCGCCGCCGATCCCGCGGAGATCGCCGCGTCCACCGATCCGTTGATGCAGGCTGCTGCGACGTTGCTGCCGGCCCAGTTGCGAATCGCTGATGCGGACAAGTCCAGTGACGGCGAACTGCTGCGCCTGCGGCCGGCCTACATGCGCGCGCTGATCGGCTTCCGTGAGTCGCAGGGGCAGGCGGTCTACCCCGACGCCAACTCGACCCTGCGGGTGAGCTACGGCAAGGTCAGTTCGCTGGATCCGCGCGACGGCGTCCACTACACCCCGCTGACCACCGTGCAGGGCATCGTCGAGAAACACACCGGCGAGGATCCTTTCGACGCCCCGCAGACCCTGCGCGACGCGATCGCCAAGGGCGACTTCGGCAGCACCGTCGATCCCGTGCTGGGCACCCAGACGGTCAACCTGATGACCAACCTGGACACCACCGGCGGCAACTCCGGATCGCCCGTAATGGATGCCAACGGGAAGCTGATCGGCCTCAACTTCGACAGCAACTGGGAGGCGGTCAGCGCCAGCTGGATGTACGACCCGCGCTACAAGCGGGCCATCCACGTCGACGTTCGCTACCTGCGCTGGTTGATGGGCAAGGTGTATCCGGCACCGAACCTGTTGCGGGAAATGGAATTGCCGTTGGAGTAGGCGGGCGGACAGGGCGCCTCGTCGCGGGCAGGGGGTGAACGCCCTTGCTGCGAATGTCCCCCGGCACCGGTGAAGCCGGTGCCTCCTCCTTTACTTCGCCGCAAGGGCATCCACCCACTGAGGTCTGGCACGACGGTGGGTCACAACCGCAAGCCGCCCCGCACGGCGCGACGTGCCAGCATGGGGCGAGCTGTATGTCTTCGGGGCGAAATAAAGGAGGAGGCCGCCGCCGCAGGCGGTGGCCGGGGGACATTCGCCCCGGAGACATGCAGCTCGCCCGACCCCGTAGTCCTCGCCCGACCCCGTAGTCCCCGTCACCTGCGGGCCAACGCGCCGGACGCACACTCTCCGGCAGGCTAAAATCACCGATTCGACATCGGCAGGAGCACTTGCATGCGTTATTCGATATTGACCGCTGCCATCGCGTTGACAGGCGTCATGGGGTCGGCGGTGGCCGGCGAGGGCATGTGGGTGCCGCAGCAATTGCCGGAGATTTCCGCCGCTTTGCAGAAGGCCGGACTGGAATTGCCCGCCGAACAACTCGCCGACCTGACCGGCGACCCGATGGGCGCGGTGGTATCGCTGGGCGGCTGTACCGCCAGCTTTGTGTCGCCGCAGGGTCTGGTGGTCACCAACCACCATTGTGCTTACGGCGCCATCCAGCTCAACTCGACGCCGGAAAACAACCTGATCGAGGACGGCTTCAATGCCGCGGCAAAGGAGCGCGAAGTATCGGCCGGGCCGAACGCGCGCATCTATGCGCTGGACTCGATCCGCGACGTGACCCGCGATGTCCGCGCCGCCATCGACGCAGCTCCGGATGCGCTGGGCCGCACGCGCGCGCTGGAGACCATCCAGAAACAACTGGTGGCCGACTGCGAGGCCGATCCCGGATACCGCTGCCAGTTCTACAGCTTCGCCGGCGGCAACACCTACCGCCTGTTCAAGAACCTGGAAATCAAGGACGTGCGCCTGGTCTATGCGCCGCCCAACAGCATCGGCAGCTTCGGTGGCGATATCGACAACTGGATGTGGCCGCGCCACACCGGTGATTTCGCCTTCTACCGCGCCTACGTCGGCAAGGACGGCAAGCCGGCGCCGTACTCGACCGACAACGTGCCCTACGAGCCGAAGCATTTCCTCAAGTTCGCCAGCCAGCCGCTGAACATCGGAGATTTCGTGATGGTGGCCGGCTATCCGGGCCGGACCGCACGTTACGCCCTGGCCGAGGAATTCGACGCGACCGAGCAATGGACCTACCCGACCATCAAGCGCCATTACGAGGCGATGGTGGATCTGGTCGAGGCGGCCGGCGCGAAGGACGAGGACATCAAGGTCAAGTACGCCAGCACGATCCGCGGCTGGCAGAACACGATGAAGAACTACGACGGCCAGCTGGAGGGCTTCCAGCGCATCAACGCCAGCAAGACCAAGCACGCCGAGGAGGCCGCGGTACTGGCCTGGCTGCGCGGGCAGGGCGCCAAGGGCGAGCCGGCGCTGCAGGCGCACGCACGCCTGCTGGAACTGGACGCCGCCGAGCGCGCGACCCGCGAGCGCGACCTGGTCTTCGGCCAGCTGATCCGCACCGGCGCGATCGGCGCGGCCACCGGCCTGTACCGGTTTGCGATCGAGGGCGAGAAGCCCGACGCACAACGCGATGCCGGCTACCAGGCGCGCGACCTGCCGGGTTTCGAAGGCTCGCTGAAGCAGATGGAGCGCCGCTACGACGCCGGCATGGACCGCCAGCTGCAGCAGTACTGGCTGCGCGAGTACGTGAAGCTGCCGCAGGCACAGCACATCCCCGCGCTCGATGAATGGCTGGGCGGGAACGACGAGGCCGCGGTGCAGGCCGCGCTCGATCGCCTGGCCGGCACCAGCCTGGGCGATCTCGATACGCGCCTGAAGTTGATGCACGCCGACCGCGCGACACTGGAGGCCAGCAAGGATCCGGCCCTGCAACTGGCCGTCGCCCTGATGCCGACGATCCTGCAGAACAAGGAGCTCGACGAGATCCGCACCGGCGACGTGCTGCAGGCCCGCCCGGTGTACCTGCAGGCCGTCGCCGATTACCGAGCCAGCCGCGGCGAATCGGTCTATCCGGACGCCAACTCCTCGCTGCGCATCACCTTTGGCAACGTGCAGGGCTACACCAAGCTGGACGGCAGCCGGCAGGCGGCGTTCACCACGCTGGAGCAGATCGCCGACAAGTCCACCGGCGTGGAGCCGTTCAACGCGCCCAGGGCGCAGCTCGACGCCATCGCCGCCAAGCGCTACGGCGGGCTCGCGAGCGAGGAGCTGGGCACGGTGCCGGTCAACTTCATGGCCGACCTGGACATCACCGGCGGCAACTCGGGCTCGCCGGCGATGGATGCGCGCGGCGAGCTGGTCGGGCTGGTGTTCGACATGAACTGGGAAAGCGTCAGCTCCAACTGGGTGTTTGACCCCGACATGACCCGGGTGATCGCGGTCGATGGGCGCTACCTGCGCTGGGTCATGCAGGAGGCGTTCCCGGCGCCGCAGGTGCTGGAGGAGCTCGGCCTGCCTACCGGCCAGTGATCCCCGCACCGCCCGTCGCGCTTCCTGTTCCCTCGCATCGAGTACCCGCATGAAAATCATCCTCGCCCGTCATGGCGAAACCTCCTGGAACGCCGAAGGGCGTTACCAGGGCCAGGTCGACATCCCGTTGTCGGAAACCGGCGAGGCGCAGGCACGCGCGCTGGGTGCGCGCCTCCACGACGTGGAGATCACCCGCGCGGTCGCCTCGCCACTGTCGCGCGCACGCCGCACCGCCGAGCTGGCGCTGGGCGAACACCGCGCCCGCCTGCTCAGCACCGACGCGGACCTCAGCGAGATCGCGCATGGCAGCTGGGAAGGCCTGCTGGCCAGCGAGATCCACGCGACCGATCCGGAACTGCTGAAGCTCTGGCGCGACGCACCGCATGAAGTGCTGATGCCCGGTGGCGGCGAGTCGCTGCAGCATGTGTTCGACCGCGCGTGGCCGGCATTCGGGCGGGCAATGGCCGGCCTGGGCGACCACGACACCCTGCTGGTGGTCGCCCATGACGCGGTCAACCGCATGTTGCTGTGCAACGTGCTGGGAATTCCCTTCTCGCGGCCGTGGACGTTCCGCCAGGCACCGACCACGCTCAACCTGCTGGAAGGCTCGCGGCTGGACGATCTCGAGGTGGTACGCCTGAACGATTGTTCGCACCACACCGCGTTGTTCGGCGAAGCGGTGCATCGCGCGCTCTAGCCGCGGCCGCACGGCCAGTGTCCCGCATCTCCTCGCCCTGTCTTCCGTCCTGCGAGTGTCCGCCATGAACCTGTCCCAATGGCTCGACCGGATCGAGCAACTGCACCCCAAGTCGATCGACATGGGGCTGGAGCGGGTCGGCGAGGTCGCGGGTCGCCTGGGCATCGCGCGGCCGGCGCGGCGGGTGATCACCGTGGGCGGCACCAATGGCAAGGGCTCCACCGTCGCCTTCATCGAGGCGATCGGCCGGGCCGCCGGCTGGCGTGTCGGCGCGTACACCTCGCCGCATCTGCTGGCCTACAACGAGCGCATCCGCATCGACGGTGTGGACGCGGACGACGCGATGATCGTGGCCGCGTTCGAGGCGATCGAAGCCGCGCGCGGTGAGACCCCGTTGACCTATTTCGAGTACGGCACGTTGGCTGCCTTGTGGCTGTTCCAGCGCGCCCATCTTGATCTGGCAGTGCTGGAGGTTGGGCTCGGCGGCCGCCTGGATGCGACCAACGTGGTTGACCCGGATGTCGCGGCGATCACCACCGTGGACGTGGACCACCAGGACTATCTGGGCGAAGGGCGCGAAGCCATCGGGCATGAAAAAGCCGGCATCGCCCGGGCCTGGAAGCCGCTGGTGCTGGGCGATGACGATCCTCCCTCCAGCGTGCTGCGCCATGCCTACTCGATCGCGGCCAAGACGCTGAGGATTGGCTGCGACTTTTTCATCGACCTGCCCGGCGGTGCAAGCGGCGATCCGGAGGATTCCAGTGCCGTCGGCGCAGGGCGCTGGCGTTGGCGGGAGGTTGGCCACCGCATCGACCTGCCGTTGCCGCGGCTGGCGGGCCGAATGCAGCTGCGCAATGCCGCCGTGGCCGTCGCTGCGTTGCGGGCGCTGGACAAATCACCGCCCGACCGGGCGGTCGTGCAGGGAATTGCCGATGCCCGTATCCGCGGCCGGCTGCAGCGTTTCGACCGTGACGGGGTGGAGGCGGTGGTGGATGTCGGCCACAACCGGCAGGCCGCGCATGCCCTGGCCGATTGGCTGGCGGCCAGTCCCGTTGCCGGCCGGACGCACGCCGTGTACGCGGCGCTGGTGGACAAGGACGTGGCGGGCGTGGTCTCGGCACTGGCCACCAGCGTCGACCACTGGCACCTGGCCGGTCTGGCGAGACATGCACCCCGGGGCGTCTCCGTGGAGGATTTTGCGCCCCGGCTGGCCGGGACCGCGGCCCAAGCGGGCCGGCGCCATGACACGGTCGCCGATGCCCTGGACGCGGCGCTGGCTGCGGCCAGCCCGGGCGACCGGGTGCTGGTGTTCGGCTCCTTCCACACCGCCGCCGAGGCGCTCACCCTGCTGGAGGGCGCGTCCACGGTGGCGCCGAACTGAACCGCCGGGTCGGGACTGCCGCCGCGGTCCGGCCTTCATTTGGCACAAGGGTATAATTCGCCGGCATTCCCCGTTGCCTGCGAGATCCGATGGAACCTGCCCTCAAACAGCGTCTGATCGGCGCGGCCGTGCTGGTCGCCATTGCGGTGATCTTCCTGCCCATGCTGATCAAGGGCCCCGCCCCCGACAGCGGCGTGTCGGATATTTCACTCGACGTGCCTTCCATGCCCCGGCAGGGTTTTGAAACCCGCGAGCTGCCGCTGGTCACGCCGCCAGCGCGCAATGGCGCCAGTGTCACGGCCCCCGGGGCGGAGCCCTCCGGTGAGGGCGCGCTGCCCACCGTGGATACCCGCGCCGCGCGAGACAGCGGCGATCAGGCGTCGGGGATGACGCCGGCAACGGTGGCGGCCGGCAACTACGCCGTCAGCTTCGGCAGCTACGCCAGCCAGGAAGATGCACAGAAAGTGGTCGGCGCGCTGCAGGCGGCTGGGTTTCCCGCCTTCCAGGAATCGGTGAAGAGCGGCGAGCGAACCTTGCACCGGGTCCGCATCGGTCCTTTCCAGACGAGTGCCGAGGCCGAAACCGCGCGCATCGATTCGGCCCGCGTGCGCAAGGACGTCGGGGCCAAGGTTTTGGTGCTGGACGCGGATCGCGCCGGCTCCGCACCCGCGAGTGCGAGTGCAGGGAAAACCCCGGCGCAGCCCGCGCAGACGGTTGTCGCCAAACCCGAGCCAAAGCCGGAACCGCCGAAGCCGACACCCGCCGAGCCGGCCAAGCCGGTCGCGACGGCACCAGCGCCTGCAAAACCCGAGCCGGCACCCGCAACCAGCCAGCCGGCTCCCGCCGCGGCCGGAGTGGGCTTCGTCGTCCAACTGGGTGCCTTTGGCAACCCGGCCGAGGCCACGGCGCTGCGCGATCGCGCGCGCAGCCAGGGCTTGAGCGCGTTCGTCGAGCAGGTCCGCAGCGGCGACGCCACGCTCAACCGGGTCCAGGTCGGTCCGGTCGCGGACCGCGCCGCGGCTGACCAGCTCAAGGTGCAGGCCGCCGCCAAGCTCGGCATCTCCGGCTTCGTCCGCGCACATCCATGACGCAAGGTTTGATGTTGCCCGGCCGCATGCGGCGCGACCGGTTGGCGCGATGATCGCAATCGACTGGGTCCTGATCGGGCTGGTCGGCGTCTCGGCCCTGTTCGGGATGATGCGCGGCCTGATCGGCGTGCTGGCGTCGCTGGCGGCCTGGATCCTTGCGGGCCTGGCGGCGTTCCAGTTCGGGGCGCAGGTCGCGCTGCTGCTGGCCGGCAGCGGCGAGCCGGGCGCCGGTCACCTGTTCGCCGGCTACGCGCTGGCTTTCATCGTGGTGATGATCGTGGTCGGCATCGCGGGCTGGATGCTGCGCACCCTGGTGCACTCGGTGGGATTGTCGGGCGTGGACCGGATGCTCGGGTTCGTTGTCGGCGTCGTGCGCGGCCTGGTGATTGCCTGCGCGCTGCTGTTGCTGATCGGATTGACCGAGCTGCCGCGCGAGCCGTCGTGGCGATCCTCCCGCGTGGTGCCGCTGCTGGTACCGGGCGCCGAGCAGATGCGCGCCTGGCTTCCCGAGTGGGTCGCCGCGCAGGTGGACCTTCGCGGTGATGGCGACGGCCCTCCGCTGCTGTCGCCCGAGACATTGCCGCGCCTGCCACGGCCGGTGTCGCCGCCTGCGACCCCTGACGCGGTTACGCCGGATGCGCCCGGGCCCGGGCCGGTCGAGCAGGAAGCGCCGTTGCCGACGCCGGCGCGGTCAGCGCCGTCGGGCGATGCGGACAAACAATCGGTACTGCCGGCCGAACGCGGCTGAGCTCCTCTCCACAACGGCGCCCCCGCCGTCATCTTTTCGCCCCGCTCCAACCAACCAGGATTACCAGTCATGTGCGGCATCATCGGAATCGTCGGCCACCAGGACGTCGCGGCGCAGCTCTACGACGGACTGCTCGTCCTCCAGCACCGTGGCCAGGACGCCGCAGGCATCGCCACCGCCGACCGCCACCGCTTGCTGCTGCACAAGGGCAACGGTCTGGTCAGCGACGTGTTTGACGACGCGGCGATGCGGCGGATGGTCGGCCACGTCGGCATCGGCCATTGCCGCTACCCGACTGCCGGCAGCGAGGGCGACGACGAGGCGCAGCCGTTCTACGTCAACTCGCCCTACGGCATCGCGCTGGCCCACAACGGCAACCTGATCAACGCCGACGCGTTGCGCGAGGAGCTGTTCCAGCAGGATCGGCGCAACGTCAACACCGAGTCGGATTCCGAAGTGCTGCTGAACGTATTCGCGCACGAAATGGCCGGACTGGAGCCGCTGTCAGCGGAAACCGCGTTCCGCGCCGTGGCCGGCGTGTACCGGCGCTGCGTCGGTGGCTACGCG
This sequence comes from Lysobacter avium, assembly GCF_015209745.1. Lineage (GTDB taxonomy): Bacteria > Pseudomonadota > Gammaproteobacteria > Xanthomonadales > Xanthomonadaceae > Novilysobacter > Novilysobacter avium. Next base: position 619,770 of record NZ_CP063657.1, read on the forward strand.
GTGGTGGCCACGGTGCTGGGTCTGGGGCTGGTCGCATTCCGTGACCCCAACGGCATCCGCCCGCTGGTGCTGGGCAAGCGCAGCGGTGCGAGTGGCGACGAATACGCGGTGGCATCCGAATCGGTCGCCTTCGACCTGACCGGCTTCAAGCGCGTCCGCGACGTGCAGCCTGGCGAGGCGATCGTGATCACCAACGACGGCAAGCTGCACGCGCGCCAGTGCGTCGCCCCGGGCACGCACACGCCGTGCATCTTCGAGTACGTGTACTTCGCCCGGCCGGACTCGATGATTGATGACATCTCGGTGCACAAGGCGCGCATGCGGATGGGCCAGAAGCTCGGCGAGAAGATCCTGCGCCTGCGCCCGGACCACGACATCGACACGGTGATTCCGATCCCCGATTCCTCGCGTGATGCGGCGCTGGAAGTGGCGAACGTGCTCGGCATCAAGTACCGCGAGGGGTTCATCAAGAACCGCTACGTCGGCCGCACCTTCATCATGCCGGGGCAGGAAATGCGGGCCAAATCGGTGCGCCGCAAGCTCAATCCGATTCCGTTGGAGTTCCGTAACCGGGTCGTGCTGCTGGTGGACGATTCAATCGTGCGCGGGACGACGTCGCGGCAGATCGTGCAGATGGCCCGCGAGGCCGGCGCGCGCAAGGTGTACCTGGCCTCGGCAGCGCCGCCGGTGCGCCATCCCAACATCTATGGCATCGACATGCCCAGCCGGGAGGAGTTGATCGCCCACCAGCGCGATGAGTCGGAGATCGAGAAGCTGCTGGGCTGCGACTGGCTGGTCTACCAGGACCTCACCGATCTGGAAGAGGCGGTGTCGGGGCCGAAGCATCGGCTGGCGGATTTCGATTCCTCGTGTTTCAACGGGGAGTATGTGACGGGCGCGGCGGAGGAGTATTTCGAGCGCGTGCGGCGGTTGCGGTCGGATGAGGCGAAGGCGGATCGACGGGCGCTTTAGTCGGTCGTTTGACTGGGCAGTTGGTTGTTGGGCGCGTGGGCGGGTTGGTTGGTTGTGTGATCCGGGATGTGGGGCTTGGAAGGTTCGCGCTGGCGACACCGGGACCCTGTTCCAAGTCGCTCCACGATATTCGCTTGGTTGGAACATGATCCCGGTGTCGCCTTGGGGGATTCGGCGGCGTCGACCCGGAACGACGATGTTGCTCGGGGCGACGGATCTCTGTTGAGCAGACCGTGAGAGGTGGGGAGGTTCATGGATCTTTTTGAGGCGGCCTGGGAATGCCTGGAGGCGGAGTCGCCGGTCGCGAAGGTGGCGGCTACCGTGCGCGCGGCTGCCGCGTTTTCCCGGGGGGAACTGCCGATTCCGACCGATGCCCCGCCGCCGCGGCCGATCGGGATGCCGGGGCGGCCGTCGCGACCGCGCCTGGTGCATCCGCGCGATCTGCCGCGGCGCGGGTTTGGCAGCGACGAGGGGCGGGCGGCGTTCATCCATGCCATCGCGCACATCGAGTTCAACGCCATCGACCTGGCCTGGGACGCGGTGTACCGGTTCCGGGGGCTGCCGGATCGGTTCTACGCCGACTGGGTGCAGGTGGCGGCCGATGAGGCGCGGCATTTCACGATGCTGCGTGGGCGACTGCAGCAGTTGGGGCGCGATTACGGGGACTTCGACGCGCACAACGGTCTGTGGGAGATGGCGCAGAAGACGGCCGGCGACGGGCTGGCGCGGATGGCGCTGGTGCCGCGGGTGCTGGAAGCGCGCGGGCTGGACGTGACGCCGGGAATGATCCAGCGCCTGAAGGGCTTGGGCGACACACAGACGGTCGCGATCCTGGAGGTCATCCTGGAGGAGGAGGTCGCCCACGTCGCCGCCGGATCGCGCTGGTTCCGCTGGTATTGCGAGCGCCGCGGCGTGGAACCGGCATCGACGTTCCGCGAGCTGCTGACCGGCTACGCGCGCGCGGTCCTGCACGGGCCGTTCAACGTCGAGGCGCGTACCCGGGCGGGTTTCGATGAGGAGGAGCTGGCGATGCTTGAGGCGGCGGTCACAGAACTGGCCGCGGGGCCGGCGTGACCAAGGCGGTCGGTTAAGCTCAGCGCATCCAATCGCGAGGGCGTTGCCATGAATCATCTGCGTTCATTGACGGTGTTGCTGTGCGGTCTTGCCGCAGGCGCTGTCTTGCTGGGATGCGATCCCGACGCGCCCGCGCCCGCAAGCGCACCGCCGGTATCCTCCGCGCGGCCCGAGGGCAACGCGGCCCCCGATGGCGACCGGACGGTCGGGTTCCATGCGCGTGGCAACGAGCCGTTCTGGTCGGTCGAGGTCGCCGGGGACAAGCTGCTTTACAACACGCCCGACACCCAGCCCGGCGTCGAACTGGCGGCAACGCGAACCGACACCGCGACGGATGTCGAGTTCCGCGGCGTCCATGACGGCAAGGACTTCGTGCTCATCATCACGCCGGGCCATTGCGAGGATTCGATGTCCGACCAGGACTACGATTACACCGCGACCTTCAGCGACGGCGAGCGCCAGCTGACCGGCTGCGCCAGCGCCGAGGACTGACGCGCCCGGTTTCTACCCCCACCCGTTTCTCAGGCCAGCGCCTCCAGACGGTGCGCCTGGCGGTCGACCCGCAGCACCGAGCCCTGCTCGTACCAGTCGCCCAGCACGATGCGCTCGCGCGGGCGACCGTCCACGTTCAGCGCGTGCACTGCCGGCCGATGGGTATGTCCATGGATCAGCGTCTCGACGCCGAATTGCTGGAAGGCGGCGGCGACCGCGGCGGGCGCGACATCGGTAATCGTTTCCATCGTGCCTTGCGAGGCCAGGCCCGACTGGTGCGCCTTGCTGGCCTCGCGCGCCTGCTTGGCAAAAGCGATCCGCGCGGCCACTGGCTGGGCCAGGAACTGCGCCTGCCACACGGGATCGCGCGTCTGGGCACGGAACTGCTGGTAAGCGACGTCATCGGTGCACAGCGTGTCGCCGTGCATCAGCAGCACCGGTTTGCCATACAGATCGACGACGGTGGGGTCGGGCAGGATCGTCATTCCCGCCCGGTCGGCGAAAGCCTGGCCCACCAGGAAATCCCGGTTGCCGTGCATGAACCAGACCGGCGTTCCGCCATCGGCGACCACGCGCAGGCGGTCGGCGACAAAAGTGGCGGTGGCGGAAGGGTCGTCATCGCCGATCCACGCCTCGAACAGGTCACCGAGGATGTAGAGCGCGTCCGCGCCGCGCGCTTCCGCGTCCAGGAAGCGCCCAAACAGCTCGGTGATGTGCGGGCGTTCCGCGTCCAGATGCAGGTCGGAGATGAAGAGGGTCGTCATCGCGGCATTGTAGGCGCTGGGTGCGGATCCGCTGAGCCAGCCGCCGCTCAGCCGCGGATCCACCAGCAGCCAAAGTGGCGTTGCAATCCGAACACGGTATTGGATGGACTGATCCCGTCGCCGGTCGACTGCTCGATGCGCAGGGCCACGGGTGTCTGGCTGATCGGGCGTTTTGCGTAGTACTCCTCGTCGCTGACCACGCCATCGACCGACTGCATCGTTTGCGGACCAACCTGCACGATGCCGGCCAGCGGCCGGTGGGCAACCGCATCCAGCCGACGCAGGATGGCCACGCTCTGGCCGCCGGACATGCCGGCCCAGTGGTAGACGCCGGCCAACTGGTTGGTGTCCTGCTGGTTGATCGCGTTGGCGAGGCGCAGGACCAGTTCGGGAAGATTGCGTGCGCAGCCAAAGCGCGGCGGTGCGCGGCGACGCTGGCCCGCCTGCCCGATAGGGAGATCGCCTGCCGGGGAAGGCGTCGCGCCGAGTTCGGAGCACGGGCGATCGGTGTAGACCATGCCGCCGTCCGGCGCCTGGCAACGATAGATCGCCGCCTGGACAACGCGCGGTGCGACGCCGGCCGTGACCAGAACACTGGCCAGAAGCGCGGCACGCAGCAGGTTGGTGGGGGGCGGGGACATCCGTGCAGGTTACTACCGCCCGGCGATGCGGCGGGGCGATGGAAGGGCGCTTGGCGGGTTCCGGCGTATTGGTGGAGCAAATGAAATACAGCGTTGGCGCAGGCGGCATGCTGCAGCGGCGCTTGCCGCTACATTGGCGTGGATGCCACTGAATGACGACCACGAAGAGGGTGTGCCAATGAAGTTTGAAACGCTCGCGATCCACGCGGGATACGAGATCGACCCCACCACCAAATCGGTGGCGGTACCGATCTACCAGACCACGTCCTACGCCTTCGACAGCACCCAGCACGCGGCCGACCTGTTCGACCTGAAGACGCCCGGGAACATCTACACCCGCATCATGAACCCGACCAACGCGGTGCTCGAGGAGCGCGTCGCGGCGCTGGAGGGCGGCGTGGGCGCGCTGGCGGTGGCGTCGGGCATGGCGGCGATCACCTATGCGATCCAGACCATCGCCCAGCAGGGCGACAACATCGTCTCGGTGAGCAAGTTGTACGGCGGCACCTACAACCTGTTCGCCCACACCTTCCCGCGTCAGGGCATCACGGTGCGGCTCGCCTCGCACGACGACATCGCCGGGCTGGAGGCCCTGATCGACGAGAACACCAGGGCGGTGTTCTGCGAGTCCATCGGTAATCCCGGCGGCGACATCGTCGATATCCGGGCGCTGGCCGACATGGCGCATCGTCACGGCATTCCGCTGATCGTCGACAATACGGTGGCGACCCCGGCCCTGTGCCGCCCGTTCGAACATGGCGCCGACATCGTGGTGCACGCCCTGACCAAGTACATGGGCGGCCACGGGACAACGATTGCCGGAGCGATCGTGGATTCCGGCAAATTCCCGTGGGCCGAGCACAGGCAGCGCTTCGCGATGCTCAACGAGCCCGACCCGTCCTACCACGACGTGGTCTACACCGAGGCGTTCGGGCCGGCGGCGTTCATCGGGCGCTGCCGCGTGGTGCCGCTTCGCAATACCGGCGCCGCGCTGTCGCCGTTCAACGCATTTCTGGTGCTGCAGGGCATCGAGACGCTGGCGCTGCGCATGGAGCGCCACTGCGCCAACGCGCTCAAGGTCGCGCAGTTCCTGCAGGCGCACGACCACTTGGCCTGGGTGAAGTACGCCGGCTTGCCTGAGCATCCCGACCATGCGCTCGCGCAGACCTACATGGGCGGCTGTCCGGCAGGCATCCTCACCTTCGGCATCAACGGCGGGGCCGCGGCGGGGGCGCGCTTCATCGACGCGCTGCAGATGATCGTGCGCCTGGTCAACATCGGCGATGCGAAGTCGCTCGCCTGCCACCCCGCATCGACCACCCACCGCCAGCTCAATGCCGAGGAACTGGCGGCGGCTGGCGTCAGCGAGGACATGGTGCGGCTGTCGATCGGGCTGGAGCACATCGACGACATCCTCGCCGACCTCAGCCAAGCGTTGGAGGCCAGCCGGGGCTGAGGTACGGTTGGCCGCTTACCCGAGCCGCGCCAGCACGGCCAGTGTCGGCCTGGCCAGGTTGAGCGTGTAGAAGTGCATGCCGGGGGCGCCGCCGTCGATCAGGCGCTGGCACAGCTGGGCCACCACGTCGGTGCCGAACGCGCGCACGCTGGCGGCGTCATCGCCGTAGGCGAGCATGCGCTGGGTCACCCAGCGCGGGATCTCGGCCCCGCACATCTCCGAGAACCGGCGCAGCTGGCTGAAGTTGGAGATCGGCATGATGCCCGGCACGATCGGGATGTCCACTCCCGCCGCGCGCACGTCGTCGACGAAGCGAAAATACGCGTCGGCGTTGTAGAAGTACTGGGTGATCGCGCCGTCGGCGCCGGCCTTCGCCTTGCCGATGAAATGCTTCAGGTCGGCGTGCGCGTCGCGGGCCTGCGGGTGCATCTCCGGGTAGGCCGCGACTTCGATGCGGAAATGATCGCCGGTCTCGTCGCGGATGAACTCGACCAGTTCGCTGGCGTAGCGCAGGTCGCCCGGACTGGCCATGCCCGAGGGCAGGTCGCCGCGCAGGGTCACCAGCCGCCTGGCGCCCATGCCCATGTAGCGCTGCAGTTGCGCGCGGATCTCCTCGCGGCTGCCGCCCATGCAACTGATGTGCGGCGCCGCCTCCAGGGCGTGGTGCCCCTGCAGGCGCTCGATCGTCTCCGGCGTATGGCTCAGGGTCGAGCCGCCGGCGCCGAAGGTCACGCTCACGTAGTCCGGAGTCGCCGACTTGAGCCTGCCGGCGGTGCGGTCCAGCTGCTTGCGCTGCTCGTCGGTCTTGGGCGGATAGAACTCGAAACTGGTCGCGATCATGCGGAGGCTGCGTCACGGGTAGGCGGGCAATATATCGCTCTATCGTGATGGATGTAAATGGAATCGGGTTTCCGGGCCGATTGCGCGGGCCGTTCCCGCCGGGCGCTCCCAAACGCCGTCTGCAGCCGATCGCGACCGCTGGTCACCCGGCGCAACACGGCGGTAGTGGATGCGGCGATGCTGGCATCACGACAACAAGGAGCCGCAGCGATGAATCAGCCAGCCCATTCCCTCACCCGTTTCCGAAAGCACACCCCGGCCGCCGTGGCCGCGGCGATTCTTGCTGTGGCCTCGCTCGGCGCCACCGCAGCGCCGCTGGATCACCACGGCATCAGTATCGAAGTGGTCGGCGAAGGCGCGCCGGTGCTGATGATTCCCGGCCTCAACAGTGGCGCGGACACCTGGCGCGAGACCTGCCATGCATTGCGCCAGCCGGCCGCTGATGGCGCCAGCGCCATGCCGATCCAATGCCACCTGGTCCAGTTGCCGGGCTTCGCCGGCCTGGCGCCGGTGGAGGGCGAGGACTTCCTTCCGGTGATGCGCGACGGGTTGCTGGATTACGTCGTCGAGCACGACCTGCAAGGGCTGACGGTGATCGGCCACAGCCTGGGCGGAACGCTGGCCCTGCAGATGGCGATCAAGCAACCCGACGCGGTGGCCAGGCTGGTAATCGTCGACAGCCTGCCGTATTTCGCCGCCGCGCAGAATCCGGCCGCGACCGTGGCAACGACCAGACCGATGGCCGAGCAGATGCGCGCCGGCATGCTGGCGTTGGACCAGACGATGTATTTCGCCCAGGCCGAGGCTTCGCTGCTGGGCATGACCCGGGCGCCGGAGCGGGTCGAGACCCTGAAGACGTGGGGACGTGACAGCGACCGTGCGACCACCGCCCAGGCCATGTATGAGCTCATGACCACCGACCTGCGTGGCGAGCTCGGTGCCATCGGCGTGCCGACCCTGGTGCTGGGCAGCTGGGCAGCCTACAAACCCTACGGCGCGAGCATCGAATCGACGCGCAAGATCTTCGCCGACCAGTACGCCAAGTTGCCGAGCGCACGCATCGAGATGAGCCAGGGGGGCTACCACTTCCTGATGTGGGACGATCCGCAGTGGGTGCAGGCGCAGATACGCGGGTTTGTCTCGCCCTCGACCCCTTGATGCACCGAGGTGCGGGCGGCCCGCGCCGCCCGGCCTGAACGTGGACAACGCCGTGGAAGATGCCTTGCCAACCCGCCGCTTCTGGATGCTCAACGCGCTCGCGTGGAGCGCCTACATCGGCTTGAGCCTGGGCATGGCCGCCGCGTTCTCGGCGATGTCGCCGGCGATGGTGCTGATCAGCGTATCGCTGGGCGCGCTGCTCTGGCTGGTCAGCGGCGCGATCCGCGCCCGGGCCGCGCGCTTGGGGTGGTGGGAGCGCGGCTTATGGGTATTGGCAACGCGGCTGCTGGCGTCGGTGGTGATCGGGACGACGCTGGCGCAACTGGCGTTGGCGGCGATTCTGGTCCCGTCGATCGCCCTGGGCTGGGTCGAGGTCGCCGGCGGCCTGTCGGCCTATCGCCCCGCCGCGACGCTGATGTACTGGACCAATACCGCGGTCGTGCTGGCCCTGTGGACCGGAATCTGGGCCGGCGCCCATTCGGTGCGCCAGGCGCGCCGGAGCGAGCTGGCGCGGCTGCGCGCGGAGGCGCGCCACCATCTGCTGGAACGCGATGCGCTCAAGGCTCGGCTCAATCCGCATTTCGTCTTCAACGCGCTCAACAACCTGCGCGCGCTGATCAACGAGGACCCGGCGCGTGCGCGTGAACTGGTCACCCGGCTGTCGAACACCCTGCGCCATGCGCTGGAGCATTCCGGAGACACCGAGGTCACTGTCGCGCGCGAGCTCGAAGTGGTGGAGGACTATCTGGCGGTGGAGGCGGTCCACTATGAGGACCGGCTGCGCGTCGTGCGCGAGGTGCCGCCCGATACCCTGCAAGCCACACTGCCGGCGATGGCGCTGCAGCTGCTGGTGGAAAATGCGATCAAGCACGGCATCGCCGTCATTCCCGGTGGCGGCGAGATCACCATCGCCCTGAATCGCGCGGGAGCGGCGCTGCACGTCACTGTCACCAATCCGGTCCCGCTGACCCGCGCCGCGTCCGGCCACGGCGTCGGGCTGGCCTACCTGCAGGCGCAACTCGGTGCAGGCACCGTCGACCTGCAACACAAGGGAGACACCATGGTCGCCAGCCTGGTGGTCCCGCAATGAGCGGGCCGTTGCGGGTGCTCATCGTGGAGGATGCGCGGCTGGCGAGGCGCGAGCTGCGCACGCTACTGGCCGAGTCTGCGGACGTCGAGTGCGTGGGCGAGGCCGAGGACGTTCCCGCCGCCCGCGAGGCGATCGCGCGTTTGCACCCCGACCTGATCCTGCTTGATATCCAGCTGCCCTCGGGCAGTGGCTTTGACGTGCTCGACGGCCTGGACCCGCTGCCGGCGGTGGTGTTCGTCACCGCCTACGACCAGTACGCGGTGCAGGCATTCGAAGCCAATGCGCTCGACTACCTGCTCAAGCCGGTCGCGGCGGCACGCCTGGCGACCGCGTTGGACAAGGCCCGCGCCCAGCTGGGCGAGCAGGACGCGGCGCGCGCGCCCGGGCGTCGGGGCACGGACCTGCTGGCGGCCCACGACCAGGTGTTCCTGCGCGACGGCGAGCGCTGCTGGTTTGTCGCCCTGGGCGAAATCCGCCGGATCGTGGTCGACGGCAACTACGCCCGGGTCTGGTTCCGCGACCAGAACGCCCTGCTGGCGCGCAGCCTCAGCGGGCTTGAAGCGCGCATGCAGCCCGGCCTGTTCTTCCGCGCCAACCGCAACACCCTGGTCAACCTGCGCATGGTCCGCACGGTGGAGCCGTCGGTCGCCGACGGCTACGACCTTGGCCTGGACGATGGCAGCCAGGTGGAGGTGTCGCGGCGGCAGGCACGGGAATTGCGCGAGCGGCTGGCGCTCTAGCCGCCGCGCTCCCGTTGATCATCATGGGCCGCCTGTTTGCTGAGATGGAGCGAGCGGGAATTCGCGGGTGTTCCTCGGCACCCGCGCGGCGCAGCCGCTACCCTTGCAGCATCTCTCGCCAACCCGTCTCGCGCATGTCCATCGTCCTGACCCCGTTTGCCGTTACCCGGCTGTTCCCGCGCACCCCGCGCGGCAACACCATCCAGGATTGCACGCCAGCGCAGTTCGAGCGCCACCTCAACGAGCACGAGCCGCTCAGGATCCTTGAGGGCTACGCGCCGTTCTGCAAGCTGCACGTGCACCGCAACTGGACGTCCACGCGCTGCCTGACCGCGCCGATCACCCAGGACAACCGTCATCTGCTGCGATCGGCGTACGAGGCGCGCTCGCGCAAGGAACTGCCGGTGCTGGTGCGCTGGTTCGAGGGCCTGCAGCCGCCGGTGGCGGAGTACCTGGTGGTGATCCTCTACAGCTGCGATCAGCTGGCGAAAGAAGGCACCGCGGTGGACGCGGACTGGGGCGTGGTCGGCTGCCTGTACACGATGACGCCGGAGGAAATCCCCATGGCGCCGATCACCATGCTGCGTAACGCGCTGGGCGTGGAGGAGGGCGGCTCGGGGGTGCCGCTGGACCGTGATGCCTATCGACTGGCGGTCGAGTTCTGGGAGAACAACGCCAACTGGCGGCCGTGATGCGGACCCGCGCCGGCAAGCCTCTAGCGGCGTGCGGGGTCAGCGCGGCAGGCTTGCGGTAGTTGCCCGCGTCGCAAAGCACGCAGACCGGTCAACACCGGCCCGCAACAAAAAACGGGCGCCGCGGGGCGCCCGTTCTTCATGCGGCGTTGGACGCCCGCCCGATCAGTAGCGGTAGTGATCGGACTTGTACGGACCTTCCACCGGTACGCCCAGGTAGGCGGACTGCTCCGCGCTCAGCTTGGTCAGCTTCACGCCGATCTTCTCCAGGTGCAGACGGGCCACTTCCTCGTCCAGGTGCTTGGGCAGGATGTAGACCTTCTTCTCGTAACTGTCCTTCTTTTCCCACAGGTCGATCTGGGCCAGGGTCTGGTTGGAGAACGAGTTCGACATCACGAAGCTCGGATGCCCGGTCGCGCAACCCAGGTTGACCAGCCGGCCTTCGGCGAGCAGGAAGATCGCGCGGCCGTCGGCGAACACGAACTTGTCCACCTGCGGTTTGATGTTGATCTGCTCGACGTCCTCGAGGCCCTTGAGCGCGTCGACCTGGATCTCGTTGTCGAAGTGGCCGATGTTGCACACGATGGCCTGGTCCTTCATGTTCTGCAGGTGCTCGATGGTGAGCACATCCTTGTTGCCGGTGGTGGTGACGTAGATGTCGCCGCGGCCCAGGGTGTCTTCCACCGTGGTGACCTCGAAGCCTTCCATCGCCGCCTGCAGCGCGCAGATCGGATCGATCTCGGTAACGATCACCCTGGCGCCGTACGCGCGCAGCGAGGCGGCCGAGCCCTTGCCGACGTCGCCATAGCCGCAGACCACGGCGACCTTGCCGGCCAGCATCACGTCCATCGCGCGCTTGAGGCCGTCGGCCAGCGACTCACGGCAGCCGTAGAGATTGTCGAACTTGGACTTGGTGACCGAGTCATTGACGTTGATCGCGGGCACCAGCAGCGAGCCGGCTTCGGCCAGCTGGTACAGGCGCAGGACGCCGGTGGTGGTCTCCTCCGACACGCCCCTCCAGTCCTTGACCACGGTGTGCCAGAAGCCCGGGCGCTCGACAGCCACGCGCTTGAGCAGGTTCTTGATCACCTGCTCCTCGTGCGAGGCGGCCTTCTCATCGACCCATTTGGAGCCGTCCTCCAGCTCGTAGCCCTTGTGGATCAGCAGGGTCACGTCGCCGCCGTCGTCCACGACCAGTTGCGGCCCCAGATAGCCGCCCTTCCCATCGGGGAAGCTCAGCGCGGCCAGGGTGCAGTCCCAGTACTCCTCCAGCGTCTCGCCCTTCCAGGCGAACACCGGGGTGCCGGCTGCGGCGATCGCGGCGGCGGCGTGGTCCTGGGTCGAGAAGATGTTGCACGAGGCCCAGCGCACGTCGGCGCCGATGTCCTTGAGGGTTTCAATCAGCACGGCGGTCTGCACGGTCATGTGCAGCGAGCCGGTCACGCGCACGTCTTTCAGCGGCTTGTCGGCGGCGTGCTTCTCGCGGATCGACATCAGGCCGGGCATCTCGTGCTCGGCGATGTCGAATTCCTTGCGGCCCCAGTCGGCCAGGTTGATGTCGGCAACCTTGTAGTCGCCTTCTGTGGAGAAGGTGCGGGTGGTGTCTTTCATGGTCCAGCTCCGGTTCGATCCCGTGGCACCGGTGCGGTGCGTCAAGCGGGGAGGGTGGTCGCAACCGGGCGCCGTTGTAGCGGACAGAGACCACGGATGGTCTCGATCGATCCTGCCAAGCCTGGCCGTCCCTGTAGCGACGGTCGCAGCGCCCCTCGGCGGACCGCGTCATTGTAACGGCTTGTGCAACGCCTTGAACCGGCTCGGCGCCGCATCGGGACTTCCTTCACTGGCCGGGATTCAGCAACTGTGGGAGTTTGACGGTCACTCCAGCGTCGCGGGCCCGCATCGGCGACACGACGCACCACTATCCGCATTTCACCGACATCTTCCCGGGAATCCCATGACCAAACCCAAGCGGCGCTCAACCGCCATCGGCCTGCTGGCTGCCCTGCTGCCCTTCGCACTTCTCACCCCGGCGCTCGCCCAGACCGCTGCGCTGGATGACCAGGGCGGCTATCAGTCGCCCGTGGATGCCTTGCAGGCGCTGGTCGACGCGCCTCGCCAGCCGCAGGTCCGGCTGAGTCCGAACCGCGACTTTGCGACCTTGCTCAAGACCCCGGCGCTGCCGGGCATCGACGTGGTCGCGCAGCCGGAGCTGAAGCTGGCCGGCACGCGGATCAACCCGCGCACCTACGCCAGCAGTGCGTTCTCGTTCGGATCGGACCTGAAGTTGCTCGACATCGCCAAGCGCCAGGAACTGCCGGTCACCGGCCTGCCCGCGGACCTGAAGCTGGCCGACCTGTCCTGGGCGCCGGACCAGAAGCACATCGCCTTCACCCACGTCGACAACGCCTCCGGCCACGTCGAGCTGTGGATCGTCGAGGCCGCCTCGCGCAAGGCCCATCGCCTGCTGCAACAGCCGTTGAATACGGTGGCGGGGACCGGTTTCGACTGGCTGCCCGACAGCCGCGGCCTGCTGGTGACCCTGCGCCCGCAAGGCCAGGGAGCCGCGCCAAACGCCGATGGCGTCCCGGCCGGTCCCAGCATCCAGCAAACCGAGCAGGGCGCGGAGGTGCGCTCGATCCGCACCTACCAGGACCTGCTCAAGAACGAGCAGGACGCGGCGATCTTCGCCCACTACCTGACCAGCCAGCTCGGCCGCGTGGACCTCGCCGGCAAGCTCACATTGCTCGGCAAGCCCGACCTGCTCATCGGCGCATCGCCGTCGCCCGACGGCAGGCACCTGCTGGTGCAGACGGTGGAACGTCCGTTCTCCTACCTCGTGCCGTTCTCGCGTTTCCCGCGCCGCATCGAGGTGCTCGACCGCGACGGCAAGCGAGTCCATACGGTCGCCCGCCTTCCGCTGGTGGAAGGACTGCCGACCGGCAACGACGCGGTCGCCACCGGCGTGCGCCGCATCTCGTGGCGCAGTGATGCGCCAGCTACCCTGGTCTGGGCCGAAGCCCAGGACGGCGGCGATCCGGCGCGTGACGTGGACGTGCGCGACGCCGTGTTCGCCCACGCCGCTCCGTTCAGTGGCAAGCCGGTGGAACTGGCGCGCCTGGGCTTGCGCTACGCCGGCGCCACCTGGGGCCGCGATGACCTCGCGCTGATCGACGAGTTCTGGTGGAAGACCCGCCAGACCCGGCAGTGGCGCATCGCCCCGGGACAGCCCGCGCAGGCGGCGGAGCTGATCTTCGATCGCTCCTACGAGGACCGCTACAGCGACCCGGGTTCCCCGGTGACCCGCCCCGACGCCGCCGGCAACCAGCGCCTGGTGGTATCCAGCGATGGCGGCAGCATCTTCCTGATGGGCGCCGGTGCCTCGGACGAGGGTGACCGGCCGTTCCTTGACCGCTTCAGCCTCGCCGACAAGCAGGCCACGCGCCTGTTCCACTCGCAGGCGCCGTGGTACGAGGCCCCGGTGGCGATGCTGGACGACGACGGCAAACGCATCCTCAGCTCGCGCGAGTCGCCCAAACAGCCGGCCAACATCTACCTGCGCGAGCTCGGCAACGCGGACGCTGCGCCGGTTGCGCTGACCGACTTCCCGCATCCCACCCCGCAACTGCGCGACGTGCAGAAGGAGCAGATCCGCTACCAGCGCAAGGACGGCGTCGAGCTGACCGCCAACCTGTACCTGCCGCCGGGCTACGACGCCAAGCGCGACGGCCCGCTGCCGACCCTGTTGTGGGCCTACCCGCGCGAGTTCAAGTCCGCTGATGCGGCCAGCCAGGTGACCGGATCACCCCACCGCTTCAACGCGATCAGCTACTGGGGACCGCTGCCCTTTTTGACCCGCGGCTACGCGGTGATGGACGGCCCGACCATGCCGATCGTCGGCGAGGGCGACCGCGAACCCAACGACACCTACCTGGAGCAACTGGTGGCCGGCGCCGAGGCGGCGGTGGACGAAGTGGTCCGCCGCGGCGTGGCCGACCGCAACCGGATGGCCATTGGCGGCCATTCCTACGGCGCCTTCATGACCGCCAACCTGCTTGCCCACACCCGCCTGTTCAAGGCCGGCATCGCCCGCAGCGGCGCCTACAACCGCAGTCTGACGCCGTTTGGTTTCCAGGCCGAGGAGCGCAACTACTGGCAGGCGCAGGACACCTACATGCAGATGTCGCCGTTCAACTACGCGCACCAGATCAAGGACGCGCTGCTGATCATCCACGGCGTGGACGACAACAACTCGGGCACGTTCCCGGTCCAGAGCGAGCGCCTGTTCGCGGCGATGAAGGGCCTGGGCGGCAATGCGCGGCTGGTGATGCTGCCCAACGAGTCGCACGGTTACCGCGCGCGTGAGTCGATCATGCACATGCTTGCGGAAGAGGACGCGTGGTTGGAGAAGTACGTGAAAAACGCCGGCAGCGAGGATTCCGGGGTGGCTGACACGCGGTAGCTCATGCCGCGACCTGCGAATGGGAGCCGTGGTGGACATCGGAGGCGGGCGTGGATGCCCTTGAGTGTGAATGTCCCCCGGCACCGGTGAAGCTGGTGCCTCCTCCTTTATTTCACACCCAAGGGCATCCACACCCGCTGTCCGTGCAGCGGCGGTAGTTGATGCACCGTGGGCTGCGCCAGCAGGCAGTCCGGCCACGCAGACGCGAGCTGCGGGCGTTCGGAGCGAAGTAAAGGAGGAGGCCTCCGCCGCAGGCGGGGGCCGGGGGACATTCGCTGCGAACGCCCGCGGTTCGCGGCCCCTAAAGCCCTGTCCGCTGCAACCGCTACCAATCGGTCGGTTTGTAGTCCTTCAAAAACTGGCCCCACACATGGGTGCCGGTGTTGAAGCCGTCGATGATCGGATCCACGATCCGCGCGGCGCCGTCGATGATGTCCAGCGGCGGATGGAAGCGCTCCTCAAGCGTCTTTCGCGCCGCCAGCTCGGCCGGATCCTCGTCGGTCACCCAGCCGGTGTCGACGCTGTTCATGTGGATGCCGTCGCCGTGGTAATCCGCGGCTGAGGTGCGCGTCATCATGTTAAGCGCGGCCTTGGCCATGTTGGTGTGGGGGTGCCGGGTCGTCTTGAAGTTGCGGTAGAACTGGCCCTCCACCGCCGAGACGTTGACGATGTGCCTGTCGCGGGTCGGTTCCTCGCCGTCGACCGTGCGCAGCATCAGCGGCTTGAGCCGGGCGTTGATCAGGAACGGGGCGATGGCGTTGACCAGCTGGACTTCCAGCAGTTCCACCGAGGGCACTTCGTGCATCTGCAGGCGCCAGGAGTTGCGTCCGCGCAGATCCACCTGCTGCAGGTCCTGGTCCAGCCGGCCTTCCGGGAACAAGTGTTTCTGGCCCAGCAGCTCCTCGGCCAGCAGCGGCACCTGCGAGAGCTCGGCGGCACGCACTAGCCCGGCCATCTGGCTGCCGGTGTTTGCCATTTCCTCGCGTGCCGCCGCGGCCTGCACCGACGCGGTGGCCTCGCCGAGCAGGTCCTGGCTGCGCAGGCCCTCGTATCCGCCGATCAGCTGGCGCACGGCTTCGGGCGTATCGCGCAGCGCAGCGGTCTCGCCGGCCATCATGTGGGCGTAGAACTCCGGCGGACGCCGCACCGTCTGGCACGCATTGTTGATGATGAAGTCCAGCCGCGGCCGCGTCGCCACCAGCTCGGCGCAGAAGGCTTCCACGCTGGGCGTATGGCGCAGGTCCAGGCCGAAGATCTCCAGCCGGTCAGACCACTCGCCAAAGTCCGGCTCCTGGGCGTAGCGTGCGGCCGAGTCGCGCGGGAAGCGGGTCGTGACGATCAAGCCGGCGCCGGCGCGCAGCAGTTTCAGGCCGGCCTGGTAGCCGATCTTGACCCGGCCACCGGTCAGCAGGGCGACCCTGCCGCTCAGGTCCGCCAGCTCGGTGCGCTTGCGGAAGTTGAACGCCGCGCACTCGGGGCACAGCTGGTCGTAGAAGTGGTGCACGCGCGTGTATTTCTGCTTGCACACGTAGCAGTGCAGCAACTCGGGGGATTCCGCGCCGGCGGTGTCTGCATCGGTCTGTGGCTGGCCGTCCGTGCCAGGCGGCGGGAAGTAGTTCAAGGCAGTGAACACCGGCTTGCGCCGCAGCGCGCGGATGCCGGTCTGGTTCAGGACCGCGTCGGCGCGGCGGATGTTCTCGGCATTGCGCTCGCGCTCCTGCGCCTTGAGCTTCTGCCGGCGCTGTCCGGGCTCGGGGTGATAGACGCTCGCGACCGCCTGGTGCAATCGGGAGCGATCCGCTTTGGGCAGATCGTCCAGCAGCGTGCGATCAGCGGCGACCGCCTCAAGCAAATCCAGCGCCACCTGCAGGCGCTCGGACAGGGCGGTCGGTTCGGGACGGTCGGTACTGGCCGACGGGCGTGAGAGGGTGGAGTCAGCGTTGGTCAAGATGGTGGCTTTGATCGGGGCAAGACGGCCAGTTTAACGGCCACCGGCATGGGCGCCTCCGATCGATCAGGCAATCCGCCGCCAGCCCCGCAGCGAGCGCACCGGAGCGCCGGTCAGTCGATGCCCAGCTTCTTCAACTTGTAGCGCAGCGCGCGAAAAGTGATGCCCAGCGACGCGGCGGTACGGGTCTTGTTGTAGCGGTTTTCCTGCAACGCGTGCTGGATTGCGGCGCGCTCGATTTCCTCGATGTACGAAGGCAACGCGCTGGTCGCGGTGTCGCGCGGATCGATGGTGCGAGGGTCGATCCCCGCCGCGGCGGCCGCCGCCTGTGGCGTCTGGGAGCCGGGCGCGGGTGGCTGCAATGGCGCAACGCCGGGCTCGCGCGGTGCCTGACGCGGCGTGGCATGGGCCGCGCTCGCCTGCGGCAAGTGCAGGTCATGCACCTCGAGCCGGTCGCCGTCGGCCATGGCCATGGCGCGTTCGAGGATGTTCTCCAGCTCGCGCACGTTGCCCGGAAAGGCGTACTGGCCAAGGGCGTCCATGGCCTCGGCGGAAAGCGCCGGCGGTTCGCGGCCCAGGTCGGAGGCCAGGCGCTGGACGATCTTCGCGCACAGGCCCGGCAGGTCGGACAGACGCTCGCGCAGCGGCGGCACGCGCAGCTCGATCACATTGATCCGGTAGTAGAGGTCTTGGCGGAAGCGGCCCTCGGCAACCATGCCGGCCAGGTCCTTGTGCGTGGCCGAAAGGATGCGCACATCCACCATCACCTCCGCGTTGGCCCCGACCGGTTTGACGGATTTTTCCTGGATCGCACGCAGCAGCTTGACCTGCATCGGCAGCGGCAGTTCGGCCACCTCGTCCAGGAACAGGGTGCCGCCGTCGGCGCTGTGGAACAGCCCGGGCTTGTCGGCGTGGGCACCGGTGAAGCTGCCCTTCTTGTGGCCGAAGAACTCGCTTTCCATCAGCTCGTTGGGGATCGCGCCGCAGTTGACGGGCACGAAGGGACCGCTGCCGCGGCTGCCCTCGGCGTGGATCGTGCGGGCAACCAGTTCCTTGCCCACGCCCGACTCGCCGGCGATGTACACCGGGGCCTGGCTGCGCGCGACCTTGGTGATGGTCTCGCGCAGCTGCTGCATCGCGGGCGATTCGCCGTACAGGCGGGTGGCCAGGTTTTCCGGATTGGACCGTACCGTCGGCTTCTCCTTCAGGTCCAGCGCGTGGCGGACCAGGTCGCGCAACACCGACAGCTCGACCGGCTTGGCGACAAAATCGAAGGCGCCGGCCTTGAGCGCCTCAACCGCCGCATCGACATTGCCGAAGGCGGTGATCATCGCCACCGGGGTTTCCGGAAACTTCTCGGTGATCTCGGCGATCAGATCGATGCCCGAGCCGTCCGGGAGGCGCATGTCGGTCAGGCACAGGTCATAGCGGTTGCGCGCCAGCTGCGCGCGGGCATCGCCCAGGCTGGACGCGGTGTCGCATCGCAGTCCCATGCGGCCCAGGGTCATCACCAGCAACTCGCGGATATCCCGCTCGTCATCGACTACCAAAGCGCTGCGTGTCTCAGCCATCCCGTCCTCCGATCATGAAGGCTAGCTTAAGCGATCACGACGTATCGAGGCAGTAGAGGACAGGCGGATCCGGAAACAGCTGCCCCCGGCGGGCAGCGCGATGAAGTCCAGCGAGGCCTGGTTGGCGAGGATCAGTTCGCGGGCGATGTACAGGCCCAGGCCGGTGCCGTGTCCGGATGTGGTGAAAAACGGCTGGAACAACTGCTGGGCGACGCGTTCGGGGATCCCCGGCCCGCGGTCGGTGACATCGATGATCGGGTGCCGGCGATCGTCCTGGTGGACGTGAACGCTCACCCGCGCCGGCTCGCCGGGCATGCGCCCGTAGGTGAGCGCGTTGTGCACCAGCACGGTCAGCACCTGCAGCAGGTGACGCGGATCGACCAGCGCCTGCACCTCCGGCCGCTCCGACGTCGCGACGAGGGTGTCGTTTTCCAGCGGATGGCCGGCGCGGTACTCGTTGACGAATCGGTTCACCAGTGCGACCAGGTCCACGTAATCGGGTGAGGCCGGTTCGCGCCGCGCCAGTCCCAGGACGTTCTCGACGATGCCGTTCATGCGCTGGCCCTGCTGGCGGATGATTTCCAGCAGGCGGCGGTCGGAAACGGCAATGTCGTCGGACTCCTCCAGCAGTTGCACCGCGTAGTTGATCGCCGCCAGCGGGTTGCGGATTTCGTGTGCCAGGCTGGCGGAGAACCGTCCCAGCGTTGCCAGGGTCATGGATTCGGCACGGCGCGAGAGCAGCGACGTGTCATCCAGGAACACCAGGGTCTGGTCGCTGCCGGCAAGCAGGCGGGTGAAGCGTGGGATCACGTCGTTCTGGTCGGTCGCCACCTGCAGCGGCCCGTCGTCGACCACGCCCGACTCGCGCCACGCGGCAAGGCGGCGCGAGAGTTCTGGCAGTGCCAGCGCCAGGTCGCGATGGCCATCGCCGGCTTCGCCCAGCAGCAGCAGCGCGGCCTCGTTGGCCAGCTGCACCCGGTTCTGGCCGTCCACCAGCAGCACGCCGGTGCGAAGGCGACGGATGATCAGCTCGTTGACCTCGGTGAGATGCGCGGTCTGTACCCCGCGGGTCTCGGCCAGTTCGTAGCTGTCGCGCATCTGCCGGCCCAGGATGCTGGTCGTGGTGGCTACCGCCAGATACCCGACCGAGAACATCAACGGCTCGGTGATCGCCCTTTCACTTTCATCCAGCAGGACGGCCCAGAAATGTTCACCGACGATCCCGACCACCGCGACCATGGCTGCGCCCAGGCCCAAACGCGGGGGCAGCAGCAGCGCCGCGGCGCCGACGTTGAACAGCAGCATCAGGGCGATACCGGTGCCCGCGACAGGGATCGCATGGATCGCCAGGATCCCGAACAGCAGGTCGCAGCAGATGCCCACGAGTGCCTGTCCACGCAGTTCGCCACGACGACCGAACGCAAACAGGACGGCGCCCAGGAACAGGTAGGACAGCGCTACCACCCGCGCAAGCAGGTCGTGCCTGGGCGGCTCGAGCATGTCCGTCACCGGCCCGAACAGGACCAGTACCAGCAGCGAGCCTTCCAGCAGCCGGTAAAGCGTGAAGAAGTAGAGTTCGCGGCGCAGCGCGCTGTCGGCGTCGTCGTTGGGCTGGACGGCGAGGGCTGGCGACACGCGGTTCATCCTTGGGCAGTGTTGGTTCGCACGAGTATAGGCACGCGTGTTGCGATCGCGGCCAGCCCGGATTTTGCGGGGGGCGGCGCGATCGGCCACAATAGCGGGCCCCTCGCTCCCGAGCCGTTTCCGGCTGCGCCAGCGAGGGATGTCTTCCACTCCCCTCGGTGACGCATGAATTTTCACGAATACCAGGCAAAGCAGTTGTTTGCCGACTACGGCATTGCCGTGCCGGCCGGGCGCATCGCCCGCACTCCTGAAGAAGCGGTCGAAGCGGCCAAGTCCATCCCGGGCGACCTGTGGGTGGTGAAGGCGCAGATCCACGCCGGCGGCCGCGGCAAGGCCGGCGGCGTCAAGCTGGCCAAGACCTTTGACGAGGTCAAGCAGTTCACCAAGGCGATGCTCGGTACCTCGATGGAGACCTACCAGACCGCCGGCGTCGCCCTGCCCATCGACTCGGTGTTGATCTGCGAAGGCACCGACATCGACAAGGAACTCTACCTGTCGGTCCTGGTCGACCGCAGCACCCAGACGGTGACCTTCATCGCCTCCGCTGAAGGCGGCATGGACATCGAGCAGGTCGCCGCCGAGAAGCCCGAGGCGATCAAGACCATCCACGTGAACTACGTGGAAGGCCTCCAGCCCTACCAGTGCCGGGCGCTGGGCTTCGACATGGGCCTGAACGCCAGGCAGGTCAACCAGTTGACCAAGATCATGACCGGGCTGTTCAAGCTGTTCCACGAGAAGGACCTGGCGCTGGTCGAGCTGAACCCGCTGGCGATCCTGACCAACGGCGACCTCGCCGTGCTCGACGGCAAGATCAATTCCGATGACACCGCGACCTACCGTCATCCCGACCTGGCCGACATGCGCGACATCCGCCAGGAAGACGAGACCGAGGTCAAAGCCAGCCAGCACGACCTGAACTACGTGACCATGGACGGCAACATCGGCTGCATGGTCAACGGCGCAGGCCTGGCGATGGCGACCATGGACGTGATCAAGCTGGAAGGCGGTGAGCCGGCCAACTTCCTCGACGTGGGCGGCGGCGCGACCAAGGAGCGCGTGACCGAGGCGTTCAAGCTGATCCTGTCCAGCGACAAGGTGAAGGCGATCTTCGTCAACATCTTCGGCGGCATCGTGCGCTGCGACATGATCGCCGAGGGCATCATCGCCGCGGTCAAGGAAGTGGACGTCAAGGTGCCGGTGATCGTGCGTCTGGAAGGCACCAACGTGGATGCCGGCAAGGAGCTGCTGAAGAACTCCGGCCTGGCGATCACCTCCGCCGATGACATCAACGATGGCGCCCGCAAGGCCGTCGCCGCCGTTGCCGCCTGACCACATCACCAGGATTCGATATACATGAGCGTTTTGATCAACAAGAACACCAAGGTGATCGTGCAGGGCTTCACCGGCTCGCAGGGCACCTTCCACGCCGAGCAGATGCTCGAGTACGGCACGAAGGTCGTCGGCGGCGTCACCCCGGGCAAGGGCGGCACCACGCACCTGGACCTGCCGGTCTTCAACACGGTCGCCGACGCGGTCGAGCAGACCGGTGCGGACGCCTCGGTCATCTACGTGCCGCCGGCGTTCGCCGCCGACGCGATCCTTGAAGCCGCCGACGCCGGCATCACCGTCATCGTGTGCATCACTGAGGGCATCCCGGTACTGGACATGCTGCGGGTCAAGAACGTGCTCAACGACTACGAAGACGTCGTGCTGATCGGCCCGAACTGCCCCGGCGTGATCACCCCCGGCGAGTGCAAGATCGGCATCATGCCCGGCCACATCCACACCGTCGGCAAGATCGGCATCGTCAGCCGCTCCGGCACCCTGACCTACGAGGCGGTCAAGCAGACCACCGACGTCGGCCTTGGCCAGTCGACCGTCATCGGCATCGGCGGTGATCCGATCCACGGCCTGGACTTCATCGACTGCCTGAAGCTGTTCCAGGACGATGAGCAGACCGAAGGCATCATCATGGTCGGCGAGATCGGCGGCAGCGCCGAGGAAGAGGCGGCCGAGTTCATCGCGCAGTACGTGACCAAGCCGGTCGTCGGCTTCATCGCCGGCGCCAGCGCCCCGGAAGGCAAGCGCATGGGCCACGCCGGTGCGATCGCCTCGGGCGGTCAGGGCACCGCGGAGGGCAAGTTTGCCGCGATGGAGAAGGCGGGCGTGACCACGGTCAAGTCACCCGGTGACCTGGGCGCGGCGATTGCGAAGCTGCTGGCGAAGTAAGCACGCCAGCCAGTGACTTGCCGTCGGAGAAACGGCAGCAGGATCATTGCAGGAAATGAAAAAGGCCACCTTGGGGTGGCCTTTTTCGTGGGTGTTCGCCGGACTCCGGGGTTAGTTAAAGCAATGCGTGATCGCTGGGGTGATTGTGGTCGACCGAGGGGGCGTGACCTGCATGTCTTCCGGGCGAATGTCCCCCGGCTCCCGCCTGCGGCGGGCGCCTCCTCCTTTATTTCGCCCGGAAGACACACAGGCCACGCCTTTGCTGACGGTTCGCCTCTAAAAGCACCAGCCACGCTGGAACGACGGGGGTGGGTGTCCTTGGGGCGAAGTAAAGGAGGAGGCACCGGCTTTACCGGTGCCGGGGGACATTCGCGGCCAAGGGCGTCCACCCCCGGCGCCTCGGCTAGTCTGCAGCTGTGCCGCTTTTCTCCGCGTCACCGGCCTCGACCACGGCTTCCCCGCCCCACGGCGCCGGCGGCGTGGCAATCGGCCGGGTCAGGTCGAAGCCGACCCGGAACATGCGGTCCTCGCCGGTGCGCGCCAGTTCGTAGACGAACTGCTTCTCCGGTTCGATCTCGATCGCCCACACGTTGGTATTGGATACGTCCATGCCTTCGCGGGTGAACATTGCCTGGGAAAAGCTGTCGACCGGAAATTCCTGCCTGTTCGCGCTGCCCGGGTTTGCGGTCTCGCCGCCGTACATGGTCACCGGGTCGTCGCTGCCGTCCTCCAGCCGGTGATCGTGCTTCAGGCGCAGGCCGTCACCCGTCCGGGTCAGGACCCAGGTGCGCGAGTAGTTGTCGCCGACGTTGAAGGGGATGCGGATTTCCCGGTCGCTGCACTCGCGCACGTGCATGGTCAGGGTCTGGTCGCGGAACGGGTCCGGACCGTCGCTGACCGGCCGATCGGTCAGTACGCTGCCCTCGAACGCCTTGCCGCACAGCGCGGTGAGGCGGTCGAAAAACGCCTGCTGCGGATCGGCGGTCGCCGCAGACGGTGTGTCGGCAGCGGTGGTGGTAGTGGTGGTATCGGTCGCCGATGGACTGCAGGCGGCGAGGGCGGCGGCGAAAGTCGCCGGCAGAAGGATGCGGGAAATAGTCATCCAGCCACGCTAGCCGGTTTCGACCGTGCATGCCATGCGGGGGTGCAGGAAGCCGTGCACCCGGGTCGATGTCGACAGGGAAAGCGTTGAGCTTGAGGTGGCGTGGCCAAGGAGCGCACCCCACGGACGCGACTGCACGCTGACATCGCGACGCTGGTCTCGCGCGATCACGGGTCTGCCGTGGATTCCAGCAACCAGTCACGGAATGCCGCGTAGTCGAGACCCAGTGGCGTGGCCGTCGCGGCGCGCGCGAGTGCGGCGGCGAGCGCGGGCGGTGGCTCCAGCTCGTGGCCGACAAGGGGCTCGACCACGGTCTCGAATTTGGCCGGGTGCGCGGTGGCTACGACCGCCCATGGGCGCTTATCGCCCTGGACGCGCAGCATCTCGAGTGCGTGCAGCGCCACCGCCGTATGCGGGCACGGGACGAGTCCATGCCGGGCGGGCGCAGCGGCAGTGGCTGCGCGGATCTGGCCGTCGTCCACGCTGCAGGCCTGCAGCGATGCACGCACCGCGGCGTCGTCGGCATGCCACCAGCGCAGGCGCTCGAAATTGCTCGGTGCGCCGACGTCCATCGCATTGGCGAGGGTCGCCTTGCCGGCTTGCGGGCGGTAGTACCCGCCGGCGAAGTAGCGTGGCAATACGTCGTTCGCATTGCTGGCGATCACGATGTCCCCAATCGGCAGGCCCATGCTGCGCGCCAGCCATGCGGCGAGGGCGTTGCCCAAGTTCCCGGTCGGGATGACGAAGTTGAGCGACGTGCCGTGGTCGGCCCGGAACTGCAGCGAGGCGTGGGCGTAGTACGCCATCTGCGGCAGCAGCCGGCCCAGGCTGATGCTGTTGGCCGACCCCAGCGTGATCGATTCGCGTAGACCGGCATCGGTGAGCGCCTGCTTCACCAGTTGCTGGCAATCGTCGAACGTGCCTGCGACGCGGAGCGCCTGCACGTTCTCACCGAAACACCCCAGCCCATGCGCCTGGCGCGGCGAGACGCGTCCATCGGGATACAGGATCACCACGCGGAAACCCTCTCGCCGATGGAATGCCGCACCGACCGCAGCGCCGGTATCGCCGGAGGTCGCGACCAGGATGGTGGTGAGTGGCGTGCCCGGTTCGCGCAGGCGCGAGAGTGCTTCTGCAAGGAAGCGCGCGCCGATGTCCTTGAACGCGGCCGTGGGGCCGTGAAAGAGCTCGAGCAGGTAGTCGCCGGCGCCCTGCAACGGGCGCAGCGGCACCGGAAAATCGAAAGCCGCGCGGCACATGTCCGCCAGTTGCGCCTCCAGACGCGATCCCGCGAAGTACGGGGCGAGCAACGCGGCGGCGGTATCGGCGAGCGTGGCGCCGGCCTTGTCCATGTCTGCCTCCGGAATCGCTAGAGGTACATACAGGCCGCCATCGGGCGCCAGTCCGGCCGCTAGGGCATCATCGATTCCGACCTCGGGCGACTCTCCACGGGTGCTGGCGAACTTCATGCGACCACTTCCGCGCGCGGGCCGTTGATGGGCGACAGGTGCACGTCGCTGTCCAGGCCGACCGCGGCAAACGCGGCCTGCATCGCGGTAGCGGCGGTCTGCGCCTGTCCGGTACTGATGAACCAGCCGAACACACTGGGGCCGGCGCCGGAGATGCTCGCGCCCAAGGCGCCGTGGGCGAGTGCGGCAGCCTTCACCTCGGCGAAGCCCGGTACGAGCGAGGCGCGGCGCGGTTCCACCAGCACATCGCGCAGGCCTTCAGCGATCAGGGTGAGATCACCGCGCGCCAGGCCGGTAAGGAACAGGGCCAGATGCTCGCTGTGCTGGACGACCTGACGCAGCGGGTAGGGCGCCGACAACGCTTCGCGCGCGAGCCGCGTCTCGAGCACGTGGTGCGGATGCACCACCGCGCACACCAGCGGCGGCGCCGACAGCGGAATCGCACGGGTCGGGGTCGCCAGCACGACACCGCCAAACAGCATCGGTGCCACGTTGTCGCCGTGCACGCTGCCGCTGGCCACCGACTCACCCACCAGGGCCAGAGGATACAGCTGGTCGCGCGTCAGCGGTTGGTCCAGCACCGCATTGGCCGCCACCAGCGCCGCCACGCAGGAGGCCGCCGAGCCGCCAAGACCCGAACCCAGCGGGATGCCCTTGCGCAGGCGCAGCTCGAAGCCGTGCGCGATGCCATGTTGCGCGCGCAACTCCATCAGCGCGCGACCGGCGGTGTTGCGCTCGGCCTCGCGCGGCAGCTGCGCTGCGCCGGCGCTGTCGCCGTCGATGCCGGTGATGGTCACCGTGGGCGCGTCGATCCGACGCACGAAGGCGCGGTCGCCCGGGCCCTCGATGCTGTGGCCGAGCAGGTCGAAACCCACGCCGATGTTGCCCACGGAGGCGGGCGCGAATGCGGTGGCATCCTGGCGAGGCGTAGCTCCTGGACTACCGGCGCGGGGGGCGGCGCCGGATGTCTGCCTCGGTCGGTCGATATCCGTATTCACAGTCGTGCCCCGAGCGCTTGCGCAATCGCCAGCACGTCGCCGAACACGCCGGCCGCGGTGACCTCCGGGCCGGCGCCGGGACCCTGCACCACCAGCGGGTTGTCGGTGTAGCGACGGGTGTGGAACTGGATCAGGTTGTCGGTCAGTCGGGTGTACAGGCTGGCGTGTCCTGCCGGCGGCACCACCAGGGCGACGCTCGCGCGACCCTCGAGGTCCATCCGGGCGAGGTAGCGCAAGGCGCCGCCGCCGGCCAGCGCGTCTTCAAGTCGCGCCTGCAGCGGTGCGTCGAGCTCCTCCAGGCGGGCGAGGAACTCCTCCAGCGGAACGTCCTGCAATGCCGGCGGCACAAGGTTCTCGATCTCGACATCCTCCAGTGACAGCATGCGACCGGCCTCGCGGGCGAGGATCACCAGCTTGCGGGCGACATCGATGCCCGACAGGTCATCGCGCGGGTCGGGTTCGGTATAGCCCAGCTCGCGCGCCTCGCGCACCAGCGCGGAGAACGGCACGCTGCCATCGAAGCGGTTGAACAGCCACGCCAGCGTCCCCGACAACACTCCCTCGAACGCGGTCAGTTCATCACCGGTGTCGAGCTGGTTGCGCAGTGTCATGATCACCGGCAGGCCGGCGCCGACGGTGGCTTCGTAGCCGAAGCGGCCGCCGTGGCGGGTGGCGGCGCGGATTGCCTGGTAACGGGCCAGGTCGCCGCTGCCGGCATGCTTGCTCGGCGTCACGACATGGATGCCGGCGGCCAGCCACTGCGGGTAGTAGTCGGCGATGGCGTCGCTGCCGCTGCAATCCACGATCAGCGCGTGCGGCAGATGGCTGGCGCGGACGTGATGGGCGAACGTATCCAGGTCCAGGGCCTCGCCGGCTTCCAGCGCCTCCAATGCCTGCTGCGGCGGCAGGTAGCGAGGCGCCAGGCTCATGCGGCGGCTGTTGGCGATCGCGCGCAGGCGCAGGTCGATGCCGCGCTGGCCCTCACCGGCAAGGCGCTGCAGCGAATCGGCCAGCTGGCCGAGCAGGGCGCGACCGACCTTGCCCGGCCCGATGAGGCCGATGGAGAGTGTCTGCGGTGACAGCCAGAACGCGGAGTGCACGGCGCGCAGACCGCGCACGGCATCTGCGGCGTCCAGCGCCACGGAGATGTTGCGTTCGCTGGCGCCCTGGGCGATCGCGCGGATGTTGACCCGAGCCTTTGCCAGACCATCGAACAGCCGTGCGGCGACACCGGGGGAACCGACCATGCCGTCGCCCACGGCGGCGAGGATGACGATGCCCGGCGTCACCTCGACCCCGGCGACCAGCCCTTTCTCAATGGCGTCGGCGAAGGCATTGGCGACCGCCTCGCGCGCCTGCGCCGCCTGCGCCTCGCGCACCACGCAGCAGATCGAATGCTCGCTGGAGCCCTGCGAGATCATCGTCACCGAGACGCCGGCGGCATGCAGGGCCGCGAACATCCGCTCGGCGGTCCCAGGCACCCCGATCAGGCCGGCGCCGCTGAGCTCCAGCAAGGCCATGCGTTCCACCAGGCTGAGGCCCTTCACCGGTGAGGCTGCCGCGGCAGACGCCAGGCTGATCACGGTGCCGGGGGCTGCCGGGTTGCAAGTGTTGCGGATGCGGATCGCCAGGCCGGCCTGCAGCGCCGGCGCTATGGTGCGCGGGTGCAGCACGCTGGCACCGAAATACGAGAGCTCGTTGGCCTCGGCGTAGGACATCGAATCCAGGCACACCGCATCCGGCACCAGCCGGGGGTCAGCGCTGAGCACGCCGTCGACGTCGGTCCAGATGGTGAGCTCGTTGGCGTGCAAAAGACGCCCGAACGCGGCCGCGGAATAGTCGCTGCCATTGCGCCCCAGCGTGGTATTCGCGCCCTCCCCATCGCGGGCGATGAAGCCCGTGATGACGCGGCCACGGGCGCAGTAGTCCTGGCGCTCCGACCACTGTGCCAGGCGCGACTGGCTGGCCTCCCAGTCCACGGTGACGCCCAGCTCGCCGGGGTTGGCGACCAGCACGTCGCGCGCGTCCAGGCGGCCCCAGCCGGCATCGGCGCCGCCCAGCGCGACCTGCAGCAGGCGCGAGGAGCAGACCTCGCCCAGACCATGCACGCGGGCGATGTCGGCCTCGCTGCGCGCCTGCCCCGACGCCATTGCCGTCAGCGTCTCGCCGAGCTCGGCAAACCGGGCTTTTAGCCAGGCGTGGAGGCCATGCGTGGCGTCGGCGTCCAGCACATCGGCCGCGTCCAGATGGCGCTGGCGAAGCGCCATGAAGGCAGGCTTCCAGTCCGTGGCGGACATGCTGGCCTCAGCCAGGGCGATCAAGGTGTCGGTGACCCCGTGCATCGCCGAGACGACGACGAACTGAAGGCCGGGCGCTGACGCATCCATTTCGTCGAGGAGAGCGGCCACGCGCTGGTAGTGGGCCGCGTCGGCAAGGCTGCTGCCACCGTACTTGTGCACGTGGACGGGTTTGAGGTCCGGCGCAAGTGGCTGCCCCGGATCGGTGCGCGGCGGGGCAAGGGGGGAGGGCATCGGAGAATCCTGTCGATCTGCGTTGGGGAGGGTATGTGGCTCAGTCGCGCATACAAACGGCGTAGCAGCGGACCTGCAGGTTTTCCAGCACCGCCGCGGTGGCGGCGCGGGTGCCGATCGCTGCGCCACCGCCCTGGATGTCGGCGGTGAAGGCACCCGCGTCCAGTGCCTGCGACACCGCCTGCTCCACGCAGTCCGCCTCGTCGTCCAGCCCGAGCGAGTGGCGCAGCAGCATCGCCGCACTGAGTATCGCCGCAACCGGGTTGGCGATGCCGCGACCGGCGATGTCGGGTGCCGAGCCGTGGATCGGCTCGTACAGCCCGGCCTTGCCGTCGCCCAGCGAGGCCGACGGCAGCAGGCCCATCGAACCGGCCAGCATCGAGGCCTCGTCGGTGAGGATGTCGCCAAACATGTTCTCGGTCACGATCACGTCGTACTCGCGCGGACGCGACAGCAGGTGCATCGCCATCGAGTCGACCAGCTGGTGCTCCAGGGTCACATCGGGGAATTCGTCTGCGACCACCCGGGTGGCGACTTCCCGCCACAGGCGTGAGGTTTCCAGCACGTTGGCCTTGTCCACCGATGTCAGGTGGCCGCGGCGCTGGCGGGCCAGCTGCCCGGCGCGGCGGACGACGCGCTCGACTTCGCCCACGCTGTACTCGCACAGGTCGCTGGCACTGTCGCTGGCGCGTTGTTTCCGGCCGAAGTAGATCCCGCCGGTCAGCTCCCGCACCACCACCAGATCCACGCCGTTGAGCAGGTGTGGCTTGATCGGCGAGGCGCCCAGCGCGGCGGGGTGCGGTTTGACCGGGCGCAGGTTGGCGTACAGCGCCAGAGCCTTGCGCAGCGCCAGCAGGCCCTGCTCGGGCCGCACCGCGGCCTTGGGATCGGACCACCTGGGTCCGCCCACGGCGCCCAGCAATACGGCGTCGGCGGTGCGGCAGGCATCCAGCGTGCTCTGCGGCAAGGCCTCGCCGGTGGTGTCAATCGCGGCGCCGCCGATCAGGTGCTCGTG
Organism: Lysobacter avium; assembly: GCF_015209745.1. Lineage (GTDB taxonomy): Bacteria > Pseudomonadota > Gammaproteobacteria > Xanthomonadales > Xanthomonadaceae > Novilysobacter > Novilysobacter avium. The sequence continues at coordinate 648,655 of NZ_CP063657.1, forward strand.
GAAGTTGAAGCGGTGGCCGTAGGCGGACGCGACCGCGTGCAGGACCTCGACCGCCGCGGCGGTGACTTCCGGGCCGATCCCGTCACCGGGCAGGACAACGATCTCAGCGTGCATGGTTCAACTCCTCGTAACGGGCGATGGCGGGTTCCTGCTTGAGCAGGTAGCCGAGCTGGTCGACGCCTTCCAGCAGGCAGGTGCGGGCGAATTCATCCAGCGGGAACTCGAACTCGCGCCCGTCCGGCAGGCGGACCGTGCCTCTGGCGACATCGATGTGCAGCTCGATGCCCGGCCGGGCGAGCAGTTCGTCGACCACCGCGTCGGGCAGGACGATCGCGAGCAGGCCGTTCTTGAGCGCGTTGCTGCGGAAGATGTCGGCGATCTGGGCGCTGATCACTGCCCGCAGGCCGAGGTCGAGCAGGGCCCAGGGCGCGTGTTCGCGCGATGAACCGCAGCCGAAGTTGCGGCCTGCGACCAGGATCTGCGCATCCGCATTGGCCGGGTCGTTGAAGGGAAATGCCGGGTCCGGCGCGCCGTCGGCGCGCTGCCGCCAGTCATGGAAGGCGAACCGGCCAAGACCCTTGCGCTCGGTGGTGGTCAGAAAGCGCGCGGGGATGATCTGGTCGGTATCGATGTTGCGTTCGCGCACGACGACCGTGCGCGAGCGCAGTTCGGTGATGGCGCTCATGGCGTGGCCTCCGCGACGACGTTGCGGAGCGGTGCATTGGCCGCTGCCGGCGAAGGGTGCTGCCCGCGCAGGAACGCCTCCGGATCGGTAATCTCGCCGCGGACGGCGCACACCGCGGCGGTCAGCGGCGAGGCGAGCACGGTGCGCGCCCCCTGGCCCTGACGGCCTTCGAAGTTGCGGTTGCTGGTGGACACCGCCAGTTGCCCGGGCGCGACCAGGTCACCGTTCATCGCGATGCACATCGAGCATCCCGGCTCGCGCCACTCGGCGCCCGCGTCCAGAATGATCCGATCGATCCCCTCGGCTTCGGCCTCGCGCTTGATCTGCACCGAACCGGGCACCACCAGCATGCGCACGCGCGGGTGCACCTTGCGGCCGCGCAGGATCCCTGCCGCCTGGCGCAGGTCGTCCAGCCGCGAATTGGTGCAGCTGCCGATGAACACCACGTCTACCGGTTGTCCGGCCAAGGGCTGGCCGCCGGCGAAGCCCATGTACGCCAGTGCCTTGCTGTCGTCATCATTGCCGGGCGGGGGCAACGGCATGTCGATCGCGGTCACCTGGCCGGGGTGGGTGCCCCAGGTCACGGTGGGCCGGATGTCGGCCGCATCGATGCGGACCTCACGGTCGAAGCGCGCGCCCTCGTCGCTGCGCAGCTGGCGCCAGCGCGCGACCGCCTGTTTGAACGCCTCGCCCTGCGGTGCGCGCGGCTTGCCGCGCAGGAACGCGAAGGTGGTCTCGTCGGGGGCGATCAGGCCGGCGCGGGCGCCGGCTTCAATCGACATGTTGCACACCGTCATCCGCTCATCCATCGACAGGGCCTGGATGGCGCTGCCGCGGTACTCGATCACATGGCCGGTGCCGCCGTTGACGCCGATGACCCCGATCACGTGCATGATCAGGTCCTTGGCGGTGACCGACGGGCCCAGTTGGCCGTCGATGGTGATCGCCAGCGTGCGCGGCTTGCGTTGCAGCAGGCATTGGGTGGCCAGCACGTGGCCGACCTCGCTGGTGCCGATGCCGAAGGCCAGCGCGCCGAACGCGCCGTGGGTCGCGGTGTGGCTGTCGCCGCAGACCACGGTCATGCCGGGCTGGGTCAGGCCCAGTTCGGGTCCGATCACGTGGACGATGCCGCGATGGTCGCTGTCGAAATCGAACAGCTCGATGCCGTGGCGCGCCGCGTTGTCGCGCAGGGTCGCGACCTGGTTCTCCGCCTCGGGCGTCGCGTAGGGCAGGCTGCCGTCCGCGTTGCGCGGCAGGGTCGGGGTGGAGTGATCCAGCGTGCCCTTGGTCAACTCCGGGCGGCGCACCTTCAGGCCGCGCGCGTCCAGCTCGGTGAAGGCCTGCGGCGTGGTGACCTCGTGGATCAGGTGCAGATCGATGTACAGAACGGCCGGTGACGCCTCGCTCTCCGGGCCGACCAGATGGCCGTCCCACAGCTTGTCGAACAGGGTGCGAGGCGCGCTGCTGCCGGCCCGGTGGATGCGGTTGGCGATGTCCAGCCACGCCAGCGCGGACGCCTCCAGGATGTCGGTGCTGGTGCCCGAGCCGGTGTGCTCGACGCCGTCCAGGGTCGCGACCACGCTGGCCTGGCCCTGGGCGTCATCGCCGGCGGTGATGCTGGAGATCTGGAAGCTGTCGATCTCCAGCGGCAGGTCCGCCGCCCGCGACAGCGCCGCAAACAGGGCGTGCACCGGCCCGTCGCCGACCGCAGCCTCTTCGGCGACCGCGCCGCACGGCCTGGCCAGGCGCACGCTTGCGGTCGGCAGCATGCCCTCACCCACGCCGGTGGAAGCGTGCACGCGCAGCAGCCGGAAGCCGCGCCGCACCGGCGCGTCGGTGCCCAGCACCAGCGTCTCCAGGTCGGCGTCGAAGACCTCGCGCTTCTTCCCCGCCAGCACCTTGAACGCTTCAAAGACCTCATTCAGGCGGGTGTCGTCCAGCGCCAGGCCCAGCGTCTGCAACCGGTCGCTCAGGGCCGCGCGGCCGCTGTGGCGACCCATCACCATCTGCGACTGCTCCCAGCCCACGTCCTGCGGATGCATGATCTCGTAGGTGCCGCGGTGCTTGAGCATGCCGTGCTGGTGGATGCCCGACTCGTGGGCAAACGCGTTCTGGCCGACGATCGCCTTGTTGCGCTGCACCTGCATGCCGGTGATCCGCGACAGCAGGCGCGAGGTCGGCACCAGCCGGCGCGTATCGATCCGCGTGGTCGCATTGAAGTAGCTGCGGCGCACGTTCAGCGCCATCACCAGTTCTTCCAGCGCGCAGTTGCCAGCACGCTCGCCGATGCCGTTGACCGTGCACTCGACCTGCCGCGCGCCGCCTTCGATCGCGGCCAGGCTGTTGGCCACGGCCAGGCCCAGGTCGTTGTGGCAGTGGGCGCTGAACACCGCGCGGTCCGCATCGCGGACATGGGCGCGCAGGTATTCGAACAGCGAGCGGATCTCCGCCGGCGTGGTGTAGCCGACCGTGTCGGGAATGTTGAGCGTGGTGGCGCCGGCGGCGATCGCCGCGCTGCAGACCTCGACCAGGAATTCGGGCTCGGTGCGCAGCGCATCCTCGGCCGAGAACTCGACGTCGTCGAAATAACGCCTTGCCATTTCCACGCCCATCACCGCGCGTTCGATCACCTGCTCTTTCTTCAAGCCGAGCTTGTGCTCGCGGTGCAGCGGACTGGTGGACAGGAACACATGCATGCGCGCGTCTTCCGCGCCTTCCAGCGCGCGCACGCCGGCTTGGATGTCGCCGGGGTGGCAACGCGCCAGCGCCGCCAGGGTCGAGCCGCGCACTTCCCGCACGATCCGCCGGGTGGCCTCGACTTCCGCCTCCGAGCTGGCCGGGAAGCCGACCTCGATCACGTCCACGCCGAGGTCGGCCAGCGCGTGGGCGAACCGCAGCTTCTGCGGCGCGGTCATGCTGCACCCCGGCGACTGCTCGCCATCGCGCAGGCTCGTGTCGAAGATGCGTACGTGCCCGGCAGACGAGTGTTCGGCGGGTGCATGCCCGGCAGGAGCGTGTTCGTCGTGTGCGGCGTCGGGAATGGCTACGTCGGGTTCGTGCGTGCTCATGCTGGAATGACCTCGGGAGTGGGCGCCGGCGTGGGTTGCTCCACGGGGCGGGACGGCGCGGAGGCCGTGCTGGCAGGAGAAAGGGGGCGGACCGCGGAGGTATGGGTGGGCGGCGCGATGTCGCGCCAGCGGCGACGCGGGCGGCGCGGTGCGCGCGGGCGGACGTCGGAGAGCAGCTGAGCCAGCACGCTGGCGTCGATGTTGCCGCCGGAGACCACGGCGCATTTGCGCCGACCGGCAACCCGGCGGCCGGCGGCCAGGGCCAGCGCGCCGGCACCTTCGGCGATGACGTGCTCTTCCAGCGCCAGCCGGACCAGCGTCTCGCGCAGCTCGGCCTCGCGCACGATGACAACGTCGTCCAGCAGCTCGGCCAGTAGCTCGCGGGTCAGCAGGCCGGGCTCCTTGACCCGGACCCCGTCGGCCAGGGTGGTGGCACTCTCGCGCAGCTCGAAGTCGCCGCGCAGCGCGCGTGCCATTGAGTCCACGCCTTCGACCTGGGCGCCGACGATGCGCACGCCCTGGGATTTCAGCGCCAGTGCAACACCCGACGCCAGACCGCCGCCACCGATCGGTACCAGCACGACGTCGGGAGCCAGCGCGGCCATTTCCAGGCCGACCGTGCCCTGGCCGGCGATGACATCGGGGTCGTCGAAGGCCGACAGCAAGCGGTAGTCGTTCTGCTCCGCCAGCTCCGCGGCGAACGCCTTGGCTTCGTCGTAGGTATCGCCGTGCAGCCGGACGGTCGCGCTCCAGTGAGCGACACCGGCGATCTTGGTCTGCGGGGCGTTGCCCGGCATCACCGCAATGACCGGCACCCGCAGCCGGTAGCCGGCCCAGGCCAGCCCCTGCGCGTGGTTACCGGCCGAAGCGGCGATCACCGGCCGCTGGTCGCCACGCTCACGCATCGCGAGCAACGCGTTCATTGCCCCGCGCACTTTGTAGGACCCGGTCCGCTGCAGGTTTTCCAGCTTCAACCAGCAGCCGAAACGCTCGGCATAGTGCAACGGCGTCGCCGCCAGGTAGGGCCGCAAGCGCGCCTGCGCGGCCAGCACGGCGGAAGCATTCACACCTGCCAGGGCCATCGCCTCAGTCACGGGGCAGGCCTACATCCGTCAGCCAGACGCGATGGATGCTGTCCGCGCCACTGACCACGTCGCGGTAAAGCTGGGCGATTTCCCGGCCGCGTTTGTCCGATGCGAAGCGGTGCTCGTTGAGGATGTTGATCGGCGTAATTTCCGCCGCGGTGCCGCAGACGAAGACCTCGTCGGCCTGCAGCAACTCCTCCAGCGGGACCGGCCGCGACTCCGCGCCGGTCAGCGCGATCACCGTGTCGCGGGTGATGCCTGGCAGCGCATCGGCGTGGTCGACGGCGGTCAGCTTGTCGCCGTTGAGCATGAACACGTTGGCGCCTGTGCACTCCACCACCATGCCCGCCTCGTCGACGAACAGGGCCTCGTCGAAGCCGCGGGTCTTGGCCTCGTGCTTGGCCAGGATGGAGTTGACGTAGGCCCCGCACAGCTTCAGCGGCGGCAGCGAGGTTGCCGGATTGCGGCGCCACGAGGACACGCCCAGCTTCACCGCGCTGCCCGACAGATGCACCACGGTGCCGAAGGTGGCGACCATCAGGTGCTTGCTCAGCGGCGCGACGTCCAGGCCGATCGAACCGGTGCCGCACCACGCCAGTGGCCGGATGTAGGCCGCGCTCTGGCGGTTCGCGCGCAGCACCTGCAAGGTCGCCTCCGTCGCCTGCCGGATGTCGAAGTCGATGCCCAGCAGCTCGCAACCCTTGCGCATCCGCTCCATGTGTTCGGGCAGGCGGAACACCGCCGACGAGCCATCGACGGTCTGGTAACTGCGGATGCCCTCGAACACGCCGCTGCCGTAGTGCAGGGCGTGCGTGGTCAGCGGTGCCAGCGGCGCGTCGGCGGGTGCCAGCTCGCCGTCGAACCACAGTTTCAGCACAGGGCTTCCCGCGGCGTCTTTCAGCGACATGGCGAGACCTCCACGGCGAGGCAGTCGTGCAGCTTGTGCAGCTGGGCCTGCAGACCGTCGCCGCAGCGCTGGCCTTCCACGTTCATGCGCAGGTGCCAGTGCTCGCCATCGGGCTGGAGTCCGCCATCGACGCCGACGGTCTGGAAGCCGCGGCGCTCGGCGGTGCCGATCACCCGGGCCAGTGCGCCCTCGGCGCGGCGCAGGATGAGGTCAATCTGGTAGCGCATGTGCGTTCTCCGGATGGGCTGATTGGGGTGGGGTTGCGTGCACGTGGACCACGCCGGCGTGGGCGGGCGAGGCGTGGCTGGCGACTGCTGCGGCGGCGTTCGCGCCCGGGATCGAACGCGGCGCCGTTGATTCGTGGAGCATCTGCGCGTTGTTGTGGTTGGGTGGCACCAGCGGCCAGACGTTGGCGTGGGCGTCGATGGAGACGTGCAGCAGGGCCGGTCCGGGTGCTGCGATCAAGCGCTGCAATGCCGACTCGCAGTCGTCCGCGCGGTCCAGCGCGAACGCCTGGATCCCGAACGCCTCGGCAACCGCCACGAAGTCCGGGTTGTCCGACAGGTCGGTCTCCGAGTAGCGGTGCTCGAAGAACAGCTCCTGCCACTGCCGGACCATGCCCAGGCGCTGGTTGTCCAACAGCACGATCTTCACTGGCAGCCGGTAGCGCACGACGGTCGCCAGCTCCTGCACGTTCATCAGGAACGACCCGTCCCCGCTGACACAGAACACCTGCGCCTGCGGATCGGCCATCTGCGCGCCGATCGCGGCGGGCAGGCCGAAGCCCATCGCACCCAGTCCGCCGCTGGTCAGGTGCTTGCGTGGATCGTTGAAGCCCCAGTGCTGGGCGACCCACATCTGGTGCTGCCCAACATCGCAGCTGACGACCGCTGCCGGCGCCAACTCCGACAACCGCCGCAGCAGCGCCGGCGCGTAGACGGTGGCGGTCGGGGCGTCGTAGCGTGCGGCGTACTGGCGTTTGCGCGACTGGCAGGTGGTCCGCCAGGTCGAACATTCCGGCATGGCCGTGGCCAGCTGGTTGAGGCTGTGCTGCAGCTCGCCATGCAGCACCGCATCGCAATGGCGCAGCTTGTTGAACTCCGCCGGGTCCACGTCCAGGTGGATGACCTTGGCGATCGGCGCGAACTGGTCCAGCCGCCCCGTTGCTCGGTCATCGAAACGGGCGCCGACCACCACCAGCAGATCGGCTTCCTGCACCGCCATGTTGGCCGCGCGGGTGCCGTGCATACCCAGCATCCCCAGGTTCAGCGGATGCGCGTCGGGCAGGGCACCCAGCCCGCGCAGGGTCAAGACCGTGGGCACCTGGATGGATTCCACGAAGGTGCGGAACTCGGCCACCGCATCCCCCAGAGCGATGCCGCCACCGCCATAGACGACCGGTCGGCGCGCCTTGGACAGCAGCTCCAGGGCCGTCACCAGGTCGACGTTGGTTGCCGGCGGGTTGGGGTCCACCGGAGCGGGTACGTGGGCCGGCAAATGCGCCGCCGTCGCCAGCTGCACATCCTTGGGCAGGTCGATCAGCACCGGTCCCGGCCGGCCGCTGCGGGCCAGCCGGAACGCTTCGCGCACCACCTCGGGCAGCTGGTCGACGCTGCGCGGGATAAAGCTGTGCTTCACCACCGGCAGGGTCATGCCGAACACGTCCACTTCCTGGAAGGCGTCGGTACCCATCAGCGTGGTGGCCACCTGGCCGGTGATCACCACCATCGGCACCGAATCCAGCATCGCGTCGGCGATGCCGGTCACCAGGTTGGTCGCGCCCGGGCCTGAGGTGGCGATGCACACGCCAACCCGGCCGCTGGCGCGGGCATAGCCGTTGGCGGCGAACGCCGCTCCCTGCTCGTGGCGTACCAGCACGTGCTTCAGCGGGCAGCCGTACAACGCGTCGTAGAACGGCATGATCGCGCCACCCGGATAGCCGAACAGCGTGTCCACCTTTTCCGCGGACAGTGCCTCCACCAGCCAGCGCGCGCCGTTCATGCCGAGGCCGGCTCGGCGCGTTCGTCCACCGCCTTGGGAGCGTTAGCGGACGCCGCCGCATCCGCCTTCGGTGCATCGCACAGCCACGGCATCGCCGCGCGCAGCTTGCGCCCGGTCACCTCGATCGGGTGGTCCAGGTCGGCCTGCTTCAGGGCCTGGTAGTTGGCGTTGCCGGACTTGTACTCGGCGATCCACTGCCGCGCAAAGGTGCCGTCCTGGATTTCCGTCAGCACCTTGCGCATCTGCGCGCGGGTGTTGTCGTCGACCACGTAGGAGCCGCGGGTCAGCGCGCCGTACTGCGCGGTCTCGCTGATGAACTCGTGCATGCGGGTGACGCCACCCTCGTAGAACAGGTCGACGATCAGCTTCAGCTCGTGCAGACACTCGTAATAGGCAACTTCGGGCTGGTAGCCCGCTTCCACCAGGGTCTCGAAGCCGGTCTGGACCAGCTTGGTCGCGCCGCCGCAGAGCACGGCCTGCTCGCCGAACAGGTCGGTCTCGGTCTCTTCCTTGAAGGTGGTCCTGATCGCGTTCTGGCGCGCGCCGCCGATGCCGGCGCAGTACGCCAGCGCGAGCTTTTCCGCACTGCCGCTGCGGTCCTGATGGACGGCGTAGACGGCAGGCACGCCGCGGCCGATCTCGAACTCGCGCCGCACGAGCGCGCCCGGGCCCTTGGGTGCCACCAGCACCACGTCCAGATCCGCACGCGGCGTGATCTGGCCGTAGTGCACGTTGAAGCCGTGCGCGAACAGCAGGCACGCGCCCTGGGTGATGTTGGGCTCGATGACCTTCGTATAGAGCTCCGCCTGGACCATGTCGGGCGTCAGCACCGCGACCACTTCGGCGCCCGCGACCGCGTCGGCAGGCGTGCTCACGCGGAAGCCATCGGCCATGGCCTTGATCGAGGTCGGGCCACCCGGGCGCAGCCCTACGGTGACGGCAAAGCCGGAGTCGCGCAGGTTGAGCGCGTGCGCGCGGCCCTGGCTGCCATAACCGATGACGGCGACTCGGGGACGATGGGGGGTGGGGTCGGTGTTGCTCATGGGAGGGATTCCTGTGGAGTGGGTTGGAGAGGAAAAGAGAGGTGGAGGGGAGAGGGGGTTGATCGGATTCGCGCCGGGACTCAGGTCGTCGCCAGTTCGGCTTCGGGCTTCGCGGCCGTATCGGCGCCAACGAGGGTTGCCGGAATGCCGCGGCCGCTCAGTGGGCCGGGTGCGGTGACCGCGCCCAGCGAGGCCGAGCTGACCAGCTGCGCGTACTTCGCGAGCACGCCGGTGGTGACGCGCGGGGCGATGCGCGCGGGGGTCCGCGAGGCGAGGTCCGCATCGACGTCGATGCGTCGGGTGGTGACGTCGATGCTGATCCGGTCGCCGTCGCGGATCCTGGCGATGGGGCCGCCATGCGCCGCCTCGGGCGACACGTGACCGACCATGAAGCCGCGCGTCGCGCCACTGAATCGGCCGTCGGTGATCAGGGCCACGTCATCGCTCAAGCCCTGGCCCACCAGCGCGGCGGTGACCGCCAGCATCTCGCGCATGCCCGGGCCGCCGGCGGGGCCTTCGAAGCGGATCACGACCACGTCGCCGGCGTTGACCCTGCGCGCCTGGACCGCGGCGAAGCAGCTCTCCTCGGAGTTGAACACCCGCGCCGGGCCTTCGAAATGGTTCTGGCCGTGGCCGGCTAGCTTGACGATGCAGCCTTCGGGGGCGAGGTCGCCGTACAGGATCGAGAATCCTCCAGTCGGCTTGATCGGATCGGTCACCGGCCGCACCGCGTCCTGCTCGGCGGCCGCCGGCAACGCGTCCAGCTCCTCGAACAGACTACGGCCGGTGACGGTGGGCATGTCCTCGATCAGGCCGGCAGCGCGCAGCTCATCGGCCACCAGGGCGACACCGCCGAAGGTGAACAGCTCCGCGGCGGTATAGCGTCCACCGGGTTTCAGGTCGGCGATGACCGGGACCGCCGATGCCTGCTGGAACTCCTCCAGGTCGAAGGCCACGCCGGCCTCGTGGGCGATCGCCAGTAGATGCATCGCGCAGTTGGTCGAACCGGCCGTAGCCGAGACCGCGCGGGCGGCGTTGCGCAGCGAGACCGGGGTCAGCAACTGCCGTGGCAGCGGACCGCCCCGGCCCAACTGCTCCATCACCATTCGCCCGCAGGCGTGCGCCGCGGCAGGCTTGTCGCCATGCGTGGCGGGGATGTCGTTGAGCTGCAGCGGCGACAGGCCCAGGAAAGTCAGCACCATCGCCATCGTGTTGGCGGTGAACTGGCCGCCGCAGGCGCCAGCGCCGGGGCAGGCGTGGCGCTCGACATCCGCCAGCTCGGCGTCGTTGATGTGGCCGGCCGCGTGCGCGCCGACCGCTTCGAACACGTCCTGCACCGTCAGCGACTTTTCGCCGGTCGGGCACTGGCCCGGCATGATCGTGCCGCCGTAGAGGATCACCGTCGGGATATCCAGCCGCGCCGCCGCCATCGCGGCTGCGGGCAGGGTCTTGTCGCAGCCCACCAGCAGCACCATCGCGTCCAGGCAATGGCCCATCACCGCCAGTTCGATCGAGTCGGCGATGGTCTCGCGGGAGGCCAGCGAGGCCCGCATGCCGTCGCTGCCCATCGCGATGCCGTCGGTGACGGCGATGGTGTTGAACTCGACCGGCGTACCGCCGCCTTCTCGGACGCCGTCGGCGGCGTGCCGCGCCAGGTCGCGCAGGTTGATGTTGCACGGCGATACGTCCGTCCACGTGTGCACCACGGCGACCAGCGGCTTGGCGATCGCCGCATCGTCCATGCCGGTGGCGCGCAGCATCGCGCGGGCCGGGGCATGGGCGGGACCTGACTTGATGGCGTTGCTTCTCACGTTGACTTTCCTTTCGCTGCCGGCGGGTCCGGCTGGGTGGGTGGACGGAATCGGGAGTCCTGAAACGAAAAACCCCGCGCCTTTTTGGGGCGCGGGGTCCGGTTCCTGTTACTGGGTCTGTGTGGTCTACACGTACCCGAACCCCGCGCCTGTAAGGACGGTAATAAGGAGGGTTACGAGAATGAGGAGACCGGTGGTCAGCGCGGCGCTGCCGCGGCCGACCGCAGGCGCGGGCGCCGTGGTCGGGGCCGTCATGATTTTGCTGCGATGGATGCTGCGCTGCGTCATGGATCGACCTAAACACGCAGCGAACGCAGATGTCAACTGTTTTATCCGCGCGGTCTCCCTGACGCCCGACACGCAAGGAAAACCGCGTCTCCGGCGCCTTTGTCCGGACAGCTTCCAGGGGTCGGATTGCGCCATATCGAGCGCGACTGTGGTCGCTGGCGGCTGTCCATGGTCCAATGCGGCCACAAGCGGGGGTACCGCGCGCCAGTTCCAATGCGCGGTTGAGAAACACCCTTCGAACCTGACGCGGTTGATACCGCCGTAGGGAGCTTTGCCGGACGCCTGGCGTCCGTGCGCCTCCGCTTTGTGTGCCTGCGAACCCTTCGCACCAGCCCGCCCCGCGCGGCCTGCCACATTCAGCGGAAGAATCCCAATGACTGCACTGTCCCCCAATCCCTCCGGCGTGCCGGTGTCCCAGACGACCGACCATCTGCCTTCCAGCGCGCTGGTCCAACAGGCCGACCAACTTTCCGCCGACGTGGTCCGGCCCATGCCCGGCTCTCGGAAGGTGCACGTCCCGGGCTCCCGCCCCGACCTTCGCGTGGCGATGCGCGAGGTCGTGTTGGAACGCACGCCGACCGCTTTCGGTGGTGAGGACAATGCGCCGCTGGCGATCTACGACACCTCCGGCCCCTACACCGATCCCGACGCGCGCATCGACCTGTCCGCCGGCCTGGCGCCGCTGCGCGCGGCCTGGATTGCAGATCGTGGCGACAGCGAAGTGCTGGACCGGTTGAGCTCCAGCTTCGGCCGCGTGCGCGCAGACGATGCCCGCCTGGACGCGGTGCGCTTCGGCAACCGTCCGCTGCCACGCCGCGCGGTTGCGGGCGTCAACGTCACCCAGATGCACTATGCGCGCCGCGGCATGGTCACCCCGGAGATGGAATACATCGCCATCCGCGAAAACCAGCGGATGGACGCGATCACCGAGGCGCACCTGCTTTACCAGCACCCCGGACACAGCTTCGGCGCCAACATCCAGAAGCGGATCACCCCGGAGTTCGTGCGCGACGAGGTCGCCCGCGGCCGCGCGATCATCCCGTGCAACATCAACCACCCCGAGAGTGAGCCGATGATCATCGGCCGCAACTTCCTGACCAAGGTCAACGCCAACATCGGCAACTCCGCGGTGTCCTCCGGCATTGCCGAGGAGGTGGAGAAGCTGGTCTGGGCGATCCGCTGGGGCGCCGACAACGTCATGGACCTGTCCACCGGCAAGTACATCCACGAGACCCGCGAGTGGATCATCCGCAACTCGCCTGTGCCGATCGGCACGGTGCCGATCTACCAGGCGCTGGAGAAGGTCGACGGCCGCGCCGAGGACCTCACCTGGGAGATTTTCCGCGACACGCTCATCGAGCAGGCCGAGCAGGGCGTGGACTACTTCACCATCCACGCCGGCGTCCTGCTGCGCTACGTGCCCCTTACCGCGAAACGCGTCACCGGCATCGTCTCCCGTTGCGGCTCGATCATGGCCAAGTGGTGTCTGGCCCACCACAAGGAGAGCTTTCTCTACGAGCACTTCGAGGACATCTGCGACATCATGAAGTCCTATGACGTGGCCTTCAGCCTCGGCGATGGTCTGCGTCCCGGTTCGATCGCCGACGCCAACGACGCCGCCCAGTTCGCCGAGCTGGAGACCCTTGGCGAGCTGACCCGGATCGCCTGGAAACACGACGTGCAGACCATGGTCGAGGGGCCCGGACACGTGCCGATGCACCTGATCAAGGAAAACATGGACAAGCAGTTGGAGTCGTGCGGCGAGGCGCCGTTCTATACGCTGGGCCCGCTGACCACCGACATCGCGCCCGGCTACGACCACATCACTTCGGCCATCGGGGCGGCCATGATTGGCTGGTACGGTTGCGCGATGCTCTGCTACGTCACGCCAAAGGAGCACCTGGGCCTGCCGAACAAGGAGGACGTGCGCGAGGGCCTGATGGCCTACAAGATCGCCGCCCACGCCGCCGACCTGGCCAAGGGGCATCCCGGCGCGCAGGCGCGGGACAACGCGCTGTCCAAGGCGCGCTTCGAGTTTCGCTGGCAGGACCAGTTCAATCTCGGTCTGGATCCGGATCGGGCGACGGAGTACCACGACGAGACCCTGCCCAAGGATGCCCACAAGTCCGCGCACTTCTGTTCCATGTGCGGGCCAAGCTTCTGCTCGATGAAGATCACCCAGGACGTGCGCAACGAATTCGGCGGCAAGGCTTCCGTCCCCGACAACGATGACAACGCGCATAGGGACAGCCAGGAGATTGCCGAAGGCATGGCGGAGAAGGCAGCCGAGTTCCGTGCCGCCGGCGGGGAGATCTACTCCAAGGTGTAACCGGGGCGCCGGGCAATCGCGCAGGGCGGTTGTCCGGCATGCGCACATCGCGTAAACGGCGGCGCGCGCCGGGTGTTACCGTTTGCCGGATGAAGCCCCCCGATTTGCCGACCCTGCCGGTAGTGGACTTTGGGCATATGGTGAATTGGCTTCGCACCCGGATAATCGTGCGTATTCATGTTGCCGCCTGACGCGTCCCCCTCGCCTGAAAGACTGCGCATTGGTCAATGCACGGTCGACGTCCTGTCGCGCGAAATCCACGCGCCGGGCGCGCGGCGCCCGTTCCGCGTGACGCCCAAGGCAATGGCGGTGCTGCTGGTGCTGGTGGACAGCGCGGACCGGGTGGTCAGCCGCGAGACGCTTCTGGAGCAGGTCTGGCCGGACACCCTGCCCAGCGATGACGTGCTGACCCAGGCGGTGACCCAGTTGCGCAAGGCCTTCCAGGAAGTGCGCAGCGACCCGCGTTACATCGAGACCATCGCCAAGGGCGGCTATCGGCTGCTCGCCAGCGTTGAGAACCCTGGCCAGCAGACTTCCCCCGTTGAAACGGGCGACAAGGCTGGTGCGGAGCCGGTGGTCGACCCGTCTGTCGCGCCGAACCCGGTGGCGGTGGAGCCGGTCGTGGTCGCAGATGACCCATCGGACGTACCGGCCCCGCAGCCGCCGACACCGACTGTTTCGGACCCCGCGAAGGCACCGCCAAGCACTGGACCCGACGCGATGCGTGCCGCAAACAGGACGCAGCCACGCTCGGCATGGCGCGGCTGGCCGCTCCTGGCAGCGGCATTTCTGATACTCGCATTGGCCCTTATCGCTGTGTGGTGGCTGACCGGCCGGCAGACATCACCAACGGTCGATCGGAATTCGGCAAATGCGCAACCGCAGATCACCGGTCGGATCGAGCCGTTCCTGATCACCTCCGCGCCCGGATTCGAACTGGCGCCCACGCTCAGTCCCGGCGGCGGGCTGGTGGCCTACATGGCCATCCCGCCGGGCCAGCGCAACATCGCGATAATGATGCAGACCACCGCCCCGGTCGCCCCGCGCCAGTTGACCTTCCCCGAAGGCATGGCCGAGGACTCCTCCCCCCAGTGGTCGCCCGAAGGCCGTGACATCGCGTTCCTGCGGATTACGCCGGGCGAGGACTGTCGTTTCATGGTGGTACGCGCGACGGGGCGCGGTGAGCGCACCGTGGGTACCTGTGATCCCGACCGACAGCCTGATTTCAGCTGGACGCCCGAAGGCGATGGTTTCATCCTGGACCACGGCAGCGGCCCCGGATTGCAGGTGCTTGATCTGGCCAGCGGCGAACTCCGCGCCATCGAGTACGACGCCGACCCCGACCGCCTTGACTCGTCCCCGCGCTACTCCCCGGATGGCCGGTGGATCGTATTCCTGCGCAATGCACCACTGGCTGACTTCTGGCGCATTCCCGCCGCCGGGGGCAACGCCGAACGCCTGACCCGGATGGGCGGTGAGATCCTCGGTTGGGAGTGGCTCCCAGACAACAGCGGGTTCGTGTATGCGCGGCGGAGCGAAGGCGTCAGTCATCTTTTCCACTTCGATATCGCCAGCGGCAATCACGTCGACCTCGGCGTCGAGGATGCCGAGCAGCCCGCTGTCGCCCGTAACGTGGCGTCCATCGCCTACGTTCTGCGCCACGCCCGATTCGGCATCTATCGCTTCAGCGGCACCGGCGAGCAGATAGGCGGTCGCCTTTTCGCCTCGTCAGGGCGTGACCGCGTACCGTCGATCGCCCCTGACGGTCGCCAGCTGGTGTTTGCCTCCGACCGCGCCGGTCCCTTTGGCTTGTGGTGGGGCGATGTCGAGGACCCCGCATCGCTCCGGATGCTGGAAGGCATACAGCCCGACTCACGTCAGCCGGCTGCGTGGTCCAGCGACAGCAAGCGCGTCGTGCTGGTCGGCAGCCAGCGCGGGGCGCCGCCGGGCTCGGGAGACCCCGGGGTGTTCGAGGTGTTTACCGACAGCGGCCGCATCACCCGCCTGCCGGTGCCGGTCCGCGAACCCGTCCAGGTGGCGTTCGCCCCGGGCCCTGGCGGGCCGGATCAGCGCCTCCTGGTCCTGGCCGACCGCGGCGACGGCCGGCTGCGCCTCAGCCTGTTCGCTGACCCGGAACGTCCGGATGCACCGCTGGCCAGCGTGGACGACGTGACCCGGATACAGGTGGATGCACCGCGCGACCGCGTCATTTTCTCGCGCCTGGGCGATTCCGGCCTGTGGCAGGCGGATCCCGATCTTCGACCTGAAAGCATCCGGCCAGTGCAGTTGCAGGAAGGACTGGCACGCTGGCAACACGCCTGGGCGGCCGCCGGCGACGGTGGCACCTATCTGGTCAGGCGTACCCCCGGCTGCCAGTCGCTGTTGATTCACGACCGTGGGGGTGACGGACGGGAGGTCTGCCTGGACGCCGATCGTCGTGCCGCCACCCGCGCCTTCACATTCAACCCGCGCAGCGGCCAGTTGTTCATCACCCTGGCCGAGGTCGACGGCGGCGATATCGGCTTCGCCACGCTGGACGGGGCCGAATAGAAGGACGTTCGCCGTTCAGCAAGCCATTGAAATTCAATGGTAAATTGCTTTCGGAGTTTTGTCGTCAGCTGATTCGGCACAATTTCGTGCAAGTTTTTGCAAACCCACGGAACTCTTCGGGCCGATCAGGCAAACATGCCGGCCTTGTTAGGCACGTTGTCCAGGAGTTCAAGATGGAAAGTCTGGTGTGGGCTGACCGCGGTCAGCAGTTGCAGGTAGAGCCGTCCGATAACGAAGCACAGGTCCGTTGTATGGGCGCGTCGCGTCTGGGCAGCCTGCAACTGCCGCCAACCATCTATTCCATCTGGGTCCAGGTGCGCGGTAGCTCCTGGGTCGAAGCGCGGGAGGGCAAGTTCCGCCTTCGCCGCGGCGACTGGATCGCCTTCGAGCGCGACTCCCGCCCCAGCATCCAGTCCGACCGCCATGGCGTGTGCATCGGACTCGGACTTGGGGCGGAGATGCTGCAGGCCGCCAGCGAAATGGCCGAGCCGGGTCTCTATCCGGGCCGCGGCCACCTGCAGCTGCATGAGGCGCGCATGTTCCTCGATCTGTGGCGCTCCGCCGTCCGTCGTCTGGAGGCCGCACCGACGCTGAACACCGCAGCCACGATCGGAGCCATGCGCCCGTTGCTCCTGAAGCTGGCGTCGATGCAGAGCGAGATGAGCGCCAACATCCCCATGTGTCCGGGTCGGTCACGCCGACGCAAGCGCCAGGTGTTTGGACGCCTTCAGCGCGCGCACATGTACCTCTATGGCAACCGTGATCGGGTCGTGCGCATCAGTGAACTGGCGGAGCTGACCAGCTTCTCCAGCTGGTATTTCTCCAAGACCTTCCATGGCCTGTACGGCGAAAGCCCGCAGTCGGCATCGGCACGGATGCGCCTGGAGCAGGCCGCCGAAATGCTGCGCGACAGCCAGATGATGGTGGGGGAGGTCGCCGCCGCGTCGGGCTTTGACAACTGCTGCAGCTTCGCCCGGGCGTTCCGGGCGCGTTACCAGACCTCGGCGACCAGCTACCGCAAAGCAGCCACCCTCACCGGGAGGGCAGGATCGGCAAAGTCATAGACCGTCCAGGGCAAAGCAGCGAAGGGGTTTGGGTCGTAGCGTGTTCGGGGCGTTTAACACGCCCATAACGTTATTGGAGATAGACCCCGATGAATTACCGCAATCTGCGCCCCGCGCTGCGTCTCGGCATGCTGCCGGCCGCTGTCGCAGTGGCACTTGTGCCGGCCATTGCCGGCGCACAGGAAGCCCCGGCTTCCCAGGCCACCACCCTTGACCGCATTGAAGTCACCGGCTCGCGTATCCGCCAGGTCGACGTCGAGACCGCACAGCCGGTCCTGATGATTTCGCGTGCAGACATCGAGAACCAGGGCTTCAGCTCGGTCGCCGACATCCTGCAGAACATCTCTGCTGCCGGTTCTCCTGCGTTCAGCCGCGCCTCGCCGCTGACCGCCAACCAGGAAGCCGGTGGTTCGTACATCGACCTGCGCAATCTGGGCGCCCAGCGCACCCTGGTACTGATCAATGGCAAGCGCCTGGGCATCAGCACCAGCGGCTACCAGGACGTCTCCACCATTCCGTCCGCCGTTGTCGAGCGCATTGAGGTCCTGAAGGACGGCGCGTCCTCGATTTATGGCTCCGACGCGATTGCCGGCGTGATCAACATCATCACCCGCAGCAACTTCGACGGCGCGGAAGTCAATGCTTATTACGGCCAGTACGGCCAGGGCGACGGCACGGTCCAGAACTACGACTTCGTTACCGGATTCTCCGGCGATCGCGGCTCGGTCACCATCGGTGCCGAGTACCATCAGGAAGACGAAGTCTGGGCCAAGGATCGCTGGTTCTCCGAGGACACGCGTCCGGGCTATCCGAGCGCAAGCCTGACTACTGTTGGCCAATGGGGTAACTGGTACGACGAAGCCACTGAACAGTGGATGGCGCCTGATCGTGGCAGCAATGCCATCGGCGCCGGTAACTTCCATCCGCAGACCTCGGCCGACACCAGTCGCGCCTCGGACCAGATGCATCTGCGTACCCCGCAGGAGCGTCGCTCGCTGTTCGCCAGCGCCAACTGGGAAATCACCGACAACATCCGTTTCACCAGCGACCTGGCCTACAACCAGCGCGATTCGTTCCGCCAGATTGCCGGCTACCCGATGCAGTCGGCGGCGTTTGATACGCCGATGTCTGGCGACAGTGCCTTCAACCCGGTTCCAGGCACCGATATCGACTGGCGCCGCCGCGGTTGGGAAACCCCCCGTACCACGCAGAGCGATCTGACCACCTGGCGTTTCACCGCAGCCATTGAAGGTTCGTTCCAGCTGGCCGATCGTTACTTCGACTGGGACGTGGGCACTCTGTACAACGAGACCAACCTCACCACCACGAACAACGGCAACTTCTACATCCCGAATGTGGCCAATGCCGTGGGTCCGTCGTTTGTCAATGGTCAGGGCAATGTCGTTTGCGGCACCCCCGGCGCCGAAATTGCCGGTTGCGTGCCATGGAACCCGTTTGCGGGCTTCGGCACCGGTGCGGTCGCCAACTCCCTCGACGACCCGAACGTGATCGGCTACCTGTTCAAGGAAGAGCACGCCACCGGCTCGACGCAGACCAACAGCTACTTCGCCAACCTGGCGGGCTCGCTGTTCACGCTTCCCGCTGGCGACCTTGGCTTTGCGATCGGCTACGAGACCCGCAAGGAACAGGGCGGATTCTCACCGGACGCGATTGCACAGACTGGTGACTCGACCAACCTCGCGTCCGGCAACACCTACGGCCGCTACACGCTTGACGAGTTCTACGGCGAGCTGAGCATTCCGGTGCTGGCTGATGTCGCGTTTGCCAAGGAGCTCACCCTCAACGTCGCAAGCCGCTATTCGGACTACGACAGTTTCGGTGACACCACCAACAACAAGTTCGGCTTCAAGTGGCGTCCGTTCGACGACCTGCTCGTCCGCGGAACCTGGGCTGACGGCTTCCGTGCCCCGACCATCAGTGACCTGTACGGCGGCGGTTCGCAGACCTTCACCACGAACTTCAGCGATCCGTGCGACAGCATCTACGGTGCCGCACGCGGCAGTGCACGATGCCTGCAGGACGTTGCAGCGAACTACCGCCAGTTGAAGCAGGGCTTCATCCCGGTGGACAGCGAAGCGGATCAGACTCCGGTGCCGTTCACCAGCGGCTCCAACCCGAACCTGCAGCCTGAGCTGGCCAAGTCCAAGACCATCGGATTTGTATACAGCCCGAACTACGTGCAGGGCCTCAGCGTTGGCCTGGACTGGTGGAACATCAAGATCACCGATACGGTGGTTTCCGATAGCCCCAACCAGATCCTGCGTGACTGCTACATTGCCGGGATCGAGTCGCGCTGCAACAACTTCAGCCGCGATCCGGTGCTGGGAATTGTCACCGACCTCACCTACGGCATGCGTAACGCCGGCTACACCGAGACCGAAGGTTTTGACCTTGATGTCGGGTATCGGATGGACACGGACTACGGTCGGTTCGGCCTCAACTGGCAGTCCACTTACGTCAGCAAGTACGAACAGCGGCAGACGGATGACGTTGACGTTGTGCCCTCCCAGTACAACGGATTTGGTAGCAACTTCCGCGTGCGGTCCAACGCCAACCTGAGCTGGTCGCAGGGTGACTTCAGTGCGTCGTGGGGCATGCGCTACTACTCCGGGACGAAGGACAACTGCTATCTGGATCGCTGCAATATTCCGCAGTACCAGGCTCCGGACACCAACGGCAAGATCGTCAAGTACAACCGCGTAGGCGGCTCGACGTTCCACGACGTTCAGGTCGGTTGGAAGGCTCCGTGGAATGCGAAGGTGTCGATCGGTGCGAACAACGTGTTCGGCCATTACGGCCCGATCATGCACAGCCAGCCCAACTCGAACTTCGCGTACTACGGCGGCTACGACATCGGTCGCTTCATGTACCTGAAGTACCAGCAGAACTTCTGATCGGTTCATTGACCAGTTGAGTAACAAGGAAAACGGCCCCGGTAACGGGGCCGTTTTTCATTGGTGGGATCGAGGCGGCTGGCTCGCCGGTTCCGGTTCCGGTTCTGTGCGCCATTCCCACTGGGCAGCGCGGCGCGCGGATTTGCCACGCCGTATCCTCGCGCGCTGCAACCAAAAAAGCCGCCTGTCCGGCGGCTTTCGTCCACTTTCGAAGGACGCGGATCAGCGCGCAGGCGCGCCCTCTACGTCCGCCTGGTGACGCTTCATCGCATCCACCAGCACGGCCTTGGCCTCGGCGGCGTTGCCCCAGCCGTCCAGCCGGACCCACTTGTCCTTCTCCAGATCCTTGTAGTGCTCGAAGAAGTGGCCGATGCGCTCGCACCAGTGCGGGCTCACCTGGTCGATGTCGTGGATGTGGGCGTAACCGGCGAACACCGCGGCGACCGGCACCGCGAGGATCTTCTCGTCCTTGCCGGCCTCATCGCTCATGTTGAGCACGCCCACCGGGCGGCAGCGGATGACCGATCCCGGGATCAGCGGCAGCGGCAGGATGACCATCACGTCCGCGGGATCGCCATCCCCACACAGGGTGTTGGGCACGTAGCCGTAGTTGCACGGGTAGCGCATCGGCGTGGACAGGATGCGGTCGACGAAAATCGCTCCCGATTCCTTGTCGACCTCGTACTTCACCGGCTCGGCATCCTTCGGGATTTCGATGATGACGTTGATTTCTTCCGGTGGATTGTCGCCGGTGGTGACGTGGTCCAGACCCATGATTGCTCCAGGAGGTAGGGCGTCGGTTGCGACGCCGGGAAAGCCGGCCATTTTACCCGTCCAGCTGCTGCGATGCAGCAACGGCAATGCTGCCGGCACTTCAAGGGATTTTTTGGTTTGGCGGCCGGATCGCCCTCGGGTATGCCCCAGCTTGGCGCGCTCCGTACCAGTGCGTATCTATAGGGCAAGTCCACTGAACCGGTACCTGACATGTCCCTGTCGCTCAACCCGTCCGCCACCCAGTCCCACACCGATCCGCGCCTGCAGTCGAACGACTACTGGAACAACCCTGCCGAGCGTGAAGCCGCGCCGCCGACCTGCGTCTCCACCGCCGATCCGGTGGGCGAGGGAAAGGGCAAATCGGCCGATGCGGTGGAGATCCAGGGCAGCTCGCGTGGCAAGCCGTTGCCGCCGGACAGCACGCCGGACGGCAAGACCGTCGAGCGCGCCGAGATCCACAAGGGAGAGCAGGTCGAGATCACCCGCGAGCAGACCATGGCCGACGCCGGCTACGGCCGAACCTACGTCAGCAGTGACCAGCTGGTGCTGACCACCGGCGCGGGTGATGACCGAGTCAACGTCGGCCAGCGCGACGACGGGACCCTGGATGTCACCGTCAACGGCGAGCAGTACGAGATGCGTCTGGGCGAAAGTCAGGAGCTGACCATCCGCGCCGGTGCCGGTGACGACGTGATCTGCGTAGCCCCAAACGTCAAGGTCAACATCGTGGTCGACGGCGGCGATGGCAATGACTTCATCCAGACCGGCGCGGGCGATGACCGCATCGACGGCGGCGCCGGTGACGACACGATCATTACCACCGGTGGCCGTAACGACATCTTCGGCAACAGCGGCAATGACACCATCCACGGCGGCGGCGCGGTCGACGTGATCCACGGCGGCGATGGCGATGACACCATCCACGGCGGCGCGGGCGACAATTTCATCGAAGGCGGAGCGGGCAACGACGTCATCCACGGCGGCAACGGCAACAACATCATCTCCGGCGGGCGCGGCGACGACGTGATCCGCAGCGGCACCGGCAACGACGTGATCTACACCGGCTCGGGCAAAAACAAGGTCGACACCGCGGGCGGCAACAACGTCATCCATGCGCAGTCGGTGGGCAACGTGATCAATTCCGCCACCGCAGCCAACGACACCGTGGTGAACGTGGAGATCGACCCCTCGCTGGGCCAGAGCATCAAGGTCGAGGGCTCGGAGGCGTTCACCCAGCGCATCGGTGCGGAGCTGGACATGCTGCGCGCCTCGCCAGTCGGGCAGAAGATGCTGGCCGAGTTCGACGCGGCGGCCGAGAAGAAGGGCAACGTCGTCACCATCCGTGAGCTCGCCAGCGAGCAGAACGGCTACGCGCAGACCTTCAGCCGCGACGCGGACATCGTCAACGGTCGCGCGGGTGCTGGCGGCAACGTGACCATCAGCTACAACCCGAGCTTCCACATGGACGCCTTCCCGACCCCGATCGGCGTGCTCTACCACGAGATGTCGCATGCCTATAACGGTGTCACCGGCACCTTCCAGCCGGGTACCTATCGCGGCGAAGGCCCGGATTCGGGCAGCGTGCCGAACGCGGAGCGCCAGGCGGTTGGTCTGGAGACCAGCGCTCCCGCCTTCGACTTCGACGGTGATCCGTCCACGCCGCCCACCACCGCCAACCCCCATCATCTGACCGAGAACGGCTTCCGTCAGGAGCTGGGCTTGCCGGACCGGCCGAACTACACCCTGTAAGATCGGGCCAAACGCGGAGTCTGCATGACCAATCTTCGTAACGGCCGACCCCTGCCACGATCGACCACTGCGGCGGCCCTCGCCGCAGTGGTCGTGTTGGCAGCGGGTTGTGCGTGCGCAGCGACGCCGGCAGTATCGGGTGTCGTGGGGCCGACCCAACCGGCTGGCGTGGTCGACCCATCCTCGAAAGCTCCGGAGCCTGATTCAATGTCTGCAAGCCGCGCCGTCAGCACCGAAGCCACTGGAACCCTCGCGGCTGTGAAAGCCAGCTTCGACTATTCGCCATCGGAGCGTTTGTTGAAGGTGGCGTACCGGATCGACAACGCCAGCGATGCACCGCTGGCCGTGTTTGATCGCGGCGATCGCCACGCGGTGCTCTCGCGCCAGCACGCCGCGGGCGCGGTGCCGACACCGTTCTTCGCCGTGGACGAGGAGGGCGGCGTCACCATCAGCCACGAAGCCTTGCCGTTGCCGACGCCGGCGCCGACCTCTCCGCCGACGCCGTTGGCGGCCAAGGTGGCCCCAGGGGCCAGCATCGAAGGCAGCTTCGAGTTCGCACTGCCGATGTCGCTTGAAGGCGACCGGCTGCGCTGGTGCGTGGGCGTCGCGCCCTTCACCGAAGCTGATTTCAGCGCGGGAGAGAAGGCCGCCGGCATCGACCTGTGGCGTGCCTCGTTTGCCGTGGTGGAGAGCCAGCAACGCCTGTGCACGGCGTGGTTCGATCTGGAGCGTGGCGCGTTTGTGGAGTCCTCGCGCTGACGGTCCACGCGGCAATCCAGTGAACGCCGCCCAGGAAAAAGCCCCGCCGAAGCGGGGCTTTTTTTTACTGCTTTACGCAGTTACGCGCGACCGCCCATCAAAGCAGCGGCACCATCAGAAGGGCCACGATGTTGATGATCTTGATCAGCGGGTTGATCGCCGGGCCGGCGGTGTCCTTGTACGGATCGCCGACCGTATCGCCGGTCACCGCGGCCATGTGGGCCTCGCTGCCCTTGCCGCCGAAGTTGCCGTCCTCGATGTACTTCTTGGCGTTGTCCCAGGCGCCGCCGCCGGTGGTCATCGAGATCGCCACGAACAGCCCGGTGACGATGGTTCCGATGAGAACGCCCCCTAGTGCCACAGGACCCAGTACGAGTCCCACCACGATTGGCACCGCGACAGGAAGCAGTGACGGCAGGATCATCTCCTTGATCGCCGACCTGGTCAGCATGTCGACCGCGCGCGAGTAGTCCGGCCGGGCGGTGCCGGCCATGATCCCGGGGATCTCGCGGAACTGGCGGCGGACTTCCTCCACCACCGCACCGGCCGCGCGGCCGACCGCCTCCATCGCCATCGCACCGAACAGGTACGGAATCAGGCCGCCGATCAGCAGGCCGATGATCACCCGGTAGTCGGACAGGTCGAAGGTGAAGATCTCGCCCGGATTGTGGGTCTGCAGGTTGTGCGTGTAGTCGGCGAACAGCACCAGTGCCGCCAGCGCGGCCGAACCGATCGCATACCCCTTGGTCACCGCCTTGGTGGTGTTGCCGACCGCGTCCAGCGGGTCGGTGATGTCGCGGACCTCCGGCGGCAGGTCGGCCATCTCGGCGATCCCGCCGGCGTTGTCGGTGATCGGGCCATAGGCATCCAGGGCGACGATCATGCCCGCCATCGAGAGCATCGCCGTTGCCGCCGTCGCGATGCCGTACAGGCCACCGAGCATCTGGCAGGCCCAGATCGCGGCGCACACCGACAGCACCGGCCAGGCGGTGGACTTCATCGAGATCCCCAGCCCGGCGATGATGTTGGTCCCGTGGCCGGTGGTCGATGCCTGCGCGATGTGGCGCACCGGCTTGTACTGGGTGCCGGTGTAGTACTCGGTGATCCAGACGATCGCGCCGGTGAGCGCCAGCCCCACCAGCGCGCACAGGTACAGGTTGATCGTGCCGCCGCTGAAGTCGGCCATCAGGATCGTGGTCACCGGGTAGAACGCGATCGCCGAAAGCACGGCCGACACGATCACCCCCTTGTACAACGCGCCCATGATCGAGCCGCCAGCCTTCACCTTGACGAACAGCGTGCCGATGATCGAGGCGATGATCGACACGCCGCCCAATACCAGCGGATACAGCACGCCATTGGGGCCGACCTGGTCCACCATCAGGTAGCCCAGCAGCATCGTGGCGATCACCGTCACCGCGTAGGTCTCGAACAGGTCGGCCGCCATGCCCGCGCAGTCGCCGACGTTGTCGCCGACGTTGTCGGCAATCACCGCGGGGTTGCGCGGGTCATCCTCGGGAATCCCGGCCTCGACCTTGCCGACCAGGTCCGCGCCCACGTCCGCACCCTTGGTGAAGATGCCGCCGCCCAGCCGGGCGAAGATCGAGATCAGCGATGATCCGAACGCCAGCCCGATCAGGGCGTGCAAAGCCGGCTCGCCGACGATGCCCCTGCTGGCCAGCAGCAGCCAGTATCCCGCCACGCCGAGCAGGCCCAGTCCGACCACCAGCATGCCGGTGATCGCACCCCCACGGAACGCCACGTCCATCGCCGGACCGATGCCGCGCCTTGCGGCCTCGGCGGTTCGCACGTTGGCACGCACCGACACGTTCATTCCGATATAGCCGGCCGCGCCCGACAGGATCGCGCCCAATGCGAAACCGCCCGCCGTCCACCAGCCCAGCATCAGGGCGATCAAAACGAACAGGACCACCCCGGCAACGGAGATGGTCAGGTATTGCCGGTTGAGATACGCGCGTGCGCCTTCCTGGATCGCCCCCGCGATCTCCTGCATGCGTTCGTTGCCGGCGGGTTGCGCGTTGATCCAACGCGCCGAGATGATCCCGTACAGGATCGCGATGACAGCGCAGCCAAGCGCCAGGTACAGACCGTAATGCTCCAGCATGAACTCCTCCCCAGATAGAAGTGGACTACGTGGAATTTCCGATTGCCCCGCGACTATGGCACAGCGTGAAACCCCTTATTCGTGCCAGGGCGCAAGCAATGCGGGTACGGCCACGTTTTTCAGCGTGACGTACCTGGGTAACCCGTCCGCGCCATACGGCGGCGGCGCTTCGCCGTGGATCAGCGGGCCGAGGTAGGCCCGCGCCTTGGCGGTAATCCCATAGCCGTCGCGGCGGATGAATCCGGCCGGCAGGGTTTTTTCCTTGTTGGCGATCTTCGACAAAGGCGCGGCTTCCACTTTCCAGCGGTAGGGCGCATCGGCGGTGCGCACGATCACCGGCATCATCGCGTTCATTCCGTCCAGCGCGTACTCCACCGCGGCGGTGCCAACGGCCTGCGCATGCTCCAGATCGGTCTTGGACGCCAGGTGCCGCGCAGAGCGTTGCAGGTAGTCCGGCAGCGCCCAGTGGACCTTGTAACCCAGCGTGTCCTGCACCCGTCCGGCCAGGTGCGAGGCGACGCCGCCAAGCTGCTTGTGCCCGAACGAATCGGTGCGACCGCCCGCGTCGGCGATGAACCTGCCATCGGCGTCGCGGATGCCTTCGCTGGCAACCACCACGCAATAGCCGACGCGCTCGACGGTGGCTTTCACCTTGGCCAGGAAATCGGCCTCGTCAAAGGTCCGCTCCGGCAACAGGATGAGATGGGGCGCCTGGTCGGGACCTTCGCCGGCCAGCCCGGCCGATGCGGCCAGCCAGCCGGCGTGGCGGCCCATCGCCTCGTAGATGAAGACCTTGGTGGAGGTCTCCGCCATCGCCACGACGTCCAGTGCGGCCTCGCGCACCGACACCGCGGTGTATTTCGCCGCCGAGCCGAATCCGGGGCTGCAGTCGGTCAGTGCGAGGTCGTTGTCGATCGTCTTGGGCACGCCGATGCAGTGCAGCGGGTAGTCGTACTCGGCGGCCAGGCGGGAGACCTTCAAGGCGGTGTCGGCCGAATCGTTGCCGCCGTTGTAGAGGAACCAGCGCACGTCGTGGGCGCGGAAGACGTCGATCAGGCGCTCGTACTTCGCCCGATCCTCTTCCAGCGACTTGAGCTTGAGCCGGCACGAACCGAATGCGCCGCCCGGGGTGTGGGCGAGGGCGCGGATGTCGGCGATCGACTCTTTGGAGGTGTCGATGAGCTGCTCGCGCAACACGCCAAGGATGCCGTCACGCGCGGCCAGCACCTTGACCTTGCGCTTGCGCGCGGTCTGGATGACGGCCGAGGCGGTGGCATTGATGACGGCCGTGACGCCGCCGGACTGGGCGTAGAGCAGTGTTCCAGAAGGCATGGGGATTCCAGGAATATGAATGCCGGCGGCCGGCAAGGATGCGTTAAGCTGATTGCCGTTTGCCGGGCTGGTTGAGAGGCTGCTGCGAGTGTAGCGCCGGCCCCGTGTGGCCCAGGTACACAGCCCTGGCCAGCGCCATATTCAGACACAGGAGACAGCGATGCGATTGGTACTTCTCGGCCCCCCCGGCTCCGGCAAGGGCACCCAGGCCGTGCGCCTGAAGGAACACCTGCAGGTCCCGCACATTTCCACCGGCGACCTGCTGCGCGCCGAGGTGGCCGCCGAAAGCAAGCTGGGCATCGAGGCCAGGGAAGTGATGGCCCGCGGTGAACTGGTCTCCGACGAGATCCTGCTGGGCATGCTGGAAAACCGTTTTTCCCAGGAGGACACCAAGGGCGGTTTCATCCTGGACGGTTATCCGCGCAACCTGGCCCAGGCCGATGCGCTGACCGCATTGTTGGAGCGCATCGGGCAGCCGATGGACGCCGCGGTGCAGCTGGACGTGCCCTCCGAGCTGCTGGTGGAGCGCATCGCCGGCCGCGCCAAGGCCGAAGGCCGCGCCGACGACACGCCCGAGTCGGTGCGCACGCGCCTGAAGGTGTATTCGGATCAGACCGAGCCGGTAGTGGACTTCTTCCGCCAGCGCGGCAAGCTCAGCGTCGTCGATGGCGTGGGCTCGCTGGACGACGTGTTCGCACGCATCATTTCGGCGTTGAAGCCCGTGCCCGAGGTCGGCTGATCGCGCGATGAAACTGCATATCCTTGGCGTCGCCGGTACGTTCATGGGCGGCGTGGCAACGCTCGCCCGCGAGTTGGGCCATCAGGTGGAAGGCAGCGACCAGGCGGTGTACCCGCCGATGTCCACGCTGCTGGAAACGCTGGGCATCGAGCTGCGCCAGGGGTACGAGCCGGGCAACATCTCCGCTGACTGCGACCAGATCGTCGTCGGCAACGCGCTCTCGCGCGGCAACCCGGCGGTCGAACAGGTGCTCGATGACGGCCGCGACTACACCTCCGGCGCGCAGTGGCTGGCCGAGAACGTGCTGCCGGGGCGGGACGTACTCGCCGTCGCCGGCACGCATGGCAAGACCACGACCACCTCGATCCTGATGTGGCTGCTGGAGGCCGCCGGCCGCGGTCCGGGCTTCCTGATCGGCGGTGTGGCCGAGGACTTCGGGGTCTCCGCGCGCGTCGGCACCGGGCGCGAGTTCGTGGTCGAGGCGGACGAGTACGACACCGCGTTCTTCGACAAGCGCAGCAAGTTCGTCCACTACCGCCCGCTGGTCGCGATCCTCAACAACCTGGAGTTCGACCACGCGGACATTTTCCCCGACGTGGCCGCGATCCAGCGCCAGTTCCACCATCTGGTGCGGACCGTGCCGCGTCGCGGCTGCCTGGTCGTCAACGGCGAGGACGCGCACCTGGCCGAAGTGTTGGCGATGGGCTGCTGGACGCCGGTGCAGACTTTCGGCCTGGACGCCGCGGCGGCCGTCGCTCCGGTGTCCCCGGCGTTTGCATTCAACTGGACCGCCCGTCTGCTGGCCGAAGATGGCAGCCGCTTCGTCGTCGTCCACGACGGCGCAGAAGCGGGCGAAGTCAATTGGCCCCTGCTGGGCCGGCACAACGTCATGAACGCGCTGGCCGCATTGGCGACCGCGCACCAGGTGGGCGTCGAATTGCCGGACGTGCTCGCGGCGCTGGCAGGGTTCAGCAGCGTCAAACGGCGGATGGAGCGGGTCGGCGAGTGCGGCGGGGTCACCGTCCACGACGATTTTGCCCACCACCCCACCGCGATCGCGACCACCTTGGCGGGACTGCGCGCGCGGGTCGGTGACGCGCGCATCGTCGCGGCGCTGGAGCCGCGCAGCAATTCGATGCGCCTGGGCGCCCATGCCGACGCGCTGGCGCCTTCGCTGGCGCAGGCGGACGCGGTCGTGTTCCTGCATCGCCCCGAGCTGGCATGGGACGCGGGTGCGGTGGTCGCCGGACTGCGTGGTGAAGGCAGCACGGCGCCGGACGTCGAGAGCCTGGTGGCCGACCTGATCACACGGGCCCGGCCCGGTGACCACGTGTTGTTCATGTCCAATGGCGGTTTTGACAATGCGCCGCGCCGCTTCCTGGCCGCGCTTCAGGACCGGCCGCCACTGCGCTAGGCTGGGGCAATGCCCATCGAAACCGCTCCCGAGACGCTCCCTCTGTTCCCGCTGCCCACGGTGCTCCTGCCGGGCGCGCCGCTGGGACTGAGGGTGTTCGAGCCGCGCTACCTGGACATGATCCGCGAGTGCGGCCGCAACGAGTCGGGATTCGGCGTCTGCCTGATCCTGGAGGACGAGGGCGACGGCAAGACCCGGGGCGCCGCGGCGGCCTACGGCACCGAAGCGCGCATCGAGGATTTCGACCTGGGTGAAGACGGCCTGCTCACGCTGCAGGTGCGCGGGACACGCCGGTTCCGGGTGCGCGATGTGCACATCCGTGACAACGGTCTGCAGGTCGCCCGGATCGACTGGTGCGAGCCGGAGCCCGTATCCCTGCTGTCGCCTGAGCATGGGCTGCTGTCGACCTTGTTGCGCGGCATCCTGGAGCGCTTCGGCGGCGAGTACGCCAAGGCCGATCAGGCCCTGTTCGATGACGCGTCGTGGATCGGCTGGCGGCTGGCCGAGCTGTTGCCGCTGGAGGATGAGCAGCGCCAGCAGCTGTTGCAGATCGACGATCCCGATGAGCGCCTGGACCGCCTGCTGGTGCTGTTGCCCGACGAAACCTGAGGCCGGGTCCAGCGCCGGTCAGGGCCCGGTGCGCACGCGCAGCACGTTGACGCCGTTGTTTGGGTGCAGGCCCTGCTGCATGTCGAAGCCCTCCAGGGCGGCAGTCACCAGCGCGTGGGCCTCGCCGTCGTGTGGTCGCGGCAGCCACAACACCGCCGCGCCGAGCGGCTTGGCCAGGTGCAGGGTCTGGGTCGTGCCCAGCCACAGCGGCGCGCCGTCTTCCAGCAGTACCGGCGCCGACCACAGCCGCAGCGCATAGCGCTCGTGCGGAATGCGCCCGGGATGGAGCATCAGCAGGCTTTCGGCGTGCGCATCCAAGGTGGCCGGCAGGACCACCTGCTCGCCAATCGGCGTGTCGTCGTCCAGCAGGTTGAGCGTCGCGGCCCAGTCCGCCTGCGGCTGGACCTGCCAGCCGGCGGCTTCCAGGGCGGCCTGCAGCGGCGCCAGTGAGCCGGCGACCTGGACGTCCAGCGGCCAGCGGCGGCGGGGGTCGTTTTCGTTGCGTTGCGCTGGAAGGTTAGTCCAGCCGTCGCGCCACCAGCTGTCGCGTTCCACGTAGGTGGTCGGCGCGGCAGGCTCGAACAGGGGCAGCAGCCGGTCGGCCGCGCCCGGTGCGTGCCACAGGCCCGCGGCGATGAACGTGATGTAGAACACCGCCGCCAGCGGGCGCATCCAGAACGAGCGGGCGACATGGCTGCGATAGGCGATCCCCAGGATCAGCAGCCAGACCAGGCCGAACAGCGCGCTGCCGACCAGGTCGCTGAACCAGTGCGCGCCCAGATACAGCCGCGCGAAGGCCACCACCGCGGTGATTACACCCGCCAGCAGGTAGGGCCAGACGCGCTTTCGCCCCGGCAGTTCGCGCGCGATGAGCACGGCGAAGAAGCCGAACACGATGGTCGTCATCGTCACCGTGACCGACGGAAATCCGAAACCTGCGGGCGCGGTCGGCGGGCGCGGCATGTCGATGACCGCCTCCAGCAGCGCGGTCAATGCCAAACCGAACACCAGCGCGGCCAGCCAGTGCGCGGCAGCCATCCAGCGCCGCCGCCACAACAGGTAGGCCAGCGCCACCGCCGCGGCGGAGCCCAGCACCTGCATGTCGCCCAGGCTCGCCAGACCGGCCATCAGCCCATCGGCGAGCGGATTGCGCAACCCGTACATCACCGCGTTGATGTGGTGGTCGATCGCCAATGGGCCGCCGCTGGCGAGCAGGGTCGCCAACAGCGCAAAGCAGCCCCAGCTGATCGCCAGCAGGGAGACCGCAAGCATCGCCAGCGAGGCGGACTCCGGGCGGTTGGGGTCGACCAGGGCGCGCGCGTAGCGGCCCAGCTTGGGATGGCGGCGGGTCCACGCCAGCAAACGCGCGAGCGACACGTCGGCATTCTGGGCGAACCAGCGCCAGCTGTAGAGCACCATCGCCCAGACCAGCGCCACCGCGACCGCCAGTCCGCCCAGGGCGAGCGCGAGGCGGTCGGCCACTGCTGCGACCGCGTCGTAGGAAGCGCCGAGCACCCAACCCGGGGCGAGGAACAGCCCGGCCCACACCAGCGCGGCGAACGCGCTGGGGATCGCGTAGCGCTTGACCGGCATGTGCAGCATGCCGGCGATGGCCGGCACGAACGGACGCACCGCGCCGACGAAGCGCGCGATCAGGATGCTCTTGACGCCGTGGCGGCGGAACATCGTCTCGCCGCGATCCAGCCATTGCGGGTAGCGCAGGAACGGCCAGTGCGCGCGCAGCCGCTGCGGCCCAAGGTGGCGGCCGAACCAGTAACTCAAGCCATCGCCGGCAAATGCTCCCGCGGCCGCACATACCAGCGCATACGGCCCATTGACGTGGCCCAGGCCGATCAGCGCGCCCGCGGCGAACAGCAGCGGCAGGGCGGGGACCACGATGCCGACGATCACCAGCGCATCGCAGAAGGCGATCAGGAAGATGAGCGCGCCGGCTGCGATGGGGTGGGTACCGATCCAATCGGTAATGCTTTCGAGCCACGCGGGATTCATCGCGGCATTATGGCAGCGGCCAGCGCGACGGGCGCATGCAAAGAGGCCACCATGGCGCGCGTTGGAGGCAAGTCCGTAGACTTGCGCTCCATGTCCGTCAGCAAACCTCCGTTGGATACCGCCGATGCAGCCGTCGAGATCGAGGCGCTCAAGGCCGACAGCTTCGGCCGCATCTCCCTGATGCGCGGGCCGCAGGGCGTGTTCGTGCGCCGCGATCTGGGTCATGTGCCGCTGTGGCTGCGATTGCCGGCGTGGTGGCTGGCGCGGCGCGAGGCCCGCGGTTTGCAGCGTGTCATCGGCATGCAGGACGTGCCGCTTCTGCTCAACTGGGACGGACGCCGCCTCGACCGCAGCTATATGGCAGGCGCGCCGATGTACCTGGCGCCGCCGCACGACGACCTGGCCTACTTCCGCCAGGCGCGCCGGCTTTTGGGGCAATTGCACCGCTGCGGGCTGGCCCACAACGACCTGGCCAAGGAGGCCAACTGGCTGGTCCTGGACGACGGCCGCCCCGGCATCATCGACTTCCAGCTGGCGGTCCGCGGCAACCCGCGCTCGCGATGGATGCGCCTGCTTGCACGCGAGGACCTGCGCCATCTGCTCAAGCACAAGCGCACTTACTGCCCGCAGCACATCACGCCGGTGGAGCGGCGCGTGCTCAAGCGCCATTCGTGGGTGCGCGACGCGTGGTTCGCCACCGGCAAGCCGGTCTATCGGTTCGTCACCCGACGCTTGCTGAAGTGGGAAGACAACGAGGGCCGCGGCCCGCAGCCCTGACAGCGCGATCCGCTGATCGACGCGGCTGATCGACGGCGCTGATCCAGGGACGCCGGCCTACAATGGCCGCCTTCCCCGACCAGTCGAGCTGCCATGTCCAGCCTGTCCGGCAAAACCCTGTTCATCACCGGCGCCTCGCGCGGCATTGGTCGCGCCATCGCGCTGCGAGCCGCGCGTGACGGCGCCAATGTCGCCATCGCGTCCAAGTCCGCCACGCCCAACCCGAAGCTGGCCGGCACGATCCACTCGGTCGCCGCCGAGGTGGACGCCGCCGGCGGCAAAGGGCTGGCGCTCAAGTGCGATATCCGCGATGAGGACCAGGTCCTGGCCGCCGTCGCGGCAACCGTGGAGGCGTTCGGCGGAATCGACATCCTGGTCAACAACGCCAGCGCGATCTGGCTGCGCGGCACCCTCGACACGCCGATGAAGCGTTTCGACCTGATGCAGCAGGTGAATGCGCGCGGCAGCTTCCTGTGCGCGCAGGCCTGCCTGCCGCACCTGCTGAAGGCGGCCAACCCGCACATCCTCAGCCTGGCGCCGCCGCCCAGCCTGGACCCCAAGTGGTGGGGCCCGCACACCGGCTACACGCTCGCCAAGATGGGGATGAGCTTCGTGACCATCGGCCTGGCGGCGGAGTTCGGTCCGCAGGGTGTCGCCGTCAACGCGCTCTGGCCGCGCACGATCATCGCTACCGACGCCCTGAACATGATTCCCGGCATCGACATGGCGGGCTGCCGCACCCCGGAGATCGTCGCCGATGCCGCCCACGCCGTCCTGGTGCGCGAGGCCGCCGGGTTCCATGGCCAGTTCCTGATCGACGACGACGTGCTGGCCGAGGCCGGAGTGGAGGACTTTTCCGGGTACGCGGTCGATCCATCGCGCGAGCTCCTGCCCGACCTGTTCCTGTAATCGGGTCCACACCGATCCATCGCGCGCTTTTCGCGCCAATTTTTCGCGCCAATGAGGAGAGTCCGATGAAGTACCTGCACGCGATGCTGCGCGTCCATGACCTGGACGCGACCAGCCGGTTTTTCACCGAAGGCCTGGGCCTGAAGCAGACCCGGCGGATGGACAGCGAGGAGGGCCAATTCACCCTAGTGTATTTCGGCGCACCGGAGAATCCGCAGGCCGAGATCGAACTGACCCACAACTGGGGGTCGGATGAGGATTACGGCAACGCCCGCAACTTCGGTCATCTCGCGTTCGAAGTCGACGACATCTACGCGACCTGCGCGCACCTGCAGTCGCTGGGCGTGACCATCAACCGTCCGCCGCGCGATGGACGGATGGCGTTCGTGCTGTCACCGGACCGGATCTCCATCGAGTTGCTGCAGAAAGGCGAGCGCCTGCCGCCTGCGGAGCCCTGGGCTTCAATGCCCAATACCGGCCAGTGGTAGCGGCTCGCCGCTCAGTCCATCAGCTCCGGTAGCGCCCCGCCGCAACGGCGGCAGTAGCGGGCATCCGACTCGTGCCCTTCCAGCCCGCACACCGGACAGCCACGGTTGTCGTGGCGCTCGCGCTCGTTGCCTTTTGCCCGGCGCATGCTGGTGGCCAGTTCGGCGGTATAGATCCCTGTGGGCACGGCGATGATGCTGTAACCGATCAGGATCAGGGTGGAGGTGATCAAGCGGCCGATGCCGGTCTGCGGGGCGAGATCGCCGAAGCCCACCGTGGCCATGGTCACGATCGCCCAGTACATCCCGGTCGGAATGGTGCTGAAGCCGTATTCGGGGCCTTCGATGACGTACATCAGGGCACCGAAGATCAGCGCGATCGTCAGCAGCACACTGACGAACAGGAAGATCTTGCGCCGGCTGCGCCACAGCGCGCCCGTCAGGACACTGCCTTCCTCGACGTAGCGGGTCAGCTTGAGGATCCGGAACACGCGCAGCACGCGCAGGATCCGCACCACCAGCAAGGCCTGCGTGCCCGGCAGGAAGAACGACAGGTAGGTCGGCAGGATCGAGAGCAGGTCGATCACGCCCCACATGCTCAGCGCATACCGCAGCGGGCGCTTTACCACCACCAGCCGCAATAGATATTCGGCGGTGAACACCAGGGTGAAGCCCCACTCGATCCGGTACAGGGCCTGGGCGTGGTCGATGTGCAGCCAGGGGTCGCTGTCGAGCATGATCACGATCACGCTGGCGAGGATGGTCAGGATCAGCAGCAGGTCGAAGTTGCGCGCCGGCGGGGTGTCGTGGTGGTAGATGATCTCGAACCAGCGCCGCCGCCAACCGCTTTCGGTGGCGGGGTTGAGTTGAGGCGTGAACAACAGGCGCATCGCGTTCCTCCAAGCGCACCTCGACCGGCAGGTTGGGAAAGCCGGAGGGCGCGTGTATCGGGGAGAATACCTGCTCGCCCACCGCAGACCCGAGCGCCATGACCGATCCCGCCCAACTGCACCAGCTCAGCGAGCGCTACTACCTGCCGGTCTACCGGCCGCATCCGATCGTGCTCGACCGCGGCCAGGGCTCACGCGTGTGGGACAGCGCCGGTCGGGAATACGTCGACTTCGGCGCCGGCATCGCGGTCAATGCGCTGGGCCATGCGCATCCGGCGCTGATTGCCGCGCTGACTGCGCAGGCTGCCAAGCTGTGGCACACCAGCAACGTGTTTGTCAGCGAGCCGCCGCTGAAGCTGGCCCAGGCGCTGGTGGACGCGGCAGGTTTCGCCGAACAGGTGTTCTTCTGCAACTCCGGCGCAGAGGCCAACGAGGCGGCGATCAAGCTGGCGCGGCAGTGGGCGGCCGGGCAAGGCCGCGCGCCCGACAGGCGCGTCATCCTGACCTTCCGCGGCGGTTTCCACGGACGCACGCTGGCGACGGTGACGGCCACCGCGCAACCCAAATACCAGGCCGGTTTCGAGCCGCTACCGGGTGGCTTCCGCTACAGCGATTTCAACGACCTGCATGCCGCCGAAGCGGCGATGGCTGCCGGCGAGGTGTGCGCGGTGCTGGTCGAGCCGGTCCAGGGCGAGGGCGGGGTGACGCCAGCCACCGACGACTTCCTCCACAGCCTGCGGACCCTGTGCGATCGCCATGGCGCGCTGCTGATGCTTGACGAGATCCAGTGCGGAATGGGTCGCACCGGCACGCTGTTCGCCTGCGACGGCTACGGCGTGCGCCCCGACGTGGTGACCCTGGCGAAGGCGCTGGGAGCCGGCTTTCCGATCGGC
The DNA here is from genome assembly GCF_015209745.1 of Lysobacter avium. Taxonomy (GTDB): domain Bacteria; phylum Pseudomonadota; class Gammaproteobacteria; order Xanthomonadales; family Xanthomonadaceae; genus Novilysobacter; species Novilysobacter avium. The sequence continues at coordinate 683,866 of NZ_CP063657.1, forward strand.
GCGATGCTGGTCGGCCCGGCCGCTACCGGAGGCATGGGCTTCGGCCAGCACGGCAGCACCTTCGGCGGCAACCCCTTGGCCGCTGCGGTGGCGCTGGTGGCGCTGCGGGAAATCGCGTCCCCAGGCGTGCTGGCGAACGTGGCGCGTCAGGCGCAGGCACTGCGAGCCGGCCTGGAGGACATCAACCGTGGCTTGGGCGTATTCGGCGAGATTCGCGGCCGCGGATTGATGATCGGTGCCCAGCTGCGCCCGGACCGCGCCGGCGAGGCGAGCGCCATCCTTGGGCTCTGCCTGGAGCACGGCCTGCTGTTGCTGCAGGCGGGACCGGATGTGCTGCGCTTCGTGCCGGCACTGAACATCCGCGATGAGGACGTGGCCGAGGGCTTGCAGCGCCTTCGGCAGGCGTTTGAGGCGCATGTGGTTGCGACGCAGGGTGCTTTACCGGGCGCCACCCTTGGTACGATGAAGTAAGTCCGCAGGCGATATTTCTAGCGTGACGCGCCGCTGGCGCCGGGGCTTGCCGCGGCCTGGACAGACCGTTTTCGCAACTCCCGCGGCGCCGCCCACGTCGCCGCCGCGGGATCAGACCGTCAAGCCGCGGCAACCTCCGCGAATGCGCCGCGCGCCGCCTCCAGGGTCTGGGCGATTTCCGCCTCTCCGTGGGCGCTGGACATGAAGCCGGCCTCGAACGCCGACGGCGCCAGGTACACGCCACGATCCAGCATGGCGTGGAAGAACCTGCCAAAGCGCTTCGCGTCCGACGCCGCCGAATCCTCGAAGGTCTCCACCGGACCCTCGCGGAAATACAGGCCGAACATCGCTGGCGCACGCGTCGTGTGGAACGCGACGCCGGCCTCGCGCGCAATCTCCTCCAGCCCGTCGCAGAGCGCGTTGGTGCTCGCCTCCAGCGCCGCATGGAAGCCCGGCGCCTGGATCAGCTCCAGCGTGGCCAGCCCGGCCGCCATCGCGACGGGATTGCCGCTCAGCGTGCCCGCCTGGTAGATCGGTCCGCTGGGCGCCACCTGGCTCATCAGGTCGCGCCGACCGCCGTAGGCACCGACCGGCACGCCGCCGCCGATGATCTTGCCGAAGGTGCTCAGGTCGGGGGTAATGCCGTAGCGTTCCTGGGCACCGCCCAGCGCCACGCGGAAACCGGTCATCACCTCGTCGAAGATCAGCAGCGCGCCATGGCGCGTGCACAGGTCGCGCAGGTGCTGCAGGTAGCCATCGCGCGGCAGGATGCAGTTCGCATTGCCGACGATCGGCTCGATGATCAGCCCGGCGATTTCCTCGCCAACTTCGTCAAACAGCGCGGTCGCCGCGTCGAAGTCGTTGTAGGGCAGGGTCAGGGTGAGGTCGGCCAGCGCCTTGGGCACGCCGGGGGAGTTGGGCAGGCCGAACGTCAGTGCGCCGCTGCCGGCCTTGACCAGGAAGCTGTCGCCGTGGCCGTGGTAGCAGCCCTCGAACTTGACGATCCGCGTGCGCCCGGTGGCGCCGCGCGCCACCCGAATCGCCGACAGCGTCGCCTCGGTGCCGGAGTTCACCATCCGCAGCATCTCCATCGAGGGCACGATGCGGCTGATCGCCTCGGCCATCTCCACTTCCAGCGCGTTGGGCACGCCGAAGCTGAGCCCGTCACGCATGGTCCGCGCGACCGCATCCAGCACCTGCGGATGCGCGTGGCCGGCGATCATCGGGCCCCAGGAGCCGACATAGTCGATGTAGCGGTTGCCGTCGACGTCGAACAGGTGAGGCCCGAGTGCGCGTGCAGCGAAAAACGGTTCGCCGCCGACCGACTTGAATGCGCGTACCGGCGAGTTGACGCCGCCGGGAAGAAGCTCGGCGGCGAGGGTGAAGAGGGCGTGCGAACGGTCGTGATTCATCGATTTACTCGGAATGGGTGTGGGGTCTGATGGTGCGCGGCTGGATGGTGCGCCGCGTGCGACGGAGGCTATCGATCAAGGTGCCGTCGCGGACTGGAAGCACGCCAGGTAGCCGCGCACTGCAGCCGCCGGGTCGGGCGCATCGAACACGCCGCTGATGACGGCCAGCAGGTCCGCGCCAGCATCAACCAGCTGACGGCCATTCTCGGCGGTGATGCCGCCGATCGCCACCCGCGGCACGTTGAGCGACGCCGCCTTACGCAGGAGGTCCGGCGTCGCGCGTCGCGCCAGCGGCTTGGTGGCGGACTCGAAAAATGCCCCGAACGCGACGTAGCTGGCGCCAGCAGCGACCGCTCGTTGGGCAAGCTCCAACCGGTCGTAGCAGGAGGCGCCGAGGATTGCGTCCGCGCCGAGCGCGGCCCGCGCCTCTGCGAGCTCGCCATCGTCCTCGCCCAAATGGGCGCCATCGGCTCCCATCGATGCGGCGAGTCGCCAGTCGTCGTTGATGATCAGCGCGACGCCGTGCCGCGCACACAGGGGTTGCAACGCCGCCACCTGTTGCCGGCGCATCGCCTTGTCGGCGAGCTTGTTGCGGTACTGCAGCCATGTCGCACCCGCCGCAAGAACCGCATCGACCCGCGACAGCAGGCGCGCGGTGACACTCTCGTCCGGGGTGATCGCGTACAGGCCGCGCGGACTGCGGGTCTCATTCATCTGGCGCGTTGACCTCGGGCGGGGTAGTGGGACAATCAGGTCTTTCCGCGCGGCATTATCCCACCATGACCGAGAACGCGACTTCCGCCGAATACCGCACCTGGATGTGCGTGGTCTGCGGGTTCATGTACGAAGAAGCCGACGGCCTCCCAGAGGAGGGCATTGCTCCTGGCACCCGTTGGGAAGATGTTCCCGACACCTGGACCTGCCCGGACTGTGGCGTGACCAAGGATGACTTCGAGATGATCGAGGTCTAGCGCTGGCTCCCGGCGGTGGCATCGGGCACGCCAATCGCAGGTGAAATCCGCAGTACCGCGCCATTGCGCAGCCCTATCTGCGCTGCCTGGCCGGCATTGAGCTCCAGTACGAAGCGAGCGGGTGCGTCACTGGGGTACGGAGGGCAACGGTCTCCCGCCGAGCATGGCGGCACGTCACGTTGCTGGGATACCAGGCGTCGCTCATTGTCGAAGTAGAGGATGTCCAGCGGGATGCGGGTGTTTTTCATCCAGTACGCCTGGGGTCCCTGCTCGTCGTGAATGAAGAGCATCCCGTGGCCGTCTTCCAGCGAATCGCGGTACATCAACCCTTGTGCGCGGCTGGCTGCATCCGCCGCCACCTCCACCTGGTAGCGCGTCCCTTCCAGCTCGACCCACCGGTCCATGCCGGATGCGCAGCCAGACAACAGCCATCCCATCAGTACACCCAGTGCCATCCGTCCCGCGTGTGCCATGCGCCGATCCATTCCTGTAGAGCTCGTAGGCGACCTTCCGGCACCTGCCGGCGTTCCGTCAAGCGCTGCGGCGACGAGCTGCATCGCGCCAACAGGCCTGAAACGGGCTCTCGACGCACTATTTCTTCCAAACCCCTTCACAACCCCGTCGCACAGGTGCATACTTTGCGGCCCGCCCCGGTCTGGACGACGCGGCAGGGTGAAGCGCCCGGTTCAGGTTTGGATGTTGACGCACCGGAAAAAGGCGCTAAGATGGTCGGCTCGCCACAGCGCATAGCGCGTCGGCGGGTTCAGCGGAAAACGGATGTGACGAAGTTGTTGACGTCCCCTTGATCCGCTGTATGATGTGCGGCTCCCTTGAGTGCTTCGGCATCAAGGCACGGAACGCGGCGTTGAGGCCGGTTCCGATGATCTTTGACAGTGTGCGCAGGTGACTTGTGCGGGCGTCTGGCCGGTGGACGGTTGTCCATTAGCAGATGTTCGACACAGTCCAAATGAAACAGATGCAGGCATCGCAAGATGCGTGTAGTTGAGTTATTTGGGTCTGGATAGACACTGCACTCAAAGCATAGGCAGAGCGAGACGCCCTTAAAAGCGTGGAGCCGAGTCGCAATACTTAAGTGAAGAGTTTGATCCTGGCTCAGAGTGAACGCTGGCGGCAGGCCTAACACATGCAAGTCGAACGGCAGCACAGGAGAGCTTGCTCTCCGGGTGGCGAGTGGCGGACGGGTGAGGAATACGTCGGAATCTGCCTTTTTGTGGGGGATAACGTAGGGAAACTTACGCTAATACCGCATACGACCTACGGGTGAAAGCGGAGGACCTTCGGGCTTCGCGCAGAAAGATGAGCCGACGTCGGATTAGCTAGTTGGAGGGGTAATGGCCCACCAAGGCGACGATCCGTAGCTGGTCTGAGAGGATGATCAGCCACACTGGGACTGAGACACGGCCCAGACTCCTACGGGAGGCAGCAGTGGGGAATATTGGACAATGGGCGAAAGCCTGATCCAGCCATGCCGCGTGTGTGAAGAAGGCCTTCGGGTTGTAAAGCACTTTTGTACGGGAAGAAAAGCAACCGGTTAATACCCGGTTGTTCTGACGGTACCGTAAGAATAAGCACCGGCTAACTTCGTGCCAGCAGCCGCGGTAATACGAAGGGTGCAAGCGTTACTCGGAATTACTGGGCGTAAAGCGTGCGTAGGTGGTCTGTTAAGTCTGATGTGAAAGCCCTGGGCTCAACCTGGGAATGGCATTGGATACTGGCAGTCTAGAGTGTGGGAGAGGGTAGTGGAATTCCCGGTGTAGCAGTGAAATGCGTAGATATCGGGAGGAACATCCGTGGCGAAGGCGACTACCTGGACCAACACTGACACTGAGGCACGAAAGCGTGGGGAGCAAACAGGATTAGATACCCTGGTAGTCCACGCCCTAAACGATGCGAACTGGATGTTGGGGACAATTGAGTCTTCAGTATCGAAGCTAACGCGTTAAGTTCGCCGCCTGGGAAGTACGGTCGCAAGACTGAAACTCAAAGGAATTGACGGGGGCCCGCACAAGCGGTGGAGTATGTGGTTTAATTCGATGCAACGCGAAGAACCTTACCTGGCCTTGACATGCACGGAACTTTCCAGAGATGGATTGGTGCCTTCGGGAACCGTGACACAGGTGCTGCATGGCTGTCGTCAGCTCGTGTCGTGAGATGTTGGGTTAAGTCCCGCAACGAGCGCAACCCTTGTCCTTAGTTGCCAGCACGTAATGGTGGGAACTCTAAGGAGACCGCCGGTGACAAACCGGAGGAAGGTGGGGATGACGTCAAGTCATCATGGCCCTTACGGCCAGGGCTACACACGTACTACAATGGTGGGGACAGAGGGCTGCAAACTCGCGAGAGCTAGCCAATCCCAGAAACCCCATCTCAGTCCGGATTGGAGTCTGCAACTCGACTCCATGAAGTCGGAATCGCTAGTAATCGCAGATCAGAATTGCTGCGGTGAATACGTTCCCGGGCCTTGTACACACCGCCCGTCACACCATGGGAGTGGGTTGCTCCAGAAGTAGCTAGTCTAACCCTCGGGAGGACGGTTACCACGGAGTGATTCATGACTGGGGTGAAGTCGTAACAAGGTAGCCGTATCGGAAGGTGCGGCTGGATCACCTCCTTAGAGACATAAAGGCAGCACCAAGCCTGTCAGGCGTCCGCACAAGTGACCTGCATTCAGAGTTCCGGTTGATCGCAAGATCAATGCGGGAGCGTCCGTTTTTGCGTATCGGCCATGGCCGCGACGTGGATTAGCACGGGGCTTTAGCTCAGCTGGGAGAGCACCTGCTTTGCAAGCAGGGGGTCGTCGGTTCGATCCCGACAAGCTCCACCACGTTGATGTCCTGTAGCGCTCGACTTTTGGGTCTGTAGCTCAGGTGGTTAGAGCGCACCCCTGATAAGGGTGAGGCCGGTGGTTCGAGTCCTCCCAGACCCACCAAACCAACGCTTCCTGGACATTCTGAATGAGACTGCGCACACACACATAGATTTGAAGCGGATGGGCATTGTGGCCGATTCGCGTTCTTTGAAAATTGGGACGTAGCGAGCGTTTTGAGACGGAATGTCCATGACGTGTCGTAGAGGCTAAGGCGGGGGACTTGATCCCCTAATATTTGAAGTGAGACGTTGTGTTCGCGCAACGTATGACTCTGAGGCGACTTGGGGTTATATGGTCAAGCGAATAAGCGCACACGGTGGATGCCTTGGCGGTCAGAGGCGATGAAGGACGTGACAGCCTGCGAAAAGCACGGGGGAGCTGGCAATAAGCTTTGATCCCGTGATGTCCGAATGGGGAAACCCACTGCGCAAGCAGTATTGCATGGTGAATACATAGCCATGCAAGGCGAACCCGGTGAACTGAAATATCTAAGTAACCGGAGGAAAAGAAATCAACCGAGATTCCCTGAGTAGTGACGAGCGAACGGGGAACAGCCCTTAAGTTGATTGAGTTTTAGCAGAACAACCTGGAAAGGTTGGCCATAGACGGTGACAGCCCGGTACGCGAAAAGGCTCTTTCAATGAAAACGAGTAGGGCGGGGCACGAGAAACCCTGTCTGAACATGGGGGGACCATCCTCCAAGGCTAAATACTACTGACCGACCGATAGTGAACCAGTACCGTGAGGGAAAGGCGAAAAGAACCCTGGTGAAGGGAGTGAAATAGACCCTGAAACCGTGTGCGTACAAGCAGTAGGAGCTCCTTCGTGGAGTGACTGCGTACCTTTTGTATAATGGGTCAGCGACTTACAGTTCGTGGCAAGCTTAACCGTATAGGGGAGGCGAAGGGAAACCGAGTCTGAATAGGGCGCATAGTCGCGGGCTGTAGACCCGAAACCGGGTGATCTAGTCATGCCCAGGGTGAAGGTACCGTAACAGGTACTGGAGGCCCGAACCCACTCCCGTTGCAAAGGTAGGGGATGAGGTGTGATTAGGAGTGAAAAGCTAATCGAACCCGGAGATAGCTGGTTCTCCTCGAAAGCTATTTAGGTAGCGCCTCGGACGAATACTGCTGGGGGTAGAGCACTGTTATGGCTAGGGGGTCATTGCGACTTACCAACCCATGGCAAACTCCGAATACCAGCACGTACTATCCGGGAGACACACGGCGGGTGCTAACGTCCGTCGTGAAAAGGGAAACAACCCAGACCCACAGCTAAGGTCCCCAATCAGTGCTGAGTGGAAAACGATGTGGAAAGGCACAGACAGCCAGGAGGTTGGCTTAGAAGCAGCCATCCTTTAAAGAAAGCGTAATAGCTCACTGGTCGAGTCGGTCTGCGCGGAAGATTTAACGGGGCTAAGCATTGAACCGAAGCTTGGGGTGCATACTTTGTATGCGCGGTAGAGGAGCGTTCCGTAAGCCGTTGAAGGTGGATTGAGAAGTCTGCTGGAGGTATCGGAAGTGCGAATGCTGACATGAGTAACGATAATGCGGGTGAAAAACCCGCACGCCGAAAGCCCAAGGTTTCCTTGCGCAATGTTAATCAACGCAGGGTGAGTCGGCCCCTAAGGCGAGGCAGAAATGCGTAGTCGATGGGAAGCAGGTTAATATTCCTGCACCTCGCGTAAGTGCGATGGAGGGACGGAGAAGGTTAGGTATACCGGGCGTTGGTTGTCCCGGGGAAAGCAGGTAGGCGGATCCCTTAGGCAAATCCGGGGGGTCATCAACGCCGAGCAGCGAGACCAGTCCATTAGGACGAAGTTACCGATACCACGCTTCCAGGAAAAGCTCCTAAGCTTCAGCTTACGCAGACCGTACCGTAAACCGACACAGGTGGGCAGGATGAGAATTCTCAGGCGCTTGAGAGAACTCGGGTGAAGGAACTAGGCAACATGGCACCGTAACTTCGGGAGAAGGTGCACCCCTGATGGTGGCTCATGCGAGCTATAGCTGTCGGGGGTCGCAGTAACCAGGCCGCTGCGACTGTTTATCAAAAACACAGCACTCTGCAAACACGAAAGTGGACGTATAGGGTGTGACGCCTGCCCGGTGCTGGAAGGTTAATTGATGGGGTCAGCCGCAAGGCGAAGCTCTTGATCGAAGCCCCAGTAAACGGCGGCCGTAACTATAACGGTCCTAAGGTAGCGAAATTCCTTGTCGGGTAAGTTCCGACCTGCACGAATGGCGTAACGATGGCGGCGCTGTCTCCACCCGAGACTCAGTGAAATTGAAATCGCTGTGAAGATGCAGCGTTCCCGTGGCAAGACGGAAAGACCCCGTGAACCTTTACTATAGCTTTACACTGAACGTTGAGTTCGTCTGTGTAGGATAGGTGGGAGGCTGTGAAACCAGGACGCTAGTTCTGGTGGAGCCAACCTTGAAATACCACCCTGACGTGCTTGACGTTCTAACCTAGGTCCGTTATCCGGATCGGGGACCGTGTATGGTGGGTAGTTTGACTGGGGCGGTCTCCTCCTAAAGTGTAACGGAGGAGCTCGAAGGTACGCTCAGCGCGGTCGGACATCGCGCACTGTGTGCAAAGGCATAAGCGTGCTTGACTGCAAGATCGACGGATCAAGCAGGTAGGAAACTAGGACTTAGTGATCCGGTGGTTCTGTATGGAAGGGCCATCGCTCAACGGATAAAAGGTACTCCGGGGATAACAGGCTGATACCGCCCAAGAGTTCATATCGACGGCGGTGTTTGGCACCTCGATGTCGGCTCATCACATCCTGGGGCTGTAGTCGGTCCCAAGGGTATGGCTGTTCGCCATTTAAAGTGGTACGCGAGCTGGGTTCAGAACGTCGTGAGACAGTTCGGTCCCTATCTGCCATGGGCGTTGGAGATTTGAGAGGGGCTGCTCCTAGTACGAGAGGACCGGAGTGGACGAACCTCTGGTGTTCCGGTTGTCACGCCAGTGGCATTGCCGGGTAGCTATGTTCGGAAGCGATAACCGCTGAAAGCATCTAAGCGGGAAGCGCGCCTCAAGATGAGATCTCCCGGGAGCTTGACTCCCCTGAAGGAACCATCAAGACCAGGTGGTTGATAGGCAGGGTGTGTAAGTGCAGCAATGTATTGAGCTAACCTGTACTAATGATCCGTGTGGCTTGACCATATAACCTCAAGTGGCCTTGGACTCGACGACGCGTCGACGACATTCCAGACCAGAACAATCACTCGCTACGTCCCACCCTCTGCAAGCTGGCGCACCCGTGCGCTGCTTCACCCCCTTGCCCAGTGACAATAGCTGTGTGGCACCACCCGATCCCATCCCGAACTCGGAAGTGAAACGCACACGCGCCGATGGTAGTGTGGCTTAAGCCATGCAAGAGTAGGTCATCGCTGGGCATTTACACCAAACGCCGGATCCCGCAAGGGTCCGGCGTTTTTCTTTGTGCGCCAAACGGGCGAAACACCTGACGGGTCTTCTGCAAGCACACGCCGGGAGTCTTATGGCGACGTTGCATTGATTCAAACAGGGGATCAGGCAAACAGTAGATCAGGCGTTCACCGCAGCTTGCACGAGCAGCACGATTACACAGACCAACCCGACGACCGAGACGATGCTGCGCGGAGTCACAGCGGTACATTACGCACAGGCAAAAGAAAGGCGCCGCAGCAAGGTTGCTGGGCGCCAATCTCTACATCATGCAGGAAGTCAGAGGATTCGCAGCGGCTCGCCACCGACAATCACCACGTCCGCCGCTCGCCGGGCAAACAGGCCCACCGCAACCACGCCGGGAATCTGGTTGATGGCGCTCTCCAACGCCAGTGGATCCGTAATGGCCAAGCCGTGGATATCCAGGATCAGGTTGCCGTTGTCTGTAACCACACCCCGCTCGTTGGCGTCCTGGCGCCATACCGGTTGGGCGCGTGTCATGGCCAGGATCTCCCTGGCGACGAGGCTTCGCGCCATCGGGATCACTTCGACCGGCAGCGGGAATTTGCCGAGCACATCAACCTGCTTGCTGGGGTCGACGATGCAGATAAACCGGGCGCTGGCTTCGGCGATGATTTTTTCCCGGGTCAGCGCCGCACCACCCCCCTTGATCAGCCGCTTGTGCGGGTCGCATTCGTCGGCGCCGTCAACATAAAGCGAAAGTGGCCCCGTGGCGTTCAGGTCATACACGTCGATGCCGGCCGCGCGCAGTAGCTCGCTGCTCTGATCCGAGCTGGAAACCGCGCCTTTGATGCGATCTTCCATGCGCCCGAGCGCATCGATGAACCAGGCGACGGTTGAACCGGTGCCGACTCCAATGATGGAGCCGGGTTCCACATACTCAATGGCCTTCTCTGCGGCCAGCCGTTTGGCGTCGGACATCGGGAACTTACTCGAGGGAAAGGAGGAATTTGTATTGGTCGGCAGCGACAGGAAAGACCGAAAGGCGATTGCCGCGGCGGATCAGGGCGAACTCCTCGCCGAGCTCATCGGCGTGGCCCTTGATCTCCTCAAGTGGAATGATTCGGTCCAGTTTGCGCTCGAAGCTGATGTCCACCAGCTGCCATCGTGGTTCTTCGCGGGTGGCTTTGGGGTCGTAGTATTTGGAGTCCGGATCAAACTGGGTCTCGTCGGGATACGCGGTGCTGGCCACGGTCGCAGTTCCTGCGATCCCCGGCACCTTTGTGTTGGAGTGATAGAACAGCACCCCGTCACCGACCTTCATGCCATCGCGCATGAAGTTTCGCGCCTGATAATTGCGAACCCCGTCCCAGGGCTCTGTCCCGACGCGCTGCAGGTCATCGATTGAAAACGCGTCAGGTTCGGACTTCATCAGCCAGTAGCGACGCCGTTTGCTCATGGGAACTCCTGATCGGGGGACGGTGAATTCCTGCTGCCCGCAAGGTCGCTTGCCGATCGGAAGTCCCAACTCCGCGTCTCGCAGCAGACTGCGTCCAGCGGCACGTCCCACGGGGCTGCCTCGATGGCCTCCTGTTGCTGCAGCTCGAATGCGGCACCTACCAGCCAAGGCGGGGCAGCGCCGTCCTTGCGGAAGGCGAAGCTGCGATCATACCAACCGCCGCCCATGCCAAGACGCGCACCCTGCAGGTCGAATGCGACCAGCGGGAGCACCACCAGGGTCAGGTCCTGTGGACGGAGGAGGCTGCCAGATGACACAGCCGGCTCTGGAATTCCGTAGCGGTTGTTGATCAGCGGATCCCCCGGCCGCCACGGCGAGAAGCCGAGTCGTTCGCCATCAAGCACGGGCAGGCAGTAGATGCATTCGCCGGGGAGGTTGAGCTGCCACGTGTGCAAGGCGATCTCGCCATCCATCGCCCAGTAGCCGGCGACGTATCCACTCGCTGGAGCAAACGGCAGGCTGAGGAGGTTCGCCGCAAGGGTGTTGGCAGCAGCAACGCGTTGTGCTGGCGGAAGTTCGCGACGCTTTTGGCGCATCCTTTCGCGTAGCTGGCGACGCTGCGCCGGTAAGTCGTCGGTCATCCTGCAGGAATCCGTTTCGCGCGCGGATAGGGTCCGTTCCACGAGAGGCTGTCGCAGCCTGGGTCCAACGATCGCCGCGCTCCCCCGGGCAGTCCGCACCCTGCTGGGAAATAATGAGATCCTCCGCCGATGTCGATGCGCGCGAAACGACCTTGAACCCGGGGTTCAAGTGGGAACGCTTGTCGGTCTTCGGGCTTTCCGCTACCAGGGCGGACTTGCACTCCGGACTTCCGTTGCATCCCCGCGGTCGCAATTAAGGGCCAAGGCGAATGTTTGCGCGCGCTGTCGTCCACAGCAGAGGACGAGTGGGAAGTATAGCGCGGGTCGGTGATCCCGGGGCGCTTGATCGGCGCTCGCGTTCAGGCGGATGAGTCGTTGAAGAGCCCGTCCAGCTTGCGATTGAGTTCGCCGAAGCTGCGCGAGAGATCTTTTTCGCGACGAGCGGTTTCCTCGCGCAGTTGCTCAAGGTCGTGGGCGAGGTTCAGCGCCGCCAGCACGGCGACCCGATCCAGCGCGGCCATCCGGTTACCGCCGCGAATCTCGCGCATCTTGCCATCGAGCATCTTCGCCGCAGCAAGCAGGCTGTCGCGCTCTTCTGCGACGCAGCCCACCGTGTATTCGCGGTCGAGCAACTGGATGCTGACGGGCTTCGCGTCGCTCATGTGTGCTGCTCCAGCGACTTGAGACGCACGATCATTCCTTCCACGCGTGTCCTGGCCTGCTCGTTCTTGGCCAGGAGGGCGGAACGTTCGTTGGAAAGCGTTTCCTGTTGCTGCCGTAAACTGCGGTTTTCGTCCTGAAGACGACGCATGCGTTCGGCCAACAGCTCAACTCGATCGAGCAAGGCTTGCATCTGGTTGAGCAATTCGGCGCGATCCATCTCCGCACGATAGGCAGGGGCTGGCGGTCGGTCAAGGACGCCGTGGCGAGCGACATTCAGAAAGCCGGCGCTCCGGCCCAGGAGCGATCCTGGATAAACCTTGTGACCTCGGCGGCAGGCATCGGCTCGGCCAGCCAGTAGCCCTGGATCTCATCGCAGCGATGGTCACGCAACCATTGCGCCTGGGTGCTGGTTTCCACGCCTTCGGCAACGACAGTCAGGCCCAGGGAGTGGCCCATGGCGATGATGGTGGTGGTGATTGCGGCGTCGTCGGTGTTTTCGGCAAGGTCGTCGATGAACTCCTTGTCGATCTTGAGCATCGTGATCGGAAGGCGCTTCAGGTACGCCAGCGAGGAGTAGCCGGTCCCGAAATCATCGATCGCCAGGTTCACCCCGATGCGCCGGAACTGTTGCAGTGAAATGGACGCTTCGGCCGGGTTGTCCATCAACACGCTCTCGGTGAGTTCCAGCTCCAGGCGGTTGGCGGGAATGCCGGTCTTCGCCAACACGCGCTCTACCACCTGCGGAAACTCGCCACGCAACAGCTGCAGCGACGAGACGTTCACGGCGATCGGCAGGTCGGTGAGTCCCGCTTCGCGCCAGTTTGCCAGCGCGCGGCACGCCTCGGTCAGCGCCCATTCGCCGATCTCCAGGATCATCCCGGTTTCTTCGGCGAGCGGGATGAACTGGGCCGGATGGATCTGGCCGTGCTCCGGACTGTGCCAGCGAAGGAGCGCCTCGACACCGGCGATCTGGTTGCTGACCAGCGACAGGCGGGGCTGATAGGCGAGCGACAACTCGTTGCGATCCAACACCGTGCGCAGGGCCGCGGACAGGGTGGCCCGGCGCTGGACATCGAGATCCATGGCCGCCTCGTAGCGCATCGAGGTCCGCCGCCCGACGGCTTTCGCCCGATACATCGCGGTGTCTGCCTGGCGGATCAGCTCACTGGCGATCTGCGCATCGTCCGGGTAGACGCTGATGCCGATGGACGGCGAGATGATCACTTCCTGGCCCTCGCCGAAGGTCACCGGCGACTCGAAGGCGGCGATCAGGCGCTGGGATGCCGTGGTCGCTTCCTCGACGGAGGCGATATTTTCCAGCACCAGCACGAACTCGTCCCCGCTGAGGCGCGCGGCCGTCTGCTGTGGACCGGCAAACGCGTGCAGCCGGGTAGCGACCGCGCGCAGGATGCGGTCGCCGACGCCATGGCCGAGGGAGTCGTTGATGTCCTTGAAACGGTCGAGATCCACGAACAGCACGCCGATGCGCGTGTTGCTGGCACGGGCGCGCACAATCGCCGCCGCTATGCGCTCCAGCAGGAGCGTCCGGTTTGGCAGCCCGGTGAGCGGATCGTAGTTGGCGAGATAGCGCAACTCCTGTTCGGCGCGTTTCTTTTCCGTGATGTCGTTGAGCACTGCAATGTAATGGCTGCGCCGACCGTCGCGCTCGCCGACGGAGCTCACGCGCAGCAGGCAAAGGAACTCGTCCCCGTCCCTGCGCCGCATCCAGAGTTCCCCCGACCAGCGACCGTCGCGCAGGAGGTCGTGGCGCAGTCGGCGATGGAATTCGATGTCATGCCGGCTGCTGTCCAGGACGCTTGTCGAGCGCTCCAGTACATCGCCTGGATCGTGGCCGGTGATGCGGGTAAACGCCGGGTTGACGGAAATAAAATGGAAGTCACGGTCGAACACGGCGACCGCCTCGTCCATGCTGCGCAACACCTCGCTGGCAATACGTCGCTCGTGCTCCGCGCTGCGGCTGTCGGTGACGTTGCGCACCGTGCCGGCAACGCGGGACGCCCTGCCATCGGCTCCGCGCTCGACGACTTTCCCGCGTGCCCGCACCCAGCACCATCGATGTCCCTCCGCCCGCCGTGTGCGGTGCTCGCTGCTGAAGATCGGCGTGGTGCCGCGCAGGTGTTGGCGAAATGCGTCCTGTACCTGGTCCAGGTCATCGGGATGGATCGTGAGGTCGTGGACCCCGTAGCGCTCCACCGTTACCTCGGGTTGATCGAGCGAGCTCGTCGAGACGCGGGTGTGATGCACCTCCTGGGTGGCGAGATCGTAGTCCCAGAACTGCTCGCCGGATGCCCACAGCGCGAGTTTGAGGCGCTCGTCGCGTTCCTCGATGCGGTTTTCCCAGACCTCCGTTTTCCGCCCTCGCTGTCGGACATGCCATATGAGCGTCACCACGGCGATCAGGGCCAGCAACGCGAGCACGCTGAGGATCAGTGGGTTGCCCGGAACGGCAATTGGGTTCACGCGAGCAGCGCCACTTTCGTCTCCGCAAAGCTGCTTTCGCGCGCTACCCACCTGGTCGACGCCCGCCGCCAGCTGCACTGACAGCGGTGGGCGTCATCCGGGCGAGAACCGGCCGCCGGGGGGCGGCTGGCGGGGGTTGCGCTGGCGGTTACTGGCAGCAGCACTTCAGCGTCGCTCCGGGTCCAGATCCCGCCCAGTGTAGGCACGCGCGCGGGGACTGAACAAGCTCGTCGCCGTGGGGCTTGATAAACTGGCGTGCCTCCCCCTGGTGCCTGTTCATGTCGCAAGAACCGAACTCCGGATTGCCGGCCATCTCCGAGGTCGAAGCACAGATCGCGCGCCTGTCCCTGTCATCCAATGCCGCCGAATTGCATGGATCCCTCTGCGGGTGGCTTTCCGGCGGCGGGGCCGGGCAGGGCGACTGGCTGGCAAAGGTGCTGGTGGACGACGACGTCCCTGCTCCTGAGCCGGGCAGCCCCCTCGACGAGCTGCGGATAGCGTCTGCTGCGCAGCTGGCCGACCGCAGTTTCGACTTCGAATTGCTGCTGCCCCACGCCGACGCGTCACTGGCCGTGCGCAGCGGCGCGGTGTTCGACTGGTGCCGCGGCTTCCTGGGCGGGTTCGGTCTGGCCGCCGGGGCGGAACCGCCGTTGTCGGCCGAAAGCCTGGAAGCCCTGGGCGATCTGGCCAAGTTGGCCGCCGCCCAGGCCCAGGACGACGGCGACGAGGATGATGAAGAGGCGCTGGTGGAGATCGAGGAATTCGTCCGCGTGGCGACCTTGTTGTTGCATGGCGATTGTGTGCTCGCCGCGCAACACCGGCAAAGGCTGCACTGAGTTGGCGGCACCGCTGTCAATGCCGCCCAAGGCCTACGCCCGGCGCCGCAGGTCCTTGATGGAAGTGGCTGGCGACGACTCGATCCTGATCCTGCCGGCAGCGCTGGAGCGCATCCGCAATCGCGACACCCACTATCCCTACCGGCAGGATTCCGACCTGCTCTACCTCACCGGTTTTCCCGAGCCCGAGGCGGTACTGGTGCTGGTGCCAGGACGCGCCCACGGCGAGTGCATCCTGTTCTGCCGCGAGCGCGACCCGGACCGCGAGGCCTGGGACGGTCCGCGCTTTGGTCCCGAGGGCGCGGTGGACGCTTTCGGCCTGGATGACGCGTACCCGATCACCGACCTGGACGACATCCTGCCCAGCCTGCTGGAAGGGCGCTCGCGGGTGTATTACCACTTCGGCCGCGATGCGGAGTTCGACCTCAAGCTGATCGGCTGGGTGAACCGCGTGCGCGCGATGATGAAGATGGGCAACAAGCCGCCGCACGAGTTCCTTGAGCTGGGTCACCTGCTGGACGAATTGCGCCTGTTCAAGGACCGTGACGAACTGCGGATGATGCAGAGATCAGCGGATATCACCGTCGCCGCGCATCAGGCGGCGATGCGCGCGGTCCGCTCCGGCATGTTCGAGTACGAATTGCAGGCCGAGCTGGAGCGGGTGTTCCGCGCCAACGACGCCGTGCCGGCCTACAGCAGCATCGTCGGCGCGGGCGCCAACGCGTGCGTGCTGCATTACGTGGCGAACAACGGGCCGGTCAACGACGGCGACCTGGTGCTGATCGACGCGGGCGCGGAATACCGCGGCTACGCCGCCGACATCACCCGCACATTCCCCGTCAGTGGCCGCTTCAGCAAGGAGCAACGCCTGTTGCATGACCTGGTTGGCGCCGCCCATGCCGCTGCGCTCGCCGTGGCGCTGCCGGGCATGCCCTACGAAGCCGGCCACCTGGCCGCGACCGAGGTGTTGACCGCGGGGCTGCTGAGCCTGGGCCTGCTGAAGGGGACGCTGGAGCAAAATCTGGCCGAAGGCAGCTGCCGGCGCTTCTTTCCGCACAAGACCGGGCATTGGATCGGCCTGGACGTGCACGACGTGGGCGACTACCGCATCGAGGGCGAATCGCGCCTGCTCGAGCCCGGCATGGTGTTCACCATCGAGCCGGGGCTTTACGTGCGTGCTGACGACACCAGCGTCGCGCCGCGCTGGCGGGGAATCGGCATCCGCACCGAAGACGATGTCGCCGTGACCCGGACCGGGCACAAGGTCCTGACCGGCAAGCTGGCGCGTAGCGCGGACGAGATCGAGGCCTTCATGGCGGAGGTTTGAGCTCCGCCCGAAGGCCTCGCCACTCCGTGCCGCTTATCCGCGCTGCGCGGTGAACTCATCCCGGGTCAGGTTGATCGGGTCGCCATCGGTGCAGACCACGTCGTCCTCGATCCGCACGCCGCCGAACGGGCGGAACTCGTCGATCCGGTCCCAGTTGAGCGATCCGGCGTGCTCGCCCTTGCGGATCTCGTCGAGCAGCATGTCGATGATGTAAACGCCCGGTTCGATGGTCATCACCATGCCCGGCTCCAGCGTCCGCGTGCTGCGCAGGAACGGCTGCCCGTCCGGACGCGGGATCACGCCTCCGGCGTCGCATTCGGCGAAGCCGGCGACGTCATGCACCTGCAGGCCGATGCCGTGGCCGATGCCGTGGGGGAAGAAGGCGTTGCTGACGCCGGTCTCCAGCGCCGCCTCGGGCGACATGTCGATCAGCCCGAAGTCCTTGAGTACGCCGGCGAGCTTGAGGTGCGCGCCCAGGTGCAGTTCGCGGTAGTCGAAGCCGGCGCGGACTTCATCGCACATCTGCCGCTGCGCGACGTCGACCGCGTCGATCAGTGCCTGGAACTCGCTGTCGCGATCGGCTGCATAGGTGCGCGTGATGTCGCTGGCGTAGCCACCGAAGCTGCCGCCGGCGTCGATCAGGAAGCTGCGGATCTCCTCCGGCGGCGTGGTCGCCAGCTCGGTGTAATGGAGTACCGCGGCGTGCTCGTTGAGGGCGACGATGTTGTGGTATGGCAGCTCGTTGGCGTCCTGGCGCGCCGCGATGCAGTACGCCATGTGGATGTCGAACTCGCTGGCACCGCTGCGGAAGGCCGCCTCGGCCGCCCGGTGCGCGCGCACGCCGACCCGCGTCGCCTCGCGCATCATGCCGATCTCGTACTCGGTCTTGAAGGCGCGGTGGTATTCCAGATAGTTGACGACCGCCGCCGGGTTGTCGGGCAGGTAGTCGCCCAGTGCGCTGGGGGCCTCGCCCAGGATCGCGCAGCGCGCAACGTCGGCCGGCAGATGTTGCAGCGCCTCTTCGGGCTTGCGGATGATCACGATGTCGAACTGTTCGACCCAGTAGCCCGACGGTGTCTGCGGGACCACGTGCCAGTAGTCGAAGGGCTGCAGATACACCAGCCTGGGTTTGTTGCCGGGGGTGAACACCAGCCAGCTACCCGGGCTGCGGGTCAGCGGGGCCCACGCCTTGAACTGGGGATTCACCGCGTAGGGATAGTCGCGGTCGTCGAACACCTGGTAGTGCACGGTGCCGCTGGGCACCACGAGGTGGTCGAAGCCGCCGCGCTCCAGGGCGATCGTGCTGCGGCGCACGAGTTCTGCCACGTGCTGCGGATAGGCCTGCGCAAGCTCGGAAATTGCCATGTCGATCCTCTTTGGGGGAGTCCGACAAGTCTGACTGATTCGCCGCGCGGACACAGGGGTGTTCAGCCACCCGCGGCGCAAACCGGCGCGGGCTCAGGCGGGTAATGCTTACCACGCGTCCTATCAGTCCGTAGTCAGCCCGTCAGTCGGGACTGGCAAGCCAGTCGCGCAAATGCTGACGGCCCGGCTCCGGCAGGTTGATGAACCGGAAGCCCGCCCAGCATTTCCCGGTCGCACCGGCGTCCTCCTGCCACAGCAGATGCACGCCGACCTCCACCTGCCCGCGCTGTGGCCGCGCAGCTGGGCCGTCTGCGCCCCGCGGGTTCATGCCGGACAGACTGAAGCGCACCTGGTAGAGCGCGTCATCCACCAGCGGTGAGCTTGCCAACAGGAGCATGCCGGTCTCCGAGATGTTGCCCAATTGCCCGATGACCCGCTCGCTCATGCTGTCGATGACCTCGACCACGCCGGTGACGGGGCGACGCCGGCGCCTGCGTGCGTCGATGCTGCCCGCACCGGAAGCTTCAGACCGGGACACGTTCATTGCGACGCCTCGCTGCCGGGAAGATTGCGGCCGAAACTGCGCAGCCTGCCGAGAGTCGCCTGCCAAGCGCGATCCACCAGGCTGGTGTGATCGTCGGCGGGCACGATTCTCGCCTGGCCGCTTGCGAGGAGGCGGGCGATCTGGTCGAGGGTTTCCCGACCCTGCTGGTCCTCGATGCGCTGGCCCCTTGCAGTGAGCAGCAGCACGCGTCCCGTGATCGGACTGAACCACGCCAGGCGATGACGCACACGATCGCCCTGCTGGTTGATGTTGAACTCGATCGGGGTACCGAACGCCACGCTGCGCAGGTGGACAAAGCACTCCTCTTCGCGTGCGTCGCGTGGTGCGACAGGCGGCAACGGCGGTATCTCGTTGGCGCCCAGCCGCGCCCGCGCCTTCAGCTTTACCGCAAGCTCGGTGCGCGATGCGGGATCGTCTCCCGCTTCGTTTGCCGCCACGAGCCTGCCCGCGATGGCGTCCGCTTCTTCGCCCTGGTAGCCGACCAGCCCAAGAGCTTCTGTCACCCGCGGCTGTAGCGATTCGGGCGCGGGTTCGCCGCGGTTGGCGGCGATGATCCGGGCAGTGGCGTCGACATGATCGCGCCACTCAGGCGACTGCTCACCGTGTCGCAACAGGACCAGGCTGAGGACGTCGGTCCACGCCTGCTCCAGCAGCGTGGAGAGAAACCGGGGGACCGCGGTGTCGCCGATCGCTTCCGTTATCGCCAGCGCGGCCTGCTGCTTCGCCCGCTCCAGCTTGTCGCGGCCGCGGGCCGCTTCGACCTGGCGCCGCTGGGCGACCTCGGCCTTGCGTGCCACCGCGTCCAGCTGGGCCCTCAGCGTCTCCTGCGCGGCGGCGAAGACGGCCGGATCACCGTGGTAGTTATCGACGACGTGATTGACGGCTTCATGCAACTGGTCATCCAGACGCGGATCCGCGCCCGGATCGTTCTCGTTCAGCCAATGGGTGCCGGCCTCAGCGATGGAGTTCAGCAATTGCCGGGCCGGGTGCTGCTTGCGTACAAAGAAACCGCGGTCCTGCAGGGCGACGCGCAACAGCGGGACCTGCAGCCGTTCCAGCAGCGCCGCGCCACGGGTGCCTTGGCGCAATTCGCGACCGATTTCGCTGTAGAGCAGACCCAGCAGTTCGAAGGTCTCGTCGTCATGGTCGGCAAGCTGCGCCGCGCGGCCCCGCTGCTGCCGGCTCTGCTGAAGCAGAGCCTGGCGAACCTGTCCGGGAGTGCGCGGAGTGGCCGTGCCCTCGGCCGGCGCCTGCAGGCTGCCCAAGGCCGCATCAAGTTCATCGGCCGCCAGGGTGTCGCCGGTCGGGCCGTGGTGGCTGCGCGGTTCGACGCGCCGGGATTCGGCCAGCAATTGCTGCAGCTGGGCCAGCGCCTGCATCTCGTCGGCCGTATCCACCCGTCCGCCAAGACCCGAATTTTGACGCGTCAGTCCATGCGAACCTTGCGCGTCGGCCCCGGACTGCCCGTCGGTGCGTCGTCGCTGCGGACTAACGTCGGCGGAGGAAGGCCCGCGAGCATCATTTCGATTCGGCTCAGTAGAGCCTGTGTCCTTCTCCCTGCCTTCGGAATCGGGCGCTTGGCCGCTGCGTTCGCCTTTTTCACGTCGCGCCAGGGTCGGGACAAAGGTCAGCCCTGGGAGCACATTCTCGCGATCGAGCAACGCGTTCATCGCTTCGACGAGGGACAGATAGCCGCCCATCATCTGCTGGTCGAACAGGCGGTAGAGCTGCAGTCGCGTTTCCACATCACCGGTCACCCCGGCGGAGGCGCGCGAGAGCATTGTGGCTACAGCGGTTGGCCCCACGGGCAGGTTCGATCCGTCAAATGCCGGTTGCCCGGCGAGCACGGCCAGGCGCTGGCCAAGCAGAAGAAGCGGGAGACCGGCGCGCGATTCATGGCGACGTGCGATCGCGGTCAATACGTTGGTTTCGGTTACTTCGCTGTGGTCGACCAACCGCAACCCGGCGGCGTCCGGGGTCGTCTCCGCTGCTGAATCAGTGAGCACTGGCGCGCGCAGGCTTTCAAGCGCGCCTGCCAGCTCCGCCGAGAACGATTTGACCAGCTTGTGGCGTTTTGCACGCAATGAGCCAAGTGACGCCAGATAGCCCGACTGGGCACCCGCATTGCGTGCCTTCTCCGCCTCGCGGAACAGGTCCTGCTCCAGAGTGTCGAGCAGGCGCACCAGTTCGCGCTCCAGCTCGTCGCCAGCCAATGCCTGCAGCCTGCCGATAATTGACCGCACACGCGAGGGGAAAGCGGTGGCGCCGTTTGCAGGACGCGGCTGCGGAAGCGATGCATCTAGGTAGGACATGCGGGCCGGACTCCCCCCGAAGGCCGTAATTTTTGCGAGCGTAACAGGACGTGCTTAACGTGGGAACTGTGACGTGCTTCCGGGTGGCGGATGCTGACGGACGGGACCCCGTAACCGCGTCAGTCCCCCAAAAACAACTCGATGACGTCATTGGTGAAGCGTCTTCCCAAGGGTGTCGGGCGGACACTGTCGTCCTCGACGATCAGCCATTGCTTCTGCACCGCCTCCTGCAGCTGCGCCTGGATCGCGTTGCGCGGGACGCCGGTGCTGGCTTCGAATCCGGTCAGGCTGAAGCCGTCGACCAGGCGCAGGGCGTTGAGCATGAATTCGAACGGCCGGCGCTCCGTCGCGATGAGTTCGTCGCCGCCAATGCCGCGCTCGCCGCCGGCGGCCTCCAGATAGGCGGTGGGGTGCTTGAGCTTCCAGCGGCGCAGGATCGACCGGTCGTGGCCGGAGGTGATCTTGCCGTGCGCGCCGGCACCGATCCCCAGGTAGTCGCCGTATTTCCAGTAGTTCAGGTTGTGCACGCACTCGCGTCCGGGCCGTGCGTAGGCGCTGACTTCGTATTGGCGGTAGCCGTCGTCGGCGAGCATCGCCTGGCAATGCTCCTGGATGTCCCAGCTGCCGTCCTCATCGGGCAGGCCGGCAGGCGGGCGCGCCGCGAAAACCGTGTTCGGCTCCAGGGTCAGCTGATAGTGACTGATGTGCGTGGGCTGCAGCGCGAAGGCCTGCAGCAGGTCGCTTTCCGCCATCGCCAGGCTCTGGCCGGGCAGGGCGTACATCAGGTCCAGGTTGATGTTGTCGAATCCGGCGTCCTGCGCCAGTTTTATTGCCGCCGTGGCTTCAGTGCTGTCATGGATCCGTCCCAGACGTTGCAGGCAGCCGTCGTCAAAACTCTGCACGCCAAAGCTCAGGCGGTTGATGCCGGCGTCGCGATAAGCCCTGAAGCTGCCGTGCTCGACGGTACCGGGATTGGTTTCCAGGGTGATCTCGCAACCGGGCGCGAAACGCAGCCGCGAGCTGGCGCCCTGCAGGAAACGGTCAATCAGCTCGCCGGGCATCAGGCTGGGAGTGCCGCCACCAAAGAACACCGTTTGCACGGTGCGGCCCCAGACCAGCGGCAGGTCGAGGTCCAGGTCGGCCAGCAGGGCGTCGACATAGGCCGCGAAGGGGAGCTCGCCGCGGCCCTGGTGGGAATTGAAATCGCAATACGGACACTTGCGTACGCACCACGGAACGTGGACGTACAGCGACAACGGCGGTGGGGACAGCGTGGACGGCGACAGGCTCATGCGCTCATTGTCCCACCGACCGGGCCGGCGCCGGGGAAACCGCTAGAGCGCAGCCAGTTGCCGTTGCAGCTCGCGCAGGGCGCGGCCGCGGTGACTGCACGTGTTCTTCACTGACGGTTCCAGCTCGGCTGCGGAGACGCCGTGCATATCGTCCATGAACACCGGGTCGTAGCCGAACCCGCCGCTGCCGCGGGGACGATCCAGGATTCGCCCACGCCAGTCGCCCTGCGCGATCAGCGGGGCCGGGTCCTCGGCATGGCGCAGCAGGACCAGGGTGCAATGGAAGTGCGCGCCGCGCTGAACCGCGGGCAGGTCTTCCAGCGCCTGCAGCAGCTTGTCGATGTTGCGCGCCGCATCCCCGGGTTCGCCGGCATAGCGCGCCGAGTACAGTCCCGGCGCCCCGCCGAGGGCGTCCACGCACAGCCCGGAGTCATCCGCGAGCGCCGGCAAGCCGGTGACGCGCGACGCATGTCGTGCCTTCAACAGGGCGTTTTCGACGAAGCTCAGTCCGGTCTCCTCGATATCTTCGACGCCCAGATCGCCCTGGGCCACGAACGCGATGCCGGCCTCGGCAAACAGGCGGTTGAACTCGGCCAGCTTGCCGCTGTTACCACTCGCCAGGACGATTCGCGACAGCGCGGTCATTCCGGGGAGCGGCCCGGATTGCAGTCCCGCTCGGTCACTAGCCGAGCGCTTCACGCTGCATTGCGACCAGTTCGCTCACCCCGCGGGCAGCCAGCGAGGTCATCGCGGCGAGCTCCTCGGCGCGGAAGGCATGGCCCTCCGCGGTTCCCTGGACCTCGATGAAGCCGCCGCCGTCGTTCATCACCACGTTCATGTCGGTATCGCAATCGCTGTCTTCGGCGTAGTCCAGGTCAAGCACCGGCACGCCGCGATAGATGCCGACCGAGACTGCTGCGACCGCGCCGAATATCGCGCTACGCCCCGACTTGGGCTTGATGTCGCCACGCTTGGTCATCCAGTGCACCGCATCCACCAGCGCGACGTAGGCGCCGGTGATGGCCGCGGTGCGGGTACCGCCGTCGGCCTGCAGGACATCGCAGTCCAGGGTGATGGTGCGCTCGCCGAGCATCTTGCGGTCCACGCAGGCGCGCAGCGAACGGCCGATCAGGCGCTGGATTTCCAGCGTACGTCCGCCCTGCTTGCCGCGGGCCGCCTCGCGGTCGTTGCGGGTGTTGGTCGCGCGCGGCAGCATGCCGTACTCGGCGGTAACCCAGCCCTCGCCCTTGCCGCGCAGGAAGCCGGGCACGCGGTTCTCCACGCTGGCGGTGCACAGCACCCGGGTATCGCCGAAGCTGATCAGCACCGATCCTTCGGCGTGGCGGGTGAACGCGCGTTCGATGCGGACCTCGCGCAGCTGGTCCGGAGCGCGGCCGCTGGGCCGAGAGAATTCGTTTGTACCGCTTGCTGACATGCTGTGCTTGCCGTTGGAAGTTAGGGGGTTTGGGGGCGGCGAGTTTACCATTCACCCCGGAGTGCCCCCTTCGGCATCCACTTCCACATCACCACAAGGCACCGCCAATGATCCGCAGCATGACCGCCTTCGCCAACGGCGAGCGCGTCACTCCCTGGGGCACGCTGGGTTGCGAACTGCGCTCGGTCAACCACCGCTTCCTCGAGATCGGTATGCGCCTGCACGATGACCTGCGCTCGCTGGAGCCGGTCCTGCGCGAGCGCATTGCTGCCCGGATCAGCCGCGGCAAGCTCGACATCAGCCTGCGCCTGCGCTCACCCGAGGGCGAGGGCGGCCTGCACACCGACCCGGCCCGGCTGCGCGAGCTGTCCGAGCTGGCACTCCAGTTGTCGTCGCCATTCCCCGGCCTGCGGGTGGATTTCACCCAGCTGCTGCAGTTCCCCGGCGTGCTGCAGGCGCCCGCGGTGGATGGCGCCGCGTTGCAGGCCGAGGCCCTGGCCCTGGTGGATGACGTGCTTGACGAGTTCATCGCCGCGCGCGAACGCGAGGGTGGCAAGCTGGCGGCCGGCATCGCCGAGCGGGTGGATGCCATCGAAGCCATCGCGGTGCAGGTGCGTGCGTTGATGCCGGCGATCCGCCAGGGCCAGCGCACCAAGCTGGAGAATCGGCTGGCCGAGCTCGCGCAGCCGGTGGACCCGGGCCGACTGGAACAGGAGCTGGTGATGTGGTTGCAGAAGCTCGACGTGGACGAGGAACTCGACCGGCTCGATTCGCACGTCATCGAAGCACGGCGGGTGCTCGGCTTGAGCCAGGCCGTCGGTCGGCGGCTGGACTTCCTGCTGCAGGAGTTCAACCGTGAGGCGAACACGCTGGGCTCCAAGTCCGTCGACGCGCGCAGTTCCACCGCCGCCGTCGAACTGAAGGTCCTGATCGATCAGATCCGCGAACAGATCCAGAACATTGAATAACCGCCATCCCTTGAGGGCCAGCAGCCGATGAGCATGCGCGGAACCCTGTTTATCGTTGCCGCGCCTTCGGGTGCCGGCAAGTCCAGCATCGTCAACGCGGTGCTCGCGCGCGATCCCAACATCCGCCTGTCGATTTCGTTCACCTCGCGCCCCGAGCGGCCGCGCGAGGTCAACGGCGAGCACTACCATTTCGTCGATGAAGCGACTTTCGAGCGCATGGTCGAGGCCGGCGACCTGTTCGAGCACGCGCGTGTCCACGGCGACTGGAAGGGCACCGCCCGCCAGTCGGTGGAGCCGCAACTGGCCAGCGGCAAGGACGTGCTGCTGGAGATCGACTGGCAGGGCGCTCGCCAGGTGCGCAACAAGCTGCGCGGCGCGGTCAGTGTTTTCATCCTGCCGCCGTCACGCGCCGCGCTGGAGGAGCGCATGCGCAACCGCGGCCAGGACAGCGAGGAGGTGATCGCGCGCAGGCTGGCGGCCGCCCGCGAGGAGATGTCGCATTACGCGGAGTTCGATTACGTCATCGTCAACGAGGACTTCGACACCGCGGTCGATGAGATGTGCGCGATCTTCACCGCCAGCCGGCTGCGCCGTGAGGCCCAGGTCGCCCGCCACGGGAAACTGATCACCGCATTGCTTGCCAATGAACCCGAAGCCCGCTAACTGATTGATTCCCAAGCGACAACTTGCTTGTAGCCCAGTGAATCGTTACAATCCCGTCCCCTTTGCATCTGCATGACGGCCCGCCGGCCGCCAGGAGCCCCATGGCCCGCATTACCGTAGAAGATTGCCTGGAAGTGGTCGATAACCGCTTCGAACTCGTCATGATGGCCGCCAAACGCGCGCGCCAGTTGGCCAACGGCGTCGAGCCCAAGCTCGACAACAGCGAAGGCAATGACAAGCCGACCGTGCTCGCCCTGCGCGAGATCGCCGCCCGCGTGATCGACGCCGACTT
This sequence comes from Lysobacter avium, assembly GCF_015209745.1. Lineage (GTDB taxonomy): Bacteria > Pseudomonadota > Gammaproteobacteria > Xanthomonadales > Xanthomonadaceae > Novilysobacter > Novilysobacter avium. The sequence goes on from NZ_CP063657.1 coordinate 709,308, forward strand.
CATCGACGCCGTCGACAAGTCCGAGCGCGAGCGCAAGGAGCGCGAGGCTCTGGAGTGGGCCGCTGCGGAAGTCGTCACCGACGAGGACCTCGCCAAGGGCGACGACTGAGCGAGCATTCGCGCCGGCCCCGTCGCATCGACGGGAGCTTTGCCAGCTACACCAACGGCTCCGCTTCGGCGGGGCCGTCTGTTTTTTGGCGCCACCGCGCTGCCCATGTTTGCCGCCGTTTACGCAGACCAGGCGGTGCGCCTGCACCTGCGTTGCGCTGCGATCCGTCCCCCGCGTAGATTGCCTGCATGACTTCTTTCGAGCCCGTCTGTAGTACCTCCACCCCGCAGATCGTGGATCCGGCGAGCTTGCCGGGTTACATGCTCGATCTGGAGCGCGCTGCAAAATATCTGGATGAGCCGCAGCGGGCGCAATTGCGTCTGGCGTGGTCGGTCGGGGCCGCGGCGCACTCGGGGCAGATGCGCAGCTCGGGCGAGCCCTACATCACCCACCCGGTGGCGGTCGCCCGCATCCTCGCCGAGCAGGGCCTGGATGTGGAAACGCTGCTGGCAGCGATCCTGCACGACACCATCGAGGACACGTCGCTGGGTTGGGACGACATCGCCGCGCAGTTCGGTCCCACGGTGGCCGAGCTCGTGGACGGCGTGACCAAGCTGGACAAGCTGCAGTTCCGCGATCGCCAGGAGGCCAACGCGGAGAGCTTCCGCAAGATGCTGCTGGCGATGTCCCGCGACCTGCGGGTGATCCTGATCAAGCTCGCCGACCGCCTGCACAACATGCGCACGCTCGGCGCGAAGGATCCCAAATCACGTCAGCGCATTGCCCGCGAGACGCTGGATATCTATGCGCCGATTGCCCAGCGCCTGGGCATGAACCAGATCAAGAGCGAATTGCAGGATCTGGGTTTCCGCGCCCTGCACCCGTACCGCCATGCGGTGCTGGAAAAGCGCATCCGCAGCGAGCCGATGGTGCGCCGCGAAGCGCTGGTGCAGATCGAGGCCAACCTCGCCCAGCGGCTGGCCAAGGAACAGCTGCCGCATCGGTTGATCAGCCGGGTGAAATCGCCTTGGAGCATCTACACCAAGATGCGCACCGAGGCGAAGAGCTTCGCCCAGGTGATGGACGTGTTTGGCTATCGCATCGTGCTGCGCACGGTGGCTGACTGCTATCACGCGCTGGGCGTGGTCCATTCGGTCTACAAGCCGCTGGATGCCCGCTTCCGCGACTTCATTGCCATCCCCAAGGCCAACGGTTACCAGTCCCTGCACACGGTGCTGTTCGGGCCCTACGGATCGCCGATCGAGGTCCAGCTGCGAACCGAAGAGATGGACCTGATCGCCGAGAAGGGCGTGGCCGCGCATTGGACCTACAAGGACGGCAGCCAGGCACCCAACAGTGCGCAGAACCGCGCCTACAACTGGATCAGCGGACTGGTCGAGTCGCAGCACGCGACCGGCTCGTCGCTGGAGTTCCTGGAAAACGTCAAGATCGACCTGTTCCCCGACGAGGTCTACCTGTTCTCGCCCAAGGGCGACATCCTGTCGCTGCCGCGCAACGCCATCGCCCTGGATTTCGCCTACGCCGTCCACACCGACGTCGGCAACCAGGCCGTGGCGGCGAGGGTCGACGGCAAGCTGGTCCCGCTGCGCACGCGTCTGTCCAACGGCGAGCGGGTGGAGATCATCACCGCCAAGTCGTCCACGCCCAAGCCGCAGTGGCTGGAGTTTGTCGTCTCCAGCAAGGCGCGCACGGCGATCCGCCATCAGCTCAAGCAGATGGGTCACGAGGACGCGGTGCAGCTCGGGCACCGGATGCTGGATAGGGCACTGGAAGCGCTGGGCAGCTCGCTGGAGCGGGTATCGACTGCGCGCCTGGACGCCTATCTGCAAGAGGGTCGCCACCCGCGCCTGGAAGCCCTGCTGGCCGACATCGCGCTGGGCAACAAGATGCCCAGCCAGGTGGCCTACGCGCTGGCCAGTGCCCCGGGTGAGGACGCGGCGCCTGCGCCGGCGCACACCTCCATGACGCAGGAGAAAATCCTCATCACCGGCAGCGAGCGGGGCGTGATCAGCTTCGCCAACTGCTGCATGCCGCTGCCTGGCGACGACATCATGGGATACCACACCGCCGGCAAGGGCATCGTGGTGCACCGCAAGGAATGCCCCAACGTCGCCGAGTACCGCAAGTCACCGGATCGCTGGGTGTCCATCGGCTGGGACCATACCGTCAGCGGCGACTTCAGCGCGGCCCTGCGCATCGAGGTCGACAACCGCCCAGGTGCGCTGGCCCAGGTCGCGGCCGCCGTGGCCGACGCGAAATCCAACATCGACCGGGTCGAATACCTGGAGCGCGACATCAACGTCGCGGTGCTGCGTTTCTCGATTGAAGTGAAGGACCGCCGCCACCTGGCCAACGTGATCCGCAAGGTGCGGCGGCTCAGCGTGGTGCTCGGCGTGCAGCGGATCTGAGCCGGCGCTTCTACAATGCCGGCTGTACCCCGTGATTATGGAGCCTGCATGTCCCGCACCCCGATCCATACCGACCACGCCCCGGCGGCGATTGGTCCCTATTCCCAGGCCGTGCGCATGGGCCAGACCGTGTTCCTGTCCGGCCAGATTCCGCTGGACCCGGCGACCGGCGAACTCGTCGGCGGCGACGTGGCCGCGCAGGCGCGACAGTCGTTCGACAACCTCAAGGCGGTCTGCGAAGCGGCCGGCGGATCGCTGGCCCAGGTCGCCCGGCTCGGGCTCTACCTCACCGACCTGGGCGAATTTGCCGCGGTCAATGCGGTGATGGCCGAGTACTTCCAGGCCCCGTACCCGGCGCGCTCCACCATCGAGGTCTCCGGCCTTCCCAAGGGCGCGGCATTCGAGGTCGACGCGATCCTCGTCCTTGGCTAGAACGGCCCGTCGACCTCCGGCACTGGCGGCAGCGGGCGAGACCCCGCTGACCGCGCTGGCCGGCTGCGGACCGCGGATGGCCGAGAAGCTCGCCGCCCGCGATCTGCATACCCTGCAGGACCTGTGGTTCCAGTTGCCGCGGCAATACGAGGACCGCACCCGCCTGACCCCGATCCGTGACCTGCGACCTGGCGTGGCGGCACAGGTCGAGGGCCGGGTGGTGGCCGTCGAGCGTGGCTTCCGTGGTCGCCCGGTGCTGCGCGTCGCGATCACCGATGATTCCGGATCCGGACTGGTGTTGCGGTTTTTCCACTTTCGCGCCGCCCAGGTGGCGCAGTTCGCCGTCGGTGCGCCGCTGCGCTGCTACGGGACGCCGCGCCCGGGCCAGCAGGGCCTGGAGATCGTGCACCCCAGCTACCAGATCCTTGAAGCCTCGGGCGGGGACGAGCTGGGCGATGCGCTCGATCCCGTGTATCCGACCGTCGAAGGCATCGGTCCGGTCACCCTGCGCCGCTTGATCGGCCTGGCCTTGGACCGGCTGCCCGACAGCGCGACGCTGGAGCTGCTCGCCGACGCCGCCGAACTGCCGCCGCTACGCGAAGCGCTGCTGACCGTGCATCGCCCCCCGCGCGACGCTGACGTCACCGCCTTGCTGGCCGGCACCCATCCGGCCCAGCGTCGGCTGGCGTTGGAAGAATTGCTGGCCCACCACCTCAGCCTGCGCCGGCAGCGGATCGCCCAGCAGGCCCATCGGGCGCCGGCGCTGGCGGACCAGAAGCTCGCTACCAAGTTGCTGGGACAACTGCCGTACCGGTTGACCGGGGCCCAGCAGCGCGTCTTTGCGGAGATATGCGCCGATCTGGCCCGGCCCTCGCCCATGCTGCGCCTGGTGCAGGGCGATGTGGGCTCGGGCAAGACTGTCGTTGCCGCGCTGGCCGCCCTGGTGGCGGTCGCCAGCGGTCGCCAGGTGGCCCTGATGGCGCCCACCGAGCTGCTCGCCGAGCAGCACCTGGCCAACCTGCGCGAGTGGCTCGAGCCGCTGGACGTCCCGTTGGCGTGGCTGGCGGGCAAGGTCACCGGCAAGGCGCGGCAGCAGGCGCTCGCCAATGTGGCTTCCGGTACGGCCCGGGTCGTGGTCGGTACCCACGCAGTGATGCAGGAGAGCGTCGTCTTCCATGATCTGGCACTGGCGATCATCGACGAGCAGCACCGCTTCGGCGTGCACCAGCGGCTGGCCCTGCGCGACAAGGGCGGGGCGGCCGGCGGCGACGCAGGCACGGTGCCGCACCAGCTGGTCATGACCGCCACGCCGATCCCGCGCACCCTGGCGATGTCGGCCTATGCCGACCTGGACGTGTCGTCGATCGACGAGCTCCCGCCCGGCCGGACTCCGGTGCAGACCGTGGTGCTGGCCAGCGAGCGTCGCCCCGAACTGGTGGAGCGGATCCGCGCCGCCTGCGCGCAGGGTCGTCAGGCCTACTGGGTGTGCACCCTGATCGACGAGCCCGACGACGACGCCAAGCCCGGCGCGGTGATGAAGATCGAGGCGCAGGCCGCGCAAACCACGTTCGAGACGCTCGCGGCCGGGTTGCCGGAACTGCGGGTCGGTCTGGTCCACGGGCGCATGAAGGCTGCTGAAAAGCAGGCGACGATGGCCGACTTCAAGGCCGGGCGGATCGACCTGCTGGTGGCGACGACCGTGATCGAGGTCGGCGTGGACGTGCCCAACGCGTCGCTGATGATCATTGAGAACGCCGAGCGCCTCGGCCTGGCCCAGCTGCACCAGTTGCGCGGTCGGGTAGGGCGCGGCAGCGAGGCCTCCAGCTGCGTGCTGATGTACCGCTCGCCGCTGTCGATGCTGGCCCGGCAGCGCCTGGAAACCATGCGCGCGACGAACGACGGTTTCCTGATCGCGGAAAAGGACCTTGAGCTGCGCGGCCCCGGCGAGCTGCTGGGCACCCGCCAGACCGGCCTTGCCGAATTCCGCCTCGCCGACCTGGCGCGCGACGCCGACCTGCTGCCGCAGGTGCATGAGCTGGCCGAGCGGCTGCTGCGCGATTCGCCCGAGCTCGCCGAACGCATCGTGGCGCGCTGGATCGGTACCGCCGTGCGCTATGCCGGCGCATGATCCCCGGTGCCGCGACGCGGATTCAGCGTTATGGTGATCGGCCCGCGACGCTCCCAGTCAGCGCCGCCCAGTCCTGAACACGCCTGTCCCGGAGATCCACGCATGCGGTCCAAGCTGATGTCTGCCCTGCTGCTGTGCCTGCCCCTGTCCTCGCTCGCGGCCGCGCCGGTGCCGCCGGCCACCCAGCCCGAGCTGGAACAGATCGGCACCGCGCCCTCCGCGCAGCGTATAGAGGCCGACATCCGCACCCTGGTGGGGTTCGGCACCCGCCACACCCTGTCTGATACGACGTCCGACACGCGGGGCATCGGTGCGGCACGGCGCTGGATCAAGGCCGAGTTCGAGCGCATCTCGGCCGAGTGCGGCGGTTGCCTGGAGGTGCGCTACGTCAGCGAAGTGGTCTCCGGCGAGAAACGCATCCCGGATCCGGTCGAGATCGTCAACGTGATCGCGATCCAGCGCGGCAGCAGCGACCCCGACCGCTACGTGATCATGAGTGGCGATATCGACTCGCGCGTATCGGACGTGATGGACGCCACCTCCGACGCGCCGGGTGCCAACGACAACGCGTCCGGTGTCGCCGGCACATTGGAGGCGGCGCGGGTGCTGTCGAAGCACCGCTTTGCCGGATCTATCGTCTACGCCGCGTTGGCCGGCGAGGAGCAGGGCCTGTTCGGCGGCAAGATCCTTGCCCGGCACGCGATCGACAACGGGTGGCGGATCGAGGCGGTCCTCAACAACGACATGATCGGCAACATCGCCGGGCTCAACGGCGTGATCGACAACACGACCGCGCGGGTGTTCGCCGAGGGCACGCGCTTCGATGAAACCCCCGAGCAGGCCACCGCGCGCCGCTTCACCGGCGGCGAGGTGGACTCGCCCTCGCGCAACCTGGCCCGCTACATCGACCGGATGGCCGATCTCTACGTGCCCAACCTGGACGTGATGATGGTCTACCGCCTGGACCGCTTCGGCCGCGGCGGCCACCATCGCCCGTTCAATGACATCGGCGCCCCCGCGGTGCGGGTGATGGAAACCAACGAGCACTACCATCGCCAGCACCAGGATCTGCGCACCGAGGACGGTGTTGTCTACGGCGATACCATCGACGGCGTCGATTTCGCCTACGCCGCCAAGCTGACGGCGCTCAATGCGGTGACGCTGGCCGGGCTTGCAGGCGCGCCACCACCGCCGGCGGATGTCGAGATCGAGGGCGCGGTAACGGCGGACACCACCTTGCGCTGGTCGCCCGTCCCGGCTGCGCAGGCGCCCAACCTGGCCGGCTATAAACTGTACTGGCGGCTCACCACCGAGCCCCAGTGGAGCCACAGCCGCTACGTCGGCAACGTCTCCCAGTACACCCTCAGCAACGTGGTCATCGACAACTACTTCTTCGGCGTTGCCGCTGTGTCCACCGACGGCGCCGAGAGCCCGGTGGTGTTCCCCGGCGCCGCAGGCAGCTTCGGCGGCTACAAGGCGGTCGCGCGCGAACCCATCAAGGAAGACCAGACCACACCATGACTGAACAACGCATACCCCTGCTCATCGACACCGATCCCGGCGTCGACGATGCCCTCGCCCTGCTGATGGCCTTCAACGATCCGCGGCACGAGGTCGTCGGCCTGACGATCGCCGCCGGCAATGTCGGCCTGGCGCACACCGTCGCCAATGCGCTGAAGATATGCGACGTGGTGGGCGCCGATGTCCCGGTGTTTGCCGGTTGCGCATCGCCGTTGCTGCACCCCGCGGTCGACGCGGCGTACGTGCACGGCCAGGACGGCCTGGGCGACGTTGGCCACGCGCCCTCGCAGCGCCAGGCCGAATCCGAGCATGCGGCGTTGGCGATCCTGCGCCTGTCGCACCAGTACGCGGGCCAATTGCTGCTGGTCGCGCTTGGCCCGCTCACCAACCTGGCGGTGGCCCTGAAGCTCGACCCGAGCCTGCCGTCGCGGATCGCCCGGCTGGTGGTAATGGGCGGGGCGGTCACCGGCCACGGCAACATGACCGCGCACGCCGAGTTCAATATCGCCTTTGATCCGGAGGCTGCGCATATCGTGCTGTCGGCGTTCGCGCACTTCGAACTGGTCGACTGGGAAGCGACGATTTCCCACGGTCTCCCGCACGGCGAGGTGTTGCGGTGGCTGGACGCCGACAGCCCGAGGGCAAAGTTCTTCGAGGCGATCTCGCGCAAGACCCGGGAATGGTCGGCCGATCGGCGCGGCGATGACTGGTACGCCGCCGACGCGCTCGCGATGGCCCACGCACTGGAGCCCGAGAGCGCGCTCGATGTCGCCCGGCGCGTGCTGGTGGTCGAGACGGAAGGGCGCCACACCCGCGGGGCCACGGTGGTGGACTGGCGCGTTGAGCAGTCCGACGCTGGCGGCAACGCGTCAATCCTCTTGCGCTACGATCGGCCCCGCTTCCAGCGGCGCGTGCAGGCCGCCCTGGCCGCGACCTGAGTCGCGCGACTTGCGCCGTCCATGCAAAGCCCGCTATTATTGTCAGCTTCCTTCCGCATAGATTGGTGAGTGCCAATGAAAGCCGGCATCCATCCCGAATACCGCGAAGTCGTGTTCCAGGACGTGACCAGCGATTTCCAGTTCCTGACCCGCTCGACCCTTGGCAGCAAGGAGTCGGTGAAGTGGGAAGACGGCAACGAGTATCCGCTGATCAAGATCGACATCTCGTCGGCCTCGCACCCGTTCTACACGGGCAAGCACAAGATCATGGATACCGGTGGCCGCGTGGACAGGTTCCGCAAGCGCTACGCCAAGTAAGCATCGGCGGCGCTACGCGCTGTATATACGGGTTTTGACAACGGCTGCCGAGAGGCGGCCGTTGTTGTTTCAGCGACGCCTGTGCAACGCATCGAGCCACGCGTGGCGACCGCTGGCGCGTCCATGCGGTAGGGCATTGTGCGATAATTGGGTGTTCGCCATTGGTTGCGATCCTTTGTCCCCCTCCCGTTTCGCGCCGTGCGCGAACGTGCAGACAGCAGGAGCATTTTTGTGTCCGATACGTCGTCCAGCCTGAACGCCTCAGCCGATCAGGCCACTCTCTCCGTTGGCGGCAAGACCGTCGAGCTGCCGGTCCAGCACCCGACCCTGGGCGCTCCGTGCATCGATATCGCCAAGGTGCCTCGCGCCACCGGTTGCTTCACCTACGACCCCGGCTTCACCGCCACCGCCAGCTGTAAGTCGGCCATCACCTACATCGATGGAGAAGAGGGCGTGCTGCTGTACCGCGGCTACCCGATCGAGCAGCTCGCGGAGAAGTCCAATTTCCTCGAAGTCGCCTATCTGCTGATCAACGGCGAGTTGCCCGACAAAGCCGGTTTCGCCGCTTTCGAGCACGACGTCACCCATCACACGATGATCCACGAGGCCTTTACCGGCTTCCTCGGCGGCTTCCGCCATGACGCCCATCCGATGGCGATGCTGGTCGGCATGCTCGGTTCGATGGCCAGCTTCTACCACAACGAACTCGACCTCGAGGATCCGGCCCAGCGCCGCCTGGCCGCCATCCGCCTGATCGCCAAGGTGCCGACGATAGCGGCGGCCTGCTACCGCCATTCGATCGGCTGGCCGTTGAACCACCCGCGCAACAACCTCGACTACACCACGCGCTTCCTGCACATGCTCTACGAAGTGCCGAGCGAGCCGCTGGAGCTCAACCCGATCGCCGCCAAGGCGATGGACCTGCTGTTCATCCTGCACGCCGATCACGAGCAGAACGCCTCCACCTCGACCGTTCGCCTTGTAGGCTCCACCGGCGCCAATCCCTACGCGTGCGTCGCCGCCGGCGTTGCAGCCCTGTGGGGTCCCGCGCACGGCGGTGCCAACGAGGCCGTGCTGAAGATGCTCAGCGAGATCGGCCGTCCCGAGAACGTGCAGTCCGCCGTTGACCGTGCCAAGGACCGTGATTCCGGCTTCCGCCTGATGGGCTTTGGCCACCGCGTCTACAAGAACTATGACCCGCGCGCCGCCCTGGTGCGCAAGATGACCCACGAGGTGCTCGGCGAGCTCGGCATCAACGACCCGCTGCTGGACGTGGCGATGAAGCTGGAAGAGGCTGCGCTTCAGGACGATTACTTCGTCGAGCGCAAGCTGTACCCCAACGTCGACTTCTACTCCGGGATCATCTACAAGGCGCTGGGTATCCCGGTGGAGATGTTCACCGTGATGTTCGCCATCGCACGCACCGCCGGCTGGGTGGCGCACTGGCTTGAACAGCAGGATGATCCGGAGAACAAGATCGGCCGTCCGCGGCAGATCTACACCGGCGCAGCCAACCGTGACTACGTCGGCGTGGACACGCGCTGATCGATTCGCGAGATCATGCTGTCAGTGAAAACCCCGCCTTGAGCGGGGTTTTTCATGGGTGAGGGGCGGTGCCGGAAGCCGTCCCCGCCAACGCTTCCCCGTCCCGCATCAGGCGTCGCAACTGGTTCGCGCTGGCGCGGCGCATCGGCTGGTCGTCTCCCCGTGCAAGCGGCGCCTGCCGAACCTGCAGCGATGGCAGGCCGACCAGTTCGAAGGCGACATCACCGGCAAAGAACCGCCATACCGGGAACTCTTCGTCGCGTCGGGCGTCCAGGCGTAGCCGGACACGGTCGGTGTCGGCGGGAATGTCGTGCTGCTGCAGGTGGTGGGCGACCGCGTCCGCATCGTCGTCATGCAGATGCAGGGTGACCACGCTCTGCGCATCGGCGGTGCCCTCCAGCACCGGCCCGGTCAGTCGGGGCTGGAAGGGGGCAAGGAACTCCATGGCTTCCAGCGCCGCCTCGCGATAGCGATGCGACAGTTCCGCGATTTCGGGACGGAACAGGCGTTGGTAATCCTGCAGCGCCTGCTCGATATGCTCGTTGTCGGGCAGCAGCGCCTTGTCGGTTACGCCCAGCCGCTGGGAGGCCTTGCGCCGTGCCTGTGGGTAGTCGCCGGCCTCGCCGGTGCCCATCAGCCGGGCGGCTTCCCGGGCGACACCATCGCGGATGCGTGAGTGTGCATCACTGCGCGGATGGGATCGCGCCTTGCCCGATTTCCCGCCGGCCATCCTGCCGGAGCGGGTGGATTTCAGGGGGCGTTTTGTCACGTTCTGCCTCCCGTTGCGACGCGCCACGCGTCAGAAGATGTCGAAGGATTCCTCGGTTGGCTCGTTCGACGAGTCATAGTACGCGGTGTCGGTTTGCATGCGCTCCAGATCCTCGACCTTCACCCACTCGGTCAGGCCGCCGCTTGCGCCGGGAATGAGCGTGCCGTTCGCCGATACCTGCACCTGGACCATGCCGTCGGGTGGCGTATTGGGGCTGATCGGCCGATCCTCCAGCGCGGCGCGCATGAAGTCGATCCAGATCGGCAGCGCCGCCTTGCCGCCGTACTCGCCGCGGCCAAGGGGTTTGAAATTGTCGCGGCCGACCCACACCGTGGTCGCAAGGTCACCACCGAAGCCGGAGAACCAGGCGTCCCGATGCTCGTTGGTCGAGCCGGTCTTGCCGCCCACGTCCTCACGTCCCAGCTCCTTGGCCCGCACGCCGGTACCGCGCTGGACGACGTCGCGCATCATCGACACCATCTGGTAGGCGACCCGGCCATCAATGGCGCGAGGCGCAACAATCATGTCCTCACGCGGCGGCGCCGGCGGCTCTTTCTCCACATCCACCTCCGCTGTCGCCTCCGTCGGAGCCGATGTGGGTGGGCCGAGATTGAAACCGCCGACCACCGTTGAAGCGGGCGCCGACGTTGCGCCGCCCGATGCGCCCGTGCCACGGCAGGTCCGGCACGCGGTCTTCGGATTCTCCTGGAACACCACCGCGCCATCACGGTCACGGACCTCTTCGATGAACCACGCATCCACCAGGAATCCGCCATTGGCGAAAGCGGCGTAGCCACGCGCGACCGACATCGGCGTCAACGATGCGGTGCCCAGCGACATGGACAGGTTGGGCGGCAAACTCGATTCCTCGAAGCCGAAATGGCTGATGTACTTGCGCGCATAGCTGACACCGATGGTGTCCAGCAGGCGCACGGAAACCAGGTTGCGCGAACGCACCAGGGCTTCGCGCAGGCGCATCGGCCCGGAGAAGCGTCCGTCATCGTTCTGCGGGCGCCACTCGCGGCCGCGCCGATCCTTGAACACCACCGGCGCATCCAGCACTACCGATGCCGGGTTGAAGCCCTGCTCGAGCGCAGCGGCATACAGGAACGGCTTGAAGCTGGAACCCGGCTGGCGTCGGGCCTGGGTCGCGCGGTTGAACTTGCTGCCGGCAAAGCTGAACCCACCTGATAGGGCGCGCAGGGCGCCGGTGTCAGCCTCCAGCGACACCAGAGCCGCCTCGGCGCGTGGCAGCTGGGTCAGTTCGTACTTTGGCAGGGCCGGTTCGGCTGCAGTGGCGCCGGCGTCTTTTGCCGCCGGTTCGATGCGGTGGACACGAACCAGGTCACCGCGCTTGAGCAACTGCGCGGGGCTGCGCCCGCCCCAGCCCTGACCCTTGTCCAGGGTCACCGCGCGACCGCTGGGCAGGACCACGCTGGCGCTGCTGCCTTCGATCGACAGGACGATCGCGGGGATCATGTCGGACTGCGCGGAGATGCTGCGAAGGCGCGCTTGCGCAGTAGCGGCGTCCTCGTCTTCGGCCAGATCGAAGTGCTGCTCCACGCCGTGCCAGCCGTGGCGCTTGTCGTAGATCACCAGTCCGTCGCGGACCGCCTGGTTGGCCGCGGCCTGCATCTGCGGGTCGATGGTGGTGATGACGTGGTAGCCGCGGGTCAGCGCTTCGGCGCCGTAGCGGGCAATCATCTCCTGCCGCACCATCTCGGCCACGAACGGCGAGTACATCTGCAGCGGCGGCTCGTGCGGGCTGGCGTGCATGGCTACGGCGCGCGCCGACGCGGCATCGGCAGCGCTGATGAAGCCCAGTTCCGCCATGCGCTGCAAGGTGTAGTCGCGGCGGATCTTCGCGCGGTCGGGGTTGCTGAGTGGGTTGCCGCTGGAGGGGAACTTGGGAATGCCGGCCAGCGAGGCGATCTCGTCCAGATCCAGTTCGTCGAGTTTCTTGCCGTAATAGAACTCCGCCGCTGCAGCAACGCCGTACGCACGGTTGCCGAAGAAACTCTTGTTGAGATACAGCTCCAGGATCTCGTCCTTGGACAGTTCGTTTTCCATCCGCCAGGCAAGCATCATCTCGGCGATCTTGCGGGTGTAGCTGTACTCGGAGCTCAGGAAAAACTGCCTGGCAACCTGCTGGGTGATCGTTGAGCCACCCGGGACCCGCTTGTCGTCGGTGGTGGCCAACAGCCACACGGCCCGCGCAACGCCCCGGTAGTCCACGCCGTTGTGTTCGTAGAAGCGGCTGTCCTCGATGGCGATGAAGGCCTGCTTCAGATGCTCGGGCACATCGGCGATATCAACCGGATAGCGTCGCGTCTCGCCGAACACCGCCATCAGCCGGCCGTCGCGCGCATAGACGTACATCGGCTCCTGCAACTCGACGTTGTGCAGTGACTCCACATCGGGCAGCTTGGGCGAGATCAGGTAATAGACGGTGGCCAGGGCCAGCACGCCAAGTACCGCAAGGCCGATCGCCGCCAGCACGGCCCAGCGCAGGAAACGTCGAAAGCGAAGATGCATCGAATGAGGTCCGGATGACGGTTTCGGCAATCGGCAAGTATAGAGGACCGCGAAGCGGGCGCTGGGTATCAAGACAAGACGCCGCGGGTCTGGAATACTGCGCCAAGGGGCAAGCCCATTTGCGACAGAAACGGGCACTGGTGGGCAGTTGGGGATGGAAGTGCTTGCGGGCTTGTGAAAAGTCCGTTATCTAAGGATCGGCCACAAGCGGTGCGTACAGCATCTGATGGCAAGGGGAGATAACTTTGGGCGTCATCAAGAAGAGCCAGCCGGCACTCGTCGGCGTGGATATCAGTTCGACTGCGGTCAAGCTTCTGCAGCTGTCGCGGGCTGGCAACCGGTATCGCGTGGAGCATTACGCGGTGGAGCCGTTGCCACCCAACGCGGTGGTGGAAATGAACATCGTGGAACCCGAGGCGGTTGGCGAGGCGATCAAGCGCGCCATGGCCCGCTCGGGCACCCGCGCCAAGCACGCTGCAGCAGCCGTGTCCGGATCGGCGGTGATCACCAAGGTGATCCCGATGCCGGCCGAGTTGGACGGCGATGACCTGGAAGCCCAGGTCGAGCTGGAAGCGGTCAACTACGTTCCCTACCCGATCGAGGAAGTGAACCTGGACTTCGAAGTGCTCGGGCCGATGCCCGGCAGCCCGGAGTCGGTGCAGGTGCTTCTGGCCGCATCGCGCTCGGAGAACGTCGAGGTCCGTGCCTCCGCGCTCGAGCTTGGGGGGCTTATCCCCCAGGTCATGGACGTCGAAGCGTTCGCGATCGAGAACGCGTTCGCCCTCATCGCCGATCAGCTGCCCATCCCGCGCGACGGTCTGGTCGCGCTGATCGATGCGGGAGCCACGATGACCACGCTCAACGTCATCCGCCATGGCCGCAGCATCTACAGCCGCGAACAGGTATTCGGCGGCAAGCAGCTGACCGACGAGATCATGCGCCGTTACGGCCTGAGCTATGAGGAAGCCGGTCTGGCGAAGCGCCAGGGCGGACTGCCGGAAACCTACGAGACGGAAACCCTGGATCCGTTCAAGGAAGCCCTCGTACAGCAGGTCAGCCGCCTGCTGCAGTTCTTCTACGCGGGCAGCGAACACAACCGGGTCGACCAGATCGTGCTGGCCGGGGGCTGCGCGGCCATCGCGGGCATCGCGCCGCTGGTCGAGGAGCAGCTGGGCGTGCCGACGATGATCGCCAACCCGCTGGCACACATGACGCTGGGACCACGGGTGCAGGCGCATGCACTCGCGCAGGATGCTCCGGCCCTGATGATCGCGTGCGGGCTGGCATTGAGGAGTTTTGACTGATGGCACGGATCAACCTTCTTCCGTGGCGCGCCGAGCGCCGCAAGCAGCGCCAGAAGGACACCATGCTGCTGCTGGCGCTGTCTGCGCTGGGTGCGATCGTGCTGTCGTTCATGATCATCTGGTACCACAACGCCCAGATCGACGGGCAGAACGAGCGCAACGATTACCTCAAGGCGCAGATCGCCGAGGTCGACAAGAAGATCGAGGAAATCGACGAGCTGGACCGCAAGAAGTCCCAGCTGCTGGCGCGCAAGGAAGTGATCGAGGAGCTGCAGGCCAACCGCTCGCAGATGGTCCATCTGTTTGACTCGCTGGTGCGCACCATCCCTGACGGCGTCGTGCTGACATCCATCAAGCAGGACAACGAAACGCTCACCCTTGAAGGCCGCTCGCAGTCCAACGCGCGCGTCAGTACCTACATGCGCAACCTGGAAGGCTCGGGCTGGATGACCCGTCCGGAACTGTCGATCATCGAGGCGAAGGGCTTTGAGCAGGGCCTTCCCTACGAGTTCAAGTTGCAGGTCAAGCTGGCCAACCCCAGCGCGACCACTGACGAGGACGGCGATGGCGTTGCCGATGAGCAGGTCGCCCAGCTCACCCCGGCGGCTGACGGCTTTGTCGAGCCGCCGGTGGCAACCGTCACCCCCCTGGGCGGTGGCACGGATGCAGGTGCGGCTGCCCGCAGTGAAGACGCTGCCGACATCGCACAGCCGGCGGACGACGCAACCGAGGAACCCGTCGCGCCGGCCGAGTCGGCCGATGCCAGTGAGAGTGGAGCCGCGTCGTGAGCAAGAAAATCAATATCAAGGAACTGGACTTCAACAACATCGGCGGCTGGCCGCAACAGGCCAAGGTCGGCCTGTGCGTGATCCTGGTCCTGCTGATCGTGGGCCTCAGCTGGTGGCTGTTCGTGCGTGACAAGCGCGACACCCTGGAGGGCCTGGAGCGGACTGAAACCGAGTTGCGCGGCACCTTCGAGACCAAGCAGGGCAGGGCATCCAACCTGGAGCCGCTGAAGCTGCAATTGGCCGAGATGGAGCAGCAACTGCAGCAGATGTTGCGCCAGTTGCCGAGCAAGACCGAGATGCCCGACCTGATCGTCGACATCTCGCAGACCGCACTGGCGACCGGTATTACCAACGAGCTGTTCCAGCCTGGTCCCGAGCAGCCCAAGGAGTTCTACGCCGAGAAGCCCATCTCCCTGCGCATGGTCGGCTCGTATCACCAGTTCGGTGGCTTCGTCAGCGGCGTGGCGTCGCTCCCACGGGTGGTGATCATGACGATGCACGACATCTCGCTGAAGCCACGTGGTGCCGGGAAAGAGACGGGCATCACCGCCAACTCGCCGCTGGAGCTGGCCGGGACGGTGAAGACCTACCGCTACCTGGACGAAGAAGAAATGGCGGAGCAAAGCGCTGCCGCGGAAGCTGAAAAGAAGGGGGCAAAATGATGGGCAACTCGACCATCCGCCGCCGTGCGGGAGCGCCACGCCTGTTGCTGGTAGCCGTGGCGCTGGTTGCCGTGGCCGGCTGCACGCGCGGCGTGACCAGCACCTACGGCGACGCGCCGAACCTGGAAGGCTGGGTCGCCGACGTCAAGACGCGACCGGCGCCACCGCTGGATCCCTTGCCGATCATGCAGCAGTTCGAAACCTTCGAATATGCAGCGCACGGCCTGCGGGATCCTTTCAGCAACGCATTCACCGACCGCGACAACGGCGGCGGTCCACGGCCGGATTCGGACCGGCGCAAGGTGCCGCTGGAGCAGTTCCCGCTCGATTCGCTGGACATGGTCGGAACGCTGGGCCGCGGCGGTGCAACCGTGGCCCTGGTGATGGCGCCCGACAAGGTGACCTACAAAGTGACCCGGGGTGAGTACATGGGTCAGAGCGACGGTCGGGTGACCGGCGTGTTCGAGGACCGCATCGAGTTGGTGGAACTGGTGTCGGACGGTGCGGGGGGCTGGCTGGAACGTCCGGCGTCGCTCACCTTGGAAGATCAATAAGGATTGGGGAATTAGCACGATGACCGTTTATAAAGCCATACGATCGCCACGTGCGCAGCGCCCCATGGTGCTCCGCAATACAGGTTTGGGCCTGCTGCTGGGGGCGATGGCCGCCGTCAGCGGCGTCCACGCCGCCGGACCGGTAGGTGCCAACCCGGGCCAGATGACCGGCGCGCATGTCGCACCGGCCTCCAGCCCGGATCCTGCCAAACAGGTCCCCGGAACCGTCTCGGTGTCCAACATCGACTTCAAGCGCGGCGATGGCGGCGCGGGTCGCCTGATCCTGAGCTTCACCGGCGAAGGTGCTGCGCCGGACATGCGCAGCCAAGGGAACTCGGTGGTCATCAACGTGGCCAACGCTTCGCTTCCGGCGAACCTGCAGCGACCGCTGAACGTGTCCGACTTTGCCACTCCTGTGGACAATATCGAGGCGCGCAGCAGCGGCGGTGGCACCACCCTGGTGCTCAACACCGGCGGCCCGTTCGAATCGATGGCCTACCAGACGGGCAAGGACTACGTGGTCGAGATCGTGCCGCGCGCCGAGGTGGCCACGGCTGCCAGGTCGAGCCGTGCGCCGGCGATGGGCGCAACCAGTGGCGTATCGACGACGGAGACCAAGGTCTACGGTGGCCGTCCGGTCACGTTCAACTTCCAGGACGTGCCGGTGCGCACGGTGCTGCAGTTGGTGGCCGAGGAATCCAACCTCAACATCGTTGCCGCCGACAGTGTCAGCGGCAACGTGACCCTGCGGTTGATCAATGTGCCGTGGGACCAGGCGCTGGACATCGTGTTGCAGGCCAAGGGGCTGGACAAGCGCCGCAGCGGCAACGTGGTGTGGGTGGCCCCGCAGTCCGAGCTGGCCCAGCATGAGCAGGCCCGCGAAGATGCGCGGATCGCCATGTCCAACCGCGTCGAGCTGGTCACCGAGTACATCCAGATCAACTATCACAACGCCGGCCAGATCTACACGGCGCTGACCGAAGCCAAGGGCGTGGGCGGTTCGGGTGGCGGCGGTGGCGGCAGCGGTGGCAGCAGCAACACCGACACCGGTTTCCTGTCCCCGCGTGGACGGCTGGTCGCCGACGAGCGCACCAACACCCTGATGATCAGCGACACGCCGAAGAAAGTCGCCGAGATGAAGGAACTCATCGCCGTGATCGACCGTCCGGTCGACCAGGTGGTGATCGAGGCGCGCGTCGTTGTTGCTACCGAGAGCTTCTCGCGTGAGTTGGGCGCGCGGTTTGGGGTCAGCGGCACCAAGGACAATGTCGGCTTCAGCGGCAATCTCGAGGCGAACAAGGAAAACCTCAATTCGGTCAATGATTCCAGCGCCGCAACCACAATCACTCGCGGGTTGATGAGCAACCTGGCCGTCGCCAACCCCGCCGGCGCGGTTGCGCTGTCGATCCTCAACGCCGGTTACCTGCTCGACATCGAGTTGTCGGCGATGCAGACCCAGGGCCGTGGTGAGGTGATTTCCAACCCGCGTATCGTCACCAGCAACCAGCGTGAGGCGATCATCAAGCAGGGTCAGGAAGTGGGTTACGTGACCATCCAGCCGGCGACGGCGGGTGGTGTGGCGACCCCGAGCGTGCAGTTCAAGGAAGTCGTGCTGGAAATGAAGGTCACCCCGACCATCACCAACGACGGCCGCGTGTTCCTCAACCTCAACGTCAAGAAGGACGAGATCGAGGGCTTCGTCAAGACCGGTATCGGCGACGTGCCCCAGATCAGCACCCGCGAGGTCAACACCGCGGTGCTGGTGGAAGACGGCCAGACCGTCGTGGTCGGCGGCGTGTACGAGTTCCGCGACCGCGAAGACGCCAGCAAGGTGCCGTTCCTGGGGGACATCCCCTTCCTTGGCAACCTGTTCAAGAAGAAGGGTCGCCAGAAGGAGAAGGCGGAACTGCTGATCTTCGTCACGCCGAAGGTGCTGGAGGTACAGCAGCGCAGCCACCGCAACTGATCCAGCGGTGGGATCGGAAAAGCGGAGCCTTCGGGCTCCGTTTTTTTTGGTGAACGCTGAACGTCGATGGCCCCGCGTTGAACCCCTGGCTTCCACTTGGGTCAAACTTGTCCCGTGCCTGCAATCGGGGACGCCACCGGGATTCTTGATGGAACACGTGACTGACGATTTCGCACCCGCCGCCGCGCCCGGCGAACACGCCACGCCAGGTCGGCTGCAGGCGGCGTTTGACGAGCTGCGCGGCGCGCTGTCGGAACAGATCATCGGCCAGTCGCGGCTGGTGGAACGGCTGCTGATTGCACTGCTCGCCGATGGCCACCTGCTGGTGGAAGGCGCGCCCGGCCTGGCCAAGACCACGGCGATCCGGGCGCTGGCATCGCGGCTGGACGCGCAGTTCGCCCGTGTGCAGTTCACCCCGGACCTGCTGCCCTCCGACCTCACCGGCACCGAGATCTGGCGGCCGCAGGACGGCCGCTTCGAGTTCATGCCCGGCCCGGTATTCCACCCGATCCTGCTGGCCGATGAGATCAACCGGGCGCCGGCCAAGGTCCAGTCGGCGCTGCTGGAGGCGATGGGCGAGCGCCAGGTGACGGTGGGGCGGGCGACCTATCCGCTACCGGACCTGTTCCTGGTGATGGCGACCCAGAACCCGATCGAGCAGGAGGGAACCTTCCCCTTGCCCGAGGCGCAGCTGGACCGTTTCCTGATGCACGTGCGGATCGGCTATCCCGACGTGGAGGCCGAGACGCGCATCCTGGAACTCGCACGCAACCAGGCGCGCCGTGCGCTGACCCACACCGAGCCGGTGTTCCAGAAACTGCCACTGGAAGACGTTTTCGCCGCCCGCGCCGAGGTGCTCGAGCTGCACGTGGCTCCCATGGTGGAGCGTTACCTGGTGGAGCTGGTGCTGGCCTCGCGCGACGCCAGCAGCTACGACCCCGCCCTCGCGCTCCGGATCGAGTGGGGCGCGAGCCCCCGCGGTTCGATCGCGCTGGAGCGCTGCGCGCGTGCACGCGCTTGGCTGCTGGGGCGGGATTTCGTCACTCCCGACGACGTGCGCGAGGTGGCGCCGGATGTGCTGCGCCACCGCGTGCTGCCCAGTTACGAAGCGACCGCTGAAGGCTGGGACGGAGACCGCCTGGTCGCCGAACTCATTGCGAAGGTTCCGTTGCCGTGAGCGATGGGGTCATCCCCGCGATCGAGGAACTGGTGGCACTGCGTGCCGCAGTGACCGGGCGCCGGACGCCGCGCCGGGGCAGCCACGGCGGCAGCCAGGCGATTTCCCCCATGCGGGGCCGGGGAATGGAGTACGCCGAGTCGCGCGAGTACGCCGCCGGCGACGACGCCCGCCATATCGATTGGCGGGTCACCGCCCGCACCGGGCGTGCCCACACCAAGCTCTACCAGGCCGAGCGCGAGCGCTTGACCCTGATCGTCGCCGACACCGCCGCCAGCCTGTATTTCGGTACCCGCGTGCGCTTCAAGTCGGTGCAGGCGGCGCGCGCCGGTGCCATCGCGGCCTGGGCGGCGACACGCGACGGCGACCGCGTCGCGGCGCTGCGCGGCTCCACGATCGAGCCACCGGTTTCCCCGGCCGGCGGCGCCCGTGGCGCGCTGCGGGTGATCGAGGCGCTGGCCCGCTGGTACGCCGCGCCGCCCGATGACGACAAGGGCCTGGCGGTCGCCCTGGACCATGCCCAGCGGGTGGTGCGTCCAGGCTCGCGGGTGCTGGTGCTGGCCGATCCCGCCAGCGTCGCGGCCATGCCCGCGTCGCGCTGGACCGCGCTGGCGCGCCACCAGGAGGTGGTCCTGCTGCTGTTGACCGATCCGCTTGAAGCGGATCCGCCGCGCGCAGTGCTGCCGTTCCAAGGGGAAGGCGGTCGGGTCGAGGTCGATCTTGCCGGCGATGCGGCGCGGCAGCGCTGGGACGCCGAGTTCTCCGCTCCGGTGCAGATGGCGTTGAAGACCCTGCCGACCCGCGGCGTGCGGGTACATGTCCTGTCCAGCGATGCCCCCAGCGAATCCTGGCTCGCCCTGCAGAACCGACGTCCCGCGCTGGTTGCGTGATGCAGGATCCGACACTGCTGCTGCGCGATATCCATCAGCCGCCGGCGCCGCCGTTCTGGCCGCCGGCGCCCGGATGGTGGCTGTTGGCCGGTGCAGTCCTGCTGGTGCTGGGCATCGTGATGGGGCTGCGTTGGAAGCGCGCGCGGCGGCGGCGGGAAATCGCAGCGATCTTCGACAATGCGTTGGATGAGGCGGCAACCCCGACCGCCGAAGTGGCTGCGATCTCCCAGCTTCTGCGCCGTGCCGCGCGCCGCATCGATCCGGAAGCGGACCGCCTGCAGGGCGATGCATGGCTGGCATTTCTCGATCGCCCGGCTGGGAACACCCGTCGCAGCCGGAAAGCGAGCGCGACGGACGGTGGGTTCGGGGGTGCACCGGGTCGCCTTCTGCTGGAGGGCGCGTTCCGGCCCGAGGTCGACCCGGCCGATGTCGCAACGTTGCGCTCGCTGGCACGTGCGCGGTTCCAGCAGTGGATGCTGGACCAATGAGCGGCCTGCTGGCGAATACCGTGGGCGCGTGGCTGGATGGTTTCGCTTGGCCGTGGTTGTTGCTGGCGTTGCCATTGCCGTGGCTGGCGCGCCGGGTGCTCCCCGCCCGGCGGAGTTCGGCGCCCGCCCTGGCGGTGCCCTTCGGTGATCGCCTCGCCGGCATTGGTGCGGCCGCCGCCGGCAGCGGCCGCAGCGCTGGCACCTGGTTGGCATGGGCGGCATGGGTCTTGCTCTGCCTGGCGGTGGCGCGACCGCAACAGGTCGGCGAGGCGGTCATGCCGCCGCAATCGGGGCGCGAGATGATGGTCGCGCTGGATCTTTCCGGCAGCATGAGCGAGCCCGACATGATGCTCGGCGGGCGCCGGGTGGACCGGTTGACTGCGGCCAAGGCGGTGCTGTCGGACTTCCTCGATCACCGCGAAGGCGATCGGGTGGGTTTGCTGGTGTTTGGCCAGCGCGCGTATGTGCTGGCGCCACCGACGCTGGATCTGGCGACGGTACGCCAACAGCTCGGCGACAGCGTGGTCGGACTGGCCGGTCGGGAGACCGCGATCGGCGACGGCATCGGCCTGGCGGTAAAGCGCCTGGTCAGCGGCGCGGAGGATCGCGAGTCCGGCGCGCACGTGCTGATCCTGCTCACCGACGGCGTCAACAACGCGGGGATGCTGGAACCGCTGAAGGCTGCTGAGCTGGCAAGCGACGCTGGTGTGCGTGTCTACACCGTCGCCTTCGGCGGTGATGGCGCGATGTCGGTGTTCGGGTTCCAGCTGCCGGTTCCCGCCGGCGAGGACGAGGTCGATGAGGCAACGCTCACGCAGATCGCTGAAAGCACCGGCGGGCGGTTCTTCCGCGCCCGTGACACCGCCCAACTGGCCGGCATATACGCCGAAATCGACCGGTTGGAGCCGATCCGGCAACCGGGTGAAGCGTTGAGGCCGCGGATCGAACGCTACCAGTGGCCCCTGGGCGCGGCGCTCGGCTTGGGCTTGCTCGGCTTCGCCGCGCCGCGCCGGAGGCCATCGTGATCGCGGCGCTTGGGCAACTGCAGTGGCTGCGGCCGGACTGGCTGTGGGCGCTGGCGCTGCTGCCGGTGCTGGCGTGGTGGTGGCAGCGCCGCCGCACCCGCGCCAGCATCTGGACGCAGGCGGTGGACGCCCATCTGTTGCCGCATCTGCTCAAGCCAAGCCCGGCCACGCGTCGCTGGCTGGCGCCGGCGATCGCCGCATTGGCGTTCACCCTCGCGGTGCTGGCTTTGGCCGGCCCCAGCCTGCGCGAGGTCCAGCAACCGCTGTGGACGCAGGACTCGCCGCTGGTGGTCGCGGTCGACCTGTCCAGCGCGAGCCTTGCCGCGGATACGCCGCCGTCGCGCATCGCACGGGTGCGGGTGAAGCTGGCCAGCTTGCTCGCCGGTCGCCAAGGCGGGCAGGTCGGTCTGGTCGCCTGGGCGGGGGAGGCGTTCACAGTGGCGCCGCTGACCGCCGACACCGCCAACGTCGCCTTGTTTCTGGACGCGCTGGACCCCGATGTCATGCCGGTCGAGGGCCAGCGACCGGACCGGGCGATCGCCCGGTCGGCGCAGTTGCTGGCCCAGGCCGGATTCCAGGACGGGACGATCCTGCTGTTGAGCGATCACGCGACCCCGGCGGCACGGGCGGAAGCCGCCAAGGCAAAGGCGCGTGGCTACACGGTATCGGCCCTGGGGCTGGGGACGGCGGAGGGAGCGCCGTATCGCACGGCCGGCGGCGCGATCGATGTCGCGCGCCGCGATGATGCGTCCTTGCAGGACCTCGCGGCGGCCGGCGGCGGCCGCTACGCCGCGCTTGGCGAAAGCAACGACGATCTCGCGACGCTCGGCGTACTGGATTCCCGCCGTGGCACCGGCGCTGCAGACGGTGCGGAGCCGGGCACTTCGGTCACCACCCGTCAGGACGACGGCTACTGGTTGCTGTTGCCCCTGATGCTGCTGGCGCTGCTCGCGTTCCGTCGCGGCGCGCCCGTCCTGCTGCTGGTGCTGTGCCTCTGGCTGCCGGGTCGCGACGCATTGGCGGCGGACCTGTGGCAACGGCCGGACCAGCGCGCGCATCGCACCATGCAGGACGCGGAAGCGGCCTACCGGCGCGGCGACTTCGAAGAGGCGGCGAAGATCTACGCGGATGTCGACGGCGCCGACGCGGACTACAACCGTGGCAACGCCCTTGCGCGCCAGGGCAGGTACGCCGACGCCATCGCCGCGTATGACCAGGCACTGAAGGCGGCGCCGACCATGGAGGACGCGATCGCCAACCGGCGGGCGGTGGAAGCGGCGATGAAGCGCAAGCCTCCGCCGGGCCCGAAGTCGTCTTCGGGCGAGTCCGGGGAGCCCAAGGGCGACGACGATGCGGGCTCCGGCAACAGCGACCCTTCGTCCGATGCCGACAGTCAGAAGAAAGACCCGGCGACGGACCAGGACCATGACAAGGATGCCGGCGACGGTCGCGGCGGGGATACGCCGGCGGCGCAGGACGAGCAGGACAAGTCTTCCCGCTCAGGCAGCGACGCCCAGAACGGGACGGACAACGAGCCCGAAGCCGCCGATGCCGAGGCCCAGGCGGCTGCCGATGCGGCGCAGCGCGAGCGCATGCGTGAAGCGCTCGAAAGCGCGGGAGAGCATGGCAAAAGCGAGGGTAGTGCCGCTGCCGATGCGACGCCCGAGAGTGCCGATGAGCGCGAACGGCGCGTCGCCAACGAGGCCTGGCTGCGGCGGATCCCCGATGATCCCGGCGGCCTGCTGCGGCGCAAGTTCCGGATCGAATACGAGCGCCGCCAGCGCGAAGGGAGCACCGATTGATGAAGCCCATGGCTCGAGGAATCCTGCAGACGCTCGCCTGCCTGCTGTTGCTGGTCAGCCTGGACGCGAGCGCCAGGACACGGGCGTGGCTGGACCGCGACCACATCGCGATGGGCGAGACAACGACGCTCAATATCGAGACCGACACCGGCACCGCGCCCGACTACGCGCCGCTGCAGGCGGATTTCGCGATCAGTGGCCACACCAGTCGCCGCCAGGTGGAACTGGGCGGTGGCAAGGTCACCAGCCGCACCCTGTATGCCGTTGCGCTGCAGCCGCGGCGCGAGGGCCTGTTGACGATTCCCGGGATCGCCGTGGGTGGCGAGAAGACCAATCCGCTGCCGCTGACGGTGGCGCCCGCAAGTGCGGCCACCCGGTCGCAGGCTGGCGCGGACGTCTTCCTGGAAAGCGAGCCCGACGACGCCTCGCCCTACGTGCAGCAGGCGGTCGGCTGGACGGTGCGGCTGTATTCGGCGGTGCCGCTGGTGTCGGGCCAGCTCGACCAGCCCGCACCGCCGGGCGTCTCGCTGACCCAGGTCGGTGAGGACCTGCGCTTTGACCGCCAGATCGGCGGACGTGACTACAGCGTGGTCGAGCGTCATTACCTGCTGGTTCCTGACCGCAGCGGCCCGGTGGAGGTGCCCGGCGCGATCTTCCGCGGCCGCGGTGTGAGCGGGTTTTTCGATGACCTGATGGGGCGCGGCGACAGCCTGCAGGCGAAGGCGCCCGCCATGACCCTGAGCGTGAAACCGATTCCGGCCCAGGCGCCGCAACCCTGGCTGCCGCTGCAGGGGCTGGAATTGCGCTATCTGACGACGCCGCAGAGTGCCGAGGCCGGTGCGGCGGCCACGCTCACCGTGGAGGCGGTGGTGGACGGCGCGAGCGCGTCGCAGTTGCCGGAACTGCAACTGCCGGAGGTTGCCGGCGCGCAGGTGTTCCCCGAGCCGGTGCAGACCGAAGAGCGCTGGGTCGATGGTCGACCCCAGGTCACCCTGCGCCGTCAGTTCGCGCTGGTGCCCGCGCAGCCAGGGACGCTGCGTATTCCCGGTCCACAGATGCCCTGGTGGGATGCCGTGGCCGGACAGGCGCGTACCGCCGAGCTGCCCGCACTCGCCCTAGAAGTCTCGGCAGCGGCCAGCAGCGGGTCCGCTACGGCGATCTCAAACGCACCAAGTGTTGCCGCCGCCGACGGCATGGGTACTGACAATGGCGCCGGTGCGGCGCAGGGCGGCGGCGTGAACCACCAGCCGTGGGTCATCGCCACGGTGGGCTTCGGCCTGGCCTGGCTGCTGACGCTGTTGTGGGGCCTGCACCGTGTGCCCGCGTCCGCATCCGGCGCTGTCGCCGGGGCGGTTGCCGGTCCGATTGCCCCGGGTACGAAGCGGCCCCCGGCGGACCTGTCCGGCTTCGCCAGGTCGCTGGATCACGGCGACTTCGACGAGGTCGCCACGCGGCTGTGCGCTCTGGCGCGACCGCCTGCGGCCGACATCGACGAGGCGCGCGCCCGGCTTGCCGATCCGGCCCAGCGCGAGGCGGTGGCGGCAATGCAGCGCGCACGCTGGGGAGACGGCGACGGGGTCGATGCGCGACAGCAGCTGCGATCGGCCTTCGCGCGCGGCCCGCAATGGCGCGACAGCCAGGGCGGCGCGACGACCTCGACGGAGTTGCTGCCGCCGCTGTATCCACCGCGCTGAGGCAGGCCTCGGCGAGAGCGGGTTTGTTACGCTCGGGCGCTGCCACCGGGGAGTGCACTGATGACCGATTCCACGCCTGACACCGCGCCGCGGACCCGCATGCCGCTGCACTGGAAGATGGCGATCGGCTTCGCGTCCGGCCTGCTGCTGGGACTGCTGGTGTACTCGGCTCAGGTGCCGGGCGCCGACGTGTTCATGCGCTACGTGACCGACCCCGTCGGCCAGCTGTTCCTGCGATTGCTGTTCATGCTGGTGATTCCGCTGATCTTCTCCGCACTGGTGCTGGGCGTGGTGGAGATCGGCGATCCCGAGTCGCTGGGCCGGATCGGCCTGAAGACGCTGCTCTACATTCTTGTGGTCACCGCGATCGCGGTCGCCATCGGCATGCTGATGGTCAACGTGTTCCAGCCGGGCGCGGGCATGTCACGCGAGGTCGGCGAGGCACTGATGGCGCGCGAATCCGAGGCCAGCGCGGCGATCATGACCCACCGCGAGTCGCTGTCGGGCATCGACATCCTGCTCAACATCGTGCCCCGCAACCCGGTGCAGGCCGCCGCCGATGGCGAGCTGATCTCGGTGATGTTCTTCGCGCTGATGTTCGGTATCGCCGCGACGGTGATGCGCACGCCGGGCGTCAACGCGTTTGTCGGCACTGTGCAGGGCGTCTACGAGATCAGCCTGAAACTGATCGACTGGGTGATCCGGACCGCGCCCTACGCGGTGTTCGCGCTGATGTTCAGCCTGGCGGCGAAGGTCGGGCTTACCGCGCTCAAGCCGCTGGCGATGTACGTGCTGGTGGCGGCCGGCGCGATGGTGCTGCACATGGTGGTCGTGTTCCCGCTGCTGCTGCGCTTCGTGGGCGGCATGTCGCCGCTGTTCTTCTTCCGTCGCGCCCAACTGGCGATGCTGACCGCGTTCTCGACCTCGTCCTCCAGCGCGACCCTTCCGACCACCCTGCGCGTGGCCGAGGAGGAGCTGGGAACGCCGCGGCGGATCGGCCGGTTCGTCTGCACGCTGGGCGCGACCGCCAACATGAACGGCACGGCCCTGTTCGAAGGCGTGACGGTGCTGTTCCTGGCGCAGTTTTTCCTGATCGACCTCAGCCTGGGCCAGCAGGTGCTGATCGTGCTGATGTGCGTGCTTGGCGGGGTGGGCGCGGCCGGTGTGCCGGGTGGATCGCTGCCGGTCATCGCGATGATCCTGGTGATGTTCGGCATTCCCCCGGAAGGGCTGGGCCTGATCCTGGGAGTCGACCGCTTCCTCGACATGTGCCGGACCTGCGTCAACGTCACCGGCGATCTGGTCGGCACGGTGGTGATTTCACACAGCGAGGCGGGCAGGGCTCACGTCGAACTGCCTGAGTGAGGCCGCGTTTGGCCACACGCGCGGAACCGGCGACAATGGGCGACTGCCCTGCAGCGAGTCTGCAAGGGCCGCCCCCCATTCCTGGATCCGCCATGCCCACGCCCAGCCGTCGCGACCTCGCCAACGCCATCCGTTTCCTCGCCATCGACGCCGTCCAGGCGGCCAACTCCGGCCACCCGGGCATGCCGATGGGCATGGCCGACATCGCCGAGGTGCTCTGGAACGACTACCTGAGCCACAACCCGGCCAACCCCGGCTGGTTCAACCGCGACCGCTTCGTGCTGTCCAACGGCCACGGCTCGATGCTGCAGTACGCGCTGCTGCACCTGTCGGGCTATGACCTCTCGATCGAGGACCTGAAGCAGTTCCGCCAGCTCGAATCGCGCACGCCGGGCCATCCGGAAAACTTCATGACGCCGGGCGTGGAAACGACCACCGGTCCGCTGGGCCAGGGTCTGGCCAACGCGGTCGGCATGGCGCTGGCGGAGAAACTGCTCGCGCAGCGCTTCAACCGTCCCGAACACGCCATCGTCGACCACCGCACCTGGGTGTTCATGGGCGACGGCTGCCTGATGGAGGGCATCTCGCACGAGGCCGCATCGCTCGCCGGCACCTGGGGACTGAACAAGCTGGTCGCGTTCTGGGACGACAACCACATCAGCATCGACGGCGACACCGCCGGCTGGTTCACCGACGACACGCCGGCGCGCTTCGAGGCGTACGGCTGGAACGTGGTGCGCGGCGTCGACGGTCACGATGCGGACGCGATCAAGCGCGCGATTGACGAGGCGCTGTTGAGCAGCGACAAGCCGACCCTGCTGTGCTGCCGCACCACGATTGGTTATGGCTCGCCCAAGAAGGCCGGCAGCGAGTCCAGCCACGGCTCGCCGCTGGGCGCCGATGAAATCGTCGCCACCCGCAAGGCGCTGGGCTGGGAGCACGGCGCGTTCGAGATCCCGGACGAGATCTACGAGGGCTGGCGCGTCGGCGGCGTCGGCAGGTTCCGCGAGGATCAGTGGAACGAGGCGTTCGACAACTACGCGACCCGTTTCCCCCTCGAGGCCGCGGAGCTGGTCCGCCGCTCGCACGGCGAACTGCCCGACGATTTCGCCGAGGCCGCCGATGCGTTCATCGCCAAGCTGCAGGCCGACGGCCCGGTGATCGCTTCGCGCAAGGCCTCGCAGAACGCGATCGAGGCGTTTGCGCCACACCTGCCCGAGCTGGTCGGTGGTTCAGCGGATCTGGCCGGTTCCAACCTGACCCTGTGGAGCGGCAGCAAGTCGGTCACCGGCGATGACCGCGACGCCAACTACATCTATTACGGTGTGCGCGAGTTCGCGATGACCGCGATCAGCAACGGCCTGAGCGTGCATGGCGGCTTCATCCCGTACGACGCGACCTTCCTGGTGTTCAGCGACTACGCGCGCAACGCGGTACGCATGAGCGCGCTGATGGGCGCGCGCGCCATCCACGTCTACACCCATGACTCCATTGGCCTGGGCGAGGACGGACCGACCCACCAGCCGATCGAGCACCTGGCCAGCCTGCGCTACATCCCCAACAACGATGTCTGGCGCCCCTGCGATGCGGTGGAATCGGCGGTCGCGTGGAAGGCGGCGATCGAGCGCGCCGACGGTCCCAGCTGCCTCGTTTTCTCGCGTCAGAACCTGGACCACCAGCCGCGCGACAACGCCCAGCTGGGCGACATTGCCCGCGGCGGTTATGTGCTGCGCGACGGCGGCGCCGACCCGGAGCTGATCCTGATCGCGACCGGTTCGGAAGTCGGCCTGGCGATGAAGGCGGCCGAGGAGCTGGGCGACGCGGTGCGCGTGGTGTCCATGCCCTCCACCGACGTCTTCGACCGCCAGGACGAGGAGTACCGCGAATCGGTGCTGCCGCGCGGCTGCCGCAAACGCGTGGCGATCGAGGCCGGGGTATCGGACTTCTGGGCCAAGTATGTCGGCCTGGATGGCGCGGTGATCGGCATCGACACCTTCGGCGCGAGCGCACCGGCGGACAAGCTGTTCCCGCACTTCGGATTCACCGTCGACCACGTGGTACGGGCGGCGCGCGCGCTGGGCTGAGGTCTGCCACGGGTACCGGGCGCCACTTGCGCGGTCCTACAACCCGTCGGCAGGCGATTCCAGTTGCAATGGCGTGCAAAGATAACGGCGACCGCCGGCACCTGCCGGGGGCAGGCGGCCGCCGCGGATGTTCACCTGCAGCGAGGGATACAGCAGCTTGGGCGCGGCGAGACCGGCATCGCGCTCGGAGCGGACCTTGCGGAACGCCTCCAGCGAGGTGTCTGCTGAAAGCAACCGGTTGTCGCGGCGCGATTCCTCCACGGTGACGCTGGCACGTCGCTCGCGTCCTTCCGGTGGGTAGTCGTGGCACAGCCAGAGAGCGGTATCTCCCGGCAGCGCGTGCAGGCGGGTGATGGAGGCATACAACTGGTCGATGCTGCCGCCGGGAAAATCGCAGCGCGCGGTGCCCAGGTCGGGTGCAAACAGCGTATCGCCTACGAACACGTTGTCGCCGATGCGATAGCTCAGGCTGTCGGCGGTGTGTCCGGGCGTGGCCATCACCTGGATCGACAGCGCGCCGGCGCTGACCACTTCTCCGTCGGCGAGCAACCGATCGAACGCGTCGGCCAGCGCCGGGTCCTTGCGGTCCATTCCGAACACGGACGAGAAGTGATCCTGCACCGAGGCGATGCCGCTGCCGATGGCGACGGGCACGTCCAGCCGGGCGCGCAGGAACGCGGCCGAGCTCAGGTGGTCCGCGTGGGCATGGGTCTCGAGGATGAAATGCACGCGCAGATCGTAGGCGGCAATGAACTCGAGCACGTCGCGCGCTGAATCGGTCCGGATCCGGCCCGAGCGCTGCTCGTAGTCGAGCACCGGATCAATCACCACCGCATCGCGGCCCTCATGGACGACGTAGGTCCAGGTTCCGGTCGACTCGTGGAAAAACGGTTCCACCTGTGGCTTGGAAGTCATCGGCTCTCTCCGTTTGGGGCGGCGTCCACGGCGCAGAAGATCCCGTGCAGGGTGTCGATAATCTGCCGTGCGGGGCCGTCGCTGAGCGAGTAATAGATGGTTTGCGCGTCACGACGGGTGTGCACCAGCCCGTCCGCGCGCAGAAGCGCGAGGTGTTGCGACAACGCCGACTGGCTCAGGTCGAGCTGGTTGTTGAGCTCGCTGACCGATTGCTCGCCGGCAACCAGCATGCACAGCAGCATCAGGCGGTTCTCGTTGCCGAGGGCCTTCAACAGCCGCACCGCGTCGCCTGCGTGGCTGCGCATCGCTTCCGGATCGATCGCGGCCATGGACTCGGTAGCCTGGGGCATTCGTGCCGCGCGCATCGATTGCTGACTCAACGCGTCGTCACCGGCAGGCCGGCGTCGGTCCATCCGGTGATGCCGCCGCTGATCGAGCGCACGTCGGTGAAACCCATGCGCTGCAGGCTCACTGCCGACAACGCGGCACGGCCGCCGGTCCGGCAATACACCACGATCGGGCAGGACTTGGAGGACAGCGCCGGGTCGCTGACAGTGGCGACGGCGGGGTGGGCGTCGACCTGGAATTCGAGCACTCCGCGCGGAATGTTGATTGCGTCCTCGATGTGGCCGGTCTGGTACTCGGCTGGTTCACGGACGTCGATCAGCACCGCGCTGCCCCGATTGGCGGCCAGATCGCTCGGTGCGACTTCACGGATCTGCTTGCGTGCTTCTTCCACAAGCTGGTTGGCGGTCACATGCATGACAGGACTCCTGGGGATGGGAGGCCATTGTATCACTTGACGCTAATATAAGTAAAAGCTAATGTAATGACATGGCCGCCGCCGTGGGCGCCCGCCCGGGCCGGATCGAGAAGGAGAGACCGATGAGCATCGAACGTGCCGTTTCCGCATTCGCCGGCGTGATGATTCTGATCAGCGTGCTGCTGACCCAGCTGGTATCGCCACACTGGTGGTGGCTCACCGCATTCATCGGCTTCAACCTGCTGCAGTCCAGCTTCACCGGGTTCTGCCCGGC
Organism: Lysobacter avium; assembly: GCF_015209745.1. Taxonomy (GTDB): domain Bacteria; phylum Pseudomonadota; class Gammaproteobacteria; order Xanthomonadales; family Xanthomonadaceae; genus Novilysobacter; species Novilysobacter avium. The sequence goes on from NZ_CP063657.1 coordinate 739,723, forward strand.
CGCGATGGTCATGCGCAAGCTTGGCGTCGGCAGGAATGCCGGGGGCGAGAGTTGCCCACGTTGAGCCGGCTGGCGACCAGCCACGCCCGGCGCGTCAGCATGGTGTTTGCCAGCGCGATGCTGGCAACACTGGCGGCGTGCGGCGGAGAGTCGGCGAATCCGGAGCGCGCAAAGCTGCCCGAGCTGCCGACGTTCACCGTCGCCGCTGACGGTGACGGTGCCAGCCGCAGCTGGGACGGCGTCGTGGAAGCCGTGCAGCAGGCGGAGCTGACCGCGCAGACCGCCGGACGTGTCACTGCAGTCAATGTCGACATCAATGATCGGGTGGCCGCCGGTGACGTGCTGTTGCGCCTGACCGCGGTGGAGCAGCAGGCGGGGGCGAACACCGCGCGAGCGCAGTTGCGTGCCGCCGAGGCCGCAGTTGCCGAGGCCACTGCCAGTTACCGGCGCCATGCCGCATTGGCCGATGACCAGTTCGTGTCCAAAGCGCAACTGGACCAGGTGCGGGCCGCGCGCGACAGCGCGGTGGCGGCACGGGATTCCGCGCGCGCGCAACTCGCCCAGGCGGGCCAGCAAACCGAATACACCGTGGTACGGGCGCCCTTTGCGGGCGTGGTCGACGCGCGTCGGGTGGAACCGGGCGAGAGCGTTGCTCCCGGCCAGCCATTGCTGGCGATCCATGCCCCGGGGGCGCTGCGGATCCAGGTCCAGGTGCCACAGTCCGACGCCGCAGCGATCCGCGCCGCCGGACGTGCCCAGGTGCAGCTCGCCGATGGCCGGGCGGTCGATGCGGCTGACGTGGCCGTTTACCCGGCCGCCGATCCACTCACCCACAGCGTGGGGGTGCGGGTGACGCTGCCGGAACTGGACGATGCGCCAACGCCCGGGGTGACGGCCAAGGTGGTCTTCCCCATCGCCGGCGCGAAGGGCGCGGCACCCATCAGCATTCCCCGATCGGCAATCGCCCAGCGCGGCGAACTCAGCATCGTGTACGTGCTCTCGGGCGACCGGCTTGTGCTGCGTCAGTTGCGTCTCGGGCGCCGCAGCAGTGAGAGCGTCGAGATCCTGGCCGGGTTGAAGGTGGGCGACGAGGTCGTGTCCGACCCGACCCGGGCGGTACAGGCCGTCGCGGCACAGCGCCGCGCCGACGGGGGCTCCAATGACTGACGACGCTTCCCTCGCGCCGGCGAGGCTGGGCCTGTCGGGCTGGCTTGCCGCGAAGTTCCAGGCCAATCCGCTGACGCCGATCCTGGCGATCCTCGGCCTGTTGCTGGGCGTGGTCGCGGTGATGATCACGCCCAAGGAGGAAGAGCCGCAGATCGACGTCACCATGGCCAACGTGTTCGTGCCGTTCACTGGTGCCAGCGCGCGCGATGTCGAGCAGCTGGTCAGCTCGCCGCTGGAACAGAAGCTTTCCGAGATCGAGGGCGTCAAGCACGTCTACTCGATCAGTCGCCCGGGCATGGCGGTGCTGACGGTCGAATACACCGTCGGCGTCGAGCGCCAGGCTGCGATCGTGCGCCTCTACAACCAGGTGTTCTCCAACCAGGACTGGCTGCCACCGGGCCTGGGTGTCGGCCAGCCACTGATCAAGCCCAAGGGCATCGACGACGTCCCGGTGATGGCGCTGACGGTGTGGACCGACGATCCCGACCGCAGCGCGACCGACCTGGCCGAGGTGGCCCACACCCTGGAAACCGAACTCAAGCGGGTGCCCGGCACACGCGACGTCTACACCTTGGGCGCGCCCGATCGCGTGGTCGCCGTCACGCTCGACCCCGCCAGCCTGTCTGCCTACGGCCTGACGGTGAATGACCTGGTGCAGTCCCTGCAGGCGGCCAACGCGGTGCGCCATGTCGGCGAGCGCGTCGGCGCGGACGGGGCGATTCCGGTGACCTCAGGCGAGTTCCTCGTGGACGCCGATGCGGTTGCCGGGCTGGTGGTCGGGCTGCGTGACGGCAACCCCTTGCGCCTGTCGGACGTCGCTACGATCCATGCCGGCGGCGACGTCGCCAGCCGCTACGCGTGGCATGGCAGTCCGGCTGGCAAGGACGGTCCAGCGAGCGGGATCGTGCCTGCGGTGACCATCGCCATTGCCAAGAAGCCCGGCAGCAACGCCTCCGACATCACCAACGGCATCATCAAGCGGATTGCCCAGCTCGAGGGCGAGGTGATCCCGCAGGGCGTGAACGTCAGTGTCACCCGCGACTACGGCCGCACCGCCAACGACAAGGCGCAGAAGCTGATCCAGAAACTGGTGTTTGCCACTGGCTCGGTGGTGTTGCTGATCCTGTTCGTGCTCGGCTGGCGCGAGGCGCTGGTGGTGGGCAGCGCGGTCGTGCTGACCCTCGCCCTGACCCTGTTCGCGTCGTGGGCGATGGGGTTCACCCTCAACCGGGTGTCGCTGTTCGCGCTGATCTTCTCCATCGGCATCCTGGTCGATGACGCCATCGTGGTGGTGGAAAACATCCACCGCCACATGGCGCTGCCGGGCGCGGACGGCAAGCCGCGAACGTTGTTCCAGGCCATCCCGCCGGCGGTCGACGAGGTCGGTGGCCCGACCATCCTGGCCACCTTCACCGTCATCGCCGCGTTGATGCCGATGGCGTTCGTGTCGGGACTGATGGGGCCCTACATGCGTCCGATCCCGATCAATGCCTCGGTCGGCATGTTCCTGTCGCTGGCGATCGCGCTGATCGTGACCCCATGGCTGTCGCTGAAGCTGCTGCGCCGGCACGCACCGGATGCGCGCGATGTCGCGGCGGCCGGCACTGGCGCAACCCCTGCGCTTGAGCCGGAGACCTTCCTGCACCGCTGGTTCGGCACACTGATGAACCCCTTTCTGGACCCGCATCGGGGCGGCGGCCGGCGCGGCTGGCTGTTTGGCGGCATGGCATTGCTGGTATTGGCAGCGGCATCGCTGGCCGTCTTCCAGCTGGTAGTGATGAAGATGCTGCCGTTCGACAACAAGTCCGAATTCCAGGTCGTGGTCGACATGCCCGAGGGGCGGACCCTGGAGGACACCAACGCCGTGCTGGTGGAACTGGCGGCCACCCTGGACGACGTGCCCGAAGTGCTCGATTACCAGGGCTACGCCGGCACCTCTGCGCCGATGAACTTCAACGGGCTGGTGCGCCAGTATTTCCTGCGCAGCGGCAGCAATGTCGGTGACCTCCAGGTCAATCTGGTGGACAAGCACGAGCGCAAACGCCAGAGCCACGAGATCGCCCGAGCGCTGCGACCGGAGCTGGCCGCCATCGGCGAGCAGCACGGCGCGTCGGTCAAGGTCGTTGAAGTGCCTCCGGGGCCGCCGGTGCTTTCGCCGCTGGTCGCCGAGGTCTACGGACCGGACTACCAGCGCAGCCGTGAGATTGCATTGGCACTGGCGCAGCGCTTCCGCGCCACCACGGGCGTGGTCGATGTGGATACCACTGTTGAAAGCGATGCGCCGCGCGAGACGCTTGTGATCGACCGCGCCCGCGCCGCTCGCCTGGGCGTCCCCCAGTCGGCGATTGCCGACGCGCTGCAGGCCACGGTCAGCGGCATCGACGCGACCTGGGTCCACGACGGCGCGTCCAAGTATCCGCGGCCGGTGCGCCTGCGCCTGCCGGCTTCCGAGCAGGCGGACGTGGGTCGCCTGCTGGCGCTGCAAGTCCGCGGCGGCGAAGGCCAACTGGTGCCGCTGTCGGAGCTGGTGAGCGTGCGCACAGACCAGTGGGATGGTGCGATCCACCACAAGGACCTGCTGCCGGTGGTGTACGTGACCGGTGACGAGGCGGGCAAGCTCGACAGCCCCCTGTATGGGATGTTCGACCTGGTCGGTCAGCTCAACCGCGATGAGGTGGATGGTCAGCACCTCGCACAGACCTTCATCTCGCAGCCGCCGGATACCAGCGATTTTGCGATCAAGTGGGACGGCGAGTGGCAGATCACCTACGAGACCTTCCGCGACATGGGCATCGCCTACGCCGCCGGCATGGTGCTGATCTACCTGCTGGTGGTCGCGCAATTCCGCAGCTATCTGGTGCCGCTGGTGATCATGGCGCCCATTCCGCTGACCGTGATCGGCGTGATGCCCGGCCATGCCATCCTGGGCGCCCAGTTCACCGCGACCTCGATGATCGGCATGATCGCGTTGGCCGGCATCATCGTGCGCAACTCGATCCTGCTGGTGGATTTCATCAACCACTCGATGCACGGGGGGCGCTCGGTCGAGCAGGCCGTGGTGGATGCCTGCGCGGTGCGTGCAAAACCCATCCTGCTTACCGGTGCCGCCGCGATGATGGGAGCGTTCTTCATCCTCGATGACCCGATCTTCAACGGGCTGGCGGTGTCGCTGATCTTCGGCATCCTGGTCAGCACCGCGCTCACGCTGGTGGTGATTCCATTGCTGTACTACACCCTGCTGCATTGGCAGCAGCGAAAGGAGGACCACGCATGATTTCTTCAACCACCGACAACGCACCGGAGGCGGTGCTGGTTGTCTGCCCCCATTGCCATTCACCCAACCGGGTGCCGGACGCTCGACTGGCCGAGGCGCCTTCGTGTGGTCGCTGCCAGAAGCCGCTGTTTGACGGCAAGCCGGTGAGCCTGGGAGTGGATCATTTCACCGCCCACATCAGTCGCGGCGGCCTTCCCGTGCTGGTGGATTTCTGGGCGCCCTGGTGTGGCCCCTGCAAGGTGATGGCGCCGCAGTTCGAGCTCGCCGCCGCCGAGCTGGAGCCGCAGGTGCGCCTGGCCAAGGTCGATACCCAGAGCGAGCCCACCCTGGCCCAGCAGTACGCCATCCGCAGCATTCCCACCCTGGCCCTGTTCAAGGGCGGCCGGGAGCTGGCGCGGCAGGCCGGGGCGATGTCGGCGGCGGACATCGTGCGTTGGACGCGGCAGCACCTGCCGGCGTGAAGCGCGTCGCGCAGACGGGACAGATGGCGGCGATGGGGCCATCATCGACCGATGTTCAGCGAGGACGAATTGAAATGAAGCAGCCGTTTTGCAATGCCGTGGCGTTCCGGGCCGTCACCATCGCCGTGCTGACGGCGGTTGCGATGAGCGCCTGCGGTTACGGCGATCGTGTCGACGCGGCGGACGCTGCCGTACCGGTCCAGGCGTCCGCGAATGCGGGCGACACCACTGCGGATCCGAACGACGCGGTTTCCACCGACGCGACACCCGATGCGCCGTCACTGGAGGCGGCGATTTCCGGCCTGCACCAGCCGCGTCCCGGCCTCTACACCGCAGGCCAACCGGAGGACACGGCGTGGCAGGCGACCGCCGAAGACGGCGTCACCAAGGTGATCAACCTCCGGCCGGCGGCCGAGATGGGCGAGCGCGACGAGGCGACCGAGGTCGCCGCCGCCGGGATGGCCTATCACCAGCTTCCGGTCGCCGGCGCCGGGGACATCAGCATGGCCAACGCCATCGAACTGCGACGCCTGATCGATGAGTCGCCTGGTCCAGTGCTGGTGCACTGTGCGTCCGGCAACCGGGTCGGCGCGTTGCTCGCGCTGGGGGAAGTGGAGCGCGGCGCTGTCACAGCCGAGCAGGCGTTGGCCTTTGGCCGCAGCGCCGGACTGGCCAGCCTGGAGCCGCGCGTGCGCGAAGTGATCGAAATCACCCACGCGGAAGCCTGCAAGGCCGACGCCAGTTGCTGATGCGTCTCCCGTCCGCGGACGACTTGGCGAAAGCTAGCGCGCCGCCGGATTGAAGATCTCGTTGAGCACGATCGCCAGGCGTGCGCCACCCAGACGCAGTTGCTGCTCGGCTACGGGCAGCGAGGACTGCACGTAGTCATCACTGATCTTGCGATCCTGCGGATAGAATCCCGGCTCGACAACGATCGTGCAGGACTGCTCCGCCCATGTCGCGGCGCGGGCGATCAGCGGCTCGGGCTTCAACTCCACGGTCGGTGAATCCAGGGGTGCGGCGCGCAGCCGCTCCAGATATTGCGCGTCATCCAGCCTGTTCGTGCCCAGCAGACCGCTGTCCCACAGCTGGTGCAGGTTGCTGCCCTTGCCGTTGAGATTGACCTGATAGGTGTTGCCGCCCTTGTCTTCGGCATGGCCCGCGTGCAGCGGCTGGTGGATGTCGCCGACAAAGTGCACCAGGAACTTCAGGGCCTGCGTGCGGGTGGCCAACGGCAGGCTCTCGTCTGCCAGCAGCGCCGCCTGGGCCGGGATCGCTGCGACCACGCAATTGCCCGCGGGGCAGTCGCGCGGCGCGTCATAGACACACTGGTCGCCGCCGATGTTGACGTAATGCCACGCCGCGCTCAGCCGTCCCAGGTCGGGATCGGAGGAGCGCAGGCGGTCGGCCCAGTTGGCGACGCCGGGCAGGGTGGGTTCGGGCTCGTCGTGCAGCAGCGGCGTGATCCGCGCCTGCGATTGCGGGGTGAGTTGTTCCCAGGCCAGTTCGGCGACCAGACGGTGGCCCTGCGGTCCCCACGCAGAGGCTATCGAGGGTGCAAGGAGAGCGAGGGTGACGATACCGGTACGGAGGGTGCGGGACGCGAAAGATGTATTCATGGGCGACAGGATATCTGCAGTGGAACGGAAGGGCCGCCATGCCGCCTCGCCGACAGCCGCGCGGCCCGGTTAGCCGAAGTCGCGCTTTCGCTGCAACGGCCGGCTCCAGCGCGAATGGGCTAAAATGGGGGGCTTTATTCCCACACGTGCCCGTCAGGAGCCCTGCAATGGCGATCAAGGTTGGTATCAACGGTTTTGGCCGTATCGGACGCAACGTCCTACGTTCGGCGATTGAGAATTTCGGCGACGACATCGAAGTGGTCGCGATCAACGACCTGCTGGAGCCGGATTACCTGGCCTACATGCTGCAGTACGACTCCGTCCATGGCCGCTTCAAGGGCGACGTGAAAGTCGACGGCGAGAACATCGTGGTCAACGGCAAGACGATCCGCCTGACCCAGGAGCGTGACCCGGCCAACCTGAAGTGGGGCGAGGTCGACGTGGACGTGGTGATCGAATCCACCGGCCTGTTCCTGACCAAGGAAACCGCGCAGAAGCACATCGACGCAGGTGCGAAAAAGGTGATCCTCTCGGCGCCGTCCAAGGACGACACGCCGATGTTCGTCTTCGGCGTGAACGACAAGACCTACAAGGGCGAGGCGATCATCTCCAACGCCTCGTGCACCACCAACTGCCTGGCCCCGGTGGCCAAGGTGCTCAACGACAAGTGGGGCATCAAGCGTGGCCTGATGACCACCGTGCACGCGGCGACCGCGAGCCAGAAGGTGGTCGACGGCCCGTCCAACAAGGACTGGCGCGGCGGCCGCGGCATCCTGGAGAACATCATCCCGTCCTCCACCGGTGCGGCCAAGGCCGTCGGCGTGGTCATCCCCGAGCTCAACAAGAAGCTGACCGGCATGAGCTTCCGCGTGCCGACCTCCGACGTGTCGGTGGTCGACCTCACCGTCGAGCTGGAGAAGGGTGCGACGTACGAGGAGATCTGCGCGGAGATGAAGTCGCAGTCCGAAGGCGCGCTGAAGGGCATCCTGGGCTACACGACCGACATGGTCGTCGCCACCGATTTCCGGGGCGATACGCGTACCTCGATCTTCGATGCCGGCGCTGGCATCGCGATGGACGACACCTTCGTCAAGCTGGTCGCCTGGTACGACAACGAGTGGGGCTACTCGAACAAGTGTCTGGAGATGGTCAAGGTGGTAGCGAAGTAAGCCGCCGCACAGCCGTTTTCTGAAATAAAAAGCCGGGCATCGCGCCCGGCTTTTTTTGTGCCTGCAAAATCCTGCGCGCAGACCCCTGTACTCGGAGTCCGGCGCGACGCGGCGGCACCCAGCGGTTTTTTGCGACTACCACTCGCGCTTCAGCAGCGGCAGCTTGTTGGGCACGCCATCCCACTTCTCGGCATCCTCCAGCGGCTCTTTCTTGCGGTCGATCACCGGCCACAGCGGCGCCAGTTCGGCGTTGATGGCGAGGAAATGCTCCTGGCCGAGCGGTACATCGTCCTCGGGATAGATCGCGCCGACGGGGCATTCGTCAACGCACAGGGTGCAGTCGATGCATTCGTCCGGGTCGATGACGAGGAAGTTGGGTCCCTCGTGGAAACAGTCGACCGGACATACCTCGACGCAATCGGTGTGTTTGCAGTTGATGCAGTTTTCAGTAACGACGTGGGTCATGGGGTGTTCCAATCGTGTTGCTTCCGGCAGCGCCATTGTCTCGCGGATCGAACATTGCTGCCCCTGACATGGATCAAGGCGACGCGGAGCCCGTGTGCGGACAATTGTCGCCATTACCCCACCATATGGAGTCAGTACCAATGATCCACAAGCTTTCCGCTGTTGCCCTGCTTGCCGTTGCCGGCGCGTTCGCCCTCCCGGCGGTTGCCGCGGACTGCGCCACCACGGTCGACAGCACCGACGCCATGCAGTTCACGACCAAGAGCCTGGAAGTGCCCGCGTCGTGCAAGGAGTTCAAGGTCACCCTGAAGCACGTGGGCAAGCTGCCCAAGAACGTGATGGGCCACAACTTCGTGCTCAGCAAGCCCGCTGACGTCAACGCCATCAACGCCGATGGCATGAAGGCCGGGGCCGATGCGGACTACGTCAAGGCCGGCGACTCACGCGTGATTGCGGCCAGCAAGCTGATCGGCGGTGGCGAGTCGACCTCCGTCACCATCCCGGTGGCCAAGCTCACGGCGGGCGAGGACTACACCTACTTCTGCTCGTTCCCCGGGCACGCTGCCCTGATGAAGGGCACCTTGACTCTGGCCAAGTAAACCACCATCTGTAACAAGGGCGGCCCGGGCGGTCGCCCTTTTCCGTTTCAGGGATCCAGCCACCGCACATGTCACGCGAAACCACCCAACTCACCGAGCAGCAGTTATCCGACCTGGTCGATCGCTTCTACGACAGGATCCAGGTTCATCCCACGCTGGGACCGGTGTTCAACGCCGCCGTGGACGACTGGCCGGCACACAAGCAACTGCTGACCTCGTTCTGGTCGTCGGTCGCCCTGGGTACGCGCAGCTATCGCGGCAACCCGATGGCGCAACACCGCGGCCACGACATCCATGCCGGTCATTTCGATGAGTGGTTGGCGCTGTGGCGCGAAACCGCGGATGAAGTCCTCGACGCCGAACATGCCGCCCTGGTCCACGAGTACGCCAAACGCATCGGCCGCAGCCTGAAGTACGGGCTGGGCCTGCAGGAAGGCGTGCGATCACTCGAGCTGCCGATCGTCGGAGGCTGAGCCACACCCGCCCTGTCCCACAGGGCCGGAATGCAAACGCGGCCCTGCGACGGACTCACGGGTTGCTGCACGTTGTGGCGTCCGCCCCGCCTGCAGACAGCAGCGGTGACACCGGCGTGGGCTCGCCCTCGGCATTCAGCGCGACCATCGTGAAGCGTCCCCGGGTCGCCAGCAGCGCCTCCCCCGAGTGCAGGTCCTCGCTGTGCATTTCCACTTCGACCTGCAGCGACGTGCGTCCGGTTGCCACGATCCGGGCGACCAGTTGAACCAGCGCGCCCTGGTTGACCGCGGTATGGAAATCGACCTGCTCGGAGCGGGCGGTGACCACCGTGCAGCGGGCGTAGCGTGAAGCAGCGATAAAGGCGGCCTTGTCCATCCAGGCCAGTGCCTGGCCGCCGAACAGCGTGCCCAGGTGGTTGGTGTGGTCGGGGAAGACGATCTCGGTCATGCGCGCTTGGGTGGCGGGCCTGGTCGCGAAGTCGCCGGGCTGTGAACCCGGGAGCGAAGGGTTGGCGGCATCCCTGCCGCCGATCGGGTCGGTCCGTCTCCCCCTGTGGACTCCGCCACCTGTCGATGACCGTCCTGTCATCCCGTGGCTCCCTGCCGGTCCCGGCATTCCCTCGCCGGACGGCGCCTCCCTGTCGCCGATGCCGGCCCCATCCGTGGGGCGCGCGCATTCGTGGATCTTGTCGATGACTCTGGCATGAGGTTTGTGAAATGCATGGACAGAAGTCTCAAAATGCGGCGTCGAACGCCACCTCGCCCTCAACACCGACCTGATAGGCCGAGACGCGACGTTCGAAAAAATTGGTGACTTCCTGCACATCCTGCAGGTCCATGAAGCCGAACGGATTGGTCGCGCCAAAGTGCCGCGGCATGCCGAGCTGGCCCAGCCGCTGGTCGGCGCAGTACTCCAGGTATTGGCGCATGTCCCTCAGCGACAGCCCGGCCACGCCGCCCGACAGTGTGTCGCAGGCGAACTGCATCTCGCACTCCACCGCTTCGGTGAGCATCTGCACCACCTCGTCCTGCAGGGCCTCATCGAACAGGTCGGGCTCCTCCTTGCGGACGGTGCGGATGACCTCGAAGGCGAACGCCATGTGGCAACTCTCGTCGCGGAACACCCAGTTGGTGCCCGAGGCCAGGCCGTGCAGCAGTCCGCGCGAGCGCAGGTAGTAGACGTAGGCGAAGGCGCCGAAGAAAAACAGGCCCTCGATGCAGGCGGCGAAGCAGATCAGGTTGAGCAGGAACTGGCGCCGCTGCGCACGTGTCTCGATGCGCTTGAGGTCCTGGATGGAGTCGATCCACTTGAAGCAGAACTCGGCCTTGGCGCGGATGGAGGGGATATTCTCCACCGCCGCAAACGCCTGCGTGCGGGCCTTGTCGTCGGGCAGGTAGGTGTCCAGCAGGGTGAGGTAGAACTGCACGTGCAGCGCCTCCTCATACAGCTGGCGTGAGAGGTACATGCGCGCTTCGGGCGCGTTGATGTGCTGGTAGAGGTTGAGCACCAGGTTGTTGGCGACGATCGAATCGCCGGTCGCGAAGAACGCGACCAGTCGCTCGACCAGATGGCGCTCGGCCGGTCCGAGCTTGCCGCGCAGGTCGTTGACGTCCAGCGAGAAGTCGACTTCCTCCACCGTCCAGGTGTTGCGGATCGCATCGCGGTACATCGCGTAGAACTGCGGGTAGCGCATCGGGCGCAGGGTGAGGTCGAAACCGGGGTCGAGCAGGTGTTGGGTGGTCATGCGGATTCCTTGCAGATGCGGGGGGTGCGACCTGGCCTACTGGCAGGACTCGCAGCTCTCGGGGTTTTCCAGCGAGCAGGCGATCGCGTCTGCGTCTGGCGTCGGTGCGGAGGCGGGCGCCGGGGCGCTGACGGTGGACTTGGCGATCCGGGTCGCCGGTCGCGAGCGCAGGTAGTACGTCGTCTTCAGGCCCTGCTTCCAGGCGTACATGTACATCGACGCCAGCTGGCCGATGTTCGGGCTCTCGATGAACAGGTTCAGCGACTGGCTCTGGTCGATGAAGGCGCCGCGGTCGGCTGCCATGTCGATCAGCGAGCGCATCGGCAGCTCCCAGGCGGTGCGGTAGACCTGGCGCAGCGTGTCCGGGATCGCTGTGATGCCCTGGATCGAGCCGTCGGCCATCTTCACCGCGTCGCGCAGCTCCGCCGTCCACAGGCCCAGCGTCTTGAGCTCCTCGACGAGGTATTTGTTGATCACCAGGAAATCGCCCGACAGGGTTTCGCGCTTGAACAGGTTGGACACCTGCGGCTCGATGCATTCGTAGCAGCCAGCGATCGAGGCGATTGTCGCTGTCGGCGCGATGGCGATCAGCAATGAGTTGCGCAGGCCGTGCTCGCGGATGCGCGCGCGCAGCTCGTCCCAGCGCGCCGGATCGGACGGCGTAACATTCCACGCGTCGAACTGCAGCTCGCCGACCGAGGCGCGGGTGTCGGCGAAGGACGGGTGCGGCGTCTGCTCCACGGCCAATTCGCAGGAGGCGGACAGGGCGTGGAAATAGATCTCCTCTGCGATGCGCTGCGACAGCTCGCGGGCCGGCTCGGAATCAAACGGCAGGCGCAGCTTGAAGAACACGTCCTGCAGGCCCATCGCGCCCAGTCCGACCGGGCGCCACTTCAGGTTGGCGTGGCGGGCGGTGTCGATCGGGTAGAAGTTCAGGTCGATCACGCGATCGAGCTGGCGCACGGCCAGGCGCACGGTTTCGGCGAGCTTGTCGAAGTCGAACCGGGCCAGGTCGCCGGCGCTGCCGTCCTGCACGTGGTGGGCCAGGTTGATCGAGCCCAGGTTGCAGACCGCCGTCTCGTCCTGCGAAGTGACCTCCAGGATCTCGGTGCACAGGTTGGACAGGTGCACCACGTTGCCCTCGCGCAGGGTCTGGTTGCAGGCGCGGTTGGACTTGTCCTTGAAGTTCATCCAGCCATTGCCGGTCTGGGCGAGGGTGCGGATCATGCGGGTGTACAGCTCGCGTGCCCTGAGCTGTCGCGTCGCCAGCCCGGCCGTTTCGGCGGCCCGGTAGGCCTGATCAAAGGCCTCGCCGGACAGGTCGGTCAGCTGGGTGCCGTGGCGCGCCAGCACGGCCGGATCGAACAGCGACCACATCGCGTCGGCCTCGACCCGGCGCATGAACTCGTCGGGGATCCAGTTGGCCAGATTGAGGTTGTGGGTGCGCCGGGCGTCCTCGCCGGTGTTGTCGCGCAGCTCCAGGAACTCCTCCACGTCGGCGTGCCACGGCTCCAGATACACGCAGGCCGCGCCCTTGCGCTTGCCGCCCTGGTTGACCGCCGCCACGGACGCATCCAGCGTTTTCAGCCACGGCACGATGCCGTTGCTCAGGCCGTTGGTGGAGCGGATCAGCGAGCCGCGCGAGCGCACCCGGCTGTACGACAGGCCGATCCCGCCGCTGAACTTGCTCAGCTTGGCCACGTCCATGTAGCGCCGGTAGATCGCCTCCAGCGAATCCTCCGGCGAGTCCAGCAGGAAGCAGCTGGAGAGCTGCTCGTGGGTGGTGCCGGCATTGAAGAGGGTCGGCGAACTGGGTATGTAATCCAGCTGGGCCATGCGCCGGTACAGCGCCAACGCGTCGCCCACGTCTTCGCTCAGGGCGCAGGCGATGCGCAGGAAGAACTGCTGCGGCGTCTCGATCACCGTGCGCGCCGTGGGGTGGCGCAGCAGGTAGCGGTCATAGACGGTGCGCATGCCGAAATAGTCGAACCGCGCGTTGAGGCCGTTGTCGATCGCGTCGTTGAGCTTGCGTGCGTTGGCCTGCACGAAGTCCATCAGGCGCTGGTTGATCAGGCCCAGGTCGAAGCCGCGCTGGACCGACTGCGAGAACGCGTTGATGTCGATCGCCGCGACCTCCTTCTCGATCACGCCGGCGAGCAGGCGCGCGGCGAGGCGGCCGTACTCGGGCTCCTCGGCGGTGAGCAGGGCGGCGGTGCGGATCGACAGTTCGTCCAGCTCCGACGTGGTCGCGCCGTCGTACAGCCCGGAGATGGTGCGGGTGGCCACGCGCATCGGGTCGACCGCGTAGAGATCCTGGCTGCAGCGCGCAACCGCGCGCACGATCTTGTTCAGGTCCACCGGCTCGCGGCCGCCGTTGCGCTTGGTCACGTGCATGCTCATCGCGGTGGCGGGCGGGGTGAGCGAGAAGCCCGGTGAGGCGTCCGGCTGGGCGGCGGCGGGCTCCACGTCGGCGTTGGGCGCCGCGAGGGTGTCGGGCTCCGCGGGTGCGGTGGCGAGGTCTGGCTGGGTCATCGAACAGCTCCGGTGCAGGGCGCACGGTCGTCGCCCTTCCCTCGAAGGTCGACGCGCGGAAAGCAGTCCACGACACCGGCGCCGCGGACAGGCGGCGTCGGACGGCGCGGCCATGCCCCCGCGGGCATCGGGTTTTCGTGAGGAGATCGCGGTGTCGTGCGGCGTCGATCCGACGCGCGCCCACCCGCCGCGTGGACGTGTGGCGACACCGGCCGTCTTCCCCCGAAGACTCGCAGGCCGGTCACCGCGCGGTGTGCTTCGCGCGGCTGTCGGCAGGTCTTCGGGCTCTGGACGCGGATGGCCGTGACCGGCCTTCCACCTACTGGTCGTCGCTTCCCAGGGCAGGGCGCCCCAGTGCAATGACGATGTTCGTTTCCAATTACCGCTGCGGGGCAGCGCCGGATTCCCACCGGCTTCCCGTTTTAAGCCAACCGCGAGGTCGGCACCGACGGGCACAACATAGTGGGGTCAAGACCATCCGTCAACACGATATATGGTTATCTGCGTCGCCTATGGCACGTGCTGGGCGAATGCGCATCGCGATAGCCGTGACGTATGCTCTGGCCACGAAAGGGGAGCCGCAATGCCGCTGAGCTGGAACGAGATCAAGACCCGGGCCATCGCCTTCTCCAAGGAGTGGGCAGGCGAGGCGTCAGAGGATGCCGAGGCCAAGTCCTTCTGGGATGCGTTTTTCGAGGTGTTCGGCGTGCACCGTCGGCGCATCGCCAGTTTCGAGGTGCCGATCAAGCGCGAGGACGGTTCCGGCGGCTTCATCGACCTGCTGTGGAAGGGCATCCTGCTGGTCGAGCACAAATCGCGCGGCAAGGATCTGGACCGCGCCTACGGCCAGGCGCGCGACTACTTTCCCGGCCTCAAAGACCGCGACCTGCCGCGCTACGTGCTGGTCTCGGATTTCGAGCGTTTCCGCCTGCACGACCTGGAAACCGGCGAGCAGCACGCCTTCGCGCTGAAGGAGCTGCACCGCCATATCCGCCTGTTCGGGTTCGTCGCCGGCTACCAGTCGCGCCCCTTCAAGGACCAGGACCCGGTCAACATCAAGGCCGCCGAGCGCATGGGCAAGCTGCACGATGCCTTGCGCGACGACGGCTACACCGGCCACAAGCTCGAAGTGCTGCTGGTGCGCGTACTGTTCTGCCTGTTCGCCGAGGACACCGGCATCTTCGAGCCGCGCCGGCGCTTCCAGGACTACATCGAGCAGCGCACGTCCGAGGACGGCAGCGACCTGGGCGGCGCGCTGGCCACCTTGTTCGACGTGCTCAACACTGCCCCGGACCAGCGTCAGAAAGGCCTGGACGCGCAACTGGCCGGCTTCCCCTACGTCAACGGCAAGCTGTTCGAGGAGCGCCTGTCGCCGGCCGCGTTCAACACCACCATGCGCGAGCGCCTGCTCGATGCCTGCGGTCTGGACTGGAGCGAAATCAGCCCGGCGATCTTCGGCGCGCTGTTCCAGTCGATCATGGATGCCAAGGCGCGGCGCAACCTCGGCGCGCACTACACCAGCGAGAAGAACATCCTCAAGCTGATCGGGCCGCTGTTCCTGGACGATCTGCGTGCGGAGTTTGACAAGCTCAAGGCCAGCCGGCCCAAGCTGCACGAGTTCCACGAGAAGATCGCGGCCCTGAAGTTCCTCGACCCGGCGTGCGGCTGCGGCAACTTCCTCGTCATCGCCTACCGCGAACTGAGGATGCTGGAGCTGGACGTGATCGAGGCGCTGTACCAGAAGGATCAGGAGGCCGGCCAGGTCACGGACCCGCGCCTGCTGATCAAGTGCAACGTGGACCAGTTCTACGGCATCGAGATCGAGGAGTTCCCCGCCCAGATCGCGCAACTGGCGCTGTGGCTGGTCGATCACCAGGTCAACCTGCGCGTGAGCGAGATGTTCGGCAACCCGTTCGAGCGGCTGCCTTTGAAGAAATCGGCAACGATCGTCCACGGCAACGCGCTGCGGATCGACTGGAACGACGTGGTGCCTGCGGCGGAGCTGGACTACATCCTGGGGAATCCGCCGTTCTCCGGTGCGATGGTGATGTCGGATCAGGCGCGTGCGGACTTCGCTGAGGTTTTTTCCGACGTGAAAGGCGCCAAGGTGCTGGACTTTGTGGCGGCTTGGTATTGGCTCGCTGCCAAGTACGTTCAGGGCACCGGTGTCGACGTAGGCTTCGTGTCGACGAGCTCGATTTGCCAAGGCGAGCAGGTGAGCTTGCTGTGGCGGCCGATGCTTGAACGCCTCGGCATACGCATCAACTTCGCCCACCAGACCTTCAAGTGGAGCAACGAAGCGCGAGGCAACGCCGCGGTCCACTGCATCATCATTGGCTTCAGTCTGAGCGATCGGTTGAGCAAGCTGATCTATGAATACCCGGATGTGAACGGCGAACCGCAGGTCAAGCCGGCCGCCAATATCAACCCGTACTTGATTGACGGGCCCAATGTGCTTCTCGACAATCGAAGCGAGCCGATCTGCGACGTGCCAGTCATGCGGTTTGGCAGCATGCCTCGCGATGGTGGTCATCTGCTCTTGAGCGATGAGGAGCGAACACGTTTGCTTGCCGACGAACCGGACGCGGCTCCTTACATCCTTCCGATGATCGGCGCACATGGCTTTCTCAACGGCGGCTCGCGCTGGTGCATTTGGTTTGAGGGGGCGAACCCGACGGTTCTGCGTTCGCTTCCACGCTTGCGCGAGCGGGTGGAGAACGTTAAAGCGTTCCGCCTCGCCAGCAAGGCATCCAGCACGCAAAGCTTCGCGGCGACGCCATACTTGTTCTGTCAGATCGCGCAGCCGGTGACGGATTACATCCTCGTTCCGCGCCACTCGTCGGAGAACCGGTCGTTGGTGCCCATGGGTTTTCTTGGCCCCGACAAGATTGCCGGTGATAGCTGTAACACGATTCCAGGCGCCACCAACTTTCACTTCGGAGTCCTGCAAAGCTCGATGCACACGGCTTGGGTACGCTACACCTGCGGTCGCCTCAAGAGCGACTTCCGCTACTCCAAAGACATCGTCTACAACAACTTCCCCTGGCCCGAGTCTCCCAGCGACAAACAACGCGACGCCATCGAAGCCGCCGCCCAGGGCGTGCTCGACGCCCGCGCCGCGTTCCCCGACAGCACGCTCGCCGACCTCTACGACCCGACCACGATGCCGCCGGCGCTGGTTAAGGCGCACCAGACGCTCGACCGCGCGGTGGACGCCGCCTACGGCAAGCGCCGCTTCGACAGCGACGCCGAGCGCGTCGCGTTCCTGTTCGAGCGCTACCAGCAGCTGACCTCGCTGCTGCCCGCCGCCAAACCGGCCAAGTCGCCTCGACGGAAAACACCTGCCACGGCAAGCGACTAGCCGCCTTACTCATTGAGAAGCAACCAGATGCCGCTCATGCAAGCCCTCGGCCTGTTTGTCCTGACCGCCATCGCCGAGATCGTCGGTTGCTGGCTGGTGCTGATGTGGCGCAAGCCGGAGGGTGCGACGTGGCTGCTGGTGCCGGCGGCGCTGTGCCTTGCGGGGTTCGCGTGGCTGCTGACCCTTCATCCCGCCGCCTCGGGCCGGGTGTATGCGGCGTACGGCGGGGTCTATGTCGCCACGGCGCTGGGGTGGTTGTGGGCGGTGGATGGCGTGCGGCCGGGAATGCCTGACCTGATCGGCGGCGGACTGATCCTGGCCGGGGCGTTGGTGATCATCGGCGGGCATTGGCCGTCGGCCGCGCCTTGACTGAAGCGATTGGCCGGTTGCGCCCGCGTTGAAACGCCCCACCGGGCGCACACTCCATTTGCCCGGCTTCCTCCCGGACGGGACAATAGCCGGCCTTGCCTGGCGGTCGCCAGACTCTTATTGCCACCACGGAAGCCCCTATGCCCATCATCCGTATGTCCGACCTCGACCTCGCCGGCAAGCGCGTGTTGATCCGCGAGGACCTCAACGTGCCGATCGATGACAACGGTGCGATCACCTCCGACCAGCGCATCACCGCCGCGCTGCCGACCCTTCGTCTGGCGCTGGAGAAGGGCGCGGCGGTAATGGTGATGTCCCACCGCGGTCGTCCCACCGAGGGCCAGTGGAGCGAGGCGGATTCGCTGGCCCCGGTGGCGGCGCGGCTGTCGGACCTGCTGGGCATGGATGTGCCCCTGATCAAGGGCTGGCTGGACGGCGTCGAGGTCGCCCCCGGCCAACTGGTGCTGCTGGAAAACTGCCGCATGAACGTCGGCGAGAAGGCCGACGACGAGACGCTCGCCAAGCGCTATGCCGCGCTGTGCGATGTGTTCGTGATGGACGCTTTCGGTACCGCCCATCGCGCGCAGGCATCCACCCATGGCGTGATCCGCCAGGCCAAAGTCGCCGCCGGTGGCCCACTGCTGATGGCCGAGCTGGACGCGCTGGGCAAGGCGCTGCACGAACCTGCGCGGCCGCTGCTGGCCATCGTTGCCGGCTCCAAGGTCAGCACCAAGCTCGAACTGCTGTCCTCGCTGGTCGGCAAGGTCGACCAGCTGATCGTTGGCGGCGGCATCGCCAATACCTTCATCGCCGCGATGGGCCACGGGGTTGGCAAGTCGCTGGTGGAGATGGACCTGCTGGACACCGCCCGCCAGATCATCGACGACGCCAAGGCCCGCGGCGCGGACATTCCGCTGCCCAGCGACGTCGTGGTTGCGCCGGCCTTCGCCGCCGACGCCCCGGCTACCGTGAAGCCGGTGGACGCGGTCGGCGCCGACGACATGATCCTCGATATCGGGCCCGACACTGCCGCGCGCTACGCGGCGATGATCGCCAAGGCCGGCACCGTGGTCTGGAACGGCCCGGTGGGCGTGTTCGAGTTCGAGGCCTTCAGCCACGGCACGCAGACGCTGGCCGAAGCGATTGCCGACAGCGCGGCGTTCTCCATCGCCGGTGGCGGCGACACCCTGGCCGCAGTCGACAAGTACGGCATCGCCGATCGGGTGGACTACATCTCCACCGGTGGCGGCGCGTTCCTGGAGTTCCTGGAAGGCAAGGAGTTGCCGGCCGTAACCGCGCTGCAGGCGCGCAACTGAGCGATCCGGTGCCGCACCCCAGCCATATGCCGGGCGACGACCGGGCGCAGGCCACCCTGTTCTTCGACATGGACGGCACCCTGATCGACTCGGCGGTCGGCATCACCCGCTGCGTCGCCCACGCGCTGACACAGATGTCGGTGCCGGTGCCGCCGCAGGCCCAGCTGCGGCGCTGGATCGGCCCGTCGCTGCGGACCAGCTTTACCCCGCTGCTGCACGACCCGCTGCTGGTTGAGCGGGCCGTCGAGCATTACCGCGTGCGTTTCGAAAGCCATGGCTGGGCGGAGCACGAGATCTATCCCGGGATTGCCGAGGTGATCGAGAATCTGCACGCCGCCGGTCATCAGTTGGCCGTCGTCACCGCCAAGAACGAGCCGCACGCGCGCAAGATCGTCGAACACCTGCCGTTCGGCCACCTCTTCGATGACGTCATCGGAGCAACCGTCGATGGCCGGATCAGCGACAAACCCGACCTGATCAACGAGGCTCTCAGGCGCCTCGATCTAGCGCCGGAACAGTGCTGGATGATCGGCGACCGGCACATGGACATCGAAGGCGCCCGCCACCACGGCATGCGCAACATCGGGGTACTGTGGGGCTTCGGTGGCGAGGCGGAACTGCGCGCCTCCGGTGCCGGGCACCTCGCGCGATCGCCGGCCGACATCCCCACCTTAATAGCGGGCTGAACCGGCGCAACGACGGAGTGCGGGCGGGGGCGGCACCGACGATGAGCGATGTATCCCGATCATGCTAGCGTCCACGGCTTGATCTTCAGGGAACCCAATTCCATGGCCGCGCTGCTGCGACGTACCAAGATCCTCGCCACCCTTGGCCCCGCCACCGACGCGCCCGGAGTGCTGGATTCGCTCATCGCCGCGGGGGTGGACGTGGTCCGGCTCAACTTCTCCCACGGCGACCCGGATTCCCACCGCTCGCGCGCCGAAGCGGTGCGGGCCGCCGGGCAGCGCCTGGGACGGGAAGTCGGAATCCTGGTCGACCTGCCCGGTCCGAAAATCCGCATCGGCCACTTCGAGGAGGGCAAGGTCGCGCTGAGCGCGGGCGATCGCTTCGACCTGATCGCCCGTGAGGACGCCGCGCCCGGAACCAACCGCGAGGTCGGCGTCAGCTACCTCGGCCTGCCCGGTGATGTCGCGCCCGACGACGTGCTGCTGCTGGATGACGGCATGATGCAGTTGCGCGTCACCGCGGTCGACGGACAGCGCATCACCACCCAGGTGCTCAACGACGGCGAGCTGTCGGACCGCAAGGGGCTGAACAAACAGGGCGGCGGACTGTCACTGGGTGCGCTCACCGCGCATGACGCGGAGCTGATCGAGATCGCTGCGCAGATGGACGCGGACTTCATCGCGGTCTCGTTCTGCCGCACCGCCGAGGACATGCACCAGGCACGTCGCCTCGCCCGCGCCGCCGGCAGCGACGCCTACCTGGTGGCCAAGATCGAGCGCGCGGAGGCGATCGAGAACCTGGGCGACATCATCGATGCCAGCGACGTGGTGATGGTGGCGCGCGGCGACCTGGGCGTGGAGATCGGCGATGCCGAACTGCCCGGTTTGCAGAAGAAGATCATCCGCGAGTCGCTGGCCCGGCACCGGGTGGTGATCACGGCTACCCAGATGCTGCAGTCGATGGTGGAAAGTCCGATCCCGACGCGGGCCGAGGTGCTGGATGTCGCCAACGCGGTCATCGATGGCACCGATGCGGTGATGCTGTCGGCCGAGTCCGCCGCAGGCCGTTATCCCGTGCGCGCGGTTGAGGCGCTGGCGCGGATCTGCCTGGGCGCCGAGCGCCAGTTCGACCACGACACCGACTTCGAGGCCGCGCCGCGCAACCTGCAGCGCGCCGATCAGGCCATCGCGATGGCGGCGATGTTTGTCTCCGAGCACATCGGCGTGCGCGCCATCGTCGCGATCACCGAGTCCGGCGGCACCGCTGGGTTCCTGTCCCGGTTCCGCTCGCCGGTGCCGATTTTCGGCCTGTCGCGCCACCCGGGCACCCGCCGCAAGATGGCGATGATGCGTGGCGTGATCCCGCTGGATTTCGACAGCCGGGGCATGGACACCCGGGACGCGGTGCGCAATGGCGTTCGCATGCTCTACGACGCCGACCACCTGGCCGTCGGTGAGCGGGTCATCTTCACCAGCGGCGACCACATGGAGCATGAGGGCGCGACCAACACGCTGCGTCTGGTGCTGGTGGGCGATGCCGGCAGTTCCGAAGGCCTGGGCGAGCTTTGATCGTGTCAGCCTGTCTGGCTAGATTGCCGGGGAAGTAAACCTCTTTGACTCAAGGAAGATTGAGATGACAGGGAACTGGATAGTCCTTGGCGACGCCACCAGCAGTGGCGGTCGCATGATTACCTGCACGCCGTTCACCGACGTAGACGGCAAAGGCGTATGCCGCAAGGGCGACAAAGCCACTTGCCCCCAACACAAGGGCGTGTTCCCGATTACGGGCGGCTACGACCCGACCACCATCATCGATGATCATGAAGTGGCCTTGCATGGCGCCACTCTCGCCTGTGGCTGCAAAGTTCTGTCTACCCAGCAGATGCGTGTGTTCCTGGATGGGGGCGGAGGTGCGGTCGCGGTGGGGTCCCCAGCCGCCGCCCAAGTGGCAACTGCGCTGACGCAAGCTGCCGCTAGTGGGTTGCTGCCGTACGACGAAGCTTTCGTCCTGATATCGGAGTTGACGGGTAAGCCGTTGGTAAATCGGCAATACAGATTGATCCGTATGGACGGGGCAATCGAAGACGGTACGACGGATGACGAAGGGAAGACTCACATAGCGACTTCGGACATGCCCGAAGGCCTGCACGTCGAGATAGGTGAGGAGAAGGTCGATGCCTAGCTTCAAGCACGTTGGTCAATCAACAACTTCCCCCGCTTCAAACTCGCAGCGCATGGTGATTCGAGTGCCCGCCTACGTAGATGACAAGGGCTATGTGCAAAATGCAGGGTTCACATTCAAGCCGATTCCCGCCCTCGAGAAGGGGGCGATCGATGGGCCGAAAGCCATCGTGCTGCATCGCACTGATTCGTACTCTGTCGATAGTGCCCTGCGGTCATTTCAAAGCGGCATAGGCACCCACTTCATCGTTGACAAGGATGGCACCGTCACTCAAACGGCGAGCCTGCTCAGGAGGACTGCCCACGTGGGGAAAATAAAATCCCGGGCAGCGGAAAGTGGCAGCCCTGCCGGTGAAGCTGCCTTGATCAACGGTTGGGGGTGGGCGCCGACCAAGATCTACAACCATGAAAAGTCCAAGACCTATCCGGATCGTTATCCGATGAATCAAGACAGCGTGGGGATCGAAACGGTCGCAAAACATCGTGGTGAATCGGGATGGGAGGCACCAACTCCGGAGCAGTTGGCGTCCATTGCTACGATCATTCGCGTTTTGAAGGATGCATATGGCCTCGGAGAGAATGATGTTTATGAGCACGACAAGGTTTCGTACAAAACTGGCGGCGAAGGGGCGGGTCTCTACTCCGGCGACCCGATCGCATCACCCGGAATGCCTCCAGCCCTTGACTCCTCCTTGCCCGGACTGGAGGGCGTTGCGAACCGCTAGCCTGGTCGCCGCTACCAGCTTGTCGCTGCTGTCGTGCAGTTCTGCGCCTCCGCCTGGATTGGCCATCGTTGACGCGGGCCCCCAAGTCATCAGCGTTGCCCTGCCCCGTTACGATGGTCCGCCGGGCGATGCCCTGCAGGACGCCTGTCAGGCTTGGGAGCTGTCGGCGCAACAGGTTGAGCGCTTCTTTCAACTCAGCGAGCCATACTCGTCGAATCCCTACAGCGGGTTCTACCAACTGCCATGCTCGGTTTCGGGAGAGCTTCAGGCCGAAGGCAAGACCTGGACATTCGAGATCAACGGCGGTGGCACCGCAACATGGCGCGCGAAGGAGGAGACCCGCTACTGGGGATGCAGTGTCGAGGAATGCGGGCCACTCGTCTTGATGCCCACCGATTCCATGAATCCCGATGGTGTGGCTCAGCTGTGATTGACGGTAAGCCACTGTTTCGCAATGGCCTTTGCAGTGACCGGTGGCCTATACTATCGGGCTAACCCCGCCACTTCCTGCAGGAATTCCATGAGCATCGAACAGCTTGCCGACATCGCCCAGGCAATGGTCGCCCCGGGCAAGGGCATCATCGCGATTGACGAGTCCACCGGGACCATCCAGAAGCGTTTTGACGGCGTCGGTGTCGAGTGCACCGAGGAAAACCGCCGCGCCTACCGCGAGATGCTGCTTACCACCCCGAACCTGAGCCAGCACATCTCCGGCGCGATCCTGTTCGATGAGACCCTGCGCCAGTCCACCAGGGACGGCGTGCCGTTCGCCAAGGTGATGATGGACAACGGCATCATCCCCGGCATCAAGGTCGACAAGGGCACTCACGCCCTGGCCGGCTTCCCGGGCGAGGTGGTCACCGAAGGGCTGGACGGCCTGCGCGCCCGCCTGGAGGAGTACTACAAGCTCGGGGCCCGCTTCGCCAAGTGGCGCGCGGTGATCAACATCAGCGACGACATCCCGTCGGGTACCTGCATCGAAGCCAATTCCCACGCGCTGGCGCGCTACGCCGCGCTGTGCCAGGAGCAGGGCCTGGTGCCGATGGTGGAGCCGGAAGTGATCATGGACGGCAACCACGACATCGACACCTGCTACGACGTCACGGAAGTCACCCTGCGCTCGCTGTTCGGCTCGCTGTACGAGCACAACGTGATGCTGGAAGGCACCATCCTGAAGGCCTCGATGGTCCTGCCGGGTTCGACCTGCAGCGATACCGCGTCGGTCGAAGAAGTGGCCGCCGAGACCCTGCGCTGCCTGAAGTCCACCGTGCCGGCAACCCTGCCGGGCATCGTGTTCCTGTCCGGCGGCCAGTCCGACGAGGACGCCACCGCGCACCTCAACGCGATGAACCTTGCCGGCCCGAACCCGTGGCCGCTGTCGTTCTCCTACGGCCGCGCCATGCAGTCCGCGGCGCTGGCGATCTGGGCCAAGGACATCACCGGCAACATCGGCAAGGCGCAGGAGATGGTGTTCGAGCGCGCCCGCGCCAACGGCCTGGCCGCCCTGGGCGAGTGGAAAGCCTGATCTGACGGTCCAGCACGCGGTGGCCGAAGGTCGCCAACGCTGATACGACAACGCCGGCATTTGCCGGCGTTGTTGTTTCCATCGCCACCGGGCGCGATCAGCACGGGTGCAGGCTCATGGCAGGCCGGCCGCCAGCCACTCGTCATCGGAGCCTTCGTTGATGTCTTCCATCAGGAAGGTGCTCAGGTAGCGCTCACCGGTGTCGGGCAGCATCGCCAGGATCACCGCGCCTTCCTCGGCCCTGCGCGCGACGTCCAGCGCCGCGGCCACGGTGGCGCCGGCGGAAATGCCGACGAACACGCCTTCTTCCTGCGCCAACCGGCGCGCCGTGTCGCGTGCCACCAGGTCGTCCACCGGGAGGATTTCATCGGCGACGTCCTGGTTCAACACGTCGGGCAGGAAGTCCGGCGTCCAGCCCTGGATCTTGTGCGACTGCCACGGATCGCCCGCCATCATCGAGGCGCCGGCTGGCTCGCAGGCGACGATTCGGACGTCCGGACGCGCGCACTTGAGCACCTCGCCGACGCCGGTCAGGGTGCCGCCGGTGCCCCAGCCGCTGACAAACGCATCCAGCCGTCGACCTGCGAAATCCTGCAGGATCTCGGCTGCTGTGGTCTGGCGGTGCCAGGCCGGGTTGGCCCGGTTGCCAAACTGGTTGGCGAGGAACCAGCCGCGCTCTTCCGCCAGTTCGGCGGCTTTTCGCACCATGCCGGTGCCGCGTTCGGCCGCCGGGGTCAGGATCACCTTGGCACCGTAGGCGCGCATCAGCTTGCGCCGCTCCACCGAGAAGGTCTCCGTCATCACCGCCACGAACTTGTAGCCGCGCGCCGCGCAGACCATCGCCAGGGCAACCCCGGTATTGCCCGACGTCGCCTCGACCACGGTATCGCCGGGTTTCAGCACACCGCGCTTCTCGGCATCGAGGATGATCGCCAGTGCCAGCCGATCCTTGACCGAACCGCCAGGGTTGAATGACTCGATCTTCGCGTAGAGCTTGATCCCGGCCGGCGCCAGCCGGTGCAGGCGTACGATCGGCGTGCGGCCGATGGTGTCGAGGATGCTGTCATGGATCATCGGCCTTGCCTCCGCGGTTCTGCGCCCGCGTCCTGTGCGAATAAGCCACCAGCATGCGCCCGATCCCCGGCAATACCCCGTGAACAGCTGAAACACTGTATTGCACGGCTTTGCCTGTTCGGCTGCTTGGCCGCCGCCGGGTCAACCAATGGCCCACGCGCGCGTTGCCAACCCCCACTAGACTTGCCGGTCGACCTGCACGCGGCCGTCCCGCCGTCTGCGTTTACATCACCCGTTTGAACCTCCTCTGAGACAGCATGCGAATTTCCATCGGACCCCACGTGATCTGCGCCCTCTTGTTTGCCTTGGCGCTGACAGCGTGCGAGAAGGAGGCGGGGCAACCTCAACGCGCGTCCGCCGTCCCGGTGACCACTCAGACGGTGCGCATGCAGGAATGGAACGACACCGTGCAGGCGCTGGGGACGGTGAAAGCGCGCGAGTCGGTAACCATCACCGCCAAGGTCAGCGAAACGGTCCGTGACGTGCACTTTGACAGCGGCGACGTGGTCCAGGCCGGCGCGCCGCTCGTCACCCTCAGTGGCAACCAGCAGCAGTCCGCACTCGCCGAGGCGCAAGCCACCGCCTCCGAGGCGGACCAGATGTACCGCCGGATGGCCCAACTGGGCGAGCAGCAACTGGTGGCCCGCGCCACGCTGGAGACCCAGCGCGCCGTGCGCGACGCCGCCGTGGCACGAGTGGACCAGATCCGCGCCCAGCTGTCCGATCGCCAGATCCGGGCACCGTTTGCCGGCGTCCTGGGTCTGCGCCAGGTCAGCCCTGGCGCGCTGGTTACCCCCGGCACTGCGATCGCCACCCTGGACGACACCCAACGGGTCTACGTCGACTTCCCGGTGCCCGAGCCAGCGCTGGCACACCTGGAGGCCGGGCAGGTCCTGCACGCGACCAGCGCGTCCTGGCCGGGCGAGACGTTCGATGGCGTGGTCCAGTTGGTGGACTCGCGGGTGGATCCGTCCACCCGTGCCGTGGTCGTTCGCGGCGAGTTCCCCAACGACAGCCGCATGCTGCGTCCCGGCATGCTGATGCAGGTGACCCTGGTGCGGCCGCAGCGACAGGCGCTGCTGGTACCTGAAATCGCAATCGTCCAGCTGGGCAACACGTCTTTTGTCTATCGCGTGCGCGAGGACAGCACCGTCGAGCGCGTCGACGTGGTGGTGGGCAATCGCCGCAACGGCATGGCCGAAGTCGTCAACGGCCTGGAGCCGGGCGATGAAGTCGTGGTGGACGGCACCGGCAAGCTGCGCGTCGGTGCGAAGGTGGAGGTGACGGAGACCTCAGAGGTCCAGGCGCCGGCGGCAGACACACCCGTGATTGAGGAAGCGCCTGGTGAGGCGGAAATCGAAGGCTCCGCCATCGGTCCCATCGGTGGTGACCGCAACGGCTCCGCCCCGGCGGTGGACGGCGCATGAGCATTTCCGATCTGGCCATCCGCCGTCCGGTGTTCGCCACCGTGATGAGCCTGCTGCTGATGGTGATCGGAGTGATGACGTTCTCGCGTCTCACCCTGCGCGAGCTGCCGGCGATCGATCCGCCGATCGTCTCGGTCAACGTGAACTACCCCGGCGCCTCGGCGGCGGTGGTGGAGACGCGTATCACCCAGGCGCTGGAAGACGCCCTGTCGGGCATCGAGGGCGTGGAGACGATCCAGTCGCGCAGCGTCAACGGGCGCTCCTCGGTCACCCTGGAGTTCACGCTGGAGCGCGACATCGAGGCGGCCGCCAACGACGTGCGCGACGCGATCAGCAGTGTCGCCAGCCGGCTGCCCGACGAGGCCGATGCGCCCCAGGTGCGCAAGGCCGACAGCGATTCGGACACGCTGATCTGGCTCAACATGAGCTCCACCACGATGGACGCGCTGCAGCTGTCGGATTACGCGGAGCGCTACATCGTCGACCGGCTGTCGAGCCTGGACGGCGTCTCCCAGGTCCAGATCGGCGGCCGTCAGCGCTATGCGATGCGGATCTGGCTGGACAGGTCGGCGATGGCCGCGCGCGGCATCACCGCCACCGACATCGAAGCGGCGCTGCGCGCCGAAAACGTCGAGCTGCCGGCGGGCCGGATCGAGTCGGAAACCCGCGATTTCACCCTGCGCGTGGCGCGCCAGTACGAGAAGCCTTCCGACTTCGCCGAGATTCCCATCCGCGAGGGCAGCGATGGCTACGTGGTGCGCATCGGTGATGTTGCCCAGGTCGAACTGGCCTCGGCCGAGCGCCGCGCCTACTACAAGAGCAACGGCCAGCCCAACGTCGGTCTGGGCGTGGTCAAGACCTCGACCGCCAATGCGCTGGACGTGACCCGCGCCGCACGAGCAGAGGCGGTCGAGATCCAGAAAACGTTGCCCGAGGGCACCGACATCTTCGTGGCCTACGACTCCACGGTGTTCATCGACGAGTCGATCCGGCGCGTTTACCACACGCTGCTGGAGGCAATGGCGCTGGTCCTGCTGGTGATCTGGCTGTTCCTGGGCAGCTTCCGTGCCGCGCTGATCCCGGCGGTCACGGTGCCGGTGTGCCTGATTGCGGCCTTCATTCCGCTGTACCTGTTTGGCTATTCCATCAACCTGTTGACCCTGCTGGCGCTGGTGCTCTCGATCGGGCTGGTGGTGGACGATGCCATCGTGGTGCTGGAGAACATCCAGCGCCGCGCCGACCTCGGTGAGCCGCCGCTGGTCGCTGCGGTGCGCGGGACCAAGCAGGTCGCCTTCGCGGTGATCGCAACCACGACCGTGCTGGTCGCGGTGTTCCTGCCAGTGGGCTTCATGGAAGGCAATACCGGGCGCCTGTTCCGCGAGCTTTCGGTGGCGCTGGCCGGCGCGGTGGCGCTGTCGGCGTTCGTCGCCCTGACGCTGACCCCGATGATGTCCTCCAAGCTGGTGCGTGCGCGCACCGACGAGCGTTCCAATCCGATCCACCGCTGGAGCAACCGCCAGCTGACCCGCCTCAGCGGCGCCTACCAGGGCTGGCTGGGCCGACACGTTGGCAAGCGCTGGCTGGTTGGAGGCCTGATGCTCGGTGCGCTGGCGCTGAGCTATGGCCTGATCAAGCTGGTGCCGTCCGAGCTGGCCCCGGCCGAGGACCGTGGCTCGTTCTTCGTGTCCATCGTCGGCCCGGAAGGTGCGGGCTTTGACTACACCGTCGGCCAACTGGCCCAGGTCGAGGCGGTGGTCGCCGCCCACACCGGCGAGGACAAGGCGATCCGGCGCTACAACAGCCGCGCTCCCGGCGGCTGGGGCGCGACCGAGGAGATGCATACGGCCAACGTGATCGTGTTCCTGCAGGACTGGGACCAGCGCGACATGAGCACGGCCGAGGTCGCCGATTCGCTGCGCGCCGATCTGGGCAAGCTGACCGGCGTGCAGGCACAGCCGCGCGTGGGCGGCGGCCTGGTCGGCAGCCGTGGCCAGCCCATCCAGCTCGTCCTGGGCGGCCCGGAATATGCGGAAATCGCGCAGTGGCGCGACATGATGATGGAGAAGATGGAGGCCAATCCGGGCCTGTTCTCGGTGGATTCGGACTACAAGGAAACCCGCCCGCAGATGCGCGTGGAGATCGACCGCAAACGTGCGTCCGACCTGGGCGTCAGCGTGTCGGACATCGGCCATGCGCTTGAAACGATGATGGGCAGCCGCCGGGTGACCACCTTCGTCCAGGACGGCGAAGAGTACGACGTGCTGGTCCAGGCGGGTCGCGATGGGCGGGCCTCTCCTGCCGACCTGTCGGCGATCGAGGTGCGCGGCAAAGACGGCGTGCTGGTGCCGCTGTCCAACCTGGTGACCCTGTCGGAGCTGGCCGAGGCAGGCAGCCTCAACCGCTTCGACCGCATGCGTGCGATCACGATCACCGCCGGGCTGGCGCCGGGCTACACGATGGGCGAGGCGCTGGAGTTCCTCAACCAGACCGTCGCCACCACGCTGCCGGACTATGCGCAGGTCGCGTGGAAGGGCGAATCGCGGGAGTACCAGAAGGCCGGCGGCGCAGTGCTGCTGACCTTCGCGCTGGCGCTGCTGGTGGTGTTCCTGGTGCTGGCCGCGCAGTTCGAGAGCTTCATCCATCCCTTCGTGATCATGCTCACCGTGCCCCTGGCGGTGCTGGGCGCGCTGGTCGGTTTGGCGGTGACGGGTGGCACGCTCAACCTGTTCAGCCAGATCGGCATCGTCATGCTGGTCGGGCTGGCCGCGAAGAACGGCATCCTGATCGTCGAATTCGCCAACCAGTTGCGCGACTCGGGGCGGACGATCACCGAGGCGATCATCGAGTCGGCGGGCGTGCGACTGCGACCGATCCTGATGACATCCATCGCCACCGCGGTGGGCGCGTTGCCGCTGGTGCTCGCCGGCGGTCCCGGCTCGGCCAGCCGGGCGACCATCGGCGTGGTGATCATGTTTGGCGTGTCGCTGTCCACGCTGCTGTCGCTGTTCGTGGTGCCGGCGTTCTATGTCGTGCTCGCGCCGTTCACCCGCTCGCCGCATGCGGTATCGCAGGAACTGGACGCCCTGGCGGCGAAGACGCCGGAAGTCGGCGGACACGCCTGACGTCCGCAACCCCGGTCGATGTGACCGGGGTTTTTCGTGACGCCCGAATACGGTTAAGGTTCCACACTTGTCGCCGGCCACAGGCGGCGCGTCCAAGGCTCTGGGGAGACCGCACGTGGAAGACCTGATCAACCAGCTCAACGACATCCTGTGGAGCAAGGCGCTGATCGCCCTGTGCCTGGGCGCCGGCCTGTACTTCTCCATCCGCACCCGCTTCATGCAGGTGCGCAGTGTCCCGGAAATGATCCGGTTGCTGCTCAAGAACAAGAGCTCCGAAGCGGGCGTGTCGTCCTTCCAGGCCCTGGCCATGTCGCTGTCGGGAAGGGTCGGCATCGGCAACATCGCCGGCGTCGCCACCGCCATCGCCTTCGGTGGCCCGGGAGCGGTGTTCTGGATGTGGGTGATGGCCTTTCTGGGCGCCTCCACCGCCTATGTGGAGTCCGCCCTTGCGCAGATCTACAAGGAGAAGGATCCCAGCGGAAAGTACCGCGGCGGACCTGCGTACTTCATCGAGAAGGGCACCGGGCAGAAATGGTACGCGTGGATGTTCGCCGTGGTCACCATCGTGGCCACCGGCTTCCTGCTGCCCGGCGTCCAGGCCAACGAAATCGCCAAGAGCATTACCACCGCGTGGGGCGTAACCCCGGAAGTCACCGCCGCGTTCCTGGTCGTCGGACTGGGGTTCATCATCTTCGGTGGCGTGAAGCGCATCGCGCGCTTTGCCGAGATCGTCGTGCCGTTCATGGCACTGGCCTACATGCTGGTCGCACTGGTGATCCTGGCGCTGAACCTTGAGCAGGTACCGGCCATGTTCACCCTGATCATCAAGAGCGCGTTCGGCATGGAAGCCGGCCTGGGCGCCGTGCTCGGGCTCGCGATCGAATGGGGCGTGAAGCGGGGTATCTATTCCAATGAGGCCGGGCAGGGCACGAGTCCGCACGCGGCCGCGGCTGCCGAGGCCAACCATCCAGCGCAGCAGGGTTACGTGCAGGCGTTCTCGGTGTACGTCGACACCTTGCTGGTGTGTTCGGCCACGGCGTTCATGATCCTCTCCACCGGCATGTACAACGTTATCGGCAAGGGCGGGGAGATGTTCAAGGAGGCGCTGCCGGGCGTGGAGCCTGGCGCCGGATTCGCCCAGGCTGCGGTGGAGTCGATGCTTCCAGGCTACGGGGCAGGCTTCGTGGCGTTGGCGCTACTGTTCTTCGCCTTCACAACGATCATTGCCTACTACTACATGGCCGAGACCAATATTGCCTTCATCAACCGGAAAATCCACCGCCCCTGGCTGATCTTCGCCCTGCGCATCGCGATCCTTCTGGCGGTGATATTCGGTTGCGTACGCACCTCCAGCATGAGCTGGACGCTGGGTGACATCGGCGTTGGACTGATGGCCTGGCTGAACATCCTGGCGATCCTGTGGCTGCAGAAGCCGGCCTTGGCATCGCTGCGCGACTACGAGGCGCAGCACAAGGCGGGCGTCACCGACTACACCTTCGATCCGGTGGCGTTGGGGATCCGGCACGCCGAGTTCTGGGAGCGCCGGGCCAACGGCCTGGAGGATCTGCAGGCTGAAGCGCCCAACACCGCAGCCCAGCTCAACGACGGGAACCCAAGGTGACGGTGAATCCGTGGGGCGGGCGGGACCGCGGTAGCGGCCCGGGCAAGCCGCGTGGAGACGAGCCGCGACGTGATGGGGCGGGTCCGCACGATCGCGCGCCGAAAGCCCCGAATCCGTACGACCGGTCCGCGCGGGTCCAGCAGTCGACGCCGCCCACGCCGCCTGTGTCAGATGCGCAGGCGCCCGCCGGTGGCTGGCATGCCTCCGATCGGCCGGTCCGCGAGTTGCGCCTGCACGGTTTGAACGCGGTCCGGGCGGTTTTTGAGCGCCGCCCCGAAGCGATCCGCAAGGTGTATCTGACGCAGGCCAGGATTGCCTCGCTGCAGCCCCTTTTAAAATGGTGTGCGGCCAACCGCATCGGCTATCGCGTGGTGGAAGACGAGGACCTCAAGAAGCTCGCCGCCAGCTCGCATCACGAAGGCGTCGTCGCCGACGTGCTGCGCGCGGAGCCAGTGCCGCTTGTGGAGTGGCTGGGCCGGCTCGGCGAAGGCCCCCAGGGTGCGGTGTGGCTCGACGGGGTCGGTAATCCGCACAACTTTGGCGCGATCCTGCGCTCGGCGGCGCATTTCGGCATCGCCGCGGTGCTGCTGCCCGAGCATTCACCCCTGGCCCTGTCCGGGGCAGCCGCGCGGGTCGCCGAAGGCGGCGCCGAGGCGGTGACGCTGGTACGCCTGCCGGAAGTCGCCGAGGCGAGCTCCGCGTTACGCGAGGCCGGTTTCGGGCTGGCGGCCACCCTGGTCTCCGGTGGAAGCAACCTGTTTGCCACGCCACTTCCGCAACGGCTTGTCTACGTGCTCGGTGCTGAGGGCGAGGGCATGGACCGGACGCTTGCCGATTCGTGCGACCTGCGCCTGTCGATTCCCGGCAGTGGCGCGGTGGAAAGCCTGAACGTTGCCGCGGCGACCGCAGTGCTGTTGGCTACCTGGCGCCAACAGCACTGAAGTGAAGCGGTCCGCGCGAGCGAGCTAGTCGGCAGCGTCCGCCGCTTTCGCTTTGCTGCCAAAGTCGCCCTCGGCCGAGGCCGCCAGGTACGCGAACACCGCATAGGCGGCGACATTCTGCGCCAGTGCCTCGGGGTCGATCTTGTCGAAGGTGTCGTTGGGCGTGTGGTGGTAGTCGAAGTAGTCGGTGCCGTCCTGCATCAGGTTGCCCCAGGCGACGCCATCGCGCGCAAACGGGCTGACGTCCGGTCCCGGGCCGCCCTCACCGGGCATGTATTCGATGCCCAGCGGCGCAAGCGCCCTGGCGATCTGTTCGGCGGCCGCCTTGGCGTGTGCGGGGGCGGAGGTGTCGAATCCGTAGATGCGGCCGGCGCCGAAATCACTCTCCGCCGCGATCAGGTGATTGCTGATCTGGTCAGCGTGCGCCTTTGCGTAGGCGTAGCCACCGTGCAGTCCCTGCTCCTCGTTGGCGAAGGCGATCACCCGGATGCTCCGGGCCGGACGCTGCTTCAGGTCGCCGATCAGCTTGCCCGCGGCCATGGTGATGCCAACGCCGGACGCATCGTCGATCGCGCCGGTGCCGGCGTCCCAGGAATCCAGATGGCCGCCGATCAGCACCACTTCATCGGGCAGGCTGCTGCCGGTCATCTCGCCGATCACGTTGTGTGAGGTGGCCTCGCCGTTCCAGCCGCAGTCCAGCGACAGGTTGACGCTTACGGGGCGTCCGAGTGCCAGCAAGCGGCTGAGCTGGTCGGCGTCGGGCAGCGACAGTGCGGCGGACGGAATCGGCGTCAGGCCCTCGTCGAACCGGGTGATGCCGGTGTGCGGCATGCGCTGGGAATCCGTGCCTGCCGAGCGCATCAGATAGGCCGATGCGCCGGCGCGGATTGCGGCGGAGGGACCGCGGCTGCGCACGCGCGAGCCGATACCGTAACCGCTGCCATCCCGGCTGCGCTCCATTTTCTGGTCGATGAAGGCGATCTTGCCGGCGAGAGAGCCTGGCTTGACGGCTTCCAGCGCTGCCAGGTCGTCAAAGCGCACCACCTGCGCTTCGACGGTGCCGCCTGGGCTGCCGCCAAGGGCGGTGAGCACCAGCGGCTGCGCATTGGCGCCGACCACGCGAGCGCTTTCGCTGCGTCGTTCCCATTTCGGGAAAGTGACCGGCTCGGTCCAGACCTTGTCGTAGCCCAGCTCGGCGAACTTTGCCTTCGCCCAGGCCACCGCGCGCGCGTCCGCCTCACTGCCGGCCAGCCGGGGGCCTACCTCGGTCGTCAGGGACTCCGTGATCCGGTAGCCCAGGTCGCTGTCCAGAGCCGTCTGCCGCAACGAAGGCGCAGCGCTGATCGCGGCGTCGGGGATGACGGTCTGCGGGGCATCCTGGGCGACGGCCACGCCGGTCAGCGAGCCGATGGCGAGGGTGAGCAGCAACGGCATGATTCGCATGCGGACAGTCCGGAAAACAAGGAAGCCACGAGCTTAGCAGCGCGTGGCCTCATTGCTTTGTGCCGCAAGTCACGCGCCGGTCGGGGCCAGCGCGCCGATGCCTCAGCGCTTCAGGGAGTCGCGGATCTCGCGCAGCAGGACCACTTCCTCGGTCGGCTCAGCAGCCGCCTCTTCCTCGGGCGGGGCGGCGTTGCGCATCCTGTTGTAGGTCCGCAGCATCAGGAAGATCACCAGCGCGATCAGCAGGAAATCGATGATCGTCTGGATGAATGCGCCGTAGGTAATGACCGGAGCGGCTGCTTCCTGGGCCAAGGCCAGGTTGGCGTATTCGTTGCCGTCCAGTGATACGAACAACTGGGAGAAATCCACGCCGCCCATGGCCATGCCGACCACCGGCATGATGATGCCATCGACCAGCGCGGTGACGATCTTGCCGAACGCCGCACCGATGACGACCGCGATCGCCAGATCAACAACGTTGCCACGAGCGATGAATTCCTTGAATTCGCTGGCCATGCCCATCAGCTTTTTCCTCAACCAGAAGCGGGATGGGTCGACTATAGACCCGAATCGCCGTCGGTCACTACACCACTGAGCTCAACGAGGCCGTCCAGGCGCGCAACGAACCGGTCGCCGGGCTGGAGCGCGCCGACACCCGCCGGGGTGCCCATGTAAACCAGGTCGCCCGCGCGCAGCGCGAACAGGCGCGACAGCTCGTGCAGGATCTCCGGCACGTTCCAGATCAGGTCCGACAGGGAGCCGTGCTGGCGTACGGAGTCATTCACCTTCAGGGTCAGCGTTTTTGCGTCCAGGGAGCCGACCTCCGCGGCCGGCACCAGGTAACTGACGGGTGCGGAGTGGTCGAATGCCTTGCCGGTGTCCCAGGGCAGGCCTTTTGACTTCGCCGCCGCCTGCAGGTCGCGCCGGGTCAGGTCCAGCCCCACGCCGTAGCCGAACACCAGCGCCTGAGCGTCGGCGACATCCAGGATGCCTGCGGGCGCATCCCGGCCGATCGCGACCACCAGTTCCAGCTCGTGATGCAACTCGGAAGTGCCACGCGGGTAGGGGACGACGCCATCGGTGACCAGGGCATCGGCGGGTTTGCAGAACAGGACCGGACGCCCGCGATCTGCCTTCGATGCCGGCGCGTCGGCGCCCATTTCCCGGGCGTGGTCGGCAAAGTTGCGACCCACGCAATAGATGCGGCGGACGGGGAAGTAGTTTTCGCCGTCCGCGCCCACGCGGACACGCACGGGTGCCTGTGGCGGAATGACGTCAACCATGGTCAGCGGGGTAGAGAGGTTTTGTCGACGACGCGGAACTCGCCTTCCATCACGTTCGGGTCGGCGCGACGTCCGGCGCTGAGGACCGTCGGTCCACGCTCGCGGAACAGGCGGACGAGCGTCCCGACGGCGAGCAGGGTGACCCCGACCACGGCGCCAAGGACCACCAGCGCCACCAGCACACCGAGCCCCAGCGCCCTCATCAGGAAGCGCAGCAGCCCGTTTCGGGGCGTGCGCGGCTCGAACGCGGCACGCATGCGCGACTGGAAGAACTGCTGGTTGAAGCGGAAGCTTTGACTGGTCATCTGGGGGATCGTGGCACAATGCGGCCGTTGGAGGGACAACCGATTATCCCGCGTGGAGTCGGCGGGTTTGTCACGGCTTCGTTAATCATGGTGTTGTCCGCCGGGTTTCGTACATACAGGGCCAGACTATGACCACCGCTGCACTGATCCACCTCGACCGGATCCCCGATGGCGGGTTCGCTGACGCCGCCGCGGACCTGCACGGCGACATGGAGCCGCTGGTGCTGTACCGCGACGGCAATGACGTGCGCGCCTGGGTCAATGTCTGTCCGCACGCCGGTCGCCAGTTGAATTGGGCGCCCGGGGAATTCCTCAAGAGCAAGGACGGCATGCTGGTCTGCGCTGCCCATGGCGCGAGCTTCGAGCTGCAGGACGGTGAGTGCGTTGCCGGCCCGTGCCGCGGCGAGTCCCTGCGCAGCGTCGATGTCGAAGTGCGCGACGGATCGGTCTGGCTCAGAACAGCAGGTTGACCATCAGCACCGCGACCAGGGTGTAGATCAGGGACAGCGGACCGCCTACCCGCCACAGCTCCTTGCTGGTGTAGCCCGCCGGACCGGTGACCATCGAGATCACCGGGTTGGACGCGGTCATGAAGTTGTTGGACGCAGAAAGCGCGATGATCAGCGCGAACGCCGTCGGGTTGCCGCCCGCGGCCAGTGCCAGGTTGATGCCCAGCGGCACCATCACGATCGCCGCGCCCACATGGCCGATGACCAGCGAGAACGCGGTCGTCAAAAGGCCGAGCAGCAATTGCATCACCCAGGTCGGGGTGCCGTCGGGCAGCCGCTCGATGCTGTGCCCGGCGACCCAGGCGGCCGCACCGCTGGAATCCATCGCCCAGCCCAGAGGAATCAGGCAGGCCATCAGGAACACGGTTTTCCAGCTGATCGCCGCATAGGCCTCGTCGATGTGGATCACCCCGGCCAGCAGCATCCCGGCCACGCCGGTCATCAGCGCGACCGAGACCGGCAGCTTTGAGGACAGCGCCAGCAACATCGCCACGGCAAAGATGCCGAGCGCGATCTTGAGCTTGTGCGGACGCTGTTCGCCCTTGGGGTAGTCGGTCACGACCACGACATCCTTGCCCTTGGCAGCGTCGGCCAGGTTCGTCCAGATGCTGTGCAGCACCAGCATGTCGCCGGCGCGCAGCGGCAGGTTGCGGACGTCGTCGCGCAGCACCTTCTTGTCGCGGTTCACCGCCAGCAGGCTCAGGCCGAGCGACTTGCGCAGATGCAGGTCGCGCGCGGTCTTGCCGATGAACCTGGAAGTCGGCGGCACCACTGCCTCGGAGATGCCGGCCCGGCTGGGGTTGAACAGGTCGCCGAACACGCGCAGACGCGAGCTCATCCGCAGCATCTGGTTCTGGGCAAAGTCGGCAACCTGCTGCTTCGGGCCCATCGCGCCCAGCACGCTGCCTACCCATATGCGTGCATCCGCCGAAGGCGACACCCGGGCATCGTCGCGGGTCTTGATGGCCAGGATAAGCGGTGCATCGTGCAGGCTCTCCGCCTCGCCCAGCGGCATGCCCACCAGCGGGCTGTCCGCGCTGACGGTGAGCTCGTAGACATCGCCCTCGATGCCATAGGTGTTGGCAAAATAACTCTGCGTACGGGCCGGAGTCGCGCCCTTGCCGCCGCCTTCGTGCAGCCGATTGTTGCCATAGAAGCGGAAGTACAGCAGGCACACCGCGAGCATGGCCACGCCGATCGGAAACACTGCAAACATCTGCAGCGGCACCAGCGTCGCCGCGCCGGAGGGCAGGTTGCTGTTGGCGGCCAGCAGCAGGTCGTTGAGCAGGATCAGCGGCGAGGTGCCGACCATCGTCAGCGATCCGCCCATCACGATGGCGGTTGCCAGTGGCAGCAGCAGGCGCGGGAGGGTGAGCCCCGTGCGTGAGGAAAGCCGCGAGGCAACCGGCAGGTAGAGCGCCATGACGGCCGGGTTCTGCATCACCGAGGAGTTGATGCCGGCAACGGCTCCGGTCAGCATCACCAGCCGCTCCTCCATGCCATGCGCGCGGCGCAGCAGCCAGGACGCCAGGCGGTTGAGCGCGCCGGTACGGTCCAGCCCGGCGCCAAGGATCATCGTGGCGATGATGCTCATCACCGCGTTGGAGGAGAAACCGTTGAAGATCTCCTCCGGCGCCACCAGCCCGGACAGGCCCAGCAGCACCAGCACCACGAGGGCGACCACGTCGGCGCGGATGCGCTCGAAGACGAACATCACCATCGTGAACACCACCAGCGCGAGCACCAGTTTCATGTCGGTGGTGAGTGTCAGCGCGCTGTCGATGCCCTGGTCGAACACGTTGGTGGTTGCCCTGTCGGGTCAGCGATCCATCAGCAGCGATCGTAAATGAGGTCCCAGACACCGTGGCCGAGTTTCTGGCCGCGGGTCTCGAAGTGCGTTTGTGGGCGCCACGGCGGCCGCTCTACCGAACCGCGCTTACCGGCGCGGTTGACGATGCCGGCAGTGGCGTCGAGCACGTCCCACATCTGCTGGGCATAGTCGTGCCAATCCGTGGCGAGGTGCAAGCGTCCCCCGGGCGCGAGCTTGCGAACCAGCAGCTCGGCGAAGGGTGCCTGGACCAGGCGCCGCTTGTTGTGGCGCTTCTTGTGCCACGGATCCGGGAAGTAGATGCGTACCTCGTCCAGGCTGCCGTCGGCAACCTCGTGGGTCAGCACCTCCACCGCATCGTGGTGGTAGACGCGCACGTTGCTTGCATCCGCGGCGGCGAGCGCGTTCAACAGCCGGCCAACGCCCGGGGCATGAACCTCGATGCCGATCAGGTCGCGTGCGGGGTCGTGCTCGGCGGCGAAGCGCAGCGCCTCGCCGTTGCCGAAGCCGATCTCGAGCACGCGCGGCGCATTGCGTCCGAAGATCGCGTCGAAGTCGCGCGGCTGGCCGGTGTAGTCGATGCCGAAGCGTGACCATTGCTCATCAAACGCGCGCTGCTGGGCCGGGGTGAACCGCCCCTGGCGCAAAACGAAGCTGCGGATCTGGCGGTGCCCTTCGCTGACGGTAAAGGGCTTGGCGGCAACCGATCTGGGGCTCGGAACGTGGGCGTCGGCTTGCGGCTTCTCGGGGTCCGCCATCAGTCGATGAGGCCGTCCACCGGGCTGGAGGCGCTGGCGAAGCGCTTGCGCGGAATGCGGCCGGCCTTGTACGCCGCGCGGCCGGCCTGGATCGCCAGTTTCATCGCGTGCGCCATCAACACCGGCTCGCGGGCGCCAGCGATTGCGGTGTTCATCAGCACGCCGTCGCAGCCCAGCTCCATCGCGATGGCCGCATCCGAGGCCGTTCCGACGCCGGCGTCGACGATGATGGGCACCTTCGCGTTCTCGATGATTTCCACCAGGTTCCACTTGTTCTGGATGCCCAGCCCGGAGCCGATCGGTGCCGCCAGCGGCATCACCGCGATGCAGCCGATTTCCTCCAGGCGCTTGGCCAGGATCGGGTCGTCGGAGGTATAGACCATGACGTCGAAACCGTCCTTCACCAGCGTCTCCGCTGCCGCCAACGTGTGCACCACGTCGGGATACAGCGTGCGCTGGTCGCCCAGCACTTCCAGCTTCACCAGATTGCGCCCGTCCAGCAGTTCGCGGGCCAGACGCAGGGTGCGCACGGCGTCCTCGGCGTTGTAGCAGCCGGCGGTGTTGGGAAGGATGGTGAATCGGTCGGGCGAGAGCACGTCGAGCAGGTTGGGCTCGCCGGGGTTCTGGCCGATATTGGTGCGGCGGATTGCAACGGTGACGATCTGCGAGCCGGCGGCTTCGGTCGCGCGGCGGGTCTCGTCCAGGTCGACGAACTTGCCGGTGCCGGTCAGCAGGCGCGATGAATAGGAGACGCCGGCGATCACCAGCGGATCGGCGGCTTGAAGGTCGTTGACGTTGGGTGCGTTCATCCGGGGATTATCGCACCGCTCGCGCGCTGTGACCCGAGCATCCGGTCATGCGCTGTGGCACAGCTTTCCGGATCAGCCGCCACCAAGCGCGTGGACGATCTCGACCTTGTCGCCGTCGGCCAGTGTCCGACCGGCATGCTGGCTGCGCGGGACAATCTCGCCGTTGACCTCGACCGCGAC
The DNA here is from genome assembly GCF_015209745.1 of Lysobacter avium. Lineage (GTDB taxonomy): Bacteria > Pseudomonadota > Gammaproteobacteria > Xanthomonadales > Xanthomonadaceae > Novilysobacter > Novilysobacter avium. Next base: position 778,690 of record NZ_CP063657.1, read on the forward strand.
ACGGCGCTCGGCCAGCCCTTCGGAGGCCAGCAGATCCAGGACCGTCGTGGGTGCCGCGAGTGCGCGCGACTCGCCATTGAGAGTGATGTTCATCGGACCATTGTCGTGCGCGCGGACGCGGGAGGCCAGCGACCGGCTGAACGCCGTCGTTGGCGGATGTATCCTTGGGCGGCCCGGCGGTTGCGGCCGCTGAAACGACGCCATATCCAGGTCGCCGGCAGGATGCCGTTTCCCCTGACTTTCCCGATCGTCCGTTTGCAGGAGCTCGCCGATGAAACCCCTTCGTTCCGTTCTCGCCGTTTCGCTGGCACTGGCCGCCGCGCCCGCGCTCGCCCAGTCCGCCGCGCCGGCCAACTACACCCAGCCGTACTCGCAGACGATTTTCTTCGGTGACAGCCTGACCGACTCCGGGCATTTCCGGCCGGTGCTGGTGGGCGCGGTCGGTCCGCAGGCGGGGATCCTGGGCAAGTTCACCACCAACCCGTGGCTGGTGTGGTCCGAGTACCTGGCCGACATCTACGGCACCGACGCGAACGCGGCCAACCAGGGCGGCAGCAACTACGCCGTGGGCGGCGCCCGATCGGGCCAGGATGCGGTCGGGGCGCTGGGTTTCACCCCGTCCATGAGCACCCAGGTGAACACCTATCTGGCTGCCACCGGCGGTGTGGCGGATGGCAACGCGCTGTACACCGTGTGGGGCGGCAACAACGACCTGTTCGCCGTCGCTCAGGGCGCTCCGGTGCAGGCGACGATCGGTTCCGCGGTCGCCTCGCAGATCGGCGCGATCGGAGCCTTGCAGTCCGCCGGTGCCCGCTACGTGCTGGTACCGAGCATCCCCGACCTGGGGCTGACCCCGTCGGCACGGGCGCAGGGCGCGGTGGCGCAGGGCCAGTTGACCCAGTTGGCAAGCGTCTACAACGACGCGCTTTATGGCGGCCTGTCTGCGAGCGGCCTGCGGGTGATTCCGCTGGACATGTTCCACCTGTTCCAGGAGGTGGCGGCCAATCCGGCCGACTTCGGTTTCACCAACATCACCGGGACTGCCTGCCAGCCGCAGATCAGCGCGCAGTCGGTGACCTGCCAGCCGGGCACCTATGTGACGCCGGATGCCGCGACGAGTTACGCCTTCGCCGATGGCGTACATCCCTCCGGCGCGGCACACGAGGTGATCGCCGATTACGCGACATCGATCCTGGACGCGCCGCGGCAGATGGCGGTGTTGACACACTCCGCAGCGGTCACGGGTCGCGCGCGCGCAGACCGGGTCGCGGCGCAGGCCAGCGGCACCACGATGACCGACGGCAAGCGTTGGTGGGCGGACGTGCGCGGCGACTTCCAGCGCTACGACCATGGCGACATGTACGACGGTGCCGTTCCCGCGATGACGGTCGGCATCGACTGGCACAACAACGGCGTGACGTTGGGCGCCTTCGGCGGCTACGGCAAGGCCAGCCAGGACTGGGGCCGCAGCGGCGGCAGCTTCAACCAGAGCGAAGCCACTCTGGGCGGCTACATTGGCTGGGCGTCGACTACCGGTGCGTGGGTCAACGGCCAACTGGGCTACAGCCAGCTGGGCATGGACATCAAGCGCCAGGTCAACCTGGGCCGGTCCACCCGGATCCATCGCGCGGACGTGGACGGCAGCAATGTCACCGCTGGATTGAACGCCGGCTTGGAGTTCGGCGACGGCGCCCTGCGCCACGGTCCCGTGGTGGGCGTGCTCGCTCAGAAGATCCAGATCGACGGGTTTGCAGAAAGCGACTCGCAGCTCTCGACTTCGCTTGCCTACCCGGAGCACAGGTTCGACTCGCTGATCGGCACCGCCGGCTGGCAGATGCGTTACGCCGCCAGCGAGCAGCTGCAGCCGTATGCGCGGCTGACCGTGGACCGCGAGTTCGAGGACATGCCGCGCGAAGCCTTTGCGCGCCTGCAGTCGATGCCAGGCGCGGCGCCCTTCGCGGTGCCCGGCGTGGCCTTCGACGACACCTACGGCACCCTCACCCTGGGCGCACGCACGCGGTTGATGGGCCTGGAGACAAACCTGGGCACCAGCCTGACCGCCGGCCAGAGCGGCGGCAGCAACACCACGGTGTTCGCGACGCTCGGCGGAAACTTCTGATCCGCGACTCCCCGCGCGGCGGCAAACGCATTAAACTTTGCAGCACGCGGGTGTAGCTCAATGGTAGAGCTGTTGCTTCCCAAGCAACTGACGAGGGTTCGATTCCCTTCACCCGCTCCACATACGCGGCGGCCCGGTCCTGATGGACGGGGCCGCCGTTTTTATTGGATCGTCAATTGGATCGGCGTTGGAGTGGAGTAAGGGCATGACACTGCCGGTGGTGCTTGGTTGGCGTGAATGGGTTGATCTGCCTGGCCTGGGGCTGGGCGGGATCCGGGCGAAAGTGGACAGCGGCGCGCGCACCTCGGCGCTGCATGTTGATGCGCAGTGGCGATTCTTCGAGAACGGCCAGCCGTGGGTCGGCTTCCGCGTCACGCCCGGCGCCAACGGTACCGGCGCGGTGGAAGGCGCCGCCGTGCTGGCAGACGAGCGCGACGTGACCGACTCTGGCGGCCACCGCACCCGGCGTGCGTTCATCCGTACCTCGCTGCGTCTGGGGGGCATCGAGCGCGAGATCGACATCAACCTGACCGATCGCCGGCGCATGCTGTTCCCGATGCTGCTGGGACGAACCGCCATGGCCCGTGCCTTCACCGTCGATCCGGCACGGTCGTTTCTCCACGGGCGGCGGGTCCTTGTTGCAGCCGACGCTCCCAGCACCTCCCTACCGGCGCACCATCCATGAAATTTGCGATCCTCACGCGCAATGCCAAGCTGTATTCGACCCGCCGACTCGTGGAGGCGGCGCGTGCGCAGGGCCACACCGTGCGCACGCTGGATCCGCTGCGCTGCTACATGCACATCTCCAGCGGCGGCTTCGCCATGCGCTACAAGAGCCGTCCCATTTCCGGGTTCCAGGTGGTGATCCCACGTATCGGCACTTCGGTTACCCGCTACGGGACCGCAGTGCTTCGCCAGTTCGAGCTGATGGGCACCCTCAGCATCAACTCCTCGGATGCAATCCTGCGTGCGCGCGACAAACTTCGCAGTCACCAGATGCTGGCGGCGCAGGGCATCGGCATGCCGGTGACGGTGTTCGGCGACAACCCGGACGACACCGTCGACCTGTTGGAAATGCTCGGACCACCGCCGCATGTCATCAAGCTCAACGAAGGCACCCAAGGCGCCGGCGTCATGCTGACCGAGAAACTGTCGGCCTCACGCGGGGTGATCGAGGCGCTGCGCGGGCTGTATGCGCAATTCCTGGTGCAGGAGTTCATCCCCGAAGCCGACGGCGCCGACCTGCGCTGTTTCGTGGTGGGCAACAAGGTGGTGGCGGCGATGAAGCGGCAGGCGCCGATCGGGGACTTCCGCTCCAACCTGCACCGCGGTGGCAGCGCGCAGGCCGCCAAGGCCACCCGCGCGGAGCAGGACGCGGCGATCCGTGCGGCACGCGTGCTCGGACTCGGGGTCGCCGGCGTCGACCTGGTCCGGTCCCATCGCGGCCCACTGGTGCTGGAAGTGAACGCCTCGCCTGGCCTGGAAGGTATCGAGAGCGTGAGCGGCGTGGATGTGGCGGGGGAGATCATCCAGTACGCGACGCATCGTTATCAGGCGCAGAAGGTCAAACCACGCGTGGTGAAAAACTTGACCGCGAAGTGAATCCGGTGAACATTGTGTGAACGTTGCTGATCCGCAGTTCGTCGGCAGCCAACATCAAAAACAGGGAATTGACAATGAAACGTTCCGCTTCACTCGCCGCAAGGATTGCGCTGCCGATGCTTTTTGCGATGCTCGCCGGGCCGCTGGTGGCTGCCGAGACGAGCGCGCCGCAGCCGCTCGATATCGAGACGATCGAGGATTTCAGCGTTTACGAGAAGGCGATCATCCATCAGCTCGACAACAGCAATACGTACGAGGAGATCACCCCCGAGCAGCGCAGCCGGGCGCTGACGTTGATGACAGAGATCAAGGCGATCATCGATCGCAGCGGGTCCATCGCCACGCTGCCGCCTCTGCCCCGGGTGGATGTATTCAATCGGCAGGAAGAGCTCAACCAAATACTCGCTCAAGCTGAGGAAGACAGTCGGGTGATCTGCCGGCGCGAGCGTCCCACGGGCAGCAAACTGCCGATCAACAAATGCATGACCCTGGCCGAGCGCCGCAAGACGCGAGAAGGCGGCAAGCAATATCTGCGCGAGATCATCCCGGCGGAAGGTCCGCTGGACCAGAGCGGAATGTAATAGCGATTTATTAACGCGTTTCTTAACAGTGACTTACGTTATCGCGCTGTAGCTTGGATTCACCGCAACAAGGCTTCAGGCGGTATCGGGGCAACAACCCTATTGACCCAGGCTCGGTGGCCCCGCGCCTGGGTTTTTTTATGCGGGCACGGCGCCTTCCAGGACCAGAAGTTGGCGCTTGACCGGAAGTCCGCCGGAGAAGCCGGTCATGCTGCCATCGGTACCTACAACGCGGTGGCAGGGGACCACAATTGGCACCGGGTTGCGACCCACGGCAGCACCGACAGCACGCACCGCGCCCGGATGTCCTGCGCGGCTCGCCACGTCGCCGTAGGTGACGGTCTGCCCATACGGAATCTGCGCCAGTGCCGCCCAGATATCGCGCTGGAACAAGGTTCCCTGCGGCGATAGCGGCAGGTCGAAACCCGTACGCCGACCGGCAAAGTATTCGTCCAGTTGCGTCCGGGTCGCGTCCAGGGTCGGGTGCGAGCCCTCCTGCCATTCGGCGCCGCGTTTTACGGGATGGCGCGGTTTGCTGAATTCGATCAGGCGCAGCCCGTCCGCATCTGCTGCGAGCAATAGCGGCCCCACGGGGCTGTCGATGGTGGTGAACACGATCATGTCAGGGTCTCATCAGGGTGCGCCGGCCGACCTCCGTGCGCCGGGCTTGAGTGACTCCATCGCGCCGTCACCGCCGTCGTTCGCTGCCGGCTCGACGTCCAGTATGGACATCAGCAGAGGATAAACATCGATGTTGTCGAACGCGGGGACACGGGCGTTTTCGCGGAACGCCGGTCCGCGGGCGAGGAAAATCGCCCGCATCGAAGGCAGGGCGGGATCGAAGCCGTGCGAGCCGCGGTCATCCGTTTTGGAGCGCGTCTCCAGCCAGGCGCGGCGCAGGGCGTCGTAGCCTTCGTGCATCTGGCAGATGATCGGTGGCACGCGCGGGTGGGTGCCGTAGTGCCAGCGCTCGGGCAGTTCGCCCTTGCGCCAGCAGTCGTAGTGGTCGTGCGCGCCGAGCAACTGGGACTCGGCTGCGGCGTGGCGACCGGGCCGGGGCAAGAATCCGACGGACTGGCCGGCGGTCACGAATTCGGCATCGGCGGGATCGACCATGTCCTCGATCACCACAAACTGGTACGGAGGGACGGTGGCCATGCCGTGGTCGGACACCACCACCACGTTGAGTTCCCTTGCCAGCCCAAGCGCATCGATCCCGTCCAGCAGGCGGCCCATCGCGGCATCTATGTCGCGGATCGCCGCGTGCGCCTCCTCGGAATCCGGCCCGTTGGCGTGCGCCGCGCTGTCGACCGCCTCGAAGTAGAGGGTGCTGAAACGCGGGCGGGTGGCTTCGGGTTCCGCCAGCCAGGCCAACACGGCATCTACCCGATCTGCCATCGGCATCTTGCCGTCGAAGGGCTTCCAGTGGCTGGCCTGGATGCCGCCGATCGCCGCCTCCGAGCCTGGCCAGAACATCGTGCCAGCGCGCAACCCGGCCTTCTCGACGGTCACCCAGATCGGCTCGCCTTCCCACCAGCGGCCGTCCGACACGGCCTCGCGGTTGCCCAGGCTGAACTTGCCCAGCTCCGGGTCGCGCATCGAGTTGTGGACGATGCCGTGGTGGTCGGGGCGCTTGCCGGTAACGATGGTGAAGTGGTTGGGGAAAGTCAGGCTGGGATAGGACGGTGTCATCCATTCCGCCTGCACGCCGTGCTCGCTGATGCGTTCCAGGTTCGGCGTCATGCCCAGCTCCAGATAGTCCGGCCGGAAGCCGTCCAGTGACACCAGCAAGACCTGCGGCGGCGGCGTCGTCGCGGCGGCATTGGGGTCGCCGTGGGGGAGTGAAGTACAGGCCAGCAGGGCCAGCGCGAAGAACGTCGTGAGTGCGGACCGGGCCGCGAATTTGAATGGATGCATCACCCCATCCTAGCGTCTGCATGTCGCGGTCGTGCGTGCCGGAAGTCCGTGTTTCCTGGCGCTGGAGACCCGCAGCGGGAGGCGATGCGATAATCCCCGTCCTATCGATTACCGACAGGGTTTGTCATGTCCAGTCCCGTGACCCACACGCGCACCGATCCCGACCGCGTCATCCGCTCCCCGCGTGGCAGCCAACTCACGTGCAGGTCCTGGCTGACCGAGGCTGCGTTCCGGATGCTGCAGAACAATCTGGACGCGGAGGTGGCCGAGGACCCGACCAGCCTGGTGGTCTACGGCGGCATCGGCCGCGCCGCGCGCGACTGGGAGAGCTACGACGCAATCATCGCGTCGCTCAAGACGCTTGACGATGACCAGACGCTGCTGGTGCAGTCGGGCAAGCCGGTCGGTGTCTTCAGGACCCACGCGGATGCGCCGCGGGTGCTGATCGCCAACTCCAACCTGGTGCCGCACTGGGCGAACTGGGAGCACTTCAACGAGCTCGATCGCAAGGGCCTGATGATGTATGGCCAGATGACCGCGGGCAGCTGGATCTACATCGGCAGCCAGGGGATCGTGCAGGGGACCTACGAGACCTTCGTGGAAATGGGGCGCCAGCATTACGGCGGCCGCCTCAAGGGCCGCTGGATCCTGACCGCCGGGCTGGGCGGCATGGGTGGCGCCCAACCACTGGCGGCCAGTCTCGCCGGCGCGTGCAGCCTCAACATCGAATGCCAGCAGAGCCGCATCGACATGCGCCTGCGCACCCGCTACGTCGACGAGCAGGCCACCGATCTGGACGACGCCCTGGCCCGGATCGGGAAATACACCGCCGCCGGTGAGGCAAAGTCGATCGCGCTGCTGGGCAATGCGGCGGTGATCCTGCCCGAACTGGTCCGTCGCGGCGTGCGCCCCGACGCGGTCACCGACCAGACCAGCGCGCATGACCCGGTGCACGGCTACCTGCCGATCGGGCTGACCGTGGAGGAGTGGCAGGAGGGACAGCGCGATTCTCCCGGCCGGATCCGCGACGCGGCGATGCACTCGATGCGCAAGCACGTCGAGGCGATGCTGGAGTTCCATGCGCAGGGCATTCCGACCTTCGACTATGGCAACAACATCCGCCAGATGGCGTTCAACGACGGCTGCACCAACGCCTTTGACTTCCCCGGCTTCGTTCCCGCCTATGTGCGTCCGCTGTTCTGCAAGGGCATCGGTCCATTCCGATGGGTCGCGCTGAGCGGCGACCCGGAGGACATCTACCGGACTGACGCCAAGGTCAAGGAACTCATTCCCGACGACGCCCACCTGCACACCTGGCTGGACATGGCGCGCGATCGCATCGAGTTCCAGGGCCTGCCGGCGCGCATCTGCTGGGTCGGCCTGGGCCTGCGCGACAAGCTGGGCCTGGCGTTCAACGAAATGGTCCGCAACGGTGAGCTGAAGGCGCCGGTGGTGATCGGCCGCGATCATCTCGACAGTGGTTCGGTCGCCTCGCCCAACCGCGAGACCGAGTCAATGCGCGACGGCAGCGACGCGGTGTCCGACTGGCCGCTGCTCAACGCGATGCTCAATGTGGCCGGCGGCGCGACCTGGGTGTCACTGCACCACGGCGGCGGCGTGGGCATGGGCTACTCGCAGCACTCCGGCGTGGTCATCGTCTGCGACGGCAGCGAGGCCGCCGACAAGCGCATCGCGCACGTCCTGTGGAACGACCCCGCGACCGGCGTCATGCGGCACGCAGACGCGGGTTACGAAATCGCCAGGGAGTGCGCGCGCGAGAAGGGCTTGGATCTGCCGATGCTGTAACGCGTCGACGGCCTGCGTCGGGCTTTGGCACGCCCGGGCGCGTAGTGGGAGAGGCCGGCGCCGGTTAGGAACGCGCTTCGCTGATAGACGAACGCGCGAATTACGCCGGGCGCGCACGCTCCGCGACGGCAGCCAGGGTGTCGGGCGTGATGTCCCATTGCTCCGGCTCGTCGTATTCGAAGTCGACCTTGATCTTGCCGGTGTCGCGGCGGATCCGCAGGACACAGGCGTCCCACGGCGCCTTGCCCGGGACGAGGGTCGCGGTACGCAACGCGTCGAACGTCTCGCCGATGGCGGGGTCGCGGGGTGTCGCGGCCTCGGCGGCAGCGCCGTCGTGGTAGCGGAAGCCGCTGAGGCGACGTGCCAGCGCGCCGTCGCCGTACCGCGCGATCAGTGCATAGCCGTCCCAACGCCCGTCCGAGACCGCCGGGTCCGCCACCAGCAGTTGGCCGAGCCTGGCAATCAGTTCATTCCTGTCCATGCGAATACCCGTTCAGAGATGCGCGCCAGTCTGGCCTCAGGCCGTCGCTCTGTCGATCATCTCGTCCATGCCGGCACCGGCGATCGCGTCAAAGGCCTGGCCATCGGCGTTGGCGAAAGCGATCAGTGACGGGTCATCGACCACCGCGCCGCTGTCGGGATCGATGACCTTGTAGTCCACGTGGACCTCGTCGGGACGCTGGGACGTGCCGCCGACCAGTTCCACCTCGATCGACACCTCCATGCCCTTGGCCAGCCAGTCGCCCCATTCCTGCTCCAGACGCGCATAGGCACCGCGGTTGAAAAGGCCGAACTGCGGAAACATGTTGACCGGGCCGTGCCCGTTTGCGAAGCGGTAGGCGATGATGTGCCCCACGTCGTCCGGCGTGCCCTTCATGTCGTTGTCCTTGCGGAAGCCGCTCTGCGCGTTGACCTCGATCCGGTCGGACGCGCGTCCCCGGCTGCTCGGCTCCCAGGTCAGGGTGGCTTCGGCGGAGGCCGGACGTCCTTCAGCGTCCAGCGTCCAGGTGATGTCGTTGACCTCGCCGGATCCGGCCTCGGTCACGGTGCCGTGGATCTCGTTGCCGTTGACCGTCTCGGCGAGTACCACCGTCGAGTCGGGAACCTTGCCGGTCAAGAGCATGCGCGAGTAGCCGCCCAGCTCGCTGCCCGTTGGATCGGCGAGCAGGGTCGTGTGGCGGGTAAAGTCCTGGCGGTCGGCGGGGTAGGAAGACGGCCCGCCGTCGCGCGGGGCGTCAAACAGCCGCTCCGATCCGCTCATGACCCGCAGCTTGCCCTTGTCGAGCATCTCCAGCGACAGGCGCAGGTCGCTAATGGACGCCAGCCCGTTGGCCTTGGCCAGTGCGCTGAAAGCCGGCTCCAGCGCGGTGCCGGCGTAGTCCTTGCCGTGGATTTCGATCCGGGTCCGGTCGGGAATCGTGGCGGGATCAAACGGATTCACCGCGCGCATCTGTTCGGGCCTCGCGTTCTCGTTGCGGAGGGTCACTTCGTAGCGCACCGGAACGCTCGTGCTGCTGCCGTCCGGCGCTGCGATCGTCATGTCGGCCGTGGCCGTGTAGGTGGTATTGGCGCCGCTTTCCCTGACGTCCTGGTTGCGCACCGACGCCTTGTCCAGATCGAAGCTCACCTCGGCCGGGTCGGCCGCGAGGATGCGCTTGTCCAGCCGCGCACCGTCGCCGCTGTCGGGCCGGAGCGGGCACGGCAATCCGCGCAGGAAGCTGCCCCAGGGTTGCGCGGGCGACGGGAGATTCAGGCTGGGAGTGAGCGACATGGCGGCACGCTGGAAAGTGAGCGGGGCATTGCTCCGCTGAATCTAGCGTTCGCACTCCCCCAGCCGCCATTGGGGGAAACCCTTAAGCGTCGCCTGACACTTTACCGATGGACGATTTTGTTGCGGGTTGCTTAGCTTTCGCGCGCTTGCGTGTGCGGGGTTTCGCCGACGCGCCCGCACCCGGGTTGCCGGCGGCGGCGTCGAGCATGCCGGCCTGTTGCAGGCGCTCCATCCAGGTCAGTGCATCGGCATAGGCGAGGAAGTGCTGCAGGTAGCCGGGCGAGGTATCGGCCATAAGCTGCATCGCGCGGTGGAGCAGGGCACTGGAATGGAGCGGGCCTGCGTCATCGGGGATCGGCGCCAGTGCCGCCCGCAACTGGCTTTCCGTGCGGATGCGGTCCCAGAGCTGGCGGAATTCTTCCAGCACGACCGGGGGTGACACCGTGGTGCGTTCCTTGTCTGTGGAGGTGGCGGAGTGGACCTCTCGTTCGCGTGCCTGGATGTACTCGGACAGCCCGAGCAGGGTGCGTTGCGAACGGTCTGCGTTGGTCGGCGAGCCCGCGTGTGTCGCCGGCGGGGCAGCCACCTCGGTTGCCCGGGACTGCATGAGTTCCTCAAGCCTGGCCTGAACCAGTGGTGCGACCGCTGCGTCTGCGAGGTCCAGGCGTCGCTGGAGTGCGGAGATCAGCGCGTCGCGCACACGGTTGGTGCGCGGGCGCTCATCGGGCAGCGGGTGGCCCTGCGCACCGGAGCGGGCAGCCTCAGTCGGCATCCGTGGCCGCGTCGGTTTTAGGCTTCGGGATCGGCGCAATTTCCACCCGCCGGTTCTTCGACCGCCCGGCTTCGTCCTCGTTGGAGCTCACCGGCTGCTCCGCGCCGAACGCGGCGGCAAACACCGATCGCGACGGCACGCCAGCGGCAATCAGGCCACGGGTAACCGTCATTGCGCGCGCCGCGGACAGGTCCAGGTTGTCGGCGAAGCGCATGTTGCTGTCCAGCACCGGCCGGTCGTCGGTGAAGCCGCTGACCATGAGGAGCTCGTCGCGCGATTGCAGGTACTCCGAGAGCGGTGCAGCCAGGCTCTGCAGCAGGTCGCGCCCCTCCGGCTGCAGACGGTCCGAATTGAGCGCGAACAGCACGCTGCCACTGATGCCGATGCGGCCGTTGATCACCGTCACGCGGCCCCCGGCGAGCGGACCGGCCAGGGCCTGCTCCAGCGTTTTCAGCCGGTCTGCCTCGGCCTCGCGTTGCCTGACGGTCTCGTCGAGCTGGTTGGACAGCTGGACCTGCATTGCGATCACGCCGGCCAGGATGAGCACGAACGCACCGAGCAGCACCGACATCAGGTCGCCGAAAGCCGCCCACGTCGTTGCAGTGGATTCGGATTCGAGCTCGATCTCGTCGCTCATGCCGGGGTCTTGCCGTGGGCGGGCGTGCCTGGCGTGCCCGCGAGTTGCTGAAGTTCACCGATGATCTGCTTCTGCGAGAGCATGCTCAGGTCGATCACCTCCCGCGCCTGCGCCACGTAATAGGCCAGTTGCTCGTCGCTGCGGGCCAATGAGGTTTCCAGTGCCGCCTCGATCTGCTCCAGGCGCCCGCCCAGCGCGTCGGTTGCGGAGCCGAATTGCTCGACCACCGCGCCCAGCACCTCGGCCAGGCTCGCAACTTCCACCGCGCCGCCACTGACCTGGGCGGCCGCGGCACCGAGCGTGCCGGTCTGGGCGTCGATCTGCTCGCTGAAACGGGTGCCGACGCGTTCCAGCAGATCGGCCGAGGTGCTGACCAGCGCATCCACCGACGTGCGCTGCTCGGTCGAGGCGTGGTTGACGTCGTCCAGCAGGGTTTCCAGCGTCGCCAGCAGCTGGTTGCGCTCCGCGAGCATCGCGTTGTCGCGCACGAGGCTGTCGGAAATGCTCTGGCGAAGTTCGGCGATGACCTCGGCGGCCACCCGCGGCGCCTCGGCGGCGGTCTGCATCAGGCGCGCCACTTCGGCAATCGTCTCCTGCGCCTGCGCCTGCGCCTGCGCGGCCATCTGTGCAGCCGTGCGGCCGAGGGTGTCGCAGATGTCCTTCTGCCGGTTTACTGCTTCATTGCTGCTTTCGCGCCAACGGTTCTCCAGGCTGTCGTTCACAGCGGAGAGCGCATCCGACCACTGCGCCACGCGCTGCTGGTCACGGGATTGCAGCGCTGCCTCGGAGTCGTCGTGCGCCTTGCGCATTGCCTCGATCAGCGCCGCTGCACGCTCGTCGTAGGTAGCAGCGGCCGACGCCATGGCCTGCTGATTGCTCGCCGCGAGCTGTTCGCTGAGCTCTCGCTGGCGCGACAGCGCCGCGTCCCAGGCGTCGGCGCTGCGCTCGGCGCTCAGGTCGAGTCTCGCGGAAACGGCCTGAAGCGCGGTGCTCGTTTGTTGCTCGAACCCGGCCGTGAACTGCTCCAGCGAACCCTGCAGCGCGTGCACAAGGCCGTCGTTGGCACGTTGTTGGCCGGCAGCGGCGCTCTGCCATGTGTCGGCGGCTGCCGAGGTTGCCGTTTGCAGGCTGGCGGACACACCGTCCAGCTGCCGCTGCACCGCATCGGTGACCGACGCCTGCAGCGCGGCATTTTCCTGCGCGAGGTTTGTCATCGTGCTCTCGATCATCGGCGACAGCACGGCGCCGATACTCCGCGCACTTTCCTCCAAGCCGGCTTTCAGCGACTGCTCCAGATTTGCCGCCATTCGCGCGTGATGCGCATCGGTGCGGCTGTGGAACTCGTCCTGGCTGGCCGACAGGCGCTCGCCGCTGGATTGCTGCAACTGCTGCAGGTTGGTGCTCAAGGTGTCCAGGCGCTCGATCAGCGTCGGCATCAGGCCTGTTTGCTGTTGCAGCAGGCGAAACGTCTCCTCGCGCTGGTGGGCGTGCGAGTAGGGACGCAGCGTGCTCGCCAGTTGCAGGTCGAGCTGCTGCACCGCATGGACCCGCTCGCGGCGGCACAGCGCCGACAGCAAGCCCAGCATCGAGGAGGCGGCAACACCCGCGATCGAGGTGCCGAAGGCAAACGCCAGGCCGCTGACCGGAGCGCCCAGCGACCCGCGGATCGCCTCCAGATCGGTCGCTCCCGCCAGCGCCAGTCCGGTGCCGCGCAGTGTCGCCATCATCCCCAGCAGGGTGCCGAGCATGCCGAGCAGCACCAGCAGACCCACCAGGTACGGGGTCAGCGCCGGTGCCGGCAGCGCGACGCGCTCGCCTTCCACGCGCAGGCGTACGGCATTGCGCAGGCTGTGGTGCAACCGCTGCAGCCAGCCGGACAGGTCGGACAACGCGGCGGCCGCATCGTCTGTGGCAGTCATCAATGTGACGGTGGCCTGCCGGTAGCGATGCAGCTCCAGCGCGCCGGCGACGTAGAACGCGCCGATCACCGCGGTGACCGCGAGCGCGGGCAGGTTGGAGCCGATGTAGCCTGCGCCAATCCACGCAACGGCGATCAGGCCCACCAGGAAGATGACGACGTAAAGCGCGTTTTTGTGCATGTGATCCAGCTATTGGTTGCGAAGGGCGGACAGCAGCCCTTCGACGGGTTGAAAACGGATGTCGAGCTCGGCCAGAAGGACGTCGCCCATGTCCTGGCGGAAGCGACCCAGCCACGCAGCGTCTTCCGGAGCCTGGGTCGATGGGAGGAGCGAGTCGCGCGACTCCACGGCGGCGTCTCGCAGGCGTTCAAAGTGCTCTGCAAGCAGCGCCTGAACCGACCCGAGCAATGCGTGCTCGCGCGGGGTCAGGGTCAGTTCCATCACTGCGTCCACCTCCGCCAGACGCGCCATGTCGGCGGATCCGGACGCGAGCATGTCACGCAGGTGCCCGCGCAGCCGCCCGACTTCGGCCTGCATCGACTGTTGCAGGTCGCGGTAACGCTCACGGAGCGGGCCGAACTCTAGAGCCGGCTCATCCTTGGCGACGGCCGTCGCGCTCCGCGGGGGCGCCGACGCGGGCTCGGTCATCGCATGGATGCGCGCGACCAGGACCGCGCGAACCCGTTTGCATTCCTCGTGGTGGTCGTCGCCGGAAGCGCTCGAGGCGACATCGTGAGCCGACCGGCGGCCGTCCAGCGCCCTCGACAGCGCCACGGCACGGGTCCAGTCCAGCCATTCGCTGAGACGCTCGGAAAGGGATGTGCTGCTCGCGGCGGGCGCTGCGCTGGTGAGACCCGCCAGCAGGCGAATGAACGCCGGGCCCTGGAGCGGAGTCCGTTGAAGTGCCTTGGCCATCGTACGTCGCGGAAAACCGGCAATTTTACACGCGAACCACCCGACGCACTTCCGTGCGCTGTAGCTGTCGAGGGTTCCCGTCCCCCGCACAGGGATGACGGGACCTGGATTGGTCAGCTTGTATGCTCGGCAGACCTCCGTTGCACCAGATGCGCCGATGAGTGACTGGTTGAACAAGCACATCCCGATCTGGATCGACGCCCTGTCGCACCCCGGGCTCTGGTGGCAGGCGCTGGCGGTCGTGGCCGCGATGGTGCTGGCCTGGGCGGTGGACCGGCGCTATGACGCCTGGTTGCGTGGCTACCTGAAGACCGGGGACCACACGCGCGCCGGGCTGGTCGCTCTGGCAGCCAGCCGGCGCCTGGCGTTCCCGGCCGCGCTCTCGCTCGTGCTGGTGGTCGAGTGGGGGGTGTTCAAGCAGCTGGAGCTGCGCCACGCCTTGCTGTGGGTTGCGCTCAGCCTGTCGTTTGCGCTGCTTCTGGTGCGGCTGGCGGTGTACCTGCTGTCGGGCGCGCTGAAGCCGGGCTCGCTGCTGTCCGCCTCGGAGAATTTCATCGTCGCGGTGGTCTGGGTCGGCGTCGCGCTGCACCTGATCAACTGGCTTCCCAATGTGCTGGCAGCGTTGGACTCGGCGGCAATAACGGTCGGAACCACGCGCGTGTCGGCTTTGCTGGTGCTGCGCGCGGTGGCGGTCGCGGCGCTGGTGATGGTAATGAGCCTGTGGATCTCGCGCCTGCTGGAACGCAAGGTGCGCGATTCACAGCACCTGTCGCCCAGTGCGCAGGTGGGCATCAACAAGGTGATCAAGCTGCTGCTGTTGATCTTCGGCACCGTGGTCGCGTTGCAGGTGCTGGGGGTCAACCTGGCGGCACTGGCCGTTATCGGCGGCACGCTCGGCTTGGGCATCGGGCTCGGCCTGCAGCGCATCGTCAGCAACTTCATCTCCGGCTTCATCCTGCTGGTGGACGGCTCGATCAAGCCCGGCAACGTGATCACGGTGGAGGACCAGTCGGGCACCCGCTACGGCTGGGTCCATGAATTGCGCTCGCGCTACATCGTCATCCGCGACCGCGACGGCGTGGACACGCTGATGCCCAACGAGAACCTGATCATCAACCCGGTAATCAACTGGAGCTATGGCGGCGAGAGCATCCGGCTGAAACTGCCGATCCAGATCAGCTATGCCGATGATCCGGAACTGGCGATGAAACTGCTGGAGGAGTCGGCCAACGGGCAGGATCGCGTTCTCACCGACCCTGCGCCGGTTGCCCGCCTGCTGGGTTTCGGCGAAAACGGCATCGACCTCGATCTGCGCGTCTGGGTCACATCGCCGGAGCTGGGGATCAACAACGTCCGCTCCGACATCAACCTGGCGATCTGGCGTGCGTTCAAGGCCCATGGGATCACCCGGCCGCTGCCGCAACGCGAGCTGCGCATGCTGGAGGACCAGGCAGACTAGTGGAGTTTCAGGGCTGAGCAATCGGTCGGGGTTACCATCGTCTGTCTTTCGACTCGCGGCGACGGTGCCATGGCAGAGCTATCCGACTTCCCGATCACGACGCGCTGGCCGGCGCGCCATCCCGAGCGGATCCAGCTCTATTCGATGCCGACGCCCAACGGGGTCAAGGCCTCGATCATGCTGGAAGAGACCGGGCTGGACTACGAGGTCCATCTGGTCGACATCACCACCGGCCAGAGCCACACGCCCGAGTTCCTGTCGCTCAATCCCAACGGCAAGATCCCCGCGATCATCGACCCTGACGGTCCCGGTGGCAAACCACTTGGCCTGTTCGAGTCCGGAGCCATCCTGATGTACCTGGCGCAGAAGAGCGGTCGCTTTCTCCCCGCCGATGCCGCGCTGCGCTGGCAGACGATCCAGTGGGTGTTCTTCCAGGTCGGGTCGATCGGACCGATGTTCGGCCAGCTCGGCTACTTCCATAAATTCGCCGGCAAGGACATCGAGGATCCGCGTCCATTGCAGCGCTACGTCGCCGAATCCAGGCGCCTGTTGGGCGTGCTGGATACCCAGCTGGAGGGTCGGACGTGGCTGGTGGGTCACGAGTACACGATCGCCGATATCGCCACGCTTGGATGGGTCAACAGTCTGGTCGATTTCTACGGCGCCAGAGAGCTCACGGGGTATGCCGACTTCACTCATGTGCAGGACTGGCTGGAACGCGGTCTGGCGCGTAACGCCGTGCAGCGCGGACTTCAGATCCCGCCGGCCCCATAGCGTCATCGCACAACGACACGAAGGGTTCCGGGCGCGTGAAATCGCTGGAGCGTGGTGCTTGGGAGATTGGTCAGGCACTCTGCTGCGGCGCGCTATCCAAATTCCGGTCAAGGAGCGATCACAGGTGAGACGAATACTGAAATGGGCGGCGTGGATACTGCTCGCCGTTGTGGCAATTACCGTTGTGCTCTGGCTGGTATCGCGCTACCGCGGCCCGTCCGCGACGCAAACCGCGGCGCTGGCATTGATGCAGGACCGCGCGCCGTTGCCGCCGGGCGAAAATGCCTTTCCGGCGATCTGGCTTCTCGACTACGACGTGCCGCGCGAGCAGCTTCAAGCGGTTGCGGAAGCCGACGTTGCGCAATCAAGCGTGACGGTGACGCCGGCGGGCGATGGGCTCGTTGTCGAATCCCAACGCGCGGCGTTGACCGGTTTTGAACAGCAGCGACCGTCGCGCGAAGACGCGCAACTGTTCTGCAACGGCGGCGACATCGATTGCCTGGCCAGGGTTCGTGCGGACCTGGGCGCCTACGAGGGTCTGATTGCGAGGCATCGCGGCTTGCTGGACCGCGTTGCGGCCCTGCAGGACTACGGGTATTACCGCAGCCCGCCATCCGCCCAGTCGCATGCGATGCTGCCGCCGCTGGAGCCGGCAGGCTACGAGCTCACTCGGGTCGCGTGGCAATTCGCCAACGGGGATGTGGATGGGGCGCTGGCTGGCGCTTGCAACGGAGTGCAGACCTGGCGACGCCTGGGTGCGAACTCGGACGCGCTGCTCATGCGCAGTGTTGCCGATGGCTACACCGATCGGTACATCCGGTTGCTGGCAGGTATGCTGAAAGAGGTCGGCCCGACCCACGAGCTGCCGACATCGTGCGCGACGGCATTCGCCGCACCGACGGTCGCGGACGCGTCTTTGTGCGAGGCGATGCGCGGCGAATTCGTCGTTTCCACCCACCACATCCGCCAGTTGGTAACTGACCCGGAAACAATCACAGGCAAGATCCCGGCTCCCTCGCCCAAGACGCTGGTGTGGGATCCGGACAAGTCGCTGGGGATTCTTGCAGAAGGCCACTCATGGGCGTGCTCGGAATCGACGGCCAGCAACCTGGTCAACGACGTCCGCGTGGATCCTGGACAAAACCGCCAAAGTCTCTGGCGTCTCGAGTGCGTCGCCAATCCGAGCGGCTGCATCCTCGCCGATATCGCATTTCCGGCCTACTACAACTACCAGTGGAAAGCGCAGGACCACGCTGCGCGACTGGAGTTGATGGGCGCACTGCTGTGGCTGCGCACCAATGCCACGGCGGATGAGCCGCTTGAGCCCCAGCTGATGGCCTACTGGCAGCACCGACGCGGCAACCGCGAACTCCGTCTTGCAGACGATGGGCGGACGGTTGCGCTGCAGCTGTACGCGGACGGCCCGGAGAAATGGTGGTCGCTGCCGTTCTTTCCCGCCGCCGAGTAGGCAGGGCGGAATCGGGAACCACGCAACAAAAAACGGCGGGCCGCCAGGCCCGCCGTTTTTGGTACATCGCCAGCGCGAGCGTCAGGAAATGGCGTGCTCACGCGCATCCAGCACCTCGAACTCCGGCTCCGCCTTGTAACCTGCCGAGCGCAACTCCTCGGTGTCGAAGTCATCGACGCTGATGGTCTCGATGGTCATCTCGCGCAGCGCCTGCAACTGACCGCGTTCGTCGGCGGTGATCCAGCCCTCGCGCACACCCTCGTCCAACTGTTCCGGGAAGGTCAGCGCTTCGATGTCGCTGTTCTTCATCGCCTTCAGGAATTTGCGCTCCACCGGTTCGGCCAGCACCACCGCGGCCAGGAAGCTGTTGATCCGGCCGGCCGGGTTGTGCTCGGTCGGGGTGAGGTAGATCCCTTCGCCCATGCGGTCGCGGGCCTCGTTGGGGACCATCAGCAGGGAAGCGGCGCGACGGCTGAGGCGGTCGCCGGGCGGGGTCGCGCGGCGTCCCACAGGGAAGATCAGGGCCCACAGCAGCCACCCGACCGGACGCACCGGGAAGTTGCGCAGCGCATCCGACAACGCCAGCTCGATCTTGTGCACGGCGTTGAGGATCGACCACGCCAGCAACGGCTGGTCCGCCTCTGGACGGGCCTGGTCCTCGTAGCGCTTGAGCAACGCACTGGCGATGTAGAGCTGGCTGAGCACGTCGCCCAAGCGACCCGACAGTGACTCCTTGAACTTCAGCTTGCCGCCCAACAGCAGCATCGAGGTGTCGGCGCACAGCGCCAGCGCCGCCGAATAGCGGTTGAGCTTGCGGTAGTAGCGGCGCGTGTACGCATCCCCCGGGGCCTTGCCGACGCTGGCGCCGGTGAGGCCGAACCACAGCGAGCGCACCGCGTTGGAGATCGCGAAACCGATGTGTCCGAACAGGTTGCGGTCGAACTCGCGGACCTGCTCCGGACCCTCGGGCATCATTGCCGCCTTCATTTCCTTGAGCACCCACGGGTGGCACAGGATCGCGCCCTGGCCGAAGATCATCAGCGAGCGCGTCATGATGTTGGCGCCTTCGACGGTGATCGCGATCGGGGCTGCCTGCCATGAGCGGCCGAGGTAGTTCTTCGGCCCAAGGATGATGCCCTTGCCGCCATGGATGTCCATGGCGTCCTGGGCGACCTGACGCCCCATTTCGGTGCAGTGGTACTTGGCGATGGTTGATGGCACGGCGGGGTTTTCACCACGCGCCACAGCCGCAGCGGTGGATTCCGACAGCGCGCTGATGGTGTAGGCGTTGCCGGCGATCCGCGCCAGCGCTTCCTGCACGCCCTCGAATCGCCCGATCGACAGACCGAACTGCTTGCGGATGCGCGCGTAGGCACCGGTTGCGATCGCGCCCATCTTCGCGCCACCGCTGGCGGTGGAGGGCAGGGTGATCGAGCGCCCGATCGACAGCACTTCGACCAGCATCTGCCAGCCCTTGCCGGCCTGCGCTTCGCCACCAATCAGCTGGCTCAGGGGAATGAAAACCTCGCGTCCATCCAAGGGGCCATTCTGGAACGGGCTGTTGAGCGGGAAATGGCGGCGGCCGATATTGATTCCGTCGGTGTCGCGCGGCAGCAGCGCCAGGCTGATGCCGATATCGCGCGTGTCGCCCAGGATGCCGTCCGGGTCATACATGCGGAAGGCCATGCCGATCAGCGTTGCGACCGGCGCCAGGGTGATGTAGCGCTTGTCGAAGGTCAGCTTGACGCCGACCACGTTGGCGCCGTTCCACTCGCCCATGCAGACGATGCCGAAGTCCGGGATGGAGGTCGCATCCGAACCCGCCCACGGACCGGTCAGGGCAAAACACGGAACCTCCCGGCCGTCCGCGAGGCGCGGCAGGTAGTGGTCCTTCTGCTCCTCGGTGCCGTAATGCATGATCAGCTCGGCCGGTCCCAGCGAGTTGGGCACGCCCACCGTCGAGCTCACCACCGAGGAGATCGAGGCCAGCTTCTGGATGACCTTGTGGTTGGCCAGCGCGGAGAATCCGAGCCCACCGTATTCCTTGGGCACGATCATCCCGAAGAAGCGGTTCTTCTTGATGAACTCCCACATCTCCGGCGGCAGGTCGGCGCGCACGTGGGTGATGTCCCAATCGTTGGTCATCTCACACAGCTCTTCGCACGGCCCGTCCAGGAACGCCTGCTCCTCGGCGGTCAGCGTGGGCGCCGGCTGGTCAAGGAGTACCGCCCAGTTCGGTCGACCCGAGAACAGCTCACCTTCGAAACCGACGGTGCCTGCTTCCAGTGCCACGCGCTCGGTATCGCTCAGCGGCGGCAGGATCTTGGTGTAGAAGCCCAGCAGCGGCTTGGTGATGTACGGCAAACGGATCGCTGGCACCAGCAGCGGCACCGCAATCAGGGCGGTGATCAGCGCGACGATGGTGACGGCAACGGCGTTGGCGCCCAGCAGCGCGCATGCCACGAGGGCAGCGGCCGTCAACGCGACCCAGACCGGCAGTCTCAACCGATGGTAGGCGGCGATGCCGGCAAGCAGCAGAAAAGCGATGAAGGGAAGGGCGATACTCATGATGACGCTCCAGCAGCGGTGCGACGGTGGGACTCAGGTTGGTTTGGACGCTGTGGGCGCTCCTGTGCAGGATGCGACCCAACAACATACGCTCGAGTATGGTGTTTGTCCCGCACGCCTGTCAACTGTGACGCACCAGAATAGTGGGCCTTCGCATACGGCTCCCGTCGCTGGCGTACGGTTGCTACACTCGCCCCCCTATGGCCACGTCCCCAGCTGCTTCCGCAACCAAGCCAGCCCGCGCCCGTGCCGCGCGCCTCAGTGCGACCGGCTGGGCTGAAGCTGCACTCGACCTCATCGCCGAGCAGGGAGTGTCGGCGGTGGCGGTGGAACCGCTTGCCCGCCGCCTCGGTGTCACCAAGGGCAGCTTCTACTGGCATTTCCCGTCGCGCGACGCGTTGCTGGTCGCTGCGCTGGAGTTGTGGGAGCGGATGGAAGAGGAGACGGTGTTCGGCCAGCTGGAAGCGGTTGCCGATCCGCGTGAGCGCCTGCGTGCGCTGTTCTCGATGGTGGCGCGCGAGTACAAGACCCACATCATCTACTCCGAGCTGCTCAAGGCGCTGGATCACCCGGCGGTGCAACCGGTCATCGGCCGTGTCTCCGAGCGCCGCCTGGACTACCTCACCGCTTCATTCCGCCAGGCCGGACTCGGCCGGGACGACGCCCGCAACCGTGCCCGCCTGGCCTATTCCGCGTACGTCGGTTTTCTGCAGTTGAACCTGCAGCTGAAACAGACGCGAATGCAACACGACGAGTTCGACAACTACGTCGAACACATGATGACGACGCTGATACCACCGACGGCTTGAAACCGGCTCGTCGGGAATGAGCGGACCTGCGTGAACCACATCCAGATCACGCCTCGCTGGAGGCGAACCACCAGTTGGAGACACTGCCCGTGAACGCATCTTTCATTGACATGTCCGCGCACGCGGGAAGCTCACTGGACTCACTCAACGAGTGGGTGGCGCAGGTTGCAGCGCTTACCCGGCCCGAAGCGGTGCAATGGTGCGACGGCAGCGATGCGGAGAATGATGCATTGACCGCCGCCATGCAGGCCGACGGCACGCTCATCAAGCTCAACGAGAAAACCCATCCCGGCAGTTGGCTGCACCGCTCCGATCCGCAGGACGTGGCGCGGGTGGAGCACCTGACATTCGTGTGTACCACTGACCGCGATGACGCCGGGCCGAACAACCACTGGATGTCGCCGGCCGATGCGCACGCGAAGATCGACGCGCTTTTCGACGGTTGCATGCGCGGCCGCACGATGTATGTCATTCCCTACTGCATGGGTCCGATCGACTCGCCGCTGTCGCGCTGCGGGGTCGAGATCACCGACAGCCCGTACGTCGTGGCCAACATGCGCATCATGACCCGGATGGGTGCACCGGCCCTGGCGCGGATCGAGCGCGAACGGCATTTCGTCAAGGGCCTGCACTCCACCGGCGAGCTGGATCCGGATCGGCGCTTCATCATGCACTTCCCCGAAGAGCTGGCGATCAAGTCCTACGGCTCGGGCTACGGCGGCAACGCCTTGCTGGGCAAGAAGTGCCACGCGCTGCGCATCGCCAGCCATCAGGCGCGCACGGAAGGCTGGCTTGCCGAACACATGCTGATCCTGGGCCTGGAGAATCCGGAGGGCGAAACCCACTACATCGCGGCCGCTTTTCCGTCCGCCTGCGGCAAGACCAACCTGGCGATGCTGATTCCGCCGGAGGGCTATCTCAAGGATGGCTGGAAGGTGACCACCGTGGGCGATGACATCTGCTGGATGCGCCCCGGCAGCGACGGCCGCCTGTACGCGATCAACCCGGAAGCGGGCTTCTTTGGCGTCGCGCCGGGGACTTCGAAAAAATCCAACCCCAATGCGTTGGCGTCGATCCAGTCCAACACCATTTTCACCAACGTCGGCCTCACCGCCGACAACCAGCCGTGGTGGGAAGGCCTGGACGAAGGCGAACCGGTCACGGACTGGCGAGGCGAGCCGTACGACGCGACCAAGCGTCCGGCAGCGCATCCCAACTCTCGGTTCACCGTGTCCGCGCGCCAGTGCCCCAGCTATTCGCCGGAGAGTGAGAACCCGGTCGGGGTGCCGATTTCCGCGATCGTGTTCGGCGGACGACGGCCCTCGCTGGTGCCGCTGGTATTCGAAGCCCGCGACTGGACGCACGGCGTGCTGATCGGCGCGGCGATGGGCTCGGAAACGACGGCCGCAGCCACCGGCGCGGTAGGCGTCATGCGCCGCGATCCGATGGCGATGAAGCCCTTTTGCGGCTACAACTTCGCCGATTATTTCAGCCACTGGCTGGACTTTGACAACGGCAACAACAAGCTGCCGAAGATTTTCCACGTCAACTGGTTCCGCCGGGGTGCCGGAGGCGACTTCCTGTGGCCGGGCTTTGGCGAGAACCTGCGGGTGCTCGAGTGGATGATCGGCCGGGTGAAAGGAACCGCGGGCGCTGTGGAGACACCGATTGGCAACCTCCCGACCGCGTCCGACCTGAATCTGGAAGGCGTTGAGCTGAGTGGGGAGGCGATGGAGAAGCTGTTCGGCTTTGAGCGAACCGGCTGGCAGCAGGAGTTCGCCAGCATCGGCGAATACCTCGAAGAGTACGGCCCGCGGATGCCGCAGGCGCTGAGGGATGAGCAGCAGCGCATCGCGACCCTGCTGCAGGATTAGTGCAGACCGGCCGACCGGGCTCGGCAGGACGACGAAACCCCGGCATCGTCGGGGTTTTTACTGCTGCTGCAATACGCCATCAATACGCCATGTAAACGGCCCCGTTTCCGGGGCCGTTTGTTTACACACCAATGACCGATGTTTTGATCAGAAGCGCTGTACGTACTCCATGTAGAGGTACTGGGAGTCCGGGATGTCGTACTGCGGATCGAACGAATTGGCGAACGCCTGGAACGTCGTCGGCGCACGCTTCTTGAACACGTTGTTCACGCCCAGTTTGACGGTGCCGTCCCACGGCAGCTCGTAGCGCGCCTGCACATCGTGGTAGGTGGTTGCACCCAGCTTGTTGCGCGCCGCCAATCCATCGGCATCACGACGGGTATCGTCCGAGCAGAGACCGTCGCCCGGGAACGGGCAGTCCTCGACCAGGCTGGAGTAATAGCGGCTGATCCAGGTAACACCCAGATTGCCGTTGGTCCAATCCAGGGTCGCGTTGCCGCGCAGACGCCACTGGGGGTCGCGGTCAAAGTAACGACCGACCGCGCTTTCCACTTCCGAGTCCGAAGTGAACTGCGACTCCCACTGCGACATATACGACGCGCTCAATCCAGCGGTGAATCGTCCGTAAGCCGTTTCCGCCATACGGTAGTGCAGGTCCAGATCGTAGCCTTCTGCGTTGATCACGCTGAGGTTCTGCGGTCCCAACAACATGTAGTCGATCTGGAAATCGTTGGGACGGCGCGAGAACAGTGCGCAATACGCCTGGTCGCCCTGGGCGTAGCACTGGTCCAGGATGTAGGAAACCGACGGTGTGGCGAGGGCGTCCTTGATCTCGACACTCCACCAGTCCAGTTTGACCTCCAGGCCTTCCGCGTAGGACGGGCTGTAGACCAGGCCCAGGGTCTTCGAGGTGGACGTCTCCGGGCCGGCGTTGGGATTGCCGCCAAACGAGAACGGGAAGATCGTCTGACCGAAGTAGGCGTCCCCCGAGTTGGTCCGCTGGATGAAGTTCGCAGGCACCCCGTCCGCAAGGCAGTTGGCGGCAATGGTTGCGGTCCGGCCGCCGTAATCCGCCGAGCAGATGTCACCAAAGCTTTCATAGCTGTCCGCAAGTCCACGGAACAGGGTCTGGATGGGCGGTGCGCGGAAGCCCTCGGCCCAGCTTCCACGGACCAGGAGGTCGGCAAACGGTTTCCACTTGAAGCCGAACTTGCTGTTGGTCGTGTCACCGAAGTTGCTGTAGTCCGAGTAGCGCGAGGCCAGGCTGATTTCCAGCAGCTGTGCGCCAGGAACGTCGGCAAGGACCGGGATCAGGATTTCGCCGAAGATCTCGTTCAGATCGTAGGAACCGGCGGTAGCCTTGCGGCCGTTGCCCGAGGTGTAGCCGGCGGCAACGAAAGCGTCCGGGCGGTCAAAGCCGCTTTCCTTGCGCGACTCGATGCCGAGGGCGAAGCCCATCATCCCGGCGGGCAGTTCGAAGATATCGCCGGCGAGGTTTGCGGTGAAGCTCTCGCTGCGGTTCTGGAACGTGTCCTGCGCTGTGAACAGGATGTAGTCGAGCATCTCCTGGGTCACACCACCCGCTGGCGACAGCGGGTTGAACGGAACGCAGTCTCCGATCACGTTGCCCGGCGTTCCGCACTTGACTACGCCATCGCTGTCGAGGAACGACGGGCCGACGCCAGCGCGGACGTTGAGCATGTTGGCATCGCCGATCTGCGTGTCGTTCTGGTCAGACTTGTTGTACGCGTAGCCGATATCCCAGTTGAAGTATCGATCGGCAAAATTGAAGTTGCCTTCGAATCCGGCGTACGCGTGGAACGTCTTCACGTTCTGCTGGTAGACGCGAGCCTGCTCGGTAAGCCGGTGACTCCAGTTGACCTCGCGCCCATCCCCACCGTAGAGGGGATTATAGGGGTTGAAGTAGCTGTCGCCGCTCATGCCGGCATCGTTGCCGAACACTTCATCGCCGCCGTTGAGCGGGTAACCGGCGAGTTGCTGCTCCGAGCGCCGCTCGTTGTACAGCGCATCGCCGCGGAACGCGATCCTGTCGGTGAGATCGTAACGCCCCTTCAGGTACATCGCCGTACGGGTCTGCGGCGTAAGGAGGTAGTTGTCCTTGGCGTAGTTGTACGCGTACGCGCGGCTCCACGGAACGGTCTGGTCGATCCCGTAGCGCTGCTGGCCGTTGGGTCCGATGCCAACGGCATTGGGGGGGATGATGCTGAAGGTGCCGTCATAATCACCGGTGGGACCGGCGTTCCAGATTTTGCCGTTGGACGAGTAACCGCTGAACATCGCCGAACCCAGACCGAAGACCGGGACGGCGGATTGTTCACGATCACCGGCCATTACGGCGCCTTCTTCGACGCGCGACAGGCTCATAACGATGTTGCCGCGCTCGCCGTTCGCGCCCAAGGTTGCTTCGATGGTCTTGCGGTCACCGTCGCCCTGGCTGTATTGGCCAATGTGGGTGCGGAATTCGGCGCCTTCGAAGTTGTCGCGGGTGATGATGTTGATAACGCCTGCAATGGCGTCGGAACCGTAAACCGAGGATGCGCCGTCTTTGAGTACTTCGATGCGCTCGACCACGGCGGACGGAATGGTGTTCAGATCAACGGTTCCGTCCAGCCCTGAAACCCACCGACGACCGTCGACCAGCACCAGGGTGCGCTGAGCGCCCAGGTTGCGCAGCGAAATGGTGGAAGAACCGTCACCGCCGTTGTTGAAGGTACGGTTGATCGATGGGCCTGCCGCGGAGATGCGGTTGAGCACTTCGGCCACAGACGTGACGCCCTGCTTCTCGATCGCTGCACGGTCGAGGACCAGCACGGGCTGGGAAGTTTCGGCGTCAACGGAACGGATGCGCGAGCCGGTGACTTCAATTCGATCAAGGGTGGTGGGGCTGGTGTCGGGGGGCGCGTCCTGTGCGAAAGCGGCGCCAGTAGCGGCCAGCGTCGTAGCACCTGCCACGAGCGCCAACGTGATTGCGTCGCGGAGTTGGGTGGTCTTGTAGGTCATGTGTGCCTCTCTCTCCAAGTGGGTCTTGGTAGCTGCCAAGGTCCCCGACCGAAAGCGCCAAGTGAACGGGCTCGTTCGGCAAGGTGAGTCGATCCTATAGTGGAATTGGAAAGAATTAAAGTCTTGTTAAGAAATCTACTGGCCTTTCCCGGAGTTTTGTGGGCAAGAATCGCGGTCGACATCCCAACGCAGAGGCGCGACGACATCCTCGACGCCCGAATCGGCACGCGCCATGCGGTGCGGGCGCGGCGTCAAAGCGACGCCCACGGACGAGTCCGCCGGGACGAGAGCGCGTCGTCAGCGAGACGGTTAAAAATGCTCGGGTAAGTAGCGGTTGCGGCCGGTTGAACAACGACGACCCGCGCTATCAGGCGAAGTTCGCGTCAGACCGGCTGATCGGCCTGCAGATTGCGCCTTAGAGGTCTTGCTCGTAGCGGACGTAGGGTACGGTGCCCTCGTCGGCGTCCGCGTTTGCCGCGAACGGATTGCTGCCACGGGTGATCTTCTCGGCGCCGACCGTCAGGCTGCCACTCCATGGGGTGCGCCAGGTCAGACCGATTCCGAGCCCTTCCCATCCGCCGGGCTGCGTGGGTGTATCCACGACGCGGCCTATGATGTTCGCGTCGAAGTCGCCGTACCCCGCACCGACGGTGAGGGTGCGGCTGCTCCAGCGGTCGGCGAGTGCTGCCGGGGCATCTCCGGCCGGAATCAGGCGTGCCCGCGCCCAGGTGCCACCAATGGACACGGTGGCTTCGCTGCCGATGTTCTGCTTGCCGTACACGGTCAGCGTGTTCTGGTTGACCTGGCTGCTGGGATTGCCGGGCGTCAGCCAGGCGGGCAGGGTGTCGCGGCTTTTGCCTACCGATACGCCGAAGCGCGTAGAGCGGTTGCCGATGCTGGTGCCGGCCGTCAGGCGTTCGTGGCGCTCATCGTCCATCGCGGCCAGCAGGCAGTGATTGGCGAGATTGCCTATTGTGCCGGCCAGGCCGCTGCTGCGGTCGCAGACCAGCCCGAGGGTGTTGCCACTCTCGAGTCCGAATGCGGCGTCCAGGGTTGTACTGCCAACACGCCAGCGCGCACCCGTGGAAGATGTTCCGGTTGGCTCCAGCAAAAGCAGGGCTTCCAGCTTGCCGCTGGTGTTGTTCCAGACCGGCAGGACGGTGGTGTCAGCGCGTTTGGCCTTCTTCGGCGACTGCGCATGCGCGCCCGCCGCCACGCCGAAGGCGAGGAGCAGGGTCAGCGACAGTTGGAAGAGGCGGCTATTCATGACACAGATTCGACCTGGCTGGGCAGGCTGAGTTCCCCCGTACTGGATCATCGATACTACGGTGTTTATGTTTCTTTAACAATCAAGATGGCGTGAAATCGTGGTCATTGCAACCGGTCCGGCGGAGCGACCTGCTGGGCATGGATATCGAGCAGATCCTGAATCCGGTCCCGGGTGAACCGGTAGTCCGCACCACAGAACTCACAACGTATCTGCGCCTCCCCATCATCCGCAGCCGCCATTGCCTCATCGCTCCCCAGCGATACCAGCATCGACTCTACCCGTTCAACCGAGCAGGAGCACGCGAACGACAAGGGCCGGTCGCCCATCATCTGGACACCATCCTCGTGGAACAGCCGGTTCAACAGTTCTTCGACCGGCACTCCCAGCAGTTCGTTACGGCCCAGCGTGTCAAAAAGGGCACCGGCACGGGTCCAGCCGTCCTGGTCACCTTCATCACCCGGGAGCTTCTGCAGCATCAGTCCGGCCACACGCTCGTCGTTGCCGGCCAGCAGCAGGCGCGTCGGCAGTTGTTCTGACTGGCGGAAGTACCCTTCGAACGCATCGCCCAAAGAGTCGGCATCCAGCGCCACCATGCCCTGGTAACGGACGGGATCGCGCCCGCCCACAGAGGGGTTCTCGATCGTGATCGCCAGGACGGCGTCCTCGCCAAGATCACGCAGGTTGCCGGTGATGCCGCTGGCGTCGGGCGAATCGCCGCCCTCGTGTTCTGGATCCAGCCGGACGATGCCGCGCAGGGTTCCCGCCGATGTGCACTCCACGAACAAGGTCCGCAGCAGGCCGCTGCTGCGCAGTTGGACCGACAGCCGGCCGTCGATCTTGATGTGACCGGTGAACAACGCGGCAGCGGCGGTCGCTTCACCCAGCAATTCGACGGCGCCCGGTGCGTGTGCGGCGACATCAGCCATCAGCTTGCGGATGTGCTGCCATGTCTCCTGCAGGTCCACATGCACGCCTCGCACCCCGGCGCGGTCGATCATGAAACGGGTAAGCCGGTCGCTGGCTGCGCCGGGCGTCAGATTTGGGGTATCGGTTGCTTGGGACATGGAATGCTCGCGTGACCGGGCACGTGGTCGATAATGCCGGCTAATTCGGGTTGACCATTCAAGGTGGGGGCGTGATGAGCAAGGCGCAAGACGGGGAACAGCCGAACGCCGGGCACCAATCTGAATCCCGGCCACGCAAGCGCCGGTGGTTGCGATGGGTGCTCGGGCTGCCCCTGCTCCTGCTGCTCGTCAGCGTGGTCCAGGTGGGTGCACTGCGGTTTGTGGATCCACCGACCAGCGCTTTCATGCTGGCGCGGCAGATCTCGGCGTGGACCCACGGAGAGGGAGACTTCCGCCTGTACTACGCGTGGCGAGACCGTGGCCACATATCCTCCAACCTACCGCTGGCGGTGATTGCCTCCGAGGATCAGCGCTTCGCCGACCACCACGGGTTTGATCTGGAAGCGATCCGCAAGGCGCGCGAGATCCACGAGGACGGCGGTCGTTTGCGCGGTGCAAGTACGATCAGCCAGCAAACGGCTAAGAACCTGTTCCTTTGGAGCGGGCGCAGCTGGGTCCGCAAGGGCCTGGAAGCCTGGTACACGGCGCTGGTCGAGCTGATGTGGCCGAAGGCGCGGATCATCGAGGTGTATGTGAACGTCGCCGAGTTCGGCGATGGCGTCTACGGTGCGCAGGCTGCGGCACAGAAATATTTCGGCAAGGACGCAGGCCAGCTGTCGGCGGCCGAGGCCGCGCGCCTGGCCGCGGTGTTGCCGAGCCCGAAGCGCTACAGCGCCGACCGGCCCGGTCCGTATGTCCAGCGCCGGACGCTACAGATCCAGCGGCAAATGCGGCAGATCGGCGGCCAGTCCTACCTCGATCAGTTCGAGTGAGGCACTCGCCGGATGCAGGGACGATGGGCGCAGTTGCCCATTGAGCATCCGGCGGTCGGCTACCATGCCGCGATGACCGCCCCTGCCAGTCCTGACAAGCACCTGACCCTTGTGGTGGCCGCCTTCAACGAGACGGACAGTCTGCCGTTGCTGCAACCCCGCCTGACCGGTGCGCTGGATGGCGTGCTTCACGACCACGGCATCAGCGGCGGGATCCTCTACGTCGACGATGGCAGCAGCGACGGGACATGGGCGGTGATGCAGGCGCTGGCGGCACTTGATGGCCGCGTCTCCCTGCTGCGCCTGTCGCGCAACTTCGGCAAGGAGTTGGCGCTGACCGCAGGCCTGGACCGCGTGGTCCGTGGTGCGGCCCTGATCCTTGACGCCGACGGCCAGGATCCGCCGGAGCTGGCGTCACAGTTCGTCGCGCTTTGGCTGGAGGGCTACGACGACGTCCACGGCACCCGCCTGGCGCGCGAGGGCGAGGGCTGGTTGAAGCGTGCCACGGCCCACGCCTTCTACCGGGTGATGGGGCGACTGTCCAAGACGCCTGTCCCAGCAGACACCGGCGACTTCCGGCTGCTGTCACCGCGCGCGCTGCACGCATTGGGACAGATGCGCGAACGCCACCGCTTCATGAAAGGCCTGTTCGGCTGGGTGGGCTTCAACCGCATCGCGCTGCCCTATCACCGTGGCCCGCGCGCCGCCGGCGAGACCAAGTTCAATTTCTGGCGTTTGTGGAACCTTGCGCTGGAAGGCATCACCAGTTTTTCGACGGCGCCCCTGCGGCTGGCGACCTACCTGGGTCTGGCGACCGCTTTGCTGGCCTTCGGCTACGGCTCCTGGGTGATCGGGAAGGCACTGCTGTGGGGCGACGCGGTGCAGGGCTGGCCGACCATGATGGCGGTAATCCTGTTCCTGGGCGGCGTGCAACTGATCGCCCTGGGACTGATCGGGGAATACCTCGGACGTCTGTACGAGGAGTCCAAGCAGCGCCCGCTCTACCTCGTGGATGCCTGGCAGCCGGCGGCGGGGGTATGCTCGGATCAGGCACCCGATATGGAAGGAGAGCGCCATGCGCAACGTAAGGCATCTGCTGGAAGCCAAATCCCCTGAGGTCTATGCGATCGCCCCGGACGCGCCGATGATCGATGCGATCCGGTTGATGGCGGAGAAGCGTGTGGGAGCGCTGCTGGTTCTCGACAACGGGCGGCTGGCCGGGATCATCTCGGAGCGTGACTACGCCCGCAAGATCATCCTGCAGGGCCGCTCTTCCAAGACCACGGCGGTCTCCGAGGTGATGACCACCGACATGCACACCGTCGGTCTGGAAGACACCGCCGAGCACTGCATGGCGCTGGTGACCGACCAGCGCATCCGCCACCTGCCGGTGATGGCCGACGGCAAGGTGATGGGGGTGGTGTCCATTGGCGACCTGGTGAAGGCGGTGATCGAGGACCAGCAGCAGGAACTGGTGCAGATGCAGCGCTACATCGAAAGCTGAGCCGCAGCGGCCGCGTCCACGCGGCTGCGCTCACTTCGCGTACTGGCCGCCGCAACCCGCGTCTTCACCCGGCCCAAGCTCCAGGGTGGCCAACAGGGCGGCAGGCGGCGCGATGCTCCCAAGCGCCAGTGCGATGGCCCCGCGCAGTCCCACGCGCTTGAGGTCCGGTCTGATGCCCGGATGCTTGAAGCTGCCGTCCACCAGCAGCGGCGCGCGGAAGGCGAGGATGCTGCGGTCCTTGGGACGCGGGCGGATAATCAAGTCCAGCTGTTCGTTCTTCAGATCTATGGTGCCTTCCCCCAGGAGCATGGTGTCGGTGGTGTCGAAGGCGAACGCGCCGGCGGTCATGGTGCCATCGGCCACCTTGAACTCACCGAAGGCGCAGCGGATCGGAATCAGTCGATCACCGGTCAGCTTGAACTTGATGATCTCGGCGATGTCGATGCCGGCCATTTCCATGAGCATGTTGCTGATCTTGCCGCTGCCCATGCCGATCTCGACCTGACCGTCGCTGCTGCCCAGCATCGCGGCGATCGAGTTGCCATGGCCGGTGAGGTCGACATGGCCGGAGATCTTGCCAATGGCGTTCTGCAGCGACTCCACCTTGGGCAGCATCCGGGACAGGTCCAGCCCGCGCACCTGCACTTTTGCGTGGGTGCGGATATCGGATTCGCGTGCGTCCATCCGCACCGTGGACTGGATCTTGCCGCCCGCGACGCCGAAGTCGAGCGGGTCAAGCACCAGAAGACCCGCATTCAGGGACAAACGGGTGTTCATGTTGTCCAGTGGCAGCGAAGGGGCATTGATACGATCGGCCTTGAGGCTGACGTCGGCGTCCATCGCACGCATCTTTTCCAGTCTGTAGGGCGTGTCGGGCAGCACGCGCTGGCGGGCTTTCATCTCCGCGGCTTTCGCTGTCAGCTCAGGGTTGCTGGTTTCTCCGGGACCGGTTTGCGGCGCGCCGCCGACCAACCCGGCCAGGTCGTCGAAGTCCAGTCGTTTGGAATGCAGGTCCGCCTTTAGCAGGGGGCGATCACCACCCGTGGTGAATGCCGCGCTGCCGGCAAGGTCGCTGTCACCTACGGTCCCGCTGAACTTGTCGTAGTGCCAGGTGGTGCTGGATCCGTTGATGTCGCGGGTGAGGCGGCCCTCCAGGGTGTAGGGCGGGGTCGGCGGCAAGGCGACTCCGATCAGCGGATAGAGGTCGTCCAGATTCTTGCCTGACAGGTTGAGCTGGAGATCGAAATCGCGCATGCGAAGCGGGTCGAGGAGTGTGCCGCGTGCGTGCGCCTTGGTCGCGCCCGCCTGGGCGCGCGCGTCGATCTGGTAGGGCGAATCGACATCGCGCAGTTCCACGGGCGACTCAGCCGTGCCTTCCACCGTGAATTCGTTGCCCCGCCACTGGCCGCCGCCCTTCACCTGGATGGGTGGTGCGTTGCCGGCTTCCTTGGCCGCGGCGCTGGTCACGCCCACCTTGATGTCGGTCTTGTCCGCTTCGTCGAGGAACACCAGCTCGCCACGGGAAATCCATACCCGCCGAAACTCGAGATTGCTGTCGCCGCCGCCGCTGTTGCGCAGCTGCCAGTTGCCGCCGCCTTCCGGGTTGGCTTCTAGCGAGACGTGCGGTTGCGCCAGGCGCAGGTGGGGTATGCGCACCTTGCCGCGCAGGAGGCGCAGCACGTCGATCGACAGCTCCAGCTGCTCGGCGCTGGCCATCTCGGGATTGCGCGCCCACTTGGCGTTGGCGAAGTGCACGTCATTGGCGCGGATTGTCGGCGTCCAGCCCAGGTCGACGTCGAGATCGCCCTTGATCCTGAACTCGCGTCCGGTGCGGTTTTCCACCTGGCGCTCGACCGGCGCCTTGAACCAGTTCCAGTCCCACAGCGCGACCAGCACGATCAGGCCAAGCACGACCACCGCGAGCGCCGTCCACCACGGGTGGCGTCGGGGTTGCTGCCACCATTCGGTCGAGCCCGCCGCGCCTCGCGGGGCTGGTTCGGAATCGGGTGGGGTGGCAGGCGGCGACTCGGGCATGGGGGAGATCGGATAGCGTGGAATGGCCCAACCATCCGCACTCCACGGTAAAACGCCGGTGAAATGGCGCCGCCAGGGTTCAGGCCCCGATCCGCGGTCGGGACCCGAGCGCCGATGCGATCAGGTGTGGGCCTGCTCGCGGGTGGCCAGGAACTCGACGTCCGGTGCGCGCTCCTGAGCGAGCTGCAGGTTGACCCGCGTGGGCGCCAGATAGACCAGCTGGTCGGCGGCGTCGAGCGCCAGGTGGCTGGCGTTCTTGTCGCGGAACTCCTCCAGCTTGCGTTCGCTCGCGCAGCGGATCCAGCGCGTGGTGGAGATGCTGACCGGCTCGAAAATCGCATCCACCCCGTACTCGGCCTTCAGCCGGTAGGCGACGACCTCGAACTGCAGCACGCCGACCGCGCCCAGGATCAGGTCGTTGCTCATCAGCGGGCGGAAGAACTGGGTCGCGCCTTCCTCGCTGAGCTGGGCCAGCCCCTTCTGCAGCTGCTTGAGCTTGAGTGGATCACGCAGGCGGGCGCGCCGGAACAGCTCGGGAGCGAAGTTGGGGATGCCGGTGAAGGTGATCGATTCGCCTTCGCTGAAGCTGTCGCCGATCGACACCGTGCCGTGGTTGTGGATGCCCAGCACGTCGCCCGAATAGGCGGTCTCGGCGATTTCGCGGTCGCTGGCCATGAAGGTCAACGCATTGGCCAGCTTGAGCTCCTTGCCGGTGCGCACGTGGAAGGCCTTCATGCCGGCGGTGAACTTGCCCGAACACACGCGCATGAACGCCACCCGGTCGCGGTGTTGCGGGTCCATGTTGGCCTGGATCTTGAACACGAACCCGGTGAGCTTCTCCTCGGTCGGATCGACATCGCGGGTCGTGGTTTCCCGGGGCTGCGGCGCGGGCGCGTTGTTGACGAAGAAGTCCAGCAACAACTGCACGCCAAAGTTGTTGACCGCCGAGCCGAAGAACACCGGTGTCTGTTCGCCGGACAGGTACTTCTCGATGTCGAACGGATGGCTGGCGCCCTGGACCAGCTCCAGCTCGTCGCGCAGTTCGGCCAGCACGGCGGCGCCGATGCGCTGCTCGAACGCGGGATCATCGATCGATTTGAAGATCGTCGAATCCTGGCGGGTGAAATTACGCCCCGGCTCGTACAGGTGCACCTCGCCGGTCAGCAGGTGGACGACGCCCTTCAGGCGCTTGCCCATGCCGATCGGCCACGTCACCGGCGCGCACTGGATGTCGAGCACGCTCTCGACCTCATCGAGCAGCTCGATGGGCTCCTTGCCCTCACGGTCGAGCTTGTTGATGAAGGTCATGATCGGCGTGTTGCGCAGCCGGCAGACCTCCATCAGCTTGATCGTGCGCTCCTCCACGCCCTTCGCGACGTCGATCACCATCAGCGCGGAGTCCACGGCGGTCAGCACGCGGTAGGTGTCCTCGCCGAAGTCCGCGTGGCCCGGGGTGTCGAGCAAATTGACGATGCGCCCGTCGTAGGGGAACTGCATCACCGAGCTGGTCACCGAGATGCCGCGCTCCTGCTCCAGCTTCATCCAGTCCGAGGTGGCGTGGCGGGCGGCCTTGCGGCCTTTCACCGACCCGGCCATCTGGATCGCACCGCCAAACAGCAACAGCTTTTCGGTCAGCGTGGTCTTGCCGGCGTCGGGGTGCGAGATGATCGCGAACGTGCGGCGGCGCAGCGCCTGCTTGGAGACGTCGGATTTGCTGGAGACGTCGGATCTGGATGCGTCGGACATGGGCTTGGCGCGCACGGGCGCGCGGACAGAGCGGAAAGCCGCCAATTATAGGTCACGCGGCCGCGCCACCAGCGGGCACGTAGTCATCGGGCACAAACAAGCGCCCCGCAAAGGCGGGGCGCTCGGGGTGTTGCAGTCGGTCGACGATAAGCGGACGTCCTCAGGCCCCCGTCAGCACCCGGTTCATTCGCTGCACGAAC
This sequence comes from Lysobacter avium, assembly GCF_015209745.1. Classification (GTDB taxonomy): domain Bacteria; phylum Pseudomonadota; class Gammaproteobacteria; order Xanthomonadales; family Xanthomonadaceae; genus Novilysobacter; species Novilysobacter avium. The sequence continues at coordinate 813,353 of NZ_CP063657.1, forward strand.
GCGGCCGGATCGGGCAACGGCGCGCCAGCGGAAATCTCGGCCTGCTCCAGGATCAGGGTCGCCAGATCGGCGGCCTTGGCATCGTCGGTTTCCGCCTCGACGCGCTTCAGCAACGCGTGCTCCGGGTTGATCTCCAGGGTCGGTTTGCTCTCCGGCATTTGCTGGCCGGCCTCGCGCAACATGCGGGCGAAGTGCGGGGCCATGTCGAAATCGGCCAGCGCCAGGCAGGACGGCGAGTCGGTCAGTCGCGCCGACACGCGGACATCGCTGACCCGGTCACCGAGCAGGGTCTTCAGTCGGGCGACCAGCGGTTCAGCTGACCTGGCCGCCTCTTCCTGTTTGGCCTTGTCCGCCTCGTCCAGCGGCAGCTCGCCCTTGGCGACGTTCTGCAGCTTCTTGCCGTCGTACTCGGTCAGCGAGCCGAGCATCCACTCGTCGATGCGGTCGGACATCAGCAGCACCTCGATGTCCTTGGCCTTGAACGCTTCCAGTTGCGGGCTGCCGAACGCGGCGGCGTGGCTTTCCGCAGTGATGTACCAGATCGTGTCCTGGCCGGTCGCCATGCGGCCGATGTAATCGTCCAGCGACACCACCTGCTTGCCGGCCTCGCCCTTGGTGGACGCGAAACGCAGCAACTTGGCGATCCGCTCGCGGTTGGCGTGGTCCTCGCCGATGCCCTCCTTGAGGGTGTTGCCGAACGCCTTGTAAAACGTGGCGAACTTCTCCGGCTCATCGCGGGCGAGCGTCTCGATCAGGTCCAGCACGCGCTTCACGCAGGCCGACTTGATCCGGTCCAGCTGGCGGTTCTGCTGCAGCAGCTCGCGGCTGACGTTCAGCGGCAGGTCGTCGGCGTCGATCACGCCGCGCACGAAGCGCAGGTAGTTGGGCAGCAGCTCCTCGGCGGCGTCCATGACGAACACACGCTTGATGTACAGCTTCAGGCCCTTGCGCTCGTCGCGGCCGCCCATCATCAGGTCGAACGGCGGCTGCGAGGGCAGGTAGAGCAGGGTGGTGAAGCTCTGGCTGCCCTCCACCCGGTTGTGCGTCCAGGCCAGCGCATCGTTGAAGTCGTGGCCGAGCGACTTGTAGAAGCTCTGGTAGTCCTCGTCGCTGATCTCGCTGCGGGGCTTGGTCCACAGGGCAGAGGCGGCGTTGATGGTTTCCCACTCCGGCCCGGCGCTGTCGTCCTTCTTCGGATCTTCTGCGTCGTCGTCACCGGTGTCATCGGCAGGCTTCTGCATCCGGATCGGGAAGGCGACGTGGTCCGAATAGCGGCTGATCAGCGAGCGCAGCTTCCAGTCGGCAAGGAATTCATCCTCATCGGCCTTCAGGTGCAGCGTCACGGTGGTGCCGCGCTCGGGCAGCTCAACGGTGTCCAGGGTGTACTCGCCCTTGCCGTCGCTTTCCCACTTCACGCCCTCGCTGGCCGGCGCGTCGGCGCGGCGGCTGAGGACGGTCACCTTGTCGGCGACCACGTAGGCGGAATAGAAACCCACGCCGAACTGGCCGATCAGGCGCGCATCGGCTTTCTGCTCGTTGCCCATGGCCTCCAGGAACCGGCGCGTGCCGGAGCTGGCGATGGTGCCGATGTTGGCGACCACCTCGTCGCGGCTCATGCCGATGCCGTTGTCGGCGATGGTGATGGTGCGCGCGTCCTTGTCCCAAGTGATGTCGATGTGCAGGTCGCCCTCGCCGGCATTCAGCGCGGGGTTGGCGATCGCCTCGAAGCGCAACTTGTCGCAGGCGTCGGAAGCGTTGGAGATCAGCTCGCGCAGGAAGATCTCCTTGTGCGAGTAGAGCGAGTGCGTCACCAGGTGCAGGACCTGGGCGACCTCGGCTTCGAATTTGCGGGTTTCTGTCGTAGTGCTCATGCGTGGCTGTCCCTTGGCGCAAAACGGTTGACTGCCCTTCAGCTGGGGCGGCGCATGCACTAAATCAAGCCCTCGGGCTGGTTTCCGCGCGTGCGCGCAGCCGTGCGTGCACCGACGTGACAGGGGATGGCGCCGATTGGGCCAGTGCGTATCGTATCCACCATCGAGCCCATCGCGGTCATCGGAGCACACCATGACGCTCTCCGCCGGTCCGTCCCATTCGCGTCGCTGGCGGATAGCAGTCTGTCTGCTGTTGATCGCCGCGACAGCGTGGGGAGCTCTTGCGCTGTGGTATCCGTTGCATCTTGGTCCGGCGGTACGCGGCGTGCTGGTTGCCGGCTGGGTCGCGCTCGGCTTGGCCACACTTTCCGTAGTGTCTCGTCCAGACACGTGGGGTTCCCGCGCCGCCCGAATGTTGCTGGCCCTCTTCGCCGCCGGTTTCGCCCTGGTACTCGGAAGCTGGCTCTCGCTGACTCCGCAACACGATCGTGAGTGGGCGGATGACGTATCCCGTTTGCTGGCGTCGGAGGTGGCGGGAGACCGGGTAACCCTGTACAACGTGCGCAACTTCGACTGGCGCACCCCGACGGACTACACACCGCGCTGGGAAACGCGTGAGTACGACCTTGCGAAGCTCGTGTCGGCCGACCTGGTGATGTCCTACTGGATGGGACCGGCGATCGCGCACACATTGGTGTCCTTCGGCTTCGAGGATGACAGCCGGGTGGTGTTCTCGCTGGAGATCCGCAAGGAGCGCGACGAGTCGTTCTCGGCGCTGGGCGGGTTGTTCCGCAAGTTCGAGCAGGTGATCGTGGCGGCCGACGAGCGCGATATCGTGCGTGTTCGCAGCAATGTCCGCCGCGAGGACGTCTATCTGTACCGGCTTGATATCCCGCCGGCGCAGTTGCGGCAGGTGTTTCGCGGCTACCTGCAACAGGCGGCTGCATTGCAGCACAGGCCGGCGTTCTACAACACGATGACCAGCAACTGCACCACGATCCTGTTCGTTCTCGCCCGGCAGATCGCTCCGGGCTTGCCGCTGGACTACCGCTTGCTGCTGTCGGGCTATTTCGCCCGTTACGCCTATGACCAGCACGCACTGGTCCCAGGCCAGACCATGCAGGCGTTAAGGATGCGCGGACGCATCACCGAACGCGCTCGCGCCGCTGACGACGCCGTCGACTTCTCAGTCCGGATCCGTGAGGGCATACCGGGAATACGAAGAACAGGCGAAATGGAGCGCACCCGATGAGAATTTCGACTGAACCCGGTTGGAAGGGCACCCTGGCACGGGTGATTTTCGCCTCCGCGCTGCTGCTGTCCATCGCCGGGTGCGCGATGGTCAAGGTCACCTCCCTTGGACCGCGCGACTACATCGCCATGAAGCGCGGCGACGTCCTCAGTTCCGGCAAGCTGGGCGATGTCAGCAAGGAGACCCTGCGGGTGGCAGGCATCGAGCCGGATGAATGCGCCAGGGATGTGCCGGAGTGCACGCAACGCCTCGAGCAGCTAAAGGGCCTGGAGGATGAGCGCCGAATCTCGGCGCTGGCGGAGATCTGGACGCAGCGCGCGATCGGGCTCACCCCCAAGAATCCGCAGGCCATTGACGAAGCCGCGTTGGCTGCGTGGCTGGAGGCGGCGCGCAACGCCTATGCCTATCTGTTCTTTACCGAGCGCAGCCCGGATGAGAGGGTGTTTGAGGACCGCCAGACGCAGGTCCGCGATTACTACAACTACGCCGTGCAGCAGATCGTCACCCAGCTTTTTGCGCGCTGGAAGGCGGATGCCGGGGTCACATTCGGACCGCAGGTGGCCGCGACGGTGGGCGAGTGGCGGATTGAAATGGACGACGAAGGTTTGCGGCTACCGGGCCATACCACCCAGGTGGAAGCCATGGTGCCGGCGTCCACGTTGCGGTTTGCCGGCCTTCGCAGCACCTATCGGCGTGACGGCTTCGGCGCCGAGATGGTCGCCCAGGTGCCGGCGCAGGTGTTGGGTGAGGTGGTCGCGCCGGCGGCCGCATCCGCTGGATCGTACGGCAGGCAGACGTCCGGAGGCGTGCCCGTGACGCCGGGATTCAGCGAAATGCCGTTCGCACCGGTGTCGGTACTGGTGCGCTTTGAGGGCGGCAACCTTGCACAGGTTTTGCACACGCGCAACGCCGTGGTCGAGCCGCACGATCCCTTCCGGGTGACCGGGATCGACATCGGTGGCCAGCCAATCCCGCTGGCAGCCAACTTCACGGCTGGATACGGGCTTTGGCTGGCGCGCTCGGGTTTCGCCGAGCAGGCGCTGCGATCGATGCTGGGGCGGGAGCGCGGCATTGATCGGCCGCACCTGTACCTGATGCAGCCCTACGATCCGCAGCGTCGGATCGTGCTGATGCTGCACGGGCTGGGCAGCAGCCCGGAGGCGTGGGTCAACGTCGCCAACGAGCTGACCGGGGACCGGCAGCTGCGGCAGCGGTACCAGATCTGGCAGGTGTATTACCCGACCAACATGCCGATTGCGTGGAACCAGGCGCAGATCCGCAATCTGATCACGGACACGCTCGCCCAATTCGATCCGGCCGGGGATGCACCCGCCTCGCAGCACATGGTGCTGATCGGACACAGCATGGGCGGCGTGATTGCCCGCCTGTTGGTGTCCGCCAGCGGCGACCACCTGACCGATACCTTGCTGGACGAGCGTCGACTCAAGGGTGAACACGGCGCGCGCCTGCGCCAACGTTTGCAGGCGATGCTGCATTTTCAGCCGCTGCCCAATGTCGACCGGGCGATCTTCATTGCCGCCCCGCATCGGGGGACCCCGGTGGCCAGTGGCCGAGTGGGACGTCTGATCGGCCGACTGGTCCGCTTGCCGGTTACGTTGCTGGAGCAGTTTGGCGAGGCGCTACAGGATCTGGCGGAAGGCCAGGGCGAAGATGCAAGCGTCGCCCGGAGCATTCCCAACAGCATCGACAACCTGCGCGATAGCGATCCATTCGTCCGCGCGGCCGCGGATCTGCCGATCTCACCACGGGTCCGCTACCACACCATCGTCGGGCAGGACGACATGAGCCTGCACCTGGTCGAATCCAGCGACGGCGTGGTGCCCTACCGTAGCGCCCATCTGCAGGGCGCGCAGTCGGAGAAAGTGGTCCACTCGGGGCACAGCGTGCAGGAGACGCCGCAGGCGATCCTGGAGATCCGCCGCATTCTCCACGAGGAGGCCCTCCAGAATCACTGACTTGGTTGGCGTCGACGTTGGCAACGGCAGCGCCCAGGGCGCGCCCATCGACAGTGCCGCTCAGTCCGCGCAGGTGCCGAAGATCTTGTCGCCTGCATCCCCCAGCCCGGGCAGGATGTAGCCGCGCTCGTTGAGACGCTCGTCGATGGACGCGGTGTAGATCTCCAGGTCCGGGTGCGCCGCTTCGGCAGCCCGCAGTCCCTCCGGCGCCGCGACCAGGAACAGTCCCTTGATGCGGGTCGCCCCGGCGGCCTTGAGCATGTCCACCGTCGCGATCAGGGTGCCGCCGGTGGCCAGCATCGGATCAAGGATCAACGCGGTGCGGTCGTGCATGTTGCCGACCAGCTTCTCGTAGTAGGCCACGGCGCCCAGCGTCTCTTCGTTGCGCGCCATGCCGACCACGCTGACCTTGGCGGCCGGGATCAGTTCCAGCACGCCCGGCAGCATGCCGATGCCGGCTCGCAGGATCGGCACCAGGGTGATCTTGCGGCCCTTGATCCGCCGCACGGTAAGCGACGTTCCGGCCCAGCCTTCGATCTCGACCGCCTCGGTTTCCAGGTCCGCCGTGGCCTCGTAGGTCAACAGGGTTGCAACCTCCGAGGACAGTTCGCGGAAGGACTTGGTGCTGTTGTCGGCGCGGCGCATCAGCCCGAGCTTGTGCTGCACCAAGGGGTGGCGGACTTCGACAATCTTCATGTGCGGACCAGTGGCGGGAGTGTTGCAAGTGTGGCCCAAACGACTTCGCCGGATCCACGCGGTTTTGCGCGCAAAAAAACACCCGGGTCCGGCCCGGGTGTCTCGTGGTTCCTCAAGCGGGCGGGTCGGGCCGCGCCTGGCAGTGCGTTATCTGACCTTTTTGTAGACGGTCATGCCGAGCAGGAACAACACAACAGCAATCACGATCGCGGCGATGAACAGGAACTTGGCAATGCCCATCGCTGCGCCGGCCATGCCGCCGAAGCCGAGCACGCCTGCAATCAGGCCGATAACGGCAAATATGATGGCCCACTTGATCATTGGTTGGTCTCCTCGTCGTCGAGCGATTCCGGTGATCCGACCGTCATGGCCGATACCGCCGCTCCCGAAACCAACGCTACCGATGCGGATGTGCGATGCAGGTGAACAGCGGAGCACCCACTCGGCCACGTCTTGCACAGTGCGCGCTTTGCTGCCGGCGGCAATCGTTTGATCGCACACTCCGTGCGGCTGGCGCTGCTGCGGTCAGGGCAGGCAAAATGTCCGAGCAGCCGCAGGGGCGGGTTCGATCGCGTGTAGCGCGCGCCTTTTCCCGCTGCGTGCTGTGCAAAGCGACGCTGGACGTCGGTGGTAATACCGGTGTAAACGCTGCCGTTGCGGCACTCCAGCAGATAGACAAACCAGGCCATGGCCGCAGTGTAGCGGCGGTGACAGCAGAACGAATGTTCATGCGCGGTTGAGCCGTTCGCCCTCAAGCGGCCCTAGACTGATTGCTCATATCCGCTGTGGTCCCACACATGCCTTCGCACTGGCGCATTCCCGCCGTCTTCCTTGCGCTGATGCTCTCCGCCTGCAGTCCGCAGCAGGGCGGCGAGAAGACCAGCGGCGAGGTGATCCAGACCCAGGGAGAGTCGCGTGGCGGGGCCGTATCGGACGCCGAGGTGGTGGCAAACGATCCCTATGTCACTGTCACGACCGACCGCTCAAGCATCGACTGGCAGCCCATGGCGCTGGAAGCCGGGCAGGCGTGGATCAGTTGCGATCACGACTACGTCAATGGCGAGGGCGTGCCGCTGGCGTCGCCGGGTTACACCGAGATCCGCGCGGCACTGGAGCCTTGTGGCGCTGGCGGGCTGATGCGCCTGCGCTACGAGGGCAAGATATCGGCCGAGTTCACCGCCCTGATCGAGCGTACGGTGGAGGTCGCCGACACGCTGGGCATCCACAAACGGATCCTCGACATCGACTCCACCGGGGGCCAGATCGAGGAGGCGATCCGTTCCGGCGACATGATCGGCGCGTCGCGGTGGACCATCTGGGTACGCGAGGATGCGGTCTGCCACAGCTCCTGCGTGCTGGTCCTGGCCGCCGGCGACATGCGCATGATCGCCGGCAAGGTTGGCATCCACCGGATGATCCGGATCAGCTCCAAGGCTACCTCACGCGCGGAGCTGCAGGAAGAACTGCAGGCCGTCCACGCCGATGTCCGCGAGTACCTGCAGCGCAACGGTGTGGCGTTCGCGATCGCCGACCTGATGATGACCGTACCCAACCGCAGCCTGCGCCTGCTCACCGCACAGGAGATGGATCTCTACGGTCTGGACGGGCGTAATGCGGCCGAAGACGATCTGCAGCGCATCGAACTGACCCGTCGCTGCGGGGCGGACTTCGTCCAGCGCAAGGACGCCTTCTTCCGCGCGTTTGACCGCGAGTGTCAGGCGCCGTCGGAGGATGTGGGCAGCATGGGTGACTGCGGTCTGCAGTTGCGCAAACGCTTCGGTTTCCCCGATGCACAATGCCCTTTGCAGAGCCCGTTGTCGGAGTTCGACTCTGCGGTAAATGTCTCCATGCGCAACCGCAGCGACACGTCGACCGGCTGAACAACAAACGGCGGCGGATCGCGTCCCTCTCACGGTTTGCCCACGCCTCCTTAATGCCAACCCGCGCACTCTGATCGGCACACGCGCCGCCGGCGCCGGTGAAAAAGGAGGTCTGTCGTGACAGGCAAGAACGTCGGAGATGATCTTAAATCCATGGCCCAGGACGTGGCGGATCTGGGTGCGGGGTACATGCGCATCGGCCGCCGCTGGCTGGAAATGCAGAGGAACCAGGTGGTTGAGGCCTACGACGACATGGGCGAGCGCGAAGGGTCGCCCGCGTCGGATGAATCCCGCGCTCGTCGCGGTGGCCGTGGGCCCCACGGGCGACGCGGTCGTTGGCAGGGCAGGGCAGGAGCTGGACCGGACAGCTATCTGGACGACACCCAGGGCCCGGGCTACGCCGAGCCGGGCAGGACCCAGCCGCCCTTCGGCGGTACGGCCGCCGGCGATGATTCCGACTTCCTGCCGCCGGGGAATCAGACCTATGGGCGCTCGAGTTACCGCGGCGTTGGCCCGAAAAACTACACGCGCTCAGATCAGCGCATCACCGAGGATCTATGTGAGAGCCTCACCCGCTGCAGGCATGTTGATCCCAGCGACGTATCGGTCAATGTCTCCGGTGGGGTTGTCACCCTGACGGGCACCGTTCGCGAGCGCTGGATGAAGCACCGGATCGAGGACCTGGCGGCGGCATGCGATGGCGTGCGCAGCGTCGAGAACAAAATCCAGGTGCCCTCGGCGGAACGCGCTTCGGAGGGTGTCTCCGCGGGTGATACCACGCTGCCCGATACGGACCTCTAGATCGCGGGAGCTAGCACGAGGACCTCGACCCCTTCCAGGGTGACCACCTGGCCGGGTCGAATTTTGCAGGTCTTGCGAAGTTCGACCTTTCCGTCGACAGCCACCGCGCCGCTGGCCACGATCTGCTTGCCAATGCCGCCGCTGTCGCAAAGGCCGACCAGCTTCAACAGCTGGTTCAGTTCCACATACTCGTGACCGTCATCGAGTGCGAATTCCAGTGATTCCATCGGGGCGGTCGCTGCGGAAGGGTGGGTCAGGGTCGCAGCGGCTTGAACAGTACGCAAGCCGGGATGAACCGTGAATCGCGGATGCAGCGCTGCAACCTGCGATCATGGCGCAATGACCAGCAACGACCGCGAGCACTCCTTCGCCACCCTCGATCTCTCCGCCCAGCTTTTGCAGGGTGTCGCAGCGCTGGGTTATACCAGGCTCACTCCGGTACAGGCGCAGGCCTTGCCGGCAATCCTGGAGGGGCGCGACGTCATTGCGCGGGCCCCGACCGGAAGCGGCAAGACCGCGGCGTTCGGACTCGGTGTCCTCAGCCGGGTGGATGCGACCCGGATCCAGACCCAAGCACTGGTGCTTTGTCCGACCCGTGAGCTCGCCGACCAGGTCGGACGGCAGCTGCGGAAGCTGGCGCTGGGTATTCCCAACCTGAAGCTGTCGGTGCTGTGCGGCGGGATGCCGCTCGCGCCCCAGCTGGCGTCGCTGGCCACCCACGATCCCCAGGTCGTGGTCGGCACGCCGGGGCGGATCCAGGAGCTGCTGCGCAAGAAGGCGCTGCATCTTCGCGGCGTGCATACGCTGGTGCTGGATGAGGCGGACCGGATGCTCGACATGGGCTTCGAGGACCAGATCCGCGAGATCGTCGGCAAGCTGCCCGCAGATCGGCAGGGGCTGATGTTCTCGGCGACGTTCCCGGACGCGATCCGCACCCTGGCCGGCGCGATGCTGCGCACGCCGCTGCAGGTCACTGTGGAATCGTCGGAAAGCCCGACCCGCATCCGCCAGCTGTTCTACGAAGTGGAGCCAGGACGCAAGACGCCGCTGCTGGCGGCGCTGCTGCTGCAGTTCCGCCCGGAGTCGTGCGTGGTGTTCTGCAATATGCGCCGCGACACCGAGGAGGTCGTCGCTTCGCTTGCCCACTACGGATTCACGGCGCTGGCGCTGCACGGCGACATGGAGCAGCGCGACCGCGACGAGATCCTGCTGCGCTTTGCCAACCGCAGTTGCAGCGTGCTGGTCGCCAGTGACGTCGCCGCGCGGGGGCTGGATGTCGAGGACCTGGCCACGGTGGTCAATTACGAGCTCCCGACGGACGCGGATACCTACGTGCACCGCATCGGTCGCACCGGCCGCGCCGGTCGGGAAGGGCTGGCGCTGAGCCTTTGTTCCCCCGCGGAAGTGTCGCGCGCCGACATGATCGCCCTGCATACGGGCACGCCGCTGGAATGGATGCGCGCCACGCCGCTTGCCGGCAAGGCGACTGGTGTCGCTCCGGCGGCGATGGTCACCTTGCGCATCGACGGCGGCAAGACCGACAAGCTGCGCCCGGGCGACATCGTCGGCGCGCTGACCGGAGATGCGGGCCTGCCGTCCTCGGCGATCGGCAAGATCGACGTGTTCGCCAGGCGCTCCTATGTCGCCGTCGCCCGCGGCAAGGCCGACGCGGCGCTGGCCCGCCTGCGCGAAGGCAGGATCAAGAACCGGCGCTTCCGCATCCAGCGCATCTGATCCCGGGGCTAATCGACGACGATCTTCGACTCGGCGGTGGCCAGCATCTCCGGATGTCCACCGCGACGCGGCTTGCCCAGCAGCGGGTAGATGAACACCGCGATCAGGATGATCGCCACCCCGAGGTAGAACTGCAGGCTCAGCTCGTGCTGCTCGCCCAGCAGGAGGATGGCCAGTGCGATGGCGTAGACGGGTTCCAGGTTGACCGCCAGTTGCGCCGAGAACGCACTCATGTGGCGCAGCGCCGCCAGTGACAGCGCGAACGGCAACAGCGTGCAGCCCAGCGCCAGCACCAGCAGCCAGCCGATGTCGCGCGCGCTGGGCAGCGTGAGCAGGTTGGTATCGCCCAGCACCGGCAGGACATACGGCAGCACCGGTGCCAGCAAGGTCAGTGCCACGGTGCCCGCGCCCAGTTCCAGCGCGGTCACGGTCAGCGGATCGGCATGCTCGACCAGGCGCTTGTTGAGCGAACCGAACAGCGCCACCAGCAACGCCGACACCGCGCCCACCACAATGCCGATGCGCATGCCGTCAGGCACACCGCCGACGACCAGGGCCACTCCGGGCAGGACGGCCACGCCGAGCATGAAGTCGCGCCGCGAGAACCGGCTGCGCGCCAGCCACGGTTCAACCAGCGCAGTGAACACGGTGGCCAGCGCGATGCAGGTCGCGCCGATGGAGGCGTTGGACAGCTTGATCGCGGCGTAGAAGGTCAGCCAGTGAAGTGCCACCAAAACGCCGATGCCGGCGTAGGCCCACAGCAGCCGTGCGGGCATCGCGCGCAGTCCGCGCCACACCCGCGGCACCAGCGCCAGCGCTGCCGTGACCATCAGCATCCGCCACCACACCAGAGGCAGCGCGGCGAGCGTGATCACCTTGCCGAGGATGGCCGTGAAGCCCCACAACAGGACGCAGAAGTGGATCTGCAGGAAGGCTTTGTTGGTAGGGGTCATGGCGTTCGGCCGGATCAGCCGCCCATTGTGCGCAATGGCGTTCGCCAAAGGCGAGCATTATTTGCTTGCGTCCGGCGCTCCGCGTGCCCCGGTGACAGGCGATGCGTCTAGTGGACGTTCCGGCTGGCGCGCTCACCGGCGTCGGCGCTCGAACGCCACGGGTCATAACTGGCGAACCACCACATATGGCCTTCGATATCGAGGCAACCATAACCGCGCCCGCCGTATTCCTGATCGGCGATATCGCGGATGATTTCCGCACCGGCGGCCACGGCGCGGGCGTAATGCGCGTCCGGATCCTGCACAATCACGCAGGTGGTCTGGGTCTCGCGGCCGCCGATCTGGTCGGGCTGGACCATCCGCCGCTGCCAGCGATCCACCGGCTTGCCAGGAACGAGTTCGTCGCGCGCCGAGCCCAGCATCACCATGCCGCCTTCCAGCACGAGCTGCGCATGGTGGACGATGCGTTCGTCGGCGTGGACCGTCAGGCGCTCGAAACCGAACGCTTCACACAGCCAGTCGATCGCGACGTGGGCGTTGCGGTACTGCAGGCACGGAATGATGGTGCTGTTGGGCATGGGACTACTCCCCGATGCCGGACTCGTTGCTTTCGAATTCGGCCAGGACATCCAGCTTGAAAGCGAGGGCTTCGACCGTCTCGCGGACACGCTCGGCGGCAGCGTCGTCAGGCGCTTCGACCTCGATCACGCGCATGCCTGGGCCTTCGTCTTCAGACAGGCCGGCGGAGCTGGAGTCGGGGTCGTCCATGTGCGGCATGAGGTCCTGGATTTCCTCCACCCGCTCTATACCGGGGAGGCTTGTCAGCAGGTCGCGGATGGCACGGCCGGCATCGTCGCTGCCGGTAATCCTGATGCGTATCTGTGGCATGGAATGAACCTTTGGGGGGAAGGTCGACTCAGGCTAGGCAGCGCACGCGCAAAAGCACGTGACGGACGCGCGCTACCAGCACCAGGCATTCATCCATTGCCGCAGCCGTGCATTCGCGGCGATCCCGCTCAGCGAAGAGGCGAAGGCGCTTCACGCACGGGCAGCGGGATATTGCACAGGTCGATATGTCCCGCGCTCGCCTTGTACCAGTCATCGCGGCGGTTGCGGCGCGCCTCGGTCAAAGCGGCAAAGGTGGCGCTGTCGGTCCGCAGCAATTGCAGGTGCTCGCGTTGCCCGGTCGGCACCTCGGAGGCCAGGCGGATCGCCTTGATCGGCGTGCGTTGCGCGGCATCCTCGTAGACGCCCATCGGCTCGGGACCACGTTGTGTCGACGAAAGCAGCTCCATGCCTCGCACGACCCGGCCAAGCACGGTGATGTTGCGGTCAAGCTGTCGCGGCGACTGGCCGATGACGACGTAAAGCTCTGCACCATTGCTGGAATCGGCCGCCATGTCGCGCCCGGCACCGAGCGTGCCGTAGCAATGGGTCATCCAGGCCTGGCCACTGGCCGGGTCCCGCGCGGCAGGGAAGCCGTCAACGAATCCCACCTGCGGCGCCCAGCCATCGCGGTCGGGAATCGCGGTGAAAGACAGGCCTGCGGCGGGGCGTTCAAACTCGGCCGGGAGCCGGGCGCGCGCATCGCCCAGTGATCGTGCTCCGGCTTCTCCGGCGTCGGGATCGCCGAACTGGACGACAAAATTGTCCTGCGCACGGTAGATGCTCAGACCGTCCCAGAAGTGGCCGCGGGCAAGGGCGCGGATATTGGCGACGTGCTCGGGAGCGAACCGGGGCGCCAGTTCGATCACCACGCGTCCGCCGGCCAGGTCCATGTAAAGGGTGTTGGCTGGATCGGGCGCGCGCCAGTCCGCGTCCGGTGAGGCGGCGAGGATCTCGCTGACCGAGAGGGCTTTGAGCGGGGCTTCCGACGTGCTTGGTGTTGTCTTGTTGGCCGCGTGCGCCATTGGCATGGTGATGCAGATGCCCAGCAGGGTGCACGAGAACAAGGTGCACGAGAGCAGGGCGGACGAGAGCAGAGCGGGCAAGGGCAGGCGTGGGGTAGGCAAGGGCGGCTCCAGTGGGACAGACGTTCGGCGCTCGCCTGAGTCTGGCGGATTCCGCGCGCGCCAGCCAATGTCGCCGGCGCGGGCAATCCGCGTCCCAGCCCAGCGTCCGCCCATCAACCTGGCGGTGGATTCGCGGACTCAGTCGGCGTACTTGGCGATGAAGTCGCGCAGTTGCGGGTAGACCTGCCCGCGCCAGCGACGGCCGCTGAAGATGCCGTAGTGACCGGCGCCCTCGATGGTGGTGTGCAGGTGGTCGGCTTCGGCGATGCCGGTGCACAGTTCGTGCGCCGCGCGGGTCTGGCCCTGACCGGAAATATCGTCCAGTTCGCCTTCGATCGTCATCAGCGCCGTGCCGGTGATGGCCGCCGGATCGACGCGCTCACCTGCTACGTCCCACAGGCCACGTGGCAACAGATGGTCCTGGAACACGGTCTGGATGGTGTCCAGATAGTAAGCCGCCGGCATATCGAGCACCGCGTTGTAATCGTCGTAGAACTTGCGGTGCGACTGGGCATCGTCCAGGTCGCCGTTGAGCACGTCCTGGTAGAACTTCATGTGCGACTGCGCGTGGCGCTCGGGATTCATCGCCATGAAGCCGGTGTGCTGGAGGAAGCCAGGATACACCCGGCGGCCGCGGCCCGGGTAGTTCTGCGGTACTTCATGGATCAGGTTCTCGCTGAACCATGACAGCGGCTTGTGCGTGGCCAGCTCGTTGACCTGAGTGGGACTCTCGCGGGGGTCGATCGGCCCGCCCATCATCACCATCGAGCGCGGCGTCTGCTCGCCGCGCGAGGCCATCAGCGAAACCGCCGCAAGTACCGGCACCGTGGGCTGGCACACGCTCACCACGTGCAGGTTGTCGGCGCCGATGAAGCGGATGAATTCCTGGATGTAGGCGATGTAGTCGTCCAGGGTGAACTCACCCTCGCTGACCGGGATCATGCGGGCGTCGGTCCAGTCGGTGATGTAGACCTTGTGGTCGCGCAGCATCGTGCGCACGGTGTCGCGCAGCAGCGTGCTGTGGTGACCCGACAGTGGGGCGACGACGAGGACCGGCGGCTGGCCGCGCATCTCGGTGAGGTTGCCGGCATCGTCGGTGTAGCGCTTGAAGCGCAGCAGCCGGCAGAACGGCTTGTGCACCATCTCGCGCTCGATCACCGGATGCTCGACACCGTCGAACTCGACGGAATGGATGCCGAACTCGGGTTTCTCGTAGTCCTTGCCGATGCGGTACATCAGCTCGCAGGCGGCTGCGAACTGGTCGGCGCCGGGAAGCTTGCCCAGCCAGGTGTTGGAGCCGCCGAAAATCTTCGCGCACGCATCGGCCCAATAGGTCATCGGTGCCATCCACGCGCGGTTGAACTCGTGCATCTGGTAAAGCAGCATGTGAAGCCTTGGCAGAAAATTGGTGCGTTGCAGCGTAACGGAAACACCGCGGCGGTACGTGAATCAACGTCGCGGTTGTGCTCAGTCGACCGCCTCCAGCGCCGCCAGGCCGGCCCTCATCGCGGGCCCCAGCCACAGGTGTGAACCCAGCGGATGCAGGCCGATGCGGGCGAAGCGCTCGCGATAGAACTTCTCCGGTCGGGCCTGGAACCCCACCGTGTCGCCATCGATGCCGTCGCTGCGGGTGAAGGTCTCCAGGAACGCGACCCCTCCGCAGAGGTCGGCCAGCGCCGGAAGCCCACGATCCAGCTCGCGCGTGGGCAGGTAGTGCAGCACGTCACTGCAGACCAGCAGGTCCACCGGGCCACACGGTCGCAGGTACTCGAAATCGCCGAAGCGGGCCAGGTGCAGATTGCGGCGGGCGCCGAAGCGGGTGACCGCATACTCGCTGCTGTCAAACCCCAGGTAGTCGAGCTTCGGCCGCAGCTTCAACAACGGGGCGCGCCACGCTCCCTCGCCGCAACCGATGTCCAGCACGCTGCGGATTGGCCGCTCAAGGTGGTATTCCGCCGTAGCCACCGCCAGGGCGACCTTGCGCGCGAGTCTCGCCGGGCCGCCGATCGCAGCGCCACGCGTCGCCGGATCGCGGTACCACTGGTCGAAATAGGCCTGGTCGTATTGCTTGTTCATCGGGATTATTGCATCGGGGTCGGAGCGCATGGCGCTGCGCGGCGTGCCATCCTAGCGCGCGAACCACTCAGCCAAGGATCCGCCCGCCACATGAACGCCTATCTCTGGACCAAGACCTTCCATCTCGTTTTCGTGATTGCCTGGATGGCGGCGGTGTTCTATCTGCCGCGGATCCTGGTCAACCTGGCCGAGGCCGGGGACGAGCCGGCAGTGCGCGCGCGGCTGGGGCTGATGGGCCAACGCCTGTACCGGTTCGGTCACGTCATGTTCGGCCTGTCACTGGTCCTTGGCATCGTGCTGTGGCTGGGTTATCGCTTCCTGCCGGACTTCCCGACCATGGTGGCGTCGGGCACCGGCTGGCTGCATGCCAAGCTGCTGCTGGTGGCCGCATTGTTTGCCTATTACATCTTCAGCGGGCGCTGGCTGAAAGGCGTGCTGGCCGGCCGTCCGCTGCCCTCGTCCAAGGCGCTGCGCTGGTTCAACGAGATACCTGTTTTCGGCCTGATCGTGATCGTCTGGCTGGTGCTGGCAAAACCGTTTTAGGCAACGCTCAGCCACCGGTGCCGGGCTTGAGCCGTTTCTGTGCCGGCAGTTCCACCGGCACGCCGTCCGCATTGCAGCTACCGGCCGCGCACACCGCTGCACGCAGGTAGGGCGTGGACTGCAGCATGAAGTGGAAGATCGCGTTCTGCTCGACGCTGCCACGCACCGCGGCGCTGCCCGGTCCGCGGGCCCAGATGCCGACGTCGTCGCCACCGTGCGACTCCGAGGTCGTCGGGACGAGCGCCTCCTGCATGTAGTCCGGCGCCGTCGTGTCCACCGAGCTCAGGTCGGGACGTCCGGCGGCCGGCTGGTAGCCCCTGGTCTTGTGCGGAAATCGCTTGGGCCCGGCGGGTTGCGTGTCGCTGGCACCCGTGTAGCCCGGGCCATTGGAGTAGCTCAGGGTGGTGTAGGGCATGTTGCGCGCGTCGCGCGCCAGAACGCGCTCACCATCCTTGTCCTCGCGGACCTTGTCCAGGATCGGGTTGCCGCGGGCCGGGTAGCCGACGAAGCTCAGCGTGTGGGCGTGGTCGGCGGTGACCAGGATCAGGGTATCGTCGGCGGAGGTGAGCCGGTTGGCGACCTCAACGGCCTCGGCCATCGCAATGGTGTCGGTCAGCGCGCGGTAGGCGTTGCCGTCGTGATGGGCGTGGTCGATGCGCCCCCCTTCCACCAGCAACACGAAGCCGTTCGGATTGCGCGACAGGCGGGTGATCGCCGCCGCTGTCATCTCCGACAGGCTGGGCTCCCCCGCCGCGTCGCCGGGGCGGTCGTGCTCGTATTGCATGTGGCTGGGCTCGAACAGGCCCAGCAGCGGCTTGTCGGTCGGCGCGGCGGCAAACTGCTCGGCGTTCCAGACATAGCTGCCGTCCGGGCGGCGCTGCTTCCAGCTCGCGATCAGGTCGCGTCCATCATCGCGACGTCCTGATTCCTGCGGATATTCGGGATCGCTCTGCGTGGAGGGCATGAAGTTGGTCCGGCCACCGCCCATCAGCACGTCCGGGCCGTTGCCGTAGGGAGACTCGATCAGCTGGCGCGCAATGTCGACGCAGCCCGCGGCGAGCGCCTCGGCAGGCATCGCCGAATCCGATTCCCAACCGCGGTCGGCAGAGTGGCTGAAGGTGGCGGCCGGCGTGGCGTGGGTGACGCGCGTGGTGGTGACCACGCCGGTTGCCATCCCGCTGCCCGCGGCGAGCTGCCACAGCGTGATCATCGGCGCGTCCAAGGCGCCCTTGCAGTCGCCGAAGTCCGCAGACTGGCCGATGCTGATCACTCCCGCACGGGTCTTCACGCCGGTCGCCATCGCACTCATCGTGCCCGCGGAATCGGGGGTCTGCATGTCGGTGTTGTAGGTCCGGCTCAAGGCGGTCGCCGGAAAGCGTTCCCAGCTCAGGCGGTTGTCCTCGCCGGCGCCGCCCTTGCGCTGGCCGTCCAGGATGCGGGCCGCCGCAACGGTGGGCAGGCTCATGCCGTCGCCGACGAAGAGGATCACGTTCTTCGCCTGTCCGCCCATCGCGCCGCGCTCGGCAGCCTGCGCCGCACCGTCGCGGAACCACCACTGTGCGCTCTCTTCCTGCGGCCGCTGGATCGTCGGCACCGCCACTTTTACTGCGTGGTTTGCGGCGGGCGCCGATCCGGGTACGGCCGACGGCGCCGTCGTCGCGCACGCGGCGACCAGCAGGGCGGGGGCGATGAGCAGGCAAACGGTTCGCAGCGGGGCGTTGTGGTGCATGGAGTCGTGACCGGGAGTTGCGGAACGCTCCATTATGGCGCAACTGTTGCGCCAGCTGTGCCGGTTCGTTTTGCTGGTGGGTTCGCAGGCACGCGCCCGCTCCGCTATCGTGCGATTCGACCCTTGATTGGCAATGCGATGACGATGGTTTCCTGGTGGCTGTCGATTCCCTTCTGGAAGCGCGTGCTCGCGGGCTTTGTGTTTGGCGCACTGGCCGGCTGGCTGTTCGGACCGGCCGCAGAACCCTGGTTCGGCCCGCTGGGCACGGTGTATGTGACCCTGATCCGGATGATCGCGGTGCCGCTGGTGCTGTTCGCGGTGATCAACGCGGTGGCGTCCCTGCACGGGCAGAAATCCGTTGCCGCGCTGGGCGGGCGCACGTTCGCCTGGTTTGCCGCGACCGCGGCGCTGGCTGTCTGCGTGGGGCTGGGCGTCGGGTGGGTGCTGCAGCCGGGCGCGGGCGTGACCGGGCTGACCGTCGCCGCCGATTACGAGGTGCGGGTCGTGCCGTCGGTGGTCGAAGTGCTGCTGGACGTGGTCCCGGGCAACCCGTTTGCCGCGCTGGCGGAGGGCAAGATCCTCCAGGTGATCGTGTTTGCCGGCTTGGTGGGGTTCGCGCTGGTGAAACTGGGCGAGCGCACCACCGGTCTGCGCAAACTGGCCGGCGAGGCCAGCGAGACGATGATCCAGGTAACCCGCTTCGTGCTGGAAATAACGCCGCTGGGGACCTTCGGCCTGATCGCGGCGCTGGTGGGCGCCTACGGCTTCGAGAAGTTGCTGCCGCTGGGCATGTTCGTGTTCGCGCTGTATCTGGCCTGCGCGCTGCATATCGTGGTCGTCTACGGCAGCCTGCTGCTCAGTCACGGGCTCAATCCGCTGCGCTTTTTCCGCGGCGCCGCGCCGGCGATGCAGGTGGCGTTCGCGAGTTCATCGAGTTTCGCCTCGATGCCCGCGGCGATGCGCGCGGTGACCCACAACCTGGGCGTGGACAAGGATTACACCGCGTTCGCGGTGCCGCTGGGTGCCAGCATCAAGATGGACGGCTGCGGGGCGATCTACCCGGCCCTGACCAGCCTGTTCGTGGCCCAGTACTTCGATCTGCAGCTGGAGCCGACGCAGTACCTGGTGATCATGCTGGCCTCGGTGCTGGGCAGCTTCGGCACCGCGGGCGTGCCGGGCACCGCGATCGTGATGGTCACCCTGGTGCTGTCGGCCGCGGGCCTGCCGCTGGAAGGCATCGGCTACCTGGTGGCGATCGACCGCGTGCTGGACATGGCGCGCACGACAACCAACGTCACCGGGCAGATGCTGGTGCCCGTGTTGGTGGCGCGTGAGACCGGCATGCTCGACATGGAGATCTACAACCGCGCCTCGACCAATATCGGCATGCTGGAGGGCGATCAGCCCCGCGAGTAGCTCCACGACACCAGCCGGCCGCCCTGGTAGGGCATCACGCCGTGGAAGGGCTGCGGGTTGTCGTCGAACACCATCGGCAGGAACTCGCGGTCGCCCTCCCACATCGGCACCTCATGCAGGCGGTCCAGCGGCACCCACTCCAGGCTGCCTTCGTGGTTTTCGGTGAACGCGGTGCCGCTGTAGCGGGGGATCAGGAACACGAAGCCGAGCCAGTCCTCGCCCTGCTTGCCGAACCCCGGCCAGTTGATCGTTCCGCGCAGCTGCATCTCCTCACACTCGATGCCGGCTTCCTCGAATATCTCCCGACGCATCCCGGCGGCGATGTCCTCGCCGCTTTCCAGCTTGCCGCCCAGGCCGTTGTACTTGCCCAGGTGCTGGTCATCCGGGCGCGCGTTGCGGTGGATGAGCAGCACCTCGCGCCCGTCGTGGGAGAGGACGTAGCCCAGGGTGGCGGCAATCGGGGTGTACGGCATCAGCGCGCGGCCTGTTGCTTCGCCAGTTCCTGCTCGAACGCCTGCTCCGCCTGGACGGCGTACTCGCGGCAGCTCGTCGGTCGCGGATGCGGATTGTCCGCGTCGGCGGGTGCCCAGCCCACGCCTTCCGGATGTGGCGCGATCAGCAGGTCGCACGGGAGAGCGGCCACGGTGGCGAAGCCCTGCCGGTACGCCTCCACGATGCGCGGGAAACGCGGGTTGTCGAGCAACTGGTAGCCCGGTGCGCTGAGGCTGTCGGCGTAGGCGATCTGCAGCGGTTTGGAGTCGCGCGTGTCGGTCCAGGTCCAGCTCATCGAGCCGGGGGTATGCGCGGGCGTGAAGTGGACGGTGAACGAGGTGCCGCCCAGTTCGACGCTTGCGCGGTCCTGCAGCAGCCGGTCGGCCTGCACTGGCGGGAAAAGGATCCTGTCGCCGTAGTGGATGTCGTCGCTGCCGCCGCGCGCCAGCAGCACCGCGGACTCCGCATTGCTGACCAGCGTCGCGCCGGTGGCACGCTTGAGCGCCGCCAGTGGGCCGGCGTGGTCGGCGTGGGCGTGGCTGTGCAGGATCAGTTTGACCGACTCGATCGGGGTGCCGGTGGCCGCGATGTTTTCCAGCAGCATGTCCGCCGCCTGTGAGACGCCGCCATCGATCACCACCGCACCCTCGGGCGTCACGGCCAGCAGCGCGCTCAGACCCTCGGTGCCGATGTACCAGGTGTGGTCGGCGACACGAAACGGGGTGACCGGCTGCCGCCATGCTTCGCGGGTCTGGTAGCCGGTCGCCTGGGGCAGGACCGGCGCGGCGGCAAATGCAGAGCCGAAGGTCAGCGCGGCGCAGGCGAGCACAAGCGGGCGGAGCAGGTGCATGGTGAAATCTGTTGGCGGCAGGAGTGGGGCAGTGTCGATGACTGAACCGCGCAAGTCCATGCCGGGGCGGCCTGCCGGCGATTGCACCACTGCACGACTGCCGCAAGACCGCGCCAACCCCCGGAACGCAAGCAATGCCAAGCTGCGCATAATTGCCGATCGATCCGATTGAGGAGTACCCCATGCCCGCAAACGCGCACGTTTCATTTTGCCTGACCCCAGCCCGGCGCCGACCGGCAGCGGTGGCTATCCTCGGGGCCGCGGCGTGATCGGCAGCCAGCGCGAGCTGACCCTGCGTTTCCTCGCCGAACCGGCTGATGTGAACTACGGCGGCAAGGTGCACGGCGGCGTGGTGATGAAGTGGATCGACCAGGCCGGATACGCCGCCGCGGTCGGCTGGAGTGGCACCTACAGCGTGACCGTCGCCGTGGGCGGCATCCGCTTCATGGCGCCGATCCGGATCAGTGACCTGGTAACGGTGCGCACCAAGCTGGTCCACACCGGCACCAGCAGCATGCATTTCTCGGTGGAGGTCGCCGCCCGCGACCCGATGGGCGGCGAACCGCGCCTGTGCACTCACTGCGTGATCGTGTTCGTCGCCCTGGATGGCGTGGAGGGAAAGCCGACCGCGGTGCCTGCCTGGGAGCCGGTGAGCGAGGACGATCGCGAGCTGGCCGAGTACGCGCAGCAGGTCATGGCGCTGAGCAAGGGAATCGAGCAGACCGTGGAGCGCTATCGGCAGGCGCACGACGCCCACGACGCCGACGCCTGAGTACCGTCACGCGCGCCGGTTCACAAACCCCGATCCCGGAAACGAATCAGCCGCCCGGAGGCGGCTGATTCTGCAAATGCGGGTCGGTTCGGCGTATTGCCCGGCGTATTGCCCGGCGAATCAGCTGCCGGCCAGTCGCCGCGCCTGCATGTACTTGCCGCTCCAGTAACCCTTTTCCAGGCTGGAGACCATGACGTCCTTGCCGGTGCTCGGTGCATGCACGAAGCGGCCTTCGCCGACGTAGATGCCGACGTGGTCGATCCGGCCCTTGCGGCCGAAGAACACCAGGTCGCCCTCGGCGAGCTCCTTCTTGCTGGCAACCAGTTCGCCGGAGTTGGCCTGCTCGCGCGACACCCGCGGCAGGTCGATGCCCATCGCATTGCGGAACACGTAGCTGACCAGGCCGCTGCAATCAAAGCCCTTGTCGGGCGTGTTGCCACCCCAGCGGTACGGGGTGCCCAGCAGGGTCAGCGCGCGCTGCAGAATGTTGCGTGCGCTGTGGTCGGGTGGGGTGTAGTCCTCGGCGACGGCGGCGGCCTTGCCTGAAGCCAACATGCCGCTGATGTCGCTGGCCAGGCTCAGGGCCCGGTCCGGCATGCTCATGGCATCCGGCATCATCACCGGCATGTCGGCCATCGAAGGCATCGGCGCCTCGGTGGACTGTGTCGCCAGCGCCGGCAGCGCGGGAAGCGCCAGCAGAGCTGCAAGGAAGAGGGAGAATCCTGCCGGCCGACGTCGGGCGGAGGGAGCGGTGGTGCGCGCTGGGCGGCTTGATAAGAGTGTCGTCACGCGGTCATCACTGAAACAGGACGGGGCGATCATGCACTCCAAACGCTGCCATGACGTTCATATTCCGTAAAACTTTCGTTAATTAGCGTGAAGGCAATGCGAAAACTGCGCATTCAGTTCACTCAATCACCCGCTTGGCGCCGGTGTAGTGGTCGCGCCAGTACGCACCATCCAGATGGTCCAGGCGGACGGTGCCGCCGCTGCTGGGGGCGTGCACGAAGCGCCCATCGCCCACATAGATGCCCACGTGGCTGACCTGGCCGCGGCTGCCGAAAAACACCAGGTCGCCTGCCGTGAGC
The DNA here is from genome assembly GCF_015209745.1 of Lysobacter avium. GTDB lineage: Bacteria > Pseudomonadota > Gammaproteobacteria > Xanthomonadales > Xanthomonadaceae > Novilysobacter > Novilysobacter avium. The sequence continues at coordinate 835,494 of NZ_CP063657.1, forward strand.
TGGCGCGGCTGGATCTTCTGCCCCTGGTAGGCGGCCAGCGCGCTTGACGAGCGCGGCAGCTTTTTGCGCAGCATGTCGTCGTAGACGTAGTTGACCAGGCCGCTGCAGTCAAAGCCCGACTGTGGCGTGTTGCCACCGTAGCGGTAGGGCGTGCCGACCAGGCTGATCGCCCGCATCAGCACCGAATTGGACGCCTCCGGATCGACCGGCGCATTGCGCCCCCAGTCACGGCTGGGTGCCGGTGTGGCCGCCTTGGATCGAACCGATTTGCCGCCACCGCCGCAACCCGCCAGCACCGCGGCGAGGGCAAGGAGCAGCAGCCAGCGCCCGGTTGCCTGCAGGATCGCTGCTGGCGTGTGGGCGGGGATGCCGGGATAATGCGCGGCTTTCGTCACGGCATGTAGCTTCCCTGCTTCTGTCGTTGGCGGCAACCTGCCTTTTGTCCTGCTTCCCACGAGTACCGCCATGAAAATCGAGAAAGACCGCGTCGTCAGCTTCCATTACTCCGTCGCCGAGCAGGGCAGCGATGTGATCGAAACCTCCGAAGGCCGCGAGCCGCTGGTGATCCTGGTGGGCCACGGCAACATCATCCCCGGCCTGGAAAAGGCGATGGAAGGCCACGAGGCCGGCGACAGGATCACCGCCGACGTGACGGCGGCAGATGCCTACGGCGAAGCACAGGAAGGCATGATCCAGCGCGTGCCGAAGAAGTACTTCAAGGGCACCCGTCTTGCCCCGGGCATGCAGGTGACCCTGCAGACCAAGTTCGGCCCGCGTCCGGTGACGGTGCAGAAGGTCGGCATGAGCGTGGTCGACGTCGACCTCAACCACCCGATGGCCGGCAAGGACCTGAGCTTCAACATCGAGATCATCGACGTGCGTGAGGCGCAGGCCGAGGAGATCGAGCACGGCCACGTCCACGGCGACGGCGGCCACCAGCACTGACAACGGCGGCGGTCATGGATACCTTTGAACTGCACCGCGGGACGACGGCGTTGCTGGTCAGCCTGCCGCATGACGGGAGCGCCATCCCTGACGCCATGGCCGAACGCATGACCCTCGGCGCGCGCACCGCGCCGGACACCGACTGGCACGTGTCCCGCCTGTACGCGTTTGCCCGCCAACTGGGCGCATCGGTGCTGGTGCCGCGCTACTCGCGCTACGTGGTCGACCTGAACCGTCCCGCCGATGACGTATCGCTGTATCCCGGACAGAACACCACCGGCCTTTGCCCGACCGTGCGGTTCAACGGCGAGCCCGTGTACGCGGAGGGCGAGGCGCCGACCCGGGCGGAGATCACCGAGCGCGTGCGGCGCTACTGGAAGCCCTACCACGACGCCCTGCAGGCAGAACTTGAGCGGCTCGTAACGGCCCACGGCCGGGCGCTGCTGTGGGAAGGCCACTCGATTCGCGGCAGCAATCTGCCCTACCTGTTTCCCGACCGGCTGCCCGACCTCAACCTGGGCACCGCCGATGGCGCCAGCTGTTCGCCGCAGGTCCAACTCGGCCTGGAGGCGGTGCTGGGCGAGCAGCGTGAGTACGACTGGGTCGCCAACGGCCGCTTCAAGGGCGGCTACATCACGCGCCACTACGGCGCGCCGGAGAAGGGCGTGGACGCGGTGCAGCTGGAGATCAGCCAGCGCTGCTACATGGACGAGGACTCCACACGCTACCTGCCCGAGCGCGCCGCGCCCCTGCAGCGCCTGCTCGAGGACCTGTTGGTGAATGCGCTGGCAATGACCGCCCAGCGCTGATTGGCTGGCCTGCCTAGACCTCCAGCGTCGCCAGATCGCCCTTGTCTTCCAGCCAGGCCTTGCGGTCGCCGGCGCGCTTGCGTGCCAGCAGCATGTCCATCAGCGCGTGGGTCTGCGTGCCTTCCTCCACGGTCAGCTGGACCAGCCGCCGCGTGTCGGGATGGATGGTCGACTCGCGCAGCTGCGAGGGGTTCATCTCGCCCAGACCCTTGAAGCGGGTGACGTTGACCGTGCCGGCCGAGCCTTTTTTGCGTTCGGCCTTCTCGCGCTCGATCTTCTCCAGCAGGATCCGCTTCTCCTCCTCGTCCAGGGCGTAGAACACCTGCTTGCCCAGGTCGACCCGGAACAGCGGCGGCATCGCCACGAATACGTGGCCGGCGGCCACCAGCGCGGGGAAGTGCTGCAGGAACAACGCGCACAGCAAGGTGGCGATGTGCAGGCCGTCCGAATCCGCGTCGGCCAGGATCACGACCTTGCCGTAGCGCAGCCCGCTCAGGTCGTCCTTGCCGGGATCGCAGCCGATCGCCACGGCGATGTCGTGCACTTCCTGCGAGGCCAGCACGCTGCCCGACGCGACCTCCCAGGTGTTCAGGATCTTGCCGCGCAGGGGCAGGATCGCCTGGAAGTCCTTGTCGCGCGCCTGCCGCGCACTGCCACCGGCCGAGTCGCCCTCCACCAGGAACAATTCGGTGCGTGAGAGGTCCTGGCTGATGCAGTCGGCCAGCTTGCCGGGCAGGGCGGGTCCCTGGGTGACCTTCTTGCGGGTGATCTGTTTCTCGGTCTTGAGCCGCGCACTGGCGCGTTCGATCGCCAGCTGCGCGATCCGCTCGCCCAGTTCGACGTTCTGGTTGAGCCACAGGGTGAAGGCATCCTGCGCGGCGGCCTCCACGAAGCCGGCGGTCTGGCGCGAGCTCAGGCGCTCCTTGGTCTGGCCGCTGAACTGCGGGTCCAGCAACTTCACGCTGAGCACGAAGGCGACCCGGTCCCAGACATCCTCCGGGGCCAGCTTGACCCCGCGCGGGAGCAGGCTGCGGAAATCACAGAATGCGCGCAGGGCATCGGTGAAACCGCTGCGCAGGCCATTGACGTGGGTACCGTGCTGCGCGGTCGGGATCAGGTTGACGTAGCTCTCCTGGACCAGCTCGCCGTCAGGCGCCCAGGCCACCGCCCAGTCGACCGTCTCCGAATCCTTCTCCAGCTTGCCGACAAACAGCTCGGGCGGAAGCAGCTCGCGCGCGGGGTGATCGGCGCGCAGTTCGTCGAGCAGGTAATCGCTCAGGCCGTCAGCGTAGTGCCATTCCAGGCGCTCGTTGGTGGCCACGTCCAGCAGCTTCACGGTCAGGCCGGGGCAGAGCACCGCCTTGGCGCGCAGCAGGTGCTTGAGGGCCCGCAGGTTGAACTTCGGGGTGTCGAAGTATTTGGGATCGGGCCAGAAGTGCAGGCGCGTGCCCGTGTTTCGGCGACCCACGCTGCCGAGGGTTTCAAGCTCGGTGACCCGCTCGCCGTCGGCGAACCCCATCCGCTGCTCGACGCCGTCGCGCTTGATGGTGACGTCCAGCCGCGTCGACAGGGCATTGACCACGCTGACGCCCACGCCGTGCAGGCCGCCGGAGAAGGTGTAGTTCTTGTTGCTGAACTTCCCGCCGGCGTGCAGGCGGGTCAGGATCAATTCCACCCCGGGCACGCCTTCATCCGGGTGGATGTCCACCGGCATGCCGCGTCCGTCGTCGCTGACCTCGCAGCTGCCGTCGGCGTGCATCACCACCTCGATGGTCCTGGCATGCCCGGCCAGCGCCTCGTCCACGGCGTTGTCGATGACCTCCTGGGCCAGGTGGTTGGGCCGGGTGGTGTCGGTGTACATGCCGGGGCGACGCTTGACCGGGTCCAGCCCGGAGAGGACTTCGATGTCGGCGGCGTCGTAGCGGTTGTTCATCAGGCAGCGGTTCGCGTTGGGTCGGGGAAGTCAGCTCGCCAGAATGGCGGGCGGCACCGTGGATGGTCAAGGAAGCAAAGGTCGGAAGCCGATTGGACGGGCGTCACGAGGCGGTGGTGAAAGCGGTCCCGGACTTGGCGGCTTCCATAACGGGGCGTGAAATCGGGCCGCGTAAAGGTCCCGTTATTCAGTATTTGGCAGGGTCGGCGTCGGTAGGTTCGTGGGCGTCGCTGAGGGGAGCGGCAGTGATCCAGGACGGCAGTCGCCATCCGCACACCCCACCAAGGAGATGTACCCAGATGAATATCCGCAAGCTTGTGTTGCCGACCATGATCGCCGCCCTGATGGCCGCTCCGGCCGCGTTCGCCCAGTCCGCCGATCTCGACGCCCAGGCCCAGGCCCAGCAGGCGCAGGCCGCTGCCGCCCAGGCAGAAGCCCAGGCCGTGCAGGCCGAGGCGCAGGCCGCCGCTGCCGCCGAGCAGGCCAATGCTGCTGAGCAGAGCGCCGACGTCGCGCAGGACCGTGCGGACTTCAGTGCCGAAGCCGCCGCCCAGGAGCAGGCCGTCGAGCCTGAAGAGGAAGACGAGCGCAACTGATCGCGCCATGCGATGAGGTCACCGACGCCCCGGCTTGCCGGGGCGTCTTTCGTTGGCCTTCCGCCACGTCCAGCGAGGCCGGCGAGTGCTCGACGCGGCAGCAAAGGTCGCAGCAATTGCATGCAGCCGGTAAACTGGCGCTTTCCAGCGGCAGCAAAACAATGACTCCCCTGATCTTCGTCACTGGTGGCGTGGTGTCCTCGCTTGGCAAGGGCATTGCCGCCGCCTCGTTGGCGGCCATCCTCGAAGCGCGCGGCCTGCGCGTGACGATGATGAAGCTCGACCCCTACATCAACGTCGACCCCGGCACGATGAGCCCGTTCCAGCACGGCGAGGTGTACGTCACCGACGACGGCGCCGAGACCGACCTGGACCTGGGCCATTACGAGCGTTACGTGCGCACCCGGCTGGGGCGCAAGAATTCCATCACCACCGGTCGCATCTACGAGAACGTCATCCGCAAGGAGCGCCGCGGCGACTACCTGGGCGGCACGGTGCAGGTCATCCCGCATATCACCGACGAGATCAAGCGCGGCATTTTTGCCGCCACCGACGGCTTCGATGTGGGCCTGGTGGAGATCGGCGGCACCGTGGGCGACATCGAGTCGCTTCCCTTCCTGGAGGCGATCCGCCAGATCCGCGCCGAACGCGGGCCGGACAAGGCGCTGTTCATGCACCTCACCCTGGTGCCGTTCATTGCCGCCGCCGGCGAGCTGAAGACCAAGCCGACCCAGCACTCGGTGAAGGAACTGCGCTCCATCGGCATCCAGCCAGACATCCTGATCTGCCGCTCCGAGCAGCCGCTGCCGGATTCGGAACGGCGCAAGATCGCGCTGTTCACCAGCGTGTCGGAGCGCGCGGTCATCTCGGCGGTGGACCTGCACAACATCTACGACATGCCCGCGCGTTTCCAGGAGCAGGGTCTGGACGAGCTGATCGTCGAGCGCCTGCGGCTGGACGCCAGGCCCGCCGACATGCACGAGTGGGACGCGGTGGTCGACGCGGCCGAGAATCCCGAGGACGAGGTCACCATCGCGATCATCGGCAAGTACGTGGACCATCAGGACGCGTACAAGTCGGTTGCCGAGGCGCTCAAGCACGGCGGCCTGCGCCAGCGCACCAAGGTCCATCTGCAATGGCTGGAGTCCAGCGACGTCGAGAAGCGCGGCCCCAGTGCGCTGGAGGGCGTCGACGGTGTCCTGGTGCCCGGCGGATTCGGCGACCGCGGTTTTGAAGGCAAGATCGCCGGCGCCCGCTACGCCCGCGAAAACGGCGTGCCGTACTTCGGCATCTGCTACGGCATGCAGGCGGCGGTGATCGAGTTCGCCCGCAACGTGGCTGGGCTGGAAAACGCCAACAGCACCGAGAACGATAAGGCCACCCCGCATCCGGTGGTCGGCCTGATCACCGAGTGGCGCACGGCCAGCGGTGAGCTGGAGCGCCGCAGCGAGGACAGCGACCTGGGCGGCACGATGCGCCTGGGCCTGCAGGAGCAGCGGCTCAAGCCAGGCACGCTGGCCCACGAGCTGTACGGCAAGGACGTGGTCGGCGAGCGCCATCGCCACCGCTACGAGTTCAACAACCGCTACCGCACCCAGCTCGAGGGTGCCGGCCTGGTCATCAGCGCCAAATCCATCGACGACCTGCTGGTGGAGATGATCGAGCTGCCGCGCGACGTCCACCCGTGGTTCCTGGCCTGCCAGGCCCACCCCGAATTCCTGTCCACGCCGCGCGACGGACATCCGCTGTTTGTCGGATTCATCCGCGCCGCGCGCGACTACAAGGCGGCCCACACGACGGCAAACGCCCGCCTCGACGAGGCCGAGGCATGAGCGCCCCGCGCTTCGGCGCCGTTTGCATGAATGGAGAAGTGCAATGAAGTTGTGCGGTTTCGACATCGGCCTGGACCGGCCGTTCTTCCTGATCGCCGGGCCCTGCGTGATCGAGTCGATGCAGTTGCAGCTCGACACTGCCGGCACCCTGAAGCAGATCACCGACGAGTTGGGCATTCCCTTCATCTTCAAGTCCAGCTTCGACAAGGCCAACCGCACCTCGATCTCCGGCTTCCGTGGCCCGGGCATCGAGGAGGGCCTGAAGGTGCTGGCCGAGGTCAAGAAGCAGATCGGCGTGCCGGTGCTGACCGACGTCCACGAGTACACGCCGATGGACGAGGTCGCCTCGGTGGTCGACGTACTGCAGACCCCGGCGTTCCTGTGCCGGCAGACCGACTTCATCCAGAAAGTCGCCAGCGCCGGCAAGCCGGTCAACATCAAGAAAGGCCAGTTCCTGTCGCCGTGGGAGATGAAGCACGTGGCCGACAAGGCGCTGGCCACCGGCAACACCGACATCATGGTCTGCGAGCGCGGCGCCAGCTTTGGTTACAACAACCTGGTCAGCGACATGCGCAGCCTGGCCGTGATGCGTGACACCGGTTGCCCGGTGGTGTTTGATGCGACCCATTCGGTGCAGTTGCCCGGCGGCGCGGGCGGCAAGAGCGGCGGCCAGCGCGAATTCGTGCCGGTGCTGTCGCGCGCCGCGATGGCGGTGGGCATTTCCGGCATCTTCATGGAAACCCATCCCAACCCGGACGAAGCGCTGTCCGACGGCCCCAACGCCTGGCCGCTGGACCGGATGCGCGCGCTGCTGGAGACGCTGATGGCCATCGATGAAGTCACCAAGCGCCACCCGTTTCTTGAATCCCAAACCTGAGAGCCCTGCAGAGCCGACATGACCGAAATCGCCAAAGTCCACGCCCGCGAAATCCTCGACAGCCGCGGCAATCCGACCCTTGAGGCCGAGATCACCCTTGCCGATGGCAGCTTTGGCCGGGCGATGGTGCCTTCCGGTGCGTCCACCGGCTCCAAGGAAGCCGTGGAGCTGCGCGACGGCGACAAGACCCGCTACCTGGGCAAGGGCGTGCGCACCGCGGTGGAGAACGTCAACACCACCATCGCCAAGGCACTGGTCGGGCTGGATGCGGCTGACCAGGGCGGCATCGACCGTCGCCTGATCGATCTGGACGGCACCCGCAACAAGGGCCGTCTGGGTGCGAACGCGTTGCTGGGGGTGTCAATGGCCAACGCCCACGCGATGGCCGCCAGCCGTCGCCTGCCGCTGTGGAAGTACCTGGCCGGTGACCGCCGCGGCGTGCTGCCGGTGCCGATGATGAACATCATCAACGGCGGCGCCCACGCCGACAACAACGTCGACCTGCAGGAGTTCATGATCCTGCCGGTCGGCTTTGACAGCTTCTCCGAGAGCCTGCGCGCGGGCACCGAGGTGTTCCACGCGCTCAAGTCGGTGCTCAAGAGCCGCGGCCTGAGCACGTCGGTGGGCGACGAGGGCGGCTTCGCGCCGGACCTGCGCAGCAACGAGGAAGCGCTGGAAACCATCCTGGAGGCGATCGGCAAGGCGGGCTACAAGGCCGGCGACGACATCCTGCTCGGCCTGGACGTTGCGTCCAGCGAGTTCTACGAGAACGGCAAGTACCACCTGACCGGCGAGGGCAAGCGCCTGACTTCGGAGCAGTTCGTCGAGTTCCTGGGCGGCTGGTGCGCGCAGTACCCGATCATCAGCATCGAGGACGGCATGGACGAGAACGACTGGGACGGCTGGAAGCAGCTGACCGACGCGCTGGGCAGGAAGGTCCAACTGGTCGGCGACGACCTGTTCGTGACCAATCCGGAGATCTTCCAGCAGGGCATCGACCGCCATATCGCCAACGCGATCCTGATCAAGGTCAACCAGATCGGCACCTTGACCGAGACGCTGGAAGCGATTTCCATGGCCGACCGCGCCGGTTACGCCGCGGTGGTGTCGCACCGTTCCGGCGAGACCGAGGACACCACCATCGCCGACATCGCGGTGGCGACCACGGCGACCCAGATCAAGACCGGTTCGCTGTGCCGGAGCGACCGCGTCGCCAAGTACAACCAGTTGCTGCGGATCGAAGAGCAGCTCGGCGACGCGGCGACCTACGCCGGCCGCGACGCGTTTGTATCGCTGAAGGGCTGACACCCGCGCATGCGCTGGATGGTGGCATTGTTGGTGGCACTGGTGGCGCTGCTGGTGTTCCTGCAAGACCGCCTGTGGGACGGCGAGGGCGGCCGTGACTCGGTCGCCGCGCTGGAGCAGCGCGTGCAGCAGCAGGCCCGCGAAAACGAGGGCCTGCAGCAGCGCAACGATGCGCTGTCCGCCGAAGTGGAAGACCTCAAATCCGGCGAGGCGGCGGTCGAGGATCGTGCCCGCAGCGAGCTGGGCATGATCCGCCCCGGCGAGACCTTCTACCGCGTGGTCGAGCCGGATCCGGCAACGCCTGCGGATCCGGATCCGGTCCCCCAGTGAGCCGGCATGGCACGCCGTCGGTGTGGGCAATCCTTCCCGCCGCCGGTCGTGGTGCGCGCTTTGGCGGCGACGTGCCCAAGCAGTATCTGCAGATCGCCGGACAACCCCTGATCGCGCACGCACTGGACGCGCTGCTCTCGCATCCACAGGTTGCGGGCGCGATGGTGGCGCTGGCCGCCGATGACCGGCATTGGCCGGGCTGGACCACCCGCCACGGCAAGCCGGTCCTGCGCTGCGTGGGTGGCGGCGAGCGGGCGGATTCGGTGCTCGCGGCCTTGCAGGCACTGCCGCCCGGCCCGGAAGACAGCCTGGTAATGGTCCACGACGCAGCGCGTCCCAACCTGCACCCATCCGATCTGGAGCGGCTGTTGCATGCCGCGTCCGGGGACCGCGACGGCGCGATCCTCGCTGCCCCGGTGCGCGACACCCTCAAGCGCGCCGACGCGGAGGGACGTATCGCCGCGACCGAGCCGCGCGCCGCGCTCTGGCGTGCACTGACCCCGCAGGTGTTCCGTCGCGGCCTGCTCACCGATGCCTTGCTGGCGGCCCGCGCCGACGCAGTCCAGGTGACCGACGAGGCCATGGCGGTCGAACGCGCAGGCCTGCGGCCGCGGCTGGTCGAAGGGCGCGAGGACAACCTCAAGGTCACCACGCCGGCCGATCGCGACCTGGCGGAGTTCCTGCTCTCGCAGCGCCAGCGCTGACCGCCGGGTCGAACGCAACCCGAGCGAGCCAGAGGTCACCCGACGCGGCGTAGGCGACAATGTCGCCCCCAATTCGTTGCAGCAGGACCGGCATCAATGAGCATCCGCATAGGCCAGGGTTACGACGTCCACGCATTCGGCCACGGCGATCACGTCGTGTTGGGCGGGGTCCGGGTTCCGCACGACCGCGGCGTGCTCGCCCATTCCGACGGCGACGTGGTCATCCATGCGCTGTGCGACGCCATGCTCGGGGCGCTCGCGCTTGGCGATATCGGCACCCATTTTCCGCCCAGCGATCCGCGCTGGAAGGATGCCGACAGCCGCACGTTCCTGCGCCATTGCCGTCAGCTCGCGTCCGAGCGCGGCTGGGCGTTGGGCAACGCCGACGTCACCGTGATCTGCGAGCGCCCGAAAGTCGGTCCACATGTCGCGGTGATCCGCACCCTGTTGGCGGCCGACCTCGGCGCCGATGTCGATACCGTCAGCGTAAAGGCGACCACATCGGAGCAGCTCGGCTTTACCGGCCGCGGCGAAGGGCTTGCCGCGTTGGCGGTGTGCCTGCTGGTGCGCGGATGAGCGATGCCGGCGCGGCGGGTCCCGCGGACAGTGCGCCCGCCGCTGACACGCGTGCCCACGGCGAGCCCGTGCTGTCCGCCCGGATGCGCGCAGCGCCGGAGGACTTCTTCGTCGAGGAACTGGCCGGCTTCGAACCCTCCGGCAGCGGCGAGCACCTGCTTCTGACGGTGCAGAAGCGCGGCATGAACACCGCTTTCGCCGCCCGCAGCATTGCCCAGTGGGCCGGCGTGGACGACATGGCGATCGGCTACGCCGGGCTGAAGGATCGCCACGCGGTGACCCGCCAGCGCTTCAGCGTGCACCTGCCGCGCAAGGTCGCCCCGGACGTTGCCGCGTTGCAGGTGGACGGACTGCAGGTGCTGGAACAGGCGTGGCACGCGAAAAAGCTCCCGCGCGGTGCGCTGGCCGGCAACCGCTTCGTGCTCGTCCTGCGCGACGTCGTCGGCGACCCCGCCGCGATCGAGGCGCGCCTGCAGCAGATTGCCCGGCGCGGCGTGCCGAACTTCTTTGGCGAGCAGCGATTTGGCCGCGATGGCAACAACCTGGGCAAGGCGCTGGCGATGTTCGAAGCCCGCCGGGTCCGTCGCGACGAACGCGGCATGCTGCTCTCGGCCGCGCGCTCGGTGCTGTTCAACCAGGTGCTGCAGGCGCGGGTCGAGGCGCACTGCTGGGATACGCCGTTGAAGGGCGAGGTGTGGATGCTGGATGGCAGCCGCAGTGTGTTCGGGCCCGAACCGGTCACTCCGGAGATCGAACAGCGCCTGTCGGCGTTCGACATCCATCCCAGCGGCCCGCTGTGGGGCCGCGGCGAGCTGCGCAGCAAGGACGATGCGCTGGAGCTGGAGCAGGGCGCACTGGCCGACCAGGTATCGATGCGCCTGCGCGCCGGTCTGGAGCAGGCCGGCCTGAAGCAGGGGCGGCGATCGCTGCGCCTGCGCGCCGACGCCCTGCGCTGGCACTGGCTGGACGCCGCGACGCTGGAGCTGTCATTCAACCTGCCGCCGGGCACCTACGCCACGGTGGTGCTGGCGGAACTGGGCGCGGTCTTCGACGGCTCCGGCCCGTCCGGCGCCTGATCAGCCGCAGCCCTCGCAGTGCCGGGCTCGCGTCAACGACGCCGCGGCGCCAGCAGGACGACCACCGCGCCGCTGCCGCCCTGGGCGGGCAATGGCGAATGGAAAGCCAGCACGCTGGAGCGCTGCCGCAGCATGCGGTCGACCAGGTTCTTCAGTACGGGCGCGCCGCTGCGGCCGATATCGGCCCCGCCACGTCCGCCCTTGCCATGGATGATGCGCACACAGCCCAGCCCATGGCGCTGTGCATCGCTCAGGAACGCGCGCACCAGCGCCTCGGCGGTCGTCGCGTCGGTTCCGTGCAGGTCGAGTTCCTCCTGCGCCGACATCTCGCCCCGGCGCAGGCGCTGCCACGCCTCCTGGCTGACATCGCCGCGCCATGCCAGCGGGTCGTCGGCTTCCAGCAACGTGGATTCCAGCGCGTGGCGGAGATCCTCGCGCGCATCGGCATCGTCGCGCTCGGCCATCTTCGCGCGCGGTTTCGGACGCGGCGCGGACGGCGGCGCCGGCCGTTCGGGCAGCTTGCGAACCGGTCCGATCGCGCTGCGGAACAGCGCCGCATCGTCGTCATCGGCGCCGTTCAACGGGGTGTTCCGGTATCCATCGTCCTAGCCTAACGCGCCGCGGCGGAGACGGACATCGCGGTCGTGCAATTGCCTGCAGCCAGGCGGCGTCGAGTGCTCGCCATCGGCTATCATGACCGCTTTGACGGGATCGAACCCGCCGCACTGTCGGCGCCTCCGATCCGCCCCGCGACCGGCCGCGCCGGTCCGTGCCACTACTGCATTGCGCCCCCGTGGCGCTCGCCAAGGGAGATCATGCGAGTTCTGGTCAGCAACGACGACGGCGTCGATTCACCCGGTATCCGCGCCCTCGCCGAGGGATTGCGCGCCGCCGGTCACGAAGTAGTGGTAGTCGCACCGGACCGGGATCGCTCCGGCGCCAGCAACTCGCTCACCCTGGACATGCCGATTCGGGTGTTCCAGCAGGACGAGCGCACCTGGCGCGTCGCCGGCACGCCCACCGACTGCGTGCACGTCGCCATCACCGGCATGCTCGAAAAAGAGCCCGACATCGTGGTGTCCGGGATCAACGACGCCGCCAACCTGGGTGATGACGTCATCTATTCGGGCACCGTCGCCGCCGCGATGGAGGGCCGTTTTCTCGGCCTGCCCGCGGTCGCCGTATCGCTGGTGACCAACGGCGAGCTTGGCCGGCACTACGACACTGCGGCGCGTGCGGCGGTGGAGATCATCGCCCGTCTCGCGATTGATCCGCTGCCGGCCGACACCATCCTCAACGTCAACGTGCCCGACCTCGCGTGGGAAGACGTGCGCGGGTTCCAGGTGGGTCGCCTGGGCAACCGCCACCGCGCCGAAGCCTGCGTGCCGCAGGAGGACCCGCGCGGTCGCCAATGGTGGTGGATCGGCGCGGCGGGTCCCGAGCAGGACGCCGGGCCGGGCACGGATTTCCATTCGGTGCGCAGCGGCTACATTGCCATCACCCCGATCAAGGTGGACCTGACGCGTTACCAGGCGCTGGAGCAGGTGGCGAACTGGGTCAGCGGACTTGAAGCCTCTTTGGAATCCGCGCCCGGGGAGAACGGTCGATGAGCCTGAAGATGCGCCTGCAGCCCACCGACCTGGGTTCCGGCCTGACCTCGCAGCGTGTGCGCGACCGGCTGGTCGACCGCCTGCGCGCCACCGGCATCACCGATGAGCGCGTGCTCAACGCCGTGCGCAACGTCCCCCGCCACCTGTTCGTGGACGAGGCGCTGGAAAGCCGGGCGTACGACGACACCGCGTTGCCGATCGGCCACGGCCAGACCATTTCCCAGCCCTGGGTGGTGGCGAAAATGACCGAAACCCTGATGCAGGTCCAGCCCGCCAAGGTGCTGGAGATCGGCACCGGCTCGGGCTACCAGGCCGCCATCCTTGCCGCCCTCGGGCTGGAAGTGCACACCGTGGAGCGCATCGGCGAGTTGCTGCGCACCGCTCGCAAGCGCTTTCGCCAGTTGGGCATGAATATCCGCAGCAAGCACGACGACGGCCGCATCGGCTGGCCGGAGAACGGTCCCTTCGATGCCATCCTGGTCACCGCGGCCGCCCCGGCGCTGGTGGACGCGCTGACCGCACAGCTGGCGCCCGGTGGCGTGCTGGTCGCGCCGGTGGGCGCGTCGGACGGGCAGTCGCTGCTGCGCCTGAGCAAGGACGCCGACGGGCGGATCACGCAGGAGACCATCGGTTCGGTCGTCTTCGTACCATTGCTGTCGGGCCTGATCGACTGAAGGACACCTGCGCTTGAAACTATTCGGCCCCATGTACGACCGCTGCCTGGTGTGGGCGAGCCATAGGCGCGCGCCTGCTTTGCTGGTCGGTCTGAGCTTCGCCGAGGCGGTGGTGTTCCCGATCCCGCCCGAGGTCATGCTGGGGCCGATGTCCCTGGCGCGCCCGACGCGCGCATTCTGGTTCGCCTTCCTCAGCCTGCTCGGCTCCCTGGCTGGCGCCGTGCTGGGATACCTGCTCGGTCACTACGCGTTCGAGCTGGTCCGCCCGCTGCTGGTGAGCCTGGGCTGGATGGACCGGATCGATGTGGAGGTGTCGGCGCTGCGCGAGATCGCCGCCAACTCGCCGTGGAAGGCGTTCTGGGTACTGGTGCTGGTCGGCTTCACACCCATCCCGCTGAAGATTTTCACCTGGGCTTCCGGCATCGTCGGGGTACCTTTGCTGCCGTTTATCGCCAGCATGTTCGTTGGCCGCGGCAAGCGCGTGTTCCTGCTCGCGCTGGCGATCCGACTGGGCGGCCATCGCGCAGAGGCGGCATTGCGACGCTACATTGAACCCGTCGGCTGGGTCGCTACGGCCCTGTTGCTGGCGGTATTCACCTGGCTGATCTGGAGGACACAACAAGGCGCATGAGCATGATGACTCCCGAAGGCAACACACTCTTTCGCACGATTGCGGCCCGCCTGATCGTGGCCGCTGCGGTTGCTACGACGTTGGCGGCGTGCTCCAGCGCGGTCACCCGCGAAACCAGTCCGGTCTCCACGCCCAAATACGGTGCGACCCGGGTCGTGCAGCGTGGCGACACGCTGTACCGGATTGCGGTCGAAAACGGCATCGCGATGCGGGATCTCGCGGCCTGGAACGGTCTGGGCGCGCCCTACACGATTTACCCCGGGCAGCAGCTGCTGCTGTATCCAAGATCCGGTGGTGCCGTGGCAACCACGCCGCGCGCACCGTCGAGTGGTGGCACGCGCGCGCCGGCGGCCAGTGCGCCGGTCGCTTCGGCTCCGAGCACAGCGCCGCTGGCCAGTGGTGTTGCCTGGCGGTGGCCGGTGGATGGTGCGTTGCTGAGCCGCTTTGTCGCAGGCGAACCGACCAAGCAGGGCATCGACATTGCCGGGACCGCGGGCACCGCGGTCAAGGCGGCGGGCGACGGCACCGTGGTCTATTCCGGCTCCGGCCTGGTGGGTTACGGCGAGCTGGTCATCATCAAGCACAACGAGCAGTGGCTGTCGGCCTATGGCCACAACCGCAACCGGCTGGTGGAGGAGGGCGCCAGGGTGAAGGCGGGCCAGCAGATCGCCGAGCTCGGTCGCACCGGCGCGTCGCGCGACATGCTCCACTTCGAGGTGCGCTACAACGGCAAACCGGTCGATCCACTGCTCTACCTGCCGAAAAAGTAGGCTCGCGTGCTGCGTCGCTGCCGCGGTTCAGCCCGGCAGCACGAATCCGGCGACCACGCGGCGGTTTTCGCTGGCCAGCACGCTGAAGGTCCGCGCCGCGGCGGCATTGGTCATCACTTCGATGCCTATTCCGCGACGCAGGCAGACGGCCATCACCTTCGCCGGCGCGAATACCTGCTGGCCGCCACCGCCGATGATCACCACTTCCGGCTCCAGGGCCAGCAACGGGTCGAGATCGGACGGGTCCAGGTCCTGCATGTCGCGCACGCCCCAGTCCTCGGACAGGTGGTTCGGCGTGATGACGAAACTCCGGGTCAGGCGGCGGTCATTGACCAGCGCCATGCTGCCGTCGGCAGCGCGAAGGAAGAATTCGTAGTCCGGGCGTTCCAGGGTCAGTTCCATCGCGCCATGCTAGCAAGCGCGATGAGGACTAAAAAGCAGCGGTGCGCTCAGGCGCGCGGAAGGACGATGTGGCGCTTTTCTTCGCTGGGGCGGTATAGCGCGACGGTGTGGCCGATCTTCTGCACCATTGCCGCGCCGGTGCGCTGCACCAGCTGCTCGATCATCCCGTCGCGGACATCGCGATCAGCCGCGCCCACCTTCACTTTCACCAGCTCGTGGTTCTCCAGTGCGAGCTCCAGCTCCGCCACCAGCGCATCGGAAATGCCCTTTCCGCCGACCTGGATCATGGCCTTGATGTCGTGTGCCTGGCCGCGCAGGAAGCGGGTCTGGGCACTGGTCAGGACGGTTGCCATCGATGCACGCAAATGAGGTTGGGGAGGGCCCGCAGGGTATCATGGCCGGCCCGTCCTCCAACGGTTTTCGTCCGATGGCTACCCGCAGCAAAAGCAGCCAGCGCTGGCTCAAGGAGCACCACTCCGACCCGTTCGTGAAGCGCGCACGGGCGGAAGGACTGCGCTCGCGGGCCGCCTACAAGCTGGAGGAACTGGTCAAGCGCGACCGCCTGCTGAAGCCGGGGATGGTGGTGGTCGACCTGGGGGCCGCGCCCGGTGGCTGGTCGCAGTGGGTCCGCCAGGCGCTGGGCGACAGCGGGCGCGTGATCGCGCTGGACATCCTGGAGATGCCGACGCTGGCGGGCGTGGAGTTCCTTCATGGCGATTTCAGGGAGGATGCGGTCTTATCGGAGCTGGTGCGCACTCTGAATGACAAACCGGTGGACCTTGTTCTCTCCGATATGGCCCCCAATAAGAGTGGTGTGGATGCGGTCGACATGCCGCGTGCGCTGTACCTGGCGGAACTGGCGATGGATTTTGCCGACCACCACCTTCGCGTCGATGGCACGTTCCTGATCAAGCTTTTCCAGGGTGTGGGCTTCGATGATTACGTGCGGGAGCTGCGGCGGCGCTATGCCAAGGTGGTCATCCGCAAGCCGGAAGCGTCGCGCAAGCGCTCTCCGGAGGTCTACGCCCTGGCACAGGGCAAACGCGCAGAAATCAAGTGATCCGGTCCTCGCTACGCGCCGTATACCAAGCGTCGCTGCTTCTTTCCGATGTCTGCCGTGGCAGGCCGTCCGCACAAAAAAGTGATCCGTAACCTATGAACGACATGGCCAAGAATCTGATGCTCTGGGTGATCGTCGCCGTGGTTCTCATGGTGGTGTTCCAGGCATTCGGCCCGCGTACCCCCGGCGCCGCCGGCCCCCTTGCCTACGACCAGTTCATCCAGCAGGTCCAGGCCGACCGCATCGACAAGGTCCGCATTGACGAGGATCGGACGACGATCACCGGCAAGCGCAAGGACGGATCCGAATTCACCACCTTCAGTCCCGGTGACAAGGACCTGGTCAACGACCTGATGCAGCACAACGTCGGCATCGAGCAGGTGCCGCCGGGTGGCCCTTCTTTCTGGTCGGTGCTGCTCAATTTCCTGCCCATCCTGCTGATCATCGCCTTCTGGCTGTTTGTGATGAAGCAGATGCAGCAGGGCGGTGGCAAGGGCGCGATGAGCTTCGGCAAGTCGCGCGCCAAGTTGCAGGGCGAGGACCAGATCAAGGTGACCCTGGCCGATGTCGCCGGCTGCGATGAGGCCAAGGAGGAAGTCGGCGAGCTGGTCGAGTTCCTGCGCGATCCGACCCGTTTCCAGAAGCTGGGCGGCAAGATTCCGCGCGGCGTGCTGATGGTCGGCCCTCCCGGTACGGGTAAGACCCTGCTGGCGCGCGCCATCGCCGGCGAGGCCAAGGTCCCGTTTTTCGCGATCTCCGGCTCGGACTTTGTCGAGATGTTCGTCGGCGTCGGCGCCAGCCGCGTGCGTGACATGTTCGAGCAGGCCAAGAAAAGCGCGCCGTGCATCATCTTCATCGACGAGATCGACGCGGTCGGTCGCCATCGCGGCGCCGGTCTGGGCGGCGGTCATGACGAGCGCGAGCAGACGCTGAACCAGTTGCTGGTGGAAATGGACGGCTTCGAGGGCGGCGAGGGCGTGATCGTCATCGCGGCGACCAACCGTCCGGACGTTCTCGATCCTGCGCTGCTGCGCCCGGGTCGCTTCGACCGCCAGGTCGTGGTCGGGCTGCCCGACGTGCGTGGCCGCGAGGAGATCCTGCGCGTGCACATGCGCAAGGTGCCGCTGTCGGATGACGTCGTGCCGATGACCATTGCGCGTGGCACGCCGGGCTTCAGTGGCGCGGACCTGGCCAACCTGGTCAACGAGGCGGCGTTGTTTGCCGCCCGCGAGAACGCGAAGGACGTCCGCATGGACCACTTCGACAAGGCTCGCGACAAGATCATGATGGGCGCCGAGCGCCGTTCGATGGCGATGAGCGACGACGAGAAGAAGCTCACCGCCTACCACGAGGCCGGCCATGCCATCGTCGGTCGCGTCGTGCCCGAGCACGATCCGGTCTACAAGGTCACCATCATTCCGCGCGGCCGTGCGCTGGGCGTGACCATGTACCTGCCCGAGGGTGACAAGTACAGCTACAACCGCACCGCGATCGAGTCGCAGCTGGCCTCGCTGTACGGCGGCCGCGTCGCCGAGGAACTGATCTTCGGCGCCGACAAGGTCACCACCGGCGCATCCAACGACATCGAGCGGGCGACCAAGATGGCCCGCAACATGGTCACCAAGTGGGGCCTGAGCGATGAGATGGGCCCGATCTCCTACGGCGAGGAGGACGACGAGGTCTTCCTGGGCCGTTCGGTGACCCAGCACAAGAGCGTCTCCGACGACACCGCGCGCAAGATCGACGAGGTGGTGCGCGGGATCCTGGACAAGGCCTACCAGCGGGCGACGGAGATCCTCACCAAGCACCTGTCCGAGTTGCATGCGATGGCGGATGCGCTGCTTGAGTACGAGACCATCGACGCCCTGCAGATCGACGACATCATGGCCGGGCGCAAGCCCAACCCGCCGGCGGACTGGGGCAAGACCGACAACCTGCCGCCGCCGCCCAAGGACACGCCGCGCTCGCCGGGTCCGATCGGTGGGCCGGCCGAGCAGCTGTAAGCGGCAGAACATCGCGATGAAACAGGAACGCCCCTGACCGGGGCGTTTCTGTTTCCGGCGATCGCCCTTTCCCCGGCCGGGGCGGGTGTAACAATGGGTCCCCGCACGTATTCACCGGAGCCCGCCGTGTTCGATACCGCCACCGTCCTGGACTGCAACGGCCGCCTGCTCAGGCTGGACCGCGCCCGGGTCATGGGCATCGTCAACGTAACGCCCGATTCGTTTTCCGAGAGCGGCGCCCATCAGGGCACGGAGGCCGCGGTCGCCCACGGACTGCGTCTGGCCGCCGAGGGCGCCGACCTGCTCGACGTCGGCGGTGAGTCGACGCGTCCTGGCGCGGAGGCGGTGGATGCTGAGGAGGAACTGCGGCGCGTCATCCCCGTCATCGAGCGCCTGGCCGCCGAGACCACGGTGCCGATCAGCGTGGATACCTCCAAGCCCGAAGTCATGCGCGCGGCCGTGGCCGCCGGCGCCGGGATGATCAACGACATCCAGGCACTGCGGCGCGAGGGCGCGCTGGAGGCGGCCGCTGCGCTCGGCGTGCCGGTGGTACTGATGCACATGCAGGGCCAGCCGCGCGACATGCAGGACGCGCCGCACTACGAGGATGTCGTCGGCGAGGTGCACCGGTTCCTTGCCGAGCGGGTGTTCGCCGCGGAAATGGCCGGCATCGCCAAGAAGCTCCTCGTCATTGATCCCGGCTTCGGCTTCGGCAAGACGCTGCAGCACAACCTGTCCTTGCTGGCGGGACTGGAGCGCTTCTCGGACATTGGTGTGCCGGTGCTGGCGGGCCTGTCGCGCAAGCGCTCGATCGCCGAGTTGACCGGTCGCGATGGGATGGATGAGCGCGTCCACGGATCGGTCGCGGCACACCTGATCGCCGCCCACCGCGGTGCCCTGCTGCTGCGGGTGCATGACGTCGCCGCCACGGTCGACGCGCTGAAGGTCTGGCAGGCGGTCGCGGAGCAGCCGATGCCGCAGCAGCGTCCGGCCCGCGCCGCGATCCGTTGGCCGGATGATGACTGACAGCTGCGTTTTCATCGCCGCGCCCACGTGGTCAAAAATTGACCAACGTAAGCCCGGCCCTTGCCGGCTATCGCGCTGCGTAAGTTTTCCACAGCTTGATGCCGATGCTTGTCCACAGGGTCTGTGAACAAGTCGCCCGGGATCCCTGTGCGATGCCGGGTTAGGCTTCGCCGATGACCGCCTGCCTGCCGCTCACTGTTGCGCCTTATTTCCCATGATTTCCCACCGACCACTCGCGATCGCGCTGATGGGCCCGACGGCGGCGGGCAAAACCGCGCTTGCGCTCGACTGGGCCGAGCGCTTGGGCGGGGAGATCATCAGCGTCGACTCGGCGCTCGTCTATCGCGGCCTGGATATCGGCGCGGCGAAACCGGACGCGGCGGAGATGGCGCGCGTGTCGCATCACCTGATCGATATCCGCGACCCGTGGCAGCCGTACTCGGCGGCCGAGTTCGCACGCGATGCACGCGCCGCGCTGGAGGCGGTGAGCGCCCGCGGCCGGGTGCCGATCCTGGCCGGTGGCACGGGTCTGTACTTCCGCGCGTTGCTGCACGGCCTGTCGCCCATGCCGGAAGCCGATCCGCACATCCGCGCGCAGATCGCCGCCGAGATCGCCGAGCGCGGCCTGCCCGCACTGCACGGCGAGCTGGCCGCGCTGGACCCGGCCGCAGCCTCCCGCATCCATGCCACTGATGCCCAGCGGATCCAGCGCGCGCTGGAGGTATATCGCGCTTCGGGACGGACCATCACCTCCTGGCGTGACGAAGTGCCGGCACCGCGCCTGCCGTTCCGCGTATTGAAGCTGGTCCTCGCGCCGCGCGACCGCGCGGTGCTCCATCAGCGCATCGAGCAGCGTTTCGACGCGATGCTGGCGGCGGGTTTCCTCGAGGAGGTGCAGAAGCTGCGTGCACTGCCACAGTTGCGCGACCTTCCGGCGCCGCTGGACCTGCCCGCGGTCCGCGCGGTCGGCTACCGCCAGGCTTGGGAGTATCTGGACGGACCCGGGGAGGCGACCGACTTCCGCGACCGCGGCATCCATGCGACCCGGCAGCTGGCCAAGCGCCAGATCACGTGGTTGCGCGGCGAACTGGACGCGCGCTGGTTCGACCCAATGACCCAGCGCCAATCGCTGGAAGAGGCGCTGGCCCTGTTCCTTCCCTGAGTGTCCTCGCGCGCGCTGGCGTGATTGGCCCGATCCGCCATCTGCAGCACGTCTGCGCAGCGCGCGTTGCGCTACCATCGCCCCAGCGCCGGCTGGGGAAATGCCGGCGACAGGCAGTGCCGGACACGGCATGCCACCCATAACTAGAAAAAACCAAGCGGGGAATTCAGATGTCCAAGGGACAGTCTTTGCAGGATCCTTTCCTGAACGCGTTGCGCCGTGAGCGCATTCCGGTATCGGTCTACCTGGTCAACGGCATCAAGCTGCAGGGCACGATCGAATCCTTCGACCAGTTCGTGGTGCTGCTGCGCAATACCGTCAGCCAGATGGTCTACAAGCACGCCATCTCGACCGTGGTGCCGGCGCGCAACGTGCGCGTGGGTCCCAGCGGCGGGCAGGTGCAGGCGGCGGACACCGATGAAGGCGCGGGGTCGCCCTGACTCGCCATCCGTTCGGGCCATGGCTTGTGTTTGGCGATCCCGCACCCATCTCATCGGGCATGATCCCAAATACCGCAAAGGCCCTGCCTCTTGTTTGAACGCTCCCGCAAGGGTGAAAGTGCGCTCCTGATCCAGCCCCACGCTGGCGGTCCCGTCGATGAGGACCAGTTGGAGGAATTCACCGAGCTCGCCCGCTCGGCTGGTGCCACCGTGGTCGCGACACTGAATGCCCGCATCGACCACCCCAACGCCTCGATCCTGATCGGCACCGGCAAGCTTGAGGAAGTGCAGGCCGCCGTCGCCGCCACCGAAGCCGACCTGGTGCTGGTCAACCACCCGCTGAGCCCGGTCCAGGAGCGCAACCTTGAGCGCATCCTGGGCTGCCGCGTGGTCGATCGTACCGGCCTGATCCTCGACATTTTCGCCCAGCGTGCGCGCAGCCACGAGGGCAAGCTGCAGGTCGAGCTGGCCCAGCTCAAGCATATGTCGACCCGGCTCGTGCGCGGCTGGACCCACCTGGACAGCCTGCGCGGTGGTTCCATCGGCCTGCGTGGCCCGGGTGAGACCCAGCTGGAAACCGACCGCCGGCTGCTGCAGAAGCGGCTGGAGCAATTGCAGAAGCGGCTTGACAAGGTCGAGGTGCAGCGCACCCAGATGCGCCGCGCCCGGGTCCGCAACGAACTGCCCAGGGTCGCGCTGGTGGGCTACACCAACGCCGGCAAGTCGACGCTGTTCAATGCCCTGACCGGCGCGGACGCCTACGCCGCCGACCAGCTGTTCGCCACGCTGGATCCCACCGTGCGCCGCATCGAGCTGTCCGGACACGCAATGGTGATGGCCGACACGGTCGGCTTCGTCCGCGATCTGCCGCACGAGCTGGTGGCGGCCTTCCGCTCCACGCTGTCGGAAGCGCGCGAGGCCGACCTGCTGCTGCATCTGGTGGACGCCGCCGACCCGCTGCGCGAGGAGCGCATCGCCCAGGTCGACGAGGTGCTCGCCGAGATCGGTGCGGGCGATATTCCGCAACTGCTGGTCTACAACAAGATCGATCAGCTCGAGCAGGCAAAGCCCCGGGTCGACCGTCCTGCCGAAGGCCACCCGCGTGTCTGGGTGTCGGCCAAGGAACGTGACGGACTCGACCTGCTGCCCGAGGCGATCGGCGAGATCCTCGATCTGCAGCGGGTCACCGGCTCCATCGAGGTGCCCTCGCGTGCGGGCAAGCTGCATGCCAAGCTGCACGAGCTGGGCGCGGTGCGTGACGAGGAGTCCGTCGAGGATGGCTGGCGGATGCAGGTGGACATGTCGCTTGCCGACGCCGCGCGCCTGCACGAGCAACCCGACGGCGATGTGTTGCACGCACTGCTGCCCCCGCCCGCGGCGGACCACGACCTCCATTGACCGCGCTTGCTTGAGGCAGGCGTCCCTCCCACCTAGAATCATCGGCTGCCCGCGACAAAGGGGCGCTGTTCACCTTCCTTAGGAGCAGGCATGGCCTGGAATACCCCTGGCAGTGACAATTCCGGCAGCGGCCGTGGCCGCCCGCCGCGTCGCCGCCCCGGCGGCAATGGCATCGACGACGTGCTGGATCGGCTGCGCGGCCTGTTCGGGGGCCAGGGCGGTGGCGGCGGTGGTGGCGTCGGCCGCTGGGTGCTGCTGGTGCTTGCCCTGTGGCTGGCCTTCAACAGCTTCCTGCTGGTGAACGAGCAGCAGCGCGCCGTGGTCCTGCGCTTCGGCCAGTTCGCCCGCATCCTGCAGCCCGGCCCGCATTTCAAGCTGCCGTGGCCGTTCGAGACCGCGATCAAGATCAACGCCACCGAGATCAAGACCTTTGGTACCAACGTGCCGGTCCTGACCAGCGACGAGAACATCGTCCAGGTCGAGATCAACGTGCAGTACCGCGTCAGCGATCCGCAGAAGTACGTGTTCGGCAGCCGTGACGCCAACGCCATGCTGCAGCAGGCGGCGCTGAGCACCGTGCGTGAGCAGGTCGGTCGTTCAACGCTGGACACCGTGCTGGGCGCGCGTAATGCCCTGGCCGTATCGGCCCGTGAGCAGTTGCAGAACTCGCTGGACGCCTACCGCACCGGGCTGGTCGTGACCGAGCTCAACCTGCCCAACGCGCGACCGCCCGAAGAGGTCAAGCCGGCCTTCGACGACGTCAACAGCGCCCAGCAGGACAAGGACCGCCTGATCAGCGAGGCCGAAGCCTACGCCGCTCAGGTCGTGCCGGAGGCCCGAGGCCAGGCCGCCCGCGTGCGTACGGTCGCCGAGGGTTACCGCGACGCATCCGTATCGCGCGCCGAAGGTGACGCCGACCGCTTCTCGCTGCTGGTGGACCAATACAAGGACGCGCCGGAAGTCACCCGCAAGCGCCTGTGGCTTGAGACCGTGCAGGAAGTGCTGTCGGGTAACCGCAAGATCGTCGGCGGCGATTCGCGCCAGCTGATCTACGTGCCGATGGACGGCGCCCCGGAAGGGTCCGGCCGCTCCTCGGGCTCGACCAATACCTCCTCCGCACCGCTGCTGACACCCGAGATGCTGTCGCCCGATACCTCATCGGCCACGCAGCCGCCTTCCCGCACTGAACGCACCCCGCGGCCCGCTGGCCGTCCGGAGGTAAACCGATGAGACATTCCATCTGGATCGCCGTCGCCGTAGCCGTGCTGCTGGGCCTGATGGGCTCCACCTACGTGGTCCGTGAGGGCCAGGTCGGCATGGTGCTCAACCTGGGCCGCGTGGCCAGGACCGGCATCGGCCCGGGCCTGCACTTCAAGGTGCCGCTGGTGGAGACCGCGCTGGTGTTCGATCGCCGCCTGACGGTGTTCAACGCCGAGCCCGAGCGCTACCTGACCTCCGAGCGCAAGGACGTCAGCGTGGACTTCTTCACCGTGGGCATGATCGAGGACGTTCGCGCGTTCTACCGGGCGACCGGTGGTGATGAAAGCCTGGCAGTGGACCGCCTGGCACCGATCATCAAGGACTCGCTGCGCAACGAGATCAACTCACGGACGCTGAAGGAGCTCGTCTCCGGTGACCGCGCCGAGATCATCGACCGCCAGCTGGAGTCGATCAACAAGGGCGCCAGCACGGTCGGGGTGAAGATCATCGACCTGCGCCTGAAGCAGATCGACCTGCCGACCGACAGCCAGGTCATCCAGGACGTCTATCGCCGCATGCGCGCCCAGCGTCACCAGGTGGCCAGCCGCCTGCGCGCCGAGGGTGCCGAGCAGGCCCAGACCATCCGCGCCGGTGCCGACAAGCAGCAGGCGGTGATCGTGGCCGAGGCCGAACGTGACGCCCAGCGACTGCGCGGTCAGGGCGATGCGGAAGCGGCGGCGCTGTATGCCAGGGCGGCCAACAAGGATCCGGCGTTCTACGCCTTCCAGCGCAGCCTGGAGGCCTATCGGGAATCATTCAACGACGGCCAGGGCGTGATCATGCTGGAGCGCAACGACGACTTCCTGAAGTACTTCGGCAACGATCGTTGAGCCTCGGCAATGCCGGCGGGAGCGCGGCATGACCGTCGAGCTCCTGTCGGCCCTCTCGCTGGTCGCCGTGCTGGAAGGCCTGTTCCTGTTCGCCGCCCCCGGCCGCTGGCGGCAGACCATGGAGCAGCTGCGCCAGCTCGATGACCGCCAGCTGCGCCAGATCGGCGGCGTGGTGCTTGCGGTTGGCGTGGTTTCGCTATGGCTGGTGCGGGTTCTGTAAGCGCTTGTCGTTCCGCACTGGCCCGGACCCCCAAAAACCCGGATAATGCGCAAAAGCCGGAGGGGCGAAAACCTCCCGGCTTTTTCTATGTGCGGAACTCTCCGCCCGGGTCGGCGTGCGCTGGCCCTCAAATGCTTCAGGAGCATATGCAATGGGTCAGTCAGTCGTCGTTCTCGGTGCCCAGTGGGGCGATGAAGGCAAGGGCAAGATCGTCGACCTGCTGACCGAGGAGATCGGTGCGGTCGTGCGCTTCCAGGGCGGCCACAACGCCGGCCACACCCTGGTCATCAACGGCAAGAAAACGGTCCTGCACCTGATTCCCTCGGGCATCCTGCGTGAAGGCGCGCTGTGCCTGATCGGCAACGGCGTGGTGTTGCATCCCGGCGCGCTGCAGAAGGAAATCGGCGAGCTGGAGGCCGAAGGCGTCGAGGTCCGCTCGCGGCTCAAGATCAGCCCGGCCACGCCGCTGATCATGCCGTACCACATCGCCCTGGATCAGGCCCGCGAGAAGGCCGCCGGCGGCAAGGCCATCGGCACCACCGGCCGCGGCATCGGCCCGGCGTATGAGGACAAGGTCGCCCGTCGCGGCATCCGCGTGGCCGACCTGCATTACCCCGAGCAACTGGCCGAACTGCTGCGCAGCGCGCTGGATTACCACAACTTCGTGCTGACCAATTACTTCAACGTCGAAGCGATCGACTTCCAGCAGACCCTGGACGATGCGCTGGCCTTCGGCGACTACGTCGAGCCGATGAAGTCCGACGTCGCAGGCATCCTTCACGACCTGCGCAAGCAGGGCAAGCGTGTCCTGTTTGAAGGCGCGCAGGGCTCGCTGCTGGATATCGACCACGGCACCTACCCGTACGTCACCTCGTCCAACACCACCATCGGCGGCGCGCTGGCCGGCACCGGCGTCGGCGCCGGCGCGATCGACTACGTGCTGGGCATCGCCAAGGCCTACGCGACCCGCGTGGGCAGCGGCCCGTTCCCGACCGAGCTGCACGACGAGGTCGGCCAGGCCCTGCGCGACAAGGGCCAGGAATACGGCGCCACCACCGGCCGCCCGCGCCGCTGCGGCTGGATCGATATCGTCGCGCTCAAGCGGGCGGTCGCGATCAACGGCATCAACGGCCTGTGCATCACCAAGCTGGACGTGCTGGACGGCCTGGAGAAGCTGAAGGTCTGCATCGGCTACCAGTACCGCGGCAAGCAGACCGAGTACGCCCCGCTGGACGCGCAGGGCTGGGACGAGTGCGAGCCGGTGTACCTGGAGCTGCCGGGCTGGCAGGAAAGCACCCACGGCGTCACCCAGTGGGACAAGCTGCCGCCGGCGGCGCGCGCCTACCTGCGGGCGCTGGAAGAACTGGCTGGCTGTCCGCTGGCGATCGTCTCCACCGGCCCGGACCGCGACCACACGATGATCCTGCAGGATCCGTGGGCGTAACTGCCGCGCTGCGCTGACAGAAAAAGCCCCGCGGATGCGGGGCTTTTTTGTTGGATTTGAGATGCGGATTGCCGCGTTCGTGCGGAGTCGCCACTCGGCTAGCCGGTTGGGCAAACTTCCCAAGCGGGTTTCCCACTCCGCCTTGGTACAAAAATCGCCTCTAACGATGCGTTCGCGGAGCGGCTGAGACAAAAGTCACGAAGGTAGCGGCGATTTTGAATCTTGTCGGGCTTGCCTTGCGGAGACTCTATAAACGCATTTATCGACACTGAGTAGTGCTCGCCAATCTTAAGTGGTTCAGGCGCCTTTACCTCAATCGCGTCCGGTATTTCGGCGGCATATCTTATGCACTGATCAGGCGCCAATCTAAAATGAGGGGTCGCCGCGGTAAGATCTACGCCCCATACAATATCGCTCTGGCTCGAGCCGTGTTTGCGCACGGTCACTGAAGCGATCTCGGGTGGTGATGTTCTCGCCTCGTGGGTGTCATTGATCGAGAAACAGGGCTGAACGTTCTCCATGCGAACCTCCGCTTGCTGGTACGTCTCCCGCGGCTGAGTACAACTCCCGACAAGTGGTAAGGCCGAGACCAGAAAGAAGATGCAAGGTCTCATCATTTGGTCACCTTAGGAAGATTGGATTTGTCAGCGGGCCTGTCAATCAGTGGGGACGTTACACAGTTGCCACTGTGTCACGCCCTTGAACGCCGGAACCAGAAGGACTTCCTGCGACCCGTCGGAATTCTCGCGCAGACAGAAGTATTGGCCATACATACGGCCCAGAGTGCGATCGCCCCGGCGCGATGGATTCGGTATTCCCGCATTGATCGATAGGCCATATCGCTCGCCTGGCCGGAGTTCCTCATAAATTTGCTGCTGTGAGTCATTGACTGGCCGGTATCCGTATGGGATGCAATCATCCGGATGTAGCGTCGTTTCCGGTTCCAGTGGAGTGATCCAACCCCATATCCGTTCCCATTTAGAATCCACGAACTTGCTAACGGAAATTGCAGCGATCGTTGGAGGTGTTTTCCGTGCTTCCTTGCTATCGGCGACGGAGAAGCACAGGCGGGAGTCTACAATACGGATCGTTGCGTCCTGATACATGCCGGCTGGCTGAGTGCAACCGCCAACGCCGGGAGCAAGCAGTAGCGGTAGGAAGACAGCTCCGATTCTCATTTGGTTACCTGCGGTAGGTTGTTCGAATCATCCGGTGTTATAAGGAAGTCACGCAATGTGCCTTCATAGAGTGCAAGAAGGTTGGCTCTATGGCGATACTTGGAATCATACAGGTCGTCAGTGTTTTGCCGAAATCTGAGAAGGTAATAATCCGCAATTATATTTCCCTGTGCTTCCATGTTGTAGTCGCAAAGGCGCTTAGTTCTGTCGATCGTATACTCATACGTCATGTTGGGACGAGGACCTCGAACGCGCTTGATCGGGTAGCCAAGCTGATACTGCCAAACATGTGTCATTTCATGTACGAGAAGTCGCTGCTCCCGATCCAATTCGAGCGAAAAGTCTATTGAGAACAGCTTGCCCGGTAGGTAAATATCACCGTTAGGTGCAGTCGCCGTGTTATCTGGTTGAAAGCCGAAGAGCAGCCAGTATCCATGGTTGTGAAGCTTGACCGACTTGTAGTCCACGGAATTTCCAAATACTTGCCGCAGCATCGCGACCTCGCCGCTGGTCAGCCCACGGTCTTCGGCTTTGGCTACGGCCTCATGCACGGATGATCCAACGGCGGTCGCATTGGTGCGTGCGCCGGCCAATGCCACTTCAACTGTTTGCGACGGAAGGCCAAAGGCAGCACAGCAACTGGCTTCCTGCTCGGGGGCGACCAGCTCGGCCCTGGTAATGCCGAGCGGAGCGGAGGACGCGACGCGCTGTGTCCGGCCGTCGTCATCGGTTACGCCGTCGACCTCGGTCCCGTCTTCCAGCTGCAGCACATACCGGATATTGGACAGCGCCGAACCGGTTGGGCCGACGAACCGGATCTGCTCATCGAATGCACTGTCCCTAATCGTGCGGGCTGCAGGACTCGGTCCGCCATTATGGTTCGCCTTCGCAGCATTGGCGTTGGCTGCTGCGTCCGCCGCGACGGCTGCGGTCGATGCTCCAGACCCTGCGTCCACAAACACCCGCATCTGTTTCACCGCCAGCACCTTGCAGCCACACGCAATCGAACTTCCATGCAGGGCCACCGCCTGGCCGTCGATGATGGTCGTCGGGTCCCCATCTACGATCGGGAACGTGCCCTTGTGGGTGGGGCAAGTCGCCATGTCGTTGATTCGCGCGACAGGCTTGCCGTCGATGTCGGTGAAGGGTGATCCGCTGATCACGGTGCCGCCGCTCGAAGTGGCGTCACCAAGCACAATCCACATCCTTGTCATGTTTTCTCCTTGTCCTTGATGGGACATCGCGGATTCTACGTCTCCTGGTGATACGGCGCTGCTTCGCTTGCCTCTGGGTGCGCGAGTCTCATTCGTCTCGGACCGGCAGGTAGGGATTCCGTTTGCCTGCTGCCGGCGCGTGAGTGGGCTCGGCGGTAACGGCTTTGTTCAGTTCCAGCGCCCATCAAGAGATTGCATTCACGCCCGACGCTTTAGGTTGCTGCACAGCATCCCCAACGAGTCCGGCATCCCCATGACCCAGTCCTTGCACTCCAAGACCCTTGCCCGCGCCCTGATGGTCGCGTTGTTGCCCGTCGCGATGTCGGCGGCCTGCAGCCAGTCATCGATTCCGGCGGCGGAGCTTGACGCAAGCGTTTCTCCCAACGCCGCCACCGTCCAGGACCCGGCCACCGCCGGCACCGCCGGCAATTCCGATATGACGGGCGTCCAGGACGCCGACCCCGCCAACCCGAAGCCGGTCGCGCCGATCGCACCGGATGATCGGGTGCCGCCGCCGGATGACGAGAAATCCTCCGAGACACTGCCCGCCGACAAGAAGGCCGAGCCTGAGCCGCTGCCGCCGGTGACTGCCGCGCCGGCCGATGCGGAGCTGGCCAAGGACAGCACGCTGCGCGCGCAGGTGCTGCTGGAGCGGGCGTTCTTCTCGCCCGGCGAGATCGACGGTGCCGTGGGCAGCAACATGGGCCGCGCGGTGGACGCATTCCAGCGTGCGAATGACATCAAGCCGACCGGCACGATGGACGCCGCCACGTGGGAGCTTCTGGACGAGGATGACGCGCCCATCCTGATCGAATACACCCTCACCGCCGACGACGTGGCCGGCCCGTTTGCCGCGACCCCTAGCGGGCACGCCGCCATGGCCAAGGTGGACGCGCTGCCCTACGAGTCGGTGGAGGAGAAGGTGGCCGAGCAGTTCCACTCCAGCCCGGCGCTGCTGGCCAAGCTCAACCCCGGTGTGAAGTTCGCCTCTGGCGAGACCATCACCGTACCCAACATCCAGGCCGCTACCCGCCTGCCGACCCCGGCCAAGGTGGTGATCGACAAGTCCGACTCCGCCCTGCTGCTGATGGACGAGTCGGGCAAGGTGATCGGGCATTACCCGGTGACCACCGGCAGCGCGCAGTTCCCGTTGCCGATCGGCGACTGGAAGATCAACGGCGTCGCCCGTGACCCCGTGTGGTACTTCGATCCGAAGCTGATCGCGGGCACCAAGGCCTCCGACAAGAAAGCCGAGATCCCGCCGGGCCCCAACAACCCGGTCGGTACCACCTGGATCGACCTGAGCAAGGAGCACTACGGCATCCACGGCACGCCCAACCCGGCCAAGATCGGCAAGACCGAATCCAACGGCTGCATCCGCATGACCAACTGGAGCGTCGCCGCGCTGGCTGACGTGGTGAAGCCCGGAGTACCGGTCAAGATGCGCGAGTAATGCGGTCGCGTTCTTAAAGACGCGGATCGTTAACTTTGGACAGGGCCGCCCGCGGGCGGCCTTGTCGTGTCCGGGACAGTAGGAGGCCCAGGAATGCAGGGCGCGACCGCCGATGAGCGCTTGAGCGCGATGCAAGTGACTCCCAGCGGCTGTGCCGGCGGCCAAACCGCCGTTGTCGGAGGTTTGACCGGCGCAGGCGGCGCCATAAGCACGAATCCTGCCGCGGAAAGCGGCATCACTGCCGTGGTGTGCCCGTGCGGTACGGCTCAAAGTCCCGACGTCGGCGCCCCAAGGGGCGCGGGTGCCGCAAAAAGCGGCGTCGCTGTACCGTCTTGGTCCTCGACTGCCGTTCCACACGGCGCGTGCGCCACCGGAAGTGCCAACGATGGCGAAATTTTCGGCACCGGCACCACTTTTCCCGGCGCACAAAAAAGGCCGCCCGAAGGCGGCCTTTTCACACATCGCTGCCTTACGCCATCTCAGGCTTTTCCTCTGTCGAGCGGCTGTTTTTGGCGAAGCGCGCGCCCAGCTCCTTGCGCAGCCCTTCCAGCCCCTGATTGCGGCCAGCCACCTTCAGCAGCGCGTAACCGTCCAGCGCACACCGCATGATGTCGCTGCCCAGCGCCGTCTCACTGTCCGCGCCGCGCTCGGCCAGACGCTGCAAGCGCTGCATCCGCGGACGCAGCCGGTCCAGCGCGGCCAGGTCTTCCAGCGCCTCGGCGAGCTTCAGGCTTGGCGGCACCACCTGCGGGTTCTGGCTGAGCACGTTCAAGGTCTGCCGGCAGAACGTCTCGGACTTGTCGCCCATGCGCGCCAGCTTGCGGCGCTGGGCGGCGTTCATCGCCACCAACGCAACCAGCTGGGTCTCCAGCTCGGTCAAGGCCTGGTCCACGGCATCCAGCTGGGCGTCGGACAGGGTGAGGTTGATCAGGTTCTGGCTCATTGCAACTCCTTTGCATTCCAGTGAGGCGCCGGGGCCGGCACGCCATGCGCGCCTGCAAGCCCACCAACACCGCCCCGCCGCATTCCCTGTGGCGTGAGTCGTGCGTGCCGGCGAGGCCGGCGGCTGGGGTGTGGGAAGTGTGGCGGATGCGGACCGACCTAGGTGGATGAGAAGCTAAGCAGGTGCCGCAAGTAAATGTAGGACTACAACACTGTGGCGGGTCAGTACACATGAAGGTGAGCCTGGAAAAATGCAGGGCGAGCTAAGCAACCGTTGAGCGCCCTTACGCGCACGCGCTTTACCTGGCCAAAGCGCTGCCAGTTCGATCTTTCAAAAACGCCTGCATCTCCGGGTCGACACAGTAGACGTAACAACCCTTCATTCCACGCGTCATAAGGGTCCGATACGTATTTCGAATTATGCGATCGACCCGCTCGCGGGTTGCGGCCGGGTCGACCTTCATTTGCTTTTTGTAGCCGCGTATCGAACGGTCTCGACTAGATCTATTTTCGGGCGCGGTTACCAAGGTGCCGCCCCGAGCGAGTAGGTCGGGGCCAACAATAACGCCCACGTAGTCGAGTTCTAATCCTTGACAAGTGTGTATGCAGCCAACTTCGTTAATTGAGTTCGCCGCAATCAGCCACAGGCTTCCATCTTTATTCAAATTCCATTGCTTTTCATAGGAGTGCTCAGGAATCACAATGTCAAAGGCGTCGGGGATTTTTTGCTCGGCCAGTCCCAGCAATAGCCAGCTACCACGCGTGACTTGTTGTTAGCTTGGTTCTTCTTCGATATTTGCCTGTGGAGTTCGGTTGGTGAGTCGATCACACGGAAGTCAAACGCGTCGGGATCGAAGTCCTCGTTGGCTGTCTCGCGGATGCCTAGCAAGTTATCAAGCCAAGCGAGATAGCCATCCGACCCATTGCACCTAAATTGTGAAGCAAGCTCAAGGTGCGTGACCTGTGCTCCTAGCTCGATCGCCCATCGCTCCAGTTCGCTCGAGTGTCCGATGTCGTTGATTGTTACGATCTGGTCGTCATCAACGAACAGGATGGTGCACTTGGCGCTATTGATTATCTCCTTTATTTGGTTCTCACCAAGATTCCCGTAGAGTCCGGAATGTTTGTTAAGTCGATGGGCCTCGTCTACGATCAGGGCGTCAAATATATTTGGCTCGGTTGTGGTAAACGCGCCTGAGCCGCTGAAAAGGCTGGATATCTCTACCTGGGTGAAGCTCCCCGTGAGTCGCTGCTTGTACACGCTTCGAGGGGCAGAGTTTTTGGACACATACTTAGTAAGAAGCCCAAGCTGGGTTAATGCCACAATCAAGTTGATCGCGACGACAGACTTCCCGGTGCCCGGTCCCCCTTTGATGATAGCGACCAGCTTTTTGTCAACGCGTGCAGCCCGGGCCAGAACGAGTGCCGTTTCGTAAACCACCTTCTGCTCATCTATCAAAACGAACTCTCGGTTGCCCTTGAGCATTTTGGCCAAGCTGTCGGAAAGCATTTTCGATGGGCGGATACGACCGTTTTCTATTTTGTAGAGTAGCTCTGCCTTGTCCCCGTGTTTCACTTGGCTTTTTATGAAGTCCCTAAGGCGCTCGCGTTCGTCATCTCCGCGTAAGAACAGCGGTGCTTTTTCAATGTATGCTGCGTAGTGTTGGTTGCTTATTATTCCATCGTCATTGTAGTTGTGAAGATATGCGCAAGGTTTGAGTGTGACGTCACCATCGTATACCGCCTCGTTAAACCCTTCGAGTAGCGCCGCGTAAGACCAGGCTTGGTAGCAGGGATGAGCTCCTTCGCGCTCATGCGCGCCTCCCCTGTGGGCTATAATTATGCCGTCCTTGTCAGTGAGTTTAGACGAGGACCACTGCTTTAGTTCCACTACAATCAGGCGTGGTCGGTTGTCCGAGCCGCGGCCAGAGAGAATAAAATCTATCCTCTTGGATGTTTGCGGAATCCCGTATTCGATACCGACACCCATATCATCGGGCATGTCCTTGTCGCGAAGCACCTTTGCCATCTGTCCCAGAGATTCGCGCCAGGATCGAATCTCAGCGTGGGGAACATATTTTCCGGTAGCGGCCAGATACGCACTGGACACCACATCCTCGATGTCCCTGTTGTCCGTGTCGTGCAGGAAGCGTGTTTTGGTACCTTGGTAGATGATCAAGGCTTCCGATCTCCTGGCCGCGGCGAAGGTAGATCGGTGTACTTTGTACTTTGCCCTTTCGCTAGATCTACTGGGTATTTCTCTCCGTTTTTTTTCATCTTGCGCCAAGCAGCCGCGACCGGATCAACACTTAACTTGTCCGCCAACTGTAAAACGTAGATAAAAACGTCGGCTATCTCGTCGCTTACTTGTTCGTGCTTTTTGCTGGATAAAGATCGACTCTGTTCGTCGGTGAGCCATTGGAAATGCTCCAGCAGTTCGGCAGCTTCGACGGACAACGCCATTGCGAGATTCTTGGGGGAGTGAAATTGCTTCCAATCGCGCGCTTCTGCGAATTCGCGCAGGGCGTTCCTCAGCGTTTCGATGTCCTGGGTCATATAGGGTTCCTCGGCTAATCCCAATGCTAACCCCATCCCTACAAGGGCGTTGGGCTATTAGCCGCTCAGTGCATGTGGTGCGCTAGGCTCCCTCTCTAACCTCATCGGCGCGGCTCATGCGCATCCCCTTCACCCTCCAGCGCCTCGACCACGTCGTCCTGCGCGTGCGCGACATGGCCGCGATGCAGGCGTTCTATTGCGACGTGCTCGGCTGCTCGGTCGAGCGGCGGCAGGACGACATCGGGCTGCTGCAGTTACGCGCCGGGGACTCGTTGATCGACCTGGTCGATGTGGCCGGCGAGCTGGGTCGCGAGGGCGGTGCGGCGCCGGGCGAGGAGGGCCACAACATGGACCATCTGTGCTTGCAGGTGCTGCCGTTTGACCGCGCGGCCATCGAGGGGCATCTGCGCGCGCACGGCGCCGAGGTGGGCGAGTTCGGGTCGCGCTACGGCGCGTTGGGGCAGGGGCCGTCGCAGTACCTGTTTGATCCTGAAGGCAATCGGGTCGAGCTCAAGGGGCCTCCGGCGGGGTAATGCCGACCGCCTGCGGCTATGCTGCGGGCACTGCAAGTCAGCAGCGGCGTCGATCGCGACGACCGGAACCACACACGGAGAGCCGAAATGCACGGATCGATGAAGAATGTCCTGGGGAAGTTGGGGATCTTGCTCTGCTTCGGGCTGTTGTCTGCCTGCGCGGAGTCCGGTGCGCCGTCTGCGGAGGGGAGCGCGAGCGACCGCGCACCGGCGGCCGCCAAGTCGGTGGACGGGCTCAGCTTCACCATCAGTGGACCGGCGTTTGCAGAACCGGCGACGTTCGAGGTCCCCGCCGATAGCCGGGAGCTGCGCACCTATCTGTCCGACAGCATGTTCAGCCTCACCGTGTCCCCCAACGAGCGGCTGCGCTCGACGGATGGCAAGCACGTGCTGACCGGGGCGATCCTCGGCACGCAGCCGGCAGGCGTAGGCGAGTCCACCGAGGCCAGCGGCGTGACGGAGGCCACCTTCAACTTTGATACCGATGCCGCCACCGAGCGCCAGCAGGGTCCGTCGATGGCGTTCTCCTCCAAGGGCGAGAAGCAGCCGATGCGCATCGTGATGGAGACCTTCGAGGATGGGAAACGCGCTGCGGGACACTTCAGCGGGAAGTTGCAGCGGCTCAACATCGACCACACGCAAGAGATCTACGACGTGGACGGCAAGTTCGACGTCGAGAATTGATGCCGCTCAGCTGATCGCCGACACGCCGCCCGCCGCCTGCGCAACCCGCGCGGCGGCGGCGCGCACGCGCTGGATGTCGTCAGGCAGGCTGAGCGCGTTTTCGCAGCGCGCCAGGGCGCTGCGTGACTGTTGCAACGCCGCTTGCCGGTAGCGCGGCTGGTCCACCGTGGCCAGCATGTGCAGCACCTTCTGCAACTGGATCGCCACCTCCACGGTGGCGGCGCCGTCGCGGGCGATGGCCACGAAGAAGTCATCGAACAGTTCGTCCAGCTTCACTCCCGGCACGCGGATGCGGGGAAACCGGACTTCTTCGTCCTCGTCCAGTTCGTCGGAGTACGGCGAGGACCATTGGGCGAGGACGCGCGCGCCGCGGCTGAGGATCTCGATGGCGGTGCCGGGGTCATTGACGGCGGCGGACAGCGCGCGCGAGGCGATTTCCGCCATGACGCACAGCCCCAGCCGCGGATCCTGGTCGAAAGATCGCTCCGAGGAGATGTTGAACGCCCTGGCCAGCTTGCGCATTGTCTCTTCATCGTGGGTGCCGGTGACCGATGCGACGGGCCGGCCCGGTCCGGCGAGTTCACCGGGCAGCAGGTGGACCACCACGTGCAGGTCCGATTCTTCGGCAAGTTCCTGCAGGGCGCCCATGTCGATGTACTGGACGTAGCCGATCTTGCGCGCGGTCAGCGGCATTCCCGGCTTGTCGGTTGCATCGCTGTGCTCGTGGAGCGGCGCGCCGCCCAGGTAGGGCAGCTTGTAGCGGGCGCGTATGGACTTGGTGGCTTCCTTTTCCACCCGCTCGCTGGTGGGGCCCACCCGGCCGAGTTCGAGCACGTAGTCGATCCAGCGCAGCAGGGTGATCACGATGATCACCAGCACGCCGAGCGTCACCGCGTACAGGATCACCCGTCCGCTGTCGCCGTACAGGCCGGTGTGCAGCCCAATGATGCCGACCACGCTGAAAAGGAACGAGCCCACGAAGGTCGCCAGCGCGTTCTGCGCCGTTGCATCCGCGCTCAGCAACCGCGTGGCGCGTGGGGTGACGTTGTTGGTCGAGGACGCGAACGCCGCGACCATCGTGCTCAATGAGAAAATCGTCACCGCCAGCATGCTGCTGGCGATGATGTTGAGCAGGCTGCCGACGGCGGTCGCGCCGATCTGGGTTGTCACCTCCGGCGGGATGAAACGCTTGAGCACGATCGCCGCCAGCGCGGTTACGACCCCCAGCAGGGAGAACGCCGTGGCCCGCAGCCACATTTGGCGGGAGAGCTGGAGGACGAGCCACTGCAGGCGCGAAAACATGGTCAACAGCTCCCACCGGAATTCGAAGGCAGCTTAGCAGCGGCGTCCGCGCTGTCCGTCCTCAACGCAGCAACACCAGCGTGGCCAGGCCCAGGAAGCTCAGGAAACCCATCACGTCGGTGATGGTGGTCAGCACGACGCCACCGGCCAGCGCGGGGTCAAAGCCCATGCGCTTGAGTGTCACCGGCACCATCACGCCGCCGGCGGCGGCGGTGAGCAGGTTGATGGTCAGCGCGGTACCGATCACCGCCGACAGCAGCGGGTCGTGGAACCACAGCAGCACGATCAGCCCCAGGCCAATGCCCAGGCAAACGCCGTTGATCAGCGCCACGCGCAGCTCCTTGCGCAGCAGTGCGCCGATGTTGGACGAGCCGATCTGGTCCAGCGCCAGCGCCCGGATCATCAGCGCGAGTACCTGGGTGCCGGCATTGCCTCCCATGCCCGCGACGATCGGCATCAGGATCGCCAGCGCCACGATCTTGTCGATGGAGCCCTCGAACTGGCCGATGACGCCCGCCGCCAGGAATGCGGTGCACAGGTTCACGCCCAGCCACACCAGCCGGCGGCGGAACGCGCGCCGCGCCGGGCTGAACATGTCCTCGTCCTCGGCCAGGCCGGCGGCGCTGAGCGCCTGGTGTTCGGCGCGGTCGCGGATGATGTCGACCACGTCGTCGATCGTGATCCGTCCCAGCAGGGTGTGGTTGTTGTCGACCACCGGCGCGCTGAGCCAGTCGTGGTCGGAGAACTGGCGCGCGACCTCGTCGCTGGAGTCCTCCACGTCGAACGCCGGCTGTTCCGAATCCAGCAGCCGGTTGATGGGCGTTGAAGGGTCGTGCGTCAGCAGGGTCGCCAGTCCGAGGCGGCCGCGGTACTGGTGGCGCCGGCTGACCACGTAAAGGTAGTCGGTGTGTTCGGGCAGCTCGCCGCGCAGGCGCAGGAAGCGCAGCACCACGTCCACGGTGGCGTCGGCACGCACGGTGACCACGTCGGGGTTCATCAGTCGCCCGGCGGTGCCTTCGGGGTAGGAGAGTGCCTGCTCCAGGCGCTCGCGGTGCTCGCGGTCCATCGACTTGAGGACTTCATCCAGAACGGTGGCCGGCAGGTCACCGACCAGATCGGCCAGGTCGTCGATGTCCAGGTCCTCGACCGCCGCGACGATTTCATCCGCGTCCATGTCCGCCAGCAGGCTTTCACGGACCTCGTCACCGACGTGCAGCAGTACCTCACCGTCATCTTCGGGATCGACCAGGCCCCAGACCACGACGCGCTCGTCC
Source organism: Lysobacter avium (assembly GCF_015209745.1). Taxonomy (GTDB): domain Bacteria; phylum Pseudomonadota; class Gammaproteobacteria; order Xanthomonadales; family Xanthomonadaceae; genus Novilysobacter; species Novilysobacter avium. The sequence goes on from NZ_CP063657.1 coordinate 872,543, forward strand.
AAAGGGAGCGACTCGAGCAGGTTGCCGATTTCCGCGGGCGAGAGCGTGTTGACCAGACGCCGGATCGGACCCAGCCGGCCGCTGTCGAGCGCGTCGGCGAGCAGGCGCAACTGATGCGACGTCTTGTCCTGGCGGACGGTCTCGGCCATGCGTGCTCCTTGTTCGGAAGCCGCATCCGAGATGGATGCGATCAGTGTTGTCGGTCGTGGTGCGATTATCCGCGCTGCGGCCGGCGCTGCACAGCCGCGGGTGCTTCATGGTATTGGTATGCCGCATTCAACATCGGACGTACGACATGGCCTTACGATTCGTTCCTGCTGCGACCTCACTGGCATTGGCGCTTGCGCTGGCTGCCTGCAGCGCGCCGCCCACGCCGGAGCAGCTGCCCTTCTTCGAGCCGGGCGTGGAGTTCACCGTGAATCAGGTGGGTACCGGGTGCAAGGCTGACGGGGCTTACCGGGCCAAGGTCAGTTGGGACGTTCCGCCGTCGATGTCGTCCAAGATCGAGGTGCAGGTGGGCGACGACCGCGCGGGGGTTTTCGCCCGCAGCAACGAGTCCACCGGCAGCGAAGAGACCGGGGACTGGGTCCGCGACGGCACGCTGTTCGTCATGATCGACCGCGATACCGAGATGGTGTTGGCGGCGGTGAAGGCCGGGCCGGGCAACTGCACCGCGCCGGCCTTGGAGACTGTCGGCGACTGACCCTCGCCGACCCAAGAACTGACCCGCCCGGGTACCGGCCTAGCTGGCGAGCTGGCGCTCCATCCAGTGCTCGATCTGGGCGCGGTCGCGTGCCCGCATCAGGGCCGGTGCGCGGGCCCGCAGCGCGTGCACATCGCAGGAGCGGATCGTGCGGCGCACTTCCAGCAGGCTGCTGGGGTGCACGCTGAACTGCTCCAGCCCCAGCGCCAGCAACAGCGGACTGAAACGCGCATCGCCGGCGATCTCGCCGCACACCGACGCCGGGATCGCGTGCTTTTTTGCCAACAGCAACACGTCGCGCATCACCCGCAGGACGGCGGGGTGGAGCAGGGTATGCAGCTCGCCGAGCGCATCGTTGTTGCGGTCGGCGGCGAGCAGGTACTGGATCAGGTCGTTGGTGCCGATCGCGACGAAATCGATGTCGCTGATGAAGCCCGACAGGGCGATCGCCGCGGCGGGCACCTCGATCATCGTGCCCAGGGCCACACGCGGGGCGATCTCGTGGCCCTCGCCGCGCAGCTCGGCGGCGATGCGGTCCAGCTCCGCGCGCACGGTGCGCACTTCCTCGCGCATGGTCACCATCGGCAGCAGGATGCGGACCGGTCCGTAACCGGAGGCGCGCAGGATGGCGCGCAGTTGCGTCTCCAGCAGCCCGGTGCGGGCCAGCGACAGGCGGATGCCGCGCACGCCCATCGCCGGGTTGGGCTCATCGCGCAGCGCCAGGCCCGTGCGGTCGGCCTTGTCCGCGCCCAGGTCCAGGGTGCGGATCGTGACCGGGCGACCGCTCATGCCCAGCACGACATCCCGGTAGGCGTGGAACTGCTCCTGTTCGTCGGGCAGGTCGTTGCTGCGCAGAAAGAGGAACTCTGTGCGGTACAGGCCGATCCCGGTTGCGCCCAGGGCGTGGGCCTCGGCGACGTCCTCGCGCGATTCGGCGTTGGCGTGCACCTCGATGCTGACATCGTCGCGGCTGCGGTTGGGCTCGCTGCGCAGGCGGTTGAGCGCGCGCTGGTCGCGTGATTGCGCGCGCAGTTGGGCCCGGTGGTTGCGCAGGTCCGGGGCGCGCGGTTCGATCACCACGGTGCCGGCGCTGCCGTCCACGATCAGCGCATCGCCGTCGTTGACCCGCTGCAACAGCCCCGGCACGCCCACCACCATCGGCAGGTGCAGGCTGCGGGCAAGGATCGCACTGTGCGAGAGCGCGCTGCCGGAGGACGTCACGATGGCGACCACCCCCTGCTGCTGCAGCTGGGCCAGCTCGGCCGGGGCGACGTTGTCGGTCACCAGGATTTCCCCGGCGACCCCGGCGGTGTCGTTCAGGCGGCGATGCAGGCTCGCGTGTACGCGCGCGATGACCTGGTCGATGTCATCCATGCGGCTGCGGAAGTAGTCGTCGTCCATCCGCGCGAACACGGCCGCGATACGGTCTCGTTGCTGGCGCAGGGCGTAGTCGGCGCTGCTGTGGTCGGTGCGGATCAGCTCGTCCAGGCCGTGCAGCAACTCCGGGTCGTCCAGAAGCAGCGCATGCAGGTCGAGGAACTCGCCGACCTCATGCGCCAGTGCGCCCTGGAGGCGGTCGCGCATGGCGTGCATCTCGGTGCGGACCCGGTCGATGGCGTCGTGCAGGCGCGCCAGCTCCGCATCCACATCCGCCGGGTCGATGTACTCGGCGACCACATCGACCACGTGTGGCAGGCGCACGCGGGCACGTCCAAGGGCGCTGCCCCGCGATGCTGCCAGTCCGGACAGTTCCTGCCGCATGCCGGCTTACTGGTCCTCGTCGAAGCGGCGGTCGAACAGCGCGGCCACCGCGTCGGCGACATTGGATTCGTCCTCGCCTTCCACCCGCAGGCGCACCTGGGTGCCCTGGCCGGCGGCCAGCAGCATGACGCCCATGATGCTCTTCGCATTCACCTCGCGGCCCTTGGCGATCAGGGTGGCATTGGACTGGTAGCCCGACAGCAGCTGGACCAGCTTGGCGGTCGCGCGCGCATGCAGGCCCAGGCGGTTGGAGACGGTCAAATCGCGTTCGATCATGGCAGTGTTCCGGAAACCGTCATCAAGAGGAGCCGCTGCGGGTGGCGCTGGTCACCAGTCGTCCTGACGCACGCCGTTGCGCGCGCCAGCGGCGGCGACCGCTGGCAGTTCATCCAGCCCCAGCTCGGCGTAGTTCAACACGCGCAGCAGCATCGGCAGGCTGAGCCCGGAGACGCGGTGGACCCGCGTGCCCAGGTGCGCCAGCGCAGCCGCCAGGTTGCTCGGCGTCGCACCGTACATATCGGTCAGCACCAATACGCCATCACCATCGTCCACGCGGCGCATCGCCGCACTGGCCTTTGGCAACATCGCATCGGGGTCACTGTCGAAGCCGACCTCCAGCGCTTCCACCCGCAACGGGAGTGGATTGAGCAGGCCCGACGCGACCGCAAGAATGGTGCTGCCGATACCTTCGTGGGTGAGCAGGAGAATACCGACAGACATGCGACAAAGTTAACAGACGGCGGTGCGCTGCCGGTAGCCGGCGTCGTTGCAATGTAGCGGCGCGGCGCTCTAGTCCAGTTCGCGGTGGTGCACGGCGACTTCGTCCCAGCCCTGCTCGCGCGCGGCACGGGCCATGCGCTCGGCCAGATACACCGAGCGGTGGCGGCCGCCGGTGCAACCAAAGGCGACGGTGATGTAGCTGCGGCTGGTGTCGGTGTGCAGGCGCGGCAGCCAGGTTTCCAGCAGTGCGCCGACCTGGTCGGCGAACTCGTTCACCAGCGGCTGGTTGGCAAAGAACTCCGCCACCGGAGCATCCCTTCCCGACAGCGGTCGCAGGCCGGGATCCCAATGCGGATTGGGCAGGCAGCGCGCATCGAACACGAAGTCGGCATCCGCCGGCACGCCGTGGCGGTAGGCGAAGGACTCGAACAGCAGCGAGACAGTGCTGGTGTCACCCAGCGCGAAGCGGGTGATGATGTGCCGCCGCATCTGGTGGACGTTGAGATCGCTGGTATCCAGCTGGGAATCGGCCAGCTGGCGCAGCGGACGCAGCACCTGGCGCTCCAGCGCGATCGCATCCGCCAGCGCCAGGCCCAGGTGGCTGAGCGGGTGGCGGCGGCGGGTGTCGGCGTAGCGCTTGATCAGGATGTCGTCACGGGTCTCCAGGAAAATCACCCGCGGGTCCATGCCCAGCTTGCCCAGCTCGGCGAGCCATCCCGGGATGCTGGCCAGGTCGCGGTGACTGGTGCGTACGTCGATGCCGACGGCCAGTTTTGCGGTCTCCGTTTCGGCCAGGTTGGCGGTGGCGGCGCGGACAAATGCCGGCAGCAGCTCGGCCGGGAGGTTGTCGACGCAGTAGTAGCCCAGATCCTCGAAAGTCTTCAGGGCTACGGATTTGCCCGAGCCGGACATGCCACTGACGATCACCAGCGCCGCTTCAGCGAGCGGTTTCTCATCGGTGGGGGGCGTGGGGAGGTCGTTTTCCGTCTTGTCCATGGGCTCAGGGGGTACCGCGTTCCAGGAAGTTGCTGTGGCGGGCGATGAACGCCGCGGCGGGGTCCATGCCTTTCATGCGCAGGCTGTGCAGGCGGGCCGCCGCTTCGGCGAGGACGGCCAGGTTGCGCCCGGGCATGACCGGCAGGGTCGTCATCGGCACGTCGAGATCGAGCACGCGGCGCGCCGAATTGTCACCGATCAATCGTTCAAGGCCGCCGGAGTCGGCGGGGACGTCGCCGGGCTGGGTCAGGTGGGTGATCAGGCGCAGGTACTTGTTGCTCTTGACCGCGGTGTCGCCGAACATCTGGCGGATGTTCAACACGCCCAGGCCGCGCACCTCCAGCAGGTCCTGCAGCAGCTCCGGACAGGTCCCGTCCAGCACATCAGGCGCGATCTGGGTGAACTCGGGCGCATCGTCCGCAACCAGCCGGTGGCCGCGGGTGATCAGCTCCAGCGCGAGTTCGCTTTTACCAACACCCGAATCCCCCGTGATCAGCACACCGATCGAATAGATCTCCATGAACACGCCATGCAGGGTGACCCGCGGCGCGAGCGTGCGCGCCAGTTGGTACTGCAGGTGGTTGAGCAGCTCATGGCCGCGCAGCGGAGATCCCCACAACGGCGTCATCGATTCCTCGGCCGCCTCCAGCAGGTCGGCCGGGCAGTCCTGCGCCTTGCTGATGACCATCGCCAGCGGACGGAACTGGATGATCCTCTCGATGGTCTCCCAGCGGTGGCGTGAGTCCAGCGAGTCCAGCCAGGCCAGTTCCTCGGCGCCCAGGATCTGCACCTTGTTGGGATAGATGGCGTTGAGGTAACCGGCCAGCGAGGGGCGCCGGTCCAGGGTATCGACCGCCTCGAGCACGCGTCCCCGCCCGGCCTGGCCGGCGTACCAGCGCAATTGAAGCCGTTCGCGCTGCCGTTCAAACAGATCCTCGGCGCTGATGCGGGCACTGGACATCGGCATGTCAGGCGACGCTGGGGCAGGCGGGGGCGGCCAGCAGGCAGCGGGTCAGCTCGAGGGTATCGCCCGCCTCGCGCAGGCGCAGCCGAAACGCGGGATCGGAGAAGTATTCGGCAAGCTCCGCCAGCTGTTCCAGGTGCTTCATGTTCGAGTGCAGCGGTACCACCATGGCCATGACCAGGTCGACCGGGATGCCGTCGGCGGCACCGAAGTCGACCGGCTCGGCCAGGCGAAGGAAGGCGCCACGGCTGTCGTCGATGGAATCCAGGCGGCCGTGCGGGATGGCGACGCCGTGGCCGATGGCGGTGCTGGCCAGCTGTTCGCGCGCGTGCAGGCTGTCACCGATCAGCTCGGAAGCGGGGGTGGCCACGCCCTCGGGCGTCGCGTCATCGCTCGCTGGCGTGGCCAGCAGGCGCGCCGCGGTCTCGATCACCGCGGCACGGTCCCGGCTGCCGGACACGATGGCGACGCGTCCGGCGCTCAAAAGATCAATCAGGGGCATCTTGGCTAACCGGTTTCACCGATTCGGGAGAGGCTTTCGGCGCGGCGCGACTGGTCGACCTGCTTGCCCTTGTGCTTGAGCAGCAGGCGGTCGAGTTTATCCACGAGCAGGTCGATCGCCGAGTACATGTCGGGTGCTGCCGCATCGGCGTGGAGCGTGCGGCCGGCACAGACGATGTTCGCCTCGGCGCGATGGTCAGGCTTGTCCAGTCCCAGCTGCACGCGCACCTCGAAGGGCTGCTCGAAATGTCGCTGCAGGCGGCCGAACTTGGTCTCCACGTATTCGCGCAGGGCGGGGGTGACGTCAAGCTGCTGGCCGTAGATTTCAATCCGCATGGAAAGACTCCTTTACCTGGCGACGGGAGACCAGCATAGCCCAGCCCGGGCTCCGTGAATCCGCCCGTTCAGGCCATGCGCACCCGGTCCTGGGAGGACACGATCCCCATCGCCTCGCGGTACTTGGCTACGGTGCGGCGGGCAACCGGGATGCCGGCGGCCTTGAGCGTTTCGGCCAGGCGCGCATCCGACAGCGGCTTGCGCGGGTTCTCGGCCTGGATCAACTCGCGGATCATCGACTGGATGGCGATGCTCGACGCCTCGCCACCGCTGCCGGTGTCAATGCCGGAGGCAAAGAACGCGCGCAGCGGGATGGTGCCGCGTGGTGTGCGGGCGTACTTGCGCGCGATGGCGCGCGACACCGTCGATTCGTGCATGCCGATCTCGGCTGCCACCTCACGCAATGTCAGCGGACGCAGCGCCGCGTTGCCGAACTCCAGGAAGCCGGCCTGCTGGCTGATCAGGCAGCGGGCGACTTTCAGCATCGTCACCCCGCGTGCCTCCAGGCTCTTGAGCAACCAGCGCGCTTCCTGAAGGTGCCCCTTGAGGTAGTTGGCGTCGGCGGAGTCGGCGTGGCGGATCATGTTCTCGTAGCCGCGATGGATGCCGATGCGTGGCCGCATGCTCTCGGAAAGGGCCACCCGCCACATGCCGTGCTGGCGCCAGATCACGACGTCGGGAGCGACGTAGGTGTCCTCGGCGATATCGCCGATCCCCGCGCCCGGACGCGGCTCCAGCGAACGCAGCAAATCGACGGCCGTTTCCACCTCGCTCACGGCCAGCTTCATCTCGGTCGCCAGACCCGCAGCGCCCATCCGCGGCAGCCGCTCGAGGTGATCGCGCACCAGGGTGAGGGCCAGCTCGCGCCCCGGGATGCATTCGTCGAGCTGCCGCAGTTGCAGGCTGAGGCATTCGGCGAGGTCGCGTGCACCGACGCCGATCGGGTCGAAACGCTGGATCTGGTGCAGCACCGTGAGGACTTCTTCCTCGTCTACGATCAACTCGGGCGCAAGGGTCGCAGCGACCGACTCCGGCGATTCCCGGAAATACCCGGCCTCGTCCATGGACTCGATCAGCACCACCGCGATCTGGCGGTCGCGCGGTGACAGGTGGCTCAGGTGCAGCTGCCACAACAGGTAATCCTGCAGGCTTTCCGACTCGGCCACCTGCTCGGCCGGGTCACGCTCGCTGTCGGGATCGGCCGGGCCGACGCGCTGATACCAGACCTCGCCGTCGTCGGGGCCCCAATCCGCCTCGGGGGGCGCCGGGGTGTCGTTTTCGTGGACCGCTGCCTTGTCGCCAGATGCATCGTCACCGCCGGCCGGATCCGGGATCGCGGCATCCGTGGTGTGTTCGGTCCAGTCCAGCAGCGGGTTGGACTCGACCGCAGCCGCCAGTTCCGCCTCGAGTTCAGCCGAAGACATCTGCAGCAGCCGGATGGCCTGCTGCAGCTGGGGTGTCATGACAAGGCTCTGGCCGAGTGATGTCTGCAGTTGGGGCTTCATGGTCACCGTATGGTTGCGGCGCAGACACGGTTCCGCGCGGCGGCCTTACATCATGCCCGCAATGGTCGGCTTCGATGTGTGATGCAACGCTACAGGCGGAAGGTGTCGCCCAGATAGACCCGGCGCACGTCCGGGTTGGCGAGCAGCGTGTCCGGCGCCCCCTGCGCGAGCACGCTGCCTGCGTTGAGGATATACGCGCGGTCGCAGATGCCCAGGGTTTCGCGCACGTTGTGGTCGGTGATCAACACGCCGATGCCGCGATTCTTGAGATGGCGCACGATGCGCTGGATGTCCGCCACGGAGATCGGGTCGACGCCGGCAAACGGCTCGTCGAGCAGCATCAGTCGCGGATTGCCGGCCAGGGCGCGTGCAATCTCGACCCGGCGGCGTTCACCGCCCGAGAGGCTGGCGCCCAGCTGGTTGGCGACGTGGTTGACCTGCAGCTCCTCCATCAGCGAGGCGAGTTCGCGCTCGCGGCCGGCCTTGTCCAGATCCTCGCGCAGCTCCAGCGCGACGCGCAGGTTGTCGGCCACGGTGAGCTTGCGGAATACCGACGGCTCCTGGGGCAGGTAGCCCATGCCGTATTTGGCCCGGGCATGCATCGGCTCGCCGGTGATGTCCTTGCCGTCGAGCAGGATCTGCCCGGCATCGGCCGGCACCAGGCCGACGATCATATAGAAGCAGGTGGTCTTGCCCGCGCCATTCGGCCCGAGCAGGCCGACCACTTCCCCGGCGTCGAGCGTCAGGCCGAAATCGCTGACGACCTCACGCGAGCCGTAGGACTTGCGCAGGCCCTTGGCAACCAGCATCAATCGGTCTCCGCTTCGCCGGAGGCTTTGTTCTTTTCGGCAGGGGCGGCGTTGCGCGGCATGATCCGCATGTTGACGCGGCCGTTGCCTTCACCGCCGCTGGTCACCTGACCGGTGGTCATGTTGTAGACCACGCGTTCGCCGCTCAAGGTGCCGCGCGGCTGCTTGATGTTGACCTTGCCGGTGAACACGACGGTGTCGGTGGTGACGTTGTAGTCGATCTTGCTCGCGACGGCGTTCATGCGGCTGCCGTCGTCCATCTGCTGGGAAAGCGTGGCCGGCGAGCCGGTCAGCACGACCTGGGCGATGTCGCCGCCGCGCGCGCGGATCTCCGCCCGGACGGCTTCGGCGTGCAGGGTGCCCTGGTCGATCACCACACCGCCGGAAAGGACCGTCGGCGTGCTGTCATCCAGGCTGCCTTCCTGTTTGCCGGCGCTCACGTCCATCGGTTGGTTTCGATCGGATTTCTTCGCCATGGCCATCGGGGTGGCGGCGGCAACAAGGATGATGAGCAGGCCGACGAGCGCCTTGGTGTGGTTAGCGGGCATAGCTGGATTCAACCTCCGATTGGAGCGTGTACTGCTTGGTGGCCAGATTCACGTCCAGCCCGTTGCCGCGGAGTATAGAGCCCGGCCGGTTGATGGTGACCTGCACCGGCGAATCGATGCGGTCCGCATCCGGGAATACGTTCAGCTCCTGGGTGTCGATGTTGACCTTGTCGGAGTGGCGTCCGTCGCTGACCGCATTGACATCGCCGCGCAGGCGCAGCTCATCGCCGTCGGCGCTGATCCAGCCGGTCTTGGACGTCACTTCCCACGCGTCGGCGTTGTCCTGCCTGGGCGGAATCAGGAAGCGGGGCGTGGTCACGTCCATGGTTTCCAGCACCGGGTCACGCGCGAGCCGCGGGGCGCGCAGGGTGAAGGATTCCTTGCCCGTCGCGTCCAGCACGACCAGCTCGAAGTCGTTGAGCAGATAGTCCGGCCGGCCGCCGATTTCCTGCCGCAGTTCCGGACCGGTGGTCATGCGGGTCAGCAACGCCCAACCACTGGCGACCGCTCCCAGCAACAGCACAATGCCCACGGGGATGCGCCAGTTCATGCGTTGTGCCCCGTTATGCGTGCGGTCCGATCGGCCTGTTCAAGCGCCGCGGCGTTGATCAACGCGTCGACCTTGCCGTGGGCGTGCAACAACAGGTCGCACAACTCCCGTCCGGCTCCCTCGCCGGCGCGAGCCGTTGTAATCCAGTGGGCGCGTTCGCGGATCCAGACGTGGGCGCTGGCCGGTGCCACGGCAAATCCGACCTGCTGCATGGCGCCCAGGTCAGGGAGGTCATCACCCATGAAGGACACCGCGTCCAGGCCGATGCCCAGGCGCGTGGCAATCGCGCGCACCGTGGCGAGTTTGTCGCTGACTGCGGTGTGGACTTCGCTCAGCCCGAGCTCGGCGCCACGGCGCTCCACGATGGTGCTGGCGCGGGCGGTAATGAAGGCGACCTCGATCCCGACCTTGCGCAGCATCACCAGGCCCAGGCCGTCATGGACGTGGAAGGCCTTGGTTTCTCGGCCCTCGCTGTCGAACCGCAGCCGGCCGTCGGTCAGCGTGCCGTCGATGTCGAAACAGGCCAGCTGCACGCGTCGCGCGCGTTCCACAACGGCGGTGCCGGTCGCGGTGTGAACCAGGGGCGTGGACATGCTCATACGACCCGAGCCCGCAGCAGGTCATGGATGTTGAGTGCACCGACCAGGCGGCCATCCGCGTCGACGACCAGCAGGCCGCTGATCTTGTGGGTTTCCATCAACTGGGCGGCCTCTACCGCCAGTGCGCCCTGGTCGATGGTGCGCGGATTGCGTGTCATGACCTCGTCGATGCGCGTGGTGCGCAGGTCGACCTCATCGTCGTCCAGGCTCCGGCGCAGGTCACCATCGGTGTAGAGGCCGAGCAGGCGGTCATCGGCCAGGTCGACGATCGCGGTCATGCCCAGCCGCTTATGGGTCATCTCCACCAGCGCCTCGCTGACGCTGGCCTGTGCGCCCACGCGTGGGACGTCCGCGCCCACATGCATGATGTCGGCGATGTGCAGCAGCAGCCGACGCCCCAGCGCGCCGGCGGGGTGGGAGCGGGCGAAATCGTCGGCGGTGAAGCCGCGCGCCTCCAGCAGGGCGACGGCGAGCGCATCGCCCATCGCCAGCGAAGCCGTCGTGCTGGAGGTCGGCGCCAGATGCAGCGGACAGGCCTCGGTCGGCACGCTCACGTCCAGGTGGACGTCAGCGGCGCGCGCCAGGGTGGAGCCGGCGCGGCCGGTCATCGAGATCAGCTTGTTGCCCTGCCGCTTGAGACCCGGCAGGAGCATGGCGACTTCGTCGCTTTCCCCCGAATAGGACAGCGCCAGCACGACATCGGCGTCGGTGATCATGCCCAGGTCGCCATGGCCGGCCTCGCCGGGATGCACATAGAACGCCGGTGTGCCGGTGGAGGCGAGGGTGGCGGCGATCTTGCGCGCGACATGGCCGGATTTGCCCATGCCGGTGCAGACCACGCGCCCTTGCGCTGCCAGCATCAAGCGGCAGGCCGCACTGAACTCGCCGTCCAAACGGGTGGCAACCGCGGTCAGGGCCTTGGCTTCGATGTCGAAAACGCGGCGGCCGCTGGCGGCGTAGTCGAATTCGTGCAGGTTTTCGGGAAGTTCGGGAGATGTGGCCATTTCGGAGCAGTGGGCTTTCCGCTAGGCTAGATCGGCTGATTTTACGCAGATTGCGGGCTGGCGTATCCCGTCCGCTGAACCATCACCGACCGCGGCGCGTGCGCTTGCCCGAGTCGGGCGGAACTCCGCGCTTCACCTTCCGGCGAGCCTGCCTCGCCGCTCCGATTGCGAGACCCCATACGTGAACCCCCACACCATCAAAACCCTCATCGAACAAGGCCTGCCCGGCGCCAGCGCGGATGTGCGCGGGGAAGACGGCGTGCACTTCGAGGCGACCATCATCTGCGAGGCGTTTGCCGGCAAACTGCCGCTTGCGCGCCATCGTCTGGTCTACGCCACGCTGGGCGAGTTGATGGGCCGGGAAATCCACGCCCTGAGCATTGACGCCAAGACGCCTGCCGAAGCCGGGCAGGGATGAGCATGCAGAAAATCGTGGTCGAGGGCGGAGTGCCGCTGCAGGGCGAGGTCCGCATTTCCGGGGCCAAGAATGCGGTGCTGCCGATTCTGTTCGCCACCCTGCTTGCCGACGAGCCGGTGGTGATCAGCAACGTGCCGCACCTGCACGACGTGGTGACCAGCGTGAAGCTGCTGGCTGAAATCGGTGCGGGCATCAGCATCGATGAGCGTTACGGGATCACCGTTGACCCGACCACCGTGCACAGCCAGGTCGCGCCCTACGAGCTGGTGCGCACCATGCGGGCTTCGGTGCTGGTGCTGGGACCGCTGCTGGCCAAGTACGGCCACGCCGAAGTGTCCCTCCCGGGTGGCTGCGCGATCGGTTCGCGCCCGGTGGATCTGCACATCAAGGGCCTGCAGGCGCTGGGCGCGCAGATCACGGTCGAGAACGGCTTCATCAAGGCCACCGCGACGCGTCTTAAAGGCGCCCGCCACGTGTTCGAGATGATCAGCGTCGGCGCGACCGAGAACGTCATGATGGCGGCGACCCTGGCCGAAGGCACCACGGTGCTGGAGAACGCGGCCATGGAACCGGAGATCGTCGACCTGGCCGAGTGCCTGCGCGCGATGGGCGCGCAGATCGAGGGCGAGGCCACCGGCAGGATCACCATCCATGGCGTGGAGCGTCTGCACGGCGGCAACCACTCGGTGGTGCCCGACCGCATCGAGACCGGCACCTTCCTTGTGGCAGCTGCCATGACGGGGGGTCGGATCACCGCGCATCATGCGCGACCCGACACCATGGACGCAGTGCTCGACAAGCTGGTCGAGGCCGGAGCCACGGTGGAGTGCTCCGGCGACCGCATCACCCTTGACATGGAGGGCCGGCGACCGCGGGCCGTCGATCTCACCACGGCGCCACATCCTGCGTTTCCCACCGACATGCAGGCCCAGTTCATGGCCATGAACTGCATCGCCGACGGCGTTGGCGTGATCAACGAGACGATCTTCGAGAACCGCTTCATGCACGTCAACGAGCTGGTCCGCCTCGGTGCGGACATCCGCGTGGACGGACACATGGCCGTTGTGCGGGGCGTGGAAACCCTGAGCGGAGCCCCGGTGATGGCGACCGACCTGCGCGCTTCGGCCTCCTTGATCCTGGCCGGCCTGGTGGCGCAGGGTGAGACCGTGATCGATCGCATCTACCATCTGGATCGCGGCTACGAAAACATCGAGGAAAAGCTGTCCGGCCTGGGTGCCAGGATCCGCCGGATCAGTGACTGATCAGCAAAAACCCCGCTCAAGGCGGGGTCTTTGTTTGAAACTACAGGGGGTCCTGATCAGCAGGTGACGATCAGTTGACCGACTTCACCCGCAGGTCGATGTCGTCCTTCCCACCCTTGCGCTGGAGGATCCGCGCCGGGATCGGCATGCCTTCCACCAGCCAGGCGATGGTCTGCTTGTCACCGTCGGTATTGACGACCTTGGTCGCTTCGACCTGCTTGCCGTCGACGGTGATGATTTCCTTGCCACTGACCTTGTAGCTGAGCTGCTTGACGCGGCCGTCGTCGACCATGCGGTACTTCAGCGGTTTGCCCGCGGCGAGGTCGCGCACCAGCGCCAGGTTGATCAGCAACGCGTCCATGTCGCCAGCCTGCAGCTTGATCGGCTTGGACCGCTCCGGCTTCACATCGCCGGACCAGGTAGCGATCCCCTGGCCCCAGTCGTACGTCGCGGTCTTGGAGGAACGCTTGACCAGGACCTGGTTGCTGTCCTCGCTCGACAGCGGACGCCAGGTACCGTTGTTCTCGTCGAACACGGTGCTCTGGTTGAGGTTTGCGAGCGGCGTGCTGATCGCCAGGGTGTAGCGCCAGCGCTCGCCGGACTCCGGGGCCAGGGTCATCTTGCCGGTCGCCTGCATGCCCTTGTAACTGGCCAGGTAGTCGGCGCTGAAGGCCTCGATCGCCCATGCCGGGGAGGCGGCCAGCAGCAATGCTGCGGCCGCGCCGAGCATGCGCCAACGGGGCGTCCGCGCGGAAGCGGGGGATTTCATGCGGGGGTCGGAAAGCATCTATTCAACTCCTTTGTATTCGACCAGACGCAGGTCGTACACGTCTTTGCCGTTCTCACGTTTCAACATGCGGATAGGGCTGGGTACGTTGCGGACGACCCAGATGATCGTGTCTTCGTTGTCCTTGCTCCGGGTGGCCTTCATCGCGTTGTAGGGCATGCCGGCGACGGTGATGCTTTCGCGCTCGTCGGCAACGACGTAGCGGTGGTCACGCACGCGGCCATCGTCGACGAACCGGTAATCCAGCGTCTTGCCGGGGGCGGCGTCACGTATCACCGCCAGGTTGATCAGCAGACCGGTCATGTCGCCGTCCTGCAGCGGCACCGGACGGCGACGGCTTTCCTTGATATCGCCCTGCCAGTTGGCCGCGCGGGAGTTCCAATCGTAGATGCCGACGGTCTGCTTGCGCGTGAATACGCTCTTGTTGACGGTCGCCTGGGTAATCGGCCGATACACCTCGCCCAGGTCGTCAAAGACGCTGCTCTGCTCGGCGTTGAGGCCGACAAAACCCATCAGGCCACGCGTGCCATGCATGACCAGGTCGGTGCGCCAGCGCGGCGCCTTCTGGCGGACCAGCTGCATGGTCGCCTCGCCCAGCAGCTTGCCGTCCTTGTACACCGCGTAGGTGGCCAGGAAGGGTTCCAGCACGTGCGGGCTCGTGTCGGTCTCCGCTCCAGCCAGCGGCGCCGGCGGGGTGGTGGAGGGCACGGCGGTTTGCTGCTGCGCGAGTGCCGCGACCGGCAGTAACAGGGCAAGCAGCAGGGAGCGGTGCAGGATGGTGGCGATCGGTCGCATGTGGGCGGAAGGCTCAAGTGGTCGTCAGCAGCGGAGGATGCAGGTTGTTGTCTGAATCCAGCTTCATCGGCGCCTCGAGCCGGAGGCCGTCGATGTGGATCGCCTCGTCCCGCAGCTCGATCCGCCGGGCGGCGAACAGCCGCAGGGTGGCGACCAGCAGGGGATGTTCACGCTGCAGTACCCGCGCCGCCAGCCTTTCGGCATCGTCGCCGGGCAGGACCGGCAGGCAGGCGTGCGCGATCACCGGCCCGCCGTCCAGCTCGGCGGTGACGTAATGCACGCTGGCGCCGTGTTCGGAGGCGCGCGCGTCGAGCGCCTGCTGATGCGTGTGCAGGCCCTTGTGGGCGGGCAGCAGCGATGGATGGATGTTGATGATTCGCCCGGCGTGCGCGTCGACCGCTGCGGCGCCGAGCAGGCGCATATAACCGGCGCAGACGATCAGGTCGGGGCGGGTGGTGTCGATCCGGGAAAAAAGTTCGGTCTCGTAAGCCTGGCGATCCGGAAATCGCTTCCGTTGCACTGAAACGGCGGGGACGCCGGCGCGTTCTGCGCGCTCCAGGACCGGAGCGCGGCGGCGGTCGGAAAAAACGCCAACCATCTGCGCATCCAGCGTCCCGGCCGCAATCGCGTCCATGATCGCCTGCAGGTTGCTGCCGCGTCCGGAGGCGAGCACCGCGATACGCAGCGGGGACGTCATAGGGGGATCACCGGGCGGTCGGATCAGCCGATCCGGACGCGCTCGTCAGCGCCGGCCGCCACCACCTCACCGATCCGCCGGTGCGACAGCGCGAGGCCATCGAGGGTGGATTCAACGGCTGCCGCCGTGTCCTGTCGCACCACCAGCACGAAGCCGATGCCGCAGTTGAAGGTGCGCCACATTTCCGCGTCGGCCACGACGCCTTCGCGCTGCAGCCACTCGAACACGGGCGGCAGGACGATGGTCGACGCCTCGATGCGAACGCCAAGGCCTTCCGGCACCACACGGACGATGTTCTCGGTCAGGCCACCGCCGGTGATGTGGGCCATGGCATGCACCGCGCGGCCGTGTTCGCCGCGCAGCAGCGCCAGGACGGGTTTGACATAAAGCGCGGTGGGCGCCATCAGTGCATCGATCAGCGACGTGCCGTCAAAGTCCACATCGTCCGGACGCCCGGCGCGATCGAAGATGCGACGGATCAGCGAATAGCCGTTGGAATGAGGGCCCGAAGACGCGATGCCGATCAATACGTCGCCCGCAGCGACGCGGCTGCCGTCGCGCAGCTCGGACTTCTCGACCGCGCCGACGGTGAACCCGGCCAGGTCGTATTCGCCGGGGGCATACATGTCCGGCATCTCCGCGGTCTCGCCGCCGATCAGGGCGCAGCCGGCCAGTTCACAGCCGCGCGCGATGCCACCGACCACGGCAACCGTGGTCTCGATGTCGAGCTTGCCGGTGGCGAAGTAGTCCAGGAAGAACAGCGGTTCGGCGCCCTGCACCAGCACGTCGTTCACGCACATGCCGACCAGATCGATGCCGATCGTGTCGTGGCGGCTGAACTGCTGGGCCAGCTTCAGCTTGGTGCCCACGCCGTCGGTGCCCGACACGAGTACCGGCTCGCGGTACTTGCCGGACAGGTCGAACAGGGCGCCAAAGCCGCCCAGCCCGCCCATCACCTCCGGGCGGAAAGTGCGCTTCACCAAGGGTTTGATGCGCTCGACCAGCTCATTGCCCGCGTCGATGTCGACTCCGGCATCGCGATAGGTCATGGGGGCGGCAGCAGGTGTGGACGGTGCGGTCACGGCAGGCTCGAGGGCGCGGGTAGCCGCTGATTTTAGCAGTCAAGCGCGCCCGTGGCCCGTGCGAATGGACGCCGCGGCGGCGGTGCGGCACCATTTCGAACTGGCATCGAGTTGACGGGAACCACCATGGCGTATGCGACGGGCACGAAAAGCGACGGCGAACGCCGCGGTGCGGTCTTGCGACGAGGGAATCGGACGCCCGCCGGATGGCTGATCTGGGCGTGCATCGCCATGTTGGTGACCGCCAGTTTCGGCGCGTCCGCGCAGCGCGTGGAAGGCGATCGTGCCGTCGCGCAGGGAGCCTACAACGCCGAAGTGGCGGTCAAGGGGCAGGGCGCGGACGAGCGTCGCCGGGCATTCTCGCGGGCGCTTGTCCAGGTGCTGGGCAAGCTTTCGGGCGACCGCGGCGCGGCGTCGCGACCCGGCGTGGGCGCCGAACTGCGCCAGGCCGAGAAATACGTGCGCAGTTTTGACTACCGCCAGGACGAGGGCCGCTCCGCCAGCGGCGCGCCAAGCTTCAAGACGATGCTGGTGGTCCGGTTCGATGAAGCCGCCGTTGATGACCTGGCATTGACGCTGGCGCTGCCGGTCTGGCCACAGCCGCGACCGAAACCCGTGCTGTGGCTGGCCATCGATGATGGCAGCGGACCGCGCCTGGTGGACGTCAAGAGCGCCGATGCCGCGCGCTCCACCCTGGACCGGGCCATCGAGCGTGGCTACCGGCTGGGGCTTCCAGGCGGCAGCGCGGCCGAGAAGGCCGTGGTGGGAGCTATCTGGCGCGGCGACACCGCAGCCGTGGCGCGTGCCTCGCAGCGCTACAGCCCGCCGATGCAATTGATCGGCAAGCTCTACCGCAGCAGTGGCGGCTGGACGGCGGACTGGATCTTCGTGGACAACGGCAAGGTGTTGTCGCGCTGGTCGGAGAGCGGCGCCAGCGCCACGCAATTGATGGCGACCGGTGCCGATGGCAGCGCTGATGCGCTGATGAAACGCTATGCCAAGCGTCCTGACACCGGTCCGGCCGGTACCTACCGTATCGCCTTCACGGGGCTGCGCAGCGCCGACGACTATGTGCGCCTGTCCGGTTACCTGCAAGGTCTCACCGTGGTGCGCGGCATGCGCCCGGCGCTGGCGACCGCCCAGCGCATGGAGTTCGACCTGGACCTGCTGTCGGGCGTGCGCGGGTTCAACATGATGGTGGAGCGCGATGGCGTTCTTGCCGCGCTCGACAGCGGCCGGGACACATCCATCGGGGCGGTCGGCATGCCAGGAACGGACGCCACTGACGGTCAGCCCGTGACTGCCTCGGGTTCCGTGCCGGTCTATACGCTCCACTGATGGAAAACACGGATCCGCTGGTCGAAATCGCCCGCTTCCTGCGGCGGCTGCAATGGGCGGCACTCGCGGTGGCGCTGTGCTGGCTGGTGTGGCTGCTGTCGCCGGTGCTGTCCCCGTTCGTGCTGGGCGCTTTGCTGGGCTGGCTGGGCGACCCGTTGGTGGACCGGCTGGAGCGGGCCGGGCGTTCGCGCAACACCGCGGTGTTGCTCGTGTTCACTGCGATGACGCTCTTTGTGGTGCTTGGCCTGGTGCTGCTAGTGCCGCTGATCCAGGAGCAGATCATGACCCTGATCGACTCCATCCCCGGCTACCAGCACTGGATCATCAGCACCGCCATGCCGTGGGTCGAGATGCGCACCGGCATGGAGATCACCGGGTGGCTGGACCTCAATCACCTGATTGAACTGATCCGGTCCAACTGGGAGAGTGCGGGCGGATTTGCCAGCAACCTGCTGGGCTACATGTCGCGCTCCAGTTTTGCCCTGATCGCGCTGGCGGCCAACATCGCGTTGCTGCCGGTGGTGACGTTTTTCGCCCTGCGCGACTGGGACCTGCTGGTCGCGCGCGTGGCGTCCTTGATCCCGCGTGATCATCTGCAGACCGTCACCCGGCTGGTCACCCAGTCAAGCGATGTGCTGAGTGGATTCCTGCGTGGGCAGTTCCTGGTCATGCTTGCGCTGGGCGTCATCTACGCCGTAGGACTGTGGGGCGTTGGCCTGGACCTGGGCATCCTGATCGGCATCATCGGCGGCATCCTGACCTTTGTTCCCTACGTTGGGCCGGCCACGGTGCTGGTGCTGGGCTGCATCGCTGCGGTCGTGCAATACGGGGACTGGCAGCACTTTCTGGCGGTCCTGGTGGTGTTCGGCGTCGGCCAATTGGTGGAAAGCTACTGGCTGACGCCGAAGCTGGTCGGCGATCGCATCGGCCTGCACCCGGTGGCGGTGATCTTTGCCGTGCTTGCGGGCGGCCAGTTGTTCGGCTTCCTCGGCATGTTGATTGCCCTGCCGTGCGCAGCGGTGGTGAACGTGTTGCTGCGCTACGCGGAGGAACGCTACACCCACAGCCGCCTCTACGCCGGCGCTCCTTCACCGATGATCATGGTCGGCGACGAGCCGACGGTCCCGGTGGTCGCCTCGGAGCCAAGGGGCGAGTGAATCCGGGTTCTCCAGCCTGCCCTGCGCCAGGTTCTCCGGGTGCGGCACTGCCGGATTCGGGCGTACCGCAATTGCCCTTGGCGTTGCGCTATCCCGCCGACCAGCGACTGGATACGTTCGTTGATCCGCCGGCGGGCGCACTCGAGCAGTTGATCGCGCTGGCGACAGGCGAGGCTGACGACTGGCTGTATCTCGCCGGTCCGGCCGGTGCCGGCAAGACCCATCTGTTGCTGGGCACATGCGCCGCGGCAGAAGCGGCTGGCCGCCGTGCGGCCTACTTGCCGCTTGCAGTGGCGGCCGGTCGCCTGCGCGATGCGCTGGAAGCCCTGGAGGGCAATGACCTGTTGGCTCTGGACGGACTGGATGCGGTCGCCGGTCAGCGCGAGGACGAAATCGCCCTGTTCGATGTCCACAATCGCGCCCGTACCGCCGGAACCTGCATTGTCTATGCCGCGCGTGGGAATCCTGATGAGCTGGCGCTGGTTCTGCCTGACCTGCGCTCGCGGCTGTCCCAATGCAGCCGGATCAATCTGCAATCGTTGGACGAGGATGGGCGCCGGGAGGTGCTGCGCCAGCGCGCGCGCCGTCGCGGCTGGGTGTTGGAGGATGCGGCGCTGGAATGGTTGCTCAAGCGCGTCGAGCGCGACCTGCTTGGCTTGACCGCCTTGCTGGACCGGCTGGACCGCGCGTCACTGGCCGCCCAGCGACGGATTACCGTGCCATTCCTGCGTCAGGTCCTCAACGGCTGAGCGATACGTCCAGTTCGGCCAGTCGCTGGGGCGTGCCCACGTCCGTCCACTGGCCCGCGTGATGTTCACCGGTGACTGCGCCCGTGCGCATTGCATGGCGCAGGAGCGGCGCCAGAGGAAACCGCGCGGGCTGGGTGGCGGGGGAGGTCCCGGCAGCGTCGATCACGTCGCGCCAGTTCGCCAGCAGGGACGGCCGGTAGACACCGATGCCGGCGAAGGTCAGCCGTTTGGGGCCGTCGATCGACAGCTGGCCCGTGTCACCCAGTGAAAAGTCCCCCTCCGGGTTGTGTTCCGGGTTGTCGACAAGCACCAGGTGGGCCTCGCCCGTCGGCTGTCCTGGCAATAATGCGGGGTCGAAATCGCTCCACACATCACCGTTCACGGCGATAAACGGAGACTCGTGACCCAGCAGGTCGAGCGCACGCAACATGCCCCCGCCGGTTTCCAGCGGTTCCGGCCCTTCGTACGAGTAGCGCAGTGTCAGCCCCCACTGGCGTCCATCACCCAACGCGGGCTCGAACTGGTCCGCCAGCCAACTGGTGTTGATCACCACCTCGCGCACGCCGATGCCGGCAAGTCGCTCCAGGTGCCACACGATCAACGGCTTGCCACCGACGCTGAGCAGCGGTTTCGGCACTCGGTCGGTCAGCGGCCGCATGCGCTCGCCGCGGCCGGCGGCCAGGATCAGGGCCTTCATGCCGGCGGCTGGAACGGGTGGGCTGCCATCGCCGGTTTGACATGCCGATCGATGATCCCGGCCAGCCCGGCGAGCTGCGGGTATCGCGGCAGGACGGCGTCCACGTAACCAATGAAGCGCGGTGCGTCGGCTAGGTAACGCGGCTTGCCGTCGCGATGCCAGAGGCGGGCGAAGATGCCCAGTATTTTCAGGTGACGCTGGACGCCGATCAGGTCGGCATCGCGGCGGAAGCGGTCCAGTGCCGGCACCGGCAGGCCCGCGGCGACTGCGCGCGCGTGGTAACGGCCAAGCCACTCCTCGACCTTCGCTTCCGGCCAGCTCAGGAACGCATCCTTGAACAGGCTGATGGGGTCGTAGGCAATCGGACCGCGCACCGCGTCCTGGAAGTCGAGCACGGCCGGTCCCGCGTACACGGGCATCAGGTTGCGCGGCATGAAATCGCGGTGGACGAATACCTGCGGCTGGGCCAGCGCGGCATCGACCAGGAACCGGTTGGCCTCAGCCAGCGCCACCTGCTCGGCTGCGGACAATTCGATGCCGAGGTGGCGATCAAGGAACCAGCCCGGGAACAGGGCCAATTCGCGCGCCAGCAGGGCATCATCGTAGGCGGGCAGGTCGGCGGCGCACGGCAGCGCCTGCAGCTTCAGCAACTCGCCGATCGCCGCATCGAACAGGGCATCCGCATTGTCCGCGGTGATCACCTGCAGATAGGTCGGCCCACCCAGGTCTTCCATCAGCACGAACCCCGTGCGTTCGTCCTGGGCGAGCACACGCGGCACCCGCACGTCGTGGCGTTCCAGCAGGTCGCGCACGCGCAGCCACGGCGCGACATCCTCCTTGTCGGGCGGCGAGTCCATCACGATCCAGGGCGTGCCGTCGTGTCCTGCGCTGCGCCAGTAACTGCGGAAACCCGCATCCATCGATGCGCGCTGAAGCGTCAGCGCGGGGTGGCCGGACGCGCGGCGGGCCCAGTCAAGACGCGCATCCGCGCGCTCGCGGGACTCGGCAACAACCTGGTTCATGCAATCTCCGATGGCCGCCGGGAAGGCGGCAGGCGATGGGGTTAATGGGGTCGAGGTGGATCAGCGGCGCGTCGAGCGGCGGCGTTCGCGGACCATGTCCTGCACTACCAGCAGGACCATCGCGGCGATGATGGCCAACGCCCACACCAGCAGTCGGCTGGTGACGCCCATCTCGGTGGCCAGCCAGCTGCCGGCCAATGCGCCGACGATGCCCAGGACGATGGTCATGATCCAGCCCATCGGGTCCGGGCCGGGTTTCAAAAGCCGGGCGAGGATTCCGATGAGCGCGCCGCCGGCCACGTAACCCAGTACTCCGTTGAACATGGCGTTCTCCGTTACAGCGCAGATGGGTGCAGCGCCCGCGTTGGCGTGCTGCCCGTCACTCAGCAGCAGCCATGATCGCCGCGTTCCTGCACGCTGCCAGCGGCGGCCACACCGGTGGTCTCCCCGCGCTGTCCGGCTTCGTGGTGACGGGTGATCACGTGGGCGACGCTGGCGGTGACCCGCTTGCCCATCGGAATATGCAGGAATTCATTGGGACCGTGGGCATTGGAGTGGGGTCCGAGTACGCCGGTGATCATGAACTGCGCGCCGGGGAACTTCTCGCCCAGCATGCCCATGAACGGGATCGAGCCGCCTTCGCCCATGTACATCGCCGGCCTGCCGAAACAGGCCTGGCTGGCGCCTTCGATCGCCTGGGTGAGCCACGGCGACTGCGCCGGCGCGTTCCAGCCGGTCGAGGACTTCTCCAGTTCCAGCTCGACATGCGCGCCGTTGGGCGGATTGTCGAGCAGCGTCTGCTTGAGGATCTCGCCGGCACGCTTGCCGTCCAGAGTGGGCGGGAGGCGCAGCGACAACTTCACCGCCGTGTGCGGGCGCAGCACATTCCCCGCCGAGTCCAGCGAGGGCATGCCATCGATCCCGGTGACCGACAGTGCCGGGCGCCACGTCCGGTTGAGCACCAGTTCGGCCAGATCCTCGTCCATCGGTTGCATCCCGTCGAGCAGCGGGAACTTGTCGTACACCGCGGTGCCCAGCACACCGGCCGCCTGCCGCGCCTGCTCCAGACGTTCGGCAGGAACCTCCGCATGCAGACCTTCGACGATGATCCGGCCGCTGTTCTCGTCTTCCAGTCGCGACAGCAACTGGCGCAGCAGGCGGAAGCTCGACGGCACCACGCCGGACGCGTCGCCGGAATGGACGCCTTCGCTGAGGACCTTGACCGTGAAGTTGCCGCCGGCCAGGCCGCGCAGCGAGGTGGTGCACCACAGCTGCTCGTAGTTGCCACAGCCCGAATCCAGGCAGACGACCAGCGACGGCTTGCCGATGCGCTCGGCAAGGTGGTCCACGTAGGCCGGCAGGTCGTAGCTGCCGGACTCCTCGCAGGCCTCGATCAGGACCACGCAGCGGGCATGCGGCAGCTTCTGCTCGTGCAGCGCCATCACCGCGGTCAGCGAGCCGTAGATCGCGTAACCGTCGTCTGCGCCGCCACGCCCGTAAAGGCGGTCGCCCTTGATGACGGGCTTCCACGGGCCGAGGTCGTCATCCCAACCGGTCATCTCCGGCTGCTTGTCCAGATGCCCGTAGAGCAGCACGCAATCCTCGTCGCTGCCGCCATTGGCGGCCGGAATCTCGATGAAGATCAACGGGGTGCGGCCTTCCAGCCGGACGACCTCGATCTGCATCCCCGGGATCGACTGCGCGCGCGCCCAGGTCTCCATCAACGTGACGGCCTGCTCCATGTAGCCATGCTCAACCCAGTCGGCGTCGAACATCGGCGACTTGTTCGGAATGCGGATGTATTCCACCAGTTGGGGGACGATTTCAGCGTCCCACTTGTCGGCCACGAAGCGGTCGATGGCAGCGGAATCGATCTGGTTGGCATCCATGTTGGGCACCCGAATCTGTAGGGGGAGCCATTGTACCGCCGGCGCTCGCGTCGGAATTTCCCTACCCCATGACGGGTTGCGTTCCTACGCGTGCCTGACGACTTGGTTGATTCCCCCAGATGGGGCGGTGGGTCAAAGTTCATCCACCGGCACCGATCACGTGCCTTCGGGGATGGAACCCCACACACCACCAACAGGAGTCAGGTCATGAAGTCACTGCTGATGATTGCAAAAACGCTGGTGCTGTCGATCCTGCTTACCGGCATCGCCTGGGCGCAGGAGACGGTGAACATCAACACCGCCGAGGCAGCGGAAATCGCCCAGGTGCTGACCAACATCGGTCCGGCCAAGGCACAGGCAATCGTGGAATACCGCGAAGCCAACGGCGCGTTCCGCAGCGTCGAACAGCTGGCCATGGTCAAGGGTATCGGCCTGGCGACCATCGAAAAGAACCGCGACCGCATTGCGCTCTCTGCTGCCGGCAAGACACCCGGGAACATAGCCCAGCGCTGACTACACACCACCTGCGTAGACACCGGGATGTCGAAACAGGTGGAGTCGTGGGCAAGGACTGCCCACGCTCAGGGGAGAACCCTGGACAGGGATGTACGCCACCCGCTGCAGAGGGATCTGCAGCGGGTGGCACTGCTTTGGCAACGACGGAACCCGCGCAGATGGCAGACTGTCGTTCCGCCTCGATCTTCGCGCCATGAATCCGCATGTCATTCCAGCCGCCGATTACCGCCGCGAGCGCTGGCGCAACGGCCTGGGCTGGACAAGGGAAATCAGTCGGGCTGGAGGTGAGTCGGACTGGGCGTGGCGCATGTCGATCGCGGAAGTCGATGCCGACGCCGCGTTCTCGCGTTTTCCCGGCGTCGACCGGGAAATATGCCTGCTGTCGGGGAACGGTGTCGACCTGTGTTTCGATGACGGGGCGCGCGAGGGGCTGGAGCCGCCGCACGGGCGGCATCGCTTCGAAGGTGAGCGGGTAGTGCGTGCCGCGCTTCGCGACGGACCGGTGCAAGTGTGCAATCTGATGTGGCGACGCGACCGGGTCGGCGTCCGAGTCTGGCATCGTCCGCTGGTGGGGTCGATGGTGCTGTTTGCCGAGGTGGGAGACACATGGCTGCTGCATCTGCTGGCCGGACAGGCCCTGTTCTCGGGGGGCAGCGGACTCACCGGCTTGTCGGGCGGCGACACGGCTGTGCTCCGTTCCAACGTGGACGAGCGGGCGCGTTATGCCCTCGAGGGCGGCGGCGAGGCCTTGGTAGCACGCATCACCCCGGCGGCGTCCGGTGCGCGGGACGGCCATGTAATCGGGTGCGCGAGTGGCTCAGTAGACGTCCCGCCGGTATCGACCCTCGGCGAGGATGGCTTGCCATAGCGGCTCGCCCGCGATGGAAACCAGTGCAGCGTCCACCGCGGGCGCCATGCCTTTCAGGCTGCCGCAGACGTAAACGGACGCGCCCCGGTTCAGCCATTCCCGAAGGGCCTCGGCGCGCTCTGCGAGCAGGTGCTGGACGTAGCGTCGTGTCGCAGTGTCGCGCGAGAACGCGATGTCCAGCCGTTCGATCTGCCCGGAGCGGTGCCACGACTCGATGTCCTCACGATAGTGGAAGTCGTGGGCCGTGCTGCGTTCGCCAAACAGCAGCCAATTGTTTTGTCGACCGGTGTTGATCCGCTCCTGCAACAGTGCGCGCAGACCTGCCAGACCGGTGCCGTTGCCAATCAGGATCAGGGGGCGCCCGTCGCCGGGAGCGTGGAAATTGGGGTTACGGCGGATGCGCAGGTCGATCGCGCCGGGGGCATCGCTGTGCGCGGTCAGCCAGCCGCTTCCCAATCCAAGCGATCCTTGCTCATCGCGGGTCTGGCGCACCAGCAACCGCAGGCAGCCTTCGGCCGGGGTGGACGCGATGGAATAGGCGCGATGGGGCAGGGGAAGGAGCTCATCGGCGACTTGCTGTGCGCCCTTGCCCTGCACGTCGGCCTTCGAAGGCAAGCGGCTGGATGCGAGCAGTTCGGCCAAAAGCAGGTGGCGCTGCGCGTTCCTGGGGCCGGCGGTGACCGGTAAATCGCCGTCGAGGCCGCAGGCAGCAAGCCAGTCGCGGACGTGGTCGGCGGGGTTCTGCGGGCCTATCTCGGCCACGTCACCGGCCTGCCATCGCAGGTGGTCGGGGCTTTCGGGGGACATGCGCAGATCGAATACCGGTGCGCCGGGGCTGCCGTCGTTGAGGTGCCGACGCTGGTCCAATGACCAGAGTGCGTACGTGGGCGGCTCCCAGTCAACCTGGTCGGCTGCCCCGCAAAACCGGCCCAACAGGTACTGCCAGTGGCGCAGGGCGCCGGGATCGCCGTCGTCGACTTCGACCACGTCAAACAGCGGGTGGGCGCCGGCGCCGCGAAGCCAGCGATCGATGTGGTGGCCAAACGCGCAGAAGTGCTGGTAGTCGCTGTCGCCAAGGGCCAGGACGCCGTAACGCAGATGGTCGAGCCGTGCGTCGCCGGGATCCATGCATTGGCGAACGAAGTTGAAAGCGGGGTCGGGCGCGTCGCCTTCGCCGGTGGTGCTGGCGACGAACAGAACGTTGCGCGCGGCTCGCAGGGTTGGCAGGTCCAGATCCTCAATACTCGCCAGCCGGGCGGTTTGTCCCCCCTGCCGCAGCGAAACAGCGCTCCGCTCGGCGAGCGATTCCGCCTGTCCGAACTGGCTGGCGTGAACCACCAGCCATTGCGCCTCGTCCGCGGCCTCCGCAAACGTCGCGACGGCAGCCGAGGACACTGCTTGACGAGGTCGCGACCCGCGAAGCAGACGCACGAAGCCCGCATATCCGGCAATTACTGCGCCGGAGCCAAGCAGCGTGGATGTGCGCCACACCGGCGCGCTCCAGGTGTCGAGCTGCCATCGCGCCAGCGCAGCGGCGATCGCGGCGAAGCCCAGGATCAGCAGACCGTTGCCGAGCGAGCCGGCGCTCACCGATCGGCGGTAACGGTGTGCCCGAGACGATGCGACAGATGTCGGAATGCTGTTCATGGCTGAGCGAGCGCGGCGCGGAATTGCGGAGTCATGCGCGTCTTGAAGCCGTCCCCGTCGTGCCATACGAAGAACGCGGCAAGCTTGCGGCGGCGGGCGTAGTCCCAGCCCTGCGCGGGACCGAGCACGGTAAGCGCGGTCGCCAGCGCGTCGGCATGCATGCACTCGGCGTGCAGTACCGATACCGACGCCAGGCCATGCGAGACCGGCTGGCCATTGCGGGGGTCAACGGTGTGCGAGTAACGCCGCCCGTTCTCAGCGAAAAAATGCCGGTAGTCCCCCGAGGTCGCCATGGCCATGCCGTCCAGCGCGACCACCGGTTGCGCGGCCGCTGCGCGCTCGTTGAAGTCGGCCGACGTGGGCTGCTCCACGGCAATCCGCCACGGCGTGCCCTCCGGCTTGTGGCCGTGGCTGCGCAGTTCGCCGCCCACCTCCACCAGGAAAGCCGGTACTTCCTGCGCCAGCAGATACCGCGTGACCTGGTCGACCGCGTAGCCCTTGGCGATTCCTGACAGATCCACATACGCGTCGCCCGGCTGGGTCATGACGCCAGAGGGGTCAAGCTTCAGGCGTTGCCAGCCCACGCGTGTCATGGTCCGATCAAGCAACGCGGCATCAGGCGCCCTGCGTTCCCCATCCGGCCCGAAACCCCACAGGTTCACCAGCGCGCCGACAGTCGGATCAAACGCCCCGCCGGTGTCGTGGGCCAGTGCAAATGCGGCGTCCATGACCTGGCGCATTTCCGGCGGCAGCGCCTGTCGGGTGCCGGCCGCCGCGCGATTGAAACGACTCAGGTCGGAACCGGGCTCCCAGGTGCTCATCTGCGCGACCACAAGGTCGAGTTGCGTCTGCACACCGCGCTGAAGGTCGGGGATCGCCGCCGCATCGGCCTGCAGCGTCACCGACCACGTCGTGCCCATCGTCAGCCCGTTCATGCTTTGCATCGACTGGGCCGCGGACGGCGCGACCGTCGCCGTCTCCGCTGCTGTCGCTGAAGCCGTCGACGCCAGCGCCGCGTTTGCACACGCGGCCACAGACATTCCGCAGGCGAGCACCAACGCTGACAGGGCAGCCGCGAGACGCATGCCTACTGGGGCAGCACTTCAAGCGTGGCGACGTAGCTCAGGCGCCGCTTGCTGGCCTCGGGGAGCGAGGTCAGCTCGTCGGTGCTGGTGGTCTCCAGCCAGTACATGCCCGCGTGCGGCCACTTCACCTGGAAGTTGCCGTCTGCACCGGTCACCACCTTGATCTCCTCGGGCTGGTCGCGGTAACGGCTCGCGCCGGGGATGATCTCGACCTCCAGCCCGGCCGCGGGCTTGCCGTCGAGCAGCAGCTGGAAGGTCGCCGTCTCTTCGGCATACAGGTCATTCGGATGCGTCACCGGGACCATCTCGATGCCCTTGCCAGACGGCTTGAACACGCTCGTGGTCGGCGAGCCCACCGTGGCGAACGTCTCGACGCTGCCGAGCGACTCGGACACTTCAACGTCGGTCGCCGCCGCCGGAATCCCGGTCTTGAATTCGGCAGGGGTGCCGCGCCAGCGCTTGTTCTCACCGTCCAGCTGGTACTGGGCGAACATGCCGTGGTTGACCACCGCCAGCTTGTAGGTGCCTTGCTGGTTGAGCTCGAGATCGAACACGCTGCGGTACTTGCCCGTCGCGCTGTTCTGCGGCGCCACGCGACTGCCGTCGGGCGAGGTGACCTGCAGGCCGTCCAGGCGCAGCGGCACGTGGTTGAAATAGAACAGGTCGTTGGAAACCGCCGCGTCGACGGTCATCCACGCGCCGGTGTCGGAAAACACGGTGGCGGAGGGGTGCAGCCAGGTCTTGTGCGCGGAGGCAGCCGATGGCGCCAGGCACAGCGTGAGGGCAGTGGCGATGCCGATGAGCTTGAGGTTCATTGCGGATTCCTTTGGGGATCGGTGTGGATGTGGCCGGCGCAGGCTCAGGGCGTTATCGAGACGCGCACCTGACCCAGCTCGGAAGTGCCTTTGGCCTTCAACTGCTGCGGGGACGAGCCGGGCCAGGTGATGGGCACGCTGACGACTTCGCGGCCGCCGACTTCCCGCGCGGCCTCGATGACCAGTTCGTACCTGCCGGGCGGCAGGCCCTTCAGCGGCCCTTTTGCGTCGTTGAAGCGCAGCTGGTGCTGTCCGGCCGGGCGCGTCGCGCCGCTTACCCCGTCCACTGGCATAGGCGTGGAGCGTCCGCTGCGGCGCCACCACTGGCGCATGTCCTTCAACCACTTGCTGCCTTCGCCGGCTTTCATCTCGACGTCGTACCAGACCGCCAGGTTGGCGGCGACGCTGTGGTCAGGCCGCTCCAGCCACATGGCCACGTACGGGCGGTGGTACTCGGACACGTTCAGGCGTGGAATCTCGACGCTGATCTCCAGCTCGGCGGCTGGCAACGCGGCGGGCAGGACCAGCATCGCGAACAGCGCGGCTGTGGCGATTGCACGCAAGCGCGCAGGTGGCTTGCTGAAGAGACGGTGCGGCATCGGGCAGGACCTCTGGGTGTCAATGCATGAAAAGGATGATCAGCAGCGCCGGCAGCGCCACGCCGAGGCCGACCATCGGCCAGGTTTTTCCGCGCTGGCGCGAATGCATGTGCAGCAGCCACAGGCCGGTGAGGGCGAACAGCAGGCACGCCACCGCGAACAGGTCGATGAACCAGCGCCAGGCCGCGCCGGTGTTGCGGCCCTTGTGCAGGTCGTTGAGCCAGGCGATGACGCCGCGGCTGGTCTGTTCGTATTCCAGCTCGCCGGTGGCGCGGTCGATCGCCAGCCAGGCATCGCCGCCCGGGCGGGGCAGGGAGACATACACCTCGTCGTCCGCCCACTCGGCGCTGCGGCCCTTGGCAAGGACGTTCATCTCCGTTGCCAGCCAGTCGACGACGCTGGCCGGCAGGGGCGCTCCCTCGGTGTAATCCCCCGAAAGGCTGCGCAGGACACTCGCCGGCAGCGTGTCGGTGCGGGTGTCCACGCGCGGGGTCGCCTCGATCTGGGCAGCATGGTTGAGGGTGATGCCGGTGGCCGAAAACACCAGCAAGGCCGCCAGGCTGACGGCCGCGCTCATCCAGTGCCATCGGTGCAGCGTCTTCAGCCACCAGCCCCGGGTGGAGCTGGCGCTGCTGGTGGTTGCGGCAGTGGCGGTCATGGAGTCGCGGTCACCGGGATTGGCACGATCGGCAATCATATTGCAGATGAGAATCAGTCGCAATTGATCATTCGGCCGGCCTCATGCGCAGGCTCAGAAATCCACGTTCACCGACAGCCACAAGCGCCGGCCGGCCTCGCTGGTGCTGCGGGTGTTGGCGTACGCCACGGTGCCGTTATCGTCATACGGCAGGTAGTCGACGAAATCCTTGTCGAACAGGTTGTACACCGCGGCGTTGAGGCTGATCGCGTCGCTCACCCGGTAGCGGCCGCCCAGGTGGAACTGGGAGTAGGACTTGTAGTCGCCCAGCTGGTCCTGCGCGGCGCCCGCACCCCGGTAGCGCGCGCTGCGGTACTCGCCGCGCAGGTACAGGGCCAGCGCGTCGGTCGCCTGCCAGTTCACGCTGCCGTTGAGCAGGTTCCTGGGCGTGTTGGTCAAGGGCGTGCCGTTGGCGCTGCCGCTTTTCTGCTCGCTGTCGGTGCGGGTGTAGTTGAGTTGCAGCTTCCATGCCTCGGCCAGCGGAACCTGCATGGCGAATTCCGCGCCGCGGGTCACGGCCTTGTCGATGTTGACGGTCTGGCCGAGCGTCGCCGAGCGCGGAAACCAGCCCACGTCCACGCAGCTTGAGCCGGAGAAGTCCGCGGCGTTGTAGGCGGCCTGGCTGAGCCCGAATGCGCAGTTGGCTACCGGCGTACCGCTGGCGATCTTGTCGCTGAAATCGTTGTTGAACACGGTCAGGCTGGAGCTGAAGCCGTTGTCGGCCGCGTAATACACACCCAGCTCGGTGGTGGCGCTGGTTTCCGGCTTGAGCGTCGGCGTGCCGATCAACGGGATGGTGCCCTGGCCGCCGAAGCCCTTGATGCCCGGGGTCAGGTCCTCGATGTTGGGCGAACGGTAGCCTTCGCTGTAGCCGCCCTTCACGACCCAGTTCGCGTTGGCGTTCCAGACCAGGTACGCACGCGGACTGAGGTGGCTGCCAAAGGTGCTGTGGTCGTCATGGCGCGCGCCGACGGTGAGGTTCAGCGCGTCGTTGATGCTCCACTCGTTTTCGGCGAACAACGCCCACTGGTGGAACTCGAAGGCGTCGCTGGCCACGCCGTCGACCAGTTTTGCGTCCAGGTACTGGCCACCGACGGTCAGCTTGTTGCTGCCGATGTCGGTAACCAGTTTGGTGTCGAAGACGCGATTGCGGTTTTCCAGCTCGCGCGGGCTGCCGGCGCCCGCCGTGCCGGCCGGCAGCAGCCGCCCGATCGTCTCGGTGGTGGTTTGCTGCAGGCTGCTCTCAAGTGCGCCCAAGTCGTAGCGCGCGTCCCACGCCAGGGTGGCCTGGTCGCGGTTGAAGCGCAGGCTCGGAGCGTATCCGCCGGCGCCCAGGGTGCCCATCTGGCCGGTGCTGTTGTCGTACTCCTGGCGTCCGCTGGTGACGTCCAGCCACAGGTCGTGGTCGTCCGATGGCGTGAGCGCCAGTCGCGCGCCCACGTTGTGGCTGTCATAGCTGACCGGGTTGGCGCCCATCCAGGGGACGATCTCCTCGCCGGACAGGTCCGTGTATGCGATGTCGGAGGCGTCGCGCTTGAACCAGCCGCCACGCAGCGACAGGCCGAGCAGGTCGCGGACCAGGGGACCGTCAACGAAAAAGTTCGCGCCATACAGATTGCCGAAGGACGAATCCTCCTGAAGGCTGGTCTCCATCCCGACCGAGCCTGCCCACGCCGCGCCGACCTTGCGGGTGATGATGTTGATCACCCCGCCCATCGCATCCGATCCGTACAGGGTCGACATCGGGCCGCGGATCACCTCGATGCGGTCGATCGCCGACATCGGCGGGATGAAGTTGTTCGCGGTGTTGCCAAAATTGTTCGGCGCGACGTTACCGGAAGTGTTCTGGCGGCGGCCATCGATCAGCACCAGGGTGTAGCTGGACGGCATGCCGCGCAGGCTGATCTGGGGCGCGCCGGTCTTGTCCACGCCGACTCCGATGTCCACGCCTTCCACGTTCACCAGCGCGTCTGCCAGGCTGTGGATCGGCTGCTTGACCAGTTCCTCGCGGGTAAGCACCGTGATGCTGGCCGGCGCCTCGCGCACCATCTGCTCGAAGCCGGCGGCGGTGACGACGACCGCATCCAGATCGATCGGGCCGGCGGTGGCCGCGTCGCCGGCCACTCCGGTCGCTGCACTGGCGATGACCGGAGACGACAGGGCAAGCAGCAGCGCCAGCCCAAGGCCGGCACGACGGTGATGGGCAAGCGGTGCGATGGAACGGGTCGGACGGGGCGCGGTCATGATCTGGAAGGGATTCCCATAGGACGTGCAAGGCGAAGCCGCCGGCTTCTGCCGACGAGAGCGCTAGTGGTGAGTGGCGAAATTGCAGCGCGTGGGGCGGTAACGAAGGCGCCGCTGTTTCATGAACAGGGCGATCGTAGATGATAATGGTTCTCAGTTGCAAGCGCTGCGAGCGCCATCCCTTCGCCTCACGGCCGCGCAGCCGTCGGCTCGGCTCAGGTTTCCGCCCAGAGCCGCAGCAGGTTGTGGTAAACCCCCGTGAGCTGAAGCAGCGCGGCGGAATTCTCCCCCGAAGCGGTCAGGGCCTGGATCGCGGTATCCATCTCGAACAGCATCCGGCGCTGGGCGTCATTGCGGATCAGGCTCTGGATCCAGAAAAAGGCGGCCAGCCGGGCGCCCCGCGTCACCGGCTGGACCATGTGCAGGCTGCTCGACGGATACAGGATCAGGTCACCCGCGGGCAGCTTCACTTCGTGCGTGCCATAGGTGTCGTGGATCACCAGCTGGCCGCCGTCGTACTCGTCGGGTTCGGACAGGAACAGCGTGCAGGAGATGTCGGTGCGCATCGTCGCGGCGACCTGCCCCGGCGGGGCGGCCGGGGTCATCACTGCGCCGTCGACGTGGAGGCCGTAGGTGCCGCCGCCCTGGTAGCAGTTGAAACGCGGCGGCAGCGCACGCAGGGGCAGGGCGGCGGCGAAATACAGCGGGCTGGCGGCGAGTGCGGCAGTGACGAGCTGCCCCAACTCGTGTCGCACCGGCGAGCCATCGGGCAACTGCAGATTGCGCTTGACCCCGGCGCCCTGGGGGCCGACGGTCTCGCGGCCATCGGTCCAGGCGGCGCTTTCCAGCGTCTTGCGGATCCGGGACAGGGACGCGTCGTCCAGTACGCCGGGGACATGCAACAGCATCGCGGGCTCCGATCAGAAGTGGTAGTTGACGGTGAACATCATCGAGCGCGGCGTGCCGGGGGTGTAGCGGTAGCCGCTCTTGTTGATCGCGGCCACATAGTCCTTGTCCAGCAGGTTGTACAGGTTCAGGCGCAGATCCAGATTGGGCGATACGGCATAGCTGGCGACGGCGTCCACGACCCAGTAGTCCTTGGTGTACGCCGGGGTGCCCACCGCGCCGTCCACGCCGCGCTTGAGCGCGCCGGAGTAGCGCGCGCCGCCGCCGATGGTTATCCCGTTGGGGAAATCGTAGGTCGACCACGCGGTGAATGCGCGCTTGGGCGTGTAGGTCAGGTCGGTGGATCCGTCAGTGCTTACCGCCGGACCAGACAGCACGTCGGTGTCCATCACGGTGAACCCGGTCGACACCGACCACGCATCGGTCACCTGGCCAACCGCGCTGAGCTCCACGCCGCGGACCCGCTTGCGACCGGTCTGGTAGTACTGTTGATCGACCGGATCGCGGATGAGCTCGTTGCTGATGCGGGTGTCGTAGAGCGCGGCCGTCAGCATCAGGCGCTGGTCGAGAACGTTCCACTTGGTGCCGATCTCGGCAGTGCGGGCTTTTTGCGGGTCGAGTGCCGGGTTGTCTGGACTGCGCTCCGCGTCGCTCAATTCCAGGCTCCCACCGCCGGGCGGTTGCTGGGCGACCGCGTAGTTGGCGTAGAAGCTGCCGTTGGCCACCGGTTTGTAGAGCGCACCGAGCTTCCAGTTCAGCAGCGTGTCGGAGATGCGCGCATCCACCCCGGGCACGATGGAGCCTTCATCGAGCAGTCCGCAATCCGGGCCGCGACGACCACCGCAGGGCACGGTGCTCTGGAATTGCGTCTTGTAACGGTCGGCGCGCACACCGCCGTTGAGCTGCCATTGCTCGTTGAATGCAATGGTGTCGAACACGTACGCCGCCACGGTGTCGGTGCGACCCTCGCCGCGGGCGCCGCTGCGCTCCCACTGCAGGCCGGTCACGTCGGGGTTCGGTCGATACAGGTTGACTGCCGGCCACGCCGTGCCAGTCACAGCACGCATGCCGTAGGTGTCGAGCTCTTCGCGGGTCAGCTCAATCCCGGCGCTGAGGTCGTGCCGCAAGCCGCCGGCGTCGAACCGGGTCGCCAGCGCGGTCTGGTTGGTCATGATCGTGTTGCGCTGGTTCTTGAACGTCGGCAGCGAGCGCGCCACGGTCCAGCCCGACGGGTCATCCAGGTCCGGCGTGACCAGATTGGCGGTCGAACCCATGAACGCCGTCAGCAGGTAGTCCTGCTTGGTGCTGCCCCAGCGGGTGGTGTTGATGAGTTGCGTCGCGTCGGACAGGTCGTGCTCGATGCGCAGCGTCGCCATGTCGGCGGTGACGTCGTCGTAGTCTGACAGCGTGCCGTAAAAGTTGCTGGACGCGACCGGGTCGGCATCGCCGAGCTGCGGACGGCTCGGATCGGGCGAGCTGTAGCCGGGCAGGCCGATCGTTGGCACGCCGCCGTCGGGCAGGTTGTCCTGCTTGACGTGCAGCAGATTCAGGGTGGTGCGCGTCGGGGTGCCCAGGCCGAAAGCCAGCGATGGAGCGATCGCCCAGCGCTTGTTCTCGATCGTATCGCGGCCGGGAACGCCGCTGTCCTGCGCCATCAGGTTCAGGCGCAGCGCGCTCGTGCCGCCCAGGGTCTGGTTCCAGTCCGCAGTGACGCGCTTCTGGTCGGCGCTGCCGTAGGACGCACTGACCGAAGTACGGTCGTGGCCGTGGGCCTGCTTGCTCACCAGGTTGATCGCGCCGGTAGGGGCGGTGCGGCCGTTGTCGGTGCCCGCGGGGCCCTTGGCCACCTCGATCTGCTCGATGTTGAACACGTCGCGCGAGATCGATCCGAGATCACGCACACCGTCTACAAAAATGCTGCCGGAGGTGTCAAAACCGCGCAGGTAGATCGCATCGCCGGTCGTCGTGTTGCCGTTCTCGCCCGCGTAGAACGTGCCGACGCCGGGGCTGTTGCGGAGCGCTTCGGTGAGGTTGGTCGCACCCCGCTCGTTGAAGAGGTCGCTGCCGATCACGTTGATGGTCTGGGTGGTGTCCAGCAGCGGCTGGCTGAACTTCGGCGAGGACAGTTGGCCCGAGGAATAGACCTTGCCGCGCTTGCCCTCGACGTGGACCGTCTCGAAATCCTTGGCGTCGGCGGCAGGGCCACCGTTCGACTGGGCCGTTGCGGCCAGCGGTGCGGCGAGCACGAGCCCGGTGAGCAGCGAGACCGACAGGCTGGAGTGTTGGGCCGAGCCCGTTTTGCGGAGTGATACGGCGTGCTTGCGACTGGTGATCGGGGACATTCGGGTGCCTGAATGGGGAGCCAGGCGTGACGCGGCCTCGTGGGCGCATCACCACTCTGGTTCGATCGAAGGGGAGCCCCGCGGAGGCACCGGATCGGGGGATCCGCCGACCTAAAGACCGGTCGCGCACCGCTGCAGGAACGGCGCAATGTTAAACGCAATCGAGAATCGTTCGCAATAGCGAAGACGAAACACGGCGAAAGATCGCCGCGTGGCGCGCGTGTGTCGAACAGCGAACCTTGGCGCCGACTCAGCGGTCGTCGCGCGTCCAGACTTTGTCGTCTTCGACCTTGACCGGGAAATTCACCACCGGCTCGTAAGCAGGCGCACACAGGGCGCTGCCGTCGCGCACGTCGAACTTCGCGCCGTGGAGAACGCATTCCACGGTCGCCGTGTCGCCATCGAAACGGCCGGCCGAGAGCTCGAAGTCTTCATGCGAGCACTTGTCTTCAAACGCGTAGAACGTGCCATCAAAGTTGACCACCATGATCGGCGTGTCGCCGTCCCAGGCGACGGTGGATTCGCCGGGAAGCAGCTCGGCGGTGCTGCAGACCAGGGTCCATTCACTCATTGCCGGGCTCCTCCGTGTCCGGCGCAGTGCGCAGGCGCTTTTCCAGGATTTCAAAACGCAGGTCCGCGCGGCGGGGAAGGCCGAAGCGCTCGTCGCCGTAGGGAAAGGGCTTGTGGATCCCCGTGCGCTGATAGCCGCGGCGTTGGTAGAAGCCGATCAGTTCCTCGCGCACGTCGATCACGCTCATGCGCATCAGCGGCAGCTGCCATTCGTCACGGACGATGCGCTCGGCCTCGTCCATCACGGCCTTGCCGACACCGCTGCCCTGCAACTGCGGCCGAACCGCGAACATGCCGAACTGTGCGGCTTCAGAGGGGTTGTCATCGTCGGGAGCGATGTAGGCGCAGGCGACGATACCGGCCGGGGCGGTGTCGACGTCGCCCGGCCTCTCGGCCACCAGCAGCATGCTGTCGGTACGCGCCAGGCAGGCCTGAAGGTCGGCGACGTCGGTGCGCTGCCCGTCCAGCAGGTCGGCCTCGGTGGTCCATCCGGCGCGGCTCGACTCGCCCCGGTAGGCGGACTGGACCAGCGCCAGCAACCCGTTGAGGTCGGCAGCCGTCGCCGCGCGGAAGTGCAGGGCGGCCATGCTCATGCCAGCAGGTTTCTCACCTTGCCCAGCGCGGCAACGAAGACGTCGATCTCTTCGAAGGTGTTGTAGAACGCAAACGATGCCCGGCAGGTGGCCGGAACGCCGAAGTGGTGCATCAGCGGGTGCGCGCAATGGTGTCCCGAGCGCACGGCCACGCCTTCCAGGTCGAGCAACGTGGCCAGATCGTGGGCATGGGCGCCTTCGACCAGGAAGCTGATCACCGCGGCCTTCTCGCGTGCCTTGCCGAAGATCCGCACACCCGGCACTTTCTCCAGCGCCGCGGTGGCGTAATCGAGCAGCGCCTGTTCGCGCGCTGCGATGTTGTCCATCCCGATCGCGCCCAGGTAATCCACCGCGGCGCCGAGTCCGACGAAGCCGGCGATATTGGGGGTGCCCGCCTCGAACTTGTGTGGCGCATCGTTGAACACGGTGCCCTCGAAGCTGACCTCGCGGATCATCTCGCCGCCGCCGAGGAAGGGCGGCATGGCCTTCAGGTGCTCGGGGCGTGCCCACAGCACGCCGGTGCCGGTTGGGCCGGCCATCTTGTGGCCGGTGAGGGCGTAGAAGTCGCAGCCCAGCGCAGCGACGTCAAGCGCCAGATGCGGCGCCGCCTGCGAGCCGTCCACGAGCGTGGTGATGCCGCGCTTGCGCGCCTGCCTGCAGATCTCGCGCACCGGGTTGACCGTCCCGAGCACGTTGGAGACGTGGGTGAAGGCGAGCAGCTTCACCTCGGGTGTCAGCAGCGAATACAGATGCTCCAGGTCCAGGTCACCGCGCTCGTCCAGGTTGGCGACCTTGAGCACGGCGCCGGTGCGCTCGGCGACCAGCTGCCACGGCACGATGTTGGCGTGGTGCTCCATCCGCGTCAGCACGATGGCGTCACCCGGCTGCAGCCGCGGCAGGGCCCAACTGTAGGCGACCAGGTTGATCGCGAAGGTGGTCCCGCTGCACAGCACCAGCTCGTCGCTGCGCACGTTGAGGAAGCGGGCCAGCTTGCGGCGGGCCCCCTCGTAGGCCTCGGTGGCCTCCGAGCCGAGCGCATGCACCGCCCGGCTGACGTTGGCGTTGTGTTGGCGGTAGAAGTCGTCGACCGCCTCGATCACCGCCGCCGGCTTCTGGCCGGTGTTGGCCGAATCCAGGTACACCAGCGGCTTGCCGTGGACCTGGCGGGTCAGCAGCGGGAAGTCGGCGCGGATCCTCGCCCAGTCGACCGCACCCGAACCGGCTGCATGCGTCGTGGGTGGCTGTGGCGCCGTGCCTGAGGCCGCGGCGGTCATGCCGGAATGGACCGTTCGAGCGCGTGGTCGAGTCGGGCCAGCGCCGCATCGCGCATGCCGGTGTCCTCCAGTACGGACAGGGTCTCGCGGCAGAACGCGGCGGTCAGGATCTGCCGCGCCTGCTCGGACGGCAGGCCGCGCGTGCGCAGGTAGAACATCGCGGTCGGATCCAGCTGCCCCACCGTGGCGCCATGGGCGGCCTGCACCTCGTCGGCGTGGATGACCAGCACCGGCTGGGTATCGATCTCCGCGCCCTCGCTGAGCAGCAGGTTCTTGTTGGAGAGCATGGCGTCACTGCCATCAGCGCCCTGGCGGATCTGGATGCCACCATGGAAGACCACGCGCGAGCGCCCCGAGCCGACGCCGCGCCAGACCAGTTCGCAGGTGCTGTCGCGCCCTGCATGATCAATCCCCAGACGGGTGTCCAGATGACGCTTGCCGTCGGCCAGCAACACGCCGTTGGCGTGCACGTGCGAGCGCTCGCCCAGCAGCACCACGTTGAGCTCGTGGCGCGACAGGCCGGCGCCCAGTTCGAGGTCGATGCGGCGGTACTCGGCGTCCTCGCCCACAACGGCATCGGTGCGGTGGATCAGGGTCGCGCCGTCCGATTCGTCCTGCAGGCGCGCGTGGGACAGGCGGGCGTCCTTGCCCAGCTGCACCTGCAGGATCGAGTTGGCGAAATGGCGGTGATCGCCGGCCATCAGCTGATGCTCGACCACGTTCAGGCGCGCGCCCTCGCCAAGCTCGATCAGGTGACGCAGGTGCCAGGCCTGGTCGCTGTCATCGCCGGTGCCGACGAAGACCAGATGAACCGCCTGGGCTGGCTGCTCGTTGGCCTCCACCCGCAGGACCACGCCCTCGGCGGCCAGCGCCGCATTGAGCCGGGCGAACACTTCGTCGCTGCGATCATAGCTGCGCTGCATGAAGCCGGCGGCGTCGGTTTCACCTTCGTCAAGCACCTCGGACACGCGCTGAAGGGTGACGCCCGCGGGCAGCCCTGCGATGTCGGAGCCGGCCTCGTGGTAGCGACCGTTGACGAACACGATGCGCGGCGAGGGGATCGCCGCAAGCAGCGCAGGATCGATCGCGGGAGCCACGTCGACAGACTCGAACGTCCGCCGCTCAAGCGCGCGCAGTGGCGTGTACTTCCACGCCTCCACACGGGCGTGCGGCAGACCATCACGCATCGCGGCGTCGAGCGCCGCACGTCGCGCCCCGCCGAGGCCGGCGGCGTCGCGCGACGGCAGGGTGTCGAAAGGGGCCGCCAGCGAATCCAGCAATGCGCTCATCAGGCCACCGCCTCCGGTGCGTCGTCAGGGGCGATGCGTCCCTTGATCCACTCGTAACCGTGCTCTTCCAGCTGCAGCGCCAGTTCCGGCCCGCCGGATTCCACGATCCGGCCGTTGGCCAGCACGTGCACCACGTCGGGCTTGATGTAGTCCAGCAGCCGCTGGTAGTGGGTGATCACCAGGAACATCCGGTCCGGCGAGCGCAGCGCGTTGACGCCTTTGGCCACCGTCTTCAGGGCGTCGATATCGAGGCCGGAATCGGTCTCGTCGAGGATCGCCAGCTTCGGTTCCAGCAGCGCCAGCTGGAAGATCTCGTTGCGCTTCTTCTCGCCGCCGGAGAAGCCCTCGTTGACGCCGCGATGCAGCAGTTCGTCCTTCAGGTGCAGCACGGCGAGCTTCTCGCGCACCAGCTTGAGGAACTGCATCGAGTCGATTTCGGTCTCCCCACGCGCCTTGCGCTGGGCATTCAAGGCCGTGCGCAGGAAGTAGGTGTTGTTCACGCCCGGAATCTCGACCGGGTACTGGAACGCCAGGAACACACCCAGCGCGGCACGCGCCTCGGGTTCCATGGTCAGCAGGTCCTGGCCCATGAAGGTCACCGAGCCGGCGGTGATGTCATAGCCTTCTCGACCGGCAATGACGTTGCCCAGCGTGGACTTGCCTGACCCATTCGGGCCCATGATCGCGTGCACCTTGCCCGGCTGCAGCTCCAGGTCCAGGCCCTTGAGGATTTCCTTGTCGCCGATGGAAACGTGCAGGTTTTCAATTTTCAGCATGATGGTTTTCTCGTGTCCCGCCGGGCGGGTAAAGATGTCGGGTCCGGCCGCGAGGGCCGGACGCGGAAAGGGGGTTTAGCCGACTGCGCCTTCCAGGCTCACTTCCAGCAGCGCCTTGGCTTCCACCGCGAACTCCATGGGCAACTCGCGGAAGACCTGCTTGCAGAAGCCGTCGACGATCATCGACACCGCGTCTTCCTCGCCGATGCCGCGCGCGCGGCAGTAGAACATCTGGTCGTCGCTGATCTTGGAGGTGGTTGCCTCGTGCTCGACGGTCGCGGTGGGATTGCGCACCTCGATATACGGGAAGGTGTGCGCGCCGCATTTCTTGCCGATGAGCAGCGAGTCGCACTGGGTGTAATTGCGCGCGCCTTCGGCGCTGGAGGTCATCTTGACCAGGCCGCGGTAGGTGTTCTGGCCGCGGCCGGCGCTGATGCCCTTGCTGATGATCGTCGACTTGGTGCGCTTGCCGATGTGGATCATCTTGGTGCCGGTATCGGCCTGCTGGCGGTGGTGGGTCAGGGCGACGGAGTGGAACTCGCCGGTGGAGTCATCGCCGATCAGCACGCACGACGGGTACTTCCAGGTGATCGCCGAGCCGGTTTCGACCTGGGTCCAGTGGATCCGGCTGCGCGCGCCGCGGCACTCGCCGCGCTTGGTCACGAAGTTGTAGATGCCACCGACGCCGTTCTCGTCGCCCGGGTACCAGTTCTGCACGGTGGAGTACTTGATGTCGGACTCCTCAAGCGCGACCAGCTCGACCACCGCCGCGTGCAGCTGGTTCTCGTCACGCATGGGCGCGGTGCATCCTTCCAGATAGGAGACCTTGCCCCGGTCCTCGCAGATGATCAGCGTGCGCTCGAACTGGCCGGTATGGCCGGCGTTGATGCGGAAGTAGGTGCTCAGCTCCATCGGGCACTTAACGCCGGCCGGGATGAACACGAAGCTGCCATCGGAGAAGACCGCCGAATTCAGCGCGGCAAAGTAGTTGTCGCCCGGCGGAACCACGCTGCCGATGTACTTGCGCACCAGTTCGGGGTGGTTCTGGATCGCCTCCGACATCGAGCAGAAGATGATGCCCTTCTCGGTCAGCTCCTTGTGCACCGTGGTGCCCACCGAGACGGAGTCGAACACCACGTCGACCGCCACGCCAGCCAGCTTGGCGCGCTCGTGCAGCGGAATGCCGAGCTTGTCATAGGTATCGATCAGTTCCTGCGGCACCTCGTCCAGCGACTTGTATTTGGGTCCCTTGGGCGCGGAGTAGTAGCTGAGCGCCTGCAGGTCGATCGGGGCGATGTCAAGCTTGGCCCAGTCCGGCATGGGCATCGTCAGCCAGTGGCGGTAGGCCTCCAAGCGCCACTGTGTCATCCACTCGGGCTCTTCCTTGATCGCGGAGAGCTGGCGGATGATGTCCTCGTTCAGGCCCGGCGGCAGGCTGGTGGTCTCGATGTCGGTGATGAAACCGGCTTCGTAGGTACGCCCAAGCTGCGCGTGGATCTCGCGATTGCTGCCATCGCCCGACGGGGGAGTCGGCGCGGCGGGTGTGGGGTTTTCTATCGTCTGGGTGGCCATGGGGTGCCTGTCCTGTTTTGAATATTGGTGCTGAATGAGGGTGTCAAATGTTGGCCAGACGCAGGTCGATGCGCCTCGCGCCCGGGAGCGGTGGGTCGGCCGGTCGCGGCGGGACCAGCATCTGCGCCAGGCTGACCGAGCGCAGCGCGTCGGCGACCACATCGTTGATGTGGCGCCAGTTGGCACGTACGTGGCAGGAGTCCTGGATGCCGCAGTTGCCTTCGTGGATACTGCACTCGGTCATCGCCAGCGGGCCTTCCATCGCCTCGACGATTTCGACCAGGCTGATGGATTCCGGCGCGCGGGTCAGGCGATAGCCGCCATTGGCGCCGCGGAAGCCTTCCACCAATCCCGCCTGGGCCAACGGCTTGAGGAGTTTGCTGACGGTCGGGGTCTCCAGTCCGGCACGCTCCGCCAGCTCCGGCGCACTGAGCACCAGCGACGGATTCGCCGCGAGCACGGTCAGCACCACGGTCGCGTAATCGGTGAGTTTGGTGACCCGCAACATGGGTTCTCCTTAATCAGTACCGTTATTGTACGGATTGTTGATCGGGCTTCCAAGCGCATTGACGATGGCGGCGTTCGGACGCCCGAATCCGCACCAGCCTTCCACCGGGCGTCGTTCCAGCTATGGCGTGCAGGGGCAGCTGGGCCACAATACGCAACTGTCTCCCGCTGGAAGCCTTGCATGCCGCGCAAGATCATCGCCCGCCATTCCGCCATCCACGGCACTGGGGTGTTCGCCGTCGCACCGATCGCCAAGGGCGAGCGGATCGTGGAATACACCGGTACGCGCCGCACCCACGCAGACGTCGATGCCGGCGACAGCGGCGATGCGTCGTCCGGGCACACGTTCTTTTTCACCCTCAACGACGAGTACGTGATCGACGGCAACTTCAAGGGCGGGGTGGCGCGCTGGATCAACCACAGCTGCGAACCCAACTGCGAGGCGCTGCTGGTCGAGCACGAAGGCGATGACCGCAGCCTGGATCGCGTGTTCATCGAGGCGATCAGCGACATCGAGCCGGGCGACGAACTGGTCTACAACTACGGCATCACCCTGGCCGAGGCGCATACGCCCAGGATGAAGCGGATATGGGCCTGCTACTGCGGCGCCGATACCTGCACCGGGACGATCCTGCAGCCCAAGTCCAAGCCGCGCGGCAAGCGCAAAAGCTGACGGCCCAGCGGCGGTG
Source organism: Lysobacter avium (assembly GCF_015209745.1). Classification (GTDB taxonomy): domain Bacteria; phylum Pseudomonadota; class Gammaproteobacteria; order Xanthomonadales; family Xanthomonadaceae; genus Novilysobacter; species Novilysobacter avium. Next base: position 914,421 of record NZ_CP063657.1, read on the forward strand.
CAATTGGACATAGGTGCACCCCACCGGCACGCGTGAGGCGGGCGCTGACTGGTTAAGATCGACGGTCCCTATGCACTGTTCCAGGAGTCCGGCATGAGTTCGATCCAAGGCAAGGTCGCCGTTGTTACCGGCGCGGCCAGCGGCATCGGCAAGGAAATCGCTTTTGATCTTTCCCGTGCCGGGGCCCGGGTTGCGATTGCGGACATCAACCTGGACGGCGCGAGTGCGGTGGCCGAGGAAATCCGGGGTGCCGGCGGCGATGCGATGGGCATCGCGATGGACGTCACCGACGAAGCTGCGGTCAATGCCGGCGTCGAGGCGGCAGTGGCCGCGCTGGGTCCGATCGACATCCTGGTATCCAATGCGGGCATCCAGATCGTGAATCCGATCGAGAGCTACGCGTTTGCCGACTGGAAGAAGATGCTCGCCATCCACCTGGATGGCGCCTTCCTGACCACCAGGGCGGTGCTGCCGCACATGTACCGCGACGACGGCCAGGGCGGAAGCCGCGGTGGCGTGGTGATCTACATGGGCTCGGTGCATTCCCATGAGGCGTCGAAGTTGAAGGCGCCCTACGTCACCGCCAAGCACGGGCTGCTGGGACTGGCGCGCGTGCTGGCCAAGGAGGGCGGCAGCCGAGGGGTGCGCAGCCACGTCGTCTGCCCGGGATTTGTGCGTACGCCGCTGGTGGACAAGCAGATTCCCGAGCAGGCAAAAGAGCTCGGTATCAGCGAGGAGGAGGTCGTCAAGAAGGTCATGCTGGGACAGACCGTCGATGGCATCTTCACTACGGTCGAGGATGTGGCGCAGACGGTGCGCTTCCTGGCCGAGTTCCCCAGCGCGGCGCTGACGGGGCAGAGCGTCGTGGTCAGCCACGGCTGGTACATGCAGTAACAGGACGAACTTGGTCTGCACCTGCCTGCGGCGGCTATGACACAAGCGGCAGGGTGAATTCACTCGTCCAGGCCTGCGGGGTCATCACGGAAAAGAGCCCGAGCCGCCGGCAGCGTTTCGCCAGCACGAGGAGGTCGTGATCGCGGCTGAGCAACCAGCGCGCACCCGCGTCCCGGGCCAGTTCGAGAAACTTCTGGTCGTCGGGATCGCTGCAGCGTGGCAGCGGCGGATCTGCCGTCAGTGATCTGGCAGCCGCGGGAGCAGCGGCGACATCCGCAACCAGGGCGTCAAACGAATCGATCAATTCCGCCTGGCGCCGCGGATCCAGACGCAGTGAGGGGTAGGCGAGTACGCGCCGCCACTCCGCGCGCGTGTCGGCGTTGACCACCGCGATGAGCCTTCCCGATAGCAGTGCCTGCGCCAAGGTGGCGACACCCGGATCGTCGAACAGCAGCAGGTCGAGGCAGACGTTTGTGTCCAGAACGATCCGTTCTGCGCCGCACAATCGGCCCATTGGGACATCCGGCCTGTTCAAGCCAACGCGCGAACCGAACTACTGCGAGACATCCAGCACCACCACGCCGTTGTCGATCCGCGCCGCACCGATGCGGCGCGCCACCAGTCGCTGGACCAGTTCGTGGTCCAGCCGGTAGATCGGCTCTTCGATCGCGAATGCGGCCAGCCACCCATTGATGAGTTCCCGCGAAGCGTCATTCAACGAGCCACCGGCACTGTCGATGGTTTCAATCACTGGATCCTGGAGGTGAAGGCCAAGGGTCTGGGGGTCGAAGCGCAGGCCACTGGTGATCAGGATGCGTCCAAGCTGACGGGGCTCGGCGCGCGCACCAGTCACCGCGCTCGCGTTCAGGCTAAGGCGAAGCCGGTTGCTGTCGTAGGGGATGGAAAGTCCCGGCTTCTCCAGCCGCAAGGTGGCAAGACCCGCCAGTTTGTCGAACTCCCGCGGAAAGTTCCGGTCCAGCGAACGCTGCAGTTGCGGCTGGGTGAACGTTACCTGGCTGCTGAGCATGGAGCCGAAGGTGTTGAGTGTGGAGCAGCCTGCAATCACGATCGCGGCCAAGGCAAGGGACATGACGACAACGGCTGTACGCATGGAAGCTCCTGCAACGATTACCGGACCGTCAGCCAGTCGTTGATGACCTGCCGGGTCGCCGGTGACGGGATCGCCGGCTTGCTGATCCTAGCGCCTGGCGGGGATGGTTGCGTGTATGGATCCACGACTGGTGCTACCAGTCGATCATGCCGCTGACGATCGGGCAGACCCTGCCTCCCGACCAGATCTCGCCGTCCTCGTCGACCCGCAGGTTCAGCCGGGCGTCGAATCCCACCTCGCGGCCCTGACTGGCCACGTAGCGGCCGTTGCGGCCGGGCAGGGCATCGTTCTCGCGCAGCCAGGCGGCGAGGACCGCATTGGCCGCCCCGGATGCGGCGTCCTCGAACGGGGTGCCGGCACCGACGAAAGCACGCACCGCCAGGTCGTGGTCAGCACCGTCGGAGCGCGCGAATGCCAGCAGCCCCATCGAATCGGTGCTTGCCGCCAGTTGCGCGATGGCCGTCCAGTCCGGATTCGCCGAGCGCAGCGCGTCTTCACCCGTCAGCTCCGCTACCCACCAGCGACGCCCGCCGTCCATCAACGCAGGCGGCAACCCGCCCACTGGCAGGCCACGCAAGGCCGGAGCCAGCTTGGTGTCGTCAGCACGCCCGACCTCAGCCACCCGCGCGGTTGGCGTGCGGACAGCGATCGAGCGTTGGCCGTCGTGGTCGTCCACCTGCAGCGGCAACAGCCCGGTCATGCCTTCCTGCACGATGCGTCCATCGGTTGCCTCCGCCATCCCGGCCTGCAACACCGCATAAGCCGTGCCGATGCTGGGGTGGCCCGCGAAGGGGACCTCGCGGTCGGGGGCGAACATGCGGATGCGGTAATCCGCGTCAGCAGCGGCTGGCGCGAACACGAACGTCGTTTCCGGACGGTCCGACCAGCGGGCGATGGCCTGCATTGTTGCTGCATCCAGGCCGTCGGTGTCGAGCACTACGGCCAAAGGGTTTCCGGCACCGGGCCGGTCGGCGAACACGTCCAGTTGCAGGTAGCGGCGCTGGGTCATTGCGGGGGTCCATTGAACGGGGGGCGGCGACACTAATGCGATGGAACGCAAAAAGCCTGCGGCGGGAACCGGAGCCAATACGTGCGCCAAGGGATTCTAGTGCTTACAGGCAGACACGAAGTCACGGAGCGTGGCATCGAGAAGGGGGCACCAATCGTGTCGTTTCTGCGGTTGTTCATCCACGCTCACCTGCTTGACCCACTCCTTTGTGTTGCGGGCGGTACCGCGCGACGTGTTTCAGGCGATAGGATGCACATCGTTGTTTTTTCCCTTTCCGGTCGTCGGCTGGAACCAGGAGATCGGATTGATGGCTGCAAGGCAGAAGTGGCTGGTGCTGAAGTTCGGTGGAACCTCGGTATCCAGGCGTGACCGTTGGGACACGATCGGGCGCATGGCGGTGGAACGCGGCGCGGCCGAAGGCGCGCGCGTGCTGGTTGTCGTGTCCGCCATGTCCGGGGTCACCAACGAGTTGCAGGCCATCTGCGACGGCGACGATGCGGTGGCGCGGGTGGCCGCGCTGGCCCATCGCCATCGCGTCTTCTGCGAGGAGCTTGGCCTGGATCCGGAACAGGCGCTCGGTCAGCGCCTGGCTGAGCTGGAGGGTCTGCTGCAGGATCCCCGCGCCGCCGGGCGCGCCCTCGCCTGGCAGGCCGAGGTGCTGGCGCAGGGAGAACTGCTGTCGTCGAGCATCGGCGCCGCCTACCTGTGCAGCCAGGGCATGGATTTTGGCTGGTGCGATGCGCGCGACTGGCTGCAGGCCGGGCACGTGCCCAATCGCACCGAAGCGGCATTGCGGCTCTCGGTGCATCCGCGGCGCGAGATCGAGCCCGGTTTCAACGACCGCTTCACCCAACACCCCCGCGCGTTCGTCCTGACCCAGGGCTTCATCGCCCGCCACGAGGATGGCGGCACGGCGGTGTTCGGTCGCGGTGGCTCGGACACCTCGGCGGCGTGTTTTGGTGCGCTCCTGGGTGCGGTGCGCGTGGAGATCTGGACCGACGTCCCGGGCATGTTCAGCGCCAATCCGCGCGAGGTGCCCGATGCGCGCCTGCTTACCCGCCTGGACTACGCCGAAGCGCAGGAGATCGCGACGACCGGCGCCAAGGTCCTGCACCCGCGCTCGATCGGACCATGCCGGCGGGCGGGTGTGCCGATGATGATCCTGGATACCTCGCGCCCCGAACTGCCGGGCACGCGGATCGACGCCACGGCCGCCGCCATACCCGGCGTCAAGGCGATCAGTCGCCGCGACGGCGTGGTGCTGGTGTCGATGGAGAGCATCGGCATGTGGCAGCAGGTCGGCTTCCTGGCCGACATCTTCGAGCTGTTCAAACGCCACGGCCTGTCGGTCGACCTGATCGGTTCCTCGGAGACGAACGTCACCATCTCGCTGGACCCGGCCGACAATCTGGTGACCAGCAATGTGCTGGAAGCACTGGCCACCGACCTGGCGAAAGTGTGCCGGGTCAAGGTGATCGCCCCGTGCACCGGCATCACCCTGGTGGGCAGGGGCATGCGCTCGCTCCTGCACCGCCTGTCCGACGTCTGGGCGACTTTCGGGCGCGAGCGCGTACACCTGATCTCTCAGTCTTCCAACAACCTCAACCTGACCTTCGTGATCGACGAGGCGGACGCGGACGGCCTGCTGCCGTTGCTGCATGCCGAATTGATCGCCAGTGGAGCAATGCCCGTGATGGATTCCGACGTGTTTGGCCCGAGCTGGCGTGAGATCGAGTACGGCCGCCCGCAGCGACGCGAGCCGTGGTGGATAGGGCAGCGGGAGGACCTGCTGGCCCGCGCCGAAGCCGGCACTCCGCGCTATGTCTACCATCTGGCGACGGTTCGTGAGCGAGCCCGCGACATGCTGGCGACGGACGCCGTCGACCGGTGTTTCTTCGCCATCAAGGCGAACCCGCATCCGGCCATCCTGCGCACCGTGACCGACGAAGGGCTGGGCCTGGAATGCGTGTCGCTGGGAGAGCTGGAGCACGTGTTCGGGACCCTGCCGGAACTGCCCGCCTCCCGTGTGCTGTTCACGCCCAGCTTTGCGCCCCGGCGCGAATACGAGGCGGCGCTGGCGCGGGGCGTAACCGTCACCCTGGACAACATCGAGGCGTTGCAGCGCTGGCCGGAGGTCTTCCGCGGCCGCACGATCTGGCTGCGGCTGGACCTGGGTCGGGGCGACGGGCACCACGAGAAGGTCCGCACCGGCGGCGCCGCGGCCAAGTTCGGCCTGCCGCTGGCCCGCTTCGACGCCTTCCTGGCCCATGCGCACGCGCTGGATATCCGCATAAGCGGCCTGCACGCCCACCTGGGCAGCGGGATCGAGGACCCGCGTCATTGGCGCGAGGTGTACGCGCACCTGGCCGGGCTGGCCGACACGGCCGGCGACGTGGACACCATCGACATCGGCGGAGGCATGCCGATTCCGTATACCCCCGACGCCCAGGATTTCGACCTCGCGGTCTGGCGCGCCGGCCTGGATGAGATCAAGGCAGCGTTTCCGCGCTACGCGCTGGTGGTGGAGCCCGGACGTTACCTGGTCGCCGAAGCCGGCGTGCTGCTGCTCTCGGTCACCCAGGTGGTCGAGAAGGACGGCGTGCACCGCATCGGCTGCGATGGCGGCATGAACGTGATGATGCGTCCGGCGTTGTACGACGCCTGGCACGGCATCCACAACATCAGCCGGCCAGGCGACACGTCGACGACCGCGTTCGAGATTGTCGGCCCGATCTGCGAAACCGGCGACGTGCTCGGCCGCAAGCGACTGCTGTCCAGCGCCACGGCCGAGGATGACGTCATCCTGGTCGCCGATAGCGGCGCCTACGGCATGACGATGGCCAACACCTACAATCTGCGCGCCCTGCCGGCAGAGGACATCATCGAATGAGCAACTGGACGTTCCAGCGCGATGCGATCGACGCATTCCGATTCGTGCGCTGTGACTTTGACCCGATCACCGGCACAGCGACGCTGGTGTACGCCTTCGATGACGGTCCGGAACTGGTGGAGACGGTCACCGTCCCCGGTGCTCCGTTCGAACTGGATGACGCGCGCGGCGCGGCGGTGGAACGGGCGCTCCGGCTGCTGCACCTCGTGGCGGGCGTGAGCTACTACAAGGCCGCTACCCCGTCGAAGATCCTGATCGACTCGTATGCGATCGATGCAGCCACCGCCCGGTTGATGGAGACCATCTACCTCAACGGGCTGGGCGAGTTCGCCTACCGCAACGGGCTCGATCTACACGACCGGATCCGTTTTCCGGCCGACGCCGAAGATGCAGCGTCGGCGGCAAGCGCAGGCCTGCGCGGGCACGCGCTGGTGGCCATCGGCGGCGGCAAGGACTCGCTGGTCAGCATCGAGGCATTGCGCGCGCTCGGAATCGACCAGACAGTCACCTGGATCGGTGGTTCACAACTGATCAAGGCCTGCGCCGAGCGCACCGGCCTGCCGACGCTGAATATCGGCCGCGCGCTGGCGCCGCAGCTGTTTGATTTCAACCGCCAGGGGGCCTGGAACGGCCATATCCCGGTCACCGCGGTGAACTCGGCGATCCTGGTGCTGGCCGCGTTGCTGCGCGGCGTCGACCAGGTGGTGTTCTCCAACGAGCGCTCGGCCAGCTACGGTAGCCTGATTCGCAGCGAGGACGGCCAGACCACCACCGAGGTCAACCATCAGTGGTCCAAGGGCTGGGCGTTCGAGTCCGCGTTTGGCGACTACGTCGCCCGGCACGTCGCCGCCGACCTGAATTACTACTCCCTGCTGCGTCCGCTGAGCGAGTTGGCGGTGGCCCGGCAGTTTGCGCGGATCGACCATTACGACGCGTGGTTTTCCAGTTGCAACCGCAACTTCCACATCCTCGGCGAGCGCCCGGTCAACCGCTGGTGCGGGGTCTGTCCCAAGTGTCATTTCGTGTTCCTCGCGCTGGCGCCCTTCATGCCCAAGGCACGGCTGGTGGGCATCTTCGGCCGCAACCTGCTGGATGATCCGGCGCAGACAGCAGGTTATGACTCTTTGCTGGAGTACCACGACCACAAGCCGTTTGAATGCGTCGGCGAGGGCATCGAGTCGCGTGCCGCGATGGCGGCGCTGGTGGATCGCGCGGAGTGGCGCGAGGACGCGCTGGTAAAGCGCTTCGCCGAGGAGATCCGGCCGCGGCTGGAACCGACGGACCTCGGCATCGAGCCGTTGCTGGTGCTCGATGCTGAGCACCGCATTCCGGCGCCTTTGTGGGAACGTCTGCGTGCGCATCTCGCAGCTTGAAGGTCGGCGCGTCGCGCTGTGGGGCTGGGGGCGGGAGGGAAAGGCCGCGTGGCGTGCGGTGCGCTCCCGGTTGCCGACCCTGCCACTGACCCTGTTTTGCATGCGCGACGAAGTGGCGGCTGCCCGCGGTTGCGGTGACATCCTCCTGAATGTCGAGGTCGAAGCGTCCGCAGACCGGCTGGCGGCGTTCGACGTCGTGATAAAGTCCCCCGGCATCAGCCCCTACGGGGCAGAAGCGGCCGCGGCAGCCGCGCGCGGCACGCGTTTCATCGGCGGCACCGGCCTGTGGTTTGCCGAGCAGGGCGACGCGGCAGGCATGGCCCGCAACACGGTGTGCATCACCGGGACCAAGGGCAAGAGCACCACGACGGCCTTGCTCGCCCATCTGCTGCGCGCCGCAGGCCGCCGGACCGCGCTCGCCGGGAATATCGGCCTGCCGCTCCTGGAGCTCCTGGACGTGGCGCCAGCCGAGGCCCCCGCAAGCTGGGTCATCGAGTTGTCCAGCTACCAGACGGGCGACGTCGCCGCCAGCGGCGTGCGCCCGGATATCGCGGTGGTGCTGAACGTGTTTCCGGAGCACCTGGACTGGCATGGCAGCGAAGCCCGGTACGTGGCGGACAAGTTGCAGCTGGTCACCGCGGCCCGGCCCCGCGTTGCCGTGTTGAACGCGGCCGACCCGCGGCTTGCGGCCCTGGATCTGCCCGACAGCGACATCCGCTGGTTCGGCGACGAGTCCGGCTGGCATCTCCGCGGCGACATCCTCTTCGACCGCGATACACGGGTAATGGACACCTCCTCGCTACCGCTACCGGGACGGCACAATCGCGGCAACCTCTGTGCAGCCCTGACCGTGCTGGATGCGATGGGCCTGGATGCGCCGGCTCTCGCGACACGCGCAAAAGACTTCATTCCGCTGCCGCACCGCCTGCAGACGCTTGGTACCCGCGACGGCCTCACCTGGGTCAACGACTCGATCAGCACGACGCCCTACGCAAGCCTGGCCGCATTGGAATGCTTCGCCGACCGGTGCGTCGCGATCCTGCTGGGTGGTCACGACCGCGGCGTGGACTGGTCGGAGTTTGCCAAAGCGCTCGCCGGCCATGCGCCGCAGGTGGCGGTCACGATGGGAGCCAATGGTCCGCGCATCCATGCGCTGCTGGCCCCGCTGGCCGCCGATGGCGAATTTGTCCTGCTGCAAGCCGAGGGCCTGGCGGATGCCGTCGGCAAGGCGCGGGCGACGCTCGATGGTGATGGCGTGCTCCTGCTCTCGCCTGGCGCGCCCAGTTTCGGTCCGTATCGCGATTACGTTGCGCGCGGCCGGCATTTCGCGGAGTTGGGCGGATTCGATCCGGAGGCGATCAGCGCAATCCCCGGATTGGGAATCGCCTGAGCCGCAGGCGCGAGGCGAACGGAAATTCAGTGGTCGCGGTTGACCGCGTAGTCCGCCAACCCGCGGAGCGCGCCGAGATGGGCGTTGTCGTCCAGCCCTTCCAGCGCAGCCACGGCGCGAGACGCATAGTCGCGCGCCAGCTGGCGGCTGTAGTCCAGCCCGCCGGTGGCGTTTATCGCGGCCAGCACGACCGGCAGGGCGCCGGTGTCGCCGTCCTGGATCGCTGCGCGCAGCGTTTCTGCAGTGTCTGGATCGCTGTGGCGGATGGCGTGGATCAGCGGCAGTGTGGCCTTGCCTTCGGCGAGGTCGTCGCCCAGGTTCTTGCCCATGGTTTCCGCATCCGACGCGTAATCCAGGACATCGTCGGCAATCTGGAAGGCGAAACCGAGGTTCAGGCCGTAATCGTGCAGCCTGTCCTGGGTTGCCTCGTCGACGCCGGCCAGCAGTGCGCCCAGGCGCGTCGCGGCGGCAAACAGCACCGCGGTCTTGCGCTCGATGACCCGGATGTAGGCCGCCTCGTCGGTGTCGGGGTTGCGAACGTGCAGCAACTGCAGCACCTCGCCCTCGGCGATCCGGTTGGTGGTGTCGGCCAGAATCGTCTGCACCTGCATCGAGTCCAGCTCGACCATCAACTGGAAACTGCGCGAATACAGGAAATCGCCGACCAGGACGCTCGCCGCATTGCCCCAGACCGCGTTGGCGGTCCTGCGGCCGCGGCGCAGGTCGGACTCATCGACAACATCGTCGTGGAGCAGAGTCGAGGTGTGGATGAATTCCACCACCGCCGCCAACTGGTGAGCATCCGGCCCGCGGTGGTCCAGCGCCCCGGCCGCCAGCAGGAGCAACATCGGCCGCAGGCGCTTGCCGCCCGCGTTGATGATGTATTCGGAGACCTGGTTGATCAGCACGACGTCGGACGCCAGGCGACGCCGGATCAAGGCATCGACGGCCGTCATGTCGTCGCTGGCCAGCGCCTGGATCTCATCAAGGCCGGGAGTCGCGCGTTGGGGGACGGAAGCGTGCATGAATGACCAGAATGCGGGGGACCGGGGATTATAGGCGTTCGCGGCCGGCCGGAAATCCGAGGGCGCCGAAGGGAGTCGCCCGACCTTGGCCGCCCGGTGGGCCGGTATACTTGCCTGCCCGTCGCCGCCGGCGACCTCATAGGACCGCATTCATGGCACGTGGCATCAACAAGGTGATCCTGGTCGGCAATCTCGGCAACGATCCCGACATGAAATACACCCAGGGCGGCATGGCCATCTGCACCCTGTCGCTGGCGACCACCAGCGTGCGCAAGGACAAGGACGGCCAGCAGATCGAGAAGACCGAATGGCACCGCGTGAAGCTGTTCGGCAAGCTGGGCGAAATCGCCGGCGAGTACCTGAAAAAGGGCCGCCAGGTCTATATCGAAGGTTCGATCCGCTACGACAAGTTCACCGGCCAGGACGGCGTGGAGAAGTACTTCACCGACATCGTCGCCGATGAGATGCAGATGCTGGGCGGCGGCGGCGGTGGCGGCGCCGAGGGCGGTGGCCGTGATTTTGACCGCGAGGAGCGGACCTCGCGCCCCGCACCCCGCCAGGCCGCCGCGCCGCGCCGTGAAGCCGCGCCAGCGAAGTCCAATGACTTCGGCGATGATTTCGCGGACGACGATATCCCGTTCTAGCAGGCATCCGCGTTTTATCCGATGCATCGGATCGAGGACGCTAGTAGGATGCCACCGCGATATCGCCGTGCTGCGGTCGATAAAAAACCTTCTTGATTACAATTTTGGAGCGTTGCATGCCGACGTGGTTGGTGACCGGCGGGGCCGGTTTTATTGGCGGAAATTTCGTCCTTGATGCGGTTCAGCGGGGGATCAAGGTGGTCAACCTTGACGCCCTGACCTACGCGGGCAACCTGGACACCCTGTCATCGCTGGATGGCAATCCGTCGCACGTGTTCGTCCACGGCGACATCGGCGACGCCGCACTCGTGGCTCGGCTGTTGCGCGAGCACCAGCCCGACGCGGTGATCAATTTCGCCGCCGAGAGCCATGTGGATCGCTCCATCGATGGCCCCGCCGAGTTCGTCCAGACCAACGTGGTGGGCACGCTCAGCCTGCTGGAGCAGGTCCGCGACTACTGGAAGTCGCTGGACGGCTCGCGCGCGGCGGATTTCCGCTTCCTGCACGTCTCCACCGACGAGGTCTACGGCACCTTGGGGGATACGGGGAAGTTCACCGAAACCACGCCGTACGCGCCCAACTCGCCGTACTCCGCTTCCAAGGCGGCGTCCGACCACCTGGTGCGTGCGTTCCACCACACCTACGGCCTGCCGGTACTCACCACCAACTGCTCCAACAACTACGGGCCTTACCAGTTCCCGGAGAAGCTCATTCCGCTGATCATCGCCAAGGCGCTGGCCGGCGAGCCGCTGCCGATCTACGGCGATGGCCTCAACGTGCGCGACTGGCTGTTCGTGTCCGACCACTGCGCGGCGATCCGACGTGTGCTGGAGGCAGGTCGGGTGGGCGAGGTTTATAACGTCGGCGGTGAGGCGGAGCGCACCAACATTGTCGTGGTGCAGACGATCTGCCGGCTGCTCGACCAGCGACGGCCGCTTGCCGACGGCCGCAAGCGCGAATCGCTGATCACCTACGTCCAGGACCGCCCCGGCCATGACCGCCGCTACGCGATCGATGCCAGCAAGCTGCACGGCGAACTGGCCTGGGAGCCGGCGATCACCTTTGATGAGGGCATGGCACGGACCGTTGACTGGTACCTGGACAACGCGCCGTGGGTGCAGCGGGTGATGGACGGCAGCTACCGGCTCGAGCGCATCGGTGGCGTGGCGTGATGACCACATCGGCGCGCAAGGGCATCATTCTCGCCGGTGGCTCGGGCACGCGCCTGTATCCGGTCACCCAGGCGATCAGCAAGCAGCTGCTGCCGATCTTCGACAAGCCGATGATCTATTACCCGCTCAGCGTATTGATGCTGGCCGGGATTCGGGAGGTGCTGATCATCAACACCCCCCACGAGCAGGCCCTCTTCCAGAACCTGCTCGGTGACGGTTCGCAGTGGGGGATGAAGATCGAGTACGCGGTGCAACCCAGTCCTGACGGACTAGCGCAGGCGTTCCTGATCGGGCGCGATTTCCTGGCCGGACAACCCAGCTGCCTGGTGCTGGGCGACAACATCTTCCACGGTCCGGGCCTCACCGCGATGTTGAAGCGCGCCGACGCGCGCCCGCACGGCGCCACGGTGTTCGGCTATTGGGTCCGCGATCCGGAGCGCTACGGGATTGCCGAGTTCGACACGGACGGAAAAGTCGTCGGTCTGGAGGAAAAGCCTGAAAGACCGCGATCCAATTATGCTGTAACCGGGCTCTATTTCTACGACGGGCGGGCCAGTGAATTCGCGGCGCAGATCAAGCCCTCGGAGCGCGGCGAGCTGGAAATCACCGACCTCAACAAGCGCTATCTCGACGAGGATGCCTTGCACATGGAGCGTCTTGGCCGCGGCTATGCATGGTTGGACACGGGCACCCACCAGTCCTTGCTGGAAGCATCCAATTACGTGGAAACCATCGAGGCGAGACAGGGCCTGCGCGTCTGCTGTCCTGAGGAGATCGCCCTCCACAATGGCTGGATCAGCAACGACCAGCTGCGCGCGCTTGCCCAGCCGCTGGTCAAGAACGGGTATGGCCAGTACCTGTTGTCGCTCATCGATCGCGGGTACGTGGAATGAAAGTCATCCAGACCGACCTGCCCGGGTGCATGGTTTTCGAGCCGCGGGTGTTCAGCGACGACAGGGGATTCTTCTTCGAGACGTTCAATCACGACAAACTCATCGAGCACGGATTGCAGCCTTCATTCGTGCAGGGCAACACCTCCCTGTCACGTAAGGGCGTTCTGCGGGGTCTGCATTACCAGTGGCCGAACCCGCAGGGCAAGTACGTATCGGTGGTGCAGGGCGGAGTCTGGGATGTTGCCGTGGATATCCGCCGCGGCTCACCCCACTTCGGCCGCTGGACGGCGGTTGTGCTGAGCGCCGAAAACAAGCGCCACCTCTGGATTCCGGAAGGGTTTGCCCATGGTTTCGTGACCTTGAGCGAGCAGGCGGTCTTCACCTACCTGTGCACGGCCACCTACGACCCAGAGGCGGATGCGAGCCTGCGGTGGGACGATCCACGCCTGGCGATCGATTGGCCGGTTGGGTCCCCGGTGCTCTCGTCGAAAGATGCCGGTGCCCCCCTCCTGGATGACCTGGCAGACGAGCGCTTGCCGGTGTACCAGGGCTGAGTGCGATGAGGCTGCTGCTGATCGGTGGCAACGGCCAGGTCGGCCATGAGCTGCGGCGAGCGCTCGCGCCGTTGGGTGATGTCGTGGTTACCACGCGTGATGGCCTTCTCTCCGACCGCGTGCCCAGCGAGAATCTGGATCTTGCGCAGCCGCCAGCCGTCGCCGATCTGGTTGAGCGCGTTGCTCCCGACGTGGTTGTCAACGCGGCCGCCTACACTGCGGTGGACCGCGCCGAGGACGAACCCGGCTTGGCGCATCGGGTCAACGCCGAGTCCCCGGGCCGGATCGCCGAGGCCTGCAAGCGCATCGGCGCAAAGCTCGTGCATTACTCCACCGACTATGTCTTTGATGGCCAAGGGCTCCGGCCCTACCGGGAAGACGACCCGACCGCTCCCCTGGGCGTCTACGGCGCGAGCAAACTGGCAGGCGAAGAGTCGATCGGGGGCAGCGGCGCTCAGCACGTCATCCTTCGCACGGCTTGGGTTTACGGGCTGCACGGCAGCAACTTCCTGCGCACCATGTTGCGTCTGGCGGGTGAGAGGGACGAGCTGCGCGTGGTGGCCGACCAGATTGGCTCACCGACGCCCGCGTGGCTGATCGCGGACGTTACCGCGGCGCTGCTGCGGGGGGGTATCGACACCTCGGGGGTGTTTCATCTCGTCGCGGGCGGTCAGACCAGTTGGCATGGATTTGCCGAGGCAATCATGCATGACGCCGGTAAAGCGGGTCTGTTGACACGTGAGCCGCGTGTGCTGCCGATCACCACGTCCGAATTTCCCACTCGCGCTGCCCGGCCTGCGTATTCGGTACTGGACACGGCACGCCTCGTTGAGCAGTTCCAACTGGAGCTTCCCGACTGGCGCAGCGCGTTGGCAGCAACGCTTCCGACCACGGCCGGCTGTACACGCTGATCGGTCACGCGGCGTGCGCTGATCTGGCGTTCAAACCGCTTGATGCAGTACGCTTCGCCGCGGGGAGTAACCATCAGGGGATGGACCGTCTATCTCGGATGTCCGCAAGGCTGCGGTTTCTGCATGCGTGTGCGTGCGGGTCGGCAGATTGCGGGGCACGCCCGCTTTTCCACTCAGATTTTCACTTCCGAACAGGAGTTGGACTTGAACCGCATTGTCCTGGCAACACTGGCCACCGCGATGTTCGCGGCACTGACGCTGTCACCCGTTTCCGCACACGCAGAATCCACGACTGCAAAGGCGCGCCCGGCCAACATTTCTGCTGGCCAGGTCGATGTGGATCGATACGTCCGCGCTGATCTCTTCGAGTCGATCAAGATCTCGCCCAAAGGCGACTACCTCGCCGCCACGGTGCCGCTGGATAACGGCCAGCGCACCGGCCTGGTCATCATGAGCCGCGCCGACAAGACTATTACCGGCACCTTTTCGCAGGGCAAGAATACCCACATCGATGACTTCCACTGGGTCAACGATGAGCGGGTCCTCATCGGTATCGCCGAGAAACTCGGAGCGCTGGAGGCGCCCCAATCCACCGGCGAGCTGGTGGCGATCAATGCCGATGGCGGCAGGCCGCAGTTCCTCGTTGGCCAACGGATGATGGGCGAGGGTGCCGGGACTCGCATCCAGCCGCGCAAGGTCGAGCGCGTGGCGGCCTATCTTGTTGACCCCCTCCTGAGCGACGACAAGCGGGTGATCATTTCGGTGATGCCGTTCTCGGCTGATCCGTACACGCGGGCCGAGTCGATGGACGTGTACACCGGCCGCAGGGTTCAGGTGGCGAAGGCGCCAGTGCGCAATGCGAGCTTCATCACCGACAACCACGGTGTCGTCCGTTTCGCCGCTGGCGCCGGCACGGACCGACGCCAGCGGGTTTACTACCGTGATGGCGACGGTTCCGACTGGCAACTGATCAACGACGAAAGCGCTAGCAACCTGGTGTGGTATCCCCTGGGTTTTGCCGCCGATGACAGCGTCGCCTACATCGGCAGCACCACGCTGGACGGCCCCGACGAAGTGCTGGCTTTTGATCCCGCTACCGGCAAGACCAAGCGTGCATTGCGCGACAACGACGTCGATCCTGCGATGGTCCTGCAAAGCGTGGGTGGCGCTGCTCCCGTCGGCGTACTGCTGCACGACGGCAAGCCCCGCACGGCATTCTTCGACGAGCAGTCCGAAGACGCACGCCTGTATCGCAGCCTGGAGGCGGCGTTTGCAGGCGATGCGGTTCGCATCACCTCGCAGACCGCCGATGGCAACCTCACCCTGGTCAAGACCTGGAGTGACCGCAGCCCGGGCGACTACTACCTGTTCAATCGCGAGACCAAGAAAGCGGATCACCTGCTGAGCCAGCGCGAGTGGTTCGATCCGCGCGAGATGGCCGAGCGACGCCCGATCACCCTGAAGGCGCGCGACGGTCTGACGCTGCACGGTTACCTGACGCTTCCCAAGGGTGTAGCGGCAAAGAATCTGCCGATGGTCGTGCATCCCCATGGCGGACCGTTCGAGATCCAGGATACCTGGGGATTCGAGAACGATTCGCAGCTGCTGGCCGAAGCGGGATACGCAGTATTGCAGCTGAATTTCCGCGGTTCCGGTGGCTACGGCAAGCCCTTCATCAACGCCGGGCAGCGCCAGTGGGGCCTGGCGATGCAGGACGACCTGACCGACGCTACTCGTTGGGCGATCAAGGAGGGGGTCGCGGACGCCGGAAGGATCTGCATCTATGGCGGCAGTTACGGTGCCTACGCGTCGTTGATGGGTGTCGCCAAGGAGCCGGACCTCTACCGCTGCGCGGTGGGCTACGCCGGGGTGTACGACTTGCCCACCATGCACACCCATGGCGACATCCAGGGGCATGGCTCGGGCGAGACCTACCTGCGTGAATGGATTGGCGAACGCAATGAGCTCGCCGCCGTGTCGCCCAGCAACATGGCTGACCGGATCAAGGCGCCGGTGTTCCTGGCGGCAGGTGGCGAAGACCAGCGCACCCCGATCGAGCACAGCAAGATGATGGAACGGGCCCTGCGCAGCAACGGCGTTCCGGTCGAGACGCTGTACTACAAGAACGAGGGTCACGGCTTCTATCTCGAGGCCAATCGCCGTGAGTACTACACACGTCTTTTGGATTTCCTGTCGCGCCATATCGGTGGAGCGCGCGCCAAGCTCGACTGACCTCCTGACACCCGCCGCAGCGACGCCAGACGTTTGCTGCGGCGTTGTCACGCATCGTGACGACAGGCCCGGGTGATAGGGCGGATTTTCAGGCTATCCTCCCCGGGTTGCGTTATCCACGGGCCACGCCCACTTCCCGACCGGAGCCGTCGATGAGTACTCCAGCACCCGTCCCCGCCCAGGCGCAACTGACCGTTCGTGCCGTGGTGCTGGCGATTGTCCTCGCGGTGATCCTGGCGGCGGCCAACGCCTACCTGGGCCTGTTTGCCGGGCTGACCATCGCCACTGCGATTCCGGCCGCGGTGGTCTCGATGGGTGTGTTGCGCCTGCTCGGCGGCGGCACGATCCTGGAAAACAACATCGTCCAGACCGGTGCATCTGCGGGTTCCTCGATCGCCGCGGGGGTGATCTTCACCATTCCCGCGCTGGTGATCATGGGCTACTGGCCCGACTTCAAGTACTGGTGGGTGCTGGGCATCGCCGGACTGGGCGGTCTCCTGGGCGTGCTGTTTTCGGTGCCGCTGCGGCGCTCGATGATCGTGGAGGATCCGCTGCCATTCCCAGAGGGGAAGGCGGCAGCGGAAGTGCTCAAGGCCGGTGACAATCCCGGCCCCGGCATGCGGATCCTTGCGATCTCCGGTGCGATCGGTGCGGTGGTGAAACTCGCCGCGACCAGCGGCCTGCGCCTGATTCCGGATACCTGGACCCAGTCCACCTATCTGGGCAGTTCCAACATCACCGCGTTCATCGGCACCAACCTCTCGCCGGCACTGCTGGGAGTGGGATACATCGTCGGTCTGAATGTCGGCATCGTGGTGTTGTCGGGCGCCGTCCTCTCCTGGCACATCGCAATCCCGCTGTACCAGGCGTTCTTCACGGGCACCGATCCGGGATTGGCGGCCTCGTTGGGGAATGCATCATCGGCTGACGCGGCGTTTGCCATCTGGGGCGCCAAGATCCGCTACCTGGGGGTCGGTGCGATGCTGGTCGGTGGTATCTGGACCCTGTTTTCGTTGCGAAAGTCGTTGCTCAACGGGGTCAAGAGCGGGTTCGCCGCGGCACGCAAGAGCACCGGACCGGCGCTGGCGGAAACCGAGCGCGACCTGCCGATGAAGTGGATGCTGATCGCGCTGGTGGTCTTCACCCTGCCGCTGCTGGCGCTGTACCAGATGATCGTCGGCCAGTGGCTGGTGAGTATCCCGATGACGATCATCATGATCGTTGCCGGCTTTCTGTTTGTCTCGGTGTCGGCGTATCTGGCCGGGCTGATCGGATCTTCCAACAACCCGGTGTCGGGCATCACCATCTCGACCATCCTGTTCGCATCGGCGGTGCTGGTCGTGCTGCTGGGTCCAAGTGGACTGGAGCCGGTGGGTGTGGGTGGCGCACCGTTGGGAGCGGTGGCTGCGATCATGATCGGCGCGGTGGTGTGCTGCGCGGCCGCCGTGGGTGGCGACAATCTGCAGGACCTGAAAGCCGGCTACATCGTCGGCGCGACGCCGTGGAAGCAGCAGTTGATGCTGGGCATCGGCGCCTTCTCGTGCGCCTTGATCATGGCGCCGGTGCTCAACCTGCTCGCCACCGCCTACGGCATCGGCGAGCCCACCCTCGAACACCCCAACGCGCTGGCGGCCCCGCAGGCGAACCTGATGGCATCCGTCGCCCGCGGCATGTTTGGCGGGGACCTGCCGTGGACCATGATCGGTATCGGCGTGGCGGTGGGCGCGGCGATCATCGCCTTCGACGAATGGCTGAAGGCCCGCGGCGCACGCTTCCGGGTGCCTGTCCTGGCTGCGGCCATCGGCATCTACCTGCCACTGGAACTGATGGTGCCGATCTTCCTGGGCGGCCTGCTGTCCTACGCCGTGGAGCGCTTCCACAAGGTTGGCCCGGATGACCATGAAGGCCGCGATCGCGTACACCGGCCGGGCGTGTTGTTTGCCGCGGGCCTGATCACCGGCGAGGCATTGATGGGCATCGCGATCGCCGTTCCCATTGTGCTCTCGGCCCGCGCGGACGTGCTTGCGCTGGCGGTCCAGGTGCCTGCCTCGCAGTGGATCGGGCTTCTGGTGCTGGCGCTCGTGGGCTGGTACCTCTATCGCACCGGTGTTCGCGCTCCCGCAACCGGGAGCTGACGGGACCTGACGGAAGCCGGCACCTCACATGCCAGCGCTGCCGCGCAGCGCCCAAGAACACAACAGGAGTTGTCCATGCGTATTTTCCCTGCTGCCCTGCCGCTGTTGCTGGTACTGGCGTCACCTGGCACCGCATTTGCCGCCGACGTGGCCGATCGTGGCCTGCAACCGCAGGATCTGGCGACGCTTGACCGCTTCGCTTCGCCCATCCTGTCGCCCGACGGCAGCCTGGTCGTGTTCGCCAGGACCGTCACCGACTATGACGCGAACAAATCGTCCACCTCCCTGTGGGTGCGCAACCTGCTGACCCGCGACCTGCGCCCACCTTCCCGGCTCACGCCGGAGGACTGGAACGTCAATTCCCCGGTGTTCGCACCCGATGGCAAAAACGTGTATTTCCTGAGCTCAAAGTCCGGTAGCTCCCAGCTGTACGCGATCGCCGCCAACGGTGGCAAGCCGCGGCAGATCAGCAAGTTTCCGCTGGATGTCGGGAGCTTCCTCATCTCTCCCGATGGCCGGCGCGTGGCCTTCAGCGTCGAGGCTTTCGTTGATTGCGGCAGTGACCTGGCCTGTACCAGGAAACGGGTCGACGAGCGCGAGGCGAGCCCCGCGACCGGCACCGTCTATGACCGGATGTTTGTGCGTCACTGGGATACCTGGAGCGATGGGCGCCTGAACCGTGTGTTCGTCGCTGATCTCCCGACCGCACGCGGGACGGTCACCACGGCCACCGCGATCGCTGGCGATGTCATCGGCAACGTGCCCTCCAGGCCATTCGGCGACAACGGCGATTACGCGTGGTCGCCGGACGGCAAATCCCTGGTGCTCAGCGCCCGCAAGGCCGATCGCACCGAGCCGTGGTCGACCAACTTCGACCTCTATCAGGTCAACGCCGACGGCAGTGGCGCGGCACGCAACCTCACCGCCGACAATCCGGCCACCGACTCGGGGCCGGTGTTCAATGCCGACGGCAGCAAGCTGTTCTACCGCGCGATGAAGCGCCCCGGCTTCGAGGCCGACCGTTATGGGGTGATGGAGCTGGACATGGCCAGCGGGCAGCGTCGCGAGATCGCGCCCAAGTGGGACCGTTCCGCCGACAGCATCGCCGTGTCCGCTGATGGCCGCACCTTGTACGTCACCGCGCAGGACGTGGGCGAGCATCCGCTCTTTGCTCTCGACGTGGCTGATGGAGCGGTGTCCCGCATCGCGGCAGAGGGCAGCATCGGTTCGGTCCAGGTCGCCGGCGAGACCCTGGCCTTCACCCGCAACAGCCTGACCAGCGGCAACCAGGTGGTTACCGGCAGCACCGACGGAAGTTTCGAGCGGGCGATCACCCCGGATGCCGGCGAGCTGTTGCCTCAGGTGAAGTTCGGCGAGTTCGAGCAGTTCAGCTTTCCAGGCTGGAACCGCGAAACCGTCCATGGCTATGTGCTCAAGCCATGGAACTACGAGGAGGGCAAGCAGTACCCGGTCGCCTTCCTGATCCACGGCGGTCCGCAGGGCAGTTTCGGGAACAGCTGGAGCACGCGCTGGAACCCGCAGACGTACGCTGGGCAGGGCTACGCGGTCGTCATGATCGACTTCCACGGATCCACCGGCTACGGCCAGACCTTCACCGACGCGATCAGCCAGCACTGGGGCGACCGGCCGCTGGAAGACCTGCAGAAGGGCTGGAAGGCCGCGCAACAGAAATATGCGTTCCTGGACGGAAGCAACGCCTGCGCACTGGGCGCGAGCTACGGCGGCTACATGGTCAACTGGATCGCCGGCAACTGGCACACGCCCGCGTCGGGCGCCTGGAAGTGCCTGGTCAACCACGACGGCGTGTTCGACACCCGCATGATGGGCTTCGTCACCGAGGAGCTGTGGTTCACGGAATGGGAGAACGGCGGCAGCCCGTGGGACAAGGGCGCGAACCATGAGAAGTTCAACCCCAGCCGCCACGTCGACAAGTGGCGGGTACCGATGCTGGTGGTGCATGGCCAGCAGGACTTCCGCATTCCGGTCAGCCAGGGCCTTGGGGCATTCACCGCGCTGCAGCGGCGCGGGATCGAGTCCAAGTTCCTGTACTTCCCCGACGAGAACCACTGGGTGCTCAAGCCGCACAACTCGGTGCAGTGGCATGACACCGTCAATGGCTGGCTGAAAGCGCATCTGGCTCCTTAAGCCGTATGTGCGACGGCCGCGGTGCTTGCCGCCGCGGCCGGTTTTTCGATGCCTGTAATTTTTCCGGAGTTCCACGATGCCTGACGCAAGCACCGCACTGATCACCGACGACGCCGTCGTCCTGGGGCTGCTTGCGGTCACGTTGGGGGCGGTGTTCTGGACCGCCTCGCGTCCGGGCGGGTTCTGGAAAAAGTTCTACAACATCGTGCCGGCGCTGCTGGTCTGTTACCTCGTCCCCGCCCTCTACAACAGCTTTGGCCTGATCGACGGGGCGGCTTCGGGCCTGTACCCGATGGCGCGCGATTACCTGCTGCCCAGCGCGCTGGTGCTGTTCTGCGTGGCGATGGACATCGGCGCGATCCTGCGGCTGGGACCCAAGGCGGTGATCATGTTCCTGACCGGCACCGTCGGGGTGGTCATAGGGGCGTGGGTCTCGTTCTGGGCAATGGGCCTGATCCATCCCGAAACCGTGGCCGGGGAAACCTGGCGCGGCATGACGACGGTGGCTGGAAGCTGGATCGGCGGCGGTGCCAACCAGGCGGCGATGAAAGAGGTCTTCGAGGTCGAGCCGACGCTGTTCGGCCAGTTCATCGCGATCGACGTGATCGTGGCCAACCTCTGGCTCGCGGTCCTGCTGTTCCTCGCGCCGCGCGCGGACGCATTTGACCGCTGGGTCAACGCCGATACCTCGGCCATCGAGAGCCTGAAGCAGCAGATCGCCAGCTACCAGGCCGAACACGCCCGCATCCCAAGCATGGCGGACTTCATGCTGATCTTCGCAATCGCGCTGGGCATCACCGGTCTGTCGCACTTCCTGGCCGCGCCACTGGTGGAGTGGGTACGTTCGCTGCCGCTGGAATGGCGGCTGCAGGATTACAGCCTGGATTCGCGCTTCTTCTGGATCGTGGTGTTCGCCACGACCTTCGGCGTGCTGCTCAGCTTCAGCCGCGCCCGCCAGCTGGAGGGTGCCGGTGCGTCCACGATCGGGTCGGTGTTCCTGTACGTACTGATCGCGACGATCGGCATGCAGATGGACCTCAAATCGCTGGCGGACAGGCCGACGCTGCTGGCACTCGGGGTGATCTGGATAGCGGTGCACGCGGTGCTTCTCATCGGCGTTGCCAAACTGATCCGCGCGCCGCTGTTCTTCCTCGCCGTCGGCTCGCAGGCCAATATCGGGGGTGCGGCGTCGGCGCCGGTCGTGGCGAGTGCCTTCCATCCATCACTGGCCCCCGTCGGCGTGTTGCTCGCGGTGGTCGGGTACGCCCTGGGCACGTATTTCGCCTATCTCACCGGCATCGGCCTGCAGTTCATGGCCGGCTGACCAGGACTTTCCTGGTCGGACGTGCCTGGCATGCCTGCTTGACCTGTTTCGGCTAGAGCCAGCCAGAGCGCTTGAACGCGCGATACAGGGCGAAGACGCCGCCTGCTACCAGCGCCGCGAGCAAGGGGTAGCTCCAGCGACCCTGCAACTCGGGCATCACCGCGAAGTTCATTCCGTACCAGCCCGTCACCAGCGTGGGTACGGCAAGCAGTGCCGCCCATGCACCCATGCGCTTGACCACCTCACCCTGGCGCACCGTGACCAGCGCGAGGTTGACGTTGACCGCGGCAGTGAGCATTTCGCGCAGGGTGTCGGTGTTCTCGTTGATGCGTACCGCGTGGTCCAGCACGTCGCGGAAATACAGGCGCATCTCCTCGTCGATCAGGTCGGCGCGCGGGCGGGCGAGATGGGACAGCACGTCCTGCAGCGGCGCCACCGCCAAGCGCAGGCGGGTCAATTCCCGCTTGAGATCGTAGAGTTTCTGCACCGTTTGCTTGTCGAACTCGTCGGCGAAGATGTCGGTCTCCAGTGCGTTGAGCGCGTTGCCGAACTCATCCACGATCGGCAGGAGGCGGTCCACGACCATGTCGAGCACGACGTAGAGGGCCGCCGCCGGTCCGTGCTTGAGCAGTTCCGGCTCGCGCTCCATTCGGGCGCGCGCGTCGCCGTAGCTGCTGGAGACACCATGGCGGACGGTCACCAGGTAGCGCGGACCGATGAAGAGGTGCGTCTCACCAAAATTGATCGAACCCTCCATGTTCTGCGCCGTGTGCAGCGCAATGAACAGGGAATTGCCGTAGGTCTCGATCTTTGGCCGCTGGTGCGCGTTGCGCGCATCCTCGATCGCCAGGTCGTGCAGACCGAATTCTTCCTGCAGTTTGTTCAGCACGCGGCTGTCGGGTTCGTAAAGGCCGACCCAGACGAAACTGCCGTCATCCACATCAAGCACGTCGCTGATCGAATCCAGATCAATGTCGCGTCGCTCGCCGTCGGCCGAATACGCGGCGCAGTTCATCACGCTGGCCGGCAGGCTCACGCGTGGAGGTTGCGAGGGTGCAGGCATCGTCAATGTTCCGTCCGCGCGCGCTTGCGCAAACCGAGCATCAGGCCGAGGTGGATGGGCAGCAGGAGCACGATCCAGTGGCCGTTCTGTTGGGGAAGTGACTGCAGCCAATGGGTGAACAGGGCGATGATGGCCAGCACGGGCATCGCCTGCAGGAGGATGTCGAACCAGCGGCCCGCCGCGCGGCCCCGTGCCAGACGCCAACCACCGGGCAGCAGCCCCCATGCCAACGGGCTCATCAGCAGCAGGTTGTAGTTGGCCCATCCAAAGCGGTGCGCGGTGGCGAACCATATGAAAAGCATCAGCGCGCCAAGCACGCCTGAAATCATCCAGAACGGCAGCGCCAGGCCGGCAACGGGACGTGGCCGGACGCGTCCGGTCAAGGCGAGCGCGCCACCGATGATCCCTCCGGCCAGCAGCCACAGCCACCAGCGCCGGGGGGTTGCCACGGGCTCCGGATCAAGGCGGTGGGGCAGCAGCTCCAGTTCTTCCACGACCAGCGGCGCGCCGTCAGGACTGTGCGCGTCGCGCAGCGATGCAGCCAGGCGCATGGGTACGAATGCGTCGCCCCAGTTTGACAGTGGCTGGTCTGCGGCCGGACCAAGGCCAAGATCGAAACCCAGCCACATCCAGAAGTCCGGAGAGGCCAGGCGAGTAGCTTCGCTGCGGAAGGTGTCCCCGCGCGACCCACCCATCTGCCGCGCAAGCCCACCATCGAGCGCCAGGTCGAGTGCGTCGCGCACGCGCGTCGAGCAGTTGTCGAGGAAGTAGTCGTAGCGGTAGTGCGCATTTTCGGGGCGTGCGTTCTCGGCCAGCGCCGCTGCCAGCTCCGCTGCATCCGCGGGATCCAGATCGAGCCATTGCAGGCTGACGCCGCGGCCTACATCGCCGTAGTAGGACAGGTCATCCTGCAGCGGCAAGGCGACCAGCTGGTAGCTCATCTCGCCGCGGATGAACCTCGCGATGAAGTCCGGTTCGCTCGGGTCGAAGTAACCGAAGTTGTAGGAAATCGCGGTGTCGTCCGCCGGGTCTTCCACCAGGATTGCGTTGTGGCCGAAGCGCTCGAAGAAGATTTCCCCGGGCTGCATCGTCACCACGCCGATCCGTGGACTCGCAGCGGCGGTGAACGCGCACAGCATGAGCGCGATCAGCGACAGCAGGGCCGGTATGCGGTTGGCGAGGGACGCGGCCGAGGACGCCCGGCGCGAGGGCGGGGCACCCGCCTCAGGCATCGCCGAGCACGCTGACGTGGAAGGTGTGCACGCGGCGCGCATCGGCACTTGCGACACGGAACACGAAGCGTCCCAGCATCAGTTCCTCGCCCGCTTCGGGCAGGTGGCCGATCGCGGCAATCACCAGCCCGCCGATGGTGTCGTATTCGTCGTCGTCGAAATCGGCACCGAAGTGGTCGTTGAAATCTTCGATCGGTGCCAGTGCGTCGACGATGAAGTGCCCGTCGGCCTGGGCCGATATCAGCGCGTCGGGGTCCTCTGCTTCGTCGTGTTCGTCGTCGATGTCGCCGACGATCTGCTCCAGCACGTCCTCGATGGTCAGCAGGCCGGCCACGCCGCCGTGTTCGTCGATGACGATGGCCATGTGGTTGCGGGACTGGCGGAACTCGCGCAGCAGGATGTTCAGCCGCTTGGACTCGGGAATCAACACCGCCGGCCGCACCAGCGCGTGCAGGCTGGGTGCGCCATTGTCGGCGACCACGCCCTGCAGCAGGTCCTTGGCCAGCAGGATGCCTATGATCTGGTCCTTGTCCTCGCCGTGCACGGGGAAGCGCGAATGGCCCGACTCGACCACCTGCTCCACCAGCGCCTGGAAGGGCATGTCCGCCGGCAGCATCACCATCTGCGAGCGCGGAATCATGACATCGCCCACGCTGAGGTCGGAGATCGCGATCGCGCCCTCCATCATCGTCAGGGTGTCGGCTTCAATCAGCCCGTCGGACTGGCAGTCGCGGAGAAGCTCGAGCAGATCCTCGCGTGAGGTGGGCTCGCCGGACAATGCGGAACTGATGCGCTCGAACCAGGATCGGCGCTTGTCATTGCGATCCGGCGTCTCGTGCGCGGAGGCGGAGGTGGAAGTACTACTGTCGTCCTCGGACATTGCTCGCATTCGGGATACGCCCGGGGGATGGACGTCAGCGCGAGTCTAACGCATGCCATCGTCGCGGCTGCGTCATTTGACGGCGCTAATCTCCAGCCAGATAGGGGTCTGAGATATCCAGGGTGGCGAGGATCTCGCGCTCCAGCTGCTCCATGCACTCGGCCTCGCGCTCGTCCTCGTGGTCCCAGCCCAGCAGGTGCAGGATGCCGTGAACGGTGAGGTGGGCGAAGTGGGCGTTGAGCCGCTTGTTCTGCTCGGCGGCCTCGCGCGCGACCACGGGCGCACAGATCACCAGGTCCCCCAGCAGCGGCAACGTGACCCCTTCCGGCAGGTCCGCCGGGAAGCTGAGCACGTTGGTCGGGTATTCCTTGCCGCGGTAATGGCGGTTGAGCGCCAGGCCTTCGCGGTCGTCCACCAGGCGGATCGCCAGGTCGGCTTCACGTATGCGACCGTCCAGCGCAGCCGCCGCCCAGCGCCGGAAGCTGCGGGCGGCGGGAAGCCCGCGCCGCGGCAGTCCGTAGCTGATGGAGACCTCGAGAATGGTGGGACCCAGTGTCATCGCCATGGATTCTGATCGGTTCGATCCTGATCGCTTCAGGTGTTGCCAGCGTCGCCGGCTTCGCGCGCGTCGCGCGCCTCGTACGCATTGACGATGCGCGCAACCAGCGGATGCCGCACGACATCATGTGATTCAAAAAACGTGAAACTCACTTCCTCCACTTCGCGCAATACCTCCACCGCATCCTTCAAGCCCGACTTGACGTGTTTCGGCAGGTCGTTCTGGGTCAGGTCGCCGGTCACTACCGCCGTGCTGCCGTAGCCGATCCGGGTCAGGAACATCTTCATCTGCTCGATGGTCGTGTTCTGCGCTTCATCGAGGATCACATACGCATCGTTAAGCGTGCGTCCGCGCATGTACGCCAGCGGCGCGATCTCGATGACGTTGCGCTCCAGCAGCTTGAGCACCTTCTCCACACCGAGCATCTCGTAGAGCGCGTCATAGAGCGGCCGCAGGTACGGATCGACCTTCTGCGACAGGTCGCCCGGCAGGAAGCCCAGCTTCTCGCCCGCCTCGACCGCAGGGCGCACCAGCACCAGTCGCTGTACGCGGGATTCGTTGAGCGCCTCCACCGCGCTGGCCACCGCCAGGAAGGTCTTGCCGGTGCCGGCGGGGCCGATGCCGAAGTTGATGTCGTTGGTGGCGATGGCGTGCAGGTACTTCTGCTGGTTCGCCCCGCGCCCGCGTATCGTCCCGCGCTTCACCCGGATAACCACTTCCTGCGGCTCCACATCCGCCTCCGCCGCGCGCGGTGCGTCGCTGCCGGAAAGCGCGAGGTGGATGGCGTGCTCATCCAGAGTGTCCTCCTCGGCCTCTTGCCAAAGTTGGCGCAGCACCTTCTCGGCCGTGCGCACTCCCGCCTTGGCGCCGGTGAGGCGGAATACGTTGCCGCGGTTGGCGATCTCCACCCCGGTACGCAGCTCGATCATGCGCAGGTGGGCGTCGAAGGGGCCGGCCAGATTGGCCAGGCGTTCCACGCCGGGTGGGTCCAGTGCAAACTCGGAAACAGTCGGTGGCGCCATGGGATCAAGGTCCTGCGGGGGCTGGTCAGCTTGCACCGGCGGTCGTCTTTTCGCAAAGTGGCAGGATTCATCCAGCAAGGGGCACGACATGCGGGCATTGGACGCGATCCAGGGGAAACTGTTGGTCGCCGCCATTGCGGCGTGCGTGTTGCCATGGGCCCCAGCCAATGCGGCGCAGACGCGCGCCGACTCGGCGGATATCACGGTGCTGGTGGCCGGTCGCATCCACACCATGGATGCAGCGCGTCCGCGCGCGCAGGCCATGGCATTCGACGGTGAAGGCCGGATCCTCGCCGTGGGCACGCGCGAGGCTGTGCAAGCGGAGTTTCCCAACGGCGCTTTGCTGGATGTCGGACCGACCACGGTGGTACCGGGCCTGATCGATGCCCACGGGCACGTGGCCGGGCTGGGTCTGAACGCGATGCGTGCTGATCTCGCCGGAACCACGAGCAAGGATGAGGCCGTACGGCGATTGCGCGATTTCGCCGCCGATCTGCCGCCGGGCACCTGGTTGCTTGGACGTGGCTGGGACCAGAATCGGTGGACGGAAAAGCAGTTCCCCTCGGCCCGGGACCTGGACGCGCTGTTCCCTGACCGCCCGGTCTGGCTGCGCCGGGTGGACGGGCATGCTGCCTGGGCCAACAGCGCGGCGCTGGCCCTGGTCGAGCGTGACCTGAGCGGCGACTGGCAGCCCGACGGCGGCAGGATCGAGCGCGACGTCCAGGGCCAGCCGACCGGCATCTTCATCGACGAGGCCATGGCGTTGGTCGATGCCCAGGTGCCCGAGCTGGAGGATGAAGTGGCATCGCGGGCGCTGGCGCTGGGCATGCAAGCGGCTGTCGCGCACGGCTTGACCGGCGTCCACGATGCCGGCGTGTCGCTGTCGACGTTGAAGCATTACCAGCAACTGGCCGACCGCGGCGAGATGCCCATTCGGGTATACGCGATGGCCGACGGCGACGGCGAAGCACTCGAAATGCTCTGCCGTGACGGCCTCTACGCGCACCCGGGCGGCCGCCTGCAGATGCGTGCCGTGAAGGTATTTGCGGACGGCGCACTGGGCAGTCGCGGCGCGGCATTGCTGGCCGATTACAGCGACGATCCGGGCAATCGCGGTCTGATGCTGGCATCGGAGCAGCAGTTGGCCAAGGTCACGGCCAAGGCCGAGCGCTGCAATGTGCAGGTCGCTACCCATGCGATCGGTGATCGCGGCAACCGGGCCGTGCTGGATGCCTACGCCGCAGCCCTCGCCAACAAGGTGGGTTCCGATCACCGCTGGCGGATCGAGCATGCGCAGGTTTTGGCCGCCACGGACCTGCCGCGCCTGGGGAGGATGGGTGTGGTCGCATCGATGCAGCCGACCCACGCCACCAGCGACATGGCCTGGGCGGGGGACCGACTGGGCCCGGAAAGGATCCAACATGCCTACGCCTGGCGCGAATTACGCGACAGCGGTGCGCGTCTCGCGCTGGGCTCGGATTTTCCGGTGGAGTCGGTCGATCCGCGCCTTGGCCTTTACAGCGCCACCACCCGTGCGGACGCCGACGGCGCGCCCGCAGGCGGCTGGCAGCCCGAGGAGAAGTTGACCGCCTTCGAGGCGCTGCGTGGATTCACGCTGGATGCGGCGTATGCGGGCTTCGACGAGGACGCGATCGGCAGCCTCGAAGTCGGCAAGCGGGCAGACTTTGTCGTGCTGGCAGAGGATCCGCTGCAGATCGAGCCGCGGCAGTTGCGCGAGCTGACGGTGCTGGGAACTTACGTTGACGGCGAGGCCGTGTACATCGGCAGGGTCGAGTAAACCGCATCGTAGTACCGGCGCTCGGCGCTCGGCGGTTACCTAATCGGTGGCGAGGTCGGTGTGGGGCTGGCGCCGATCTGCAGGCTTGAAAGCCAGCCGGCGACGGCCTGGATCGCGTCATCATCCAGCGTTTCGGCCACGCCTGTCATGACGAAGCCCGACGTCGAGTCGTCCATGTCTCCATCCCGATAGCCGGCCAGTTTGGTCTGCAGATAGCCGTAATGCTGGCCACGCAGGGCAGGGTAGGCGGCGTAGGGAGCCTGGCCGCCCGGCAGAATACGGTGCGCTGCGGCGGGACCTCGGGCATCGGCGCCATGACACCCCTGGCAGGCGGGAATGCCGCGGGCAGGATCGCCGGCCAGATACAGTTGCTTGCCTTTGTGCAGCAGCGCCGGAGTCAGGTCGCCAGCGGGCTCCTCGTCTCCGGCAGGTACTGCGGATGGGACAGGAAGCGATGCGTAGTACACGGACAGATCGCGCATGTCCTGTTCCGACAGGTCGGCGACCAGCGGCGTCATCGGCGACGGGTTCACGCCGCGCTTGTAGCGGATCAGCTGCCAGTACATGTAGTCGGCTGAAAGACCGGCCAGATTCGGAAATTCGGTAACCACGGCGATGCCATCGGGCCCATGGCAATTGGCACAGATCTGGGTTTTTTCCCTGCCTGCTGCCGCGTCGCCGCTGATGAGCTCCACCCGACGCAGAT
The DNA here is from genome assembly GCF_015209745.1 of Lysobacter avium. Taxonomy (GTDB): domain Bacteria; phylum Pseudomonadota; class Gammaproteobacteria; order Xanthomonadales; family Xanthomonadaceae; genus Novilysobacter; species Novilysobacter avium. The sequence continues at coordinate 943,404 of NZ_CP063657.1, forward strand.
CGAGAAAAGGCAACTCCGGTGAATCGGTGTTGCCATCGTCCCCGCTCTGCGCCGGCAGAAGCGGTGTGTACAAAAGTGCCGCCACAGCGAGGATTATCCCGCGCATCTTCATAGCCGCACCTCCACCATCGCCCCGAACATGTTGACGCCATAATCCATCGGCCCACCGTCGGTGTAGACGCGGTGGTCGTAGACGCGGGTCTGGTCGAAGCCCAGGTAGTGCCAGTCCGACAGCCGGGCGCGCTCATAGGTATTGAACAGGCGCAGTCCGACGCGCTGGTTGATCGGAATCGACAGCGACAGGCTCAGCGCATTGGAGCGATAGATCATCGGCGGGTAGGCACCCGTCGCGCTCGCGACGAGTTGCGGATAGGCAAGCGCGTCTGCGGAGGCGAAGTCATAACGGGTCATGCCGCGCGTGTAGGTCCAGTTCCATGACGCATCAAGTCGCGCCCGGCCGATCGATTGGGACCAGTTGGCACCGGCATAGTGGTTGCGCTGCTTGTCGTTGGTGCTCCAGCGGCCGCTGTCTGGATAGGTCGGGCCGCCGAGGTTTGGATCGGCCGTGATGGCCACGTCGTTGGCGTTGGCAAAGCCCAGTTCCGATTCGTCATAGCCGTACCATGCGCCGGCCACCTTTCCCGCGGCCGGTTGCCATTCCCACTGCACGCTGGTTCCGAGGGTGTCGAGTTTTTGCCGTCCAACGCGCGCGTCGTAGTCGTTCCAGTTGCCACGGATGGTGCCGCTGAGAGTCATCTGCCGCGGCAGGGCTGCGGTCGCCATTACGCTGAGTTTGTGCTGCTCGCGCTCACCCACGTCGTACTTGCGAAGATGCGCGATGGTATGTGCGGCGTTGCCGCCCGGCGGCGTGACATAGCCGGGCAGGTCCATTGAAAACGTGAATTCGTAAGGGTTGTACTGGTAATCGTTACCGGAGCGATCGAGGAATGAATAATTCGCGCGGACGTTGAGCCAGTCGATCGCGCGATTGGTCCAGCTGAGGTCGAGCACGTTGTCGCGCGTGGTCGCGAACTCGCGATGGGTGCGTTCGGTCCGGGTAAACGTGAAACCCGCGCCGAGGGTGTTCTTGCTGTTCGGACGCCAGGTGAGGGCCGTAGCCGCCTCCCAGATTTCCTTGTCCAGCGGAAGGTTGCGCACCCGGGTCGGGACCGATGCATTCGGCCCGGGGCCCCAGACGCCCATTTCGCCCGGCACCACGCTGCCCTGGGCACCATTCTCGGCGATGTAGCCGTACTGGCCGGTCAGCGGGTTATATGCCCAGTAGGTTCCCGAATAATCCTGGCGGTGGAACTTCGCGGTGTTCTGCCAGCTCAGGTTGTTGCCCGGCTGGAGCACCCAGCGCAGATCCAGCCTCTGCGTATTGAACGCCAGATCGGCCTTCTGTTGCGACAGCGATGCCGTGGTGTTCCAGTCGGCGCAGTCGTAGAGAAAGCCCGGAATCGGGATGCCGATCTGGCCCTGGCAGTTGGTGGGCGGCAGGAGACGGTCGGACTGCCGCGACGTGCCGAATGCGGCCTTCACCGAGAAATCGCCCTGCCACCGTGTCCGCCTGCTCAGGGTCGCGGAGACGTGGTGGTAATCGTTGTCGGGCTCATAGGAAAACTGCCCGAGCGGGATCTGCGGGGTAACCACTCCGGGGACGACCGCCCACGTGCTGAGGGGAATCTCGTAGTCGAAGCCGGTATAGGCGTTGCGGAAGAAGGATCCCGAATAGCTGAACTGCATCCGCCAGTCCTTGCCGACAAAACGCAGTCCGGCGTTCACGTTGACCGTGCTGTCGTCGACCGGTCGCGGAATCTCGTAGATGCCGCCGTTGTCGGGGAACGGGAAGTTGAAGAAGAACGGCCCGCCGAACGGGCGCGCTCCTTCGCGCGATTCATGGCTGGCATTGAAAGTCGCGACCCACTGACGGGTCAGCAGGTACTCGATCCCGAGTCCCTGTTTGTCGCGCACCACTTTGAGCGTCTCCAGCGGTTGGGCGGCTGACACCTGGCTGACCTGGGCGGAGGTGCTGCCATTGACCGTGAGTCCGTCCTTCAAGGTCAGATGCCTGCTGCCGACGCCGTCCCAGATTGATCGCGCGTTGCCGCTAAGCACGTTTGGCTGGGAGCGAACGAACGCCTGCACCCTGAATTTCCCGGCCTGGCCGAATACGCCGCGGTAGTACTGGCTGTCCGCGCCGATCCGGTTGGCCCGGAATTCCGCATAGCGTCCCTGATCGCGGCGCACCCAACGAAAGTCGGCGGCGAGGACGAAGCCGTCCTCCCAACTGCTGAATCGTCGCCACTGGGCGTTGGTCTCGTCGCCGTTGAGGTGCAGGTAGCCAAGCGAGAAGATCCCGCCCCCGTGCCAGATATTTTCCGACCCGGTGTCAAGTCCGTAGGGTGCCGGGACGCATCCATACGAATGGCCGGTGGGCGTACGCTTCGCATCGCCAGCCAGCCACGTCATTCCTGCGCGGTCACATTGCCTCGCCCACAGGCCTGCCGGATCCAGCTCGCTCCCGAACTGCAGGTCGATGCCGGTCCCACTGCTCTGCGCGTGCGCGGCAGGCGGAGCACCCAGCCACAGTGCAAGTCCGGCCAATGCCAGCAGCAGTGCTCTTGGATGTCCGTGCATGGCGCGGCCCTCCCTTACTTGTGGAGTCGTGGTCCGGATGGATTGTTGGAACCGTGGATCTGCGCGTGACAGGAAAGGCAGCCGCGGCCCATCAGACGCTCGTCAGGTGCGGCGCCGGTCCCCAGCGACTGCGCGGTGAGCAGATCGTTGGGATGCCGCACGTGCGAGTGGCACTGCTGGCACAGCATGGGCACCGGCGCGACCAGCAGCGCGTGCTGGTTGGAGCCGTGAGGTGTATGGCAGTTCAGGCAGTTGTCGCGTACGGGCGCGTGCTCGAACAGGAACGGGCCACGTTTTTCCGCGTGGCACTGGTAACAGGTCTCGTTGACCGTGTCGGTCTTGATAAGCGCGTTGTTGAATCCGCCGTGCGGGTTATGGCAATCCACGCAGGCCATCTGCCCTTCAGGCAATGGCATGTGGGACCGGCGGTTGAACTGCTGGCGGATATCGGTGTGGCAGGTGGCGCATGTCTCGTTGATCGAGGGCTTGGCCATCAGGCCTTCCGCCGACAGCCGGGCCATCGGATTGTGGCAGTCACTGCAAGACAGCTCGTTGCGCTGGTGCACTGAGCCGGTCCACTGGTCACGCGGGCCGCCGGAATGGCACCCCAGGCAAGTGGCGGTCTGGGTCTCGATGGGGCTGCCGCCTTCATGGCTGAAGGCGATGATCAGGCCCTTGGCGGTGGGATCCTGCGCATGCCTGGAGCCCGGGCCATGGCAGGTCTCGCAAGTGGGGGTCTGGGGATCGGCAGCCTCGGCGACCTGCATGCCCAGCGCGTGGGTTGTGTGGGCGAAATTCTGTGCTTCGCGGGAGTGGCAGGCGGTGCACGTGGCCGCTCCGATCGGCGTCGCATCCATGGCCAGCGGGTTGTTGGCAACCCTCGCACCGGCGAAGCCCGGTGGAACATCGAAGCCGTGGGCCGCGACCGGACCGTCGCTGCCAAAGTGCGTGGAAGGGAGTCGATGCGGGTTCTCGGCGCTCACACTTTGGGCCGCGACGGGAGCCCGCCAGCCGGCCATGACGAGTGCAGCGATCGCTACTGCCACGAGGGTCAGGAACATGCGCATCGAATTCCACCTTTACTGGCGCGCCGCATCGCGGCGGTTGGCTCGCGTAATCAGAATTACAGCCTAACCATAAAGGCAACATTCAGCTTTCGTCAATCGCAAAAACTGCCCTGCGGGCCAAGGCTCAGCGGGGCAGGGCGCCATAGAGAAAGGTATCAACGCCTGCGAGGGCCGCTTTTACCGCCTCGCCGATATCGGGCGTCCCCAGGTGTCCGCTGGACATCCGCAGCACCAGATCGCCGGTCATCAGCATTCCCAACTGCTGTGCCGCGACATCCGCTCCTTGCGGAAGGACCAGGGCCCCGGTGTCCCTGTGGTGGCGCAGATAACCCGCCAGCAGCTGGTTGTTGGGAACCACGGCGTGGTCGAAATACCAGTCGCGCAGCGCCGGAAACGCCGGGCCCTCGCCAACGATCAACCGATGGAGCACTTGCGATTCGGGCGACAGCATCGCCTCCACGAAGTGCTTCGCCAAGCGATGCAAGCCTTCGTCGGCCGGCAGCGTGGTCAGGCAGACGTCGTGGAAGACGAGGGTGAAGCGATCGGCCTGGCGCTCGATGATGGCGTGTGCGAGGCCTTCCTTGTTGCCGAAGGCAGCGTAGAGGGTCGACAGCGAGCCTCCTGCGAGGCTGACGATGTCGCTCAGGCGCGCCTGGCGGTAGCCCTTCTCCAGGAATATCCGGGTCGCAGCCTCGACGAAGCGGTCCACCCGCTGCTCGCCGCGTTTGCGCAGCCCGGCGCTCGCCCGCGAAAGCGACGCCGGCGGCGGAGCGCTGCGGCCTGTTGGAGGCACGACTGGAGAGTTCATGTTGGCTGGCCGGTCATCTCGACTGGCCGCCGGGGCATCGACAAATCGGGTCTGGTCACGGGAAACCGCTTACGGGGTGAGTTTGATCGCACCCTTCATCATCGCCGAATGCCCCGGGAAGCTGCAGAAGAACGAGTAAGGCGCATCCGCCAGCTTCGCAGGGTCAAAGCTCACGGACGTGGTCTCGCCGCCTCCGATCAGCTTGGAATGCGCGATCACGCGGGAGTCGCCAGCCTTGACGTAATCGGCATCGATTCCTGCTTTCATGCCATCGGCGTCGATTCCCTTCATGTCGGCCGGTTTGGCAATCACCACGTTATGCCCCATCACGTTCCTGGGCAGCTTGCCGGTGTGTTTGAGATTGATGGTGAATGACTTGCAGGACTTGCTGACGTCAATCTCGGAGAGGTTGTATTTCATCGCGTCGGTGCCTTCCAGATCCACCGAACAGGTGGCGGCCCATGCCGAGGGCGCGGCCAGCGACAAAACCATTGCGAGGGCGAGGGGACGGATCATGACGGTTTCCTTTCACGTCGAGATGGCGGGAGTGCCACCTCGGGCAGCTAGCGTAACGCCAATTACATTGCTGTCGGATGAAGCCGGGCTGCGGGACCGTCTGGCTTCAGCGCCTCAGATCTCCGCCACCCTTCCGCGCAGCGAGTTGGCCATCACTTCGGTCACCACGATGTCGACGAACTGGCCGATCATCGCCGGATCGCCGGCGAAGTTGACCGAACGCATGTTCTCGGTCTTGCCGGTCAGCTCGTTGGCATCGCGGCGCGAGCGTCCTTCCACCAGCACCCGCTGGGTGCTGCCGAGCATCGATTCGCTGATCCGTCGCGCGTTGTCGTTGATCGCCGCCTGCAGGCGGGCCAGCCGCGCATGCTTTTCGGCGTCGGTCGTGGTGTCCTCCAGGTCCGCCGCCGGCGTCCCGGGACGGCGCGAGTAGACAAACGAGTAGGACTGGTCGAACCCGACGTCCTCGATCAGCTTCATCGTCTTCTCGAAGTCGGCCTCGGTCTCGCCGGGAAAGCCGACGATGAAGTCCGAGGAGATCGAGATGTCCGGTCGCACCGCGCGCAGCTTGCGGATCTTCTGCTTGAACTCGAGTGTGGTGTAGCCGCGCTTCATCGCCGCCAGGACGCGGTCGCTGCCGGCCTGAACCGGCAGGTGCAGGTAGTTGGCCAGCTCCGGGACGTCGCGGTAGGCCTCCACCAGCGAGTCGGAAAACTCCAGCGGGTGCGAGGTGGTGAAGCGGATCCGCTCGACGCCGTCCATCTGGGCGATCGTCCGCACCAGCAGGCCGAGGTCGGCGATCTCCGCCTGGCCGTCCTCGCCGATGATCGCGCCGGCATAGGCATTCACGTTCTGGCCCAGCAGGTGGATCTCGCGCACGCCTTGCGCCGCGAGCTGGGCGACTTCCACCAGCACGTCCTCAAACGGCCGGCTGACCTCTTCGCCACGGGTGTAGGGCACGACGCAGAAGCTGCAGTACTTGCTGCAGCCTTCCATGATCGACACGTACGCCGACGGCCCTTCAGCCCGCGGCTCGGGCAACCGGTCGAACTTCTCGATCTCCGGAAAGCTGATGTCGACCTGGGGCAGGCCGGACTCGCGCCGGTCGCGGATCAGCTCGGGCAGGCGATGCAGGGTCTGTGGCCCGAACACCAGGTCCACGTAGGGCGCGCGTTTCACTATCGCCTCGCCTTCCTGGCTGGCCACGCACCCGCCCACGCCGATCAACACCGCCTTGCCATCCTTCTTCAGCGACTTCCAGCGCCCCAGTCGGCTGAACACCTTGTCCTGCGCCTTCTCGCGGATCGAGCAGGTGTTGATCAGGATCACGTCCGCGTCGGCCGCGTTGGCGGTCAGCTCCAGCCCGTCGGACGCGGCGAGGACGTCGGCCATCTTCGCCGAGTCGTACTCGTTCATCTGGCAACCGTGCGTCTCGATGAACAATTTGCCGCGCGGCGCAGTGGACGCAACGGGTTCTTCGGTGATCGGGCTTGAGGTCGTGGAATCGGTCATGGCGGTCCGGGACCGGCGCGGAATTGGCTTCAGAACCGCAAAGCCTGGCGCCCGCGTCGGGCCTCTAAAAAGAAGGAATGCGTCAGTCTAACGGCCGAAGAGCGCGAAGGGTGTCGCGTTTTCGCTAGCGCACACTTGGCAAAGACGTCGTGAAAGGTGAAACTCCCGTTCATGAGGGGGTCAAGTCTAGTCATCGGTCTGGCGTTCGCGCTGGCCGCAATTCCTGCCTTTGCGGGCAGCGTGTACCGCTGTGAGGCGCCCGACGGGACGCGCAGCTATGTCAGCAAGCGCATTCCAGGCGCGCAGTGCCGCGCCGTCAGTACTGACCCGGCTCCGCCGCGCGCATCGGCACCGGCCATCGCCAGCCACGCACCAGCCCGGCCCGCTATCAGCGCCCCGGCGACCCCCGCCCCGGATCCTTCTGCTCCGGCGACATTCCTCACCAATGCCGCGCCTGTCAGTACGGTGAAAGCCGGCGCTGGCAGCTCGCGCACGGTGCAGGGGCAGGTCTACTCCTACATCAAGGATGGCGTGCGTCATTACACCAGCACGCGGCCCAGGGGTGTGGCGAGTGCAGGACAGGTGCGGACGATTGCCTACAGCTACGTGGAAACCTGCTTTGCCTGTGGCGCAGCGAAGGGTGTCAACTTCGGCAACGTTCGCTTGAACCGCGAGGCATACCGCGACGAGATCGCCGCTGCGGCCAGCTCGCACGGCATCGACGAGGCGATCGTGCGCGCGATCATCCATGCCGAGTCGGCGTTCAATCCCAACGCGCTGTCCCGGGTCGGCGCGCAGGGCCTGATGCAGCTGATGCCGGCCACGGCACGCCGCTTCAAGGTCAGCAATGCGTTTGATGCGGGCCAGAACATCCAGGGCGGGGTGGAATATCTCGCCTGGCTGCTGAAGCGCTTCGACGGCAACCTGACCCTGGCTGCTGCCGGCTACAACGCAGGCGAAGGCGCGGTCGACAAGTACAAGGGCGTTCCGCCTTACAGCGAGACGCAGCGCTACGTCCAGCGCGTGGGTGTATTGGCCGAGCGCTACCGCGCAACCAATTGAGCTTTGTACGCACCGGGTCCGGGTGGTGGGCGCTTTCGATTGTCGGGCTGTTCATCCATCCGTTACACTTCCACGTCTTTATGAGCCGCCAGCCGTCGTCAGTGGTGCGGGGTGCGCGGTGGAACGTCGATTACCAGCTTTGCGGAGTGCCGGATGACCAACCCAGGGGTCAATGATCCTCAACATGCGCCTGTCGGTGATCCCGTCGGCAAACCCGTCTACGAGCCCGTCAACAAGGGTCGTCGCCGGTTCCTGACCGCGACCACGGCCGTTATCGGCGCTGTAGGCGCCGGCGTCGCCGCCGTGCCTTTCATCAAGTCGTGGAACCCCAGCGAGCGGGCGAAGCAGGCGGGTGCACCGGTGACCGTTGACATCACCCCGCTCGAGGCCGGTCAGCGCCTTGTGCGCGAGTGGCGTGGCCAGCCGATCTGGATCGTGCGTCGCAGCGAGGCGATCCTGGAGGCGCTGCCGACCCTGGATGACCATCTGCGTGATCCCATGTCGGAGAACCCCGACCAGCAGCCGGAATACGTGCTGGAAGAGTTCCGCGAGCTGCGCTCGATCAAGCGTGAGGTCTCCGTGCTGGTAGGCCTGTGCACGCACCTGGGCTGCTCCCCGGAGATGAAGGCGGAAATCCGCCCCGAACCCTTCGACACGGCCTGGAAAGGCGGCTATTTCTGCCCTTGCCACAAGTCCAAATTCGACATGGCCGGGCGCGTGTACGAGGGCGTTCCGGCACCGACGAACCTGCTGGTGCCGCCGCATTTCTATGCCGACGACAACACCATCGTGATCGGCCTCGATCCCTCTTCCAACCAGGGAGCAGCCTGAGCCATGGCGAACATCTTCACCCGCAGCGCCAATGGCGTGATGGACTGGGTCAACGAGCGCGCGCCCGGCATGATGCCGGTGTACCGCAAGCACATGACCGAGTACTACGCGCCGAAGAACTTCAACGTCTGGTACTACTTCGGCGTGTTGGCGATGGTGGCGCTGGTCAACCAGATCCTCACCGGCGTCTTCCTGACCATGCACTACAAGCCCAGTGCCGCCGAGGCGTTCTCCTCGGTCGAGTACATCATGCGCGACGTGGAGTGGGGCTGGCTGATCCGCTACATGCACTCCACGGGTGCATCGCTGTTCTTCATCGTCGTGTACATCCACATGTTCCGCGGGCTGATGTACGGCTCGTACCGCAAGCCGCGCGAACTGGTGTGGATCCTGGGAATGCTGATCTACCTGGTCCTGATGGCCGAAGCTTTCATGGGCTACGTACTGCCGTGGGGCCAGATGTCGTTCTGGGGCGCCAAGGTGATCATCTCGCTGTTTGGCGCGATTCCGGTGATCGGCCCTGAGCTGACCGAGTGGATCATGGGCGACTACCTGCCCTCCGATGCCACCCTGGGCCGGTTCTTCGCCCTGCATGTGATCGCTTTGCCGCTGGTGCTGTTGCTGCTGGTCGTGCTGCATCTGGGTGCGCTGCACGAAGTCGGCTCGAACAACCCCGACGGCGTGGACATCAAGAAGGGCCCCAAGGGCAACCGCTGGGATGCCAACAAGCCCGCGGACGGTATTCCGTTCCATCCGTATTACACCGTCCACGACCTCGTCGGGATCGGCTTCTTCCTGATGGTCGCGGCGTTCATCATCTTCTTCGCGCCGGCCTTCGGTGGCTGGTTCCTGGAGCACGACAACTTCGTCGAGGCCAACCGCCTGGTGACGCCGGAGCACATCAAGCCGGTCTGGTATTACACCCCGTTCTACGCGATGTTGCGGGTCATCCCCGACAAGCTGGGTGGCGTGATGGTCATGTTCGGTGCAATTGCGATCCTGTTCGCGGTGCCGTGGCTCGACCGCAGCAAGGTCAACTCGGTCCGCTACAAGGGCTGGATCACCAAGGCGATGCTGACCATGCTGGTGGTGTGCTTCATCTGGCTGGGCAAGATCGGCGCCGGTCCGGGTACCGACCCGGTGGAGACGCAGATCGGTCGGGTGCTGACCTTCCTGTACTTCGCGTTCTTCATCACGATGCCGCTGTGGACGAAGATCGACAAAACCAAGCCGGTGCCAGAGCGGGTGACGACCCATGAGTAGTCCGTCGATCTCCCTTACTGCGCGCTCTACCACGGTCAAATCGAACATGGTTGCCAAAGTTGCCCTCTTCTTCGCCGGCCTGCTGGTGTCGGCCGCCGCTTTCGCCGCCGGTGGCGGCGCGCTGCAGCAAGCAGACACCGATCTCAACGACCGCGGGTCGCTGCAGCGCGGTGCCAAGCTTTACCTGAACTACTGCGCCGGCTGTCACTCGTTGAAGTACCTGCGCTATTCGCGCATGGCGACCGACCTGGGCCTGACCGAAGACGAGGTAATGGAAAACCTCGTGTTCACCGATGCCAAGTTTGGCGACCACATCGAAACCGCCATGCCCGCGGCAGGCGCCACCGAGTGGTTCGGCAATGCACCGCCGGATCTGAGCGTCATTTCCCGCGTGCGCGGTGCGGACTGGCTGTATACCTACCTGAAGTCGTTCTATCTGGATGAGACGTCGGCGCTGGGCTGGAACAACAGCCTGTTTCCAAACGTGGCCATGCCCAACCCGCTGTGGGAGATGCAGGGCCTGCAGCACGCGGAATATGGCGCGGCGGATGCCACCGGCGCCCGCGCGATCACCGGTTTGACGGTGACCCAGCCCGGCACGATGGACGCCAAGGAGTTCGACCAGTCTGTACGCGACATCACAGCATTCCTCGAGTACGCCGGAGAGCCGGCAATCCTCAAGCGCCCGGGTATCGGCGTGTGGGTGATCCTGTTTCTTGCGGTGTTCACGTTCTTCGCCTGGCTGCTCAACAGGGAGTACTGGCGGGACGTGCACTGACAGTAGTTGGGGCCGTGACGACTGTCCACGCTGGGTGGTCAGCGTCTTGCGTCCGGCGGATTCCGGGCGTTGGAGAGGTCGAAAATGGCGTCAAGCCCACGTATGCGTAATGCCCTTACCCTGTTTTCCTCGAATGACTGCGTGTTGTGTCATCGAGTCCGGCTGGTATTGGCGTCCAAGGGCGTTACCTACGACCTGATTTCGGTGGATCCGCAGAATCCGCCGGAGGACCTCATCGACCTCAACCCCTACCACTCGGTGCCGACCCTGGTCGAGCGCGACCTTGTGCTGTACGCGGCCAGCGTGGTCAGCGAATACCTGGATGAGCGTTATCCGCACCCGCCGCTGATGCCGGTTGATCCGTTGTCGCGGGCGCGCCTGCGCCTTGCGACCCTGCGCCTGGAGCACGACTGGGTGCCGCAGGTGCAGGCGATCCAGATGGGCACCAAGGCCCAGGCCGATGCCGCGCGCAAGCGCCTGAAGGAACTGCTGACCGCATCGGTTCCCCTGTTCAAGGCCTTCAAGTTCTTCCTCAACAACGAGATGAGCCTGGCCGATTGCGCGATGGCACCGATCATCTGGCGCTTGCCCTCGCTTGGCGTTGCCCTGCCAAAGGATGGCAAGTCGCTGGAGGATTACGGCAGCCGCATTTTCCGCAACCCCGGTTTCGCGCGTAGCCTGACCGAGCAGGAGCGGCGCCTGAACGAACTGCCGGTCTGAGGCGACAGGTGTACGAGCGGGGCACGACGGCGTCCCCGGAATCGGGTCTCTGCTCTAAACTGGCCGTATGAACGACGAAACCCCAGTGATGACCAGTCACCGCCCGTACCTGCTGCGGGCGCTTTACGAGTGGATCGCAGACAACGAAATGACCCCGCACCTGCTGGTCGACGCGACCCGCAGTGGGGTGCAGGTGCCGCTGCATGCCGTGAGCGAGGGACGCATTGTTTTGAACGTCGCCCAGCAGGCCGTCTCCGGGCTGGAGATGACCAACGAGCTGATCCGTTTCAGTGCGCGCTTTGGCGGCGTGAGCCAATCGATTTCCGTGCCGACGCACGCCGTAGTTGCCATCTACGCCCGCGAGACCGGGCAGGGCATGGTGCTGCCGGAAGAAACCGGCGAGGAAGCGGGCGCTGGCGACAACGCGCCGGCTCCGTCCGCCGCAGGGGGCACCCCGCGGCCGGCGCTGAGCGCGGTTCCCAGTGACACGTCCAGCACTGAGGACCGTGAGGGCAACGGCCATGATCCCGGCCCGGACGGCGACGGAACCGATCCGGGCCCGCGACGCGGCGGGCACCTGCGGGTCGTCAAATAGTCTGGTCCACGGGCCCGACGAAGGACACCATGCGCCCACCGCGCAGCACCAGACGGCCGACATGGCGGTCCTCGCCGTCGCGCGAGTAGTCGAAGCGGAAGGTCCGCTCCCATCCCAGCCAGCCGTCATCGCCGCGGTACAGACGCATGCCCATCACATGCACGGTCTGGTCAAGCAGTTGCACGCCGGCCGCCGTGCAGGCCTCCCGACCCAGCACTTCCGCCCGTTCGGCGGCCCCGCGGCCCGCGCTCCAGAAAGCAAACGCCACTGATCCGACGATCATCACGATCAGCATCGTGGGCACGGTCAGCCGGCCATCGGCGGCGCGCCGAGCTTGAGCGAGAGATCGATGGCGTGGACGTGCTTGGTCAGCGCGCCAATGGAGATGAAGTCCACGCCGACCTGGGCGATCGCGCGCAGTCCGGCAAGGTCGACGCCGCCTGAGACTTCCAGCGGCGCGGGGCGCGCATGCGCGGCGTTGATGCGCACCGCCTCGCGCCGCGTCGCTGCGTCGAAATTGTCGATCAGGATGCGGTCGCAGCCCTCGTCCAACGCCTCGCGCAGCTCCACTAGTGTCTCCACCTCGACAATGAGCGGCAGGTCGGGCTGCAACCTCCGCGCGGCCTGGATCGCTGCGCCGATCGAACCGGCGGCGCGCACGTGGTTTTCCTTCAGCATGACGGCGTCGAACAGGCCGATCCGATGATTCACCCCGCCCCCGGCGCGCACGGCGTATTTCTGCGCCAGGCGCAGTCCCGGGATGGTCTTGCGGGTGTCGAGGATCCGGGTGCCCGTCCCTTCGACGGCGGCGACATGCCGAGCTGTCGTCGTTGCGGTGCCGGAAAGCGTCTGCATGAAGTTGAGCGAGGTGCGTTCGGCGGTGACCAGCGCCTGCGCACGGCCCTCCAAAATGGCCAGCACGGTTCCGGCTGTAACGCGATCGCCCTCTGCAACGTGCCACTGGATACGGACGTCGGGATCCAGCGCGCGGTGGCAGGCATCAAACCACGGACGGCCGCACACCACGGCGTCTTCCTTGCACAGCAGGTAGGCGGAGTCGGCGTGGTCCGACAACAGCGCGGCCGTGACGTCACCGCCACGGATGTCCTCCGTCAGGGCGCGGGATACATCGTCGGCCACGCAGTCAGGGGCGCGCAGGGTCTCGCTCATGCCGGCGGAAATCCTTCGACCTGCCGGGATGCGATCGCTTCCTCTGCCAGCAGGACCGGGATGCCGTCGTCTACGCGATAGACATGCGCACGATCGCGGGTCACCAGCGCTTCGCGAAGCGCTTCAGTCTGTGGGCTGCCGTCAGCGCGCAGCACGCCGCCACCCGCGATCGCCTCGTTGAGCGACTTCAGGCTGCGGCTGTCGAGCATCGCCAGGGGTTGGCGGGTCGTCGGGCAGACAAGCAGGTCGAGCAGTTTGCGGTCCATCGGGCCGGTGTCTCCAGTGGTCGGTCCGCGGGTACGCGGCGGACGGCATTGTCGGGACGCGCGCGCTCATGGCGCTTGCGTGTGTGCCCGGTAGAATACCGTTTTGCCTTAGGGTCCAACCATGACAGACACCGTGCAGGCGCCGCTGGTCGGCCTTGTGATGGGCTCCCGTTCCGACTGGGAGACGATGCAGCATGCGGCCGCGCGCCTGGAGGCACTTGGGATCTCCCATGAGGTGCGGGTGGTTTCGGCGCATCGCACGCCGGATGTCCTGTTCGACTATGCCGCCACCGCGGCCGCGCGGGGCCTGCGGGCGATAATCGCCGGCGCGGGCGGCGCGGCACACCTGCCAGGCATGCTCGCGGCGAAAACCGCGGTGCCGGTGCTCGGCGTTCCGGTCCAGAGCAAGGCGCTCAATGGCATGGACTCGCTGCTGTCGATCGTGCAGATGCCGGCGGGCGTGCCCGTAGCCACGTTTGCCATCGGCAATGCAGGGGCCATCAACTCGGCGCTGTTTGCCGCGGCGATGCTGGCCGCCGATCATGCCGACGTCGCCGCGGCGCTGGATGCCTTCCGCACCCGCCAGACCGCCGATGTCGCCGGCAGCGACGATCCGCGCCAATGAAGACGGTCGGCATTCTTGGTGGCGGCCAGCTCGCGCGCATGATGGTGTTGGCAGGAACGCCTCTGGGCGTGCGGTTTATCGTCCTCGATCCGGCGCCCGATGCGTGCGCATCACAGGTGGCGCCGATGGTGAACGGCGGTTTCGCCGATGCGAACGCGCTTGACGAATTCGCGGCCCGCGCAGATGTGGCCACGTTCGATTTCGAGAACGTCCCCGCGGAGTCGGCCGACTCGCTGCTCAAGCGCGTTCCGGTGTTCCCGAACCCCCGTGCGCTGGGTATCGCCCAGGACCGCCTGGCGGAAAAGACCCTGTTTGGCGAGCTCGATATTCCGGTGGCACCGTTCGCGGTGGTCGACAACCGTGTGCAACTGGACGAGGCGATTGCCAGCGTCGGCACGCCCTGCATCCTGAAGACCCGGCGCCTGGGCTACGACGGCAAAGGGCAGTTCCGCCTGCTCTCGCCCGCCGATGCGGACGCCGCATGGGACGCGCTGGGCGCCCAGGCGTCAAAGGTCGGACTGATCCTGGAGGGCTTCGTCGAGTTCGAGCGCGAGCTCAGCGTGGTTGCGGTGCGCGATCGCCACGGCGAGTTCCGCAGCTGGCCGGTGACAGAGAACTGGCACGTCGACGGCGTGCTGTCGGCCAGCCTGGCGCCAGCCAGCGTGAGTGATGTTCTGGCCGAGCAGGCAACCAGCCACGCCCGCAAGGTCGCCGATGCCCTGGACTATGTCGGCGTGTTCGCGCTTGAGCTGTTCTGTCGCGACGGTGAGCTGCTGGCCAACGAGATGGCGCCGCGCGTGCATAACTCCGGTCACTGGACCATCGAAGGTGCGGAGACGAGCCAGTTCCAGAACCATCTGCGCGCCGTGCTGGGCCTGCCATTGGGGGCGACCCGGATGCTGGGCCACGCCTGCATGCTCAACTGGATCGGCGCTATGCCGGCGCCGGAAGCAGTGCTGGCTGAACCCTCCGGCCATTGGCACGACTATGGCAAAGCCGCCCGCGAAGGCCGCAAGGTCGGACATGCGACTTTGCGCGCCGATTCCGCCGCCGAACTGGCTGCCGCGCTCGAGCGCGTCGGCGATTCACTCGATCGCGCGGGGCAGGTGGCGCCGGTGGTGGAACGGTTGCGGAAGCTGGATCGCGCGTAGCCAACGCACCCGGGTAGCCGGGGGCGAGGCGGTTGGAGCCTGCCGCGTCGTCAGGAGGTGCGCTGCAGGACCAGCTCGAGCACGAACTTGCTGCCGAAGAACGACAGCACCAGCAGCACCATCGCCACCAGGGTCCAGCGGACGGCAACCGCGCCCCGCCAACCATAGCGCCAGCGACCGACCAGCAACGCGCCGAAGGTCAGCCAGGACAACACGCTGAGCACCGTCTTGTGGACCAGATGCTGCGCGAGCAGGTCGTCGACGAACAGCACGCCGGTGAGCAGGGTCGCCGAAAGCAGCACGAAGCCGACCTTGATGGTGCGGAACAGCAGCATCTCCAGCTCCACCAGTGGCGGCAGCGCACGAAGCCAGCCGTGGATGCTGCGGCGGCGAAGTGCGCGTTCCTGCAGCCAGAGCATGATGGCCAGCAGGGCCGCCAATGCCAGCGTGGCGTAGGCCAGCAGCGCCGTCCAGGCGTGCAACTGCAGTCGCCAATCGAGCGATTCCGGCGCCGCATGGCCGTGCAGGTGATAGCCAATCAGGGTGGCCAGCGCCAGGGGGAAAACCAACACACCCAGCGCCGCCATCCGGCCTTTTGCGCCGACCACCACGGTCATCGCGGCCATCCCCAGGGAGACCAGCGAGAGCGCCGCGTAGAAGTGCATATCGGCGCCACCGATGCCACGCCAGGCCGCCAGGTGCGTGCCGGCGTGCAGCAGCACCGCGCCGATCGCCGGTGCCAGCCAGCCGCGCCCAGCCGCTTCCCTGCTGGCGAAGTTCGCGACCAGCAGGCCGGTGGCAAGCAGGTACAGCAAAACGCTGATGAGAACGATTGTCATCGGCAAAGTGTCTCACGACGCGATCGCGGCTGGCTCACGCCAACCGCGCCGCACAAGGGATTTTGAGGGTGCCGCCCGACCACGCAGCCTGAGGCGCAGGCGTGATCTTCGCATGGGACGTGCAAGCCCGTGACAGCCCGACAAGCCTGGGTTGTGCAAGCCCGTGAAAGCCGGGACAGGCCCCGGGCGTGCACCCATACATGCGGGCGCTGCCGCCCGGTGGAGGCGGGCTATACTTGGCGACCATCTTTCCGCCGTCCTTTTCCGGGTACTTCCGCATGTTCGAATCCCTGACCCAGCGCCTGTCCGGCACCATCGAGCGGTTGCGTGGCCGCGGCCGCCTGTCGGAGGAGAACATCCGCGAATCGCTGCGCGAGGTGCGCATAGCCCTGCTGGAAGCCGACGTGGCGTTGCCGGTCGTGCAGGCGCTGATCGAGCGGATCAAGGTGCGCGCGGTGGGTCAGGAAGTGCTCAAGTCGCTGACCCCGGGGCAGGCGCTGATCAAGGTCGTGCGCGACGAGATGACCGCGGTGATGGGCTCGCAGGCCAACGAGCTCAACCTCAACGTGCCTGCACCGGCGGTGATCCTGATGGCCGGCCTGCAGGGCGCGGGCAAGACCACCACCACCGCCAAACTGGCCAAGCACCTCAAGGACAAGCGCAAGAAGAAGGTCATGGTGGTCAGCGCCGACGTCTACCGGCCGGCCGCGATCGAGCAGTTGAAGACCCTCGCCGAGCAGGTCGAGGTCACCTTCTTCCCGTCCAGCACCGACCAGAAGCCCGAAGCGATCGTGCGCGCCGCGATCGAGGACGCGCGCAAGTCCTTCATCGACGTGCTTATCGTCGATACCGCCGGTCGCCTCGCGATCGACGAGGCGATGATGGCCGAGATCCAGGCCCTGCACGCGGCGGTGAACCCGGTGGAGACGCTGTTTGTGGTCGATTCGATGACCGGCCAGGACGCGGCGACCACGGCCAAGGCCTTTGGAGAAGCGTTGCCGTTGACCGGCGTCGTGCTGACCAAGACCGACGGCGACGCACGCGGCGGCGCCGCGCTGAGCGTGCGCTACATCACCGGCAAACCGATCAAGTTCATCGGTGTCAGCGAGAAGCCCGACGGTCTGGACGTGTTCCATCCCGACCGGGTGGCCAGCCGGATCCTCGACATGGGCGACGTGCTCTCGCTGGTGGAGCAGGTCGAGGGCCAGGTCGACCAGGACAAGGCGCAGAAACTCGCCGAGAAGGTCGCCAAGGGCAAGAAGTTCAACCTGGAGGACATGCGCGACCAGCTCGAGCAGATGCAGAGCATGGGCGGCATCTCCAGCCTGATGGACAAGCTGCCGGGCATGGGCCAGGTCCCTGATTCGGTGAAGTCGCAGGTGACCGGCAAGGAAGTGCCGCGCCTGGTGGCCATCATCAACTCGATGACCGCCAAGGAGCGCCGCAATCCGGCGCTGCTGAACGGCTCGCGCCGTGCCCGCATCGCCCGCGGCGCAGGCACCACGCCGGCCGAGGTCAACAAGCTGATGAAGCAGTACCAGCAGATGGAAAAGATGATGGGCAAACTCGGCCGCGGCGGTATGAAGGGCATGATGCGCGGCATGAAGGGAATGATGGGCGGACGCGGCGGGATGCCCTTCGGCTGAGCCACTTCCCTTTGCGCTACGCAATCCCCTACAATTGCAGGCTTACCTCGCCATTCCGGCGACTGGGCAACACAGGACATCACAGACCATGGTCAAGATTCGACTGACCCGCGGCGGCGCCAAGAAGCGTCCCTTTTATCACATCATCGTTACCGACAGCCGCAGCGCCCGCGACGGCCGCAACATCGAGCGCCTGGGTTTCTACAACCCGGTTGCCGCTGGTGGCGAGAAGCGCGTGGAGCTCAACACCGAGCGCGTGAAGCACTGGGTCGGTACCGGCGCGCAGATGTCCGACAAGGTCGCCCTGCTGTACAAGGAAGCCTTGAAGTCGGCTGATGCTCCGGCCACCGCTACGGCTCCGGCCGCGGCCTGATTTACCGGCGGTGCGCCTGGCGCACTGCCAACCACGATGAATGACTCCGGGCACCGCATCCTCCTTGGCAGGGTGCTTGGTGCCCTTGGTCTGCGTGGGGAAGTCAGGATCGAATCCTGGACCGAGCCCCGCGACGCCATTTTCCGCTACCAGCCGTGGACCCTGCGCGATGCCCAGGGCAACGAACGTGCGTGCAGCGGCGTGCGCGGCAGGGACACCGGCAAGCACGTGCTCGCCATCTTCCCCGAGGTGGCAGACCGCGACGCTGCCGAAGCGCTGACCGGGCTTGAGATCCATGTGCCGCGCAGCGCATTGCCGCCGCCGGCGCCCGGCGAGTATTACTGGGCCGATCTGGAAGGCCTGCGGGTCCGCACCGTCGAGGGTGTCGACCTGGGGCGCGTATCCCACCTGTTTTCTACCGGCGCCAACGACGTGCTGGTGGCGCGTGACGACGAGCGCGAACGGATGATTCCCTTCGTCCAGCCGCAATACGTCACCGCCATCGACCTGGAGCAGGGACTGGTCACCGTCGATTGGGACCCCGAGTTCTAGCGCCGGCATGCGCGTCGATGTCATCAGCCTGTTCCCGGATTTCATTGCCCAGTGCGCCGCCTTTGGCGTGACCGGCCGTGCGGTCGAGCGGGGCCTGATGTCGCTGCACGGATGGAATCCGCGCGACCATGCGCAGGGCAATTATCGGCGGGTCGATGATCGGCCATTCGGCGGGGGTCCGGGAATGGTGATGCTGATCGATCCCCTGCGCTCGGCGTTGAGCGCGGCCCGCGCGGCCGACCCGCGGCCGGTGCGGACCATCTACCTGAGCCCCCAGGGTGCGCCGCTGACCCAGGCAAAAGTGCACGAGCTTGCGGGCCGTGAGCGGCTGCTGCTGTTGTGCGGCCGTTACGAGGGTATCGATGAACGCCTGATTGCCGCCGAGGTCGACGAGGAACTCTCCATCGGTGATTACGTGCTTTCCGGTGGCGAGCTGGCGGCCGCGGTCGTGGTTGATGCGGTGGCCCGGCTGCAGGAGGGTGCCTTGAACGACGCCGAGTCCGCCGTCCAGGACAGCTTCGAGGACGGATTTCTCGACTGCCCGCATTACACGCGTCCGGTCTCGCACGAGCTGGGATCGGTGCCGGAGGTCTTGATGTCGGGCAACCACGGCGACATCGCGCGCTGGCGCCGGCAACAGTCCCTTGTGAGGACGATGCAGCGGCGCCCGGATCTCTTCGACGAACACGCATTGTCCAAGTCCGACCGGAAGCTGCTGGAGCAGTGGCGCGCCGATCAAGCGGAACCCGATACCGCCAGCTGAAGTCGGGATTCGGCGTAGAGGCGTCACCATCGCGAGCGCTCCGGCCCCGGGCGCCCGTACAGCCAGCACTGGCAATGGTCGACGCATCTCCGCTACAATTCGCTGCTTGACACTTCACGCCAGACGCGGGTCCACGTGCACTCGCGCTACAACTACTCCAACAGGCCGCACCCATGAAGAAGCCCTCGATCCACACGCTGCTGCAAGAATTCGAATCCGAGCAGGTCACCCGCGAACTGCCCGTCTTCGGCCCCGGCGACACCATCGTCGTCAACGTCAAGGTCAAGGAAGGCACCCGCGAGCGCGTGCAGGCCTATGAGGGCGTGGTCATCGCGATGAAGAACGCCGGTCTCAATTCCGCGTTCACCGTGCGCAAGATCTCCCACGGCTTCGGTGTGGAGCGCGTTTTCCAGAGCCACAGCGCGGTCATCGACTCGGTCGAAGTGAAGCGTCGCGGCAAGGTCCGCGCGGGCAAGCTGTACTACCTGCGTGGTCTGGAAGGTCGCAAGGCACGCATCAAGGAAGACCTGGCCGGTGCCGCCAAGTTCAAGGCCGAGGCGAAAGCCGCTGCCGCCGCTGCTGCGGACACCGCCAAGTAATCCATCTGGCGATGATGCATCCGCTGCACCACAAGGCCGCCTCCGGGCGGCTTTCGTGTGTGTGCGCGGCGAAGATCGTCGGTGGCCTGCGCGCTTGCTCGAGGGACTGGCGATGACGGATTCTTCCGTCACCGTTCGGCTCGACCTGTGGCTGTGGGCGGCGCGGTTCTTCAAGAACCGCACGCTGTCGCGCCAGGCGATCGAAACCGGCAAGGTCGAGGTCGACGGCCAGCGCCCGAAGGTGTCGCGCGCGGTGCGCATCGATGACGTCCTGCGGGTGACGCGGGGAGAGGAAACCTTCGAGGTCACCGTGCTGGCGCTCGCCAGCAAGCGCGGCTCTGCGACTGTCGCGCAGGGCCTGTATCGCGAGTCCGAGGAGTCAAAGCTCGCGCGCGAAGAGGCGAGCGCGATGCGCGCGGCTGCGCGCGTCGGCTACGAGGCACCCAGGACAAAACCCGACAAACGCGCCCGGCGACTGATCCGTGCGCTGGGCGATATCGACGCGCTGTGACTCCCGTCGGGCGGCGAGCAGTCAGCCGCTCAAGTCCGGTTCCCAAAGATCGAGCCGCCGAGTTTCATCAGGTCGGACAGTCCCAGCTGCCCATCGCCATCCTGGTCCAGCACTGCGCCCAGCAAGCCGCCGCCGATCCCGCCTTGCTGCCGGATTTCCTGGTGTTCCTGTCCGAGCAGGCCTCCAAGCGCCTGGGGTGAGCCAGCCTTTGTGCTGGCCTGACGAGCGAGATAGGCCATCACCAGCGGCGCGAGCATCTTCAACAGTGATCCTGCGCGGTCGCCGTCAAGGCCGGTCGCCGCCCCGAGACCCTGCGCTGCCGGCTGTTGCCTGCTTCCGAAAATGTGGCCCAGGATGTCGTTGCCATCGCCGCCGCCGCCCATGACCGAGCCAAGAACGCTGCCCATGTCCAGCCCGGCGTGGTCGCGTTGCAGGGCGCCGAGGAGTTGCTGGGCGCCGTCGTCGCGGCTGGCGTTGCGTCCCAGTGCGCCCATCAGCAGCGGAAGGGCGGCGGCTATCGCGCCTGAGGTCTGTTGAGGGGTCAGGCCAAGCTGCCGGCCGATGCCGGACATGGGCTCGCCTTGCAGTTGCTGCATCAGATCGTTGGTGAGAGTCGTCATTGAGGTCGACCTTTTTCGCGGGTGTGGATCAGGATAGACCGCGGGCGGTCATGACGATGCTCACGCCAAAGCCTTCATCCGGTACAGCGCCTCCAGCGCCTGGCGCGGCGTCAATTCGTCAGGATCGAGCTTGGCCAATGCGTCCAGCGCTGCCGATGAGGGCGCGAACAGGCCGATCTGCTGGGGCTGGTCCAGGGCCGCCGCCGTCATCGCAGGCTTCGGCGCATCCCGGCTCTGCTGCTCCAGCTCCGCCAAGCGGCCACGTGCCTGACCGATCACCTCGCGCGGCAGGCCGGCGAGCGCGGCCACCTGCAAACCGAAGCTGCGGTTCGCCGGGCCGTCCTTGACCGCATGCATGAACACCAGGGTGTCGCCGTGCTCGCGATCGTGGTGCTCGACGGCGTCCAGGTGGACGTTGGCGATGCCGGTCCCGGGCTCGGCCAACGTCGTCAGTTCGAAATAGTGGGTGGCGAACAGGGTCCAGGCCCGGTTGTGGTGGGCAAGGTGGCGGGCGCAGGCTTCGGCCAGTGCAAGTCCGTCGTAGGTCGAGGTGCCGCGCCCGATCTCGTCCATCAGCACGAGTGACTGATCGGTGGCGTGATGCAGGATGTAGCTGGTCTCGCTCATCTCGACCATGAAGGTCGACTGGCCCTTGGCCAGGTCATCGCCGGCGCCGATCCGGGTCAGGATGCGGTCGATCGGGCCGATTACGGCGCGCGAGGCCGGTACGAAGCTGCCGATGTGCGCCAGCAGCACGATCAGCGCGTTCTGGCGCATGTAGGTGCTCTTGCCGCCCATGTTCGGGCCGGTGATCACGAGCATGCGGCGGTCGTCGTGCATCACGAGGTCGTTGGGCTCGAAGGGCTCGCTGCGCACCGCTTCCACCACCGGGTGACGGCCGCGTTCGATGGCGATGCCGGGTTCGCCAGTCAGCTGTGGCCTGGACCAGTCCAGCGCCTGCGCCCGTTCGGCCAGGCAGGCCAGAACGTCCAGCTCCGCCAGCGCGGCGGCGCATCGCTTCAGGGGTTCCAACTGCTCGCCGAGGGTGTCCAGCAATTGCTCGTAGAGCAGGCGCTCGCGGGTGAGCGCACGTTCGCGGGCCGAGAGGACCTTGTCCTCGAAAGCCTTCAACTCCTCGGTGATGTAGCGCTCGGCGTTGGTCAGGGTCTGGCGCCGGGTGTAATGGGTGGGCGCCTTGGCGGCGTGGGCCTTGCTGACTTCCAAGTAGTAGCCATGCACGCGGTTGTAGCCGACCTTGAGCGTCGGGATGCCGCTGGCCTCGCGCTCGCGGCTTTCGAGGTCGATCAGGTACTGGTCGGCGGTGCTCGAAAGGGTGCGCAGTTCGTCGAGCTCGGTGTCGTAGCCGCTGGCAAAGATGCCGCCGTCGCGGGCGAGGACCGGCGGCTGGTCAACGAGCGCCGACGCGAGCAGGTGGGCATGGTCGGCGTGCTCGCCCAGCTCGGCCGAGAGGCGATCCAGCAAGGGGGAGTCCAGGGGTTCGAGGCCTTTGCGCACCTCCGGCAGCATGGCCAGACCATCGCGCAGGGTGGACAGGTCGCGGGGACGGGCACTGCGCAGGGCGATCCGGGTCAGGATCCGCTCCAAGTCACCCAGCGCGCGGAAGTGCGTGCGCAGGGTCTCCCCGGCAGGACCGGACAGTGTCTCGACCGCATGGTGCCGCCGGCGGAGGATGTCGTGATCGCGCAACGGCCGGTGCAGCCAGCGTCGCAGCAGGCGGCCGCCCATCGGCGTGACCGAGGTGTCCAGCACGCCCAACAGGGTGTGCTTGCTGTCGCCATCCATGCGCGAGTCAAGCTCCAGATGGCGGCGGGTGGGTGCGTTCATCGCGATCGCGCCATCGCCCGATTCCACCGCGATCGCCGTCAGATGCGGCAGGCGCTGCTTCTGGGTTTCCTCGACATAGCCGAGCAGGGCGGACGCGGCAGCAATCGCCAGCGGCTTGTCTTCCAGGCCGAAGGCGGACAGATCGTGCAGGCCGAAGAACTTCAGCAACTGGCGGCGGCCGCTGTCGGCGTCGAACAGCCACGGCGGCCGAACGCGCACGCCGTGGCGCTCGCCGACGAAAGCCGGCCAGCCGTCCTCATCCGCGCACAGCAACTCTGCCGGCTCCAGGCGTGCCAATTCGGCCTCCAGGGCGTCCTCGCTGGCGACCTCGTTGACCAGGAAGCGCCCGCCGGCGAGGTCCGCCCAGGCGATTCCATAACCGGTTTTCCCACGCGAGACCGCAAGCAGGAGGGTGTCGCGGCGCTCACTCAGCAGCGCCTCGTCGGTGACCGTGCCCGGAGTGACGATGCGCACCACCTTGCGCTCGACCAAGCCCTTGCTGGTGGCCGGATCGCCGATCTGCTCGCAGATGGCGACCGACTCGCCCAGGGCGACCAGGCGGGCCAGATATCCTTCCGCAGCGTGATGCGGGACGCCGGCCATCGGGATCGGCTGGCCGGCGGAATTACCACGCTGGGTCAGGGTGATGTCCAGCAGACGCGCCGCCTTGCGCGCATCGTCGTAGAACAGCTCGTAGAAATCGCCCATGCGGAAGAACAGCAGCACGTCGGGATGCGCGGCTTTTTCCCGGAAGAACTGGCGCATCAGCGGGGTGTGCTCGGTGGGTGTGTCCTTCAGGTCACCTTCCGTCGTGGCGTCAGTCACTGGCTGGCTTCTCCGGGCGAGGTATGGCTTCGAGTGGGGCGTCATTCTCACGCGTTTGCGGGGGGTGTGGCCATGGTTGTCGTGGCCACTGTTACGTGGGACGCGACCTGCAGGCCTTCCGGGCGAATGTCCCCCGGCCCTCGCCTGCGGCGAGTGCCTCCTCCTTTACTTCGCCCCGAAGGCCTGCAGGTCCCATTGATACTGTCGGTTCTGCGCTCGGCAACCGCCGCGATGCTGCAACGACCCGGCACCCGGCCACCCCGCACATGCGCGGTGTTTGGCGTTCGGACCATCTATGATGCATGGTTTCCCGCCCTCCGCGGGCCAATGTGGAACCTCCATGAAAGTGCTTGTGACCGGCACCGCCGGTTTCATCGGCTCCCATCTCGCCATGCGCCTGCTGGAGCGCGGCGATGAGGTGGTCGGCTTCGACAATCTCAGCGACTACTACGACGTGACCCTGAAGCAGGCGCGACTGGCGCGCTTCATGGACCATCCCGGTTACACCCACATCCAGGCCGATCTCGCCGACCGCGAGGCGGTGGAAAGCGCATTTGCGACTCACACGCCGCAACGCGTCGTGAATCTGGCTGCGCAGGCCGGTGTGCGCTATGCGGCGCAGAACCCGCACGTCTATGTGTCCAGCAACGTCACCGGCTTCCTGCACATCCTCGAGGGCTGTCGCCACCACGGTGTCGAGCATCTGGTGTTCGCGTCCACCAGCTCGGTCTACGGCGCCAACACCACGATGCCGTTCTCCGAGCATCAGTCGACCGAGCATCCGTTGACGCTTTACGCGGCGA
The DNA here is from genome assembly GCF_015209745.1 of Lysobacter avium. Lineage (GTDB taxonomy): Bacteria > Pseudomonadota > Gammaproteobacteria > Xanthomonadales > Xanthomonadaceae > Novilysobacter > Novilysobacter avium. Next base: position 967,784 of record NZ_CP063657.1, read on the forward strand.
CCAAGAAAGCCAACGAGATGATGGCGCACAGCTACGCGCACCTCTACGGCATCCCCAGCACCGGCCTGCGGTTCTTCACCGTGTACGGGCCGTGGGGCCGGCCGGACATGGCGCTGTTCCTGTTCACCAGGGCGATCCTCGCCGGCGAGCCGATCAAGGTGTTCAACCACGGCCACCACAAGCGCAGCTTCACCTACGTGGATGACATCGTGGAGGGCGTGATCCGCAGCCTGGACCATCCGCCGGTTGCCAACCCTGCGTGGAATGCCGCCGCGCCCGATCCGGCGACCAGCAACGCTCCGTACCGCCTGTTCAACATCGGCAACGAGAGCACGGTCGAGCTGCTTCGCTATATCGAAGTGCTGGAGCAGTGCCTGGGTCGGAAAGCGCAGATGGAACTGCTGCCGCTGCAGGCCGGCGACGTGCCCGATACCGAGGCCGACGTGTCCGAGCTGATCAAGGCGGTGGATTACCGGCCGCAGGTCTCGGTGGAGACTGGCGTGGCGAATTTCGTCGATTGGTACCGCGACTACTACAGGGTCTGAACCGCCCACGCGTCGGCTGACGGCAGACCGCGGGTTCCACCGCGGATCTCCCGCGGTGCGACAGGGGGCCGCTAAAGTGGCGTCCCGCCCGTTTCGATGCCGCCCATGTCCTTCGCCAGCAAATCGTCCGCCAAGTCCGCCGCCAAGGCGAAGATCGCCTACGTCTGCTCGGAATGCGGCTCCGACCACAACAAGTGGCAGGGGCAGTGCGCGGACTGCGGTGAGTGGAACACGCTGGCCGAGTTCGTGATCGAGTCGGCCGCAGCGCAGAAAAGTGCGGCTCCGGCGCGTCGCAGCGGCTGGGCAGGCAAGGTCGATCCGCCCAAGGTCACCGCGCTCAAGGACGTCAGCCACTCGGGCGAGTCGCGCGTCTCCACCGGCATCGGTGAGCTGGACCGTGTCCTGGGCGGTGGCATGGTGGCCGGCTCGGTGGTGCTGGTGGGCGGCGATCCAGGGATCGGCAAGTCGACGCTGCTGTTGCAGGCGGTGTCGAAGATGGCCGAGTCACTGCCCGCGCTCTACGTGACGGGCGAGGAATCACTGGCCCAGGTCGCCGCTCGCGGCGCGCGTCTTGGCCTGTCGCTGGACGGCGTCAACGCGCTGGCAGAAACCGGCGTGGAGCGGATTCTCGAGCAGGCGGTTGCCACATCGCCGCGTCTGCTGGTCGCCGACTCCATCCAGACCCTGTGGACCGAGTCGCTGACCGCCGCCCCCGGCTCGGTCAGCCAGGTCCGTGAAAGCGCGGCGCGGCTGGTGCGCTACGCCAAGGAAACCGGCACCGCGGTGTTCCTGGTCGGCCACGTGACCAAGGAAGGCGGAATCGCCGGTCCGCGCGTGCTGGAGCACATGGTTGATGCAGTGCTGTACTTCGAGGGCGAATCGGGTAGCCGGTTCCGGGTCCTGAGGGCGTTCAAGAACCGCTTCGGCGCGGTCAACGAACTGGGCGTGTTCGCGATGGGCGACAAGGGCCTGCGTGAGGTGTCGAATCCCTCGGCGATCTTCCTCTCCGGCAGTGTTGCCGCCCAGCCGGGCAGCTGCGTGATGGTGACCCGCGAGGGCACACGGCCTTTGCTGGTCGAGGTGCAGGCGCTGGTGGACGCCTCGCCGCTGTCCAACCCGCGCCGGGTGGCCGTCGGCATGGAAGGAAACCGGCTGGCGATGCTGTTGGCGGTCCTGCACCGGCATGCCGGAGTCGGGGTGGGAGACCAGGACGTATTCGTGAACATCGTTGGCGGCATCCGCGTGCAGGAGACCGCCGCCGACCTGCCGGTATTGCTGGCGGTGCTGTCGAGTCTTCGTGACCGGCCGCTGGCGGAGAAGACGATTGCCTTCGGCGAGGTCGGACTGTCAGGCGAGATCCGCCCCGTCCCGAACGGCGAAGACCGCCTGAAAGAGGCGGCCACCCACGGCTTCAAGCGCGCGATCGTGCCCAAGGGCAACGCGCCACGCAGCGGGAAGATAGGCGCGATGGAAGTGATTGCGGTGGAGCGCCTGGCGGAGGCGGTTGAGGCCGCGGGCTGAGGGCGGGTAGAGCTCTGCGCTTCTTGGTTGCAGGGGGGCTGAGGGCGGGTAGAGCTCTGCGCTTATTGATTGCGGGGGGGGGGCGGAGGTGATTGTCCTTGGGTGCGAATGTCCCCCGGCACCGTTGAAGCCGGTGCCTCCTCCTTTATTTCGCACCCAAGGACACTCACCCCCGTCGGTCAGCGTAGCGGCGGTGAGAGCGCAATCGCGCCGCCTTGCTTCGAGCGTAGCGCGGCGGCCCGAGAGCGGGACCTGCAAAAAAAACGGCCGGATTTCTCCGGCCGTTTCGATCCGACACGTAGCGTGCGGCTTACTTCAGGTTCGACGCCACGAAGTCCCAGTTGACCAGCTTCCAGAACGTTTCCACGTACTTCGGCCGCGCGTTGCGGTAGTCGATGTAGTACGCGTGCTCCCAGACATCGCAGGTCAGCAGCGGCGTGTCGCTGCCGGTCAGCGGCGTGTTGGCGTTGGAGGTGCTGACCAGCGCCAGCGAACCGTCGGTGCGCTGTACCAGCCAACCCCAGCCGGAACCGAAGGTCTTGACCGCGGTATCGCTGAACTGCTCCTTGAAGGTGGCGAAGTCGCCGAAGGACTTGTTGATCGCCTCGGCCAGCTTGCCGGTCGGCTCGCCGCCGCCGTTCGGGCTCAGGCAGTTCCAGTAGAAGGTGTGGTTCCAGACCTGGGCGGCGTTGTTGAACATCCCGCCCTGCGACTTGCGGATGATGTCCTCAAGCGGCATGTCGGCAAACTCGGTCCCTTCGATCATCTTGTTGAGGTTGTCGACGTAGGACTTGTGATGCTTGCCGTAGTGGAAGTCGATGGTCTCGCCGGAGATGTGCGGCTCCAGGGCGGTGCGTTCAAACGGAAGCGGTGGCAGTTCGATGGCCATTGGCGGGCTCCTTGCAGGCTGGCGGGGGAGACGACGGCACCCGGTGGGGCCGCCGACAGTGATGAGGTATTACAATTGGCCATTCTATCCCCACCTCCGTTTCCGGGCCGTCAATGCCGGAAGCACCATTGCAGGAGCCGCGCCCATGTCCGTGATGGACCAGATCCGGGCTGCAGTCGAAGGCCATGCGGTCGTGCTCTTCATGAAGGGCACGCCGCAATTTCCGATGTGTGAATTTTCCAGCCGCGCGGTACAGATCCTGCAGGCGGCTGGCGGCGCAGCCATGCACACCGTCAACGTGCTGGAGGAGCCGGAAATCCGTGCCAATCTGCCGCGTTACTCCAACTGGCCGACTTTTCCACAGCTGTTCATCCATGGCGAGTTGATTGGCGGCAGCGACATCACCGCCGAGCTGGCCGAGTCGGGTGAGCTGGCGCGGATGTTGAGCGAGGCACTTCCACAGTGAACGCCCTGTTGGACACGATTCCTGGCGACGCCCTTGCCGGTCGCGTAGTGCTGGTGACCGGCGCACATGGGGGTTTGGGTAACCAGGCCGCCATCGCCTGCGCCCGCGCGGGCGCACAGCTGGTGCTGTCCGGCCGCAAGGTGCCGCGCCTCAACCGGGTGTACGACGCGGTGGCCGCTGCAGGTCTGGAACCGGTGCTGTACCCGCTGGATCTGGAAGGCGCCTCCCCGGATGATTACGCGCAGATGGCGGAGCGGATCGGCAACGAGCTGGGCCGACTGGACGGGGTGCTGCACTGCGCGGCCGACTTTGCCGGGCTGACGCCGTTGCTGCACACCGATCCGGCGGCCTTCGCGCGCGCCATCCACGTCAACCTGACCGCGCCGTGGTGGCTCAGCCAGGCCTGCCTGCCGCTGCTCGCCCAGGCACCGGACGCTGCGCTCGTATTCGCGTTGGACGATCCGGCGCGGGTGGGCAAGGCGTTCTGGGGCGGCTATGGCGTTGCCCAGCACGGACTGGCGGGTCTGGTGGGCATGCTGCACGCCGAATTGGCAAGCACCACGGTGCGCGTGTCCGGCCTGCAACCCGGGCCGATGCGCACCGCTTTGCGGGCGAAGGCGTACGTGGAGGAGGACGTTCAGCGCGCGGCCGATCCGGAGCGGTACGCACCGGCCTGCGTAACCCTGCTGTCGGGCGCCGGCGTGGCCCATCGCGGCCAGGTCTGGGCTCCAGTGGGTTGACCTGCCGCCCATGACCATCACCGCGGCCGCCCTTCTGCTGTTCCTGATCCTGGATCCTCTGGGCAATATCCCGATCTTCCTGAGCATGCTCCGCACGTTGTCGCCGGAGCGACAGCGCTACGTGCTGGCGCGTGAGCTCCTGATTGCGCTGGGCGTGTTGATGATCTTCCTGTGGGGAGGCAAGTACGCCCTGGAAGCCATGCACCTGCGCCAGGACTCGGTGTCGATTGCCGGCGGCATCGTCCTGTTCCTGATCGGCATCCGGATGATCTTTCCCCCGCCAGAGGGGCTGATGGGAGAGTTGCCCGACGGTGAACCCTTCATCGTGCCGCTGGCCATTCCGCTGGTGGCCGGGCCTTCAGGCATGGCTGCGGTGCTTCTGCTGGGCAGCAACGAGCCCGGTCGCCTGATGGAATGGAGCCTGGCGCTGCTGATCGCGTGGGGCGCCACGGCGGCGATCCTGTTCTCGGCCACCTACCTGTACAAGCTGCTGGGCATGCGCGTGTTGACCGCGGTCGAGCGCCTGATGGGAATGCTGCTGGTGGCGATTTCGGTGCAGATGTTCCTCGACGGTCTGGTCGGGTATTTGGGCATCGCGGTCTGAGGCAAGCACGCACGCCGTGCCGTTTTCGTCATTGGCCGGTAACACGCGCAAGCTATCGTTTCTCCGTGTTAAACTGCCGTTAACCGGCGACGCAGTCGGTTTTTTACATCCCAGCGATCCGGAAATCATGCCAGCGACCTGTCGCTGGACGTGCCCGTTACCCACGCCCGAGGCCCTTTTGCCATGACCCACCCCAGCCGCGTCCGGTTGTCCAAGCTCACTTTGGGACTGCTCGTCGTCCTCGCTTCCGCCCCCGTCTTTGCCCAGAGCACGTCCGCCGGCCTCGGTGGCCAGGTCGTCGGTGCTGATGGCCAGCCGGTCGCCGGTGCGGAAGTCACCATCGTCCATGCCGAGTCGGGCACGGTGAGCCGCGTCACCACCGATGCCAGCGGTCGCTACAACGCCCGCGGTCTGCGCGTCGGTGGCCCGTACACGGTGACCATCAACAAGGCGGGTGCAGGCAGCCGGTCGCAGGACGACATCTACCTGCCGCTGAACCAGGTCGCGACCGTCAACGCGCAGCTCAACAATGACGTGACCACCCTGGGCTCGGTCCAGGCCGTGGCGACGATGGGCGGCTCGGAGATCTTCAGCGCAGAGAAAATGGGTACCGGTACCAACGTCACCCGCGAGACGATTGACGCGCTGCCCTCGGCCAACCGCAACATCCAGGACTACATCCGCCTGGATCCGCGCATCTCCCAGATCAGCAAGGCGGACGGCGCGATTTCCGCTGGCGGCCAGAACACCCGATACAACGCGATCCGGATCGACGGCATCAGCGCGTCGGACCCGTTCGGCCTGGAGTCCAACAACCTGCCGACCGAGCGCCAGCCCGTCTCGATGGACGCGATCGAAGAGATCACCATCGATCTGGCCAACTACGACACCACCATCAGCGGCGGCACCGGCGCGGTGGTCAACGCGGTCACCAAGTCGGGTACCAACGAGTACCACGGCACGGTCTACTACACCTACCGCGACAAGGACCTGGTCCGCACGCGCCTGGAAGGCGACCGCGGGGATTTCAACGGCTTCAACGATGAACAGACCTACGGCATGACCTTCGGTGGGCCGATCGTCAAGGACAAGCTGTTCTTCTTCGCCAACTACGAGAAGTACGAGCGTTCGGCACCCGGCGTCGCGCTGGCAAGCACGCCGTTTGGCAAGGGTGACATCACTGCGGCTGACATCTCCACCGTGCAGAACCTGATGTCCGCCAAGGGTTACGACGTTGGCGGTCTGTCCGCGCCCGACAGCAAGACCGAGATCGAGGAGTACGCGGTCAAGCTGGACTGGAACATCAACGACAACCACCGCGCCGCCCTGCGTTACAACAAGATGGAGCAGGACGTGATGCGCTTCCCGGGCATCGGCACCGGCACCGTATCGCTGAGCAACTACTGGTACTCGCAGCCCAAGATCTACGAGACGTGGATGGGCGAAGTGTTCTCCGACTGGAGCGAGAACTTCTCCACCGAGTTCAAGGTCTCGCACAAGGACTACTCGGCCAACCGCGTGCCCAACGTCAACCTGCCGCAGATCCGCGTCAACGGATTTGGTGACAACAACGCGGCGTTGCTGTTCGGAACCGAGCAGAACACGCACGTCAACATCATCGAGAGCAAGGAGCTGAGCGCGTTCGGTGCCGCCATCTGGTACGCCGGCGATCACACCGTCAAGTTCGGCTTCGACTACTCCGACAACGACCTGATGAACTTCTACGGTCGCAACCTCAACGGCGTCTACGAGTTCAAGGATCTGGACGCGTTCGTTGCCGGCACGCCTTCGCGCTACCAGTTGCGGGCGCCGCGTCCGGGTGGCAGCCGCGCCGACATCCCGGCCAGCTTCACCCTCAAGAACACCGGCGTGTTCCTGCAGGACACCTGGGCGATCAACTACAACCTGAACCTGATGGCAGGGGTCCGCGTCGACATGCCGTCCTTCAGCGACCAGCGCCTGTACAACGCGCGCATCGAGCAGCTGTACGGCTACAACAACACCAATCTGGTGGACAGCAACCTCGTGCAGCCGCGCGTGGGCTTCAACTACACCTTCGACAGCGATCGTCCGACCCAGCTGCGCGGCGGCATCGGCCTGTTCGGCGGTGCGGCTCCCAACGTCTGGCTCGCTGGTGCGTACCAGAACACCGGCCTGAACTACGTCGAGTACGATCTGCGCGGCGGCCAGGCACCGACCTTCGATCCGTCCCAGCCGCCGTCCACCGCCGGCCTGACCCCGGGCGCGGCACGCCAGAACGTCGACCTGATCGAGCCGGGCACCAAGCTGCCGTCGGTCTGGAAGACCAACCTGGCCTTCGATCACGAGCTGCCGTGGCACGGCATCGTGGCCTCGGCGGAGTTGCTGTTCACCAAGGTCAATGACGGCATCTACTTCGAGCGCCTGGACGTGATGAACCCGACGTTCACCGGCACCATGGACGGCCGCGACAACTACTGGAACGCCGCCGGCCGTGACCCGGCCAACGCGGGCCGGTTCGGCATGGAAGCGGGCAGGATCGGTGGCAGCAATTGCAGCGCCGACGTGGTTGCCGCCGGCATGTGCCCGGACGTCAAGGCCAACCGTCCCGGCGACATCGGTGACGTGCTCCTGCTGCGCAACACCAGCAAGGGCAGCAGCTCGCAGGCGACGTTCTCGCTGAGCAAGCCGATGACCCAGAACTGGGGCTGGTCGCTGGGTTATACCTTTACCCAGGCCAAGGAAGTCAGCCCGCTGACCAGCTCGCAGAACACCTCGAACTGGGGCAACACGCTGATCTACAACGCCAACGAAAACGTGGCCTACGACTCGCGCTACGCAATCAAGGACCGCGTCACCGGAACCCTGCAGTGGCAGCACAACTTCTTTGGTGACAACACCACCAGCGTCGGCCTGTTCTACGAGGGCCGCTCGGGGCGTCCGTACAGCTACATCTACTACAACGACGCCAACGGCGACGGTGCCAACACCAACGACCTGTTCTACGTGCCGGCCGGCCCGGGCGACGTGATGTGGACTGGCAATGCCGACTCGACGCCGGCGCAGATGGAGCAGCAGTTCTTCGACTGGATGGCCGCGAACGCACCCGAGTTGCAGGGCCATCGTGGCAGCGTGGCTCCGGCCAACGGCTTCCGCGCCGGCTGGACCAACAGCTTCGACGTCCGCGTCAGCCAGGAACTGCCCGGCTTCTTCAAGGGCCACAAGGCCGAGCTCGCGCTGGACGTGATGAACGTTGGCAACCTGCTCAACAAGGACTGGGGCCTGATCGAGGACTACGGCTTCTACGCGACCCGTCGCGTGGTCAACTACGCCGGTATTGACCCGGTCACCGGCAAGTACGTCTACAACTTCTCCGGTTCCACCGACAATGCGCAGGTCCAGGAAAACAACAACGACAAGGGCAACACCGCCGTGTCGCGCTGGTCGATGATGTTGAGCTTCAAGTACAAGTTCTGATTCCGGTCAGGACGATGCACGACGGAAGCGGCCGGGGAAACCCGGCCGTTTTCATGTGTCTGCGTTAAAGTCGCCCGGTCAAGCGAAAAACAAGAAGGAAACACCCGCAAATGAGTCATCCCAGCAACGCCGTCCTGCCCACCGTCAACGCCCGGATCCATCCGCGCGGGGGGCTGGACATTCTTTCGCGCAAGGAAGTCGCGCGCCTGGCCGATGCGTCCAGTGGCGGCATGCACGATCTGCTGCGCCGTTGCGCGCTGGCGGTCATGACCAGCGGCAGCACCTCCGACGATCCGCGCGCCGCGCAGGAGCTGTATCCGAACTTCGACATCCAGGTCCACCAGCAGGATCGCGGCGTGCGCATCGACCTGCAGCACGCCCCGGCGATGGCGTTCGTGGACGGCGAGATCATCCACGGCGTGGCCGAACTGCTGGCTGCGGTCGTACGCGACCTTGCCTACCGCTCGATCGAGCTGGGGCAGGAGGGCGATCGCGACCTGCACAGCAGCGAGGGCATCACCGATGCGGTCTTCGGCCTGCTGCGCAACGCCCAAGCGCTGCTGCCCGCCGACCCCAACCTGGTCGTGTGCTGGGGCGGCCACTCGATCAACCGCGAGGAGTACCTCTATACCAAGGAGGTCGGCTACGAGCTGGGTCTGCGCGGGCTGGACATCTGCACCGGATGCGGTCCCGGCGCAATGAAGGGCCCGATGAAGGGCGCCACGATCGCCCACGCCAAACAGCGCAAGCGCCACATGCGCTATATCGGCGTCACCGAGCCGGGCATCATCGCGGCCGAGTCGCCGAACCCGATCGTGAACCACCTGGTGATCATGCCGGACATCGAGAAGCGCCTGGAGGCGTTCGTGCGTCTTGGCCATGGCATCGTGGTGTTCCCCGGTGGCGTGGGTACCGCGGAGGAAATCCTCTACCTGCTGGGCATTCTGCTGCGCGAGGAGAACGCCGACGTGCCATTCCCGCTGGTATTCAGCGGACCGACCAGCGCGGCGCCGTACTTCGAACAGATCGACCGCTTCATCCGCCTGACCCTGGGCGATGCGGCGACCCGGCGCTACCAGATCATCACCGGCGACCCGACCGCGGTCGCCCGGCGCATGGGGAACGGTGTCCGCAAGGTACGCGAGCACCGCCTGAACATGCGCGACTCGTTCTTCTTCAACTGGTCGCTCAATGTACCGCTGGAGTTCCAGCAGCCGTTCATCCCGACCCACGAAGCGATGGCGTCACTGGACCTGCACCACGGCCGCAAACCGTTCGAACTGGCAGCCGACCTGCGCCGCGCGTTCTCCGGCATCGTCGCCGGCAACGTCAAGGAAGACGGACTGCGTCGCATCGAGGAGCACGGCCCGTTCGAGATCCACGGCGACCCGGAGATCATGGCCTCCCTCGACGCATTGCTGCTGGCGTTTGTCGAGCAGCGGCGGATGAAGATCGCCGGTGACTACAAGCCCTGTTATCGCGTGGTGGCTTGACGCTCAGGCGGCTACAGGCAGCCGCACCGTGGCGATGAAGCGTCCGTCCTCGACCTGCGTCTGTACGCTGCCGCGACCGTCCGTCATCGCCTCGATCCGCACCTGCGACGCATTCAGACCGATCTGATGGCCGGGTGCCGAAGTGCTCCCGGAAGCGGGGAGGGGATTGCTGATCCGGACGATCACGTGCTCCGGCGTTGTCGTCACCCGCACATCCACGTCGCCCTGCGGGAGCCGCTCAACGCCATGACGCACCGCGTTCTCGACCAGCGGCTGGATGGAAAGTGCCGGGACCGTCACCGCTGGCAGCTCGCGCGGCAGGTGCCAGTGCACCGTGAGCCGATCACCAAATCGCAGCGCCTCGATTTCCAGATAGCGGCGCGCAAGCGACAGCTCATCCGCCAGCAGGATCTGCCGCGGTCCGCCCAGCGCGGCGCGGAACAGGTCCGCCAGGTCGAGCAGCAGACGCTCCGCCTCCTCCGGCCGCTCGTGCACCAGCGCCGCGCCGGTGTTGAGCGTGTTGAAAAGGAAATGGGGGCGGATGCGTGCCTGCAGTGCCTGCAGTTCGGACTGCTTGGCGCGCACGGCGTGCAGACGGCCACGCCAGTGGTTTTGGAATGCGGCTACTCCCAGGAAGCCAAAGGCGAGCGCAATTCCGGTCACGCGTGCTGTCAAGAGCATCCAACCGCTCGGCTCCATCGGCCAACTGCCACTGGCGAGTAGCCACGCAAGCGCGAGAACCACCCACGTGTCGAGGAGCAGAAAGGCCAGAACCACCCAAGCTAAACGCTGCGGACTCACGGTCCGCAGCCGTCTTTGAAGAAGAAATATCCACGAGAGAGTGATCAGCGAGACCCACTGGATCATCAGCGAGGCGAGGCCGAAATAAACGACCCGGTCTCCGTGAAGGCTGGGTGCCAGAGAGAGGATGATCGCCAGGCATTCCCCGGCAATCATCACCCACACGATCGTGGGAGCCTGCGAGAGGGTGTCGAGAGGATGCGTCGATGCTTCGAGGGTCTGCATACGCGGCAAGTATGGACAACTATCGGCGCCCGCGGACGAACAGATCGCGGTGACTCCCGCTCAGGCTCGGTTCCGGGCCGTCCATCGGAAAACGGTGGTGTCCGCGCATGGGCCCAGATACCGTCGTCAATCAGGAATCTCCGGGGAGGGAGAATGCACAGCAGGTACGCCCCTTATCCGCAGCGCCATCGGTCGCGGAGATCCTCCGGATTCACACTGGTGGAGCTTGTCATTACGGTTGTTGTGCTTGCGATTATCGCCGCGATCGCCTTCCCGTCATTTACGACGGTCCAGAACAGCAGCCGGATTACCTCACAGGTCAATTCGCTCGTCGCTGGCGTGCAGCAGGCGCGCATGGAAGCAGTTCGCTTGGGCCGCCCCGTTTCGGTATGCCGTTCCACGGACGGTGCAACCTGCGCAGGAGCAGGACGATGGGACCAGTGGCTGGTGTTGGCGCCGGCCTCTGGAGGGCAGCCCGCCGAAGTGCTGCAATCTTCGAGGGCACTTCCTAGCGTTCAGATAACCAGTGAAGTGCAACAGATCACCTTTGGGTCGAACGGGCTTGCACGCGGAGCGGACGGTGGCCTCCTCGCGACGACGCTGACTGTCTGCATGCCCACGACCAAGCCAGCGGAAAACCATCGGAGGCTCGCTATCGCGTCCGGTAGCCGGGTCTCCACAACCTCTATTGATGGTGCGGGTGCATGCCCATGAGACTTGCTCGTTCTTCGTTCAATCCATCCGTACCCCGATTTCAAGTCCGTGGATCCAGTCTTATCGAGGTGCTTATCGCGGTGCTGATCATGGGCGTGGGAATGCTCGGTATCGCGGCGATGCAGGCGACTGCCTTGCGGAACAGTCAGAGCTCACTGGAACGAGGCCAGGCGGTTGCCCACTCCTATGCCATTCTCGATGCCATGCGCGCGGACCGGGTCGCCGCGATGGGCAACGCATACAATTCCGCAACGTTGCTCTGTGCGGCTCCGGCTTCCGACGGATCCCTTGCCAACGCAAGTCTTGCTGACTGGATCGGCGGACTTGAAGCAACCTTTGGGAACTCGGACAGCACCTGCGGACAGGTCGAGTGCGCTGGGGCCGACTGCACGGTGACCGTTCAGTGGGACGACAGTCGCGCGGCCGACGGCGCCGCCGCGGGTAACAGCGAGCACCAACTCATTACGCGGGCAGTCCTATGAAACGATCGCGGATCTCCGCTGGACCGTCGCGCCGCCATGCGCGCGGCGTGACGCTTGTCGAGCTGATGGTAGGGCTGCTGCTAGGGCTGATGGTTACCGGCGCGGCCATCGCGATGTTTGTTTCAAATCGCATGACCTATCAAGCCACGGAGACATTGGGCCGTGTCCAGGAAAACGCGCGCATCGCTTTCGAACTGATGGCACGGGATCTCCGCGAGGCTGCGGGCAACCCCTGTGTCAACAATCTCCCGTTGGTGAATGTGCTCAATTCACCTGGCAGCAACTGGTTTACGGACATCAACGGATGGAACACCGCACTACTTGGGGCTGAGGGAGATTTTCCAGCGGCCGGAGCTCAGCCGGCAAACCGGGTGGCGGGAACCGATGCAGTACAGATCATGTCGGCTGCGGACAAGGTATTTACCGTCAGCGCGCATGACATCACTTCGCATACTTTCACTTTGAACGCGAATCACGGCTTCAGCAGCGGCGACCTTATCCTCGTATGCAATGCGCGCCAGGCCTCGATCTTTCAGTCTTCCGCTGCCTCCGGCAATACCATCCGCCACGTTTTCGGCGGTACCGCGCCAGGCAACTGCACGGGCGAGCTGGGCTTGCCGCAGAATTGCACCGCCGGCACTCCGTTTGCATACGCCGCGCCCAATACGGTGCTTGCCCGATTGCACGCAACCCGCTGGTACGTCGGTACGAATGGGCGCGGTGGAAGTTCCCTCTATCAGTCGAGGCTGCAGGGCGGCGCGGTCGTCAACGAAGAAATCGCAGAGAATGTCCTTGGCCTCCAGATGACCTACCTCCAGGCTGGGCAGAACAGCTATTTGCCGGCAAGCGGCATCACGGACTGGGGTCGGGTGCTCGCGGCGCGCATCCACCTGCAAATGCAGGGGGTTGAGCAGGTGGGTGGCAGCCCGGTCGTGCGCGACATGATCTATATCGCAGCATTACGGAATCGCAACACATGAACCGTCTGCAAAGCTTCCATACGGCAGCGCGTCAGGGTGGCGCATCGTTGTTTGTTGTACTGATGCTTCTCCTGATAATGACCCTGCTTGGCCTCGCCGCCTTGCGCGGTACGCTTCTGGAGGAGCGTATGAGCGCGAATCTTTACGATCGCAGTGTCAGTTTCCAGGCAGCGGAGGCTGCATTGCGCTTCGCTGAAACGCTCGCCGCAGCGCAGCCCGCGGGGGATGCGGTTTGCAGTAATGGTATCTGCTCCACACCTGTCGCGTCTGACCCGGACCGTTGGTTGAGCCCAGGCTTCGCAGGCTGGCGTGATGTGACGGCGGATCTCGAGTTGGGCACCATTGCTCCGCAAACAGACGTAATCGTCGAAAACATGGGGCTGGCACCCACCTGGCCTGGTTGCGATCGAAAGATCCCGATCGATGCCCTGTGCATGGCTCCGCGCTATCGCATCACCGCCCGTAGCTCGGAAGCCGGCCGCGCCGCCGTGTTCCTGCAAACTAATTTCATCGTGCGCTAAATGGAGTCCGTCATGTCTGGAAAGCGCCAATTTACGAATAGCCACGCCACTGGCTTCTTGGAGAAGCTTGGAGCCTGCGCGATCGCTTTCGCCGTCACATTCATGGCGCTTCCTGCAAGCGCGGGGATCAGCTTGCCCAGCGATCCGCTGACGACCGGAACCCGTGTTCCCGCGAACGTTCTGTTTATTCTGGATGATTCGGGATCGATGGCGTTCGAGACCATGGCTAATCCGGTAGTTAGCACGATATGTCTCAGAGCCGCCAAAGGCGCTTGTGTTAAAAATACGACGATTACCAACGAATCTTACGTGGGCAACACCGTATACTACGATCCGGCGATTACGTACCAGCCATGGTTGAACGCTGCTGGGGAAATGTTATCTGGCGGAACGAGCTACAACAGCGCCTACGCGGATTTCGACAACGCCTCAAACCCGATCGATCTTGCTGACACCGGCTCTTGTCAGACAGTAAAGCGGAATGGAGCAAATCGCACCGAGTGCGGTGGGGTGCAGACTTTCTATGTTCCCCAGGACCCGCTCCAAACTTCCGCAAGCTATCTGGGAGACGCGGCCAATTACTATCGCTACCAGATTCAGCGAAATGGAAACGTCATTCGCAGTGAGCCCGGTTCCGGCACTGTGGGAGTGGTTACTGCCCTGGATCAGCCTGTCGATCTTAAGAAGAAAGACGAGTGGAGCGAAAGCTACAGTTTCGATGTCCCTGAGGGTGCAGAGGATCTATCGGTTTCAATATCTCCAAAGGACGATGATGTTGAAATCTACGTTCGGCATGGGGGGGCGCCGGATAAGACCCACTATGATTGTAAGGATGACGGTGATGATGTCTGTTTTCAACCTAAGCCGAACGCAGGAACATGGTACGTGCGGCTCAAGACAGACGACGACGACAAGTACAAGGGAAGGATTCTAGTAACCTATAAGTACGGCAACAACTGCGATGGGTCGACGGGCTGGAGAAATTGTGTACCGGCCACGCCTACGGGTAGGAGTCCTGCGAGTGAGCGTGTCAACTTCGCAACGTGGTATTCCTACCACCGTACGCGTATGAAGGCGGCCAAGGCCGGCGCCAGTGCAGCGTTCAGCGGTCTAGGAACTAACGTTCGCGTCGGGTTCCGAACGATCTGGAAGCGCCAGCCTGGTGGCACCCGTCCAGCCAACGAGCCGAAGCACGCCGTCCCGATCCCTGTAGCTCACAACAATGGCTTGTTTGTCGATCCAAACGGGCCGGCGGGCAATAATAACAACCGAACCCAATGGTTCAACCGACTGCACAATGCTGTGGGGCAGAGTGGAACGCCGCTGCATGGGGCATTGCGGGACGCTGGAGAGTATTTTTCGTCCAACGCCGCAAATGGCCCATATGGTCCCGAGTCGGGATCTGATCAGCTTGCGTGCCGTCAAAACTTCTCGATCCTTACTACTGACGGCTATTGGAACAACTTTAGCAACTACGGTAGTGGAGTGAAGGTCGGCAATTCGGACGGAACTGCTGGCCAGAAGATCAGCGGGCCAAAGAACGATGACTATACGTACGCTCCTGCGGCTCCGTTCAAGGATGAGCTTTCAGATACTCTCGCGGATATCGCGATGTACTACTGGAAAACCGATCTGTCCAGTCTGACAAACATCGTGCCGACCAGCGTAGGCAACCCGGCGTTCTGGCAGCACATGGTCACCTTTGGTATATCCATCGGTCTACGCGGCACGCTGGATCCAGACAACGATCTCCCCGCACTTAAGGGTGGCACGCTCCAATGGCCTAATCCGTTGCCAACGGAGAACGCGACGCGAATCGATGATCTTTGGCACGCGTCTGTGAACGGCCATGGTACGTTCCTGTCTGCAAGCAATCCAAACGAGTTTGCCACTGGGCTCAAAGCCGCGCTCGCAACGATCACCGAGCGGGTGGGTTCCTTCTCCAACGTCACCGCAAACTCAACCACGCTTGATGCGGATACCGCGGTATTCCAAGCCAGCTACGTCTCTGGGGTGTGGACGGGCGAACTGCTTTCCTATCCAATCACCCAAACAGGCGTTTCTGTTACCCCGTCGTGGCGTGCTTCTGCCGGGATTCCCTCGTCCGGGCGAAAGATATTCACGTTCGACGGTTCCAGCGGTGTCAATTTCCCCACGACGAACCAGACGCAATTGCTGGCGCGCACCGGAGCAAGTAACTACCCGGTGACCGGCAGCGACAATGCCGACTATATCGCGGGCGCGCGCACTCTGGAGATCGAAAAGGGTGGTTCGCTGAGAAGCCGCAATCACGTGCTCGGTGACATCGTCAGTTCTTCTCCGGCGTACTCCGAGGAGACCAACACGGTGTTTGTTGGAGCCAACGACGGAATGCTCCACGCCTTCTCCGCTGCTACCGGCGCCGAGCTTTTCGCATACATCCCGGCTTCAATCAACTGGTCCGATCTCAGTACGCTGAGCCGGCCCGATTACGCGCATCGCTACTTCGTTGACGGGCCCGTGGTGGTGTCGGATAGAACGCAGACTCCGGGACAGAACCTGCTCGTCGGCAGTCTGGGTAAAGGCGGTAAGGGCCTGTTTGCCCTGGATGTGACCAATCCGCAGTCTTTCACAGCAAGCAACGTCTTGTGGGAGAAAGCCGAGACTCCATTGGGAAATATGGGGTTGGTGCAAGGCAAGCCCATCATCGCCAAGCTCAATAATGGCGTTACCGGTCTGATTGTCAGCAATGGCGTGAACAGTTCACACGATCGGGCGGTACTGCTTGTCTACAACCTCGCGACAGGCGAATTGCTTAAGGAAATTGACACCGCGGCTGGCTCGGCTTCTGCACCCAACGGCTTGTCGCCACCTGTAGGTTGGGATACTGACGGAAACGGGACGCTCGATTCCGTGTATGCGGGGGACCACTTGGGCAACGTCTGGAAGTTTGATCTGGGCGGGACAACCACATCGAGTTGGAAGGTTGCCAATTCAGGGGCTGCGCTGTTCAAAGCATCCAACGGCACCGGTGCGTCGCAAACCGCACAGCCGATTACCGGAGCGTTGACCGTGGCGATGCACCCCACTACCTATCAGACGTGGCTGTTCTTCGGAACAGGACGATTGATGACGGTAGGCGACGTGGAAAATCGGGATGTCCAGAGCATGTATGGACTTGTCGATACAGGCGCAACCGTTCTAAAGACAGCGCTGACCAAGCGAGATATCAAGCAGGTTGGGACCAGGGATGGCCGTCCGGTGCGGGGATTCGAAGCACAGACTCCGTTGCCTTTGGATAGCAAGGGCTGGTTCGTCGATCTGGTGACGCCTCCAAACACAGCGGAGGGGGAACGGATCGTGACGGATGCCCAGGTGGTTGGCAACGTGCTCGTGACCTCAAGCGTCATTCCGACTGCAAACGCGTGTGAGTCGGATGGCCGGGGTTACATCAACGCGCTTGACGCATTCACAGGTACCAGTACGGGGCCGTCGTTCTTCGATCTCAACAACGATGGGAGCTTTGATGATGAAACGATTGGCACTGGTGATAACCAGGTGCCGATCGGCTCTGTGGATCTGGGAGTAGGGATGCCAACGCTTGGATCGCTGCTTCGGGGCCGTATGGTCGTGGGAGGTTCAACTGGCGGTACTGCGAGCGTGCCCACGCGTGAAACGCGTAATGTGGGGCGCGTCTCATGGCGCGAAGTGGTCGGAGAATGATGATGCAGTGCAGCCCAGACAATCCCCGCCGATCGACGGCGGGGGAGGGAGGATTCACGCTCATCGAGGTCATGATCGTCGTCGTGATCGTGGCGATCCTGGCCACGATCGCCTACCCCAGCTACCAGGATCAGGTGATGCGCTCACGTCGTTCCGCGGGTGCCGTCTGCCTGCAGGAGAGAGCACAGTTCATGGAGCGGCACTACACGACGAACCTCAGCTACGCCGCCGCTCCGGCACCGGCGCAATGCGACGGCTCGGTAGCGCGCTTCTATCAGGTCCAGGCGAGCGGCGTGACGGCTCGCGCGTACACCCTGGAAGCAGTGCCGCAGGGTGCGCAGGCGACACGCGACACCAAATGCGGGACTCTCTCCATCAACCAGCGGGGTGAGCGCTCAGCTAGCGGAACCGCCGGTGCGGGCGAGTGCTGGTAGAGCCACTTGGCGGGAGAAAAAGAAAGGCCGTGCATTGCACGGCCTTTTTCTTTGATCTTGGCGCCCGAAGCTGGACTCGAACCAGCGACCCCCTGATTAACAGTCAAGTGCTCTAACCAGCTGAGCTATTCGGGCGGGGACGGGCATTGTAAGCGCTGGGGCCGTGGGGTCAAGTGCTTACACCCCCTACAAGGCGAACGGGCAGCCCTCGTTCTGCTTTCGCTCTGTGCGCGCACGTCCGGCGTTGTTTACTACCACGCTGCCCAGATAGGCGCTGTCTCTGTCGGAGCACAGGCGTAGGCTGATGTTGCTGCCCGCTGACATACCGCTCGGCTGGAAGCGCAGCAGTGTCCTGCCTGCCGTGCTGCGCAACACGACTCCACCTTTCAAGCTTCCGAAGCGCTGCATGACGGCGCTGTCCGCGGCTGGCTGGCTTGCGCGGTCAGCGTCCTCGAACACGATCCACCCCTTCTCCCAAGCGGTGTGGCGATCACAGCGGAGCCCATCGGCGCTGGGACAAAGGCTGACCGGCACGCCACGCGTCACCGCCGTCGCGCGGGCGATTGCCAGCGCACTGGTGATCATATGAAACGTCGTGTCTGCACGCATCCGCCGCTGCAGGCTCTGAAACGAAGGTACCCCAACCCCCAACAACACCCCCATCACCGCAATAGCCACCAGCAACTCCAGCAACGTCAACCCCTGGGCATCCTGCCTCATCGTCATCCGTCCTTTTGATCCGATTTCGGCAAAGGATCGCGCTGCGCTCGCTGAACAGTCATCCGGTCACCCGCCATACCGCGGTAGGGATTTGCCGTGTCCGCCCCCATCACGAAGGGGTCCTACACTGACCTCTTGAGCATTCCGACGCCTGGATACGATGAACGACGCAGCGCACACCCCATCCGCCGTCACCGATGCCCCTCCCGAGCGCTTCCCTGGCGCGCGGCAGCGCGAGGGGACGTTTGAGCTGGTATCGCCCTATTCGCCGGCTGGCGACCAGCCACAGGCGATCGAGAAGCTTGTGGAAGGGTTCGAGGCCGGGCTGGCGCACCAGACGCTGCTTGGCGTGACCGGGTCGGGCAAGACCTACACCATCGCCAACGTGATCCAGCAGGTGCAGAAGCCGACGCTGGTGATGGCGCCCAACAAGACGCTGGCCGCGCAGCTGTACGGGGAGTTCAAGTCGTTCTTCCCCAATAACGCGGTCGAGTACTTCGTCAGCTACTACGACTACTACCAGCCCGAGGCCTACGTGGCATCGTCGGACACCTTCATCGAGAAGGACAGTTCGGTCAACGAGCACATCGAGCAGATGCGGCTCTCGGCGACGAAGGCGCTGCTGGAGCGGCGCGACGCGATCATCGTGTGCACCGTCTCGGCGATCTACGGACTGGGTGATCCGAACGAGTACTTCCGCATGGTGCTGCACATGGTGCGCGGCGAGCGCATCGACCAGCGCGAGCTGATCCGCCGGCTCACCGAGATGCAGTACTCGCGCAACGATACCGAGCTGCGCCGCGGCACCTACCGCGTGCGTGGCGAGGTGATCGACGTGCATCCGGCCGAGTCGGAGATGGAGGCGGTGCGGATCGAGCTGTTCGATGGCGAGATCGAGAACGTCTCCACCTTCGACCCGCTGACCGGCGAGAGCCTGCGCAAGCTGCAGCGCTACACGATCTACCCCAAGTCCCACTACGTCACCACGCGGCGCACGGTGCTGGACGCAGTGGATGCCATCAAGGACGAGCTGCGCGTGCGCCTGGAGCAGTTGTACGCGCAGAACAAGCTGGTCGAGGCACAGCGGCTGGCGCAGCGCACCCAGTTCGATCTGGAGATGCTGGCCGAGGTCGGCTACTGCAACGGCGTGGAGAACTACAGCCGGCACTTGACCGGCCACATGCCGGGCGAGCCCCCGCCGTGCCTGTTCGACTACCTGCCGCCGGACGCGCTGCTGGTGGTGGACGAGTCGCACGTGACCGTTCCCCAGATCGGCGCGATGTACAAGGGCGACCGGTCGCGCAAGGAGACGTTGGTGGAGTTCGGGTTTCGCCTGCCGTCCGCGCTCGACAACCGCCCGCTTCGTTTCGAGGAGTGGGAAGGGCGGTCGCCGCGATCGATCTACGTGTCCGCCACGCCCCGTGCCTACGAGCTGGAGAAGTCGGAAGGCCAGGTCGTCGAACTGGTCGTGCGTCCGACAGGACTGATCGACCCGGAAGTGGAGGTGCGGCCTGTCGCCACCCAGGTGGATGACGTCCTCGGCGAGATCAACCTGCGCGTCGCCATGGGTGACCGCGTGCTGATCACGACGCTGACCAAGCGCATGGCCGAGAACCTCACCGAATACCTGGCCGAGCACGACGTGCGCGTGCGCTACCTGCACTCGGATATCGACACGGTCGAGCGGGTGGAGATCATCCGCGATCTGCGCCTGGGCAAGTTCGACGTGGTGGTGGGGATCAACCTGCTGCGCGAGGGCCTGGACATGCCCGAGGTGTCCCTGGTGGCGATCCTGGATGCCGACAAGGAGGGCTTCCTGCGATCGACGGGCTCATTGATCCAGACCATCGGCCGGGCGGCCCGCAACGTGCGCGGAAAGGCGATCCTGTACGCGGACAAGGTCACCGACTCGATGAAGCGTGCGATCGAGGAGACGGACCGGCGCCGCGGCAAGCAGGTCGAGTACAACACCGAGCACGGCATCACGCCGACGTCGGTGAATCGCGCCGTGATGGATGTCATGGAAGGCGCGCGTGTGGATCCGGCCGCGCTGAAGGAGCGTAACCGCGCGCGTCAGGTCGCCGAGGAGCTGGCGGAGTACGCGGCGCTCAATCCTGCGCAACTGTCGGCGAGGATCAAGAAGCTCGAACAGAAGATGTACCAGCACGCGCGGGATCTGGAATTCGAGGAGGCAGGAGCCGTGCGCGACCAGTTGAACCTGCTGAAAGAGCAGGGCTTCGGCGTCTAGCGGATGAAAGCTGTTGCCGAAGCGCCGCTGGCGGGCTAAACTGCGCGCCCTCTCGCCGGGTTCATGAGTTCGGCGAATGGGCGGTTAGCTCAGTGGTAGAGCACTACCTTGACATGGTAGGGGTCGGGGGTTCGAAACCCTCACCGCCCACCACATCCAATGAAAACGGCAGGCCTTCGCAGGTCTGCCGTTTTTTTTGCGTGGATCAGTGGCGCGCCGGGACCGCGCTGGTGAAGCCGCCCGAGTTCACGCTTACGCTTTTCAGGTCCGGACCGTCCGGGAGCATGTTGCGCTGCACGCCGTCCCGGTACTGTGCCAGCAGCTTCTTGTCGCCGCGGGCCTGGAGGGTACGGTAGCCGCCCATTGCCGCAGCGGTATGGAGCATGAACGTTTCCGCGATTTCCTGCCGATCGGCATTGTCCATCTCTGCCAGGTCGGGGTCGTTTCGCATCGCCTGTCGCAGCTGATCGCGGATGGAGGTGACCTGGGTCCGGGTCAGGGCGCTTCCCCTGACGACCTCCCACAAGCCAGCGTAGTGGGCTGCAGTGACATCGATGAGGTCATTGGCGGCCAGGCCGTTGGCGTCGAGCAGCTTCTTGAAGTCCGCGCGGTAATGTCCGGCCTCAAGATCGCGCATGACCATCGCCGCCGCTTCCTCCTCGTTGGGCTGATCGCTGGCCAGGTAGCGCGCGAAACGCTGGTCGACCAGATTGCTCACCTCAGGGTCCGACTTGAACCGCGGATTGAAAGGCGGCTCCTTTGCTTTGGCTGGGGACACGCTGGGTGTCGGTGATTCAATGGCCTTGTTGCTGCTCTTGCTCAGCGCGCGGGTGCCCCCGATCGCCGACTGGCTGAGTGCCATCTGGCCGTAGTTCACGCCCATATCGAGGGTAGGGCTGGGTGACCACTGGGCATGCGCGGGCGCCAGAAGGGACGCGCCGGCCAATCCGATCAACAGGCATTTCAGTTGGGTTCGCATAGGAGATCCTCCACAAAGCACATGGCGACCCCGGAAGCCCGGGATCGCCATGTGGTGACACTTTGGTGAAGCTTGTTGAAACAGGGCAGCCGGGAGATTACTGCTTGCGGGCTACCGTGGTCATGCCTTCACCGATCGACTTGATGGCGGTGCTGCTGGCGTTGGAGATCATGCTGAAGAGCTGGCTCTGCGCCTGGAACTCCATCATCGTCTTCTGGAACTGCTTCGCCGCCTTCTGGTCCTCCGGATTCGCTGCAGCCAGCTTGTCCATCTTGCCCGTCAGCTCGACCAGCTTGGCCGCCTTGTCGCCCATGATGCCACCCAGCGCCTGGGCGATCGCGACCAGCCAGCTCTTGCCTTTGCCGCCCTTGGCGTCACCCGCCTGGAGGTTCTGGACGACCATCTTGGCGATGGCGAAATTGTTGGAAGCCTGTGCAGTCATGTCGATTCTCCGTTGTGTTGGATTTGGCCGAGAGCGGGTTGGAACGATTGGGCCGGGGGATGGATGGGGATCTGTTGCGTGTGATTGATACTGCGAGTGGACGGCATCGCTTACTAGCTAGGGCGTGCCCTAGTCGTTGGGGCTCATCGGCGGCGTCGAAGTGCCATGGCGACGTGGGCCGGCAGACCCATCGCGTGATCCGCGGAAGCAGCGGTTTGCGCTGAACCCATCTGCTCGGTCAGCCACGCCTGTGCGGCCGCTTCGCCTTGCTCCCTGCAGCGCTGCGCGAACTCGGTCGCCGTACGCAAAGCGTCGTTCTGCAGGCTGCCCAGCGCATCGTCGAACTGTCGCACCAGCTCGTTGCGGTCGGACTCGTCGAGCATCTGGTTGGCCACCAGCAGGTCCAGGGTCTCCATCCACTGGGCGCGGTCGGGTCCGACGCTTTGCGACGTGCTGGCCGAGGCTGCCTCGTTTTCCAGCGCTTCACGGAAGTGGCGGAGGATCGTTTCGCGATCCGCCGCGTCGACATCGGGGTTCTCGGCCAGTGACGCATCCAGTTGCGCGAGCATCTGTTCGTGGTCCGCGGTGCGGGATGGCGTGTCGTAACTGGTCATCGTCGGCTTCCTGTGGTGACGGTGGAAAAAGTCAGGGGGATTGACTGGCGTCGAGGCCGTCGACGACCCGTCGACTCTCCCGGCCGTGCTCTTCGCCCAGCGCGCGGGCTTTCTCGCCGAGCCAGCGGTCAGCGCTGTCCTTTCCATCGTCGGCCAGGCGCTGCTTGTACTCGGGCATGATCCGCTCCAGCGCCTGCTCGAGCGATTCGCGTTGCTCGCTCACGTGGCGGATGAGGGTGGACTCGTCGTCGGCATTGATGCCGCCATCGCCCTTGAGTTCCTCGATGCGGCCGATCCATTCGCGGTTGTCACCGTCGCCGGGGGCGGGCCGGTCACCGGCAACCGCGGGGGCTGATGCCACCGCGGTGGAGATGTCGAACGGCGGCAGTTGGTCAGCTGCCATAGCCGTCGGCAAAACCTGACGAGTAGGCGGCACTGAAGTACTGGCTGACGTCGGTCGGGATGTTGGCACGGCTGAAGGCGGCCGAGATGGCCTGGTCGAACACGTCGCCGATGATGTCACCGACGATGTTGCCGATCATGCCGCCCAGCGGGCCGCCGATCGCGGTGCCGACCATCTTGCTGACGGATTGGACAATGTCACCGATCAAGGACATGGGGTTTCTCCGGTTGCTGAAAAGAGTGGTGCGGGTTGATTCATGGTCAAGTATCCGCACCGACTGCCGGTTGGGTATTGGGGCTGACCCCACCTAGGTGTTGCCCGAGGGTGCGGCGCCGCACTCCTTACTCGGTGAGACGGGGGTCGATGGTGAGGGCGCCCAGTCCGCGCTGGGCAAAGCGTTCGCTGAGCTGGCTGCCGGCCTGCTGGATGGCGTCGAAACTGTCGCGCGAGCGCACGTCGGCGCGCAGGAGCCAGCCGTCCGAGGTCCGGCTCAAAAGCAGGTCGGTGCCGGCCAGCGTCGTGTCGGCCATGCGCAGAAGGACCTGGCCATCCTCGCTGCTTGCCGAGCCCTCGCTGACCGCAAGCTGGCGAACGTGGCGCTCGAGCAGTTCGGCGAATGCGGTGGAATTGACCGGAGGTGCCGGTAGCGCGCTGGTGGTCCCTGAGGCCTGGTGGGCGAGGTTCTGGGCCTGCCATATCGCGGCGACTTCGGCCGGCGGCAGCGGTTCGGCGGACATCTTGCCCGGATCGCGGACGGAGCTCGTGTCCTGCTGGCTGGGGAAACTGCGGTTGACGCGCTCGCCGGCCAGTTCCTCGCCCTTGCGCGCGGCAGCCTGGGAGTCGCCCTGACCCTTCAGCTGTCCCTCGCGCATGAGGTGCTGGAAGCGCTGGCGGTCCGCCGGGTCAACCGCGCGCTGCGTATCGCGCGCGGAGTCGCGATTGCGGGAGTTGTCGATGCTGTCGGAGGAGGGCGCGGACGCACTGTCGCGGATGATGCTCATGGCATACCTCAGTGGAAGGCGTTGGGGGTTGTGCGGCGGTGCAGCAGTTCCGCCGAGGCCAGTTCTTCCTGGCGAAGTTCATTGGCGTGCTGCTCTTCGCGCCACAGGTCCTTGCGCTTCTTGAGCGCATCCTCGCGGGCCTTGATGCGGAAAAACGCCTCGCGCACCTTTTGCAGCTCCGCCTCGGCTTCGGTCAGCAGCTGCTGGGCGCGGAGCAACTGCTCGTGCGCCAGTTCCGTTTGCTGCTGCAGCAGCTCGATGTGGGCCTCGCGCTGCGCGAGCGCCATCGGCCAGGCGATGCCGGCCGGTGGCGGATCGAGCAGCTGACGACGCTGGCGCGCGCGCTCCTCGCCCAAGGCCTCGATGTGGCGCTCGATCTCCATGCAGGCGGCGCGTTTCGCCGCGACTTCGCGCTGGTGCTGGAGCACCAGTTGCTGCGCGGCCTGGGTGCGGTGCTCGCGCAGGCGGATGAGCGTCGCCAGTGGATAGCGTTTCATGGGAACAGCCTGCGCAGCGCGTCAGCGGAGCGTTCGAACGGCACCAGCTCGGTCGCCGGCTGCTGCAGCAGGCGGCGTATGGGTTCAATGCGGTCGATGGCGATGTCCGCCTCCGGATCGGTGCCGCGCTGGTACTCACCCAGCTGCAGCAGCAGTTCGATGTCCTGGTACTTGGCCAGGTACTTCCGCAGTTGCCCGGCGGCGTGCTGGTGGGTGCGGTCGACCACGCGCGGCATCGTCCGGCTGAGGCTGCCGAGCACGTCGATGGCGGGGTAGTGGTAGGCCGCCGCGAGCTTGCGCGAGAGCACCACGTGGCCGTCGAGGATCGAGCGCACCTCCTCGGCGATCGGGTCGCTGCCGTCCTCGTCCTCCATCAAGACGGTGTAGAACGCGGTGATACTGCCCTTGTCGTTGTTGCCGGCCCGCTCGAACAGGCCCGGCAGGGCGCTGAAGACGGAGGGCGGATAACCGCGACGGGCCGGGGGCTCGCCCACCGCAAGGCCGACATCGCGCAGGGCGCGGGCGAAGCGGGTCACGGAGTCGAGCAGCAACAGTACGCGCTGGCCGCGATCGCGGAAGTGCTCGGCGATCGCGGTGGCGACCCAGGCCGCGCGGCTGCGCTCCAAAGCGGGCCGGTCGGAAGTAGCCACGATGACCACCGAGCGCGCCAGGCCTTCGGCGCCCAGGTTGTCCAGGATGAATTCGTTGACCTCGCGGCCGCGTTCGCCGACTAGGGCGATGATGTTGACGTCGGCATCGCCGCCGCGCGCCAGCATCCCTAGCAGCGTGCTCTTGCCGCCGCCGGCGACAGCGAAGATGCCCAGTCGCTGGCCCTCGCCAACGCTCATGACGCTGTCGATCGCCCGCACCCCGGTCGAAAACGGCCGGTCGATCAACTTGCGTGATAGCGGGTTGGGCGAACTGGCGTAGATGGGTGCGGGCACGCCGCCACTGATCGGTCCGAGGCCATCGATCGGGTTGCCGTGGGCATCCAGGACGCGGCCCAGCAGGCCATCGCCGGCGAGCACGGTGGCCTGACGTCCGGTCGCATAGACCTCGGTGGTTGCCGACACCCCGTCCAGGGCGCCCAGGGGCGTCAGCAGGGTGTGCTG
Organism: Lysobacter avium; assembly: GCF_015209745.1. Lineage (GTDB taxonomy): Bacteria > Pseudomonadota > Gammaproteobacteria > Xanthomonadales > Xanthomonadaceae > Novilysobacter > Novilysobacter avium. Next base: position 993,373 of record NZ_CP063657.1, read on the forward strand.
TCTGGATACCCCGACCACCTCGGCGGCGAGATGGAAGTCCGCCGGACCTTCATGCGGCGGATTGCGCAGTTCGCACAACTCGCCGATTGCTGCCTTCAGGCCGGTCGCGCGGATCAGGGTGCCGTAAGCCTCAGCGACCTTGCCGACCCGCTCGACAGTGCGTGCGCGGTTCAGGGCGCCGGCGAGCAGCGCGTCCTGTTCGTTGCCAAGCAGCGTGCTCACGTGGAATTACCGCGCGAGGCGCCGGCGCCTTCATCCGACCCACCGGCTTCCGCCTCAGCATCGGGATCCACCGCCGGCGTGTGTGCCGCCAGCGCGGAGCGGATCGCTTCGATCTGCTGGGCGATCCCGGCGCGCACCTGTCCCGCCTCCGACACGACCACGCAGCTCAGCGGGTCCAGGCTCTCGTCATCCACCAGCTCGATCACGCCGACAGCCGGGTGCGCCTGGCGCACGGCGCCAAGACCGGCCGTCACCGATTCGCGTACCGAGGGATGCACGCGGATCAGAAGGAACTGTTCGGCCTGCGCAGCCTCGACGGCCTCCATGACCAGTGATGGCGCAACCTGGGCCGGATCGAATCCCGGCGCCAGGCGCGCAACGATCGCGCAGGCCAGGTCAATCACGCGCTGCTGGGCCTCGCCGAGCACGCGGGCGCGCCGCTCATTGAGTGATGCGAGCTGCTCCGTCATCTGCGTCTGGGCGCGGGCGATGCCTTCGGCGTATCCCGCCGCCGCCGCTTCCTTGCGCGCCTGCTCGATCTGCTCGCTCGCCTGTGTGTGCAAGGCGTTGACCTGCTCGACCACGGCATCGACGTCGGCCAGTCGCTCCCAGGAATCCGGCGGCACGATGTTGCCCGCCAGCACGCGCTCGAAACGCCCCGGCTCCAGGACGCCAACACCGCCATGCGGCCTCCGGGTGGCCGGGGATGTCGAGGAAAAGGTGCTGGACTGATCGTCTGAACGCATGGTGTCGATATCTGCTTCTTCGGCTAGGGTGGGTCAGTTGCCCGCGTGGACGGAATAGAGCTGTTGCACCGCCGAGGGAGGCAGGTGCGTCGGCGGCAACGCCTGCTCACGCGGATGCAGAAGCGCCAGCCATTCGGTGAACGCCGGATCACGCGGATGGGCCCAGGCGCGCAGTTCGGCGCAGCCGTGGCGGTCCAACAGCGAGAGCAGCCCAGGCGTGGGATCGGTTTCCTCAATCGCGGTGCGCATCGTCTGCTGCAGCCGGAGCTGCACGTCACGCGGCACCTCGCCATCCCAGACATTGCGATCCAGCGCCAGCAGGTAGCGCTTGTCGAGCGCCAGCTTCAGGCGGCGCACCGGCTCGCGGCCGACCTCTGAACGGATAGCCGGCGCGAAAGCGAGGACGCCGATGTTGCGCACCAGTGAGCGCAGCTTTTCCGGTGACCAGCGTGCTACGACACGATCCAGCGCAGGCTTCGGAGCAGGCGCCAGCAGCGTCGAAGCCGCGCCGCGTGCGAGCGTGCGCGCCAGCAGGCGGCGTCCCAGCGGACTGGTGCGCGCTGCGACAAGCAACGTGGAATCAAATTCGTCCAGCCAGCTGGCGTCGGTGCCTTCAATCACCGTGTGCAAGCCGGGCGCCGTATCCATCAATCACTCCAGGCCGGTGGCTTTGCCTCGGCCGCTGGACTCAGACGCGCGCGCAGCTTTCCGCGGAACGCGATGCCCAGCCCGAGCAGGGCGGCCAGCACGACCGCCACCAGCGCCATCGGGCCCATCGATGACATGGCTATCGGTGCATTCGTTTGCTGGTCAGCCGCGCCCGGAGCGGCGATGGTGAAGAACTTGATGGTGACCTTGTTGACGTCGGCCAGTCCTTCAACGCTGTCCTTGATGAAGACCTTCAGGTCGGTTTCGCGGTCACGCAGCTTCGCGCCGGGGCGCTCGAAGATGATCACCGATGCCGAGGAGTCGTTGTCGCGGCCACCCAGCGGGTCCGGCGGCGGCAGGGCGATATGCACGCGCGCTTCCACGACGCCGTCGATCCGCGACAGGGTCCGCGCGATCTCCTGCTGCAGCCCGTCCATGTAGCGCGCGCGCTCGTCCATCGCCGAGGAGACGAAACCTTCCTTCTTGAAGATCTCGCCCATCGAGCGGTAGCTGGCGTGGGGCAGGCCCTGCGAGTTGAGCACCTGCATCGCGTACGGGAAGTCGCCCCGGTTGACCCGCACTTCCCAACCCTTCTTGCTGGAGGACGGCGCTTTCTCCGATGAAACCCCGGACCCGAGCAGTGCCGCCATGACCTGGTTGGCCTGTTGCTCATCCAGCTCGTTGTAGAGCGTTACCCGGTTGCAGGCGGCCAGCAGCAGGCAGGCCAGAATGATGCAGGTGATTCGCCACGGGAATGCCCGGTTGGGAAGGTTCATGCGTGCTCCTGCTTACGACTGCTGACGGAACAATTGCTGGATGCCGTCAGAGGAACGGTTGGCAACGTTGGAGGTCAACTGCGCGGTGAACAGGAACTGGTGGCTGCGCATGGTGAGCTGAATCATCTCGCCCGGGGTGAGATCGGCACCGTTGGCGGTCAGGATCTGCGACATCGACTCGATCTTGTCCGCGCCGCCGTTGAGGCCGTCGAGGGCGCCCAGCACTGCCCGTGTTCCCTGCGATGGCTCCGATGCCGTTGGCGGCGCCACCGGCGCCGGTGCGTTCGCATTGGGCGCCGCGCCAGTGCGCTCCATCGTCGCGGCGAAATCACGCACGTCGAACGGCGTTGCCTGCGCTTGCGACGTTTGGGTCTGCTGGGCGGGCGACAGACCTCCAGCGCCGGTTTTGGCGGCGTCGAGCGCCGATACCTGGATTGCTTCGATCATGATCGTGTCCTCGCGAGGGGGTGGAATTACTGGCGCTTGCCGAGCGTTTCCAGTGCGTGGCCGACAGCGTTCTGCGAGGTCGCCGCATTGTTGGACATGAACTGCATGCGCAGGCTCTCCGCGGTCAGCTGGACCATGTTGGAAGGCTGGTCGCCACCCGACGCGATGGCATCCGACAGCTGCGTCACGCGCGCCGCCTGGCCGTCAAGCGTCTGGCCCCAGGCGCGGGACATCGCCTCGTACCAGCTGCCGCTGTCGCCGGAGGACACGCTGCTGCGGGTGCTGCCACTGCTCGCGGTGGCAATGAAGGTCGTGACGGGCGCGTTCGGATCGTTGGCGTTGATGCTCATGAGGTTTCTCCTTGATTCCCTTGGCGGGTTACATCCGGTTGGTGCGTGGATTGGCGGCAACGAATTGCCTGGCGACTGCATCGGTGGGGCGGGCTTCCTGCGTCTTCTTCGCAGCTTCCGCGGGCGAGGGCCGGGAGCTCTTGCTGCCGGAATCCGCGGCCGTGGCTATACCGCGGGTGCTTTCATCGCCTGACACGCCTGCCGCAGCGGGTTCATCGACCTCGACCGGCGGATCGGGTTTGACCTGGTTGACCTTGCCGTCGACCAGTGCCCACGCGGACTTGCCAATAGCGACGAGCGTGCCGCGATCATCTGGGAGTTCGGCTCCCACCGCGTAACGCGTGCCGTCGGCGGCGAGGACGTAGGAATCGTCACCGCCCACGATCGACACGATGCGGGTCCGCTCTACCGGCACCGTTGCGCGCGGGAGTGACTTGGCGTCCTCGTCGGCGTAGTTGCGCGGGATCACGCGGTTGATGCCGGTGACGTCGATCATCGCTCGGGAAGTCGCGGCCGCGCGCAGCTTGTCCTGGTCCTCGAAACGTCCGCTCACCTCAACGTCGCCGTTGCCCAGATAGCGGGTGCGCGCGGTGATGCCCTGGCTGCGCAGCACCTCGGCGACGTCCGCGGCGACGTCCTCGCCTGTGCGCAGGTTGAGTCGGATGGGAATTTCGTTCGACTCGACATGTTGCTGGATACGGGCGCGGGAGACGCTGTCGGGCACTGTTCCGGTCAGCACGGTCATGCCTGCGTCGTTGGTCGATACCGTGTTGTCGCCGATGTCGTAGGTGGTCACGAGTGCTGCGACCTGGTCTTCGATACTCGGGACGGGCGCTGCGGCGGGGCGCACCGACGCGTAGATACCGGCGGAGACGAGTGAAAGCACGGCCAGCCCGGCCAGTGTCCTGGACAGCCCGGGGCGCACCGCGCGTCGCGCATTCAACGGCGTCTGCTCGACTTCATCGAGGCCGTCGGCAGGCATCCATTTTGGATCGCTGGCATCACCCACGGCAAAGCTCGCATCGCCCAATCGAACCGGGGCGCCAAGCTGCAACTCGATGGGGTCGCCCGGGTACAGCGGGTCACCGGCGAAACCGGCTGGTGCATCGATCGCCCGCAGTGCCAGTGAGTCGCCGTTGCGCAGCAGCATGGCGTGATGGGGCGCGACGCCTTCATCGGAAAGCACGATGTCGCAGTCCTCACCGCTGCCGACCAGCAGCATCTCCTGATCCCCCAGGATCCGGCTGGCGCCGATGTGGAGGCCGGCAAGAATCCGCAGAACCAGCTTCGTGGCGGGCTTGGCAGTCATGGATTTTTCTTCTGTCCCGACCGCAGTTGCCCCGGGCTGCCGAGGCGTCTCCGGCGTAGCGGAGACCTGGTCTGGATCGGGGACGATGTCGTCGATCATTGGAATTTCTCCTTGCATGCGTGATGCGTCATGCGTTGATCTGTCCTGCCTGCGAGATTCGCAGGTCGGCTGCCAATTCCTGGTACGAAAGCACGGGCAACTCGAAGAAATCGTTCTCCAGCAGCTTGCGCAAGTGCCTGCGCACGTCCAGTGAACACAAAAGGACGGGTCGAACGGACCCGCCTTGGCGGGCCAGCTGGGTGCGCACTTCGCCGGACAGGCGGGCCGCCAGCTCGGGTGCAATGGCGAGCTGGCTGGCGCCACCGGCAACGCGCACCGACTGGCGCAGACGGTCTTCCAGCTCCGGGTGGATCAACAGCACGTGCAACGTCCGCTCGCCGTCGGCATAGCGATCTGCGATCTCCCGCTTCAGCGCCACCCGCACGTATTCGGTCAGCAGCACGACGTCCTTCTCGCGCCCGCCCACGTCGGTGATCGCTTCAAACACGTCGCGCAGGTTGCGCACCGGAATGCCTTCCTCGGCCAGGCGGCGCAGGACGTCGGCCACCCGCTGCGGAGCTACGACGCGCAGCATTTCCTTGACCAGGTCGGGGTAGTCGCGCTGCATCTTCGCGAACAGGTTGGAGGCCTCCTGGATGCCGATGAAGCCGCCCAGCCGGCGCTGCAGCGCGCGGCGGACGTGCTCGGTCAGCATCTCCAGCGGAGCGAGCGTGTCCTCGCCAGCGTCGTCCTGCCATTGGCCGGCGAGCGGCGGGTGGAAGCCCGCCAGCGCGGGGGTGTTGTCACCGCTGCTGCGTGCCGGGCGGAAGTGGGCGCCGGTACGCAGTACCCCGTTGGCCATGCGGGCACCGAACGCGGTGAGCTGGTACTCGCCGTCCCCCAGGGTGGCGTCGACGCGTGCCGTCGGCGCCGGCACCGGCACGCCGAACTCCTCGCGCAGGCGTTGGCTGATCTGGGTGAGCCCATCGAGCAGCGGCTGCTTGCCGAACTCCGCGGCAAGGCTGGGCGACACCGCAAGCTGCAACGGTGCAGGCGGAGCAAGGTCGTCGATGTCGACCGGCTGCTGGTGGCTCGCCATGGCCTCGTCGGTGACCCGGAACGCGCGCCGCAAGAGATCGTTCTGGTGCCTGTAGCGCCACGCGGCGATGGTCAACAGCGTTGCGCCCAACAGGCCGAAGACGACGGTGGGGAAGCCGGGCACGAGCATCATCAGCAAGGACAGCACGCCGGTGATGGTCAGCACCCGGGGCTGGGCGGAGATCTGCTTGGAAATCGCGTCGCCCAGGTGGCGGTCGTCTTCGATGCCGGTGGTGCGGGTCACCACCAGTCCCGCCGAGATGGCCGCCAGGATCGCCGGGATCTGTGCCACCAGGCCGTCGCCGATGGTCAGGATGCTGTAGGTCTGGGTGGCGTCGCCCAGCGACATGTCGCGCTGCAACACGCCGATGGCCAGGCCACCGAGCAGGTTGATGATGATGATCACGATGCCGGCGATCGCGTCGCCTTTCACGAACTTCATCGCTCCATCGAGGCTGCCGTAGAGCTGGCTCTCGGTTTCCAGGTAGCGACGCTTCTTGCGCGCCTCGTCCTTGTCCAGCAGCCCGGAGCGCAGGTCGGAATCGATCGACATCTGCTTGCCGGGCATCGCGTCCAGAGTGAAGCGCGCGGCGACTTCGGCCACGCGCTCGGCGCCCTTGGCGACGACGATGAACTGGACCACCGTGATGATCAGGAACACCACCAGCCCGACCACCAAGTTGCCGCCGGCGACCATCGTGCCGAAGGTGTCGATGATGTGGCCCGCCTCGGCTTCCAGCAGGATCGATTTGGTGATCGCAATCGACAGCGCAAGGCGGAACAGCGTGGTCAGCAGGAGAACGCTGGGAAAACTGGAAAACGCCACCGGCGACGGGATGTAGATCGCGAGCAGCAGCAGGCCGAACCCGATCGCGATATTGAAGGCAACCAGAGTGTCGATCACCGCCATCGGCAGCGGCAGGATCATCAGGCTGATGATCAGGACGGCGGCAAAGGCCAGCACGATGTCGCTGTAGCCGCCGCGCACGCGGGGGGCTGCGCCGGCCGGCGCAGCCATCAAGGATCCGATCAGCGTGCGCAAGACAGCCCCCGGCCGTCATTGGCGAGGGCCATTCCCCGGGTATGGATCAGTGCTGCTGCATATCGCATCCGTTGCCTCTCTCGATTTGACACACGAGCGTCGCGGCGGTGCCCGGCGGCGGCTTTATCGTGCGTAACTTCCCGCCTTGAGCGTCACTATGTGACAATCAAGGTCAATCGAACGTAGCCGAATGCGATCTGCAATACCAGCCTGAAGCGTGTTTTTTTTCCCTATCTGAGACTTTTGGACGACGCCGTTCAGATAGCCCGTAAGTCACTGTCCGCCTTCACTAAAAGCTAACGCGAGACTGCTGACGGTAGGGCGGGATGCGCTGGCTGCAAGGGGTCAGATGCCCGGGTCCCCGGCATCCACCGCGATGTCAGCGGCGTCGAGTTCTGCTATCAGATTCAGGGATTGCGCCCCGACGCCGATCGCGAATACCCGGTCGGCACGGGTCTTCAGTACCACCACCCGCTCGCGGGGGCCCACCGGCAGCACCTGCACGATGGACAGGGCAGCGTCGCGGCCGGTCAACTTGTAGCGGCGACGGGCGAAGAAAAGGATGGCGAACAGGCCAGCGATGACGAGAAGCAAAGGCACCACGACCGCAATCAGGTCCCACATGAATGAGCCGGACGCAGCCGCGGGCGTACCGGCCGCGGCCGCCAGGTCGGGGTCAACGGACGTGGCGGCCTGCATCGCTGCCCGGGCAGGAAAACAGCCCAGCGCCAGTAATGACGCGGTGGCGGTCGCGATGGGGTGGCGCGGGAAGAGGGTCATGTCAGCCATCGGAGCGGGACTCGGGCGGGAAGGGCGCGGCTACGGTAGCAGCAAGGCACCTCGGATCCGGATGCCGATTGCGGGGACAAGAGTGAGGGGATGGGCTTGGAATGAGCAGTGAAGTGAAAACCGCGGTCCCGCGGAAAACGACATCGCCCGACTCCTGTCCTGACCTGCTGGCGGTTTTGGACGGGTTGCCGTTCGCGTGCGCCGCGTTTGATCCGGCCAGCGAGGGACTGGTGGGCGCCAACAAGCGCTACCTGGACGAGTTTGGTCCGCTGCCGGGGCACGTCGCGCGCGATCAGTTGCTCGCCCACTTCCCCGGCGCCAGCGACGAGGTGCGGCTGGAGCACAACGGGCGCTGGTACGGGCTGCACTGGAGCAGCATCACCACCGCCGCTGCGTCGTTGGCACTGCTGACCGCGGTCGACATCAGCGAGCGCCTGGAAGTGCTCGACTCGCACAAGAGCCAGCAGGAAAAGTTGCTGTTCACCTCGCGGATGATGTCGGTCGGTGAAATGGCGGCGACCCTGGCCCACGAGCTCAACCAGCCGTTGGCGGCGATCGTTAACTACCTCAACGGCAGCCTGCGCCTGGTCGCGCAGGCTGGCGGCCCGGTGCAGGTGGAGCGCGCGCTGCAGGCCGCGCGCACCCAGGCGGAACATGCCAGCGCGGTGATTGCCCGGGTCCGCGAGTTCGTCCGCGCCCGCGAACCGCGCCGCTCCCCGCAGGCGCTGGCATCGATGGTCGAGACGGTGCTTGAGCTGCTTCGACTGGAAGCCGAGCGCCAGCAGCTGCGCATCGACGTGATCCTGCCACCGGTGCTGCCGTCCGCGTGGGCCGACCACGTGATGGTCGAGCAGGTGCTGTTGAACCTGGTCAAGAACGCGATCGAAGCCATGCGCGAGGTTCCCGCCGAGCGTCGTGCCCTGCGCGTGGAAGGCCGGGTCAACCTGGACGGCGACCTGGAGGTGCGCGTGATCGACCGTGGCGTCGGCCTGGCCGAGGACGAGCAGGACCAGTTGTTCTCGCCATTCTTCACCACCAAGGCCGATGGTCTGGGAATCGGTCTGGCGATCTGCCGCTCGATCATCGAGTACCACGAGGGACGCCTGTTCTTTGAACCCCATCCCGACGGCGGCAGCGTGTTCGGCTTTACCCTGCCTACGGCTCAGGGGCGGCAATGACGGGCCAGGCGGTTTTCCACACCGGAGGCTGGCATGACTGACGTCGCTGCAATCGCAACGCTTGTCCATCTGGTCGATGACAACGACGCGTTCCGCGAATCGATCGCATGGCTGCTGCAGACCGCGGGTTTCGAAGTGCGCGAATATGCCTCGGGGCCGCAGTTCCTCGCCGAGGTGGTGGATGCGGCCGTGACGGCGTCATCGACATCTTCGGCGCCGGCCGAATGCCTGGTGTCGGACATCCGCATGCCCGAGATGAGTGGCCTGCAGTTGCAGGCCGAACTGCGCCGTCGAGACAACGCATTGCCGCTGGTGTTCGTGACCGCGCACGGCGATGTTCCGCTGGCGGTGGAGGCGATGCGCAATGGCGCCGCACACTTCCTGGAGAAACCTTTCTCCGATGACGCGCTGATCGAGGCGATCCGCACCGCCTTGGCCAAGCCGGTAGGCGCGGCCGTGGCGCTGGCCAAGCTGACCCCGCGCGAGAAGCAGGTGCTGGACCTGGTCGTGGCGAGCAAGCCCAACAAGATCATTGCCGACATCCTCGGCATCAGCATCAAGACCGTTGAACTGCACAGGGCGAACATGATGGCAAAGCTTGGGGTACGGTCGGTGCCCGATTTGATGAAGGTGGCACTCGGACATGGCTGATGCGGGAAGTGGAACGATCGAGGCGAACCGGGACGACGCCGCCGCAGCCGAGACCAAGGTCACCTCGCTGCGTGGGCGCGTGCCGTCAATCGCGGCGTCGCAGCTGCTTCCGCTGCAGGCCTTGTTCGAATACCCGCGCCGATGGCATCTGGCCGATGGAGGCCGCCTGCTGTTCTCGCCGGGTGTACCCGATACCGGTGCCGCAACCTTCGCCATCGATGCGGACGGCACGGGCATGGCGCTGCGCCTGGACGAAGATCGGTCGGCGGAGCGTGCCGGCTTGCACTGGAGCGATTACGAGGGCCGCTCACGCGTGCTCGCCTGGAGCCTGGCCCAGGAATCCCGGCTGGCGCGCCTGAGCGAAGCGCTGGGAATGGCACTGGTACCGGTGCTGCAGGCGGCCGATGCGTCCTCCGCAGCGGTCGCGACCGATGCGGACTCCGGGGATGTCTGGCTCGACTTCGTGGTTGAAGAGCCCGACATCCCCGACGAGCCCAAGCCGCCGGGCCTGAGCGGGCTGCTGCGCCTGCCGGTCGACAGCCTGGCGCCCCTGCTTGCGCGCGCCGGAGACCCGTACGGCGAGGATCCGCCGGTGCCACTGGGCGCCTGGCCTGGCTTGCCCGCCAACGTGGCGATTGCTTTTGCCGGACCCGATATCCCCCTTGCCGAATGGCGGACCCTCACGCCGGGCAGTGTCGTTGTTGCCGGTCGCCTGAGCGCGCCTCCGCCGGTGCACGCGTTCGCTTGCGGACGACGCTGGCCGCTGGCGTCCGACGGTCAGGGTTGGCGCGTGGACGGCCCATCAGAACCTTTGTCACCCCCTCAGGAGAGTTCCATGACCAGCAACGATGAAGCCGGCGCGCAGCCGGAAGCGGAGGCCCCGGTTGGCGGCGAGGGTATTGAGCAACTGCCGGTCCAACTGCGGTTCGAACTGGGCGAGCTCGAGCTGAGCATCGCCGAGTTGTCGGCCCTGCAACCCGGATACGTCTTCCCGCTGGCCAGCCGCCTGGAAGGCGCCAACGTGGCGATCCGCGCCAATGGCCGCAACGTCGGTCGCGGCGAGGTGGTCGCGGTCGGCGACACGCTGGGTATCCGTCTGCTGGCGTGGAGCTGACGCGTGGACTTCAGTTCCTTCTCCCCGGCGCTGATCCTCGTCACCGTCGTCAGCCTTGCGCTGGCGCCGTTCGTGGCGGTGATGGTGACCTCGTTCACCAAGATCGTGGTGGTGCTCAGCCTGCTGCGCAACGCGCTCGGGCTGCAGCAGGTCCCGCCCAACGTGGTCATCAACGGCCTGGCCATCGTGCTGTCGATCTACGTGATGTATCCGGTGCTGCTGGACACGCACGCGGCGATCACCGGTCAGGTCCAGTCCACCAGTGCGACCGCGTCGGCCACGCAACCCGGCGCGCCTGAAACCCCCGCTGCGGCCGCGCTGGCGCTGGTTCCCGGCGTCGAGGTTGCGGTGGACAGCACGGCGCAGATGCTGGGCCCGGCCGGGTCGCAGGTCGCCGCGCAATCCCAGGGCGACAATCTTGCCGAAGCTGGGGAGGCGGAAGCGGAAGCGGAGCAGGAAGGCGTCGCTGCACTGCCGCCGCTGGCACCGGGCGAGCGCATGGATACCGCCCGCCTGCTGAAGCTGGTCGAGGTGGGCAAGGAGCCGCTGCGCGGGTTCCTGATCAAGCATTCCAGCGACACCGAACGCGCGTTCTTCCTGCGCAGCGCGCAGCGGCTGTTGCCACCGGCGCGGCAGGCGGACATCTCCGCCAACGACTTCATTGTGATCGTGCCGGCCTTCACCGTCAGCGAACTCACCGCCGCATTCCAGATCGGCTTCCTCATCTTCCTTCCGTTCCTGATCATCGACCTGGTGGTCGCCAATATCCTGCTGGCGCTGGGCATGATGATGATGTCCCCCACGATCGTCTCGCTGCCCTTCAAGCTGCTGCTGTTCGTGCTGATCGATGGCTGGGCGAAGCTGGTGCACGGACTGGTGCTCACGTATGCGATCTAGGCCAGGTGCCGTCAGTCGTGGCCCCGCCTGGCGCATTTCCGGAGTCCGGCCATGAACGAGGTGCTGGAGCTCACCAAGCAGGCGCTGTGGCTGGTGCTGATCCTGTCCGGACCGCCGATCGCCGCGGCGGCGATCTTCGGGCTGGTGATCGCCTTCCTGCAGGCGGCGACCCAGTTGCAGGAGCAGACCTTCGCCTACGCGGTCAAGTTGCTGGTGATCGTGCTCACGCTGTTCATCACCGCATCCCTGCTGGGCGGGACGCTGTTTACCTTCGCCGAGCGCCTGTTCATCGAGTTCCCCGGGCTGGTCAGGCGATGACCCCGCGGACCGGCGTGCGCGCACTCGTCGGCAAGCGCGACGGTTTCAGGCCGGCGCAGCCACTGAAGTCCGACTGATGCCCTTTGACGGTGTCGGCAATGCGCTGCTGGCCCTGGCACTCACGCTGCCGCGGGTCATCGGTGCGTTCGTGATGCTGCCTTTGCTCACCTCGCAGAACATCCCGGCGATGGTGCGCAACAGCTTCCTGGTCAGTCTTGCCGTGGTGGCACTGCCGATTGCGATGGCCGGAGCGCCGATCGATGCGATGGGCGCACCCATGTGGCCGGTGATCGTGCTCAAGGAGATCTTCCTGGGCATGGCGATCGGATTCTGTTTCGGCATGGTGTTCTGGGCGATCGGTGCGGCCGGCAACCTGATGGACAGCCAGGTCGGCATGGCCATGGCGTCGATCTTTGATCCCATCCAGGGGCACCAGGCGGCGCCCCATGGGCAGTTCCTGTCGCAATTGGCGGCCTGGCTGTTCATGGCCAGCGGCGCGTTCCTGATCTTCCTCGACCTGCTCCTGTCCAGTTACGCGCTGTGGCCGGTGATGTCCTACTTCCCGCAGATCCAGGCCGAGGGCAGGGAGCTGTTCATCGGCCAGTTCAGCTATCTGATGACCGCGCTGCTGGTGATGGCCTCGCCGGCGCTGATCCTGCTGCTGCTGGTGGATCTGTCCTTCGGACTGGTCAACCGCTACGCGCCGCAGCTGAACGTGTTCGCGCTGACGCTGCCGATCAAGGCCTGGGTGGCGACCGGGATGATCCTGCTGCTGATGGGGGTGTACGTGGAGATGGTGCTGAAGAAACTGGGTGAGAACCGCGCCCTGCTGGAAGTCCTCAACCGGGTGTTTTCCTGACCGTCCCGCAGTGACGGTGCGCTGCCCAGACCGGCCTCAGTCGCGCGAGTCGCGCACGCCCTCGGCCCAGTGCAGGACCTCGGCGACGGCCTCGAAGAACTCGTTGCTGATGTGGTCGTCCAGCGCGACCTTCTCGTGCAGCCCGCGCGCCAGTGGAATGTTCTGCAGGATCGGAACCCCGGCTTCCTCAGCTGCCTGGCGGATCATCTCGGCGGTATGGCCTTCGCCCTTGGCGACGACAATCGGCAGGTCGGTCTCGCCGTCCTGGTAGCGCAGCGCGATGGCGATGTGGGTGGGGTTGGTCACGACGACGTTGGCTCCGCGCACGGCATGCATCATGTTCTGCTGCGACCACTCCTGATGCAACTGGCGACGGCGCTGTTTGACGTGCGGGTCGCCCTCGCTGTCCTTCAGCTCCTGGCGGATGTCGCGCCGGCTCATGCGCAGGTTCTTCAGGTACGAGTACTTCTGGTACGAGGTGTCCAGCGCGGAGATGAAGAAGAACACGCAGATTGTCCAGATCACGATCCGCGACAGGCCCTGCCACAACGCTGCGCCGATCGCCTGGGGCGGGGAGGTCGGCAGCTGGAGCAGGTCGGGAAGCATCGCGCGTACGACGATCCAGCCAATCCCGATCAGCGCGGTGGACTTGATGATCGATTTGACCAAGTCCACCAGGTTGTCCATCGAGAACATCTTCTTGATGCCTTCCACCGGGTTGAGCTTGTCCATCTTGGGTTTGACCTTCTCCCAGCTCAGCAACGGCCCCACCTGGAGGAACTCGATCAGCAGGCCCAGCATCAGCGACATCGCGAGCAGCGGCAGCATCAGCCACAGGAAGGTCTCGATCGCGGTCTGCGCCAGCAGCGGCAGGCTGGTCTCAAAGGGCTGTCCCAGGGTCGCCAGACTCTGTTCGAACAGGTTGTTGATGCGCGCGTGCATGGAGCCCACCAGCATCCATGCCGTCACCAGCCAGCCCATCACCAGCACGGTCCCGGTGAGGTCGCGGCTCTTGGAGACGTTGCCTTCCTTGCGCGCATCGAGGATGCGTTTTCGGGTAGGGGGCTCGGTCTTGTCGGCGCCTTTGTCTTTCTCCGACACGGGCGGCCCTCGATTCTGGGAGGATCAGAGGCTAGCATGTGCCCACGCCGGTTCCGACAGCCTGCGGATGGACCTGAATACGCCGGCAGCACCCTGGTAGTTACCCCAGATGCCAGGGTCGGCCACACGCGGTACATTTCAGCCATCCCTCCGTTCCCGGGTGTTATCGAGGCCAACGCAAACGCATGAACAGCATCGGCAACAGTCCACAACTTGATCGCGCCGGCCTGCAATCGCTCGCCGACCGTCTTGCGCTGGATGATCCTGCACGCCATGGCGCGCAACTGCCGACTGCCACTCCTGCGATCGACGAAGCCGCAGGATTACGCAGCCACGCGCCTCCCGCTCTTGTCGATGCCGGCGAGCAGGCGCTGGGCGTGGCGGCATGGGACGGTGTGGCTGGCGGGCAGCGGATGTTGTCCAGCGACATGGCGCTTCAGGGCATGCTCGGTCGCCTCGACCTGGCATCAGCGGTCGATGCCGGCGTCGACGCGGTAGTCGCCGCACTCGGCTGAGGGCTAGCATCGGCCCGACGCAGCGTTTGGATCCTGCGCGGAGACCGGTTGCCCCATGAATGACATTCCTTCGTCCGACGGACTGCGCTCGGCTTCGGCCAGCCTGGTGGCAGCGCTCGCGTCGCACTCGGATCCCGAGTACCGGCTGAGCGTGCTCAAGCGGCTCGCACGCCGTCTGGGCGAAGCGCGCTATCCCGTCTTCCTGCGCATACTGGGCGTGATTGCCGAGAGCGACGATCTGCGCGCGCAGCGGCTCCTTGCCGATACCTTCGGGCTGGCGCTGCGCCGCATGGACCTGCCCGGCGGTGCCTTGAGCTCCTGGGGCGCGACCGGCCTGCCCGACAGCAAGACGCCGGTCGCGGCCAGCACCTTTTCCGGCAACTTCTTCGGCGCCACGCCGCAACGTCTGCTGGGCCCATTGGAGTACCTGGCGGTGTGGCACCTGCAACGCACCCAGCGCCAGTTACTCGGTCGCGACGCTTTTGTACAGGCGACCTCACGTCTGGTCGCGCTGCTCAACCACAGCGAGGACGCGCGTCGGCTGTATCCGCAGAAGCTCGCCGTTGACGCCCAGAACGAGCTGGAAGGCGCCTACACCCGGACCACCCGCGAACGTCTCGCCGCCATGGCGGTCGCGTGGCAGTCGGGGAAATCGCCCGAAGAGGTGGCGCGCGCGGCGCTGGGGGTTGCTCCCGACTCACGGGAAGGGCAGTGGGTCGTCCATGATCTCTAGTCGCAGACGGGCCTCTGCTTGCCCGCCGTGCCCGTGGCCGTTGACTTGGAGGTCGTGGTCCCCAATATTAGAAGGTCACGCGGTGAGACTTCGCCGCCCCATCCTGCAAAGGTGGCCCGCACCCACGTGCCGGTCGAGTGTGTGACATGAGCACTACGCGCATCCAACGCTAGAACCGCCCCGGGCTTCCATTTCGATGCAGGCGCCCAGGGGGCGCTTTTCTCTTTTCGGGTCGGACGTTTTTCCGACCTCCAGCCAGACTCTTTGTAGATACCGCCATGATCGCAATCACCCTTCCCGACGGCAGCCGCCGTGAATTCGACGCACCCCTGAGCATCGCCGACGTGGCCGCATCCATCGGCCCGGGACTGGCCAAGGCCGCGCTGGCCGGCAAGGTGGATGGCGATCTGGTCGATACCAGCTACTGCCTGACCGGCGACGCCGCGCTGGAAATCGTCACCGACAAGCATCCCGACGCGCTGGAGGTGATCCGCCATTCCACCGCGCACCTTCTCGCCCAGGCAGTGCAGCGTCTGTTCCCGGGCACCCAGGTCACGATCGGCCCGGTGATCGAGAACGGTTTCTACTACGACTTCGCCTACGAACGGCCCTTCACCCCTGAAGACCTGCCAGCGATCGAAGCGGAGATGCACAGGATTGCCAAGGAAGCGCTGCCTGTGAGCCGGGAAGTGAAGTCGCGCCACGACGCGATCCATTTCTTCAACGGGATCGGTGAGCACTTCAAGGCCGAGATCATCGCCTCGATCCCGGACGGCGAGGACCTCTCGCTTTACAGCCAGGGCGAGTTCACCGACCTGTGCCGCGGTCCGCACGTCCCCAGCACCGACAAGCTGCGCAGCTTCAAGTTGATGAAGGTCGCCGGTGCGTACTGGCGCGGCGACCACAACAACCAGATGCTGAGCCGCATCTACGGCACGGCCTGGCTCAACGACAAGGACCTGAAGGCGCACCTGCTGCAGCTGGAGGAGGCCGAGAAGCGCGACCACCGCAAGATCGGGCGCGCGCAGGACCTGTTCCACATGCAGGAGGAAGCGCCGGGTCTGGTGTTCTGGCATCCCAAGGGCTGGGCGATCTGGCAGGTGGTGGAGCAGTACATGCGCGGCGTTTACCGCAACAGCGGCTACGACGAGGTGCGCTGCCCGCAGATCCTCGACGTCTCGCTGTGGAAGCAGTCCGGCCACTGGGACAACTACCAGGAGAACATGTTCTTCACCGAGTCGGAGAAGCGCACCTACGCGCTCAAGCCGATGAACTGCCCGGGCCACGTCCAGGTCTTCAACCACGGCCTGCACAGCTACCGTGACCTGCCGATCCGCTACGGCGAGTTCGGCGCCTGCCATCGCAACGAGCCGTCCGGTGCGCTGCACGGCATCCTGCGCGTGCGCGGGTTCACCCAGGACGATGGCCACGTGTTCTGCACCGAGGCGCAGATCGAGTCCGAGGTCACCGCGTTCCACCAGCAGGCGATGAAGGTGTACGAGGACTTCGGCTTCACCGACGTGCAGGTCAAGCTGGCACTGCGCCCGGAGCCGCGCATGGGCGACAACGAGACCTGGGACAAGGCCGAGGAGGCCTTGCGCCTGGCGCTGCGTGCCACCGGGGTGGAGTGGGAGGAGCTGCCCGGCGAGGGCGCCTTCTACGGCCCGAAGGTCGAATACCACCTCAGCGACGCGATCGGCCGTACCTGGCAGCTGGGGACCATGCAGGTCGACTTCATGATGCCCGGCCGCCTTGGCGCGGAATACATCGATGAGTCCAGCCAGCGCAAGCACCCGGTCATGCTGCACCGGGCGATTGTCGGCTCGATGGAGCGCTTCATCGGCATCCTGATCGAGCATCACGCCGGCCACTTTCCGGCCTGGCTGGCACCGGTACAGGCGGTGGTGGGCAACATCACCGACGCCCAGGCAAGTTACGCGGCAGAAGTGGCCCAATCCCTTGCAGATCAAGGGTTCCGGGTGGAAAAGGATTTGCGCAACGAGAAAATCGGCCGTAAGATTCGCGAGCACACGCTCCAGCGCGTGCCGTACCTGCTCGTGGTCGGAGACCGCGAAAAGGAGAACGGCCTGGTCGCGGTGCGCACGCGTGGGGGGGAAGATCTTGGCTCGATGTCCGTTGCCGAGTTCGCCGCGCGTTTACGTAACGAAGACGCCCGCTAAGGCAGCGTCGTCCATACTGTGTCGGCCGCACGTGCGGCCGAACGACCCATACCGGAGATTGCAACATCAGTACCCCCGACAAGCGGAACCGCAAGAATCAGGAGATCCGCGCGCTGAAAGTGCGCGTGATCGGCAGCGATGGCGAACAGGTCGGCGTGCTTTCACGCGACGAGGCGCTTGAGCTCGCCCAGGAAGCAGGTCTCGACCTGGTGGAAATCCAGCCCCACGGCGATCCGCCGGTGTGCCGCATCATGGATTTCGGCAAGTTCATCTTCGATCTGCAAAAGAAGGCCAATCTGGCCAAGAAGAAGCAGAAGCAGGTCGAGATCAAGGAAATCAAGTTCCGCCCGGTCACCGATGAAGGCGACTACCAGATCAAGCTGCGCAACATGCGCCGTTTCCTGGAAGACGGGGACAAGATCAAGGTCAACATCCGGTTCCGTGGCCGCGAGATGCGCCACCAGGACCTCGGTCGCCAGATGGCGGACCGGATCGAGCTGGACCTGGGTGAGGACATCGTCGTGGAATCGCGTCCCCGTCTGGAAGGCCGTCAGATGGTGATGATGATCGCGCCGAAGAAAAAGTAATTCCGCGTGCTGCCGCCTGGCAGCCGCAAACCCGGATGACGCCATTCCCCATTTGTGTTGCGCGCACCCTGCGGTGCCGGCATAATGGGCGGCCCGGTTCGCCGGGCTTGTTGTTTGCAGTATCAGGACCTGTTGCTGATCCTTTTCGGATCAATGACTTACCGACCGATACGGGCAGGACGGAAAGTGTGGCCATGCCACCGCCCATGTCAGTGACATATACCCGAAAGGACCTTCGCAATGCCCAAGATCAAAACCCACCGTGGGGCGGCCAAGCGTTTTCGCAAGACCGCGTCCGGCAAGTTCAAGTGCGGCCACGCCAACCGTAGCCACATCCTCACCAAGAAGGCGACCAAGCGGAAGCGCAACCTGAGGCAGACGAATTACGCCCGCCCGGAAGATGCCGGCCGTATCAATCGCATGCTGCCGTACGCCTGAGGAGGACTGAGAAATGGCACGAGTCAAACGTGGTGTACAGGCGCGCCGTCGCCACAAAAAGGTGTTGGACCTCGCCAAGGGCTATTACCATGCCCGTCGCAAGGTCTATCGCGTCGCCCATCAGGCCGTCATCAAGGCACAGCAGTACGCCTACATCGGCCGCAAGCAGAAGAAGCGCAATTTCCGTTCGCTGTGGATCACCCGCATCAACGCGGCTGCCCGCATGAACGGCATGAGCTACAGCCGTTTCATCAACGGTCTGATGAAGGCCGGCATTACCCTTGATCGCAAGGTGCTGGCGGACATCGCCGTGCACGACGCAGCGGGTTTTGCCGCGCTGACCGAGAAGGCCAAGGGCGCGCTCGCAGCGTAAACGTGCGGCATCGGTACGCGGCATTGTCCGCGCTGCCGGTCAGCAACGAGAGTCACGCATGGGGAAGGGCGCAAGTCCTTCCCCATGTTTTTTTCTGGAACAGGCATGAGCGCAATCGAAACCCTCACCGCCCAGGCGCTGGAGCGCATTGCCGCCGCCGACGCCCCCGCCGCAGTGGAGTCGCTGCGAGTGGAGTTGCTGGGCAAGTCCGGCAGCATCACCGCCCAGCTCAAGCAGTTGGGGACCCTGCCCGCCGACCAGCGCAAGGCAGCCGGCGAGGCCATCAACCAGGCCCGCAACGCCGTCACCGAGGCGCTGCACGCACGTCGCGACACGCTGCAGGAAGCGGCGCTGGATGCCCGACTGGCGTCTGAGACCATCGATGTAACGCTGCCCGGAATCAACGCCTCGCGCGGTGGACTGCACCCGGTCAGCCGGGCGCTGGAGCGGATCACCGACATCTTCGGGCGACTGGGTTTCGAACTCGCCGACGGGCCGGAGATCGAGGACGACTGGCACAACTTCGAGGCCCTGAATTTTCCGCCGCATCATCCGGCGCGGGCGATGCACGACACCTTCTACATGCGTCCCGACGGCAGTAGCGTCGCGCGCCTGCTGCGCACGCACACCTCCGGCGTGCAGGTGCGCTACATGAAGGACCATTCCCCGCCGCTGCGGATGATCGCCGCCGGGAAGGTCTATCGCAGCGACAGCGACCAGACCCACACGCCGATGTTCCATCAGGTCGAAGGTCTTCTGGTGGACGAGCACGCCAGCTTTGCCGACCTGAAGGGGACGCTTGCCGAGTTCGTGCGGGCGTTTTTCGAGCGCGACTTCCAGATGCGTTTCCGCCCCAGCTACTTTCCGTTTACCGAGCCGTCTGCCGAGGTCGACATTGCCTGGGAGCAGCCCGATGGGAGCATGCGCTGGCTGGAGGTCCTGGGCTGCGGCATGGTCCATCCCAACGTGCTGCGCAACATCGGCGTGGACCCGGAGAAGTACACCGGTTTTGCGTTCGGCCTGGGCGTGGAGCGTTTTGCGATGCTCCGCTACGGCGTCGACGACCTGCGCAGCTTCTTCGAGAACGACGTGCGTTTCCTGAAACAGTTCGCGTAAGCCAGGGATCGATTGAATGAAGTTTTCCGAAAACTGGCTGCGCCAGCACGTATCTACCACTGCCAGCCACGACGAGCTGGTCGACACCCTCACCGCGATCGGCCTGGAGGTGGAGGAGGTCACTCGTATCGGCGACGGCCTCGACAACGTCGTTGTGTCGCGGATCGTATCGGCGGACAAGCACCCGGAGGCCGACCGCCTGCAGGTGTGCCAGGTCGATGCCGGCGACGGTGAGCTGGTGCAGATCGTCTGCGGTGCGCCCAATGCCCGCGCCGGCCTGATGGCCCCGCTGGCGAAAGTCGGGGCGGTTCTGCCCGGCGGCATGAAAATCGAGGCCGCCCAACTGCGCGGCGTCGAGTCCTTCGGCATGCTGTGTTCGGCGAAGGAACTGGGCACCGACAGCGATGCGTCCGGGCTGCTCGAACTGCCCGCCGATGCCGCTCCCGGCACGCCGGTAGGCGATCTGCTGGGCCTTCCCGATTCGGCCATCGAGATCAAGCTGACCCCCAACCGCGCCGACTGTTACGGCGTGCGCGGCATCGCCTTCGACGTGGCGGCAGCCGCGGATGCTGCCGTATCCGGTTTCAACGTGGACCCGGTGGAGGCGCGCATTGAGGACGCGCTGTCGATCCAGCTTGATGCCGGCGCCGACGCAGCGCGCTACTGCGGTCGGGTGCTGCGTGATGTGGACGCGACTGCACGCACCCCGCTGTGGATGGCCGAGCGCCTGCGTCGCAGCGGCGTGCGCCCGGTATCGCTGCTGGTGGATGTGACCCAGTACGTGATGCTGGAGCTCGGCCAACCGATGCATGCGTTCGATCGGGACCTGCTCAGCGGCGGCACGGTAGGTGTCCGCCGCGCCCGCGACGGGGAGCGGCTCAAGCTACTGGATGGCCGCGACGCCGCGCTCGACCCGCAGTTCCTGCTGGTTACCGATGCCGACATGCCGATCGCGCTGGCGGGGATCATGGGCGGTTTTGACGCCCGCGTGACCGAGGCGACCCGCAGCGTGTTCCTGGAGGCCGCACACTTTGCGCCCGCCGCCATCATCGGCCGCAGCCGCAAGCTCGGCCTGCACACGGACGCCAGCCACCGCTTCGAGCGCGGCGTGGATCCCGAACTTCCGCGCATCGCCATCGAGTACGCCACCGCGCTGATCCTTGATGCCGCCGGCGGTAGCGCGGGCCCGGTGGTCGAGGCGGCGCTGCATGAGCATCTGCCGCAACCGCAGCCGATAGTGTTGCGCCGTGCGCGGCTGGCACGGGTACTTGGCATCGAGGTACCCGGTCCGCGGGTCGAACGCATCTTCCGCGCGCTCGGAATGCAGGTGGAAGCGCTGGAAGAGGGCTGGCAGGTCATCGCTCCCAGCCGCCGCTTCGACATCGCGATCGAGGAGGACCTGATCGAGGAGGTCGCCCGCATCCACGGCTACGACAACATTCCCACTACGCTTCCCAGCGGGGCGTCGCGACTCGCCGCCCCTACCGAAACCATGGTCGACGGCGGCGATATCCGTCGGCACATGGCCTCGCGTGATTATCTGGAGGCGATCAACTACGCCTTTGTCGGTGGCGACCTGCTCGACTCGTGGACCGCTTCGGAGGGCGCGGTGGCCATTGCCAATCCCCTCAGCGCGGAGCTCGGCGTAATGCGCACGATGCTGCTGCCGGGTCTGGTCTCGGCGCTGGCGCGAAATGCCGCGCGACAGCAGTCCCGTGTCCGCCTGTTCGAGCTCGGCAATGTCTTCACTGCCGCGGACGGCGAGGCGCCGCTGCACATCGAGCGTATCGCAGCGGTGGCCTGCGGCGATGCGGCCACCGAGCAGTGGGGCCACCCGTCGCGCGAGGTTGGCTTCCACGATCTGCAGGGCGATCTGGAGAGCCTCGCCGCGCTGTCCGGCGCGCGCCTGGAGTACGAGCCCGTCGTCACGCCCTGGGCGCATCCCGGGCGCTGTGCGCGTGTCCTGCGTAGAGCCGAGGCAGGCCAGGCCACGCCGCTGGGCTGGATTGCCCAGCTGCACCCGCGCTTGCTGCAGACCCTGGAAATCGATGTCGACGTGATCGCCTTCGAGCTGGATCTGGAGCCCCTGCAATCCCGAGCGGTGCCCAAGGCGAGCACGCGCTCGCGGTATCCCTCAGTGCGGCGGGATCTGGCATTTGTGCTACCCGAAGGCGTGCCTTGGGGCGAGGTTGCGCGCAGTGTCCGCAAAGCGGCCGGCCCTGTCCTGCGCGATCTGGTCCTGTTTGACCGCTACCAGGGCAGTGGGGTGGAATCCGGATGCAAGAGTCTTGCTATGGGCTTGATTTTGCAGGAAGAATCCCGCACGCTCATCGAGTCTGACGTCGATCGCGTCGTGGCTTCCGTCACGACCGCCATGCTTTCCGATCACGCAGCGAAGATTCGGGACTGAGCCGGTTTTCGGCCTTCAGCTGGCGAACCGGCACACAGCAGCAGGGGATGGAGCGGACAATGGCGTTGACCAAGGCTGAAATGGCCGAGCGGTTGTTCGACGAGGTCGGCCTCAACAAGCGTGAGGCAAAGGAATTCGTCGACGCCTTCTTTGATTCCCTCCGCCAGGCGCTGCAGAGCGGTCGCCAGGTCAAGCTGTCCGGCTTCGGCAACTTCGATCTGCGGCGCAAGAAGGAGCGGCCTGGACGCAATCCCAAAACCGGTGAGGAGATTCCGATCTCGGCCCGAACCGTGGTGACCTTCCGCCCCGGACAGAAGTTGAAGGAACGCGTCGAATCCTACGCCGGTACTGAAAATGCTTGATCCGGGCAGCAACCGCGAACTTCCGCCGATCCCGGCCAAACGCTACTTCACCATTGGCGAGGTCAGCGAGCTGTGCGACGTCAAGCCGCACGTATTGCGGTATTGGGAAACCGAATTTCCTTCACTCAAGCCGGTCAAGCGTCGCGGCAACCGGCGCTATTATCAGCGCCACGAAGTGCTGATGATCCGCCAGATCCGCGGCCTGCTGTATGAGCAGGGATACACCATTGGTGGCGCGCGGCTGCGGCTGGAAGGGGAGGAGGCCAAGGACGAATCAGCGCTGAGCACGCAGATCATCCGGCAGGTCCGGATGGAACTGGAGGAAGTGCTGCAGATGCTTCGTCGATGACAAGCCTTCATCCTGAACACGCTGAAGGGCTCGCGATCTGTTGATTTTCGGCTATACTTATCCGTCGCCAAAACAGCGGCGGAAGGCAACAACTTCGGGGCGTAGCGCAGCCTGGTAGCGCACTTGTCTGGGGGACAAGTGGTCGTCGGTTCAAATCCGGCCGCCCCGACCAATTCCTGTGATTTGCCAGAATGCTCGCGGAGATTTCGCGGGCATTCTTTTTGCGCGATTGAACGGCACGCCTCTGCCCGCCGGGGATGGACGGCGCGGCCCCGCCGCGGCCAGGAAGGCTCAGATCGCCGCGGTGCGCGGCGGCGCGCTGTCGATGTCGTGCCAGCGCTGGACGATTGCAGCGCGGATGCCTGCGACATCCAGACCGGCCTCGGCCAGGAGTTCCTCGCGGCTTCCGTGCGGCTGGAACGCATCCGGCAGCCCCAGGTGCAGCATCGATACGCTCAGGCCCTCTGCCGCCAGCAGCTCGGCGACACCGCTGCCGGCGCCTCCGGCCACAACGTTGTCCTCCAGCGTGACGAATCCCTCGTGGTCTGCCGCAAGGTGCAGGATGAGCGCCCGGTCAAGCGGCTTGACGAAGCGCATGTTGACCACGGTGAGCCCCAGTGCCTCGCCGACCTCTTCCGCTGCAGGCAGCAGGGAGCCAAAGGCGAGCAGGGCGATACGCGAGCCGCGCCGGCGCAGTTGTGCCTTGCCGATCTGCAGGACATCCAGACTGGATTGCACGGCAACGCCCGGACCGCTGCCGCGAGGATAGCGAACGGCAGCGGGGCCATTGAAGCGGAAGCCGGTGGACAGCATCTGGCGACACTCGTTCTCGTCCGCCGGCGCCATGACCACCATATTGGGCACGCAGCGCAGGTAGCTCAGGTCGAGGTTGCCCGCGTGCGTTGCACCATCCGGTCCCACAACGCCGCCGCGGTCGATCGCAAACAGCACGTCGAGTTCCTGCAGCGCCACGTCATGAACCAGCTGGTCGTAGCCGCGTTGGAGGAAGGTCGAGTAGATCGCGACGACGGGCTTGGCGCCCTCGCAGGCCATTCCGGCCGCCAGGGTGACGGCGTGCTGCTCGGCGATGGCGACGTCGAAATAGCGCTGCGGATACTCCTTGCTGAAACGCACCAGGCCGGAGCCTTCACGCATCGCCGGGGTAATCCCCATCAGCTTGTCGTCGGCGGCGGCCATGTCGCAGATCCAGTCGCCGAAGACGTCGGTGTAGGTCACCTTTTTCGCGCCGGCCTTGCTGACCATTCCGAGCTCTGGATTGAACGGACCGACCGCGTGATAGCCGATCTGGTCGCCCTCGGCGCGCTCGTAGCCCTTGCCCTTGGTGGTGATGATGTGGAGCAGCTGCGGGCCCTTCATCCCCTGCAGGGTCTTCATGATGCCAACCAGGGCTTCCATGTCGTGGCCATCGATCGGGCCGGTGTAGTGGAAACCGAGCTCCTCGAACATGGTCGAGGGGACGAACATGCCCTTCCACTGCTCTTCCCAGCGTTTGACGAACTTCGCCGCCGGGCGGTTCTTGTCGCCAAGCAGCTTCTTGCCGCCCTCGCGCAGCGCGTTGAGGGTGCGGCTGCCGGTCAACCGTCCGAGCATGCGGGTCACGCCGCCGACGTTCTCGGAGATCGACATCTGGTTGTCGTTGAGGATGACCAGCAGGTTGGGTTCGATGCCGTCGGGTTCATCGCCCATGCCGCCGCCGTGCGCCAGCGCCTCGAAGGCCATGCCGCCGGTGATCGCACCATCCCCGATGACGGCCACTACCTTGCGCTCGTCGCCGGCGCGCTGGAGGGCAAGCGCCATGCCCAGGGCGGCCGAGATGCTGGTCGAGCTGTGGCCGACGCCGAAGGTGTCGAATTCCGATTCGCCGCGCTTGGGGAAAGGCGATACGCCGTCCTTCTGCTTGACGGTCTGGATCACGTCGCGACGACCGGTAAGGATCTTGTGCGGATAGGTCTGATGGCCCACGTCCCAGACCAGCCTGTCGGTGGGGGTGTCGTAGAGCCAGTGCAACGCCACCGTCAGCTCGATCACGCCCAGGCCCGCGCCAAAATGTCCGCCGGACTGCGCGACCTGCTCGATCAGGTACGCCCGCAGCTCATCGGCGATGGCTGGCAGTTCCTGCTCCGGAAACTCGCGCAGGTCGGCGGGCACCTGGATGCGCGAGAGGCGGGGGTAGCGTTGCGGATCGATCATCAATACGGTGTCGGACGGTGGTACGCCATTGTCCCGCCCGGGTCGCGGCGGGGCAAGGCGACCCGGCGCTGCGCTGCCGGTGGAGTTCAGCGGCCGCGGAAGCGTCCAAACAGGCCGGTGGGCTTGCGCGGCTCGGGTTCGGGTTCGGGCGGGCGTTCCACTTCGGCGAAACCGGTGGCCAGATTGGCATTGACGAAATCGGTGACGTCACCGACCGAGACGCCGCTCGCGTCGGCAATCTCGTCCAATGCCGCCGCGCCCTTCATCATCACCGTGGCGATACGGAAGTGGCGGGGAAATTCGCGTTCGGTTTGCGGCCACTTCAGCATCAGGAAGCGGGCTTGCGGGTCAAAGCCGGGGAGGAGCTTTCCGCCGCCGGACATGAGGCCACCAAACCAGAGCAGGCGCGACAGCGGTTGCGCAGCGCCGAGCCCCGCGACCTCCTTTTCCCAGTCGGTAATGACGGTGAAATCCGCGGCGTCCGTATCGGTCGTGACGTGCGCACCCAACGGCTTCAAGGTTGCCGGTCCGAAGTATTCGCGCCGGTCCAGGTCAAGCAGCAGCTTGAGTCCCTCTCGCTCGAAACCGACCTGGCCGGTAATTCGCCCGGATGCAAGCCATTCGGTGAGCGTACGCGGTTCGACTGGTGCCGGTGCAGGGTCCAACGGCGGAGTGTGCAGCGCTGGATTGGTGGCCGCGGGCATGATCGCCGCGGACGCCGCGCTGGCAGGTTCGGAAGGGTCGTTCAGCTCATTGGTCACAACCCGGGCAGCGTCAAGGCCGTCGCGCGGACTGGTCTCTTCGTCGGCGGGAACCCGCTGTTCTTTCGGCAGCTGATCCTGCGGCTGGGGCGCAGGGCTGAGACCGCTGGGCACAGGCTCGGCATGCTCGGATGCGCCGTTGACGACTTCAGGCGCCAGCTCCACGAGAAGCCGCTGCACCGATGCCGCGTCGAAGGGTTGCGCAAGGCGATAGTCGGCCTGGGTACGAGGGGCGGAAGTCAGCCCGATCACCGTTTTGCCGGCCGCGTGCAAACGCAGCCAGCTCATCGGACCGTACATGCTGTCCATGTCGACGATCACATGGTCGGCCGTGTCATTGGCCAGCAACTCCCAAGCTCCGGCGAGTTGGGAGTTGGCAATGGAGAAAGCCACCTTGAGCGACGCTTCCGTGGCCGGATCCATGCCGGTCAGGCCAAGTGTGAGGGCCATTGTCGAGTCCATGTCTTAACAATCACCCAGTGTCGCGGAGCATGGTACGGGCGTCAATGAAGCGTCCGGCGTTGGCCGAACGCAACCGCGGCGACCACGAATTCAAGCAGTTTGTGAACTCCGGACGAGCAGGCGGTCGCGGGCGTGTTTTTTCGGCAGCTGGCTCTTCAGGAATGCCATCTGGTCGGCAAGGATGTGGCGGTTGGACAGGATCAGGTGTTCGACCCAACTGGGCCGGTAGGGCACTGCGAGCAGTGGCATGTTCGCCTGTTGCGGCGTCCGGCTGCCCTTGCGCGAGTTGCAGTGGAAGCAGGCTGCGACGACGTTTTCCCAGACGTCGCGACCGCCGCGTGAGACCGGTTTCACGTGATCGCGGGTCAGGTGTGGACGGTTGAATTGCCCGCCGCAGTAGAGACAGAGGTGGGCATCCCGGGCAAAGAGCGCGGCGTTGGTCAGCGTCGGGGTCGGGTTGGCCGCGCGGGCGCTGGCGTGACCGCGCGCCGCCACAATCGGATGCAGGCGCAGGATGCTGGCCTCGCCGCTGCGGCGGTTGAGGCCACCGTGCACCGTCAGGCAGGGATCACCCAGGGTCCAGGCAACCGCATCGCGCGCGTAAAGGCAGGCTGCGTGCTGCCAGTTCATCCAGTCCAGCACCCGTCCGTGCGCATCAAGCGAAAGCAGGCGCACTGAATTGAGCTGTTCCAGCGCATGGCGCGGGGCAAGCGCCGACACATCCGGGTCCCACCGGCGCTCAGACGTGGCGGGAGTTCCGGGCCCGGCCACGCGTTGCATCACTGTGTCGGTCTCCATGAGAAATCGAGCATATACCCGAACCGAAGCGATTTGTCTGCAGCGATTTCCCAGGCCCCGCAGCCGAATTCCGTCCTCAGGCGTCGAAGTGTTCCGCGTCGAGAGTCATCAGGGAGGCGCTGCCACTGCGGATTGCCGCTGCATGGGCAAGCGTCCGCGGCAGGATGCGGGCGAAATAGAACTTCGCCGTTTCGCGTTTTCCCGCCTTGAACGCGTCCGACCCGCTGCCGGTCTCACTGGTCGCCACGCTGCGAGCCCACCAATAGGCGAGTGCGACGTAGCCCGAGTACATGAGGTAGTCGTATGCGGCGGCTCCGATTTCTTCCGGATCGCGGCCGGCTCTGTCGACCACCTCCATGGTGAGCTGCTGCCATTGCGCGGCGTGCTTCTGCAGCGGGGCGATGAACTCGGCGACTTCGGGGTTGTCGGCGTGCTCGGTGCAAAGTTGCTGGATCATTCCCAGCATCACCTTGAGCCCGGCGCCCTGCAGTTGCAGGATCTTGCGGCCGAGCAGGTCGATGGCCTGGATGCCGGTCGTGCCTTCGTACAGGGTCGTGATGCGGGCATCACGGGCGAGCTGCTCGACGCCGTTCTCGGCGATGTAGCCATGGCCGCCGTAACACTGCACCGCATGATAGGTGCACTCCACGCCCCATTCGGTGAGGCAGGCCTTGACGATCGGCGTGATGAAGCCGACCAGATCGTCGGCCTGCTTGCGCTGTGCCTCGTCGGGCGAGTTGTGGGCGACGTCGATCTGCAGTCCGGCGTGGTAGCTCATCGCGCGGCCGCCTTCAACGAGGGCCTTGCAGGTCAGCAGCATGCGGCGCACGTCGGGGTGGACGATGATCGGATCGGCCGGCTTTTCGGGGAACTTCGGTCCGGACAGCGACCGCATCTGCAGGCGTTCGCGGGCGTAGGCAAGGGCGTTCTGGTAGGCGCGATCGGACAGTCCCAGCCCCTGCAGCCCCACGGCGAGGCGGGCAGCGTTCATCATGGTGAACATGCCGCTCATGCCCTTGTTCGGCTGACCGACCAGGTATCCCTGGGCGCCGTCGAAGTTGATCACGCAGGTCGCCGAACCGTGGATGCCCATCTTGTGCTCGATGCTGCCGCATCGCACATGGTTGGGCTCTCCCATGCTGCCGTCGCGGTCCACGCGAAGCTTGGGCACGACAAACAGGGAAATTCCCTTGCTGCCCGCCGGGGAGTCGGGCAGGCGCGCCAGGACCAGGTGGATGATGTTCTCGGTCAGATCGTGCTCGCCGGCGGTGATGAAGATCTTGGTCCCGGTGATTGCGTAGCTGCCGTCCTCGTTGGGTTCGGCACGGGTCTTCAACAGCCCCAAATCGGTGCCGCAGTGCGGTTCGGTCAGGCACATGGTGCCCGTCCAGCGACCCTCGACCAGTGGCTTGAGGAACACCTCGCGCTGCCAGTCCTCGCCGTGATGCACCAGCGCTTCGGTCGCGCCGTGGGAAAGCAGGGGGAAGTTGCCCCAAGCAAGGTTGGCGGCGTCGATCATTTCCTTCTGCGCGAAGCCCACTGCCTGCGGCAGGCCCTGGCCGCCGAACTCGGTGGACGCGACCAGACCGGTCCAGCCGCCGTCGACATACTGCGAATAGGCTTCCTTGAAGCCCGTCGGGGTCGTCACATCGCCAGTCGCCTGGTCAAAAGTGCAGCCTTCGCGGTCGCCCACTTCATTAAGCGGCGCCAGCACTTCCTCGGAAAAACGGGCGCTCTCATCCAGCACCGCGTCAACGACTTCGCGGCTGGCGTCCTCAAAACCCAGGCGCTGGAATTCTGATTCCGCGCCCAACAGGTCGAACAGGACGAAACGCATATCCCGCAGGGGGGCTTTGTACTGGCTCATGCCGGCCTCGCTTTATTTGAGGAAAGTGGGGTGGCGTCGTGCGGGTGCCGGATCTGCCGGCGCAGCCGGACGACGCAATATCGGGGCATCATTCAGCGCAGCACCCCGGGCAGACCTGGGGCAGGGCTGAGTGCGCTGGAGCGCTTGACCTTGAACTCCCGCTGGCGTTGCTCGTCGGGCGTTGCGGTCACGGTGCCGTCCAGCGAGTACTGCACGCCCTGGCGCCCTGCGAGTCCGTCGGCCACAGCCAGTTTGGCGGCGACCGTGGGCGAAACCACGACGCTGATGACGTCGGCGGACTCCGGTCCGATGGTCAGCGCGGGCTGCGCGCTCAGCGTGCCCGCGTCCTGTTCGGCGATTTTCATCGCGAACTGGAAGCTGTCAAAGCGCATCGGGATGCTGCTGAAGTTCTCGATCCGCAGATCAGCTGTCCAGCTGCCATCGGCGAGCACGGTGAGCTGCTGGATCCTGGCCGAGGGCTCCGACACCCGGCGTACCGGTCCACTGGCGCACGCGACCAGGGTCGCAACGCAAACCAGCCAAACCGCCCACCGCATCCCGCGTGTTGCCCGCATGTCGACCGCTCCGTCTTGAGTGCCCCGAGCATACTACGGCGCATGGTGCGGGTGCCGCAAAGTCCGGACCCCGGAAACGCGAAACCCCGCATCGGCTGTGGCCGTTGCAGGGCTTGGGTCTTGCAGTGCCACCTAAACTGGTGGCCGGGGAGGGAATCGAACCCCCGACACGGGGATTTTCAATCCCCTGCTCTACCAACTGAGCTACCCGGCCATGTCACGGGCTGGCCGTGAAGGAGCGGAACTATAGCGGGGCAGTCGCTTGCCTGCAAGCCGCCGTGCTGGTCGATCACGCTTCACGGACGATGAAGGCCGGTGACGTGATCATTGCTGTCACAGGCCCGCGGCGAAGCGGGCCGCTGCCGAATCGGAGTCGGTCATGAGGAATCTGTTGTTTGCCATCGTGATTTCGCTGGCTCTGGGGGCGTGCGCGAGCGCAGGCCCACGCCTGACCGATGACCAGCGTCTGGAGATCCACCGCGCGCATGCGGGCGCGCCGGTCCGCAGCTTCCAGAATTTCGGCACCCTGTACAGCTGGACGGCGCTCGGTGACAGCGCGCTGACGGTGTGGACGCGTCGCCACCAGGCGTATCTGCTGGAGCTTGACGGACGATGCCCCGATCTGGATTTCTCACACACGATTGGCTTCAGCGCGCAGGGCGGGACCGTGTTCGCCGGCATGGACAGCGTGGTCGTGTTGGACCGTCAGAATGCCAGTTTTCCGTGCCGGATCAGGGAGATCCGCCCGGTAGACACCAAGGCGGTGGAGAACGCCGAGCGCCGTGCGCGAGAGAGTTCGACGCGTTGAGCATGGCGTCATCCGCCAGCCGGCTCAGTCCTGTTCGGGCGGGACGTAGCCGGCCACCTGGGTGACGTTGCCTTCGAACAGGAACGCGAGCATCTGTTCCTGCAGGAACCTGCGGTGCGCCGGATCCATCGGGGACAGGCGGTTCTCGTTGATGAGCATGGTCTGGTGCGCCAGCCATTTCGCCCATGCGGGTTTGCCGATGTGGGCGAAGACGCGCTGGCCGGCCTCGCCGGGCCAGGGCGCGAAGTCGAGGCCTTCGGCGTCGCGCTTCTCGAATTCACAGTAGACGGTACGGGTCATCGGATTCCTCGTGGGATGGTCGGCCGCCTTCCAGCAGGCGGCGGATGGGCGCGGGGATGCCCAGCGTGGCCAGATCTGCCGGTGCGACCCAGCGCGAATGGTTATTGTCCTGCACCGCGCTGCGCAGGGCGACTCCGCGCCACCGCCGGGGCAACAGGTCCAGCTTGTAGTGGCTGAAAGCGTGGGCGATCGGTGGCAACACATCCCCATCGCCGTTGGCGCCGTCGATATGAGCGCGCAGGAAGTCCGCCACCGTGGCGTCATCGTCGGCTTGCGGCAGGGTCCACAACGATGCCCAGATGCCAACGGGAGGACGTTTTTGCAGCAGGACGCGGCCGTTTTCGTCCTCCAGCCACATGATCCATGCTTGGCGGTGCGGCACGGCCTTCGCGGGTTTGCGTGTTGGCAGCTCCGCGGTGCGGCCATGAAGGTAGGCGGCGCAATCCGCGGACAATGGGCAGGAGCCGCATGATGGGCGGGCGCGGGTGCAGATCGTCGCACCCAGATCCATCTGCGCCTGGGTGTAGTCGGCCAGGCGGTCATGGGGCAGGTGCTGCTCGGCAAACACCCACAGCTGGCGCTCGACCGCAGGCGATCCGGGCCAGCCGTCCACGCCGTGGAATCGCGCAAGGACCCGTTTCACGTTGCCATCGAGAATGGCGTGGCGGTCGCCCCAGGCCTGGGCGAGGATGGCTGCGGCGGTGCTGCGGCCGATGCCCGGCAGCGCGACCAGGGCGTCAAGGTCACGGGGCAGTTCGCCGGCGTGCGCAGACATGCACTCCTGCGCGGCCCGGTGCAGGTTGCGCGCGCGGCTGTAGTAGCCAAGCCCCGACCACAGCGCGAGGACGTCATCCATCGGTGCGGCGGCGAGGGCCTGCAGGCTGGGCAGGGCGGCGACGAAGCGCTCAAAGTAGGGCGCGGCGGTCTTGACCTGGGTTTGCTGGAGCATCACCTCCGACAACCAGACCCGGTAAGGCGAGCGCGGATGCTGCCACGGGAGATCGTGGCGGCCGTGATCGTCGAACCAGTGCAGCAGGCGACTGGCGAAGCTGTCTGCCTTGACGGTCGCCTTCATCGGCCCGGTCCGGAATCCGGAATGCGATCGGGTTCCGGCAGCCCCTCGCCGCCCTCGTGGTCGCCGTCATCGATTTGTAGTCGCACACCGGTCAGGGTTGCGCCAGCGACTTCAATCCGTGGCGTCGTCAGGGTTCCGGTGAGGGGCGGCAGCGGGGTGCCATCGGCCAGCTGCGCGATCCAGTCGGTCAGCTCGGGCAGCCGGAATTGTCCGTCGAAGCGGGTTTCGTCCCGGCTCAATTGCAGATTCAGCGGGTCGGACAAGTCGGTAGCGCCGGCGTAGTCCACGGTGAACGGGAATGGAGAGACCGATTCCCCCAGCGGTGCCGGCAGGTCGGGCCATTGCGCGGGCCAGTCGGCGACCTCGCCCGAAAGGTGCAGCTCGAGCGACTCCCCGAACAGGAGCGAACCGGTAGCGTCGACTCTCGCCGGGACCTTGGCCTGCCCGCGGACGGCTGCAGCCAGCGGCGCCACGACCAGGTCGCCGCCTCGATAGCGCACGCGGCCGGAGATGCCCAGCGCAAATGCAATCGTGGGCTCTTCGTCGGAGGGCTCGCTGAACCAGCGTGCGTGGGCGCCCAGCCGGGTTGCATCCAGGCCGATTCCGTCCGCGTCGTCGCGCAGGACTCCCGACAGGTTCAGCGCCATTGGCATCCGCAATTGCCCGCTGCGAACACTGGCGATGCCCGCAATGGCGGCACCGGCGCCGATCGCCGGTCTGGTCAGCGCCAACTGCAAATCGAACGGGGCGGTCGTGGTGGACATGAGCAGACGCCCGGTCAGGCGCGCAGCAAGTGCTTGGCTCGCCGATACGTGATCGGTGGCAATACTCAGACGATCCCCCGACCAGCCATCGCCCGCCACAAGACCGCGGGTGATGCGCAGGCCATCGATCAGCGTCGGAATGCGCAGCGGCCCGCCCTCTGGCCGGGTTGCCATCCAGTCCTGCAACGCGCTCAGATCGAGCTGCGGCCCATCGAGTTCGACCCGGCGGATGGTCAGGTCCTCGCCACCGGCCCACAGGGTTGCCCACGGCAATGCCAGATAAGCGCGCTCGGCGGTGAGCAGGGCCGTCGCGCTGCCGGGCTGGCGAACGTCAAGTCCGCGAACGGTCAGCATCGGCGTTCCGCGCAGGCGGTATTCACTTGTTCCCGACGCGGTGATCTGCAGTCCGAGCGAGGTGCCGACCTGATCCAGTATCAACGCACTCAGCCGTGCAGGACGCGAGATCCAGCCGATCGACGCGACGAGGCCCAGAAGCACCACCACACCGACGATCGCGACGATTCGACCGCCGCGTCGCCAAGGGGAGCGGGGCGCGGGAGTGGCTTCCGCGGGCATGGCGCGCGCGTCAGCCGCCGAGCGTGTCCGGCAACAGCGCGTCGACGAACGCCTCGGCATCGAAGACCCGCAGATCCTCGAGCTTCTCGCCGATGCCCGCATAGCGGATCGGAATGCCGAACTCGCGGGCCAGTGCGAACACGACCCCGCCCTTGGCGGTGCCGTCCAGCTTGGTCACCACCAGTCCGGTCACCTGCACGGCGGCATGGAACTGGCGCAGCTGTGAGAGCGCGTTCTGACCGGTCGTGCCGTCGATGACCATCAGCACCTCGTGCGGGGCGGCGGAGTCAAGCTTCTGCATGACGCGCTTGATCTTTCCCAGCTCCGCCATCAGGCCCTGCTGGGTGTGCAGCCTGCCGGCCGTATCGGCGATCAGCACCTGGGTGCCGCGCGCCTTGGCCGCCTGCAGCGCGTCGAATGCCACCGATGCGGCATCGGCATTCTGGCCCTGGGCGATCACGGGCACGCCGTTGCGCTCGCCCCAGGTCTGCAACTGGGCGACCGCGGCCGCCCGGAAGGTGTCGCCGGCGGCAAGCATCAGCGAGTGCCCCTCGCCTTTGAAGCGACGCGCCAGTTTGCCGATGGTCGTGGTCTTGCCGACGCCGTTGACACCCACGGTGAGGACAACGAACGGCTTGGCGGCGGCGTCGATCTTCAGCGGCACGGCAACAGGTGCGAGCAGGTCGACCAGGTCCTGGCGCAGGGCCTTCAGCAAGGCTGAGGAGTCGGCGAACTCGCGCGCTTTCATCCGCTTGCGCAGGTCTTCCACCAGATCGGTGGTCGCCGTCACCCCGACGTCGGCGATGATCAGTGCGGTTTCGATTTCGTCCAGCAGGTCATCGTCAAGGCGCGGGTTGCCCTGGAACAGACCGCCGAACGTGCGCGCGAACGTTGTGCCGCGCAGTCGTTCGCGCCAGCCGCCTTTCGCCGGAGCGTCGGTCCGGCCAACGGCCGCGACGGAGGCGCTATGGGCGGGCTCAGCGGTATCCGCATCTACTGTTGGTGTCGCGACGGCCTCAACCGGGCGCGGCGCGTGCGAAGCGGGCCGGACTGGCGGCGCGGGCGGCACTGGCGGCACAGGCGGCACAGGCGGCGGCTCTGGAGTCGGCGGCTGCACGGGTGGTGCAGTCGGTGCGCGCGTCTCTACCGGCGTCGGCGCCGCAGGGGCAGGCGCGGAACTCGCCTGCGGCACGTCGTTTTCCACTCTCTCAACATCACTTTTTTCCTGCTGCGCCCCCGGAAACGCCGCAGCGAGCTCCTCGGTGCTGTAGCGACGCTCGGAGGGTGCGGAACCGGGCTTTTTCCGGCGAAAGAAGCTGGCCATCGACAGTAGGATTCACGAATGCGCGAGAATGGCGCCCATGCTAGCACCGGCCTGATTTCGCGACCCCATGAAGAAGCCCGCCCGTAACGCTCCGCGCTCCGTCGCCAACGGCCCCGGCCAGGTCCGTGTGATCGGTGGGCGATGGCGTGGCAGCAAGCTTCCCGTTGTCGACTCGGCGGGCCTGCGGCCGACCCCCGACCGGGTCCGCGAGACCCTGTTCAACTGGCTGGCGCCGGTGATCGACGGTGCCATGGTGCTGGATCTGTTCGCCGGCAGCGGCGCCCTCGGACTGGAGGCGCTGTCGCGTGGCGCCGCATCGGCGGTACTGGTCGAGCGCGACCCTGTGCTGGCAGCGAGCCTTTTGGCCACCACGCAACGACTGCAGGGCGGCCAGGCGGCCAGGGTGGTGCAGGCCGATGCCATGCATTGGCTGCCGACGCAGCCGCGCGCCAGCTTCGACATCGCCTTCGTTGACCCGCCCTTCGCCACCGGGCTTCTGAAGCCCGCGTTGGCTGGCGTCCTGCCATTGATGCGGGACGGCGCATGGCTGCACGTCGAAGGGCCCGTCGACGAGCCGGTGACGCTGCCCGGCGGATGGAGCCTGCACCGTGAAGGCAGGACCCGCGAAGTCCGCCATGCGCTTTACCGGCATCGCCCGGTACTGACGGCAGGCGACGGCACCCGCGTCGGCGTTGATACACTCCCCATTGATCCGGCCCGGCCGGACGTCCCTGATCTGGAGCGTTTTGCCCAATGACCCCGGCTCGACACCGCACCGCCGTCTATCCAGGCACCTTCGATCCGATTACCAACGGCCACATCGATCTGGTCGATCGTGCCGCGCCGCTGTTTGATCGATTGGTGGTGGGCGTGGCGGAAAGCCCGTCCAAAAGCCCTGCGCTGCCGCTGGCAAAGCGCGTGGAGCTGGCCCGCGAAGCGCTCGATCATCATCCCAACGTCGAGGTCTGTGGATTTGATTCGCTGCTCGCGCATTTCGTTTCCGGCATCGGTGCCGGCGTCGTGCTGCGCGGCCTGCGCGCCGTGTCGGATTTTGAGTACGAGTTCCAGATGGCCAGCATGAATCGCCATCTGATCCCCGACGTGGAGACGCTCTTCCTGACTCCCGCCGAGCAGTACAGCTTCATCTCTTCATCGCTGGTCCGCGAGATAGCCCGCCTGGGGGGCGATGTCTCCGGTTTTGTCCCGCCCGCGGTTGCCGAGGCGCTTCAGCGCGAATGGCAACGCAGCACCGCCTGATCGCCGGCACCTCGCCGACGTCATATTCCAACCAACAAGAATGGGGAACGCCATGAACACCACCGCCCGCCTGATGCTTGTCGCCCTGTTGTCGCTGCCGCTGCTGGCCGCGTGCGACAAGGCTCCAACTGAGACCACCGAAGATGCCGCGGTCGCGCTTGCGCCGCTGTCGGCGCCGACCACCAACGATGACAACGAGTGGGGCAGCTACCTGTCCGCGGTGGTGACCCGCAACATGGGCGACGTGACCTCCAGCCCTTACCTGTACTACCTGCCCAGCAGCGACAGCGAAGGCTTCGAAGGCGCCCACGAGCGCCTGCGCGAGGAAATCGAGAACGCGATGCAGCGCGGCATCGTGGAAGGCAACCTGGTGGCCTTCGGTTCGCCCGAGTCGGCGATGATGGCCGACATCATTGTTGGCGCCTTCCAGAAGGTCGGCCCGGGTTCGATGAAGGGGGTGCGTCTGCTCTTCATCGGCGCGCCCGCCGACAGCGAGCGTGTCCAGCAGGCGGTGACGCCGGCCGGTGTCGAATACGTGTTTGTCGAAGCCAAGTAACCCTCGGTTTCATTACGAGTAACAGCGCGTGGTGGGGCTTGCCCCATCCGCGCATAGCGGCAGCCCATGTCCCTCAAGATCAACGAGCTTTGCGTCAACTGCGATGTCTGCGAACCGGCATGCCCGAACCAGGCCATCTCGCAGGGTGAGGAGATCTACGTGATCGACCCGGCGCGCTGCACGCAGTGCGTGGGCCATTTCGATGAGCCGCAGTGCGTGGTGGTGTGTCCGGTGGAATGCATTGACCCGGATCCCGATTTTCCCGAAACAACCGGCCAGCTGCTGGCCAAGCTGGCCCGGTTGCAGCAAGAACAGGAGTGATGTGATGCGAATTGCGACGCGAACCGCAGTGGTAACCGGTTTCCTGGCGCCGTTGCTGGCGTTCGCCATCGGGGGCTGCGCGACGACCGCGGACTCTTCGCCTCGCGCGGCTCCGGTGTCACGCACCACGCCAGCGACCGCGGCGACTCCGCCTGGCGCGGCGATCGCAAGCGCGCACTCGCTGGCCACCGAAGCCGGCGCGCAGATCATCAATCAGGGCGGCAACGCCTTTGATGCGGCGATTGCCGTGTCTGCCGCACTCTCGGTGGTCGAGCCGATCAGCTCCGGGATCGGCGGTGGCGGATTCTTCCTTTTGCACGACGCGAAAACCGGCCGCGACGTTTTTGTCGATGCCCGGGAGACCGCGCCCGAATCGGCGACACCTGAGGCATATCTGGACGAGAAGGGCGAGCTCAACCGCGACCGTGCCACCAACGGGCCCTGGTCAGCCGGCATTCCCGGCCTGCCCGCGGCGCTGGTGCATCTGGCCGACGACTACGGCCGCCTGCCGCTGGCCACCTCGCTTGCGCCCGCGATCCGGCTTGCCCGCGAGGGTTTCCCCGTCTACGGCCGGCTCGAAAAAGGCTACGCAACCCGCAGCAAGGTGATGGAGCGGTATCGCGGTACGCGCGAGGTATTCCTGGCCAACGGGCGTGCTCCCCGGACAGGCGACATCCTCAAGCAGGAAGACCTGGCGCAGACGCTGGAACTGCTGGCCCAGCGTGGCCATGCCGGCTTCTATCAGGGCCAGGTCGCCGATCAACTGCTGGCGGCGGTCGCCGAGGAGGGCGGCCGTTGGACTGCTGCCGAACTGGCCGGCTACCGGATCCGCGAGCGCGAGCCGATCATCTTCGACTACCGCGGCTGGAAAGTGGTCACCGCGCCGCCGCCGTCTTCGGGCGGAGTGGCCTTGGCGGAAATGCTGCAGGTGCTGCAGCCGTGGAACCTGTCCAGACTCGATTCCGCGCAGCGCACCCATCTGATCGTCGAGGCGATGCGCCGCGCCTACCGTGACCGCACCCTCTACATGGGTGATCCGGATTTCGTCGAGATGCCGATCGCGATGCTGACCGACCCGGCCTACGCCGCCGGCCTGCGGGCGACAATCCATCCCGACAAGGCGACGCCCAGCGAGCTGCTTTCCGGCCAGCCAACGCCGATGGAGGATGACGAGACCACCCATTTCTCGATCATCGATACCGACGGCAACATCGTCTCGGCGACCCAGACCGTCAACCTGCTGTACGGCTCGGGCATGATTGCGCCGGGCACTGGCGTGCTGCTCAACAACGAGATGGACGACTTCGCGCTCAAGCCCGGCACGCCCAATGCCTTCGGCGTGATGGGCTTTGACGCCAACTCGGTGCAAGCGGGCAAGCGCATGCTCAGCTCGATGACCCCGACCTACATCGATTCACCCGACAAGCTGGCGGTGCTGGGTGCGCCGGGTGGCAGCCGGATCATTACCGAGGTGTTGATCGGCATCCTCGGTTACGACGCCGGCATGACCGCGCAGGCGGTGGCCGCCGAGCCGCGCATCCACCACCAGTGGATGCCCGACGCCATCTCGGCCGAACCAGGCGCGTTGGATGCCGCGACCGTCAAGGCGCTGAAGAAGATGGGACACACGGTGAATGCGGGCGAGGGCACCTGGGGCAACCTGCAGACCGTCGCCTGGGACAAGCGGACCGATGAGCTGTCCGGCGGTACCGACCCGCGCAACCCGGTGGGTGAGGTCGAGGTGGTGCTGGACCGGCCCTGAGTGGCGCCTGCTTTCGCCCATCGTGTCGATCACCGATGATGGTTGTTGAGGCAGCCTTGGCTGCGCAACGATGGAGTCGACGATGAAACTCTGGTCGCTGATGGGCAACAGCCAGAAGCTCGATGGCGGGGCGATGTTCGGCAACGCGCCGCGCGCGATGTGGAGCAAGTGGGTCGAGTCCGACGAGCACAACCGTATCGACCTTGCCTGCCGCGCGTTGCTCGCCAGCCCGCTGGGCGGCAAGACGGTCCTGTTCGAGTCGGGAATCGGTGCCTTCTTCGAGCCGAAGCTGCGCGAGCGCTACGGGGTGGTCGAGGATCGCCATGTCCTGCTTGAGTCGCTGGATGCCGCCGGCTTCAAGCCGGAGGACATTGACGTGGTGGTGCTGTCGCATCTGCATTTCGACCACGCCGGGGGTTTGCTCGCCCCGTGGGAGGAAGGCCAGCCGCCCCGTCTGGTTTTCCCCAACGCGAGCTATGTGGTGGGGCGCGAGCACTGGCAGCGCGCCATCGAGCCGCACCCCCGCGACCGCGCCAGCTTCATCCCGGAGCTGCCCGGCCTGCTGGAGGCGACCGGGCGGCTTGAGCTGGTCGACGGCGAGTTTTCCGACACGCTCGGGAAGGCCGTGCGGTTCCATTACAGCGATGGCCACACGCCCGGGCTGATGCTGGCCGAGATCATCGGTCCCGAACGCGTCGATGGTCAGGACATGGGTGGCCTGGTGTTCTGCGCCGACCTAATTCCCGGCCGGCCCTGGGTGCACGTGCCGATCACAATGGGGTATGACCGCAATGCGGAACTGCTGATCGACGAGAAAAAACGCTTCCTGGCGGACATGCTGGAACGCAACGTCCATCTGTTCTTCACCCATGACCCCGGCTGTGCGCTCGCCCAGGTGACCCGCGACGAGCGTGGCCGCTACCGCACCGAGCATGAGGTGGCCGAACTGCACGCGAGGACGCTGGCTGCATGAGCCTGCGGCGCCTGATGGTCGTCCTTGTCCTGGCAGGCGCGGCAGCCTCCGCGTCGGCCGACGAGGCACCGCGCAGCGACCCGCAACCGGCTGCGCCAATGGGCGAGCCGGTATCCGCCGCCCCAATCGAGGACACCGACTTTGGCGTGCGCACTCGCCAGTTCGGGCTCGAACGACGCGTGGAGATGTATCAATGGCAGCGCGACGGGCGCGGTGGCTATCAGCAGGTATGGAAGCCGGCGCTGGTGGACTCCTCCGCTTTCGAAGACGGTCATGAAAACCCGCGCAGCTTCCCGCTGGAGAACCGTATCTGGTGGGCGCGCGATGTCAGCATCGACGGCAAGCCGGTGGAGCTGTCGGTGATCAAGGCGCTGGGCCAGTGGCAGGAATTCCGCCCCGGTTTCACCCGCCTGCCGGCGAATCTGGCGGCGACTTTCCAGCCTGAAGGCGATGGGCTGGGAAGTGCCCTGAACCCGCTCGATCCCAACAACGGCGACATCCGCATCCACTGGCGCGCCCTCCACCTGCCGCCGCTGGCCGGAAAGGTGCAGCTGCGGGGTGGGAAGTGGCATTTGGTGGCTGCTGCCCCGTCGAAAGACCCGGTCAGTGCCACGCCCGTCGCGACCGACCCTGCACCAGCCGCGGAGACATTGCCCAAGCGCGGGGAGGTTCGCCTGATCGGCAAGCTGATCCTCGGTGCGCTGCTTGCGCTCGGCGTCTTGCTGGTTGGCCGATATCGCCGTCGACGCCGCGCCTGACGCCGAGCTGGCGCGACGCGCTTAAACAAAAAACCCGGGCCGGCGCCGAAGCGCCCAGCCCGGGGTCGGGTCCGGCTCAGCCTTCGCCCATGCCTTCGGCCGGCTCGGGTGCCATGCCGCTGCGCACCTTGTCCTCGATCTGCTGGCCGGTAGCCGGGTCGACGTTCTTCCAGTACTCGAACGCCCGCTCCAACACCGGACTGCGCACGCCGCCCAGCAAGCTGCCGGCGACCTGGTCGACGAACTGCGCGCGCTGGGCGTCATTCCAGACCTCGCGGACCAGCGTGCCGGGCTGGCCGAAGTCGTCGTCCTCGGCGTGCAGGGTGTAGGCGCTGCGGACCATGTCTCCGTCGGTCTCCCAGCCGTCGGGCATCGGACCGGTTTCGTCGGCCCAGCTGCGCTCGCCGCTGTTGGGGGCGTAAACCGGCGCGTTGCCGCTGTGGTGGTAGGCCATCTGGCCATCGAACATGTAGGTGTTCACCGGCACCTTGGGCTGGTTGACCGGCAGCTGGTGGAAGTTGGTGCCGATGCGGTTGCGCTGCGCGTCGGCGTAGGCGAATGCGCGGCCCAGCAGCATCTTGTCAGGCGAGAGGCCGATGCCGGGAACCGTGTTGCCCGGCGAGAACGCCGCCTGCTCGATCTGGGCGAAGAAGTTCTCCGGATTGCGGTTCAGGGTCATCGTGCCGACTTCGATCAGGGGATAGTCCTTGTGCGACCAGGTCTTGGTCAGGTCGAAGGGGTTGAAGCGGTAGTCCGTTGCCTCGGCATACGGCATGACCTGCACGGACAGGACCCACTCCGGGTGCTCGCCGCGCTGGATCGCATCGAACAGGTCACGGCGGTGGTAATCGGCGTCGCTGCCGGACATCTCGGCGGCTTCGGCGTTGGTGAAGAACGCCATGCCCTGGCGGGTGTGGAAATGGTATTTGACCCAGAACTTCTCGCCGGCCGCGTTGATCCACATGTAGGTATGCGAGCCGTAGCCGTTCATGTGGCGCCAGGTCCGCGGCAGCCCGCGCTCGCCCATCAGGTACGTGACTTGGTGCGCGGATTCCGGGTTGTTGGTCCAGAAATCCCACTGCATGTGGTTGTCGCGCAGGCCCGAGTCGGGCAGGCGCTTCTGGCTGCGGATGAAGTGCGGAAACTTCATCGGGTCGCGCACGAAGAAGATCGGCGTGTTGTTGCCGACCAGGTCGTAGTTGCCCTCGTCGGTGTAGAACTTCAGCGAGAAGCCGCGCACGTCGCGCCACGTGTCCGGACTGCCCAGTTCGCCAGCGACGGTAGAGAAGCGCGCAAGCATGTCGGTCGACGCACCGGGCTGGAACAGCGCGGCACGGGTGTAGCGCGAAACGTCGGCGGTGGTCTTGAACACCCCGAAGGCGCCGGCACCCTTGGCATGCGGCCGGCGCTCGGGGACGTTTTCGCGGTTGAAATGCGCCATCTGCTCCAGGAAGTGCACGTCGTGCAGCAGGATCGGGCCGTTCGCGCCGACGGTCAGCGAATTGCGGTCGCTGGGTGCGGGGCTGCCGGAGCCGG
Organism: Lysobacter avium; assembly: GCF_015209745.1. GTDB lineage: Bacteria > Pseudomonadota > Gammaproteobacteria > Xanthomonadales > Xanthomonadaceae > Novilysobacter > Novilysobacter avium. The sequence goes on from NZ_CP063657.1 coordinate 1,034,704, forward strand.
TGGTGGATCCGGTCGCGGTCTTGTCGTGTGGGTTACTCATGGGGAGACTCCTGGCGTCAATTGCTGGGGGACTGAACCTGTGACGGGAGTTGCACTTCCTCCCGTTCGTTCCAGTCTGCCTACGCGGCCGAAGGCTTGCCAGTTGATTGGATGGAATGGATCGATAGCGCCGGTCTCTGAGAGTGCGTAAATGAAATGCGTCGGCGGAGCAGCGGGTGGCGCGGGGGGTGGATGCCCTTGCGGCGAATGTCCCCCGGCACCGATGAAGCCGGTGCCTCCTCCTTTATTTCGCCGCAAGGGCATTCACCCCCACCGTTCCAGCATCGCTGGCGGTTGTAAAAGCGGATACCCGCCAATCCAGGGGTGAGCTGGATGCCTTCGGGGCGAAATAAAGGAGGAGGCCGCCGCCGCAGGCGGAGGCCGGGGGACATTCGCCCCGATGGCATGCAGTTCACGCCCCCCCCTCGCGCCGTTCCGGTTGCCACCGGGAGCTTGGAAAAGGACAACAAAAAGCCGGGTTTCCCCGGCTCCTTGTGTGCTTGATCCGCGCGATCGCCCGCGCAGTCGTTTTGCGCGACGTCAGTTGCTGGCGCGCGGACCTTCGCGCAACGCCCGACCGACCATGTTCACCAGCAGTTCGATCTCGGCGCTGGTGCTGGTGAAGGTCGGGGTGAAGCGCAGGGAGTTCGCCCCGCCGTGGATCACGCCGATGCCGTGCTCGCGCAGCCATTCCTCGGTCGAATTGCTGCCGAAGCATTTGAAGTCGTTGGAGAGCTCGCACGAGAACAGCAGGCCGGTGCCCTGGACCTTGGTGATCATGCCGCCCAGCTCGGACTTGAGCGCTTCCAGCTTCTCCAGCGCTTCGGCGCCGCGGGCACGGATATTCTCCTGCAGTTCCGGGGTGACCATCTCCAGCACCGCGCAGGCGGTATCCAGCGCGCGCGGGTTGGTGGTCATGGTGTTCCCGTACAGGCCCTTGCGATACGCGCTTGCGGCACGCTCGGTCACGGCCAGCACGGACAGCGGGTACTGGCCGGCATTGAGTGCCTTGGAGTAGGTCTCCATGTCCGGGGCTTCCACGCCCTCGAAGCCTGGGTAGTCGATGATCGACAGCACGCCGTTGGCACGCAGCCCTGCCTGGATCGAGTCGACCAGCAGCATCGAGCCGTGGTTGCGGGTCAGTTCGCGGGCGGCCTTGTAGAATTCGACCGGAACGCTGCGCCCCGGGTCGCCTTCGCCCATCACCGGCTCCAGGAACATCGCTTCGATGAACCAGCCCTTCGCCTCGGCGTCGGCAAATGCCTGCTTGAGCGCATCCATGTCGTAGGGCTCCACGACGATCACGCTGTCCTCCCCGCGGTAGCTGGCCAGGTACTGCTCGTAGGCCTTCCGGGTGGAGTTGGAATACAGCGCCGGTCGATCCGTGCGGCCGTGGAAGCCGCCCTTGACCACGAGCCGCTTGATGCTGTGCCCGGCGCGCTTGCCACCGTCGTCGGTTACGGTCTTGGCGTTGGCGTCGGCGATGCGCGCGGCCAGGGTGACCGACTCGGAGCCGGAGTTGAGGCACATGAAGTGGGTGAACGGACACTCGCGCTCGACACCGATCGCCTCGCGCAGCAGCGTGCTCAGGCGCAGTTGGGAGATGCTCGGGGTCATGATGTTGGCCATCGCCTGCGGCTTGGCCATGGCGGCGATCACCTGCGCAGGCGCGTGGCCGAAGCCGAGCATGCCGTAACCGCCCGAGTCATGGATCACCGCGCCCTTCAGGGTCACGATCCACGGACCGCGGGCGGCGAGGGCGACGTACGGGTTGACCGCGTCGTCCTGGTAGAAGTTGATGAAGCCGGCCTGCAGCTTCTCCATCTGGCTGGCTTCGTCCAGATCCAGAAGTTCGGCGAAACGGTTCTTTACCTCGGCGTACTCGGTCAGCGCAGCATCCACCGCTTCGCCCAGCTCGGCGTTGTCGGCGAACTGCGCCAGGACCGCATCATCCAGACCGACGGTGCGGCGTGAGCCGCCGTGGGCGCGCAAGGGCGCAAGCTTGCCGGCGATGGCGTTTGAGTGGGTGGTGCTGGGCATCGGTGTTGCTCCTCCACAGGGTTGATCGCAGTGGCAAGCCACCGCAAACAAAAATGCGCGGGCGCGCCGCGCAAGAGATTTACGTTGTATTTCAATCAGTTAGCCGATTCTAACACGGCGCGGAGATCGGCATAACCCCCGGGCTCTATACGGCGTATCGCTACACTATGCGATTTGCCGCAGGCCTCGTGTCCCGTCCTGCCATCTCGCCTGCACCCGTGAATCCACACGTCTTGAAAAAGTCCGACTTCGACTATCCATTGCCCCCGGAGCTGATCGCGCAGGCGCCGCTGGCGCGGCGATCGGCCAGCCGCCTGCTGCTGGTCCCGACGGCGCCGGCGGCGTTTTCCGACCATGTGTTCAGCGAGCTCCCGGCGCTGCTGCAGCCCGGAGACCTGCTGGTGTTCAACGACACCCGCGTGATCCCGGCCCGCCTGTTCGGCGCCAAGAGCACGGGCGGCCGCGTCGAGATCCTGATCGAGCGGCTGCTGGAGGACGACTGCGCCCGCGCCCAGTTGGGCGTCAGCAAATCCCCGAAGCAGGGCGCACGCATCCAGCTCGACGCAGGCGGTGAGGCCGAGGTCCTCGGCCGGGACGGGGAGTTCTACCGCCTGCAGTTTCATCTTGGCGAGCCGGTGGACGCCTATCTCGAGCGGGTCGGCCGCCTGCCCCTGCCGCCGTACATCCAGCGCGAGCCCGACGCGGAGGATCTGGAGCGCTACCAGACCGTATTCGCGCGCGAGACCGGCGCGGTGGCCGCACCGACGGCCGGGCTGCACTTCGACCCGGCGTTGCTCGAGGCGCTAGCCGCGCGCGGCGTCGAGTTCGGCCACGTCACCCTGCACGTGGGTGCTGGCACCTTCCAGCCGGTCCGCGTCGACGACCTGGCTGACCACGTCATGCATGCCGAGCGGCTGCACGTCGATACAGCGCTGGTCGGGCAGGTCGCCCGGGTGCGGGCAGCAGGTGGCCGCGTGATCGCGGTGGGCACGACGGTGGTGCGCGCACTGGAGACGGCGATGCAGCCGAGCCCGGAGAATCCCGACGGCGAGTTGCGGCCCTATATTGGCGAGAGCCGGCTGTTCATCGTCCCGGGCTACCGGATCCGCGCGGTCGACGCGATGATCACCAATTTCCATCTGCCCGAAAGCACGCTGCTGATGATGGTGTCGGCGTTTGCGGGCCGCGACCGGGTCTTCGCCGCCTATGCGCACGCGGTCGCGGCGCGTTACCGGTTCTTTTCCTACGGCGACGCGATGTTGCTGTTTCCCGATCCTGGAGCAACACGGCAATGAGCCGCATGGCATTTGAACTGCTGGGTACCGACGGCGCCGCGCGTCGCGGGCGTCTCCGTTTCCCGCGCGGCATCGTCGAGACGCCGGCCTTCATGCCGGTGGGCACCTACGGCACGGTGAAAGGCATCTATCCGCAGGCAGTGCGCGAGCTGGGTGCCCAGATGGTGCTGGGCAATACCTTCCATCTGTTTCTGCGCCCGGGCCTGGAGGTGATCGAGGCGCACGGCGGGCTGCACGGCTTCATGCGCTGGGATGGCCCGATCCTGACCGATTCGGGCGGCTTCCAGGTGTTCTCGCTCGCGCACAAGCGCAGGATCACCGAGGCGGGCGTGACCTTCGCCGCGCCGATCGACGGCCGCAAGGTATTCCTCGGTCCCGAGGAGAGCATGCATATCCAGAAGGTGCTCGGCTCGGACGTGGTGATGATCTTCGACGAGTGCACGCCGTACCCGGCAACCGAGGAGGTCGCGCGCACCTCCATGGAGCTCAGCCTGCGCTGGGCGGAGCGCTCGCGCAAGGCGCATGAAGGCAACGACGCCGCGTTGTTCGGCATCGTCCAGGGCGGGGTCCACCACGAGCTGCGCACTCGCTCGGCGGCCGGGCTCACCGGCATTGGCTTTGACGGCTACGCCATTGGCGGGCTCGCGGTGGGCGAGCCGGAAGACGAGCGCAACGCCATGCTGGAGCACACCTGCCCGCAACTGCCGCCTGATCGTCCGCGCTACCTGATGGGCGTCGGCCGGCCGGAGGACCTGGTGGAAGGCGTCGCCCGCGGCATCGACATGTTCGATTGCGTCATGCCGACCCGCAATGCGCGCAACGGCCATTTCTTTACCGCGGCCGGCACGGTGCGCATCCGCAACGCAAAGTATGAGCACGACCTGAGGCCAATCGAGGAGGGCTGTGACTGCACGGCATGCGCCGGTGGATTCAGCCGCAGCTACCTGCGTCATCTCGACCGCTGCAACGAGATGCTCGGACCGATGCTGGGGACCGCGCACAACCTGCGCTACTACCAGCGGCTGATGGCGCAGATGCGCGAGGCGATCGCCGCGGGAACTTTCGCGGCGTTCCGCGAGTCCTTCTACGCGGCGCGCACGCCGTAACGCGGTGCGATCCGCTACCCGCGTCGCCCGCGTGGGCATTCGCAAGCCATGACATAATCTCCGGCTGTTTTTCGTCCTTACGGAATATCAACATGAACCTGCTTGATCTGGTGATCGCTCCCGCCCATGCCCAGGCCGCCGCTGCTCCGGCGGGTGGACTGGGAATGTCCCTGCTGTTCCCGGTCCTGCTGATCGGCGTGATGTACTTCCTGATGATCCGTCCGCAGATGAAGCGCGCGAAGGAGCACAAGGCGATGCTTGGCCAGCTGGCCATGGGTGATGAGGTGCTGACCAACGGCGGCGTTGCTGGCGTGGTCACGGCTCTGGGGGAGAACTTCGTCACCGTGGAGATCGCAGACAACGTCCGCATCCGCGTGCAGCGTGGCTCGATCGCCAACGTGCTGCCCAAGGGCACCTTGAAAGCCGCCTGATCGCGGTCACCACTTTTTTCTAGAAGCAGGGGCGGCCGGACGGCCGCCGCAGGGGTAATCGATGCTCACTTACGCGCGCTGGAAATACGTCGTCCTGGTGCTGGCCATCCTGTTCAGCACGATCTACGCGTTGCCGAACCTGTACCAGAAGGATCCCTCGGTGCAGGTCACCGCCAACCGCGGCGCCCCGATCGACGAGGCGCTGGTCCAGCGCGTGTCCGAAACGCTGCGCAAGTCCGGGATTCCGACCAAGCAGGTCGCCATCGATGGTGACAACCTGCTGGTGCGCCTGACCGGCACGGACGACCAGTCCAAGGCCGCCGACGCGCTGGCGCCGGTGCTGGGCAACGACTACGTCACCGCGCTGAACCTGGCATCGACTGTCCCGCCGTGGCTCGACAATATCGGCGCCCACGGCATGCTGCTCGGCCTTGACCTGCAGGGCGGCGTCCACTTCCTGATGCAGGTCGACCAGAAGGCGGCGCTGGACAAGCACCTGGATGCGATCGTCGAGGACGTGCGCGTGGTCCTGCGCGACGGGCGCGTGCGCTACGAGTCGGTCACCCGGCGCCCGGACAACTCGGTCAACGTGCGCCTTGTGGACGCGGCCGATGCGGCTGCGGCGCGCAAGAAGATCATGGCCAGCCAGCCGGACCTGCGCCTGGACGGCAATGGACAGGTCCTGACCTTGCAGATCCCGGAACCGGAAATGCAGCGGATGATGACCGACGCGCTGAACCAGAACCTGGGTACGCTGCGCAACCGCATCAACGCGCTGGGCGTGGCCGAGCCGCTGATCCAGCGTCAGGGCAACGACCGCATCGTGGTCGAGCTGCCCGGCGTGCAGGACACCGCGCAGGCCAAGCGCGTGATCGGCGCGACCGCGACACTGGAATACCGCGCGGTGGTCGAAGGCGATGCCTACGACGCCGTGGCCACCGGCAACGTGCCGCCGCAGGCCAAGGTCTATTACCGGCGCGAGCTGGGAATCGACGGCAAGCCGGTGCCGATCCTGCTCAACAAGCGGGTGATCGCCTCCGGTGACCAGCTGGTCGGCGCGACCTCGGGCCTGGATCCGCAGTCGGGCACACCGTCGGTCTCGGTCAAGCTGGACAGTTCCGGCGGCCAGCGCATGTTCGACTTCACCAGTGCCAGCGTCGGCAAGCCGATGGCGGTGGTCTACATCGAGCGCATCCCGCAGGTCCGGATGGTCGATGGCAAGGAGATCCGAAGCACCAAGGTCAGCGAGGAGGTCATCTCGGTGGCCAACATCAATGGCGTGTTCGGCAAGGATTTCCAGACCACCGGCCTGGAAAGCATGAAGGAGGCGTCCGACCTGGCGCTGCTGCTGCGCTCAGGCTCGCTGGCCGCGCCGATGGATTTCGTGGAAGAGCGCATCGTCGGCCCCAGCCTGGGCCGCGAGAACATCGAGCGCGGCGTGAAGGCGGTCGTGTTCTCCTTCAGCTTCGTGCTGCTGTTCTTCCTTATCTATTACCGCATGTTCGGCATCATCACCTGCGCGGCGCTGTTGCTGAACATCCTGATGCTGGTGGCGGTAATGTCGCTTTTCGGCTTCACCATGACCTTGCCGGGAATGGCCGGTATCGCGCTGACCGTCGGCCTGTCGGTGGATGCGAACGTGTTGATCAACGAGCGAATACGCGAGGAATTGCGGCTCGGCGTGCCACCCAAGTCGGCCATTGCACTGGGCTACGAGAAGGCCACCAGCACGATCGTGGATGCCAACCTGACCACCTTGCTGGCCGGCGTGGCCATGTTTGCCTTTGGCACCGGCCCGGTGAAGGGATTTGCTGTCGCACTCATCGTGGGCATCATCACCTCGATGTACACCGCGGTTTCCGCCTCGCGCGGGATGGCAACGCTGCTCTACGGCAATCGCCGCAAGCTCAAGTCCATTGCGATCTGACCGCAGGAATCGATGATGAAACCTTTCACCCTTATCCCCAACGTCACCAACATCGACTTCCTGCGCCTTCGTGGGGCGTCGTTCGTGGTCTCCATCCTGCTGCTGGTGGTGTCGGTTGGCGCGATCGCGTTCAACGGGTTCAATTTTGCCCTGGACTTCACCGGCGGCACGGTGACGGAGCTGCGCTTCGAGCAGCCCGTTGACGTCAACGAAGCGCGAAAGCGGCTGGCTGACGCCGGTTACGGCAGTGCCGAGGTGCTGACCTTCGGTTCCGGCAACGACCTGCTGGTACGCCTGCAGTCCGGCGAGGAAGGCGCGGACGGCGATCTGGAAACCAACGACCGCACCGCCAGGCAGATCACCAACGCAGTATCGACGGCCGACAATCCCGGCACGGTGATGCGCAGTGACTTCGTCGGCCCGCAGGTCGGAAAGGAGCTGGCGCTCAACGGCATCTGGGCGTTGATCTTCGTGGTCGTCGGATTCCTGGTCTACATCTCGACCCGGTTCGAGCGGAAGTTCGCCATTGCTGCCGTGCTGACCTCCTTGCAGGACTCGGTGATCGTGGTGGGCTGGTTTGCCCTGAGCGGCCACGAGTTCGACCTCACCGTGCTGGCCGGCATCCTGTCGGTGGTGGGCTTCTCGATCAACGACACGATCGTGGTGTTTGACCGTATCCGCGAGAACTTCCGCACAATGCGCACCACGCCTGGCGCGATCATCAACGCCTCGATCAACCAGACGCTCTCGCGCACGATCATCACCTCGGTGGCCTCGTTCCTGACCGTGTTCGCGCTGTACATGTACGGCGGCGGATCGCTGCAGGGCATGGCGGAGGCGATGATGATCGGCGTGGTGATCGGGACGATGTCCTCGATCTTTGTGGCCTCGCCGCTGTTGACGGTCGGTTTCCTGAAGGTCACCAAGCAGGACCTGATGCCGAAGGCCCGCGACGAAGAGGCCCTGGCCCGCAGGCCGTGAGTCTGTAAACGCCGCAATCAAGAAAGGCCGCGCTGGAATGCGCGGCCTTTTTTGATGGTCCGATTTGTTGGTCCGATGGAGCGGGATGGGTCTGCTCCGCGTTCGCCCGCAAAATCAGTCGAACGTGGCGGCGTAGCCGGTATTGAGGATGCGCTGCTGCAGCAGGCCGGCCACCTTGAGGTTGCCGGCAATCAGCGGCCGGGGATTGATGCCGCGGCTGTCCATCGGGCCCGTGCTGCGATCGCGGAAATCGCTGACCTTGCCGCCGGCCTCGCGCACCATCAGTGCACCGGCGGCGATGTCCCAGGGCTTGATCCCGGCTTCGAAGTAGGCGTCGGCGCGTCCGCAGGCCACGTAGGCCAGATCGAGCGCGGCCGAGCCGGAGATGCGGATGTCCTGGATTTCGGTGAACAGGGTGTCCAGCGTCGTCAGCTGCGCGCTGGCGCGCTTGCGCTCGCGCGGCGGGAAGCCGGTCAACACCATCGCCCCGTCCAGGTCCTTGCGGTCGGCGACGCGGATGCGCTTGTCGTTCAGCGTGGCGCCACTGCCGCGGCTGGCGGTGAACAGCTCGTTGCGCAGCGGATCGAAGATCACCCCGTGCACGGGCTCGCCGTTCTCGACCAGGGCGATGGACACGCAGAAATGGGGGATGCCGCGCAGGTAGTTGCTGGTGCCGTCCAGCGGGTCGATGACCCAGGTCGAGCGCGCCGTGCCGCTCTTGGGCGACAGCAGGCCGCCTTCCTCGCCCAGGATCGCGTAATCGGGCGTGGCGCGGCGGAATTCCTTGATGATCTCCTTCTCGGCCAGCTCATCGACTTCGCTGGCGAAGTCCATCCGGTCCTTCTCCACGACGTTCAGCGCATCCAGCTTGTGCATGTGCCGTAGCAGCACATTGCCGGCGGAGCGGGCGGCCTTGACCATGAGGTTGATGGCGGGTTTCTGCATGGCAAAACGGCCTCGAGCGGGGAGGTGGGGGAGTGGGCGAAGGGAAAGAGCGACCGGCGATGGACGAACATGGTTCGTTGCCGGCCGCGCAGTTTACCATTGCCGCCATGACCGCCGACCATCCGCACTTTCCGCCTGATCCCTCCCTGGCACAGCGCATCCGCATCGTCCTGGTCGGTACCCAGCATCCGGGCAATATCGGCTCTGCGGCTCGGGCAATGAAGACAATGGGACTGGACCGTCTGGTGCTCGTCGCGCCGCAACGCGCGCCCGACGTGGAGTCCTTCGCGCTGGCGGCCGGTGCAAATGATGTGCTGGACGGCGCGGTCATCTACGACACGCTGGCCGAGGCCGTTGCCGATTGCCGGCTGGTGCTGGGGTGCACGGCGCGCAGCCGCCGGATCAGCCTGCAGGAGCTGATGCCCCGAGAGGGTGCCGAGCGGGCGGTTTCGATCGCCGCCGAGGCGGAAGTGGCGCTGGTGTTCGGTCGCGAGCGCACCGGCCTGGAGAACCATGAGCTGCAGCTGTGCCACGCGGCGATCCATATCCCGGCCAATCCGGACTACAGCTCGCTGAACCTGGCGGCCGCGGTGCAGGTCATCAGCTACGAGCTACGGCTTGCGCTGCTGGCGAGCCCTGAGGCCAATTCCCCCACGCCAGCAGTGTCCGCCGAGCGCAATCCGCCCGCCTCGCACGCACAGTTAGAGCACTTCTTCGCCCAACTGGCCGAGACCCTGGATGCGATCGACTTCCACAAGGGCAGGTCGCCAGACTCGGCAATGCGCAAGCTGCGCAGGCTGTTCTTACGCGCCGATCTGGAGGATCGGGAATTGCGCCTTCTGCGTGGAATCCTCGCCGATGCCAGCCGCATGGCAATGTTGGCCGGACAACGCTGATCATGCCCTGTACGCTCATCAGTGGGGCGTGGGGGAGCGAATGCAACTGATTCCAGAGCAGGACGGGCGCGGCCGCATGGCCGCCATCACGCGGCGGTTGGGCCATCTGTTTCTCGCAGCGATTCTGGTCGCTGGCCTCGGTATGCCAACGGCTTGGGCAGGTGACGCCGATATCCTGGTGCTGGGTCGCATCAGCGATGACCCCAGCACCCATTACGAACAGCTCAAACCATTGCTTGATTACGTCGTGCCGCGCATGGCGGAGGTCGGAATCCGCGAAGGTCGCATCCTGATGGCCAAGGATCCCCAGCAGATGGCCAGCTACCTGCGTCGCGAGCGCGTTGACTGGGTCACCGAGACCGCGGGATCGGCGGCGATGCTGGCCGAGCGCGCCGACGCGCGTCCGCTGCTGGTGACCGAGCGCGACGGGGAAAGCCGCTACCACAGCGTTTTTTTCGCCCGCACCGACAGCGGAATCACCGACATCGAGGCGTTGCAGGGCTTGCGCATCGCGTTCCAGCGGTCCACATCGACAAGTGCCTACTTCATCCCCGCCGGTCAATTGCTGCGCAGTGGCGCCGAGCTTGAGATCCTCATGTCTCCACTGGACACCGTCAGTTCCGATGCACTGGCATACCTGTTTGCGCGTTCGGAGCTGAACATCGCGACCTGGGTGCACAAGGGCCTGGTGGACGTCGGGGTGATGAGCAACCTTGACTGGGAGAATCCGCGACGCATGCCTGCGGCCTTCAAGCAGGACATGCGGTTGATCGGTCGCAGTGAAGAGTTCCCGCGTGCGCTGGAACTGGTGCGCAAGGACCTGGATCCCAAGGTGCGCACGCGTCTGCGCGAGGTCCTGCTGTCGGCCGCAGACGATCCGCAGGCATCCGCCGCGCTGCACGAGTTTTTCGGCACCACCCGTTTCCTGCCGGTGGATGAGGAGGCGCGACGGGAGCTCGCGGAGGTGCAGGCGCTGGTTCGCCTGGTCAGGGAAAAGGTTGAATGAAGGCAATCCTTTCCGGTCTTTTCAGCGGATTGCAGGCGCGGGTACTGGCCATGTTGCTGGCCGTGCTGGTGGTGTTTGGGGCTTTGACCGCCCTCATGCTCCACCGTCAGGCGCAGACCCAGCACGAGGTCGAGCGCGTCAGCAACGCTGCGATGCAGGAGGTCGCGGAAGAAAACCTCAAGCAGCGCGGCGAGAACATGGTTGGTCCCCTGGCCGAGCTACTGGTCAACCCGCTTTATTACCACGACCTGGACGGCATGGGCGCGCTGTTGCAGGGAGCCCTGAAGCAGCACTGGATCCGCTACGTCTACGTGTTCGATCCCCAGGGCAACGTGCTGCACGATGGCAGCGAATCCATACCCGGTTACGGGCTCGCGATGGAGGATGCGCTTGCACCGGCTGCCGTCGCGGCGCCCTCGTTGAACACCCAGTTCAGCGACTCGGTCATGGATGTCTCGGCGCCGATCATGATCGGCCGGGAGCGCCTGGGAGGAGTCCGTATCGGATACGACCTCGATGCGATGCGCACGCTGCAGCAGCGCGCTTCGCTCCAACTGGGCACTCGGCTGAAGGCATTGGCAGAGCAACAGTTGCTGTGGATGTTGCTGCTTGGCATCGCATTGATGGCGGTCGGTGGCGCGGTCCTGTGGGCGATCCAGCGCTGGCTGGTACGGCCGATCCGCAGTCTGGCCGACGCCGCCCGCAAGATCGAATCCGGCCACTACGACGTGCTGACCTCCGACAGTGCGCGCAAGGACGAGTTGGGCGAGCTGATCCGCGCCTTCCGCCACATGAGCCAGAGCGTCGCCCGGCACGACCGCGATATCCGCACCATGGCCTACACGGACGCGCTGACCGGACAGGCCAACCGGCTCGCGTTCCGCGAGGCGCTCGATGAGCGACTGACCAGGCTGCGCGGTACCGGCCGCCAGCTGGCGTTGCTGTTCGCCGATATCGACGATTTCAAGCGCGTCAACGACACCCTTGGCCATGACGTCGGCGATGAGGTGCTGCTGGAGGTATCGCGCCGGATTCGCGACGTGGTCCAGCGTCTGGGAGGGCCGGGCGCCATGCTGGCCCGCTTCGGGGGCGACGAGTTCGTGATCCTGGTAGAGGCATCCAGTCCCGGCATGGACGTCCGGGCGACGGCGACCGCGCTCGGCGACGCCCTGGTGGAAGAGCTCGGCGCACCGCTGGAGCTGCGCGAGCGCGAGGTGTTCCTGGGCATATCGATCGGCATCAGCATGTATCCCGATGACGCCGCCACCGCTGCGATGCTGATGAAGAATGGCGACATCGCCATGTACCAGGCCAAGCTGGCCGGCAAGAACTGCGCGCGCTACTACGACAACGTCATGAACCAGGCGGTGGAGCGGCACGTGCGGCTGGAGACGGAATTGCGCGGGGCGTGGGACCGCGGCGAGTTGAGCATGGTGTACCAGCCGGTATTCCGGGTCTCCGATAATGCGGTGGTGGGCGCAGAGGCTTTGCTGCGCTGGCACCATCCCGAGCTTGGGGAAGTGCCGCCGACGGTGTTCATCGATGTTGCCGAGAAGACCGGGCTGATCGAGATGATCGGCCCGAAGGTCATGGTCGCGGCCTGCCGCGATGCGGCGCGCTGGCCGTCAGTGGATGGTGGAGCGCCGCCATTCGTGTCGGTCAACGTCTCGGCCCGCGAGCTGCGCAGCGGCGACCTGCCGCGCAGCGTGGCCAAGAGTCTGGACTACAGCGGTCTGGATCCGGGCCGCCTGCTGGTGGAGTTGACCGAGACGGCCATGATCGGTGATGAAGCCCATGCCGGCAGACTCCTGCAGCAACTGCGGGCAACCGGCGTGCGGGTCTGGCTGGACGACTTCGGCACCGGCTTCTCCGGCCTGAGCCATCTGCGGCGGGTGCCAGTGGATGGGGTCAAGATCGACCGCAGCTTTGTTGCCGACATCCTCCACGATGCCGATGACCTGGCACTTACGACGGCGATCATCGCGATGGCGCGCTCGCTGGGAATCACCGTGATCGCCGAGGGCGTCGAGAACCGCGCGCAATATGAGCTGCTACGCGAGCGTGGCTGCGATCTGGCGCAGGGCTTCAGCCTGGCCTATCCAATGAGCGCCGACGAATTCATTGAGCTTTGCAAGCGGACGAGGACGGATGAGCTTCCGGTTTGAACGCTTCAGCCGTGGATCCACTGCGCGATCATCGTTGCCAGCTGACCCGAGATCAGGCTGAAGAACACCACCGCTGCCGTTCCGGCCAACCAAGCCACGATCATCAGGTAGCCGTCGCGCTCAAGCAGGGCGAGCGCGAACAGCAGGAGCAGCACCCCGAACAGGTAGTTGGTGAACGGGATCGGCAGGCAAAGCAAGCACCCCAGAGCCACCAGCAGCAGGCCGGTGACGAAGTTGGCCAGCCGTCGCTCGAGCATCGCCGGCGCACGCGGCCGGGAGAGACGCTCCAGCCGTTCCAGCCACGGTGCGATGCGGTCACGGAAGCGACCAATGGTTCGCCGTGCGGGTCCGCGGCGGGCGACAAAGCCCGGCAGCCACGGCACCCTCAGTCCGACCATAAGCTGCAGGCCCAGCAGAACCACCAGCAGTCCACTGGCGCCGCCGATCCCGGGTATCGGCAGGAACGACGGCAGGATGGCGATGAATACCAGCATTCCAAACGAGCGCTTGCCGAGCCCGCCAAACATCGTGCCCAGTGGCAGGATTTCTTCCGGATCGCCCACCGTGAACGACTCCAGGAATGCGCGCGTGCCGACGCCGTCCCCGGAAGCCGCAGGACCGCCAGCGTCGCTATCCGCTGGTTTCATCGTTTTCAGGATCCTGCACGGGCTCGCTCTGCAGCAGCAGCTTGTCGATCCGGGGACCGTCCAGGTCGATCACCTCGATCCGCCACCCAGGCCAGGCGAACTGCTCGCCGACGTTGGGAATGCGGCCGAAGTGGGCTATCACCATCCCCGCCGCGGTGTGGAAGTCGTGTTCTTCTTCGCCGGGCACGGAACCGGACACCAGCTCGTGAAGATCCTCCAGATGCAGGCTGCCATCGATCAGCCACGAGCCGTCGGCGCGCTGCACCACCGGTCCGGCGGTCTCGTCGTGATTCTCGCTGCTGCCGTTGCCCATGCCTGCCTGGACGCGCCCGATGACGGCGCCCATCACGTCATTGAGTGTCACCAGTCCGGTGACATCCCCGTACTCGTCCACCACCAGCGCAATTGATTGCTGCTCCTCGCGGAAGATCTCCAGCAGCTTCATCGCGTGGGTCGATTCGGAGACAAACAGCGCCTCGCGCATCTGGCCGAAAAGGTCGATCGGCACCCCGGGCATCAGGCCGCGCAGCAGTGATTTGGCCTCGACCACGCCGATCACGTCCTGGTCGGTGCCGCGCAGCACCGGGAAGCGGGACACCGGCGAGGTGCGCATCGTCTCCAGGTTGTCATCCAGCGGCGCTCCCGCGTCCAGCCAGGTGATCCGGGTGCGTGGGGTCATCAGGCTGTCGGCGGTGCGGTCACCCAGTCCGAGGACCCGATTCATCATCTTGCGCTCGTCGGCATCGATCACGCCCTGCTCGTGGCTCTCGCTGACCAGCAGGCGGATTTCCTCTTCCGTCACGTTCGACGCCTGGGTCTCGTCCAGGCGCATCAGTTTGAGCATGCCCTGGGTACTTACCATCAGCAGCCAGACGGCCGGCGTGGCAATCCAGGACACCCAGTGCATCGGTGCGGCGACAAAGCTGGCGAGCTTCTCCGGCGCAAGCAGGGCCAGCCTTTTTGGCAAAAGCTCGCCCAGGACAATGCTGAGGTAGGTGATCAGCCCTACCGCGATGACCAGGCCGATCGTGCCCGCATAGTCGGCCAGGAACGGCAGTTGCAGCGCCAGCCACGCGCCGATGGCCGAGCCGATCGCCTCGCCACCGAACATGCCGGTGAGAATCGCGATCAGCGTGATTCCGACCTGCACGGTGGAAAGAAAGCGGTCCGGGTGCTCGGCCAGGTCCAGCGCCTTGCGGGCGCGCCGGCTGGTGACCGCCATGTGCCGCAGCCGCGCCTTGCGCGAGGTGACAACCGACATCTCCGACAACGCAAAAAATGCGTTGAACGCGATGAGCACCAGCACGATCCCGAACTTCAGCATGCCGCTGGCCTCGTTTGAGTGGGGCAGCGCACCGCTGGGCCACGGCGGCACGAGGGCGCCGTGGAGCATGTAGACGGAGGTTTTGGATCGTCGCCCATGGAGCGCAGGAGACCGTATTGACGCGTCCAAGCGACGCCGCCGGATTTTAGCAGGTAGGCCATGCCGGCCATGGAACGATCAATGACTGGGCGTGAAGCCGGCGAAACCGTCATAATCGCACCCCCGGGTTGCCGCCCGGAGCGCAACGAAGAAGTCCGGCGCGGTTTTTGCCGGATTTCGGCTCCCTCCACCACGACGCGTTGCCCTACGGCACGACGAGGTATTGCACCGATGTTTTCCCTGCAGACGATGTTCGGCCAAGGCAACCAGTTCTACGACCTGCTCGAGCAATCCGCCGTTGCCGCCCATGACAGCACCAAGGCGCTGCACGAAATGCTCAAGGGGGACCAGCGCGAACCTGCGCTGGATGCGTTCAAGCTGGCCCGTCAGCGCGAGCGCGACGCGTCCGAGAAGATCAGCCAGGAACTGGTGGACAGCTTCATCACGCCGATCGAGCGTGAGGACATCGAAGCGCTCAGCTCGGCCCTGCACAAGATCAACAAGCAGGCGGAGAAGTTTGCCGATCGCTACACGCTGGCGGTGCAGCACCTGGAGCACATCGATTTCGCCCCGCGCGCCGCGATGCTGGAGCAGGCGGCGAGCGTCGTGGTGAAGATGGTCAAGCAGCTGCGCAAGATCAAGCTGGGGCCGATGAAGGCGCTCAATGACGAGCTGCGCTCCATCGAGAACGAAGCCGACCGCCTGATGCTGGAGCTGTACCGCGAGATCTACTCGGGCGACCTGGAACCGTTGCAGATGTTCCTGCTGAAGGAATTCTTCGAGATCCTGGAGAAAGCGATCGACCGCTGCCGCGAGGCCGGCGTGGTGGCGTACGACATCGTCCTGAAGAACTCCTGAGGCGCCGCGCATGTTGACCCTGGTCATGACGGTGGTAATCGTCGCGCTCGTGTTCGAGTACATCAACGGCTTTCACGACACCGCCAACTCGATCGCCACCGTGGTTGCCACCAAGGTGCTGTCGCCGGCCCAGGCGGTGGCGATGGCCGCGAGCATGAACCTGATCGGAGCGCTCGTCGGCACCGCGGTCGCCAAGACGATTGCCTCCGGGCTGATCGATATCGGCGTGGTGGAGGTGGGCGCGCAACTGATCCTGTGCGCACTGCTGGGCGGAATCATCTGGAACCTGATCACCTGGTGGATCGGCTTGCCATCGTCCTCCTCGCACGCCCTGATCGGCGGACTGATCGGCGCTGCGCTGGCCGCCGCGTCCAACAATTTCGACGCGATCATCTGGTCCGAGCCTGCCGAGCCGATCTACCACAGCGCAGGCGTGCTGTGGAAAGTGGTCGTGCCGATGTTCAGCTCGCCGATCCTGGGCTTCGTTGCCGGCTTCCTGCTGATGGCCGTGTTGTTTGCGGTGATTTCCGGCATGGCCAGCAGTGGCGGTTTCCTGGCGCGCATGGCGCGGCCGCGCTGGGTCAACGGTTTCTTCGGCAAAGCCCAGATCGTCAGTGCGGCTGGCATGGGTTTCGCCCACGGCATGAACGATGCCCAGAAAACCATGGGTATCATCGCCCTCACCCTGGTGAGCGCACAAAGCACGGGCGTACTCGACAATCTCCCGGGCTGGCTGGCATTCCTGCACCCCTCGCCAGGCGCGTTGACCGACGGCGATATCGACCTGTGGATCAAGTTCGCCTGTGCACTGGTGATGGCCGCCGGCACCGCGGCCGGGGGCTGGCGGATCATCAAAACGCTCGGTCACAAGCTGGTCAAACTGCACCCGATCCACGGTTTCGCCGCCGAGACGAGTGCCGCCTCGGTGATCCTGGCGGCGTCCTCGCTGGGCATCCCGGTGTCGACGACCCACAACATCTCCGCCGCGATCATGGGCGTGGGCACGGCCAAGCGCCTCAACGCGATCAAGTGGACGATCGTGGAGCGGATGATCTGGGCGTGGATCCTGACGATTCCGGCCGCCGGAGGAATCGCGTGGCTGGCGTTTCGCGGTCTGGCGGCATTGGGCTGGGCATAGTGCCCGCGGCTTGTGCCCTGGGGTGCACCTTGCTGGAGGACGCCCCTAGAGCACTTTCTAAAGCACGTCGCGCTCGCCCGAGAGTGCGCGTTCCATGCGATCGCTGGTGCCGCCGATGTCCAGCACCAGGCGGTGGACCTCGGCACCGTCCAGACCTTCAAACGGGCGGTTCTCGCACAGCTGCAGGTACGCATCCCCGCCCATCTCACCGATGGCCAGGTAGCCGACCCGGCTTTGCCAGTTGAATTTCAGCGCACGCGTGACGTCGACACCGTCGGCGACGGCCACCGCGCTGCTGACGCGCAGGTACGGACGCCCGTCCTCATCCTGCAGCTCGGAGAGGAAGATCGTCTGGTAGCGGGTCCCCTGTTCCAGCGAGAGCTCGATGCTGGCGACGCCTTCGTCCTGCAGGACGACATTGAAACCGGCACCGGTCAGGTGCTGGCGGATCGACTTGAAGGTGTGCATGGCGGACTCCAACGGGGGACGCCTATGCTACCGCGATGGAAAACCCGGCCCATAGGCGCGTGATCGCGGCGATCCGTGCGATCCCTTCCGGCCAGGTGGCCGGCTACGGGGAGGTTGCGCGCCGTGCAGGGCTGCCGGGTCGGGCGCGGATGGTCGCGCGGCTGCTGGCGGACAACGATGATCCCGGCTTGCCGTGGCACCGCGTCGTTCGTGCCGACGGGCGCATTGCCTTTCCGGCAGGCTCGGACTTGTACCTTGAGCAATGCCGGAGACTCCGGGCGGAGGATGTTCAGGTGGAGGCGGGGCGGGTTCGCGGCATGCGTCCGTCACCCTCTTTGGACGAGCACCTGTGGGGAGATCCCGGCTGAGGTGGGAGGTTACTTCGGGCAAACCTGTCCCTTGCAAGCCCTTCCAGCAGCTACCATTGCGGGACTTTGTAAGGAGCTGCAATGTTTTCCAATCTTCCCCCGGTCACGCGCGCGCTGCTGATCGCCAACGCGGTTGTGTTCCTGCTCCAGAACGTCCTCGGGGAAGCCGCGCTCTCGGCCTTCATGCTGTGGCCCATCGGCGGCGGGGAAGGCCTGTATCCGGGCCGCGAATTCCTGCCCTGGCAGTTGCTCAGCTACGGCTTCATGCATGGCAGCTTCACCCACCTGTTGTTCAACATGGTCGCGCTGCTGATGTTTGGCGCGCCGCTGGAGCACACCTGGGGCGAGCGGCGTTTTCTGACGTTCTTCCTGGTCTGCGTGGCTGGCGCGGCCGTGTGCCAGCTGGCGGTGGGCGCGTGGACGATGTCGCAGGGCGGCATGGCGTACCCAACGGTGGGCGCCTCGGGCGGTGTGTTTGGCCTGTTGCTGGCCTACGGGATGCTGTTCCCGAACCAGCGGGTAATGCTGCTGATCCCGCCGATCCCAATGAAGGCCCGGACGCTGGTGATCGTCTACGGTGCGATCGAGTTGATGCTGGGCTTCAGTGGTTACCAGCCGGGCGTGGCGCACTTCGCGCATCTGGGCGGCATGTTGTTTGGCTGGCTGTTGATCCGCTATTGGCGCGGCCAGCCGCCGTTCGGGCGACGGGGTCCACCGCGGCCGCGCGTGGTGCGCTGAGCGCGGCCGGCAGGATCCCGGTAGCACAACGGAAAACGGCGCGTCTGCACGCGCCGTTTTCGTTTCTGTCCCGCCAGGTGGCGGGACAGAGCGCCTACTTCTTGCGCTTTTCCGCTGCCGGCTCCGGGCGGAGCACGATGCGATCGTCCGCTTTGAGCTGCATTGGTGTACCCGCCTTGCAGCCATAGGTCGTGCCGAAGGCGGCCATGTTCATCAGCGGGCCGTTGGTCCGCCATTTGCCCGGCGCATGCACGCCGTGCTTGGCGAGCTGGGCGGCCGACTCCGCGCTCAGGTGCTGGGGCCACAGTCCCGCCCAGCCTTCAAAGAATGCCTCGCGGGCTTTCTTGTCGGCGTCCGGCACGGCCTTGTTGTAGGCCTCCCATGCGAGCTGGACACCGGCGATGTCGGCGATGTTCTCGTCACGGGTCGCCATTGCGTTGACCTTGACGCCACCGAGCATCGGATAGTCGAAGCCGCTGTACTGCGCCACGACGCGGTTGCCCATTGCTTCCCAGGTGGAGGCGTCCTGCGGGGACCACCAGTCACGCAGGCTGGTGTCGGCGGCGATATGCCGGCCACGCGAGTCGAACCCGTGGCTGATCTCGTGGCCCACCAGCGCGCCAAAACTGCCGTAGAGGGTCGCGTTCTGCGCCAGTGAGCCCAGCAGCGGCGCCTGCAGCGCAGCAGCAGTGACGATCAGCCGGTTCTGCGCCAGATCGTAGGTGAGTGCCGGTTGTTGCGGCAGCACGTCCCAGCGACGGTCTGCGTTGTCCGCGCCGATGCGACGCATTTCCTCGCGGTGGCGCCAGGTGGACGCAATAAGCATGTTGCCGCCGAAGCTGCCGCGTCCCATCGGCTGGATGGTGAAGTCCAGGTCACGGGCCGGCACGCCCAGTTCGATCTTCATCTTCGCCAGCTTGGCGGACGCTTCAGCCCTGGCCTGATCGCTGATGCGGGTGTCACGGGCCAGCGACTCTGCCAGCGCGTTGCGGACCTGGCCGGCAATCAGCATGGCCTGGTTGCGGGTTTCTGGCTTGAGGTAGCGCGCGGCGTATTCGTGACCCAGCATCGGACCGGCGGCGTGGTTGATCGCATCCAGTACCTGCTGCTCGCGCGCGGGTTGAGCCGCAGTGCCGGCGATCACTCGGCCGTGGAAATCGAAGTGGGCGTCGCGCCAGGCCTTGGCCAGATACGGGGCCATCGAGTCGCCTACGCGCCAGCGCAGGTAGGCACGCCATTGCTCGGGCTTGAGCTCGCCGATGAGCCGGTCCACCTCCGCCAGGCGCGCAGGGGTGGCGATGGACACCGTGGGCGTGCTGACGCCCTGGGCTTCGAGGAACTTGTCGAGCTCAAGGTTGGGGTACTGGGCCCCCAGGCTGGCGGTATCGACCGCGCCGTAGTTACTGCGCGGGTCGCGCAGTTCAGCCAGGGGGCGGGATGCCTTCGCCAGGCGTGTTTCAAGGTCGATGACGAGCTGCGCCTGTTTCGCCAGTTCCTTGTCCTTCACGCCGGTGAGCGCGAGGATCTTCTCGATATAGGCGCGGTACTGCCCCATGACGGCCTGGGTCGGCTCGTCGGTGCGCAGGTAATACGCTGGATCAGGCAGGCCTGCGCCGCCCTGGCTGAAGTAGCCGATGTGGCGCGACAGGTTGGCCAGGTCGATGTCGGCACCGAAGTGGAACGCCACCGGAATGCCCACCTGGTGCAGCGCGGCGATGGCCGGAGCGATGCTCTTGCTGCGCTTGATCGCGACTATCCGGTCCAACAGCGGCGCCAACGGCTGGGCGCCATCGGCTTCCACGCCCGCCTCGTTCAGGCCACTGGCCCAGAAATCACCCAGCAGCTGCTGGACGGGGCCCTGCGGCGCCTGCATGGCGCTGTTGAGCAGCTCGATCTGCTCCTGACGGGCGCGCGTCTCGAGCTGGCCGAGGGCGGAAATGGAGTCCGCGCCTGCCGGCAGCGGGTTGGCCATCAGCCAGCCGGCATTGGCGAAGCCGTGGAAGTCGGTGCAGGCATCGGCCGCATCCTGCGCACTGACGGAAGGCGAGGCGAGACCGGCGGTCAAGCCGATCACGAGGGCACAAAACAGGGGTCGCAGGGTCATCGGGTAGTCCTTCCAGATTATCCCCGGCAGTCTATCAAGGTGGCGGGCAGTACAATGGCCCGATGAGCCAACACGTCGACTTGCCCTGCCTTGCCCCTGCCTTCGGTCCGATGCCGCGCCGCGTCACCCGCGCGGTCAGCATCGGTGGTGTCACCGTGGGCGGCGGGGCGCCGGTGGTCGTGCAGTCGATGACCAATACCGACACCGCGGATATCAATTCCACGGTGAAGCAGGTGGCCGATCTGTGGCGTGCCGGCTCGGAGCTGGTCCGTATCACGGTGAACAACGCCGAGGCCGCCGCCGCGGTGCCGCGCATCCGCGACAAGCTGGCGATGATCGGCGCGCCGGTGCCGCTGATCGGCGACTTCCATTACAACGGCCACCAGCTGCTTACCGCCGAGCCGGCGGCCGCGGAGGCGCTGGCGAAATTCCGCATCAATCCGGGCAACGTCGGGTTCGGCAAGAAGCGCGACACCCAGTTCGCGACCCTGATCGAGCTGGCGATCCAGTACGGCAAGCCGGTGCGCATCGGCGCGAACTGGGGTTCATTGGACCAGTCGCTGGCGCGCGAGCTGATGGACGAGAACGCCTTGCGTGCTGAACCCTGGGACGCCGGCCGCGTGCTGCGTGAGGCGCTGCTGCGCTCGGCGCTGGATTCGGCGGCGCGTGCGGTGGATATCGGGTTGCCTGCAGACCGGATCGTGCTCAGCGCCAAGGTGAGCGGCGTGCAGGAACTGGTCACCGTGTATCGCGAGTTGGCCTCGCGGGGTGATTACGCGCTGCATCTGGGGCTGACCGAGGCGGGCATCGGCAGCAAGGGCATCGTCGCCTCCAGCGCAGCGCTGGGAGTGCTGCTGCAGGAAGGCATCGGCGACACCATCCGCATATCGCTGACCCCCGAGCCGGGGCAGTCGCGGACCAACGAGGTGATCGTCGCCCAGGAGCTGTTGCAGACGATGGGCCTGCGTGCGTTCACGCCGATGGTCACGGCGTGCCCGGGTTGCGGCCGCACGACCAGCACCTTCTTCCAGGAGCTTGCGCAAAAGGTGCAGGAGCACGTCCGGGCGAAAATGCCGGAGTGGAAAATCACCCATCCCGGCGCGGAAAACCTGACGCTTGCGGTGATGGGCTGCATCGTCAACGGACCGGGTGAATCGCGCCACGCCAACATCGGTATCTCCCTGCCGGGGACGGGTGAGGCGCCCTCGGCCCCGGTGTTCGAGGACGGCGAGAAAACCGTGACCCTGCGCGGCGAGCACATTGCCGATGAATTCCTCGGCCTGATCGATGCGTATGTCGAGCGCCACCATGGCGGCGCAAGGGGAGCCTGACCCGCCGGCAAGCACGCCGGCGGAGCGTACATCTGCTGGAGCCGATGGGCGCAGCCAGGACATTGGCGGCGCACGCTGTCCATCCGACGAGGTCGGATTGCCCGATGAGACCGCGCCGCCCGACGAGAGCGCCCCGGAGATCGTGCGTCGGGAACAACGGCTGCTGGCGCGCATCGCCCGGGATTTCGGCTGGCCGCTGGTGCTTGTTTTCCTGACCCTGCTGCTGCCGCTGTGGGGGTTTTCCGAATTGGCCGGTGAGTTGCGCGCCGGTGCGATGTTCGGCTTTGACGAGCCGATCCTGCGCGGCCTGCGCGCGATGGCAAGCCCAGGTGCAGATCGGCTTTTCGTCGCGGTCTCGAAGCTCGGCTATCTCTACGGCGTGGTGCCGGTCGACATCGTCCTGATCGCGGGATTGTTTTTACGCCGCCACCTGCGCGCCGCCGCGTTTGCGTCGATGGCGGTGGTGGGCTCGGCGCTGCTGAACCTCTCGGCCAAGCGCATCTTCAGCCGGGACAGGCCGTCACTGTGGGAATCGATCACGCCCGAACTCACCTCGAGCTTCCCCAGCGGGCACGCGATGGGCTCGGCGACGCTGGCCGCGGTCGTGATCGTGCTTGCCTGGCACACCCGCTGGCGCTGGCCTGTCATTGCCGCAATGTCGGCCTTCGTCCTGTTGGTGGGGACGTCTCGGGTGTACCTGGGCGTGCATTACCCCTCCGACATCCTTGCGGGTTGGGCCGTGGCCAGCGCCTGGGTGGCGGCCTGCCACCTCGCGGTATACCGGCTGCACGCGCCCACCTGGCCGCTCCACGGCCGACGCATGGACTGATCGGCCTCAGTTGCCTGGCTTGGCCGCGATGGTCGGCGCGGTGCTCGCCGCCCTGCGGGCCAGGCTGGCTTCGCGGTGCGCGATGTAGCCATTGGCGCTGAAGATGATCGCCGCACCCAGCAGGGTCCAGCGGTCCAGCGCCTCGCCGAACAGGAAGTAGCCGAAGACCACCACGATCGGCAGCTGCATGAAGCTGATCGGAATCAGCGCCGAGACTTCGCCCAGCTTGAGCGCGCGGGTCCACAGCATGTGCCCGCCGGTGCCCAGCACGCCGGCCAGCACCACCCACAGCCAGACGATGCCGTGCGGCCATTCCCACACCCACAGCGCCGGCAGCAGCGACAGCGGCACCCAAAGGATCGTCGTCAGGATCACGATGCGGTCCGCGGGCTCGGTGTACGCCAGCTGCTTGATCTGGATGGCGACGATGCCGCTGATGATCGCGGCCGAGACCGCGACCAGCGAGCCTGCGCTGAACTCGGTCGTGCCCGGGCGCACGATCACCAGCACCCCGATGAAGCCCAGGATGACCGCGCTCCAGCGGCGCACGCGCACCTGCTCCCCCAGCCAGAGCACGGCGGCGATGGTGACGAACAGCGGCGTGGAATACGACAGCGAGACCGCCTGTGCCAGCGGCAGGTGGCCGATCGCCCAGAAGCCGCAGAACATCGACAGCGTGCCAAGCACGCAGCGCACGATGTAGCGCGGCATCTGCTGCGTCCGCAGCAGTCCGGGCCCGTGCTTGAGCAGCAGGGGCAGGGCCGCGAGCATGCCGAAGAAGCTGCGGAAGAAAGCGATTTCGAAGGTGTGCAGCGACTCTGATGCCAACCGGATCGTGATCACCATCAGGGCGAAGAATGCGGTGCTGCCCAGCATCAACAGCGCCGCGCGGGTGTGGATGGAGATCGGTGGTTTCGGTGCTGTCACCAGCTCGCGCCGATCAGTCGCGGTTCCGGCTCCAGGGCGACGCCAAAGCGTTTGCGCACCGACCCCGCTATCTCTCGGGCGAGCTCGTAGAGCTCCAGCCCACTGGCCGCGCCGTGGTTGACCAGCACCAGCGCGTGGGACCCCGAGACGCCCGCGTCGCCCCTGCGACGGCCCTTCCAGCCGCAGGCATCGATCAGCCATGCCGCGGATACCTTCCTCGTCGCGTCCGAGCCGGTGGCAAACGTCGGCATCGACGGGTTGGCATCCTGCAGGGCGTTGGCCTGTGCAGCCGGGAGGATGGGATTCTTGAAGAAGCTGCCGGCGTTGCCGATCAAAGTCGGATCGGGCAGCTTGCCGCGGCGGATGGCGACGACCGCGTCAGCGACATCCTGCGCCGTGGGGTTGGAAACGCCAGCTGCCTCGAGCTGCGCGCTGATCCCGGCATAGCTCAGGCGCGGCTCGAAATCACGCGGTAGGGCGAACTCGACCGCGGTGATGATCAAGCGACCGGACTCACGCTTGAACAGGCTGTCGCGATAGGCGAACGCGCAATCGGCGGCGCTCAGATGATGCCACTCGCCGGTGGCCGGCTCGAACGCCTCCACCCGGTGGATGAACTCGCCCACCTCGACGCCATAGGCGCCAATGTTCTGGATCGGCGCCGCGCCGACGGTGCCGGGGATCAGCGCCAGGTTCTCCAGTCCGCAAAGGCCTAGCGCGAGCGACTCCATGACCAGTGCGTGCCATGTGGTTCCGGCGTCGGCACGCAGGATCGCCGCGCCATGGATTTCTCGCGCGACCACCACGCGGTTGCCGGTCAGTGCCAGCAAAGGCGCTTGCGGATCGCCGACGAACAACAGGTTGCTGCCGCCGCCAATCACCAGTGGCGGGTGGTCGCGGAAATCGGCTGAAGCCAGCACGTCGGGGAGGGCGGAGGCGTCGTCCACTTCGGCCAGAAAAGGCGCCAACGCAGGCACGCCGAAGCTGTTGCGCGACTTCAGCGGCACATTGCGGAACAGTCGTACGGAATCGCTCATGCAGCCGGCGGCAACGGTCCGCCGCTGGGCGCGAACTTGCGGCGGCGGATCGCTTCCACGCACTCCTTGATCAGGCCCGGGCCGCGATAGACCAGGCCGGAGTAGCACTGCACCAGGGTGGCGCCCGCGGCCATCTTGGTCACCGCATCGGCGCCGCTGAGGATGCCGCCGACACCCACCAGCGGGATCGACTCGGGCAGGCGCGTTCGCATCATCCGCAGCACGGTGGTGGAACGGCCCATGAGCGGTTTCCCTGAAAGTCCGCCTGTCTCGTCGGCACCGCGCACGCCTTCCACCGCAATGCGCGAGACCGTGGTGTTGGTCGCGATCACGCCATCGACCTGCATCTCCGTCAGCACGCGGGCACACGCCTCGATATCCGGGTCCGACAGATCCGGCGCGATCTTCACCAGCATCGGGATCCGACGGCCGTGCTTGGCGCCCAGGCGTTCCTGCTCCTCGCGCAGGGTGCCGACCAGTCGCCGCAGGGTCTGTTCCTCCTGCAGTTCGCGCAGCCCGGCCGTGTTGGGCGAGGAGATGTTGACGGTCACGTAGTCGGCCAGCTCATACACGCGCGACAGGCAGTACATGTAGTCGCCGTCGGCGATGTCGTTGGGGGTGTCCTTGTTCTTGCCGATGTTGATGCCCAGCAGCGCGCCCTTGCGATCGGCCCGTTCGACATTGCGCACCAGCGCATCCACACCGGCGTTGTTGAAGCCCAGCCGGTTGATCACCGCTTTCTGCGACGGCAGGCGGAACATCCGCGGTTTCGGATTGCCGTCCTGCGGGCGCGGCGTGACGGTGCCGATCTCGACGAAGCCGAAGCCCAGCGCCATCAGTGCATCGATGTGCTCGCCATTCTTGTCCAGGCCGGCGGCCAGCCCGACCGGGTTGGCGAAATCCAGCCCGAAAGCGCGTGTCGGCAGCGGGGCAGGGACTTTCGACAGCAGCGAGGCCGCGCCCGATCGCCATGCGACATCGAGCGCGCGCAGACCAAGGTCATGCGCGCGCTCGGCATCCATGGCGAACAGCAGCGGGCGGGCCAGACCGTACACGCCTACCCCCAGTTGGAGGCAAGCGCGAGGAACGCCGCGAGACCACCGAACAGCAGCAACACGCCGATGATCGACACGATCGCCAGCGCGACCATCGCGTAACCGAGCACCAGGCCGCTGACCGCCAGTCCGTCTCCGTCGACCAGGCCATTGGCGGCTTTGATCTCACTGCGTGCCATGTGGCCGGTGACGATGGCCACGATGCTGGCCACGAACGGCAGCAGCGTCCAGCCCAGTATTCCGGCGACCAGGCTGATGACGGCCATGCTGCTGGTCCGGCGGACCTGGTGCGTCGGCGGCGGAAGCGGGGCGGAGACGGATGTGTTCATCGACGGTGCTCGGTGGGTGGGGCTTACAGGTCGAACTTGATGCCCTGCGCCAGCGGCAGTTCGTCGGAGTAGTTGATGGTGTTGGTCTGGCGACGCATGTAGGCGCGCCACGCGTCGGAGCCGGACTCGCGACCGCCACCGGTCTCCTTCTCGCCGC
This sequence comes from Lysobacter avium, assembly GCF_015209745.1. Classification (GTDB taxonomy): domain Bacteria; phylum Pseudomonadota; class Gammaproteobacteria; order Xanthomonadales; family Xanthomonadaceae; genus Novilysobacter; species Novilysobacter avium. The sequence goes on from NZ_CP063657.1 coordinate 1,060,944, forward strand.
CGAACGCGCCACCGATCTCGGCGCCCGAGGTACCGATGTTGACGTTGGCGATGCCGCAGTCCGAGCCCCACGCAGCAAGGAACTGCTCGGCCGCCTTCAGGCTCTCGGTGAAGATCGCCGAGGACAGGCCCTGCGGCACGTCGTTCTGCATCTCGATGGCCTCGTCCAAGGTGCTGAACTTCATCACGTACAGGATCGGCGCGAAGGTTTCCGTCTGCACCACCTCGGAGCTGTTGGCCAGGCCGGTGATCAGGGTCGGCAGGACGAAGTTGCCCTTGCGGTCGATCGCCTCGCCACCGGACTCGACCTTGCCGCCGGCAGCCTTGGCCTTCTCGATCGCGGCAAGGAACTCCTTGACGCCTTCCGGGCTGTTCAGCGGGCCCATCAGGTTGGCCGGGTCGGTCGGATCGCCGATTTTTCCTTCTACCTGCTTGTAGGCGGTGACCAGCTTGGCCAGCACGTCGTCGTAGATCGACTCGTGGATGAACACGCGGCGGGTGGATGTGCAGCGCTGGCCGGCGGTGCCGACCGCGCCGAACACGATCGCGGGGATCGCCAGCTTCAGGTCCGCGCTGGCATCGACAATCATCGCGTTGTTGCCGCCCAGCTCCAGCAGCGAACGGCCCATGCGGCGGGCGACGCGCTCGCCAACGTGGCGGCCGACCTTGGTCGAACCGGTGAAGCTGATCAGGTTGATGCGCTTGTCGTCGACGAAGTGCTGGGCCAGCTCGGTGCCCGCGTCGTTGAACAGGAAGAAGATGTCGGGGAAGCCGCCCTTGCGCAGCGCCTCGTTGCAGATCTTGATCGAGGCGATCGCCGACAGCGGAGTCTTGGGCGACGGCTTCCAGATGGTGATGTTGCCGCAGACCGCCGAGACCAGCGCGTTCCACGCCCACACCGCGACCGGGAAGTTGAACGCCGAGATCACCCCGACGACGCCCAGCGGGTGCCACTGCTCGTACATGCGGTGGCCGGGGCGCTCCGAATGCATGGTCAGGCCATACAGCTGGCGCGACAGGCCGACGGCGAACTCGCCGATGTCGATCATTTCCTGCACTTCACCGTCGCCTTCGGGTTTGGACTTGCCCATCTCCAGCGCGACCAGCGAACCCAGCGCGTCCTTGTGCTCGCGCAACGCGTCGGCGCACAGGCGCACCGCTTCACCCCGGCGCGGGGCCGGCGTGCTGCGCCATACCTTGAAGGCGGCCTGGGCGCGCTCGACGATCGTGTCGTAGTCGGACTGCGTGGTCGCATGCACCTTCGCCAGTGACTCGCCGTCGGTCGGGCTCAGCGGCTCCAGCGTGCCTGCGTTGCCGGCATTGGCCCATTCGCCATTGCCGAGGTACGTGCCGGATTCGGTGTCGTTCAGGCCGAGCGCAGTGAGGACGGGATGGGTCATGAAGATCTCCTGTTGATCGAACAGTGGTGAGGCCGCGCCTCAAGCCGCGGATTGATCCGGGCGGGGCACGCGGCGATGCCGCGAAACGTCTCGCAGACGATGAATGGTGACCCCGACACGATTCGAACGTGTGACCTGTCCCTTAGGAGGGGACCGCTCTATCCAGCTGAGCTACGGGGCCGTAACAGCCTATTTTCGCATGAACCGGTGCCGGGGTGGCGCGAGGCGCGGTGACCTCGCTATCGCTTCGGCCGATCACTGCGTGCCCGTGTTTCAGCGCTGTTGTTTGCCGGGCGAAGCAGCCAGCGGGAGCGTTCCAGCCACCAGCAAGCGGTCGCGGTAGCCAGCCAGACCAGGAACCACGGCCAGCGGGGGCCGGTTTGTGAGGGTGGGTGCCGTGCGGAGGCTCCGGTGGCATCCGGGGAGCCGCCCGCGCCAGCCGCAAGCATCAGAGTCGCTTCGCGCAACGCGTTGGCGGTCATTGCCGGGGTTTGTCCTGCAGATGGAACCGGGAACAATTGCGTGTGCTCAGCGTCGCGCAACTCGTGCCAACCCGGAGCGTCTGCCCAGAACCCGGCGCAGTCGGCGTCGCCACTGGCCGGGTCGATGTGCAGCGTGACGGAGTCACCGACAGGCGACAGCACCGGCGCGCCTTCGCCGATACCGCAGATCACGCTGCGCTGGTACGGCGCGGCAGCTTCAATCGTGACCGGGGATGTGGTCGCGACGCTGGCGCGGGCGAGGGTGCTGAAGGCGCTGCTCCAGATCTCGCCGTGGACGTCCTGCCGTCCCGCCATGACCAGGCGGTAGCTGTCGACCAGCGGCCATACTCCGACGCGGCCTCGCCCATGCGCCACCCAGAACCCGAGCGGCTCTCCGGCGCCGTCAGCAAGCAATTCGATACCGTCAGCAGCCGTCACGCGCACGACGCGGGTAAGGCTTGGGAGGGCGTCGGCGGCGTCGCCCGGACCGACCCATTCGCCGCCGAGGCGGATTCCGGGATCGGGGTTGGTACGGGCGACGTCAAAGCCCAGCTCCGCCAATCGCTGGCGGTCGGCATCGCCCGGCGGCCCAGCCATCCGCAGCAACAGGCCCAGGCCCCGGTCGAGCGCAGCGGCGAGGACCTCGTGTTGATCGCGGCTGAGGGTGCCCCAGCTGCGGTCGTCGAGTACGAGCAGGTCGAATTGATCCAACGCCGCGGCATCGAATCGGCCGGGCGCGGTGCCGACCTGGGTGCCGGCGCCCAGGCTGATGCGGGTGTCGAGTTCGGCGCCGGCGTCCAGCGCCCAGCGGCGCAGGTACTTGAGCTCCGGCGATGGCCCACCGGCCAGTACGAGCACCTTCAAGTCGCGCGGTGGCGTCACGTCAAGCGGTAGCGGGGCCTCGTCGATGGTGTTGCCTTCCGTGTCCAGCACCAGCACTCGATAGGGCGTCAGGCCGGCGCTGCGTGCGCTGGCATGCAGCGTGAACTGTCCGTCGTCGCCGAGCTCGCTGCGATCCACTACGCGATCGGCCGGGTCGCGCAGTTCGACCGATCCGCCAGTGACCGCCGCGGTGCGTCCGCTGACGGCGAACCGTCGTCCGGCGGCCACGCGCTGCGGGGAGTGGATTTCGACCAGACCCGGTGGCTGCGGCGCTGCGCGGAACTCGATTTCCAGACCGCGTGCTGCGTCGAGGTCGCGAGCGACCAGCCCGGCGCCCAGAACACGGATGCGTTGGGTCGCCGGATGGGTGCGCAATGCGCTGGCGAGGTCGGGAAAACGCTCGGCGTCGGCGGGCATGCTCGTGCCGGCTTCGGGCAACGCCACGGTGCGGTCGCCGACGACACGCTGCGCGGTGACCTCGTCGGCACGCGCAGTCAGCACGACCAGGGTCCCCGGCTCATGCAGGACCGGCGGCGGGAACAGCGCGAAGTAGAGCAATCCGGCGCTGGCAACCTGTGCCAACAACAGCACTGTCGTGCGCAACGGATGGGGTCGCGACTCCCGAGGCAGCCGTGTCCGGACCCGAACGGCGCGAGCGCTGCCCAGCAGCACGGCAAGCGCAAGAATTCCGATGACCAGCAGTTGCGGGCTCATTGCCGGCCCTCGCGTTGCAGTGCGTCCAGATAGGCGTCGCCGGACTCACCCGCGGCCGACCGCTCCGACGCCGCGGCGGGTGGCCGTGTCACCAGCGGCCACAGCGCACCGCGCAGGCGCGCACGGCATTTGCGGCAAGCCGGGTCGCGGCGTACTTCGGCGATGGCCGCTGCCAGCTGGAGCGGATCCGCGTCAGCGACATCCTGCGAGTCGACCCAGCGAGCAAGCTCGTCGAGGTCGAGGTCGAGGTCGAGGTCGGGGCCTGCGGCGCCGGGCGTTGGCGACAGCGCACGCCAGGCATCCACGGCGGTCGGATCGGGCGCGGTTGCAGGATGCAGTGGATCGCGACGACTGACAATGCCGCTGCGGTCACCGCTCAGGCGCCGGCCGGGATCGATCGGCGGCACCTGGCTGCCCACGCGCGGCAGGTAGATGCGCTCGGCTTCCTGCACCTGCTTGATGAGTTCCAATGCCCGGTGTGCGAAGGGCAGCGCGCGGTCCGGCTCACTCTGGCGAAGCTTGAGTTCTGACTGCCACATCTCGTTGAGCGCGGATCGCAACAGTTCGCGGGTTGCGGGATCCAGCAGGGTCGCCGCCTCCGCATGGTCGTGGGTGTGGCCGAACTGCTCGAGCACGGCGGCTTCCTCACCAAAGGTCGGCTGGCGCTGGATCCCCCCGGCGTGGTCGTGCCCGTCTGCGTCTTCGGCCACATGGGCGGGATCCGGCGCTGGTGCCGGCGCCGGTGCCTCCGATGCGACTTCAATCGGCAGGTCGGTCTGGTGCACGTCCTGGGCGTCGTTGGCGGGAAGCAGTTGCGGCGTGCCTCCGGTTTCCTCTCCGAGGAACTGGCCGTATCGAAGGCGAAGCAGCCGCTGGTCCACGCCGATGCGGTCTGACCGTTCCAGGTAGCGGTCGGCCGCCAGCCGCGGCTTCTCCTTCAGCAGCGCCTCCGCGTCGATGATGATCTGGCGCTGGCTGCGGAAGTAGGCCGGCATGACCCGCTTGACCTGGCCGTCCAGGTCGGCGGACTCGACCACCGGCGGCGCCGGCCAGCGCAGGATGTAACTGGGGCTCACAACGGTGTGCGGCGACGGCGTTCGCCGGTCACTGACGCTGAGCCGCACGATCAGGTCCTCACCGGCGACCATGCCCAAAGGGGCGAGCGCGATCTGGTGGGCATAGCGCATCTGCTTGGGGCCGCCTCGACCGCGCAAGGTGATCGTCTGCTGGCGGGTGGTGATGTTCTCGCCGCTGCCTACGGTCCGGGTGATGCTCAACTCGGCGGAGGGAGACAATCCGTAGTCATCGCTGGCCTCGAATTCGAGCGCCCACTGGCTTTGCCCGGACGCCGCCATCGTCAGGGTTTGCAGCGGTTTCAGCACTCGCAACTCGGGTGGCTTGTCGAGGATCACGTCGATCCGGTTCTCGCCGGCCTGTGCCGCCGGCAGCGGGTGCTCCAGTTGCAGGTGATACACGGCAGGGCGATCGATGCGGCGACGGCCAACCCAGGCGTCGCCCTCGCGCTCGAGCGCGAGCCGCTCGCCGTCGTGGAAAACCAGTTCGACCTGTCGCGGCATCGGCGCGAAGCGCAGGGTCCATTGCAGGACGGAGCCTTCGGGTACCGTCGCGGCGAGGGTATCGATATTGGTTGCAGCCACGCCGGTGTAGGCGGGCGGTTGGATGTCGATGCTCACGCCAGTCAGTTGCGCGGGACGGTCGGGCGACGCGCGCTCGGGGCCGGGAGTGCTGGCGGTGGAGGCGTCCTGCTGTGGCTCCGGATAGAAGACCACCGCGCCTGCGAGCGCGGCGGCTAGCGCGCCCCAGAGCAGCAGGCGGCGGTGTCGCCACTCCGCCCGCAGGTCGATCTGCGGGCCGTCCTGCACCCGTTGCCGCAGGCGCTGCTGTTGCAAATGCTCCAGGGGGTTGGTCGCGGGCCGATGCGGGAACAGCAGGTCCGCGCTGTCTTCCATGTCGCGCCGCCGTGCGTTGAGCGTCCGCGCCAGCCAGCGTTCGTCGAACGCGCGTCCCACCTGCCAGGCGTGCCAGAGCGCGACCAGCGCGATCGCGGCAAGCACCAGGATCGACCAGGCCGCCGCATTGACCCGCCAGGCGACGGCGGCTGCAAGCAGCAGCCACGGCAGTGCCGACAGTGCGGCCTGGAGGCGGGCGCTCCGTGCCGCAGCCTCACGTGCGCGCCGCAGGCGGGTGTCGGCCGCGCTCATGCAGCCGTCCTGCGGCGCGGGCCATTGGCCATCCATCGCTCGACGAGAAACATCAGGGCGATCAGCCCGGCCAACGGCGGCGCAAGCGGGCGGGGGGCGTCCGGGTAGGGCGTCGCGCCCACGCGCGGGGCGTGCGCCTTGGCATCGAGCCAGGCCGGCTGTGGCGGTGCCTCGGCGAACAAGGCAGCCAGGTGCTCGGGAAAGTCCGGCTCCAGCAGCATCGGCATCCCGGCGGGAGAAAGTTCGTGCTCCAGCCGCATCAGGCGGCCACTCCCCAGACGGGTCCCGCGCGCAAGCGGGCCGGTGGCATCGCGCCAGATGACGGGCGCACCCGCCAGCTCCGGTGCGATGGCACCCGCTGCAAGCAGAGCATCGCCGCCCCCGGCAACCCACTGGCGAACCGCATCGGGCAGCGGGCCAGGCACCAGCCAGGCCAGACGGGACCCCGCGAGGGGCGTGGAATCAGTCGCGACGGTCACTGCCGCCTCAGCGTCGTCCTCACCCGCCGAACCGCCGCCGCGCGCCACCTGCCATGCGGCGCCGGCGGCGCGCAGATACTTGAGCCCTTCCGGGTGCTCCGGCGCGTAGCGGACCATCAGCGTCGGTATGGGCGCCCGGGTGTCGGTGGCGACCTGTCCGGTGGACGGCGGTACGGCGTCGGGGACAACGCGCCAGTCGACCGTGCGGCTGAGGACGGGCCGTTCCGCATCGGCGCCGGTGATGACCGGTGGTACCAGCACGGTCAGTGGCGTGCCGGCGGGCAGGCTCGCGTCGAACTCGCGTAACAGGCTGGACAGGGACGCCTGGTCCGGGGCTGGCAGTTCCGGCACTTTCGCGCCGGCATCGTCCATCGTTGGAAAGCCGGGCGCCAGTCGTTGCCAACGCGCGTCGGTCAAGCCACTGTCGCGGAGAAAGGACGTGACGTCGACGCCGGGCGCCACCAGCACACGCGGCGTGCGGTCCGGGCGCCCGAACAGTACCGGCTCGGCGATCAGCAAGGCCAGCGCCGCCAGCATCAGCAGGCGCAGCAGCAACAGGGGGGTTTCATCGAGGCGGTGCTTGCGTCGCGGTTGCGGCTTTGCCTGCAGCCAGCGCAGGGCGGCGAACACCACCACGCGCTGTTCGCTGCGTCGGGCCAGATGCACCAGCACAGGCAGCAGCAGCGATGCCAACGCCGCCAGCCCCAGCGGCAACATGAGCGACAGCGTCATGCTACGCGGCCAGCGCTGAACAGCCGTCGCAGCGGGAGGTCGAGCGGCTCGTCGAGCACGTATTCGACGTGGCGGATACCGCCGGCGGCGAGGCGTTTGGCGAGGGCGGCGCGCGCCGCGGCGAAGCGGGCGATGAAGCCGTCGCGCGCGGCGGCACCGTCGGCGATCAACTCCTCACCGGTTTCCGGATCGCGGAAACGATGACCGCCAAGGAACGGGAAGTCACGCTCCTCGGTGGTGAGGATCTGCAGGTTCAATACGTCGCGGCGGGCCGCGGCAAGGCGCTCGACCAGGCGTACGACGTCCTCATCAAAGGTGTCGCCCAGGAACACGACCAGGCTGCGGGCAGCCACGTGCTCCCATAGCGGTCGCAGCCGCGCTTCGTCCGGCCACGCGCCGGCAGCCGCCAGACGGCGGAGTTCCAGCACGCATCGATCGCGATGGCGTGCGCCGGCGCCCAGCCCGGAAACCCGCAAGCCCTCACCGCCGATCATGGCCAGGCCAAAGCGGTCGCCCTGGCGCAGGGCCACTTCGATCAGGCACGCGGCGAGTGTCCTGGCCGCGTCAAGGCGCGACCACCCGATACGCGCGCGGTCCTCCTGCGCCATCGACGCGCTGGTGTCGATCAGGATCCAAAGGTCCAGCGGGCTGTCACGCTCGGACTCACGGACAAAGAAGCGGTCCGAACGCGCATAGAGTTTCCAGTCGACCTGGCGCAGCTCGTCGCCGGGCTCGTACGCGCGGTACTGGGAAAACTCCAGCCCGGCGCCACGGTTCTGGCTTTGGTGCAGGCCGAAGCCCTGCGGGCCTGCCGCCTGGCGCGCCGAGATCTGGATGCCTTTCAGCCGCGCACGCAGTTGCGGCGGAATCAGGTCGGGCGCGGCGGCAGGTGAGGTGGCCACGGGATCGCGACTCAGCGTGGCGCCAGCGGGACGGCCCCCAACAGCGCTTCGATGACGTCATCGGTGCTTTTCTGTTCGGCCTCGGCAGTGAACGACAACAGCAGGCGATGGCGCAGGACCGGTGCGGCAAGCGCAAGCACGTCCTCGCGAGTCGCGGCCAGGCGTCCGTGCAGCAAGGCCCGGGCCTTGGACGCGAGCACCAGCGACTGTCCTGCACGCGGGCCGGCACCCCATTTCACCCACTCCCGCACTTCGCCGGGCGCGCCTTCATCGGGTCGCGTGGCGCGAACCAGACGGATGATCCAGTCCAGCAGATCGTCACCCAGATGGACCTCGCGCACACGCGCCTGCAAGGCGAGGATCGCGTCGCCGTCCATCACCCGGGGGACTTCGGCGTGGTGGGTGCCGGTGGTCTGGACGAGGATGTCGCGTTCCTCGGATTGGGTGGGGTAGGCGACCCGCACATGCAACAGAAAGCGGTCGAGCTGGGCCTCCGGCAAGGGATAGGTGCCGGCCTGCTCGATCGGGTTCTGGGTCGCCAGCACGAAGAACGGCGAGGGCAACGGATGGGTGACGCCCGCGTAGGTGACGGTGCGCTCCTGCATCGCCTCCAGCAGCGCGGCCTGGGTCTTGGGCGGCGTGCGGTTGAGCTCGTCCGCCAGCAGCAGGTTGGTGAATACCGGTCCTCGCTGGAACTTGAAACTGCGATGCCCGGTGCCGTGGTCCTCCTCCAGGATCTCGGTGCCGATGATGTCGCTGGGCATCAGGTCCGGAGTGAACTGGATGCGCCGGAAGCCCAGGTCGAGCGCCTGCCCCAGCGAGCGCACCAGCAGTGTCTTGCCCAGCCCGGGCACGCCCTCAAGCAGGCAGTGGCCACCGGCGAGCAGGCCAATCAGCAACTGTTCGACCACCTCGTCCTGGCCCACGATCGCCTTGGCGATGGCGGCGCGCAGGGTGTCCAGCCCGGCCAGCTCGGACCGGATATCGATTTCGGTGGGGGCGTCGTTCATGGGGGTCTCGTTGGTTCACGCGGTCAGCGCGTAGATCACGATGTTGACCGCAAGCTTGGTGTTGTCTTCAGCCAGAAAGCGCCGGTTGCGCCAGTCGTAGTCCCACTCGCAACCGTAGTCCTTGTTGCTGTAGAGCACGCCGAGGCGGCCGTTGACCTCGATGCCCTTGAGGTAGTCGTGGACCAGGTCGTCGCCCCAGCCGTTGAGCTCGAAGGTCGTGGCGGGCGGGCCGTCCTTGAACATGAAGAAGCTGCGGTACAGGGCATGGCTGTTGGGCAGCTTTTTCATCGCCGACTTGCCGAAGATCGAGGCCATCTGCGCCTCGAACGATCGGGCGAACAGGCCGTCGATGTCGTGGTTGCAGTCATCGACGAAGACGAACCCGCCGTTGCGCACGTATTGCTCGAAGTTGCGACGCTCGGCCGGGTTGAACTCGACCAGCTTGTGTCCGGCGAGGTAGCAGAACGGCGCCATCAGCATTTTCGGATCGGCCAGGTCGAGCACGTGCTCCTTCGGGTCGACGCGAAGGCTGGTGTAGTCGATCAGCGAGGTCAGCACATTGGACGGCATGCGTTCGTCGACGTCCCAGTCACCCGACTCGTAGCGCAGGCGGGTGAACCAGAAGTCGTAATTCGTGGTCTGCGCGCCGGTGGCGAACGGCAGCGGGCCGAGCAGGGCGCCCGCAGCGGCCGCACCGAACATGCGCAGGAAATGCCGGCGACCGGCGACGCTGCTCATCCCGTCAACACGGGCGATGAAGCGCCGCGAACACCGCTAGACCGCGTCCGAGAGCGACGTGAAGGTGAAGTCGCGCAGCTTCATCGGCGGGATCATCATCACCATGTCCGACTCATCGCCGGCCACGCGGACCGGCCTCCCAAGCTCGTCGATGTTGTTGAGCATGATCACCGGCGATTCGTTGAAGCGGAAATTCTTGACCGGGTATTTGATCTCGCCGTTCTCGATGTAGAAGGTGCCGTCGCGGGTCAGCCCGGTCAGCAACACGGTCTGCGGATCGACCATGCGGATGTACCAGGTCCGGGTGACCAGGATGCCGCGCTGGGTTTCCCGCACCAGGTCGCCGGTGGACTTGGTCCCGCCGGCCACCAGCAGGTTGCCGGGCCGGCCGACCGCACGCTTGCCCTGCTGCCTGGCCCAGAAGCGCGAGTACTGCAGGTTGGCGATCTTGCCGTCCTTGACCAGCGCCATCTTCTCGCGCGGCAGGCCCTCCTCGTCCCAGGGCAGGACCGCGGCTTCGGGGTTCCACGGGTCGGAGCTGATGTTCACGCGCGGGTCGTAGACCTGCTCGCCGAGCTTGTTGCCGCCGCCCTTTTTGGACAGGAAGCTGCGGCCCTCGTCGGCCTGGCGCGCATCGAAGAACCGCATCATGAACGACACCAGGCCAGCCGCGGCAGCAGGCTCCAGGATCACCGTGTACTTGCCCGGCTCCAGCGCCTTGGCACCCGACGAGCTGCGCGCCTTGCGGATCGCGGTCTGGATGTCATTGCCCACGTTGAAGTCGCTGACATCGGCCAGGTTGCGTCCGACCCAGCCCGAACCGGTGCCGTCCTCGGTGCGCACGGTGCAGGTGTAATCCATCGCAGCGGCCTTCTGGTAGGCGAAGTTGCCCTTGCTGTTGGCCATCGCGGAGAAGCGCTGGCCATCGTTGAGGAAGCCGGCGGCAACCAGATTCTCCGCCTTGCTGGGCGCGATCGAATCGGCCGCGACCTGGGCCCGGTACTCGGGCGTGATCGCCGCTGTCGCCGCGTTGAAGGTCGGGCTTGGCTTGTACTGCTGTTTGTCGACGGCGGGAACGAACTCGGGGTTTTCCGGGGCCAGCTTGGCCAGCTCTTCGGCGCGCTGCACCACGCGCTTCAACGCCGCGTCGTCGAACTCGTTGATCGTCGCAGTGCCGACCCGCTTGCCGAACGCCACCTGCACGCCCAGATCGGTGTTGCTGACCACGCCGCTGGTGGAGATATTGTTCAGCGCGAAGCGGACGTTGCCGTCGATCGCGCCGGTCAGTGTCGCCGTGCACTCGTCGGCCGTCGACAGGGCGATGACCTTGTCGAGGATCGCCTTGGCTTCCTGTTCGGTGAACATACCCATCTGTGCAACTCCTGATTGGTGCGTGCCTGGCTTCTCAGCCGAGGTTGCGTGCCGTGTTGATGACGTTGATGCCGTCGAAGCGGGTGGTGCTGGATCCGTGTGAGACGGCCGATACCTGCGAGGGCTGGCCCTTGCCGTCGAAGAACGACCCGCCCAGGCGGTAGTCGCGCTGATCGCAGGTGGCCGAGCACGCGTTCCAGAATTCCGGCGTGCGGATCTGGTACGCCACGTCCTCGATCATGTGGGTGACCTGGCCGTCCTTGATCTCATAGAACAGCTGGCCGCCGAACTGGGCGTTGTAGCGCTGCTGGTCGATGGAGTAGGAGCCACGCCCGAAGATGTAGATCCCGTCGTCGATGTCCTTGATCATCTGCGCCGGCGACAGCTCGGACTTGCCGGCCGCCAGCGAGACGTTGGGCATGCGCTGGAACTGCACGCTCGACCACGAATCGGCGTAGGAGCAACCGTGCGAGCGCTCTTCGTCGATGATGTGGGCCTGGTCGCGGGTGGCCTGGTAATTGACCAGCACGCCGTCCTCGACGAGGTTCCAGCGCTTCGCCGCCACGCCCTCGTCATCGAAGCCGATCGCGCCGAGCGAGTGCGGCTGGGTCCGGTCGGCGACGAAGGTCACCTGGTCGCTGCCGTAGCGGTAATCGCCCGAGCGCCACTTGTCGAGCGTGGCGAAGCTGGTGCCGGCGTAGTTGGCCTCGTAGCCGAGCACGCGGTCGAGCTCCAGCGGATGACCGACCGATTCATGGATGGTGAGGAACAGGTTGCTGGGGTCCAGCACGAGGTCGTACTTGCCCGGTTTGACCGACGGCGCCTTGAGTTTCGCCCTGGCATCGCGCGCCGCGGCCGCGGCGTCGGCGACGATGTCGTAGGAATCCGAGTACATCACCACGCCGCCGGGCAACTCGAAGCGGTGCTGCGGCTTCGGGTCGAGGAATTCATAGCCCATCCCCATCGGCGAGGACAGCCCGTCGCGGCTGCGGAACTTGCCGCTGGCCTTGTCAATCGCGGTGACCGTGAATGGGGTCCAGATGCGATGCATGTCCTGGTCGATGTAGGAGCCATCGGTGGAGGCGAAGTATTTCTGCTCGTTGACCTGGAACATCCGCGAGGCGACGAAGCTCGCACCGGCGGCGGTCGCCGCGGCATTGGCGGACATCAGCAGCTCGACCTTGTCCTTGATCGGTACTTCCATCGCGTTGCGCTGGATCGGCGTCGCCCAGCTGACCTCGCCGACCCCGCGGGTGGGGGCCAACTGCACGGGTTCGGTGATCGCGCCGGCATTGGCCTTCGCGATCGCCAGCGCCTGCCGGGTCGCCTCGGCTACCGCATCGGTACCGAGCTGGTTGGTGGCGGCAAAACCCCAGGCGCCGTTGGCCAGCACGCGGATGCCGACGCCGGTCGATTCGGTATTGACGACGTTCTCGACCTTGTCTTCGCGGGTCGTGATGAACTGGCGCAGGTAGCGCCCGATGCGCACGTCGCAGTAGCTCGCGCCGCCGGCTTTGGCGGCATCCAGCGCGGTGTCGGCCAGGCGCTTCTTCAAGGCGGCATCGATACCGCCGGTCAGCTCCTCGGCGGCAATGGCCCGGCCGAACGCGGGCAGCAACAGCAGCCCGAGCCCTGCGCTGGAGGCCTTGAGGAAATCGCGGCGGTGCATCATCGCTCGTGCCCTTCCATCAACCCAGGTTGCGCGCGGTGTTGATCACGTTGACGCCGTTGAAGCGCGCGGTGCTGGAGCCGTGGGACACCGTCGACACCTGCGAAGGCTGGCCCTTGCCGTCAAAGAACGACCCGCCGAAGCGGTAGTCGCTCTTGTCGCAGACCGCCACGCAGGAGTTCCAGAACTCCGGCGTCTGGATCTGGTAGGCGACGTCTTCGAGCATCCCGGTGATCCTGCCGTCCTCGATCTCGTAGAACAGCTGGCCGCCGAACTGCGCGTTGTAGCGCTGCTGGTCGATCGAGAACGAGCCGTCGCCAATGATGTAGATGCCTTTCTCGACGTCCTTGATCATGTCGGCCACGCTCAGTCTGGCGTTGCCGGGGGCCATGGACACGTTGGGCATGCGCTGGAACTGCACGCTCGACCAGGAGTCCGCGTAGGAGCAGCCGTGCGATGCGTCCTCGCCCAGCAGGTGGACCTGGTCGCGCGTCGCCTGCAGGTTCACCAGCTTGCCGTCCTTGATCAGGTCCCAGCGGCGGGTCTTTACGCCCTCATCGTCGTAGCCGACCGCGCCCAGGCTTCCGGCCTGGGTCTTGTCGGCGAAGATGTTGACGTTCTTGCTGCCGTACTGGAACCGGTCGCGGACCTTGTCCAGGCTGACGAAGCTGGTCCCGGCGTAGTTGGCTTCGTAGCCGAGCACGCGGTCCAGCTCGAGCGGATGGCCGACCGATTCGTGGATGGTCAGCCAGGTGTGCGAGGGGTCGAGCACCAGGTCGTATTTGCCGGGCTTGACCGACGGCGCCTTGAGCTTCTCCACGGTCTGCCTGGCGGCAGCGATCGCGTCGGCGCGCATGTCGTAGGACTGGCCGTAGGCGGTGACGCCGTTGGGCAGCACGAAGCGGCCCGAGGCGTCGCCGTCCAGGTATTCAAAGCCCATGCCCATCGGCGCTGACAGGCCGCTGCGGGTGCGGAACTTGCCGCTGGCCTTGTCGATCGCGGTGACCGTCATCGGCGCCCAGATCCGATGCACGTCCTGGTCGATGTAGGAGCCGTCGGTGGAGGCGAAATACTTCTGCTCGTTGACCAGGAACAGCATCGAATTGACGAAGCTGGCCCCCGCGCCCATCGCGTCGGCATTGACGCCCAGCAGGAGGTCGGCCTTTTCCTTGAGCGGCACGGCCATCGCATTCTTGCGGATGGGCGTCTTCCAGCTCACCTCGCCGAGTCCGGGCGTGGGGGCCAGGATTACCGGAGCCGTCTGCGTCTTCGCGTTGGCCTTGGCGATGGCCGTCGCCTGCCTGGCCGCCTCGGCGACACCCGCCGCGCCCATGTCGTTGGTCGCCGCGAAACCCCAGGCACCATCGGCGATGACCCGCACGCCGATGCCGGTGGATTCGGTATTGACCACGTTCTGGACCTTGTCCTCGCGGGTGATCACGAACTGGCGAAGGTAGCGGCCGATGCGGACATCGCAGTACGACGCGCCGCTGTCGGTTGCCGCCTGCAACGCCGTGTCGGCGAGCGATTTTTTCATCGCCACGTCGAGCGCAGGATCCAGAAGTGCCTCCGCTGCAATGGCGTGGCCCCATCCGGGGATCGCCAGACCGGCGACGCCGAGGCTGCTGAGAGTGAGAAACTGCCGTCTATCCATCGTTCATGCGCCACTGGTGTGCTCGACCCGCTTTGACGAACGCAAAGCGTTGGAGACAGGAGGGAGAACTGCGTGAATCGACTGTGGTGAGGAGTCCGGAAGGCGTCAAGTGACCTTCGACACATCCGTTGGGACAGATCCGGATCCGGCGCGACTTGGCCTCATCACGCAAACAAACCACCGTCATTCGGACAGGAAGCCGGGAGACCCGTCTGATCCCGGTTGATGGCCCACACAGCAAAAAGCCCTGCACCGGTGGCAGGGCCTTTTACCGTCCCGGATGCGATCCGGACTGTTTCATGGTGGAGCGGAGGGGGATCGAACCCCTGACCTCCACGATGCGAACGTGGCGCTCTCCCAGCTGAGCTACCGCCCCATGAAATCGGAGCCAAGTCTAACGGCGCGGCGACGCCAGCGCTAGTGTTTCCCCTCCAGCAATGGCGTCAGCACCGGCTCCAGCGCTTCCTGCCGCCAGCCGGCAAGCGCGTCTGGCCACTCGCCGTGGTCAAGCAGGCTTTCCAGGTGCTTGCGCGAGGCGAGCACGCCGGCCGGCAGGTCGAGTTCGACACTGAGCTTCGCGACGGCGTCCTGCAACGCGCGCAGGCGTGTTTTGTCGCGCTTCTCCGCCAGTCGCGCATCCGGTGCGTCCGCTTCGTCGTCGACAGGGGTGCGTAAGGCATTCCATATGATGTCGGTCAGTTTGCGCGGTGCCTTGGGATGGCCGTCGAGCAAGTCCTGCAGCGCTGCAGTGCCGGTGGGCTGCTCCCGCGCGACCAGCAAGGCCAGCTCGTTGTCGAGGATCCAGCCCCGCGGGCGGTCGGTCTCGCGTGCGTAGCGGTCGCGCCAGCGCAACAGCCGGATCGCGCTGCGTTGGGCATCGGGATCCAGGAACTGCGAGCCGCGCAGGGACAGGTGCGGCCAACGCTCCAGCCCGTCGGCATCCGCGTTGGCAAGCGTGCGCTCCGCGTCCGCAGCGAGCCAGTCGCGGCGGCCCTGCTTCTGCAGCATGCTTTCCAGCACATCGTGCAATTCGAACAGATGGCGGACGTCGTCGGCGGCGTATTCCAGCTGCGATGCCGACAGCGGTCGGCGCAGCCAGTCCGAGCGTGTCTCGCCCTTGGCCAGCGGCACGCCGGTGATGCTTTCCACCAGCTTCTGGTAACCCATGCCGCCGCCCACCCCGGTCAGCGAGGCCGCCAGCTGGGTATCGAAAAGCGGGCGCGGCAGCGCATCACACGCGTGCTTGAAGGCGACCAGGTCCTCGCTGGGGCTGTGCATGATCTTCAGGATCGTCGTATCGGCCAGGATCGCCGCGAGCGCTTCATTGATGCCCGGCGCCAGGCTGTCCACCAGCAGGATCTCGAGCTGTCCGTCGCGCTCCAGCGCGATCTGCACCAGCGCCAGTTTCGGCCAATAGGTGCGTTCGCGGATGAATTCGGTGTCCACCCCGATGCGCCGGGGTCCGTGGGCGAGGCTGGCGCTGAGCTGCTCGGGAGAGTCGATCCAGACGGGAGATGAGTCGGTGGGATGAGGCTTGGCGTTCTGGGAATCTGTCACGTGGAGTAGGCCGGAGACGGGAGTTGCCGGGAGCGGCGACAATAGCCTACTTTCAGCGTGCCCTTATCGGCGCGCCCCACCGCGACAGCCCACGGGCGAGGAGGACGATTGCGCAACCCAGTGCCAGCGGCATCGTCGCGCGCGAAGGGCGTGAAGGCTCGACTTGCAGTGAAAGCTTTGCTGTTGGTGGCCGTCCTGATCGGCTCGGCATGCTCGCGCTCCGGTAACGGTACATCGGTCGACGACACTGCTCCGAGCGGGTCGGTTGCGACCGCCCCGGTGGTCACCATCGGCCCCGACGAGGCCCTGCCTGAGGTCGTGGTGTGGGAAGCGCCTGCCATCGATGTGGATGAGGAAAACACCGGGGAGCTGAAGGAGCTGGCTCGCGTCGCGCTCGAGGAAGGGCGTCTTTTTGGTGGCGAGGCCGATGCCATCCCGCTGTATCTCGCCCTCCGCCAGACGGCGCCGGAGGATGTCGAAATCCGCCAGGGCCTCGGCGATGCGCTCGATGCCCTGGTCGTCCGCGCCGGCGAGGCGCTTGCTGCCGTGGAAGATGATCCATCCGGCTTGCGCCAGGCACAGGAGGTCGGCTCGGTCGTCCGCGTCGTCGCTCCGGAGGATCCCCGGGTCATTGCCTATCTCGATCAGCTGCAGACGGTCGAGCGCGCCCAGGAAGCCAGCCTTCGCGGAGAGCGTGCACTGAACCAGGGCGATATCGGCGAAGTTGGCGATGGAGGAGCGATCGGCTGGTTCCGCCAGTCACTGGAGCTTCGGCCGCGAAATGCGCGGGCCTCCCAGGGGCTGGCCGCCGCGGAGAGCGCGCTCATCCGGCGCGCCGAAAAAGCGGCGGAAGACGATGACTACAACGCTGCAGAGATCTGGCTGGACCGCGCCGCAGAGGTCAGGCCTGACATGGGGACCGTGGATCGCGCACGCGGGCAGATCAACCGCGTGCGGCTCGCCCGCATCGGCAGCCTGCGTGACCAGGGCATCGCTGCCTTGAGCGCTGAAGGTGGCGTGGATGTCGCGCGCGGCCATCTGGCCAACCTCCTGCGCATCGCCCCGGAAGGCAACCCGGCAGCCGTGGAGCTGCGTGAGCGCATCGAGCTGGCCAGCCACTACGGCCTTTTCAGGCCGGGCCAGGTGTTCACCGAAGGGCTCCGACTGGGCGGGCGAGGGCCGGAGATGGTGGTGATCCCTCACGGTGGGTTCCGCATGGGCGCAAGCGAGGATGACGCGGCAGCCACGGATGCCGAGCGACCGGCGCGCAGCATACGCTTTGATCGCGGACTGGCCGTCGCGCAGCACGAAGTCACCGTTGCCGAGTTCCGTCGCTTCGTCACCGCCACCGGGCACACCACGCGTGCGGCGCGGCGCGGCTATTCCACTATCTATGACGAACGCAGTGGCAACCTGGTCCGCCGCAACGGCGTGGACTGGCGACACGACTACACCGGGCGGCCGGCGGCGGATCAATTGCCTGTGATCCACGTCAGCGCCGGCGATGCCGATGCGTATGCCGAGTGGCTGGCCGATCAGACCGGGCATCGCTACCGGCTTCCGAGCGAGGCCGAATTCGAGTACATGTTGCGTGCGGGCAACCCGGGTCCTTATCCGTGGGGAGAAGGTTCGCCTCCGCCCGGCAGCGGCAACTACACCGGTGCCCTGGACGAGTCGCCCAGCGGTCGGCATTGGCGCAATGCTTTCCAGGATTACGGCGACGGTGCCTGGGGCCCCGCGCCGGCAGCAAGCTTCGCACCCAACGGCTACGGCCTGTTCGATATTGCCGGCAACGTCAGCGAGTGGGTCGGAGACTGCTGGCACGGGAGCTATCGACGGGCGCCGTCATCGGCCAAGGCCTGGGTCAATCCCGGCTGCCGCGAGCGGGTGGTTCGCGGTGGTTCCTGGGCCAGCTCGCCGGAGCAGACCCGTTCCTCGTGGCGCCTGGGCAGTGACGCGAACACCACAAACGCGCGGGTAGGCTTCCGCGTGGTGCGCGAGATCTGAGCCGGCAGCACCCCGGCCCCTTTGAGGAAACACGATGAACACCGATCGCATGGGAAATCGGCCCGGACCTGGGCGCCGCCGCGGTGTGGGCGTCCGCTGGTGGATCCTGGTGGCGTTTGCTGCCTTCGCCGCATGGCAGTGGTTTGGCTCGGCCGAGACCGATCCGTACACCGGCGAGACCGCGCATTACGGCGTCAGCACCAGTGAAGAGGTCGACCTGGGTGCACAGGCGTACCGCCAGGTGCAGGCGGACGCGCAGGGCCAGGGGGCACTATTGCCGCCCGATGCGCCGGCCAGCCGCCAGATCCGGGAGATCGCCAACCGCCTGATCGAAAAGGTGCCGCAGGTGACCGCGGATCTCGCCGCGCAGAACCAGCAGCAGGCGCCTACCACCTACAAGGACTTCAAGTGGGATGTGAGCGTGATCCAGTCCGACGAGGCGAACGCTTTCTGCCTACCGGGCGGGAAGATGGCCGTCTACACCGGCCTGATGCCGATTACCCAGACCGAGGACGCGATGGCGGTCGTGATGGGGCACGAGATCGCCCACGCGCTGCTGCGGCACGGCTCGCAGCGCATGGCACAGCAGAACCTGGTGCAGATGGGCCAGATCGCGGCGAGCATGGCCGTGGACGGCATGGATCCGCAGCAGCAACAGGCGGTGATGGCTGCACTGGGCGCCGGCGCGCAATACGGGCTGATCCTGCCGTACGGTCGCAACCACGAAACCCAGGCAGATGAAGTCGGTCTGATGCTCGCTGCGGCGGCCTGCTACGACCCCCGTGCGGCGGTGCCGTTGTGGGAGCGGATGTCGAAGCTGGGGGGTGGTTCGCGCCCACCGGAATTCGCCTCCACCCATCCGGATCCGGACAACCGCATCCAGACTTTGCAGGGGCTCATGCCGCAGGCGGTGGGGTTCTACGAGAAGTACTGCGGCGGCGCGCTGCAGTAGGGGCTGCGATCAGGAATCCGACGGCTCGTCGGTCTTGCGCTCCGACCTGGGCGCCTGGCCGACGCTGGCCGAGAAGTTCTTCTGGAACTCTTTCCACAGGGTCATGTTGCGCTCGGTGAGCTGATTCATCATCGTCCACGGCGTCTGGCCCAGGACGTTGCCCATCTGCTTGCGGAACTGCTGCTGCTGGTCCAGAAACGCCTGCATCGACTGCTCCAGGTAACTGCCCATGTAGCCCTGCAGCGAGTCGCCATAGAAACGGATGATCTGGCTCAACAGCTCGGTGGAGAGCATCGGCTCTCCATCCTGCTCGTGCTCGGTGATGATCTGTAGCAGCACCTGGCGGGTGAGGTCATCGCCCGATCGCGCATCCACCACCTCGAACTCCTCGCCGTCGACGATCAGCTGGCGCACATCCTCGATGGTGATGTAGCTCGAGATGCGGGTGTCGTAGAGACGCCGGTTGGGATACTTCTTGATGACACGCTTGGATGACATCGACAGGTCGCCTGCAGCAATGATGCCCCGCAGCATGGCGGAGCAACCGGAGCCTTGCAACATCGCCAGAGGTGCAGGCGAGGTTACCAACCCATGTATTGGCCACCGTTTGCCGACAGGTTCGCGCCGGTGATCCAGCCGGCCTCCTCGGGGATGAAGAAGCTGACCGCGTAGGCGATTTCATCGGGCGTACCGAGCCTGCCGGTGGGGATCTGGGCGATGATCTTCTCGCGGATTTCCTCCGGTACCGCCATCACCATCTCGGTGCCGATGTAGCCTGGCGATACCGTATTGACGGTGATCCCCATCCGCGCGTTTTCCTGTGCAAGCGAGATCGTGAAACCGTGCATGCCTGCCTTGGCCGCGGCGTAGTTGGCCTGCCCGTACTGGCCCTTCTGACCGTTGATCGAGCTGATCTGGACGATGCGGCCCCATTTGCGCTCACGCATACCTTCGATGACTGCGCGGGTGATGTTGAAGCACGAGTTGAGGTTGGTGCAGATCACCTCGTCCCATTGCTGCGACGTCATCCGGTGGAACGTGGCGTCGCGCGTGATGCCGGCGTTGTTGACGAGGATGTCGACCGGCCCGAGCTGTTTCTCGATGTCCCGGACCATGGCGGCGCCCTGCTCCGGGCAGGACACGTCGCCGGCGGCGAGAACGACGTCATATCCTTCTGCCTTCATTTTTTCCTGCCAGGCGCGTCCACGGGCCTCGTCGCGGTAGTTGGTCGCCACCTTGTGCCCCATCTTGCTGAGCCGCTTGACGATTGCGGTACCGATTCCGCCGGTACCTCCGGTGACCAGGGCGATGCGTTGCGACATGGTGTTCTCCTAGATGAGGGCCGGTGGGCTTCCGGGTGGGGCCAGGCGGGTGATGGCTGGCCCGGTGGTGTCGGGGTGGGGCCCTAAGGTGTATCAGAGCGTCAGCGTTTGTGCGAGGTCGCCGCCGGTTCACTCCGTGCTGGTTTGACCGGGATCCGGCCAGGTTCAAAGTTCGCGACGGCCTGTTCCAGGAGCGTCTCCACGTCGGCGGCGTCGAGCAGGCACGCGACATCCTGGCCCAGCATCCTCCACGCGCTGCGCAACGCGGGAACCGGATCGGAAGGGTCCAGTGGGTGGGCCCGCTCGGACTTGGAGAGCTTCCTCCCGGCCGCATCGAGCAACAGCGGCAGGTGGGCGTAGCGTGGGGTCGGCAGACCCAGGGCGCGTTGCAGGAGGATCTGGCGCGCGGTGGATCCGATCAGGTCCGCGCCGCGGACCACGTCGGTGATGCCCTGCGCTGCGTCGTCGACCACGACCGCCAGCTGATAGGCCCAGCATCCATCCGAGCGGCGGATGACGAAATCGCCGACCTCGCGCTGGACGTCCTGCTGTACGTGTCCGCGGATCCGGTCGGTGAAGGAGATCGCGCTGTCATCGGCGACACGGAAGCGGGTCGCCGGGTCGCGCCGGTCCGATCGTGCCACGCAGCGGCGATGGATTCCCCCGACCGCGGCCAGTTGACTGCGGCTGCAGTGGCATTCGAAGGCGGCCCCGGCGTCGAGCAATTTTTCCAGTGCCTGCTGGTAGAGCGGTTCGCGGTGCGACTGGTATACGACCGGCGCGTCGGGGCGCAGCCCGAAAGCGCTCAACGCCGAGAGTTGCGCGGCGGCGGCGCCGGCGACTTCGCGGGTGCGGTCGACGTCCTCGATGCGGACCAGCCATTCACCGCCGGCCGAGCGGGCGAGCAGCCAGCTTCCGAGCGCGGACAGCAGCGAGCCCGCATGCAGTGGCCCGGTGGGTGAGGGCGCGAAGCGGCCGCGGTAGCCACTTCGCGGCACGACCGCGCGCGGGTCCGGTCGGTCGGTCACCAAATGCGGACAGTCCAAGTCTGACGCCATGGTGTCTCAGGATCGCTGGCTCTTGAATTTGGCCTGAGCGTGCCACAGATTGCGGTACGGCTGCGCAACCCGCGCAGGTAAGGAAAGTGTCGATGTTCAAGCGGATCGGGTTGTTCCTGGCCACCAACCTGGCGGTGATGGTGCTGTTGGGCGTGGTACTGAGCGTGTTGCAGGGCGTTTTTGGCATCCGGCTGGGTGACAACGGCACCTTGCTGGTGTTCGCGATGATCTTCGGCTTTGGCGGTTCACTGATCTCGCTGATGATTTCCAAATGGGCGGCCAAGCGCTCCACCGGGGCACAGGTGATCGAGACGCCGCGCAACGAGGCCGAGCAGTGGCTGGTTGCCACGGTGCGCAGGCAGGCCGAGGCTGCCGGGATCAAGATGCCGGAGGTCGCGATCTATGAGGCGCCGGAGATCAATGCCTTCGCCACCGGACCGACCCGCAACAATTCGCTGGTGGCGGTATCCACCGGCCTGCTGGGCTCAATGAGCCGCGACGAGGCGGAAGCGGTGCTTGCGCACGAGGTCAGCCACGTTGCCAACGGCGACATGGTGACGATGGCGCTGGTGCAGGGCGTGCTCAACACGTTCGTGATCGTGGCGGCCCGGATCGTCGGCAGGATCGTCGACAGCTACCTGAGCGGCAACCGCGAGAGCAGCGGCGTCGGCTTTGGCTACTACATCACCGTGTTCGTGCTGGACATGGTGTTTGGCCTGCTGGCGAACATGATCGCGATGTGGTTCTCGCGCTACCGCGAGTTCCGCGCCGATGCCGGCGGCGCCAGCCTGGCCGGTCGCGACAAGATGATTGCCGCGCTGCAGAAGCTCGGCCAGAACAACGGCGTCAATACCTTGCCCAATCAGGTGGCCGCGTTCGGGATCAGCGGCGCGGTCGGCCATGGCATGCGCCGCCTGCTGCTCAGCCACCCGCCGCTGGAGGAGCGAATCAACGCCCTGCGGGCGCGGGCGGACACGGTGCGCACGGTGGCCTGATCGACTCTTTTCAGCAAAAGGAAAACCCGCCATCTGGCGGGTTTTTCTGTTTGACCGCTTTGCTCCAGCGGCTGGGACCTCTCAACCGAAGGTGTAGTCCATCTCCGGCCCGGCGGCGGCAAGGAACTGGCCCTGCGCGTAATCGATTCCGGCAGCGAACAGCACGCTCATGCTGGCCGCGTCCTGGACGAATTCGGCGATCGTCTGTGGCCCGGTTTCGCGCGCCTTCGCTGCGATCTCGCGGATCCGTGCCTGGTATTCGGGGTTGGCCGGCAGGTCCTCCATATAGCTGCGGTCGAGCTTGAGGAACGCCGCGTCAAAGTGGCTCAGCAACTGGAAGGAGTTCAACCCGCTGCCGAACTGCTCCAGGCCTACGCGCACCCCGAGCCTGGCCATCTGCTGCTGGAAATCCTTGGCGGCCTTGAGGTGGGTGAATACCTTCGACTCGGGCAACTGCAGGACCAGCAGGGCGCCATCGGCCTCGAACTTGGCCAGACGTTCGGCGACGTGCTGGGCCAGGCTGTCGTCCTGCAGGGACACCTCACTGATGCGCACCATGAGGGTCGTGCGGTGACCGGCCTTCATGCGCGCGCCGATCGCATCGATGGCCTTGCCCACCACCCAGCGATCGATCTCCCACAACAGTCCGTGTTCCTCGGCAATGGGCAGGAACGCGGGCGGCGGCACCAGCTCGCCGTGTTCACCGAGCATGCGCAGGTAGGCGTCGTAGATCTCGATCGGCTCGCCGTGCAGGCCGATCAGCGGCTGGTAGTGCAAGGTGAAGCGGTCCCCGTCGATGGCGTCGCGGATCCGGGTCACCCAGGCCTCGATCCGCTCCTGCTCGGCACGGTCGACCGCTCCGGGGTCGAAGATGTCAATACGGTTGCCACCAACGGCCAGGTTGGCCTGCACGGTTTCATGCGCCTTGCCCAGCACTTCGGTGACGCTGGCGATCTTCTGCCCGATCTGGACGCCGCCGATGCTGACGGTGGCGGTGAGCGAATGCGCCTCGGTCTCCAGCACATGATTGGCGAAGGCCGCGCGGATCGACTCGGCCAGCGCGGTGGTGTCGTGGTAGTCGCTGTCCGGGCGCAGGACGGCGAACTGGTGTTCGCCGAAGCGCGCGGCAATGTCGTTTTCGCCCAGCGCGCTCTGCAGCCGCTTCGCGCACGCCGCGATCAACTCGTCGGCTGCGTCAAGGCCTATGTCCTGCAGCAGGTGGGCGTAGTGGTCGGGCTCGACCAGCAGGAACCCCTGGCGGCCCGCGTCACGGGCGGCATCGGTAACCGCATCCTCCAGCGTGCGCAGGAAGCTGGCACGATTCAGCAGGCCGGTGACCTGGTCGCGATGGCGCAGCTCCTCCACCTCGCGCGCCAGCTCCGGATCCAGCTCCTGGCGGCGCAGCACGACCTGCTGGCAGGCCTCGCCCTCGTAGCTGGCGGAGGTGAACTCCATGACCGCCGGGAAGCCGGTGCCGTCCAGCGTGCGCGCTTCGATCTCATGGCGCGGCGGCGGCGCCTCGCCCTTGCCCAGGCGCTTCAACAGGTCGCGGAATTCGTCGATGTGCTGCGGCGCAATCAGGTCCAGCAAGGACATCCCCTCGATGTCCTCGAAGGACTCGAAGCCGAAGATCTCCAGATAGGCGCTGTTGGCGCGGATGTGCATGCCCTCGTGCACGTAGGCGATCGGGTCGCGCGAGGAGTCGATCAACGCGTCGCAGCGGCGCTCGGTTTCGCGCACCTGCGATTCGAGCCGGCGCAGAGCGCGCCGGGCTTCCAGGTCACTCCACTCGCGGCGGATCACCGCTTCCATGTGCGCGGGCTGGTCACGCAGCACGGTGGCGTGGATTCCCAGGTTGCTCATCTGGAGCATCTGTTCGGCATCCATGGTCTCGACCATGGCCACCATCGGCAGGTCCTTGCCGCTGCTGCCCACCTGGGCAACCACCTGCTCCAGCGGGATCGCTTGCGAGCTTCGGGCCACCAGCAGCAGGTCCATGGGTTGGGTGGCGAGCAGCCCGGCGAGTGCGTCGGCGGTCTCCGGGCGGCTGGGACGCACTGCGATCCCGCTGTTGCGCAATGTGTTGGCGATGGCCTCGGCATCGTCGACGCTGTCGTCGACGATCATCAGGCGCAGCGTCTTGTCCTTCCCCAATTGCATGTGCGTTCCTTCCCGGTGCTTGGAGGGCGAGTATCGCGCAAGAGTGTCACCCAAGACTTGCGTCGGGTCACTTCGTGCCTCCTGGCGTCCAGCGGACCGTGCTACCCAGCTTCCCAGCGGTCTCCGTCCGTCACCGCAGCCAAGGGGCGTTTGCCGCTATCGCCGGCCACCTCGCGTACGAGGCGCGGGACCAGATAACCCGAGAGGCGCGCGGCCAGCTGCGCATGCAGTTCCAGCGCACGCTCATCGCTCACCTCAAAGTGCGCGGCACCCTGCACGCGGTCGAGCTGGTGCAGGTAATAGGGCAGCACGCCTGCGGCGAACCCGCGCTCACTCAGGGCCGCCAACGCATCCACCGAGTCGTTGACGCCGCGCAGCAGCACGGCCTGGTTGAGCACCGTGGCGCCGGCGCCGCGCAGTCGAGCGACCGCCGCGTCGACGTGCTCGTCGAACTCGTTGGCGTGGTTGGCGTGCAGTACCACCGCGACCGGCCAGGGCAGGTCGGCGAGCCATTGGACCAGTTCCGCATCGACCCGTTCGGGCAGCACAACCGGCAGCCGGGTATGGACGCGCAGGCGGCGAATATGCGGAATGTCCGCCAGGGTGTCCGTCAGCGCGGCGAGTTTCGCGGTCGACAATGACCAAGGATCGCCGCCGGAAAGGATTACCTCGTTGATGTCCGGGTCGGCGGCAATCGCCGCGACCGCATCGCCCCAGCCTCCGATCGACGCGTTCTGCTCGGCGTAGGGGAAGTGGCGGCGGAAGCAGTAGCGGCAATTGATCGCGCAACTGCCGGTGGCGACCAGCAGGGCGCGGCCGCGGTACTTGCGGATCACCCCGGTGCCGGCGTTGGCCGGGCCGTCGCCCACGGCGTCCAGGCTGAATCCAGGGCTCGACTGCATCTCCGCATCCAGCGGCAGCACCTGCCGCAGGAGGGGGTCATTCGGATCGCCGCGGCGCATCCGCGCGATGAACCCGCGCGGCACGCGCAGCGCAAACTGGCTCGCCGCGGCGTCACTGATGCCCAAGCGGTCAGGGTTCAGGCCGAGCAGCCCTGCCAGCTCGCGCGGATCGCGCACCGCGTCGCGCCACAACTGTTGCCAACGTTGCGGCGCGGGGTCTGACTGTATGGGCGAGGGGCCTGCGGTTATCATTCGTATCCAGATTTGCCTGCAACCGGTCCACCGGGTGCAGCCGTCCATTCTAGCGGGCCGTCACACACGCGGCCCCGGCACCCGGCTTTCCACCACACTCCAGGAGTTCCCGATGGCCACCTATGGCTTGAACGACGTCAAGAACGGCCTGAAGATCCTCATCAATAATGAGCCTTGCGTCATTACTGATACGGACTTCATCAAGCCCGGCAAGGGCCAGGCTTTCACCCGCGTGAAGTACCGCAGCATCAAGACCGGGCGTACCCAGGAAGTCACCATGAAGGCGACCGACTCGCTGGAAGGCGCGGACGTGATGGATACGGACATGCAGTTCCTGTACACCGACGGTGAGCACTGGCACTTCATGGATCCGGAGTCGTTTGACCAGGTCCAGGCCGACAAGAATGGCGTGGGTGATGCGGCCAAGTGGCTCAAGGGCGAGGAAGACTGCGTCGTGACCCTGTGGAACGGCAACCCGATCTTTGTCTCGCCGCCCAACTTCGTCGACCTGAAGATCGTCGAGACCGATCCGGGCGTGCGTGGTGATACCTCCGGCGGCGGCGGCAAGCCGGCAACCCTGGAGACGGGCGCCGTCGTGCGCGTGCCGTTGTTCGTGGCCCAGGACGAGATCATCAAGGTCGACACGCGCTCCGGCGAATACGTCAGCCGGGTCAAGTAATGAGCGATACCGCGCCGCGCGAATGCGACCTGCTGATCGAGGCGGGCTGGGTGGTCCCGGTCGCACCCGGCAATGACGTGCTGGTGGATCACGCCGTCGCCATATCCAACGGCGCGATCGTCGGGTTGTTGCCGACGGCCGAGGCCAGGCAGCGTTTCCACGCACGCGAAACGGTGGCGCGCCCGGGCTCGGTGCTGATCCCCGGCCTGGTCAACGCGCACACGCACAACCCGATGACGCTGCTGCGCGGCATCGCCGATGACCTGCCTTTGATGGTGTGGCTGCAGGAGCACATCTGGCCGATCGAGGCCGAGGTCATCGGTCCGGAGTTCGTCGCCGACGGAGTGACCCTGGCCGTGGCGGAAATGCTTCGTGGCGGTACCACCTGCGCCAACGAGAACTACTTTTTCCCCGACGTGCAGGCAGCGACGTACCAGAAGCTCGGCTTCCGCGCGCGGGTCGGCCTGCCGGTCATCGATTTTCCCACCGCCTGGGCGAAGTCGGATGGGGAGTACTTCGATCGCGCCATCGATGTCCATGACCAGTGGCGGGATAACGCACTGGTGACGATGGCCTTCGTTCCGCACGCCCCCTACACCGTCTCCGATGCCAGCTTCGAGCGGATCCGGATGCTGTCCGACCAGCTCGACATCCCGGTGCACCTGCACACGCACGAGACCGCGCACGAGGTCGAGGAGTCGCTGCAGAAGTACGGCCAGCGTCCCTTGGCCCGCCTGGAACGGCTCGGCCTGGTCAATGACCGACTGATCGCCGTGCACATGACCTCATTGACCGATGCCGAGATCGGCCTGTGCGCCGAGCGCGGCGTCAGCGTGGTGCACTGCCCCGAATCCAACCTCAAGCTGGCATCCGGTTTCTGCCCCGTCGGCAAGCTG
The DNA here is from genome assembly GCF_015209745.1 of Lysobacter avium. Taxonomy (GTDB): domain Bacteria; phylum Pseudomonadota; class Gammaproteobacteria; order Xanthomonadales; family Xanthomonadaceae; genus Novilysobacter; species Novilysobacter avium. The sequence goes on from NZ_CP063657.1 coordinate 1,087,978, forward strand.
GAGCAGGCCGGCATCAACATCGCCATCGGCACCGACGGCGCGGCCAGCAACAACGATCTGGACATGTTCGGCGAGATGCGCACCGCCGCGCAGCTGGCCAAGGCCGTCGCTGGAGACGCGACCGCATTCAGTGCCGTCAGCGCGTTGCGGGCCGCGACCCTGGGCGGTGCGAGGGCGATGGGGCTGGAGGACAGCATCGGCTCGATAGAGGTGGGCAAACGTGCCGACCTGGCGTGCGTGGATCTGCAGCAGATCGAAACCCAGCCGCTGCACGACGTCGTCTCCCAGGTGGTGTATGCCACCGGCCGCCATCAGGTCACCGATGTCTGGATCGACGGCAAGACGCGCATGCAGCAGCGCGAACTGGTCGGCATGGATTGCCAGGCACTGATTGCCAACGCGCGCCAATGGCGCACCCGGATCGCCGCGATCCAAGCTTGAACACCCGGAGTTCCACCCGATGAGCACCACCGACAGCGTGCGCGATGACAACTTCAGCCAGGCCGAGCTGGACAAGTTCGGCGCCCTGGCCAGCCGCTGGTGGGATCCGCAGGGCCCGCAAAAAGCCCTGCACGCGCTCAATCCGCCGCGCCTGGCCTATGTGGCCAAGAGGGCGGCGCTGGCGGGGAAGCAGGTGCTGGACATTGGTTGTGGCGGCGGTTTGCTGAGCGAGGCCCTGGCAGGCGAGGGCGCACACGTCACCGCCATCGACCTGGCGCCGGAGCTGATCAAGGTCGCCCGCCTGCATGCCCTGGAAAGTGGCGCGGATGTGACCTATCGCCTGCAGTCGGCCGAGTCGCTGGCCGCCGAACTGCCTGGCCGTTTCGACGTGGTCACCTGCATGGAGATGCTCGAGCACGTGCCCGATCCAGGCGCGGTCATCGACGCCTGCGCGACCCTGCTCAAGCCCGGCGGCCAGCTGTTCCTTTCCACGCTCAACCGCACGCCGGCCGCGTTCGCGCTGGCGATCGTGGGCGCGGAGTATGTCGCCGGCGTGTTGCCCAAGGGAACCCATCGATACCGCGACTTCATCAAGCCCTCCGAGCTGGGCAGCTGGCTGCGCGCCGCCGGCCTGCAGCTGGAGGACGTCAGTGGCCTGATGTACGAGCCCTGGCGCAACGCCGCCCGCGTGACCAGTCGCACCGAGGTCAACTATCTGGCGGCAGCGCGCAAGGCGGCTTGAACGTGTTGTTCCCCAAGGTGGTCCTGTTCGACCTCGACGGTACCTTGCTGGACAGCGCGCCGGACATGCTGGCGACGATCAACGGCATGCGCGCGGCGCGCGGACATCAAGCGATGACGCTCGCCGAACTGCGTCCGCACGTTTCCAAGGGCGCCCGCGCCATGGCCGCAGCGGCGTTTCCAGAGGTTGATGCGGACGAACGGGAGAGCTGGATCCCGGAGTTCCTGAGTCGGTACGAGCAGGAGCTGGGACTGCATGGCGCTCCGTTCGACGGCATCGAGGCGGTGCTGGGAACGCTGGAGTCGGCCGGCACGGTCTGGGGCATCGTGACCAACAAACCCGAGTACCTGGCGCAACGACTGATTCCCATGCTCGGCTGGCAGGAGCGCTGCGCGGTGCTGATCGGCGGCGACACCCTGGCTACCCGCAAGCCCGACCCGCTGCCGCTTGTGGTTGCCGCCGAGCGGATCGGCGTGCCCGCTGAGTCGTGTATCTACGTGGGCGATGACGAGCGCGACATCATCGCCGCGCGCGCCGCCGGGATGCCGTCGGTGGTGGCGCTGTGGGGTTACCGCCTGGATGGTGACGACCCGGCCGGGTGGGGGGGAGATGTCTTGCTGCGCGACCCGCATTCGCTCGCCGATCCGTCCAGCTGGCCGGCGATCCGATGAGCGACTCAGACAACGCCCCGGGTGATGAGCGTCCTGCCGACGCGCGTGATGATGGTTCGGCCGCGCTGGCCGACTTCCTCGCAAAGTGGCGCGGCCGGTGGCCCGAGTGGAGCATCGCGGAGGTATTCGTTCCTGCCGACCAGCGCGACGTAGCCCTAGCGTGGGCGACCTTGCAGCAGGAACTGGTCGACGCGGCCTGGGGCGGGTCCGACCCGATTCCCGGCAAGGCCAAGCTCGGATGGTGGCAGGAAGAATTGAGCGGCTGGACCCGGGGCGCACGCCGCCATCCCCTGGCCACCGTGCTCCAGGCCTTTCCGGCGCCGTGGCAATCGCTGGCGCATGCGCTGCCGGCACTGGCCGACGCGCGCGAACGACCGGCGAACGTCGCCGCCGCGTTCGATAGGCTGGCACCTTTCGCAAGCGCCGTGGCCCAGGTGGACAATGCCCTGTTTGATACGCGCGCCGTTCCCGGCGACGAGCGGGTGGTTGCGGCGAACCTGCTGAACTGGCGGATGGCCCACGAGGGCGACGGCGGCGTACCTCTGGACATGCTCGCCCGCGCCGCCGATGGGGATCCGGTCGCCGTGTGGGCAGCAGAGCTTCGCCGGCAATGGCCCACCACCCGCTCGGGCGCCCCTGTGCGACGGATCTGGTCGGCACTCGCTCGTGAGAGGCTGGCGACCCATGGTGCGACCGCGCCCTTGCCCGCGGTAAAGACGCTCTGGACCGCGTGGCGATCGGCCCGAGATTGAGCGGGGCGCGCATCCGCGTGTAGCTCCTTCGCGTGAATCTCCTCCGCGCGTATCTCCTCGCGCCGCCGCGCGTTTGACGTTTTCGTGTGTTATTCGCCGTATTTGCCGGCTATGCTTCGGATCAGTGCGCGGGGGGCGTATGACACGATCGAAATCAACGGCGCAGTCGTACGGACTTCGGGGTTCGGTGACGCGAAGGCTGGCGGCGATCTTGCTGTTTCTGCTCCTGCCCGGCGTCGTGCTGGCGATCGCCGACGAGTCGCGAAGCGCGCCGCCGACCGGAACGCTGGCGCACGTCACGGTATCCCGCCTGGACCCCGAACCGGACGCTGCCGGCGTCATCGGCGGCGCGCTGGATGCCGAATTTGCACCCGTTGTCGGCGGCACGATCCACGAGTTCACACCGCGGCCGCGCTGGTGGAAGATCACCGCGGACCGATCGGTAAGTGCGAAGGAGCATCCGCAACTGGTGCTGCATTCGCCCGGCCACAACACGGTTGAAGCGTGGCTGCCGGGGAGCAGCGAGCCGGTTACCCGCGCGCTTCTCGGGCCTCATGCAGACCAGGGCTTTTCCAGTCGCGGACTGGTGTTCCCGATTCCCTCCGGACTGCCTGCCGGAACCCCCATCTATGTCCACGTCCACTCGCCGGACAGCACGCCGATGGCGGTGTCGATCGAGTCCCTGCGAGACGTCCACCGTGCGGACCTGTCCCATGTGGCCTGGCGGGCCTTGCTGCTGGGCGGCCTCGCGTTGATGGCGCTGCTCGCCCTGGGCTTCTGGGTGGGAATTGGCGAGCGCGGTTACGCGTATCTGAGCCTCAGCATGCTTGCCCAGGTTGGGTTCTTTGCGACCCACAGCGGCGATATCCGCAGGGTGCCCGCGTTGGCGGCGCAATTGGGCGACGACTGGCGGCTGCCGCGTCTGTTTGTGGTTGCGGTCGCGGTTTTCAGCGTGGTTTTTCTCACCCGCTACATGGAGATGCGCGATCGCCAGCCGAAGCTGTGGAACATGCTGTTGGGCTGCACCGTCCTGTTCGCCCTGTTTGCACTGGGCACCTGGCTCAGCGAGGCTTACTGGGTGCCCGTGGTCGGCAACCTGATACTTCTGCTTGGAGCCGCGCTGATCCTGGTGGCGGCCGTGCACGGGTGCCTGCAACGCCGTCGCTCCGGCTACTTCGTGTTGGCGGCCTGGCTGCCGATGATGGTGCTGCTGATCGTCCGGGTGGGCGAGACCAGCGGCCTCTGGGCGGGCCCGCCGTGGCTGATGCATGCACTGCCGGGTGCGTTGCTGCTTGCCGGGCTGGTGTTCATGATCGGACTGAGCGATACCCTGCAGCAACTGCGCCGAGACCGTGACCGCGCCAGCCGCTTGGCGAGCGTGGATGTGCTGACCGGTGCGATGTCACGACCCGCGATCCAGAACCGCCTGAAAGCCTGCGTGGAGGAATCCCATCGCCGGCGGATCCCGTTGTCGGTGGTGTTCTTCGATATCGACCGGTTCAAGCGCATCAACGACGAGTATGGGCACGGTATCGGTGATTCATGCCTGAAAATCATCGCTCTGCGTACCCGCAACCGGCTGCGGACCTACGACAGTCTTGGTCGCTGGGGCGGAGACGAGTTGCTGGTGGTGTTGCCCGACACCCATCTGGAAGAGGCGATGGGCGTTGCGGAAAATCTCCGCTCGGCGGTCAACTGCCGGCCGCTTTCGATCGATGGCCACCTCTTCGATGCCTCGCTCAGCCTGGGTGTCGCCGAGCTCGCCGAGGGTGAAAGCGCCGCTCAGCTCCTGGATCGCGTCGATGCGGCACTGTACGCCAGCAAGGCTGCCGGCCGGGACCGGGTGACCGGTCGGGTGCCAGTGGTTGCAACCGCCGAGCCGGCATAACCGCGACCGCCGAAGTCAGCGCGGGCGCTCAAGCACCAGCAACGGATCCACGCGCACATCCAGCCAGTTCACGCCCCAGTGCAGGTGCGGCCCGGTCGCGCGCCCCGTCGCACCAACTGCGGCGATCACCTGACCTTGCTCGACCCGGTCGCCCACTGCCACGTCCATGCGCGAGAGGTGGAGGAAGTTGGAGCTGACGCCGTGGCCATGGTCCAGCAGGACCGTCCCGCCGGTCAGGTACAGGTCGTCGGCAAAGGTCACCACGCCCGCGGCGGGCGCTTTCACCGGCGTGCCCGTCGGTACGGCGATGTCCATCCCGGAGTGGGCCGAGCCGGGAGTGCCGTTGTACACGCGCTGGTTGCCGAATCGGCCGCTGATGCGCCCCTCGACCGGCCAGATGAACGCCTGGGTGAAGTCCGTGCGGGCGTCCTCGCGCTTGCGTGCCGCGGTAACCAACGCCTGCTCACGCGCAATCCTTGCCGCGAGCGCCGGTGCCGGCTTCACCGTGCTGGGCGGCACGCCGTTGACGCGCTCGATCGGCCAATCGCGGGGCGTGATCAAGATCGTTGCCGTGGTTGGGGCACCCGCGGGAGGCGTGACCTCGACGGTGGTGGTGTCTGCCGCATCGCGCGCGATACCAAAGACCACAGTCCCGTACGGAGTCACCAGCAGATCGCGCCCTGAATGTCTGACGCGGCTGCCGACGGGCACCTTGCCGATCACCAGCGAGCCCTGTTCTACGCTGCCTGGGAACACGACCTTCGCCGCTCCTGCGGGAGAGGAGGGAGCGGCCGAGCGTGCATCTACTGCGGTCAGGTCCGCGGCCACCGCCCGGGCCGGGGTGATCGCACTGCTGCAGGCACACGCGGACAGAAGCGCCAGTGTGGCCGCGAAGCCGGTCCTCATCGGTCAAACGCCAGACGCTGGCCATTTGGCGACCCGACCAGGCGCTCGCCGTCCCAGGCAAGCCTGCCGTTGACCCAGGTCGCGCCGATGCGGCTGTGGAAGGTTTTCCCTTCGAACGGTGACCAGCCGCATTTGGACAGCACGTCCTCGCGGCGGACGGTCAGCGGCACGTCGTCGATCAGAACCAGGTCGGCGGCATAGCCTTCGCGCAGGAAGCCGCGCTGGCTGACGTCAAACAGCTGGGCCGGTGCGTGGGCGAACTTCTGCACCACCTGCGCGGTCGTGAGGTGCCCCTCGTGGACCAGCTCGAGCGCCGCGTTGAGCGCGTACTGGACCAGTGGCAATCCGCTGGGCGCGCGGGTGTAGACGTTCTGCTTCTCTTCCAGCAGATGTGGCGCGTGGTCGGTCGCAAGCACGTCGATCACGTCATCGGCCAGCGCGCGGATGAGGGTCTCGCGATCGGCCGGATCCTTGATCGCCGGGTTGCACTTGATCAGGTGGCCCAGCTCGGCGTAGTCGCTGCGGTCAAAGCGCAGGAAGTGGATGCAGGTCTCGGCGGTGATCTGCTTGCGGCTGCCGTCGGCGCGTATCAGCGGGCCGCGCTCGAACAGCGCCAGCTCGTCAGCCGTCGAGATGTGCAGCACGTGCAGCCGGGTGCCATGGCGGCGCGCCAGCTCGATGGCCAGCCGGGTCGACTTTATGCACGCCTCGCGCGAGCGGATATCGGGATGGCACTCGGCCGGGATATCGTCGCCGTATTTCGCCTTGTAGACCGCGGTCGCCGCTTCGATCATCGGCGTGTCTTCACAGTGGGTGATGATCGGCGTGGGCACGTCGCGGAACACCGCATCCAGCACCTCAGGGTCATCCACCAGCATGTTGCCCGTGGAAGCGCCCATGAACACCTTGACCCCGGGTGCCGAGCGCGGATCCAGGCGCTGGATCGCTTCCAGGTTGTCGGTGCTGGTGCCCAGGTAGAAGCCGTGGTTGCCCCAGACCCTGCCGGCGGCGCGCGCGTACTTGTCTTCAAGCGCGGTCGAGTCCAGCGTCGGCGGGCTGGTGTTGGGCATGTCCATGAAACTGGTCAGGCCGCCGGCGACGGCGGCGCCGGACTCGATCGCCATGTCGGCCTTGTATTCCATCCCGGGCTCGCGGAAGTGGACCTGGTCATCGATCATGCCGGGCAACAACCGGCGACCGGCGGCATCCACCACCGTCTCGCCGTGGCGGGCCGAGAGGCCGGGGGCGATGTCGGCGATGCGACCATCGGCAATGCGCAGGTCGGAGTTGAATTCGCGGCCTTCGTTGACCAGTCGGGCGTTGACGATGAGAGTGGCGGGGGATGGCATCGATGGAAGTCCTCGGAGATGGGGTGTCAGGACGCAGGTGGGACAGGATCATTGCCGCCCGGGTGCAGCGGATGGCAGCGCAGGATGCGGCGCAGTGCCAGCCAGCCGCCCTTGAACACACCGAAGCGGGCAATGGCCTGCATCGCGTACTCCGAGCAGGTGAGATGGAATCGGCAGCGCGGCCCCAGCAGGGGACTGATCCAGCGCTTGTATCCTCGCAGCAACGCGATGAGCAGACGGTCAATCACGGAAGTTCATGTCAGGCAGTCATCACGCGCGAAATGTAGAATGGACGGAATAACCGCTCTGTCCAGCGGCAGCGATGGCCTTGCAGCCAGCGCCATATCGGTAGAAAACTTGCGGCATCGTCCTCGCGTAGTTGCCGCGGGTGCTGGGGCAGGGTATAACAGCGCGCTTTCCCGTCACAAGGGAATCGAAACAGGACAGGTGGCTCGTGGCCGTGAAAAAATCCGCGACGAAGGTCGCCAAGAAAACCAGAAACACGTCCGATCCGGCGTCAGGCAAGACGGCGGCCGCGAAGACGGCAAAGGCAAGCAAGGCCACCGTCGCCACCAAGTCCGCCGCGGCCACGAAGCCGGTCGCCAAGTCCCCATCCAAAACGGCCCCTGCCAGCAAGGCGGCCGCGAAAAAGAAGGTAGCCAGTACCATCGACAGCAAGCCGAGTGCCAAGAAAACGACCACCAAATCCGCTGCAGCGACGAAGAAGGCTCCGGTAGCCAAGAAAGCCGCCGCCAAAAAGGTCGCCGTGAAGAAAGTTGCCGGGAAGAAGGAAGCGCCCGCCACGACCGCAGCGGCGACCGCCGCTCCGGCCAAGAAGGCGCCCGCCAAGAAGGCCGCAGTGAAAAAAGCTGCCAAGAGCACAGCCAAGGCGCCAGCCAAAACCGCCGCGCCGGCCAAGGAAACGGCGAAGTCCGCGGCTCCTGCCAAGCGCCGTTTGAGCAAGGTGGCCGTCGCGGTTGTAGGTAAATCGCAACCACCCGCGGTAAAGACCAAGTTCAAGGTCGTTCCGCACAAGATCGACAAGGCATCCGGTCGCCCCATCGTGCCGAAGGATTACTTCCCCTCGGACGATGAGGAGTACATGAGCGCCCTCCAGCTGGAGTACTTCCGCCAGCGCCTGCTGCAATGGCGCGATGATCTGGTGGAAGAGTCCAAGCAGACCATCGAGAACCTGAAGGAAGAGGTGCGCGACGTCGGCGACGAGGCCGAGCGTGCGACCCGCGAGACCGAGAACTCGCTGGAGCTGCGTACCCGTGACCGCTACCGCAAGCTGATAAGCAAGATCGACAGCACGCTCAAGCGGGTGGACACGGGTGATTACGGCTACTGCGTGGACACCGGTGAGGAAATCGGGCTGGAGCGCCTGGACGCGAGATTGACGGCCGAACGCACGATCGACGCCCAGGAACGTTGGGAGCACCTGCGCAAGCAGATGGGCGACTGATCCTGCGGCCATGCGCGGCGTGTTCCGCGCGAACGACGTATCCGGAACCCCGCCCACGGCGGGGTTTTCCGTTTTCACCCCAGCGGCAGGTCAGGCATCGCCCGAGGCTTGGGTAGCCGTCTCGCGGATGAAGGCGAGCAGCGCCGCCAGGCCGTTGTTGCGGGTGGGCGAAAGATGCTTGGCCAGGCCGATATCACCGATGTACTCGGCGTCGGTGGCGACGATCTCGCTGGCGCTGCGGCCGGAATAGACGCGCAGCGCCAGGTAGATGAGGCCGGAGACAATGGCCGAATCGCTGATCGCGTGGAAGTCGAGCCTGTCGGTATCGCCGCTGCTGACGATCCAGACCATCGACTGGCAACCGAGCAGGCGATGCTCTTCGGTCTTCAACTCGGCGGGAAGATCCGGCAGTTTCCGCCCCAGGTCGATAAGATACTGGTAGCGCTCCGACCAGTCGCCGAAGAACGCGAACTCGTCGCGAATCGCGGCTTGCGCTTCGGCGGCGCTGGCTTCCAGCGGGAAGGGTGTGGGCAGCTTGACTTCAGTCACGGTACGACTCGCTCTCAAAAAATCGGATGTCCAGCTCAGGCACGTTTCCAGCGCACGCCGGCCGGTGTGTCTTCCAGCACCACGCCTTCGGCAGCCAGCTGCTCGCGAATGGCGTCGGCGCGGGCAAAGTCCCTGGTGGCCTTGGCGGCGGTGCGTTCGTCGATCAGCGCCTGGATATGCGCATCCTCATCCCCGCCGCGGTTGAACCAAGCCTCGGGCGACTGCTGCAGCAGGCCGAGGGCACGGCCGGCGGCGCGGAGGTTGCGGGCTTCTGCGATCAGATCCGTGAGCGTGTGCGAATCGTCGCGGCTTTGAGAATGAACGTAGTTGTTGCGTATCCCACGCGCGACCGAGGCGATGGATGCCAGTTCCGACAGCGCCCGCGGGGTGTTGAGGTCGTCGTCCAGCGCGGCTTCGATCGCGGCCGGTATCGGTGCATCGACGTTGCTGGCCGACGCGGAATCACCCGCCAGCGCATCGATGTCGCGCAGGGTGCCGTACAGGCGGTCCAGCGTGCGCGTGCAGCGCTCGATCAGCGCATCCGACCAGTCCAGCGGCTGGCGGTAGTGCGCGGAGAGCAGGGCGTAGCGCAGCGCTTCGGGCGGGTGTTTCCGCACCAGGTCATGCACGCGTTCGATGTTGCCGACCGACTTGCTCATCTTCGCGCCGTCGAAGTTGAGCATGCCGTTGTGCAGCCACCAGCGCGCGAACGGCTTGCCGCCGTGGGCGCACTCGCTCTGGGCGATCTCGTTTTCGTGATGCGGGAATTGCAGGTCCACGCCGCCGGCATGGATGTCGATGGTCTCGCCCAGGTGGGCGGCGGCCATCGCGGAGCACTCGATGTGCCAGCCCGGACGGCCACGGCCCCACGGCGACTCCCACCCCGGGAGCCCTTCGTCGGACGGCTTCCACAGGACGAAGTCGCCGGCATCGCGCTTATAGGGCGCGACGTCCACGCGAGCGCCCGCCAGCATGTCCTCGATGTTGCGACGCGAGAGCTTGCCGTAGCCCTCGAAGCTGGAAACGGCAAACAGCACGTGGCCTTCGGCTGCGTAGGCATGCCCGGAGGCGATCAGCTGCTCGATCATCGCGATCATCGGACCGATGTGCGCGGTCGCTTCCGGTTCGATATCGGGCGGTGCGACGCCCAGCGCGGCCATGTCATCGCGGTAGGCGGCGGCGAAGCGGTCGGTGATTACCGAGATCGGCACCTGCTGCTCGCGAGCGGCCGCGTTGATCTTGTCATCCACGTCGGTGATGTTGCGGGCGTAGGTCAGCGCGCCGTAGCGCCGCCGCAGCAGGTCCGCCAGCACGCCGAACACCACGGGCCCGCGCGCATTGCCGATGTGGACGTAGTTGTAGACTGTCGGCCCGCAGACATACATGGTCGGGTTGCCCGGGTCGGTCGGCTGGAACGCTTCGAGCCGACGGCTCAGGCTGTTGTAGAGGTACAGGCTCATGGGGCACGGGAAAAGGACGTTGCGGCATTCTAGCGTTCGCAGGCGGAAGGTTCAGCCGCAGGACGGCATGCGCCACTACAGCAGTGATTCATTTGCGCCCTGTCGTTGCCGCATACACTTGGGCATCCTGCCGCCCGAGTCCGCCAACACGATGATGTGTCTCCGCCTGCTGCCCCTGTTGCTGTTTGCCGTGGCAGCGGCTCCCGCCAGCGCGCAGGACGTGACCCTGACCCAGTTGGAGAACGTGCGCTTCGCCTACGCGCAGGTGCTGCGGGTGACGCCGGTATACCAGACCCTCACCGCGACGGCGATGGTGGAGACCTGCACGCCAGACCCCGAGGACGAGGACGTCGGTTCGCGCCTGTCGCGGGTGGTGGGTGCGGTGCGGGGGGTGCTGGGTCGCCAGCCCGACGAACCCGAGGAGGCCGGCAACCGCGATTGCACGGTGGTGCCGGTCCGGCGCGAGTTCCAGCGTCCGATCGCCTACGACGTGGACTATGTCTACAAGGGCTCCAAGTACCGTTCCCGCCTGGCCGAGGACCCGGGCAACCGCCTGCGCATCCGCATCGGCGTGACCCCGGTTGTCAGCAGCAACCGTGAAAACTAGCCGGAGCGTGCGTGGATGCTTGCGGTGTCCGCCAGCGCATGCGAGGATCACCGGTCGATGACTGCCCTCCGCGCCGACGCCGATGTCCTGACCTCCGCCTACATGGCGGCAGGCATGACCTCGCGTGCGCGTCGACCGTTGCCCACCACTCCGGCCGGGTAGCTCATCGCACGTGCACGCAAAACAGGCGTGACAGACGAAAAAAGCCCAGCCACCGAGCTGGGTTTTTTTGTTCCCGGCTCCCGCACTTTCCGCCTCCTCCTTCAACCGCTCCATTACTTCCGGAATGACGCATGACCCCCAGGCACTTCCTCAATACCCAGGACTGGTCCCGCTCCGAGCTTGACGCCCTGCTGATCCAGGCAGCGGCGTTCAAGCGCGACAAGCTCGGCGACCAGCTCAAGGGCAAGTCGATCGCGCTGGTGTTCTTCAACCCGTCGATGCGTACGCGTACGAGTTTCGAACTGGGCGCGTTCCAGCTGGGAGCGCACGCGGTGGTGTTGCAGCCGGGCAAGGATGCATGGCCGATCGAGTTCGACCTGGGCACGGTGATGGACGGCGACACCGAGGAGCACATCGCGGAGGTCGCCCAGGTGCTGGGGCGCTATGTGGACATGATCGGCGTGCGTGCCTTCCCGAAGTTCGTCGATTGGTCGCTGGACCGCCAGGACCGCGTGCTGAAGTCGTTTGCCAAATACGCGCCGGTGCCGGTGATCAACATGGAGACCATCACCCACCCGTGCCAGGAACTGGCCCACGTGATGGCGCTGCAGGAGCATTTCGGCACCGCCGACCTGCGCGGCAAAAAATTCGTGCTGACCTGGACCTACCACCCCAAGCCGCTCAACACCGCGGTCGCCAACTCGGCGCTGACCATTGCCACGCGCATGGGCATGGACGTGACCCTGCTGTGCCCGACACCCGACTACGTGCTCGATGAGCGCTACATGGGCTGGGCGGCGGACAACGTCGCTGAGAGCGGCGGCTCGCTGGCGGTCAGCCACGACATCACCGGCGCCTACACCGGCGCCGATGTGGTCTACGCCAAGAGCTGGGGCGCACTGCCGTACTTCGGCAACTGGGCGCCGGAAAAACCCATCCGCGACCAGTACCGTCACTTCATGGTCGACGAGGCCAAGATGGCGCTGACCAACAACGGCGTCTTCAGCCACTGCCTGCCGCTGCGCCGCAACGTCAAGGCAACCGACGCGGTGATGGACTCGCCGCAGTGCATCGCGATCAACGAGGCCGAGAACCGGATGCACGTGCAGAAGGCGATCATGTCGGCTCTGGCCGGCAACCACCCCACCGAGATCTTTCCATGACCGACAAGACCATCGTCCTCGCCTTTTCCGGCGGCCTCGACACCAGCTTCTGCGTGCCCTACCTGCAGGAGCGCGGCTGGCAGGTCCACACGGTGTTCGCCGATACCGGCGGCGTGGATGACGAGGAGCGCACCTTCATCGAGCAGCGCGCCGCAGAACTGGGCGTTGCCTCCCACGTCACCGTGGATGGCGGTCCGGCGATCTGGGAAGGTTTCGTCAAGCCCTTCATCTGGGCAGGCGAGGGCTACCAGGCGCAGTATCCGTTGCTGGTTTCCGACCGTTACCTGATCGTCGATGCCGCCCTGAAGCGCTGCGACGAGCTGGGCACGCGGGTCATCGCACACGGCTGCACGGGCATGGGCAACGACCAGGTGCGCTTTGACCTGACGGTGAAGTCGCTGGGCGACTACGAGATCATCGCGCCGATCCGCGAGATCCAGAAAGAGCACACCGAGGTCCGCGCCTACGAGCAGAAGTACCTGGAAGACCGCGGCTTCGGCGTGCGCGCCAAGCAACAGGCCTACACGATCAACGAGAACCTGCTGGGCCTGACCATGTCGGGCGGCGAGATCGATCGCTGGCAGGCGCCCGGTGAAGGTGCCACCGGCTGGTGCAAGCCGCGCGCGCAATGGCCGCAGCAGCCGCTGCAGGTCCGGATCGGCTTCGAGGCTGGCGAGGCGGTCAGCCTGGACGGCGCCCGCATGCCCGGACACACCATGCTGGCGAAGCTCAACGCGCTGTTCGCGGAGTACGGCGTCGGCCGCGGGATCTATACCGGCGATACCACCATCGGCCTGAAGGGCCGGATCATCTACGAGGCACCGGGCCTGGCCGCACTGCAGACCGCGCATCGGGCGCTGGAAGAGGCGGTGCTGAGCAAGCACCAGAACCGCTTCAAGCCCGAGGTCGCGCGCAAGTGGGTCGAGCTGGTCTACGAGGGCTTCTTCCACGATCCGCTGAAAACCGACCTGGAAGCGTTCCTCGCGTCCAGCCAGGCGACCGTCAACGGTGAGGTTGTGGTGGAAACGCACGGCGGCAGCGTCACCGCGGTGGCGATCGATTCGCCGCACATCCTCAACGCCAAGGGCGCGACCTACGCCCAGGCCGCGGACTGGGGGGTGGCCGAGGCGGAAGGCTTCATCAAACTGTTGGGCATGAGCAGCACGCTGTGGGCCGAGGTCAACCGTGCTTCCTGAGGTCCTGCGCCATCTCGAAGCCCTGGTCGGCTTCGATACCCGCAATCCGCCGCGGGCGATCGGCACCGGCGGCATCTTCGATTACCTGCGCGCGCAGTTGCCGGGGTTCCGGATCGAGGTGACCGACCACGGCGACGGCGCGGTGTCGATGCTCGCCGTGCGCGGCCGGCCAACGCGGCTGTTCAACGTGCATCTGGATACCGTGCCGTCCTCGCCGGCGTGGAGCGCGGACCCGCACGTGCTGCGGATCGACGGCGGGCGCGGGGTGGGCCTGGGTGCCTGCGACATCAAGGGCGCGGCGGCCGGGCTGCTGGCGGCCGCGGCGGTCACCAGCGGCGACGCCGCCTTCCTGTTCAGCACCGACGAGGAAGCCAATGACCCGCGCTGCATCGCCGCCTTCCTGGGCAGCCGCCACGGCTTCCAGGAAGTGGTCGTTGCCGAGCCGACCAACTGCGAGGCCGTGCTGGCCCATCGCGGGATTGCCTCGGTGCTGGTCCAGTTCCAGGGCGCGGCCGGCCATGCCTCCGGCGCCAACGCCATCCACGCCAGCGCGCTGCACCAGGCGATGCGCTGGGGCAACCGCGCGCTGGATTTCGTCGCCGACCAGTCGCACCAGCGCTTCGGTGGCCTGACCGGGCTGCGCTTCAACATCGGCCGGGTCGAGGGCGGCATCAAGGCCAACATGATCGCGCCCAGCGCCGAGGTGCGCTTCGGTTTCCGCCCGCTGCCCTCGATGTCCATCGATGAGCTTCACCACCAGTTCGGCACGCTGTCCGAGCCGGGCGCAGTGGAGCGCTATCAGGAGACCTTTCGCGGACCGCCTTTGCCGTCGGGCGACATCGCCACCGCGGAAGACCGCCGCCTGCAAGCGCGCGACCTGGCCGAGGCGCTCGATCTGCCAATCGGTCCCGCGGTCGATTTCTGGACCGAGGCCTCGCTGTTCTCCGCCGCCGGGATGACCGCGATCGTCTACGGGCCCGGCCAAATCGCCCAGGCGCATACCGCCGACGAGTGGGTCGAGCTCGACCAGCTCGAGCGCTACGTCGAATCCATCCGCCGCATCCTGGACCAGCCGCCCACCTGAGTTCCGCTGCGCCGGCTCAAACGCGTCCTGATACCACCGCCCCCATCAACGAATCCCCATGACCATTCCGCCTTCCGCGAACGATATCCAGACCCGCCAGACTATCGTGCGCCTGCTGTCCAGCATGGCCAGCGCCAAGGAGATCAGCCAGTACCTGAAGCGCTTCTCCCAGCTCGATGCGGCGCGCTTTGCCGTGGTCAAGGTCGGCGGGGCCGTGCTGCGCGATGACCTCGACTCGCTCACCTCGTCGCTGGCCTTCCTGCAGGACGTGGGCCTGACCCCGATCGTCCTGCACGGCGCTGGGCCGCAGCTGGATGACGAGTTCGCCGCCGCGGGCATCGAGAAGCAGACGGTGAACGGCCTGCGGGTCACCACACCGGAGGCGCTGGCGATCGTGCGGCGCGTCTTCCACGCCCAGAACCTGCGCCTGGTGGAAGCCCTGCAGCGCGGTGGCGCGCGTGCCACGTCCATTGTTTCCGGGGTGTTCGAGGCGGACTTCCTGGACCGCGCCACGCTGGGCCTGGTCGGCGAGGTGACCCGGGTGCACCTGGCACCGATCCAGGCCAGCCTGCAGGCCGGTTCGATCCCGGTCATCGCCAGCCTGGGTGAAACCACCGGCGGCCAGATCCTCAACGTCAACGCGGATTTTGCCGCCAGCGAACTGGTCCAGGTGCTGCAGCCCTACAAGATCGTGTTCCTGACCGGGACCGGCGGTCTGCTCGACGATCAGGGCAGGATCATCGACTCGATCAACCTGTCCACCGAATACACCGACCTGATGAACCAGCCGTGGATCAACGGCGGCATGCGGGTGAAGATCCAGCAGGTCAAGGATCTGCTCGACAAGCTGCCGCCGTCCTCGTCGGTGTCGATCACCCAGCCCTCCGAGCTGGCCAAGGAGCTGTTCACCCACAAGGGCTCGGGCACGCTGGTCCGGCGCGGCGAGCGGGTGCTACAGGCCGACCGTTGGGAAGCCCTGGACCTGCCGCGCCTGCGCACGCTGATCGAGTCGGCGTTCGGCCGCCGGCTGGCGCCAGACTACTTCGAGCGCACCAGACTGCTGCGTGCCTACGTCAGCGAGAACTACCGCGCCGCGGTGGTGCTGACCGACGAGGAGGGCTACACCTACCTCGACAAATTCGCGGTGCTCGACGATGCCCAGGGCGAGGGCCTGGGCCGCGCGGTGTGGCAGGTGATGTGCGACCAGACGCCTCGGCTGTTCTGGCGCTCGCGGCACGGCAATCCGGTCAACGCGTTCTACTACGCGCAGTCCGACGGCCATTGCAAACAGGATCAATGGAAGGTGTTCTGGTACGGCCTGAACAATTTCGACGAGATCGCCCACTGCGTCGCCCACTGCGCCACCCGCAGCGCGACGCTGGTCGATCCGGCCGACGACGGCGTGGGTCCGTCCGCGGCCACCGCGGGAGTGGTGCCATGAGCATGCCAATCATCAACGTCGGCCTGATAGGCGCACGCGGGCACACCGGCGCAGAGTTGATGCGCCTGATCGGCGGCCACCCGCGCTTCTCGCTGGGATTCGTGTCCTCGCGCGAGTTCGCCGGCCAGCGCGTGGCCGACCACCATGACGGCGTCGTCGGCGAACTGCGCTACCAGAGCTCCACACCCGATGCCGTCGCCACGGCCGGCATGGACGCCTACATCCTCGCCATGCCGAATGACAAGGCCGTCGACTATGTCGCTGCCCTGGACGCCGGCGGAACCGATCCGGTGATCGTCGACCTGTCCGCCGACTACCGTTTTGACGCGGACTGGTATTACGGCCTGCCGGAGCTCACCCGCAAGAGTTACGACGGCCAGCGCCGGATCAGCAATCCGGGCTGCTACGCGACCGCCATGCAACTGGTGCTTGCGCCGATGCTGGACGTGCTTGACGGCCCTGCGCAGTGCTTTGGCGTGTCGGGCTACTCGGGCGCGGGCACCACGCCCTCGGACCGCAACGATCCGGTGATGCTGCGCGAGAACCTCATGCCATACGCACTGGCCGGTCACATCCACGAGCGCGAAGTCAGCCATCGGCTCGGCCATCCGGTCGAGTTCATGCCGCACGTGGCGCCGCATTTCCGCGGCATCACCATGACGGCCAACATGCATCTGCAACGTGCCTTCAGCCGCGACGAAGTGATTGCCCGCTACCGCGAGCGCTACGCCGACGAGCCGCTCGTGCGGATCGTTGACGAAGCCCCGTGGGTGAGCGCAATCGCCGGCCGGCACCACGTCGACATCGGCGGGTTCACCCTGTCCGCGGACGGGCGCCGGCTGGTGGCCGTCGCCACCGAGGACAACCTGCTCAAGGGTGCGGCCACGCAGGCCATGCAGAACCTCAACCGGGCCTTCGCGCTGCCCGAGCTGACCGGCATCCCGGTCTGATCCACGCAGGAAACCCAAGACATGACCCAGCTTCTCTGGCAGAAACCCGGCGTCCAGGTGGATGAGCGCATCCAGCATTTCTGCGCCGGCGCCGACGTGATCCTCGACCGCGAGTTCCTGCTGTTCGACATCCAGGCCAGCCGCGCCCATGCGCAGGGCCTGCAGATGATCGGCATCCTGGATGCGAGCGAACTTGACGCGATCGAGCGCGAACTGGCCACGCTGGCCGACGACTTCGCCAGCGGCCGCTTCGTCCTCGACGAGACCTACGAGGATGGCCATTCGGCGATCGAGGCGCGCCTCATCGATCGGCTCGGCGATGCCGGTCGCAAGATCCACACCGGTCGCAGCCGCAACGACCAGGTACTGGTGGCGACGCGCCTGTGGCTGAAGGACCGCCTGGCGCGCCTGGGCGAACTGTGCCTGGAAACCGCCGGCATCGCGCTGACGCGGGCGGACGTCGAGTCCGGCTTGCCGCTTCCGGGCTATACGCATCTCCAGCGCGCGGTCGTGTCATCGGCGGGTATGTGGTGGTCGGCGTGGGCGGAAGCGTTCATCGACAATGCCGCGCGCGCCGACGACACCCTGGCCTGGGTGGATGCCAACCCGCTGGGCAGCGCCGCCGGCTACGGCGTGAACCTGCCGCTGGCGCGCGAGCACACCACGCAGGCGCTGGGTTTTGGGCGCATGCAGGTGTCGGCGACCTACGCCCAGCTGTCGCGCGGCAAGTTCGAGATGGCGGCCATTGAAGCGCTGTCCAGCGGCATGCTCGACCTGCGCCGCCTGGCCTGGGACCTGAGCCTGTTTACCAGCGCGGAGTTGGGTTTTGTCACCCTGCCGGCGCAGTACACCACCGGCAGCTCGATCATGCCCAACAAGCGCAACCCGGATGTCATCGAGTTGATGCGTGCCAGCTACGCGAGCGTCGCGGCCGCGCGCAGCGAGATCGAGCAGTTGCTGTCACTGCCGTCGGGCTACCACCGCGATCTGCAGTTCAGCAAGGGCGCGATTTTCCATGCCTTCGGTCGTGGGCTGGGTGCGCTGGAGCTGTTGCCCGACCTGCTGCGCAACCTGGAATGGAAGCCCGACGCGATGCGCGCGGCGCTGGAACCGTCGATGTACGCGACCGACCTGGCCGTGGACCTGGCACGGGCGGGTACGCCGTTCCGCGAAGCCTACCGCCAGGCCGCAGATCCGGCGCGTTGGGAAGCCGGCGATGCGGATGCCAGCCTGGCGGCGCGCGTGTCACCTGGAGCCTCCGGCGACCTGCGTCTTGACCTCCTGCGCGAGCGCCTGCACGCACTGGGCGGGCAGGCGGAAGGCGCGCCTCAGACGTAGATTTTCACGCTCGGCTGGACCTCGTCGATGATGGCATGCGGGATGAACCGCGCGCTGTCGCGGGTGATCGCGCTGGCATCTTCCCGCACGCCGATTCCGCAGGGGTGGTCACCGACCACCCAACTGCCGACCATCGGGTAGGTACCCGAGAACTCCGGCAACGGATGCAGCGCCTGGCGGATGTTGGGGCCATTGTAGGGCCCATCGCTCTCCTGCCAGCGCCCATCGGCCATGTGCATGGCGACGTTTGCGCCTTCGCGCGAGTGCAGGGGTTTGCGGACCCAGCCCTTTGCCAGCGCGGAGCCGTCGTCGAAGTGCGACTCCAGCAGGTTGGGATGTCCCGGATCGCGCTCCCACAACAGCGGCAGGATGCCTTTGTTGCTCAGCACCGCCTTCCACGCCGGCTCCAGCAACTGCAGGTTGGAGCCGGGCAGGGCGAGGCCGAACTCCTCGTCCATCAGGTCTTCCAGCGGATACAGCTTGAACAGGCTGCCGATCACCACGTCGTCGGTGTCGGTGAAGCGCCCGTCGGTGGACAGTCCAAGGTCCTCGATGGCGATGGATGCACCATGCAGCCCGGCCTGCGCCGCGCAATCGCGCAGGTAGCTCACCGTGCCCTGGTCTTCCTCCGAATCGCGCACCGCGCTGAAGTACAGCGGCGGCGGCAGTTGCGCGGCCAACTGGGCAAAGCGCTCCACCAGCGCCTCATGGATCGAGTTGAACTGGTCCGCATGACCGGGCAGCGCACCGCGGTTGCGCTGGTCCTCCAGCCACTGCCACTGGAAGAACGATGCCTCGAACAGCGACGTCGGGGTGTCGTAATTCAACTCGTACAGCTTGGCCGGGCCATGGCCGTCATAGGCGAAATCCAGGCGTCCGTAGAGGTGCGGGTCGCGCCGGCGCCAGCTCTCGGCAATCCAGTCCCGGAACGGTTCCGGGATTGCCAGCCGGGCCATCAGCTCGTCGCTGGCAACGACCTCGCCGACCAGGTCCAGCGCCATGGAGTGCAGTTCAAGACTGGGGTCTTCGATGTCGTCTTCGATCTGGCGCAAGGTGAAAGCGTAGTAGGCGCTTTCATCCCAGTAGGGCTCGCCGTCGATGGTGTGGAAACGGAAGCCGGCCTCGTCCGCCCGCGCGCGCCAGTTGGAGCGCTCGGCAATGGCAACGCGTTTCACCCGGTCAACCGCCGGAGCTGGTGCGTTTGCGGCTCTTGTCGCCAAAGCCGCCCCGACTGGCGGTGACCGCGCGGTTGGGCTGGCTGGTGATCGGGGTCAGGGCGGTGCGGTTGGCGCCGGTCATGCCGGGCGATGCCGGACGCGCCCAGCCGTTGGCCTTGTCGCGGAACGCCGGCGCCGCCGCGGGTGCTGCAGCGGTGGCGCTGGCCGCGCGGCCCTGCAGCATCTGCGACATGAAAAAGCCCGCCATCATGGGCCCGATGAAGGAGGTACCCGAACGGGTCTGCTGCTCCACGCATTGATCGGCGTCGTATTCCTGCTCGCACGCTTCCCGGCTGGCGAACTGCGGCGCGGAGTCGGCGGCCTGCTGCTGCGCGGTCTCGAACGCCTGCTGGCACGTGGACGACTCGCCGGTGGCGCGGGCGCAGTTGTCCACCGAGGTGTACACGCCTTCCTGCAGCTGTCCCTGCGGTTCCAGCTGGCATGCCGAGAACAGCAGCGGAGCGGCGCTCATCAACAGCAGCGCGGTGGTTTTCGATCGCTTCATGCCTGGAGTCCGGAGTGTCAGTGCTGAGCGGATCTTAGCCCATACCGGTGGCCCTCAAGGCGCGGTCGAGGGAAGCCGGGTTGGGTTGGCCACTCGACCCTGTTAGGCTTGCCTGCTTGTCGAATCCGGTTTTCCGGCGTCATCAACGACGTACCGATGTTTGGATTCGCACTTCCTGCGCCTGGCTGGTGGACCAGTGCGCTACCGGGGCTGTTACCCGTCAAGCCTGTTGGCGCTTGGGTATCTGCGGGTCCTGGTTGCGACCTTTAACGGTCGCTGTTGGCGTGATCGATCGCCATGGGAAGTGCCCAACCGTTCGCGATTTCGCGACCCGTCAGTGTCATTGCCGAACGGCAATGTCGTGTCCCACCGCTGACAAATCACCCATGGAGTATTGGTTACAACGATGACTTCCGCATTTACCGAGCAACCCCTTCCCCCTTGGCAGCGTGCCGTGATCAAGGTCGGCAGCAGCCTGCTGACCGACGGAAAAGGCGGGCTCGGGAAGCGAAATGCCGCTGCGCTTGCCGGATTGATCGGCCATTTTGCCGATCAGGGGCGCGAGGTGCTGCTGGTGTCCTCGGGCGCCGTTGCCGCCGGGCGCGGACTGCTCGCCAACCACCATATGGGCGTGATCCAGCGCCAGGCCCTGGCGGCCATCGGGCAGACGCCGATGCTCGCGCTCTGGCAGGGACTGATGGAACAGCCGGTCGCCCAGGTCCTGCTCAGCCACGACGACCTGCGCAACCGCCGTCGCTACCTCAACGCGCAATCCACGCTGCGCGAGCTGCTGCGCATCGGTGCGCTGCCGATCATCAACGAGAACGACACCGTCGCGGTGGCCGAGCTCAAGCTGGGCGACAACGACAACCTGGCGGCCGCGGTGGCCACGATGGTCGAGGCCGACATCCTGTTGATCGCGACCGACACCAGCGGACTGTTTACCGGCCATCCGGTGGAAGACCCCGATGCCAGGCCGGTGCCGAAGATCGACGAGATCACCACCGACATCATGCGCATGACCTCCGGCGGTGCCGGCGAGCTGGGAACCGGCGGCATGTACACCAAGCTGGAGGCGGCGATCAAATGCGCCTCGGCCGGCATCGGCACGGCGCTGTTCTGCGGACATGACGCAAAGGCCATCGCCGCGCTGGCTGAGGACCGCCTGCTGGGCACCTACATCGAGCCGCACGGCGACCAACTGGTCGCGCGCAAGCAATGGCTGCGGCACACACCCCCAAGCGGCGGCGCGATCCGGATCGACCCCGGCGCGGTGGAAGCTCTTTGCGAGCACGGCGCCTCGCTGTTGCCGGGTGGCGTGATCGGCGTGGAAGGTGATTTCTCGCGCGACGCGATGGTCGACGTGCTTCCGGCGGAGGGCAACTGCAGGCTTGCGCGCGGACTGGTCCAGTACCAGTCCAGCGACCTGCGCCGCATCGCCGGCCACCACAGCAGCGACATCCAGAAGCTGCTCGGTTTCGACCATGGCCATTCGGTGATCCGCCGCGAGGACATGGTCCTGCTGGCGCCCACGTCGACGGCCGGGTTTTGAACACGCTTTGGACCCGGGTTTCGGGTCAACCAGACTTCAAGGAGAACTTTCGATGAGTGGATACGTCCGCGATCTTGCCCGGCGCGCCCGCGCCGCCTCCCACGTCATTGCCAAGCTGGACGCGCCCCGACGCGGCGCCATGCTCGCGGCGATGGCCAACGCGGTGGAGCAGGGCAGCAGCGATATCCTCAGCGCCAACGCGCACGACATGGCACGCGCCGAAAAGGCCGGCACGACCGGCGCAATGCTCGACCGCCTGCGCCTGGATGAGGGTCGGGTGGCCGACATCGTTGCCGCCATCCGCGCGATCGGCGAGCTTCCCGATCCGGTCGGCGAGGTGACCCGCAGCCAGACCATGCCCAACGGGCTGAAGGTCGAGAAGGTGCGCATTCCGCTGGGCCTGATCGCGATGATCTACGAGGCACGCCCGAACGTGACCGCCGACGCCGCCGCGCTGTGCCTGCGTGCCGGCAACGCGGTCCTGCTGCGCGGCGGCTCGGAGGCGCGTGACAGCAACATCGCCATCGCCGCCTGCCTGCACCGCGCGCTGCGCGAGCAGGACCTGCCGCCGGAGGCCGTGACCCTGGTCGAGGACACCGCGCGCGAACACGTCCTGGAGCTGCTCCAGCTGACCGACCTGATCGACCTGGCCATTCCGCGCGGTGGCGAGAAGCTGATCCATTTCGTTGCCGAGAACGCGCGCGTGCCCGTCATCAAGCACTACAAGGGCGTCTGCCACCTGTACGTGGACAAGGCCGCGGATCTGGACCTGGCCCTGCAGCTGGCCATCGACGGCAAGCTGTCGCGTCCGGGCGTGTGCAACGCGTTGGAGACCATGCTGGTGCACGGCGACATCGCCGCCGGCTGGTTGCCCGGAGCCCTGCAGGACCTGCAATCACGCGGCGCGGAAATCCGCGGCTGCAAGCGCACCCGCGAGTTGTTCCCGGATGCATCGCTGGCGACGGATGAGGATTACGACCGCGAGTTCCTCGCACCGGTGCTGGCGGTGAAGGTGGTCGACTCCATCGACGATGCGCTCGTCCACATCCAGACGTTCACCTCCGACCACACCGAGGTGATCGTCAGCCGCGACACCGATGCGGTGGACCGTTTCATCCGCGAGATCCGCAGCTCGGCCGTGGTCGTCAACGCGTCCTCGCGCTTCAACGACGGGGGCCAACTCGGCCTGGGCGCGGAGATCGGCATCTCCACCACCCGCCTGCACGCCTACGGCCCGATGGGGCTGGAGTCGCTGACCATCGAGCGCTACGTGGTGCGCGGCGAGGGCCAGGTGCGCCACCCCGACGTGGTCGCCGCGCAGGCCTGACGCGCGCGAACGCCCGTATGACCCCGGGGCGGGCTGCTGTCCGCTTTGCCGATGGCCTGGCGTATACCTGTTGACGTGATGCCCGGGACCGCTCCCGGGCTTGCGGCTCTCCACCACGGACAACAGGGAAGACCACATGTCTCAACGGAACGCGCCGGCATCATCTGCCGGCCAGGGTTTTGGTGCGTTGGCAGTGTTGCTGCTCGCGCTGGCGACATTGGCCGGTTGCGGCGAGAAGGGCGCCGGCACCTCAGGATCGACGGGATCCGGGCACGTGGCGGCGGTGTCCGCATCCGATGCGCGGATGGTCGAGGGCCCCTGGGTCCAGGACCTCTGGCTTTACGAGCGCGTCTCCACGTTTGATGCGGATGGCCAGCGGGTCGAACTGCTGGAAGAGATCCTCGCGAACCTTCCAGGTGAGCCGGACGCCGCGGTTCCACTGCCGCACGATGCGCAGTTCATCGCCTACCCGCAGTTGCGCCCGTGGCTGTCCGGCGGTGACGGCAGCCGGCGTGACGACGTCACCGTGATCGCAGGCCTGCTCCGGACACCCGACGGCGACGGCTTGGCGATCGTGGCCATGCCGGACCCGGATGCCGCCGCCCCGATCGGTCTGGATGACAGCGTCGAGCTCGACCTGACCTTCCTCGGCGACCGGCTCACACCGGACGATCCGATGAGCATCGATTTCGCCTTCCTGCAGGCTTTGCCCGGACAGGACCCGGCGGGTGCCGGAGCCTTGGAGGTGCTTGCCCACCGGATGGCGGGAAACCGCATCCGCTACTACGGCGAAGAAATCGACGGAGTGGAAGAGCCGCTTGCGTTCGAGGGCATGCTCGGCACTGCGGTAAAGGGCTCCACCCGATCCAGCACGCCGGCCAAGGCGGACCCGATGATGAAGGGGTTCCGCGATGGGTTGAAGGGCTGCCGCTTCGGACTGAAGTGTGTGCGCAAGTACTTTCAGAAGTTCGGTGGTGGCGCCTCCAAGAGCAACGACCTGATCCGTTGCAACCTCGGCGGCAATTGCTACGATCCGCCGCCACCACCCCCGCCGCCACGCTGCTTCGGTCGCTGCGGCGGTGTGCGCGGCGATCCCCACCTGAGCACCTTCGATGGTGCGAACCTCTCCATGCAGGCCGTGGGCGAATTCGTCGCCGCACGCGTGCCAAGGCTCGAAGTGCAGTTGCGCACGGCGCCGCGCCACTCCTCACGCACCGTGTCGGTGGTGACCGCCATGGCGATGGACATCGACGGCACCCGCGTATTGCTGGATACCGACCAGGGTGGCCTTCGTGTACAGATCGACGGCAAGGCCGTGCCCCATGGCGCGGACGGCGAAGTGCTGGAGTTTGCCACCGGCACGCTGACCCAGTTCCACCGCGCGGTGCAGATTGCAACGACCGACGGCCACCAGGTCATCGCCAACAGCCCATCCAGCGGTTTCATCGACTTCACCATGGAGTTGGCCGAGGGAGTTGCAGCGACCGGGTTGCTGGGCAACCACGACGGTGATCCGAAGAACGACTTCCGCACGCGCGACGGCAAGGTCCTCGCACAGCCGCTGGACAGCGAGAAGCTCTACAAGGTTTTCGCCGACGGGTGGCGGGTTGCCGATGACGAATCGCTGTTCAACTATCGCGACGGCGAATCCACTGCGACCTACACCGACCGGACGTTCCCGGAAAAGCACGTGACCCGCCAGAGCCTGCCGGCGGATCTGCTCAGGCGCGCCGAAGCCGTTTGCCGCGAGTCCGGTGTCGCGCTGCAGCCTTTCCTCGATCAGTGCATTTTCGACTACGCCGTGACCGGCGAGATGGCATTCGTCTCCGCCGCACAACGCAGCGCAACGATCGCCGGTGGCACGGCCGGGATGACCAGCGCGGCCCCGGGCGAGGCTGACAGGAAAGTCGAGCCAGCGGCGGCCCACGATCCCAACGCACAGGCCACGCTGAAGGTGGCGGCAAGCGCGCCGGCCGGATCCACGGTGCGCGTGACCTGGGCCGGGCCCAACGAACCCCACGACTATATCGCTGTGGCACGCCCCGGCACACCGGGTCGCGAATCGGTGAATCACACCGGGACGGATGCGGGCAATCCGCTGCACCTGCTCCTGCCGGCGGAGGCGGGCAAGTGGGAGGTCAGGTATGTGCAGTACGAAGGACGCAAGGTGCTCGCCACCCAGGAGATCACCACGACGCCGCTGGAGGCGAGCGTGCAGGTTACTGACACCGCTCCGGCCGGGGCCAAGGTCAGCGTGCAATGGACGGGCCCCAATTACCCGCACGACGTTATTTCGGTGGTGCGCGCCGGCGCCCCCGGAAGGGAGTCGGTAAACCACACGCCGACCACCGCCGGCACGCCGCTGAATCTGCTCATGCCCGCGGATCCCGGTGAGTGGGAGGTTCGCTACGTGCAGTACCAGGACCACAAGGTGCTGGCCCGCACGAGCATCACCACCACTGCCCTGGAAGCCAAGCTGGACATCCCGGCGACCGCGCCCGCCGGCTCCACCATCGACGTCAGCTGGACCGGGCCGAACTACCCCTACGACCACGTCTCGGTAGTGCGTGCCGGCGCAGCGGGCAGGGACTCGGTGAACCACACGCCCACCGAGGCCGGCACACCGCTGAAACTGCAGCTGCCTGCGGAGCCCGGTGAGTGGGAGGTCCGCTATGTGCAGTACCAGGATCACAAGGTACTGGCACGCAAGTTGATCACCACCACGCCGGTGACCGCGAATCTTGAGGTCCCGGCGAGCGCGGCGGCGGGATCAAAAATAACCGTTGAATGGACGGGGCCGGGCTACCCCTATGACGTTATCGCGGTGGCCAAGCCCGGCACGGAGGGCAGAAGTTCGGTGGAGCACAGCCCGACCGGGGATGGCACCCCGCTTCAGGTCAAAGTGCCCGACGAACCGGGCACCTGGGAAGTCCGCTACGTGCAGTACCAGGACCACACGGTGCTGGCGAGGAAAACGCTGACGGTCACGGCCGCCGAACCCCCCGAATCCGGCGACTAGCGCGGCAGGGCTCCCTCCATCTGCGGCGGCGGCCGATCACTGCCGCCGCAGGTCAGCCGGATTGCCCTTGCCATCGATCGCATCGAGCTGCGCGGGTTCGAGCAGCGCATCGCGTTCCCAGCCCGCCACGCCCGCGGCGGCATCGACGGCATGCGCCCAGGTACAGCGGTTGGCGAACAGCATGCCCGGCACGTCCAGCGTGCCGCCGCGGCTGATGTAGCCAAGCGCGCGGGTCGTGGCGCGGCCGCTGTCGATGCGGCGCAGGACGCCCAGCATCGGCTCGGGTCGGGTGTGGGTCAGGATCACCCGCGGCAGGCCGCGCGGGAACAGCGTGTCGACCGTGGCGTCGTCGTCGACGAATGCCGCTTCGATGTCATCGCGCGGAATGCGCAGCCGGCCCGGCTCGAGGATCACCGTCACGCAGGCGCGCTTGCCCCGATCGGAAAGCTGCTGCTGCGCCTTCATCGCCTCCTCCAGCTGGTAGGCGCCAAGCGCGACCAGCTGCACATCTGCCTCGGCGGGATCGCCGATCAGGTGTGCGGCGCCGTCGCGGACCAGTTGCTGTGTCATTTCCGCATCGAAACGGTTTTCCACCTCGCGCTTGGAGATGATCACGCAGGCCACCTGGCCGCGGTGGGCGTACACGTCACGCAGTGCCGCCACCGCGGTGTTGCCGTCGACGGGAAACAGCACGCGTGAGGTATCGGACATCTCTCCCAACAGCGCCTCGCCCATGGTCGGGTCCTGGTGGGACTGCTCGTTCTTGGCGTTCTCCCAAGTGTGCGAGGTGACGATCAGCGGCACCGAGATCCAGCCGGGCTTTTGACCCCCTTGGCGCTGGTGGCGGGCGAAGATGATTTCCTGCCGCAGCAGGCCGAGCATCTTCACCGCAAATGCCTCGTAGCTGACGATCAGGTTCAGCCCACCCTTGTTGCCCAGCGCCGCTGCCGCGACCGCTTCCTCGTTGAGCGCGGTAATCACCGCGCCGTACAGATGCTCTGGCACGCCAGGCTCGGGCTCATTGACCCGGTGCTTCAGCAGCTCAAGGGTGGCGCCCATCTTGTTGCTCGCCAGCTCGTCCGGGTTTCCCACGCGGATGCGCAGCTCGGGATTGCTGTTGGCCAGTTCGACAAACCACCGGTCCAGCGTCGTCATCGCGCTGCCGTGGCTACCGGTAGTTTCCCAACGCGGCGCCGGGAGATGCGGTGCAGCGGGGCGGCGATGAGCCATCGGGTGCGCACTTTCCAGCGCGCGCTCCTGTCCGGTATGGGTGGCGAACGCCTCCAGCGCAGCGTCCAGTTCGGCTGGCGGGACGAACAGGGCAGCCGAGCTTTCGTTGAACAACCGCCGGGTGGCGGCATCGGTATGCGGATTGCCGTCCAGCGGCAGATTGTGGGCGGCGTTGCTGTCGGCGCCGGGAAAGCCGAAGCCCTTTTCGGTCTCGGCAATGACGTAGGGCATCGGCGCCGGATAATGCTGGTCCGGATCGGCGACGAACCTGCGCAGCGCATCCTCGCTTTCGATGATCGCGCACGCGATTGCGGCGGGGTCCCGGCCATCCACGGTCACGGGCTCGAAGCCGTTGTGGCGGACGTCCTCGGCCAGCCATTCCGCGCCGCCCTGCTGCATGATCTGGGTGCGCTGCTCGATTCGGCGGCCGTTGAGGATCATCACGGGCACGGCGAGACCGCTGTCGTAGGCGCGCCACCAGCGCGGCGCCCAGTCCGGCCCGCGCTGCTCCTCGAACGCACCGTCACTGAGGAAGGCAACCAGCGATTCGCCGACCAGCGGCATGTGGATGTACTGCAGGCCGGCAAAGCCGAGGTAGCCGCCTTCCGATACCGCGCCCGCGGTGTTCGGCCCCGCGTGGCTGCCCAGTGGCACCGCCGGGACGCCGTTCGCATCAATGGCGTAGGAATAGAAATCCCTGCACAGCTGCGAGAGGCCCTTCTCGCTGCGGTCGTAGCGGCCTTTCTGCGCCGGGGATACGTCGCCGGTCAATGCGTTCACCGCCTCGATGGCAGCCACGCAATGGCCCTGGCCCATGATCCACGAGCGCGTGGTACCGGTCAGCGCGTTGGCCAGCAGATAGGCCACGTAGGCCTGGACCATGTTCAGCGAGCCACCCGTGTGGCCCTCGGGGGTCGGCTTGAAGTCCTCGGCCGACAAGGGCGCCCCCGACATGTCGACGCGTAGCGCATAGCTCATGTGCGCGACCACCTTCATCCCCG
Source organism: Lysobacter avium (assembly GCF_015209745.1). Taxonomy (GTDB): domain Bacteria; phylum Pseudomonadota; class Gammaproteobacteria; order Xanthomonadales; family Xanthomonadaceae; genus Novilysobacter; species Novilysobacter avium. The sequence continues at coordinate 1,115,993 of NZ_CP063657.1, forward strand.
CGCACGTCACGCGGTCGGCGGCGGCGAGCAGCGTGTAAATGCCCGCCTCGTCCGCGCCTCCGGCAACGAGCCGGGACACGAGGACATCGACACGCTTGACGGTGTCGTCACGATGGACGATGGGGCCGTAGCCGGAAAGCCAATGCTGGCGCGGGTTGGAAAGGGTGTTCATGGGATAGGCCTTGTGTGGTGCCGAGAGGTTGCAATTGACGCGCGACGTGGTTGGAGCGTGCGCTCGATCAGGGCGGATGGTCGTTGGCCGCGAGCAGTTCACGGGCGTGGCGAGCGGCGATCCACTCCTCATTGGTCGGTTCAACCGCGACGAGGACGCGACTGTCTGCAGCCGAGATGACCGGCGCATCGATGGCATTCGCGTCGGCGTCGAGCTTCACGCCCAGATACGCCAGGTCGTGACACACGCGCTCGCGGATGAAAACGCTGTGCTCGCCGATGCCTGCGGTGAACGCGAGCAGGTCCAAGCCGCCGAGCACGGCGGCCATCGCGCCGATCTCTTTCACGATGCGACGCACGAACAGCGCGAGCGCAATCCTTGCGCGTTCGCCGGATTCGCCGGGATCGTCCTCGTGCTGGACCAACACCCTTGGCTCGGAGGAAATACCGGACACCCCGAGCAGGCCGGAGTCGTGGTACAGCGTGGACGCCACGTCCTCCAGCGAAAGCTTTTCCACCTCCATCAGGTAGAGCAGGGCGCCCGGATCGATGGAGCCCGTACGTGTGCCCATCATCAGTCCGTCGAGCGCAGAAAAGCCCATGGTGGTAGCGACACTTTGCAGGTCGTGCATTGCGCACAGGCTGGCGCCGCTGCCCAGGTGCGCGACGATGATCCGCGCCCGCGCCACCTTCCCATGACGTTCTGGAAGCACGTGGCTCATGAACTCGTAGGACAGACCGTGGAACCCGTAGCGGCGCAGGCCCCGTTGCCATGCCGAGTAGGGCAGGGGCAGGATCTGTTCGACCTTGGGCAGGGTGTGGTGAAACGCGGTGTCGAAGCACGCGACCTGCACGATGTCGGGGCGCTGATCGAGCAACAGGCGCATCGCCTCCAACGGAAACGGCTGGTGCAGAGGCGCCAGGGGGATGTAGCCGCGCAGGTCCTCCAGGACGGGCACGGTCACGATCATGGGATCGAAATACCGGGTCCCGCCGTGGACCACGCGATGCGCCACCGCAATCACGCGACGCCCGTCCAGGCGCCGTGTGATGCGTTCCTGGATCAGCTCCAGCGCGGCGCTGTGCGGATTGGCCGGGTCCAGATCGACGGCAAACGGCTCGACCCCGGTTTCACCGAAATCCGGGGAACAGCTGCCGATGCCCTGCACCTTGCCATTCCATAGCGGCGTTCGCGGCAGTGGCTCGGCATCGGCGGGAAATACGGCGAACTTGATGCTTGATGAGCCGCAGTTGAGGACGACGATGAGCGTATCGACGCGGTTCACGGCTAGCGCGTCGGCGTGATCCGCCAGATCGTGTTGGACAGGTCATCGGCAACAATCAGCGCGCCACGCGGATCCACCGTCACGCCCACCGGCCGACCGCGGGTCTTTCCATCCTCGCCACGGAAGCCCGTCACGAAGTCGATCGGATCACCGGACGGGCGGCCCGCGGTAAAGGGAACGAACACGACCTTGTAACCGACGGGGTCCTTGCGGTTCCAGCTGCCGTGCTCACCGACGAATGCGCCTTCGGCAAACTGCGCGCCCATGACCGGCGAGGAAAAGTCCAGCCCCAGTGCAGCCACATGCGATCCTAGGCTGTAGTCCGGTGCAATCGCCGAGGCGACTTTCTCCGGGTTCTGCGGCTTCACGCGTGGATCGACGTTCTGGCCCCAGTAGCTGTAGGGCCAGCCGTAAAAGCCGCCATCAAGGATCGAGCTGAGGTAATCGGGGACCAGGTTCGGGCCAAGCTCGTCACGCTCGTTGACCACGGCCCACAATTGGTCGGTTCCGGGCAGGATGGCCAGCGCCGTGGGGTTGCGCACGCCGGTGGCGTACGCGCGATGGGCGCCGGTCGCCGCATCGATCTGCCATATCGTGGCGCGGTCGACCTCGGCCACCATGCCGCGCTCTGTGATGTTGCTGTTGGAGCCGATCCCGACGTAAAGGAATCGCCCGTCGGGGCTGGCGGTCATTGCCTTGGTCCAGTGATGGTTGATCGCGGACGGCAGCGGGGTCACCGTGACCGGTGGCGCCTCGGCGCGGGTCTGCCCCTCGGTGTAATCAAAGCGCACCAGGGCGTCCTGGTTGGCGACATAGAGCGCGCCATCGATGAACGCCAGGCCGTATGGAGCATTGAGGTTCTCTGCGAACACCGTCTGCATCTCGTACGTGCCGTCGCCATCGGTGTCGCGCAACACGGTCAGTCGATCTCCGCTCTCCACCGACGTGGTGCCCTTGGCCTTGATCGGACCCGCGATGAGGTCCTTGGGCTTCAAGGCGGGCGCATTGCCACCCTTGCCCTCGGCCACCAGGATGTCGCCGTTGGGCAGCACCAGCGTCTGTCGCGGGATCTTGAGTTCGGTCGCGATCGCACTGATGGAATAACCGTCCGGAACCATCGGGAGCTCATCGCCCCAGTTGGTCGGGTTGGCAATGGTCATGCGGGGAAGCAGCCCGCGCTGATGGTCGGGCAGGACCGGATCCGCGCCGTACTGTTCGGGATCGGGGTCGGTGCCGCCACAGGCTGACAGCGATAGGGCGGCCAGAACCGCGATGAGGAGGGAGGTGCGCTTCATGACAGTGCTCCGGTCCGGCGGGACATGGATGCTGCTCCGGCCGCGATGCAGGCGAGCAGGACGACGATGATCGACAAAACGAGCCCTTCCGGCATGCTCGCCCAGGCGTCCTTGGCGTGGACCAGCGCGTTGATGAAGCCGAGTATCCAGGTGATCAGCAGCAGCACCGGATACACCAGCCCCCGCGTCTGCCCGCCGTCGTTTCGGAAGAAGTCGACGAAACCCCACACGACGGCAAGCGCCGTCAGCACGAGTGCACCGGCGATCAACCACGACGCGAAGTTGTTCCACTGGATCTCGTAACTGGTGGAGTAGGCCCAATCGCTCAGCATCGCTGCGATGAAGAGGGTTATCGCGCCGCCCAACAAAAATGAGTGCAGAGGGGCAAGCCGGCCAGAAACTGCACGGGATCGATCAACGGTGGCTGCCATGGTGGTTGCTCCATAAGAGGACAGAAGGGAATGTTCACGGACACAACGTCGTGCCAGGAATCCATCGTGTCGACCTTAACGCGCGCGATGTGCGCGGAGCGTTAGCGGAGAAAGCTCACCGTCACCGGCCCAGCGGGCGATGCTCCGTCCCTGCACCGGGGGTCAGGAACACCATGGTGGTTGGTACGGACGTTCTTGCGGTGTGCCATACGTTCCGGGGTATGAGCACGTAACCTCCTGGCTCGGTCAGTTGCACGACCCGTTCCTGACCGACCTCCTCCAGCGCTACCGTTGCTGCCCCTGAGAGCAGCATGACCAGCTCTTCGCCTGCCGGATGACGTTCCCACATCGACCACGGCTCGGAGAAGCTGAATGCCGTCATCAGCCTGCCGTTATCGAGCTCCGGGTGTTTTCCGCCTGCGAGTTCCTTCCAGAATGCAGGCGACACGGTGACCATGTCCGCGCGCCCGTCATCGCGGAAGTGGAGATAACTGGTGAGGATGTCGGCAGGCATCAAGGAGCCCTCCACTTGCGATCAAGTCGCGGCGCTCGTCCACGCAAACTATTATCAACCCATGCTCAGGCAGCGTGTCGATGCATGCCCTTGCTAGAGCAGCCGCGTCCCAAGCGGAACGGGCTTATCGGGAACACATAGCGCCACGTTTCCATCCGCGTCGTGGAACCCGGTGACGAGGCACTCGGACATCAACGGCCCGATCTGCTTGCGGGGGAAATTGACGACGGCCACGACCAGGTTCCCTATCAACTCCTCAGGCTGGTAAAGCCCGGTGATCTGGGCGCTGGACTTCCTGACGCCGATCGCCTCGCCAAAGTCGACCTGCAACACGTAGGCCGGCTTGCGTGCTTCTTTGAATGGGTACGCGTCAACGATGCGGCCGACGCGAAGCTCGACCTTGAGGAAATCGTCGAAGGAGATAGGAGGCGTCGGTTCGGTCATGGGTGTTGTGACGCGGATGGGTGTTTGCCGGCGAGGGGGGGTTGGGGATGGTATCGAATGAGCGGTTTTGCATACTGCACGGGTACCAAGCGTGCTCTAACGTGAGATGGGAATCTCCAGGTAGCTGTCTGAATGCCAGGCAATCTCCAGAGGCTCCTCTGCATCGGCGATGGATTCGTCGCTGACGTCGCGGCCGGTGCCGTAGTTGATCTGGTGATACGGATTCAGGTTGACGTCCACCACAACCATCAGCCTACTGCCCGCTTGGAGTTGCCGGCTGACCAACAAGGAACGCTTGATTTCGATCGAGGTCTTTTCGCCGGGCTTCAGCAAGCTCCGATGGCTCATGTTATCCGCGAAACTCGCACGACCGAGATAATAGGAGAGCTGGAGTAGCGTCCCATCGGGCTGGACTTCGTACAGTACTGCGCCGAGATCGACGTCTCGCTTGTTGATGGTGACATTCAGCGCGCCGCTGAACATCCCATTCACTGAAATGGGTTCATCCAACGGTTCGCTGACAAATGCCAGTCCCGTGGACGAGGCTTCCTTGCCCTTTATGGGAGCAGGGTAGTAGTCGTTATGGGAGGCGCCGCGATCTGCGAGGTCCACCACCTGTTCGAGGCTGGCAGACTTTGCCGGCAAGCGGCCTGTCAAGCGGAAACGTTTTTCACCAGCCGGTTCGTTCGTCAGATACAGCTTCAGTATTTCAGTGCTCATGGCGTCCAGTGAGCGTGCGTGCCGCCAGACATTGGCCCCCATGACTTGGTAATTGACGCGGTCCTTGAGCAGAGCAGGCCGTGCGCCGTCGCGCAGCACGTGATCCAGCCATTGGAAGGTGAGCTCCTGCGTATCGAACTGCGCGACCGGATCCAACGTGTAGCCACGAAGCTCGCGCGGCTTCCGGCGGGACTGCGCGCTGAAATGGTCGTATGGGCCCACTATCAGATAATGCTCGCCGTTCTTGTTGTACTTGAGGTGCTCGGTGAGGTAGTGCAGGGCGGAGATCTGCCCATCGTCGTAGTAGCCGGTAATCGACAGCACTGGGATGTCGATGCGCGCGTAGTCCTGCCGGTAGGGTGCCTTCGCCTGCCAGTAAGAGTCGTACGCGGGGTGATCCAGCCATCGCTGCAGCAGCGGATTGGGCGTGCCGTCGACCTTGTCAATCTCGCGGTACGGGCGCCCGCTCGCGTACCATTTGTTATTCAGGGCATCCCACCTGTCGGGATCTCGATACACATCGTTGTCGAGCGACTTGTTGTTGCTGACGTAGAAGCCCCAACCGTAGTTGGCGTTGAGGAAGACGTTGTTCCACATCGGCAACCCGAGCCCGGGCATCGCGGCGACGTACGCCACGATCGTTTTCAGCGCCGGATGGAGCCGCTTGGTAGCCGCCCAGGCCGTGTAACCCGAGTAGCTGCCCCCGTACATGCCGACGTCGCCGTTGCTCCATGGCTGACGACTGGTCCAGTCGATGACGGCGTAGGTGTCGTCCACCTCGTGTTCGTAGGGCTCCACGGGGTCGGGGCTCAAGCGCTTGCCCCGGGTATCGGCGACGACACCGACATATCCATGGGCAGCAGCTGTCTCGGCAGCCTGCCTGTTGCCGGTCTCGTCAGTATATATGGTGAAGAGCAGCGCAGTGGGCAGCGGTCCCTGGGCGCTTCGCGGTCGCACCACGAGGGCCGAAAGCGTTCCGCCATCGGGCGTGTGGATCAGCACGTCGTCGGCTACCTCGTAGCGTTGTTCCTTCTCGGCGGCGATGAGGCCGGGCAACATCGCCTGCGTTTCCACATTCATCTGTTGTGCGAGATAGGCGCGGACGAGCTTTATTGCATCCGCCTCCGACAGGTCATCCTCAGCCGCCCCACTGAGTGCATCCGCCAGGTTCCGCTCATGCACGAAACCGGGCGTCTCGAGCCAGTAGGTGACGTCCGAGGCTTCCAGGTCGCTGAGTCCAGCGAAGGCGGCGCGGAACGCCGCGCCGTAAATATTTTTGAAATCGCCTTCATCGGGCAACATCACTGTCCGGGCAGTTGCATAGATCTCCAGCGCCACCAGTACCGGCTCAGTGCTCGAAGAGCCTTCCGATGGCGTTTCATGGAGCTCGGCGAGCGTAGCCAGGGCGGTTGCGGGATCTGCGGAAACCAGTTGAAGGCGCAGCAGGTTGTCGAGATAGCGTCGGCGGTCATTCTCAACGTAGCTCGTCGTGACCTGCCTGGCGAGCTGCGGCATGACCACCGCAAGCTGGTCGGTATCATCCGGCCTAGTGGGAAGCTTGAGCCCGTATGCAGGCGACTCGGTCGTCCGGATGGGTTCTGAGAGCTGGGGTGGAGGGAGAACGGGCGCCAACGCGCAGCCCGCAAGGAGCAAAAATAATCCTGCCACTGCAAGGTGTCGGGTCACTGGCTTCCCCTGACAGATGTCTGTTTTGGTATGACGCGTTACGGGAATGTCGCACTTGATCAGTACAATTAACCCCCACGGTGATGATGAGATCGGTAGCGCGCAAGTGCCAGTCCATTGACGAGTAGCCAAATGCCTATTGCGACAGCTGCGCCTATGCCCACACGCTGTGCTCCCTCCACCGCGGTTGATGTGACTGCGTCTGGCCCCATGCCGTCGCGAAGGAACCAGATCAGATACAAATTGGATAGCAGCGTGGCTGATGAAATGCAGAGAACTGCAAAAAGGGACGGGTGCGACGCACTAGCTAACGACCACAGGAGCGCAGCTCCGCTCCCTCCTAGCATCCAGGGCATTGCGCCTATCAGAATCTGCATATGTGGTCTAACACCGTAGTTAAGCCGACCCCCAACGCGCAGGCCGGTGGTTGGTGGGAATTGAACCACGAGTCTGCTTGGAGATGGGACTTCGGGACTTCGGCTTGAACGCCCAGTTAGGCGCGCGCCGCAGTTGCTGGGACGATTCATCACGCGACTGTGTTGCCACTGAGGCGCTCGCTCTTGGGACCCGCGAAAGAATCAAACATTTGGCGGTGGGCCCGGTACGACCACTGGTCTTGCCGCTGATAGTAGCCCGTAACCCACGCTTGCAGGTTCTCTAGCATCTGGTCTTGCGCTTCTTTCGACGCGTACTTGTGAGGCTCCCAAGGACGCCTGCGGTTGTGCTCCAAGCACGTCTCAAGGCCCGGATTAAGGAAAACAAGCTCTGTGCAATGGAGGGCCGCAGCTTGAACGAGCTCGCCGTAGCAACCCTCGATGACCCAGCAGCTGTGCTCGGAAAGGAACGCCGCCAAGGACGCGGCAATCGCATCAGGTGGGCGTTGGACTGCGACTTTGCCGGTCTCCCAGACGATGGAATCGAGGTCGAGAAGGGCCAGCTCATGCTGCGCGGCCAACTGCTTAGCCAAGGTGCTTTTGCCAGAGCCGGAATTACCGAAAACGAGAAACCTCATAGCGGCCTAAACACCAGAATTAAGCCGTGCCGCGAAGCGGCATCGGCTTGAATGAATTGTTAGCTTGCAACTCGTGCACGAAACGAAGCACAGAGAGTAGCCATTTGCCCATACTCTGGTGTGCCTCGGAATGTGACATCTCTTAGCCCCTCAAACACCGCGAGGGATAGCTGCTCGACAACTGAGCGAAAGGTCTTAAGGTTGGCGAGCAATGTCTCCAGCGAGTCAAACACCTCCTGGTAAGAGCCGCTACTTAGCCTTTCTCCGTATGTTTCGTTGAAGTGGTGAACTACTTGATTGCGAGTAGCTACCAGATAGGCCAAGTGTTGCTCGAAATCGAGTGAATCAGACGTGGTCGAATCCACAAACCTTCCAGCAAGCTCACCAAGTGTCCGCTTCTTTAGCTTCTCGTGCTTCTTAAGCGATTCGTTAAGGCTTGCATCCTCCGTGCCCATGAATGGCAGAGTGATTTTCAGGTAGCGCTCCGCGTCCTGGCTTACAAGCACGATCGCGCCGATAAGCCTGAGAATCCTTTCATTGTCGGATTGCGATGAGCTGGACATCGCAAGCTAACACCGTAGTTAAGCCGGCCCCAACGCGTTGGGCGGATGCTGATGGAAATGGAACTACGACTCTGCCTGGAAATGGGACTTCGGGGGCTCGGCTTGAACTGCCAGTTAGGTTGCAACGCTAACCGAGAAAAGTCAGCGGTGAAAGACCTTGCTGGAAGCAGCACGAGAAACGGTGCCTGCGTCCGATGAGCTGGAATGCGCGGACTTGCACGGTTGCCGGGTTGAGCCCGAGCAAGAACCCTGCGGCGCAGGCCTACAGATGTGTCCGCTGATCCCGGCGGAGCGGATTAGTCACGTGTTGCGATACCAGAAACTATAGTGATGCGATTCAAGCGGTCGTTACGACATCGAAGTGCCACGAACGATACTTTTTCTGCGACCTAACACCAGAATTAAGCCGCGCCGCGAAGCGGTGTCGGCTTGAATGAATTGTTAGGCCTCAGGCACGCAGCAATGCCGCTCGCAAATTGCGCGGCTGCCTGATCAGCCCCTAGGTCAGTGAAGTATGGCCCACTTGCCTTGACCTTGATGCGTCCGTCGCCTGTTTCTGGCTCGTACCTGATCTGTGTCCGGATGCCAACGATGTTGGACTCATTGAACCGATTGGTCTCAAACAAGCCAGAACTAGCATCCCGTGCCGTGATGAGGTCACTCCATGTTCCGCGCTGGATCTTAAGTATGCGAATAGTGGTCTCCGCACAAGCGAAGATCGCTTCCGAAGACGTGCCGGGTTTAGTGCTAAAGCGGTGGGTGGCGGACGGCTCAATCAGCCCGCAGCCGCCCAGAAGAACCATGAAGAACGCAATGACGGCGAGATGCTTCATATGAGGCCTAACGCTTGAGGTAAGCCGCCCCGGACGAGGAGACTGGGAGTCGAGGATGCCACACCAACCAGACCTTTGAACGGAGCCCGCGGACCGGGGTCGGCTTGACCGAATGGTTAGGCGGCGGACCTTCTGGGGGAGGCGAGGGCAGGCTGCGACAAGCCAGGCGCGGAAGGGTCTCGTGGCGAGGACGCGTTGCCGAGAACTCACGGCGCGCGGTGCTGCCGAGCCCCTGCAAGGTGGTCAGCGGCCATGTCACCGACGCTGCTTGAGATACGGCGAGTGCGACCGTAGTTGCACGTGACTAAGCGCGAACGTGAGCCTGCGATCTGACGCCTAACACCCGAGTTAAGCCGACACGCTTTGTGGCGGCAGTGAGGCAACAAATTACCTTAGAAATTTGCCGCCACGAAGCGTGTTCGGCTTGAACGATTTGTTAGGTATGCGGGCGCAGGCCTCTACAAGCCTCCTTGCAGCAGAATCCGCGCACTCTGACCCGTGCCCCGAACAGTTAAGGACGTCTGCGGAGATAAATCTTTCGTCTTGCTGCTTCAAGACGTAGAACACACGAAACCGATCGTTAGTCGGATAGGCCCGAACGTCGTTAGCGGGCGAGCGAACAAGATAGAACTCGATGTCGAAATCGCCAGAAGTTCGCGCCATGCCAAGCGAGCTGTCCCGACGCACTGCTTGCTCCAATGCGACCGCAAAGTGCTGTGAAATGCTGCTGTGCGAGTCACCGCTTGCAAACTGAACGACGCAGGCACTCGGTGGAGAACCACCAGCACTTGCGAGTGCCGCTGTAAGGACTGTGGCCGCGAGTAGTGTCATGAGCATGCCTAACGCCAGAGTTAAGCCGAACCGCGTAGTGGAGGCAAAGGCATGGCAAGCTTTTTCTGCCATGTCTTTGCTGTAGCGAAGCGGTTTCGGCTTGAACGAATTGTTAGGCCTCACAGCCAGCGTGGGGCCTGCTTACACAGTGCAGCGTACTCGTGCGGGAAGCCAGCGGACAAGTGACGCTCCTCCGGCTGAATCTGGAACCGTGAGATGTAGAGCATGAAGGCTGGGACGGCTACCAGAGCGGCTGCGTTTTGCAAGTAGAGCGCCCAGCCCAGAAGAATCATGGCGTGGCCCAGGTACATCGGATTGCGGGTAAACCGATAGATACCCGATGTGACCAGCTGCGTGGTTGAGCCTGGCCTGAGCGGATTGACCGTGGTGCCAGCATGTTGAAAGGCCAGCTTGGGAAGGACGTTGAGCGCCAAGCCCGCCAATGCGGACGCGATAGCAGCGAAGGTGCGCAAGGGCAGCGCGAACGCGAGAGCAGGTAGAAGCTGGGAAGCACCAAATGCGGCCGCGCCAAGTAGCAACATGACGAACGGCGGCGGTACTTTTGTCTCAAGCCATCGCATAGGTCGGAGTGAGGCCTAACACCGTAGTTAAGCCGACCCCCAACGCGTGGGCCGGACGTTGGCGGAAATAGAGCAATGACTCTGCCTGAAAGTGGGACTTCGGGGGTTCGGCTTGAACGACGAGTTAGGTGCCAAGCAGCGTAGCTGTGATTGCGTGTGCAAGGCCGCTATGCACAAGCCAAACGACAACTGCAATGTTGACGAGTACCGTAACCCAAAAGGCCTGCTGAAACGACGCCTTTACAGTCTTATGGTGGAACTGTTGCTGCGCAATGAGCGCACCAGGCCAGCCACCCAGCAAGTCCGCTAGGTGCAACGTGCTTTCCGGAGTCCGCTGCATGTCTTTGCCAGCAGCAGCCTTGTCCAGCGAATACATGATGTAAGACACGCAGCTAAGCAGCATGTAGCCGACTGTGATCACCGCCGGGACGCGGCCAAAGAGCAAGCCTAGTGTGACCGCGACCAAGAAAATGACACCAAGAGCCAGCCGCGGCAACGGCCTATATGGCTTACGTTGCTGGATCTTCTGACCGGCGTGCCGTGCGTCTGTTGCGGTTGTTCGGCCGCGGGCATCTTTTGCTGCCGCGTATGAGATGAGGTCGCCGTCAACTGGCCTGCGAGACCCGAACTGGAACGCTTTGATATGAACAAAGGCGCGGTCTCCACCGTCATGTGGTGTAACAAAGCCGTAGCCTTTGACTTCGTTCCAGTCGGAAATTCTTCCTACGAATCTCATGGAAAGTCCATTTGGCAGCTAACACCTTATGTCTTGAAGTTGCCCTACGCTGAGCGCCGAGAGCCCGGCATGCGCGCCCGATAACACCTCGGTGTCAGCCCACCGTAATTCAGCAGGGGCCGCATGCCGGATCTCGCGCCCTGCGCCCGAACAGTTGCTCGAGGTGTCCCTCGAACTGATAAGCGTGGGCCTCGGACGCGATGCTCTCGACCCGCCAACTGTATCGGAGAATCGACATGACGGCAGTGGGGATCGACGTCGGAAAGGCGAGCCTTGATCTGGCTGTTAACGGGCAGGCAGCGGTGACCCGCTATCCCAATACCAGGGCGGGGATTACCAAGGCGGTCAAGCGACTGCGAACGCTGAAGGCGACCAGGATCGTGGTGGAAGCCACCGGCGGCTACGAAGAGGCGCTGCTGGAAGCGTGCTGCGATGGTGGTCTGTGGATCGCACGGGTGAACCCGCGGCAGGCACGGGACTTTGCCCGGGCCACCGGTGAATTGGCCAAGACCGATGCCATCGATGCCCGCCTGCTGGCACTGATGGCCGACCTGTTTGCGGATCGTCTGCGTTGCCATGTGGCACTGCCGCTCTGGCAGCGCGAACTGCGGAGCTGGCTGCGTCGACGCAGCCAGGTTGTCATGACATTGCAGGCACAGAAACAACAGTCCGCGATGGCCCCCAGCGAGGTGCGCAAGCTGGTGGCCGGAACCATCGCTGCGCTGGTGCGCGAACAGGCTGCGATCGATGCCGCCATCCGTACTCTGGTTAAAGAACACGCCACACCGGCGGTTCAATCCAGCAAAGGGTTGGGTCCGGTGTTCCAGGCGACCGTGCTCGCCTTGCTTCCCGAACTTGGGCACTTGGATCGCAGGCAGATCGCAAAGCTGGTGGGCGTGGCACCAATGAATCGCGACAGTGGACAAGGTTCCGGCAAACGTCGCATCCGCGGCGGCCGATCCTCGGTGCGAGTCGCGCTGTATATGGCCACGTTGGCGGCGGTGCGCTGGGATCCGATGATGAAAGCGCATTACTTGCAGCTACGGGAGCGCGGCAAGCTGGGCAAGATCGCTCTGGTGGCCTGCATGCGCAAGCTGCTGGGAATCGTCAATGCCAGGCGACGCGACGAGCTGCGAGCGGAGGGGCATGCGATGGTCTGAGCAGCAGGACTGCAAGACAGTTGCTGAGTTAAGCCGAAACGCGTAGTGGAGCCAAATACATGGCAAGCTTTATCTGCCATGTATTTGGTGGAACGAAGCGGTTTCGGCTTGAAGGAATTGTTAGGGCGCGTAGCGAGGACTGCCACCGCCCTGGAGCCATTTTAAGGGAAAGAAACACATGAGGGACATTGCTGCAGCCAGACCGAGCATTGCGCCCATTTTTGCAAGAAACGACCAGTGATCAGTTGGGTATGGTTCTCCGGCCTTGAGCGCGGCAAGCAGAAATACCGAGGCCCAAGTGACTGACAGGAGCCAAACAAATCCGCAATGCCGGGATACAGCAGGCACCGCAAGCGCCGTACGATATTGGAGCGAGCCAACGGCACCACCGAGTGATGCTGCAAATAAGGCCCACTCAAGCGTGCCAGAAAGGGACCAAGACACAATGACCGTGGTTGCAACCACAGTAAGCGCCAGAGCGAATGCAGTGATTGTTGCGGCACGTAGCCAAAAACGAAAATTGATTGACTGTGAACTCATATCAGCGCCCTAACACCTAAGTTAAGCCGAATTGCAGCGCGTAGCCGGCCACATGGCAAGCTCTTTCTGCCATGTGGCTGGTGTAGCGATGCAATTTCGGCTTGAACGCATTGTTAGGCCGCGTCGTCTTGTTTGGAGTGCCTTGGCCGCTTGCTCTTCGTAGCAAGGCGAAATGCCATGTAAGCAACGATCAACGCGAGCAGAATTAAGACGCACAAAATGCCAGGAAGAAGCCACACCGGTGAGCCGTCAAACGCCCCAACGATGCGAGGCCCGACCAAAGTTCCGGTCAGTGATCCCACAAGCGCGAACGTGAAAAACATTAGCGCCTTACGAGGCGTCAATCTGCGAGTAGTAGCCATCTCTATCTCGAAGTTGTTTTTGAGGCCTAACACCTAAGTTAAGCCGACCCGCGTAGTGGAGTGGACCAAGTGGCAAGCTTTACCTGCCGCCTGGGCCGCGTAACGAAGCGGGTTCGGCTTGAACGCATTGTTAGGCCGCGCCGCCCGACAGCCTGCCCCAAGACTGCCGAAGGCCCACAAGGTGGACGATTCCGATCAGCAGGCAGATTGAGGAGCTTACGACCCAGAACGTCATGCTGTTTCCCGGGAAGTACGCCATGACCGGCACAAATGCGACGCCCCGGACGACGTAGATGGCCGTGATTGCGGAGAGGATAGTACGCCGCAACGGCAGCTTGCGAATCACGCCGGCACCGGACAGCGCGTAAGCGCTCCAAACGGCAAGAACGCCGGCAATGGCCAGGGTAACGACAGTGGGATACCAGTGGCCGGCTAAATGCAGCTGTGCCATTCGCTCTCCGGCGCCCAAGAGCCGAAACAGCGGAGCGCCCATTGCCAGACACGCCAGATGCAGCAGCGCAGCGAATCCGCTGAGCGCCGCGCCGACTGCCAGAAGGTTGTTGGTTGGACTGGCCATGTAGCTCCCAGGCGGCCTAACACCTAAGTTAAGCCGAGCTGCGCAGTGGAGCCAACCACATGGCAAGTTGTACCTGCCATGTGGTTGGTGGAACGAAGCGGCTTCGGCTTGAACGCATGGTTAGGGCGCGATGCGGGAGATTTGTGCGTCGAGGTCCTCCCGAGCTTCAAGCGCCTTATGGACGAGGCGCTCAACTGCCTCGATCTTTCTGCGGTTAAGTTCGACATCTCCGGGATCGTGGCTTTTGAAGTCCAATGCCTTTCTCAATTCTTCTAGCAGATCATCTGATTCAGATGCACGGGCATTGCGAAGGGCAGTTAGCCCCGCGAACTCCTCGGAATGTAATCTCCTTGCCCGGTTTGCAATGGCGGTTCCGATAAGCGCACCGCTCATGGCGCCACAAATCAAATTAGTCAGCTCTACCAAATGGCGAAGAATCGGATCGTTGGCTGTAACGCCTATGGAGTTAAGCCACTCTGCCGATTGCGAAAATCCGTAGGCTACGATGATCGTTAGAGTTCCGACTGCAAACATACGCCATGGTCGTGCATGACTCTTCGCATCCGCTGCTAGATAGATTGCGAGCCCGACGTTGACGGCAAAAAGCGCTACAAACACGATTCCGTACATTTCCTAGCCCCTAACACCTAAGTTAAGCCGAATTGCAACGAGTAGCCGGGCACATAGCAAGCTTCTTCTGCCATGTGGCTGGTGTAGCGATGCAATTTCGGCTTGAACGCATTGTTAGATGCTCAGGCCGGCGGAAGTGAGATCAAGTAGTCTGTACTCGCACTTTCCGACACCCCATTGAAATAGTGGAGAAAATGTACAGAGCTGGCACTTTGCGACCCACTAACAAGCACCCGCTTGACGGGCGCCGTGAGTTGCTTGGCTCACTGTGTATTTGTCGCCTGCACTTGACGAAAGTTGCTCTATGAGGCCTTTGCAAGAGAAGCCCTGCATGCTCAAGTACTGCCGCGCAGACCGAACTGCCTGTTCGTTCCAATCAACTGTCAGGCTATCCACCGCAGTGGTTGCATCCGCGACAATATAACCATCCCCATAATCGGATGAGAGTTGCTCAATAAGTCCGTCACGCGAAAATCCTTGAAAGCTCAGGTACTGGTTGGCGGATCTAATCGCGTTGTCACGTGGTCCAGTCAGGCCATCGGCTCCCACACTACCTAGGTCTTGCATGGATTGAAGGAACTGGGCTTGGCGATCTTCTTCTGCATGATCTGCCTTGCCAGAACTGTAAATCATGCCAACCAAGAGAGCGGCCAACGCAAGGATCAGAATCCTTGACCCCGTGACAACATGCTTAAGCTGTCTTCCACAATGCGGACATTTGGACGCCGACGTGGAAACAGTCTTTCCGCAGTCTTTACATTTCTCAGTGCCCATGCACTCCCCCTAGCATCTAACGCCGCGCTCCGCGGCAAATTTGGAGCGCAGCGGAAAATTTGTCCGACAGCAGCGCTTTGTTAGCTCTTGATGCTACTTATAGTCGGTCGACTTATAGTATTCATTTGTCCAGAATTTCCTAATGAGCATAACACACACTTTTGGCCTCCGAGTTCGGCACTTCAGAAAGAGCAAGGGCATATCTCAAGAAGAGCTTGCAGATATTTGCGGCTTGCATCGGACGTATATCGGCTCCGTTGAGCGCGGCGAACGGAACATAACCCTAAAAAATGCTGAATTAATAGCGCAGGCACTTGATGAGCCGCTGGCCGCTTTTTTCCTTGGAACAGATAATGAGCATTGAAGATAATTTAGATACAGTTTTAGCAAAGTACCACGCATCTTTCACAGCAAAGGTTTACTCCGATGAGAATGATGATCACGACATTCTCATGGATGCATTTGGCATTACACCACAATTAAAACGCGAAAACCGGCAATACTGGGGTAGAGAGTTAGGGAAGTGCTGGGAATCACTTGTGATAGAAGTCTGTAAAAATTCTCCGTCATTTCAGCCCGCCTTACGAATTGGTGCCGATGAACCCTGCGACCTACGTGTAGACGGCTATGCTATTGATACAAAATACAGGGTTGGTTCCGGCGATTCAGGCACCCTCAAAAAATTCAAACAATATGGCCCATTGCTGAGAGAGCAGGGCTATGAACCTGTCTTCCTCTTCTTAAGAGAAGACAATCTGGCCGCCGCAATGACTGCTTGCAGAATCGGAGGTTGGACGATCCACATTGGCAAGCAATCATTCGAATTTATAAAAAATGTATCCGGATTTGATTTACAGGAATACCTAGTTAAAAAAGCGCAAGGCTTTTTGGTAAATCGCTAGACTCCAAGAGCCTTCTTTCTATTATATCTATATAGGAAGGCTCAACCTCAATGCCTATATAGTTTATTCCGTAGTTTTTTGCAGCCACAAGCGTTGTGCCTGACCCAGCAAACGGATCGATAACAATAGAGCCCTTTGTTCTTGGTACAAAAATATCAACCAACTTATTCATTAGATCGAGTGGTTTGACCGTGCAGTGGACATTGTAGTCAGAGTTTTTATCACGCTTAATATTTTCTAAAATATTTGATTGAAACCCACCATCTGGCATTTTTGTATAAAACAACCCAGTTCCATATTCAAGCAACGTTTCAGTGTAGTTATTTTTTAATGGCTTTTGCAGAACGCAAATAGCTTCCCATTCACTGCGCAAACAACTGTGCCAACCATCAAGCTCTTCAGGATTTTGGTGCCCAAGCTTCTCAAGTTTTTTTTGCATATTTATCCCTTTAGGGATACCACTGGAGCGCCTATAAACGACTATGTCTCTAGCATAAAAGCCAGCTCTCTCAAGCGCTACCTGTACATGCGCTACAGTTCTCGTACTGTTAAAAACTAGAACAGTTCCCCCAGGCTTACATACTCGAAACAGTTCTGTTGCCCACTGAAAGCACCAGTCTTCATATTCGAGAATGTTCTCACGATTTCTTTTATACCAACGATCATTCCTTACTCCCCCAGCTAGACCGCTACCGTAAGGGATATTTTTCACTAGTGTTTTACTATCTTTAATCCTCTCTTTACGCCTTTGTATTTCAGAGTCATCCCACTTGTGACCAATGAATTCGTAATTGTAGGGAGGATCAGTAATACATGCAGATACATAATTATCGGGGAGCTCTTTCAGCACTTCCCGACAGTCGCCGTTGAAAATTTTGTTCAAGAATTGATCAGACATAAGCACCTCGAAATTGCTACTTATAGTAGTCATTTATCTATTCGAGTGCAACTAGTACTTTCCGTAAATTTCCAGGCCGCCTGAGAGCTAACACCTGTTCGACACCAGATTGGTGCCTATTCCCTGTGTCTAATCCCGAAGTCCGGGTCTTTTTTTGAGTGGCTGCACCCGATAAATCAGTGGGTTACCCCAACGCGAGGTGCATAACACTTGTGTCTAATCCCGGCTCAGCCCTAGACGTCGTTCCCCGGCCGAAATATCGCATTACGTCCGCTCGAGCGCAATCGCGCCCGCGCTGTGTCCGCTTGGCTGCGCTGGAGCGACCATCCCTTTCCCCAAAGGCACGAAAAAACCGGCACATGGCCGGCTTTTGCTTTCTGCCTTGCAGCGCGTGGCTGGCAAGTGGTCGGGGAGACAGGATTCGAACCTGCGACTTCTACGTCCCGAACGTAGCGCTCTACCAGGCTGAGCTACACCCCGACTGCAGAGCCGGTGATTGTAAGCACCGTCACCGGACTGCGCAAGGGCCCGGGTGCCGCGCCCGGGCCGGCATGGAGGGGGCCGGGCCGCTAAACTGTGCACCATCTATCGCGACGTTCTGTCACTGGAGTCCTGCTTGATCAAGCCGCGTACGCCTCCCGGGATCATGGAGCTGCTGCCCCGTGACCAGATTGCCTTCCAGCGCATGCTCGACGTCATCCGCCGCAACTACGAGCGCTTCGGCTTCCTGCCGGTGGAGACGCCGGTCATGGAGCTGTCGGACGTGCTGCTGACCAAGTCCGGTGGCGAGACCGAGCGTCAGGTCTATTTCGTCCAGTCCACCGGCGCGCTCGAGAAGGCTGCCGTCGGCGGGGAGGGCGTTCCTGAGCTGGCGCTGCGTTTCGACCTGACGGTGCCGCTGGCGCGATACGTCGCCGAGCACGAGCACGATCTGACGTTCCCGTTCCGCCGTTACCAGATGCAGCGGGTGTATCGCGGCGAGCGCGCGCAGCGCGGGCGGTTCCGCGAGTTCTACCAGTGCGACATCGACGTGATCGGCAAGGATGCGCTGTCGGTGCGCTACGACGCCGAGATCCCCGCCGTCATCCACGCGGTGTTTTCCGAGCTGGCGATCGGCAGGTTCACCATCCAGTTGAACAACCGCAAGCTGCTGCGTGGCTTCTTCGAGGCCCAGGGCGTCGCCGATGGCGAGCTGCAGGCGCGGGTGTTGCGCGAGGTCGACAAGATCGACAAGCGCGGTCCCGACTATGTGCGGGAGACGCTGACAGGTCCGGACTTCGGCCTGCCTGCAGCGGCCGTCGACAACATCCTGACCTTCGTCCAGGTTCGCTCGAGCTCGCACGCCGACGCGCTGGCGCAGCTGGATGCGCTGGGCGAGCGCAACGAGGCGCTGCGCGAGGGCATCACCGAGCTGCGTGAGGTGCTGGCGCTGGTCCGGGCGATGGGCGTTCCCGAGTCCGACTACGCGCTCAATTTCTCCATCGCGCGCGGCCTCGATTACTACACCGGCACCGTTTACGAGACCACGCTGGATGACTACCCCCAGATCGGGTCGATCTGTTCCGGCGGCCGCTATGAGGATCTCGCCAGCCACTACACCAAGTCGAAACTGCCGGGTGTCGGCATTTCCATCGGTCTGACCCGGCTGTTCTGGCAGCTGCGCGAGGCCGGCCTGGTGGAGACCGCCGCCAGCTCGGTGCAGGTGCTGGTGACGCAGATGGACAGCGGCTCGCTGCCGGACTGCCTGGCGATCGCCAACGACCTGCGCCATGCCGGCATCAACACCGAGGTGGTGATGGAGGCGTCCAGGCTGGCGCGCCAGTTCAAGTACGCCGACCGCGCCGGCATCCGCTTCGTGGTCGTGCTGGGCGAGGACGAGATGGCCAAGGGCACGGTGACGGTCAAGGACCTGCGCCGCGCCGATCAGTTCGAGGTCGAGCGGGGGGAGTTGGCGCGCGCGTTGCGGGTCGAGCTGGCCCAGCCGGAGGTGCAGCGATGAAGCCGGTCCGTCTTGACGGGCGCTCGCTGACCCGCGGCGGGCTGGTCGCGGTTGCCCATGGCGCCCACGTCGAACTTGCCGCCGAGCAGTTGCCCGCCGTCGCCCGCGCCGCCGATTTCCTCGCCGAGCAGGTGCGCCGCGAGGAGCCCATCTACGGCGTGTCCACCGGCTTTGGCAGCAACGCCGACCGCCTGCTGGGTGCGCATCGCGTGCGCGAGGCGCTTCCAGGCGAAGAGCCGACCGGCGAGAGCCTGCACGCGGAACTGCAGCGCAACCTGATCGTCACCCACGCCGTCTGCGTGGGCGAACCGTTCCCGGCCGACGTGGTGCGGGCGATGCTGTGCATCCGCATCAACACGCTGATGCGTGGTCACTCCGGCGTCCGGGTGGAGACCCTGCAGGCGCTGGTGGCGATGCTCAACGCAGGCATCGTGCCGGTGGTGCCGCAGCTGGGTTCCGTCGGTGCCTCGGGCGACCTCGCGCCGTTGTCGCATCTCGCCATCGTGCTGCTGGGCGGTGGCGAGGCGTTCTATCAGGGCGAGCGCATCAGCGGCGCCGAAGCGCTGGAACGCGCAGGCCTGGCGCCGGTCACCCTGTCCTACAAGGAAGGCCTGGCACTGAACAACGGCACCGCGCAGATGCTCGCCTGCGGCGTGCTGGCGCTGTCCAGACTGGAGGACCTGCTGGATACGGCCGACCTCGCCGCGGCGATGACCATCGATGCGTTCGCCGGCCGGTTGGGCGCGTTTGCCGGGAAGGTCCACGAGTTGCGGCCGCATCCCGGTCAGGTCGAAGTCGCTGCGCACCTGCGCAAGCTGCTGGAAGGTTCCACCCTGTCGGATATTCCCTATCACCTGGTCCCGACGTTCAAGCCGTGGACGGCGCAGAGCTGGGAGACGCCGGAGGCGCAGGCGCTGCGATTCGACATCGGCTGGAACTGGGTTCCGCTGGACCAGCGCCACGGGCGCGAGAAGTTCTACACCCGCTTTCGTCCGTTCAAGGGCGGCAAGAAGCACCAGCCGCAGGACAGCTACTCGCTGCGCTGCATCCCGCAGGTGCACGGCGCGGTCCGCGACGCGGTCGCGCAGGCCGCCCGCGTGCTGGACATCGAACTCAACGCGCTGACCGACAACCCGATCATCTTCCCCGACGCCGATGCCGAGCACGTCGAGCAGCAGGTGATTTCCGCTGGCCACTTCCACGGCATGCCGCTGGCGCTGGCGATGAGCTACGTCAAGGCCGCCATCCCGGTGCTGGCGAGCATCTCCGAGCGCCGCCTCAACAAGCTGGTCGACCCCGCCACCAACGACGGCCTGCCGGCCTTCCTGATCGGCAACGAGGACGCTACCGAGTCGGGCTTCATGATCGTGCAGTACACCGCCGCGGCGATCGTCAACGATCTCACCAGCCGCGCGATGCCGGCCTCGGTGTATTCCATCCCCACCAGCGCCAATGCCGAGGACCACGTATCCATGGGCGCCAACGAGGCGCGGCACGTGCTGGCGATGGCCGATGACCTGGGCAAGGTGCTGGGCCTGGAGTTGTACACCGCCGCCCAGGCGCTGGACCTGCGCACCGACATGATCAACGCCGCCCGCGAGCTGGCCCGGCAGGGCGACGTGGAAGCGCTGGCGGCGAAAATCCAGGGCGCCCCGCGCAATGCCGAAGACCATGCGGCGTTCCTGGCCGAGGTGGATGCCCTGCGCGGAGAGCTGGCGGAGGCGGAGGCCTTCCATCCAGGCGACGCGGTGGCCGCGGCGCATGCCGCGATCCGGACGCGGATCCCGTTCCTGGAGCGCGACCGCGCCCTGGATCGCGATGTCGCGGCTGCGGTGCAACTGGTCGTGGACGGCGACGTGCTGGCGGCTGCGCGCAGCAGCTGAACCGCGTCAGATGGCGGGCGTCGGCTGGTCGACGTCCCAGCGCACGCAATTGCGCCCTTCCGCTTTCGCCCGGTACAGCGCGTCGTCGGCCTGTTGCAGGGCGGCGGCGACCTGGGTGCTGCCGTCCAGGTCCAACTGGTGCACGCCGATGCTGGCGGTGAGGTGGATCGTCAAGCCGGCCGTTTCGCACGGCGCTTGATCCAGCCCGCGGCGCAGACCCTCGGCGACGCGCATGGCTGCCTCGCGGTCCTTGCCGGGCAGGGCGACGACGAACTCCTCACCGCCGAATCGCGCGAACAGCGCACTGTGCTCGCGCAAGGCCTGGCCGAGCACGTGCGAGCTGAAACGCAGGCACTCGTCGCCGACCAGGTGGCCATGCTGGTCGTTGATCTCCTTGAAGTGGTCCAGGTCGATCATCAGCAGTGAGAGCGGCTGGTGCAAACGGTGCGCCTCGGTCATCAACTGCTGGAACCGGTCCATGAAATGCGCGCGTGTGTGCAGGCCGGTGAGGCTGTCGCGCTGGCTGGATTCACGCAGGCGGGCGTGCGCGTGGCCGAGTTGGTCCAGCGCCAGGCGAAGCTCGGAGGTGCGCTGCTCGACCTTCTGCGCCAGTTCTTCCCGACCCGCGCGGATGATCCGCTCGTTCTCGTGCCGCAGCGCCGAGTAGCGATAACTGAGCGCGATGGACAGCAGCAGCATCTCGGTCGCCGAGCCGATCTGCACGCCGTATTCGGTGATGAAGGTTTTCGGCAACACCCCAAACGCCAGCGCGGCGAACATTCCCGTGCCAAGGAGGAACAATCCCCAGGCGAGCAGGAAGATGCGCCCCGGCTTGTAGCCGCGCGCGGTCACCACGATCGACTCAATGGCGATCCAGGCGATGCTGACGAACACGGCGGCCGAGGCGACCGGCGTCGCTATGCGGTAAGGGAGCCAGATGGACGCGATTCCCCAGGCCACAAAGAACGCGATCATCGCCAGGCCGATCAGGTCCCCGAGCCGCCAACGCGTGCGCAACTCCAGGAAGTAGCGGGCGAATTGCTGCATGCCAACCTGGGCCAGGCAGATCGACAGCGGCACGGCCTTGTCGGCCAGCCACGGTGATTTCGGCCACAGGTATTCAAAGCCCAGGCCGTTGAGCGTGAACAGCACCAGCCCGAACGCGGAGATGTGCAGCAGGTACCAGAAGTAGCTGGGGTCCCGCAGCCGCAGCCACAGCACCAGGTTGTAGAAAAACAGCGCGAGCAGGATGCCGTAGTACAGGCCGATGCCGAACTGGGCGTCGCGCGACACCTCGGCGAACGCGCCCGGGGTGTACAGCCACAGCGGTACCTGCATCGAACTCTGGCTGCTGATGCGCACCAGCAGGTCCACCGGCGGCCCGGGTGGCACGTTGATCCAGAAATTCGGCGTGCGATAGCGGATGCTGCGTGCCTCGAAGGGCAGGGCGTCCCCGCCGACGTGGGTGTCGACGCGGCCATCGGCATGCAGCGTGTGCACCTCGATGTGGTCGCTCAGGGCGTATTTCTGCACCAGCAGCCAGCGGGGCTCCCGCGCGTTGGAGTTGACCATGCGCGTGTGGAACCAGAGCGCGCCGGGCTGGAAGCCAAAGGCGGTCTTGTTGCCCGGCAGCGGTACGAATCCGCCGGAATCCAGCACCTTGCGTGCGGCGGCGAGGTCGTCCTGGCCTTCCAGATCGTGATAGACGCTGACGTAGGGCGTGAGCTCAAGGCGCGAGGTCTGGATGTCGAGCTGCAGGACGGGGCGGGTCTCGACGGGATCGATGGTGGCAGTGGGAGCCGCATGCAAAGCCACGGACACGCTCGCGAGTGCCAGCCACGCCAGCACGCCGCCCCATCCCGACAGCCTCCTGCCCTTCATCGGATATCCCCGTTTCTGCCTTTGCGATCTCCTGCTCGCCGACCCGCACGCGTGCCGCGACTGCGACAGGCGGTGCCTGTCCCCAACAGAATCCTACCCCTGCAACACCCTTGACGGAACAAGGGACGTGCAATAACGTAATAGCACGTTATTACATTGTTACAACCCACATGAAGCAACAAGCAAGCAATTCGCACGATCCGGCAGACGACCTCGACGCACTTTCCGACGCGCTTGTCGCCCTGCAAAGCCGCGACGACGTGCGCGCCTTTCTGCTCGATCTGTGCACCCCGGCGGAGCTTGAAGCCATGACCGGGCGCTGGCGGGTCGTTCCGCTGTTGTTGCAGGGCATCCCGTATCGCGAGATCCATTCGCGCACGCAGGTCAGCGTCACCACCATCGGGCGGGTGGCCCGGACCATCGATCATGGCGCCGGCGGCTATGCCGCGGCGATCCGCCATATCGAGCCGGAGTTGCATCCAGGCGGCGCCTGAGCTCCCCTCCGCTCCACCCTCGCTGTCTCGCTCCTCCCCCCATTTCGTCACTGCGTTGCTGCCCACGGGCACGATGCACGCTTCCGGATTTCCCCATGACCCCACCCGTTCCCGCCGGCCGCGACCGCCTGCGTATCGCCATCCAGAAAAACGGCCGCCTCGCCGAGCCCGCGCGGGCCTTGCTTGCCTCCTGCGGCATGAGCTGGCGGGAAAGCCGTGACCGGCTGTTCTGCTACGGCGAATCGCTGCCGGTGGACCTGCTTCTGGTCCGCGACGACGACATTCCCGGACTGATCGCCGACGGCGTCTGCGACCTGGGCATCGTCGGGCGCAACGTGATGGCCGAGCAGGACGGCGCCCGGCGCGCCTCCGGGGCAGCGCCGGCATTCAGGGAATGGCGCGCGCTGGGTTTTGGCGACTGCCACCTGGCGCTGGCGATCCCCGAAGGCGAGGCGTGGGAGTCTCCGGCGCAGCTGGCGGGCAAGCGCATCGCGACCAGTTATCCGGCGCTCCTGTCTGAGTGGCTGGCGCGTGAGGGCGTCCAGGCCGAGGTGGTGCTGCTGTCCGGTTCGGTGGAGATCGCGCCGCGGCTCGGGCAGGCCGACGCGATCTGCGACCTGGTTTCCAGCGGCGCGACCCTGGCGGCGAACCAGTTGAAGCCGGTGGTCACGCTGTTCGAGAGCGAGGCGGTGCTTGCCGGCCCGATGCAGGATCTGGACGCAGCGCGCGGCGAGTTGGTGGAGCTGTTGCTGCGCCGTCTGGACGGCGCGCTGCGGATCCGCAACAGCAAGCTGCTGCTGTTCCAGGCCAGGCGTGAAAGCCTGCCGGAGCTGCTGCCGTTGCTGCCCGATGCCGAGGCGCCCACCGTCATGCAGGTCGACGGCGCGGATCGTTTGGCGTTGCAGGCCCTGTGCCACGGCCACCTCACCTGGCAGCGGCTGGAGGACCTCAAGCGCGCCGGCGCCATGGGCTTGATGGTGTTGCCAGTGGAAGGAATGCTGGCATGAGCCGCGCATCCATCGCGGCGATCGGGCCGCAGAACCGTCTGCAGTGGGACGCGCTGGACCCGGCGGCGCGCGCGAACGCGCTGCGGCGGCCGGCGCAGGCCGATGGCGCGAAAACGGCAGCCGCGGTGACGGCGTTGATCGAGGAAGTCCGCGTCGGTGGCGACGCGGCACTTCGAGCGCTGACCGCCCGTTTTGATGGCGTTGACATCGACACCCTCGCGGTCTCCGCGGAAGAGTTTGCGAAGGCGCAAGCGGAAACCGCGCCGGCCTTGCGTAATGCCATCGTCGAGGCAGCGGCCCGGATCGAGCAGTTCCACGCGGCCGGCATGACCCAGCCGTATGCGGTGGATACCGCGCAGGGCGTGCGCTGCGAGCGGATGCTGCGGCCGATCCAGCGGGTCGGGCTCTACGTGCCGGCGGGCTCCGCGCCGCTGCCATCCACCGCGCTGATGCTGGGCATCCCCGCGCGGCTGGCCGGTTGCCGCGATGTCGTGCTGTGCACGCCGCCGCGTCCCGACGGCAGCGTGGATCCGGCCGTGCTGGTGGCGGCGGCAACCTGCGGCATCGACCGGGTGTTCAAGCTCGGCGGCGTGCAGGCCATCGCCGCGATGGCGCTGGGAACCGAAAGCGTGCCGGCGTGCGACAAGCTCTTCGGTCCGGGCAATGCCTATGTGACCGAAGCCAAGCGCCAGGTCGCGCAGTTGGAGCGGGGCGTGGGTATCGACATGCCGGCAGGACCGTCGGAGGTATTGGTCATCGCCGATGCCGGCGCGAACCCGGAATTCGTCGCCGCCGACCTGCTGTCCCAGGCCGAGCACGGCCCGGATTCGCAGGTGATCCTCATCAGCGATGACGACGGTCTGATCGAGCGCGTCATTGCGCAGATCGAGGCGCAGCTGCTGGAGCTGCCACGGGTCGAGACCGCGCGCCGGGCACTGCAGTCGGCGCGGATGATCCAGGTGGTGACGCTGGAGGACGCCTTCGCGATCAGCAACGCGTACGCGCCTGAGCACCTGATCCTCGCCCTGCGCGACGCCCGCCGCTGGCTGCCGTCGGTGAGCGTTGCGGGCTCGGTGTTTCTCGGCGACTGGGCACCCGAGGCGCTGGGCGATTACTGCAGCGGCACCAACCACGTCCTGCCCACCAGCGGCGCGGCCCGGTTCGTCGGTGGGCTCAACGTCGCCAGCTTCCAGCTCGCGATCACGGTGCAGGAAGTGGACCGGCAGGGCCTGCGCGCGATCGGTCCCTGCGCGGTCGAACTGGCCAGCGCGGAGGGTCTGGATGCCCACCGCCTGGCCGTCTCGCGCCGCTTGGATGCGGCATGAGCGCGTCCGCCGTGAAAGCCGACCCGATGCGGCTGGTGCGCGAGGACCTCGCCGGATTTGCCGGTTACGCGTCGGCCCGAACCGCCGCGTTGGACGGGGACACCTGGCTCAACGCCAACGAATCCCCTTCGCCCAATGCCGCCGATACCGATGGCGCGCTGCGTCGCTATCCCGATCCGCAACCCGGTGCGCTGCGCACGCTGCTGGCGGGGCTGTACGGGTGCGACGCCGACCGCCTGCTGGTCGGGCGCGGCAGTGATGAGGCCATCGACCTGCTCGTCCGCGCGCTGTGCCGGCCCGGCGCCGACGCGGTGCTGGTCACCCCGCCGACCTTCGGGATGTACGCCGTGAGTGCTCGCTTGCACGGCACCGCGGTGATCGAGGTTCCGCTGCTGGACAACGAAGCGCCGGATCGCCCGATCGGGTTTGAAGCCGATTTCGCGGCGATCGAGCGTGCGGCAACCGCGGGTCCGGTCAAGATCGTTTTCCTCTGCTCGCCGGGCAATCCGACCGGCTCTGCGCTGCCGCTGGAGCGCATCGAGACGCTGGCGCGGGCGTTGCAGGACCGCGCACTGGTCGTGGTCGACGAGGCGTACGGGGAATTCAGCGAGGTCGCCTCGGCGGCGTCCCTGATCGACCGTCAACCCAATATCGCCGTGCTGCGGACGCTGTCCAAGGCGCACGCACTGGCTGGTGCGCGGATCGGCAGCGTGATCGCCGACGCCGGCCTGATCGCGGTGCTCCGTCGCTGCCAGGCGCCGTATCCCTTGCCAACGCCGTGCATCGATTTTGCCTGCCGGTCGCTGTCGGCCGAGGCGATCGCGCGCACAGATGCGGGCGTCGCCCAGGTCCTCGCCGAGCGCGAGCGCCTGCACGCGGCGCTGACCGACAGCGCAGCCGTCCGGCGGGTGTATCCGTCGCAGGCCAACTTCCTGCTGGTGCGGTTCCACGAGCCCGACGCCGCGATGGCGCGCCTGCTTGCCGCCGGCATCGTCGTCCGCGATCAACGCGCCGCCAGCGGACTTGGCGATGCGCTGCGGATCACCGTCGGTACCCGTGACCAGAACAACCGCGTCATCGACGCCATCAACACTTTGGAGCGCACGCAATGAGTGGTCTGACCCCGATCCTGTTCGTGGATCGTGACGGCACCCTGATCGAGGAGCCGCACGATTTCCAGCTCGACAGCCTGTGCAAGCTGCGCTTCGTCCGCGACGTCGTGCCGGCGATGCTGAAGCTGCGCGACGCCGGCTATGAGTTCGTGATGGTCACCAACCAGGACGGCCTGGGCACCGACGCATTCCCGCAGGAGGCGTTCGACGGTCCGCAGCAGCTGATGATGCAGATCCTCGAGAGCCAGGGCATCACCTTCCGCGAGGTGCTGATCGACACCAGTTGGCCGGCCGACAACGCGCCCACGCGCAAGCCGGGAATCGGCTTGGCCCTGCACCTGCTGAAGGACCGCGGAATCGACTGGAAACGCTCGGCGATGGTCGGCGACCGTGAAACCGACAACGGCTTCGCCCACAACATGGGCATCCGCGGGTTCCAGCTGCGTACCGAGCGGTTCGGCGGTGAGTGGGACTGGCCCGGCATCGCCCATGAGCTGGCCGATGCGCCACGCCGCGCGGTGGTCACCCGCGACACCCGCGAGACCCGCGTCCGGGTCGAGGTCGACCTGGACCGCGTCGCCGAGCCGCAGGTCTCGACCGGCCTGGGGTTCTTCGACCACATGCTCGAGCAGATCGGCAAGCACGGCGGTTTCGCGCTGCAGCTGGAGTGCGAGGGTGACCTGCACGTGGACGAGCACCACACCATCGAGGACAGCGCGCTGGCGCTCGGCCAGGCGCTGCGTGAGGCCCTGGGCGACAAGCGCGGCATCGGCCGCTACGGATTCACCCTGCCGATGGACGAGACGCTGGCCAGCGCCGCGCTGGATTTCTCGGGTCGGCCGTATTTCGTGTTCGACGGCGAGTTTCAGCGCGAGATGATCGGCGACATGCCGACCGAACTGGTGCCGCATTTCTTCCGATCCCTGTGCGAAGGCGGACGGATCAACCTCAACCTGTCGGTCCACGGCGACAACGACCACCACAAGGTCGAGGCGGGGTTCAAGGCGGTCGCGCGCACCCTGCGCCAGGCGATCCGGCGCGAAGGCCGGGAACTGCCGAGCACCAAGGGAACACTGTGAGCGCAACGGTTCTGGTCGATGCAGGCGGTGCCAACCTGGGATCGGTGCGCTACGCGCTCGAGCGCTTGGGCGCGGACGTCCGGGTCAGCCGCGACCCGCAGGAAATTGCGACGGCAGAACGGGTGATCCTGCCCGGCGTCGGCGCCGCGGCATCCGGCATGGCCCGACTGCGCGAGCGCGATCTGATTGGCGTATTGCGCGGGCTGACCCAGCCGGTACTGGGTATCTGCCTAGGGATGCAGCTGCTGTACGAGGGCTCGGAGGAGGGCGATGTCGAGTGTCTCGGGCCGATTCCGGGCACGGTGCGGAAACTGGCCGCATCGCCTGCCACCGTCGGCAGTCCCGCCATCCGGGTGCCGCACATGGGCTGGAATACCCTGCAGTTTTCCCAGGCTGATCCGCTGCTGGAAGGCATCGCGGACGGCGCGCATGTGTATTTCGTCCACAGCTACGCCGCGCCGGTCGACGAGCGGACGCTGGCGACGTGCGAACACGGCAGCACGTTCTCCGCGGTGGTGCGCAGCGGCAACCGCTACGGGGCGCAGTTCCATCCCGAGCGCTCGTCAACGGTGGGCATGCGACTGCTCGCCAACTTCCTGACGATCACTACGTGAGCGGGCGCGCGCGCCCATTTGTCCATGGCCGCTTCTTCTCACGATGTGTCACACCCATGATTCCCGGAGTTGATTGCATGCCTTCCCCCGAACCGCGTCCTGCCGTCGCAGTGGCCCGGCCCACCCCGGACGCATTCGTCGTCTATCCGGCCATCGACGTGCGCGACGGCCGCGTGGTCCGTCTGCAGCAGGGCGATTACGACCGCGAAACCCGCTACCCCGACCAGCCGGCCATCGTTGCCAGGCGTTATTCCGATGCGGCCGCGTCCTGGCTGCATCTGGTCGACCTCGACGCGGCGCGTGCGGGCGGCTACACACTGCAACCGCTGTTGCGCGAACTGAAGCAGACGACGGCCCTGCAGATCCAGACCGGCGGCGGCGTCCGCACCGAGTCCGATGTCGAGGCGATCCTGGAGGTCGGTGCGGACCGTGTCGTCGTCGGCTCGCTGGCGGTGCGCGAGCCGGACCAGGTGATCGGCTGGATCCACCGTTTCGGCCCCGAGCGCATCACCGTCGCGCTGGACGCACGCCAGGACGAAGACGGGCGCTGGCAATTGCCGACCGCCGGCTGGACCTGCGCCAGCGATGTCTCGCTGGAAATCCTGCTGGCGCGCTACGCCGGCGAAGGCCTGCGCCACCTGCTGTGCACCGACATCGCCCGCGACGGGATGATGGCCGGCCCCAACCTGGATTTCTATCGCCACCTGCTCGCGCTGGCACCGGACATGCAGTTGCAGGCCTCCGGCGGCATGCGCGACACCGCCGACATCGCTGCGGTGCGCGACGCGGGCTGCAGCGGCGCGATCCTGGGCAAGGCGCTGCTGGACGGTCGACTGGACCTGGCGTCGGCGCTGGCCGAGGAGCGTCCATGCTGAGCCGGCGGATCATCCCCTGCCTGGACGTCGCCGATGGCCGCGTCGTCAAGGGCGTGCGTTTCCGCGACCACGTCGATGTCGGCGATATCGTCGAGCTGGCCATGCGTTACCGCGATGCCGGCGCCGATGAGCTGGTGTTCTACGACATCACCGCCAGTCCGCAGGGACGCCACGTAGACAAGGGCTGGGTCGAGCGGATCGCGCGCGTCATCGACATCCCGTTCTGCGTTGCCGGCGGTATCCGCAGCGTGGCGGATGCCCGTGAGGTGCTGCACGCCGGCGCCGACAAGATCTCGATCAACACGCCGGCGCTGCAACGGCCTGAACTGGTGGCCGAGCTGGCCGACGCGTTCGGCGTCCAGTGCGTGGTCGTGGGCGTGGACAGCCTGCGCGATGAGGACGGCCAGTGGCGCGTGCGCCAGTTCACCGGCGACGTGCAGCGCACCCGGGCGCTGGCGAAGACCACCCTGGAGTGGGTCGCGCAGGTGCAGGAGCTGGGCGCGGGTGAGATCGTGCTCAACTGCATGGGCAGCGACGGCGTGCGCGAGGGCTACGACATCGGACAGTTGCAGCGCGTGCGCGAGGTCTGCGCGGTGCCGCTGATTGCGTCCGGCGGGGCGGGGACTTCCGGGCACTTCCTCGACCTGTTCCGCCGTGTCGACGTCGACGGCGCGCTTGCCGCCAGCGTCTTCCATTCCGGCGCCATCGCCATTCCCGAACTCAAGCAGTACCTGCATGCGCAGGGCATCGAGGTGCGTCATGCCGTTTCCTGATCCCGACTCGCTCGCCTGGGACCCCGCCAGCGGGCTGCTGCCCGCCATCGTGCAGGACGCGGATACGCTGCGGGTGCTGATGCTCGGCTACATGGACCGCGCCGCGCTGCAGACCATCCGCGAGACCGGCAAGGTCAGCTTCTACAGCCGCAGCCGGCAGCAGGCCTGGACCAAGGGCGAGACTTCCGGCAATTTCCTCAACCTGGTCTCGCTGCAGGCGGACTGCGACGACGACACCCTGCTGGTGCTGGCGCGGCCGCAGGGACCGACCTGCCATCTCGACCGCGCCAGTTGCTTCCCGGAAGCGCCGGGCAACCTGCTGGCCGAGCTCGATGACGTCGTTCGCCAGCGCGAGCTCGAGCGGCCCGCCGGAAGCTATACGACCAGCCTGTTCGAAAGCGGCATCCGTCGCATCGCGCAGAAGGTCGGCGAGGAGGGCGTGGAGACTGCACTCGCCGCCGTGGCCGAGGACGACGAGGCGCTGTCAGGTGAGGCGGCTGACCTGATCTTCCATTTGATGGTGCTGCTGCGCGCGCGCGGGCTTTCGCTGGACGCCGCGATTGCCGTGATGCGCGAGCGCCACCGCGCCGACCGCGCCGGTTGAGTGCGGCTTCGGGGGGACTCGCCTGGCGTTCGGCGCTGCTAGGCTTCGATCCTGTCTCTGCAACGGAACGGCCCGCATGCGCGCATCCCTTCACCCCTCGGCTCGTCCACCTCACCGCCGTGCGCCGCTGATCCGGCCGACATTCGCGGCGCTGGGCCTGGGCGCAGCGCTGGTCTGGACTCCGCTGCCGGCTTCCGCGCAGGCCCCGGCCGTCGCGCAGCAAGGCGCGGACTTCACCGGCGTGGTCTACACGGACGCCAACGGCAACGGCCAGCGCGACCCGGATGAGGCGGGCGTGGCCGGGGTCAAGCTCTCCAACGGTCGCGACATCGTCCGCAGCGCCGCCGACGGCAGCTACCGGATCACCGTCCGCCCGGGTGACACGGTGTTTGCAGTGAAGCCCGCGGACTACGCCTTCGCCACCCGCGCCGACGGGTTGCCGGCGTTCTGGCAGCACTACTTTCCCGCCGGCTCGCCCGAGCTCCAGTACGGCGGCATCCCCGCGGACACGCGCCTGAGCATGGATGTGGTGCTGCAGCCCCGCCCGGCGCCGGCGGGCGATCTGCAGGTGCTGTTGATGGCCGACCCGCAGGTGAAATCGCTGGTCGACGTTGACTACTACGATCGCGACATCCTGGACACGATCCGCAAGGGCGCACCCGCGCAACTGGGACTGAGCCTGGGCGACATCGTCGATGACGATCTGTCGCTGTACCCGTCAATCAACGCCCGCACCGCGACACTGGGCGTGCCGTGGCTGCACGCGCCGGGCAATCACGACATGGACCTGGACGCTGCCTCCGATGCCGACTCGACGCTGACCTTCCGCCGGGTTTTCGGCCCGGACACCGTGGCCTGGGAGGAGCGCGGCACGGCGATCGTCCTGCTGGATGACGTCATCCATCTGCCCGGCGCCGGCTACGTCGGTGGCCTGCGCGAGGACCAGTTTGGCTTCCTCGAGGCCTACCTGCCCACGCTGACCCCGGGTACCCGGCTGGTGGTGGGCGCCCACATCCCGTTCTTCAACACCGCGGCCGCGACCGGTGCGGAGACCTTCCGCGCTGCCGACCGGCAGCGGCTGTTCCAGTTGCTGCAGCCCTTCGACAACGTGCTTCTCCTCAGCGGCCACACCCACGTCCAGCAGCATTTCCACCACGGCGCCGCCGAGGGCTGGAACGGCCCGACTCCGCTGCATGAGTACAACGTCGGCGCGGCCTGTGGCGCGTTCTGGTCCGGGGTCAAGGACGAGGCGGGCATCCCGGATTCGATGATGGCCGATGGCACGCCCAACGGCTACGCACGCCTGGAGATCGGCGCGTCCGGCGAATACGCCCTGAGCTGGCATCCGGCGCGCCTGCCGGCGAACCAGCCCGGATTCACCCACGCCATGGCGCTGCATGCGCCGCGCGTTTTGCGGCGCGGCGCCTATCCGGCCTGGGGCGTGTACGCCAACGTGTTCATGGGCATGGACGACAGCCAGGTCGAGTACCGCGTGGGCGACGGCGAATGGAAGCCGATGCGCAAGGTGGTGCAGGCCGATCCCCGCCTGCTGGTCGAGAACGTTCGCGACGACGAGGCGCAAGCGCTGCGCGGCTTTGACCGCTCACCCGAAGCCAAGCCGAGTCGCCACCTCTGGCGCGGCGCGCTGCCCACCGACCTGCCGATCGGCGAACACCGGGTCGAGGTACGGACGCACGATCGCTGGATCGGCGAACAGACGGCGCACACGACCTACCGGTTGCAGGACGCGAGCGAATAAGGCGCCAGGCGGCTCGGCTCAAACGGCCGGATCGATGCCCTCGAAGGATTCCAGCCGCCGATGCCCATTGGCAGCGTCGGCGTCGCGCGCCTCCGGATAGTCCTCGCGGCGGTCAATCAGGACCGTGTCCATGCCCGCTTCGCGCGCGGCGTCCAGCTCGGCCACCACGTCGGACAGGAAAAGTACATGCGCTGCCGGGACGTCGAGCTCGGATGCGATGCGGTCGTAGCTCCTGAAATCGCGCTTGCCGCCAATCTCGGTGTCAAACCAGCCCGAGAACAGTCCGGTCAGGTCACCCGCATCGCTGTGGCCAAAAAACAGCCTCTGCGCCGGCACGCTGCCTGACGAGTACACGTACAACGGAATGCCCTCCGCATGCCAGCGCTGCAGCGCCTGCGCCGCATCGGGGTAGATGTGCGCGGTGAAGTCGCCGTTGCGGTAACCGTCGGCCCAGATCATTCCCTGCAGGGCCTTCAGCGCGGTGTGCTTGCGGTCCTCGTCGATCCAGCCCTGCATCACCTCGGCGATCATCGCGTCCTGGCACATGCCGCCCAGCTCGGTGGCGACCATGTCCAGCCACTTGCGTACCGCCGGCTCGTGCCCGCGGACCTTGACGAAGGCGGGCAGGGCCCGACGCGCAAACGGAAACAACACGTCCTTGACGAAGGAGATGCTGCTTGTCGTGCCCTCGATATCGGTGAGGACCACCCGGTTTGACGTGGTCACTTCGCCGGACTCCCTTCGTGACGCGGAAAGCGGCCAGCGATGTCGGTGCCGGTGAAATGACCGATCCAGCCGTCGGGCTGCTTGAAGAAGCGGATGGCGACAAAGTCCGGCTCCGCGCCCATGTCGAACCAGTGCGGCGTGCCGTCGGGCACGGAGATCAGGTCGCCCTGTTCGCACAGCACCTCGTAGACCCTGTCGTCCACGTGCAGGGTGAAGAGTCCCGAGCCGGCGACGAAGAAACGCACCTCGTCCTCCTTGTGGAAGTGCTCATCCAGGAAGGTCTTGCGGATATCGGCGCGCTTGGGGTTGTCGGGGCCGACGCTGGCGACATCGACGCTCTGGAAGCCGTGTTCGGCGACGAGCCGGTCGATATCGGTCCTGTAGGCGGCGAGGATCTTCTCGGGAGCATCGCCGCCGCTGACCTTGTCGCTGGTTTCCCAACGCTCGAAGCTCACCCCGATGGCCGCCAGCTCGCGCGCAATCTCCGCGTGGTCGCTCGTGGAGGACACCGTAGTCGCAGGGTCGCGGTCGGTGAAAATACGCAGACGGCTCATCGTTGCAGCTTCCTCAGTTCCAGTTCGCATCCCAGCAGGAAATCAAACGCCTCCAGGTGGCGTCGCGCCTCCACCATGTCACGCCCCCAGGCATACAGGCCGTGACCATCGATCAGGTAGCCCCACATGGTCTGGCGGTCGAGCAGCGCGTCCACCTGGTCGGCCAGGGTGGGCATGTGCTGGCTGTTGGGCAGCACCGGCAGCTCGATCGCGGCTTCGTGGGTGGTGTTGCCGTGGAAGGCCTTGAGCATCTCATAGCCTTCCAGCCGCACTTTGCCGGCAGGGGCGTAGAGGCGCGAGGCGACGGTCTGGTTCTGCGAGTGCGTATGCAACACGCAGCCGACCTCGGCAAAGCGGCGGTACAGACGGGTATGCAGCAGGGTCTCGGCCGAGGAGCGGCGCTCGGTTGCCACCGCGTTGCCCTCCAGGTCGACCACCATGATGCCGTCGGCGGTCAGCTCGCCCTTGTCGCCGCCGGACACGGTGATGGCGACATGGTGCGCGTCCAGGCGCTGGGAGAAGTTGCTGCTGGTGGCCGGCGTCCAGCCAGCCGAGGCTATATCGCGGACGTTGCGCGCCAGCTCGTCGGCGCGTGCGGCAAACAGCTGCGGATCGTAGGGGTATGGCTTCATCCGGCCAGTTTATCGGATGCCCGTGTGAGCCACGCCTGGCGCCCACGTTCTGTCAGAGCACGACGTTCAGCAGCACGATGAATACCAACAGCGGCGCCACGATGCGCACTACCCAGCGCCAGGTGGTGAACACCGCAGGGGAGATGCCCGCAAGCTGCTCGCGCAGCACCGTCTCCTTCAGCGCCCAACCCGCGAACAGGGCGATCAGCAGGCCGCCCAGCGGCAGCATGATGTCGTTGGCGAGCAGTTCGATCAGGCCCATCAGGTCGCGATCGAGCATGCGCACGTGCGACCAGATGTTGAACGAGAACACCGTCGCCAGACCGATCAGCCAGCACACCCCGGCGACCATCAGCGAGCCGCGCTTGCGCGGCACGCCTCGACGCTCGACCAGGAACGCGGTGGCAGGCTCCAGCAGCGAGATCGACGAGGTCCACGCCGCCACGAACAGCAGGCCGAAGAACATCAGGCCGTAGATCACGCCGCCCGTCATCACATCGAAGGCCAGCGGCAACGAGGTGAAGATCAGTCCCGGGCCGCCGCCATGCGGATCGATGCCGAAACCAATCACGATCGGGAAGATGGCCAGGCCTGCAAGCAGGGCGATCGCGGTGTCCGCCAGGGCGACGATGGCGCCGGTCTTGGGGATGGAGATGTCCTTGGGCAGGTAGGCGCCGTAGGTCATCATCGTGCACATGCCAAGGCTGAGGGAGAAGAACGCCTGGCCCATCGCCGACATCATCATGCCGGCATTGACCTTGGAGAAGTCGGGCTCGAACAGGAAGCTCGCCGCCTTGCCCAAATGGCCGGTGGTGGCGCCATAGGCGACCAGTGCCAGCAGGGTCAGCAGCAGCGCGGGCATCAGGAAACGCACTGCGCGCTCCAGACCCTTCTCCACGCCCAGCCCGACCACGCCCACCGTCAGGCCCATGAACACGGCATGCCAGCCGGCCAGCTCCCACGGGTTGGCCAGCAGCTCGGAGAAGGTCGCGGCCGGGTCGGTGATGTGGGCACCGCCAAAGGCCTGCATCAGGTACAGCCAGCTGTAGTGCAGCGTCCAGCCGCCGACCACGCTGTAGAAACTCAAAATCAGGATGCCTGCGACGATGCCGATCCAGCCGATGCTGATCCAGCCCCTGGCCGCCCCGGTTTCCCTGGTCAGCGCGACCAGCGTGGTGATCGGGCTGCGACGGCCGTGGCGGCCGATCAGGATCTCCGCGATCAGGATCGGCAGGCCGACCAACGCGATGCACATCAGATACACCAGCACGAACGCGCCGCCGCCGTTGTCGGAGGCCAGGTACGGGAACCGCCAGATGTTTCCAAGGCCGACGGCCGAGCCGGTCGCTGCGAGGATGAACGCGGTTCGCGAGGACCACATACCGTGGATCGAGGTCTTTTCC
Organism: Lysobacter avium; assembly: GCF_015209745.1. Lineage (GTDB taxonomy): Bacteria > Pseudomonadota > Gammaproteobacteria > Xanthomonadales > Xanthomonadaceae > Novilysobacter > Novilysobacter avium. The sequence continues at coordinate 1,151,659 of NZ_CP063657.1, forward strand.
ATTCAAGCAGTACCTTGTTGAGTAGCGTTCAGCGGGCCGGTGACGGAACCGGCGCCGGGCTTGCGGTGCGGGGCAGCATCAGGATCTTGAAGCCGGCGTAGGCGGAGACGACCGCCACCAGCGGACCGACGAGATTGAAGAAGGCGTAGGGCAGGTAATCCATGGTCGCCACGCCCAGCGTGGCAGCCATGTAGGCGCCGCAGGTGTTCCACGGCACCAGCGGCGAGGTGATCGTGCCGCCGTCTTCCAGCGCGCGCGACAGATTGACGGGAGCGAGGCCGCGGCGCTTGTATTCAGGCGCGAACAGCCGCCCGGTGAGCACGATCGCCATGTACTGGTCGGCGGCCACGATGTTCGCGCCGATGGCGGTGGCCAGGGTCGCGGCGATCAGTGAGCCGGCCGACCTGGCCGCCTTGAGTACGCTGCGGATCATCCGCTCAAGCAGTCCGGCGCGCTCCATGACGGCGCCAAAGCCCATCGCGCAGATGATCAGCCAGATGGTGTTGAGCATGCTGATCATGCCGCCACGGCTGAGCAGGTCATCCACCGGGCCCACGCCGGTCTGGCCGTGGTAGCCGTCGAACATCGCCGTCCAGGCTCCCGCCAGCAGCGCCATCGGCCGCGACAGCGCCTCGTTGTCGGCCAGCTGGAGCACCACGTCGGGCTGGAAGACCACCGCGAACACCGCGCCCAGCAGTGCGCCGATCAGGATCGACGGGTAGGCCGGGAAGCCGGTGATGGCCAGGGCGAACACCACCACCATCGGTATCAAAAGGTGCGCGCCGAGAGAGTATTGCTGACCCAGTACCTGCGGCAGGTTGCCGAAGGCCTGGTCGGTCGCCAGCTCGCGGGCCTCGCCCAGGCCGATCACGGTGAACAGGATCAGGGCGATGACGATGCTCGGTACCGTGGTCCACAGCATGTGGCGGATGTGCGAGAACAACTCGCTGCCGGCCGCGGCGGGCGCGATGTTGGTGGTGTCCGACAGCGGCGAGATCTTGTCACCGAAATAGCCGCCGGAGATCACCGCCCCGGCCGTCACCGCCGGTGACATGTCCAGGCCCTGGGCAACACCGATCAGCGCTACGCCCAGTGTCCCGGCGACGGTCCAGGAGCTGCCGATCACCAGTCCGACGATGGCGCAGATCAGGCATGCAGCGGGATAGAAATAGGACGGATGGAGCAGCTTGAGCCCGTAGACGATCATCGTCGGCACGGTGCCGCTGAGGATCCAGGTGCCGATGAGCGCGCCCACCGCCAGCAGGATGAAGATCGGTCCGATCGCCAGCGAGATGCCGTGGACCATGCCTTCCTGGATGTCGTCCCACTTCAGACCGTTGCGGATGCCGATGATCGCCGCGACACCGCCCGCCAGCATCAGCGATACCTGGTTGGCTCCCGAGGAGGCATTGTCGGAAAACAGGTAGACGCCGGTCGCCAGCGCGATGGCAAGACACAGTAGCGGCAACAGCGCCTGGAACAGCGATGGCTGGCGAACCGGTCGTGGGCTCATGCAGCCGACCTGATCAACAAGCGAGTCTTTGACATGGATTCCCCAACGACTGTTCAGTGGCGACGGTGGCTGCGTTCTGTCACGTCGCGCGAGCAGCATGCGGGCCAGTGGCGGATCACCTTACCCCAGTGGTGAAACGGGCGGCAAGCCGCGCGCGCGCTGGCCGGGACATGCGCGTGCTCAGTAGAGAATGCGGGTGCGCAGCGTGCCCGGAATCGCCTTCAACAGGCTCTTCAGCTCGTCGCCCTGCGCGCCCGTCGCGCTCACATCGATCACGACGTAGCCGACCTCGGGGTTGGTGCGCAGGTACTGGCCGTCGATGTTGAGGCCGAGCTGGGAGAAGATCTCGTTGATCCGCGACAGTACGCCAGGTACGTTGCGGTGGATATGTAGCAACCGCAGGCTGCCCTCGTGCCCGGGCAGGGTGACTTCGGGGAAGTTCACCGCCGACAGGGTGGTGCCGTTGTCGCTGTAGCGGACCAGTTTTGCCGCTACCTCCAGGCCGATGTTGTCCTGCGCCTCCAGCGTGCTGCCACCGACGTGCGGGGTCAGGATCACGTTGTCGATGCCCACCAGCGGGCTGCTGAAGAGGTCCTGGTTGCTGCCCGGCTCGACCGGGAATACGTCGACCGCTGCGCCGCCAAGCCGACCGTCCCGGAGCGCGGCGGCGAGTGCGTCCACGTCGACCACGGTGCCGCGTGCGGCGTTGATGAGGTGCGCGCCCGGACGCATCCGTGCGATCTGTCCGGCGCCGATCATGTTGCGCGTGGCCGGCGTCTCGGGCACGTGCAGCGTGACCACGTCGCTGCGTTCCAGCAGGTCCTCCAGACTTGCGGCGGGGTGCGCGTTGCCCAGCGTCAACTTGTCCTCGATGTCATGGAACAGCACGTGCATGCCCAAGGCCTCGGCGATCACGCCGACCTGGGTACCGATGTGGCCGTAGCCGACGATGCCGATGGTCTTGCCGCGCGCCTCGTGGCTGCCGGTGGCGCTCTTGATCCAGCCGCCGCGATGGCAGGCGGCATTCTTCTGCGGGATTCCGCGCAACAGCATGATGGTTTCGGCGATCACCAGCTCGGCGACGCTGCGGGTGTTGGAGTAGGGCGCGTTGAACACCGGGATGCCGGCCAGTTCGGCGGCTTCAAGGTCGACCTGGCTGGTGCCGATGCAGAAGCAGCCGATCGCGATCAGGCGCGGGGCGTGGGCGAGCACGTCTGCCGTCAGGTGCGTGCGCGAGCGGATGCCGACGATGTGCGCCTCGGCGATCTCGCGCTTGAGCTGGTCTTCTGGCAGCGCCTTGTCGTGCTGCACGATCTGCGAGTAGCCGGCTTCGCGGAACCGCTCCACCGCGTTCTGGCTGACGCCCTCCAGCAACAGGACGCGGATGTCGGTTTTCGGGTAGGACGTCTTCTTGGTCACGGCGGCTGCAGGGGGAAAGTGGACTCCGAATATCGCAGAAACGGCGTGCGTTTGCTGCGACGCAGCACTGGACGTGGCCGACGGGCTGCTGGCACGCTGCATGGGACGTCCTTGAAGGCCTGGCCACAATGAGTTCTCCAGTCACCGCATCCCTGCTTGCCGCCGTGCCCGGGCTGGTGCTCAAAACCGATCCCGCCGATCTGCAGCATTACGGCCGCGACTGGACCCGGCGCTGGGTTCCTGCACCACTCGCAATCGCGTTTCCCGAATCCGCGCAGCAGGTGCAGGCGATCGTGCGCTGGGCGCGTGGGGAAGGCGTTGGGATCGTGCCTTCGGGCGGGCGCACCGGGCTGTCCGGCGGTGCCGTGGCGGCGCATGGCGAGCTGGTCCTGAGCCTGGAGCGCATGGCGAAGGTGCTCGGCTTCGACGCGGTGGACCGCACGCTGACGGTGCAGGCCGGCACCCCGCTGGAAGCGGTGCACAACGCCGCGCGCGAGCAGGCCCTGTCCTACCCGGTCGACTTCGCCTCGCGCGGCTCGTGCTCCATCGGCGGCACCGTCGCGACCAATGCCGGCGGCATCCGGGTGATTCGTTACGGCAACACGCGCGAGTGGATCGCAGGCCTGAAGGTGGTGACCGGCGCCGGCGAGCTGCTCGAGCTCAACCGCTCATTGATCAAGAACTCGAGCGGCTATGACCTGCGCCATCTGTTCATCGGCTCGGAAGGCACGCTGGGGATCGTGGTCGAGGCCACCCTGCGGCTGACGGCGCTGCCCGCGCCGACCAACGTGATGTTGCTGGCGCTGCCGTCCTTCGAGGCGCTGATGGACGTGTTCGCGATACTGCGCAGCCATCTCGCGCTGGAGGCGTTCGAGTTCTTTACCGACCGCGCGCTGGCGCACGTGCTCGCGCATGGCGCGCAGGCCCCTTTTGCCGAGGTCCATCCCTATTACGTGGTGGCCGAGTTCGAGGCGGCCGACGAAGCGCAGGAAGCCGCCGCGCTGGCCGCGTTCGAAGCCTGCGCAGAGGCGGGCCTGGTCAGCGACGCCGTGCTGAGCAGCAGCGACGCGCAGGCCGCGCAGCTGTGGCGCCTGCGCGAAGGCATCACCGAAAGCCTGGCCGCGTTCCGTCCCTACAAGAATGATGTCTCGGTGCGCGTCTCGGCGATGCCGGCGTTCCTGGCGGAGGCCCAAGCGCTGCTGACGGCCGGCTACCCGGGTTTTGAAGTCGTCTGGTTCGGCCATATCGGCGATGGCAACCTGCACATCAACGTGCTCACCCCGAGGGCATGGGGGAGACCGAGTTTGTCGCGCGTTGCAGCGAGGTCACCGACACGCTGGCCGACATCCTCCAGCGCCATGGCGGCAGCATTTCGGCCGAGCACGGCATCGGACTGGTCAAGAAGCCGTGGCTGGAGAGCACCCGCAGCGCGGAGGAAATCGCAGTAATGCGCGGCATCCGCCAGGTGCTCGACCCGTCGGGAATCATGAATCCCGGCAAGTTGTTCGACAGCCACTCCGGGGCGTAGGTGGCCCTGCGCTGCGCCGGGCATGCGGATCGTGCGCTGCAGCGGTACCCTCTGCGCGCAACGGTCTTTTCCGCCACGAGTCTTCCGCCAATGATCGGATTCCGCCTGCTCGCTGTCCTGGTGCTCTGCACTGCCTCCGCCGGCGCGTTTGCGTCCGCCACGTCCACGACCTCCGACGCGATCAGCGGCGCGGTGAAGGGCACGTCCAACGGGGTGTCGGCCAGCAGCGGGTCCTTCAGCGACGACCGCGTTGTGCTGGCTGCCCGCGATGATGCCGCCAGCTTTGTCGCCAGCGACGGCGCGATCCGCGGCGTCCAGCTGGAGGCGGCACTGGCGTTGCTGCGCGCCGAACTGCCCCAGGCGGACGGTGCCAGTGACCTTGCGCTGGCGCAGGCGATCCTCGCGTTCTGATCGGCGCCCTGGGGTGCCTGTAATTTGCGGCTGCGGTGCGTGTTCGCGTCTTAGGCGTTTCTGCACCCCCCAAGCATCCATGGCGCGGATGAGGCACTTGGTGTGAACCGTATCGCCGGTGGGGTGCCGCGCCTGTGCGGCTTGGTGCTGGCGGCGGGATTGTGGTGCCCGTGGGGCGCCGCCCACGCCGGGTTGCGGCTGGAACTCGATGCCGACGGCCTCAGCGCACAGCAGGTGGCCGCCACCCAAGGTCTACTGGACGACGCGCGCAGCCGCTTGCCGCCCTCACTGCTGGCGCAGACAGACCGGACCCTTACTGTTGGATGGAGCGACCGGTTGCCGCATGCGACCACCGGCCGCGCGCGGTCCCGGGCACTGCTGCTCAACCGGCGACTGCTGCCAGTGCTGGAGGCGGAACTTGCCGCTTCGTCCCACCAGGTGGGCGCGTCGCAGAACCGCGTCGCTCATCCACCTGGCGCAGCCCGGAGCGCACGCACCGAGATGCTGGCGACCTTGCTGCACGAGGTGGCGCATTTCCACGACCGCCACACGGGGCTTTCCGCAGATCCCCGTCTGCTCGATCTCGCCGGCTGGCAGGTCAAGGTCAAGCGGCCGCGTGCCCGCGCGTCGGAGAACCCGTTTGTTGACCGCACGCCCGATCCGTATGAGCTGACCAGCCCGCGCGAGTTCGTCGCGGTCAACCTGGAATATTTCCTGCTGGACCCGGAGTACGCCTGCCGCCGCCCGGGGCTGCACCGCTACTTCAGCATGCACTTCGGCTGGGCACCGCCGCACGAGGACTGCTCACCGGGCTTCACCTATCTCGCGGTGGATGCCGACGGCGATATCGCAGGCGACGACGCCGCGCTGGCGACGCTGGACCCGGCGCGGGTGACCTCGATCGAATACCTGCTGGCCGAGGGCAACAGCGAGCCGATGAGCCGCTGGGGCCACAGCATGCTACGCCTGGTCGTGTGCGCGCCTGGGCGGCCGCCGGGGCCGGACTGCCGGCTGGATCTGCATCACCATGTGGTGCTGTCGTTCCGTGCCTTTGTCGACGACGTGCAGCTGTCCAGCTGGCGCGGCCTGACGGGTTCGTATCCCTCGCGCCTGTTCGTGCTGCCGCTGGCGCAGGTGGTCGACGAGTACACGCGCGACCAGCTGCGCGGACTCCAGTCCATTCCATTGCAACTGGAGCGCGACGAGATCGCCGCGCTGCTGGAGCGTGCAGCCCGGCTGCACTGGAGTTACGACGGGCGCTACTACTTCATCAGCAACAACTGCGCGGTGGAGACGTTCAAGCTGCTGCACGATGGCGTCCCGCGACTGGCGCAGGCGCGCATTGATGCGATCACGCCGACGGGTCTGTTGCGCAAGCTCGAACGAGCCGATATCGCCAATGCGGGCGTGCTTGAGGACGCCGCGGAAGCGCGCCGACTCGGTTATCGGTTCGACTCCCTGCGCGAGCGTTACCAGGTGATGTTCGAGATCGCGCGCGGCGAACTGGCGCTGCCGCAAACGAGGGTGGAAGACTGGTTCGCGCTGGGTGCTTCCGCCCGCCGCGCCCGTTTTGACCAAGCCGGCACCCGCGCGACGGCGGCGCTGCTGTTGCTGGAAGAGTCGGCGCGGCGTCGGCAGCTGGTGTTGGCACGGCAGGAGTTGAAACGCCGTTTCCTGGATGCGCGCGGCGACCCGGAGGCGGGCGCGTTCGCGGACGTCGATGCCACACTGCGGCGGATCCTTGCTCACAGCGGGTTCCTCAGTCGACCGGCCATGCTCTTCGCCGGCAAGCCGGGCTACGGTCTGCCGCAGCCAGCGGAAATCGATGCACTGCAAACCGACGCCGCCACCCGAACCCGGCGCCTGGCGGCACTGGGCAACCAACTGACCTCGGGGGTGGAGGCGCTGCTGGATCCCGCCGTGCGCGACGAACTCGCCGCGACGGCAGAAAACCTGCAGTCGCTGCGCGCCCAGATGAGTCGGCTCAACCGCGAGGCCGGCGGGCTGGAACTGCCGTAAGCCGCAGCTCGTGGCATCGTTGCCACGCGACCGACTCGACCCGTCACCTGTCACAGCCGCAGTCGCAGCCTCAGCCGCCGACAGATGCCGATTTCGTTGCGTCCACTCAGTCCGCGCGGCCGGCAAACTCGCCGCTGCTGGTGCTGACCAGGACCCGCTCGCCGGTGGCGATGTACTCGGGAACCATGATCTCCAGGCCGGTCGACAGGCGCGCCGGCTTGGGCCGCTTGGTCGCCGTGCCGCCCTTGAGCTCGGGCGGCGTCTCGATGACTTCCATCGCCACGCTCGCCGGCAACTGCAGCCCGACCGGCAGGTCGTCGATGATCTGCACGTAGCAACCCGACAGGTCGTCGACGATGTAGCCGGCGTCGTCGCCGACCGTCGCCGCGTCCAGCGTGTAGGGCGTGTAGTCCTCGTCGTCCAGGAACACGAACGCGTCGCCGTCCTTGTAGGAGTAGGTGACCTGGCGCCGGCTGAGCTCGACTTCCCTGAGCTCGTCGTCGCCGCCCAGGCTCAGGTCGAACTTGGTGCCGCCGGGCACCGAGTACATGGTGAAGCGGAACTTGACGTTGCCGCCGCGGCCCTGCGCAGCGCTGCGCTCGATGTCGCGCACCTGGTAGACGGTGCCGTTGTGCTCGACCACGTTTCCTTTCTTGACGTCGTAGGCTTTCATTCTTGTTCTTCTGCAGGTGGAAGCGCACGGTAGATGCGCTCGTTGAGGATCCAGGTGATCGCTGCCCAGGCCGTGCCGCCAAACGCGCACAGCACCGCGGCGACGCCGATCAACAGTTCAAAGCGGGGGTTGCCGAAGCCGAATTTCGACCACATCAGCACGGCCATCAGCGCGAACATGCCGCCGCCCCAGACCAGCAGGCCACGCACCACCACGAACCGGCGCATGCCGCGTGCACGGATGGCCGGCCAGCGCCGCGCCAGCCGGGACGTGCGCCGGCCGCCGGGCATCACTTGGGCGCCAGGCGCGTCGCCCCATCCAGGCGGATGGTCTCACCATTGAGGTAGGTGTTGCCGAGGATGTAGGCGACCAGGTCGGCGAACTCCTCCGGCTTGCCCAGGCGCGAGGGGAACGGGATCGTGGCGGCCAGCGATTCCTGCACGGCCTCGGGCATGCCGTCCACCATCGGGGTCCAGAACACGCCGGGGGCGATGGTCATCACGCGGATGCCGAACCTCGACAGCTCGCGCGCCATCGGCAGCGTCATGCCGACCACGCCGCCCTTGGAGGCGGAGTAGGCAGCCTGGCCGATCTGGCCCTCGTAGGCCGCCACGGAGGCGGTGTTGACGATCACGCCGCGCTCGCCGTCGGTACCGGGCTCGTTGTTCTGCATCACGTCGGCGGCCGCCTTGGCGACGTTGAAGCTGCCGACCAGGTTGACCATCACCGTGGTCTGGAAGCGTGACAGCGGCATCGGCCCGTCGCGACCGAGTACGCGGCCGGCGCCCAGGATGCCGGCGCAGTTGACGGCGACGTTGAGGCCACCCAGGAAGTCGCGCGCATTGGCGACGTTTTCCACCACGAGCGCTTCGTCGGACACATCGGTGGCGAAGAAACGCGCATTGGACTCGCCCAATTCAGCGACGGCCTCCGCGCCCTTGTCGGCGTTGACGTCAAACAGCGCGACCTTCGCGCCCTGGCCAACCAGGTGGCGGGCGACGGCCAGGCCGAGGCCGGAGACACCGCCGGTGATGATGGCGCGGGTATCGGAGAGCTTCATGCGGGATCCTGCGGACGAAAGACCCTGATTCTAGGACATTCGTCCGCCGACATTTGCCTCGGCGCAGGCGGTGGGGTCTCAGCTCGTGCGGCTGGACGTGTGCCCCGGCGGCCCCAATCAATCGGTGATGTCGCCGTCAGGCCAGCGCACGGCCAACCTTGCTGCCGGTCTCGCGCCCCAGCAGCGTGGCCAGCCACCGCCCCGTTTCGGCCAGCAGCCCCAGGTCGATGCCGGTCTCGACGCCCAGTCCCTGCAGCATGTAGACGACATCCTCGCTGGCGACATTGCCGCTGGCACCCTTGGCGTACGGACAACCGCCCACGCCCGACACCGCCGAGTCCACCACGCCGACGCCTTCCTCCAGGCACGCGAGGATATTGGCCAGTGCCTGCCCGTAGGTGTCGTGGAAATGCACCGCGAGAGCGTCCATCGGCACTTCGCTGGCGACCGCACGCAGCATCGCGCGCGCCTTGCCGGGCGTGCCGATGCCGATCGTGTCGCCCAGGGACACCTCGTAGCATCCCATCTGGTGCAGCTCGCGGGCGACGCGGACCACCTCGGCGACCGGCACCTCGCCCTGGTAGGGGCAGCCCAGCACCGTGGACACGTATCCGCGGACCCTGATGCCATCGGCTTTCGCACGCGCCATCACCGGCTCGAACCTGGCCAGCGACTCGGCGATCGAAGCATTGATGTTCTTCTGGTTGAACGCCTCGGAGGCCGCGCTGAATACCGCGATCTCCTCCACGCCCACCGCCAGCGCGCGCTCGTAGCCGCGCTCGTTGGGCACGAGCACTGGATAGTGGACCCCAGGCTTGCGGGTGATCCCGGCGAACACCTCGGCGGCGTCGGCCAGCTGCGGTACCCATTTGGGGCTGACGAAGCTGGTCGCCTCGATGCTCTGCAGGCCGGTCGCCGACAGCCGGTCGATCAGCGCGATCTTGTCGGCGGTCGCGACGATCGTCTTCTCGTTCTGCAGCCCGTCGCGCGCACCGACCTCGACGATGCGTACCGCGGGCTTCATGGCGCCGACTCCAGTGCCACCAGCACGGCGTCGGCTTCGACGAAGTCGCCCGTCGCCGCGCGCACCTCGGCGACGGTGCCGTCGCGGGGCGCCTTCAGGCTCAGCTCCATCTTCATCGCCTCGATCACCATCACTTCCTGGCCCTCGGTCACGGCGTCACCAGCCGCCGCGCGCACAACGACCACGCGGCCCGGCATCGGGGCGACGACATTGTCGGCCGCCGCGCCTGCGCCGGTTGCCTCGTGCTGGTACATCGCCATCGGCTGCAGGCGCAGGCGGCGGGTGCCGTCATGCACCACCACGTGGGCGTCCTGGTCCAGCACCTCGAAACGGCGCGCGCGATCGCCAATGCGCAGGCTCAACGCGCTGCAGCTGCGGCGCGCGCCACTGACCTGATGGCTCTGGCCGTCGTGCTCGATGCGGTACTCGCCGTTGCTGCCGCTGGCGTGGACTTCGATGCGTTGCTCGCCATGACCAAACGCCATGCTGCGCTGGCTGCCGTGGGCCAGCCGCCAGCCATCGGCAATCGCCCACGGCGATCCCGGATCCGGGGACTGCGCAGCGCGATGCCGGCTGTCGTCCTCCTGGGCGAGCAGGCGGGCAGTGGCGGCGGCCAGCAACAGATCGGTATCCACCGGTCCGGTCGGCGACAGGAATTCGTCCAAGTGCCGGTCCAGATAACCGGTGTCGATCGTACCCTCGACCACGACCGGATGGCGGACCAGCCGCTCCAGGAACGCGATGTTGGATTTCGGCCCGGTGATCTCGCAGCGCGACAGGGCGTCACGCATGCGGGCGAGGGCGCGGGTGCGGTCGCTGTCATGGACGATCAGCTTGGCGATCATCGGGTCGTAGAAGATCGTCACCGTATCGCCCTCGACCACGCCCGAGTCCACCCGCACGTGCGCATCGGGTGAGGGCAGGCGCAGGCGCTCCAGGCGGCCGGAGCCCGGCAGGAAGCCGGCTTCCGGATCCTCCGCGTACAGGCGCACCTCGATCGCGTGCCCGTTGCGACCGATGTCGACCTGGGCGAGCGGCAGGGGCATACCCGCGGCCACCTGCAGCTGCCACGCGACCAGGTCCAGGCCGGTGATCATCTCGGTGACCGGATGCTCGACCTGCAGGCGGGTGTTGATCTCCATGAAGTAGAAACGGCCGTCCTGGCCGACGATGAACTCGACCGTGCCGGCGTTGACGTAGTTGATGGCCTTCGCCGCGAGCACGGCGGCCGCGCCCATCTCCTGGCGCAGCTGCGGGGTCAGGAACGGTGAGGGCGATTCCTCCATCACCTTCTGGTAGCGGCGCTGGGCCGAGCACTCGCGCTCGTTGAGGTGGATGGCGTTGCCGGCGTCGTCGCCGAACACCTGGATCTCGATATGCCGCGGCTTCTCGACGTAGCGCTCCAGCAACACGCGGTCGCGCCCGAACGCGTTCTTCGCCTCGCGCTGGCAGGACGCCAGGTTGGCCGCGAACTCGCCGGACTCGCGCACGATCCGCATGCCCTTGCCGCCGCCGCCGTGGGCCGCCTTGATCATCAGCGGGTAGCCGATCCGGTCCGCTTCGGCGTGCAGATGGGCTGGATCCTGATCCTCGCCGGTGTAGCCCGGCACCACCGGCACACCGGCGGCGGCCATGAGGTCCTTGGCGCCGGCCTTGCTGCCCATCTTGCGCATCGACGCCGCCTTGGGGCCGATGAAGGCGATGCCCGCGGACTCGACGGCGTCGGCGAAGTCGACGTTCTCCGACAGGAACCCGTAGCCCGGGTGGATCGCCTGGGCGCCGGTGCGCGTGGCCACCTCGATGATCGCCTCGCCGCGCAGGTAGCTCTCCGGTGGCGTCGGACCGCCGATGCAATAGGCCTCGTCGGCCTGGCGAACGTGCTGCGCGTCGGCATCGGCCGTCGAGTACACCGCCACCGTGCGGATGCCCAGCTGGCGGCAGGTGCGGATGACCCGGCAGGCGATTTCGCCGCGGTTGGCGATCAGGATCTTGGTGAACATGGCGGGCCTCGTGGGGCGGCTGTCAGGTGGGTCGAGGCGCTCACTGGCACCACGCCGGCTTGCGCTTGTCCAGGAAAGCGGTGAGCCCTTCCTGGCCCTCCGGCGATACCCGCAGGCGGGCGATCAGGTCGGCGTTGTCGGAGTCGTGGGCGGCGCGGTCGGTGTGCGACGCGACCTGGCGCACCAGCGACTTGGCCTGCGCCGACGCAATCGGGCCGGCCTTCAGCAGCAACGCGACCTGTCGATCCACCGCGGCGTCGAGCTCATCGGCAGCGACCGTTTCGTGCAGCAGTCCCATGCGCCGTGCCTGTTCGGCACCGAAAATCTCGGCCGAGGCAAACCAGCGCCGCGCCTGGCGGGCGCCGATCGCCTCGATCACGTAGGGCGAGATCACCGCCGGCAGCAGGCCCAGCTTGCTTTCGGTGAGGCCGAACTTCGCATCATCGCTGCCGATGGCGATGTCGCAGCACGCGACCAGCCCGACGCCGCCGCCGAACGCGGCGCCCTGGACCCGGGCAATGGTCGGCTTGGGCAACTCGTTCAGGGTCCGCATCAGGCGCGCCAGGGCCAGGGAATCCTCGCGGTTCTCCGCCTCGCTCGCCGCCGCCATCCCACGCATCCAGTTGAGGTCGGCGCCGGCGGAAAACGAGGCGCCCGCGCCCTCCAGCACCACCACCCGGACGCTGTCATCGTCGGCCAGCGCATCCAGCGCGCCGGTGAGCGCGGCAATCAGCATCGCGTGGAACGCGTTGTGGACGTCCGGGCGATTCATGCGCAGGCGGGCCACCGGGCCCTGGCGAACATTCAGCAGCGGATTGGTCATCGGGATTCGCGTGTTCGGGAAGCCGTCAATGATAGCTGCCGCGCCTTCGGGACGTGATCACAGATGCGACCGGTTCTCATTTCTGCAGTAGAATCTGTGTTTGCCCGTCACGCGTTGCCGCCCGATGCCCACTGTCCTGCGTTGCCTGCTTGTCTCCGTGCTGCTGTGCCTGTCGCTTCAAGTCCGCGCGTCCACGGCGGATGTGCAGACGGCTTGGCGATTGCTGGACTACATCGCCGTGGACTATGCAGAGGCCGTGGCGGATGGGGAGGTCGTCGATCCGGCGGAGTTCCAGGAGATGGTGGAGTTCTCCGCATCCGCGCACGAGCGGATCCAGTCTCTTGATGCCACGGCCGCGCAGCCACGGCTGCTGGAGGAGGCGAAACGCCTGCAGGCGGCCGTCGCGGCCCACGAATCGCCCGAGGCTGTCGCCAAGCTGTCGCGAGGGCTCGCCAGCGACCTCATTGCGGCCTACCCGGTCCCGCTTGCTCCGAACGCTCCGCCTGACATGGCGGTCGCGGCGGGCCTGTACCAGCAGCAATGTGCCAGTTGCCACGGCGACACCGGCGGCGGCGACGGTCCCGCCAGCGTGGGCCTGGATCCCCCCGCGATCGACTTCACCGACCGTGGCCGTGCGCGCGAGCGCAGCGTATTCGCGCTCCACCAGGTGATCGAGCAGGGCCTGGAAGGCACCAGCATGGTCAGCTACGCGCACCTGCCTGCGGATGAGCGCTGGGCGCTGTCGTTCTACATCGGCCAGTTCGCCTACCCCGAATCGCAGGCCGCCGCCGGCGAAAAGCTGTGGAACGAGGACGCCTCGTTGCGCGCGTCGATCCCGGACCTGGCGGCGCTGACCCAGGTCACCCCGGCGGCGCTCGCGCAGGACGTGGGTGAGGAGACCGCCCAGGCCATCACCGCCTACCTGCGCCGCCATCCCGAAGCGGTGGAGGCGCCGGTCGTTGCCGAGGGCCAGCTCGCGTTTGCCCGCAGCCGTCTGGCCGAAAGCGTCGCCGCTTATGCCGCCGGCGATCAGCCCAGGGCCCGTGACCTCGCCCTGTCCGCGTACCTGGACGGCTTTGAGCCGATCGAACCGCTGCTGGCCGCGCGCGACAGTGCCTTGATGGGGCGGATCGAGGCGGCCATGGCCGAGTTGCGCTCGCGCATCGGTTCTTCGGCCAGCGTGGAGGCGGTCGAGGAGCAGGTGCAGGTCGTCGACAGTCTCTTCGCCGAAGCCGAGCACGCACTCGAACCGGAAATGGCCAACAACGCGTCGGCATTCGTCGGCGCTTTCACCATTCTGGTGCGCGAAGGCCTTGAGGCGCTGCTGATCCTGATTGCGATGGTCGCGTTCCTGCGCAAGGCCAACCGGACCGAGGTCATGTCCTATGTGCATGGCGGCTGGATCAGCGCCCTCGTTGCCGGCGGCGTGACCTGGTTCGTGGCGACCTATGTGGTCAGCATCAGCGGGGCCAGTCGTGAGCTGACGGAAGGCTTCGCCGCGCTGTTTGCCGCGGTCGTGCTGCTGTTTGTCGGCATCTGGATGCACGGCAAGAGTCAGGCCGGCGCGTGGCAGCGCTACATCAACGACAAGCTCTCGCACGCGCTGTCCAAACGTTCGGCGTGGTTCCTGTTTGTGCTCTCGTTCGTCGTGGTCTACCGCGAGGTCTTCGAGACGGTGCTGTTCTACATCGCGCTGTGGAGCCAGGGCAACGGCATGGCGGTCCTGGCCGGCGGCGGGCTGGGTGCGGCCGTGCTGGTGGTGATCGCCGTGGCCATGCTGCGCTTCAGCCAGCGCCTGCCGATCGGTCAGTTCTTCTCGATCAGCTCGATCCTGATCGCGGTCGTGGCCGTGGTACTCGCCGGCAAGGGCATCGCCGCCCTGCAGGAAGCGGGCTGGGTGTCGGTATCAACGCTCTCGATCCCGCGCGTCGCGCTGCTGGGTATCTACCCGACCCTGCAGAGCGTGCTGGCGCAACTGGTGACGCTGGCGGTACTGGTGGCGGGGTTCTGGTTCAACCGGCGCTCCGCGGTGCCCAGCGCCGCGTGATTACTTACCGGGTTGCGATGTCTCCCGCATCGCCCAGCGCCATCAGTCGCTTCTTTGCGTCCACGGTGTGTTGATCGTCTTCGCCCCGCGCCTTCCGCAGGGCGCTGTGGCCCGCATCCAGCAGGCCCGAAGCGGCATCAAGCTTGCCTTGCCGGGCAAGTGCGGCGCCCAACAGGCTTCGGGCCTCGGCCAGTTCCCAGTGGTCTTCGGGAAGGATTTTTTCGCGGATGCGCACTGCATCGCCAAGTGATTCTGCGGCAAGGCCGGGCTTGCCCGCGCTCAGGTACATCTGGCCCAAGTTGAGGATCATCGACGCAGTCCACGGATGCTCCGGGCCCGCGCCCTCGCGGCAGATCTCGATCGCCTCGTGGTAAAGCGGCTCGGCGCGGGCGAAATCCTCCTGTTCGCGGTAGAGGTTGGCCAGGTTGTTGAGGGTGGTGGCGATGTACGGATGGTCCGGCTTCAGAGACTTGCGACGCATGGCCAGCGCCTCCAGGTACATCGGTTCCGCCTCGTCGTAGCGCTGCTGCTTGGTGAGGACACTGGCCAGCTGGGTCATTGCGAGTGCGATCGACGGGTGCCCGCTGTCGTCATACAGCTTGCGCTTCATCGCCAGGGATTCGCGCAGCAGCGACTCGGCTTCCGCAAAGCGCTGTGTCTTGCTCAGCAGGACGCCGAGGTTGTTCATCACATTGGCGAGATCGGGATGGACAGGCCCCTGCAGCTCGCGCCGCTGCGACAGCACATCACGGTAGTGTTCTTCGGCCTCGCCGAATTTCCCCTGGCCCACCAGCAGCACAGCCAGGTTGTTGCGGGCGGTCATCTGCGCTTCGGGCTCGGCGAGTGCCGTTTCGGTTGCGAATGCAAGTGCTGCGCGATGCACCGACTCGGCTTCGTCACGCTTGCCTTGACGGACCAGTGCCGCGCCCAGGTCGTTGCGCGTAGCCGCCACCAACATCGGATCTGGATGCGGCTGTGCCAGGCGTTGCTCAAGCACTTGCCGAAGGAGGGTCTCAGCTTCCTCGTTCTTCCCGCGGCGCATCGCCAGCGTGGCGATGGCCTGCATCGTTTCCAGCGTTTCACGATGACCGGTTCCCTGGCGCGTGCGTTGCACGTCCAGGGCGCGGGTCAGGAAGGTTTCCGCCTTGTCGTATTTTCCCAGGCTGGTGTAGACGGTGCCGATGATGGCCTCCATCCTGGCGCGCACGTCGGGCTGCCCGGCGAGCTCGCCCCCGATCCGGTTCGAGGCCTGGTCCAGCACCTCGCGCACGCTGGTTTCCTCTCCGCGCGCCTGCGCGGGATCGGCCGATTCCAGCATGCTGACCAGAAGTCCGCTGACCTGCGTGGCCTTGGCCGCTTCGGTGCGCGCGAGGTCGCGCTCATGGGTGATGCGGCTCACATGCAGCGACGCCAGCACCACGCCCGCGCCCACGGCCAGCAGCGTCGTTGCGGCACCGTAGCGGTGCTGGCGCAGGAACACGCTGCTCCGGTAGGCGGCGGAGGGGTGCCGCGCGCTGACAATGTCGCCGCCAAGATGGCGTCTGATGTCCTCGGCCATCTGCCCGACCGAGAGGTAGCGTTGCTCCGGATCGTTCTGGATCGCCTTCAGCACTATGCTGTCGAGATCGCCGCGTAACTGCCGTGCAAGCTGCCTGGGCGAGCTGCCCCGGCGCGCGGCGACGGCAGCATCCATGCGCCTTGCACTCACGCTGGGCAGGGCAGGTGCGCCTGCCAGTATCGCCTCCTGCATGTCCTTTGCGGTGGATATGGCAGTTCCAAACGGCTGCGTGCCGGTCAGCAGCTCGTGGAGCAGCAGGCCCAGTGCGTAAACATCCGAGGACGTCGTGGCCGGTTCGCCGCGAATCTGCTCCGGCGCGGCGTAGCGGGGCGTCAGGATCCGGTCGCCGTACTCGGTAGGCGCACGTGCGGTTAGGCCAGTCGCTGGCAACGGTCTGGACCCAGGTTCGCGATTCCCCCGGCGCACGGCGTCGCCACCGTCATCACCGAGTCCTTGCTCGATGATCCTGGCGATGCCGAAGTCGAGCAGCTTCACGGATGGATGGCCCTGATCGTCCTCCTGCACCATGACGTTGCCAGGCTTCAGGTCGCGATGGATGACCAGATTCCGATGCGCATGCGCAACCGCCGCGCACACCTCGCGGAACAGTCCCAGCCGGCGCCGGACGTCCAGGCGCTTCTGGTCCGCGTAGTCGGTGATTTCCTCGCCAGCGATGTATTCCATGACGAAATAAGGGCGTCCGTCGGCGAGGCTTCCGCCGTCGAGAAGATACGCAATGCCCGGGTGTTTCAGCTGGGCCAGGATGCGGCGCTCGTCCCGGAATCGCGCAAGCAGGCGCTCGCTGACACTGTCGCGTACCACCTTGATTGCGACGGTTTGCTCGAACTGGCCGTCATCGCGCTGGCCCAGGTACACGGTCCCCATTCCGCCCTGACCGATCTCGCCGGCAATGCGATAGGCACTCACGCGTGTGGGAGCAATCTCGTCCTGAGTCAGCGTGGCGCCAAGATCGTCGAAATAGCTGCTCGCGTCGGCATCCAGCGCAATCAGGCGATCGACCTCGGCGCGCAGTCCGGGGTCACCGTTGCAGGCGGAATCCAGCCATGCCTCCCGCTCGTCCACGGCGACGGCGGACAGATCGGCAAACAGTTGCTTTGCACGCAACCAGCGGTTTCTTTCTGTGGGTTTCTCCGACTCGCCAGAGATGCTCATCGCCGCATGCCGTTATTCATGCTGCGTGACCGGTCAAGTCGGCGCGCAGTTCACCATAAAGCCAGGCGCGCGCTGCGCTCCAGTCGCGGCTGACGGTGCGGCGGGTGACCCCCAGGGCTTCGGCGGTCTCCTCCGCACTCAGACCGCCGAACACGCGGCACTCCACGACCTGGGCGGCGCGTGGGTCCATGAGCTGCAGTCGGTCAAGGGCTTCATCCAGCGCCAACAACTCCTCACTGCGTTGCGGCGATACCAGCAACACATCGTCCAACGGCAGCGCTTCATTGCCGCTGCCACGCTTTTGGGCCGCGTGACGCTGCGCGTAGTTGATCAGCAGTTGGCGCATGGCACTGGATGCCGTGGCCAGGAAGTGGGAACGGCTTTCATAACTGGCCCCGCTGCTGACCAGTTTCAGATAGGCCTCGTGCACCAGTGCGGTGGTGTTCAGCGTCTCGTTGCCGCGCCAGCGCGAGCGGTGGTGGCGCGCGATGCGATGCAACGCCCCGTACACCCGCGCGAACACTTCATCGCGGTCTCCGGTGTCAACGCCGGAGGCCTCATCGGGCTGCAGCGCATTGAGCAGGCGGGTGACATCCCCGGCCAGATCATCCGTTTTTGAAACCATGAACCCCTCCCTGGAACACGGTCCAATCTAGGCAATGCGACCCGTCCACGCAAACCCGTGTCCTCCTTTGCGCGCGATTTCTGTAGTCATCCAATGAGAGGGGTAATACGGGCCTCGCCCTGGTTTGGCTACGGAATGGACGCACTCGGTGCTCCAGATGCAAACCCCTTTCGAAGTCGTCTGCGCGGTCGCTTCCGGCGCCCGGCAGACCCTGATTACTGATCGAGGGGTACAAAAGCATGAACAAGATTTTCAGCAGGATATGGAGTGCATCGCGCGGCCAGATGGTGGTCGCCTCGGAGCTGGCATCGGGGGGGCGTGGCGCAACGGTGCGACGTGCGCCGGTGACAGCCAGGCAATCGGTCATGAGCATCGCGGTGCTGCTGGGGCTGTCAGCGCTGGCCTCTCCCGTCTGGGCTGCCGACAACGTGATCTGCGAAGACACTGACGGGAACCCGTCAGGCGCCATCACGGGAGGGGGTGATTTTGCGATCTCATGCGGCAAGTCGTCTGAATCCGGTGACCGTGGGGTCGCCCTCGGGGCGCTTGCCACCGCCACCGGTTGGTGGGGCGTCGCGCTGGGCAGCCAGAGCGGAGCAACCGCCGAGCAAAGTACCGCCCTGGGCTCAAACGCCGAGGCGACGGGTAGCTTCGCTCTTGCCGCAGGCGCCCAGACAGAAGCCTCCGGGTTTGCGGCGTCTGCGTTCGGCAGCTCTGCCCACGCGGTGGGCGAAGACTCCCTCGCTCTGGGTGCCCAATCCGGCGCCGATGCCGCTGGCTCGGTGGCGCTGGGTTCCGATTCGTACGCCGGCGAGAGTAACGTGGTGTCCTTCGGGCACAGTGTCGGAGATCCGCGCCTGAATATCACCGGCGGGACGTGGTACTCCGACTTGAATCGGCGGCTGATCCACGTGGCTGACGGCATCGACGACACCGACGCGGTGAACCTGGGGCAGATGAAAAGCTTTGCGTCGCCGTATTTCATCGCCGACGGTGGCATGGACACCACGGTGCCCCACGCAACCGGCTTGAGTACTGCAGGGGGCGTGTCCAGCCTGGCCATAGGTGACTCAAGTGCCTACGGCTACGACAGCTCCGCCGACGGTGAGAGTACGGCGATCGGCACCAACAGCTCGGCCAAAAGCCAAAGTGTTGCGGTCGGCCATGACGCCGACGCTGCCAGCCCCGAGGCAACTGCCGTGGGGCACGGTGCCACGGCCGCCAACGATGGCGCCACGACCGTGGGATTCAGCGCCGGTGCGAGCGGTGAGTACAGTGTTGCGGTCGGCGGCCACAGTGCTGCCAGCGCGGACGCGACCACCGCTGTAGGCGGATGGATCGACAAGAACGGCGACGGCATTGTCGACGCGGACGAAATCACCCTGGCATCGGGACCCAACAGCAGCGCATTCGGCAACGGGGCACAGGCGACAAGCATCAATTCCACCGCACTGGGCGCCTTGAGCAGTGCAGCCGCGTCTTCGCTGGCGGTGGGTAGCCGCAGCGATGCCTCGGGGAGCGCCAGCTCCGCCCTCGGCGCGTCCGCTTCTGCGACCGGTTCGAATGGGACCGCCGTTGGGACGGGCAGCAGGGCCCACGCCGATTTCGCTACCGCACTTGGCGCGCGCAGCCTCGCCACTGGGGAATCGGCCACCGCCGTTGGCAGCTGGATCGACAAGAACGGCGACAACATCATCAATCCCGACGAAGTGGCCTTGGCATCGGGCCTGGAGAGCAGCGCCTTCGGCAGCGCTGCGCAGGCAAGCGGGGAGGCCAGTACCGCCATGGGTGCAGACAGCCGCGCGAGTGGCTTTGGCGGCACCGCCACGGGTGCACGCAGCCGGGCCGATGGCTACGGCGGCACTGCCACGGGTCTGAACAGCAACGCATCGGGTGCGAGAAGTACGGCCACGGGCTACTACAGCAGTGCGACTGGACAGGCAGCCATAGCCGCAGGCTACGGCAGTGAAGCCCACGGCGAGTTCGCCATCGCCATCGGCAACTTCGCCAAAAGCGATGCCCAGGATTCCATGGCCTTGGGCGCGACCAGCCGTGCCAGCGGCCTCAACAGTGTCGCCCTGGGCAACGAGTCGGTGGCTGGCAGTACCGGCGTAGTCTCCTTTGGACACGCTGCCGGCGACCTTGATTTTGCAGGCAACGCTTACGGCAGCGACCTCGAACGTCGTCTGATCAACGTCGCCGACGGCATCGACAACACCGACGCGGTGAACCTGGGCCAGCTGGATGCCGCCATCGCCGGGCTGTCCGGGGGCGGAACCCCCAATGCGGTGGCCTACGATAGCGCGTCCCGCACCGACCTCACGCTGGGCGGCAGCGGCGGCACGGTGATCCACAACCTCGCCGATGGCACGGCCGCTGATGACGCGGTCAACAAGGGCCAGCTGGATGCGGCTATCGCCGGCGTTTCCGGCGGAGGTGCGGCCAACCCCCACCTTGCCACCGACGGCAGCGCTTCGGATCCAGCGGCGGTTGCGCCGGGATCGCGCGGCGTCGCAGTGGGTGTCGACGCCGAAGCCGGTGGAAACCACGGCACCGCGGTGGGTGGCGACAGCTACGCCGCCGGCGACAACGACACCGCGATCGGTGGCAATGCCCGGGTCAATGCCGACGGGAGTACCGCGGTCGGCGCCAACACGGTGATCGACGCTGCGGCGACGAACGCGGTCGCGGTTGGTGAGGCCGCCTCCGTCACAGCCGCAGACGCGGTCGCCCTGGGACAGGGGTCGGTGGCAGATCAGGCCAATACGGTCTCTGTCGGTGCGGCTGGCAGCGAGCGTCGGGTCGTCAATGTGGCGGACGCTACCGGGGCGAACGACGCGGTCAACAAGGGCCAGATGGATACCGGTGACGCTCAGGCGCTGGCGGATGCCCAGGCCTACGTCGATAGCCAGATCATCTCGGCAGGCAGCATCACCGAGTCGCAGGTGCAGGACATCGCCGACGCGGGCGACGCCGCCACGTTGTCGTCGGCGCAGAACTACGCGGACACCGGCGACGCAGCCATGTTGTCGTCGGCGCAGGACTACGCTGATGCGGGCGACGAAGCCACGCTGTCCTCGGCGCAGGGTTACGCCGACGCGGGCGACGCAGTCACGTTGTCGTCAGCGCAAGGCTATGCGGACGCCGGCGACGCCGCCACGCTTGCCACGGCGCAGGGTTACGCCGACACGCGCAGCAGCGTCGCTGTGTCCTCGGCCAATGCCTATACCGACCAGAGGATCACCGAGATGGCGGTCGGCATGGACGAGTTCCGCCGCGACGTCGATGACCGCTTCCACAACACGGACCAGCGCATTGGTCGTCTGGGAGCCATGAGCGCCGCGTCCACGCAGATGGCGATCAACGCGGCGGGTGCGCGGGGCAAGGGAAAGCTCGCAGCCGGCTTCGGCTTCGAGAGCGGCCACGCAGCGATGTCCGTCGGCTATGCGGCACCGCTGGGTGAGCGCACAACCGTCAGCTTCGGTGGCGCGTTCAGCGGGTCACAGAAATCCGTTGGCTTTGGTTTTGGTGTCGATCTCTGACACCGCGCAGCTCGCGGCCCTTCCTCCTCGTCTGATCCTCTCCGTACCCCGGAGCCGGACGGGAGGGTGGGCCGCACCCGATCATCGATCTCAACGCGGTACACAGACGCAGGCCTCGACCGCCTGCCTCTGCCGCCTGATGGTCCGAATACTCACCGACAGGCTGCGGACGCGGAAAACGCGCCTACATCCGAAACACGCCAAACCGGGTTGACGAGGCAATCGGCGCATTGAGCGACGCCGACAGGCCCAAGCCGAGGACGCGGCGGGTGTCGGCGGGATCGATGATCCCGTCGTCCCACAGACGGGCGGTGGCGTAGTACGGATTGCCCTGGCTTTCGTACTGCTCGAGGATCGGCGCCTTGAACGCGGCTTCCTCCTCCGCGCTCCAGTCACCACCGCGCGCCTCGATGCCGTCCCGACGCACGGTGGCCAGCACGCTGGCCGCCTGCTCGCCGCCCATCACGCTGATGCGGGCGTTGGGCCACATCCACAGGAAACGGCCGCCGTACGCGCGGCCGCACATGGCGTAATTGCCGGCGCCAAAGCTGCCGCCGATCACCACGGTGAACTTGGGCACGTGCGAGCACGCCACGGCGGTGACCATCTTCGCCCCGTCCTTGGCAATGCCGGCCTGCTCGTACTTCTTGCCGACCATGAAGCCGGTGATGTTCTGCAGGAACACCAGCGGGATGCCGCGCTGGTTGCACAGCTCGATGAAGTGCGCGCCCTTGAGCGCGCTCTCGGCAAACAGGATGCCGTTGTTGGCGACGATCCCGACCGGGTAACCGTGGATGTGGGCGAAGCCGGTGACCAGGGTCTTGCCGTAGCGCGCCTTGAACTCCTGGAACTCGCTGCCGTCCACGATCCGGGCGATGACCTCGCGGATCTCGAACGGGCGTCGGGTGTCTTTCGGCACGACGCCGTACAGCTCGTGCGCGGCAAACAAGGGCTCGCGCACCGGCTGCACGGCCACAGGCAGGGTCTTCTTCCGGTTGAGGCTGCCGACGATGTCGCGGGCGATCTGCAGGGCGTGGCGGTCATCCTCGGCGAAGTGGTCGGCCACGCCCGAGATCGACGTATGCACATCCGCGCCACCGAGGGTCTCGGCATCGACCACCTCTCCGGTGGCGGCCTTCACCAGCGGCGGGCCGCCGAGGAAAATCGTCCCCTGTTCCTTGACGATGATCGACTCGTCGCTCATCGCCGGTACATAAGCGCCGCCCGCGGTGCAACTGCCCATCACCACCGCGATCTGCGGAATGTTCTCCGCACTCATCCGTGCCTGGTTGTAGAAGATGCGGCCAAAATGTTCCTTGTCGGGAAACACCTCGTCCTGCAGCGGCAGGAACGCGCCACCCGAATCGACGAGGTAGATACAGGGCAGATGGTTCTCGCGGGCAATTTCCTGCGCGCGAAGGTGCTTCTTCACCGTCATCGGGAAATAGGTACCGCCTTTTACCGTCGCATCGTTGGCGACGACAATCACTTCCTGTCCCATCACCCGGCCGATGCCGCAAACCATGCCGGCGGCAGGCGCGGCGCCGTCGTACATGCCCTCGGCGGCAAGTGGCGCGACCTCGAGGAATGGCGAACCCGGATCGAGCAGGGCGGTGATGCGGTCCCGGACCAGCAGCTTTCCGCGCCCGGTATGGCGCTCGCGCGACTTTGCACCGCCGCCTTCCGCGGCACGAACCAACCGTGCGCCCAGCTCATCCACCAAGGCGCGATGCCAGGCGACGTTTTCCTGGAAATCCTGCGAGCGGGGATCGAGTGCTGAAGTCAGAACAGGCATGGCAACCGGCCGATAGTGAATTGACCGCACAGGATACCGGACGCGTCCGCGGGGTCGGCGCAGGTTTCGGGAGCGCAGACAGAACAAGGCCCGCGGATGCGGGCCTTGTGGCTACTGCCAAGCGTTCAAAGACGGATCAGTTCTTGCGGGCCTTCTCGGCAGCCGCGCGCGCAGCTTCGGCTTCCGCCTCGGCCTTCTCGCGCTTCATGCGCTCGGCGACGCTGTCGGCAGCACTGCCGATCGTGTCAGCGGCGCTGGCCTTGCCTTCCTCATACGACTCCTTGATCGAATCGCCCGCTTCGTCAGCGGCTACGGCAGCTTCGTCGGCAGCGCGGCGGGTGGAATCGGCGGCGTTGGCCGCAGCGGCGCGGGTGGAATCGGCCGCATCGCGGGCCGCAGCACCGGTCGCGTCAGCCGCGTCCCGCGCGGACTCGGCGGCGGAGTCAAGACTGCGGGCGGCAGCGTCCGACGCGGAATCGGCGGCGGAGGCTGCGTGATCACCAGCGGCGCGGGCTTCAGCGGCCGCTTCCTTACGATCCTGCTCGGCCTGCGGGTTGCTGCAGGCCGTCAGGGCAAACATGCTGGCGGCAAACATCAGGGTGATCTTGTGATTCATGGAAAGCTCCTGGAAAGTCGGCAGGGTAACTGCGTCGTACGCCGGTTCTGCCGGCGGGAAAACTATCCGATGCTCGTCGGGAAAATGATGTGAAGGAGCGCGCCGTATTTGAATGCAAGCAGAACAACGCGCATAAAAAAACCGCCGGAATTACCCGGCGGTTTCTTCAAGCTTGAACCTTACAAAGCGGCAGTATTACTGGCCGTCGTTGTTGGTCTTCGCGTCGGCAGCAGCAGCCGCTTCTTCAGCAGCGTCCTTGGCCTGCTCGGCGGAATCCGCCATGTTCTCGGCAGCGTCAGCGGCGTCGTCGGCAGCGGTCATATCACCGGCAGCGGCGGCGGCGTCGGCCGAAGTAGCGGCAGCGTCAGCAGCCGAAGCGGCGTTGTCAGCAGCAGCCTGGGCAGCGTCGGTAGCCATCGCGTCGCCAGTGGCGGCGGCGTTGGCAGCGGCTTCCTGCGCCTCGTTGGCGGCGGTGGCCGCTTCCTGGGCAGAGCTGTCAGCCTGCTGGGTGTTGGAGCAAGCAGCCAGGGCCAGGCCCATAGCGAGGGCGATCAGCGCCTTGTTCAAAGTCATGGTGTATTCCTCGTCTTAAGAAAAATTCGGCAGCACGCAATCGCGTACCGCTAACATGATGACGACACGTCAGCCTGTGTCAAGCGGCAGGCCTTCCTTTTTTCGTCAATTTATCGTTAACTGTTGGGCTGCCGTTCGGTATTGACAGTCGGGCGTGAAATCAGGGGAGCTCGATGGCAATCGCTGTCGCTTCGCCGCCGCCGATGCAGAGCGATGCAACACCGCGTTTTCCGCCGCTCGCGCGCAGCGCATTGATCAGCGTAACCACCAGTCGCGCGCCGCTGGCACCGATCGGATGACCCAATGCAACGGCGCCCCCGTGCACGTTGACCTTCTCGCGTGGAATGCCCAGATCCTTGATCGGAGCCATCGCCACGCAGGAGAACGCCTCGTTGATCTCGAACAGGTCGACGTCGGCCACGCTCCAGCCGGCTTTCTCAAGCACGTTCTTGATCGCGGTGACCGGCGCAGTGGTGAACCACTCCGGCGCCTGGGAATGGGTGGCGTGGGCAACGATGCGCGCCAACGGGGTCAGGCCACGTGCGGATGCGTCCTCGGCCGACATCAGCAGGGTCGCCGCCGCGCCGTCGGAGATCTTCGAGGAGGAGGCTGCGGTCAACACGCCTTCCTTGCCAAAGGCGGCACGCAAGCCGGGAATCCGGGCGGTGTCGATCTTGCCGGGCTCCTCGTCGGTATCCACCACCACTTCGCCCTTGCGGGTCTTGACGGTGACCGGAACGATCTCGTCCTTGAACGAGCCATCGGCCTGGGCCGCCTTGGCGCGGTCCACGCTCTCGGTGGAGTAGGCGTCGAGAGCCTCACGGTCGAAACCGTATTCGTTGCAGGCCATGTCGCCAAACACGCCCATCGCCTTGCCGTCGTACGGGTTGGTCAGGCCGTCGTAGGCCATGTGGTCGATGAACTCGGCGCTGCCGTAGCGGATGCCGGTGCGCGAACCGTTGAGCAGGTGCGGGGCGTTGGTCATCGACTCCATGCCGCCGGCAACGACAACCTTGGCCGACCCGGCCTTGATCAGGTCATGGCCGAACATGATCGCCTTCATGCCCGAGCCGCAGACCTTGTTGATGGTGGTGCAGCCGGCGGAGGCGGGCAGGCCGGCATTGAGCGCGGCCTGGCGCGCGGGTGCCTGGCCCAGACCGGCGGGCAGCACGCAGCCCATGATCACCTCGTCCACCTGGTCGGCGGCGACGCCCGCATGCTCGAGGGCGCCGGTGATGACGGCCGAGCCGAGGGCCGGCGTCGGCACACCGGTGAACTGGCCGAGGAAGGAACCGATGGCGGTGCGCTTGGCACCGACGATGACGACGTCGCTCATGACGGACTCCAATTTGGGACGGGCCGGAAGAGACTTCCGGTGCCCCCCGATTATGCGTGGAGATGCTGCACTGCGGCAAACCGGCGAAGAAAGTGTGCGACCCGTCCCGTATCAGGTCGACGGTTGAACGCGTGCGCGCAGCCGCGTGATCGATGATTGTGGGGGAGGCATGAATGCACTAATACTGGTGTCCTTGTGGCGCGTTGCGCCGTCGATTGCCGACCATTGAGGGGGAGACCTTATGAAGTCGCACGCATCCCAGCGCGCCCGCGCATGGAAACTGGGCCTGGCCGGGGCCGGGTTGGTTGCGCTTACCGCCTGTGGCGGGGGCGGTGGTGGCGGCACTGTCATCCGCCCCGAACCACCACCGTCGCCGCCGCCGGTTCCGCCACCGGATGAGGAGCCCGTACCAGGCCCCCAGCCCGACTTTGACGCTCATCTGGTACTCACCAACACCGACGCCGCGCACGCCGCGGGTTTCACCGGTAAAGGGGTAACGATCGGGCTGCTCGACAGCGGCATCCGCCGCGACCACCCGACGCTGGACGGCCGGGTCACGCGAAGCTTCGTTTACCTCGACCCGCGCACCAACAACCTCAACGTCGATGACGTGCTCGGACACGGGACGATCGTGGCCCAGTTGGCCGGCGGCCGTCCGTTTGGCGATTGGCCCGGTGGCATCGCGCCGGACGCCACGTTTGTCTCCGCGCGGATCATCTCGGATGCGCCTCCATCCGACGACGGATCCGGCAAGGGCAACGAGGTGTCGGACGGCTCATGGCTGGGCGACATCCACGAGGACCTCATCACCGGTGGCGCGCGGATCTCCAACAACTCCTGGGGCGGTCTGTACTGGACCGGCGGCGACACGGTCACCCGTACCTTTGTCAACGCGCTCAAGCCGTTCGTCGTGGACTGGGGCGGTCTGGTCGTGTTCGCGACCGGCAACGAGGGCTTCGACAACCCCAGCGACACGGCGGCCCTGCCCAGCCTGGGCGCGGGCGCCGAGATCCTCGAGCGCGGCTGGCTCGCGGTTGCCGCACTGAACACCCTGGAGCCGACCAAGCTGGCGGATTACTCCAACGCCTGTGGCATCGCCCAGAACTACTGCCTGGTCGCGCCGGGCAGCGTCGTCTTCACCGATGTGCTGGACCCGCCGGGCGATCCGTCCTACTGGGTAGGCTCAGGTACCTCGTTTGCGGCGCCGCAGGTATCGGGTGCGGCAGCGGTGGTCTGGGAGGCGTTCCCGTACTTCTCGAACGACGAGGTGCGGCAGACCCTGCTGGGCACCGCGGTCGACCTGGGCGCGCCCGGCGTGGATCCGATCTTCGGCCACGGCCTGCTGGACGTTGGCAAGGCCGCCAAGGGTCCTGGCCGGCTGGACTGGGGCCAGATGAGCGCGGCGTTCGATGGCGGTCGATCGGTCTGGTCCAACGACCTCACCGGCGCGGGCGGCATCACCAAGACCGGCGACGGCGATCTGGACCTGACCGGGAAGAACAGCTACCGCGGCAAGACGATCGTCAACGAAGGCTCGCTGGCGTCAATGTTCGACATTCCCGGCGACGCGGAGATTGGCCATGACGGCCTGCTGTTGCTCGATGGCATCTCGGTGAAGGGTTCGCTGCGCAACGAGGGCATCGCGGCGTTCTACGGCGAGGATGCCACGGGCACCGTGCACACCATCGGTGGTGACTTCACCCAGACGAGCACGGGTGTTTTCGCCTTCGACCTGGGCTCGTCCGTGAAGGTCACGGGCCGGGCGACGGTCGCCGGCGAGGTGCTGGTTACCGGCGTCACCGATGGCTACGTGCGCTCGGCTCGGGAGACTTTCCTGACCGCCGACGGCGGGCTCTCGGGCGCGTTCTCGAAAGTGTCCGCCAGCAACAACCTTTTCCTGCAGGCAACGCTGGGGCACGACTTTGAAAGCGCGTGGCTGGACATCCAGCGGCTGGATATCCTCAGCTCCGCGCAGTCATTGCGCCTGAGCCCGACCGCGATCAGCGGGGCCGCCAGAGTCGAGGACGCGTTCCGCGGCCTCGATCGCGACGGCGCGGGGGTGATTGGACCGGCCGGTCCGGGCGCGATGGGCGGCTTCATCACCGGGGCCGGGGCGATCCAGTCCATCGCGTCGGCGGCAGGCGCGGAGCGCACGCTGGCGAGCCTGTCCGGCGAGATGCACGCAGCCGACACCGCGTTCGCCACGATGGCGATGGACGATGGCCGCCACGCGCTCGAGTCGCGCCTGGACGGGCTCTCCGGCGGCAACGTGGTCAGCCTGGGCAGCTGGGCGAGCCGGCAGGGCGGCGAGCGCGCGATGTGGTCGCAGTCGCGGTTGGACGCCAACTCCTGGCTGCTGGGCCACGACCAGCGCATCGGGCGCAACCTGACCCTGGGCTTCGCCTTCGGCCAGACCGACGGCTACGCGCACAACCCGCTGCGCCAGGACCGCGAGCACAACCGCCAGTACGAGAGCCAGCTCTACGCCGCCTGGGAGTTCGATGGCAGCTACCTGCTGGGTCGCTTCGCAGCCGGCCGCATGGACCGCAGCACCCAGCGCGAGATCGTGCTGGGGAGCCAGAGCCATGGCGTCGCGGCGGATTACGCCAGCCGCTACTCGAGCTTCGGCGTGCAGGCGGGCCACCGGTTCGCGTTGGGCGCCGGCACCCTGACCCCGTACGTGGGCACCGAGACCCTGCAAATGGATCGCGACGGTTTCAGTGAGCAGGGTGCGGTCGGGTTCGGCCTGACCACCGGCGACTCGCAGCTGGATGCAACGCGGGCGCTGGCGGGTGTGCGCCTGCAGCAGCCGTGGCAGTTGGGCGGCCTGAAGCTGACCGTGCAGGGCCGGCTGGAATGGCAGCGCCTGCTGTCGCAGTCGGGTACCGCAATCGACGCGCGGTTTACCGGCATGGATGCGTGGTCGCCGATCACCGGCGGCGGGCTGGCGAAGGAAACCACCGTCCTCGGCTTCGGCCTGCGCAGCGATCTGCCGCTGGGTCGGCTGGGCTTCGATCTGGATGTGCGCAACGAAAACGGGCGCACCTGGACGGGTGCCTACGCCAACTGGACGGTCGGGTTCTGACCTGACCAACCCGGCGCGTGGCCTGCATGGCTGCGCGCCGGAGCGGTGGTTTCCGACGGGCAGCAGCGCTGCCCGTTATTGCTGGCGATCAGCTGCGGTCGTCGAACAGCTCGCGGCCGATCAGCATGCGCCGGATCTCGTTGGTGCCGGCGCCAATGGCATACAGCTTGGCGTCGCGCAGGATGCGCCCGGCCGGGTACTCATTGATGTAACCGTTGCCGCCCAGCGTCTGGATGACTTCCAGCCCGACCTGCACCGCCGCCTCGCTGGCGTGCAGCAGGCAGGACGCGGCATCCACCCGGCTGCGATGGCCGGCGTCGTAATCGCGCGCGACCTGGTAGGCGAAGGCACGGCTGGATTGCAGCGCGGTGTACATGTCGGCCATCTTGGCCTGCATGATCCCGAAGGTGCCGATGGGTGCATCGAACTGGCGACGCTCGCGGACGTAGGGCAGGGCGATGTCCATGGCGTCCTGCATCAGCCCGATCGGCCCACCGGTCAGCACCAGCCGCTCGGTGTTCAGGCCGCTCATCAGCACCTTGACGCCCAGGTTGACCTCGCCGAGCACGTTCTCGACCGGGATCTCGCAGTTCTGGAACACCAGCTCGCAGGTGTTGGAGCCGCGCATGCCCAGCTTGTCGAGCTTCTGCGCGGTGCTGAAACCCGGCATGTCGCGCTCGACGATGAAGGCGGTCATGCACTTGCTGCCAGCATCCTTGCCCGCGGTGCGCATGTAGACGACCAGCACGTCGGCCTCCGGGCCGTTGGTGATCCACATCTTGTTGCCATTGGCGACCCAGACGTCGTCGCCACCTTCGACAGAGCGAAGCTCGGCGTGGCAGCTCATCGATCCGACCACGTCGGAACCGGCGCCGGGCTCGCTCATGGCCAGCGCGCCTTTCCACTCGCCGCTGCACAGCCTGGGCAGGTACTTGCGGCGCTGGGCCTCGTTGCCGTTGAGGTAGAGGTTGTTGACGCACAGGTTGGAGTGGGCGCCGTAGCTCAGGCCGACCGAACCGGACGCGCGGGAGATCTCCTCCATCGCGACCAGGTGGGCCAGGTAGCCCATGCCGCTGCCGCCGTATTCGGGGTCGACGGTCAGGCCGAGCAGGCCCATCTCGCCGAGTTTCGGCCACAGGTCCTGCGGGAATGCATTGTCTTCGTCGATCTGTTGCGCGCGCGGCGCGATCTCGGCTTCGGCAAACCGGCGCACGGCGTCGCGCAGCGCGTCGATCTCGTCACCCAGCGGAAAAGCACGCATCCCAAAACTCCTGTGTGTTTGAAAGCACGACGGGGCACATGGCCCCGTCGCGTTGTTCCCTTACCGGTCGCCGCAGATCAGCTGCGGGCGCGTCAGCTGCGGACGCGGCCCTTGAAGCGCGGGGTGCCACGGCCCATCGGCAGCTTCAGCTTGCCGATCGAGGCGATGCGCTCCTCGCCCAGGCGGTCGGCGGCCTTGTAGGTCGGGATGCCGTCGCGGTCGGCGATCTCAAAGATGCGGGTCAGGTTGTGGTAGATCGTCCGCATCATGCGCATCGCGCGCTCGCGGTTGTAGCCGTCGATCTCCAGCGAGACGTTCATCACGCCGCCGGCGTTGACCGCGTAGTCGGGCGCATAGAGGATGCCGCGCTTCTGCACTTCCTCGCCGATCGCGTCGCTGGCCAGCTGGTTGTTGGCCGAGCCGCAGATGATCTTGGCCTTCAGGCGCTGCAGGGTCTCCTCGTTGATCGTGCCGCCCAGGGCGCACGGCGAGTAGACGTCGGCGGGGACGTCGTAGATCTCGTCCAGGCCCACGGCCTCGGCGCCATACTCGGTCACCGCCTTGTCGATCAGGCCCTGGTTGATGTCGGTGACGAAGATCTTCGCGCCGCGCTCCTTGAGCAGCTTCACGAACTCCATGCCGACATGGCCCAGGCCCTGCACGGCGTAGCTGTACTTGCCGACTTCCTCATCACCGAAGCGCTTGTTCAGCGATGCCATCAGGCCCTGCAGGGTGCCGTAGGCGGTGAACGGAGAGGGGTCGCCCGAACCGCCGTGGACCTGGTGCACGCCGGTGACGTACTCGGTCTCGCGGAACACGAACTCCATGTCGTTGACGTCGATGCCGACGTCCTCGGCGGTGATGTAGCGACCGCCCAGGGTCTCCACGAAGTGGCCGAAGGCGCGGAACAGCATCTCCGACTTGTCGGTGGCCGGGTTGCCGATGATCACGGCCTTGCCGCCGCCCAGGTTCAGGCCGGCGACCGCGTTCTTGTAGGTCATGCCGCGGCTCAGGCGCAGGACGTCATTGAGCGCCTCGGCCTCGGACTTGTAGGGCCACATGCGGGTGCCGCCCAGCGCGGGGCCCAGAGTGGTGTTGTGGATGGCGATGATCGCCTTCAGGCCGGCATCCTTGTTGTGGCAAAACACCACCTGCTCGTGGCCGCTGGTGTCGAGGGTTTCAAAAATCATCAAGAGCTCCGGGTCGGCGGTGATTGCGCGGGTGCGCTGGCGCCAAGATTCGTGTAAGTCATTGAATCCGCGTGGATTCGCCAATGCAGGCCGAGTGTTTCCCGGTCGCAGGGGCGCTAGTCTAATCGAATCGCGGCGGCGTCTAATGCTGCGCTGCGGCATTCGCGCATTCAGGAAGTTGGCGTCCTCCGGCGTGACCAAACCCCGGCGCGGGGGCCCAGGGGCGGCACGCTACAATCACGCCAAACCCCTTTGCCCGCACGGATCGAGCGTCATGAGTACTCCTGCAAGCCAGCTTTCCCAGCCCGCCACCGCCAGCAACGCGGTTGCCGCCCGCACGCCGTTGCGCTTCGTCACCGCCGCCAGCCTGTTTGACGGCCACGACGCGGCGATCAACATCATGCGCCGGCTGATCCAGTCGCTCGGCGCGGAGGTCATCCACCTGGGCCACAACCGCTCGGTGGAGGACGTGGTGCGCGCGGCGCTGCAGGAGGACGCCGACGCCATCGCGCTGTCGTCCTACCAGGGCGGCCACGTGGAGTACCTGAAGTACATGGTCGACATGCTCAAGGAGCGTGGCGCGGCGCACATCAAGGTCTTCGCCGGTGGCGGCGGCACCATCACGCCCGAGGAGATCCGCGAGCTGGAAGCCTACGGCGTGGAGCGCATCTACCACCCCAACGACGGCATGAAGATGGGCCTGGTGGAGATGATCGAGGACGTGGTGAAGCGCGCCGAGGACGCCCGCGTGGGCGCCGACGCGCCCGAATCCGCGCCGTCGATCACCGACGAGATCGCGATCGGCAAGATGCTGACCGCAATCGAGGAGGACCAGTTCGACGAGCACGCGCTGGCGACATTACGAAAAGAGTGGCAGCTGGCCGGCAGCCGCACGCCGGTCATCGGCATCACCGGCACCGGCGGGGCGGGCAAGTCCTCGGTCACCGATGAGCTGCTGAACCGCTTCCTGTCCCACTTCCCGGAGATGCGCCTGGCGGTGATCTCGGTCGACCCGACCCGGCGCCGCACCGGTGGCGCGCTGCTGGGCGACCGCATCCGCATGAACTCGCTGCGCTCCAAACGCGTGTACATGCGCTCGATGGCGACTCGCCGCCAGCACGCCGCGACCAACATCGTGCTCAAGGACAGCATCGGTTTCCTGAAGGGGCTGGGCTACGACCTGGTGATCGTGGAGACCGCCGGCATCGGCCAAAGCGACTCGGAGATCGTCGACCTGGTCGATTTTCCGATGTACGTCATGACCAGCGATTTCGGCGCGCCCAGCCAGCTGGAGAAGATCGACATGCTCGACTTCGCCGAACTGGTGGTGCTGAACAAGTACGACAAGCGCGGCGCCGAGGACGCGCTGCGCGATATCCGCAAGCAGTGGAAGCGCAACCGCGTCGCCTTCCAGACCAAAGACGAGGACGTGCCGGTCTACCCGACCATCGCCAGCCAGTTCAACGACCCCGGCATCAGCTGGATGTTCGCCAACCTGTGCCGGCTGATGCGCGAGAAGGTGCTCAACGACGGCGACGGCGAGGAGCCCCGCCAGCTCGCGCCGTCGCATTGCGATTTCCAGCCCGACATCGACACCCGCCTGAAGGAGCCGCGCGCCACGGTGCTGATCCCCGGCCCTCGCGTGCGCTACCTGGCCGAGATCGCCGAGCAGGGCCGCAGCATCAACCGCCAGATCGAGACCCAGGCCGAGATCGCCGACCGCGCGCAGGCCATGTGGCTCGCGCTGAAGGAGCTCGGCGATGACGCCCTGCCCGAGGCGCTGGACCTGTACGGCTCCGCGGCGATCGCGCCCGGCGGTGGCCAGGCCGGGCAGGGCAGCGTCGAAGTCGCCAGCCCGTCGCCCGCCGTGCCCGTGCCGCCGGAAAACGAAGTGCCGGCCGTCGCCGGCGACGCGCAGGCGCCCGACCGCACCCTGCTGACCCTGCGCCAGCGCTACAACGACGCGATCCAGTCGCTGACCGCCGACGCGGTCAAGCTGCTGCGCCAGTGGCCGGAGCGGCTGAAGTCGATCACCGACGAGATCACCGAATACGAGGTGCGCGGCAAGAAGATCCGGGTCGAGAACTACCGCGAATCGCTCAGCCACCAGCTGGTGCCGAAGATCGCCGCGCCGACGTACAAGTCCTGGGGCGAGCTGTTGACCTTCCTGCAGAAGGAGAACCTGCCCGGCCATTACCCCTACACCGGCGGCGTGTACCCGTACCGCCGCACCGGCGAGGACCCGATCCGCATGTTCGCCGGCGAGGGCACACCGGAGCGCACCAATCGGCGCTTCCATTACCTGTCCGTCGGCCAGCCAGCCGCGCGCCTGTCCACCGCGTTCGACTCGGTCACCCTGTATGGCGAGGACCCCGCGCCGCGCCCGGACATCTTCGGCAAGATCGGCAACTCCGGCGTCAACATCGCCTCCCTGGACGACATGAAGAAGCTGTACTCCGGCTTCGACCTGTGCGCACCGACCACCAGCGTGTCGATGACCATCAACGGCCCCGCGCCGATGATCCTGGCGATGTTCATGAACTGCGCCATCGACCAGCAGGTGGAGAAGTACCTGCGCGAGGACGACGCCCGCTGGGCGGAGGCCAGCGCGAAGATCGACGCGATGTTCAAGGACGCCCCGCGCCCGCAATACAGCGGCGAGCTGCCCGAGAGCAACGACGGCCTTGGCCTGGGCCTGCTGGGCGTCAGCGGCGACCAGGTGGTGGACGCGGCGACCTACCAGCGGATCAAGGACTACACCCTCAAGACCGTGCGCGGCACCGTGCAGGCCGACATCCTCAAGGAGGACCAGGCGCAGAACACGTGCATCTTCAGCACCGAGTTCGCGCTGCGGATGATGGGCGACATCCAGCAGTACTTTGTCGACCACGGCGTGCGCAACTTCTACTCGGTGTCGATCTCCGGCTACCACATCGCCGAGGCCGGGGCGAACCCGATCAGCCAGCTCGCCTTCACCCTGAGCAACGGTTTCACCATCGTCGAGTACTACCTGGCGCGCGGCATGGACATCGACGACTTCGCGCCCAACCTGTCGTTCTTCTTCAGCAACGGCATGGACCCGGAGTACACCGTCATCGGCCGCGTTGCCCGCCGCATCTGGGCCCGCGCCATGCGCGAGCGCTACGGCGCGTCCAGCCGCAGCCAGATGATGAAGTACCACATCCAGACCAGCGGCCGGTCCCTGCACGCGCAGGAGATCCAGTTCAACGACATCCGCACCACGCTGCAGGCCATGTACGCCCTGTTCGACAACTGCAACAGCCTGCACACCAACGCCTACGACGAAGCCATCACGACCCCGACCGAGGAAAGCGTGCGCCGCGCGGTCGCGATCCAGATGATCATCAACAAGGAGCTGGGGATCAATTTCAACGAGAACCCCTGGCAGGGCAGCTTTGCCGTGGATTACCTCACCGACATGGTCGAGGAAGCCGTCTACAAGGAGTTCGAAGCGATCAGCGAGCGCGGCGGCGTGCTCGGCGCGATGGACACCATGTACCAGCGCGGCAAGATCCAGGAAGAGTCGATGTACTACGAGCGCAAGAAGCACGACGGCAGCCTGCCGCTGGTCGGCGTCAACACCTTCCTGCCCAAGGAGCACGCCGGCGAAGTCACCACCGAGATCGAACTGATCCGCTCAACCCCGGAGGAGAAGGGCCAGCAGATCGAGAACGTCCGCAACTGGCAGGACAACCGCAACAACCTGGCGCCGCGCGGCGAAACATCGCACAGTCACGAAGTGGGGACCGACGGCGCAGGGGAAGAAGCGCACGACGGACACGGGCTGGGGTATCTGCAGAAGACCGCGCGCGAGCGGAAGAATGTGTTTGAGGCGCTAATCGAGGCGGTGAAGACGCATTCGCTCGGGCAGATCAGCCACGCGTTGTATGACGTGGGTGGGGAGTATCGAAGAAATATGTAAGTATGCGCAGTGCCCAAGTGTGCGCGACGTCTAAAGTTATCGTTGCTCTGCTACCGCTATATTGTGGCACAGTGTCTTGAATCATTTGAAAGTGTCTCATGACGCATCCCGGGGGGGGCAATGATAAAAATTGTGGGTACGCCGGAAGTTTCTGAGTATCGCGCCGCGGAAAAGCTTGGATCACTGATTATGGTGGGGTGGCCTGACATTCACCAATCCGAGCGTGATCACATCACTATAGTCGTAGCAGCAAAATGCTGGGGTTGCTCGGTACAGGATATCGATTTAGTAGTCATAGGGAATTTATCGAAGCCGCGCTCGCTACCGTCGTTCAGAGAGCTCGACGGTAAAAGTATTCTAAGCTTTGTTTGGACAATCGAGCTTAAAGGCCATCCGGCAGACCAAGTGGTCTTCAAGGCCGGCAAGGTTTTTGTTCCCTATGGCCGCTTTATGAAGGATGTCACCGAGCAGGCATTCAGGCAGAAGAACTCACTTCGTGACTTTCTTAAGCGTAATATACGCCGAGAGCCATATTGTACGGATCTTATCTGGCTTGACAACGCGCCAGCTTCTTCGCTACCGAGAATTGAATGTGGAAACGTCCTTGCCGGCGACAGCTCCTGGGAGGATTTTCTGAGCGCTGCGATCGGCAATCAGTACGAATGGTTGAGGAAACCGGGTATCAATCTTGCTCAGGCCTTTAAAGGCAATATTCGTGAACAGTATCTTGCGACTGAGGAGATCTGTGACCTATTTTCTAAGCCACTTCAAGCTACACCACTAGATCGAAAGAGAGTGGAGAGGATAACTCGTCGCGTCATCGACGACCAAGCGTACGCTCAGAAGATGGGGGAGCAACTACTGCTTTTTAGAGGGCGTGGGGGCACCGGGAAGACCATGACTCTAATTCGGCTGGCGATGGATCTGCATACAAACCGGCTGTCACGGGTGCTTCTTCTAACATACAACGTTGCGCTAGTCGCCGACATAAAACGGACGTTCGCGATCATCGGAACCCCACAAGACTCGGATGGACCTGTGATACAGGTTCGCACCGTGCATTCATTTATGCTGGAGCTCATGAAGCAGGCGGGAGTAATCGTGTCTGTAAATGAGGATTCACTGAGTAAATATAATGACAATTTATTTAATTTAGAGGAGCTGCTGGAGGCATTTAGTCAAGAGGATCTTCCCGCGTTCGACCACGTATTTATTGATGAGGCGCAGGACTGGCCGGAGGCGGAGAGAAACATAGTATTTAAAATATTCGGCGCGAAGCGGGTAATTGTTGCCGACGGAGTTGATCAGCTTGTTCGCTCAAAGCGAGTTGCCGATTGGACCGCGCGAGTCGGTAATACTCCCAAGCAGATAGTGCCGCTCCGCAGAAGCCTTCGTCTGAAGAATTCACTTGCAATATTTGCCAATATGCTTGCGGAAGAGCTCGGCTTGCCCGACTGGTCTTTGCAGGCGAATCCTGAATTATCCGGCGGACGAATAACGCTGCTCATTGGTCCGCTTGACTCAGTTTCGGAAAAGCTCCAGCGTTTGGTGACATTATTCGACAGCGATGGAAATCTACCTGTTGACTCTATGATTTGTACTCCCTTCACTTCTAATCTCAGTGCGACGACGCGCCAACTTATTGATTTGGTGCATTCTTGTGGACACCAAGTGTGGGATGGCACTCGCGCCGAGGACCGTCGCTCATTTCCCAATGACACGAGGCAAGTTCGACTCGTAACGTACGAATCCTGTCGCGGCCTAGAAGGATGGAATGTATTCTGTTGTCAGCTCGATAAGCTGTACGACCAGAAGTATCGTGAGGCAGATGATCCTGTAGATTTGCTGTACAGCAAAGAAGAGGTTGCTGAACTCTACGCCGCTAGCTGGATTATGATACCAATGACAAGGGCAATCGATCACCTGATCCTTCATGTAGAAGATCCGACCCATCCGCTTGCAATATCATTAATAGCAGCATCCCGCTCTGTCGGGTCTGATACCGGCATCGAATTGGTTTTTGGAAATTCGGATTTGGCGTAGGATTCGATCCTGGAGAAGGCTTAGGCTCGGCTATAGCTACGGAGTCATTCAATCGGGAAGTATTTTTGATAATCCTTGTCGCTCAAATTTATCTCGTGAATGCTGGAATTGGCGAGATTGGGTTGCATCTTGCCAAAAATGGCCAAAAATGAGATCAGGTCGATCTGGTTCCCGAATAGCGGCGCCAAGGCGCTGCGAGGTTCGCGGTAGGAGTAGTGTCGGTCACTCCGCTCAATAGGTTCCGGCTCAGTCTTTCGCAACGGCGCCAAGGTCACCTGCCAGAGTGAGAAATGAAGTGGCGCAGACGAGATCGGATACGGATGGAATCGATCGCCTCGACGGTGTCAGGTTTGGAACGCACGCCTTACATCAAGCCCTGTGCCCGCTTTGGGATGACTTGCCTGAGCCTTCCAGTGCACGCGAGCTTGCCGTGCGCGGTTTTGCCAATATTGTTCGGCAGCACGCGATGGCGCAATGGGTACTCGTGCAGCGTGAGTTGGACGTATCTGCGACGGCGCTAGTCCGCCCGACATACGAAGCCTTGGTGCGTGTCGTCTGGACGCTGCGTGGCGCCGATGACTCATGGATCGAGGGCTTCTTCAGTCCTACGAAGGATGCGCTTAAATCCCATGCGGAGACCCGAAAGGGCCCTGATGTGGCGGCTATGCTGGCGGTGATTGAGCGCTACCATCCAGCAGAGATCTTCCAACCCCTTCTGTCCTTGAAAGAGCACACGTGGCGGGCCATGCACTCATACGTGCATAGCGGTATTCGACCAGTTGTGCAGAGTTTTGTTGTGTTTCCCGCCGACGAAGCCGCGTCCTTGCTGATCAATGCCAACGGCATGCTGATGCTCGCTACCAACGCTGTTCGCATTGCGCACCGTCTTCGGTCGCCCATGTTGCCGGAACTGCAGAGGCAATACGCAGACTGTCTGCCGAATCCCTGTTGAACAGGTCAGAGTCGGTTTTGCCGGGCTGTGCAGTTCGACTTCTTGATTGCAGTCGTGATGAATACCGACTGGAGCGTCAGGTACGCGGCCAAGATCCCACACGGTGCCCTGGGCTTGCTGGCCAAGTTTCGTAGTCACGTAAACGGCCACATACGTCGAATGACACCCAAGGTGCTGCAGATAGAGGGTGTGGAAGATCTTTCAGACATCCTGAATTAAGTTGCCCGGAACGGGGTCCGGTTGACCGATGAGATGACGGGGCAACGTTCACTAAACTCTGTCCTATGTAAATGACGACTGCGCTACTGCAGCAGGAGTGAGGAGCCATGAGTCAGACTGGAGACGCATCGAGTCGTATCTATTTGATCGGGCCGGACGGTCGGCAGGCAATCGAGCTTGCCTCTTCCAGGTACGAGTGTGAGGCGGACTTTCAGGAGTTGCTCGCGATGCATCCGGCTTTGATCGACGGTCGACAAGTCAACCCTGACAATCCGCGGCGCTGGTTGCTAGTGGCCAAGGAGGCGAGTGTCCCGGACGCCGAGGCTAGTCGGTGGTCGTTGGATCACCTCTTCGTTGATCAGGGGTTCTACCCCGTTTCCACGGACGGTTTGATTAAGGCCTGAAACTCCCGATCACGCCGGGCAACTCTACGGCGCATTCGCGGGTTGTGGAACCGCTCGAAGTAGTCGAACAGATCCGCCCGCGCCTCGTCCCGGGTCCGGTAGTGGGTGCGGTGCACGCGCTCCCGCTTGAGCACCCCAAAGAATCCTTCGCACGCCGCGTTGTCGCCGCAATGGCCGACCGCGCTCATGCTGCAGACCAGGGCGTTGCCGCCCAGAAACTTCTGGTACGTGCCGCTGATGAACTGCCCGCCGCGATCCGAATGCAGGATCACTTCGTTCTCGCCTTCCCGCTGCCACACCGCCATCTGCACGGCCCGCACGACCATGTGCCGGTCCTGGCGATGGTGCATCGACCAGCCCATCACCCGTTTGCAGTACAGGTCCAGCACGACGCACAAGAACAGCTTGCCCTCGATCGTCACGATCTCGGTGATGTCCGTCACCCACTTGGTCTCCGGCTCGACGGCGTCGAAATCGCGTTCCAGCAGATTCTCGACCCCAACCGGTCGACTGCCCGGCTTCTGGCCAAAGCGACGCTTCTTGCGCTGCGGCCAGCCCTGAAGCCCGTTCACCGCCATCAGTCGCGCCACCCGGTTGAGGCTGGCGCTTTCGCCCTCGTCGCCCAGGTCTTCGTGCATGCGCGGCGCGCCGAGAACGCCTCTGCTGTCCTCATGCATCTCCCGGATACGCACCAGCAAACGCGCATTGTCCTGCGCCCGCGGTCCGGGCTTGCGCCCGGACCAGGCGTAGAAGCCGCTGGTCGACACTTCAAGGCAACGGCACATCATCCCGACGGGATAGTCGCTGCGGCAGTACTCAATCACCGCGTACCGTTCGGTGACTGCTTCGCGAAGTACGCCGCCGCGTCTTTTAAAAAATCACGCTCCTTGGTCACCCGCGTCAGCTCGCGCTTGAGGCGGGCGAGCTCCTCGTCGCGCGGGGTTCCACCGCCAGGAAAGGCTTTGGTTCCTCCGGCATCGGCCTCCCGCACCCAGCGGGTCAGCAGGGCCGGGCCGACCCCGACCTCCAGGGCGATCTTTCGGCAGCTCGAATTCGACCGCCGGACCAGCTCGACGAGCTCGTGCTTGTACTCAGGGCTGTAACGCTTGCGCTTGGACATGGACACTCCTCTGATCCAGTATGGATCTTAGTGAAAGTGTCCGCAGAATCGGGGTAGAACCCCAGGATGCTGTCGTCACCCTGGTGGAGGTGAAGCGCAAGTCCGACACTCGACTGCGACGTGAGGTGGTCGGTCAGATGCTGGATTACGCAGCCAACGGCTCATTGCGCTGGACCGCCGGCTTTCTGCAAGAGGCATTTGCGGCAACCTGCGAAAAGGCTGGTGCTGATCCGACACGGTCACTCGAACAATTCCTGGAGGATGACGGTCGGGATGAATCCTTCTGGCAGAGCGCGGAGTCGAACCTGCGGGCTGGGCGTATGCGCCTGCTTTTCGTGGCCGACGAGATTCCCGCAGAGTTGTTGCGAATAGTTGAGTTCCTGAATGAGCGCATGGCACCGACCGAGGTGCTCGCGCTAGAGTTGCGCTACTTCACGGGCAGTGGCTACAGCACCCATGTTCCAAGGATCTTGGGACGTACGCTCGCCGCAGTCGCCCAGAAGGAAGGTTCAGCACGATCGAACGCACGTCGTGCCTGGGATCGGGAAAGCTTTCTACTTGACTTGGCAGAGCGTACAGATTGGGAAGTGGCCCGAGCGATCGCCGCATTCCTGTCTGAGTGTGAAAGAAATTTCGACATTACGTGGGGGACTGGTGCTCAGACAGGGTCTTTCACACCGCGCCGTCCGATGATATCGGCACGTGGTCCCATCTCTGTCTACTCAGACGGACGGCTGGATATCAAGTCGTCTTGGTTGAATGATAGTCCCGCCGCAATCGAATGGAGAGAACGGATCAAGCCGAGGTTGGAGTCGCTGGACTGGCGGCAGGCTATCAGCAGCGAGAAAGAAGTTACGCTCACGGTTCCTGCTGCAGAGTGGCTCCCGAAGGCGACGGAGCTTCTGGCGGCGATCGTCGATTGAAGGCAATCTTTACGCAGCGCTTCCGCGCCGGACTTCACCTGCCGTTCAAGCGGTTCATTTCAGTCCAGCGATAGAGGAAACCGTTGCGCCAGTGCTGTGGCGATGAGTTGGCGTGTGGTGGCGTCCAGGCGAGGCAGGTCTACGGCCATGAAATTGGCACCATCCCCCATCGGGCTGAAAACTTTCACTGGCGCGGATCGCCACACGTCTTCGTGACTGGTGACAAACCACCCAGGCAGGGCGACGGCGGGCGTCACCTTTACCTCCCTGTCAAGCGCTTCGCGAAGGTAACGCTGAAGCCACTTTGCTTGCTGTTGCGCCTGACCTAGCGGTTTGCTTGTACAGAAGTCCGGAAATTGGAGCGATTCGCCGTCATAGTGAACCTGGTGGTCCGTACGCTCGGACGTCGGATTCCTCGGCTTGCGGAACGACTTGGTCTCCACAGCGTAGACGCCGCGTGGCGAGATCACCACGTGATCAATGTTGAAGTTCTCGGCCGGAAGATCGTGCATGACGATGCACCCCTTCCCGGTTAGTCGGTTGAGTTGCATGCCTGTTACCCGTTCCGCGAGAAGGCCGTCGCGAGCTCGGTCACGCTTATGCAGGTGCTTGGCGTAGTCCCACAGCCCGTAGGCGAACATTCCCGCGGCAGCGACCGTATACATCCATTCCAGGAATCCCCACTGCAAGGTGTGCCATTGGATATGGCTGCCCGACCAGCCCATGAACATGAGTGGCAGCGCCATGTAGGTGATCATGATCGAGGTGATCATCTCTGTTTCATGATCGGATATGCGATCAACCAGTTGCTGTCCCGGAACGTGTCCGATCTGTCGTGCGGCCAGCGGGGATCTTCGCTCCCGCCGCTTTTTGAGCACGCGATAGCCAATTGCGAGGCTTAAGCCGAGGAAGGCCGACAAAAAGAATGGGACGTACCCGAGGAATTTCGACCATGCCACTATTTAGTTCTCCTGAAACACGCGGGGAGCGAGTCGGCCATTAGACGTCCTACGCCACCGCTGCGGCAAATCGCGCGTACAGGTCGCCAGGTAGCGGGTGTGAGAGTCGCCACGTGATGGCCATTGGCCTTTCGCCCTCATGCGAGACGTAGGTGGCCGGACCAATCAGCCAGAACGCGCGGTCGTCCGTGGTGAGGCGAGCAAACTGAAGCACTGTGCTTCCCATCGCTCCGTGACGTTGGTAGCGCTGACCGGTATCACTTTCGGGGTGGGTACCGGACTGACTTTCCCAATGAATCAGATCAGGGCTGATCGCGTAATCCCGATATCTGGTGGTAGGTGAGAAGTGACCGCTCGTCTTGTCGAGAGTGAACGCGAGCAAGTCCACCTTCGCCTCTGGCAATGCGCGCACACCTTCGCGCCACACCGGCACCTTCAGCGTCACGCCATCACCGAACGCAGCGAGGATCTCTCGCCGGGTATAACGCGCATGGACGAGCAATGGGCTAGCGGGATGGCTTTCAAGCGTGGCTTGCACGTGGTCAATGCGCTGCGAGATGACCTCCATCAACTGATCGAGTTCGGCGAGCACTTGGGGGTGTTCCCAGATCAACGATGCTGCGCCGATCAGCGTTTCATCGACTTCAACAGGCGCCGTCTCGGTGAGCACCGTTGCCAACATGTGAAACAGTCGACGGGTATATAGGTCCATCTCGTCTAGCGCCGGCGGGTCAGCTGCTTGGGCCCAACCGCGGTAGTGCGCGATGCGTACGTGGTCGTCGAGATGGAGCAGCCGCCCTAACGCTCGCCGCAGCACTCGCTCGTACGGCCCTTCTGGCAACGTCGGCAATCCGCCCGCCTCTAGCAAGTCCGACCAGCAATGAGAGTCGGAATAAACCTCCTCCAGCTCAAGCCCTGATTTCTCCAGGAAGCGTTGGAGCGTGAGGTCCGAGGTATTCTCTGCCACGCGTGTCAGCTCGCGCGCCTTGGCGGGCCACGTTGACGGTAGGCTCTGCCGAATGTTCTCCAACACGCCGTCTTTGGCCACCGCATCGAGTTGCATGTGACACCCGCTGGGAAGAAACGGGAAGCCACTCGCGACCTGCTTCTCGAGTAGTTTGCGAGTGCCGCCGAGCAAAGCGCCCAACCGCCGGTGAAACTTGAACTCCTTTCGATGTCGGCCAACGAAGTCGAGGA
Source organism: Lysobacter avium (assembly GCF_015209745.1). GTDB lineage: Bacteria > Pseudomonadota > Gammaproteobacteria > Xanthomonadales > Xanthomonadaceae > Novilysobacter > Novilysobacter avium. The sequence goes on from NZ_CP063657.1 coordinate 1,194,690, forward strand.
CAGTGCACACGGATTTGTCGGTGGTCCGGCGCAGTCCACGTCCGAGCTGTTGCAGAAATACGGTCGGGCTGTCGGTCGGCCGCAAAAGCAAAAGTGTGTCGACCGACGGAACATCAACGCCCTCGTTGAAAAGATCGACGGAAAACACGATACGCAGCTCACCCGCGGCGAGCGCTTGTAACGCGTTTCGGCGTTGATCTTCCGGTGTGTCTGCCCACACTGCCACGGCCGCGACCCCGGCAGCATTGAACTGCTCCGCCATAAATTGCGCATGCGCGACGGAAACGCAAAAACCGAGAGCGCGCATTGAATCGGGGTTGGGCGCGGTCTTTATCGTGTTGGCGATGATCAGACGGGCGAGCACGTGATCGCCTGTAATCAGGCTGCTTAGCTCTTGAGGGTCGTAGCCATGACCGCGTCGCCAGCTCACGCCTCGGTAGTCAAGGCCGTCGCTGATCCCGTAGTAGGCGAAGGGGCATAGTCGGTGTTGGTCGATGGCATCCCACAAGCGCAGTTCGGCGGCGATTCGGTCGTCGAACCAATGCAGGATCGGCTCCTCGTCGCCGCGTTCTGGCGTCGCGGTGAGACCCAATAGCTCGATAGGACAGAGATGATCGAGGAGGGCCGTGTACGTCGGCGCCGCGGCATGATGGAATTCGTCGATGATCACCACGTCGAAGTGATCGGGCTGGATATTGCTGAGCCCAACGGCGCTAAGACTTTGCACCGAGGCGAACACGTGCTCGAAGTGGGTCGGACGGTTGCCTCCTACCCACAGCTCGCCGAACGCCGCATCTCTCAGCGCGTGGCGAAAGGTCGCCAGACTCTGCTCGAGGATTTCCCTGCGATGGGCAATGAAAAGCAGGCGTGCTCGCGGTAACCGATCCTTTAGCCGCTTGTAGTCGAGCGCGGCCATGACGGTCTTGCCGGTTCCAGTGGCTGAGACCAATAGATTGCGATGGCGGCCTTGCAGCCGAGCCAGCTCAATTTGCTCAAGCAGTCGAGACTGGAAGGGCTCCGGGCGTATCTCCACCGGGCTGAGGTAGATGCGCGGGCCGCTCGTGGCTGCCTGTGTCAACTCTCGATACTCGTCCTCATCGAACGGTCGGAAGTCTTCATTATTCCAATAGCTCTCGAATACGGCCGAGAATTTGTCGATCACGTCCGGATTGCGAGCACCTGACACGCGAACGTTCCACTCCAGCCCCGTGATCTGTGCCGAAAAGGTCAAATTGGAGGATCCGATATAAGCCGTGGAGTAGCCCGAAGCGCGGTGGAATAGCCACGCCTTGGCATGCAGCCGAGTGCTGGTCGTGTCATACGAAACGCGGATGTCTGCGCCAAGGTCACGCAGTGCTTGCAGAGCGCTTAGCTCAGTCGAATTGGTGTACGTCGTGGTCAGGAGTCGTAAAGGCCGAGTGGCGTCTTTGTGCCGTCGGAGGAGGTCCAGCAGCGGCTGGATGCCTGATCGCCGTACGAAGGCCATCAGGATGTCAATGCGGTCAGCTGATGGGATCTCGGATTGAAGCTGGAATCCGATTCGCGGCTCGCCGGGTGCGTTCGTCAGGAGTGTGGTGTCCAGCAGCGGGGTGGCCGGCAGTGGCAAGGGCTCCGGTGTCCCATCGAGGCGTAGCGCGGCAATCGCCTGCAGCATGTCGCCTGCGGGGGAGGGCGCATCAGTCATGTCTGCACCTTTGCCTACATTGTTGAGCAGACCGACGATTTGCCGAGCCAGTTCCAGGCCGACCTCAGTGCGCTGTTTACCGGTCAGCCCCGCGACCACGCGTCGTACGAGCGTTCCTAGATGAAGTGCAATCCGGTCGGCCGCCTCTTCGTCGTGCAGCTGCGCCCGTACGGCCTGACGCTTCGCGTCAAGCGCTTCAAGCTGCGCTTCCAATGCGTTGGTAACGAGTCGCTCGTAGAGACCGCGCTGTAGTTCTGTCATCGCGCCAGGCTAGCACCGGTGACACGATTCGAGTTCTTCCGAAAGAGTAGCCCGCTATCGCAACCCGCAGGAAGATCCAAGAGGGCACGGCTAACCGTCTCCGCCGCATCCTATCCAACGAGCCCGTGCACTACGTCAGGACACTACAAGCCACCGCCTTTGATGGGATAATTCGTGCCGCTGCAACTCTATGCGGCTTAATCAGGGGGGAGAGTTTGATGAGTGCTCAGGTAGGAGCGGCGTCATCTGCAGCGGCAGAGTCGCGTGGAGTGATGACCGGCGTTGTGGGATTCCTCGAATCGCTTATCGGACTGGCGATGATCGGCCTGGTTGTCTCAGGAATTATTGCGCTTACGCTCACATGGCGCACGAGCAACGTGGAGTTCTTGGGGGCTGGCGAGCTGCAAGTAACGCAGTCGACCTGGTGGGGGATTAGAGAAGAGGTTAAGGTTTTCCAGGCCTCCGGCGTGGACGGGTGGACCATCAAGCGCGATAACGGTGACCGCGTCCCACTTCGCACTCAGGGAATCCTGCTTCGCAATTGAAGGGATCGTCTAAATCGTTGGCGCTGGACCGCACACCTCAGCGCGAAATCTCGAACACTGCCGACACCCGCTCCGAGAAGTCGATGGTCGGCTGCAGATAGCGCCCGCTCTCCAAGCGCGATCCGGTGATCTGGATGCTGTCCAGCGTTGTGTTCCCGTACCCGTGCGCCTGCGCTGAATTGACGCTGTTGATGCTGTAAACGGCTCCCAGCGTTCCGCCGAACGCCCTCGCCAGCCCGTCGCCGCGCTCCGTGGCTTCGGCCACCGCGCGGGCTCGCGCTTCTTCACGCAAGCTTGCCTCCTTGCTGGATTTGAAGCTGACGTTCGAGATCTCCGTGAACCCCGCCGCCAGTGCCGCGTCCATGTAGGCGCCCAGTTGGTCGAGATCGTTGAGCCTGACTTTCACTTCGCGAGTGGCGACGTGGGCTACCGGCAGGGGACGGTCGTTGTCGTCGTAGTCGATGTTCTCTCGAAGCGCGAGATCTGAAGCACTGATCTCATCCGTCGCCAGGTTGAATCCCGGAGCTGCCTTCAGGAGTGCATCCACCGCTCGATCGACCGCGCGTTTGGCCTCGCCCGGGCTGGCGGCGCGATGCCGCGCCACCATGGTGACGATCGCCGCGTCCGGGGCCACGCTGACCTTGCCTTCGCCATTCACGACAACCCGCTTCCAGGTCGCCTTTGACGTGGCCACTGCGGCAGAGCCGGAGAAGCTCAACCGACAGCTGGAAAGCGCCGCACGCTTCATCAACATGCACGTGGCCGCAGGCGTGCCGAAAGAAAATCTGAAGCTCGCCATGGTCGTTCACGGCGGTGCGGCCATTGATCTGACGAGCGACGCGAAGTTCGGCAGCGTCAATCCCAATGCCGGCCTGATCGCGGCACTCCAAGAGGCCGGCGTCAGCATCCAGCTATGCGGCCAGACCGCTGTCGCCCGCGACATCCGCGCGGACGACCTGCTGCCGGGCGTCACCGTGGCACTCTCGGCGATGACTGCGCATGCTCAGCTGCAGCAAGCCGGCTATACGCTCAATCCATTCTGAGTTGGGCTCAGAAACGGGCGGGGACAGGGTCGTCGTGCCTTTGTAACCGCCGGGTTGCTATGTTCGGCGCGTCCACCCTCCGCTGGAGCCGCCCATGAACCGCCTGACTGCCAAGGATTTCGCGCCTGAACTGCTGGAGCTGTATGACGGCTACGTGCATGGCCGCATCGACCGGCGTCAGTTCCTCCAGAGTGCGGCAGGATTCGCGGTGGCCGGGATGTCGGCCACGACTATCCTCGCCTCGCTGAGTCCCAATTACGCGATGGCCACCCAGGTGGAATTCACCGACCCGGACATCGTCGCCGAGTACATCCGCTACCCCTCGCCGCGGGGCCACGGCCAGGTGCGTGGCTATCTGGTCAAGCCTTCCAACGCCAAGGGCGCGCTACCGGGCGTGGTGGTGGTGCACGAAAACCGCGGCCTGAACCCGTACATCGAAGACGTGGCCCGACGGGTGGCCAAGGCGGGCTACATCGCTCTGGCGCCGGACGGGCTGAGTTCGGTCGGTGGCTACCCGGGCAACGACGAGAAGGGCCGCGAGCTGCAGGCCAAGGTGGATCCGACCAGGCTGATGAACGACTTCTTTGCCGCCATCGAATACCTGCTGGCGGATGGACGCACCACCGGCAAGGTGGGCATTACCGGGTTCTGCTACGGCGGCGGCGTGGCCAATGCGGCCGCCGTGGCCTACCCGGAGTTGGCCGCAGCGGTGCCGTTTTACGGGCGCCAGCCGCGCGCGGAAGAAGTGCCGTCGATCAAGGCGCCGCTGTTGCTGCATTACGCGGAAAACGATGAGCGGGTCAACGCGGGCTGGCCCGCCTACGAGGCCGCACTGAAGGCCAATCGCAAGACCTACGAAGCCTACGTCTACCCAGGCACCCACCATGGCTTCCACAACGATTCGACGCCGCGCTATGACGAGGCCGCGGCCACGTTGGCCTGGGAGAGGACGCTGGGCTGGTTCGAGAAATATCTGGCGTAAGGCGGACCGTCCTCGTGGAAATGGTGGAGATGCTGCGCGCGCAGACGGCCCGCGCCCGGGCTTACATCACCGCCAACGCCGCGTTGGTGAAGTGCCCCGGGTACTCGTCGCGGATCTCCAGCTTGCGTTCGATCGAGCCGATGATTTTCGCGGCGAAGTTCACGCCAGCCATCTCGCTGCAGCTGAACAGGTTGCCGGGGGAGAAGACGTTCACCTCCAGGATGGTGTCGCCGATGATGTCGATGCCCACCAGGAACATGCCGTCGGCCTGCAGCTTGGGGCGGATCAGCTCGGCCAGGCGCAGTTCGCGGTCGGTGATCTTGACCGCCTTGGCGGTGCCGCCGGCGTGGATGTTGCTGCGTACATCGTCCTCGGCGCCCACCCGCCGCATCGCCGCGTACTTGCCGTCGATCTGCAGCGGGTAGCCGTTCATCATGAACATGCGGATGTCGCCCTTGTCGGCTTCGGGCACCACGGTCTGGGCAATGATGTAGCCGTCGCGCTCGATCGCCTCGACCATCTGGTTGAGGTTGCCGGCGGACTTGGCATCGAGCACGAACACGCCTTGGCCGCCGGAGCCCTGCAGGGGCTTGAGCACCACCTTGCCGCCGTTGGCCTTGGCGAAGGCCTTGATGTCGTTGGTGTTGCGGCAGATCAGGGTCTTGGCGCGGACCTCGCGGGGGAACGACTGGAAGTACAGCTTGTTGATCGCCTGCGTCAGCGTGTCCGGGTCATTGAGCACCAGCACGCCGGCATGGGCGGCGCGCTGGCCGAACTGGATGCCGATCTTTTCCGCCCACGGGCGATCCACCGCGTCGTTGGACGGGTCGCTGCGCATCATCAGCACGTCGAGCTCGTCGATGTTGATCAGGGTGCTCTTCTTGCCGGCACTCTTGAGCGCCTTGAAGAACTCCTCGCGGCTGCGCGTCTTGCCCTTGCCGGCCGGGATCCTGCGCGCGTGCACCTGCAGGGTGTCTTCCGGGCTGAGGACGAAATCGCCGGGGGTGATGTAGCAGACCTCGTGGCCGCGGCGCGAGGCCTCGTGCGCCAGCACGGTGGTGGTGTAGCGCGGGTATTCGTCTTCGATCGAGTTTACGTAGAAGGCAATCAGCACGGGGAGGGTTCCTTTAGCAGGTCAATGAAAGAGTGTCCTTCGCGCAGGCGGGCCAATCGGGCCTGGGCATCGGGGCGGTCGAGGAATTCGGGGGTGACCACTGGCGGGCGCAACATGCCGCGCGCCTCCAGTTCCTCCACCACCGGCACATGGTGTTCGGCGATCTTCCCGTACCACAGCGGGTCCAGGGACAGGCCATCGGCGACGCGTCGCAACACCTGCCGGAAGCCCCGCAGGTAGATCGCGTCCTTGGTCAGGCCGCCGGAGCGGAAGATGCGCGCGACGATGTTGAAGGCGCCCCGGCTGGAGAAACCGTGCTCGACCTGCAGCAGGCGATGGCAGGCAATGAAGTCGGCGCCTTCGAGCATCGCGTGAACCACCAGCACGCGGGCGGCGAGCAGCCGCAGACGCGCCACGGTCAGGCCGCCGACGATGAACTCGGCAAACACGCCCAGCCCTTCCTGCAGACCTTCGTAGCCGGCCAGCCCGGCGCCGAAAATGCCCAGCCCCTGCTGGCTGCCGTTGATGTAGGTGAGCACATGCACGCTGATCTCATGCTGCAGCAGGGGGTCCACCCGCGCGCTCGGGACGCGGGTGGCGGTGGAGATCAGCAGCGAACGCCCGGACACCATCAGCCCGGGACCGGTGTCCGCGCGCAGGCAGGTCTCCGCGATGGCGAAAGCCGGGGTGCGCCGGGTGTAGCGCGCGAGGATCCGCTCGGCGGCGGCCTGGACGCCTTCGGCATCGACGTAATCCCGGCTGCCCTCGCTGCCGGGCGCGAACGCCTCCAGCAGCCTGTTGGCCACCTCCAGCAGTTCCGGCTCCACACCGCCGTACTGGATCAGCGACACATGGCGGAAAGCGGGGGTGTTGCGCCGTTGCAGCATCATCAGCTGCTGGTCCAGCTCCAGCCGCTTCTCGTTGAACAGCTCCTCGATCACCGGGTCCTCGACCGCGCGCAGGTCGATGTCGTACAGGCGACGCTTGACGACATCGGGGCTGATCGGCAACGGACGGTAGTGGAAGTCCGGCGACGTGCTCCGCTTGCCCGCCTCGAAGGCCTCGAACGCTTCCACGGTGTTGATCGGCGAGATGCCGAGCAGGAAGTCGAACGAGGCACTGATGTTGGCCAGCGCCTCGTCGGCACGCTTTGCCGCTTTGACGAAGCGCCGGCGACCAAGCGAGCGGTGGTGCGGGCGTGGTGTGTCCGCGTCGTCCTCGTGCTCGGCCAGCTCGATGAAGTGCGCGGCCGCCTGCAGCAGGGCATCGTGGATAGCGCTCTCGACCTGGTGGTAGATCTGCGGATAGATGCGACGCGGGTCGCCGGGAATGCGGTGGATCTGCGGGATGCCCAGCGACAGCACGGAAATCCCGTCCCGTCCGTCCAGCGCCTCCGCCAGCGCGGGCGGCAAGGGCGGCAGGGGCTGCGTGCGAAACTGGGGCACGCGCAGGTCGATTTCCAGCTCCGACAGCGCGGAATGCATCGTGTCGACGACGTCCTGCGCGGCGGGATCCGCGCTGGCGGCAAGCACGAACTCGAACGGTTCCAGCCGCGGGCTTTCCTCGTGCAGGCTCAGATCGCGCGGCAGGTCGTGCAGCGCGATCACCAGGAATTTGGGATAGGCATCGGCGAGATGGTCCAGCAGCAGGGTCACTTCCGCGGCTGCGCCGGCCACCGCCAGTTCGCCGCCGGCCTGGGGCCAGATCACGCTGGCCGCGCTGATCGAGGCGACGCGTCGGGCCAGGCTGAAGGGCTCATCCGGATGCCCGGCCAGGATCAGGAAGGGCAGCGGGCGGTCGATGTGCACCCTCCCGCCGCCATCCAACTTGCGGCGATGGGCGTGCTCGCCACCCAGGTCCGGTGAGGGCGGCTGCTGCACCGGCTCGTTGTCGGTCAAGCCGCACCCGCCAGCAAGGCGCGCGCCTGCGCGGCGGTGTGGTTGATGAACGCACGCATCGCCGCGAGCTCGTCCGGATAGGGGCGGCCGGTCCACTCGTCCATGTAGAACTTCTTGAATTCCAGCGCGATCGCGCAGCCGGTCTCCGGGTAGCGTTCGTGGACGAAGCGCGTCAGTTCACCCTTGCCCTGGAAGGCGATGTTCTCGCGCACGTCCAGCCGGCGCTGGTTGAAGTCGAAACTGCCCATGGACTGCATCAGCGGGTCGAGCAGGAACGCCCAGCGGTCGCGCGGCATCGAGAAGGTGCCGATGTTCACGTCCGGCGCATCCTCCTGCGCCGTCGGTGGTGCGTCGGCGCCGTCGCGGCGGTGGTTGTAGCTGTGCACGTCCAGCAGCACGAAGCGCCCGTGGCGGGCGACCACGCTGTCCAGCAGCTCGCCCATCATCCGGTAGAAGCCGCGGTGGTACTCCTGCAGGTCGCGCAGCAGCTCACCCTCGGGCGGTGTCTGCCAGACCTTCAGCCCCCAGGACTGGCTCGGGTCCAGGTACACGGCCTGGTCGAGGCCGCGGTTGAGGTCGGCCTCGAAGCGTGACCGCATCGCAATGACGTGGGTCGGGATGTCGACGATCGCCTGCCCGGTGTGTGGGTCTTCCTCGCGGAGGCGGCCAGCCTCGTCGAGCGCCATCGCTGCGGCGGCCTGCGCGCCGAGCCTGTGGCCGTCGTGGATCGCGGTGGCAATGATGGGATCGTCGCCGCGTTGGACGATCCACCAGGGCGGGGAAGGTTGGTCGAATATTTCCATGGACGCACCTTGGCCGACGCCGCGTAGCCAACGCGTGTATGGAGGACTGGGATCCAACCTTCAGTCGTCGCCCCGGTGCGCGAGTGGGGTATCGTCCACGCGACCCTCCCGGAGTCCTTCAATGCTGCGGTCATTACTCGCCCCCATCATGATCCTGGCCGCCGGGGTCGCCTCTCCGTTGCAGGCCGCTGATCAACCCGATGACGCAGACGGCTTCAGTTGCAAGGTCTGCGAACGAAAGGCCGCCGAGCTGGCGCGGTGCCAGGGCCTTGATCCGGATGAGTACTTCACGGGTCTGGTCTTCAATCCGCCGGGAATGCAGACCGGGTTTGCGCGCTCATCCTGCTTCGACCGCCTTGCCCTGAATTACAGGGACGTGACGCTGTGCGCAGAGGTCAGGGAGCGCAAGTCAAGGTGGTTCGATGGGTCTGCGCTCTCGCACCAGGCGTGCGAGCGGCGGGTGCACGAGTGGGCTGCTGGCGATCCGCGAGCGGTCATCGCCGATATTCATCGGCTGGACGAGATGCAGTGGTTCCGCAATGGAAACGGCCGCGACTTCGACGTGCATGTACGCACCTCGGGCTCCTATCCGCACCGTTACAAGCTGAAGCTCCTGATGCTGGATAGCAAGAGTGCGCGCACGCAGACACTTTGGGACAACGAATACGGCTACCGGGCCGTAGATCAGGAGCGCCGAATCCTGATCCGGGCGGGTGATTTGCATGCGGCCGCGGCGGCTCTGGGCGTGGAGCCACCGTACCGCGTCCGATTGACGTTTGCGCTGGTGGAACCGACCCTGGCGGAACTGGAGCAGTTTTCGGCGATGTCGCCCAGTGAGCGGGAAAGCAGCCTGGAGGAATGGGTGGAACCGGCCGCGCTGCGGCGGGATCCGCGGGACCTGGCCGGGGACGTGAGACGCTGAGATCCGCGGCTGACCGCCTTACCTGCGAACGTGTCGCGATTGACGTGCCCGCATCTAATTCGGCTGTTCTACCCGTCTGTAATCGAACAGCGCAGTAACGTCACAATCGAACCGGTCGCCCATCAGTTGCTTCAACTTCGGCGGGGCGCGGACGTGCTGCTTCTGGACCCCCGCGATGTGCGTGGCAGACATCACCTCGATATCCAGGTTGACGTCAAAGGTCATCGCCGCGGACGGGGCCTGAGCCTGCAATGCATGCCATGAGTTGAGGCCGGTGCGGTCCCAGTCAAGGTCCGGACCTTTCTGCATCAGCGGTTGGGGATGGAAGGGCCGGTCGAACGTGAGGTCCTGGCTGCCGTGGCTGCCGATCTGGGATTCCACGGCGGGCCGCAGCTGTTTGGCAATCATTGGCGAGCACGAAGCGGTATCGATGCTCTTCATGGTGACGATCCAGGTACCGTCCAGCGGCTGGATGGCGCCGGTATCGTCGTGCTCTTCGACTTCGTCTCCGCATGGCCCGGTGGGCGAGCCGAGCGTGGCGCCGAGTCCTGCCAGCGATTCACTGACAAGCCCGTCAAGCTCGCTCGTATCCGGATTGTTTCCTTTGGCCTTGCCGACCCCGCGTGTGTAGGCAATCGTCGATTCAACGTCATGGGCTGCGCGGATATGCAGCTTCCCGTCCACGATGTCGTTCTCCCGGGCGTGCACGGAATAGTTGTATCGCGTGACGAGTTTATCCTCGCCGTCCATGCCCGCGATGCTTTCGATCGGCGCGGTCTCGCTGGTGCGGATGATCTTTACTGTCACCGAACGCGACGGCTTCGCGGACTCCTTGTCGCGACTGCCGCAGTAGCCGGCATGGCGGCTCATCCATCGTTTGCTCGGCAGCATGTGGCCGTCAGGGTCAAAGCGCAGCGTCAGGAGCGCGCTCGCAGCCGACTCGCCCTCGTATGTGATCCTGTCGGCATCGATGTAGTCCTCGAGGTCCAGCCCGGCTTCGCCGGCGGGCGCCAGGCCCTTGCTTTGCAGCTCAGCCAACAGGGCTTTCCTGGCCAGCACGACGTTGACGCCGTTGTCGGCCGATGCCGGCGGCGCGGCGAGCGTCAGCGCCAGCAGCACGGTCGCGATTTTCAGGCTGGAACGCTCCCGTCGCGGGTGGGCAGGGCCCAGTTTGTCTCGCAGTGCTTTCATTATTCTCATCCCCATGGTGGGTGCTCCATGCCTGGAATTTTCCGGTTCCGTCCGCACCTTCGCCATGCTGCACGCCGACGCGGAATAGCCTTACATTGCTGCGGTATCGTCGGGCGCGGTCGTTCCGGAGCCAGCGCGGATCTCCAGTGTGGTGACCTCGTTGACGCTGGACGGACCTTCCAGGGTGAGCGTGTTGCGGTACACCTTGCGCGCGATGACGCCGGCGTCGTCCGTGGCTTCCCATTCGCTGAAATGGAACGACCCATCCGCCTGCACCTCGCGTTCGTGCGAGGCGACAAAGCTGGTCCACCAGGACGCGCCGATGCCGGCAACCGCTTGCCTCATCAGAGGGCCGACAGGATTGCCTTCCAGGTTCGGGCAGCGCACCTCAGCGCCGGGTACCGCCTCCTGGATGGGCCGCGAACGGTCATGTGGAATCGTCACAGATACCTCTGTGCCGCCGGCCGTCTTGCCGGACACGTCCGGCAGTGTTGCGCGCGCCTCCAGCACGCCGTCGCGAGGGGTGACTGTGCACCCGAGCGCGGTCACCATCCGGTCCGCGGCGGAGTTGGACATCTCGACGTTGCGCAGCGGGGCGCTGCCCTGGAAGGTGCCGTCGGATGAGATCGAGAGCGGCACCACGGACTCGAACTTCGAGACAATCCGGGTATCGCCGGGTGCGCGCATTTCGATGCGCGAAGAGAAGTTCAGTGCCAGGCTGCCGCCGATGACTACCTCCAGCGTCTTGCTGGCCGGTTCGATGTCCTTGCCTTCCACCGTGACGGTCACCGGATACGTGCCGTTGCGGGCATATACGTGCTGGGCGCGCTTGCCGATGTCCTCGGGCGCGGATCCGTCGCCGAAGTCCCACGTGTAGTTCAGGTAACGACCGTAGCTGCCCTGAAACCCGGCCTGGAAAACGATCGGCTCGCCCACCTGGCTTCCCGACACGTGTTCCAGACGGATCTCGCCACACGGCCCGACCATTGCGCGCGGCTTAAGCGGCATCCCGTCCATGGCTTCGCTCATCAGTGCGAACAGCGCACCGGCGTCCGGGCTTTCGCGGACACCGGACGTCGCGCCGATGTCCTGCATGACCGAGGATTCCCACTCCTGCTGATGGTTGATGGAGCCGGTGGCAGTGTCGATGACCCCGCCGAAGACAAAGTACTGGTAGCGGGTCTTCCCGGCGACGGCTTCCGTCAGCCGGTTCAACTTGAAACGGATCCGCTGTGCAGGCTGTAACGTCTCCCGTGCCCGTTGCTTGCAGTACTCCTTATGCCCGTCGCGCCACTCGGCGCCGGGGATAATGTTCCCCTCTGGACCGATCGAGACCCAGACCCTGCGCTCGCCGGCCTGGCCGGCGTTGCTCTCGATATAGTCGCCCATCGACAGCCCGGAGTTGGCCGGCGGCGTCAGGCCTCGGCTTTGCAGCACCTCGGCCATGACTGACCTTGCGGTCGCGGTGGGAACCTCTCCCGAATCGTCAGCCAGGGCATTCCCAGCGACGGAAGCCAGTGCCAAACAGGTCGCCAGCACCGGCAGACAATGTCTCCGGCGCTTGCGTGGTGTCGAATCAATGCGTTGCCCATGCACTCCTAAGTTCATGCTCGCTCCTTGTGGTTTAGTCCCTACTACGTCGGAACGCTGCCGGACAGGACATCGCTGCGCTGGCCAGCCCGGCGGATGGATCGACCGATCGACCTTTCAACTGAACCGTTCAACTGCCGTCTCATCCAATGAGACTGCCAGCGCCGATCCTCGCGCGATGAACGTCACCGAGAAACTCGCCGTGCTCGCCGATGCGGCCAAATACGACGCGTCCTGCGCGTCCAGCGGGGCGGCCAAGCGGGATTCGCTCAAGACCGGTGGCGTCGGCAGCACGGGCGGCATGGGCATCTGTCACTCGTACACGCCGGACGGACGGTGCGTGTCGCTGTTGAAGATCCTGCTGACCAACTTCTGCGTCTTCGACTGCGTGTACTGCGTCAACCGGGTGTCCAGCAACGTGCGGCGCGCACGCTTCACCACCGATGAGGTGGTGCGGCTGACGCTGGATTTCTACAAGCGCAATTACATCGAGGGCCTCTTCCTCTCCAGCGGCATCATCCGCAGCGGCGACTACACCATGGAGCAGCTGGTGGAAGTGGCGCGCAGTTTGCGCGAGGACCACCGTTTCGGCGGCTACATCCACCTCAAGACCATCCCCGATGCGGCGCCCGAACTGCTTGCCGCGGCTGGTCGCTACGCGGACCGGCTCAGCATCAACGTCGAGCTGCCGACCCAGGCCGGGCTGGACGCGCTGGCACCGGAGAAGAACCTGGGAAAGATCCGCGGCGCGATGGGCGAGGTGCGCTGGCGGATCGAGGAGGGCAAGGCGGCGCGCAAGGCGGTGCGGCGCGGTTCGGCCAAGCCACCTCGGTTCGCCCCAGCCGGTCAGAGCACCCAGATGATCATCGGCGCCGACGACGCCAATGACCGCAGCGTGCTGCAGTCCAGCGCCAATCTGTACGGCAACTACCAGCTGCGGCGGGTGTACTACTCGGCCTTCAGTCCGATCCCGGACGCGTCGTCGCGGCTGCCGCTGGTGGCGCCGCCGCTGGCGCGCGAGCACCGCCTGTACCAGGCCGACTGGTTGCTGCGCTTCTACGGCTTCGAGGTCGATGAGATCGCGCCGCCGGACAGCACGACTGGGGCCGGCAACGGCATGCTCGATCTGGACATCGACCCCAAGCTGGCATGGGCGCTGCGCCACCCGGAGCAGTTCCCCGTGGACATCAACCACGCGCCGCGCGAAATGCTGCTGCGCGTGCCGGGGCTGGGCACGCGCAACGTGGGCCGGATCGTGCAGTCGCGCCGCAGCGGCGGTCTGCGGGTGGCCGACCTGGCGCGGCTGCGTGCGCCCATCACCAAATTGCTGCCGTTTGTGCAGTTGCTGGATCACCATCCGGGCCGGCAACTGGATGACCCGGTGCGGCTGCGCGCACGGCTCGCCCCTCCGCCTGTGCAGGCCGGACTGTTCGGCTGAGCGGCGCAGGCATGGTTCGCACACAGATGGAGCCGGGATGGTGTCTGGACGCGTGGCGCGGACAGGCGCGGGCCGCACTCGCCGCTGGCGTACCGCCGGAAGACCTGCAATGGGACGGGGGCGCGCAGCAGGGGCTGTTGGGTGCGCCGCTGCCGGATGCGCCGGAAGCCGGCACGGGCCTGGTCGTGCCCGGCCGGTTCATCGAATTGGCGGGGGCGGTGCTGTGCCACCGCGACCCCAATCGCCATGGCCTGCTGTACCGGTTGCTGTGGCGCATCGTCAAGGGCGAACGCCGCCTGTTGGAGCGCGCCACCGACCCCGACGTCGTGGCGGCCTCGGCGCTGGCAGCCGCGGTCCGGCGTGACACCCACAAGATGAAGGCGTTTGTGCGCTTCCGGCAGATCCGCGAGGGCGAGGAGGCCTACGTGGCCTGGTTCGAGCCCGACCACTGGATCCTTGACCGGGTCGCGCCGTTCTTCGCCAAACGCTTTGCCGGCATGCGCTGGGCGATTCTTACCCCGTACCGCAGCGTGCGCTGGGATGGGGCGGCGCTGGACTTCGGGCCGGGCGGCGTGCGCGCCGACGCGCCCGCCGAGGATGCGCGCGAGGACCTGTGGCTCACCTACTACGCCAACATCTTCAATCCGGCCCGGCTCAACCCGACGATAATGCGGCAGGAGATGCCGCAGAAATACTGGAAGGGTCTGCCCGAGGCGGCGCTGCTGCCATCACTGCTGCGCGAGGCCGGTAGCCGGGTGCGCGACATGGCCGAACGCGAGGCGCAGCAGCCGCGACGCCGCATTCCCGCGCGGCCGACGCCGGCCTCGGTCGACGTGGGCAGTCTGGCGGAAGCACCAGCACAGGCAGCGGACTGCCGTCGCTGCCCGCTGTGGGAACCGGCCACTCAGACGGTGTGGGGCGAGGGGCCGGAGGACGCGCGCTTGATGTTCATTGGCGAGCAGCCCGGCGACGCCGAGGACCTGACCGGTCGACCGTTCGTCGGCCCGGCCGGCGCGCTGCTGGACCGGGCGTTTGCCGACGCCACGATCGACCGGGCGGCGGCGTATCTGACCAATGCGGTCAAGCATTTCCGCTTCGAACAGCGAGGCAAGGTGCGGCTGCACAAGAGGCCTGACGCCGGCCACGTACGTGCCTGCCACGTCTGGCTCCAGCAGGAACTGGCCACCGTGCGTCCCGACACCGTGGTGTGCCTCGGCGCTACCGCTGCGGCAGCGGTGTTCGGCAATGCCTTCAAGCTGACGCAGGAGCGGGGCCGTTGGCACACCCTGGGCAACGGCGTGCGCGCGATGGCCACCGTGCATCCGGCGTGGGTGCTTCGCCAGCCACCAGCGGCGCGCGAATCCGCTTACCGGGGGCTGGTGGCGGACCTGCTCTCCTTGTCGTCAGGAGGCCCTTGATGCGCTTCGTGAACGAACGAGCTGGCGGCTACGGCGCTCCAGCGAACGCGCGCGCAAGTACGTCATTTTCGAAATACTCCCCAGCGTCTCCCTGCGTGGCGTAGCGATAGAGGGCGGCGGAATAGATCGCCTTCACGGCCGTCACGGACACAAACACCAGCAACAGTCCGGCATAAATCAAAAGGATCATCGTCAACATCTCGATTGCGCCGGACATATAGACCGTCAGGCCCGCGAATGTGACCACGCTGCAGCCGGCACACGTTGCCATCTCGAAGCCGAGCTGTCCGATGAGGTTTTCTCCCCAGGTGTACCTGAGCATTTCCACGCTTTGCTTGAGTGCATCGATCGGACCGACGTCGCGCTTGATGATCACGGGGATCACGAGGAATGAACTGACCGTCCAGGTCAATCCAATCAGTCCGGTGACAAGGCGTCCCAGCGGCGCAACCCTTTCCTCAAGGGCCTGCAAGACGACGCTGACCGCGGCACATATGAACGAAAAACCGAAAAGGGCCGGCAGCTTCTCAATCGCGATGCCGAAGCCATCCGCCAGGGTCGGCTCGCCTCCTTCAAATCGGATCATCGCCGCTCCGATGAGGGCGCAGTTGAAGAAGGTGATGGCGAGGTAGGTCAGGAAGTACACCAGAAATAGCAGCGCATAAGCCTCGGCGCTGGGAAGTGGCCTTTTTTCGGCGATCGCTTCAAGCACTCCCATCGAGATGGCTGGTTGGAGGAACGTCAGAAACACCATCAGCATGCAAATCCCCGACAGCAGCGGGAACACCAAGAGGTGCTTGTCCGTCATCAGGACACCCACGCTGGGCTTGACCAGCTCCCAACTCCGCTGGAACCTTTCAAACATGTCGACTTCCGCTGTCCTTGACCTGTGCTGTATGGCTTGGGCCGATCTGAATTATGACTGCGAATGCGGAAAACAGGAACGGTTCCGGAGCACTGGAGGCACGCTTCGCCCTGATCTGCGGATCCCATGCCGTCGCGCGTCGGGTATCTTCTGCGTTGCATGCACATCGGGTTGAGCGGATGAAAACAACGATCGTCGGGCTGATTACGCCGCATTTCCTGAGGGTCATCGATCTTGCCAATCAGGCCCAGACGGGTATCACCGTCGACTGGCACCTCCGCAACGAGGTCGCCAATACCGTTGCCAGTCTTGCCGATCAGTACAACGCACGCGAATTGCTGTCGGCGTATGTCACCGGACTGGAGGCGGCGGCCAAGGATGCCGGGCCTGGCCGTAAAAGCTACGCAGCGCTGCTGGAGACTGCCGCATCGCTGGCGGCACGGGAGATTGACCGACTCGATTCCCTGTAGAGCCAGCATTCAGTGCGTGTGGGCTGGCATGCTTGCTTGATCCCCTTCGGAGCCTTTCCATGCCACTGCGCGCCCTGACCCTTGCCCTCGTGTTCGCACTGTCTGCCGTCGCCTGCCAGCCGAAGACCGCCAGCGACACCGCGGCTGCCGCGTCCACACAGGCAGCGGCCGACGCTTCATCCGACATCGCCGCCAGGGTCGCCGCGTACGAGGAGTTCGAACTCAAGGCCGACATCTCGCACCTGGCCGAGGGCGACCGGGAGGCCATCGGTTACCTGCTGCAGGCGGGCCAGATCATGGACGACCTGTTCTGGAAGCAGGTGGTCGAGGACAAGGACGCGCTGCTGGAGGGGATCAGCGATCCGGCGACGCGCCGCTTCGTGGAGATCAATTACGGGCCCTGGGATCGACTGGATGGCGACGCGCCCTTCGTCGAAGGGGTGGGACCGCGCTCACCGGGTGCCGGCTTCTATCCCGCCGACATGACCAAGGCCGAGTTCGAGGCCGCCGACCTGCCCGGCAAGGACAGCCAGTACACGCTAGTGCGGCGTGATGACGCCGGCGAGCTGGTGGTGGTGCCGTACCACGAGGCCTATGCGTCCGGGCTGGGTCGCGCCGCGGACCTGCTGCGGCAGGCGGCGACGGTCGCCACCGATGCCGGCCTCCGCAACTACCTGAGATTGCGTGCGGACGCCCTGCTCAGCGGCGACTACCGGGCCAGTGACATGGCGTGGATGGACATGAAGACCAGCCCGATCGACGTGGTGATCGGGCCGATCGAGAGCTACCAGGACGCGCTGTACGGCACCAAGGCCGCGTTCGAGGCGTTCGTGCTGGTCAAGGACGTGGAGTGGAGTGAGCGTCTGGCGAAGTTTGCGCAGTTCCTCCCGGCGCTGCAGCGCGAGCTGCCGGTGGCCGCCAGGTACAAGGCCGAAACCCCCGGCTCGGACGCCGACCTCAACGCCTATGACGCGATCTACTACGGCGGCGACGCCAACGCCGGCGCCAAGACCATCGCCATCAACCTGCCCAACGACGAGCAGGTTCAGCTGGCCAAGGGTTCGCGCCGCCTGCAGCTGAAAAACGCGATGCGCGCCAAGTTCGACGCCATCCTGGAGCCGATCGCCGACGAGCTGATCGTGCCGGACCAACGCGAGCACATCACCTTTGACGCGTTCTTCGAGAACGTGATGTTCCACGAGGTCGCCCACGGCCTGGGCATCAAGAACACGCTGGACGGCAAGGGCACGGTGCGCGAGGCGCTGACAGATCTGGCCAGCGGCTTCGAGGAAGGCAAGGCCGACATCCTGGGCCTGTACATGATTGGCCAGCTGGGCGCGATGGGTGAGCTGGACGCGGCCAGGCTGGACGACAACTACGTGACGTTCCTCGCCGGCATCTTCCGCTCGGTGCGCTTCGGCGCCACCAGCGCGCATGGGCAGGCCAACATGGCCGCGTTCAATTTCCTGCAAGAGCAGGGCGCCTTCAGCCGCGACCCGGACAGCGGCCACTACCGCGTGGACTTCGCGGCGATGAAGCCGGCCGTGGACGCGCTGTCGGCGAAGATCCTCACCTTGCAGGGTGACGGCGACTACGCGGGCGCACGCGCGTTCCTCGACCAGTACGGCAAGATCGGCCCGCAGCTGCAGTCCGACCTCGACCGCATCGCGCGGAAGAACATCCCGGTGGACATCGTGTTCAAGCAGGGGCGCGAGGTGCTGGGGATGTAGGGCTGTTGCGTCTCGGTCCAGTGGGACGGTCGCGTTAGGCAATCCAGGTCGACCCGGTGCGTTGCGGGCGCTGCGACCAGCCTTGCAGGGCGCGCCACAGCTCGCGCTGGAAGGTATCGGGTCCGGTTGGCCGCGGGATCGACTGTGATCCGGACATCGGGGTCGGTCCACCAAAGAGGTCGGGAGTCGCGCGGAGCGCGGGCGCTTACTCTTCCTCGTCTCTCATTGCCGGGTCTTCCGGCGTCCCCTGGGCTGGGTCGTCCGCGCGGTAGATCGGGTATTCCGCGTCGTGGAGATGCCGCAGCGCCTCCTGCATCGAGTCGGGCAGGCGATCGAGGCGGAGGATCACCTTCCCCTCGTGGACGTCACTCACCGCGTCAGCGGCGATGTCGAAGTCGCCACCGTTCTCGACGTTGACCACGAGCCCGCCTGAATCCTTGACTTCGCGAACGGCTCCGGCGGCGCTCTGACCGTCGGCGAGGAAAATCATGAAGCCGGGTTCGATGTTCTTTGGCATGGCGATCACCTGTAGGGAGGTGTTGGCAGAATCGGCGGGCGCGGGTTAGGCCTCGGTGAACTTCGCACGCGGACGATACGGCGGTGCCGTTTGCGTCGTGTGCACGCGATGTGATTGACTGCCTCGTTTGCGGGCGTCTGCCCGGCGCAGTGGGAAGTGGGGTTTTATGGCGATTGGTGTCTGGATCAGTTTGGGTCTGTATTTCGCGTTGATGCTGGGGATCGGCTTCTACGCCTACCGCAATTCCACGTCCTCCTCGGAGGAGTACACGCTGGGCGGACGCAGCCTCTCACCGGCCGTTGCGGCGCTGTCCGCCGGCGCCTCCGACATGAGTGGCTGGTTGTTGCTCGGCCTGCCGGGTGCGCTTTACATCAGCGGCCTGGTATCGGCGTGGATCGGCATCGGCCTGACGCTTGGCGCGTTGGTGAACTGGATCGTGGTCGCGCCCCGGCTGCGTGAGCAGACCGAGCGTTACGACAACAGCCTGACGATCCCGCAGTTCCTCTCCAACCGATTCCCCAGCCGCGCGATGGCGTTGCGCGTGGTCTCGGCGCTGATCGTGGTGGTGTTCTTCTCGGTGTACACGGCCTCCGGCCTGGTGGCGGGCGGCAAGCTGGCCCAGAGTGCGTTCAGCGCGGTGCTGCAATTCAATTCCATGAGCGATTACGCGGTGGGCGTATCGCTGACGCTTGGCGTGGTGCTGGCCTACACCGTCATCGGCGGCTTTCTTGCCGTCAGCCTGACCGACTTCGTGCAGGGCGTGATCATGATGCTGGCGCTGATCATCATGCCCGTGGTGGTACTGATGGGCCCGGGCGGCGGCGGGCTGTCACAGGCGCGCGAGACCCTGTCGGTGCTGGGACCGGAGTACCTGTCGTGGTTCTCCGGGCTGTCGGTCATCGGCTTCCTGTCGGCGATCGCGTGGGGGCTAGGCTACTTCGGCCAGCCGCACATCATCGTGCGCTTCATGGCGCTGCGCTCAGTCAAGGACGTGCCGCGGGCCCGCAATATCGGCATGTCGTGGATGGCGATCTCGGTGCTCGGTTCGATCAGCCTGGGCATCTTCGGGCGGGCGTATGCACTCCGTAACGGGCTGGTGGTGGATGACCCGGAGACGATCTTCATCGTGCTGGCCGACCTGCTGTTCCACCCGCTGGTGACCGGCTTCCTGTTTGCGGCGCTGCTGGCTGCGGTGATGAGCACGATTTCCAGCCAGTTGCTGGTCGCGTCGTCCTCGTTGACCGAGGATTTCTACCGGCTGTTCCTGCGCAAGGACGCGGGCGACCGGGAGACGGTGCTGGTGGGCCGCATCAGCGTGATGCTGGTGGGCATCGTCGCCGCGTTCCTGGCGTGGGATCCCGACTCCAAGGTCCTGGACCTGGTCAGCCATGCGTGGGCCGGGTTTGGCGCCGCGTTTGGACCGCTGATCGTGCTCTCCCTGACCTGGCCGCGGATGACCGGAACCGGGGCGGTCGCCGGGTTGGTGGTCGGTGCCGCCACGGTCATCGGCTGGATCCTGATGGGCTGGGATGTGGGCTTCCTGGGTGGCCCGGGCATCTACGAGATCATCCCGGGCTTTGCCGCCGCGTGGGCCGCGATCTACTTTGTCAGTCTGGCGACGCAGGGCCAGGATGAGTTCCGGGCGCTGCCGGAGGCCTGAGGAGCCGGACCTTCCGGGTTTCGCGTCGCTTTGATTGCGCCGTCGGCACCCTGAGCGCTGACCTCGTCCTTGGAGCTGGTGAAAATGCCGGTGCGAAATGAGATTTGCCAACGCTGACGTGGGGCCCCTGAGATGGTCGTAGGCGGCCATCTGGACCAGATGTTCCACTCGCTGCGCATCTTCAACTACCGGCTGTGGGCCGGTGGCGCGCTGGTATCCAATGTTGGCACGTGGATGCAACGGATCGGCCAGGACTGGCTGGTGCTGACGGTATTGACCGATGGCAACGCCACTGCTGTGGGCACGGTCATGGCGTTGCAGTTCGGGCCGCCGCTGCTGCTGTTGCCGCTGACGGGCTTTGCCGCGGACCACTGGGACCGACGCAAGCTGTTGCTCGCCACGCAGGCTATCTCGGGGCTGCTGGCACTTGGATTGGGCCTGCTGACCCTGGCCGGCGTCATCCAGCTCTGGCACGTCTACGGCTTTGCCTTGTTGCTGGGCTGCGTGACGGCATTCGACGCCCCGGCCCGGCAGGCGTTCGTCTCGGATCTGGTCAGTGATGACGACCTGGCCAACGCGGTGGCGCTGAACTCGGCCTCGTTCAACGCGGCGCGCATGCTGGGCCCCGCTGCAGCCGGCGTCCTGATCGCCGCGGTCGGGGAGGGCTGGCTGTTCGTCATCAATGCGGGCTCCTATGCGGCGGTGCTGCTCTCGCTGTGGTTCATCCGCGTGCACGAGCTGTTTTCCGAAGCGCGGCCCGAGCGTGAGCGTGGCAGCCTGCTGGCCGGCTTTCGCTACGTGTGGAACCGCCCCGATCTGATGGCGGTACTGGTGATGCTGTTCCTGCTGGGCATGCTCGGCTTCAACTTTGCCATCTTCATATCCACCATGTCGGTGAAGGAGTTTGGCGGCGATGCCAGCCAGTTCGGCCTGCTGACCTCGGCGATGGCTGTGGGCACGATGACGGGTGCACTTTTGTCGGCCCGACGACCGGTGCCCGGGATGGTCCTGATGGCGGTCTCGGCAGCGGCGTTCGGCGTCAGCATGGTGGTGGCTGCGGTGATGCCCGGTCCGATCCTGTTTGCCGTGGTGCTGTTCTTTGTCGGGTTGGCGGCGCTGATGTTCATGACCGCCAGCAACTCGATGATGCAACTCACCACCGAACGCAGCATGCGCGGCCGCGTGCTTGCACTGCGCATTGCCGTGGTCATGGGTGGCACACCTCTCGGTGCGCCGCTGGTGGGGTGGGTGGTGGATCGCTTTGGCGCGCGCTGGGCGATGGGCGTCGGCGCGCTTTCGGGACTGGCGGCGGCCGCGGTGGCGGTCGCCTATCTGGCCCGGCACCGCCAGTTGCGGGTGAGCCGTGACGAGGGCCGACTACGTCTACTCATCCAGCCCGACCCCAACCATATGACCATGACGCGGGTGGCGGCGGGCGAGCGGGTGACCTGAGCCTTCACGCGGCGCGCCTATGCTGTGCGGATGAGAAAACTCGCTGAAACTTTCTGGAATATCCGGGGTGTACACCGCGTCGCGGGCCTGCTGGATATCGGCACGCACATGTCGCTGGTGAAGCGGGAAAACGGACGCTTCGTGATCGTGGACGGGTGTGATCCCGACGATACCCAGCGCGACGCCATGCTGGCCCTCACCGACGGTGGCGAACTCGTCGATGCGGTGGTGCACGTGCACCCGTTCCACACGCTGCACGTGGAGGCGACCCAACGGCTTTTTCCGTCGGCGACGCTGTATGGCACCGCGCGACATCGCCAGAAAACGCCGACGCTGCCGTGGTCGGGCACTCCGGTGGAGGAGTGGGGAGAGGATCATCCTCTGGCCGACCTGTTCGATCTTTCGGTGCCGGATGGGGTCGGGTTCGTCACCGACGATGAGCGGGTGCACGTGGCCTCGGTGCTGGTGCGCCATCGCCCGAGCGGCGTCGTGCACGTCGACGACACGCTCAACGTCATGGCGGCGCCCGGGTTTCTGCGGCCGCTGTTGCCGCAGTCCTCGCTGCGAATGCACCCGATGCTGTCGCGCGCGCTGATCCCGGCGCCCGGCGCCGCCGATGACTATGCGGCGTGGGCGCGTGGCCTTGCCGCCCGATGGGCCGATACCCCGGTGGTCTGCGCGGCACACTCGGCCGTTCGCGACCTGCCAGTCGGCGGCTTCAGCAGGGAAATGGAGGCGGCACTGGACAAGGTCGCCGGAACGCTCAAGCGGCATCGCGAGCGCTACGGCTAGGTTTCAGTCACCCATCGCGAACGCTCCAGGCGCCAAAGTAGTGCCTCCGGACGTGGCATACCGCCGCGTCGCCAGAATTGCAGGAGGCCCCATGAGTAACGCTTTGCGCAACAAGACCGTCGCCATCCTTGCCACCGATGGCTTTGAACAGGTCGAACTGACAGAACCGAAAAAGGCCGTCGAGCAGGCCGGTGCAACGACCCGCCTGCTGTCCATCAAGGATGGCGAAATCCAGGGCATGCACCACGACAAGCCGGGTGACCGGTTCAAGGTCGACGGCCTCGTGGCCGACGCCACTGTCGACGAGTTCGACGCGCTGATCCTGCCGGGCGGGGTGGCCAATCCCGACACCCTGCGCCTGGATGAGGCCGCGGTGGCGTTTGTGCGCGACTTCACCCGCAGTGGCAAGCCGATCGGGGTGATCTGCCACGGTGCCTGGACAATGGTCGAAGCCGATGTGGTGCGCGGCCGCCGCATGACGGCGTGGCCGAGCGTGCGTACCGACCTCCGCAATGCCGGTGCCGACGTGGTCGACGAGGAAGTGGTGACCGACAAGGGTCTGGTATCAAGCCGCAATCCGGATGACCTTCCCGCGTTCTGCAAGAAGATCGTCGAGGAGTTTGCGGAAGGGCGCCACGAGGATCGCGTGTCGGAGTGAACCCCAACGACGGCGGGTGCCGGTCGTGACTGGCCCCCGCCTTGGTGGGTGCAGCTACGTCAGCAGCACATGCTTGACCGGCGCTCCGCCCACGGCGACGGCCTCGTAGGCATCAACCGCCTGATCGAATGACCAGGTCTGAACGGCGGGCGGCTGCAATGCGCCGTCTTCGAAGCCGGCGCGCAAGAGGTCCATCAAGGCGGCGATATCGGGCCCGCTCAGGCCCATGCTGTCGACACCGATCAGGCGTTTGACGCCGTGGTAGAAGTCCACGAGGTTGAAACTGACCACCTGTGGATTGCTGGAGATGGCGATCTGGCGTCCACCCCGGCGCAGGGCGTGCAGGCAATGCTCGAAGAGCTCGCCACCGACGGCATCCAGCGCGAGATCCGCGCCGTTGCCATCGGTGAGCGCTTTGACCTCGGCGGCCAGGTCCTGTCGGGTCGTATCGATGACGGCGTCCGCGCCCGAGGGGTTGTCCATCGAGCGCGATGCACCGATCACCCGCGCCTGCTTCCAGTGTGCGATCTGGGTTGCCGCACGGCCAACCGCGCCGGACACGCCGGTGACCAGTACGGTCTCCCCGGGCTGGATATCGCCGGCGGTGACCAGCGCAGACCAGGCCGTCAGATACGGCACGCCGATCGCGGCGGCCTGCTGCATGCTGAGCTGCGCCGGTTTGCGGCTGACCCATGCCGACGGCATCAGCAGGTACTCGGCATGCGCGCCGTCGCGCGCGACCCCGAAGCCGGTGCCGCTGCCCCAGACTTCCTCGCCGTGGCGACCGTCGCCGGCGACGACGGTGCCGGCGTAGTCGCGACCCGGGACGCGTGGCGTGCTGGCCTTGAAATGCCCGGAGACGTTCTTGACGTCGCTGGGATTGATGGCCGTGGCGGCCACCTTGACCAGGACTTCGCCCGGGCCGGGTTGGGGCAGGTCGCGCTCGTGCAGCTGGAGCGCGGAAGGCGGGCCGTAGCGGTCAAACGACCAGACCTTCATCGTACTCATGGCATTTGCGGCAGTTCGTGCGGGCGCAGGTCGAACACCAGCACCTCGGCATCCTTGCCTCCGCCCAGGGTCAGGGTTTCGGGTTTGCGCATGCGCACGCCGTCGCCGGCTTCCAGCTTCTCGCCGTTGAGGGCGACGCTGCCACGTGCGACATGCACGTAGGCATGGCGGTCCTTGTCCAGCGTCAGGGTCGCGCTTTCGTCGCCGTCAAACAGGCCGGCGTAGATGCGGGTGTCCTGCTGGATGCGCAGCGAGCCGTCCTGGCCATCGGGGGAGATGATCAGGCGCAGGCGCCCGCGCTTGTCCGCCTCGCTGAAGTGCTGCTGCTGGTAGACCGGCTTGCCACCGGAGTGGGCAGGCATGATCCAGATCTGCAGGAAGTGCACCGGCTCATCATCGGAGCCGTTGAACTCGCTGTGGGTGACGCCGGTGCCGGCGCTCATCAGCTGCACGTCGCCAGGCAGGATCTTCGAGCCGGTGCCCATGCTGTCGCTGTGCGCCAGCGCCCCTTCCAGGACGTAGGAGAAAATCTCCATGTCGCTGTGCGGGTGGGTGCCGAAACCCTGGCCCGGCGCAACGCGGTCCTCGTTGATGACGCGCAGGTCGGAGAAGCCGACCTGGTGCGGGTCGCGGTAGCCGGCAAAGGAAAAGGTATGGCGCGAGCTGAGCCAACCGTGTTCGGCGACGCCGCGGTCGGCGGCCTTGCGTACTTGCAACATGATGTTCTCCTTCAGGTGCCCCGGATTTCCCGCTTGCCCAGCCGTTCGCGGTCGTGCGGCGCGCTGAAATCCAGCTCCGGGCCGATCGAGACGATGCCGTGCGGATTGATGGTCGGGTGACTGCGGAAGTAATGGTGGCGGATGTGGTCCATATGGACCGTGCCGGCCACGCCGGGCATCTGATAGATGTCGCGCAGCAGGCCGTTGAGGTTGGGGTAATCGACGATGCGCTTGCGGTCGCACTTGAAGTGGGTCACGTACACCGCATCAAAGCGCACCAGCGTCGTCCATAGCCGAAGATCGGCTTCGGTCAGGGTGTTGCCCACCAGGTAGCGGCTGTTGCCAAGCCGCTGCTCCAGATCCTCGAGGGTGGCGAACAGCGCCGTTACCGCCTCGTCGTAGGCGGACTGGGTGGTGCAGAACCCTGCCTTGTAGACCCCGTTGTTGACATGCTCGTAGACCGTGTCGTTGATGCGATCGATTTCCCCGCGCAGGTCGGCCGGGTAGTAGTCGCCGGGCTGCGCGCCTACGCCGTCGAACGCGCTGTTCAGCATGCGGATGATGTCGGCCGACTCGTTGCTGACGATGGTCTCGCGCTGCCTGTCCCACAGCGTCGGCACCGTCACCTGGCCGCTGTAGTGCGGGTCCGCCTTGAGGTAGAGCTGGTAGGTCTTGTCGAAGCCGTACAGCGGGTCGCCGGTGGCGCCGTCGAAATCCGTGCGCAGTTCCCAGCCGTTCTCGAGCATCAGCGGATGGACCACCGACACCCCGATGTGCTGCTCCAGTCCCTTCCACGCCCGCATTAGCAGCGTCCGGTGTGCCCACGGGCAGGCGTAGGACACGTACAGGTGATAGCGGCCGCTCTCGGCCTTGAAGCCGTCCCTGCCGTCGGGGCCGGCAGAGCCGTCAGCGGTGATCCAGTTGCGGAACTGGCTTTTGGAGCGCTCGAAGCGTCCGCCGGTGTCCCCGGTGTCGTACCACTTGTCGTGCCACTGACCGTCGACCAGAAGTCCCATGATTGCCTCGCGCTGTTTGCACAAAGAGGCTCAGGGTAGCGGGTGGTCCGTTAATCGGTCTGCTATCCGGGGTTACGACGGCGCAGGCGGCGCACGCGCTTGCGGTAGGCCCGCACGTTGTCGCCAGTGATGCGGGTCTGCTGCGTGCCCTTGATCTCGTTGATCTTGTGGTCGGAGCCGGTCACCGGCTTGGCCTCCACCGCCGTCTCGTGCTCGAACGCGTGCGACTTGTCGGTGTTGCGGTAGAAACGGTAGAGCGCCCAGTACAGTCCCGCAGCGCCTGCGGGGCCGAGGGAGAGCAGCCAGAGCCCGCTGTCGTCGCTCATGATGCGAATGCCAGGAAAGTGATGACGAAGGCTTCAATGAAGGTGCCCACGGTGAGCGCGGCCAGCAACAGTTTCCACTGCTGCACCGGCACGCTGCCCATCGTCTCGCCGGTGCGCCCGTTGACGGCGATGTAGTGGAGCATGCCGCCGTTCCTGCCGGGCTGCTGGTAGGAGTACAGCCATACCGGCAGGTACATCGATACCCATCGCGAGCCGTGCACCTGCACGTCCTCCTCGTCCCAGCGCACGCCGCGATCGTAGCGGCCCACGGATGTCTCGATCTGGGCGCGGGCGATCGACAGCAGCTGATCCTCCAGGCGCGGGTGCAGGTGGTCCACGTCGCGGTCGCGCTTCTCGGAGCTGAAGCCGGACAGGAAAGACGCGTTCCACTTCACCGCATTCTTGGTATCGAACGGCAGGATCGTGTTGATGATGTTGTTGGTGTTGGCGGCCGTGTCCAGGTTGCCGCGCTCGGTGGAAGACTCCAGCGGCAGGTCATCGACCGTGAAGTCGACATGCCGCTCGACCTGGTAGACGTCGGCATCGTAGTAGGTCGTCTTCTGCTTGCCGTTCTGGCGCGTATAGCGTCGCGTCTCGATCTCGCCCTTGCCGGCGACATCCACGCTCGCCTTGCCGTCCACGATCATGTACGGCAGGTACACGCCGATGACGTTCTCCGGGGTGAACTCGTCCTTGAATTCCTTCAGCGCGAACATCCGCCGCTTGTCCACGAACTGGCGGATGCGGGCGACCGCGTCGTCCTTCTTGATGTGGAAGGGCAGGACCGCGTCCGGCACCGCACCGTTGGCCACCTGCTCGTTGACGCCGAAGACGTGCCGGCACCAGTGGCAGCGCGCGGTCATCGCGTTGTCGGTATTGATCGTGACCTCGGCGCCGCAGCCGCTGCACTTGAAGCTCATCAGGCTGGCGGCATCGGCGGCGATGTTCTGCGCGCCCGACGCGATGATCGTGCCTTCCAGGTCATCCAGCCCGGTGCCGAGCCCGAACTCCTCCTCCACCCGCTGGCCGTGCCATTCGTTGCGGCAGTAGAGGCAGACGAGCAGGTCGCTGCCGGGCTTCTGGCGGATCTCGGTGGAGCCGCATTTCGGACAGCGGTTGAGGCCGTCCTTGAGCTCCTCGGCCGAGGTGTCGATGGCGATGGGGTCGGGTGCCAGCACCTCGTCGCGTATCGGGTCGGGCAGCGTCTCCGGATCGATCGGAAAGCTACCCGGCGCCGGCGGCACGTCCCGCGGCGAGCCGGGACCGGTGGGCGCAGCCTCCGGCGCGGAGGAGTTATCAGGTCTGGACATGGGCGCTTCCTGGAACGCCGCTTACAGACCGAGCGCCTTGGTCTTGGCCGCGTCGTAGTCGGCCTGGGTGATCAGGCCCAGGTCGAGCATCTCCTTGGCCTTGGTCAGTCTGGCGATGGGATCGTCGGCAGCGGCGGGTGCCGCCGGGGCAGCGGGCGTCACCGGCTGCTGCAGGCTGCCCATGCCGCCCATCATTCCCGACGCCATGCCCAGGCCCATGATCCCGGCTGCGCCGCTGTTTTCGCCGGCCGACTGCATGCCCGCGGCGACGCTGGCCTGCAGGTTGGAGTTGCCGCGCGAACCGGCCAGCGCATCGGCACGCTGCACGGTCTTGAGCAATTCCCGCGTGTTCTCGTCGTACTCGATGGAGACAATGGCGGTCTTGACGATTGCCAGGCCGCGATCGGACTTCCACTGGTAAGCGTCCTCGACCGCGGCCGACAGGCTCTGGGCGAACCCCAGCGAATCCTGCTGCAGCTTGGTGATGCGATTGCCCTTGGCCGGATCGTTGGTGTACAGGCTGAACGCGGGCGCGAGCGAGCCGACCACTTCATTGAAGAGCTGGCCGGCGGCGGCGTTGTCCATGTCGGTGAAATCGAACACCTCGCCGGTCTGCAGGTATCGCGCCGGGACGAAATTCTTCACGAACAGGATCGGATCGACGATCTTCAGCGTGTAGGAACCGCGCGTCACCGCGCCGACCTGGGTGCCCAGGAAGCCGTCGTCCCAGTAGATTTCCGACTGTGTGCCGAAGCGGTTCTCGGGCAGTTCCTTCAGCGAGACGAAGAACGCGGCCTGCTGCGATCCGGGCTGGCCGCCAAACTTGAAGCGCTCCCAGCTTTGCTTGATCAGCGGGGAGACGATGCCATTGCCGGCGAAGATCGACTGCGAATCCAGGTGGTCCGAGCGCCACTCGTAACCGCCCGGCTCCGCGGCGAATCCGGTGATCGCGCCGTCCTGGAAAAGCAGCAGCCCGTAACCTTCCGGAACGATGATCTTCGAGCCGTTGGTGATGATGTTTTCCGAGCCGCGGGTGTTGGAGCCGCGACCTGCATTGGTGCCGCGCGGTACCGCGGCAAACAACGCCGCCGTCGCCGGCAGGCCGTCGGGAATCGTGTAGAAATCCTTCCACTGGTCCGCCAGCGCACTCCCCACCGCACCCACCACTGCCTGCACAAGACCCATGCCGATTCTCCGCGATTCATGGGCGGGCACCGTGCCCGCCGTATCTGCCGAACTATACATTCCCCGTTGAAGAGCACGAGTCGGACACCGCGATTGCGGCCACAATACGGATCCCCCGGAAACCCGCATCCCCATGGTCCAGGTACGCATCGCCCTGATTTTCCTGCTGCTCGCGCTCAGCACTGTTTTGCATGTCGTCCCGTTGCTGTTGGTGGCGGTGATCAAGGCACTGTTGCCGATCGACCGCCTGCGCAAAGCCAGCAACCCCTTGCTGACCGGCATCGCGGAAAGCTGGATCGGCATCAACAGCTGGATCGTGTCGCGGTTCTTCCAGACGCGCTTCGAGGTCCAGCACGATGGGGTCCTGCTGCGGGACGGCCATTACCTGGTGCTGGCCAACCATCAGAGCTGGGTCGACATCATCGTTCTGCAGAAGGTGTTCAACCGGCGCATCCCGCTGCTGCGTTTTTTCCTCAAGCGCGAGTTGTTCTGGGTGCCGTTGCTGGGACTGGCGTGGTGGGCGCTGGATTTCCCGTTCATGGGTCGGCATACGCCCAAGCAGATCGCGCGCCGCCCCGAGCTGGCGGGGCGCGATATCGAGGCCACCCGCCGTGCCTGCGAGAAATTCCGCGAGATCCCGGTGTCGATCATGAACTTCGTGGAAGGCACCCGCTTCACTCCGGCCAAGCACGCCAAGCAGGGCTCGCCTTACCGGTATCTGCTCAAACCCAAGTCAGGCGGCGTGGCCTTTGTGCTGGACGCGATGGGGCAGGGACTGCACGCGATCCTCGACATCACCATCGCCTATCCCGCGGGTCGACCGTCGCTGATGGACCTGATGGCCGATCGGGTTCCGCTGATCCAGGTGCAGGTGCGCCAACGGGCGATACCCGAAGACCTGCTGGGCGGCGACTACAAGAACGACCGCGACTTCCGTGTTCGTTTCCAGCGCTGGATCAATGGCTTGTGGCAGGAAAAGGATCAGGACCTTGCCACGCTGCTGGGTCCCAGGTCGAGCGCGGTTGAGGAGTCGGATGCCGGCGCCTGAATGGCGAAGCAGGCAGCGACTGCGCGTTCACAGGCACGCCGTATGCTGCACTGCAGCAGGCCGATTGCCTGATTCCGGAGTTTTCGTTGAAACCACTTCACACCATCCTCTCGCGTATCGCGCGCGCTACGCCGCGTTCGATCGCGCCCCGCGGTCGAACGGCCCACAACGTCGATATAGCGGCGACCATTGACCAGGCGCTCACCACCGCTGGGCTGCTGCCGCCACGCGGGAACGAGGCGTCTATCCAACCTGGCGTGAGTGCAACGCCAGCGACGCCACCGGCCTCCAAATACGCCACCCCGCTGACCGCACGCACGACCACGCCACCGCGCCCGCGTTCCAGGAAGGTCCCGGTAACAGGCAAGAGCGAGGAAAAAGTGCCGGCCGGAACCTCGGTCGAGCGGTCCTATACGAACGCCGCGGGCACGCGCGCTTACACGCTGTACATTCCGGCCCATCTTGACCCTGCGGTGCCGGCCCCTGTGGTGATGATGCTGCACGGCTGCACGCAGGATGCCGAAGACTTCGCCACCGGGACGCGGATGAACGCGCTGGCAGACGAGCATGGGGTGCTGGTCGCGTATCCGGCGCAGACGCGGCGCGCGAACGGATCCAACTGCTGGAACTGGTTCCGCAGCCAGGACCAGGCGCGCGGCGCAGGCGAGCCTTCGATCCTTGCCGGGATCGTTGCCGATATCGCGGCGGACCATCGGATCGACAAAACCCGCGTCTACGTGGCCGGACTATCCGCAGGCGGCGCGATGGCCGTGATCCTGGGACGGACGTATCCCGACGTTTTCGCCGGCTTGGGAGTGCACTCGGGGCTGCCGTTCGCTGCGGCCAAGGACATGGCTGGCGCCTTCGCGGCGATGCAGGGCAGGGCGGGCACAACGTCTGCCGCGGCGGAAACAAAGGCGGTTGCCTCCGGGCGCGCAGGCCGAACGGTGCCCGCGATCGTGTTCCACGGCGACGCCGATCGCACGGTGAATTCAAGCAATGGCCGTGCCATCGTCGATGACATCCTCGAATCACCGCATGCACCAGCCCAGCTCACAGCGGACAGCACGGAATCACAGGCGGGCGGGCGTGCCTATACGCGGCAGACCTACGCTGACGATTCGGGTACCCCTATCGTGGACCTGTGGGAGCTGCACGGCGCCGGGCACGCCTGGAGCGGCGGAAACCCGGCTGGCAGTTTCGTCGATGCCGGCGGTCCGGATGCATCTGCCGAGATGCTGCGGTTCTTCCTTCAACACAGCAATCCCGCCGGCGCCTGATCGCGACCTCGCCTTGTGGCAAGCCAGTGGAAGCCACGCCGCGTTCACCATCGATGCGTACAAATAGCGTCATCTGACATCGGGAGCGCGCCATGAAGCATCGAATCCGGGTTGTAGGCATGGCGCTGGCCTCCAGCATGCTCGTGCTGCTTGCAGGATGCGTCACCCCCGGCGGCTACGGCACGCAGGGCGGTTATGGCAATCAGGGTGGTTACGGTGGTGTACCCGGCGGCTATGACCAGCCATCAGCGGAATACCCGTCCCAGTACGGCTCGCAGGTGCAGGGCACGGTCGATGGGGTTGATCCCCGATACGGCCGTCTTTCCCTTGTCGTAGACGCCCCCCGGACGGGACGCCGGCAGCGAACCGACCTGCGCTACGACCAGAACACCCGCTTGTTCTATCAGGGCAGGCAGCACCCGGTCGACGGACTGGAGCGTGGCGATGTGGTGCGCGTTGACGTCACCCAATCGGGTCGCGAATTGTGGGCCCGATCCATCGAGGTGGTGCGCAATGTTCGTGACAGCGGCTATGGCGGCGGCTACGGCGACGATCCCTACGGCGGTGGCTACGGCAGCGACCTGCGCGGCTCGGTCAACTTTGTTGATACCCGTGCGCGTCTGATCCGCCTCGACGGTGCGGGCTACGGCAACAATCAGCAGGTCGCCTACGATGGACGCACCACGGTCGAGTACCAGGGGCGCAGCTATCGTCCAGAGAACCTGCAGCGCGGCGATCAGGTGCGTATCCAGGCGCGCCAGGTTGGCAACAACCAGTGGCTGGCGGAGCGGATCATCGTGGAGCGCTCGGTACGGCGTTGATCGACTCCGATCGAACGTCTGGCCACCTCGTCTTGTCCGTCTTGATTCCAGGCTCACGGACGTTCTGAGAGATTGGCGTTCCCGCAACGCAAGAGCCACATATGAATATTATTGATTTCGTAAAGAACGCTGGCGAGAAGATCTTCAAGCCGGGTGAGGCGCGACGCGAGTCCGCCATTGAGAAGCACCTCGCCAAGTACGGCATCAGCGGCATCGAGGTTGAGGTGGACGGCGACAAGGCCACTCTTACAGGCACCGCGGCCGACACGGCCACGCGCGAAAAGGCGGTGCTCATTGCCGGCAATATCGATGGTATTGCCAATGTCGAAGATCGCATCCGTGTAACCAATCCGACCCCTGCGCCCGTGGCCGCCGCAAACCCCGCCTCGACGACCACCTCCACCGGCTCCGTACAGTCTTCCACGACGGCTTCTGGAGACGGGTGGCAATCGCGTACCTACACGGTGAAGTCGGGCGACTCGCTGTCGAAGATCGCAAAGGAGATGTATGGCGATGCCAGCAAGTACCCGCAGATTTTCGAGGCCAACAAGCCCATGCTGTCGGATCCAGACAAGATCTATCCCGGCCAGGTGCTTCGCGTGCCGCCGGAGCGGTAATCAATAATCCCGCACTGCTTCAAGGAAACAGCCGGGAAACCGGCTGTTTTTTTGCGTTCAAGCGCACCGCAACGGCCGATATTGACCCATGTCAGTACGGAGCGATCGCAACAGTGATCTGATGCGCGCCAGGATCCTTTCCCTCGACGAGGTACACGCCATGTCTCCCCCTGTTTCCGATCGCCGTTGCTGCCCCGCAACGATCAGCGCCGCCATCCGCGCGACCTTGCTGCTTGCGGCCACCGGGCTTGTCAGTTTTGGCGCTGTCGCCGCTCCCGCCGATGCAGATGGGTGGCAATTCAGCGGCGACTTCCGTGGCGGCTATTTCGCCAGCGAGCGAACCGCGCGTGATGGCAGCGAATCCGACGAGGACGCGTTCAACTCACGCATCCGCCTCGCCTTCGAGCGCAACCTCAGCGAGACGTGGAAGTTCCGTACCCGGGTCGCCGGGCGCTTCGGCACAGAGCAGGACGACATCGATGTCTACCTGCGGAGCTATGCGCCCACGCGCGGCGGTGCCGACTTGGGGGACATCACCCTGGACGAGGCCTATTTCGGCTATCAGGCGCCCGATGACGGGCTACGCTTCAAGGTGGGCCGGATGCAGACGGCGTTTGCGGTGCCGGGCGTCGCCTCCAAGGGTCTGGACCGCAACGACAGTCCCAACATCGGGGTGAACTGGACCGACGGCGTGCACCTGGATATGCCGGTGGCAGGCGGCTGGCGCGGACACGTGATCGCCCAATACCAGGATTCCAAGGGCAGCAGCAGCGTTACCGCTGCGCCGTTGGATTTCAGTGCCAGCGGCAGCCGCACGACGCTGTTCCTGGGCATGGAAAACAAACAGCGGGTGGGCGCGATCACCCAGCGGATGCTGTCGCTGACCTGGATGCCCGACAGTCTGGCCGACCTCGGCCTGGCGAACCCGTCGCGGCAGGACTACGTCACCGTCGATGCGCGCGTTGCCGCCGAATGGCCGTTGGGGACTGCCGGGGCGAGGTTCGTCACCGGCGCCGAGGTCGGATATGCGCTGGAAACACCGGTCGACGCGGTCAGCGGCACGGGGGGAACCGGGGACACCGGCGGACTGGCGTGGCAGGTGCAGGCCAGCGTCTATGACTTCGCGCCCGATCACAATATCGGCGTGGCCATCGGTCGCGCGGACGCGGGCTGGCTGATCTCGCCGGACTACCGCCCCAACGACAGTTCGCTGGAAGTGAGGTACCAGTGGCAGTTCCTGCCAAAGACCTCGATGGAGGCGCGGGTCCGCGAGCGCCGTGAACTCGAGCACCCGGCCGGCACCCGCGCGCGGGTTGATCGCGATCTTTATGTGCGGGTGTCGCACAAGTTCTGACTGAATTGTCCGCCCCGGAAGCGTTTGCTACGCTCGCCTGCACTCTGATCGGCAGGCAGCAGCATGCACAGGCGACAGTTTCTCGGACGCGCAGCCGGCGCTGCGCTCATCCTGCCGTTGCTGGGCGCGAGCGATGTGTTTGCTGCGCCCTCGTCCGGCAAGTTGCTGCCGGTTCCGCTGTCCACGGGCGACTGGGTCGGGCTGGTCAGTCCCTCATCGGCCCTCAACGACGGGTTCGACCTGCAACTGGCGCAGGAGGTCATGCAGGCGCTGGGGTTCAAGGTCAAGACCGGCGAACACTACGCACAGCGCCGGGGACATCTGGCGGGGACGGATGCCGGACGCGCCGGTGACATCAATGCGATGTTCTCCGATCCGGAGGTCAAGGCCGTCATCGCGACGCGCGGCGGCTCGGGTGCCGCGCGCCTGCTTCCGCTGCTGGACTACGAGGCAATCGGCAGCAATCCCAAGGCGCTGCTCGGGTTCTCGGACATCACGGCGCTCCACAACGCCATCCACGCGCAAACCGGGCTGGTGACCTTCCACGGGCCCAATGGCTCCGGCAGCTGGAACCGCTTCAACGTCGACCAGTTCGAGCGCGTGTTCTTCAAGCGCGAACTGATGCAATACCGCAACGTCCAGGACCCCGGCGACGAGCTGGTGCAGCGCCGCAATCGCACGATCACGATCACCGGTGGCAAGGCCCGCGGCGAGCTCGTCGGCGGCAACCTGTCGGTCCTGGTGGCCCTGGCGGGGTCCCCGTACCTGCCCGATTTCACCGACAGGATCCTCTTCATTGAGGATGTGTCCGAAGCCCCGTACCGCATCGATCGCATGCTCACCACGTTGAAGCTGATGGGTGTGCTGGACCGGATCGCCGGGGTAATCTTCGGGGAGTGCAGCGACTGCGAGCCGGGCAACGGCTACGGGTCGCTGACGTTGTCGCAGATCCTCGACGATCATCTCAAGCCGCTGAAGATCCCCGCCTACCAGGGCGCGATGATCGGGCACATCCGCCAGCAGTTCATCGTGCCGGTGGGTGGGTTGGTGGAGATGGACGCCGACGCCGGTACCTTCCGCATGCTGGAGCCGGTGTTCGCGTCCTGACAGCGTGGACCACCGCGGCATGCCTACACTGGGCCGCATGATCAGGCCAAACATCCTGCGGAAACTCGACCTCGAGACTGCGTCCGCGCCGGGGCGTCCGCGACACATCGCCTCGGGCAGCGCGCTGGTCGCGATTGACCGCGCGCAGGGCCATCGACGCAATGGAGCACGACGTGAGCCGGGTTGATCTGGGGATGGTCGAAGGCGTTGCGCTGTCGATCACCGACGGCGCGCTGCTTCCGGACGGGCGTCTTGTGGTCACGGCCGTGGCCGAGCAATCGCCCGACAGCTATCAGGACGGCCCTTGCGTGGGCGCGGCTGTCGCCGTGATCGCGAGGGACGGGCGCGTGTGCGAGCTGCATCACCTCGAGCCGATCTACAAGGTCGAGGGCGTGCAGGCGTGGGTAGAGGAGGGGGGAGCGCGACTGTTGCTGGTGACCGATTCCGACGATGAGGACACCGCCAGTCTCCTGCTGGAGGCGCAGCTTCCCGCAGCGCTCCAGCGCCCTCAGGCTGCCGGCTTCGCCAGTGCGGTGAGCAACTGGCTCATACGGTAGGGCTTGGGCAGGAAGACGATGGGGTCGGAAAAGATCGGATAGATGATGCCAGACTCGATCACCTCACTTCCGGAGATGCCATGCCCCTGAAGATCAATTTTGATGACGCCGGCGACGAACCGGGGTGGACCGCGTTGAACGACGAGGTGATGGGCGGAATTTCAACCGGAAATGCCGTGGTTGCCGGTGGGCGGCTGCGATTCGCAGGGGCGCTGTCATTGGCGAACAATGGCGGGTTTGCGTCGGTGCGCACCAAGGGGCGCGACTTCGACCTCAGCGGTGCCGGGGACGTGACGATGCGCGTTCGCGGGGACGGCCGCCGCTACCAGTTGCGCCTGGCAACCGACGCGCGTCACCGCGGCATCGCAGTGTCCTTTGGGGCGGAGTTTGCTACGCAGGCGGGGGAGTGGATCGAAGTGCGCTTGCCGCTCGGGTCGCTCAAGGCCACGGTGCGCGGTTCGCCGGTGACAGACGTCAAGTTGAACCCGTCCGGGGTACGGGAGATCGGCCTGCTGATTGCCGACAAGCGCGAAGGTCCGTTCCTGCTTGAGGTCGACTGGATCGCGGCGGGTTGACGGCGGGGCATTCCAGCGGTGGGTAATCCAGGTTCCAGGTTGTCGCTGCGGCCTGCCGCTGACCAGCGCTGCCGGGCACGTCGGATTTTCCCGGCAACCTTTTCATTACATCGACCGCTTTATGCTCAGCCATCCCGTCCACGCAACAAGGAGAGCGACATGCCACGTAGCATCGGTGAACGATATGCCTGCGAGAGCTGTGGAGCGCAACTGGTTTACGAGAAGCCCTGTACCTGTCCCGAGGGCAAGCCACACGCGGAAATCTGCTGCGGCGTCCAGATGAAGCAGGTGGCGCAGAAGGCTCCCAGCGAAAGCACGCCGCGGTAGATTCCACGCGTCTGCAAGTCAGGCCGGGTTAGCACCCTTTGAAGCGGGGATTGGATGGACAGTCGAGAGGAAGAGCGCGATTGGGGTGGTCTTCGGATGCGGCGGGCCGCGGCGAGGGCGAGCCACAGCATCGACGACGGGCAATCACGGTTCACGACGGCGGTGGTGATCTTTGTAGCGGTCGCGATTGCCTATCCCTGGTATTCCTACGCGGTCCACTCCCGCCTGATGGCTCGGGACATCGCGGCCGGACTTGCCCAGGTCTCGGCTGACGTCGATTCTTCCTCTGCTGTGGCAGCGCACCGCAGCGACGATGGCCGGGGTCGACAGACGTCGATGACCGACCCGATCGATCGCCACGCCGCCGCCCGGCATCGCCTGGATGTCGTGCAGGTCAAGGGTGCCAGCGACGGCCGGGCCGGGACCGTGGTGGTTGTTGAGCTGGGTGCGGTCGGAGTGGCGGAGTCCGCCGCACGGATCTGTCAGCAGGCAGCGGGTTTTGTCGGCTACCGCCTGGAGGGGGAGGTGGTCCGCGTGCAGCGCTACCGCGGAACCAGGCCGGCAACGGACGCGGGCCAGATTCGCTGCTAGATTGTCGGGTTCGCGTGTTGGCGATCTATCATGACAAGGGCCCGCCAAATGCGGGCCTTCGTCGTCAAAGGGGGTTGCATGGGGAAGTACTCGAACGCGTGGAGGGCGGCATCGCTCGCGCTCCTGCTGGCCAATGGGATGTCGGGCGCCGCCTTGGCTCGCGACACCGGCCAGACGACCGCAATCACCAACGCGCTGGTCTTTGACGGCACCGGGGGAGCGGCGTATCCGGCAACGGTGCTGATCCGCAACCAGCGCATCGTCGACGTTGGCCAGGATCTGAAGGTGCCCAAGCGGGCAGTGGTGATCGATGCAGACGGCAAGACGCTCATGCCCGGGCTGTTCGACCTGCACACGCACTGGACGCCGAATTCCAGCCCGTCCTCCAGCGCGGGCCTGTCGGGGGTCTATCTGGCGGCGGGAGTCACCACCGTCAACGATTTCCACCAGGCGCCCGAATCCTACGCGCCCCGGCGCGAATGGCTGGGCAGCATGGCCGCGCCGCATGTCAATTTTGCCGCGCGCATGAGCACGCCACTGGGTCACGGGGCCGACTGGGCCGACACGGCCACCACGCGCTGGGTGAATTCGCCGGATGCGGCGCGTCATGCCGTCCGCGAGCTGGCGCCGTACAAGCCCGACATGATCAAGGTGTTCACCGATGGCTGGCGCTACGGCCACATGCCCGACAACACCAGCATGGATCCGTGGACGTTGACGGCGCTGGTCGAGGAGGCGCACGCCAACGGACTCAAGGTCGCCACCCACACCGTCACCGCGGAACGGGCGGGATGGGCCGGCGACGCGAAGGTCGACCTGATCGCCCACAGCATCCAGGACCGCGTGGTGGATGCAGACACCATCGCGCGGCTGAAGGCCGGTGCTACGTTCTACGCGCCGACACTGGCGGTCTACGAGCCGGTCAAGATGGGCAGCTCGCCGCCGGCCGATCCCGAATCGCCCGCGTTTTTGAGCCGCCAGCGCAATTTCCGCAACGCGATGGAAAACGTTCGCGTGCTGCACGAGGCCGGTGTACCCATCGCGCTCGGCACCGACGCCGGCATGCCGGGGACGCCCCACGGCGCGGCCACCCTGCGCGAGCTGGAACTGCTCGTCCAGGCGGGCTTGACCCCGGCCGAGGCACTGCGGGCAGGCACCGCAACCAGCGCTGCAGCCATCGGCTTGCACGGAGACCGCGGCCGCGTCGCCAAGGGCCAGCGCGCCGACCTGTTGCTGGTGGACGGAAAACCCTGGGAGAACATCCAGGACATCAAGAAGCTCAGCCGCGTCTGGCTGGACGGCCAACTGGTCGTTGGCCCTGGTGTGCATCTGCCGGCCAGCAACGCGCGCCCATACCCGAAGCCCGAGGTCGCGGGACCGCTGGTCGATGATTTCGAGCGCGCGGACGAGCGCACGGCGCTGGACACACTGCGCACCGATGACAATGACGGCGGCAACGACCGCACATGGCAATTGACCCGGGTCGTGGTGCGTGACCCAGGCGGACACGCACTTCGGACCATGGCGCGGATGTCCAGCAAGGATCGCGCCTATGCCGCGGTGGTGCTGCCATTGAGCCGTGGCTCGGTAAAGCCGGTGGACCTGCGCGGCTATCGCGGTGTGCGTTTCGACATCCGCGGCGAAGACGGAAGCCACGCGCTAATGCTCAAAGGTCTGGAAGGCGGGCGATGGAAGACCGCGATCACCGTGCAGCCGCAATGGCAGCAGGTCAGCGTGGATTTCACCCAACTGAAGTACGCGCCCTACCGGGTGGTCGAGGGCGAGGACCGGCCATGGCGGGGCGACGATGCCACGGATCTGCAGTTCATCGTTGAAGGGGACGGCGCGAAGATGCCATGGTTTGAACTCGACAATGTGCGGTTCTACTGAGCCTTGCGCTCGTATT
This sequence comes from Lysobacter avium, assembly GCF_015209745.1. GTDB lineage: Bacteria > Pseudomonadota > Gammaproteobacteria > Xanthomonadales > Xanthomonadaceae > Novilysobacter > Novilysobacter avium. The sequence continues at coordinate 1,233,470 of NZ_CP063657.1, forward strand.
TTTGCTGTGGGCACCACCAGGAGTGACCTGTGAAGTCGATGAGCAAGACAGCCGTGGCAATCCTCGCCGCATTGGCACTGCAGGGTGCGGCCGTCGCCGGACAGCTCGACCCCGCCAATGCCGATCGTGCCCCCGTGGGCACCACGGCAGCACATGGCCAGCCCTTAATGCAGCGCCTGGACGCCTATGCACCACAGATTATCCGCATGGCCGACCGGATGTGGCAGGAACCCGAGCTGGGCTACCTGGAAAACGCGTCATCGGCATTGATGCAGGAGGAGTTGCGCGCCCACGGTTTCCAGATCGAGGCCGGAGTGGCCGGGATGCCGACAGCCTTCGTGGCGACCGCCGGCAAGCGCGGCAAGGGACCGGTGATCGGATTGCTGGCGGAAATGGACGCGCTGCCGGGAATGTCGCAGGCCGCGGTGCCGCAGCGGCAGCCCATCGCCGGCCAGGATCCGGGGCACGCCTGCGGGCATAACCTGTTTGGCGCCGGCACGGTGGGGGCGGCGGTGGCGTTGAAGGAATGGCTCGACAGCAGTGGCACCGAGGGCGAGATCCGGGTATTCGGCACGCCGGCCGAGGAGGGCGGCTCGGGCAAGGTGTACATGGTCCGCGACGGACTGTTCAAGGACGTCGACGTGGCGCTGCACTGGCACCCGAACTCGCGGAATTCCGCCGCGCAGAGCATCAGCCTGGCCAACATCAGCGGCAAGTTCCGCTTCAGCGGCCAGGCCTCACACGCGGCGATGGCGCCGGAGCGTGGACGCTCTGCGCTGGACGGCGTGGAAGCACTGAACCACATGGCCAACATGCTTCGCGAGCACGTGCCGCAGGAAACCCGCATCCACTACATCATCAGCAACGGCGGGGGGTCAGCGCCCAACGTGGTTCCGGCCTCGGCGGAGGCCTACTACTACGTTCGCCATCCCGATCCGGTGGTGGTGCGGAGCGTGTTCAAGCGCCTCACCGACGCCGCCGAGGGCGCGGCGCTGGGCACCGGCACCAGCTTTGAATTCGAGCAGACCGGCGGAGTGTTCAGCCTTCTGCCCAACGACACCCTGGGCAAGGTCATGCATGCCTCACTGCAGCAGGTGGGCGGCGTGGAATACAGCGCGGCGGATGTCGCGTTCGCCAAAGAGCTGCAGACGCATCTCGAGCAGCAGGTCGATATCAGCGAAGCGGCAAAGATCGCACCGTATTCGGTTGACGGCGACGGCTTTGGATCGACCGACGTCGGCGATGTCAGCTGGGCGGTTCCGACGGTCGGCATGGGCGCAGCGACCTGGGTTCCGGGCACGCCCGCGCACAGCTGGCAGGCGGTTGCCGCGTCGGGCATGGACATCGGCCACAAGGGCGCCGTTGTGGCGGCCAAGGCGCTGTCACTGACGGCGATGCGGTTGTTCTCCGATCCCGGGCTGGTACAGCAGGCGCGCGCCGAGTTCGACCGACGACGCGGCAAGGACTTCAGCTACGAGCCGCTTCTGCAACGCAAGAATCCGCCACTGGACTACCGCAAATAGCTCAGGCGCCGCGTACGGAATCCGCGATGCACCACTGTGCCGAGTAGTAGCTGGCCAATACCCAGACAATGGCGACAGGAATGTCCGTAACGAACCGGTTCCATGCAAGCAATGTGTCGCTGAGGATGAAGAGTGCGCCGCCGAGGGCCGCGATCCGCGCCGGGTGGGCTGTCTGGACCGGAGTGTTGCGCAGACGCCACCCGCGTGCCGCAGCCAGCGCCGCCATCACCGCAATGACGGCCACATACGCCACTACCGGTGGTTGCAGCGCTGTGGGAACACTCGGCAGCAAACCGACAAGGACCAACGCCGAAACCGACGCGTACGCGAGCAGTGCAACTGCGGTCGCGCCAGTTGACGCTCCGCGTGCAAACGCCGTGGCGTACGCAATGTGCGCCAACAGGAAGGAGACGAGCCCGGGTACGAACCAGTCGCCTCGCAGCATCAGGAATGTATCGCCGACTGCGGAAAGGACAAGTCCCACGGCGATCAAGCGCTGATATCCGCTGGCAACGACAGGTGCGGCGCCAAGCACCATCCACAGCAGAAGAAGGGTGGTCAAAGGCTTGGTGACGTAGTGCAGCCATCGTGCGTTACCGTCAAGGAGCGCACTGACAATCGCCAGGGCCGCGCTGGCGGCGACCAGAAGCGCGAATGTCGTTCGGGGCGCTGTCACTCCAGGTGCTGGCGCTCGAGGTTCGTTCATGGCTGCGGACTTTGCACATCCGGTTTTTCCTTCGTCCCGCCGGATCGCGTCTGCGCAGCCTTCAACCGCATCAAATGACCGTGCAACATTTCCGTCGACAACCCATGCAGTGACAGCCGGTAGCCGGCGCGCAGGGTGGACATCGGCACCAGTGGATGTTTGTTGTTGACCAGTCCGAGGTGTTCCCGGGCATCCAGCAGGGTGGCGACGTAGATGCCGATCGTTTCATCCAGTTGCAGTGAGTTCGTGGCCCGCCAGAAATCGTCATCGCTCAGGAACAGTTGATACACCGGGGTGAACAGCTCGATCGCGCTCTGCAGGTCGAGGAAGTTGCGGCGTCGGTTGGGCATGTCCTCGATCCGCAGATGATCGGGCTGGTGGATCATTGAGAAGTCTGGAGTGTCGACCTTCTCGAGCTGCTTGCCACTGGCGCGCAGCGCGCTGTTCAGCCGGATCACGAAGTTGTAGAGGTTGAGGTCGTGGACCAGGTACATGTCTGGCGCAACGTCGGCGATTTTTTCCGGTCGCAGCGGATTGGTCTCGATATCGACCGGTGCATTGGCCGCGATGAAGGACAGCGCCTGCGAACCGATGCAGAAGTGGCGCAGGATCAGCCAGTTGGCCTCCGGGCGGATGAAGTTCTCCATGCCCCAGGCAAGCAGCCGGTGCAGCGTCGGGGAAAATGCCAGCTTGCGCGGAGTGAATACCTTCAATATCTGCAGCAGAATGATAGTCAGCCGCGCAAACGGACGGATGAAGGGCAGCACGTACTGCCGTGACCGCGAGCTGGAGTCCACAAGCCAGGCGTGTTTCACCGCCGGGTCAATGGGCGTGGACTGGTCCAGGTACAGCGCAAGCCACGGGCTGGGGTCGCGTGGGTCGTGCTCCTGCTCAAGGAAGTCGGGGGGCCGCTGGTTCATGCAGAGGTCTCCGGAAGGGGCGTGACGTGCTGGAACTGCATCAGGTACATCTCCGCGGTGCGTTTGGCGGTGTCCAGGATATCCATCGCCAGTTGTCCGTCGCTGTCGTGCTCCAGGGCGATCTCCACGGCCCGCAGCCAGCGCAACAGATGATGCTGGTCATTCTCGCCGTGGTATTCGAGAAAGCGGAATGCGTCGCGCGGAACGTCTTTGAGCGTCGCCTTGATCAGCGGAAGCAGGGCAGGAATGATCCGCTGTCCCGTGCCTTCAATGATGTAGATCGCGCCCAGCAGGCCGATAGGGTTCTCGGTCGCAGCGAGTGCGTGCAGATAGGCGTTCAGCGCCTCGCCGCCGGGATTGCGTTTGAGGCGGTTGATGTCCGCCGCCGGACCGCCGGCTTTGCCGTAGTCGCTGAACAGGATTGCGAAATCGTCCTGCTCCTCGCCTGCATGGGTCTCAATCAGCGCTGCGAGCGACTCGAAGGGGGCGGTGACGCTGGCGGCACCCTCGCGCATCCACAGGCTGCCCTCGCGCACCTGCGGAATCCAGTGACTCATCCAGCTCAGGTAGTCGGCGCGGGTCCACTCGCCTTCGCGCAGGCGTCGAACCACGGGAGTGCGCCAGACCCGCGAGCGGTAGTCGTGCCACACGCCGGCCAGTTTTCCGAGCAGGTCGCGCAGCGCTTCAGGCGCGTCAGCGGGGTCGTGCGGCGCGGAAACCGAGGTGTCCAGCAAAGACGTGGCGGCAGCGATCGCACAGTGCGGTTCCGGAACGGCCAGCGGGGCGTCGGCGGCTTCGACATCGATCAGCACGAAGGACGCAGTGAAGCGGCCGGACTCCGGGATAAAACAGAGAATCTGCTGGCCAGCCTCGATCTCGCGGGTGCGCAGGAACTCGTCAAGCATGATGAAGATAGACGCCGCGCCCGTGTTGCCACGCGTCGCCAGGTTGCTGTACCAGCGCTCCCGCGGGATCGCCAGGCCGGCTTTTTGCATCAGGTCGTCAACGACCGGGGCAAACTTCTCCGAGGAGTAGTGGCACAGGAAATGGTCGACGTGCTCCGGGTTGATATCCCCGGCCTGCACCAGACGTACGTACTCGTGGATGCAAACGTCGAACAGGTTCGGCAGCAGCCGGATGTCCTGGCGCAACATCAGGGCGCCGTCGGCTTCCGCGTCCTGCCAGCGGTCGTAATCGAGGTGGGAGCGGCCCTCTTTGGCCGAGAGTCCCAGCTGCATGCACACCGGGTAGTCGCCGGAAAACGAGCGCTGATGGATGAAGCGCAACTTCAGCCGCAGCTTCGCGTCGGGGTTGGGGCGGGAAGACAAAAGCACCGCGCCGGCACCGTCGGAGAGCATCCAACGCAGGAAGTGGGCATCGAAGTCGGCGTCGTAGCCGCAGCCGGCAAATCGGGACCGCTTGAACAGCCGCGACGGCATTTCCGCAGCGGCCACCAGGGCGTGCTCGTGGGATCCCAGCTCGATCGCAGACGCCGCCGCCTCCCAGGCCGCGATCCCGGACGCGCAGATCCCGTGCGAGGTCAGGGTCTGCATTGGCGGCCCGTTGAGTTCACCCAGCACCATGTTGGCGAAGCCGGGCAGCAGTGCGTCGCCGCCGCACCCGCCCGTGGCGAGCATGCCGACGTTGTCCAACGGCTGGGTTGCGCTATGCAGGCACTCGCTGATCGCACGTGCGGCCATTGCCTCGGGCGACGTGTGGGTGGTGCCGTCTTCGTTGATGCCGTAGTGCCGGGCGGAGATCCCGTTCTGATCCAGGATGCGCTGCTTGATGCGCGATGACAGCTGGTTCAGTGGCGCGACAAACGCATCCATGCCAGCGTTGTCGATCGCGGGGCCGGGCAGGTGACGTGCGTGCCCGGTGATGTAGACGTTGTTGAAGCGCGTGGTCATTCTCGGGAATCCTTGACGTGCGACGGGGCGGCCAGATGGTCTGCGGCGCCCGCCGCAATGGTGGTGCCTGCCAGACGGTCGAACACGTCCAGCAGGAAGCCGTAGTTGCCGTGATAGACAGCGTGATGGAGATGATGGCGTCGGCTGGCCGCGAGCGGGCCGCGAGCGGGCGCGTGTTGGCTGAACTCGTAGTTCGCGTGCCCCAGGTTGTTGAGCACGATGCTCATCAGCGGAAGGCAGAACAGCGCGATCGGGCTGAAGTCGTGCACCAGCATCGGCAGGATCGGCACGCTGCCCAGCAGCAGGGCTTCCACCGGGTGGAAGGCATAAGTGGCAAACGGGGTCGGCGTCAGCGAGCGGTGGTGATCCGCGTGGAACCGCCGCAGCGGCCGTGAGTGCAGCAACCGGTGGCAGAGATAAAAGTGCAGCTCGTTCCACAGGAACAGGGAGAAAAGCTCGACAGCGATGCGCGGCCCCGACGCCTCATACGCGAGTCCGGCCCAACCGCTGCGTAGCAACCACCACGGCACCAGGACACCTACGCCGAACAGCAGGATCGAACCACAGGATTCAGCGATCTCACGACTCAGCTGCCCTGGACGCAGGGGCCGCTGATCGAGCACACGGCCGAAGCCGACGCGCGGCAACAGGGAGCGCGTCAGCCACCAGGTCAGCGCGCCGGTCACGAAATACAGCGCAGCGAAGTAGAGCGTCGCCCACAGAACTACTTGCCAGGGAGGCAGCGCGACGAAGTTGTGAGCGAAGCGGGTAATGCCGGTGGGGTCCAGACGTGGTTCCATCCATGGCTGGCTGGATTTGTGGCCAAAGGGTACCCGTCGGGCGCATGGCTGGCCAATGGTCGCCGGAGTTGGGTCTTTGCTCTTTCCTCGCCCAGCGGCGCCGGGGTTGTCGCCGGGCTCGCACTCGCCATGACCGTGTCCCGCGGTTTGGTCGTCGTTGCCTTGACGCACGTCAGGGCGCGGCCAAGAGCAGGGACCAACAATATTCCGGTCCCCACAATGGAGTCATCGCATGGCAATCGGCCTGGATCCGGAACCCAACGTCCACGTGTTTGATGCGCGCGGAATAGCAAGGCGATTCCGCCACTCGGCGATTTTCGGCGCGTTGGGTGCACTGCGCAACGGCGAGACGATGCGCTTCGTCAATGATCACGATCCGATCCCGCTGCTGGGGCAGCTGGATGCCCGTTTTGGCGAGCATCTGAGCGTTACCTACCGTCAGCGCGAGCCCAGCGGAGTGGTGATCGACTTCGGCATCAGCGGCCTGCCAGAGGAATAGCTATTCCCAACCACGTGCCAAGCGCTTCGGGGATCTACTTGACGTCGAGTTCCGCGTCGGCGGCAATCGCATCAAGCTGGGCGGCAAAATCAAGCACGTTCGCGCGCTGGCTCTCGAGGTCGGCCGCGACGGTGAAGTCGTTGGATTCGATGGAATCCTTCAGCGTGGCGACCCGGGCCAGGTCGATCCCGCCTGCATCCTTCTGGATCTGACCCAGCGAGTCCGCGGCTTCGTGCAAGCGCGTGTTGGCGATGCCGAAATTGCGCTGGTCCAGATCGACGGCAGTACGGTACAGGTCCACCCGCGCGCGCATCAGATGGTTGCGGTTCTGCACTTTCGCCAGGTCGGCCCTCGCCGCGCCAAGCGTCTGGTTGCCCTGCTCGATCTGTTGCTCGTAATGCACCTTCTGCGTCGCCAACTCCTTGCGGCCCTGGCTCAGCCCCACGTAGTACAGGACGCCTGCGATCAGAATGAATACCCCGACGGCAATGAGCATCGCCGTCGTGGACACGAGGTGACCCCGTCGGGGCGATGTTGTGGCTGTCTCGTTCATGGCATGTCCTGAGGTGGTGGTGATCCGACGTCCGGATCCTTACTGGGAGGGTACATCGTGCCTGACATGGCGCCGAAGATGAATGAAAGCTCCGTGCATCGGGCGATCTGGCCGCCACGATCACGAGCCGTCGGGCAGGGTGGTAACGCTACACCGCTTCCCCACTTCAAGGAGTACCTGCCATGGTCAATACCAATCAACATCTGTCCGCAACCAGCCTCATCGGCGACGACATCAAGAACCCGCAAGGCGAATCACTGGGTGATTTGAAGGAACTGATGATTGACCTGGGTGCGGGAACCATCAGCTACGCGGTCGTCGCGTTTGGCGGCGTGCTGGGCATGGGCGAAAAGCTCTTCGCCGTCCCGTGGCAGTCCCTCCGCGTCGACCACGAGAACAAGTGCCTCGTGCTGAACGTGTCCAAGGAAAAGCTGAAGGACGCGCCAGGCTTCGACAAGAGCAATTGGCCCAACTTCAGCGACCCGACGTTCAGCGAGCAGATCGGTCGCTACTACCGCGCTGGTTGATTGCTGCAAGGGTCATGAAGAGGCCGGCTTTTCGCCGGCCTCTTTTTTTTTAGCGGCATTGATCCTTCGATGCCACCCGGGGCGCCGTGCGACAACCGGGTGCGGATCAGCTCAGATCGACGTCCCCGGCCTTGGACTTGTAGCTCTCCTTGGGGTCGATGCCCAGAAGCAGCTTCACCCCGGCCACCATCGTGTGCTCGTTGAGCCATACGTGCGCGCTGTCCAGATCCATCCGCACCAGCCGAAGCTTCGGGTCGTCCTTGCCCTCGAACCATGCGCCAACAAACGGGTTCCAAAGGCGTTCGATCACGGCGCGGTCGTTGTCGATCACCACCTTGCCCGTAAATGAGGCGAACACCTCATGGTCCTTGGCGGTCAGCGTGCCCGTTGCGTGCTGGCCAGCACGACCTTCCAGAGCAATGCCGAAATCGGTTTCGCTTGAGGTGAAGAACCACATCGGGGACCTCTCGTCTTCCGCAATTCCGGTCATGGGCCTGGGGGGAACGGTATCGGTAGCGAGCATTACGGTCCGGTCGCTCTTGAGCGCCTTCCAGAATTTCTGTTCGAGTTCTTTCGCGTCGGCCATGGGGAAGTCCTGTAGGAGGGGACCTTATTGGACCAGCGTGACTGTCAGCATCGCGAGAACGATCCGGTCCCCAGCGAACCGGCGGTGCGCGCGGCGGCTAGGGCGCTGGCGTGGTCCGTGGCAATGCGTAGGCGATGACCGAGTCGCCGGTTTTCGTCCCGGTGTAGCGGTGCCCGCCCGCGACCACGACCACATACTGCCGGCCGTCACGCCCAAGGTAGGTCGCAGGGGTGGACTGGCCGCCTGCGGGAAGACGTGCTTTCCAGATTTCCCTGCCGTCAGCGATGTCATACGCACGGACGTAGTAGTCCACCGTTCCCGACAGGAATGCCAGACCACCGGCAGTCAGGATCGGCCCACCGATCCCGGGCACGCCCGTTTTAAGGGGCAGCGGCACCGGAGCCATGTCGCGGACGGTGCCGTTGACGCGCTGATAGATTTTTTTGCCGGTGCTCAGGTCCACACCCGCGATATACCCCCACGGAGGCTGCTGGCAGGGCAGGCCGATGCGCGACATGAAAGGCCGGAGTACCGCGGCATAGGGCGCGCCGAAATTCTCGTTGCCCATTGGCTGACCCGGCGCTGAGGCGACCTTCTCCAGGGTGTCGGGCCGGGGAATCAGCTGTGCGGTGAAGCCCAGGTACACCGGCATGGCAAACATCACCTGACGTGCCGGGTCCACCGCCACTGCGCCCCAGTTGAAGACGCCGAAGCTGCCCGGATGGGTAAGCGAGCCCTGCACGCTGGGTGGCGTGAAACGCCCCTCATAGAGCAGCTTCGCCAGATCAATGCGGCACAGCATCTGGTCTACCGGCGTCATTCCCCACATCTGCGCCGGGGTGACGTCTTCGGGCGCAAAGGAGATCGCCGAGACCGGCTGTGTCGCGGACACGGGTTCTCCGGCAATCGCGTTCTGCGACACCGGCAGCTCGCGCACGGGGTGCACGGGTTTGCCGGTGGCACGATCCAGGACGAAAACATCGCCCTGCTTGGTCGGCTGGACCAGCGCAGCCACGCGACGCCCGTCGATCGTCAGATCGACCAGGCTGGGCTGCGCAGGCACGTCGTAGTCCCAGATGTCGTGGTGGACGGCCTGGAACGTCCAGCGCACCTCGCCCGTCGCCACATCCAGCGCCGTCACCGTGTTGGAGAACTTCTCCACTGCCGCCGAGCGCCCGATGCCGTACTGGTCGGGTGAGCTTGCGCCAAAGGGCAGGTAGACCATTCCCAGTTCAGGATCGTAGCTCGCCACGCTCCAGCTGTTGGGGGCGTTCGCGGTGTAGGTGTCACCATCGGCGATGGGGGTGGTCGCTTCGGGATTGGCAGCGTCGAAATTCCAGACCAGCTCACCGGTATTCAGGTCGAATGCGCGCACTACGCCCGACGGCTGGGTGGTGGAAAGATTGTCATCGATGCCGCCGCCGACCACGATGACATTGTCTGCCACCAAGGCCGGCGACGTGCTGTAGAACGCGCCCGGCGAGACGTTGGGCATGCCCTGCCACAGGTTGACGGTGCCATCCGGACCGCCAAAGCCCGGGCAGATGACGCCGGTTTCCGCGCTCAGCGCGATGAGCCGCGCATCGCGCGTTGCGACGAAGACGCGACGGTGGCAGTCGCGGCGCATCGGTGTGGCTGCAACGGTCTGCGTGCCGAGCACGACCGGATTGGGATCGCCCGCGACGGCCGTGCCGGCGACGATGTTGTGGGAGACGCCCGCAGCGAGCGTGGTCGCCACCGCTCGGCTGGCAGCAATGAGTTGCCGGGCCTGGGAGTTGTCCGCCTCGGGGAGATCGGTCGGGGCGGCAGCAGCGCCATCATCGTGGTAGCTGACACCGCGGCAGGTGGTGTAGCGGGCGAGGGCAAGCGGCAGATCCACCAGTTCTGGATCAAAGCGCCAGCGCTCCTCGCCGGTTACCGGATCGAGCGCGATGACCTCGCTGCGCGGTGTGCAGACGAACATCGTGTCGTTGACGATCAGCGGGGTGGCCTCCACCGCACTGCCCGGCAGGTCGGGGTGGATGTCCCCGGCGTGGAACTCCCAGACTTTCTCCAGACCTGCAACGTTGGCGGTGGTGATCTGGTCCAACGGTGAGTACCGCTGCCCGGCAGCGGTTCGTCCATAGGCGACCCAGTCTCCCGGTGCCACCGGATCGACGGCGCGCGCACGCTCCGCCATGCGCTCGGACGACAGCGTTCCATGGATTTCGTGGGGGTGTGAAAAAAGCGAAATTCCCGCAACGACCGCACCCACGGCAAGGGCGCCGATCAGGCTGCCGCGATCAAGGTCGAAAACGCGTCGATTTCCGTTTCGTAGTGGCAACGAAGCGGTGACTGCGGGCAGGAGCAACAACAGGCCCAGGAGCACGATGACACCCTCGCGTGGCGCCATTGCCCACCAGTCAAAGCCGACCTCCCAGACCGCCCAGCCGAGGCTGACTGCGATAACCATGGCGTAGGCAAGCAAGGCGGAGCGCCTGCGCAGCAACAGAAGCACTGCCGAGGCAATCAGCGGCAACGCCAGAAGCGCAAAGCCCCAGGAACCTCCCAGGCCGATCAGTTGCACTCCGCCAAGCGCCAGCGTGACTCCAAGAACAAGGATGACGATGGCAAGCAGTGTACGGACCATTAGAGTGCTCCCAAAGCGGGCTCACCGAGGCGCCCGCAACACAAAAAAAGACAGGGGCCTTGCGACCCCTGTCCCGTCCCACATCTGCGTCATGGCACTCGGACGAATTACTCGACCGCGATGCTGCCCTTCATGATGGCCGCGTGGCCAGGGAAGCTGCAGAAGAACTCGTACGGACCGTCGCCCTTGATCTTGCTGACATCGAAGCTCACCGAGGTGCTCTCGCCGCCACCGATCATCTTGGTGTGGGCGATGACGCGATCGTCGCCGGGCTTCACATAGTCGTTGTCGATGCCGGCGCCCATGCCGTCAGCGGCGACCTTCTTCATGTCTTCCAGCGTGGTTATGACCACGTTGTGACCCATCGCGGCAACGGGCATCTTGCCGGTGTGCTTCAGGGTGATCTTGAACTCGCTGCACGAGGCCGGAACGGTGATGGACTTGACGTTGAACTGCATCGCGTCATTGCCTTCGATCTCGGTCGCACAGTCGGTGACCACCGCCGCGCCGCCGGCGCCGACGGGAGCAGACGCCGTGGTGGACGCCGCCGGAGCGGTCTCAGCCGGAGCAGCCGTCTCGGCCGGTGCAGTCGTCGCAGGCGCGGTCGTCGCCGGTGCGGCCGGAACCGGCGGCGGGGACTTGTCGCCGCAAGCAGCGAGCGCCAGCGCACATGCAGCAGTCAGCACGGTAATTTTGACATTCATTGGAGAATCTCCTGTGGGGGTAAACGGTTACATGGTTGGCGCGCACAGCGTTGCGTAATGTGAAGGCGCTGCCCAGCCGACAGCTTACGCGCAGTTGCAATCGGGACCCAAATCCGATCTTCCTTGTTCAGGGATGGCGCATCTGCAGGGATATCTGTGAGATGCGTTCAACAACGCGCCCCATGGCGGCCGCGGCCTCCTCGAACAGCTCGCCGTCGGCGTTGGCCATGACGGTTTCGAGCATGTCGGCCAGCGACTCGAGCGGCTTCTGCGCATCGACGAGCAGGTGACGCGGATCTTCCGTGCCCGCCGAGGTGGCGGTCGCCTGGGATGCCCCGACCGGAGACGGGGATGTTGCGGCGGGAATCGCGCGCTCCAGCAATTCCGCACTGGCGTGGTCGCCGGCGTGACGCAATCGCGGCACCAACGCGCGATGCGCGGCAGCGATTACGGCTTCGTGCTGCGCCAAGGCATCGCGCAGCTCCTCGATGGAGTCGATATCCGCGGGCTCACTGCGTGCCGGGCGTCGCTCGCGATGGTAGGCGCGGCGACGCCATTTGCGCAGCAACGCGGCGTGACGCAGCTCCTCGCCGCCCAGTTTCTCCGCCTCGGCCCTGATTTCCTCGTTCTCGGCATGCGCGGCCAGGTAGGCGTAGAAGGAAAACGCGCGCTCCTCGTTCTCGACCGCCAGGGCGAAGGCCCGATACGGCGTGAGCAGGGCGCTGCCAGCCACTTTGTCCCAGGAGGTGGAGAGGTCGGCCGGGAGCTGCCATTCGAAATCTTCGGCGGCTATGTCCGGCTCGCCCACCGAGGCGGCCCAGCGATCGACGGCCTGGACGTGGCTTTGCTCTTCTTCCAGCATCACCCGGAACGCGGCGGCGGTGGACGTCTCGCCGCGGCTCTCCATCAACTCGGCGAGGAACCTGTAGCGCCGGACCGCCTCGTCCTCGATCGCCTTGGCGATGCCCACAAGCGTGGGCATGTCGACCACGTCGATGTCGGGATCCTCGCGCAGCAGCGATCGCCGGCGCGCGTGCTCCCTGGCGCTGACACGCCGCTGGTTGGGAGTGTTCTGGGCGAGCGCCAAGGGCTCGCGGGATTCGTTGTCGGTAAGGGTTCGACGCATAACGGAAGCCTCGGATATACTCGCCGCGGAAGGGCTGTCGCGAAGCGTGGCTGCGGCAGCGCGGCTTCAATCATCCTACAAGCATCCCGGGGTTGGATTTTGAGAGATCCCACAAGCGTGTCCTGGCGAGTCGTCCTTGCCCTTGTTCTCTTCGCGGCGTTTTCCTGGCTGCCGGCCAGTGCGCAGAATGCAGCGACCTTCGACACTTTTGTGAATCAGGTGGTTCCCGGTGAGGTCGTTCCCGGTGCCGACCGCTTCGGTCCTACCCAGCAGTCCCCCCCGGTCGCCCAGGTGTTCCGCGGCGATGAGTTGGTCGGCTACGCGTACCTGAACTCGCAGTACGTAAACGCAGACGGCTACTCCAGCAAGCCGATCCACATCATCGTCGGGCTGGACACGACGGGCACGATCGTCGGCATGAAGATGGTGGCCCACAGCGAACCGATCGTGCTGATCGGTATTCCCGAGAAGCGTGTCATCGACTACATGGCGGCCTTCATCGGTTACAACCCGCTGAAGGCAGCGGCCGATGGCAGCGGGCCACCCCGCGTGAACCTGGTCAGCGGTGCAACGGTCACCGCGCTGGTCATGGGCGAAAGCATTACCCGATCGGCTGTGCGCGTGGCGCGGCTGCTCGGGCTGGGCGGCGCGGGCCCGGCGGGCGGCGGCGCCTCGGCGGCGCGCTCGATCGACGCCGGGGCGGGGGAGGTCCAGGGTTGGCAGGACCTGCTGGAGGAGGGCGGCGTCAAGCATCTCCACCTGACGGTGGGCGAGGTCAACAGCAAATTCCTGGAAAGCGGCGACCCGGTGGCGGCGAAATTCCCGCAGGCGGGCGCCGACGATGAGACGTTCATCGACCTGTACGTCGCACTGGTATCGCAGCCGGCAATCGGACGCAGCCTGCTGGGCGACAGCGAGTACGCCAGCATGCAGCAGATGCTGGGAACCGATCAGCAGGCCATCCTGGTGGCCGGCGACGGAATCTACTCATTCAAGGGTTCGGGATACGTGCGCGGCGGCATCTTCGACCGCATCGAGCTCGTCCAGGGCGCCGAGACGATCCGCTTCCGCGACCAGTTGCATCGACGCGTGGGTGTGATCGCGGCGGAGGGCGCACCGGCGCTGAAGGAAATCGGGATCTTCATCATCCCCGAGGGCAGCGAGTTCGACCCGACGGCACCGTGGCGACTGCAGTTGCTGGTCCAGCGCGCGACCGGCGCGCTGACCAAGGTGTTCGAGTCGTTTGATCTTCCGTACGCGATTCCGGCTCGCTACACCAAGGCGGATGCGCCGGTGGCTGGCGACGGAGCGGGTGCGGTCACGGCACCTGCAACAACACCCGGTCAGGCCGCGCCGGCACTGGCGGGCGGTTCGGGCGACCCGACCCAATGGTTCGGCGAAGAGGAGGAAGGGGACCCGCTGTGGAAGCGGATCTGGCAGAGCAAGGTCGTGGCCATCGCCGTACTGGGCATCATGCTCGTTGTTCTGACCCTGATCTTCTTCTTCCAGGACGTGCTGGTGAAGCACGAGAAGATCTTCGACCGCGTTCGCCTCGCCTACCTTGCAACCACGCTGTTCTGGCTTGGCTGGGTCGCCCAGGCGCAGCTGTCGGTGGTCAACGTGCTGACCTTTTTCAGCTCGCTTCGCGCCGGCTTCAACTGGTCCTCGTTCCTGATCGACCCGCTGATCTTCATCCTGTGGTGTTCGGTGGCGGTATCACTGCTGTTCTGGGGACGCGGTGCGTTCTGCGGCTGGCTGTGTCCCTTCGGCGCGTTGCAGGAGCTGAGCAACCGCATCGCGAAGGCGCTGAAGGTGCCGCAACTCAAGATTCCCTGGGCGGTCCACGAGCGCCTGTGGCCGATCAAATACATCATCTTCCTTGGGCTGTTCGCGGTGTCGCTGGGTTCCCTGGCCTTCGCCGAGCAGCTTGCGGAAGTCGAGCCCTTCAAGACGGCGATCGTGCTCCACTTCATGCGTGAGTGGTGGTTCGTCCTGTTTGCCGTGTCGCTGATCGTCGCCGGACTGTTCGTTGAACGCTTCTTCTGCCGCTACATGTGCCCTCTGGGCGCCGCGCTGGCAATTCCCGGACGCATGCGGATGTTCAACTGGCTGAAGCGCTACCGCGAATGCGGCAATCCGTGCATGCGCTGCTTCAAGGAGTGCCCGGTGGAGGCGATCCATCCGGAAGGGCACATCAACCCGAACGAATGCATCCAGTGCCTGCACTGCCAGGTTCTGTACCACAGCGAACAGAAGTGCCCGGTCAAGATCCAGCGCCGGCTGAAGCGCGAGAAGCGCGAGGCATTCGCGCAGCGCATTCCCATCGCCGTCCTGCCCGACAAGGACGGACCCGACCCTCAACCCGAACCCGCGTCCTGATCCCGTCGCGGCCAACACCATCCCCCGTATTCCGCTTCAAATGGAGAGAACGAACGTGACTGACGAAAAGAACAAACCGATGGTCGAGGCAGCCGACAAGGCCGGCATGCCGGATTCCGGCCGAAGGGCCGTACTGACGGGCGGCGTCATGGCGCTGACCGCCGGCGTTGCGGCGACCGGATTCCTGTCCGGCTGTGGTGACAGGACCGCGACCCCAGCCGCTGGGGGCGCGGTTCCCGCCGGTTCGCCGCCTGCGGGCAAGAACGCAACTTCGGATGCCTTCGCCAAGACGCACATCGCGCCGGGCGAGCTGGACGAGTACTACGGATTCCTCTCCGGCGGACAGAGCGGGGAGATGCGCATCATGGGCATACCGTCGATGCGCGTGCTGATGCGCGTTCCGGTGTTCAACCGCTGCAGCGCAACGGGCTGGGGACAGACCAACGAAAGCCTCAAGATCCTCACAGAGGGGCTCACACCCGAGACGAAGAAGTATCTGGAAAGCCGCGGCGGCACCTATATCAACGGTGACCTGCATCACCCGCACCTGTCGTTCACCGATGGCGCGCACGACGGCCGTTACCTGTTCATGAACGACAAGGCCAACACCCGAGTCGCGCGCATCCGCTGCGATGTCATGAAGTGCGACAAGATCATCGAGCTGCCCAACCAGCACACCGTGCACGGCCTGCGCCTGCAGAAGTACCCCAAGACGGGATACGTCTTCTGCAACGGTGAGGACGCGGTGCCGATCCCCAACAACGGCATGAACCTGGACGATCCGTCCGAGTACCGCTGCATCTTCACCGCGGTTGACGGCGATACGATGGAGGTGGCCTGGCAGATCATCGTCAGCGGCAACCTGGACAACGTGGACTGCGATTACCAGGGTCTGTACGCATTCTCCACCTGCTACAACTCCGAGGAGGGCGTGACCCTCGCCGAGATGACCGCAGCGGAGCAGGACTGGGTAACGGTTTTCGACCTCAAGGCGATCGAGGCCGCGGTCAAGGACGGCAAGGCCGAGATGATCAGCGGTGTACCGGTACTGGACGGCCGCAAGGAAGCCAATTCACCGTTCACCCGTTACATCCCGGTCCCCAACAGCCCGCACGGCATCAACACCGCTCCCGACGGTGTCCACGTGGTGGTCAACGGAAAGCTTTCGCCGACCTGCACCGTGTTCGACGTGCGCAAGTTCCCGGACGTGTTTGCCGACAAGATCAAGCCGCGCGACGCGGTTGTCGCCGAACCGGAGCTGGGTCTGGGGCCGCTGCACACGGCATTTGATGGCCGTGGCAATGCGTACACCACGCTGTTCATCGACAGCCAGATCGTGAAGTGGGACATCGCCAAGGCCGTTGCCAAGTTCAATGGCGAGGATGTCGAGCCGATCATCCAGAAGCTCGACGTGCACTACCAGCCGGGCCACAACCACACCTCGATGGGCGAGAGCAAGGAAGCCGACGGCAAGTGGCTGATGTCCTTGAACAAGTTCTCCAAGGACCGGTTCCTCAACGTCGGACCGCTGAAGCCCGAAAATGACCAGCTGATCGACATCTCCGGTGACGAGATGATTCTGGTACACGATGGCCCGTCGTTCGCCGAACCGCACGACTTGGAGATCATCCACCGCTCCAAGATCAACCCGATCAACGTCTGGGACCGTGGCGACGTGACGTGGGAAGACGCGCGCAAGCAGGCCGAAGCCGACGGTGTCGACCTGGATGCAGCCGCCGACGTGATCCGTGACGGCAACAAGGTCCGCGTCTACATGACCTCGGTCGCGCCGACCTTCAGCCTCACCGATTTCAAGGTCAAGCGCGGCGATGAGGTCACGGTTTACGTGACCAACAAGGACACGGTCGAGGATCTGACCCACGGCTTCACGGTGGTCAACTACGGCGTGGCCATGGAAGTCGCGCCGCAGGCAACCGCGTCGGTCACCTTCACCGCTGATCGCCCCGGCGTGTACTGGTACTACTGCCAGTGGTTCTGCCATGCCCTGCATATGGAAATGAAGGGCCGGATGCTGGTCGAGGCCTAGTCCATTGACGAGCGGGCGTGGCCTGGTGGGTGTATCTGGGCCGCCTCGCCCGGCCGGATGGTGGCGAGCGGCAAGCGCCAGGGGGACCTCGCACGTTTTGGCGTGCCTGGTCCTCGCTGCCGCCTCGCTGGTGTCGGCGCCTTCGGCCTGCGCGGCGGAGGTGCTGGTCCAGTCCGGGGCGTCGCTGCAGACGGTCATCGATGCTGCGTCCCCGGGCGATACCATTCGGTTGGAGGCGGGACGCTACGACGGGCCACTGCTCATCGACCGGAAGCTGTCACTGGTTGGCGAGCCCGGAGCCGTTCTCACGGGGCCGGGTAAAGGCAGCGTGGTGACAGTCACGGCGCCGGAGGTCGAGATCCGCGGGATGGAGATCACCGGCTCCGGGCTGGACGTGCCAGCCATGGATTCGGCGATCCTTGTCCAGGAGAGCGCGCCGCGCGCCGACATCCGCGGCAACCATCTGGTCGACAACCTGTTCGGCGTCTATCTGCACGGGGCTGCTGGTTCGATCGTGGAGGACAACGTCATTACGGGTCGGAAAGACCTTCGCCTGGCCGAAGCGGGCAACGGCGTGTCGATCTGGAACGCGCCGGATGCCAAGGTGATTGGCAACACCATCAGCCATGGCCGCGACGGCATTTTCGTCAAGGTCAGCAAGCACAACACCTTTGAAAACAATACGTTTTCGGATCTGCGCTTCGCGATCCACTACATGTACACCCACGACAGCCGGATCGTCGGCAACCGCTCGCGGGGCAACCATGTGGCCTGGGCGATCATGTATTCCGAGCGCCTGGAGATCCGCAACAACGTCTCCGACAACGACCGCGACCACGGTCTCATGCTGAATTCAACCAACGCCTCGCAGGTGGTCGGCAATACCGTCCGGGGCGGCGGGGAGAAATGCGCCTTTGTCTACAATGCGAACGTCAACCGGATCGTCGAGAACTGGTTTGAAGGATGCCCCATCGGCATCCACTTCACTGCCGGCTCCGAGGGCAACGTCATGACCGGCAATGCGTTCGTCGCCAACCGGATGCAGGTCAAGTACGTGGGAACGCGCTACGTGGACTGGGCTTCGGAAGGTCGCGGCAACTACTGGAGCGACAATCCCGCCTATGACCTGGACGGCGACGGCATTGCCGATCGACCGTATCGGCCCAATGACGTGATGGACGAGATCCTGTGGACGCTGCCCCAAGCCAAGGTGTTGGTCAGCAGCCCGGCCGTGCAGATGGTGCGCTGGGCGCAGGCGCGTTTCCCGGCGCTTTATCCCGGAGGTGTCGTGGACAGCGCACCGCTGATGCGCCCGCCGCAGATGACCCGGCCGGACGCACTATGAGCGCGATCGCACAGTGGGATGGCGTGACCAAGCGCTATGGCAACGTGCTGGCGGTGCAGGACGTGACCCTGGCATTGCATCCTGGCGAGGCGACCGCGCTGGTAGGCCACAACGGCGCGGGCAAGACCACGCTGATCAAGCTGCTGCTTGGGCTTATCCGCCCCGAGGAGGGGGCTGTGCGCGTGTCGGGTATTGACCCGGCGGGTGCGCACGGAGCGGATGCGCGGCGGGCACTCGGGTTCCTACCGGAAAACGTCGCCTTCCATGGCGCCATGACCGGCAACGAACTGATGTCCTTCTATGCCGGGCTCAAGGGTCACTCGACCAAACGCAACGGCGAGCTGCTGTCGCTGGTCGGGATCGCGGACGCCGCCGGTCGCCGCGTGTCGACGTATTCCAAAGGCATGCGCCAACGACTTGGTATCGCCCAGGCGTTGATCGGCGAGCCGCGCTTGCTGCTGTTTGACGAGCCAACCAGCGGCCTTGATCCCGCCTCCAGGATTGACGTTTTCAACACCATCGACATGCTCCGAGGCAGCGGTGCGACCGTGCTGGTCAGCACCCATGCGCTGGCGGAAGTCGAGAACCGCGTGGACCGCGTGGCGGTCATGCATCGCGGCAGACTGCTGGCGGCTGGGACCCTGGAGGATTTGCGCGAAGGCGTGGTGCCCCACGTCGGACTGCGCGTGCGGCTACGCAACTGCGACACCGAACGCTTGCTCGCTGCACTTCCACCGGGAATCGAGTGCGAGGAGCGCGCTGAAGAACTCCTCATCCTGCGGGTGCCGGCCGAGAACAAGATGGCCGCGCTGCGCGCGCTGGCGGGGATGGGCGATGCGGTGGAGGATATCCAGACAGTGACCCCGGGGCTTGAGGATCTGTATCGGCGGCTCGTCCAGCGGGAGGCAAGCGCGGCATGAACGTCTTCAAGCTTGCAATGCAGGAAATACGGGCGGGGTTCCGCAACCGCTGGGTGGTGGCCACCACGCTGCTGCTGGCTGCGCTGGCCCTGTCGCTGGTGCTGCTGGGCAGCGCGCCAACCGGCGTGGTCAAGGCCGACCCGCTGGCGGTGGTCGTGGTCAGCCTGGCGAGCCTGACGATCTTCCTGGTGCCGCTGATCGCGCTGCTGCTGTCCTTCGACGCCATCGTCGGTGAGCAGGAGCGTGGGACGCTGATGCTGCTGCTGTCCTATCCCGTTTCGCGGTGGGAGGTGATCCTCGGCAAGGCCCTGGGCCAGATCTGCATCCTCGGCATCGCGACACTGCTCGGCTACGGGGTGGCCGCCGGCGCGCTGTCCCTGAAAACCGAAATCGGCGCACCCGCTTGGGGCGCCTTTGGAGCCATGGTCCTCACCTCGATCATGCTCGGCGCCGCGTTTGTGTCGATGGGTGTCCTGGCGAGTGCCATCGTTCGCGAACGCGCCACCGCCGCCGGGTTGGCAGTGGGGATATGGCTGTTTTTCGTGCTGCTGTACGACACGGCGCTGCTGGGCATCCTTGTCGCCGACCAGGGCAGGAACGTGACCCAAAACACCCTGGATCTCGTGCTGCTGCTCAATCCGGCGGATGTGTACAGGATTTTCAACATGACCGCGAGCGACAGCGTTGCCATCTATAGTGGCTTGGCCGGTCCAGGAAGCGCGGCCACGCTGTCACCGGCGGTTCTGTTCGCGGTGCTCGCCGCGTGGGTTGTCGCGCCGTTGGTGTTGGCCGTGCTGGCCTTCCGGAGGAAATCGGTATGAAGACAGGTCGCGCAACCTTGGCCGGTATTGGCCTCGCGATCCTGATGCTGGCCGGCTGTGGGAAGGAGGCGCTGGACGCGCCACCGCCTGCGCCCGCCGAGGTGTCCGATGAGGCGACCGGGCACTATTGCGGCATGCTGCTGGCCGACCACGAGGGACCCAAAGGCCAGATCCACCTTGCCAGCCGCGATGAGCCGCTCTGGTTCTCATCGGTACGCGACACCATCGCGTTCCTGCGCCTGCCCGAGGAGGCCAAGGATGTCGTTGCGGTCTACGTCAACGACATGGGGAAGGCACAGCACTGGGAGCAGCCGGAGGCGGGCACCTGGGTCGACGCGCACTCTGCGTGGTTCGTCATCGACAGTTCCATGCGCGGCGGCATGGGTGCCAATGAAGCGGTCCCGTTCGCGATTGAATCCGCGGCCGAAACCTTTCGTGTCAAGCACGGCGGTACCATCGCCCGGCTTGACGACATCCCCGATGCTTACGTACTGGGGCCCGTGGATCTCTCGTCCCCGATGCCCGGCATGGGCGCGGCAGACGCTGACCCGGCCGATCCGGATCGGCCTGCTGACGGCCACGACGCTGCGGACGCCCACGGGCACGTCCAGCATCCTGACCACTGAGGACTCCATCATGGTGAACCGCCGACGTTTTCTTTCGATCGCCGCCTCGTGCGCGGTCATGGGCTCCATGCCCGTGCGGCTGGCACTCGCCGCGACGCCCGTATCACCGGCCCCGGTCGTCTGGAAAGGCTCCGCGATGGGCGCGCTGGCGTCCATGACGCTGGTCCATCCCGACCGCTCGTACGCGCAGTCAATGATCGCGCGCTGCGTGGCCGAGATTGACCGGCTCGAATCGGTTTTCAGCCTGTACCGACCCGATTCCGCCCTGTCACGTCTCAATTCGACGGGCGTGCTCGCGGAGCCGCCATCCGAACTGGTCGAGCTTCTCTCCTTCAGCCTGTCTCTGGCGCAGGCGAGCAAGGGCGCGTTCGACCCAACTGTCCAACCGCTGCTCAGCCTTTATTTTCAACACTTCGCAAAGCCGGGTGCATCGTCCGCCGGCCCGTCCGCGAGCGCGATTGCGCAAGCGCGCCAGCGCATCGGTTTCGCCGACGTGGAGGTGGACACGCGCCGCATCCGTCTGGGCCGGCCGGACGCCGCGATCACCCTCAACGGCGTGGCGCAGGGTTTCGTCACCGACCGGGTTGCCGACCTGTTGCACGCCAGTGGCTTCGGCAACGTGTTGATCGACCTCGGCGAAGGGCGTGCGCTGGGACGGGGTCCGGATGGAAAGCCGTGGCGGGCTGCGGTTTCCGACCCGAGCAAGCCGGATCGCACCTTGTTCGAACTGTCGCTGGGCAGCGATCAGGGACAGAGCCCCGCGTTGGCGACGTCCGGCGGATACGGCACGCGCTTCGGCAGCGATCCACTGATCCATCACCTGATGGATCCCCGTAGCGGTCGCAGCGCCAACCATTACGGGTCGGTTTCCGTGGTCGCGCCGCGCGCGACGCTGGCCGACGGGCTTTCCACGACGCTGTCCATCGTGCCGCCGGCAAGCCGCGTGCCGCTGCTCGCGGACTACCCGCTGGCGCGCGCGTGGTTCGTCGACAAGGCCGGTCGCGTGACCGGGCCTGATGGCGAGAGGATCGGTAACGCTTAGCGCAAAACCGGCACGCTCCGTTGTGTTGGGCAGGGGCATATCTGTTTTTTTCACGCGTGCGCATGCATTGGGCCGTGCAAACGGGACCTGAATGCCACGATCCAGCGGGGTGTAGAGTGGCCGCGTTTCAAGGTCAGGAGAATGCACCCCATGAACAAAGATTCGTTCTATCCGATCGGCACGCCGGGAACGCCCTGGGGACCGGGCGAGGTCGCGAAATGGCGCTCGCAGCAGCAGGTCCAGCGCAGCTATGCGGACGACGTGGTCCGCAAAATCGACCGGCTCCGGGAGCGTTTCGACGTTGAGGAGTACGGCCAACTGGATTACGGGTCGGACGCGTTTCCGCTCTACGCGGTCCGCAGCCGCAACTGGGACGATCAACTCCCCAGCGTGCTGTTGACCGGCGGCGTGCACGGCTACGAGACCAGCGGGGTCCACGGCGCGTTGCAGTTTCTCGATCGCCATGCCGCTGAGTACGCGGGCCGCGTAAACCTGCTGGTGGCACCCTGCGTGAGTCCGTGGGCCTACGAGCGGATCCAGCGCTGGAACGTGGATGCGGTGGATCCCAATCGCTCGTTCGTCAAAGACAGTGCGTCGGGCGAGTCGGCGGCGGTGATGGAACTTGTCGCACCCCTGCGTGACAAGCTGCTCGTGCACGTCGACCTGCACGAAACCACGGACACCGACGAGTCGGAATTCCGGCCCGCGTTGGCGGCGCGCGACGGCAAGTCCTCCGAGCCTGGCGAGATTCCCGACGGCTTTTACCTGGTCGGCGACAGCGAGGATCCCCAACCCGGGTTCCAGCAGGCCATCATCGACGCGGTGGCCGAGGTCACCCATATCGCCCCGGCCGATGCGAGTGGCGAGATCATTGGCACGAAGATGGTGGCTCCAGGAGTGATCAACTATCCGGTCAAGTCGCTGGGCCTGTGCGCGGGTGTCAGCAACGCGCGCTATCGCACCACCACCGAGGTGTATCCCGACAGCCCGCGGGCGACGCCGCAGCAGTGCAACGGTGCCCAGGTCGCCGCGGTTCGTGCTGCCATTGATTACGCGCTGGCCCAGCAAGCCTGAGGTCAACGCGGGACGTCGGGTCCCCGCGCTCTGCTGCATCCGATGACATCGCGATGACGCCCCCACTGCTCCACTGGGTCCTCTGCCCGAGGGCATCGTGGAGCGGGGTGGTTTCTGGCAAGCGCGTCCGAACTGGTGGTCAATACGCCCGACGGGCTGTACTGCCCGTCCGGGGATTTCCATATCGATCCGTGGCGCCCCGTGCCCCGCGCGGTGATCACGCACGGGCACGGCGATCACGCCCGCGCCGGCATGGGCAGCTACCACGTCGTCGATGCCGGCCTGCCAATCCTGCAGTGGCGGCTTGGCGAGCAGGAGTACCACGTCCACGCGCATGGCGAGCGCTTCCAACTGGGCGGCGCCACGCTGTCCTTCCACCCGGCGGGGCACGTGCTCGGCTCGACCCAGGTCCGTATCGAGGCGGACGGACAGACCTGGGTGCTGTCGGGCGATTTCAAGCGCGATCCGGATCCGACCTGCCTGCCGTTCGAGGTGGTGCCCTGCGATGTCTTTGTCACCGAATCCACGTTCGGGCTGCCGGTGTTCCGCTGGCCACCAGCGTCGGATGTGGCGCGCGACATTGTCGCGTGGCGCGAGGAGTGCGCCGCCAACGGCGAGGTTGCGATCCTCTATTGCTATGCGCTGGGCAAGGCGCAGCGGGTGTTGGCCGAGCTGATGGCCCACACCGACCGGCCCGCATGGCTGCACGGCGCCATCGATGCGGGCGTGCAGGTCTACCGCGCGGCGGGCGTGCCGATGCTGGACACCAGGAAAGTCGCCGACGAGGCGCGCGGGACCGACTTCGCCGGTGAGCTGATCATCGCTCCGCCGTCGGCGGCAGGAAGTGCGTGGACCCGGCGCTTCCGCCGCGCGCAGCAGGGATTCGCGTCGGGCTGGATGCGGATCCGTGGCAACCGGCGCCGACGCAACTACGACCGCGGCTTCGTGCTTTCCGACCACGCCGATTGGCCGTCCCTGCTGCGTACCGTGCGCGAGACCGGCGCACGCCGCGTGATCGCGACGCACGGTGATACCGATGCCTTGGTGCGCGTGCTGCGTGAGTCCGGCATCGACGCCGGCGGCTTCCAGACTGCCTACGGCGAGGAGGACTGATGCGGCGTTTTGCAGCGCTGTACGAGCGCCTCGACCGGACCACCGGCACCACCGACAAGCGGGTCGCGCTGGCGGATTACTTCCGCGCTGCGCCGCCGCACGACGCCGCGTGGGCGCTGTGGCTGCTGGCTGGAGGCAAAATCGGCGGTACCCGTGCCCGTATCGCCACCACCGGCGAGCTGCGTGCGTGGGTCGCCGAGGAAAGCGGCAATCCCGACTGGCTGGTCGAGGCCAGCCACCACGCCGTTGGAGACCTGGCGGAAACGCTGGCCCTCCTGCTCGACGACCCCGCGCAGCCCGGTGCCGATATCGGGCTGGCCGAATGGATCGAGCAGCGCCTGGTGCCGGTGGCCAATGGCGACCCGGAAACGCGCCGCGAGGTGGTGGTGGATGCGTGGCGCAGCCTGTGTTTCCGCGAACGTCTGGCGTTCAACAAGCTGCTGACCGGCGCCTTGCGGGTAGGCGTCTCTGCCGGACTGGTGCAGAAGGCGCTGGCGGAGTCCTCCGGGCTGGATGTGGCGCGGATCGCGCAGCGCATGCTCGGGCGGTGGACGCCATCGGCGGACTTCCTCGAAAAGCTGCTCTCCGACGAAGTCCAGCCCGGCGACGCTGCGCTGCCGTATCCGTTCTTCCTGGCCTCGCCGCTGGAGGGGCCCGCCGAGGATCTGGGCGCCGTCGAGGACTGGCTTCTGGAGTGGAAGTGGGACGGCATCCGCCTGCAGCTGATCCGTCGCGGCCCCGACATCGCGCTGTGGTCGCGCGGTGAGGAGCGCATGGACGGTCGCTTCCCGGAAATCGAAGCCGCCGCGGCCGAACTGCCTCGCGATGCGGTCATCGATGCGGAGCTGCTGGCCTGGCGACCCGGCGAGGACATGCCACTCCCGTTCTCCGCCCTGCAGACCCGGATCCAGCGCCTCAAGCCGGGACCGAAGGTGCTTGCCACGACCCCGGTCCGGGTGACGGCCTACGACCTGCTCGAGCTGGACGGCGAAGACCTGCGCGAGCGTCCGCTGGACGAGCGGCGAGCCCTGCTTGAAGAGCTCATTGATGCGGTCGACCACCCGGTGTTGCAGCTTTCCTCCGCGGTTGAGGCTGCCGATTGGGAGCACGCTGCCGCGCTGCGCGAGCAGTCTCGCAAGCTCGGCGTCGAAGGGCTGATGCTGAAGCGCCGCAGTTCGCCCTATCGCCACGGCCGCAAGCGCGGCGACTGGTGGAAGTGGAAGGTGGATCCGCTCTCCGTGGATGCGGTGCTGGTCTACGCGCAGTCCGGATCAGGCCGGCGCAGCACCTTGTACACCGACTACACCTTCGCCCTGTGGGACGGCGACACGCTGGTTCCGGTTGCCAAGGCGTATTCTGGACTGACGGACAAGGAGATCCTGCAGCTGGACCGGTGGATCCGCGGCAACACGCTGCAGCGGTTCGGCCCGGTGCGCTCGGTACCGGCCGAGCAGGTGTTCGAGATCGCCTTCGAGGGCGTGGATGTGTCGACGCGGCACAAGTCCGGGATCGCGGTGCGCTTCCCGCGCATCGTTCGATGGCGGTCCGACAAGCCTGCTGCCGAGGCCGACCAGGTCGACACCTTGCGGGCACTGGCGCGGTGAGCGACGCGCCCGTCCGCCCCCGGCGGCGAGCCAGTGACGCAGCGCTGACCGACTGGTTTGCAGCGCGCGGATGGCGTCCAGCACCTTTCCAGCGCGAGGCCTGGCGACGCTACCTGGCCGGCGAGTCCGGCCTGCTGGTGACGCCGACCGGGAGTGGCAAGACGCTCGCCGCTCTGGGCGGCCCGCTGCTGCAGGCACTGGCGCTGGGCGATGCGCCGGCGAAAGCGAGGCGCGGTGTCGCTGCCGCGCCGCGCCTGCGCCTGCTGTGGATCACCCCGTTGCGCGCGCTGGCCGCCGATACCGTGCGCTCGATGCAGGAACCGATCGCTGCCCTCGGTGTTCCCTGGACGGTCGCGATGCGCACCGGCGACGCCAGCGCACGCGACAAGCGCCTCGCCCGCAAAGGCCTGTCGGACGTGCTGGTCACCACGCCCGAGTCGTTCGCACTGATGCTGTCCTACCCCGACGCCGCGCAACTGCTCGCCGGCGTACGCGGGGTGGTGGTCGATGAATGGCATGAGCTGTTGGGCAACAAACGCGGGGTGCTGTTGCAGTTGTGTCTCGCGCGGCTGCGCGGCATCGTGCCGGCCGCGCCCGTCTGGGGTCTGTCGGCCACTCTGGGCAATCTGGAGGAGGCGCGCGATGTGCTGCTGCCGCATCGGCCCGACGCGCCGATCCTGCAGTCTGCGCGCCGCCGGCGGATGACCTTGCAGACCCTGCTGCCCAACGAAGGCGAGCGCTTTCCCTGGGCCGGGCATCTTGGCCTGTCGCAGCTGGCGCGCGTCGCCGCGGTGCTGCAGAAGGCGCGGTCCAGCCTGTTGTTCACCAACACCCGCTCGCAGGCGGAGCTGTGGCACCGGGCGCTGCAATCGGTCTGGCTGGACGACCCGACCACCCTCGCGCTGCACCATGGATCGCTTGACGCCTCGCTACGCAAGGCCGCCGAGGCCGGCCTGCGTGATGGCACCGTCCGCTGCGTGGTTGCGACCTCAAGCCTCGACCTGGGCGTGGATTTTCCCGCGGTCGATCAGGTGCTGCAGGTCGGAAGCCCGAAGGGGATGGCCAGGTTGTGGCAACGCGGCGGGCGCGCGCGCCATCGTCCCGGCGAGGCGGGGAAGGTGATCTGCGTGCCGACGCATGCGCTGGAGCTGGCGGAGTACGCCGCCGCCCGCGTGGCGCTCGCCCACGGGCGGGTCGAGTCGCGGCCCCCCTTGCGGCTGTCGCTGGACGTGCTCGCGCAGCACTGCGTCACCCTCGCGCTGGGCGGCGGCTTCGAACCTGGGCAATTGCTGGAAGAGGTCCGCGGCACCCACGCATTCGCGGCATTGCGCGAGCAAGCGTGGACCGCGGTGCTCGACTTCATCGTCCGCGGCGGCAGCGCGTTGGAAAGCTACCCCGACTACCGCCGCGTCATCCGCGACGATGACGGCTGCTATCGCGTCCACGACCGCCGCGTGGCGTTCCGGCACCGGCTGTCGATCGGCACCATCACCAGCGACGGCAGCGTGCAGGTGCGTTACATGAAAGGCGGCTGGCTCGGCTCGGTGGAGGAGGCGTTCATCAGCCGGCTGCGCCCGCGCGAGCGCTTCCAGTTCGCCGGCAAGACACTGGAGCTGGTCCAGCTGCGCGACATGACCGCGTTTGTGCGCATCGCCAAGGCCGGTGAGGGCAGGGTGCCGCGCTGGCAGGGTGGGAGCATGCCGCTGTCCAGCGAGTTGGGTGCCGAGGTCGAGGCCATCCTGCACGAGCCGGCCGAAAGCCCGGAGATGCGCGCGCTGCAACCACTGCTCGACCTGCAGTCCCGGCTTTCGCAGTTGCCGGGGCCCGACAGCCTGCTGGTCGAGTCGATCAAGACACGCCAGGGCTGGCACCTGTTCGTCTATCCGTTCGCCGGACGCGGCGTACACGAGGGATTGGCCGCATTGCTGGCGCTGCGCTGGGGGCGCGAAACCCCGAACACCTTCAGCTGGGCGGTAAACGACTATGGGCTGGTGCTGACTGCACAGTCCGAGGCGTGGCCGGACGCGCCGCTCATGCAGCGCCTGCTGACGCCGGAGGGCTTGCTGGATGATCTGCTGGCGAGCCTCAATATTGCGGAACTGGCGCGTCGGCAATTCCGCGAGATTGCCCGGGTGGCGGGCCTGCTGCCGCCGTCCCTGCCGGGGCGTGCGGCCCGGTCGCTGCGGCAACTGCAGGCCTCAAGCAGCCTGCTGTTTGACGTCTTGCGCCAGCATGATCCGGGCCACGTGCTGCTGGCCCAGGCTGAGCGCGAGGTGATGGAGGCGCAACTCGACGTCCAGCACCTTAAGGCTGTCCTGACCCGATGCGGTGAACGCCCGCTGGCATTGCGGCGTCCGCGCAGCCTGACGCCGCTCGGGTTCCCGCTATGGGCCGAGGCCATCCGCGGCCAGCTCAGCACCGAGGACTGGCGCACCCGTGTGAAGCGCGCCGCGCAGCAGCTGGAGCAGCGCCATGCCTGGAATGCTTGAGCGCGAGATAGCGGGCGAAGCGCTGCACTTCCACGCGGACCGCGCGGTGTTCTGGCCATCACGCAAGCGCCTGCTGATCGCCGACCTGCACCTGGGCAAGGGCGACGTGATGCGGGCGGCGGGGATCCCGGTGCCCACCGGCGGCACCGCGCATGACCTGGCGCGGCTGGACACGCTGCTACGCGCGACTGGCGCCGCGGAGCTGTGGGTTCTTGGCGACTTCCTGCACGGCAGGCGGAGTGCGGCCGTCGAGAGCGCGTGGAGAGCGCTGCTGGCCGGGCATCCGCTTGTTGGCGTGAGCGTAGTCGGTGGCAACCACGATCGCGCACTGGTTCCCGACGCGCTGGGGGTGGAGCTGCTCCCGGAGGACGTCTGCGATGGTCCGTTCCGGTTCCGCCACCACACGCGGGCAACCGGCGATGACGGCCAAGGACACGTGCTGTGCGGCCATGTTCATCCTGTGGTGAAGCTGCCGGGCTTGCCAGGGCGCTATCCGGCGTTCGTGCTTGCGCCGGATCAGATGGTGCTGCCCGCTTTTTCGGCCTTCACTGGCGGCATGCGCGTCGACGATCCGGCCCAGCGCTGGATCGCGTGCGCCAAAGGCCTGTTGGTCGAAAACTTCTAGGAGCGGACGACGCGATCGCGCCGTCCGTTCACGAAGAGGGTGTCGGCGATGTCAGCCCTTGGTGCCCGTGCTGGCGGTCTTGGTGGCCGCCTTGCGCGCCGTGTTGCCGCGCGAACGGAAAGCGGTCGCGTTGACACGGGGCCGGATCGGCGTGTTGCCGAGCACCTCGACGCGGCCACCCTGCTTGCGAAACGCAGCGAGATCGGCGGCGATGCTCTCGCTGGTGATGCCATTGTTGGCGTTCTTGGCGCTACCGGTGGAACGGCGGCGCAGCGGCGCGCTGGCCGCGCGGCTGGGAGTGCGGGTGGTGGTGCTGGCGGGCTTGGTCGACGTGCTTGACATTGCTTCTCCTGGAAGTGGGCCGTCCGACGCGGGACGGCACAGCCGGCAGATAGCGGCGCGCCACCGCGGACTGCGGTGATGCCGATGCCGTGAACCCCGTCCCAGGATCAACGTTGCTCAGGTTGATCGAGTCAAGCAGTGGCAGGCTTTAGGGCGGGGAGCCCCGTATCATAGCACAAGTTCGTCTAACGTGCAGGTAACGTCCTCGATCGGGTGCCGGGCGCGCTGCCTTTCGCGCCTGCTCGGACCATAGGCAAAAACGCCCCGCACCAACCTGGGTTGGATGCGGGGCGCCTGGCGCGTGCCTGGGTTGAGGCTTACCAGCTGAAGCCGGCACCTGCGGACACGCTGCTCTCACCGCCGGCAATGGCGCCGCCCAGCGACACGCTCGCGCGAGCGCCGATGGCGCGGCGATAGCCGATAGCCAAAGCCTGCTGGCCACCCTGGGACCCGATGCCCACGCCGATGTTGTTGGCGCCGCCCAGTCCTGCCGTGTTGGCCGCGAGCCCGGCGTAGGCGGCGCTGGTGGCGCCCATGCGATCGATACGGCGGTCCAGCGTGTGGAAGCGATCGTCCATTTCCGTGCGGAACTCATCCAGCCCGTAGTTGAAGCGGGCCACCTGCTGATCCGTGTACGCGTTCGCAGACCGCAGCGTGGCGGCGTCGCCGGTGTCTGCGTAGGTGTTGGCCGTCTGCAGTGTCTGCGTAGCGGTGCTGGTCGTGTAGGCCCGGGCGTCGGTCAGGGTGCGGGCGTCGCCTGCATCGGAGTAGGCGTTCGCACTGGCAAGGGTCTGCGTGTCGCCAGCATCCGAGTAGGCGTTTGCGTCAGCAAGGGTCTGTGCATCCCCGGCATCCGCAATCGTCTGGACCTGCCCGGGCGTGATGCTGCCCGCGGCGATGATCTGCGAATCGGTATAGGCGTTCGCATCCGAGAGCGTCTGCGTCGAACTGGCGTCGGTGTAGGCATTCGCGTCAGTCAGCGTCTGCGCGTCGCCGGCATCGGCGATCGCCTGCACCTGTGCCGGGGTGATGCTCCCGGCGGCAATGATCTGCGCATCGGTGTACGCGTTCGCATCCAACAGGGTCACCGCATCGCCTGCGTCCGCGACGGACTGGACCTGGGCCATGGTGATCCCGCCCACGCCGCCCAACGCCGCCTGCATCTGGCGCAGGTTGACGGCGTCGGTATCGGCGGTCGCGTCGGCGACGTTGACGATCTGGCGCTCGCTGCCGAGGCTGCCGACTGACACCGTGTTCACCCGATCGGCCACGGAGTTCGACCCCAGCGCGACGCTTTCAGCGACGCTGGCGCGCGCCGAGCTGCCGATCGCACTGCTGCCAGCGGCGCTGGCCTGGGCGGCGGAGCCAAATGCGGAACTTTGCAGAGCGCTGGCGGTGGACGCCGGGCCGATTGCGGCGCTGAGGCCGCCGCTGGCGATCGCTTTCGGACCGAACGCTGCACTGGCATTGCCGCTGGCCAGGGTTCCCGTGCCAATCGCGCTGCTGTGGTCACCCTTCGCCTGCGCGCCATTGCCGAACGCATTGGCGTTGGCGCCGCTTGCGAGGGTGACCTCATTGGGGTCGGCCACATCATCACCGTTGTCATCCAGCCATCCGCCCACGGCGACGCTGTCAGGCCCACTTGCAACGCTCTTGTAGCCAAACGCGACGGATCTTTGGCCAGAGGCTGTGGTGGAATAGCCAAATGCGCTGGTGTGGTTGTTGCTCGCGACGTTGTCGAGGCCGAAAGCGTTGCTTTCTGCTCCCGACGACTGGTTGAAAGAGCCTATTGCGCTGCTGACTCTGCCGGACGCAGTATTTGCATAGCCAAGGGCGCTACTGGCTTGGCCAGATGCGTGGGTACGATGGCCGAACGCGCTGCTGGACCCTCCGGTCGCGCGGTTCTCATATCCAAACGCGCTACTGTTATCCCCGCTCGCCTGGTTCTCAGTACCAACCGAACTGCTGTATTCGCCCGATGCGCTGTTTATGTAGCCCAGCGCGGTGCTGAAGTCACCTGTGGCCTGTGTTGCAGGTCCAAATGCGGAGCTGGCTACTCCGCTGGCCAGCGTCATATCGCTTGAATCGACCACGCCGTTCCCATTGAGGTCATAGTAACCTCCCACGGCGACACTGCTGTCGCCGCTCGCGATGCTGCCGGGCCCGACGCCGGTGGCGAGGTCAGCGCTCGCTTGCGCGCCGCCCCCGATTGCGACCGAATAATATCCCGATGAGGTGGTGTAATCGAGCGGGGTGTGGTTGTGAATCCCATCGCCATCGCGGTCGAGCAAAACGCCGAAGGCGATGCTTCCCATCGCACTGGCGCGCGAGTAGCTTCCCATGGCGGTCGAGTAGAGCCCTGAAGACTGGTTGAAATAGCCCATTGCACTGCTGAACTCGCCGCTTGCTGTGTTCCCCCATCCATACGCGCTGCCGCGCTCGCCACTGCTTACGTTGTTGGTGCCGAACGCGTTACTGTTCCCTCCGCTGGCAGTATTCCGCCGGCCGAAGGCGTTCGCGACCCAGTTGGCGATGTTATCCGAGCCAAATGCGTTGGCTCCGGATGAACAGGTGCTGTTGTCTACACCGCCCTCATTCCCCAGATTGGTGCCGGGCGAGGGCAACGTCGGCGTCCCGTCCGCGTTTACGCAGGGCCGGTCAGCGGCGACGGCAGACAGCGGTACGCTCATGAGAAGGAGCAGTGCAGCGGCGAGCGGTGCCCGGTTAAATCGTGCGTCAGTGGTAATGAAGTTTGGAGACGAGCGGTTCGTAATTCGGATCATTTCTTTCTTTCCTTGAGTGATTCGGCGGTGAAGAGTTCAATCTCCTCACAACCAAATGCACGACACCACGCAGGGAATCCGGACACTGCAGTTCCGCCGTCTCGTTTATTGGCCCTGCTGATCTGCGTTGCGATCCATCAGACGACCTGACAACTCTTTTGGATCGTTCATCACGGGTCTGTGGCGCCAACGTTCGCCGGCGCGCACCCCAGAACTTTACGCAGCTGATCTGGCCGGCTGGGCCGTCAGCCGATGGCATCGGCCAGTGCGCTTTCCGAGTCCGCGTCCAGCTTCAAGGTGGCCAATTCATCGGCGCGGGTGACCCCGCGGGTAAGGATTGCCAAGGGCAATCCGCGTTCGTGAGCCATACGCGCGAATCTGAAGCCCGAATAGACCATCAGCGATGATCCGACCACGAGCACTGCGTCAGACTGCTCGAGGGCTTCCAGGGCGCGCGCAAGCCGCTGCCGGGGAACATTTTCACCGAAAAATACGACGTCAGGCTTGAGCATGCCGCCGCAATGCGGGCAGGCAGGCGGCTCGAATTCGCTGAGGTCCACGCCTTCCAGATCGGCGTCGCCGTCCGGTGCAGTGGCTGCGGTGTGCTGGCTCCAGTGCGGGTAGCGGGCTTTCAGATCCTGCTGGACAAGCGCCCGGTCCATCCGTCGATCGCACTGCAGGCAGGCGACTACGGCGAGCCGGCCGTGCAGGTCGACCACGTTGCGGTGACCGGCGCGCGCGTGCAGGCCGTCCACGTTCTGGGTGACCAGGGTGGAGATGACGCCGCGCGATTCCAAGGTCGCCAGCGCCGCATGCGCTCGGTTGGGCCGCGCCCGGGCAACCGCCGGCCAGCCCACAAAACTACGCGCCCAGTACCGTGCACGCATGGCGTGATCGCCAACGAAGTCCTGATAGGTGATCGGAGAGCGGCCCTTCCACTGGCCGTCTGCGCCGCGATAGTCGGGGATGCCCGAGTTGGTGCTGACGCCGGCGCCCGTAAGCACGAAAACGGAGCGCTGGTTCTCCAGCCAGGAAGACAGGCTTGCTGCAGCGTCGGTGCGGGAAAGAGGCATGCCGCCATCGTAATGCGGGTGGGTCACTCCACCGGCGCGCCAACCACCAGGTCGTCGAGCTGGTAACCGCGAGCCTGCGCATCGGACTTCAGGCGATTGAAGAGCGCCGCGTCCATGGACGGATCGCGCGACAGGATCCACAGGTACTTCCGGCCGGGACCGCCGACCACTGCCCAGCGATACTCGGGATCGACATCCAATACCCAATAGTCGGCCCAGATGCCGGGGACCCATCCCAGCCACGCGGGCGCGAATCGCACCTTCAGCGCACCCGCGCTGCCGTCGACGGTCTTTGCCTCGCCGACCGATTCGGTTCGGGAGCCGTCCCTGGTGCGGCACGCGTTGCGGACTTCAATGCGCTTGTCGGCCTTCAGCGTGTAAGTCGCGGTGGTGTCGCCCACGCATTTGCGCTGGAAAAACATTGGCAGGTGAGCGATCTCGTGCCATTGGCCGAGGTATCGATCTAGGTCCAGCGCCGTGACCGGGACATTCTCCAGCGGAGCGCCTGTGCCGGCGGAGGTCGAGGTCTCGGCTTCGCCGGCCCCGGCGGCCAGGGCCATGGCGGCGGCGATGGAGTAGGCGATTGCGCGCATGAGGAGTACCCGGTCTGGAAAGATGCCGTTCAAGGTCTCATCGCGGCGCGCCAGAGCGCGTGAACGGCAAAGCCGGGCAGAGAGGGTGGAGGTTCCGGCCCCGGCCATACAGGGGCGGCCAACTATACTGTCGGGTGTTCATCGACCCGTCCCGCGCGCCACGTGGACGTCGATACGCCATCCGCCAACGAGGACCCCAACGCCGACCATGAACACAGCCAACCGCAAGCCCCTGCCGGGCACCGATCTGGACTACTTCGATGCGCGCGCCGCCGTGGATGCGCTGCGCCCCGGTGCCTACGCCCGGCTGCCGTACTGCTCGCGCGTATTCGCGGAAAATCTGGTGCGGCGCTGTGATCCGGAAACTCTGGATGCGTCGTTGCTGCAGCTGATCGAGCGCCGCAATGATCTGGATTTCCCGTGGTTTCCTTCGCGAGTGGTGTGCCACGACATCCTTGGCCAGACCGCGCTGGTGGACCTGGCCGGCCTGCGGGATGCGATCGCAGAGCAGGGCGGTGATCCCGCGCAGGTCAATCCGGTGGTGCCGACGCAGCTCATCGTCGATCACTCGCTGGCGGTGGAACACGCCGGGTTCGACCGCGACGCGTTCGCCAAGAACCGGGCGATCGAGGACCGCCGCAACTTTGACCGGTTCCACTTCATCAACTGGACCAAGAAGGCGTTCAAGAACATCGATGTGATCCCGCCGGGCAACGGGATCATGCATCAGATCAACCTGGAGCGGATGTCGCCGGTGATCCAGGCCGTCGATGGCGTGGCGTCGCCCGACACGCTGGTGGGTACCGACAGCCACACCCCGCACGTGAACGCGCTGGGCGTGATCGCGATCGGCGTCGGCGGTCTGGAAGCCGAGAGCGTGATGCTGGGCCGGCCGTCGTGGATGCGCCTGCCGGACATCATCGGCGTGGAGCTGACCGGCAAGCCGCAGCCGGGCATCACCGCCACCGATATCGTGCTGGCGCTGACCGAGTTCCTGCGCAACGAGCGCGTGGTCGGCGCCTACCTGGAGTTCTTCGGCGAAGGCGCGACGGCGTTGACGCTGGGCGACCGCGCGACGATCTCCAACATGACCCCGGAGTTCGGTGCGACCGCGGCCATGTTCAACATCGACCAGCAGACCATTGACTACCTCAAGCTGACCGGCCGCGCCGATGAGCAGGTCAAGCTGGTGGAAACCTACGCGCGCCACACGGGCCTGTGGGCGGATGATCTGGTGACCGCCGAGTACGAGCGGAAACTGACGTTCGACTTGTCCGCCGTGGTGCGGACCATGGCCGGCCCGTCCAACCCGCACAAGCGCTTGCCCACGTCGGATCTGGCCGCGCGCGGCATCGCGGTGAACCTGGACAAGGCCCAGGCGCAGGAAGCCGACGGCCTGCTGCCCGATGGCGCGGTGATCATCGCCGCCATCACCAGCTGCACCAACACCTCCAACCCGCGCAACGTGATTGCCGCGGGCCTCATTGCGCGCAACGCGAACCGGCGTGGGCTGACCCGCAAGCCGTGGGTGAAATCCTCGCTGGCGCCGGGTTCCAAGGCGGTGCAGCTGTATCTGGAAGACTCGAAACTGCTGCCGGAGCTGGAGCAGCTCGGGTTCGGCATCGTCGGCTTCGCCTGCACCACCTGCAACGGGATGAGCGGCGCGCTGGACCCCGTGATCCAGAAGGAACTGATCGAGCGCGACCTGTACTCGGTCGCCGTGCTGTCGGGCAACCGCAACTTCGACGGCCGCATCCACCCCTACGCCAAGCAGGCGTTCCTGGCCTCGCCGCCGCTGGTGGTCGCCTACGCCATTGCCGGCACCATCCGCTTCGACATCGAGAAGGATGTGCTGGGCATCGACAAGGACGGCGTCGCGGTCACCCTGAAGGACCTGTGGCCCGACGATGCCGAGATCGATGCGATCGTCGCCGCCAGCGTCAAGCCCGAGCAGTTCCGCCAGGTCTACGACCCGATGTTTGCGCGCAGCGGACTGGCCGGACTGCAGGTCGATCCGCTGTACGACTGGCGCCCGATGAGCACCTACATCCGTCGTCCGCCGTACTGGGAGGGCGCATTGGCCGGCGAGCGCAGCATGACCGGAATGCGGCCGCTGGCGGTGCTGGGCGACAACATCACCACCGACCACCTGTCCCCATCCAACGCGATCATGGCCAGCAGCGCGGCCGGCGAGTACCTGACCAAAATGGGCGTGCCCGAGGAGGACTACAACTCCTACGCCACCCACCGCGGCGACCACTTGACCGCGCAGCGCGCCACGTTCGCCAACCCCAAGCTGTTCAACGAGATGGTGCGCAACGAGGACGGCTCGGTCCGCCAGGGCTCGCTGGCCCGGCTGGAGCCGGAAGGCAAGGTGACGCGCATGTGGGACGTCATCGAGACCTACATGGAGCGCAAGCAGCCGCTGATCATCATCGCCGGTGCCGACTACGGCCAGGGCAGCTCGCGCGACTGGGCGGCCAAGGGCGTGCGGCTGGCCGGCGTGGAAGTGATCGTCGCCGAAGGCTTCGAGCGCATCCACCGCACCAACCTGGTCGGCATGGGCGTACTGCCGCTGCAGTTCCAGCCCGGCACCGACCGCAACACGCTGGGGATCGATGGCACCGAGACCTTTGACGTGATGGGTGCGCCGGCGCCCGGCGCGGAGCTGGTGTTGGTCATTCATCGCGCCAACGGCGGCCGGATCGAAGTGCCGGTGGTGTGCCGTCTGGACAGCGATGATGAGCTGCTGATCTACGAGGCGGGCGGGGTGCTGCAGCGGTTCGCGCAGGACTTCCTGGCGTCATCCAGCGGCAGCGCTGGCAAGAGCGCGGAAGCGGTAAGCATCGCAAACGCCTGACCGCGGTCCGGTCATCCTCCTTCCTCGCCTGCAGCCGGAATCGTCCATGAGCCACAAGCCCCAGATCCGCATTCCTGCCACCTACATGCGTGGCGGCACTTCCAAAGGTGTGTTCTTCCGCCTTGACGACCTGCCGGAGGTCGCCCGTGTCCCGGGCGCGGCCCGCGACGCGTTGCTGTCGCGGGTGATCGGCAGTCCCGACCCCTACGGCAAGCAGACCGACGGCATGGGCGGGGCGACCTCCAGCACCAGCAAGACGGTGATCGTCAGCGCCAGCACGCGCCCGGATCACGATGTCGACTACCTGTTCGGCCAGGTCGCCATCGACAAGGCGTTCGTCGACTGGAGCGGCAACTGCGGCAACCTCACCGCGGCGGTCGGCTCGTTCGCGATCAGCAACGGGCTGGTGGACGCGGCGCGCGTACCAGGCGATGGCATCTGCACGGTGCGCATCTGGCAGGCCAATATCGGCAAAACCATCATCGCCCACGTGCCGATGACGGCGGGGCAGGTGCAGGAGACCGGCGACTTCGAGTTGGACGGGGTGACCTTCCCGGCGGCGGAGGTCGCGGTGGAGTTCCTCGATCCGGCCGATGACGGCGAAGAGGGCGGGGCGATGTTCCCCACCGGCAACGTCGTCGATGAGCTGGAGGTGCCCGGCGTCGGCACGTTCCCGGCCACGCTGATCAACGCCGGTATCCCGACCATCTTCATCAACGCCGACTCGATTGGCTACACCGGCACCGAGCTGCAGGACGCGGTCAACAGCGCCCCGAAGGCATTGGCCATGTTCGAGACCATCCGCGCTTACGGCGCGGTGCGTATGGGCCTGATCGCGCACATCGACGAGGCCGCGGGTCGGCAGCACACGCCCAAGGTCGCGATCGTCGCACCACCGGCCGCCTATACCGCGTCCAGCGGCAAAGCCATCGCCGCCGACGCCATTGACCTCAACGTTCGCGCCATGTCGATGGGCAAGCTGCACCACGCGATGATGGGCACTGCGGCGGTCGCCATTGGCACCGCGGCAGCGGTTCCCGGGACCCTGGTAAACCTTGCGGCGGGCGGCGGGGATCGGACGGCGGTGACCTTCGGCCATCCATCGGGAACGCTCCGCGTCGGCGCCGAAGCGGTGCAGGTGGACGGCAAGTGGCAGGTCACCAAGGCCATCATGAGCCGCAGCGCACGCGTGTTGATGGAGGGATGGGTGCGGGTGCCTGCCGACGCGTTCTGAGCGAGCTCCTGCCCAGCGGGCACTCCTCCAGGCTCACTCGACGGCTCGGGCCCCCAGCCTTTGGCACTGATGTTTGCGCGCCCCGTGGGTTAGAACGGGGCATGGCTTTTTGCATCATCTGAATTCATTTACGGAGATTTCCTTGAAAAATACCCTGCTTTTTGCGGCGACCGCGGTCGCCCTGACCCTGGGCGCGCCGCTGGCCGCCAACGCCACCGACCGCTGCCTTGACGCCAACTGCGACCTGCGCGCGCTGTATGCCGCGCCCGCCAACGCCGGTGGCAGCGCCGACACCGCGGCCGTCTCGGCGAGTCGTTTTGGTACCTGGGGCATCGACACCGATGGCATGAACACTGATCTGCGTCCGGGCGATGACTTCTTTGGTTACGTAAGCGGCAAGTGGGCGGAAGAGACCGAGATCCCGGCCGACAAGTCGATGTACGGCTCGTTCCTGGGCCTGCGCGACCTGTCCGAGAAGCGTGTGCACCAGTTGCTGGAAAGCTACCCCCAGGCCGATCCGGCCACCGGCGGCGACGCGGCCAAGCTGGCCGCCCTCTACCAGGGTTACCTGGACGAGAAGACCGTCGAGGCGCTCGACGACAAGCCGCTGCAGCCGTATCTGGACGCGATTCGCAACGCCAAGGACAAGGACGCGATTGCGCGCCTGATGGGCGAGAGCAGCGCCAGCCTGGGCCGCAGCTTCTTCGGCAGCTACGTCTCCGACGACCAGCGCAACCCCGACGTCTACACCCTGTACTTCAGCCAGTCCGGCCTCGGCCTGGGTGATCGCGAGATGTATCTGGGCGAGAAGTTCGCGCCGCAGCGCGAGCGCTATGTCCAATACATCGCACAGCTGCTGGAGCTGGGCGGCTGGGCCGATCCCAAGGCGAATGCCGACGCGATCATGAAGATGGAGACCGAGATCGCCAAAGCGCACTGGACGCGCGCGGAAAGCCGTGACCGCGACAAGACCTACAACCCGGTCGAACTGGACAAGCTCGACACCGTCGCCGCCGGCTTCCCGTGGCAGACCTACCTGACCGCCGCCGGCCTGGACTACGCGAGCGACGGCGTGATCCGCCAGGACACCGCGCTGCCGAAGATCGCGAAGATCTTTGCCGACAGCGATCTGGATACGCTGAAGGCCTGGCAGGCGTTCCACACCATCGACAATGCCGCACCGATGCTGTCGAGCCGGTTTGCCGACGCCGAGTTCGAGTTCCGCAGCAAGTTCCTGTCCGGCCAGCCCGAGCAGGCGGCACGCTGGAAACGGGCGGTGAGCTACACGTCCTCGGCGATGGGCGAGGCGATCGGGCGCGACTACGTCAAGCTGTACTTCCCCGCCGACGCCAAGGCCAAGATGGACGCGCTGGTCGCCAATGTGAAGGCCGCCATGGGTGCGCGTCTGGACCAGCTCGACTGGATGAGCCCGGCCACCAAGGCCGAAGCGCACTCCAAGCTCAAGGGCTTCGGGCTGAAGATCGGCCACCCCGACGAGTGGCGCGACTACAGCGATCTCAAGGTTGCCAAGGGTGATGTTCTCGGCAATGCCGTGCGCGCCGCGCAGTTCGAGTGGGACTACCGCCGCGTGCGCATCGGCAAGCCGGTCGACAAGGCGGAGTGGGGCATGACCCCGCACACCGTCAACGCCTACTACAACTCGGTCAAGAACGAGATCGTGTTCCCGGCCGCGATCCTGCAGCCACCGTTCTTTGATCCGGACGCCGATCCGGCGGTGAACTATGGCGGCATCGGCGGAGTGATCGGCCACGAGATCATCCACGGCTTCGACGACCAGGGCCGCAAGTCCGACGGCAGCGGCCTGCTTCGCGACTGGTGGACGTCGGAGGATGCGGCGAAGTTCGAGGCGCAGGCGGCCAAGCTCGGCGCGCAGTACGAGTCCTACGAGTTCCCGCAGTTGCCCGGCATGCACATCAACAGCAAGGTCGCGATGGGCGAGAACATCGGTGACCTGGGTGGTCTGACCATCGCGCTGGAAGCCTACCGGCGCTCGCTGGATGGGAAGGAAGCGCCGGTGATCGGTGGCTTTACCGGCGAGCAGCGCTTCTTCATGGGCTGGGCGCAGGTCTGGCGGACGCTGTGGCGCGACGATGCGCTGCGCCAGCAGCTGGTCAACGGCACGCACTCGCCGGGCCACATCCGCGCGTTCGCGCCGCTGCGCAATATCGATGCGTGGTACGACGCGTTTGACGTCAAGCAGGGCGATGCGCTGTGGATCGCACCCGAGGATCGCGTCCGCATCTGGTGATGCCAAACCGGCGATGCGTTGGTTACCGACGCATCGCTTGCATAAACCCGGGCTGCTACGTCGGTCCGGGTTTTTTCTTGTGCGATTCGCGTGCCGAGCGCCTCATCTGGGGGGGGTATTGGGTGAGCGGGGCGCCGGGGGTGAATGCCCTTGCCTGCGAATGTCCCCCGGCACCGGTGAAGCCGGTGCCTCCTTTATTTCGCCGTCAAGGGCATTCACCCCCGGCGTTCCAAGGTGGCGGCGGTTGTAAAAGCGCAAGGCCAGCCCAGGCGGGACCTGTATGCCTTCCGGGCGAAATAAAGGAGGAGGCGTCCGCCGCAGGCGGAGGCCGGGGGACATTCGCCGGGAAGGCATACAGGTCACGCCCGCCCACCCAGGTCTCAGCCGCTGCGACCGTCGGACGCTATCCTTCGAGCCTCATGACAGGGGGCGGTGCGGTGGCGTCAGTCGACAAGCGCGGACAGTTGCGGGAAGTGGAGGGGGCGGCGCAGACCACCGGTCTGGTGATCTACCGTGCCAGCCGGCTGGAAATGCTGCTCGGTCCGCTGCGCGAGTTGCTGGCGGTGACCCGCCCGGCCAATGTGCTCGCCCCGCAGACCATCATCGCCGCGCATCCGGGAATGAAGCAGTGGCTGAACGGCGCGCTGGCCCGCGCCTACGGACCGGGCGGGATCGTTGCCAACCTCGACATTCAGCTCCCGAGCACGTGGATCGGCAATCTGGCGGAGCGGCAGCTGGGCCAGCAGGCGGTGTCGCTGCCGCGTTACCAGCGCGAGCACCTGCGCTGGAACATCCATGAACTGCTCGGCCGCGACCTGGATGCAATCGGCGTCACCGATGTGCGCATCGCGTCCTACCTCCAGCCGGCGGACGCCGACGCGCGGCATGCCGGCGCGGACGTGGCGCGGCGCCGGTTTCAGCTCGCTGACCGCCTGGCGCGAATCTATTCCCAGTACGTGGTCTACCGACCCGACTGGCTCAACGCCTGGGAGCACGGACGCCTGGAC
This sequence comes from Lysobacter avium, assembly GCF_015209745.1. Classification (GTDB taxonomy): domain Bacteria; phylum Pseudomonadota; class Gammaproteobacteria; order Xanthomonadales; family Xanthomonadaceae; genus Novilysobacter; species Novilysobacter avium. Next base: position 1,274,199 of record NZ_CP063657.1, read on the forward strand.
GCAGTCACCGGTCAGGGCGGCGATCCGCGAATGGCGTCCACCGAGCAGCGGCTGTTGGCGCCGCTTTGGCGGCATCTGCGCGCGCAGCTGGGGCCGCACCGCGGCGACGTCGTCGCCACCCTCATCGACCGACTGCTGGACCGCAACGACGGTGGCGGTGATGCGCTGCATGTCTTTGGTGTCAGTCATCTGGCGCCGTCCGAGCTGGCGGTGATCCGCGCCGCGGCCCGCCACCGGCTGGTGGCGATGTACGTCCCCGATCCCTGTCGTGAGTACTGGGGTGGCCTGGGCAACACGGTGGCGGAGATCCAGCAGCGGCGCGACGCGGAACTGGCCGGGCTGGAAAGCGCCGGCGCGGGCGATTACTGGATCGAGCAGGACAATCCGCTGCTGGCCAGTTGGGGCCGGATGGGCCAGCACTTCATCATGGCGCTGGCCGATGGCAGCGACGACGTGCTGGCCGACGTGCGCCATCGGGCCGACGAGGAGGTCTCGTCGCCGGTCAACCGACTGCAGCGCGTGCAGGAGAGCATCCGCGCGTTGGCGCCGTTGCCCGAGGCGGTGGAGCTCCGGCAGCCAGCGGTCATCGAGTGTGAGATCGCCGACGCGTCGTTGCGGGTTCATGCCAGCCACACCCGCCTGCGTGAGCTCGAAATCCTCCGCGACCAGCTGCTCGACGCGATAGAAAGCACGGACCAGCACGGCGAGCCGATCCGTCCGGCGGACATCGTAGTGATGGCGCCGGACATCCGCTCCTATGTGCCGCTGATTCCCGCCGTGTTCGGTGTCGCCGGGCACGGCGGGGAGCGCCTGCCGTACCACCTGGCCGATGTTTCGGTGGCGCGCAGCCACTCGTTGTTTGGTGCGTTCCAGCGCCTGCTCGATCTGCCCGGCACCCGCGTCACCGCGCCCGAGGTGGTGGATCTGCTGGCCATCCCCGAGGTCGCCGGTCGCCTGGGTCTGGATGCTGGCGCGGTGGACGAGCTGAGCGGCTGGTTGCAGACGAGCCGCGTGGCGTGGGCGCTGGACCCGGCATTCCGCAGCCGCTTCGGCGTGCCGGCGATCGCCGAGCACACCTTCGGCTGGTCGATGGACCGGATGATGGCCGGCTATCTGATGGCGGACCGCGCCGATATCGAGCACCAACCATCGGTCGCCCTGCCGGGCGGCGTCGCCATTGCGCCGCTGACTGGCATCCACGGCCCGGCCGCCGCCCATCTGGGCGCGCTGGATCACCTGTTGCGCGAGATCCAGGCGCTTTGTGATCTCGCCGAGGAATCCCGTCCGCCGAGCGCCTGGGCGGCGGAGTTGGAGCGCCGATTCGAGGCGATGTTCCGGATCGACCTGATGGACGCCGACGCCCGCGACGCAAGGGCCGTGCTGCTGGGTTTCATCCGCACGCTGGCGACGGAAACCGCGAAAGCCGAGGTCGACCCCGAGCTGCACTTCAGCGTCGTCCGCGACCTGCTGGTCGAACGCCTCGCCGCTGCGCCGGAGCGGCAGCGCTTCCTGATGGGCGGCATCACCTTCTGCGGTATGGTTCCGCAGCGGGCGATCCCGTTCAAGGTGGTCGCCGTGCTCGGCCTGAACGACGGCGAGTTTCCGCGCAACAGCAGCGACGCCGGCCTGGACCTGATGGCGCGCTATCGGCGGCTCGGCGACCGTGACGTGCGCAGCGACGACCGCTACCTGTTCCTGGAAACCCTGATGTCGGCCCGCGAGCGGTTGCACCTGAGTTACCTGGGCGAAGGGGTGATGGACGGCAAGCCGAGAAACCCTGCGCAGCCGCTGTCGGAGCTCTTGGCGGTACTGGATGCATCCGCCGGCCTGGCCGCTGACGACACCGACACGCCGCGGCCGTGGATCATCCGTCATCCCCTGCAGCCCTTCGATGCCCGCTATTGCGACGGCAGCGACCCGCGCCTGTTCTCCTATCAACAGGAATTCGCCGCCATGCATGCCCAGGGCGTACAACCCGACGTCGCCCCGTTCCTCGATCGCGACGGCACCCGCGAGGTGGTTCTCGAGGGCCCGATTGCATTGCGGGAGGTACAGGCCTACTACCGCGACCCCGCCGCGCAGGTGCTGGGCCGGCGCATGCAGATCAGCCTGGACGCGCTGGTGGATGATCGCCTTCCCAGCGAGGAGCCGGTCGACCCCCGGTTTGGCGCGCTGGATTCGGTGCCACGGAAGCTGTTCTTCAACGATGCGCTGCCGGCCTGGCCGGATGGGCAGTGGCCGCCGGAACGTGCGCCGGACTGGCTGCGCCTGGGCGGCATCATGCCGCCGGGGAGGCCGGGCGTGCAGGCCTGGGAAGACTCCGCGGCGGCGGTGGCAAAACTGCTCGAACGGCTGGCCGATCTGCCGGCGTTCGAGCATGGCGTGCCGGCGCCGGTCAGCGTGGTGATTGATCAGCCCATCGGGGACGTCGCGCTGGTCGGTCAGGTTGCTCACGTGTACCGGCTCAGCCACGAGGGCCGCGAACACTGGCAGATGCTGCGCGCATTTCCCGGTCAGGGCGGCGCTTTGAAGGCGGAGAAGGATCTGGACTTCAAGGACCGCGTGCCGATGTTCATGGACTGGGCCTTGCTGCGCCTGCATACGGCGGGAGGGGGTGGGCGGATGCCGACGGTGCGTTTGGCGACCCTGGTCGACGACGAGATTCCAAGCTGGTCCGGCGCGCTGAACGCCTGGGACGAGGCCTTTGTGGAGGCAGCGCCGGAGGAACGATCGCAGCTGCTGAGCGATCTGCAGCGGCGGCTCTCGCGCTTGCTGCACTGGTGGCAGCAGGCGCAGGGCAGGCCACGCTGGTACTTTCCGAAAACCGCCTGGAAGGCGATCCAACCCACGGTCAGTCCGCGCAGCGGTGCCGGCGGGCAGGATGATCGCGAGCCAGCGCCCGCAAACGTCGAGAGTATCTGGGTGGCGACGCACGACGGCGGCACCGGCGAGCGCGATTACGCGCCCGGCTACAGCCGGCTGCTGGCCGGTGGCGTGGATTTCGCCGGCGGCAGCAACGAGCTGGCCGAACTGCACCGCTTTGCCTTGGCGCTTCACGAATGCATCGACATGGCATCGCCGCTGCGCCGCAACGCGACCGCCGACGAATCTGCTTGCATGGAGAAGCAGCAATGAACGAGACGGTTTGCGCGCACGCTCAGGCTGGCGCCCGGGACTGGCGCGACCTGGACCTGGCACCAGGCGGGCGCAGCCTGATCGAGGCCAGTGCCGGCACCGGCAAGACCTGGACCATTGCCGTTCTCTATCTGCGCCTGTTGCTCGAACAGGGCCGGTCGCCGCGACAGGTGGTGGTGACGACGTTCACCGAAGCCGCCGCACAGGAACTGCGCGAACGCTTGCGCGGCAAGCTGCGCTGGGCCGTGCAGCTCGCCGAATCCGCCGAGCCTGTCCCGGCCGACGCCGGCCCCGATGCATTGTGGCTGCACGAACGCTGGCAGCAGGACGCCGACGCACGATCCAGGGACCTGCAGGCGTTGCGCCTCGCACTGGCGGAGATGGACGCCGCCCCGATCAGCACCCTGCACAGCCTGTGTCGGAGGATCCTCGCCGACCACCCGTTCGCCTGTGGCGTGGCCTTCGTGATGGGCGACATGGTTGCCAGCGACGCCCTCCTGGACGAGGTGGCAGGCGACCTGTGGCGTCGTTTGCAGCAGGGGGACGACAGCGACCCGCTGGTGCTGCTCGCCGGACGCGCCGGTAACCTGACCCGCGACCGGCTGCGCAACGGGCTCAAGATCTGCCTCGGGCAGGGCGTGGCGGTCGGCGGCATGTCGTCCGCGGAAATCGAGGCGGCGCTTGACCCCGCGTGGATACCGAAGCTGGAGGAGATCGTCGCGGGCAGCGTCGACACGTTTGGCAGGAAAGCCGCGTTGCCGCGCGTGCTCGCTGAACTGCTCGAGCTGCTGAAGGACCATTCGCGGCTCCCTTCCGAAGACAGCTGCAAGCGACTGGCCGAGGCCTCGAAGCTGACTGGGCTGAAAAGAGCATTCGAAAGGGATCCCGAGCTTCTGGCCGCGGGCCAGTTTGCCGAAGCGTGCGTTCCCGCCATCCAGGGCCTGCGGATGAGCTTCTGGCGTGAGTTGGCAGCGGTGGCGCGCGGCGAGATCCAGTCGCGGCTCGCGGCCCGCCACCAGCTCACCTTCGATGCCTTGATCAGTACCGTCAGCGACGCGCTGCTACGCGAGGCGGACGGCGGCGGTGAACGCCCGCTGGCCGATGCGCTGCACGACGCCTGGCCGGTCGCGCTGGTGGACGAATTCCAGGACACCGATGCGCTGCAGTACGGCATCCTCGACGCGGTCTACCGCGATGCCGGTGGCGCCCCGCGCGGCCGGCTGGTGATGATTGGCGACCCCAAGCAGGCAATCTATTCCTTCCGCGGCGGGGACATCCATGCCTACCAGCGCGCGGCGGCCAGCGCCGGCGCCAGCGACCGGCTCACCTTGGACACCAACCACCGTTCCAGCGAGGCGCTGGTGGATGCCATCAACCAGTTCTACGCGGTGGCCGGAAACCGGCTGGGCGCGCTGGATGCAACGGAGATCCGCTGCAGTCCGGTCAAAGCCTCCAAACGCCGGAGCGCGACGCCCTACACTGTTGAAGGGGACCCTTGCGCCAAGCCGCTGGTAATCCACCACCAAACCCCGGCGGCGCCATCCCAGCCGGAGCGTCGCGCTCAAGCCCTGCGCGCCTGCGCGGACCAGATCGCGGGGATGTTGCAGTCGCGGGTCCACCGCATTGCCGGACGCCCTGTGGCGCCCTCGGATATCGCGGTACTGCTGCCGACGGCCAGGGACATCACCACCCTGCGCGACGAGCTTCGTGCGCGCGGCGTCCCCTGCGTCACCAGCACCCGTAGCAGCGTTTTTGCCACCGATATCGCCCGCGACCTGCAGACCGTCCTGTACGCCGTGGCCTATCCCGACGAGCTCGGCGCGCTGCGCGCCGCGGCCGCCACCCGGCTGTGGGGCACCAGCTTCAGCGAACTGCAGGAGTGGGGCGACGACGTACTGCGCTGGCAGGCGATGGCCGGGCAGTTCCGCCAATGGCATCTGGACTGGCAGCGTCGCGGCGTGCTGCATGTGGTCGAGCGGCTGATCACGCACATGGCACCGCTCTACCTGCAGACCCTGGCCGGCGAGCGCGCTTTGACCGACCTTCGCCACTTGGGCGAGCTGCTGCAGGCCCGGTCCGAGGAGGATCCGGGTTTCGAGGAATTGCTGGGCTGGCTGGCCGAATGCCGGGACGGCGAGGGCGACTCCGGCGATGACGCCGTTGAGGCAGCGCAGCTGCGGATCGAGTCCGACAGCGCGCGGGCTCGCCTGATGACCCTGCATGCCAGCAAAGGCCTGGAATTTCCGATCGTGTTCCTGCCGCTGATGTGGAACCACGGCGAAAAAACCGGTGGCGAGATGCATGTCCTCACCGATCCGCGCACCGGGGCCAGTCGTGTCGAGCGCTCGCCTGAGGCTGCTGCGACCAGGTTGCAGGAACTGCAGGACGAACGGTTCCGCGTGCTGTACGTGGCGCTGACCCGCGCCATTTATGCGTGCCACGTGTTCGCCCTGGACGTGGAGCGACCGGCGAGTGCAACGGCGAAGTCGCCACTGCAAGGCACCAAACGCAGCGCGCTGGATGTGATGCTGACGCGCCTGTCGTCACCGCTGGGCAGCACGGAACTGGAAGCCCAGGCCACGCGGGTCGAGTGGAGGCAGGGCTGGCTTCCGACGGAACGCCAGCATTATGTGCCCGACGCAACCAAGACGACGCGGCAACGCACCGCGCGCCCCATGCCGGCATGGCCGATCGGCCCGCTGCCGGGAAAGCACAGCTTCACCACGCTGACCCACGGCGAACAGCGCGAAGCGATCAATCCGGAGGCCGCTGCCGGGGACGAGACCGAGGCCACCACCGCGGCGGGCTCGAGCGCGGCGGTGCCCCAGCAGCTACCCGCCGCGCCACATCCCGAACTTCTCGCGCTGGCGGACGTCCGCGGCACGGATTTCGGCAACGCCGTCCACGCCGTATTCGAGTTCCGCAAAATTGGCGAGCCGATCACCGCCCAGCTTCCGCTGGTGGAGCGGTATCTGGGTGATTCCGGGGTGCGTCGCAAGGACCACGCGCAGTCGCCGCTGACCGAAACGCTCGCCCGGCGACTGCAGGGTGCTTTGGAGGCACCGCTGGGACTTCAGGGACATCCTGATCTTTCGCTCGCGGACCTGGCCGAAACCGACCTTCGTGCGGAGATGGGATTCCATTTCGCCCTCGATGCGGTCTCCATGGCGGACCTTCGCGAAGCGTGCGCGGCCCACGGAGAGCCGCATCTGGTGCCGACCAGCCAGCGGGTGCTGAGCGGCCTGATGAACGGCAAGATCGACTTGACATTCCACTGTAACGGAAGATTTTACGTCCTTGATTACAAAGGAAACTATCTGGGCGATTCCTTGGGGAACTACATGGGCAGCGCATTGCTTGAGCAGATGGACCGGAGCCGCTATCGCTTCCAGGCTTTGCTGTACACGCTCGCCGTGGACCGCTACCTGCGCCAGCGGCTTGGTGTGGGCTATGACCGGTCGCGACACCTGGGCGAATGCGTGTACCTGTTTGTCCGCGCGGCAGGGCTGGCACCGGGTGCCGGGATCTGGCGACACCGGTTTCCCGATCCGCTGCTGGACGCGGTCGGCAGCGTTCTGGGCGAAACGCGCACCCAGGTCGCCGCGTGAGCGCTCCAGCCACCTACCACTTCCGACGACCGGCGAACGAGCCGGCTCCGCCCGAGGTGTGGCGGATGCTGGATCACACCGTGGCGCGCTGGGTGAGGGCGCACGGTGGCTCCGCGGCGCTGGCGGAGTTGGCGGGTTGGGCCAGCCTGGCCGACGGCCACGGCGACAGCGCACTGCCGCTGCGTGGCGAGGCCGCCGGCCGCCATGGAATGCCGCCGCTGGAGGATGACGCCTTGGAGCAGGTCATGGCCGACCCGATGGTGACGGTGGTGACTGCCGGGTCCACGCAAGCCGCGCCGGCAGTCGCAGCCACGCCGTTCGTGGTCGATAGCGGGTATTTCTACCTGCTGCGCAACCACCTGCACGAGGGCGTCGTGGCGCGCCATGCCAATGCGCGTCGCGCAGGCGCCGGAACCGAGCCTGAGGGTCATCCGGCCGACATCGAGGTCCTGTTCCATGGGGACGGAAGCGGGCGCGTGGCTGCGCAGCGCGCCGCCGTGGCGCAGGTCCCGGGCAAACGCCTGTTTGTGCTTACCGGCGGGCCCGGCACCGGCAAGACCACGACCGTCCTGCGCATGCTGATGCTGCTGCTCAAGCGCCGCGCCGGATCAGGCGCCGCTCCGGCGGTCGTCCGTATCGGCGCGCCAACCGGCAAGGCGGCGCAGCGTCTATCGGAGTCGCTGCGCGACGGCGCCAGGCTGATGCGCGACGGCCCGACGCCGCTGCCCGAAGACTGGCACCCGTGGCTGGACGCATCGCTCAACGCGCCTGCCAGCACCTTGCACAGACTGCTGGGAAGCCGCGGACATGGCGGCGGGTTCGTGCACCACGCAGGAAATCCCGTGCCTGCCGACATCGTCATCGTCGACGAGGCCTCCATGGTCGACCTGGCGATGCTCCGCCATCTGTTGGAGGCATTGCGCGAGGATGCCGCCTTGATCCTCGTCGGCGATGCCGACCAGTTGACCTCGGTGGGTACCGGTTCGGTATTGCTGGATCTGGTCGGCGCGATGGAGGCAGCGGCCGATCCCGGTCTGGTCCGGCTCTCGCACAGCTTTCGCGCCGACCAGTCGCTGCTGCCACTCAATGAAGCGGTGCGCCTTGGTGACATCGACGCGTTCGAGCGCGCTGTCGCCGACGCGGGTGATCAGGTGCGGCGCGTACAGATCGGCGCCCCGCACGAGCTGGACGCCGCGTTGGCCAGCTGGGCCCGAAGCCTGGCCGATGGATTGCGCGCAGCGGGTGCGTTCTCGCCGCTGCCGCGCGGCGCTGACGGTGCACCGGACCAGTCCGCCGTCCTGACCGCTCTGGACGGTTTACGCGAACGGCAGCTGTTGTGCGCCTTGCGTGAAGGCGAATTCGGCGCCGAAGCGGCCAACCGCCACCTGGAGTCATCGGTTCGCGCCGCTTCATCGGGCGACGCGCTTTCCCTCACCCGGGGCGAGTGGTACCCCGGTCGCGCGGTGATGATCACCCGCAACGATTACACCGCCGGGCTGTTCAACGGCGATCTCGGCATCTGCCTGGAGGATGCTGACGGCGCGTTGGGGGTCTGGTTTGCGGTGACCGTCGCCGCGTCCGCAGCCAGCGCCGCGTCCGCAGGCAGCGTGATCGACGATGATGCCGGGGCGCCAGCGACCGAGCGCAGCCGCCGTGCGGTCTGCTTCGCGCCGGGCAGCCTGCCGGACCACCAGGGTGGATTTGCCATCACGATCCACAAGAGCCAGGGATCGGAGTACCGCGAAGTCGCCGTGCTGCTGCCACCTGATCCGGACAACCGGATCCTCTCCCGGCAGCTGCTCTACACCGGCATCTCGCGCGCCCGGCAAAAGGTGCAGCTATGGCAATCGGACGCAGTGCTCCGTCGCGCGATCTCAACTCCCGCGCGCCGCTCGAGCGGTCTGCGCGCCAGGCTGGATGCAAGCCAGTGGTCGTAACTCCGCGGGCGTCGGCCGGCGCAAGACACGCGCGCTCTGCGACGGTCAACCTTCGAAGGTCGGCGCGCAGAGCACACAGGCTCATCGCATCCGAAACGGCATAGTGGGGGTTCGCCGGTTACGGCTGTTGCCCGTATCGGCACCCCACCCGTCATCAGGAGAACCCCATGAAGAAGACCGCATCGGCTGTCTGGACCGGCGAAGTCAAGACCGGCAAGGGCAGCATTTCGACCGAGACCGGCGTGCTGCGCGACGCGCCCTATGGCTTCAAGGCACGCTTTGAAGACGGCCCGGGCACCAATCCGGAAGAACTGATCGGTGCTGCCCACGCCGGCTGCTTCTCCATGGCGCTTTCGATGATGCTGGGCAAGGAAAACCTGACCCCGGACAAGATCGAGACCACGGCCTCGGTCACGCTGGATCCGGACGCGCTGGAAATCACCACCATCCATCTCGACGTCAAGGCCAAGGTGCCTGGCGCCGATGACGCGACGTTCCAGCGCATCGCGACGGCGGCAAAGGAAGGCTGCCCGGTATCCAAGGTGCTCAAGGGCGCCAGCATCACCATGGATGCGAAACTCGACGCGTAGCCGGAACGGCCGCCGCGCACCCGCCGCGGCGGCATCCTGGCGCAAACAATACGTCTCCGCGCCTGAGTCGCTACGACGCCGGGCTGCTACAGGGACACGCGCATCTGCCGGGCTGCCAGCACCTTGCATCCACACGCCAGCGCGCTTCCGTGGACCGCAACCGGCTGGCCATCAATCGTGGTGGTCGCGTCTCCGTCGATGATCGGGAAACTGCCCTTGTGGGTCGGGCACGTCGCCTGATCGGTCACCCGGGACACGGGCTTGCCATCGATATCGGTAAACGGCGAGCCGGTGATGACCTTGCCGCCGCCGCTGGTGGGATCGCCGATCACAATCCACATCTTTGCCATGGTGTTCTCCTTGTCTCGCTGGACCGCACCAGTCTAGCGCGAGGAAGTACGCCCGCGCAGACGGCGACCGTATGATGAGCGGCGTTGCGCACAACTCCCTGTTCCCCGCTGAAGCCGCTGGAGGCCGAGCTGAAACTCACCCGCACACGCGCTGCATTGCTGGTGGTCCTCGCGGCCTTGCTGGTCGTTGCCGGCTGGCTGGTCGTGCTGAAGGTCCAGGGGCCGCCGGTGCCGGCGTACCGGCTGCAGGCGCAGCCGCTGGTGCAGACGGTCGTCGCCACTGGCCGGGTTGCGTCCGCGTCGCGCGCGCAGGTGGGCGCGCAGGTCGCCGGCGTCATCGCCCAGCGCTTGGTTCGCGAGGGCGATTTGGTCGCGGCCGGTGATGTGTTGGCCGTTCTACAGGCCGATGACTATCAGGCGCGGCTGGGCGAGGCGCAGGCCGCGTTGGCCGATCTGCGGGAATCCGGCAAGCCGCAGGCCGATGCGTCATTGCGCCGCGCCCGATCCGCTTTCACCCAGGCCAGTCGCGAGGCGGTCCGCCGGCGTGAATTGTTCGCCCGGCAGCTGGTGTCGCGCGAAATGATGGAGCAATCCGTGCAGGCCGAAGCCGTCGCCCGCGCGGCGCTAGAGCAGGCGGAACTCAGCGCAAGATCGCTGTCGCCCGGCAACCCCGGCGAGACCGAAGCCCGCCAGCGGGTGGCGGCAGCCAAGGCCTTGCTGGAGAAGACCCGCGTGCGTGCCCAGGTCGGCGGCACCGTGTTGACCCGCGATGCCGAGCCCGGTGATGTGGTCCAGCCCGGGCAGGTCCTGTTCGAGATCGCCCGCGAGGGCGAGACCGAATTGCTGGTGCCGGTCGACGAGAAAAACCTGTCGGTGCTCGCCCTGGAACAAACCGCCGTCTGCGTGGCCGACGCGTATCCCGAGCGCCCGTTCCCTGCGACGGTCGCGTTCATCGCGCCGGCGGTGGACCCGCAACGCGGCAGTGTGGATATCCGGCTGCGACTCGATCCGGTGCCTGAATTCCTGCGCCAGGACATGACGGTTTCAGTCAACGTGGAAACCGGGCGGCGCGAACGCGCCCTGGTAGTCCCCAACGACGCCCTGGAGCGCGACGCGCGCGGCAACCCGCAGGTGTGGAAGATGGTTGGCGGCCGCATCGAGCGCGCTCCGGTGACCTTGGGACTGCGTGGAATCACCGTCACCGAGGTCACCGGTGGCCTGGTTGAGGGCGATGTGGTCCTGAGTGCACCAGGCGCAACGCTGGCCGACGGCGACCGGGTCCGACCGCAACTCGGGGAGATCCCGTCGGAGCGCGCGGACACAGCGACCGATCGCGAAATTCCGGTCAAGTTCGACTGACGCCGTGTGGACCGAATGGACCATCGCCACCCGCTTCCTGCGTGAGGGGCGTGCCCAGAGCACCCTCATCCTGGTGGGCATCGGCGTTGGCGTCGCGGTGATCGTGTTCATCACCGCGTTGATCACCGGCCTGCAGCACAACATCGTCGACCGCACCCTCGGAACCCAGTCCCACATCAGGCTATCCCCGCCGGACGAGGTCAACCGGATCGTCCCGCTGGACGGCCCGGCGACGCGCATGCTGCTGGAGACCAGGCGCGCGCAGCGGCTTCGCTCGATCAACAACTGGCAGCAACTGCGCGACGTGCTGGATGACTTCCCGCAGGTCACGGCGGTATCGCCGATCATTTCCGGACCGGCGTTCGCGCGCCGCGGCGAAGCCCTGCAGTCGGTCGCGCTGGTGGGCATCGACCCGCGCCGCTACCAGCAGATCCTGCCGGTCAGCGAGGACATCGTTGCCGGCGCGTTCCGCATCGGCGCCGGCGAGGCGGTCATCGGCAAGCAGCTGTCCATCGACCTTGGCGTCAGCGTTGGCGACAAGCTGCGCCTGGAAACGGGGCAGGGCGGCGATAGCGTGGTCAACGTGGCCGGGATCTTCGAATTGGGCGTGCGCGAGCTGGATGCGCGTTACGTGTACCTCGACATGAGCCAGGCGCAGTCGCTGCTTGACCTGCCCGGCGCGGCGACCGTGATCGACCTGACGGTCAACGACATCTTCAAAGCCGACACCATTGCCACCCACATCCGCCGGCTCACCGGGCAGAAAGTCGAGAGCTGGATGGAGACCAACGCGCAGTTGCTCAACGCGCTGCGCAGCCAGAGCATGTCGACCACCATGATCAGCGTGTTCGTCGCCCTGAGCGTCGCCCTGGGCATCGCCAGCGTGCTGTCGGTGAGCGTGGTCCAGCGCACGCGCGAGATCGGCATCCTGCGGGCGATCGGCATTACCCGGGCGCAGATGCTGCGCGTGTTCCTGATCCAGGGCGCGCTGTTCGGGCTGCTGGGCTCGCTGCTGGGTGGCATCAGCGGAGTCGGGCTGGTGGTGGCGTTCAACAACTTCGGCCCGCGCCTGTTCTATATCCCGGTCAACCCATGGCTGCTCGTGGCGGCCACTGCGCTGGCGACGCTTACCGGAGTCATAGCCGCTGCCATTCCGGCACGCCGGGCGGCGCGTCTGGACCCGGTCGTGGCGATTCGCCATGTCTGAGCCCGGGCAGAACACGTTGCGGGCGGCCGCGAACGCTCACGACCACCAGCAGGAAGTGCTGCGCCTGGAGCACGTTCGCAAGAGCTACAACGTCGGCCTGCCCACCGAGGTGGAGGTGCTGCACGGTCTGGACCTGCGCCTGCAGCGCAGCGATTTCGCCGCTCTGGTCGGCGCATCGGGGTCGGGAAAAAGCACGCTGCTCAACCTGATCGGGCTGCTGGACACGCCAACGGACGGGGAGATCTGGCTGCTCGGTGAAGCCACGACGGCAATGGACGACGTTCGCCGCACCGCGGTTCGTGGCCACTCGATCGGCTTCGTGTTCCAGTTCCACCACCTGATCCAGGCGTTTACCGCGCTGGAGAACGTGCTGATGCCGCTGATGGTCGCCGGGGGCAAGCCGACCGCGGAGCAGCGGGCGATGGCTGCAGGCCTGCTGCAGGACGTGGGCTTGAAGGGGTTCGACGACCGCAGGCCCGACCAGCTCTCCGGCGGTCAGCAGCAACGGGTCGCCGTGGCGCGGGCGTTGGTCACGCGCCCGGCCCTGCTGTTGGCCGACGAGCCGACCGGGAACCTGGACAGCAGGACCGCGGAAGACGTCTTCGCCCTGTTCCGCAAGTTCAACAGTGAGTTCGGCTGCGCCGTCCTGCTGGTGACCCACGATCCCCGACTTTCCGCGCAATGTGACCGCACCGTTACGCTGACCGATGGACGGATCACCGGGGACACGGCGAACCCCGGGGCGGATGACAAAACGTCGCCGCCGGTTGGGCTCAGGCCATGACCACGTTCCGACCACGGTCTTTTGCGCGGTAGAGCGCGTTGTCGGCGTGTTCCAACCAGATGTCCAGCCAGGTATCGGGCTGGGTGGGCTGCGCTGGCGCCACAGCCAGCCCTATGCTGACGGTGGGAATCACTCCGGGGTAATCGGCAAGGCGGATCTGCTCGACTTCGCGACGCAGGCGTTCGGCAATCGCGAGTGCTTCGACCTGGGTGGTTTCAGGCAGCAATACGGCAAATTCGTCTCCGCCGCGCCGGCCGACGTGGTCGTGCGGCCGCATCACCCGCCGCATCCTTTCCGCCAGCTCGCGCAGCGTCGCATCGCCTGCTCCGTGTCCGTGTTGATCATTGATCTGCTTGAAACGGTCCACGTCGATCAACAGGATGCAGTCCTGCCGGTCGGGCCGAGAGTTGGCCAGCAGCTGCTGTGCCTGCTCCTCCCACGGTCCCCGCCGCGAAAGGCCGGTGAGGGTGTCGATGCGGCGGATTCGATCCAGTTCGCGGTTCTGTTTGGTGACTTTGCGGATCAGCTGATAGCGGCCGACGCTGACCGCGATCATGTGGATCAGCAGCATCGGCAGGCACGCCAACAGCACCGGCATCGATGTCAATGGACGGAATCCCGTGCCGAGCAGCACGGCGCTCGCCACGCCGCCAAGGACCAGTACCGGCAAGGAATGCAGCCATAATCGCCGGAAGCCGGTGCTGAGCTTGTCCACCGTCGTGAGCGTGATGAGCAGAGTGCTGGGCAACACATTGAAATGCATCATCGGCACCATGGCACCCGCAATCGCCGAGTCGATCAGCAGGTTGTGTTTCTCTGCGCGCGTCGGATCGGCGGACCGGCTTGAGCGCCAATAGGCGAGATGGGGCCAGAGCAGGCATCCTGCGACCATGAACGCCCACGCGAACCACGGCGCATGGAGCTCGTACAGCACTGCCGACACCGACAGCCCGCCCAGCGCCATGCCCACCACCCGATAGGGATAGATGAGGCGACTCACCCATAGTGGGTTTCGCGCTTCGCGACGATTCATTCGGCGTCGTCCCCTGGGCGCAAGTAAGCGTCAGTGCCCCGATCGCGCAGATATCCTGCGCCCAACGTCTGTCTTCGCATCAAAACGGCCCCCCGTCTGCCCGCTGAATCATACACCCGGCCCGACGCGCCGCTAACGCTGTGTTGCGGTGCCCGGCGCTATTCTGGTTGTAGCAGGAAACGGTGGAACGGAGGAAAGACATGGCAACCGGATGGGCAGGCGACGGCGCAGTCCAGGACCAGATTGACGCGACGGTCGAGGACGCGGTGAAGCGCGCACGCAGCCGTTTGGCCACGGGACCCGGATTGCTGCATTGCGAGGAGTGCGATGAGGCGATTCCGGAGGCGCGGCGCGAAGCGGTACCCGGCGTCCGGCTCTGCGTGGTCTGCCAGCAGGCCGAGGATAACCAGCGCGCTGAAAGCGGTTACAACCGCCGCGGCAGCAAGGACAGCCAGTTACGCTGATGGTGCGGAAAATTCCTGAAGGATGCGCAGGTCTGATCCGAGCGGTTAAGCTGCGGCCCTTAACACCGAGGAGCGATGTGTAAATGATCAGCGACGCGGCTCCCGGAAGCCGCAGATCCACAGGTCCCGGGCGGGGCAGTTCGTGTTGATGGAACCCGAGCCCAGCACGCTCATTGTCAATGGATCGAGCTTTCAGATCGAATTTCGACGCGACGGTAACCGTCTGCGCGCGTCAGTCACTGGAGTGACCGGCAGTCTGGAGGTGTCCAGGGAATATTGGGCCCTTATTGCCAGGGAAGCCATGAGCGCGGGCGTGCCGATGTTGCTGGTCATTGACAGTACCGTCGGCGGCTCCCTGACCCTTGACGAGCTGGAGCAATTCATCCACCACTTGAGCGGGCTGGGCCTGGAGAAGGTTCGTACGGCCTACGTCGGTGTTGACACGGCACGCTCGTGGCAGAACGAAACCACCGAGATCCTCGCCCGCGAGCGGGGGTTCGTTGCACGTGTGTTCGAGATCGAGTCGGAAGCCTCGCTGTGGCTGCGTCACGGCGAGCTTTGAGCGGCCGGCAGATCCAGTCTCAGTTCTTTTCCCTGGCCCGCGCAAATGCTGCGGCCAAGGCGTTGTTTGCAGGCGGGGCCATCGGCCGGGCAGGCACCTTTGCAGGTGCAGGTGCGGGTGCGGGCCGGCGCTTGTCCGTGCCTCCACGTGGGCGCGGCGGCTCCCTCCGGCCCCGGTCGCCACCGGCACCCGGAGCTGATCTCTCGGCGCCAGCGGGTTTCGCCGGCGGCGGCGTCTCCTCCAGGCGGCAGGTCAGGGCGATGCGCTTGCGCGGTATGTCGACCTCCAGCACCTTCACCTTGATCACGTCCCCGGCCTTTACCACCTCGCGCGGATCCTTGACGTAGCGGTCGGCGAGCATCGAGATGTGGACCAGTCCGTCCTGGTGCACGCCGATGTCGACGAACGCGCCGAACGCCGCCACGTTGCTGACCACGCCCTCCAGGACCATGCCCGGCTTGAGGTCCTTCAACTCCTGGACATCCTCGGCGAAGCGCGCGGCCTTGAACTCGGGACGCGGGTCGCGACCGGGCTTTTCCAGCTCCTTGAGGATGTCGCGCACGGTCGGCAGGCCGAAGCGCTCGTCGGTGTAGGAGCTCGCATCCACGCTGCGCAGAAACGCGCTGTCGCCGATCAGCTGCTTCACCGCGCGGCCGCTGTGCTGGACGATGCGCTCCACCACCGGGTACGCCTCGGGATGCACCGAGGAGGCGTCCAGCGGCTGGTCGCCATCGGCCACGCGCAGGAAGCCCGCGCACTGCTCGAAGGTCTTGTCGCCCAGGCGCGGCACCTTGAGCAGTGATTTGCGATTGTTGAACGCGCCGTTCTCGTCGCGGTACACGACGATGTTCTCGGCCACGGTCGAACTCAGGCCCGAGACCCGGGCGAGCAGGGCGGCGGAGGCGGTGTTGACGTCCACGCCCACCGCGTTGACGCAGTCCTCGACGCGAGCATCCAGCGCGCGGGCAAGCCGGTAGGCGTCCACGTCGTGCTGGTACTGGCCGACGCCGATCGCCTTGGGTTCGATCTTGACCAGCTCCGCCAGCGGGTCCTGCAGGCGGCGTGCAATCGACACCGCGCCGCGGATCGAGACGTCCAGATCCGGAAATTCCTTCGCCGCCAGCTCGGAGGCCGAGTACACCGATGCGCCGGCCTCGCTGACGACGATTTTCTGCATCTTGAGTTCGGGCGCCATCCTGATCAGGTCGCCGGCCAGTTTGTCGGTCTCGCGCGATGCGGTGCCGTTGCCGATCGCGATCAGTTGCACGCCGTGTTTCACACACATCGCGCGTAGCAGGTGCAGCGAGCCGTCCCACTGGTTGCGCGGCTGGTGCGGGAAGATGGTGTCGGTGGCGACCAGCTTGCCGGTCGCGTCCACCACGGCGACCTTGACACCGGTTCGCAGGCCGGGGTCCAGCCCCAGCACCGCTTTGGGCCCCGCGGGAGCGGCCAGCAGCAGGTCCTTGAGGTTGTCGCCGAAGATGGCGATGGCTTCCGCCTCCGCCTTCTCGCGCGCCTGGCCGAACAGGTCGAGCAGCAGGTGCAGGTGCAGCTTGGCCTTCCAGGTCAGCCGGCACGCATTGAGCAGCCAGGCGTCGGCGGGCCGCTCGCGGTTGGCGACGCCGGCGTGGTGCGCGACCCGTGCCTCGGCCTGCGCATGGCCGGCGTCCGCGTCCTTGCCCGGGTCCAGGTCGAGCTGGATGAACTCCTCGCGACGCGCGCGCAGCAGCGCGAGCAGCCGGTGCGACGGGATCCGCGACAGCGGCTCGGAATGGTCGAAATAATCGCGGTACTTGGCGCCCTCGGCCTCCTTGCCCTCGATGACGCGTGCGCGGATCACGCCCACCTCGCTCAGCCACTCCCGAAGCTCGCCCACGAGAGCCGCGTCCTCGCCCCAGCGCTCCATCAGGATCGCCCGGGCGCCCTCCAGCGCGGCCTTGACGTCGTCCACGCCTTTTTCGGCATCGACGAAGGCGGCGGCTGCGGTTTCCGGGATCTGCGACGGATCCGCCAGCAGGCCGTCGGCAAGCGGCTCCAGGCCCGCCTCGCGGGCGATCTGGGCGCGCGTGCGACGCTTGCGCTTGTAGGGCAGGTAGAGGTCCTCCAGACGGGATTTGCTGTCGGCCGCCTCGATGTCGGCGCGCAGCTCGTCGGTGAGCTTGCCCTGTTCCTCGATGCTGGCCAGCACGGTCGCGCGGCGCTCTTCCAGCTCGCGCAGGTAGATCAGGCGCGTCTCCAGGTTGCGCAGCTGGGTGTCGTCCAGGCCTTCGGTAACCTCCTTGCGGTAGCGCGCGATGAACGGCACCGTCGCGCCTTCGTCCAGCAGACCGATCGCCGCCAGCACCTGCGCCGGGCGGGCACCGATTTCACCGGCGATCGTGCCCGCGATCTGCGTGGCTACGCGGGCAGCGTGGCGGCTGTCGGTCGCCGCGCTTGCGGCGGCGGTGTCGGACAGCGTGTCGGTCGTCGTATCAGTGGCTTGAGGCATTGGGTGTGACCTTGCGGAAAACGGGACCCCGAAGCGCGGGGAGCCCGATTGTGGCCGCGCCCGGGAATGCGGGGAAGCCGTTGACAGGAAGCGCGGGGCCGGGCTGGTCGCGTACGTCGCTTATTTCTCGACGAACGCGCGCTCGAAGACATAGTCGCCGGGCACGCCGATCCGCGGTGCGGCAGTGAACCCGCGACCGTCCAGGAGCGTGCGGAAGTCGGCAAGCATCTGCGGACTGCCACAGACCATCGCGCGGTCATGCGCGGGGTCGAGCGGCTCAAGACCCAGGTGCTCCATCATCTGGCCGCTGGCCATCAGGTCGGTCATCCGGCCCCGGTGATCGTGGCCGTCAAAAACAAACGGCTCGCGGGTGACGGCCGGGTAGTAGCGCAGCTTGGCGCTGATCTCCTCGCCCAGGAACTGATGGTTGGGCAGTTCCTTGAGGATGTAATCCCGGTACGCAAGGTCGGCCTCGCGGCGCACGCCGTGGGTCAGGATGATCCGCTCGAAACGTTCGTAGACTTCTGGATCCTTGATGATCGACAGCCAGGGCGCGAAGCCCGTGCCGGTCCCCAGCAGGTAGAGGTTACGGCCCGGATGCAGATCATGGATCAGCAGCGTGCCGGTGGGTTTGCGCCCGATCCGGATCGCATCGCCGGGCTGGATGTGCTGCAGGCGCGACGTCAGTGGACCGTTGGCCACCTTGATGGAGAAGAACTCGAGCTGCTCCTCCCAGTTCGCGCTGGCGATGGAATACGCCCGCATCAGCGGCTTGGTCGAGCCGTCGGGCTGCGGCACATCCAGGCCGATCATCACGAACTGCCCGTTCTCGAACCGGAAGCCGTCGTCGCGGGTGGTGGTGAAGCTGAAGTAGTCGTCCGTCCAGTGACGGACGTCCAGCACGGTTTCGGTGCCGAAGGCAGATGACATAGCGGAAAGTACTGCGTGGGAGACGTGGGAACGCGTATTTTAGCCGATCGCGCCGGGCGGACCCCGGCGCGGGCTGGCAGGTACATCCGTCAGCGGACGACGGTTACCGGTACGCCGGCCTGGGCAATCACCTTGGTCGCGGTTGAACCGAGCAGGAACCCCCGCAACGCGGTGCGTCCACGCGATCCCATGACCACCATGTCGACGGCATCGTTGGCGGCGATTTCAACGATCGCCTTGTCGGCATCCTCCACCACCGCACGCGCATCGAATTCCAATCCCGCATCAGTCAATACCGCGCGGGCGTCCTTGAGTGCGTAACGGCTGTTGTCGGCGTGGTAGTCAAGGGTCCCCTGGGTCCCCAGTGCGTCCTTCACACCCGCAAGCAAGGGCACATCGGCGTGCAGCAGGATGATCTGTGCCGGCGTGGACAGGCTCCTGGCGAGCTTGGCGACGAAGTTTGCGGCACGGGTGCTGTTTTCACTGCCGTCAACGGCAAGAAGGATCTTCATTCACATGGCTCCAGTAATCGTTATGCGGCAACTATGGACGTTATCGCCCGGGCGCGCTTGATTGAGGTCAAAGCTGCGCGGGTCAGCGTGGGCCGCGTTCTTCACGCGGCTTCGCGCGTCGATCGCCCAGCAACGCGCTGAGTACAATTGCCACGCCCAGCCCAGCGCCCAGTGCCAGCAGGATCATCGCAACGGCCGGGTAACCCAACAATTTCGGACCTTCGCCGGCACGCATCATGAACGCGGCGGCGAGAATCAGCGCGGCGGTGACCGCACCGGCGGCGATCCGGTTGGCGATCTTCTGCAGCGCCTCCAGCAACTGGGAGTTGTCCAGGCCTGTGATCCGCATCTGCAGGCGGTTGTCAGCAATCAGCGAAAGCGCGTCGCCGATCTTGCGAGGCGCCTCGCGCAGCAACTCGTGCAGCTCGATCATCTCCCCGGCCAGGTTCGACGGCGACAGGGTTTTGCGCAGCCGCTCGCGCATGACGTGCTGCAGGTGGTCCTCGACCAGGCTCTTGACGTCCATGTTGGGGTCCAGCGCCACGCAGACCGATTCCAGGCTGAGCAGCGTCTTGCCCAGCAGGCTCATCTCCGGCGGCGTCCGCAGTCCGCAGGCGGTCGCGATGCGGGCCAGGTCCAGCACCAGCCGACCCTCGGACATGTGGGTGCCGTGGCTGCGTGTGGAGTGGGCGGCGTAGCGGGATACGAGCTGGCTGACCTCGCGCAGGTAGGCCTCGCCGTCGAAGTCCTCCAGGCGCGTGCCCATGGCGATGCCTTCGGCGGCGACGTCCTCGCCGCGTCCGTCCACCGCCGCGAACAGCAGTTTCAGCAAGCGCTCCCGCTGCTTGGGCGGGACGTGCGCGACCATGCCCAGGTCGAACACCGCCAGGCGCCCGTCGTCGGTCACCAGCAGGTTGCCGGGGTGCGGATCGGCGTGGATCTCGCCGTGGATGAAGGTCTGGTCCAGGTAGCCACGCATGAGGGCCGTGGCCAGGTGGCCCATCGGCTCCTCGGCGCGGCGCATGCCGCTGATCTCGGTGACCTTGGTGCCGACCACGAGTTCCATCGTCATCAGCCGGGTGCGGGTCAGGTCCCAGATCGGCTTGGGCACGGTCAGCTCCGGATATCCGGCGAAGTGCTCGCCGAAGCGTTCCAGATTCTCGGCCTCGGCCCGGTAGTCCAATTCGGCGAGCAGGGTCTTGCGGAACTCATGCACCCAATCGGCGAAGTGGATGCGCCGGCCCAGGTCGGTCGCCTGATCCACCCGTCCGGCGATGGACGCCAGGGCGTCGAGATCGGCACGGATCTGCTCGACCGCGTGCGGGCGTTGCACCTTGACCGCGACCGGGGTGCCGTCGCGCAGGGTGGCGCGGTGCACCTGGGCCAATGACGCGCAGCCCAGCGGCTGCTCATCGAAACTGGCGTAGGCCTTGGTCAGGCGGAAGCCAAGTGCGTCTTCGATCGCCTCACGCACGACCGGGAACGGCAGCGGGGAGACGTCGTCCTGCATCCGCTCCAGCGCCTCGACGTATTCCTGGGGGACCATGTCGGGACGCGTGGAGAGCGTCTGGCCGATCTTGACGAAGGTGGGGCCGAGTGCCTCCAGGTCATCGACGAACTGCTCCGCCGTGCCGTCAGCGGCCACCGCCTCGCCATTGTCGAGCGCGTCGCTCAGATCGAGCCCGCCAAACACCCCTGAATTGCGGTACTTGAGCAGGAAGCCGATGATCCGCGCGGTTCGAGCCAGACCGTGTTCTACGCCGGGCTCCTCCTTCCGGGCCACTGGCAACGACTCCGCATCTGGATCCCCTGCGCGGTGCGAATAGGTTTCCGCGGGCGGGGCGTCATTGCTGCGTGCTGTATCGGGCATGTTGGTCTCCATGGATGCGGCTACCGTATCGGGGGAGGCGTCAACGTGGCTTCACGCCGTGGCTGGCACGCTGAAACGCATGCTGAGTCACACAGGAACGCTTTGGACGATTGGCCACTCCACCCGCGAGTGGCCGGTTTTCGTGGGAATGCTGAACGACGCCGGGATTACCGCGCTTGTCGACGTCCGCCGTTTTCCTGGCTCACGCCGCAATCCGCAGTTCAGTGCCGAGGCGATGGCGCGCGAGATGCCCGCCACCGGCATTCGATTCGTTCCGATGACCGACCTGGGCGGGCGCCGCAAGGTCGACCCCAACACGCATAACACGGCCTGGCGCAACGACAGTTTCCGCGGCTACGCGGACTACATGGAGACACCGGGTTACGAGGCGGCACGTGACCGACTCGCCGATCTGGCGCTGCAGGAGCGCGTCGCGATCATGTGCGCCGAGGCGGTGTGGTGGCAGTGCCACCGCGGCCTCATCTCGGATGATTTCAAGGCGCAGGGCTGGGAGGTCATCCACCTGATGGCGCCGGGGCGCAGCGACGAGCATCCCTATACCTCGGCGGCCCGGATTGTCGACGGCAAGCTGGACTACTCCGCCCCCGAACCGCCGCAGGCGTCACTGTTCTGAGACGCGTCGCTCAGCGATATCCCGCGGCCTGAAGTTCGAACAGTTCCGCATAGCGGC
The DNA here is from genome assembly GCF_015209745.1 of Lysobacter avium. GTDB lineage: Bacteria > Pseudomonadota > Gammaproteobacteria > Xanthomonadales > Xanthomonadaceae > Novilysobacter > Novilysobacter avium. The sequence goes on from NZ_CP063657.1 coordinate 1,295,719, forward strand.
CGCCGGCGGCAAGCAGCTCCTCGTGGGTGCCGCTTGCCTCCAGCCCGCCGTCGGCCAGCACCAGGATCCGGTCGGCCATGCGAACGCTGGAAAACCGGTGCGAGATCAGCACGGCGGTCTTTTCCGCGGACAATTCCTTGAATCGCTGGAAGACCTCGAACTCGGCCCGCGCGTCCAGCGCCGCAGTCGGCTCGTCGAGGATCATCACCTGCGCATCGCGCATGTAGGCGCGGGCGATCGCGATCTTCTGCCACTCGCCGCCGGACAGGTCCACGCCGGTCTTGAAACGGCGCCCGATCAGCTGCTCGTAGCGGTCAGGCAGGCGCTCGATCATGTCTTCCGCCATTGCGCGTCGCGCGGACTCGCGGATGCGGCCGTGATCGTCCATCGCGTTGATCTGGCCGACGCCGATGTTCTCGCCCACGGTGAGGTGGTAGCGCACGAAGTCCTGGAAGATCACGCCGACGTTGGCGCGGAGCTCGTCGAGGTCGTATTCGCGCAGGTCGCGCCCGTCCAGCAGGATGCGGCCTTCGACCGGGTCGTAGAGACGTGCGAGCAGCTTCACCAGCGTGGTCTTGCCCGCACCGTTCTCGCCGACCAGGGCAAGCACCTCGCCAGCGCGCAGCTCGAAGTCCAGACCCCGCAGTGCCCACTTGTTGGCGTCCGGATAGCGGAAGCCAACGTTCTCGAACACGAAGCCGCTGCGTATCGGCTGCGGGAACGCAACGGGGTCAGTGGGAGAGATAATCCGGGGCTGGGTGGCGAAAAACGAGAACAGGTCGTCCAGGTACAGCGCCTGCCCGGCAACCTGGGAGAAGCCGACCAGCAGGCCCTCCAGCAGCTGGCGCAGACGGCGAAAGCTGCCGGCCAGGAAGGTCAGGTCGCCGATGCTGAAGTCCCCGCGCACGGTGCGCCAGGCGATGTAGGCGTAGGCCGCGTAGTACCCCAGCGTCCCCAGCGCCGCCAGCGCTGAACCCCACAGCGCGCGTCGACGGGCAAGCGCGCGGTTGACGAGGTAGAACTTGTCAGCCAGCTCGGTGTAGCGGGCCACCAGGAAGCGGTGGAGGTTGAAGATCTTGACCTCTTTGGCCGTCTCCACGCTCGCGCCCATCTGGCGCACGTACTCCAGCTGCCGGCGCTCGGGCGTCCAGGCGAAGTTGATCGAGTAGCCCAGCGCGTTGAAATGCGCCTCGCCCAGGAAGGCCGGAATGAGGGCCACCGCGAGCAGGGCGATCAGCCACGGCGCGTACACCAGCAGGCCGATCGCGAAGCTGACCACCGTGATCGCGTCCTGCAACTGGCCGAACAGCTGGCTGAGCAGGTTTTGCCGCCCCATCGTCTGGCGCCGCGCGCGATCGAGCTTGTCCTGCAGGTCGGGATCCTCGAAGTCCTGCAGGTCCAGGGTCGCGGCATGTTCCATCAGGCGCACGCTGGTCGCGTTGGTGAAAAGCTCCGAGAGCAGTCCGTCGCCGTAACTGGTCAGTCGTCCCAGCAGGTCCGAGGCGATCGCCAGCCCGAACTCCATCGCCAGCAATGTCGCCAGGTAATTCAGCTGGCCGCTCTGCCACGCCACCTGGAGGGTGTCGAAAACGTTGCCTATGGCGACCAGGCGGATCGCCTCGTCGATGATCAGCTTGCCGATGTAGAGCGTGGCGATCGGCACGAGCGCGCGCACCACGCGCAGGCCGAGGGTCACGAGTGTCAGCGACCGGCTGGTCGCCCAGATCATGCGCAGGAAAGGCGGGAGGTTTCGCAGTGCGTCGAAGCGCTCGCGCAGCGAGGGCTTGGCGCTGGGGCGGCGGAGCGGGCCGTGGGCGGCCGTCTTCGTCTCAGCCATGCCGGTCTACCCGTCGCCAATGCGCGCGGCTCGGTCCGCCGAGCCCCTCACGGCTGGTCAGGGCTCGGGTATGAGGAAAGCTGGAATCCAAAGGTCGTCCATCCTGCGGGCGAAGGCACGCGATTGCACCTGCTTGTCAGGGCGCAATTCTGCCAATCCCGGTCTCTCCGGCGCGTGAATCAAGGACCACCGCTGGAGCAACCCCTTCGTAGGCCGCCGAGGATTTTCCCGCTCGCCTGATCAGGGTCAAGGCGCAGGCGATCATTTGAACCCATGCTGCATCCACTCGATATCCACGCTCATCAGGAGTTGAAGTCCATGTTGCTCGAAGTTGAAAAGATCACCTGCGACAAGTGCGGTGACGCCATCCAGAAAGCCATCCTCGCGCAGGACCCCACCGCGCAGGTCACCGTCAACGTCGCCGACCAGCAGGTTCGCGTCGAAGGTTTAATCACCCAGCAGCAGGCCATCGATGCGCTGGTCGCAGCGGGCTACCCTGCCAGCAACGCGGCACCGCACAGTGGCGAAGGCAGCGACTGCTGCGGTGGCTGCTCCTGATTGACAGGGGAGGGCTGGCGGCGGGAGAGGCCGCCAGCCATCGGGGCAAGTGCCGCCAGGGCGGCGCGCGCCCGTTGGAGCCCGGGCCGTTAGAATGACAACCCCTCCGCCAGCCTGAAGTCCGCGCCGTGAGCAATGCCGCCAACCCGTCTGCCGTCCACCAGCCCGTCTCGATCCGGCAGGAGCACTTCATCCAGTCCGTTGCCGACGCGTTGCAGTACATCTCGTACTACCACCCGGTGGACTACATCAAGAGCCTCGCGGCGGCCTACGAGCGTGAGGAAAGTGCCGCGGCCAAGGATGCGATCGCGCAGATCCTGATCAACTCGCGCATGTGCGCCGAAGGCCACCGGCCGATCTGCCAGGACACGGGCATTGTTACGGTGTTCCTGGAAATCGGCATGGACGTGCGCTGGGATGACGCCACCATGGGCGTCGAGGACATGGTCCACGAGGGCGTGCGCCGCGCCTACGCCCATCCCGACAACAAGCTCCGCGCCAGCGTGCTGGCCGATCCGGCTGGCAAGCGCATCAACACCCGGGACAACACGCCTGGCGTGGTCAACGTCAAGGTCGTTCCCGGCCATACGGTCGATGTGATCGTCGCAGCCAAGGGCGGCGGCTCGGAGGCCAAGGCCAAATTCGCCATGCTCAACCCCTCCGACTCCGTGGTCGACTGGGTGATGAAGACCGTGCCGACGATGGGTGCAGGCTGGTGCCCGCCGGGCATGCTGGGGATCGGCATCGGCGGTACCGCGGAGAAGGCGATGCTGCTGGCGAAGGAATCGCTGATGGAGCCGATCGACATCACCGAGCTGAAAGCGCGCGGCGCGTCCAACCGCGCCGAAGAGCTGCGGATCGAGCTGTTCGACAAGGTCAACGGCCTGGGCATCGGCGCCCAGGGCCTCGGCGGCCTGACCACGGTGCTGGACGTCAAGGTCAAGGATTTCCCGACGCACGCGGCCAACCTGCCCGTGGCGCTGATTCCCAACTGCGCCGCCACCCGCCACGCCCACTTCACCCTGGACGGCAGCGGTCCGGTGATGCTGGACCCGCCGTCACTGGAAGACTGGCCGCAGCTCACCTATGACGCATCCAAGGGCCGCCGCGTGGATCTCGATACGGTCACCGCCGAGGATGTTGCCAGCTGGCAACCCGGTGAGACGATCCTGCTCAACGGCAAGTTGCTGACCGGCCGCGACGCGGCGCACAAGCGCATTGTCGGCATGCTCGATGCCGGCGAGCCGCTGCCGGTCGACTTCAAGGGTCGCTTCATTTACTACGTCGGTCCGGTCGATCCGGTCCGCGACGAAGTCGTGGGACCGGCCGGTCCGACCACCGCGACGCGCATGGACAAGTTCACCGAGCAGGTGCTCAGCCAGACCGGCCTGCTGGGCATGGTCGGCAAGGCCGAGCGGGGCAGCGAGGCCATCGAATCTATCCGCCGCCACAAGTCCGTGTACCTCATGGCCGTGGGCGGCGCCGCGTATCTGGTCTCGAAGGCGATCAAGGCCGCGCGCGTGGTCGCGTTCGAGGATCTTGGGATGGAAGCGATCTACGAGTTCACCGTGCAGGACATGCCGGTGACCGTTGCAGTGGATTCAACCGGCGAGTCGGTGCACGTCACCGGTCCGCGCGAGTGGCAGGCACGGATCGGCACGATCCCACTGCAGTTGGCAGAAGCCTGACCGCGGACCAGGGTCGGCCTCAGAACCACTCCAGCAGCGAGATCCCCAGGCCGACCTGGGTGGAGCGGTGGTTGTAGTCGATCAGGCTCTCGCCATAGCCATCGAACACCTGCACGTGGCCGCGCAGCGTGCGGGTCAGCGGGAAACCCCAGTCGAACTGCAACGCCCCGCGCGAATCGCTGCCGGTACGAAGGGAATGCCGCGCCATCAAGGCGAACTCGTGCCCGTCGCGCACATGCACCAGCGTTGCATCGGCCCGGCCCATGTAGTTCTCGATGTCGGGGTTGTCGTCGTCGCTGCCGTCCGACAGCCGCCACCATGGCCGCACCATCAGCGCCCAGTCCTCGCGATCCATGCCGATGTTGACCATCACCCGGTTCCAACTGCGCGAAAGCGGATCGGCACGCCCGTTGGACTGGTGGTTGACACCAACACCCAGCATCCGCCCGCGCCAGCCGCCGGGCAGCCCGTAGTTGTTGCGGAAGACCAGCATGACCTCCGGCTCGTAGTTGGATTCGCGAAACGGGCGCGAATCGTCGCCCTGGTAGACCTGCCAGTGGGAGGTCTGCGTGTAGCCCATCCAGAGGTCGCCGTTGTTGCCGATCAGGTTCTCAAGTGCCTTGGTCTTGAAGCTGACCTGGAACTTGGCTTCAACGCTTTTCAGCGAAACCGGCTGCGCGGGAATGTTGGCATCGGAGCTGGTGGGATGCTTGTTGGGGCTGCTGTTCCAGACGGCCGGCAGCAGGTACACCGGCTTGTAGGCGCGCAGGTTGAAAATGCCCAGCTTGGAATCGCGCGCCAACTCCCAGCGACTGTCCAGCAATCCTCCCTTGCCTGCGTTGGCAATGCGCTCAACCAGTGCGTCGTCACCGGTATCGGTGCTGAAAAGGTTGCCGGCCACCAGACGCGCCCTTGCCGCGGCGGGGGTGGCCGCGCCGTCCTGGACATCCTGCGCCGCCCGCGCGGCCCGCTTCTCGCGTGCGGAATCCGCATCGCTGTCAGCGCGAGCGGTGTCGGTCGCGCGGCGCGCAAACACGTTGTCGTAGCAGGCCAGCCTTTCCACATCCAGGCCCAGCGCGGCGCAGGCTTCCGGGGTCGCGGGGAGTTCTGGCGACATCAGGTCCTGGGCGGAGGCCGGAGCCACGACGGCGAGCGACGCCAGGATAAAGAAAGGCAGCAAAGCAGGGCGGATGGCGGCGGATGGCATCACAATTTTGTGCTCATGGAGTTCAGGATTCCGGTGACATCAGGTCTTCGGGAGAGTGTGCGCGTTGCTCGTCGGCGAGCTGCTGGTCGATGTCGCGGTTGATGGAGGTGTCCTGGGGCGCGCTATCCGGGCTTTCGTCCAGGGCCACCGCTTCGGCTGCAGTGGGCTCGGCGGCTGAGGCGGAGGCGTCCGGGCCGGGCATCGAGACGACGTGCTGGACGGAGCGCGGCATCTGGATACCGGCAAGGAAGAAGCCGTTGCGCACCGCGCGGATCGCCGCGCTGCGAACACCCCCGAGGTCGTTCTGGCGCTGGTCGATCCAGCCAAAAAACTGGATGCGGATCTCGTTGCCATCATAGCTGTTGATGATCGAGGACGGTCGCGGATCGAGCAGCACGCCGTCTATGCCGGCAATGCGTTGCAGGCCCACCTCCTGCGCGGTGCCCATCGACGACGCGCCATCCACCGGAATCACGAAGTCAAAGCGCCGCCGTGGATTGCTGGTGAAGTTGAGCACCACCGACTTGAACACCAGCGAGTTGGGCAGGCTGAGTCGGTTTCCGTCCAGTGTCATCAGGATAGTCGCGCGCGAGGTAAGGGCGACGACCTTGCCTTCGTAGGACTCGATGCGCAGGGTGTCGCCGGGTGAGAATGGGCGCCGCAGGCCCAACAGGACGCCGGCAACGTAATTCTCGGCAATGTCCTTGAATGCAAAGCCGAGCACCAGCCCGACGACTCCCGCCGAGCCGAGCACCGCACCGAGCAGCGAAGTCGCACCCAGCAGGTTCAGTGCGGCCAGCACACCGATGATCAACACCAGCCATTGAACGAGGTTGCGCGCCAGCCCGTTGATATAGGGGTTGCTGGTGTGCAGTTTGTGTTGACCGATGCGTCGGCCAAGCCAGCGCCCCAGCCACCAAGACCCCAGCACCATTGCCACCGCAACGATCAGCAGGGGCAGGGCCGACAACAGGCGGAAGACCTTGTCCATCGCGATAGCGGTCGCGGCGTCGAAGCGGTCGATCAGGTGCGTGGTGAGCGTCACCTGGTTCTCCACCGCGCTGATGCCGGGGTGTTGACTGGCAATCTGCTCGGCGAGTGTGCGGTCCTCCACCTCCAACACGCTGCCCTCGAGGCGGGCAACGCCGCCGGTGACTGTCACGTTGACGTCCTGCATGCCGTCGGCTTTCTGCAGTCTGCGGGCAACCTGCAGGGTCAGCGCGTCGTCGTCAGGCACTTCTGTCGCATCGACCTCGTCCGAAGTGACCGTGGCGGCGACCCCAGCAGCTCCGCCGCCGGGCAGCGTGTCCTGCGCGGCAACGCCGAAAACAAGGAGCACCATCAATGCGCCGGCGAGCAGAATGGAGACGAGGCGCAACGACCTGGACATCAACAAACTCCGGAGGGCTCGATCACAACTGGGACTTGAAGGGCAGGGTAAAGCGCTCTGCCATTTTCTCCCGCCATGGCCGGTTGACCCACATCTCGTGGGTGTAGCGCTTGGCGGACTGCAGGTCATGCTCGAACACTGCCGTCATCGCCTGCGCAAAGTCGGCGTCGTAGATGTTCAGGCTCGCCTCGTCATTGAGCCGGAAGGAGCGGATATCGAAGTTGGTGGAGCCGACCGACGTCATCTCGCCGTCCACCACCAGCAGCTTGGTGTGCATCATGGTCGGCTGGTACTCGTGGATCTCCACGCCGTTGCGCAGCAGCGCGCCCCAGGTCGAACGCGACGACACCCGCACCGAGGCGGAGTCGATATGCGGCCCGGGCAGTAGCACGCGGATGCGGACGCCGCGCTCGCGCGCGGCCAGGAGCGCTGCGATGATCAGCTCGTCTGGCACGAAGTAAGCCGCCGCCAGGTCGATGGACTGCTGCGCGGCGGCGATGGACATGAGGTACATCAGGTGCATGCTCTCGCTGCCGCCGGCCGGCGAGGCGATGATCATGTGCGCGTCCATGTCGCCCACGGGCTCCAGCAGCGGAAAATAGGTCGGGCCGCTTAGCACCACGCCGGTTGTCTTGATCCAGTTGTCGTTGAAGGCCGCCTGGACCTGGGCGACGGCGGGTCCTTCGATGCGGAAGTGCATGTCGCGCCAGTGATCGGGATCCTCGGCTTTGCCTTCCCACTGGTCGGCGATGCCCACGCCACCGGTGAACCCGACGCGGCCGTCGATCACCAGCAGTTTGCGGTGGGTGCGATTGTTCATCCGGGTGAGGCTGTACCAGTGCAGCGGGCGGTAGCGCTGCACCTCAACCCCGGCATCCTCCATCGACTTGAGCAGTGCCTCATCCATCTTCAGGCTGCCCACCCAGTCGATGGTCACGTGCACAGGCAGGCCCGCGCGTGCCCGCTCGGACAGCGCATCGCTGAACTCGCGGCCGATTTCGCCAGACCAGTAGATGTAGGTCTCAAAGGTGATCGAGGCTCGGGCGGAACGGATTGCCTCCAGCATCGCCGGGAAGATCTGGCGACCGTTGTTGAGTGCCTCCACCTTGTTGCCAGTCAGAATGCCCGGCCCGAGCATGACCGCCATCTCCCGCTCGTACTGTTCGTCACTGATCGCGTAGTGATGATCGATACGGCGCTCGATATGCTTTTCAGAGGTGGTGAAGTTGAGCCCGATCACGACCACGACGGCAGTGACAAGCACGGTCAGCACGATGACCCACGTCATATGTTTACGGCTCCAGGACAGCATGGGATTCCCCTTTTCCGCGGTCACTTTGAACAGGCGCTGCGTCGCGCAACGTGAAGATCGTGCGCGGAACGCGTGGGACCCTCAGAAAAACCACGCGGCGGCAAAGATGCCGAGCATGGCGAAGACCACCCCGATCTTCATCACCGTCCCCACCAGCATCCCGAGCCATGTGCCGAAGCCGACACGGGCTGCCCGCCCGAGGTGGCGGTCATGCATCAGCTGTCCGGCCAGCGCACCCAGGAACGGCCCCGCCAGCAATCCGATGAGACCGAAGAAAAGACCGGCAACCGTCCCCACGACCGCGCCTGCCAGGGCCATGCGACTCGCGCCCACGCGTTTCGCTCCCATCGCGGTGGCCAGCAGGTCGATGGCTATCGACAACACCGTCAGCACCCCAAGCAGCAGCAGGATCCATGGCCCGACCTGCTCGAAGCCGCTGGCCCAGGCGGCGAGAAACATTCCGGCAAAAATCAGCGGTATCCCCGGCAGTGCCGGCAGGATCGTGCCAGCCACGCCCAGCGCGACCAGCACCACGGCGATCAGGTAAAAAAGCGCTTGGAGGTCCAAATCGGCGATCCATGAGAAGGGATTGATTGCAATCTTGCGGTTCCCGGGGTAGTTTCGGGCCGCTGTTTGTCAGGGTCATTGTGAATCACGGCCCGATGATGTGGTTCCCGGATCGCTCATCGTTGCACCTTGTTTCTTCCTTGCAACCAGCCTGGCGCAGCCGCGCCGGTTCAATTCAGAATGTTCCAGGGAGCTACAAGATGTCCAACCGTGAAAACGGAACCGTAAAATGGTTCAACGATGCCAAGGGTTTTGGCTTCATCAGCCGTGAGAATGGCGAAGACGTGTTCGTCCACTTCCGTGCCATCGAGTCCGACGGCTTCAAGAGCCTTCAGGAAGGCCAAGCGGTGTCCTTCGTGGTCACGCAGGGCCAGAAGGGTCTGCAGGCCGACCAGGTCCGCCCGGAGTAAGGAACGGAACCGCGTCAACAAAAAACCCCGGCCAGTCCGGGGTTTTTTGTTGCCTGCGCGTTGGATGTCGCAGACGAATCAGATCAGGCTTGCTCAGCGAAGATGCGCCGCGCCGCCGTACACGCGAACGTAGGAACCTTCACGCATGCCGTTGACGTTCCGCTGGTCGACCGACACGGTCCGGCCGTTATCCATGCGGACGTGGACGCGGTAGGTGTCGCCTTGAACGTTGTTCTGGATTGCGTTGCCGGCCAGGGCGCCCGCAGCTGCACCCGCGACGGTCGCCGTATTGCGGCGGCCCGTGCTCTTGCTGCTGCCCAGCTCACGCCCGGCTACCGCGCCCACCACGCCACCCAGGACAGCGCCGGTGGCGTTGGGAACATTGGAGCCGGTGGAGCCCATGTGCTCGATGCGCACGATGGTGCCGCAATCCTGGCAGCTGGTTTGACTGCCGTACGCGGGCTGGCTGGCATAGCCGCCTCCCGAGCTGTAACCCGGGCCGGTGGCACAACCCGCCATCGCAAGCGCGGCGGCAGCAACGAGGGCGGTAGTGATGGAGCGCTGTTTGGTGATGTTCATGCGGTTCTCCGACCTTGGAATTGGGGTGGGCAACAAGCCACGCAGCCAACTTAGGACGCTACCGATGAACGCAGGGTCAACCTGCCGAGCGCAGCAGGGGGATCAGCGGAAGTCCTGGTGGCACGCCTTGCAGTTGTCACCAATCTTCCCCGCCGTCGCGATGAGGCTCTCGCAGCCTTCCGCCGGGGTCGCCAGCGCGGCATCCAGCGTGGCGCGCAGGTCCCCGGCGTGGCCCGCGAAGCGCGCGTCATCGGCAAGGCCCGGGAAGGCCGGCTCAAGGTCGTCACTGACTGTCCGCAGTGCCTTGATGTGCGGCTGCGAGTCTGACGCGCTGCAACGGTTGGCCTTGATCTTCCCGCCCAACTGCGCGGCATGGGCCTCCATCATGTGCATGGCGGCGCCCGGGAAGTGGTCCTGCCAGGTCTTGCGGCCTTCCAGCGCTCGCAGCAGCATCACCGTGGCGAGCACGCCGATGGCCAGCCCCACCAGGATCAGGATGATGTATTTCGCGCCGTTGCCATGGGGCTTGTGGTCCCCGTAAGGGGTCTCGGGCTGAGGGTTGTTCATGGGCGGGGTTCCTGATGTTTGGCCGAACGATAGCACGCACGGCGCGGTCTCCAGGCGGCCGCGGGCTCTACAATGTCGCGATGGAAAACCACCCCCTCGACCCTGTCCTGCTGGAGCGATTCGGCGGTATCGATCGGCTGTACGGCGCCGGTGCGCTTGCCCGTTTCAGCCGGTCGCGCGTGGCTGTCGTCGGCATGGGAGGCGTGGGCTCCTGGGTGGTCGAGGCGCTGGTGCGCAGCGGCGTCGGCCGGTTGGTGTTGATCGATGCCGATGACATCTGCGTGTCCAACTCCAACCGCCAGCTGCCGGCGCACGAGGGCCAGTTCGGCCGGCCCAAGGTGGTGGCAATGGCGGAGCGGTGCCGGAGCATCAACCCGCTGGTGCAGGTGGAGGCGGTAGAGAGTTTCCTCACCGCGGCGAACGTGGGCGAGCTGCTGGACCGTGACTTCGACCTGGTGCTGGATGCCTGTGACAGCTTCCGCAGCAAGGTGGAACTGATTGCCTGGTGCCGGCGCCGGAAGTTGCCGCTGGTGGTCTGCGGTTCGGCGGGCGGACGCCTGGATCCGACCCAGATCCGCGTGCGTGACCTGTCGCGTACCGAGCATGACGCGATGCTGGCGCTGATCCGCAAGAAGCTGCGCGCCGAGTTCAATTTTCCGCGCAGCCCGCAGCGCTACTTCAGCGTGCCGGCGGTGTACTCGCTGGAAAACGTGAAGTACCCGCAGGCGGACGGCACGGTCTGCGGTGTGCGTCCGAAAGTGGCGGGCGAGGCATCGCTGAAACTTGATTGCGGCGCGGGTCTGGGCGCGGCGACGCACGTCACCGGGGCGTTTGCGTTCGCGATGGTGGGCAGGGCTCTGGAACTGCTGTTGAAGGGACGGGCGACGGTCTAGCGGAGCGCGATCGCTGGTTGGAGTGCACCGTTCCGGCTTGCGTTGTTTTCTGGGGGCGGGAGAACGGGCGTCAGTGGAAGTCGCGCGAGCGGGTGTCCAGCGTTCCCAGCAATGGGGTCAGGTTTTCCAGTCGCTTGGCGATCAGGTGCTGCACGCCGCCGCGTGATTCCAGCCGGCCTTCCACTGCCAGCAATTGCGATTCCAGCAGTTCACGTCGCTGGCGCACGGCCAATTCGTTCCAGACCACCACGTTGGTCATGCCGTCCTCGTCCTCCAGGGTGAGGAAGACCACGCCGCTGGCGGTCTGCGGACGCTGGCGCAGAGTCACCAGTCCGGCCGCGCGGACGTGGCGTCCGTGTGGAAGCTTGGCGATCTCGCCCGAGCGTCGCCAGCGCCGCGCATCCAGGATCCGGCGCAGCATCGCCAGCGGGTGGCGGCCCAGGGTGGTGCCGGTCATGGCGTAGTCCGCGCGCATGTCCTCATCGGGCGAGGGCAGGGGCAGCACGATGCGTTCGGGCTCGCGGCTGGTGGCCGGGTCGGCGAACAGGGGCAGTTGGGGTTCGATACCGGTGATCGCCCAGCGCGCGCGGTGGCGGTGTCCGGCCAGTCCACGCAGCGCCCCGGCATCGGCCAGCAGGGATTGGCCGCGGCGATCCAGTGCCGCCCGGGCGCACAGGTCAGCGACATCGTGGAAGGGCGATTGCGCGCGTGCCTGTTCGATGCGCCGGGCGGCCTCCATGCTGAAGCCGCGCACCATGCGCAGGCCGAGGCGGATGGCGGGTTGGGGGGATTCGCCGGATCGGGCGGAGCGCCGTTGCATCGACGTGGAGCCGCGTAGCGCGGGCGCGGCATTCGCATTCGCATTTGCATTCGCTTCCAGGCTGCAGTCCCAGTCGCTGTAGCGCACGTCCACCGGCAAAGTGCGGATGCCGCGGCGGCGTGCGTCCTGCAGCAACTGGTCGGGCGAGTAGAAGCCCATCGGCCAGGAATTGATCAGCGCGCAGGCGAAGGCGGCCGGCTCATGGCATTTCAGCCAGCTGCTGGTGTAGGCGATCAGGGCAAAGCTGGCCGCGTGCGACTCGGGAAAGCCGTAGCTGCCGAAGCCCTTGATCTGCTCGAACAGGCGCTCGGCGTATTCGATGCTATAGCCGTTGCGCAGCATGCCGGCCATCAGCCGCTCGCGGTACGGCTCCAGCCCGCCGCGACGCTTCCAGGCGGCCATCGAGCGGCGCAGCCGGTCGGCCTCGTCGGCGCTGAAGTCGGCGGCGACCATGGCGATCTTCATCACCTGCTCCTGGAACAGCGGCACGCCCAGGGTGCGCTTGAGCACGGTCTCCAGCTGGGGCGAGGGGTAGGTGATCGCCTCCTCGCCGCGGCGACGGCGCAGGTAGGGATGGACCATGTCGCCCTGGATCGGACCGGGACGGACGATCGCCACCTGGATCACCAGGTCGTAGAACTCGCGCGGGCGCAGCTGCGGCAGCATCGCCATCTGCGCACGCGACTCGATCTGGAACACGCCCACGGTATCGGCGCGGCTGATCATCTCGAAGGTGTCAAGGTCATTGACGGGGATATCGGCGACGGTGATGTCGCGGCGGCCGCTGGCGCGCAGCAGGTCCAGGGTCTTGCGGACGGCGGTCAGCATGCCCAGCGCGAGGCAGTCGACTTTCAGCAGGCCCATCGCGTCCAGATCGTCCTTGTCCCACTGGATCACGGTGCGGTCGTCCATCGCCGCGTTTTCCACCGGCACCAGGGTGTGCAGCGGATGCTCGGAGATCACGAAGCCGCCCGGGTGCTGGGAGAGGTGGCGCGGCATGCCGATCAGCTGCTCGGTCAGCGCCACCAGTTGGCGCATCACCGGGGATTCGGGGTCGAAGCCGCGCTCGCGCAGGTGTGTGTCGAGCGGCGCCTGGCCGCTCCAGCGGTCCAGTGTGGAGGCCAGCTCGCCCAGCAGGTCCTGCGGCAGACCCAGTGCGCGACCGACGTCGCGTACCGCGCCCCGGCCGCGGTATTGGATCGCTATGGCGGTCAGCGCGGCGCGCTCGCGACCGTAGCGTTTGAAGACGTACTGCAGGACTTCCTCGCGGCGCTCGTGCTCGAAGTCGATGTCGATGTCGGGCGGCTCGTCGCGCTCGCGGGAGATGAAGCGCTCAAACAGCAGGTCCATCAGCACCGGATCGATCTCGGTGACGCCCAGCACGTAGCAGATGACCGAGTTGGCGGCCGAGCCGCGGCCCTGGCAGAGGATGTTGCAGGAGCGGGCGTAGCGCACGATGTCGTGCACGGTGAGGAAGTAGGACTCGTAGCGCTTGTAGTGGACCAGTTCCAGCTCGTGCTCGATCAGCGCGCGCGCCTTGGGCTGGACGCCGCCGGGCCAGCGCCACGCCGCGCCTTCCTCGACCAGTTGCCGCAGCCACGAGGCGGCGGTGTGGCCGACCGGCACCAGCTCGTGGGGGTATTCGTAGCGCAGTTCGCGCAGGCTGAAACGGCAGCGTTCGGCGATGCGGATGCTCTCGGCTAGCAGGTCCTCGGGGTAAATCGCCGCCAGCGCGCGGCGGCTGCGCAGGTGGCGCTCGCCGTTGGGGAACAGGCGGTGCCCGGCATCGGCCAGGGTGGTGTGGTGGCGCACCGCGGTCAGGGTGTCCTGCAGGGCGCGCCGGCCGCGCACATGCATATGCACGTCGCCGGTGGCGACCAGCGGCAGGCCGATGCGCTCGCCCAGATTGCGCAGGCGGGCCAGGCGGGCGTCGTCGTCCGGGCCGCGATGCAGCTCCACCGCCAGCCAGGCGCGGTCCGGGAAGGTGGCGTGCAGCCAGCGGGCGTGTTGGCTGTCGAGGGCGTCGTCGCGGGTGTCGCCGCGTGGCAGCCAGAGCGCGAGCAGGCCATCGGGGCCCGCATCGCTGTCGCCCGATGCGGCGTCGGAGGCGAAGTCCTCGCGCAGCATCCGGTACTCACCCTTGGGGGCTCGCCGGCGGGCGCGGGTCAGGCATTGGCACAGGCGCGAATAGCCGGCCAGGTTCTCCACCAGCAGGACCAGTTTGGGTCCGTCCTCCAGCTGGACCTCGCTGCCGACGATCAGCGGCACGCCGGACTTTTCCGACGCCTCCAGCGCGCGCACGATACCGGCCAGCGAACCCTCGTCGGTGATCGCCAGGGCACTGTAGCCCTGTTGCCGGGCGCGCTCGAACAGCTCGGCCGCAGTCGATGCCCCGCGCTGGAAGCTGAAGGCGGACAGGCAGTGCAGCTCGGCGTAGGCGGGCAGGGGCGTGCTCACCGCTTTCATGAGAACCAGCCGTGCAGCATGAAGCCGTCCGCCGCGCTGCTGGCGGGGTGATGACCGGTGAGGCGCGGGGGGTCGCCGGCGGCGCGGTAGGCCCAGGCGCGTTGACCCTGGCTGGTCTGCAGCAGGTAGTAATCACGGCGCAGGTCGCCGTCCCACCACCCGGTCTCGATGCGTTCGGGTCCGGCGAGGATGCGCAGCTGGTGATCGCGCAGCGGCATCGGATGCGGCAGCAGCCAGCCCGGACGGGGCAGGTCGGCGGGGGCAGCGACCCGCGAGTGCTCGGCCTGCCACGCCCGTTCGGGGCGATGGTCGGCGCGCACGCCCAGACCCTGCACGGATTCATCGCCGAGCCGGGCCCGCAGGCGCTCGCGCAGTTGCTCCCACGGCACCGCCTGTTGCGGGCGCGCATCGAACAGGTCGCGTCCGGCCGGCACGAACGGGGGCAGTTCACGGGCCAGCAGCTGCACGCCGCGCACCGGGGCGGGAACCCGCGCCTGCTCCAGCCGGCCCCGGGCCAGTTCGAACAGCATCGCCGGGTCGCGCTCGGGCGCCAGCAGGCCGACCACCACCTCGGTATCGGCGCAGCGCTCGTGCTCCAGCACCAGACTGAAACGCTCCACGCCGCCGTCGCGTCCGGCCAGGTAGGCGGCCAGATCGGCGGTCAGGCGGCGCAGCGGGAACAGCAGCGCCTGACTGGACTCCACGTCGTAGTTGAGATCGATCCGCGAGCTGAAGCTGTCGGGCGGCTGGTAATAACGCAACGGGGTGGGCAGCGCGCCGGTGAGGCGGTCCAGGTGGGCGAGGGCGTCCTTGCCCACTCGCCGGCCCAGCGCCACGCGCGGCAGCGCGACGACCTGGCCCAGCTTGCGCAGCCCCATCCGGCGCAGGCTGCTGGCCACCTCGGCGGGCAGGCCGCTGCGCTCCACCGGCAACTGGGCAAGCGCGTTGTGCAAGGGGCCATCGGTCAGGATGGCCAGCCCGTCATGCTGGTTGGCCAACGCGCGGGCGGCATACGGGTTGGGTGCCAGAGTGACGCGGTGGCGGAATCCCAGCGCCTTCAGGTCCTCGCGCAGCTGCGCCTCGAACCGCGGCCAGGGACCGAACAGCTTGAAGCTGGCCTCGACCTCCAGCAGCAGGGCCGAGGGCATCTCGTGGCTGACCAGCGAGCTGTAGCGGTAGGCCCACGCGGCCAGGAAGCTGTGCCAGCGCACGTCGTCGGTCGGATCGTGGGCGACGGCGGTGAAACGGCTGCACAGGGCCTGCGCCGCGCCCAGGGATTGACCGGCCCGCAGCCCGGCGGCTTTGGCGGAGGCGTTGACGGCGCGCAGCACGCGGCGCTGCGCCGGCCCGGTCACCAGCGCCAGTGGGGCGGCGGGGTCAGGGTGGCGGCGCAGGACGCCGTCGAGCGCCAGTTGCGGCAGGAGGATGCAGGCCCAGAGCATTGGCGGGTCTCAATGGGTCCGCGCCGGCAGCGCATGCAACTTGTGCACGCGTGAGGGTGGGAAGGCCCGGACCACGCCGCCCTGCCGGGAAGGCGGCCGGCTGCCGTCCGCGGCAAACGGGATCGCCTGCGGGGGCGGGTTGCCGCCCCGGCACTTGAGTACCCGCAACCGGGCTGGGTCGGCGTCGACCGCGATCCGCAGTGCCGCCGGCGAGGGATTGGCTGCCGCCTTCATCGGTCGCAGCGCAAACCCCAGGCACTGCCCGGCCTCGGCGGCCACCTGCAGGCGGCGCAGGGCGCGGTCGTCCACCTGGCGAGGCCAGCACAGCACCGCCGAGCAGGCCGCCGAACGCAGGCACTGCTCGGTCGCCCACAGCGCGTCACGCGGATCGGCGCGGACGATCTGCAAACGCTGCAGGCGGATGCCGGCATTCATCCAGGCAGGCGCATAGGGCAGGTACGGCGGCGCGATCAGCGCGATCATGCCGTCGGCCTGCGACAACCGGGCCAGGGTCGGCCACAGCAGGCGCAGTTCGCCCACGCCGTCGGCCGGCAACAGCAACTCGGTCAGGCCGGTTTCCGGCCAGCCGCCCTCGGGCAGGGCATCGTCCAGATCGGGAAAACCGGTCGGCTGGCCGGATGGCGCACGCGGGGCAGGCCGGCCGCGCCAGACCTGGCGCGACTCCAGCAGGGACTCCAGAGAGCTGACCACCGCCATCAGCCCGGCCTCACCAGTCCGGCAAACAGCCCTTCGATGGCGAAGTCAACGATGCGGGCGTCGATCTCGATCGGGGCGTAAGCCGGGTTTCGCGGCAGCAGGCGCAGGTGGCCGCCATTGCCTTCCGCACCACCGGTGTCCAGTCGCTTGACCGTCAGCTCGCCTTCGATCCGGGCCACCACCGTCTGGCCGTGGCGGGCCTGCGGCGTGCGATGCACGCCGATCAGATCGCCGGGCAGGATGGCGTCGAGGATCATCGAGTCGCCCTCGACCTCCAGCAGGTAGTCCGGACGCAGGCGGAACAGAGACGGGTCCAGGGTGAGTTCACGCCGCACTTCCGGGTCCGAACCGATCGGCTGGCCGGCCGCGACCCGGCCCAGCAAGGGCACCTGCAGCAGGCCATCGCCCGGCGCTCCGGCATTGCCCGGGCCGGTCAGCCGGATACCGCGCGCACGCCCGGTGGCCAGTTCGATCAGACCTGCCTGCGCGAGCACTTCCAGGTGGTGGCGGGCCGAACGGTTCTGGCTGAAACCGAAGGCACGGGCGATCTCCATCTGTGACGGGGGATAGCCGTGACGGGCGATGTGCTCGCGCAGATAGGCGAGCAGGCGGTGCTGAGTGTCGGAGAGGTCCATGTACTAATAATAGTACCTGCCCGTCTCACCCGTCGAGATACGCCGCCACTCAGGCGAGATCGAACAATTCCGTCTGCACGCTGCCTGGATCCTCCTCGATGAACCCCGAAAGCCCGACCCCGACCAGCCGATAGAGCGTGCTCCCGGGAAGAGCGACGCGGTCGCGCAGGCCGCAGGCGACCTCGGCGAGCGCGTCCAGCGTGGCCGGCCGCGTGGGCGGTGTCAGGCTGCGGGTCAGGATGCGGAAATCAGCGGTCTTGAGCTTCAGCACCACCGTGCGTGGCGTGCGATCGGGATGGCGTTGCCGCTGGCGCTGGTAACCGTCCCAGGTCTTCTCTGCCAGACGCCGGATGTGCGGCTCCAGTTCCGCCAGTGGAAGGTCGCGCTCGAAGGTGTCTTCGGAGGAAATCTGCACACTCAACCGTTCCGAGCGCACCGGGCTGTGGTCGATGCCCCGCGACAGCTGATGCAGGCGGCGGCCCCAGCGACCGAAGCGCATCTCCAGCTCCTCGCCGGCGACCTCGCGCAACTGGCCTACGGTAGCGATGCCCAGCTCGGCCAACTTGCCCTGCATCACCTTGCCCACGCCGGGGAGGCGGCCGACCGGCAGGGGAGTGAGGAACGCCTGCACCTGGCGGGGCCGGATCACGAAGGTGCCGTCGGGCTTGTTCCAGTCCGAGGCGATCTTGGCGAGGAACTTGTTGCCCGCGACGCCGGCCGAGGCCGTCAGCCCGGTTTCTGCCCTGATTGCGGCCCGGATCGCCTCGGCAGTAGCGGTCGCAGAGGGGAGGCCGCTGCGGTTCTCGGTGACATCCAGGTACGCCTCGTCCAAGGACAGCGGCTCCACCAGATCGGTGTGGCGCAGGAAGATCTCACGCACCAATCGCGAGGCCTCCTTGTAGCGCGTGAAGTCCGGCGGAATGAAGATCGCATCCGGACACAGGCGTTCGGCACGCATCGCCGGCATCGCCGAGCGCACGCCGAACACACGTGCTTCGTAACTCGCCGCCACGACGACCGAGCGCGCACCGCGCCACGCCACCACCACCGGCTTGCCGCGCAGTGACGGATCGTCGCGCTGCTCGACGGACGCATAGAAGGCGTCCATGTCGACATGGAGGATCTTGCGGAGCGGGGTGGGCATGGCGGGGAAAGCGGCGTCTTTGGAAAGGAACAACGGTCGGGCAGGCCGCCGACCGCATCCATTGTGCGACAAGTTGCCGCCCCGGTTGCCGTCGTCACGCGCTCTTTGGCACGCTGGGGATCCTGGTTCGCGCAATACCCGCCAACCGCTCCGGAGCCACCCATGCAGCAACCCCGTCATTTCTCGATGCTCCGCGAATTCCAGCTTGCGGACTGGTTCACCCTTGGCAACGCGTTTTGCGGCACCGGGGCGATCTTCGCAGCAATGCGCTTCCTGCAGGAGGGCGTGGTGTTCGACCTGATGATCGGCATGGCGCTGATCCCGCTGGCCTTCATCTTCGATGCGCTGGACGGCCGGGTCGCGCGCTGGCGCAAATCCGCGTCCACCCTGGGCCGCGAATTGGACTCGCTGGCCGACGTGATCTCCTTCGGCGTGGCGCCGGCGGCGCTTGCCTATGCGTGCGGCATGCAGGGCGGCTGGGACTGGGTGATCCTGAGCTTCTTCGTGGGTTGCGGGGTGAGCCGACTGGCTCGCTACAACGTGACCGCCGAGCAGTTGTCCGGCGACGAGGGCAAGGTCAAGTACTTCGAAGGCACGCCGATCCCGACCAGTCTGGTGCTGGTGATCGTGCTGTGGATCGCCGCGGCGCAGGGCGCGATCGGATCGCAGCTGTGGCTGGGCGTGCTGAAGATCGGTCCGTGGCAATTCCATCCGCTGGTACTGATGTTCGCGCTGTCCGGCGTGCTGATGGTCAGCAAAACGGTGCGGATTCCCAAACCCTGATGAAGCGCGTGGTGCACGGGTACGCAACGACGGCGTTGCTATGATCAACGCCAGCTTGGGAGAGGTTCAATGAGCAATCAGGGATTTGGTTCGGGTGGGTTTCCTCCCGGTGGTTTCGGCAACGTCGCCGACGCCGGCGAACTGGCCGAAGTGGCGCGCCAATACTGGAACCAGTGGGGCGAGATGCTACGCGCAGGCGGCCAGGGTGCCCCGGCGTCGGGCTTCGTCGGCACTGCTGGTTTCCCCGGCATGGGCTTCCCCGGCGGCAATGGTCCGACTGCGACCCCCGGCCTGCCCGGCTGGAACGAGGCGGTGAACTGGTGGTCCCAGCTGGCCAGCGGCGGGATGCCGCAGGCCGACGCAACCGTGCAGCGCTTCAATACCCAGGCCCAGGGCTGGTACGCACAGATCCAGGAACTGGCGGCGCGCTTTGCCGGCCAGGATGCCAGCGCGCGCGATGTCAGCCAGGCATGGAAGGAGATGTTCGGTGGCCACGCGGCCAACCCCTTCGCCGATGCGCTCAAGGGCATGCAGGGGAAGGGCCAGCAGGGTTTCGAGCAGTGGATGCAGCAGGTCTCGCCCTGGCTGGAGAAGCTGCGCGAGGGCAGCAGCCCGTGGCTGGATACCCCGACATTCGGCCTCAACCGCGAACATGAGCAGCGCTGGAAGGAACTGATCCAGGCGCAGCAGGATTACCAGCGTCACAACAAGGGCTACCAGGCGCTGATGAACGAGGCGCTGCAGGATGCCTTCAAGCGCTTCGAGAAAAAACTCGAGGAATGCAGCCAGCCCGGCAACAAGCTCGAGTCCATGGGCGCGCTGTTCGACCTGTGGATCGATGCGGCGGAAGACGCGTATGCCGACATCGCCATTTCCCCCCGGTTCCGCGACGCCTACGGCGCGTTGGGCAACGCGCAGATGACCTTGCGCGCGGCGGTGCAGAAGGAAATCGAGAACGTCGGCGAATCCATGGGGATGCCTTCGCGTACTGAAGTGGATGCCGCGCACCGCAAGATCACCCAGCTGGAGCGCGAGCTTCGCCGGCTGCGTGCACAGATCGAGGCTGTCGGATCGGGCGACTCGCGTGCCACAAACGCGGGCGTTTCCGCGCGCGCGGCGCCTGAGCCAAATGCGGCGCCTGATGCGCCGGCACAGAAACCGGCGACGCAACCGGCCACGCAACCCGCCGGTGCCAGCAAGCCCGCGAGCAAGCACCGCGACGTTGGTGACACCGCGGCCAAAAAAGCCGCCAAGCGGGCGACGGGCAAGCCGCCCAGGAAAGCGGCCAAGTCGGTCGCCGCGAAGCAGCCCGCGAAATCCGGAGCAAAGAAAACGGCCAAGGCAACCGCTGCCAGGAAGGCCGCTGGTGGCAAAACAACCGCGAAAAAGGCCGCTGCCAGCGCGCCTCGCGCGGCAGTAAAGAAAACCATCACAAAGGCCAGCTGACATGGACACTTCCTCACCATTCTCCGTCGGCCCCTTCGACTTCAGCGCCGATGCGCTGGCGCGGGAAGCGGGCGGCGTGCAGGAGAAGATGCGCGCGGGGCTGAAGACCCTCCACCAGGTGGGAGACATCAGCTACGGCGCGACGCCGAAAGAGGAGGTCTGGAGTGACGGCAAGGTCACCCTGTACCGCTACCGTGGCGCGCAACTGGAAGACGGCCGTGCACCTACCGCCAAGGTGCCCCTGCTGATTGCCTACGCGCTGGTCAACCGGCCGTACATGGTGGACCTGCAGGCAGACAAGTCGATCGTGCGTGGGCTGCTCGCCCGCGGCGAGGACGTCTACATCCTGGATTGGGGCTACCCCGATCGCTCCGATCGTTACCTCGAGCTTGAGGACTACATCCAGCGCTATTTGGGCGGCGCGATCGACCACATCCGCGCGGCCCATCGCCTGGACGCCATCAACCTGCTGGGCATCTGCCAGGGTGGTGCCTTCTCCCTGTGCTACGCGGCGCTGAACCCGGCCAAGATCAAGAACCTCGTCACCATGGTCACTCCGGTGGACTTCCACACCGAAGACAACATGCTGTCGAACTGGATCCGCGAAGTCGACGTGGACCTGATGGTCGACACGCTGGGCAACATCCCGGCCGACATGATGAATTTCACCTACCTGACGTTGAAGCCGTGGCGGCTTTTCGTGCAGAAGTACGTGGGCCTGATCGACATCATGGATGACAAGGAGGCGCTGGAGGACTTCCTGCGCATGGAGAACTGGATCTTCGACTCGCCCGACCAGGCCGGGGAGGCATTTCGCCAGTTCACCAAGCAGTTCTACCAGGCCAATGGCTTCATCAAGGGCAGCATCCGCATCGGCGACCGCAGCGTGGACCTGTCGCGGGTCGACATGCCTGTGTTGAACGTGTTCGCCCAGCACGACCATCTCGTGCCGCCGTCCTCATCGCAGGCGCTGGGTGGCCTGGTGGGTACGGAGGACTACAGCGAACTCTCTTTCCGCGGAGGCCATATCGGCATCTACGTCTCCAGCCGTGCGCAGCGCGAGGTGCCGCAGGCCGTCCACGAGTGGCTCGCCCAGCGCTCGAGCTGACCTAAGGAGGTTTCCCAATGAAATCCGCATCCGGCCCGTTTACCCGCTCGCGCACCGATCGAATGCTGGCCGGCGTCATGGGCGGCATCGCCAGGCGCTTTGGCTGGAACTCCAACCTGTTGCGAGTTCTGTACGTGATCTTCTCAATCGCGTCGGCTGCGTTCCCCGGAATCATCGTCTATCTGATCCTTTGGCTGCTCATGCCGGAGGAAGGTCCCTGACAAGCCGCTCGCGGGCGGTAGGGGCGAGGCTGGCGGTGCTTGCCGGAATCGCGTGGACATCGCCGAACACGCTCCTGGGGCTCGTGTTGGGCATTGCCGGGCTCCCCTTCGGCGCGCGCGTGCATTGGCGTGCTGCGGATCTGGCGCTGGTGTTCCATCGCTGGCGTTGGGGGCCGGGCGGGGCGCTTACGCTGGGTAACGTCATCATCCACACCGGCGATGATCTGGACGCCTCGTGCCTCACCTATGCGCACAGGGCGGGGTGGGGCACCGAGACACCGGTCTGCCTGGCCGATCACGAGCGCGCCCACGTCTTCCAGTACATGGTCCTGGGGCCGCTGTTCCTGCCCCTGTACCTGCTGTGCGGCGGTGTCAGTGCACGCAACCGGTTCGAGCGTGCCGCTGACCGCTATGCCCAGACCGGCCGCGGCTGGTGGCCTTGGTAAGGGCAAAAAAGCTGGAGCACGACGCGCGCGCTCCGCTATACTCCCGGTCCGCGCCGAAGTGGCGGAATCGGTAGACGCAGCGGATTCAAAATCCGCCGATGGAGACATTGTGGGGGTTCGAGTCCCCCCTTCGGCACCAGATAAAAAAAAGGGCCTGCGAACTATCGCAGGCCCTTCGTTTTGGCCCTGTAGTAACGCCTCGGGCTGTCGGTGGTTGGCAGGGAGCTGCGTCCGTTCCCGGCACCGCTGCCGGATCAGGACATCGGTTCGGGTTCACGCAGCTCGCCGATCTTCGGCGGCAACGGGATGAATTCCTCGTTGTCCAGGTCCGGCAGTTTCATGCGTCCCGCGGACCAGTCCTCGCGCGCCTGGTCGATGCGCTCCTTCGAGGAGGACACGAAGTTCCAGTCGATGTAGCGCGGCCCGACCGGATCGCCGCCCAACGCCATCACCACCGCGTCGCCGTCGGCGGTGATGGTTGCCGCCTTGCCGGGAGCGAGGACGGCCATGAACCCTTGTTCGATGCGCTGACCGTCCAGATCCACTGCGCCTCGTGCCACGTAGACCGCACGCTCCGGGTATTCCGCCGGCAGCGAGACCCGGGCGCCGCCCCGCATGTCCCAGTGGACATAGAACTGGGGGGACTCGGTCCGCACCGGCGAGACCACGCCCGACAGGCTCCCCGCAATCAGACGGCCGACCACGCCCTCGGCGTCAAACACCGGCAGCGCCGTGCTGGTGTAGTGCCAGAACCCGGGGTCCATTTCCTCACGCTCGTCGGGCAGCGCGACCCAGGCCTGGATGCCGTCCAGCAGCCCGCCTTCCCGGCGCAGGCGTTCAAAGCGCTCAGAGTGCGTGATTCCGCTGCCCGATGTCATCAGGTTGATCTCGCCGGGTCCTACCGCCTGCTCCGATCCGACACTGTCGCGATGCATGATCTCGCCATCGAACAGATAGGTCAGGGTGGACAGACCGATGTGCGGATGCGGGCGCACATCCGCCTCGCGGGGCAGGCCGGGCGCCATGTCCTTGGGGCCCATGCGGTCAAAGAAGATGTACGGGCCCACCATGCGGCGCTGCGCGAACGGAAGCACGCGTCCGACCTCGAAACTGCCGAGGTCACGGGTGCGCTGCTGGATGACAAGTTCGATCACGCAGGTATTCCTTCTGACTCAGCTGTCCGCCGGCACCTTGCTCAGCATGTGCTCGATGTGCTCGTGGAAGGACTTGAGGTAGTTGCCGAGAAACTCCGCGGTGGACTCGTTCGCGATCTCGCCGGCGTCGTTGATCATCCCGTCCTTGAAGTGGATGTAGGCCTCGGGTGAATTCATCTGCGGGGAGTCGAGGAAGCCCAGGATGCTGCGCAGATGCTGCTGGCAGACCGCGGTCCCGATCGCGCCGATCGATGCACCGACCACGGCGGACGGAATCCCGGCAAACGAGTTGGTTCCCCAGGGGCGGCTGGCCCAGTCGAACGCGTTCTTCAGCCCGCCCGGAACGGAGCGGTTGTACTCCGGCGTCACGATCAGCACCGCGTCGCAGCTCTCGATGTCCTTCTTGAATTTGCGCCCGACCTCCGGGTAGTCCGGGTCGTAGTCGTAGCTGTAGATCGGCAGGTCGCGGTAGGAGATCTCCTCGAACTGCAACGCTTCCGGTGCCAGCTTGAACATCGCATTGGCCAGCTTCCGGTTGATCGATTCGGTGGCCATGCTGCCAATCAGGTACCCAACTTTGTACGTCTTCATCGCTCAGCTCCTTGTGCCCGACGGGAGGGACCTCCCGTAGTATCTGGGACCCTTATACGGCCGGGGCAGTAACGGATCGATGAAACACCTTAGCTCCACCGAGCGTCTCTACGCGCTGGTCGCCAATGAAGAGGACGCGCGCGTCTGCACCGACATCAGCGAGGATGCGTGCAGGGAAGTGCCCGGCAACTTCTTCCGCATCATCGTCGCCAGCATGTTCACCAAGATCGGCGACCTGCTGATCAACCCCAAGACCGTGCTGGCCTTTCGTGGTCGTACTCGCCCAGCAGCGCGGTGAAAGCGCCGCACTGTTGGGCGGCTTCGTCGTTGCCTCCGGGCTGGCCAGCGCGATCAGCGCCAGCGTGTGGGGCTTCATGGCCGATGCGTCCAGCCGTCAGGTGATGATCCTGGGCGGCGGAATGGCCGCCGCGGTGTGCCTGTTCGTCGCCGGGCTGACGCTGCTGGATCCCTCGTGGCGCGTCGGCGGGTGGTTCTATCCCGGGGCGTTTTTTTTGTGTTGGCGATCGCCCATTCTGGCGTGCGCATCGGCCGCAAGACCTACCTGGTGACATGGCCGAGGGCAACCGGCGCACCGACTACACGGCGGTCAGCAACACCGTGATCGGAGTGCTGCTGCTGGCGACTGGCGGCCTCAGTGCGGCCGTGGCCATGCTGGGGACTTCCTGGGCCTTGCTCCTGCTCGGGGCCATGGGCCGGCTCGGGACAGCGGGGTCGTGGCGCTTGCCCGAAGTCTCCCGCACGGCGGCCAACACCACCGAAGACGGCGAGTGATGAGACCGGATGATGCGCGTCAGAACGCGATGCTGGTAGCAAAACCTGCGCGGTCAGAACTGGGTGTCGCTGATATACACCGGTCGGGGTTCCCCCACGTCGGACGCGGCCTTGCTGGCGACAATCCTGCGGCGATCGCGCTGATCCTTGAACGCCATCGCCAGCGCGACAAGCACCACCAGCGAGATCAGGCTGAACCCGATGACCACGGCCACCGACCATGACCATCGGGCGAGTGAAGCGAACACCGCCGCGGTGATCACCGCAATGCCCACCGAGGTCCCGACCCGTTGCCCGGTCTGCATGATCGCGCCCGAGCTCCCCGCATATTCCAACGGGACTTCGGCAAGCGTCAGTGTCTGGTTCGGACTGATCACCGCACCCTGGGCAATACCGATGAACGCGAGTGACAGCATGAGCCACCAGACGCTGACGTCGAATCGCTCGTGCAGGAACACGACGGCGATGCTGGCGGCCAAGCCGAACAGGGCCAGGAACAGCCCGCCGATCACGATCCTGCGACCGTAATGGTTCACACGGCGGCCGGACCAGTGCGCCGCGTAGGCCGAGAGCAGCGCACTGGGAATCCCGAACAGTCCGGATTCGAAGGCGGTCTTCCCCTGGCCGTCCTGTACATACAGTGCGACCAGGACCCAGATGCTGGTCATGCCAGTGAAATAGAGGGTCATGATCGCGGTGCCATTGGTGAAGCTGCTGGTGCGGAAAATGTCCAAATCCACCATGGGCGTATGACCCAGGCGCGGGCAGCGCTGCTCCCAGCGGACCCAAAGCCAGACCAGGACGGCCCCGACCGGCAGCAGCCCCCACCAGAGCGCTGAAGCATTGGACTGCATGAAAGGATAGAGGATCGCCAGGAGCGCGAGTCCCAGAAGCACCGAACCGACCGGGTCCAATGACCACAGCCAGCTCGCGGGACGATCCGTTCCAGAGGCCGGCGCCGCTGGAGGCCGCCGGAACAGAGGCTTCGGGAACCACCTCATGCCCAGGATGACGGCGATGATTCCGATCGGAACGTTCACAAGGAATGTCAGCCGCCAACCGAGTTCAGGCCCGCCTACGCCAATCAGGAATCCGCCGAGCACGGGGCCGATCGCCACCGAAACGCCAACCGCCGTTCCGAGGTAGCCGAAGGCCTTGCCGCGATCCTCCCCGCGGAAGTAGTGCTGGATCATCCCGATCACCTGCGGACTGATCAGCCCCGAGCCGATCCCTTGGACGAACCGCGCCGCATTGAGCCAAGTCGCATCGGACGCGAATCCGGCGGCTACAGAGGAGAGAGTGAAGATGCCCACTCCCACCAGGAAAATTCCTCCTCGCCCGACGATGTCGCCCGCGCGCCCGGCGGCAACCAGGATGATCCCGAAGGTCAGCGCATACCCCGACAATACCCACTGCAGGTCCGACTGGTCCGCATCCAGACCGACCTGGATGGAGGGCAGGGCGACGTTGACGATGCTCACGCCGATCAACGACATGAAGATCACGCCCAGCAGCACTGCCAGGATGCGCCAGCGGCTCGCGCCCTCTGCCTGGTCCATCAAATGGCGGCCACCGCTGCGGACACTGACGATGTACCCGAGAGCAGCTCGAACTGCTTGCCCCAGGTGTTGTTGGCGTCCAGCACCTGCAGCAGCACCGTGGCCACGTCATCGCGCGGGACCGTGCCGTGGCGGCCGAGATCGTTGGCGATCTCGACCCTGCCGCTGCCCGCCTCGTCGCTGAGCGTGCCTGGGCGAACGATGGTGTAGCGCAGATCGCTCTGGCGAAGATGGTTGTCGGCGGCCTGCTTGGCACCGAGGTAATGCTGCAGGCCCTCGGGTCCTTGTTCCGGCGTGTCGGCGCCCATGGAGGACACCATCACGAATCGCTCGATGCCTGCCTTCTGCGCTGCATCGATGACTGCGATTGCGCCATCCCGGTCGACCGCATCGGTCTTCTCCGCGCCGCCCTTGCCGCCGGAACCCGCGGTGAAAATGATGGCATCGCAGCCATCCAGTGCGGTCTGGATATCGTCCTCCAGATCCGCCACCACGGTGGCATCGGCGCCAAGCTGCCGCAGCTCCGCCGCCTGCTTCGGGTCGCGGATCATCGCCTGGCTTTGATGCGGGCCGGAGGCCATCTGCTGGATCAGCCGGCGGCCGATATTGCCGTTTGCACCGACGATGAGGACGCGCATGGGAGTTCCTTTGAGAAGTGGAGGACGGGCACTATTGCCCGTAACAGAGGCAGCCGGTGCCTGTTCTACGCCAACGGATGTCCAGCGCGCGTGTGCGACAACGCGTCGGGTCAGCGCAGGCGGCGAGGCTGCCGCTGGAACAGGCAATGGGTGGCGCGGCTCTTTATTGAACCCCTAGAGGTCGACCGGCAGCGCCTTCTCGACCCGCGCGAACCACTCGCCATCCACCGGCACGAACATCGCGCAGGTCTCCATCGGTGCCTTGTAGATGTGGACCGATATCGCGATCGCGTTGCTGCTGCTGTTGCGGATCGCGTGGTACTCGTGCGGCGGGATCAGACTGCCGGCACTGCCCGGGCCGGCGATCATTCCGCCGGTGCCGCGAAAGCGGAACCGCTCGCCGTCGCGTTCCAGCAACTCGTACTGGGTGATGTCCAGACCGCCCTGCCATACGCCTTCCACGCACCACAGGCCGCAGTGGTCGTGCACCGGGGTGCCCTGGCCGGGCCCCCAGGTCATCGCGACGACGCTGTAGCCGTGCTCCGTGCTGCGATAGATCTCGCGGCGCGCGTAGTGGCCTTCGATGGGCTCGGAGACGCAATCAGGCAGCTGGATCTCGCTGTCGGGGATGATGCTGGACAGAGCATTGCGCAGCGCCGCAGTGACCTGGTGTTCGTCGCCGCGGCTGACCGCGGCATCGAGCAGGGCGACGAGCTTGGCCCGGCCGGGAAACCTGATGGCGGGCGGGGTGATCTCGGGCAGCGCGTTTTCGTTCATCTGATTGATTCTACTGGATGGAATCGCGATCGCCCGTCCGCCGATTCCTGCGCGCGGTGCCGATCGCGCGGATCACAGACTGTCGAAAAACGTGCGGATCGCAGGGCAGTAGCGATCGTAGTCCACCAGGAAGGCGTCGTGTCCTTGCGGCGATGGCATTGGCAGGCAATCGGCCGTCGCCCCACCTTCCCGCAGTCCGTCGGCGATCTCCATCTGCTGCTGCAGCGGGAACAGGACGTCGGTTTGCGCGCCAATGGTCAACGCACGCTCGATGCGAATCGCCGCCAGGCCGGCACGGGTGTGCGCCTGGCTGGCCGCGCGATCGCCCACCTCGCGCTCCGCGCAGTGGTCGCCCAGGTCAAACCAGTCCATGGAGCGACTCAGGTACAGGTAGCAGTTGGGATCGAAATGACGGACGAAGCGGCGGGCGTGGGCTTCCAGATAGCTTTCCACCTGGAATTCCAGCCCGAAGGGCTCGTCGTCGGTCTGCTCGGAGTCCAGCCTGACCCGACCGAAGCGGCCATCCCATTCCAGTGCCGAGCGATAGGTGATAACGCCCAGCTTGCGCGCCATGCGCATGCCGGACTCCGGGTAGGCATCGTCGCTGTAATCGCCGCCGTTGAAGTTGGGATCCAGCCGGATTGCCTCGCGCTGCAAGGAGCGGATGGCGATCGACCACGGCAGTGCGCGGGCGGCGCCGGCGACGTTGAGATGGGTGGCGGCGATGCCGGGGTGTCGGATCAGCAACGACAGCGCGACCATTCCGCCCATCGAATTGCCGACCACGCAGGCCAGGCGGTCGATGCCCAGCGCGCGGACCACATGGGCGAGGGCGTCGGCGCCGTCCTCGATCGAGAGTTCGGGAAAATGGAAGCGATATGGCAGGCCCGTGTCGGGGTCGCTGGAGGCCGGTCCGGTGGATCCCTTGCAGCTGCCCAGCGGATTGGCGCAGATGACGAACCAGCGATCGGTATCGATCGGCTTGCCCGGGCCGACCATCGGCTCCCACCAGCCATCCGCCGGATTGGCCTCGGACGAGGCCATGTGGGCATTGGGCGAGAGGCCGGGCGCAACCAGCACCGCGTTGTCGGCGGCGGCGTTGAGTTCGCCCCAGGTCTCGTAGGCAATCCGCGCACCGTGCAGGCGGCCGCCGCGTTTCATCGGAAAGGGCGAGGGCAGGTCGATCCAGCGCGTGCCTGGCGGGATGAATTCGGTCATAGCGTGGCCACTACTTGACCACCTGGTCGATCAGCAGCGCTGCGGCCACTTCGGGCCCGGCCTCGACCTCGACCGGCGCCGACTCGAAATCGCCGGGGCGTGCGCTGGCCTCGCCGCTGGCGGAAATGCGTGCGCTCAGGCGCACCTGCTCGAGCTCGGACAGCTTCATCGTCGGCATCAGGCTGTCGCTGTCGGTCAGGGTTACCGTGAGCGGGAACGCACCGGCCTGCAGCTTCTTGACCGCGACCGGCACGGGGGACCCATTGGTCTGGCGGGCGATGACGAAGACGCTAGCGCCCTGCGGATACTGCATCGCCAGACGCGGGTCGAGCGATACGCTGACGGTGATGTTCACCGGCGACGCCGCGACGGGCGCCACCTCAGGCAGCGGTTCCATCCCGGCATCCAGTCGCGCGGCGTCGATCTGCGGACGCAGGCTGGCGGCCGTTGCAGCATCCACCTGGTCGAGCAGCGGTTCCCAGGTCGCGACCGCAGCGGCGGCGTCGCCGGCTTGGCGCTGGGCGATGCCGAGGAACCAGCGGGCGCGCTGGTGGTCGGGCTGCTGGGCGAGCGCGTGCTCCAGCATGCCGACCGAGGTGGCGTCGAAACGGCGGTCGGCGTGCGAGCGGGCGCGGACCTCGGCGGCTTCGGCCAGGATATCGGGATCATCGGGTGCCAGCTTCAACGCCCGGTCATAGGCCTGCATTGACTGCTCGATATCATCTTGCGCAAGATGCGCGCGGGCAAGCAAGCGCCAGCCTTCCACCTGGTTCGGGTCGCGGGCCAGCTCGGCCTCCAGTTGACCGACCGCGTCAGCCAGCGTCTCCGGCGCGGTGCGCTGCAGCGGATCCAGAGCGCGCGGGGTGCCAACGACCGAATAAATCAGCCCCGCGCTGGTCACCAGCAGCACCGCCAGGGCAATGCCTGGCAGCGGACGGCTGCGCCACAGTGGTCGCAACACCCACAGCATCACCGCCAGTGCCATTGCCATCCCGGCGATCACGAAAACAGTCATCACCACTCCTGGTCTTCATCAACGGCGGCGGTGGCTTTTATGCTGTCGGGGGGTCCAGCAGCTGCCATCCGAGAATGCCGCCGGACCACGTTGACCACGACCACTGCCCCGGCCAGCAGCACCAGGGCCGGGCCGAACCAGAGCAACCAGGTCTTGGTGTCCATCCGCGGCCGGTACAGCACGAACTCGCCATACCGCGCCACCAGGTAGTCCTTGACCTCCGCGTTCGACTTGCCCTGGCGCATCAGCGTCAGCACCTCGTGGCGCAGGTCCTGGGCGATGGCCGCATTGGAGTCGGCCAGCGACTGGTTCTGGCATTTGACGCAGCGCAACTCGCCGGCAAGGTCGTGGAAGCGGTCGGCTTCGGCCTGGTCGGTGAACTGCATCGGCGAGGGGTCCCTGACCGCCTGCGCGACGGCCAACGCCGGCAACAGCAGGGCGAGCAGCAATATCAGCGGCCAGGATCGCCTCATGATTCAGCGTCCATGCGATCGAGCAGGGGGATGACCTCGTCGTCGAGGATCTGCTGGGTCACGGTGCCAACGTGCTTCCAGCGAACCACGCCCTTGGCGTCGACCAGGAAGGTCTCCGGGGCGCCGTAGATACCCCAGTCCAGCGCGGTCTCGCCGCTGTAGTCGGCCAGCACCACGAAGTAGAGGTTGCCGAACTGCTCCAGCCAGCGCAGTGCGTCTTCGCGTTCGTCCTTGAGGTTGTAGCCAACCACGCGCACGCGTTTGGTTTCGGCAAATCTGGTGAGCACCGGATGCTCGACCCGGCATTCGGGGCACCAGCTGCCCCAGACGTTCATCAGGTACGGCTCGCCCAGCAGTTCCCTGGATGAGATCCGGTAGGACGCGTCGTGCAGTACGGGCAGGTCGAACGTCGGGGCTGACTTGCCGATCAATGGCGAGGGCAGGGCTTCTCGATCCTGACTGCGGCTCAGAATCACGCCCGCCAGCAGGAGGGCGCCAATGGCCGCAGCCGCCAGCAGCGGCACCCAGCGCGAGAAGGTCGATTTTTCGATGGGAGTCATGGCGTGGCCTCGGGTCGGGCAGCAGGCGGCGCAGGCCGGCGGAATCGTTTGTCGGAGGCCGATACCAAGCCGCCAAGCATCATCAGCAGCGCGCCGGCCCAGATCCAGCGTACGAACGGCTTGACCTGCATCCGCAGCGCCCAGGCGTCGTTGCCCAGCGACTCGCCGATTGCGACGTAGAGGTCGCGGGTGACGCCGCTGACGATCGCCGCCTCCGTCATGACTTCGCCGCCGCTGGCATAGGTGCGTTTCTCGGGGTGCAGCTCGGCAAGCGGCTTGCCGTCCTTGAACGCGTGCACGGTGGCGTAGCTGGCGGTGTAGTTCGGGCCCTGGCGCATGTCCACGCCGTCGAAGCGGAATGCGTAGTGGCCCAACTCCACGGTCGCGCCCGCCTTGACCGCCACTTCCTTCTGCTGCTCCAGGCCTTCAACCAGCAGTGCGCCGACCAGGAACACCGCCACGCCCAGATGGGCCAGGGTCATGCCCAGCATTTCGGCGGTCATGCGCGTCTTGGCGCCCTTGTAGCGGGACCACACGAAACGCAGCGTTCCCAGCCCCACCCAGGCGGCGCCGAAGATGCCCGCGGCCACCTTCCAGCGACCCTGCGGTGCAAGGAAGAATGCGGCCACGCCGGCCACCAGCGCGACGAGCAGCCACGGCGCGAGCATCGCCATCACCCGCGATGGCTGGTCACGCTGCCAGCGCGTCAGCGGCCCGAAGGGCAGCAGCAACACGATCGGCGCCATCAACAGGATGAACAACAAGGCGAAGTAGGGCGGCCCCACCGAGATCTTGCCCAGATCCAGAGCGTCGGCCAGCAGCGGGTACAGCGTGCCCAGCAGCACCATCGCGCAGGCCGTCGCCAGCAGCAGGTTGTTGGCCAGCAGCAGGGTTTCCCGCGAATAGACCGCAAACGGCTTGTCGTGATGGATTCCCGGCGCACGGATGGCGTAGAGCACCAGCGAGCCGCCGATCACTATGCCCAGGAAGATCAGGATGAAAAGACCACGCGCCGGATCGGCGGCGAAGGCATGCACGCTGGTCAGCACGCCGGAGCGCACCAGGAAGGTACCCAGCAGCGAGAGCGAGAAACTGGCAATCGCCAGCAGCAGGGTCCAGCCGCGGAAGCTGCCGCGTTTCTCGGTAACGGCCTGGGAGTGCAACAGCGCGGCGCCGGCCAGCCACGGCATGAAGCTCGCGTTCTCGACCGGATCCCAGAACCACCAGCCACCCCAGCCGAGCTCGTAATACGCCCACCAGCTGCCCAGCGCGATGCCCAGGGTAAGGAATGACCAGGCGACGTTGGTCCACGGCCGGGTCCAGCGCACCCAGCGCGTGTCGACCTTGCCGTCCAGCAGCGCGGCGATGGCGAAGGAGAACGGCACGGCAAAGCCCACGTAACCGATGTACAGCATCGGCGGATGGATGATCATCCCCGGGTCCTGCAGCAGCGGGTTGAGGTCGCGGCCTTCCATCGCGGCAGGCAGCAGCCGCTCGAACGGGTTGCTGGTGAAGATCAGGAAGGCGAGGAAGCCCAGGCTGACAATGCCCATTACCCCGAGCACGCGGGCGACCACCTCCGCCGGCAGGCGCTGGGAGAACTTCGCTACCGCGCCCGTCCACAGGGTCAGCACCGTCGCCCACATCAGCAGCGAGCCCTCGTGCGCGCCCCAGACCGCCGTGTAGCGGTAGCCCAGCGGCAGCAGCGAATTGGAGTTTTCCGCCACGTACCGCAGCGAGAAGTCCTGCATGACGAAACCGATCGTCAGGACCACGAACGCAAACCCCACCAGCACCATCTGCGCGTAGGCCGCCGGCCGGGCCACGGCCATCCAGGTGTGGATGCCGCGGTGCGCGCCGATCAGTGGCAGCGCGGCCTGCAGCGCAGCGACAAGCAGGGCGAGAATCAGGGCGAGTTGGCCCAGCTCCGGCAGCATGCCTACGGCCCCGCCGGGGTATCGACGTCGTGTTTCTGGTGGGCGATCCCCATCTTGTCGGCCACTTCCTTGGGCATGTAGGTCTCGTCGTGCTTGGCCAGCACCTGCTCGGCGACGAAGCGGTCGCCCTCCATCCTGCCGGTGACGATCACCGCCTGGTTCTCACGGAACAGGTCCGGGAGGATGCCGGTGTACACGACCGGCATTTCGGCGTCGCCGTCGGTCACGCTGAAGTGCGAGTCCAGCGAGCCGTCGGTGCGCTTCAGCGAGCCTTCCGCGACCATGCCGCCGAGGCGGAACCGGGCCTGGCCGGATGAGACGTCCGCGCCGGCCTCGCCGGTGATCACCTCGTTGGGTGTGTAGAGATAGGCGACGTTGCGCTGCAGCGCCATGGCCACCAGTGAAGCGGCAATGGCGGCGGCGACGACAAGGGCAAGCACCCACATCAGGCGGCGGCGGCGAATAGGATTCATCGGATCAACTCGTTGGAAACGGAGGGCGGCACCGGATGCGCGCGGGCAGCGGCCTGGCGCGCGACACGGCGCCGTGCGTTGCGCAACTCCCTGCGCACCTGCAGCCAGCTGGCAAGGAATTCCCCGCCCAGCACGACCACGAACACCGCGTAGGCGGCAACGACATAGCCCAGGTAGCTCATGGCGATATACCCGGGGCGGAGTGCGGATTTTCGCCGGTCGAACCGGAGGCCAGCGCGGCGACCCAGGCCTTGCCGGACTCGCGGCGCAGGTTGTCGGCGCGGGCACGCACGAGCAGCGCGCCAATGAACCACAGCTTGGTACCGACCAGCATCCAGATCAGCGGCTGCAGCATGCTCGGGTCCATCGTCGACTCGCCCAGCAGGCGGATCGTCTGCCCCTGGTGCAGCGAGTTCCACCACACCACCGAGTAGCGGATGATCGGCAGCAACACCACGCCTACAATCGCCAGGAGCCCGGCGGCGCGCGCGGCACTGCGGCGGTCGTCAATCGCGTTGTACAGCCCGATGACGCCCAGATACAGGAACAGCAGGATCAGCTGCGTGGTCAGGCGTGGATCCCAGTCCCACCAGGTGCCCCACATCGGCTTGCCCCAGATCGCACCGGTCAGCAGCGTGATGAGGGTAAAACCGGCACCGATCGGCGCACAGGCCATCGCCAGGATCTCGCACAGCTTGATCCGCCAGATCAGCGCGATCGCGGCGTAGATCGCCATCAGGCCGAACACTGCCAGGCTCATCCAGGCGGCCGGCACGTGGATATAGAGGATGCGGAAGCTGTCGCCCTGCTGGTAGTCGGCCGGCACGGTGAACAGGGCGCCATACACGCCCCACCCGATTACCAGCAGGCCCAGCCCGTACGCCCACGGCGCCCAACGGGCTGCGAAACGGTCGAAGGTGGGAGGCGAGCCGAGTTTGTGGAACCACAGGACGATGGGATTCATATGCCTCAATTCAGAGCAATCCGGATCGCCGCTGCTGCCACCAGTGGCGCCAGCACCAGCGCTACCGCCAGTCCCGCGCCCAGCAGGAGCAGCGGGCCGACCGGGTCCAGCCCCTGCGCCGCTGCTGCGACGCTGCCGGCGCCAAAGACCAGCACAGGCACGTAAAGGGGCAGGGCCAGCAAGGCCACAAGTATACCGGAGCGCCTCATTCCAACGGTCAATGCGGCGACCACGGCGCCCAGCAGGCTCAGCAGGGGTGTTCCCAGTGCAAGGGCGGCCATCAGCACGGGCAATTGTGCGCGCGGGAGGTGCATCAGTTCGGCAAGGAAAGGCGTGGCGAGCAGCAGCGGCAGGGCGGTGGTCGCCCAGTGCATGAAGGTGCGCACGCCCACCAGCCAGCCCAGCGGCACCGGCGCCAGCATCCATTGCTCCAGCGAGCCATCCTCCGCGTCACCGCGGAAGAGCGTGTCTAGCGAAAGAAGGCCGGCCAGAAGGACTGCCACCCAGAGCACCGCGCCGGCGACAGCGGCAAGGGTGTCGGGCTCGCCGCCGAGGGCGAGAGCGAACAGCACCACGACGAGGAGGGCGAACAACGCCGGCTGGAACGCATCCCCGCGCCGGCGCCACAGCAGGCGCAGGTCGCGCTTCATCAGCGCCTTTGCCGATCCGGGAAGACCTGGCAGGGCGCCGCTCATGCGATCGCGCCGTTGGACTGGCGGACCATCTCGAGCATGCGCGTTCGCACCGGCGGTGCCGCGTAGGCGCCGTGGGTCGTCACCAGGGCCGCTCCGCCGCTGCGCAGATGCGCCTGGATCATCCGGTTGACCAGCTCGATCCCTTCCAGGTCCAGGTTGGCGTACGGCTCATCCAGCAGCCACAGCGGTGCCGGCGACAACCACAGCCGCGCGAGTGACAGCCGCTTCTTCTGGCCGGCGGACAGCTGGCGCGCGAGCGCGTCCTCGTATCCGCCCAGCCCGACGATGGCCAAGGCATTGATCGGCAACTGGTTGCGTCGCCTTCCCTGCAGCCCGCAGAGAAAGGACAGGTTTTCCATCGCGCTCAGGTCGGCCTTGAAGCCCGGCAGATGCCCCATGTAGGCAATGGCCCGCGCCCGGCGCGACGCCCGCGCCCGCTGCCCGTCGATATCCACCTCGCCGCCGTCGGCGCGAAGCAGGCCGGCCAGCACGCGCAACAGGGTGGTCTTGCCGGAGCCATTGCCGCCTTGGACGAGCAGCGCTTCGCCCGCGTCCACCGAGAAATCCAGCGGGCCGAACACGGGGTCGTCATTGCGGGCGAAATGCAGGCCGCGGGCGGCAAGCAGGGGCGGTGCGGATCGATCGGCGGCGGTCATCTGGAG
This sequence comes from Lysobacter avium, assembly GCF_015209745.1. Taxonomy (GTDB): domain Bacteria; phylum Pseudomonadota; class Gammaproteobacteria; order Xanthomonadales; family Xanthomonadaceae; genus Novilysobacter; species Novilysobacter avium. The sequence goes on from NZ_CP063657.1 coordinate 1,331,463, forward strand.
GCGTCATGGCCGGTGGAACTCCGGGCGCCCATGTTAGCCGTTCGGTGGAGCGTCCCGTTGCTGGTCTTTCCAGTGAACGCAGGAAGCTGCGTCGGAGGGCAGCTCGCGATTCGATACCGCCTGCTTCCAGGCTTCCCGTGATGGACCCGGCGCCAGCATCCGCAGGACCACTGGCTCGCCCGAATCCCACGCCAGGATCGCTGCCTGGCCAAGCGAATCCGCCAGTGCGGACGCGGTGGGTACATCCATGTCTGCAAGCAACCAGCCCGGTTCGTGCCACTTTCCATCCGGACCTTCCGCCCACGCGGGCTCGCGCTGGATGCCCAACGCCTCCAGACGCGCCACCAGTTGGGCGTCGGCCTGTTGGTTGGCGTCGTCGGGACGCGGTTCGGAGGCCGGGTTCCAGGCGGTGATGAACGCATAGGATCGGGCGGGCCAATGGCTTTCCAGTCGCCCAGCGCGTTCGCCCACGAGCAGCGGGAACTCAGCACCATCCACCCGCACCCCATACCGGGCCGCGGCGTAGGCAGTGGCCAACTCGATCGCATCGACGACCTTGAGTGTCCTCATGAGGGCCAGCTTCCGACTACTGGAGGCCGGATGCAAGTGTCCCGCGCTATCTGCGCGGTGCCGGTCCGGTGACGCCGCCGGCGACCCCGCTCGCAGCACGACGGTATTTCGTAGACTGGCTGCCTTTGTGACTCACAGGTCTCGCTCATGTCGATCAGCGCCTCCACCAGCACCGTGCCCGTCCCGGAAACCAAACTGCCCAAGGTGGGCACGACGATTTTCACCGTCATGTCGCAGCTGGCCGCCGACCGCAACGCGGTCAACCTGGGTCAGGGGTTTCCCGACTTCGATCCGCCCGAACGGCTGGTAGAGGCCCTGGCCAGGGCGATGCGCGACGGACGCAACCAGTACGCGCCGATGAGCGGCATCCCGGCGCTGCGCGAGGCGATCGCGGAGAAGACCGAGCGCTGCTACGGCTACCGGCCCGATGTGGATGCCGAGATCACCGTCACCTCCGGCGGCAGCGAGGCGATTCTGGACGCCATCCACGCGGTGGTCCGGCCGGGCGAGGAGGTCATCATCCTGGACCCCTGCTACGACTGTTACGAGCCCGCCATCGAGATGGCCGGGGGCATCCCCGTCCATGTGCCGCTGGACCCGCACACCTTCGCACCGGACTGGGACCTGATCCGAGCGGCAGTCACGCCGCAGACCCGGATGCTGATGATCAACAGCCCGCACAATCCCTCCGGCGCGACGCTGGATGCGGACGACATCGAGCAACTGACCGCGCTGTTGCGCGATACCGACATCTACCTGCTGTCGGACGAGGTCTACGAGCACATCGTCTTTGACGGGGCGCGCCACGAGTCGGTGCTGCGCTATCGGGAACTGCGCGAGCGTGCGTTCGTGATCTCCAGTTTCGGCAAGACCTACCACTGCACCGGCTGGAAGGTCGGCTATTGCGTGGCCCCGCCGGCCTTGAGCGCCGAATTCCGCAAGGTCCACCAGTACAACACCTTCTGCACCTTCGCCCCGGCGCAGTTCGCCTTCGCGGAGATGATCCGGGACGAGCCGGAGCACTACCTGGAGCTCGGCGCGTTCTATCAGCCGATGCGCGACCGTTTCCGCGAGCAGCTGCTGACCACCCGCTTCAAGCCCTTGCCGGTGCCGGGCGGCTACTTCCAGCTGGTCGATTACTCGGCGGTCAGTGATCTGGACGATGCCGAATTCTGCCGCTGGCTGGCGATCGACCACGGCGTCGCCGCGATTCCGCTGTCCCCGTTCTATGGCACGCCGCCGGCCGGGCAGCGGCTGGTGCGGCTGTGCTTTGCCAAGAGCGAAGCCACCCGCGATGCGGCAATCAAGCGATTGGAGAAGCTGTGATGGACAACCTTCGTGTCTCCCTCGTCCAGGGCGAAACGCTCTGGCACGACCCGGCCGGCAACCGCGAGTATTACGGCGGCCTGATCGCGTCCCTGCGTGGCCTGACCGATCTGGTGGTGTTGCCGGAGACCTTCACCAGCGGCTTCTCCAACGATGCCATCGATGATGCCGAAACCATGGACGGCGAGTCGGTGGCGTGGATGCGCGAGCAGGCGAGGGCACTGGACGCGGCGGTTACCGGAAGCGTGCAGATCCGCGACGGCGACAAGGTCTTCAACCGCATGCTGTTCGCCACGCCCGACGGCGGCCTGCACAGCTACGACAAGCGGCACCTGTTCCGTTACGCCGGCGAGCACAAGCGCTACGCGCCCGGCCGTGACCGGCTGACGGTGGAGTGGAAAGGCTGGCGTATCTGCCCGATGGTCTGCTACGACCTGCGATTCCCGGTGTTTTCCCGCAACCGTTTCGATGTCGAGCGCGAGGGAGCCCCGGACTACGACCTGGCCCTGTATGTCGCCAACTGGCCCGCGGCACGCGCGCATGCCTGGAAGACGCTGCTGCGGGCGCGGGCGATCGAAAACCTCTGCTTCGTGGCGGGCGTCAACCGCGTCGGCACCGACGGCAACGACCTGGCCTATTCCGGTGACAGCGCGGTGATCGATTACGTGGGCGACGCGCTGAGCGAATGCACCGACCGCGAGCTGGTGACCACCACGACCCTGCTCGCGGCCGCATTGCATGGGCATCGCGAGCGCTTTCCCGCGATGCTGGATGCGGACCGCTTCGGGTTGTCCTGAACCGCTGGCAATCGGCGCACCCAGGGCGGGCGGCGAGGCAAATGCTTACCGGAGCTGGATTGAGCCGCCGTCGGCCATCAGTGTCTGCCCGGTCATGTAGCGGCTGTCGTCACTGAGCAGAAAGGCCACCACAGGCGCGATGTCCTTTTCAGGGTCGCCGAAGTAGCCCAGAGGAATCCGGGCCGCAGCTTCCTCGTAATGCTCGGGGTGGCTGGATTTCCACTTCGCCACACCTTCGGTCTGCGCCTTGGGGCAGACGACGTTGACGCGTATTTTGTCCTTCGCCCACTCGTTGGCAGCGACCCGGCTCAGGCCACGGATGGCTTCCTTTGCCGCGGCGTAGCTGGCCTGTGTTTCCAGGCCGGTCAAGCCTGCACCCGAGCCGAAGTTGACGATGGACCCGCCCGACTTTGCCAGTTCCGCGTAAGCCGCCTGCATGAAGAACAGCGTCGCGTTGAAGCCGGTCCCGAACGAGAGCGACCAGTCGTGCTCCGTCAACTCCATCAACGGTTTCTGGGTGGAGGCGTGGGCATTGTTCACCACGCCCGTCAGTCTGCCAAAGCGTGACAACGCCAGCTCGACGGCTTCCGCGGCGGTGGATTTCTGCGACACGTCACCGTGAAGGAAAACAATCCGTTCGGGGTCGCTCCGCTCCTTGCTCCGGCCGGCTTCCTCGTCGACATCCACGGCTACCACTGCTCCACCGCGTTGCGTCAATACCGTGGTCAGGGCTCCGCCGATACCGGCTGCGCCGCCCGTTACGATGACTACGTGACCGTCCAAGCTGCCCATTCCATTTACCTCTTGCGGGAACTCCAGCATATCCACAGCCCTGCATGCGAAATGCAACGACCCGGGTGGCGCGGTCGTGGTTACGTTCGTAGTCCTTACTACCGTTTCGGCGTGCCGATTCTGAAATCCGCCATCGAAGCCGGCTGTCACTACGTCGTCATCTGCGACGATGCGCAACCGACCGTGGACATGCTGGACCTGCACGAGCAGGCCAGTCAGGCGGGTATCGTCGCGTTGGTGGGTTGTGGTGTCAGCCCGGGAACGTTGAATGTGCTTGCCGCAATCCCGAGCCCTTTCGTCGCTGTTTTGTTGACCGTTGCCCCGTGGGGTTGCAGTTTCCGGGCGCGGCTTGCCTCGCCCTGTCGCGCGTGAGTTTTCCGCGGGTTTAACGGGCACTGGTGTTCAATTAGAAAACTCGGCCTTGGCGCCGCCCTTCCTGGGTGGAGATGACGATGATCGAACGCGCAGTGCGGCTGGCGGGTTTCCTTGCCTGCATATGGGCGATTTCTCTCTTGCCTTCAGCACACGCGCAGACGCCGGTGGATGGGGCGAGGGCGCAGCATGTGATCGTCCTGGACATCAAGGGGGGGATCGGCCCGGCCACCCGCGACTATCTGGTGAGGGGGCTCGATCGCGCCGCCGATGAGTCTGCCGCAGCCGTGGTGGTTCGGATCGATACCCCCGGTGGCCTGGACGCCGCCACGCGCGATATCAACCAGGCGATCCTGGCCTCTCCCGTGCCAGTGATCGGCTGGGTCACGCCTCAGGGCGCGCGCGCGGCCAGCGCGGGCACCTACATCCTTTACGCCTGCCATCTGGCAGCGATGTCGCCGGCGACATCCCTGGGTGCCGCAACGCCGGTGCAGATGGGCGGTGGCGCATCCGGCAGCGACCCGGCCGGGGATCGAGCGGGCAACCGGACACTCTCTGGGCCCGGGGCGGACAAGGGTCTGCCAGACGCGCAGCGCCAGGCTCCGCAGGGAGCGGAGGGCGTTGGCGGGGAAGGTCCCAATGCACCCAAACGGCAGGGCAAGGACGACGCGAGGACGCACAAGGTCATCAACGATTCGGTCGCCTACCTGCGCAGCCTGGCCGAACTGCGGGGGCGCGACGCCGGCTTTGCCGAGTCCGCCGTGCGCGATGCGGCGACGCTCACCGCAGCGCAGGCGCTGCAGCAGCGTGTGGTGGAGATCATTGCCGACGATATGGACAGCCTGCTGGACCAGGCCGATGGGCGCGAGGTCGGGGTGCGTGGCGGACCCGTCGCTCTGTCCACCCGCGGGGCCGCGGTGACCACGCTGGCTCCGGACTGGCGCTCCAGCATGCTGGCCGTGCTTACCAACCCTTCGGTCGCCTACATGCTCCTGTTGGCAGGGATGTACGGTTTGTTGCTGGAGGGATACAGCCCGGGGGCGATCGTGCCCGGGGTGGTTGGCGCAATTTGCCTCCTGCTTGCGTTGTATGCGCTGCAGGTGTTGCCGGTCAACTACGCGGGGGTGGGCCTGATCGCCTTGGGCGTGCTGCTGATGGGACTGGAGTTCTCCGTGCCCAGCTTTGGCGCACTGGGGATCGGCGGCATCGTCGCGCTTGTCGCCGGATCATTGATCCTGTTCGACACGGATGTGCCAGGTTTCGGTGTTCCCGGCCAATTGATTCTCGGCATTGGCATCGCCAGCGCCCTGTCGTTCATGGGGCTGGTCTGGGTACTGGCACGATCACGCACACGAGAGGTGTCTGTCGCTGCGGGTGCAATGGTGGGTCAGCAGGCGATCGCGATCGAAGACTTCATCGGCCGGGGGCAGGTGCGCATCCGCGGCGAAATCTGGCAAGCCGAATCACCCATGCCCGTCGAGCGCGGCCAATCCCTGCAGGTTCAGTCCATGGACGGGCTGGTACTGCATGTCACCCACGTCGGTCCCGCAGTTGCCGTGCGGTCCGGCAAAACCGGAGTCCCACCATGAACCTGGTCATGTACTTCCCGATACTGGTCGTCATTGCGGTCTTCTTCTTCAGTGCGATCAAGATCCTGCGCGAGTACGAGCGCGGCGTGGTGTTCCAGCTCGGCCGGTTCTGGAAGGTCAAGGGACCGGGACTGATCCTGCTGGTACCTGTCGTGCAGCAGATGGTCCGGGTCGACATGCGCACCATTGTCATGGACGTCCCGACGCAGGACCTGATCACCCGCGACAACGTCTCCGTCCAGGTCAATGCGGTGGTGTACTTCCGGGTGGTGGATGCTGAAAAGGCGATCATCGCGGTGGAGCACTTCTACGAGGCCACCAGTCAACTGGCGCAGACCACGCTGCGTTCGGTGCTTGGGCAACACGAGCTGGATCAGCTTCTGGCCGAGCGCGACAAGCTCAACGGCGACATCCGAGCGATCCTCGACAAGCAGACCGATGCGTGGGGCATCAAGGTGGCCAATGTCGAGATCAAGCACGTCGACATCAACGAGACGATGGTCAGGGCGATTGCCCGCCAGGCAGAGGCCGAGCGCGTTCGGCGGGCCAAGATCATCCACGCCGAAGGCGAGCAGCAGGCGGCCGAGAAGCTGGTCGAGGCCGCGCGGATCATGGGCGCCGATCCACGCGCGATCCAGCTGCGCTATATGCAGACTCTGACCGAGATCGCCGGCGACCGGACCTCCACCATCGTGTTCCCGCTGCCCATGGATCTTGTCGAGCCATTGCTGGCGCGGCTGAAGGAGCCCGCGCACCCGCCGCATGATCGGCCGGATCCAAGCCGTTCGGGTGCGTTCCCGCAAACAGGAGAGGAGCACACATGAGCCAGGACTACGCCACCACTGCGCCGACGCGCGAGGAAGTGGACGCGCTGCCCGGAATCAGCGTCATCGAGTTCGGCACCTCGTGGTGCGGGCACTGCCAGCGGGCGCAGCCGCATATCGCGGCCGTCTTCGCGAACCACCCCGACCTTCGCCATCTGAAGGTGGAGGACGGTCCAGGGCGGCGGCTGGGCAGATCGTTCCGGGTAAAGCTCTGGCCGACACTCGTGTTCATGCGCGATGGCGAGGAAGTCGCGCGCGTCGTCAGGCCAACGGATACGCGAGTGATCGCCGAGGCGTTAGAGGCCACCGGCGGGTCATGATTCAGGTTGTTGTGAGAAGCGGGCCCGTGACGCTGTCGACCCGGCGTTAACGGCGTCCCCCCTATGAATTGGACAATGACCGCATCTGGCCGGTTGCCATTCGCGTCACCGCGCGTACGACGAGGACCTATGCATTTCCCAAGCCGCAAAACCCCTGCATCGCTGAACCACCGCGCACTTGCCGCTATCGGCGCGCTGTCGCTCGCATTCACCCTGGGCGCCTGCGACCGGGCTGCCGAAGAGGGAACCCACATGGACCCCCCGGCGACTGCCGATGCCCAGATGCCGTCACCGATCGGGCCAGGTGGAACCCTTGTCACCGATGCGGCCGACGCCTCGGGCAGCCTGACAGTGATGTCGGTGGGCGGGCCTGGTGACTTTGTCGCCGACAACGACCGCCGTGCGCTGTACATGCTGGAAGGAGATCTGGACGGCGACAAATGCACCGCTTCGTGCCTGACCCAGTGGGCGCCATTGTTCCCGCCGACCGGCGAGCCGACCGTGAGTGACGGCTTGAGCCCAGTGCTCATCGGAACAGTCGAGCGCCCCGACGGCAGCCGGCAGATCACCTACAACGGGCATCCGCTCTACCACTTCGTCGGCGACACCCGCCCTGGCGATGTGCTGGGCCACCAGCGCAATGACGAATGGGGCGACTGGTACCTGCTGACGCCGCAGGGCAGCGAGCTGGGTGAGGAAGTGGGCAAGCTGGAGACACCGCGCGACAGCAACTGAGCCGACCGTTCGGGTCAGTACCGCATAACGCGCACCGGGTAGAGTGACCGGATGCTCAGTCTCGGCCCTTTCCCGCTGCCGGCAGCACTGCTGGCGGTCTCCCTGATAATTGCGATCCTCGTCTCGCGCCAGTTTGCGACGCGCTTGAGTTCGGGGGGGACCACATCGTCCATCGCTTCGGCAGAGCCGGACGCGCATGCTTCTCCAGATCGAACAGCGTCGTCGGTCATCTTCGACATGTTCTTTATCGGCATCCTGGTGGCGCGACTGGCATTCGTGTTGAGGTGGTTGCCCGCCTACATGGCCGAGCCCTGGTCGGTCCTGCGCATCGGTGACGGTGGCTTTACGTGGTGGGCCGGCTTGTTGGCAGCTCTTGGCTGGGGCGCGTGGAAGCTCCGCCAGCGCCCCGGTCGACGGGTCCCCCTGATTGCAGGATGCGTGTCTGGACTGCTGGCCTGGGGAGCGCTGCTGGGCTCGATGTGGCTGATGCACCACTCCAGTGTGGAACTGCCATCCACCGAGATGACCACGCTTGACGATGAGCGCGTGACGCTCTCGGAGATGTCCGGTCGACCGCTGGTGGTCAATCTGTGGGCCACGTGGTGCCCGCCGTGCCGCCGAGAGATGCCGGTGCTGGCCAAAGGCCAGCAGTCGACGCCGGAGGTCGGCTTTGTTTTCGTCAACCAGGGCGAGGGTCCAGAGCAGATCCGCGACTACCTGCAGGCGGAGGGGCTGGCGCTGGACAACGTGCTGCTTGACCCGTTTTCCAGCCTCATGAACGAGATGGGCGCGCGCGGCCTGCCGACCACGCTCTTCTTTGGCGCCGATGGGCGGCTGGTGGACTTCCACATGGGCGAGCTGACCCAGGCGGGTCTCGCCAGCAAGCTGAAGGCCATTGCCGGTTCGCCCGGTCCAATTTCCCCCACTCCCCCGGAGGTGCCGTGATGGCACGCAAGACCATCCAGTCCTGGCTGTTGCTGGCCCCGATCCTGCTGTTGGCCAGTGCCTGCAGCGACGCCGTGGAATCAGGCGCCCGGCCAGCGCCAGCCCAGCCGAGTGCGAACGCTGCAGCCCCTGACGCTGGCAAGAAAACCGGCGACTATCCCGCGCCCATCCAGGCGCTGGAAGCGCAGGGCCTGGAGGTGCTGGGGACCTTCAAAGCGCCGTCGGGCCTGACCGGCTATGCCGGGATCGCAGGCGGCAACCCGGTGTCCATCTACCTGACCGGCGACGGGTCGCATGCACTGATCGGCACGCTCGTCGATGCGCAAGGCAACGACGCCGGAGCGGACGCGATGCGCGATCTGGTCGTCAAGCCGATGTCGGAACGCATCTGGAAGAAGCTCGATAACGCGACCTGGGTGCAGGACGGAAAGACCGATGCGCCGCGGGTCATCTACACTTTTACCGACGCCAATTGCCCTTACTGCCACAGCTTCTGGGAAGCCGCGCGGCCCTGGGTGGACTCTGGCAAGGTCCAGTTGCGGCATGTCATGGTCGGGGTGATCCGCCAGGACAGCGCCAACAAGGCTGCCGCGATCCTCAAGGCGCCGTCGCCCGGAAACGCGCTGGCGGACAACGAGCGCAACCAGTCCAGCGGCGGCATCAAACCTATGGCGGCCATTCCTGCGGACGTGCGCACCCAGCTGGACAGCAACGAGCGCCTGATGCTGGAGCTGGGCTTCCAGGGTACTCCCGGCATCCTGTTCCACGACGAGCAGGGCAACGTGCAGCGTCGCTCGGGCATGCCACAGGGCAACGATCTCAACGTCGTCCTCGGTCCTCGCTGATCGGTCTTATCGCCGCAAATCAGCTACGTCCAGCAAGCGCATCGGCGACCCGGTGCGCTGAGATTTTTGCTGCCGCCGTCTAGACGATGCCCGTGCTGTAGAACACGCCGATGATCACCATCACTGCAAGGGTCTTGATGATCGTGATTGCGAAGATGTCCTTGTAGGCCTGCCTGTGGGTCAGGCCGGTCACGGCCAGCAGCGTGATCACCGCGCCGTTGTGGGGCAGGGTGTCCATGCCCCCGGACGCCATTGAGGCTACGCGGTGCAGCACTTCCATGGGGATTCCCGCGGCGTTCGCGTTGGCAATGAAGGTCTCCGACATGGCCGCCAGGGCGATGCTCATCCCGCCCGATGCCGACCCGGTGATGCCTGCCAGAGCGGTAACCGTGATCGCCTCGTTCACCAGCGGATTGGGGATGGCGCCCAGCGCGTTGGCCACGATCAAGAAGCCCGGCAGCGCGGCGATCACCGCGCCAAAGCCGTATTCCGATGCGGTGTTCATGGCCGCCAGAAGCGCGCCGGCGATCGCGTCCTTGGTGCCGACCGCAAAGCTGGTGATGACCGGCTTCCAGGCAAATGCAATGACTGACAGGATGCCAACCAGCAGCGCTCCCTCGACCGCCCAGATAGCGACCACGGATGAGATCTGCTGCACCACCGGCGCGTTCGTCCCGATCACGGCCGGATCAAAGGAATGGCTCTCGCCGTAGTAGCGCGGGATCCAGTTGGTGAACAGCTTGTTGGACACGCCCACCAGGATCAGGGGCAGGATCGCGAGTATCGGATTGGCCAGCTTGCCGCCGGTGAACTCGGCCGGCTCGTTGATCAGTTTGGCCTGATCGCCATAGCCTTCACCGGCTTTCAGTGCAGCGCGGCGACGCCCCTCCAGATAGCTCATGCCGACGATCAGGATGAACACGCCGCCGATCGTTCCCAGCCATGGCGCAGCCCAGGTGTCGGTGCCGAAAAACGGGGTAGGGATGATGTTCTGGATCTGCGGCGTGCCGGGCAGGGCATCCATGGTGAAGGTGAATGCGCCCAACGCAATGGTGCCGGGAATCAGGCGTTTGGGGATGTCGCTCTGACGGAACAGTTCGGCGGCAAACGGATACACCGCAAACACCACCACGAACAGCGAAACGCCCCCGTAGGTGAGCAAGGCGCAGACCATCACGATGGACAGCATCGCCCGACTGGCGCCGAACAGCTTGATGGTGGCGGCGACGATGGCCTTGGAGAAGCCCGATAGCTCGATCACCTTGCCGAAGATGGCCCCCAGCAAAAACACGGGGAAGTAGAGCTTCAGGAATCCGACCATCTTGTCCATGAACAGGCCGGTGAACATCGGCGCCACCAGGCTCGGGTCGCTCAACAGCACCGCGCCCAGCGCCGCAACCGGTGCGAACAGGATCACGCTGTAGCCGCGATAGGCGACGAACATCAGGAACGCCAGCGCGCCCAGGACAATCAGGAAATCCATGTCAACCCCGCCATGCGCCACTCCCCGTGTATCAGTGACCGAGGAGTGTCCGCGCAGAGTCGGCCGCCGGGCATTGTCCGAAGGTACAGCTGTGATGGTTGCCGGCCCCGCTTAGTCTGGCCGCCAGGGTGGAACGGGTCTGGGTTTGCCGTGGATCCGAAACCTCGACACGACAACCGGCAAGCCAATCGAATTCAAGGGGAGAGACCATATGTACCGTAAGCAGTTGAGTGTCGCCATCGTCTGCGCATTGCTCGCGCCGGGCGTCTGGGCGCAGGACACGTCAAATACCGCAACACCCGACGTCGCCGCGCAGGACAGCCAGGCCAAGACGCTCGACGCCGTGACCGTGACCGCCCGCCGGCGCACCGAGTCCATCCAGGACGTTCCGGTCGCGATCAGCGCATTTGGCGAGGAAGCCCTGAAGGACCTGCAGGCCGACACCGTCGAGGGCCTGCAGGGCGTCGTCCCCAATATGAACATCGTGCAGGGCCGAGGATCGGCCAACTCGATCAACGTATTCATCCGCGGCATTGGTCAGCCCGACGCGCTGCAGACCTTTGATCCCGGCGTGGGCATGTACGTCGATGACGTGTATTACTCGCGCATCAACGGCGCGATGTTCTCCCTTTTCGACGTGCAGCAGGTGGAGGTGCTGCGCGGCCCGCAGGGCACGTTGTATGGCAAGAATTCCACCGGCGGCGCCATCAAGGTCAGTACCAAAAATCCGTTCGAGGACACCGGCGGCTCGGTTGAGGCCACGGTGGGCAACTTCGGCCAGCGCGAAGGCAAGTTCTACTTCGGCGGCGAGTTGAACGAGTTCGTGGCGATGAGCCTCGCTGGGGCGATGAGCGAGAGCGATGGCTACGTGACCGATCCGTCCACGGGCCGCAAGTACAACGGCGACGAAAACAAGGCGCTGCGTGCCAAGATCGCCTTCAAGGTCAGCGACAACGTCAATGCCACCCTGTCACTCGACCACAACAAGCAGGACGCGCCGCTGACCCTGGGCCAGCCGACCGCGCCGCTCATCCAGACCGACGTCGCGTTCGGCCCCGTCGTGCTGAAGCCGGCGCCGACCGGAGAATACGATTTCCGCACCCGGACCTCGTTCGGTCCTGGCCAGGGGCAGGAAATGACCCACCAAGGCGCCAGCCTTGCAGTCGATTGGGACATGAACGCGCAGTGGCGCTTCAAGAGCATCAGCGCGTGGCGCAAGCTGAAGACCAACTCCTTCATCGATATCGATGCTTCGGAGTTCGAGCTGGGCGACGTGCTGGTGGCGATCGACCAGAAGCAGAAGAGCCAGGAATTCCAGTTCCAGTACGACAACGGCAGCAATCTGCAGGCGATCTTCGGCCTGTATTACATGAACGAGAAGGTGCCTTCCTACCAGGAGGCCTATGCGAGCGATTTCTTTGCCTTCGCCGGAACGCCGATCTCGTTCCTGCGCACCATCGAAGACGACCTCGATACCACCTCGAAAGCCGCATTCGCGCACATGAGCTGGGAGTTCGTGCCGACCTGGACCCTGGCCGCAGGTCTGCGCTACTCCAAGGATGAAAAGGATTACACCCGCTCCACCAGCACCTATTGGGGCCCGCTCTTTGCTGCTCTGAACGAGACCGTTGCATTTGACGGTCGCCAGAGCTGGGACGCCTGGACGCCGTCGATCAGCCTGCAGAAGGCGTTCAGCAGCAACGTCATGGGTTACGTCTCCGCCAACCGCGGCTTCAAGTCCGGCGGCTTCAACGGTCGCGCCAACTCGGTTCTGGAAACCACCCAGGCCGTGTTTGATCCGGAGTTCGTCTGGACCTACGAGGCGGGGGTGAAAATGCGTTCGGCCGACGGCCGCATGCAGGGCAACGTCACTGCCTTCCACAGCGAGTACAAGGACTTCCAGGCCCGTGTGTCGGAGATCGTGAACCCCGATTCGCCGACCCCGAGTTTCTCGTTCCCGGTACTCAACGCCGCAGCGCTGAAGATCGATGGAATCGAGTTCGAAGGTAGCGCGCTGCTGGGCGAAGGCACCCGCCTGTCGGGGCAACTGTCCTACATGAACGCCCGATACGACGAGTTCGTCGACCCGCGCGTGCAACTGGACCCGGCCCTGGCCAACCTGCATGACCATGTTCCGTTCTCGCCTGACTTCACGGCTCGCGTCGCCCTGCAGCACACCTTCATGATGGACGGCGGGGCAGGCCTCACCATCGGCGGTGATGTGTCCTACCGTGACGACACCTGGCTGTCGGTGGACAACCGCAGCAACCTGATGCAGGACGCGTACGCAACCTACGGCCTGTTCGGCGTCTGGGACTCGTCGAACTATGCGTGGCAGGTCCGCGCCGGCGTGCGCAACCTGGGTGACAAGGTCTACAAGACCGACGGTCAGGAATTCTCCAGCGTTGCCAACATCCAGACCGCGTACTACGGCATGCCGCGCAACTACTACCTGTCGGTGCGCTACAACTTCTGACCGGACGGGGTTGCGGTTGGAGAAAACGGCGGCGGCCCCTGGCCTGCCGCCGTTTTTATTTCCCTGTCCCGTCCGTATGTTCCCATCCGGCCCGAGCTAGCCGCCGGGCTGGAAGCTGACCGGCACATTGACCACGCCCGTGGTGGGTCGGCCGTCCTGGGTAGCGGGCTGGAAGCGCCACCGGCGGACCGCCTCGACCGCAGCACGGTCCAGATCATTGGACCCGCTGCGACGCGCGACCCGCACCGCCGTAGGCACGCCGTCCGCACCGATCATGGCCTCCACCATCACCGTGCCGCTTTCGCCACGGCGATTCGCGCGGGCAGGGTAGCGCGGTGCCGGCGTCTGCCCGGCCAGTGGTACCGGCGGAACAATCGGTGAATTCGACGCGGGGGCATAAACAGGTGCAGGACCGGGGTCGAACGATGGAGCGCTTTCCACCGCCTGGGCCGGTTCCGGCTCGATGAACGCCGGCGACTGGGTCTGCGCCGCAGCGCTTTCGGCGGGAACCTCGATACGCTCGCCCGTGCCATCGCCGGTCGGTACCGGCAGCGGCGTGTAGTCGGCGGCGACGGTGTCCGCCGGTGCCTCGCCGGGACGGTAGAAGTCCGGCTCGCTGCGGCTGCGTGCCCAGATGATCGCGAACAGCAGCAAGCCCGCCGCTGCCGCGAAAATCACCACCCACCACATGCGTTGGGTGGGCAGCCATCGGGCGGGATCAAAGCGGGGGCGGGACGTTGCAGGCATGGCCAATCCGGGAGTCTGGGTAAGCGCATTGTGCACACGCGCGGTTAACGAGGCGGCAATCGGCTGCCCTCCGCGGCCGATCCACGCAATAATGTGCGGTCCGATACCACCTTGCGGTCCCGTCATGCTCGATCCCAACCTCCTGCGCCAGCAGCCCGACGAACTGGCAGAACGCCTGCAGCAGACGCGCGGTCACGACCTGGATGTCGCCGCGTTGCGCGTGCTGGAAAGCGAACGCAAGCGGATCCAGATCCGCACCCAGGAGCTGCAGAACCTGCGCAATACGCGGTCCAAGGCCATTGGGCAGGCCAAGGGCAAGGGCGAGGATGCGAGCGCGCTGCTGGCCGAGGTCGCCGGCTTCAGCGAGGAGCTGAAGACCAGTGAGGCCCGTCTGGATGCGATCCGCGGTGAGCTGGATGCGATCGCCCTGGGCCTGCCGAACCTGCCCGACGATTCCGTGCCCGGTGGCGCCGACGAGAGCGACAACGTTGAGCAGCACCGCTGGGGAACGCCGGGCGTCTTCGCCTTCCCGGCCAAGGACCATGTCGAACTGGGCGCCCGCCACGGCTGGCTGGACGGTGACACCGCGGCCAAGCTGAGCGGTGCACGCTTCACTGTCCTGCGCGGCCCGATCGCGCGGCTGCACCGTGCGCTCGCCCAGTTCATGCTGGACCTGCACACCGGTGAGCACGGGTTCGAGGAAACCAGCGTGCCGGTGCTGGTCAACGCTCAAAGCCTGGTCGGCACTGGCCAGTTGCCGAAGTTCGAGGACGACCTGTTCGCCACGTCGGTCGGCGAGAGCAAGCGCTACCTGATCCCGACCTCCGAGGTGCCGCTGACCAACATCGTCCGCGACGAGATACTGGCCGAATCCGAACTGCCGATGCGGATGACCGCACACTCGATGTGCTTCCGTGCCGAGGCCGGCGCCTACGGCCGCGATACCCGCGGCATGATCCGGCAGCACCAGTTCGAGAAGGTCGAACTGGTCAGCATCGTCCGCCCCGAAGATTCCGAGGCCGAGCACGAGCGCATGACCCGCTGCGCCGAGGTGGTGCTGGAGAAGCTTGGACTGCCTTACCGTCGCATGTTGCTGTGCTCGGGAGACATGGGCTTCTCGGCCAGCAAGACCTTCGACCTAGAGGTGTGGCTGCCATCGCAGGAGACCTACCGGGAGATCTCCTCGGTCTCCAACTGCGATGCGTTCCAGGCCCGGCGGATGCAGGCTCGCTGGCGCAACCCCGATTCCGGGAAGCCGGAACTCGTGCATACCCTCAACGGCTCGGGCGTGGCCATCGGCCGTGCATTGGTGGCGGTGATGGAAAACTACCAGCAGGCGGACGGCTCGATCGTGGTGCCCGAAGTGCTGCGTCCGTACATGGGCGGGATCGACCTGATTGTGTGATTGCGTGATTGCCTGCGCGCTCGACCGCGGCCCGCTCACCGCCTGACCGAACCAGGCGAGCCACCTGCCCGGGAAGTTTTTAAAATTGATCGTTGCGGTTTGCAGCCCGTGCTGATCAAATATTGCCGAATGTTCCGCTATTGGAATTGTCAGGCATGCAGGATCTCAACGATCTCCACTATTTCGCCATGGTGGTGGAACACTCCGGCTTCGCTGCGGCGGAGCGGGCCACCGGCGTCCCCAAGTCGCGCCTGAGCCGTCGCATCAGCCAGCTCGAAGCGGAAATGGGTGTCCGCCTGCTGCAACGCTCCACCCGCCGGTTTGCCGTGACCGAGGTCGGCAATTCGGTTTACCGCCACGTCCAATCGATGCTCGCCGAGGCGCAGGCGGCCCGCGAAGTGGTGGATCGGTTGAGCGCCGAGCCGCGCGGCGTGATCCGGGTCAGCGTTCCGGTGGGTGTCGCCCAGCAACAGATGCCCAAGCTGCTTCCAGGTTTCCTCGGTCGCTACCCGGAAGTGCGCGTGCAACTGCATGTCAGCAATCGCCGGGTGGATGTGATCAACGAGGGGATCGACGTGGCCCTGCGCGTGCGCAGCAAGCTGGACGACGACGGCAGCCTGGTGATGCGCAGCTTCGGGCAGATCCAGGAGCTGCTGGTCGCCAGTCCCGATTACCTGCGCAAGATGGGTCGTCCCTCGACCCCGCAGGAACTCTCCGAGCACGTCACCATGAGCATGAGCGAGGACGACGCGCGACAACGCTGGGAACTCCATGGCCCCGAGGGCGACGTGCAGCCGGTCGACATAAAGCCACGGGTAATGGGCTTCGACCTGCCGATGCTGCTCTCACTGGCGATACAGGGCGTAGGCATCACCCTGTTGCCCGAGAGCGTGTGCGCCGATGCGGTCCGTCGCGGTGACCTGCAGGTGGTGTTGCCGGCGTGGCGTTTGCCGCAGGGCATCGTCCACGCCGTGTTTGCCTCCCGACGCGGCATGCTGCCAGCCGTGCGGGTATTCATCGATTACCTCGCCGAAACCGTTCCGGCGCTGGTTTCCGATGCCCGTCTGGGTTGCGGCGACATCAACGGCAAGCCGTGCAGTGAGGCGGAACTCAAGGCGTTCAGACGCTGACGCTTCGGCGATCCCCGTGCGATAATCCGCGGCGCGGTGATGCAGGTGCAACGCCTCTTCGCTGCGAAATTGGATAGCGGGCGATCGCCCAGAGACACCAGTTCCAGGAAGAGTGGCCGAGCGGTTGAAGGCACCGGTCTTGAAAACCGGCGAAGGGTTAAACCTTCCGTGGGTTCGAATCCCACCTCTTCCGCCATTTCGCTCGCGCTCGAGCAGCCCGCTGGAAACCCTTGAGTTGCGCCGCCTGAAGCGCAGCGGTAGCCTCGCCGGCAGGGGACTACACGGAACGTAGACGAGGAGGGGTAAATGGGAATTACTGTATTCATCGTGGATGACCACGCGCTGGTGCGTACCGGCATGCGCATGATCCTGTCGGCCGAAGACGACATCCAGGTCGTGGGGGACGTGGAAAGCGGGGAGATGGCGTTGCCATTGATCCGGCAACTGAAACCCGACGTGGTGTTGTGCGACCTGCACCTGCCCGGCGTGAGTGGGCTTGAGGTCACGGAGCGGGTCGTCAAGGGCAACCAGGAAACGCGCGTCATCATCGTGTCCGTACTGGAGGACGGTCCAATGCCGCGGCGTCTGTTGGAGGCCGGCGCGTTCGGTTACGTCGGCAAGGGCGGTGATGCCGCCGAGCTGGTACGGGCCGTGCGCGACGTGGCACGGGGCAGGCGCTACCTGGCCAGCAACATCGCCCAGCACCTGGCGCTGTCAGGCCTGGAGGGGGATGACTCGCCGTTCGATGAACTCTCCCCGCGCGAGTTGGAGGTGGCGCTGCTGCTGGCGCAGGGCTTGCGTCAGGAGGAGATCGCCCGCCGGTTGTGTTTGAGCGCGAAGACCATCAACACCCACAAAAGCCGGATGTTCGAGAAACTCGACATCACTGACAGCATCGCGCTGGCCCGCCTGCTGGGGCAACACGGATTGCTGGAGCCAAGCCGGGTTCTCTAGTCGTCGCCCGAGTCAAGCATCGCCAATATCCGGAAATAAAACGGGCCGCAATTGCGGCCCGTTTCGTTGGTCGCTGCTAAGGCGACCTGTTTAAAGCGTCACGCGTCGTGCTTGACGTCTTTCCTGGCCGATCCGGTCGATGTTTCCGCAGCGTCTTCCTCGTCAATGCCTTCGACGATTTGCGTGTTGCCTTCGAACAGGTTCGCGGTGCGCGGCTCGTCCTTGTCGCTGACCTTCTCGTCGACTACGTTCTGATTGACCGGCGACTCGACTTTCTCGGGCGACGTATCGCCGACGATCATCGCGGAAGATGCGAATTCAGGCTCCGCCGACACTTTCTCAACCGCAACCACCGCCGGCGGCGCCACCACGACCGGTGGCAACTTCGTCCCGGCGTCGATCGCGTCATCGGCTGCATTTTCGCCGGTGATGTAACCCGGAACCGTCCGCACCAGGGGTGGCTGGACCTGCGGCGTCGGCTTGTTCGAATGTCGGTCGGAGCGTGTCTGCGCTTCGTCATCACCTCCGGCGGCTTCCCGTGCCTCGGTCGATTCGGTTGCAGGAGCAGGCGCGTCCGCAGACGTCATGTCGGTGCCGTCATCGTCCGGGCCTTCCGCGACGGCATCTGACTGCTTGCGGGCACGAGGTGTGCGCGGCGCCCGGGGTGCCCGTGGCTTGCGTGCCTTCGGCGCATGCGTGCCTTCGACCTCCTCATTGCCTTCGTCGTCGCTCTCGGCCTTGGGCGTGCTCGTTTCCTTGAGCTCAGCATCGGTCGAGGACAGATCCGCGCGCTCGACGCTTTTCGAGGCTGCAAGAGGTTTCGCTTCGGGCTGATCCTCAGGCGGCGGGGCCAGCGGCTTTTCGTCGGTCTTCGGTTTCTCTTCCTGCTTCGTAACGGCCTCAGGAACATCGTCAAAGTCGAACTCGGGCTGTGCACGACTTACCGGTGCCGGAACTTCACCGGCCGGAGCACCGCCTGGGGCGTCGTTATCTTCCGAGGAGCCTGCATCCGACAGGACGTTGTCGGAAGAATGGTCTGCGGCAGATGAGGCGTCCGCACTGCCGCGACGGCGGCGACGGCCACCACGACGGCCGCGGCGGCGACGGTTGGTGCCGTCGGCGTTGTTATCGTCTTCGGCCGGGGCATGGCCATTGGTGGCGTTTGCGGCGGCCGGCGCCTGCCGGGTATCAGCGTTGGCGCGGTCGCTGTCACGTTCTGCTGCAGGCGAGACCGCAGACGTTGCGGCGGCCGCGGTGGCCAACGCCGCCTGATCGGCGGTATCCAGCTGCGGTGCGGTTACGTCACGCGTCGGGCGATCCCCGCGCGACTGGCGAGGCTGCCGCTGCGTGGATTTCTCGGCAACGTCCATTGCCGCGACGTTTGTCTCGCCCTGGCGTCGGGGCTGTTTTTCGCGCTGCTGCCTGGACCCACGGCCATTGCTGGCAGAGGCCCGCTCTTCCTGCGGCTGTCCGTTGCCACGACGGGCATCATCGCGACGGTTGCCCTCACGACCTTGCTGCTTCCCACCACGGCGCTGGCCGTTGCGGTCCTGACGCTCGCCGCGATCGCTGCGCTCGGCCTGGTTGCTGCCGTTTGAACGCCCCCGACCACTGCTCGAGCGATCGTTCGCCGCCTTGTCGGCAGCCGGGGCAGGGGTGCCACGGAAGAACCGCATGATGCGGTCGACCATTCCGATGGAATGGGTCGGAGCCGCAGCGACCACCACCGGAGTCGGCGCCGCCGCAGCAGGCACGTCAGCCTGGCGCGGTTCACGCAAAGGCGCCGGCTGGGCCGGCCTGACGTTGGTCACGGCGGCGGCGACCGGAACATTCAGGTTCGCCTTGGTCAAGGCGTGGGTTGGAAGCTTGCGCTGGCTGCCGCGATGGTAGCTCGGACGGTTGCTGTCTTCGCCCAGCTCGTTGTCGCGCAGTCGGCTGACTTCGTAATGCGGCGTCAACAGATGCTCGTCGGCGACGATCACGATCGGGGTGCCGTGACGGCTTTCGATCTCGCTGATCGCGCGGCGCTTCTCGTTGAGCAGGTAGTTGGCGATTTCGGTCGGCGCCTGGACCAGGATCTGTCCGGTGTTTTCTTTCATCGCGTGCTCTTCGCTCACGCGCAGGATCGACAGCGACAGGGACTCGACACTGCGCATGCGGCCATGGCCTTCGCAGCGCGGGCACACGAGCTGGCTGGACTCGCCCAGACTCGGACGCAGCCGCTGCCGGCTCATCTCCAGCAGGCCGAAGCGGGAAATACGGCCGACCTGGACGCGGGCGCGATCCTGTTTGAGCGCGTTCTGCAGGCGGTTTTCGACCTCGCGCTGGTGCTTGCTGGAGGACATGTCGATGAAATCGATCACCACCAGGCCGGCCAGGTCGCGCAGGCGCATCTGGCGGGCGACTTCCTCGGCCGCCTCCAGGTTGGTGTTGAACGCGGTTTCCTCGATGTCGCTTCCGCGCGTCGCACGCGCCGAGTTGACGTCGACCGCGGTCAGCGCCTCCGTCTGGTCGATGACCAGCGCGCCGCCCGAGGGCAGGCGCACATCACGCTCGTAGGCGTTTTCGATCTGCGACTCGATCTGGAAGCGGTTGAACAGCGGCACGTCGTCGGTGTAATGCTTGAGCTTGCGCAGGTTGTGCGGCATCACCTGCTCGACGAACTCGCGCGCCTCGGCGTACATCTCCTCGGTGTCAACGAGCACCTCGCCGATGTCCGGGCGCATGTAGTCACGCAATGCGCGGATGATCAGGCGGCTTTCCTGGTAGATCAGGAAGGGCGCGGGCTTGGTCAGCGCCGCATCGGCCACCGACTTCCACACCTGCAGCAGGTAATCCAGATCCCACTGCAGTTCCTCGGCATCACGGCCGACACCGGCGGTGCGGATGATCACGCCCATGTCGTCGGGGATGTTCAGCGCATCCATCGCGCGCTTGAGTTCGGCGCGGTCCTCGCCCTCGATCCGGCGCGATACGCCGCCCGCGGTGGGGGAGTTGGGCATCAGCACCATGTAGCGCCCGGCCAGCGAGATGTAGGTGGTCAGCGCCGCGCCCTTGTTGCCGCGCTCTTCCTTGTCCACCTGGACCACGACCTCCTGGCCCTCGCGCAGCAGTTCCTTCAGGCCGGCCTTGTTGTGGTCCACGCCCGCGGCGAAATAGTCGCGCGAGATTTCCTTCATCGGCAGGAAGCCGTGGCGATCACCGCCGTATTCGACGAACGCCGCCTCCAGCGATGGCTCCAGGCGGGTGATCTTGCCCTTGTAGATGTTGGACTTTTTCTGTTCCTGCGACGGTTGCTCGATATCGATGTCGTACAGGTTCTGCCCGTCGACAATCGCGACGCGCAGCTCTTCGGCCTGCGTCGCGTTGATCAGCATGCGTTTCATTGATGCATTCCTCGCGCGCTCTACCGCGCGGAACGCCCTGGCGTTTCGCCTCTGGACACTGCGTCCCGTCGCCGCGACATGGAACCTGCAGGCCGGTGAACCGGCGTGCGCGCGCTGACGTGACCTGACAATTTCCAGCGCTTCTACACCACGGCAAACCGCGGGAGCGCTTGTTTTTGTTGCTTACCAAATTTTGGGGCCGGAGGCGCTTCGGGCAGATGCCGTGACGCCGCTCGGGTCGTGTTCATCGACCGGTGATTGACGCATATTCGCCAAAACCGGACGAGCCGAGGTTCCACCGTGCTGGCGCTGCTAACATGGCCGCCCCGAGGGCGGGGGTCAGACGCAGACCGGAATCGCAGGTTGGGCTTTTGGCCCGTGCTACGGCTACCAGGCGTAATGCGGTGGCCGGAACGACTTCCCTGCGAAATCAAAACCTTATCTCGCGTCGCGAGTGTACCAGATAACTTCCCCAGAATGACCCATTCAGATACCCAGCAAAGCCATGCCGGAGCGCGCGTTGCGGTGGTTCCGGAGGACCGAGAAGGCCAGCGGCTGGACAACTTCCTGCTCGGGCTTCTGAAGGGTGCTCCGAGATCGCTGGTCTACAAGCTGGTGCGCTCCGGCCAGGTGCGTGTGAACGGGGGCCGGGCGAAGGCGGAACGCAAGCTGGAAAGCGGCGACAAGGTCCGCATCCCGCCGGTACGACTGGAGCCGGAAGGCGAGCGCGCGTCACCGCCGCGCGGGTTCATGGATGCGCTGGAGGCGGCAATCGTCCATGAGGATGCGAGGCTGCTGGTCCTTAACAAACCATCGGGGGTCGCCAGCCATGGCGGCAGCGGCATCAGTTTTGGCGCGATCGAGACGTTGCGCGCCTTGCGTCCCGGGCAGGGCCTGGAGCTGGTGCACCGGCTTGATCGCGACACCTCCGGCGTCCTGGTGGTCTCCAAGAAGCGCTCCACCCTCACCGAGATGCAGGCGCTGATGCGCGAGAGCACCAGCGGCGCTGGCGGCATGCGCAAGCGCTACCTGGCTTTGCTGGTCGGGCGCATGCCGGACGGAACGATGAGCGTGGACGCGCCGCTACACGTCGGCTTGCGCCAGGGCGGCGAGCGGCACGTGCAGGTGAACCCGTCAGGCAAGTCGGCGCTGAGTCATTTCAAGGTGCTGGAGCGGCGCGGTGGGCATTCCTACTGCGAGGTGCGCATCGAAACCGGGCGTACCCACCAGATCCGCGCGCATGCGCAGCACATTGGTCACACCGTTGCTGGCGACGACAAGTACGGGGATCCGGAGGTCAACCGCCGCCTGCGTGATCAGGCAGGACTGAAACGTCTGTTCCTGCATGCAGCCACGCTGGAATTCGCCCTGGACGGTGGCAAAACGCCCTACAGCCTTACTGCGCCACTGGCGCCCGAGTTGCTGGATGTCCTCGACCGCCTGAAGTAGATCGTCGAGGTGGACCGTCGCCGGCCGCACTGCATGCGGCGCCGGCGACGAGCGATCACTCAATTACTGCAGCAGGCTGCCCGAAACGTCCCGGCAGCGCTCTGAATCCATGTCCGGCGCGGTGAACTTCACCGGCACCCGCAGCGGGCTTTCCGCCGGTTTGCCGCGGCTGGTGCCGGCCTGGAACTTCCAGCCCTTTACCGCTTCCACCGCGGACGCATCCAGTTGCGGATGCCCGCTGGTGTCTTCAACCTTCACATCCTTCGGAATGCCATCGACGCCAATGGTGAGCAGCACGCCCACTTCGCCTTCTATACCCGCGCAGGCCAGTTCCTCCGGGTACTCGGGCGGCGGCGTCTCCACGGCCATCGGCTGGGTAGGCGCGACCTGCGCCGGCTGCTCGGCCTGCTCGGAGCTGCAGCCAGCGAGCATCAGCCCCACGGCAAGGGCGGACAGGGCGGGAAACAGCTTCCAGGGGCCAATCACGGGCTTGAGCGGGTGGTCAACGGGCATCTCATTCACTCCTGCAGGGCATCGGTTTTTGCAGCACAGATAAAGTCGTTCTCGCTCAACCCGCCCACGTCGTGGGTCGAAAAGCGAACCTCGCAGCGGTCGTAATGCACGCCCAGATCCGGGTGGTGATCCTCGCGATTGGCGATGAAGGCGAGCGCATTGACGAAGGCGATCGTCCGGTAATAGTCGTCGAACTTGAACGTTCGGGTGAGGGCGCGGCCTTCTTCGGCTACGGTCCAGTCGTCCAGATGGGCATGGAGTTCACGGATCCGGGCTTCGTCAAGGCGATGGCCCGAACCTTTGCGCGGGACGCAATGGGCCTGGGCCAGTGAAATCCTGTCGTTCATCGTGGACTCCTTGTGGTGGGCAGGCTGAACGCTCTCGGCAGCCTTGCCTGGCTTAACGGGGGGCATACGCTTGTATAGCGCCAAGCCCGTTAGAATAGCGGCATGATCCAGATATCCGACTCCGCACAGAGCCATTTCCGCAAACTCATCGAACGCGAGGCAATCCCCGGGCTGGGGGTTCGCCTGTCGGCCGTCAATCCCGGTACGCCGCGCGCCGATGTCCGCCTGGAGTTCACCGAGCCGGCGGAACTGGACGGCGATGAGTGGGCGATCGACTGCAAGGGTTTCACGCTGTGGCTTGAAGCCGAGAGCGTGAGCGTGCTGGACGGCGCGGAAATCGACTACGAAGCGCTCGCAACCGGGGGTCAGCTGCAGATACGCGCCCCGAAGATCAAGGGCGCCGTGCCCGGCGAGTCCGCGTCGCTCGTGGAGCGCGTCCGCTACCTCATCGAGAACGAGATCAATCCTCAACTGGCCATGCACCGGGGCAACGTGGCGCTGCAGGAGGTCACTGCGGACGGCATCGTCGTGCTGCGGTTCGGAGGCGGATGCCACGGTTGCGGCATGGCGGACGTGACATTGAAGAACGGCATCGAGAAGACCCTGCGCGAAAAGGTGCCCGGGGTGACCGGCGTGCGTGATGCGACCGACCATGACACCGGCGCCGCGCCGTATATCGCGCGCAACGGCGCCAGCTGACCGACCAGCCCACCCTTGACCCTTCCGGCTGACGCGTGGCTGCATGCGCTCCGGCTTCGGATGAAGCTGGTGGAACCGCATCTTCGTCGCGCCGCTGGCGAGTTCCCGCCGGGGTGGAACGAGTGGGTAGCCCGCGAGGAACGCTCCCGCACCCCCGCCGTCCCGCCCGAAGCGCTGGCCTCCGTGTTTGCCCAGCGCGACGTTGCGCCGCCCCCGCCACACTCCCCCGAGCTCGGCCGATGGGAGTCGCTCAAGGCGCTTTACCGGGAGCAATGGGACCCGCCGCCAGCCGACGAACGCCCGGTCCGCCGCATCGCGTGGGTGGTCGCTGTCGGCTGGCATCTGTTTGTCGCGCTAATGCTGGTGTGGTTGATGTATCAGCAGTATGTGGCGCCCGCGAATCCGCCGAAAAAAGGCGAGGAGGAGGTCGTCCAGATCGAGTTCCTCGGTGAGGGCACGCCGGACGAGGTTGGCGGCGGGCCGGATGTCACGCCTTCATCGGACGACGCGGCCGCAGCGAGCGCCCCCGCTTCCGGGCAGGATTCGGCCGCAGCCGAACCGCCCGCCGCACAGGCTCCATCGCAAACGCTCGATCCCGCGCCAGAGATCGCCGCCTCGGAGCCGCCGCCGGTGCCGCGCGTTACGCCCGACCTGCCGGTGCCCGAACCCACGCCGCCGGAGGTCAGTCAGAACGTCGAGGTGAGCAAGCCGGTGCCGGATGTGTCCGAGTACCAGTTGCCTCCACCGATGCCACGGCTTCCGCTGCCCCAGGTGACGGTTCCGGAGCGCACCGTCTCCGCACCGGACGCGGTCGTGGTCGAGGTGCCGTCGCGACCGGCCACCGCGCTCCCTACCATCGCGCCCAGACCGATTCCGGAATTAGAGCTGGAGCCGACACCTTCAGAGGTCGTCGTGCGCGAAATTGCCGCGCCGCTGCCCGCGGCCCCGACGGTGGTCGTGCCGCGGCGTGAGGTGGCGGTGGCCGAGCAACCGCTGATGCCGCGGGCACTCCGGGAACGGGAGATCCCGGCGCCCTCTCCAGCCACTGCCGTCCAGCCAGCTCAATCCCGAGCCAGTGACACGGCCACCGCCGCAAGATCGGATAGTTCCTCGCCGAGCGAGCGGAAGAACAACGTTTCGACCGGCAACGGCAATGCGGCGGCGACCCCTGCGCAAACCACCGGCCCGAAGGCGGCCGCCGCGCGTGGAGGCTGGGATACGCTCAAGCGCGCCGACGACTGGGGCGATTCCACCCGCAATGTCGAAGGTGGACAGAAGGGTGATCCGTCGGGTCTATACAACAGCGATGGCAGCGTTCGTCTTGCCGGGACGCCGGGGTCCGCCTCGCCGGCCCGCCCTCCCGGGGCGTTGACCGATGAGATCGTCAACCTGGATCGCGCGGGCACCTGGCTCAAGCGCAAGCCCACCGACTACGAGCCCACCGCGTTCGACCGCTACTGGCGGCCCAGCGAGACCCTGCTGGAAGAGTGGGTGCGCAAGAGCGTCACCACCGTCCGGATTCCTATCCCGGGCACCAACAAGCACGTGGTCTGCCAGACTATCCTGCTGGTGGTTGGCGGCGCGTGCGACATCACCGATCCCAACCTGCTGGATGTCGCGGCCACGGCCCGGCCTGCGCCGGACATCCCGTTCAAGCCCGAATTGCAGGAAGGCAATGGCAGCCTGCCGGAGCCGGTCGAGGAGTGAGCCGGATATCAGGTTCCGACCATGGAAAAAGCCCGCGGCAGGCGGGCTTTTTTCCTGATCGAAGCAACGGGGCGGAGGTACTTGCCGCGCCCGGGTTCCGCTACTTCTTGTGCGAGCCCGTCAGGTTGACCAGATTGCTCGGACGCGATGCGAAGTACGTCGACAGGTCGGCGATCTGCTGGTCGGTGAGCGCCTTGGCCTGCATCGACATCATGACGTGGTCGCGGCTGCCATCGCGGTAGCTCTGCAGGGCGTAGGCGAGATAGTCCTGGTACTGGCCACCGATGACCGGGTAGGTCGTGTCGATCGGCGCGTTGCCATCAGCGCCGTGGCAGTCGATGCACGACTGGCCGGTTGCCGCGCCCTTGGCATTGGCCATCTGCTCGCCGGCCGCGACGTATCCCTGCGGCAGCCCGGCGGACGAGGAGTGGGAAGGATCCGCCGGCGTCTGCGAGCAGGCGGACAGGGCGATCATGGCGACGGCGGCAAGGACCGCAGGGGCGATGGCGAATGTTTTGCGGATCGTCATGGGGCTGCGTTCCTACTTCACGTTGGACAGAAATGCGGCGATGTCGGCGATGTCCTGCTCGGAAAAGCCCTGGGACTGTGCACGCATCGTGGGATGCGAGCGGGTGCCGTTCTGGTAGGCGGTGAGCGCATTGACCAGATAGTCCGCCGACTGTCCCCCCAGCTTGGGCACGTGGTAGTTGGGGTAGGCGTTCTTGTAGCCGTCGATCCCGTGACAGCCCTGGCAGGTGTAGGTGAGCTCGTAGCCGTTCTGGGCACTGGCCGATGCGTGGGCGGGCTCCTGCCCGGCGGCAGGGGCCGCAGCAAGGGTCAGCGCCAGGGCAGCGGCAATGGTCAGCAGTCGCATCATAGGTATCCGCAATCTCGTGTGGCTGGCGAAATTCAGGCCGGCTTGGGCAGTGTGTAATCGCCGCGGGCGCCGCGCAATTTTCGGAGTATAGCTTGCGTTCATCGATCAACGAAGGGCAATTGTCGCAAACGGCCGCCCGTTGCAGGCGATAATTGCAGGTCGCATCGGCATGACCTTCGGCGCATTCCGGTGGTGAAGTGTTGGTGACATACTTATCTACAACACCGGCATTGCGACCGGGCTGTCTCCTTCCAAAATCACACCACCGGGGTCTCCAATGCAACATCGCGCCAATTCCAGCGGCAATGTCTGGCTTCGTGCCTGCGGCTCCCTGCTCGTGTGCGCGCTGCTGCTCTCAGGCTGCAAGGGTGGGGCGGCGGGAGCCGATGCCGCCGGGAAGGGCGACGCCGAAGAAAAGGAGGCGGTGACGGTTGAGGTGGCACCGGTGGAGACGCGATCCATGGCTGCCAGCTACACCGGCACCGCTCCGCTGGAAGCCTCGGTGGAGGCGCAGGTCGTCGCCAAGACGTCCGGAGTGGCGCTGAAGGTGTTGGTATCGGAGGGCGAGAACGTGCGGGCCGGGCAGACGCTTGTGCGGCTGGATTCCGACCGCGCCCGCCTGCAGGTCGCACAGACGGCGTCGCAGGTGGGAAAGTTGAGCAACCAGTTCGAGCGCGCGCGGAAGATGGCCGCCGAGCAGCTGATCGCAGCCGCGGACTACGACCAGATCCGCTACGACCTCGCCAACGCGCAGGCCGCAAACCGCATGGCCAACCTGGAACTTTCCTACGCGGACGTGAAGGCCCCGATCGACGGCGTCGTGGCCTCGGTGCCGCCCAAGGCGGGCAATTTCATCCAGATCAATACGCCGATCGTGAGGATCGTCGATACCTCGACCCTCGAAGCGACCCTCAACGTGCCCGAACGTGAGCTTGCAACGATGGCGGTGGGCCTGCCGGTAGAATTGGCGGTGGATGCCTTGCCGGGCAAGTCGTTCCGGGGCACGGTCGAACGGATATCGCCGGTGGTCGATGCCGGCAGCGGCACCTTCCGGGTCATCGCCCGTTTCGACAGCGACGGCGGCCTGCAAGCAGGGATGTTTGGCCGGATCAGCATCAACTACGACCAGCGTGCCGACGCCGCCGTGGTGCCGCGCAACGCGCTGCTGGAAGGGGAAGGCGATCCGGCGGTGTTCGTGGTCGAGGACGGAAAGGTCCGTCGTGCGCCTGTCCAACTCGGATACACCGACGGCAACTGGGTCGAGGTGCGCGAGGGACTTGCGATAGGCGACCGAGTCGTCATCGCAGGCAAGACGGCCCTGAGGGATGGCAGCGCGGTGACGGTGATCGGCGACACGCCGGTCTCGGCGACCGCCGAGTCCGCACAGTAATCCGGGCCCGGCGATGAACGACGTCATGGAACGAGCACCGCACCCTCCGGAACAGCAGCCGGCCCGCAGCTTCAACCTGGTGGAATTCTCCACCCGCCGGCGGGTCACGGTGGCGATGATCACCATCAGCTTCCTGTTGTTCGGCTTCATCGCGCTGGGCAACCTGAAGGTCAACCTGCTTCCGGATCTGAGCTACCCGACGCTGACCGTGCGTACCGAATACATCGGCGCGGCGCCTACCGAGATCGAGACCCTGATCACCGAGCCGGTCGAGGAGGCCGTTGGCGTGGTCAAGGGGCTGCGCAAGCTCAAGTCCGTCTCGCGCACGGGCCAGAGCGATGTGGTGCTCGAGTTCGCCTGGGGCACGGACATGGATACCGCGGGGCTGGAAGTCCGCGACAAGATGGAGTCGCTGCAACTGCCGCTGGAGGCCAAGCCGCCAGTGCTGCTGCGCTTCAACCCTTCGACCGAGCCGATCGTCCGACTGGCACTGTCGTCCAGGACGGAAGGCGACGAGTTACGCCAGCTCGCGGTACTGCGCCACTACGCCGACGACGACCTGAAGAAGAAGCTCGAGCCGGTGCTCGGCGTGGCCGCGGTCAAGGTCGGCGGCGGACTGGAGGACGAGATCCAGGTGCTGGTTGACCAGGAAAAGCTCGCCCAGTTGAACCTGCCTATCGGGACCGTCACCCGGCGTCTGGAGCAGGAGAACATCAACATCTCCGGCGGACGCCTTGAGGAGGGCTCGCAGCGCTACCTGGTGCGGACCGTCAACCAGTTTTCCAGCGTGGACCAGATCCGCGACATGCTGGTGACCACGAGCAGTGGGGGCGGCGACGCGGCCGCCGACGCAGCGATGCAGATGGCGCGCGTCGCGGCGGCCTCCGGATCCGCCGATGCCATGGCTGCGGCGGCGTCGGTACAGAGCGCGTCATCGAGTGACGCCACTACGGTTGCCGGCGGCAAGCCGGTGCGCCTGAAGGACATTGCCGAGGTCGTCCAGGGGCACAAGGAACGCGAGGCGATCATCCGCCTGGACGGCCGCGAAGCCGTCGAGCTGGCGATCTACAAGGAGGGCGATGCGAATACCGTCGCCACCGCAGATGCGATCCACGAACGGCTGGAGACGATCCGCAAACAGGTGCCACCGGATATCGACTTGACCGTCATCGACGACCAGTCGACCTTCATCCGCAATGCGATCAGCGACGTGAAGATGGACGCGGTGATCGGCGGCCTGCTGGCGATCCTGGTGATCTTCCTGTTCCTGCGCGACGGCTGGAGCACCTTCGTGATCGGCCTGTCGCTGCCGGTCTCGATCATCACCACCTTCTTCTTCATGGGCCAGCTCGGGCTGAGCCTCAACGTGATGTCGCTGGGCGGGCTGGCGCTGGCCACCGGGCTGGTGGTGGATGACTCGATCGTGGTGCTGGAGTCGATCGCCAAGGCGCGCGAACGTGGCCTGGGGATTCTGGAGGCGGCGATTGTCGGGACCGGCGAGGTCAGCATGGCGGTGGTGGCCTCGACCCTGACGACGGTGGCGGTGTTCCTGCCGCTGGTGTTCGTGGAGGGCATAGCCGGCCAGCTGTTCCGCGACCAGGCGCTGACCGTGGCGATTGCGATCGGCATCTCGCTGGCTGTGGCAATGACGCTGATCCCGATGTTGAGTGCGCTGCGCGGCCGACCCTCCGAGTCCTTCCCCGAAGAGCCACCACATCCGCAGTGGCAGGCGAGGCGCCGGTGGCAGAAGCCGGTCGCGGCGACGCGCCGAGGCATCGGTGCGGCGATCAGCGGTGTGCTGTTTGGCGCCGCCTGGCTGGTGGTGCGGTTTTGGCGCGCCATCGTTGCCGTGGTCGAGCCGGTGATGCGCAAGGCCAGCGACCTTGCGATGGCACCCTATGCGCGCGCGGAGCGGGGCTATCTCAGGCTGCTGCCTGCGGCGCTGGGCCGTCCGGGGCTGGTGTTGGTTTCTGCGGGCGCGGCGTTCGTGCTGGCGTTGCTGCTGGTGCCGCTGCTGGGCGCGGATCTGATCCCGCAACTGGCCCAGGACCGCTTCGACATGACAGTCAAGCTGCCGCCGGGAACCCCGCTGCGGGAAACCGATGCGCTGGTGCGCGAGCTGCAGAAAAAGCATGCCGGGACCGAGGGCATCCACGCGCTCTACGGCGTCAGCGGAAGCGGCACGCGGCTGGATGCCAGCCCGACCGAAAGTGGCGACAACATCGGCAAGCTCAACATCGTGATGAGCAACGGCGGCAGCGAGCGGCTGGAAGCGTCGATGAGCGATGCGTTGCGCGAGAGCATGCAGGCGTATCCATCGGCCCAGGTGGACTTCAGCCGGCCGGAGTTGTTCAGCTTCTCGATGCCGCTGGAGATCGAACTCGCCGGGCCGGACCTGGAGACCATCAGCAAGGCCGGTCAGCGGATGGCGGCACTGTTGCGCGCCAACCTGCACTACACGGACGTCAGCTCAACGGTGGAGCAGGGCTTCCCGGAGATCCAGATCCACTTCGACCAGCAACGCGCTGCCGCATTCGGAATGACCACGCGGCAGATCGCCGATGCAGTGGTGTCCAAGGTGCGCGGTGACGTGGCCACGCGTTACAGCTTCCGCGACCGCAAGATCGACGTCCTGGTACGGGTGAAGGAGGGCGACCGGGGCTCGGTGGACGACATCCGCAACCTGATCATCAATGCCGGCGGGAAGTCGGTGCGGCTGGGCTCGGTGGCCGATGTGGTGTCCACCACGGGTCCCAGCGAGATTCATCGCGCCGACCAGGTCCGGGTCGCGGTGGTCTCGTCCAACCTGCAGGGCATCGACCTGGGCAGCGCGGTACTGGAAGTGCGGAAGCTGGTCGCGGAAAACCCGCTGGGCGCGGAGGTGCAGATGCACATCGGCGGCCAGGGCGAAGAGCTTTCGAGTTCAATCCGTTCCCTGCTGTTCGCGTTCGGGCTGGCGATCTTCCTGGTCTACCTGGTCATGGCCTCGCAGTTCGAGTCCTTGCTGCATCCCTTCGTCATCCTGTTCACGATCCCACTGGCCATGGTTGGCGCGGTGCTGGCGTTGCTGCTGACGCGCTCGCCGGTGTCGGTGGTGGTGTTCATCGGGCTGATCCTGCTGGTCGGGCTGGTGACCAAGAATGCGATCATCCTGATCGACAAGGTCAACCAGCTGCGCGAGGCCGGCGTGGCCAAGCGCGAGGCGCTGGTGGAGGGCGCCCGCTCGCGCCTGCGGCCGATCGTGATGACCACGCTGAGCACGCTGTTCGGCTTCCTGCCGCTGGCGTTGGCCTTCGGGGAAGGTGCCGAGGTCCGCTCGCCGATGGCAATCACCGTGATCGGCGGATTGCTGGTATCGACCCTGCTGACGCTGGTCGTGATCCCCGTCGTCTACGACCTGCTGGACCGGCGCCCGGACGAGTACTACCGCAACCGTGCCCGGCGCGGCGATGACATCCTGCCAGTGGCGACGGGAAATCCGGAGCCGGCTGCATGAGTATCGCCGAGATCAGCCTGCGCCGGCCGGTCACCACGATCATGCTGTTTGTATCGATGGTGGCGATCGGGCTGATCGCTGCGGTACGGCTGCCCCTGGAAGCGCTGCCGGACGTGTCCGCCCCGTTCGTGTTCGTGCAGCTGCCCTACGCGGGGTCCACGCCGGAAGAGGTGGAGCGCAACATCCTGCGCCCGGCAGAAGAAGCCTTGGCTACGATGAGCGGCATCAAGGGCATCCAGGGACGTGCGAGCTCGGACGGCGCCGCGGTTTTCATGATGTTCTCGGACTGGAGCCGCGACGTGGAGATCACCGCATCGGAGGCGCGCGAGCGCATCGATGCCATCCGCGACGAGTTGCCCGACGATCTGCGCCGCTATTTCGTGTTCAAGTTCTCCACCACCGACCAGCCGATCATGCGGCTGCGGCTGGCCGGCGAGATGGACATGAGCGGCGAGTACGACCTGATCGACCGCGAGTTCAAGACGCCGCTGGAGCGTATCCCCGGCGTCGCCAAGGTCGATATCGGCGGTGCGGCGGCCAACGAGGTCGAGGTGGCGATCGATCCCGATCGCCTGGTCGCGCACGGCCTCAACCTCAATGAGCTGACCCAACGCCTGCAGGCAGCTAACTTTTCCGTATCTGCCGGTCAGATCGAAGACGGTGGGCGTCGTCTGCGGGTCCAGCCGATCGGTGAGATCAACCAGATCGAGCAGTTGCGTGAGCTGCCGCTCAACGCCACGGGCCTGCGCCTTGCTGACGTGGCTGATGTCCAGTTGCGCTCCGCGCGTTTGGATGTGGGCCGGCGGCTGGATGGCAGGCCCGCCGTGGCGCTGGAAATCTTCAAGGAGCGCAATGCCAACCTGGTGGAGGTATCCAGGCTGGTCCTCGCCGAACTGGACCGGATCCGCACCCAGCCCAGCCTGAGTGGCGTTGATTTCAAGGTCATCGAGAACCAGGGCAAGGACGTCACCGACTCGCTGCTGGAGTTGGCCGAAGCCGGCGGCATCGGCCTGTTGTTGTCGGTCGCGGTGCTGTTCTTTTTCCTCCGCCACTGGCCGTCGACGCTGATGGTGACGCTGGCGATCCCGATCTGCTTCGTGATGACTCTGGGCTTCATGTATTTCGCCGGCGTCAGCCTGAATGTCCTCAGCCTGATGGGTTTGCTGCTGGCGGTCGGGATGCTCGTCGACAACGCGGTGGTGGTGGTGGAGAGCATTTACCAGGAGCGCGAGCGGATGCCCGATCAGCCGGTGCGCGCATCGATCGTGGGCACACGCAACGTCGCCATCGCCCTGTCGGCAGGCACGCTGTGCCACTGCATCGTGTTCGTTCCAAACCTGCTGGGCGAGGTCAACAACATCAGCATATTCATGTCGCAGATCGCGATCACCATCTCGGTGTCGCTGTTGGCGTCGTGGCTGGTGGCGGTGAGCCTGATCCCGATGCTGTCCTCGAGGATGAAGACGCCGGCGGCGGTGCAGAACGATCACGGACTGATCCGGCGGCTGCAGACTCGCTATGCGCGTTTCCTGCGCTGGACACTGGAGCATCGCGGCTGGAGCATCACCGGAATCGTGCTGATCATTGCCATCAGCGTGGTGCCGATGACGAAGACCAAGTTCGACATGTTCGGCGGCAACCAGGGCGGCGACACGAATATCGCCTACAACTTGAACGGCAGCTACAGCAAGGATCAGGTGTCCGAGGAGGTCGCCCGCGTCGAGGCATATCTGGAGGAAAACCGCGACCGTTTAAGGATCGCCCAGGTCTACTCGTGGTTCAGCGCGGGGAACGACGCCGGCACGATGGTGACCTTCAAGAGCGACGTCGCCGACGCCGGGGAACTGGTGGAGGAGATTCGCAAGGGCCTGCCCAAGTCCGCGCGCGGCAAGATCGGCATCGACGAACAGGGCAACCAGGGCGGCGGCACTGGCGAGGGCATGCAGGTCCAACTGGTCGGGGATTCAACCGAGGTGTTGACCGCGCTGGCCAATGACGTGGTGCCGCTGCTTGCCCGGCGAACGGAACTGCGCGATGTCCGCATCGATGCCGGCGACAGCAACAACGAATTGAACGTGCGGGTCGACCGCGAGCGGGCCGCCGCATTCGGCTTCAGTGCAGACGAGGTGGCGCGGTTCGTCGGCCTGGCCCTGCGCGGCGCGCAGCTGCGGGACTTCAGCCGCGGCCAGACCGAGGTGCCGGTATGGGTGCGCTTCGCCGGTGCCGAGCAATTCGACGTCTCCGACATCGCCGCCTTTACCGTGCGCTCGGCGGACGGTCGCGACGTTCCGTTGCTGTCCATGGTGGATCTGGATACCAG
Source organism: Lysobacter avium (assembly GCF_015209745.1). Taxonomy (GTDB): domain Bacteria; phylum Pseudomonadota; class Gammaproteobacteria; order Xanthomonadales; family Xanthomonadaceae; genus Novilysobacter; species Novilysobacter avium. Next base: position 1,364,957 of record NZ_CP063657.1, read on the forward strand.
CGCCGCGGCGACCGAGATCCGCAGGACGAACCGGCAGACCTCGCTGGTGATCAAGGCCAACCTGGCCGGCGATGCCACCACCCCCGACGCGCGCAAGGCGATCGAGCAGACGCTGGACAGCGTGGCGTTTCCACCTGGTTACGGCTACAGCTTTGAGGGCAGCTCGTTCCAGAACGATGCCGAAGCGGTCAACCAGATGATGTTCAACCTGATCATCGCGCTGGTGATGATCTACGTGGTCATGGCCGCGGTGTTCGAGTCGCTCGTATTCCCGTCGGCGATCATGAGCTGCGTGGTGTTCTCGATCTTCGGCGTGTTCTGGCTGTTCTGGCTGACCGGCACCTCGTTCTCGGTGATGGCCTTCATCGGCATCCTGGTGCTGATGGGTGTGGTGGTGAACAACGGCATCGTGATGGTCGAGCACATCAACAACCTGCGTCGCCGCGGTCTGTCACGCACCGATGCGCTGGTGGAAGGCAGTCGCGAGCGCCTGCGGCCGATCCTGATGACGATGGGCACGGCGATCCTGGCGATGATCCCCATCTCGCTGAGCAATACCGTCGTGCTGGGCGGCCTGACGTACTCGCCCATGGCGCGTGCGGTGGCCGGCGGACTGGCGTTCTCGACCCTGGTCAGCCTGCTGTTCCTGCCGACCATCTACGCGATCCTCGACGATATGCGCAACGCGACGGCGCGGATGGCGCGCAGGGCGAGGGGAGTGGGGGCGGATGGTGGAACGCCGGAGCAGACAGCAGTTTGAAGGAAACGCCGTACGCGGTGCGTTGACGCGCCGCTGGCGGTGCGGTGCCGGGTCGGACAATCAGCCGAACAGTGTTCCCAGCATTTTCAAGCCGCCGGTCCAGACCCCGATGGCCGTGCCCAGACTTGTCAGGAAGAAGTTCAACAGCGTCCGTGAAACGCGGTTGCGCCACCAGCCGCGCACGGTCTGCACATCGGCGCGAAGGGCCATGAAGTCGGCGTAGGTCGGCTTGCGGATCCATGCCTCGGTCAGCGCGCTCAGGGTGCCGGACGCCAGGGCAGGGTGGAGCGGGGTGATCGGCGAGGCGACGAACGCCACCAGAATGCTCAGCGGATGGCCGCCGGCAATCGCGCAACCCAGTGCGCCGAGCAGGCCCGTGGCGAGGATCCACTGCAGCAGCAGGTCGGAACCCACATCGATCCCGCCCTGCCAGAAGCCCCAGGCGAATCCGCCGATGACTACGGTGGACAGGATGAGGGTGAACCATGGAATGCTGCTTTTGGGCGCGAGGGACTCGAGTTCCTCGCGGATCGCGCCGGCGGGGGCGGTTTCCTCGCGCAAATGCCTGGCCAAGCCTTGCAGGTGGCCGGCGCCGACCACCGCCAGCACCTCGCGTGAACCGTCGTGGTTGGTGTCCTCGCGGATCTGGCGCAGGCGCGCGGCCATGTAGCGGTCGCGCTCGGCGATGACGGTCTCGTACACCGCAGGGCTTTCGCTGGCGAACTCGTTGAAGCTGGCCTCGAGCATGTCACCCTGTTTGAGCTTCTCGATTTCCTCGGCGCCGACCTCGTCATCGGCCAGCAGTCCCGCCAGCAGTCCGCCACCGAGTTTCGCCCGGCCCCAGAAGCCCAGCCGCGCCGATGCACGCTTGAAGGTCAGGCCGACGTCGCGGTCGATCAGGTGCACCGGCATGTCCCGCGCACGCGCCTCCAGCACCGCCCGTTTGAGCTCGGCGCCGGGCTCGACGCCGAGTTGCTCGGCGAGCCGGCGCTGGTAGGCCGCGAGCGCCAGGTTGGCGGCGAACATCGCGGTCTTGCCGGTGCGGATCACCTTCACCAGGTCGAGCTTGGCCATCGAATCCGCGTCCGAGAGTGCCTGCAGGCGGGCTTCGTCGAGTTCCACGGCCACGGCGTCGAATCGGCCACTGCCGATCGCATCGCGGACCGCCTCCACGCTCGCCTGCGACACATGGGCCGTGCCCAGCAGGGTGTAGCGGACACCGTCGCGCTCGACGACCTCGTGCGGCTGGCCATGCAGGAAATCGGCGGTGGCCGCCAGTGGGGTATCGCTCATCTAAGTACAACCGTGTTGGGGGTGGCGCGCGAGCGCAACGGGATCAATCGCGATAGCGCTTGAGCAGATCGTCGTAGGCGTCGATGCGCCGGTCGCGCAGGAACGGCCAGATCCGTCGCACGTCCTCGCTGCGCTGCAGGTCGACCTCGGCCATCAGGATCTCCGGACCGTCGCCTGCCATTGCCAGGAACTCGCCCTGCGGACCCAGCACGTGACTGTGACCCCAGAAGTCGACCCCCGCAGTACCCAGCGGAGAAGGCTCATGCCCGACGCGGTTGCAGCTCAGCACCGGCAGACCGTTGGCGACCGCGTGGCCCCGGTGGCTGACGATCCACGATTCTCGCTGGCGGTCTTTCTCTGCCTGGTCGTCTTCCGGGTCGTAGCCGATGGCAGTGGGGTACAGCAGCAGTTCAGCGCCGGCCAGCGCCATCAGGCGTGCGGCCTCCGGGTACCACTGGTCCCAGCACACGAGCACGCCGAGCCGGCCGACGGACGTGTCGATCGGCTCGAATCCGGTATCGCCCGGCGTGAAGTAGAACTTCTCGTAGAAACCCGGGTCATCCGGGATGTGCATCTTGCGGTACTTGCCCGCGATGCTGCCGTCGGCTTCCAGGACCACGGCGGTGTTGTGGTAAAGCCCGGCGGCGCGGCGCTCGAACAGCGAGCTGACGATCACCACCTTGTGCTTGGCAGCCAGGCGACCCAGGCGGTCGGTGCTGGGCCCGGGGATGGGCTCGGCGAGGTCGAACTCGTCCACCGACTCGTGCTGGCAGAAGTACGGGCCGTTGTGGATCTCCTGCAACAGGACCAGGCGGGCGCCGTCAGCGGCGGCCTTGGCGACGCGCTGCTCGATCTGCGCCAGGTTGGCCTCGGCGTTGCCGGCGCCGCGGTCGATGACGGCGCGATCCTGGATCAGCGCAACGGGGAGTGTCCTGGTTTTCATGACGGTTCCGATGATTCGATAGGTGGAATATGAGCGCTCGACTGCAGGTGCCGCGCACCGGTGGCGCGGATCAGACGACGCCGTCGGGCAGTTGCATCGTGATGCAGTGCAGGCTGCCGTTCTGCCAGATCAGTGGCCGGCAAGGGACCTGGATCACCTCACGGCCCGGAAATGCGTTTGCGAGCATTGCTGCGGCCTCATCATCCATGCTGTCCCCGTAAGCGGGCATCAACACCGCACCGTTGATGATCAGGAAGTTCGCGTAGCTTGCCGCGAGCCGGCGGTCGCCATCCATGACCGGGCCCGGCCAGGGCAGGGGAAACAGCCGATACGGCTTGCCTTCGACCGTGCGCAGGGCGGCCAGTTCCTTCCCCATTGCCTGCAGCGGAACGAAATGCGAATCGGTCTCGTCGTCGCAGGCCTGGTAGACAATGGCATCGCGCGCGGCAAAGCGGGCGAGCGTATCGATGTGGGCATCGGTGTCATCGCCTTCCAGATAACCATGGTCCAACCACAGCACGCGTCGCTGTTCCAGGTGGTGCGACAGTTTCTGCTCGAGCTCCTCCCGCGTTGCGTCCGGATGACGCTCGTGGAGGCAGGTCCACGTGGTAAGGAGGGTTCCCTCGCCGTCGGTCTCGATTGCGCCGCCTTCCAGGGCGAAGTCGATGTCCTGCCGCCGGCTGCGACGGAACACGTCGCGCTCGAACAATGCCTCGACAAGGCGATCGTCAAGGCTGGCGTCAAACTTGCCCCCCCAGCCGGTGAAGCGGAAATCCAGCAGGCGGAATTCTTCGTTCGCCCTGAGGCTGATCGGACCGGAATCGCGCAACCAGGTATCGTCGTATGCGACCTCGATGAACCGGACCCGCTGCATATCGACACGCGCCGACGCCAGGCGGGCACGCGCGTACGCCTCGACATCCTCGTCGGCCACGCAGATCAGCACCGGCTGGAATCGGGTGATCGCCGAGACCAGAGCGATGTAGGTTTCCTCCACCTCGCCCAGCCGGTCGGCCCAGTCGGTCCCGGCCGTCGGCCAGGCAATCAGGATCGCCGATTGGGGCTCCCACTCGGCGGGAAAGCGCATCGTTTCGGTCATGGGGCTTGCTTGCAAGGGGGCTTATCGTATGGCCGGCTTCGGGCCGATTTCAGTGCTCATCGCCTGATTCGCGACGACGTCGATCACGCGGTCCCGCTCGAAATAGACCGTGAACTGGGGATAGAACCAGCGATTGATGGTCGGCCACTGGCTTTTCTGACCACCCCGCGGATCAAGCCGCTGCGTCGGATCGCCGTAGCGTGCCTGGACCTGCGCCATGCTGGCGCCTCGAGCTGGCACCGCTGCCTGGTTGAGCTGCCCGGTGCGATCGATCAGAAGCGTATCCGCTGACGCCGGAGCGGCAAAAATGAGCACGGCGAGCAGTGAAAGGCTGGCGATACCGGTCTTGTTGGTCATTTCCCAATTTCCATGGACGGATTCTGAAGCGGGATTGTAAGCACAAGGACGAGACGGCCGCGTGGTCGCCATCAGGAGCGCGACGGCTTTGACGCACGAGTCCGGATCCTGCCGGCGGAAAGCAGAAAGCCGCCCGGAGGCGGCTTTCTGGCGAAGCGCAGGAAGCGCCCGTGGATCAGCGCTGGCGCGCCTTGAAACGCGGGTTCGACTTGCAAATCACGAAGACCTTGCCGCGACGGCGAACGACCTTGCAGTCGCGGTGACGGGCCTTCGCCGACTTCAGGGAGGACAGGACCTTCATGAGAGACCTCGGCAACAGTGGGAAAATAGCAAGCCCGCAATGTTAGCGGGTAATTGCATGGCAATCAAGCGCATCCGGGCGCTTCAAGTCAACCTGAGGCAGCTCGCCAGAGGTCGGGCAACCGCTCCAACGTCTTTGCGGTGCTTCCGGGCGATCGGCGGACGGCATAATAGCGCGATGAACAGCAATCCAAGCGAAAAAACATCCGATTCCGCCCCGGTTTTGACGATTGATGGCCCATCCGGCTCCGGCAAAGGAACCATCAGCCGCCTGGTGACCGCCAGGCTCGGTTGGCACTACCTGGACTCCGGCGCACTTTATCGCGCCGTCGGCGTCGCCGCAGGGTGGAAGGACATCGACCTGGGGGACCCGGCAGCGCTGGTGCGCTGCGCGTTCGATACCCGGGTCGACTTCGAGGAGCGGGAAGACGGACTGCGCGTGCTCGTCAACGGCACCGACGCAACCGACGAGCTGCGGATGGAAACCGCTGGCGCGGCCGCATCGGCGATCGCGGCAATCGGCGAAGTGCGCGAGGTGCTGAAGGACCGGCAGCGCGCGTTCCGGCGCGCTCCGGGCCTGGTTGCCGACGGCCGGGACATGGGGACGGTCATCTTCCCCGACGCGGCCCACAAGGTGTTCCTGACCGCCAGCGCGGACGAACGGGCGCAAAGACGCTATAAGCAGTTGAAGGACAAGGGGGTTTCCGTTACATTTGCGGGGCTGCTACGGGAGATTCTCGCCCGTGACGCCCGCGACGCGAACCGTGCCGTGGCACCTTTGCGACCGGCCGCAGACGCCGTGACCATTGATACCACAGGCATGGCAATCGACGATGTGGTGGACAGGGTCCTGGCGTTGCTGGCCCCTGCGCAGTGAGCTTCACCGCAATACCGCTGTAACAGTCCCGTCGCAATTCCGCGGCGGATCAACCAACCGACACATGGTGCAGCTCCTCCGCACCACATCAACGGGTGGGTCGACCACGTGCTGCTTGCGTTATCCCCTGTGGGAAACGATGCCAGCCGGTGCGACCCGTGTGTTCACACGGATATTTTCCTAATGACCGAATCATTTGCAGAACTGTTCGAACAGAGCGAGCAGTACCTCTCGAACCTGAAGCCTGGCTCCATCGTTGTTGGTACCGTCGTCGAAGTCCGAAGCGACGTCGTCGTGATCAACGCCGGCCTGAAGTCCGAAGGCATCGTGCCCATCGAGCAGTTCCGTAACGACGACGGCGAGATCGACATCGCTGTCGGTGACAAGATCAAGGTCGCGCTGGATGCCATCGAGAATGGCTTTGGCGAGACCGTCCTGTCGCGTGAGAAAGCCAAGCGCGCGATGGTGTGGGACGAGCTGGAAGAAGCGCTCGAGAACAACGAGACCATCACGGGCCGCATCAGCGGCAAGGTCAAGGGTGGTTTCACCGTCGACATCAAGGATGTCCGCGGCTTCCTGCCCGGTTCGCTGGTTGACGTGCGCCCGGTGCGCGACTCGACCTACCTGGAAGGCAAGGAACTCGAGTTCAAGCTGATCAAGCTGGACCGCAAGCGCAACAACATCGTCGTCTCCCGCCGTGCGGTGGTTGAGAGCGAGCACTCGGAAGAGCGCGAGCAGCTGATGGAGAAGCTGGTCGAGGGCGCCATCCTGAAGGGTGTGGTCAAGAACCTCACCGACTACGGCGCGTTCGTGGACCTGGGCGGCATCGACGGCCTGCTGCACATCACCGACATGGCCTGGAAGCGCGTGCGCCATCCGTCCGAAGTCGTGGAAGTCGGCCAGGAGCTGGACGTCCGCGTGCTCAAGTACGACCGCGAGCGCAACCGCGTCAGCCTCGGCCTGAAGCAGCTGGGCGAGGATCCGTGGGACAACATCGCCCGCCGCTACCCGGCCGACACCCGCGTGTTCGGCAAGGTCTCCAACGTCACCGATTACGGCGCGTTCGTGGAGATCGAGCCGGGCGTGGAAGGCCTGGTGCACGTGTCCGAAATGGACTGGACCAACAAGAACGTCAACCCGTCCAAGATCGTGCAGGTCGGTGACGAGGTCCAGGTCATGGTGCTGGACGTGGACGAGGAGCGTCGCCGCATCTCGCTGGGCATGAAGCAGGTCTCGTCCAACCCGTGGGAGACCTTCTCGGTCCTGCACAAGAAGGGCGACAAGGTCGAAGGCCAGATCAAGTCGATCACCGACTTCGGCATCTTCATCGGCCTGGACGGCGGCATCGACGGCCTGGTCCATCTGTCCGACATCAGCTGGAACACCACCGGCGAGGACGTGGTCCGCAACTACAAGAAGGGCGACACCCTGGAAGCTGTCGTGCTGGCCGTGGATCCGGAGCGCGAGCGCATCAGCCTGGGCGTGAAGCAGATGGAGCAGGACCCGTTCGGCCAGTTCATGGCCTCCAACACCCGTGGCTCGATCGTCACCGGCAAGGTCACCGAAGTCGACGAGAAGGGCGCCACCATCGAGTTGGCGGACGGCATCGAAGGCTACGTGGCGGCTCGCGACATCTCCAAGGATCGGGTGGAAGACGCCAGCAAGGTGCTCAAGGTCGGCGACGAGATCGAAGCGCGCTTCATCGGCATGGACCGCAAGGGCCGCACGATGCAGCTGTCGATCAAGGCAAAGGACGAGGCGGAAATGCAGGAAGCCGTCTCCGACTACAGCCGCGCCAGCGCGGAGGCCGCCAGCGGTACGACCAAGCTGGGCGCGTTGCTGCGTGAGCAGTTGAACAGCAACAAGTCGGAGTAATCCGCATCGGCGCGCTGTCCTGTCCGGATGGCGCGCTGTTGACGTTACCTGGCTGTAGCAAGACAAGTACGGCCCGGCTTTGGCCGGGCCGTACTTCGTTTGAACCACACACCCCCATATTTTGAGATGGCCGCTAGCCGCCGCCCGGATTCCCATGACCAAGTCCGAACTGATCGAGATCCTGTCCCAGCGCCAGCCGCACCTGAAGGGCGAAGATGTGGATCTGGCAGTGAAGGCATTGCTGGAGATGATGGGAAGTTCACTCGCCGATGGCGAGCGCATCGAGGTGCGTGGCTTTGGCAGCTTCTCGCTGCATTACCGTCCGCCTCGCATGGGTCGCAACCCGCGGACGGGCGAGTCCGTTGCACTGGCCGGCAAGCACGTGCCCCACTTCAAGCCAGGCAAGGAACTGCGCGAACGTGTCAGTGACGCGATGCCAGTGGATGAGGCCGATTGAGCCCGCCGTCGGCTATGCACGGATCGGGGGCTGCGACGCCTCGCCTCCAATCCGATGAGCTGTTTTTCATGGACGCAGCAACCAGGAGATTGTCATGCGAGTGATCCGGTTTCTGGTGGCGATTGTTTGCCTGGCGTTTGGTGCAGTCCTCGGCGCACTCAACCGGCAGGCGGTGTCGATTGACGTGGGCTTTGGCCATGTAGCTTCCAACCTCGGCATCGTTATGCTCGCGTGTCTGCTTGTTGGCGTGATCGTCGGTGGATTGGCGATCAGCGCCAGCGTGGTGTGGCCACTGCGTCGTCGCCTGGCGAACGCGCAGAGGCAGCATGCAAGCCTCCCGACCGTTGCAAAGGAAGTTCCGTAAATGGACTTCATCAGCGAGTGGTTCTGGTTCTTTGTACTGGTGCCCTTGGCGGCGCTCGGCGGCTGGGTGGTGGGCAGACGCGGTGGTGAGCGGCACAGCACCACGCAGGTAAGCCGGCTTTCCACCACCTATTTCCGCGGCCTCAACTACCTGCTCAACGAACAGCCGGACAAGGCGATCGAGCTTTTCCTGCATATCGCGGAACTCGACAAGGACACTTTCGAGACCCAGGTTGCACTCGGGCATCTTTTCCGTCGACGTGGCGAGGTTGACCGGGCCATCCGCCTGCATCAGGCGCTCGTACAACGTCCAGGCCTGAGCGACCAGCAGAAGGTGCAGGCGCTGCTCGCGCTGGGCGAGGATTACATGAAGTCCGGGCTGCTTGATCGCGCGGAGACGGTGTTCAGCGATCTGGTGGACCTGGACATGCGGGCGCCGCTGGCGCTGCGGCACCTGATCCACATCTACCAGTCCGAGCGCGAATGGGACAAGGCCATTGAAAATGCCCAACGCTACGAGGCAGCGACCGGTGAGTCGATGGGCAAGTTGATCGGCCAGTTCGAATGCGAGCTGGCAGATCGCCACCGCGCTGCAGGTGACGTGGACGCGGCACGCGCTGCGGTCGCGCGTGCGTATCAGGCGGACGCCAATTCGGTCCGTGCCGGAATGTTGGAAGGGCGTCTGGACGTGGAATCGGGAAATGACGCCGGCGCAATCCGCGCCTTCGAGCGCGTGGCCCGTACCGATCCCGATTACCTGCCAGAAGTGATGCCGGCGCTGTTGTCGTCCTATGAGCGAACCGGAGATGGCTCCGGGGCGAGAGCGTTTCTTTCCGAGATGTGCGAGCACTATCGTGGCATCGCCCCGGTCCTGGCGCTGACCAAAATGGTCGAGAGTCAGGACGGCGTTGCTGCCGCGCGCGCCTATCTGGCCAACGAGCTCAAGGACCGACCCTCCGTGCGTGGCGAAGCCGCGTTGATGGAGCTGAGCATCGCTGAGGGCGCGGATCCGCTGGCGACCCTGCATGACCTGAAGCACATCACCGAGCAGTTGCTGGTCCGCAATCCGAGCTACCGGTGCAATCATTGCGGCTTCGGGGCCCGCAGCCATCATTGGCAATGCCCGAGCTGCAAGGAGTGGGGCACCGTCAAGCCACTCCTGAACTACGCGGTGGTGTGACCGCTTGCTCCTCTGGTTGCTCCTGCACTTCCTGATTGCAGCGGCGGGGACGCTATTGGCGCGCCGCTACGCGCTGCAGCGTGATCTCCTCGATCATCCCGGGGAGCGGCGCAGCCACCAGGTAGCCACCCCGCGCGGCGGCGGCATCGCGATCGTCGTTGCGATGTTGGTCGCGATCGTCGCGTTGGCGCTGCGCGACCCCTCGCAACGCTGGTTGCTCGGCGGTTTCGGCGTCGGGTTCGTCCTGGTTGCAGCCGTTGGAATGGTGGATGACCACCGGCCGTTGCCGGCGAGTCTGCGCCTGGCCGTCCACGCGCTCGCCGGAATGGTGCTGGCAATCAGCGTGCAGATGGCAGCGGGGAACTCGTGGCTGAGCGCGATGGCGTTTCTTTCGGTGATCGTCCTGACCAACATCTGGAACTTCATGGACGGTATCAATGGCCTGGCCACAAGTCAGGCGTTGCTGTTGGCGCTGGCGCTCGCCTGGCTGTTGGGCGGCTCATGGGCGCTCCTGGCTGGCGCACTTGCGGCGTCCTGCACAGGCTTCCTGCCGTTCAATTTTCCGCGTGCGCGCATCTTCCTCGGCGATGGGGGCAGTGGCGGCATCGGTTACTGTCTCGCGGGGCTGGGAACGATTGCTGCGCTGACCGAGGGCGCGGCAGCGCTTTGGCTGTTGCTGCCCTTGTCGGCTTTCATGGTGGATGCCGGCTTGACCCTGCTGAAGCGCGTCGTTCAGCGCGAGCGATGGTGGGAGGCGCATACTCGACACGCTTACCAGGCATGGGCCCGCGTGGTTGGACACACGAGGGTCACATTGGCATACGCATCATGGACGGCGACGACTGTCGCCGTGATGATCGTGCTCCGCTCAACGCCGGTTGTATTGGCGCTTGCGCTGTGTGTGGTGACGTATCTGGCCGCATCGGTGGTCTGGTGGCGGCTGGAGCGAATGGAATCGCATATAAAAACAACAGGTGACAAATGACTAGATGGCGTGAGCGATGGTCGGGTGCGGTGCCGCGTTCGGCGGTTGTGGTGCACGACCTTGCGATGGTCTGGATCGTCTGGGTGGTTCTTCACCGTGTGCGATACGGCGTGATGGTGTCGCCGCCCGAATTGCCGCTCTGGTCGACCGAGATCGCCATGGTGCTCGCTGCGCAGGGGCTGGTGTTCTGGCAGGTGGGCCTGTATCGCGGACTGTGGAGATTCGCCAGCGTTCCCGACCTCTGGAACATATTCAAGGCGTGCGCACTCGGTCTGTTTGCGATTGTTCTGGGTCTGTTTCTCTACAACCGGCTTGAGCTTGTCTCGCGCACCGTCCTGCTGATGTACCCGTTCGTGCTGATGGGCATGCTCGGGGCACCGCGGCTTCTGTATCGCGCCTGGAAGGACAGCCACAACGACCAGACGGATGCCGCATCGGTGCGCATCCTTATCCTTGGTGCCGGTCATGCCGGGGATGCGCTGGTGCGCGACCTGCGTCGTCTAGGGTCGTATCAGCCCGTTGGGTTCCTGGATGATGCGCGCCGGCTCCGCGGAAGCAAGGTCCAGGGCATTCCCGTTCTTGGCGGTGTGGAAGAGGTGGCCGAAATCGCCCGGGAGACTGCGGCTCGGCTTCTGGTCATCGCAATGCCCTCTGCAAGCGCAAACGAAATGCAGCGCGTCGTCGCCGCATGCGAGCGCTCGGGCTTGCCCTTCCGGATGGTGCCTCGACTGCGCGACACCCTGGAGGGTCGGTCGCTGCCGGGACAGTTGAAGGAAGTCGCCATTGAGGATCTGCTCGGACGCCAGCAGGTGTTGCCCGACTGGAAAGCGATACGCAGTTGGCTGGGTGCGCGCGCGGTCCTGGTTACCGGCGCAGGCGGTTCAGTCGGATCGGAGTTGTGTCGGCAGTGCGCGCGTCACGGCGCGCGTCGCATTGCGATGGTGGAGCAGGACGAGTTCGCCCTCATAACCGTGCTGGCGAGCTTGCGCCGTGACTTTCCGGATCTTGAGTACATCCCGGTGCTTGGCGATTGCGGCGATCCCGCGGTTATCCGGCACGCGCTTGAGGCGTCGCAGCCTGAAGCGGTTTTCCACGCGGCGGCCTACAAGCAGGTTCCCCTGCTGGAGACCCAGCTCCGCGAGGCAGTGCGCAACAACGTACTCGCGACCGAGACGGTTGCCCGCGCCTGCCGCGAGGCGGATGTAGGCACTTTTGTATTGATCTCGACTGACAAGGCAGTGGATCCGGGCAACATCCTGGGCGCTACGAAGCGTCTTGGCGAGATGGTCTGCCAGTCGCTGGTGGACCCGCGCAGTACCCGGTTCGTTACGGTGCGCTTCGGCAACGTGCTGGATTCGGCAGGTAGCGTGGTGCCCCTGTTCCGTGAGCAGATCCGCCGGGGCGGGCCGGTGACGGTCACCGACCCGGAGGTGACGCGCTACTTCATGACCATCCCGGAAGCCTGCCAGCTGATCCTGCAGGCGTCGGCAATCGGCAGCCAGGAGGCGATCTACACGCTCGACATGGGCGAGCCGGTGCCGATCCGCCTGCTTGCCGAACAGATGATCCGCTTGGCCGGGAAGCAGCCGGGGCGGGACGTCTCGATTGTCTACACCGGACTGCGGGCGGGCGAGAAGCTGCACGAGACCCTGTTCCACGCCGACGAACGCTATCGCGCCACCGCGCACCCCAAGATCCTCCAGGCCGAGCCACGCGCCGTGGTTGTCAGCGAGATCCACCAGGCACTTGAGCGCCTGCGCGATGCCGCAGGCCGCTATGACCTGTCCGCGCTCGACGTCGTCCTGCGACGTACCGTGCCCGAATTCCAGCCGATCGGATCGCACGCGGTCCCCGTCGCCGCTCCCACCACGGTGGTGGCGTTCCCCTCCCACGCTTCAAGGAAGAATTGATGTCCCAACGTATTCGCAAGGCGGTGTTCCCGGTCGCAGGACTGGGGACCCGTTTCCTTCCCGCCACCAAGACCGTGCCCAAGGAGATGTTGCCGATCATCGACCGGCCACTCATCCAATACGCAGTCGATGAGGCGATCGAGGCCGGTTGCGACACCCTGGTGTTCGTGACCAACCGCTACAAGCATGCCGTCGCCGATTACTTCGACAAGGCCTACGAGCTGGAAGACAAGCTGGAAGCGGCGGGGAAACTGGAACAACTGGAGCTCGTGCGCAACCCGCTTCCGCCAGGTGTGCGCGCGGTGTTCGTCACCCAGACCGAAGCGCTCGGCCTGGGTCACGCGGTGCTGTGCGCCAAGCCGGTGATCGGCAATGAACCGTTCGCGGTCATCCTCCCCGACGACCTGATCTGGAACCGGGGCGCGGGTGCGTTGAAGCAGATGGCCGATGCCGCGGAGTCCAGTGGTGCCAGCGTGATCGCAGTGCAGGATGTGGAGCGGGAGAAGACCGGTAGCTATGGCATCGTCGCCACGGACGAATTCAGCGGCCGGCAGGGTCGCATCCGCGCCATCGTCGAAAAGCCGAGTCCGGCCGATGCTCCCAGCACCCTGGCCGTGGTCGGTCGTTACGTGCTCAGTCCACGCATCTTTGGCTTGCTGGAAGGCACCACTCCCGGGTCGGGCGGCGAGATACAGCTCACCGACGCCATCGCCGCGCTGCTGGTGGAGGAGGCGGTTGACGCCTACCGGTTTCAGGGGACGCGTTTCGATTGCGGGACGCATCTTGGATTGATCGGCGCCACCATCCGCTACGCGCTGGACCACGAGAAGCTCAGCGAGGCAGCGCAGGGAATGATGCGCGACGCACTGAATGAAATGGGTCTGCGCGAACTGGAGTAGGCCGTCCCGTAGTTGGCGCAGAGCGTCTCGGGGGGGGTGCGCTGAAACACACAGCGCCAGCCAAGGTTCGGGCAAATAAAAAGGAAGGGAGCCGTGCATTTTCGCCCGGCTCCCTTCGCTTGTTTCAGTGCACAGGTTTTTTTCCAGCGCTTCTGCTTAAAGCGCTTCGAAGATGCCCGCAGCACCCATGCCGGTACCTATGCACATCGTCACCAGGCCGTACTTCTGCTGGCGCCGGCGCATCCCGTGCAGGATCGTCGCGGTGCGGACCGCTCCGGTCGCGCCCAGCGGATGACCCAGCGCGATCGCTCCGCCCAGCGGGTTGACCTTGGCCGGATCCAGCTCGCTGTCGCGGATCACGGCCAGGGCCTGCGCCGCAAACGCCTCGTTCAATTCGATCCAGTCGATCTGGTCCCGGGTCAGGCCGGCCTGTTTGAGCGCCTTGGGAATCGCGGCGATCGGGCCGATGCCCATCACCTCCGGCCGCACCCCGGCAACGGAGAAGCTGACGAAGCGCGCCAACGGCGTCAGGCCGTAGTCCTTGATGGCCTGGGCAGAGGCGAGCAGGATCGCGCCGGCGCCATCGGACATCTGCGAGCTGTTGCCCGCGGTTACCGTGCCCCCGAACTGTCCGTTGCGGAAAACGGGCCGCAACCTGGCCAGGCCTTCAATCGTGGAACCGGCGCGCGGGCCCTCGTCGGTGTCGACCAGCGTGCGTTTCTCGCGGATGCTGTCGCGCTCAAGGTCGGGAACGTGCGAGATGACCTCCAGCGGAGTGATCTCGTCGCGGAACTCACCGGCTTCAATTGCTGCCAGCGCCTTCAGATGGGATTCCAGCGCGAACACATCCTGGTCCTCGCGGCTCACTTTCCACTCTTCGGCAACCTTCTCGGCAGTGATGCCCATGCCGTAGGCGATGTTGACGTGGTCGTCCTTGAACACGTTGGGTGATAGCGCGATCTTGTTGCCCATCATCGGCACCATGGTCATCGACTCGGTGCCGCCGGCGAGCATCAGGTCGGCGTTGCCGAGACGGATCTGGTCGGCCGCCAGCGCCACCGCCTGCAGGCCGGAGGAGCAGAAACGGTTGATGGTCTGCGCCGCGATCGTGTCGGGCAGGCCTGCCAGCAGCACGCCGATGCGGGCCACGTTCATTCCCTGCTCGCCCTCGGGCATCGCGCAGCCGATGATTGCGTCATCGATCCGGCTCACATCGATTCCCGGCGCCTGGGCAATGACGGCCTTGAGCACGTGGGCGAGCATGTCATCGGGTCGGGTATTGCGGAAAGCGCCACGGGCCTTGGCAACCGGCGTGCGGGTGGCGGCGACGATGTAGGCGTCTTGTACTTGCTTGGTCATGGTGTTGTCCTCGTCGTCACTCAGTTGCGCAGGGGTTTGCCGGTCTTGAGCATGTGGGCCACTCGGGCCTGGGTCTTGGGCATCTGCGCCAGCTCGACAAAATGTTCGCGTTCCAGCTTCAGCAGCCACTCCTCGTCGACCAGCGATCCGCGGTCGACTTCGCCGCCGCACATGACGGTCGCGATGCGGCTGGCGATCTCGTAATCGTGTTCAGAGATGAACCGGCCCTCGAGCATATTCACCAGCAGCATCTTGAAAGTCGCTATGCCGACATCGCCTGCCACCTGGATCCGGCGAGCGGGCAGGGGCGGGCGGTAGCCGGATTCCGCCAGGGCGCGGGCGTGCGCCTTGGCGACGTGGAGCAGCTCAAAGGCATTGAAAACGACCACGTCGTCCTCGCGCGCCAGCTCCAGCGACTTGGCCTCCATGGCCGAGGTCGCCACCTTGGCCATGGCGATGGTCTCGAACACGTTCTTGAGCTCGGCGAAGACATCGCCGTTGGGCCCGGCCGCATCGGATGCGCGCACTGCGAGCTCCTTCAGGCCGCCGCCGGCGGGCAGCAGGCCGACGCCCGCTTCCACCAGCCCGACGTAACTCTCCAGCCCGAACACCGTGCGCGCCGCATGCATCTGGAACTCGCAGCCGCCGCCCAATGCCAGGCCGCGCACGGCGGCAACCACCGGCACCAGCGAGTACTTGATCCGCTGGCTGGTGCGCTGGAAGTTGGCGACCATCGACTCGAAGCCCTTGATGTCGTTGGCCTGCAGCAATCCCAGCGCTCCTGAGAGGTCCGCGCCGGCAGAGAAGGGCTCCCTGGCCTGCCAGATGACCAGTCCGGAGAACTCCTTCTCCGCGCGGGAAATCGCTTCCTGCAGTCCATCGAGCACGTGGTCGGAGACGGTATTCATCTTGGTCTTGAAGCCGACCACGGCGATGTCGTCGCCTTCATCGGCCCACATGCGCACGCCGTCGTTCTCGAACACGGTGCGTCCCTGTGAGGGCTTCTCGCCCAGCAGCGCGTCCGGGAACCGCTGCCGCGCATACACCGGGTTGGACGAGCGCGGCACGATCGCGTCGCGGCCGGGGCTGTAGCTGCCATCGGCGACGTGGACGCCCTCGCGGCCCTCAAAGACCCAGTCGGGCAGGGTGGCAGTACTCATCGCATTGCCGGCCACGATGTCCTCGGCAATCCAGTCGGCCACCTGCTTCCAGCCCGCTGCCTGCCAGCTCTCGAACGGACCGACCGACCAGCCATAACCCCAGCGCATCGCGAGATCCACGTCGCGCGCGGTCTGGGCAATGTCCTTGAGGTGGAACGCGCTGTAGTGGAAGGTGTCGCGGAAGCACGCCCAGAGGAACTTCGCCTGAGGGTGCTCGCTCGCGCGCAGGGCGGCGAACTTCTTCGCGGGATCGCGTTCCTTGAGCAGCGCTGCGACGTCCGGATCCAACTCCGGAGCGGAGGGACGGTAGTCCTGCGCTTCCAGGTCGAGCACCAGGATGTCCTTGCCCTTGCGGGTGTAGAACCCGGCGCCGGTCTTGGCACCCAGAGCGCCCTTCTCCACCAGCGCTGCGAGCCATTTTGGCGCCTTGAAATACTTGTGCCACGGATCGTCGGGCAGGGTGTCCGCCATCGTCTGGATGACGTGCATCATGGTGTCCAGCCCGACCACGTCTGCCGTGCGATAGGTCGCCGATTTCGGGCGCCCGATGGCGGGACCGGTCAGCGCATCCACCGTGTCGAAGCCAAGCCCGAGCTGCTCGGTGTGGTGCATCGCCGTCAGCATCGAGAACACGCCGACGCGGTTGCCGATGAAGTTCGGCGTGTCCTTGGCGATCACCACGCCCTTGCCCAGGGTGGTGGTCAGGAAGGTTTCCAGCGACTCGAGCACGCCTGCGTCGGTCGTGCGGGCCGGAATCAGTTCCGCCAGATGCATGTAGCGCGGCGGATTGAAAAAATGCACGCCGCAGAAGCGGGGACGCAACTGCTCGGGCAATACTTCTGCGAGCTTGTTGATGCCCAGACCGGAGGTATTGCTGGCCAGCACGGCGTGATCTGCGACGTGCGGGGCAATCTTGCGGTACAGGTCCTGCTTCCAGTCCATGCGCTCGGCGATTGCTTCGATGATCAGGTCGCAGTCGGCGAGCTGATCCAGGCCGGTCTCATAATTGGCCGCAGTGATACGGCCGGCGAGACGCTTGTCCGCCAGCGGAGCGGGGCTGAGCTTGGCGAGGTTGGCGATCGCCTTGTCGACGATGCCGTTGGGGTTTCCTTCCTTGGCCGGCAAGTCGAACAGCACCGTGTCGACGCCGGCATTGGTCAGGTGCGCAGCAATCTGTGCGCCCATGACGCCGGCGCCCAGAACGGCCGCACGTCGGACAAGTAGTTTATTAGACATTACTTGTAACTCCTTGATTGGATTGTTTTATGTCAATCATCAGTTCTTGAACCCGGCCGCGGCGAAGCGGATGAGCTCGCGCGCCGCCCGTTCCGCATGGGCCTTTTCCTGCACCCCGCCGGGGCGCTTGATCAGGCCGAAATCGGCCATCGCGTAGGTCAATGCGCCGGCGAGGAAGTCCAGGCGCCAGTACAGCTCCTCCTTGCTCAGGCCCGGCAGGCAGCCACCGATGGCACGCGCAAAATCGCGCAGCACGTGCCCGTAGCGCTCGGACAGGAACGTGCGCAGGCCATCGTTCTTTTCCGCGTAGGCGCGGGCGATGACGCGCACGAAAGCGGCGCCGCCCTGGCGATGCAGCGCGACCGCCAGTGCCGGCTCGATAAAGGCGGCAAGGATCGGCTCCAGATCGCCAGGATGCTGGTCCAGCGCGGCTTTCAGCGCCTCGAGGCGCTGCGCGCTCATCTCGTCCATGCGTCGCCGGAAGACCTCGTTGACGAGGTTTTCCTTGCTGCCGAAGTGGTAGTTCACCGCCGCGATGTTGACGTCGGCGCGCCCTGTGACCTGGCGCAGGGAGGTACCAGAGAACCCGTGCTGGGCGAACAGCTCCTCTGCCGCAGTCAGGATGCGGTCCTTGGTGGAGAACTGGGTGTTGGAAGACATGGCGGCATCCTGAACCAGCGCGACCGGTGCGGTTGCGCAAGATGAATCAAACGCTTGTTTGGATGCTAGGGGCCAGGGCCGCTGCCGTCAAATTCAATCCCGATGCGTGCATTGCGCAAGCGGATTTCCGGTAGAATCCGTGGCAGCCATTACGGCCAAACCCGCGTCAGTACGCGGGTTTTCCTGTTATCCTTTGGCGCGTATCCCTGACATACGGGGTGCCGCCCGCCCAACCGGAGATTTTCCATGGCGCTGGAGCGTACCCTTTCCATCATCAAGCCCGACGCAGTTGCCAAGAATGTGATCGGCGAGATCTACAGCCGTTTCGAAAAGGCGGGCCTGAAGGTCGTCGCCTCGAAGATGAAGCATCTTTCGAAGGACGAAGCCGAAGGCTTCTACGCAGTCCATCGTGAACGTCCGTTTTTTGCCGCGCTGGTCGATTTCATGAGCTCCGGGCCGGTGATGATCCAGGCGCTGGAAGGCGAGGGTGCTGTCCTCAAGCACCGCGACCTGATGGGCGCCACCAACCCGAAGGACGCCGCACCGGGCACCATCCGCGCCGACTTCGCCGACAGCATCGACGCCAATGCGGTGCACGGATCGGACAGCCTGGAGAACGCCGCGATCGAGATCGCCTATTTCTTCCCGGCCACCGACGTCTACTCGCGCTGACCATCCACTCCCGGCCGCCGGGAACGCAACACGCAGTACCCATGCCATGACCGCCAACCGCGACAACACCATCGACATCCAGCTGACCGCTTCGCCTGTGGCGGAAGGCCAGGCTGTGACCGGTGCCGCCGCGGATACGACATCACAGGCACTTCCGGGAGCAGCAAGCGCTGCTCCCCGGAAGAACATCTTTGACTTGGACCGCACGCAGCTGGAGGACTTCTTCGAAGGCGTGCTGGGCGAAAAGCGTTACCGCGCCCACCAGGTCATGAAGTGGATCCATCATCGCTACGTCACCGATTTCGACGAGATGACGGACCTCGGCAAGGCGCTGCGGGCCAAGCTGCACGCGCACGCTGAAGTCCGCGCGCCGATCGTGCTGACCGAGAAGCCGTCCGTGGACGGCACCCACAAGTGGTTGATCGGGATGGACCCGAAGAACGCCATCGAGGCGGTCTTCATCCCCGAGAAGGGGCGCGGCACGCTCTGCGTGTCCAGCCAGGTGGGCTGCGCGCTGAACTGCTCCTTCTGCTCCACCGGCACCCAGGGCTTCAACCGCAATCTGACCACCGCCGAGATCATCGGCCAGGTGTGGGTAGTCGCCCGCCACCTGGGCAACATGCCCCACCAGCGCCGCCGCCTCACCAACGTGGTGATGATGGGCATGGGCGAGCCGCTGATGAATTTCGACAACGTGGTCCGTGCGATGAGCATCATGCGCGACGACCTGGGTTACGGGCTCGCCAACAAGCGCGTGACGCTTTCCACCGCCGGCATGGTCCCGATGATCGACAAGCTGGGCGAGCTCAGTGATGTCTCGCTGGCGGTGTCGCTGCACGCGGCCAACGATGAGCTGCGCACCGAATTGGTGCCGCTGAACAAGAAGTACCCGATCGCCCAGCTGATGGCCGCCTGCGAGCGCTATGTCATGCGCAAGCCGCGCTCGTCCATCACCTTTGAGTACACCCTGATGCGCGGCGTCAACGATCAGCCCGAGCATGCGCGCCAGCTCGCGCGCCTGATGAAGCAGTTCGACAATGCAACCCAGATGAAGGATGCGGCCAAGGTCAACCTGATCCCGTTCAATCCGTTCCCGGGCACGCGGTACGAGCGCTCCGACGAGGAAGACATCCGCGCCTTCCAGCAGTTGCTGCAGCAGGCCCGGGTGCTTACCACCGTGCGTCGCACCCGCGGCGACGACATCGATGCCGCATGCGGCCAGCTCAAGGGGCAGGTCATGGACCGCACGCGACGACAGGCAACGTTCCGAAAGATGCTGGCCGAGCAGGGCGCAGGAGAAGCCGGTGTCTGAGGGGCTCAGGTCCAATCGCCCGTCCGGGGCGAACGCGTTGATAGCGGTGTTGGTCGCCGTGGTACTTGCGTCCACTGCCTGCAGTCGCTTGAGCTTCGTCAAACCCAAACTCGCGCGCAGCGGGATGGATCGCAAGGCGCCCGAGGTGCGGATGACCCCGGACAGCTACGATTCTCCGGCCGCGAAATCCCGCGTCTTGATCCAGCAGGGTCAGGTCGCACTGTCGCAGGGCGATCTTGCGGGCGCCGCGAAGGCGGCCGATCAGGCGGTCCGCATGGCGCCCGACAACGCTTCGGCCCACACCCTGGCCGCCCTGGTTGCCGAGCGCAAGGGCGACTCCGCCGCGGCAGGCAAACACTACCGGCGCGCGATTGATCTTGAGCCGCGGCAGGGAAGCTTCGCGAACAACTACGGCACCTGGTTGTGCGCCAGTGGCCGCGCGCAGGAGTCACTGGAGTGGTTTGACCGCGCATTGGCGGATCCGGGCTATCGCACACCGGCCATCGCAATGGCGAATTCCGGAGCCTGTGCCGCTGACGCCGGGCAGGATGCCCACTCAGAGCGCTACCTCACAGGCGCCCTTGAACTGGACCCGGAGAATCCCGTGGCACTGGGCGCCATGGCCGAGCGAACGTTCCGCGCTGGCGACGCTTTCCGTGCACGTGCATTCTCGCAACGACGCCTGGCGGCCGCTCCGGCGGACCGGCGGTCCCTCGTGCTTGCATCACAGATTGAAGAAAAGCTTGGCGACAAGGAAGCCGCCGATAGATATGTTCAACGGGTGGGGGCGGAGTTCCCGGCCGTACCGGGTTCCGGAAACGGGGAAATCGGAAAGTGATGGGACAGTCGAACGATAGGCGATCGGATGATGCCGAACGTTGTGGCGCGCGGCTTGCGCGTGCGCGTGAAAGTGCCGGGATCACGCTTGAGCAGGCTTCCGCACGCCTGAAGATGCCGGTGCGAGTGGTGCGCTCGCTGGAAAACGACGAGTGGCAGTCCGAGCCGAGTGTCTTTGTCCGCGGCCACCTGCGCAGTTACGCAAAAATGCTCTGCGTCGACATCGAGCAGGATCTTGTCAGGTCGGGGGTCAACGAGGTCCCGCCGGCAGAACTCGTCAGCCATACCCATACGCCCAAATACCGCCATATGTTCGAGCAGGCGGCGCGCCGCGGCATCTATATCGCGATCACCGCGTTCATCGTGGTGCCGGTGTGGTTGGCGACCAAGCCGCATCTGTCCAGCATGCCGGAAGTGCAGTCACTGGATATCCCGTCCTTTGTCGCGGGAACGGGCGATCCTGCATCGCAGGCCGACGCCTCGGTTCAGGAGCGCACGCCGGTCATCGCCTCCATGGCAGCCATCCGCGCGCCTGCTGCTGCGGAGCCGCAGGGTCTGTCGTTGACGTTTACCGATGACAGCTGGTTGCAGGTGACCGCGACCACGGGCGAGGTACTCGAGCAGGCCGTCATCGGCAGTGGCGAGAAGAGGCAGTGGGACGCCCGGGAAGACCTGCGGATCGTGCTCGGGAACATCGCCGCGATCGAAGCCAGGCAGAACGGCAAACCTGTGGATCTGGAGGCATTCAGCCGCGCGAACGTCGCCCGCTTTAAGCTATCCTCTGACGGTTCACTTGTGCCGACCAGCGACTGATCAGCCACAACGGCATCGTCGCTCCAATCCGGCATTTCCTCACCGGCCCGCTGCGCGGGCCGTTCGTAATCAACGATCCGTCTGTTCCGGCGGATCCGGACAGCATGGCGACCCCAGATGGCAATTGACGATCCGCTAGACGAACACGAGCAGAGCGAACGCGTATTGGCGTGGTTGCGACAGAACGGCGTTGCCCTGGTGGGCGGCATCGTGCTCGGACTTGCCGCGATCGGCGGTTGGAAGTGGTGGGGCCACCACCAACACACCGAAGCGCTGGCAGACGCCGATCGCTATCAGAAGGTCATAAGCGCCATCGAAGCAGGTGACGCCGATGTGGCGTCCCGCATCGACGGCCTGCAAAGCAACGTGTACGCCGAGCTTGCCGGCCTCGAGCTCGCTTCCCGGCAGGTTCGCGATGGCGACAATGAAGCGGCCATCGCCACGCTGCGGGCGATCAAGCCAGGCGACTCGCGCATCGCCGCAGTCGTCCACCAGCGTCTGGCCCGCTTGCTGGTGGATGCTGGCAAGGGCGAGGAGGCGATCGGGCTGCTCGACGGCGCGGATACCGCCATGGCACTGGAAGTGCGTGGCGATGCCCAATACGCCCTGGGCAAAATGGACGATGCACGCACTGCCTACATGGGCGCGCTGACCAAGATGGACGTCGCATCGCCGCGTCGCAAGCTGCTCGAACTCAAATTGATGGAAGTCGGCGGCAAGCCCGACGACTCCGAGGTACGGTCCTGATGAATGCTGCATCCAAGCTCTCCAACATCCGCCCCCCGGCGCGTCAACTGGTCGTTCGGGTCTCCGTGCTCGTGCTTTGCGCAACCGCGCTTGTGGGCTGCAGCACGATGAAAGGCTGGTTCAGCAGCGACAAGAAGAAGGCCGCGGCGCCTGCGGCACTGGTTGAATTCCAGCCGTCTGCGCAGCCTTCGCGCATCTGGTCGGCCAACGTCGGCAACGGTGAGGGCAAGATCGGCGCGCGCCAAGGTCCGGTCATCGCAAATGGCAAGGTGTTCGCAGCCGCGGTGAAGGGCGGCGTTCACGCCTACGATCTGCAGTCGGGCGCCAAGGTCTGGAGCTATCCCAGCAAGCTGCGCCTTACCGGCGGCCCGGGCGTGGGCGAAGGTGTGGTTGCGGTGGGCAGTCTGGACGGCGACGTTGTCGCGCTGGACGCCGACACCGGCAGCGAGAAGTGGACGGCAAAGCTTGGCAACGAGATCATCGCCGCTCCCGCCGTTGGCATGGGCATGGTATTCGTACGTTCCAACGACGGTCGGATCACCGCGTTCGACGCTGCCAGTGGCGAGCGTCGCTGGTTCTGGAACCACGACGTGCCGATGCTTTCGGTGCGGGGCAACGATACGCCTGTGCTCGGTCCGGGCTACCTCTTTGTCGGCAACGACGATGGCACCGTGGTGGCACTGTCTGCCAACGATGGCCGCCCGTTGTGGGAAGAGAGCGTCGCCCAGCAGGAAGGGCGCACCGAGCTCTCCCGCATGGCCGACGTCGACGGCGCGCCGGTGCTTGACGGCACCAGCCTGTACGCCACCAGCTACAAGGGCAAAACCATTGCCATTGACGCTCCCAGCGGCCAGCCGATGTGGATCTCCGATCACGGTGGACCTGGCCGGATCGGCGTGGGTCCCAACGTGCTCGTGGTTTCCGACTCCGCGGACAAGGTGGTCGGTCTGTACAAGACCGGCGGCAGCGCAATGTGGACGCAGCCTGCGATGACCCGGCGCAACCTCACGGCACCGGCCATCCAGGGCGACTACGCGGTGGTTGGCGATCTGGACGGGTACCTGCACTGGTTGTCGCTGGACACCGGTGAATTCGCGGCGCGCACCCGGGTCGGGCGTGACCGTTTGCTGTCGGCGCCGCGGGTGGCTGACGGCATCCTGGTGGTGCAGGACGTTGGCGGTAAATTGAGTGCGTACCGGCTGGGACAGTGACCAGCAAGCTCCCCCATTCCTGCCGGATCCGCCAATGCTGCCGCTAGTCGCCCTCGTGGGCCGTCCCAACGTCGGCAAATCGACGCTGTTCAATGCGCTCACCCGCACCCGCGACGCGCTCGTCCATGACCAGCCCGGAGTCACCCGGGACCGGAACTACGGGCTGTGTCGCCCCGAAGGCCAGCGCGAATTCGCGGTGGTTGATACCGGCGGCATTGGCGGGGAGGACGAAGGCATTGCCGGCGCGACAACGCGCCAGGCCCGTGCCGCTGCTGCCGAGGCCGACCTGGTCCTTTTCATCGTGGACGGCCGCCAGGGTGCCTCACGCCTGGATGACGACATCCTCGCCTGGCTGCGTAAGACCGCGCGTCCGACCTATCTGGTGGTCAACAAGACCGACGGCCTGGAAACCCACGCCGCACTGAGCGAGTTCGCCCACTACGGGTTTACCGATGTCATCGGCATTTCCTCTGCCCACCGCCAGGGCATCGATGACCTGATCGATGTGATCCTGGAGCGATTGCCGGAGCTGGGCGATTCGGCCCAGTTGGACAACGACCCTTCGCGGATCAAGGTGGCCTTTATCGGCCGTCCCAACGTCGGCAAGTCGACTCTCGTCAATCGGCTGCTGGGCGAGGAGCGGATGATCGCCTCCGATGTTGCCGGCACCACCCGTGATTCCGTCGCGGTGGATATGGAGCGCGACGGACGTCTGTACCGACTGGTCGACACCGCCGGTCTGCGCCGCAAGTCCCGCGTGGACGAGGTGGTGGAGAAGTTCTCCATCATCAAGACCCTGCATGCGATCGAGCAGTGCCAGGTGGCCGTGGTCATGCTGGACGCCAACGAGGGCGTGACCGACCAGGACGCCAGCGTGCTGGGCTACGCGCTGGACGCCGGGCGCGCGCTGGTGATCGCGGTCAACAAGTGGGACGGGCTGAGCGAATACCAGCGCCAGCAGAACGAATCGCTGTTGGCCCGCAAATTGACCTTCGTTGATTGGGCCGAGCGGGTTCGCATCAGCGCGACGCACGGCTCCGGGCTGCGCGAATTATTCGCTGCCGTGCATCGTGCGCATGCCTCGGCGACCCGCGAGTTCAGCACCAGCGAAGTGACCCAGGCGATGGAAGCGGCGTATGAGGCCAATCCACCACCGGTCATCCGCGGTCATGTCGCCAAGCTCCGCTACGCCCATCCTGCGTCGAGCAACCCGCCGACGTTCGTGATCCACGGTACGCGACTGAAGACGCTGTCCGACAGCTACAAGCGCTATCTGGAGAACTTCTTCCGCAAGCGTTTCAAGCTGATCGGAACGCCGGTGCGCTTTGTCTTCAAGGACAGCGTCAACCCGTACGAAGGCAAGAAAAACGTACTCAGCGAGAAGCAGGTCGCGAAGCGCCGCCGCCTGATCCGTCACGTAAAGCGCGGCTGAGCTGCGTAAAAAAAGATCCCGTCGCAAGGAGGGGATCAGATTGACGCGAGTATCGGATCCGGTTTCAGCTGGGCCGCTCGTCCCGGAGCTCGCGGCGCAGGATCTTGCCCACGTTTGACTTGGGGAGTTCACTGCGGAACTCGACCACCTTCGGACGTTTGTAGCCCGTCAGGTTCTCCCGTGCGAATGCGGTCACCTGCTCGGCGGTCAATGACGGGTCCTTTTTCACCACCACCACCTTGACCACTTCGCCGGAGTGCTCATCGTCCATGCCGATGGCCGCAACCTCCAGCACGCCGGGCATCATGGCGATGACGTCCTCGACCTCGTTGGGGTACACGTTGAAGCCGGAGACCAGGATCATGTCCTTCTTCCGGTCCACAACGTAGAAGAACCCGCTCGCGTCCATCCGGGCGATGTCGCCCGTGTGCAGCCAGCCGTCGGCATCCATGACATCGGCGGTTTCCTTGGGCAGCTGCCAGTAACCCTTCATCACCTGCGGGCCCTTCAGGCACAGCTCGCCCACCTCGCCGACGGGAAGCATGTTGCCGTCCTCATCCTTGATGCACGCATCCGTGGACGGGATGGGCAGGCCGATGGCCCCGTTGTACTCGGCCAGGTCCATCGGGTTGATGCACGCGGCCGGTGCGGTTTCGGTCAGGCCGTACGCCTCGATCAATGTGCAGCCGGTGGTCTTCTTCCAACGCTCGGCGACAGACCGCTGGACCGCCATGCCGCCGCCCAGGGTCAGTCGAAGCTTGGAAAAATCCACCTCATCGAAACCGGGCGTATTCAGCAGGCCGTTGAACAGCGTGTTGACGCCGGTGATGGCGGTGAACGGGACCTTCTTGAGCTCCTTGACGAAGCCGGGCATGTCGCGCGGGTTGGTGATCATGTGGTTCAAGCCGCCGAACTTCATGAAGACGAGGCCGTTCGCCGTCAAAGCAAAGATATGGTAAAGCGGCAGCGCAGTGATGATGATTTCCTGACCCAGCGTGACGTTGGTACCGACCCACGCCGAGGCCTGCTGCATGTTGGCGACCATGTTGCGGTGGGTCAGCATCGCGCCCTTCGCCACGCCGGTGGTCCCGCCGGTGTACTGCAGGAAGGCAATGTCCTCCGGACCGACATCGATTTCAGGCAATGCATGCCTGGCGCCTTCCTTGAGCGTCGCGTTGAAGCGCACGGCGCCGTGGATACGGTATTCCGGCACCATCTTCCTGATGTACTTCAGGACGAAGTTCATCACTGAGCCCTTCAGCCCCAGCATGTCGCCCAGACCGGTGGTGATGACGTGCTGCACCTTGGTATCGGCGAGCACCTCCGCGGCGGTGTCGCCAAAATTGTCGAGCACCAGCAGCACCTTCGCGCCGGAGTCGACCAGCTGGTGGCGCAGCTCGCGGGCGGTGTACATCGGATTGGTGTTGACCACCGTAAGGCCTGCGCGGAGCACGCCGAAGGTGGCGACCGGATACTGCAGGCAGTTGGGCATCATGATTGCAACGCGATCGCCCTTGCGCAGCTTCAGCGTGCCGAGCAGGTAGGCCGCGAACTGTGCACTGAGGGTGTCGATCTCCGCGTAGGTCAGTGACTTGCCGAAGTTCGCAAACGCAGGCCGGTCACGGAAACTGCTGATCGCAGCCTCCATGACGGCGACGATCGAGGTGTACTCGTCAGGATCGATCTGGGCGGGCACGCCCGCCGGGTAATGGTCGAGCCATGGACGTTCAACACTCATCGCGATCCCCTTGATAACTGTGGTGCGTGCGCGACCGGTGGATCGGATCCGCGACGGCGCATGGTTCCAAAGATTTGAGCATAGGCCCCGATGGGTGGCAAGACGACTGCGAACCGTTTCCGGTCAGGGCTCGACAGCGTCGCTAGCGATGGCATCGCCCCGCGCAGCTTTGGCGACGATGCTGGTAGCCGCGAGATCAGCGGTGACGTTGCCCAGTGTCGCGAAGACATCCGGGATCGTGTCCACTGCCAGCAACAGTCCCAACGGTGCCACCGGCAGTCCCATCGCCTGGGCGACCGGAAGGTTGGTGGCCATATAGCTGACCTGTCCGGGCAGCCCGACGGAGCCCAGGCTGATCACCACCGCCAAGGCGCAACCGGCGGCCAACTGGGCAACGCCCAAGTCGATGCCGTAGGCCCAGGCAATGAAGGCCGCAGCGCTGAGGTACTGCACAGGACTGGTGATCCGGAACAATGTCACCGCCATGGGCAGGACCAGTCCGGAAATCTGCCGCGGGTAACGCAGTCGGTCGTTGGCGACCTCCAGCATGGCCGGCAGCGAAGCCAATGACGACTGGGTGCTCGCCGCGACCACCTGGGCGGGGGCAATGGCGGCGGCAAAGCGCCGGATCGACTCGCCGCCCCAGACGACCGCCACCAGCACCATGGCCACGGTCACGGTCAGATAGAGCAGGCATTGAAGCGCGATGTAGATGCCCAGTGCGCTGAGCATGCTCAGTCCGGCTCGAGCGGTAACGGCCAGGATGAGCGCGAAGACGCCAACCGGCGCCGCCCAGAGCACCCAACGCACGATCATGATCATGGCGTCGGCCAGTGCCTGGAAAAACTCGACCATCAGCGCGCGCCGCGGCGCTTCGATCCTCGTCAGCGCAAATCCGAAGAACAGCGCGAAGACGACCAGCGGAAGCATCGCGCCACTCGCAGCGGCCTCCACGGCGTTGCTGGGGACGATGCCGGTCACCCATTGCGACCAGCCGGCCGGAGCGGGCAGGGCGGCGGTCTCGCTCGCGCCTCCGCCCAGCGCGACCGCAAGGCCCGGATCGTGCGGAAGCAGTGACAGCAGCGCCGGTGCGGCGATGGCAGTGAACACCGCGGCCAGCGCGAGCAATGCGATGAATACCAGTATCGCATTGCGCGCGATCCGCCCCGACGCGGCGGCATCGGCCGCGGTACTGACGCCGACCACGACCAGCGCAAGCACCAGCGGCACCACGGTCATCTGCAGTGCGTTCAACCACAGCCGGCCGAAAGGATGCACAACGTCGGCGACGCGCGTCGCGATTGCCGGGTCGATCCAGGCCAGGCCAAGGCCGACCAGTGCGCCCAGGGCGAGGGCAAGCAGTACGCGGGAAGTGCCGGTCACAGCCCCCTGCTCCGCGCGACGAGGGTGCCCACCTCAATGACAGATGCGCAGGAACAGTGGTGAAACACGGCAGGTCGTTGCATGGACGGGCTCGCGACAGGCGGCGGCGATCGAGGAGCGCGGCCGGCGTGGGATGGGAAGAGAACAGGATCTACGGCTGCGATCAAGGTTCGAGCATCGGTTGCAGGCGTTCAAGGTTCTCACGCAACTGCCGATCGCGTCCGCCTTCGCAAAGTCGGACGAACACCCGGTCCATCAGGTGCTGTGCTGCAGCCTGGTAAAGCAATGGCTGGATATGCACCTGGTCATCGTGGGCCGATACCAGCAGGGCGATATCGGCATAGGCGCGCAGCGGGTTGGAAGTGTGGCGGGTGACGGATACGACGCTGCCGCCACGCTCCTGAAAGCTGCGGGCGATGTAGCACAGCGGGGGCGGCTTTCCGTGTTCGGAGAAGACCATCAACACGTCGCCCTCACAGGCAGCGCTGACGCTGGCCGCCATGTGGGCGGGATCGAAGTTGTGCACGGTCAGGATGCCCAGCAACGACAGCCGCAAGGCGAGGGCGCGGGCGCGGATGTCGTCATCGCCAAGACCGATCAGGAACACCTTGCCGCCCTCACCGGCGCGGGTAATGGCTGCCGCGACGGCTGCGATGGTGCCGGGCGGATTGATCGACCGCGTTTCCTCCTCGGCCGCCGATTTGCGTCGCCACAACTCGGCCGCCATGGCATCGGCGGGATGCTCCGGCGCACTGGTAGCCGGCTCCTCATCGCCGTTGTCGGCGCGCGCGATGTCCTCGCCCACGGAATACTTGAGGTCGGGGTAACCCTTGAAGCCGAGCTTCTGGCAGAACTTCACCACGCTGGACTGACTGACGCCCAGTGCGTTGGCGAGCTGCTGCGAAGAGTAGTCGCGCAGCAGGTTGGCGTTGTCGAGCACGAAGTCGGCAATGCGGCGCTCGATCGCCGACATCTGGTCTCGCCGCGAGCGGATGGTCAGCAGGGCCGACATTTCAGGCGGCTGCGTTGCAGTTGCTGATCGGCTCCAGACCGCGGATCTCACGGATGCCCAGCCCGGGTGCATCCGTGATCGATATCTCCGACTCGTTGAAGATCACTCCGCCTTCCACCGGGTTGTAGGCACACAGCGAAGGGCCGTCCAGGTCGACCTTGGTGATCACGTCGGACTTGGCCACCGCCAGGTGGACGGCGGCGGCAACGCTGATGCTCGTCTCCAGCATGCAGCCGATCATGCACTCGACCTGGTGCATGGCGGCGATGTCGGCGATACGCACTGCGTTGGAGATGCCGCCGGTCTTCATCAGCTTGATGTTGATGATGTCCGCCGCGCGCATGTGGATGAGCTTGATCACCTCCATCGGGCCGAACACGCTTTCATCGGCCATGATCGGGGTGTGCACGCGCTCGGTCACGTAGCGCATGCCTTCCAGGTCGCGGGCGCGGACCGGCTGCTCCACCAGTTCCAGCCGGACGCCGGCATCCTCCAGGCCGCGGATGGCGTACACCGCCTCCTTGGCACTCCACCCCTGGTTGGCATCCAGGCGCAGCAGGGCGCGGTTCTCCACCGCCGCGTAGATGGCCTTGACCCGCTCAATGTCGACGCCGATGTCCTTGCCGACCTTGATCTTCAGCGAGTCAAAACCGCGGTCGACGGCGCTGATCGAGTCGGCGACCATCTTGTCGATGGTGTCCACGCTGATGGTGATGTCGGTGGTGACGAGTGGATCGCCGCCGCCGAGCATCTTGTACAGCGGCGCACCATAGAGCTGCCCGAACAGGTCGTAGATGGCGATCTCGACGGCGGCCTTGGCGCTGGAATTCTTCTCCATCGCGGTCTGGATCAAGCGGGTGATGCGGTTGAGGTCGGCGATCTCCTCACCGATCAGCCGCGGCGAGATGTAGTGGCGGATCGCGTCGACGATGGAGCCGTGCGTGTCGCCGGTAATCACCGCCGTCGCGGGCGCCTCGCCGTAGCCGATGTTGCCGCTGTCGGTGTGGACCATGACGACGATGTCCTCGACCTGCTGGACCGTCCGCAGGGCGGTCTTGAACGGGGTTTTCAGCGGCACGCGGAGCATGCCGAATTCAATTCGGGTGATCTTCATTTATCGCAGGTCCGGTTGCAGTGTGCGTCGTAGGGTCAGTGGCTCGGCAGGCGCAGCGCGCCGTGCGGGCGCACGATGCTGGTCATGCGATCGATGTAGCTCTCGGTCTCGCTGAACATCATCGGTTCCAGCGGCGTCACCACCACCCCGTTGAGCGCCATCGAGACCAGCTCGCCATCGTCGCCCCTGTAGCGGCCGCCGTGGGTGTCGTGGATGAGGTAGGTCATGCCGCCGTGGTGGCCGATCACCATCATCACGTGGCCGGGAATGTAGACCAGGTCGCCCACCTGCAACTGGGCAACCGCGGCCTTGCGCTTGGCGGCGTCGTCGTTGCGCTCGAAGGTGATGTGCTCCAGCGCCGGGCTCACCGCCTGCGCGCTGGTGTTGCGGGGAAGCTCGACGCCCATGCTGCGGTAGATCTCCGAGACGAAACCGCTGCAGTCGCGGGTGCCGTACGCGTGTCCCCAGCCATAGCGCTCGCCGAGGAACTTGAACCCCTGGTCGACGAGGTTTGCCGGAGTCAGCGCCAGGTAATCCGCGGCGCTGTCGGCGCGACGCGGCAGCAGCGCCGGCGCCATCCCCAGGCTCCCGTCCTCGTTGCGCACCGGCATTTGCAGCACGTAGGCGGCGTAGGGGTGCTGGCCGTTGACGGGCTTGTTGGGCGGAACGTCCGCCAGCGGCAGACGGATGCCCATGTCGAGCTGCAACTGCGACACGCGCGGCTCCTCGCGGGTAAACACGGTGCGCTCCACGCCGCCGGTGATGATCCGGTAGGGCGACTCGGTGGTGTAACCCAGCACCTTCGCGCGGCTGCCTTCGGCGACGTGGTGCTTGTCCACCCACGCGGCGTATCGCGGACTGATCACGAACAACCACTCGCCATCAGCGCTTTCGTGCGCAATCACAACCGGCGTCCCGGGGAACAGCGCGCTCTCCTGCAACCGGTCGATGTCGGTATCGCCGCGACTGCTGAAGATGCGCATCGTGGTCGGCAGGCCACGCATGTCGGTGCGGTGCACCACCAGTCCGTAGCGGGTCGCCTGATCGGCGGGGACGGCTTGCACGGCGGTGTTGGCGAACATAGCGTCGATCGCTTCCACGGCGACTTCGTCTCCCTCCACATCCCAGCGCGGCGTCGTGGGACGCGACGACGCGTCGTCCAGCCATTTGCGGACCTGATTGCCGTCAAGGCGGGCAGGCAGTTTGTCGAGGTCATGCATTGAGCCATCGAGCTCGAACAGGCGACGGTTCTGCGCGTCGATGGCCGGGGTATCCAGCAGAACCCGGTCGGGCGCGGCCATCGCCGATGTCCAATAGTCCGGCGATAGCATCGCCTCGTCGATGATTCCGACCACGCCGTGCGCAGGGACAGGCGCCGCTGTAGCCACGGGGGCCACGATGGTCGCGGGAGGCAGCGCGTGCAGAGGCTGGGAGATCCCGCCGGCCAGCAACAGGCCCACGGCAAGTAGAGTGATGCGCATCGTTGTTCTCGGTTCTGGGGCGCGTGGCACGGCGCGCGCGAAGTTTGCCGTCACTGCGGAATACGTGATTCTTATATCATGCTATCGCGGAATATATTATTGCTTCCCGTCGCGCGGCATGCTAAACATCGCCTTGAATCATCGGCTTGAGGCAGGCACTGATGCACGGGGTCACAAACGCGATCGCTACTGACAGCCTGGGGCAACCGGGCCGTTCCACCAGGAACGGCGTTGGTTGGCCCGGAGTGCGGCGGTGACCACGATGATTGCCCACGGCATCGTGCTCGCGATCGCCATGGCGATGAGCGCGGATGCCGCGAGCCAGGGACCGCAGCCGGCCGCGCAGACCGGCCCCGAGATTGCGTCTGCGGCGACCCAGGCCCGTAGCGGCGAGCTCGATGCAATCGTGCAAATGGTGGACGCGGGGTACTTCAAAAAAGCCGAGTCTGCAATCACTTCCGCCCTTGAGCGGGCGGCAGGAGCCAATCCAGCACGTGAGGCGCTCCTGTTCGAACGTGAGCGCATGCGCCGGATACTGATGGATTTCAGTCTTGAGGAATCCGAGGCGCTTGCGCAGTTGAGGCAACAGGTGCCAGATCTCCGCCAGGCGGAGTTCGATGAGTGGGCGGATGCCGGACTGATCGAGCATCGCGTGATCGATGGGCGGAAGCTGTATTTCAACCGCTCGATTTCCAACCTGTTCCGCCTCAGCCCCGAAGCCGCCGAACGACGAGCGGACCCGAAGCCGTTCCGCGACGGTCCGATGGAATCGTTCAATGCGCACCACATTGCGATCGCCGAGGCAGCGATGTCCAGTGGCAAAAGCAGCGTGTTGCCCCAGCAGGTCCGTGTCACCCAGACGCTTACGGTCAACGCCGACGCGGTCCCGGCCGGTGAAGCGGTACAGGCCTGGATTCCATTTCCCAGGGAGATCCCCGGCCAGCAGGAAGACATCCGGCTTCTGGACAGCGAGCCCGCAAAAGCCGATGTGGCAGCGGCGTCCGTCGCCCAGCGCACGGTTCATATGGAAAAGCCGGCGCGCGCCGGGCAGCCCACGACGTTCAGCGTCCAATATGAGATGACTGTCTACGCGCGCTACCACGACATCGACGGTGAGCGTGTACTACCGACGCCGAACGACCCGGCGCTGGCCGAGAGCCTTGCCGAGCGACCACCCCACGTCGTCTTCACCCCGGCCTTGCGTGCATTTTCGCGGGATGTGGTGGGCAATGAAACCAACCCGTACCGCATCACGCAGAAGCTGTTCGCCGCCGTCGACCGCATTCCGTGGGCGGGCGCGCGCGAATATTCGACAATCTCGAATATCAGCGAACACGCGTTGCGTACGGGCTTCGCCGATTGCGGACAGCAGACCCTGCTTTTGATCACTTTGCTCCGGCTCAACGGAATCCCGGCGCGCTGGCAATCCGGGATGGTCTACTCCGACTCGCAGGTGGGTGGCGCCGATCGTGCCGGCTATTGGAACCTCCACGACTGGGGGCAGGTGTATCTGGCGCCTTATGGCTGGGTTCCGATGGACGTGACAACAGGGAGGATGCCCGGCGCGATAGACGGGCAGGGCAGGAGCCTGGAGTGGTTCTATCTGGGGGGCTGGACGCCTACCGGATTGCTTTCAATGACGACTTCAGCACGCCATTCGAGCCAGCCAAGCGTCATTTCCGGTCCGAGACGGTGGACTCGCAACGCGGCGAGGTCGAATGGAGCGGTGGAAATCTGTACTTCGATCAATGGACCTATGACTTCAATACGGAGGTCCTGCTGCCTTAGGGGGTGACTGCAGGACCTGAGTTTTCACAAACCTTTCGGGAGAGGGGAAATGCGACACACACGATTGCGCAAGAGCGTACTGAGCCTGGCCACGGGCATGTGCCTGGCAGCCATGGTGCCCACGGTAGCCATGGCGCAGAGCGTCACAGGTGCCGTGGCGGGTCGCGCGGAAGCGGGCACGCAGGTAACCATCACCAGCACCACAACGGGGGTGTCGCGCTCCGCCCAAGCGGCGGGAGACGGCAGTTACAGGATCGGTCAATTGCCTCCGGGCGATTACATTCTTACCTCCGGATCGGGAGCGCCAGTTTCTGTCAGCGTTTCGCTGGGAGGTACGACTACCGTCAACTTGACGAGTGGCGGCACCGTAAACATGGCTGCCGTGCAGGTGGTTGGTTCGCGAGTGGTCAATCGCGTGGACGTCCGTTCCACCGAGTCCTCGACCAACGTTACCCGCGAGCAGTTGGCCAAATTGCCGGTGGATCAGAGTCTGGCTTCCGTTGCGCTGCTGGCGCCGGGCGTGGTCGACTCGGGCGCGAGCTTCGGCGGACTTTCGTTCGGCGGCTCCTCGGTGGCGGAGAACGTCGCCTACATCAATGGCTTGAACGTCACCGACCCCTATCGTCGCCAGGGGTTCTCATCGGTGCCCTTCGCGTTCTACGAGGAGTTCCAGATCAAGACCGGCGGCTATTCGGCGGAGTTTGGCCGTAGCACCGGTGGCGTCATCAACGCCGTGACCCGTTCAGGCGGCAACGAGTTCCATGCCGGCGCAGAAGTGACGATGGAACCGGCGGCCTTCTCTTCCTCCAGAAAGGACCGCTTCCACCGGGACGGCAGCATTGTTGAGCAGGACCGCATGAGCCGGGATGACTCGTCGTTCACCAAGGCCAACGTCTGGGCGTCCGGTGCCATCGTGCAGGACAAGCTGTTTTTCTTCGGCATTTACGAGAAGCGCGACAGCAACCCCCGGGATATCGATACGATCGAGGCTTGGTACACGGAGAGCAACAACGACTTCTGGGGTGCCAAGCTCGACTGGCAGATCAATGACAATCACCTGCTGGAACTGCTCGCTTTTTCGGACAAATCCGAGTCAGACACTCTCAGCTACAAGTATGACTGGGATACCGCCACGCGCGGCGCTGCCCAGGGTGGAAGCTCGGTCGGCTCAGGCGGTGACAACTGGTCGCTGACGTATACCGGCAGCTTCACCCAGAACTTCGTCGCCAAGGCGATGTACGGCGTGAACGAGCGAAGCGCGTCCTCTTACAGTCAGTGGGACCCCTACTGCAGCATTCTGGATCGCGACGGCACCTACAACTCGATTTTCGGCCCGGCAACCAGGCGCGAAGGCTGTGCCCCGAGTAAGAACAGCGTCAGCAACCGGGACGACAAGCGCGAGGCCGCGCGCCTCGACTTCGAATGGACGCTGGGCGACCATCTGGTGCGCTTCGGCGCCGACCAGGAAATCATGGACTCCACGAGTTCATCCGTTTTCCCCGGTGACGGAATGCGCTACAGGCTGATGGGGGCCGCACCTGACCCGGATATTTCCAATCCCCCCAACAACGGGGTTCTTCCGAACGGCACACCAATCCCACTGGACGTGCATGCCTACCTCGACGGGCGTTACAAGGTCACCGGTGCCCCGGTCAGCACCAAGGCGCAGGCGATCTATATCGAGGACAACTGGAGTGTTACCCCGAACCTGCTGCTGAACCTCGGTCTGCGCGCCGATAAATTCGAAAACACACTCGCTTCGGGCGTGACCTTCGCCAAGGCTGACTTCGGCGACATGATCTCGCCGCGCTTGGGTTTCAGTTGGGACATGAAGGGCGATGGCAGAACCAAGGTGTTCGGCAACGCGGGTCGTTACTACATTCCGCTGACCAACAAGCTCACCGACTACTTCGGCGGAGGCACCACCGACGAGCACACGTATTACGTGTTGGACGGCTGGGAAGAGCGGATCGATCCAATTCTCGGTACCACCTACCTGTATCCGATCATTGGCCAGCAACTTGGTCCGGTCAACACGGAAGGCAACGCCCCCGCACCTGATGATGTCCGCACCGCTGTGGCTCGCGATCTGAAGCAGGTCTACCAGGATGAGTTCATCCTCGGCTTCCAGCAGGCGCTCAACAACACCTGGTCGTACGGCGTCAACGCCACCTATCGCGAGATGACCCGTGCGGTGGAAGACGTAAGCATCCGCCATGTGGAAGGTTGCCCCTGGTACTCCGGCGACTGGCCCATCCTCAACCCGGGTGAAAGCAATACGCTGTGGTGCCCGGACACTCAGGATTGGGTGTCGTTCGATAGCTCCCAAGACGGCTACATCACGTCCGGCAGCAACATCGTGATGGGCTACAAAAAGCCCAAGCGCACCTACAAGGCTGTCGAATTCCAGTTGGACCGCGCATGGGATGACAAGTGGGCACTGAACGTCAGCTACCTCTGGTCCAAGTCCGACGGCAATATCGAAGGCCCGGTGAACTCGGATACCGGCTACAACGACACAAGTCTGGTGCAGCACTACGACCATCCGGCCGTGAACGAACGTTTCGGTCCCACGTTCAACGACCACCGCCACCAGATCAAGGCGCGCGGCAGTTTCAAGTTCAACGACATGTGGAGCGTTGGTGCCACGGTGTCTGCGCGCTCGGGTGGTCCGATCACGGCGTTTGGCGTGCGTTGGCCCAATGACAACCGCAGCGCCGGCGGTCCGAGCGAGTACAGCGGTGGCGGATCCGGGTGGCTGTGCAACTCCGGCTGCGACGACTACACGACGCGGGACATGACCTACTCGCCGCGTGGCGCTTTCGGTCGGATGCCGTGGGTGAAGGATGTGGG
Source organism: Lysobacter avium (assembly GCF_015209745.1). GTDB lineage: Bacteria > Pseudomonadota > Gammaproteobacteria > Xanthomonadales > Xanthomonadaceae > Novilysobacter > Novilysobacter avium. Next base: position 1,401,063 of record NZ_CP063657.1, read on the forward strand.
CCTCAGCGTGACCTGGACGCTCCCGGTCGAGCACATCGACCTGAAGGCTCGCCTGTCCATCTACAACCTGCTCAACAGCCAGACCATGGTCAACGTGCATTCCCGTTACGAAAGCACCCCCGGCAACAAGATGCCGTACTTCGGGGAAGCCACGAACTGGCAGTCGCCGCGTTATGCACAGCTGGTGGTTACCTACGCCTTCTGATGCACGCTTGGCTGTCTTGATATTGGCCAGGGCGCCCCGGAGATCATCCGGGGCGCCCCGGGGTCCGACAAGGAGTTGCAAAGTTGGTGGCTAATCACGTTTACACCGCGGCCGCATTAGCGGCCGCATTCTTTCTGGCCCCGGCGAACGCCCAGGCATCGCCGCAGGCTGCGCTGCCATCCGCTGAGGTCACTACTGCGGTCGACGACGTGGTCGCCCGGTACGAGTTGCCGGGCATCGCCGTAGGCGTCGTCGTTGACGGCAAGGTCCGGCACTGGGAAGTACGCGGCGAGACGGCTGCGGGAAGTGGCGAGCGCGTGGGCCGCGATACGCTGTTCAAGGTTGCGTCAAACACCAAGGCGATGACAGCGGCTTTGCTCGCGCGCCAGGTCGATGCCGGCCTGCTGGCCTGGGACGACCCGGTGGTGAAGCACCTGCCCGGGTTCCGGATGTACGAGGACTGGGTTACCAGGGAAATGCAGGTGCGCGACCTGTTGATCCACAACAGCGGCATGGGGCCGGGCGCCGGCGACCTGATGCTGTGGCCCGAGCCGAACCATTTCACCCGCGACGACGTGATTGCAGGGCTGGAATACCTCAAGCCGCGCTGGAGCTTCCGCTCCCGCTATGCCTACGACAACACGCTCTACATCGTCGCCGGCGAAGTCGCCGCCGCCGTGGGTGGAGCTCCGTATGACGTGCTGTTGCGGCGCGAAGTCTTCGAGCCGCTGGGAATGGACGGCTGCCGGATCGGCGAGTGGCGGATCTCGGAGGCGGGCAGCGTAGCCTCGCCACACGTAAAGCGCCAGGGGCAGTGGATAGCGAGGCAGGACGGCGAAGTCGTGGCGGACATGCCGATGGCGGCGGCCGGCGGGGTGCGTTGCAGTCTGGACAGCATGCTGCGGTGGACGCAGACGTGGCTGGCCGAAGAGGGCGATACACCGCATTCCGGGTGGCTTTCAAAGAAGCAGCGCGAGGCAGTCTGGACGCCTCACATGCCGATGCCGCTCACATCGCGCATGCGCGAATGGAACAAGAGCCACTTCTACGCTTATGGCTACGGCTGGCGCCTGAGCGACGTGGACGGCACTGCCAAGGTGGCCCACACCGGCACGCTTTCGGGCATGTATTCCGCGGTGACCCTGCTGCCGGAGTTGGGCACGGGCTTCGTGATCCTGATCAACGGTGAGGCGGGAGAGGCGCGCACGGTGCTGGAACAGGTCCTGACCAAGCACTTCACTGCGCCTGGGCAAAACCGCACCGTCGCTTACTACGCGGAGGATCTGGCCCGCGAAAGGGCGGCTCCTGAATCGAGTGCCGCCAGACAATCGTCGGGAGCCCCGGTCGCAGATGCGAGAGCTTCTGCGCCTCGGTCTATCGCGTCTTCCAGCGAGCTGGCGCCCTGGCTCGGCGAGTACCGCGACCCCTGGTTTGGCGACGTCTCGATCTGCCCGTCAGACTCCGGAGCGCGATTCGAGTCGGCCAATTCACCGCGCCTTTCAGGACCGGTATTCAATGCAGCAGGGCGTTTCCTGGTCGATTTCGAGGCCCTGGAGTCGGATGCGGATGCCTGGCTGGATTTTGCGAACGATTCGCCTGACGGAAAGAAGCAACTCACGATGGCGAAGGTCGATCCCGACGCGGACTTCAGCTACGACTATGAGGACCTGCATTTCCGGCGCACGGGTGAGTGTGCAAGTCAATGAGTTTTGCCGCCCCCAACCCGACCCGGACTGACCCCCTACGCTCAACCCGGAGACCCGGATGTTGCGAACTGACCCTGCCAGGAAGCCTCTGTCGTTTCCCCTGCTGGGAGGGTTCTTCATTGCCATCCTCCTCGGTGCCTGCGCGATGACCCCGGCTGGCGGCGAACTTTCGGCCGAAGCGGCAGACGAAGCAGATTCTGCGGTGGTGACAAAGAAGATCGACCAGCTGATGAACCGCTATGCCGGCAGCGGTCCGGGGGCGTCGCTGCTGGTTGTGCGCGCTGGCAAGCCGGCGATCCGTCGATCCTATGGGATGGCAGACGTCGAGAAAGCGGTGCCTGTCACGCCGGCGACGAATTTCCGGCTGGCCTCCGTCAGCAAGCAGTTCACCGCCGCGGCGATTCTTCTCCTGGTCGAGGATGGGCGCCTGACGCTGGAGGATCGGGTTGGCAAGTGGCTGCCGGAGCTGCCCGCCGCGACTGCGGCGATCACGATTCGCCACCTGCTGACTCATGTCTCCGGCCTGATCGACTACGAGGATGAAATGTCCGCCGAGCTGGACCGCCAGGTCCACGATGCCGACGTCCTGCAGATCCTGGCCGAGCTGGATCGGACCTACTTTCCGCCGGGTAGCGATTTCCGCTACAGCAACAGTGCATACGCGCTTCTGGCGCTGATCGTTGAGCGCATCTCCGGTGAGGAATACCCCGCGTTCCTGGAGAACAGGATTTTCCGACCTCTGGGAATGAGCACTACGCTGGCCTTCGTGGACGGCGGGCCGGGGGTCGAGAATCGCGCCTACGGCTACAGCCGGAAAGACGGCATCTGGGTGCGGACTGACCAAAGCCCGACCAGCGCAGTCCTGGGTGACGGCGGAATCTACTCATCCATCGACGACCTGGCCAAGTGGAACGCCGCGCTCGGCGACGACCGTTTGTTGTCTGACGAGTCACGCGACCTGGCGTTCACCGCGGCCGTGTCGACCAACGATCCGGGAGTCGACTACGGTCTTGGCTGGTACGTCGGCAAAGACCGGGTATGGCATTCGGGCGAGACGATCGGCTTCCGCAATGTACTCGTGCGATACCCGAAGCAGGGTCTGGCGGTGGTCATCCTGAGCAACCGCAACGACCCCGAACCGATGGCAACCGCCCTGGCCATCTCGGCCCTGTTTCAGCAATAGGCAATTGGCAGCACCCGCACGGCCGCATTCGCCGGACGTACGGAAGTTGAGGGCATGAAAAAAGCGGCCACCTCGGCCGCTTTCTCCATCACACGGCCCGGCTGTGGCAGCCGGGCCGGCAAAAAGTGTGCGTCAGGCGGCCTTCTTGGCCAGGTCGCGCAACACGTAGTGCAGGATGCCACCATTGCGGTAGTACTCGACTTCCTTGGGCGTGAGCAACAACACGTCCACCTCGAAGCGCTTCTCGCTGCCGTCGGCCCTGGTCGCGAGCACCGTGGCGGTCTTGGACGCGCCGTCGTTCAAGCCGGTCACGCTGATCATCTCCGAGCCGTCCAGACCGTGCGCCACTGCGCTTTCACCCGCCTTGAACTGCAGCGGGAGCACGCCCATGCCGACCAGGTTGGAACGGTGGATGCGCTCGAAGCTTTCGGCGATGACTGCCTTGACACCCAGCAGGATCGTGCCCTTGGCCGCCCAGTCGCGCGACGAGCCGGTGCCGTATTCCTTGCCGGCAAACACCACCAGTGGCACGCCTTCGGCCTTGTACTTCATGGCCGCGTCGTAGATGTCCATCTGCGTGCCGTTGCCGTCCTTGTCGAAGTGCCTGGTGAAGCCGCCTTCCACGTTGTCCAGCATCTGATTGCGGATGCGGATGTTGGCGAATGTGCCGCGCACCATCACGTCGTCATTGCCGCGGCGTGAGCCGTAGCTGTTGAAGTCGGGTGGCTGCACGCCGCGCGACTCCAGGAACCGGCCCGCGGGCGAGTCCGCCTTGATGGCACCCGCCGGCGAGATGTGGTCGGTCGTGATCGAGTCACCAAACAGCCCCATGATCCGCGCACCGCGGATGTCGTCGATCGACGCAACCTCCATCGTCATGCCATCGAAGTAGGGCGGGTTCTTGATGTAGGTGGAGCCCTCGTCCCAGGCGAAGGATTCGCCGTCGGGCGACTCGATCTCGTTCCAGCGGGCATCGCCCTTGAACACGTCGGCGTAGTTCTGTGCAAACAACTCCGGCCCAACGGTGGCAGCGATCGTGTCGCTGATTTCCTTGTTCGTAGGCCAGATGTCACGCAGATAGACGTCGTTGCCGTCCTGGTCCTTGCCGAGCGAATCGTTGGCCAGATCGATGTCGATCGTGCCGGCGATGGCGTAGGCGACCACCAGCGGCGGGGAAGCGAGATAGTTCATCTTCACTTCGGCGTGGATGCGGCCCTCGAAGTTGCGGTTGCCCGACAGCACCGCCGCGACGGCCAGATCGTTCTCGGCGATGCCGCGCGAGACCTCTTCCGCCAACGGACCGGAGTTGCCGATGCAGGTCGTGCAGCCGTAGCCGACGATGTAGAAGTTGAGCTTCTCCAGGTCGGTCAGCAGCCCCGCTTTTTCGAGGTAGTCGGTCACCACGCGCGAGCCTGGGCCGATGGAGGTCTTCACCCAGGGTGCGGACTTCAGGCCCTTCGCGGCGGCCTTGCGGGCCACCAGGCCGGCACCGATCATCACCGCCGGGTTGGAGGTGTTGGTGCAGGAGGTGATCGCCGCAATCACCAGCGAACCATCGGTCAGCTCGTGTTTTTCGTCGTGCAGGCTGATAGTGGAGATCGGCTTGGCGGCCAGTCGTTCGGCCTGCGGCTGCGCGCCTCCTTCTTCCTTCATTTCGATGACCGCGCATCCGACGCCGCGGTTACTGGTGAAGCCCTTGACGTTGGTGCGGAAGTTTTCCTGCATGTCGCTCAGCAACACCCGGTCCTGCGGCCGCTTCGGGCCCGCGAGCGAGGGCTGAACCTGACTCATGTCCAGTGTCAGCGTCGCGGAATATTTGGCGTCGGGCTGGCCAGGCTCATGCCACATGCCCTGGGCCTTGGCATACGCCTCCACCAGCGCGATCTGCTCTTCGCTGCGACCGGAAAGTCGCAGGTACTTCACCGCTTCAGCGTCCACCGGGAAGATGCCGCAGGTCGCGCCGTACTCGGGCGACATGTTGCCGATGGTGGCGCGATCGGCCAGCGGAAGGTGCTGCAGGCCCTCGCCGAAGAATTCGACGAACTTGCCGACCACGCCGTACTTGCGCAGCATCTCGGTCACGGTGAGCACCAGATCGGTGGCGGTCGCGCCCTCGGGCAACTGGCCGGTCAGCTTCATGCCGACCACCTGGGGAATGAGCATCGAAGAGGGCTGGCCGAGCATGGCGGCCTCCGCCTCGATGCCGCCCACGCCCCAGCCGAGCACGCCGATGCCGTTGATCATCGTGGTGTGGCTGTCGGTGCCGAAGACCGTGTCGGGATAGGCGAACAGCTTGCCGTCGATCTCGCGCTCCATCACTACGCGGGCGAGCTTTTCCAAGTTGACCTGGTGGACGATGCCGGTGTTGGGCGGGACGACCTTGAAGTTCTCCAGCGCCTTCTGGCCCCAGCGCAGGAAGCCATAGCGCTCCTTGTTGCGCTCGAACTCGATCCGCCCGTTGATGTCCAGCGCGTCGGATCGACCGTAGACATCCACCTGTACCGAGTGGTCGATCACCAGCTCGGAAGGGATCTGCGGATTGATCTGGTTCGGCCTGCCGCCCAGCCGGGTGACCGCATCGCGCATCGCGGCGAAGTCGACCACGCATGGCACGCCGGTGAAGTCCTGCAGGACGACGCGGGCGGGCATGAAGGCGATCTCGCGCGCGGACTCGGCATTCGGATCCCAATTGGCCACCGCCTCGATGTGCTCGGTGCCAACCGTCATGCCGCCATCCTCGTGGCGCAACAGGTTCTCCAGCAGGACCTTCATCGAATAGGGGAGTCGGGCGATGTCGAACTTTTCGCCCAGCTTGCGGAGGCTGAAATAGTTGTATTGCTTGCCGTTGGCCTCGAGGCGGTCGAGCGTTGAGAACGAGTCGGTCGTCATGGGGGGAGCTCCTTGTTGCGGATGGCGTGCGGGACAGGGCTGGGGCGGCCCGTCTCCTTGCGATGTTGTTGGCAGCTGGTACGGGGGCAGTGGCGAACAGCGACAGATTGCGGGATCCACCCACGAGGGGACCCAGCTTACAAGGCCAGGCGTGTTGATCGCGTCATCACGTTGGTGAACGCGGCGCCGATTCCACTGGCGCTCGCCTCTACCTGGACTGGACAGAGTATGCCTGAAAAAGTATGTATTATGAAGACATACTCCTATTTGCGGACCTTATGGACGTTACCGTTGCAGAGCGCGGCCAGATCACTTTGCCCAAAGCTGTGCGTGACGCGCTGGGGTTGAGCAAGGGCACGCTGCTGAAAGTGGAACTCGAGGGCAGCCGCATCATCCTGAGCAAGAGCGTCGACGACGCGCTGTCACGGGTTCGTGGCAAGTTCGAGGTGGACAGGGTCGAACCGGACGACAGCAAACCGGGCTCATCGCGCGACAGTGGACAGCGGCGATGATCGCGGTCGACGCGCCGGTCGTTGTTGAGCTTCTCAGCGATGGACCACAGGCCGATGCGGTCGAATCGTGTCTCCGCCAGGCGCTTGTCGCCGGTCGGGTCGTGATCTGCAGCGTAACGCTCGCGGAAATCTGTGCCTCGCTGCGCGGCGGGTCGCAGGTGCACGAGGCACTGGAAGAAATGGGCCTGCATTTCAGTCCGCTGGAGGCCAAGTCCGCGCTGCGTGCTGGTGAGATGCAACGCCGGCACCGCGAGCGCAGCGGCGCATCGGAACGATTGGCCAACTTCTTGGTGGGAGCCCATGCGCTGCTCCAGTGCGACGCGCTCATCACCTGGAACGACTCGTTCTATCGGGATTATTTCAAGGGTCTCAAGCTGATCGTCCCGCGCCCCTGATCGCGGATCCAGACTCGCCCCGCAGGGGTGCCTTGTGATCGTGGTTCAGCCGCCCAGATGCGCGTTCACTGCCGCAGCGAGATCGCGCCTGCGCAGAATGAAATCGAGGAATCCACCGCCCGACTGACGCCACAGCACCGCCGAGCGGATCGCCGACAGCAGCACGGCGCGCACCTCGGCGACCACCGCCGGCTGCCCGAGATAGTGCGGGTTGCCCTGCACCAGCACGCGCGGTCGCAGGTTGCTCAGCGTTTTCGAGTAAAGCCCGCCAAGCGCGGCGAGCACTTCGGGATGGGCGACGCCCAGCTCATCGGCCTTGTCCTTCTGCGCGAGGATGCCTTCCTGCACTTCGCTGACCATGTCCATGTCGGCAACGAAGCGGCGCTCCAGCTGGGTGACGGACAGGGCCAGCCGCGGCAGCTGCGCGTCCTTTGTGGTCCCACCGAAGTAGTCCCGCAGCAACAACAGCCCCGGCCTCAACGCCGCCGCACCGCCATAGACATCGGCCACGGACGCGGCGTCGATCTGGAAGACCGAGCTGAGCATGGTTTCCAGCACCGAAGCCTCCGCCTGCCCGGTATCGGCAATGCGCCTTACCTGCGCCAGGGCCTGGGCGAGCCCGGCAAGCGCCAACACGCGGTCGGACATCGGGTTGAAGCGGGTGCTGGGCGATGGAATGGCGGTGGATCCAATGTCGGTCATTCGGAGGCGGTTCTCAGGCGTTGTTCGAGGGGAGCATCGGTGCGGGCGATCACCGCGCCGCCCAGGCATACGGACCCGTCATAGAGGACCAGCGATTGCCCGGGAGTCACTGCACGCTGGGGGTTGGCGAAGCGCACTTCAAGGCAGCCATCATCGCCGACGATGACTTCGCAGGCCTCATCGGCCTGCCGGTAGCGCGTCTGCGCGGTGCACTGGAATCGATCTGCCGGTGGGTCGCCACCGATCCAGTGCGCCTGTTCGGACCATAACAGGCCGGATTTCAGCCATGGCGTATCACTGCCCTGTTCCACATAGAGCACGTTGTCGGCCACATCCTTGCCGACGACGTACCAGGGCTGGGAGCCAAAGCCGCGTACGCCGCCGATATTGAGTCCCTCGCGCTGTCCCAGGGTGAAATAGAACACACCCGGGTGGGTGCCTATAACCTGTCCGTCCGGTGTGCGCATCTCGCCGCTGCGGGCGGGAAGGTACTGGCCGAGGAAGCTGCGGAAATCGCGTTCACCGATGAAGCAGATCCCCGTGGAATCCTTCTTCGCAGCCGTCGGCAGTCCCGCATCCTGCGCCATCCGGCGAATGGCCGGCTTGTGCAGGCCCCCCAGCGGAAACTTCGTCGCCGCGAGCTGTTCCTGGCCCAACTGGTGGAGGAAGTAGGTCTGGTCCTTGTCGCGATCGACCCCCCGCAACAGGCGGTGCCTGCCGTGGTGGTAATCAACGCGGGCGTAGTGCCCCGTCGCCATGAATTCCGCACCCAGCTCGCGGGCTGAGTCCAGGAAGTGCTTGAACTTGATTTCCCGGTTGCACAGCACATCCGGATTCGGCGTACGGCCGGCCGCGTATTCGGCAAGGAAGTGAGCGAACACACCATCCCAGTACTCGCCGGAAAAATCACGGAAATGGATCGGGATGCCAAGCCGGCCGCAGACCGCCACCGCATCGCGTCGGTCCTCGTCGGCGCGGCAGTCGCCGCTGCCATCGTCCGCCCAGTTCTGCATGAACAGACCGGCGATGGGCTCGCCTGCGTCCCGCAGCAACATCGCGGCGACCGAGGAGTCGACACCACCGGACATGCCGACAACCGTGCGCGGTGCGCCTGCGCCGCCCGTCAATGGTCCAGTCGGGATCACGCCTGCTGCAACAGCGCGAGGGGATGCCGCTGCCCGGCGAGGTAGTCGGCGACCGTCCGCCACACCAGCGGACTGCGATGACGATCGGCGGCCTGTTCCAGTTCCTCCGGGGTCATCCAGAGCGCCCGGGCGATGCCGTCGTCGAGGGTGCGCGACGGATCTTCGCCAAGCGCGTCACCGACAAATGCAAAGCGCAGGTAGTAGCGCGCCTTGTCGCCGGGCTCCAGCGGCGGTGCGCTCCACTGGTAGGCACCGATAAATGCAGTCAGACGGATGTCCCAGCGCGTTTCTTCGCGGGCTTCCCGCACCGCGGCCTCCTGCAGGCTCTCGTCTGGCTCCAGGTGTCCGGCAGGCTGGTTCAGCACCAACCGCCCCTTGGAGGTCTCCTCGACGATCAGCAGCCGCCCGTCGTGCTCGACGACGGTCGCCACGGTCACGTCCGGTTGCCAGAAGCGGCCTTCACGGTAGCTCATTCAGAACTCATCGGAGCCGGGGCTCAACTCGGTTTCCATGGCGTCCGCGGTGGTGACGGCGGCGGCAATGGCGTCCTTCAGTTCCGTGGTACTCGCATCTGCAGCGATCTTCACCACGAACATCGCGATGTCGCCCTGTTTCACCCAGCTGCCAAGGACGGAGTCGTGGGAGTCTTCCAGCAGGCGCACGGAGACTGGCGCGGGAAACCGGCCGCCATCGACACGGTAGGCGGGCGACCAGATTTCCCGGATCCTGTGCGATCCGAACTCGTGCACAGGGCTGCGCACGTACGCCAGCTGGGTGCGGTCGTCTTCCATTTCCAGGACCAGCTTGAAATCACCGTCGTCGTCGACGTCGTGGTCGTAGCCAAGCTCGTCGAGCTGCCTGCCGATCGAGACCTCGACCGCGGGCGCTTCCACGGCGGCAGACCGGGTGGATCCGACGGTTGCGTACTGCGCCGAAGCACTTGTGCTGGCCATGAGCATGGCGACCCCGAGGGCGCCAACGGCGCTGTGATTCAGTTTCATGGATGCGGCCCCTGATTAAAACGTCAATTCTGAGGCAGTGCCTGAAGCGCGTCCATAAGGGGCGGCAAAGCGTCGATCCGGCCATCTATAATGCGCGCATGCCAAGACAGACTGAAACCGAGCACCACCACGGCACCGTTGCCGAGGCGGGCAGGCCCGAGCTGGCCCCGCCGCCGATGTACTCCGTGCTGCTGCTCAACGATGACTACACCCCGATGGACTTCGTGGTGGAGGTACTGACGCGCTTTTTCCCTATGACCGCGGAGAATGCCACCCAGATCATGCTTCACGTGCATACCCGTGGTCGCGGGGTATGCGGGGTTTTCACGCGCGACGTGGCCGAATCCAAGGTAGCGCAGGTCAACGAGTTCTCCAGACTGAACCAACACCCGTTGCTATGTACGATGGAAAGGGCCTGAAGCGTCGGCGGCGTGGAAATCGGTGCCGGCACCCCCATCTTGGGATGCAGTAGTTACCGGAGGCACACGCCCCATGTTCAGTAAAGATCTCGAGTTCAGCATCGGCCAGTGCTACAAGCGCGCCCGTGAGGCACGCCACGAGTACATGACGGTCGAGCACCTGTTGCTGGCCCTGCTAGACAACCCCTCGGCCGAATCGGTCCTGAAGGCCTGCGACGCGGACGACCACCGCCTGCGCAGCGACCTGGAAGAAGCGATTGCCACGTCGGTCTCGGTACTTCCCGATGACCTCGACCGCGACACCCAGCCCACCCTGGGCTTCCAGCGCGTGCTGCAACGCGCTGTCTACCACGTGCAGTCCTCCGGCAAGAAGGAGGTCACCGGCGCCAACGTGCTGGTGGCGATCTTCGGCGAGAAGGATTCGCACGCCGTCTACTTCCTCAACCAGCAGGACATCGCCCGCCTGGATGTGGTGAATTACCTGTCCCACGGCATTGCGCGCCACGGGGATGGCGAAGACAGCCAGCCCACCGATGGCGAAGCGCGCCCGGCGGAGGCCGAAGGCGAGGGCAAGGCCGATGCGCTGTCGGAGTTTGCCGTTGACCTCAACCAGCTGGCCCGCGACGGCAAGATCGATCCGCTGGTCGGCCGCGGCGAGGAAGTCGAGCGCACGATCCAGGTGCTCTGCCGCCGCCGCAAGAACAACCCGCTGTACGTGGGTGAAGCCGGCGTGGGCAAGACCGCCATCGCTGAAGGCCTGGCCAAGCGTATCGTGGACGGCGAAGTCCCCGAGGTGCTGGCCGACGCCATCATCTACGCGCTGGACCTGGGCGCGCTGGTGGCCGGAACCAAGTACCGCGGCGACTTCGAGAAGCGCCTGAAAGCGGTGCTGGCGCAGATGAAGAAGATTCCCGAGGCGATCCTGTTTATTGATGAGATCCACACCATCATCGGTGCGGGCTCGGCGTCGGGCGGCACCATGGATGCCAGCAACCTGATCAAGCCGGCGCTGTCTTCAGGCGACCTGCGTTGCATCGGCTCGACCACGTTCCAGGAATACCGCGGCATCTTCGAGAAGGACCGCGCCCTGGCACGCCGCTTCCAGAAGATCGATATCGTCGAGCCGACCCCGGGCGAGACCGTCGAGATCCTGCAGGGGCTCAAGCCGCGCTACGAGACCCACCACGGCGTCACCTACAACGACGACGCGCTGCAGGCGGCGGTGGACCTGTCGGTCAAGCACATCGGGGACAGGTTGCTGCCGGACAAGGCGATCGACGTGATAGACGAGGCGGGTGCACGCCAGCGCCTGCTGCCCGAGGGCCAGCGCAAATCGCAGATCGATGTCGACGAGATCGAGACGATCGTGGCCAAGATGGCCCGGATTCCGGCGCGGCAGGTATCGGCCACCGACAAGGACGTGCTGCGCAACCTGGAGCGCAACCTGAAGATGGTGATCTTTGGCCAGGATCCGGCCATCGACTCGCTCACTTCCGCGATCAAGCTGTCGCGTTCCGGCCTGGGCAATCCCGACAAGCCGATCGGCAACTTCCTGTTCGCCGGCCCGACCGGCGTGGGCAAGACCGAGGTGACCCGTCAGCTGGCGCTGCAGCTGGGCATCGAACTGGTGCGCTTCGACATGTCCGAGTACATGGAGCCGCATTCGGTGTCGCGCCTGATCGGTGCGCCTCCGGGGTACGTGGGTTTCGACCAGGGCGGCCTGCTGACCGAAAAGATCGTCAAGACGCCGCACTGCGTGCTGCTGCTGGACGAGGTGGAGAAGGCGCATCCGGACATCTTCAACATCCTGCTGCAGGTCATGGACCGCGGGGCGCTGACCGACACCAACGGCCGCGAGGCGAACTTCCGCAACGTGATCCTGGTGATGACCACCAACGCCGGTGCCGCCATGGCGTCGCGACGGACGATCGGCTTTACCCGCCAGGACCACAGCACCGACGCGATGGAAGCCATCCGCAAGGCCTTCAGTCCGGAATTCCGCAACCGCCTGGACGCGGTGGTGCAGTTCGATGCACTGGGCTTCGAGCACATCCTGCGCGTGGTGGACAAGTTCCTGATCGAGCTGGAAGCACAGCTGCAGGAGAAGGGCGTCACGCTGTCAACCACGCCGGAGGCGCGCGAGTGGCTGGCCCAGCACGGCTTCGATCCGCAGATGGGCGCAAGGCCGATGGCGCGCGTGATCCAGGACAGGATCAAGCGCCCGCTCGCCGACGAGCTGCTGTTCGGCAAGCTGATGAACGGCGGCCGCGTCAGCGTGGAGGTCAAGGACGACGAGCTGGTGATCGACTCGTGGCCCGAGCCGGAGAAGTTGCTGCCTGCCTCGGTGGAGTAGGGGACTGCCGTCCGGGTCGCGCCGTCGTGGCCGACCCGGCATTCCGGTTCGGAGTCACAAAAAAGGCGGCCACTGGCCGCCTTTTTCTTGTGCTGTACCCGCCGCGATTACTTGTTGCGGTAGGTGATGCGCCCCTTGGTGAGGTCGTACGGGGTCATCTCCACTTTTACCTTGTCGCCGGTCAGGATGCGGATGTAGTTCTTGCGCATCCGGCCTGAAATGTGGGCGATGATCTCGTGCCCGTTTTCGAGGCGCACGCGGAACAGGGTGTTCGGAAGGGTTTCCGCCACCGTGCCCTCGAATTCGATCACGTCGTCTTTTGCCATGTGTTTCCTGTATCACTCAAATGGCGGCGCAACAATGCGGCCGCGAAGCCCGGCATTCTGACACGATCAGGCCGACCACGCAAAACCGGCACGTGTTTTCTGTTCACGTGCCGCGTCCGATTGGGCCGGCCGCCCCGGTGGTAACAACGGGCTCGTCCGCGAGGCAGGATGCGGGGAGTCGACCGAAGCGTTCGCTCCAGGTGCCGGGCTCACCCGCCTCGCCAGCCAGCGCGCCGGCAATATCCAGAAAGCGATCGCGCGGCCACGACATGGCGCCCAGCGACATGAGGTGCGCATTCTCAACCTGCGCATCGATCAGCGGCCAGCCTCGCAGGTCCAGATGATGGGCCAGCGCGGCCAGTGCGATCTTGGATCCTCCGGGCGCGGCGCTGAACATGCTCTCCCCGAAGAACATCCTGCCGATGGCCACGCCGTACAGCCCGCCAACGAGAATCACGCCATCCCAGACCTCGATGGAATGCGCGTACCCCAGTTCATGCAGCCCGTCGTATGCCTCGCACATCGCGCGGGTGATCCAGGTGCCGGGTTGGCCCGCACGTGGGGTTTGCGCGCAGTTGTCGATGACCTGCCGGAACGCGGTATCGGCGGTGACCGTCCAGTCGGATCGTCGCAGATCGCGGCGGAATCGGCGGGAGAGATGGACGCCATTCGTACGGAAAACCGTGCGTGGGTCGGGCGACCACCACAACAGCGGCTGCCCTTCGGAGTACCAGGGGAAGATTCCGCTGGAATAGGCGGTCAGCAGCCGCGCTGGCGACAGGTCGCCGCCCATTGCCAACAAGCCGTCCGGGTCACGCAGGGCGGTCCTTGGATCAGGAAACGGAGCGACCGGATCGTCCGACAATTCAGGAAGATAGATCGGCATCGGCTGCCGGCCCGGGCTCGGCCTGCTTGAACGGGGAATGCGCGGACAGCGTGCGCGCGTAGCTGCGCACCGATTCGGTCTCTTGCCGGCACCAGGGCCGCAACGCATCGCGAAACACCGGCTCGGCAATCCAGTGGCGGCTATGCACGAACTCGGGCAGGAAACCACGTGCGAGCTTGTGCTCGCCCTGCGCGCCCGGCTCAAAGCGCGACAGGCCTTCGCGCAGGCAGTATTCGATGCCCTGGTAGTAGCAGGTCTCGAAGTGCAGGCCAGGCACGTCTTCGATCGAGCCCCAGTAGCGCCCGTACAGCGTGTCGTCGCCACGCAGGCACAGCGCACCCGCGATGGGTCGGCCGTCGCGCTCGGCGAAAAACAGGACCAGTGACCCGGGCATCGTCGCGGCGAGATGGTGCAGGAAGGGCAGCGTCAAGGCCGGGTGGTTGCCGTAGTCGGCGAATGTCTGCAGGTAGAAGCCATGGATCCGGCGCAGGTCTTCCGCCGTCGCGCTCGTGCCATCGACGATCCGGAAGCTCACCCCGGCGGCGGCAACGCGGGCGCGTTCCTGGCGGATATTCTTGCGACGCTTGTGGCTGAGCGCGCCCAGGAACCCGGCAAAGTCGTCCCAGTCGCCGTGGTTGCTCCAGTGGTACTGGACGTCGATGCGGGCCAGCCATTGGTTGCTGGTTACGGCGTCCTCGAATGCTCCCTGCTGGCCGGCCGGGTGGAAATTCACGTGCGCCGAAGAGTTGCCCATACGCGCCGCATCGTCGGCCATGGCATCGACCAGCGCACGCTCAAGCCCGGCATCGCCGCCGGCCAGCAGGCGCGAGCCGGTGACCGGGGAGTAGGGCACCGCGTAGAGATGCTTGGGGAAGTACGCCAGGCCTTGCGATGCGTAAGCGCGGGCCCAGGCGTGGTCGAACACGAACTCGCCGTGCGAGTTCTCCTTCAGGTAGCCGGGCGCGGCGGCGACCAACGCACCGTCGCGCCACAGGGTCAGGTGCCTGGGAGTCCACCCCCACTGCGCCTGGATGCAGCCGTGCCGCTCAAGTCCCGCAAGGAACGCATGCTGCACGAACGGATTGCTGCCGTCGTGCAAGCGATCCCACGCCGCGGGCTCGATCTCATCCAGGCTGGCGACGGTGCGAGCGAGCAGGGCGCTCATGGGCGATTGCCGGTCGTCAGCTTTCCAGGTCGAGGAAACGCTCGGCGTCCAGCGCGGCCATGCAACCGAAGCCGGCCGAGGTGATCGCCTGGCGGTAGACCTGGTCGGCCACATCGCCGGCTGCGAACACGCCGGGCACCGAGGTCTGGGTCGCGTTGCCGGCCAGGCCGGACTCGATCTGCAGGTAGCCGCTATTCATTTCCAGCTGGCCTTCGAACAACGAGGTGTTGGGGGTGTGGCCGATCGCCACGAAGAAGCCGTTGACCTCGATCTCGCGGACGCTCTGGTCATCCTTGGTCGAACGAAGGCGCATGCCCGTCACGCCCGAGTCATCGCCCAGGACCTCCTCGACCGCGTGATCCCAGATGAGTTCGATCTTGCCCGCCTGGGCCTTGGCGAACAGCTTGTCCTGCAGGATTTTCTCCGCACGCAGGGTGTCGCGGCGGTGCACCAGATAGACCTTGCGGGCGATGTTGGAGAGGTACAGTGCCTCCTCGACGGCCGTGTTGCCACCGCCGATGACCGCCACTTCCTGTTCCTTGTAGAAGAAGCCGTCGCACGTCGCGCAGGCGGACACGCCCTTGCCCATGTATTTGGTCTCTGATTCCAGTCCCAGGTACTTGGCGCTGGCGCCGGTGGCGATGACCAGCGCGTCGCAGGTGTACTCGCCGCTGTCGCCGATCAGGCGGAACGGGCGGCGCGACAGGTCGGCCGAGTGGATGTGGTCGAACACCACCTCGGTGTCGAAGCGCTCGGCGTGCGCCTGCATGCGCGACATCAGGTCGGGGCCCTGCAGGCCGTGGGCGTCGCCGGGCCAGTTGTCCACGTCAGTGGTGGTCATCAGCTGACCGCCCATCTGCATGCCCGTGATCAGCAGCGGTTTGAGGTTGGCGCGCGCGGCGTACACCGCGGAAGTCCAGCCCGCAGGGCCGGAGCCCAGGATGATGAGGCGGGCGTGTTTGTTTGGGGTCATGTCTATAATCGCAACGGTTGTCGGAGATGCGGCGGCAGCGTTGATGCAGCTGCCAGGATGCTACCTAGCTTGGAGTCCGGGTCCCGGCAACACAAGGCGAAGGGGCGGGAACGGATCGTTGCATCGCAGTCGCTTGATGCGACCGGATTCCATTATTTCACGTATATTCAATAGCTAACGCAACTTAGCTAAGGCGGAACATCACGGTGGCGCAAGCGTCGGCTGCATCCCGGAAAAAGAAAGCCCCACTGAGCTCCAGCGCTGCGAAATCGCCGTCGCCAGGGCGCCAGCGGCTGATGCGGGACATTGCGATGATCCTGATCGCGCCGGTCCTGCTGTACCTGGTCGCCAGCCTTTTCACCTATTCGCCGACCGACCCGGGCTGGTCGCAGTCGGTCAGCGTGACCGCTCCGACCAGCAACGTGGGCGGCTATTTCGGCGCGTGGACGGCGAGTGTGTTGCTCGCCCTGTGCGGCTACGTGGCGTTCCTGTTGCCGGTGATGCTCGGTCTGGTCGCCTGGATCGCGCTGTTCGGAATGGATACCGACGGCGACGGCGAAGCCGACCTCGGTCCCGCGCTTCGCCTGGTGGGCATCGTCGGCTTCCTGGTCTCGGCGACCGGATTGCTGCAGCTGCGCATCGGCCCGGTGGCGGACTTTTCGGCCGGCGCCGGCGGCATCCTCGGCAAGCTCGTGGGGGACTCGCTGTACAAGGGCTTCGGGCCGGTCGGCGGCAACATGTTCCTGCTGGCGTTGCTGCTGGTCTCGGTGACCCTGGCTACCGGCATTTCCTGGTTGGCGGTCATGGACCGCATCGGGCAGGGCGTGATGCGCCTGGGGCCGGTGCTGGGCGGTTTGTTCCGGCGTGGCACGAAGCAAGCCAGCGAGTGGCAGCACACCCGGGCGCTGCGCGAGGAGCGCGAGGAGGTCCGCAAGGTCGACACGGAATTGCGGGCAAAACGGGCGCCGGTCAGGATCGAGCCACCCGCACCGGCGGCGGTGGAGCGCAGCGACCGCGCCCACCGCGAGCAGCAGATCCCGCTGCTCAATGTCGGCGATGGCAGTGGCATACCGCCTTTGTCGCTGCTGGATGATCCGAAGCCGCAGCCCAAGGGTTACAACTCCGAGACGCTGGAGACCCTGTCGCGGCAGATCGAGTTCAAGCTCAAGGATTTCCGCATCGACGCCACCGTGGTCGGCGCCTATCCGGGTCCGGTCATCACCCGCTTCGAGATCGAGCCGGCGCCCGGGATCAAGGTCAGCCAGATCAGTTCGCTGGACAAGGATATCGCCCGCGGCCTGTCGGTGAAGGCGGTCCGCGTGGTCGATGTGATTCCGGGCAAGGCGGTGATCGGCCTGGAAACGCCGAACGACAAGCGCGAGATGATCTACCTCTCCGAGCTGCTGCGTTCGAAGGAATACGACAAGTCCTCCAGTCCGCTGACGATCGCGCTGGGCAAGGACATCGGTGGTCGTCCGACGGTGGCGGACCTGGCGCGCATGCCGCACCTGCTGGTCGCCGGAACCACCGGCTCGGGCAAGTCGGTCGGCGTCAACGCGATGGTGTTGAGCCTGCTCTACAAGGCATCGGCGAAAGACGTGCGGATGCTGATGATCGACCCCAAGATGCTGGAACTCTCGGTCTACGAGGGCATTCCGCACCTGCTGGCGCCGGTGGTCACCGACATGAAGGAGGCGGCCAACGCGCTGCGCTGGTGCGTGGCGGAGATGGAGCGCCGCTACAAGCTGATGAGCGCGGTCGGCGTGCGCAACCTGGCCGGCTTCAACAAGAAGGTGCGCGACGCGATCGACGCCGGCCAGCCGATGAGCGATCCGCTGTTCAAACCGAATCCGGAGATCGACGAGGCCGCGCCACTACTGGAACCGCTGCCGTTCATCGTGATCTTCATCGACGAATTCGCCGACATGATGATGATCGTCGGCAAGAAGGTCGAGGAACTCATCGCCCGCCTGGCACAGAAGTCCCGCGCCGCCGGGATCCACCTGATTCTTGCGACCCAGCGGCCGTCGGTGGACGTCATCACCGGGCTGATCAAGGCCAACATCCCGACCCGGATCGCCTTCCAGGTGTCGAGCAAGATCGACTCGCGGACCATCCTCGACCAGTCCGGCGCGGAGACGCTGCTGGGCAACGGCGACATGCTGTACCTGCCGCCGGGCACCGCAATGCCCGAGCGTGTGCATGGTGCGTTCGTCTCCGACGACGAAGTGCATCGCGTGGTCGAGTTCCTCAAGCAGACCGGTGGTGGCCCCGATTACATCACTGGCGTGCTCGAGGACGTCCAGACCATGGGCGATGGGGTAGTGGTAGGACCGGGTGGCCTGCCGGAAACCGTCAGCAGCGGCGACGAATCCGACCCGCTGTACGACGAGGCGGTCCGCGTGGTCACCGAGACGAGGAGGGCGTCGATCTCCGGCGTGCAGCGGCGTCTCAAGATCGGCTACAACCGCGCCGCGCGCCTCGTCGAGGCCATGGAGGCAGCCGGGATTGTCAGTCCCCAGGAACACAACGGCGACCGCAGCGTGCTGGCGCCACCGCCGCCTCGGGACTGAATGGCGACGCATGATGTGGCGTACCCGTTCAGCTTGATTCGCACACACTTGACGTCCGTTGGACAGCAATGTTGATGCAACCGGAGATCGACCTATGAACCCGATGATTCGCTGGGGTACCGGATTGCTGCTGGGCGCGTTCGTCGCCGGCAGCGCGCTCGCGGGCGCACGCGATGATCTCTCGCAATTTACCAAGGGCCTGACCGGGCTGGATGGCACCTTCACCCAGCAGGTGTATGACGCGGGTGGCAAGCTCAAGGAGACCTCCACCGGCCAGGTGCAGCTCTCGGTGCCGCATCTGTTCCGCTGGGAGTATGTCAAACCCTATCCGCAGCTGATCGTCGCCGATGGCAAAAAGGTGTGGATCTTTGATCCCGACCTGGAGCAGGTAACCGTGCGCAATCAGGGGGCGGAGGAGCAGAGCAGCCCGCTTTCCGCGTTGTTTGAGCCGGCCAAGCTGGACCAGCGATTCGTGGTCAAGGAAACCGGCAAGGCGGACGGCCTGGACTGGCTGAGCCTGGCGCCCAAAACCGACGAAGAGGCCAGCTTCCGCACCGCGCGCCTTGGCTTTGCCGGCGCGAAGCTGGTGCGCATGGAGGTCGAAGACGCGGTCGGTCAACGTACCCGCATCGAATTCGCCCAGTGGAAACGCAATCCCGACTTTGCCGCTTCCACGTTCAGATACACGCCGCCCAAGGGCGTTGACGTGATTGGCGAACGCTGATCACGCTCGCCGCTTGCCCAGATCGCGCGCCGCCGGTACCGATGCGTCCCTGACGCCTGATCTGCTGAGCGTGGACAACAGTGCGCTGCGGCCGCTTGCCGAGCGCATGCGGCCGGAATCGCTGGACGAGATGGTCGGCCAGCGACGCCTGCTCGCACCCGAGTCGGCGCTGCGCCGCGCGGTGGAATCCGGCCACGCCCACTCGATGATCCTGTGGGGGCCGCCGGGCTGTGGCAAAACCACCTTCGCCCTGCTGCTGGCCCAATACACGGATGCCGAGTTCCGGGCAATTTCGGCGGTACTTTCCGGCTTGCCGGAAGTGCGCAAGGTGCTGGCAGAGGCGGCGCAGCGTTTTGCCGAAGGGCGGCGCACCGTGCTGTTCGTCGACGAGGTGCATCGGTTCAACAAGACCCAGCAGGACGCGTTCCTGCCACACATCGAGCGCGGCACAATCCTGTTTGTTGGTGCGACGACCGAGAATCCCTCGTTCGAACTGAATTCAGCGCTGCTGTCACGCTGCCGCGTGCATGTCATGGATGCGGTTTCGGCCGATGACATCGCGATCGCACTTCGCCGCGCGCTTGATGACAACGTGCGCGGATTGGGCGGCCAGGACCTGGCCGTCACCGACGAGGCACTGCTGCAGATTGCCGGCGCCGCGGATGGCGATGTACGGCGCGGACTGACGCTGCTGGAGATCGCCGCCGAACTCGCGCTGGGCGAGGAGGGCGAGATCACCCCGGCGACGCTGGTGCAGGTCCTCGCCGACCGGACCCGCCGCTTCGACAAGGGTGGCGAGCAGTTCTACGACCAGATCTCCGCCCTGCACAAGTCGGTGCGTAGCTCCAACCCCGACGCCGCGCTGTACTGGTTCGCGCGGATGATGGACGGCGGTTGCGATCCGGCCTACCTTGCGCGCCGGCTGACGCGGATGGCGACCGAGGACATCGGGCTGGCCGATCCGCGCGCCCAGCAGATGGCGATCGACGCGTGGGATACCTACGACCGGCTTGGCAGCCCGGAAGGCGATCTGGCCCTGGCTCAACTGGTCATCTATCTGGCCAGCACCGCCAAGTCCAATGCTACCTACACGGCGTGGAACGCCGCCCGCCGGGACGTGCGCGAGCACGGTACGCAGGAGGTGCCGATGCATCTGCGCAACGCGCCAACCAAACTGATGAAGGAACTGGGCTACGCGAAAGGCTATCAGTACGATCATGACTCGGCCGACGGCATCGCACTGGAGCAGACCGGGTTTCCTGACGCGATGGGTGAGCAGGTCTACTACCGACCGGTGGAGCGGGGCATGGAGATCAAGCTGAAGGAAAAGATCGACCGGATCCGAGCCGCGCGCCAGGCGGCGGCAAAGCGCAGGTAGCGCGCCCCGGCCCGGCGCATCGACGCATGTCGCGGGTGGCGAACGCCAGCAATGCTCGTCCGCGGCGACCTCAGCTTGCGGTCACAAGCGGGAGACATGCGGGTTGTCGGGCACGTACCATCGCCACGGCAGGTCCGTCGCCCGCGAAATCCCGATGCGCGTCGTTACCACGGGATCGGGTGGGGGAGGGACGCCGTCGTCCACCAGTCGAAAAGGCCCGTCGACCAGATCGGTTCCATCGTCATCGCCGGTTATGCCAAGCGCCTGCGCAAGCCTTGCCGGACCGCGGCACAGGTCCAGGTCGCGACGCGCCTTGCTGCGGGCTTCCCGCATCCTTTGCAGTCCGGCGACTGGCTCCAGCGCCCTGATCAGCACCGCGGTGCCTTCGCCGTCGCTCCCGCACACGACGTTCGCGCACCAGTGGATGCCGTAGCTGAGGTAGACATACAGGAGCCCGGGCGGTCCGAACATCGTCGCGTTCCGCTGCGTCTTGCCCCGGTGCGAATGCGACGCGGGATCGTCAGAGCCGGTATAGGCCTCGACCTCGACAATCCGGCCGGTCCGGCCGTCGGAGGCCACCAGCAATTTATTCAGCAGCACGGGCCCGAGCTCGGTCGCGGCCCGCTGGTAGAAGCTTGCTGGAAGGGTGCTTTTCAACGTGGGAAAAGGATTCGTTTGCGGTCTTCCTCAGTCCTCCGTGATCGGCTCGCCTGCGATCCGCGCCTGGCGACCGACACTGCTCAGAAGGTTCATCGCCACCAGGAGCCCGCGTCGGGCGTCCTCGTTACGGTTGAACTCCCGGATGCCCTGCCACAGCGTTGGCGGCGTCTCCACGCGGCCTGCCTCTGCGGCGGAATGGCGGGTGATGTTGCTCAGGTTCCAGGCGCCGGCAACCACTTCCTCGTAGCCCTTCATCATCTTCTGCACCATCGCGTCGTCGGCCATGTCGACGACGTCCGACACCGCCGACAACAGGTCCACGACGTTGTGCAGACGTTTGCCCTGCAACAGCGGGGCCAGCTTGGCGACGATGTCGGAGATGCCTTGCAGCGTTGCCTGATCATTCAACTCGGGAGACTGGCGTGCCAGATCCGCGAGCGAGCCCATCGGCTGGGCCTGTGCTTCCATTTCGTTACTCATGTTTGCTCCTCCTCAGACCAGGCCGCGGGCGACGGACCAGTACACGCCACGGTTGAATGCCTTGCGCATCAGTCCGCCGACCTTCGTCGCGGGGGTGGGTTGAACATCCTTGTCGTAGTCGTACCAGAGCGGCATTCCTGCCTCCAGGCCCATCTGCGCGACCGCCTGGACCTTGCCGTCGTATTCGGCGACGGTGTGACCCAAGCGGATCAGGCCAGCGATGTTGTCGCAGATCACCGGCGCCTGGTTGTGACAGCTGCCTCCTGCCTTGCTGATTGGCAGGTCGACCGTGTCGCCCATGGGGAACACGTTGGGGAACCCGTCCATCTGCATCGTCAGGCGATCGGTGGGCAACCAGCCTTCATTGTTCGGTGCCTCCGATACGCCGGAGTTGAGGACGGCATCGACCGCGCGGATCGGCGGCGTCTGCATCAGGATGTCAAAGGGCTCCTCGCCACCTTCCTCGGAATAGGCGACCTTGGCGTCCGGATCCACCCGGTTGAGGGTGAAGCCGCGTTTGTACTCGATTCCCTTGGATTCGAACACGCCCGGCAGCACCTCGCCGACGTCCTTTTGCAGGAACAGGCAGTTGCGCAGCAGCTGCGAGATCGTGGGGTAGGTGTAGACGATCTCGACCTGATCGCGAACGCCACGTTTCCGCAGCAGGTCGTCCAGCATGAGCGTGGTCTCCATCGGCGCGATGCCGCACTGATGGGGCACGTTTGGCGTCTGCGGAAAGGTCACGCCAATGAAGATGCGCCCCTTCTCGATCGTGCGCAGCTTGTTGTACAGCTTGAGCGCCGGATCGTGCTGGTAGAAATGGTCTCCGCCTTCCACCAGACCCTCGATGCGCTCGGGGGAGGGGATGCAGCCGGTGGATACCACCAGGTAATCGTAGCTGTGGTCGGCGCCGGACCTGGTGCGCAACCTGCTGTCCTTGAAGTCGAACGCAGTGACTTCATCGAGGATGAAATTGACTTCGGGACGCAGCAGCGATGCCTGCCTGCGACGCAATTCGTTCTTGTAGAACATGCCGAACGCGACGTACATGAAGGCGGGCTTGTAGTAGTGCCAAGGACTGTTGGAAATCAGGGATACGCGGACTTCGCCGCGCTGGATCTCCGGATAGAGTTTGGCGACAAGGCTGTTGGCGGTCATGGTGCCGCCGATCCCTCCGCCGATCACGAAAATATCTTTTTTCACACGGACTCTCCTTCAGTTGCGCCGCCGCCTTGGGCGTTTTCGTTGGCAAACAGCTTCTGAAACGCCACGAATGGAAGCAAAATCGCTCCATGGCGGGCGGTGTGCGGCTTGGCGGCGGCGAAAATCTCGACTTCAGGCCAGTCGAGTGGGGCATCGGGTTCGGATGAACCGGAAAGTAGTTGCTCAAGCTGGGTCTGGACACGGGCCAGGCCTTCGGCGTCCATACCGATTGCGCGTTGCGCTGCAATCGCGGTGGATGCCTGTCCGAGCGAGCATGCGCGGACACGGTAGCCCACGTCGGTAACACGGCCGTCAACGATCTCGGCATCCAGCGTGAGTTTGCTGCCGCAGACTTCGCTGTAGACATCGACCGAACGCGCAGGCGGCACCTGCAGGCGTTTGTCTTTTCGTACCTGCGGCACGTACTTCTTGAGTGCTTCGTAGAGCGATTCCATGGAGGAACCGTCAACTTGCGTGGTGATATCTCGTCTCCTGGATTCACTCCAGTCACCGTAGCACGGTGGGGGAAACGAGCAGTGAGCGGTTCTCCGGATCGGGTGTTCCTGGATGGGGCGGGGCGGCCGTCCGGCCACGCCTGCCCTGATCGCCTGCGGGTATTCGGCGATTCCTTATCCGATGGGTTGCATGTCCTGACGCTCCAGAGCCTTCTTCACACCTTCGTCAGCTTCCATGTCGGCCCGGTGCTTCCTCAATGCGGGGTAATCGTCGATGGAGAGCGGTGTCTGTTCCAGCCAGCGGGTGAGCACGTACAGAAACGCGTCCGCGAACGACCTGACGCCTCCCAGATACCAGTTACCTCCGTGCGCTTTCATGTCCTCGTTCAGGCGCGTGTAGTGCACGTTGAGCTTCTCGTAGGTCTTCTGCTTGACCTCGTCTTTCGCCGTTTCACTGTCCGCGAGGTTGCCGGGGCCAAAATGACCCCCATAAGTCGCGTGAACCTCGGATGTCATGTAGGACAACGCTTCGGCTTCCTTGCGGCCAATTTGGCTGTCACGGGCAAACTTCCCCTTGCCGTAGGTCGATCCGAGCCAGGCCAGGATCGCCGACGCTTCAGTCAGGACATCGCCGTCCTCGAAGCGCACCGCAGGGACCTTACCTTTTGGATTGATCTCCAGATAGGCGTCCTTCTTGTGGTCGCCGTAGGCCATGTTGTGGATGTCGACCGGTGCATCAAGCCAGGCGATGGCGATGTTGGGCGCAAGCGAGCAGGTACCGGGCATGGTGTAGAGGGTGGGCATTCTGGAATCTCCGTAGAAGTGAATGGCTGGTCGATCTGCTACTTCGCATAATGCATATTATGTACAAACTCCAATGTCATCCTTGTGTGACTTCGACTCGCTTCAACCTGATCAAGCGCGGGTCGTCGGCGAAATCCACCAACATCGTCCGAACGCGTTCCTGCCAGCCTTCTGCAAACGCGCGCTTCTGCGAGTCGCTCGCCACGTCCTGCATGATTCCAATCAGCAAACCACGCTGGTTCGGGTTTCCGGGTACCGGGGAAGTGTCGAGTTCCGCGATCACCATCTCGCCGGTATCCCGGCGGCGGAAAGTCACTGCGCCCGACTCGGGATGTTCGGCGAAGGTCAACAGGCCGTTGCGCGCATAGCTTCCACCGATTCCCTTGAATCCGTTCTCCGCTGCCGCTCCCGTCAGCAGCGTGAGCACCTGCGCCATGACTCCCGTGGTGCCGTGACCAGCAGGAGCGCCCATCGAGACCTCTATCTGCCCACGTTCGGCGCGACCTTCGGGATAAAGCGCCTGCATCGCGGCACGGCCCATGAGGAACGAGCCGGCGACGGTTGGACAGGAATGCCCGGAAAAACGCACGGCATCGGCGTAGACATAGTCAAAACACCCGTCACTGGGGGCACCGAGGAGTTTGGCGAGCGGATCGAAGGCTTTCACTACGGGAGCCTGCTCGAAAAAGGCCGGAAAGATCACGTCTGACTCCGATGGAATGGTTATCACTACGCTAACCATTCGGGCCGTTGCTTCACGTGACGCAGATCAAGCTCCACGCGCGAGTCGTCCCCGCGACCGATCCGGCCGAGAGACTTCCGGGTACTCTGATCCGCCGCTGAGCACATCGCGGACGAGGCTAGCGACGTCGCGGAAAGCCAAACCAGCGTGGGACGCGTTGTCTGTACTGCGCGAACAACGTCCCGAAGCGCGCCGCCAGATGCCTCTCTTCGCGTTTTATCGCGAGCTGGTTCACCAACACGGCCGCAACCAGTGCGGTAACCAGTAGCCACGGCGAGTGCAGCGCCAACGCCAGACCGAGCAGCAACAGCGTGTTGCCGAGATAAATGGGGTTGCGTGACAGGGCGAAAACCCCGTTTGTCACCAAGTGTCCCGCAGCACGATGGGGCAGGATGTTCGTCCGTGCCCGGTGCATGGTGAGCATGGCTGCAAGGTCAAAGCCAAGCCCCGTCGCCGCGACCAGGATACCGGTGACACGAGTCCAACGCCCTGCCCCGGCCAGCATTTCTCCGGTGGGCAATACCGCTTCCAATACCCAGGCTGCCAACACCGCGCCCACCGCCAGGATGGGCGGCCAGGGAATCCGGTTGGGGCGCTGCCTGATGTCGTCGTTCATCATCATTTCTCTGGCGCATTGCGATGTGTGATCGCGTCCACTGCGGAGCGTGCATTGGCGGGTGCCTGCAGATCGGATTGACCTTCCCACCCGCCTCCCAACGCCTTGAACAAGGCTACCAATGCGACTGCGGCGGATGTGTGCGTGCGGGCGTATGCGTCTTCGGCATCCCGAAGATTGCGCTCTTCGGCCAGTTGCTCGGCAAGGGCGATGTCGCCGGCGCGGTAGCGGTCTTGTGCGTGCCCGTAGCTGCGGCGCGCTGCTTCTACCGCCCTGCTCCGACGCTCAACCGCTTCCAGGCCGAGCCGGTAATTGGCAAGCGCCCGCTCAGCGTCGCCGAGTGCGGCCAGCACTGTCTGCTCGTAGGCGACTGCGGCCTGGGTCTGCCGCGCTTCGCTGGCGCGGATCTCGGCGCGCACCCGACCACCATCCAGCACGCGCCATGAGATCAGCGGCATGACCGAAAACGTCTGGCTGGTCGATGCGAGCAGGTTGTCGGCGTCCAGTGCCTGAAAGCCGCCGCTGGCCCCAATGGAAATCTTGGGGAACAACTCGGCAGTAGCAACCCCGATGTCGGCGGTGCGAGCGGCGAGTCGTCGTTCGGCGGCCAGGACGTCGGGGCGGCGGCGCAGGATGTCCGCTCGCTCGCCCAGCGGTATCGGAACCAACACGATCGCATCTGCGGTGGTTTCGAGCAGCGCAAGTTCGCGCTCCGGTGGCTGGGCGAGCAGGACGCCCAGCTCCAACGCTGCGCTGCGCAATTGCGCCTCGATTCCGGGAATTCCAGCTTCCGCAGCCGCAACGCGTGCGTCGACCGCGTCGACTTCCGCCTGTGCCGCATCGCCCGCCTCGAGCCGCATCTCCACCAGGTCACGTGTAAGCGTCAAAGCAGTCACAGAACCCGTGCGCGCCGCAAGCTCCCGCTGCGCGCCCCGCAACGACAGGTAGCTGCGCGCAACTTCGGCGGCGATGCTGATGCGCACGCCGACCGCCTCTGCCTGCGCAGCCTGGACAACCGCATCCGCGCTTTGCAGCGCCCGCCGGGTCCGACCGAACAGGTCGATTTCCCAACCGGCGTCGAACCCGGCGTCGTAGATGGTCTGGTCGCGCTCGACGCCGGGAATGGAAGCGATCGGCAGAGGCCCGTTCGCGCTTTGCCGGCGACGCATCACGCTGCCGTCAATTTCAACGACGGGCGCATGTCCGCCGGCGGCCCGGTCGCGTAGCGCACGCGCTTCGTCGATCTGTGCCTGTGCCTGCTGCAGGTCCAGGTTGTTCGCCAGGGCCGCCTCCGCAAGTCGCGTGAGATCGGGATCGCCCAACGTGGCCCACCACGTCGAATTATTGAACTCTGCAACGTTGGAATCAGCGGGCTGGCTCCATCCCGAGCCGGTATCGACGGGCGGTGGGTCGCGGTACTCCGGCCCGACCGCGCAGCCGCCGGACGCGAGAGCGGCCAGAACCAGTGCAGCGAGCACTCCGCAACGGGAACCGGTGTTTGAGCGCTTCATGTCAGACCTCTCATTGCGTCGTGCATGTGCGTCACTGCAGACGACTGCGTACGAGTACGGCGGCCGCGGTCAACGTCACCAACGCGATGACCGCGAGCGGCCAGGTATTGGCGAGGATGTCGGAGGCCGGCATGGCCTTCAGGAACGAGCCTTCCACGATGACCAGGAAGTGGGTGAGCGGAATGGCCTGGGCCATCCATTGCAGTGCGATGGGCATGTTCTCCACCGGCGTGGCGAAACCCGACATCAGCACCGCGGGTACACCGATTGCAAACGCTCCGAGGATGGCCTGCTGCTGGGTCGCCGAAACCGAGGAGACCATCAGGCCAATACCGACCACCGACAGGATGAACAACAGCAGGCTCGGCAGGAGCAGCCAGAACGAACCCGTAAACGGCACCCGGAACAGAAATGCAGCCGCCCCGATCATCATCAGGCCAAGCACGGTGCCGATTGCGAGTGCGGGCACCGCCTTGGCGATGATGATCTCCGCCGTGGTGGTCGGCGATACCAGCAGTTGATCGAACGTTCCCAGCTCGCGTTCGCGGGCGATCGACAGCGATGTGATCATCAACGCACTGAAAAAAACCAGGATCCCCGACAGTGCCGGGACTACAAACCAGCGATAGACCAGGTTGGGGTTGAACCAGTGCCGCACGACTGCCGGGGACGCTGGCCAGGATTGCCCCCTCGCCGTGCTGCCGACGTCTGCCGCGATGGCATTGAGGTAGCCCAACGCGATCTGGCCGGCATTGCTGCGACGTCCGTCCACGATCACCTGCACTTCTCCAGTGCGGCCAGCGGCGATGTCGCGTGAGAATTCGGGTCCGATGTGGATCGCAGCAATCACCTTCCTGCGATCGACGAGTTCCTGCAGTTCGTCCGGATTGTGCACGGTATAGAGGCGGTCGACGAAGTGCGCGGCGCCGATGCGTGCCTGGAGCTCGTGCGACCACCGTCCCGCATCGTGGTTGTATACGGCAATGTTGGCGTTGCGCACTTCCAGTGTGGTGGCGAAGGTGAAGACCAGCAGTTGCAGCAGTGGCGGCGCGAACACGATCATGCGGCTGCGCGGGTCGCGCAGGATACTGAGCAACTCCTTGACGATCTGCGCCCGTAGACGCGGACTGATGAAGCTGTCCAACAGGCCGGCCATCCACGGGGAGCGCATCGATCAGGCCTCCAGGTTCTTGCTCGTCTTGTGCTTCGCGATGGCGAAGAAGACGGCGCCAATGGCAGCCATCGCCCCCAGGTTCGGCAGGAACACCGACCACACATCGCCCGCCAGGAACACGGTCTGCAGCGAAGACACGAAGTAGCGCGCGGGGATCAGGTATGTGATCAGCTGGATCGGCAGCGGCATCGCGTCGATCTCGAACAGGAACCCCGAGAGCAGGAACGACGGCAGGAAGCCGGAAAAAAGCGCGACCTGCGATGCGAGGAACTGGTTCCGGGTCACCACCGAGATCAGCAGTCCCTGCCCCAGCGCAGGAATCAGGAACACTGCCGACAATGTCATCAATGCAAGCAGCGACCCGCGCAAAGGCACGTCGAACGCAAACGTCGCCAACGCGGCTGACGCCAGCGTGGCGATCATGCCCATCGTGAAATACGGCGCCAGCTTGCCGATCAGGATCTCCATCACCGACGCGGGCGTGGAGAGGATCGCCTCCATCGTCCCCCGCTCCCACTCACGTGCGACGACGAGCGCGGTCAGCATGGTGCCTATGATCGTCATCACGATGGCGATGGCGCCCGGGACGAGCGCACGACGGCTTTCCAGCTCGGCGTTGAACCAGAAGCGCGGATCCAGTGAAATCGCGGGCACCGGTGCCGATCCGGCGCGACCCGCGCCCCAGGTCTGCACAACTCCCTGGGCATAATTGGCGACGAAATTGGCTGTATTGGGCTGCGAGCCGTCAGTGATGACCTGCACCAGCGGCTGCGAGCCCGGCGAAGCCAGACGGCGCTCGAAATCCTGCGGGATCACCACGAAGCCGCGCAACTTGCCGGAAACGAGCTGATCCGCGACTTCACGACGGTCGCGTGCCGGGGTCATCTTCAGGTAGCGGGTGCCGGCAAAGGCCGCTGCGAGTGATTGCGCGGCCGCGGTATCGGACTCGAGCACTACTCCAATG
Source organism: Lysobacter avium (assembly GCF_015209745.1). Classification (GTDB taxonomy): domain Bacteria; phylum Pseudomonadota; class Gammaproteobacteria; order Xanthomonadales; family Xanthomonadaceae; genus Novilysobacter; species Novilysobacter avium. The sequence goes on from NZ_CP063657.1 coordinate 1,430,207, forward strand.
CGCACCTCGCGCACATCCAGCGATACCGCGTAGGCGAACAGGAACAGCAGCACCACCGGCATCACGAAGGCGATGAGGATCGTGGACGGGTCCCGAATCGCCTGCAGGCTTTCCTTCCGGATCAGCGCGGCCAGTCGACGCCCGTCGAATCTGCGCCCGCTTCGCTCGTCATCGGGTCGGGTTTGGGGGCCGTCGTATGCCGGCGCATCGATGGAATCGCTGCTCACGCCGCCTCCGCGGCAGTGCGAGCCCCGTCTTGCAGCTCGGCGGATTCAACCAGGTGGATGAATGCGTCTTCCATCGTCGGATCGGGGCGCTCGTCGCACCGCGCTCCCCGTTTCAGCCCGTCAGGTGTGTCGAGTGCGATCAGCCGGGCGCGATACATCATCGCGACGCGATCGCAGTACTCGGCCTCATCCATGAAATGGGTGGTCACCATCACGGTAACTCCCTTGCGCGCGAGCCCATTGATGTGGGTCCAGAACTCGCGCCGCGTGATCGGATCAACACCCGAAGTGGGTTCATCGAGAAAAAGCACAGGCGGGCGGTGCATCAGCGCACAGGCCAGCGCGAGCCGTTGCTTGAAGCCCAACGGCAGGGATTCGGGCGACGTCGACAGGTATTGACCGAGATCGAAGGTCTCGATCATCTCGTCGATGCGCTCGCGCCTGAACGCTCGCTCCAGCCCGTAGACGCCCGCGGAGAATTCCAGGTTCTGGCGCACCGACAGCAGCCCGTAAAGCGAGAACTTCTGCGCCATGTAGCCGAGCTGGCTTTTGGCCGCACCGGTTGCGTGACGAAGATCGTTCCCCACGACGTGCGCCTGCCCTGCCGTGGGTTTCAGCAAGCCACAAAGCATCTTGAACGTGGTGGACTTGCCCGCACCGTTGGGTCCCAGCAGGCCGAATATTTCGCCCTTGCGTACCTCGAAGCTGACACTGTCTGTCGCGGTGAAGTCGCCAAAGCGCTTGGTCAGATCCTTGCAGGACACGGCGATGTCGGAATCAAGTTCCACCGTATCAAAGCGATCGGCGAGCGCCGACGTCCCGCCCGGCCCGCCGCCCAGCAGGTCGATGAAGGCATCCTCGAAACGCGCCTTTACCGGTTCAAGGCTTGCCCCCACATCGGCGGCCAGCGCTTTGAGTTCATTGCCGCCGGCACCCTGCCGCAGCACCACCCGCACTGCATCGCCCTGGAGCACGCCATCGCTCACGCTGGCCAGATCCAGTGCGCGTGAAAGGATGGCGCGACGTTCGGCGCCGACGTGCTCCATGCGGAAACTTCGCCCCTGCAGCCGGTCGCTCAGCTCCTGCGGCGCACCGTCGAACTCGAGCTTCCCCTCGTTGAGCAGCAGCACGCTCTGGCAACGCTCGGCCTCGTCCAGATACGCGGTCGACCAGATCACCGCCATGCCATCATCGGTGAGTGCCTGCACCATTCGCCACAGATCCTGCCGGCTGACCGGATCGACGCCCACGCTCGGCTCGTCCAGCAGCAGCACCCGGGGTTTCGCCATCAGCGCGCAAGCCAGTCCCAGCTTCTGTTTCATGCCGCCCGATAGCTTGCCGGCGAGGCGTTGGGTAAACGGTCCGAGCCGGGTGAAGTCGAGCAGGCTTTCGAAGATCCGGTCGTGCAGGCCGGCGCCCATGCCGCGCAGGCGCGCATACAGGCGCATGTTCTCGATTACCGACAGGTCTTCGTAGAGACCGACGCGCTGCGGCATATAGCCACTGGCGACGTGGATCGCATCGTTGTCGTCAACCACGTCAAAGCCGGCCAGCGTCACGGCCCCGCCATCTGGCACCAACAGCCCGGCCATGATCCGCATCAGCGTTGTCTTGCCGGCGCCGTCCGGTCCGACCAGCCCGGTGAGGCGCCCATAGTGGATTTGCGCGCTGAAACCCCGCAGTGCCTCGACATCGCCGAAGCGCTTGGCGACGTTGTGGATCTCCACGGCGGCGGCGCTCCCGAGGCGTTGTCGTCGAACGTGGTTGGCGTCGGCCGAAGTCACCTCATGGCTCCGGAGATTCCTGCGTACCGGCTGGATCGTTCCCAACCACCACCGTTACCGGCATGCCTTGCCGAAGGCCTTCATCCGCATCGGCGACCACCACCCGCAAGCGGTAGACGAGGTCGGTCCGCAGGTCGGCGGTTTCCACGGACTTCGGGGTGAACTCGGCACGGGGCGAGATGAAGCCGATCTGACCGCGGTAGGCTTTCTCCGACGAGTCGGTGTGGACGCGGACCTGGGTCCCCGGCGCCACCAGCCCCAACTGTGGCTCGCTGACGTAGGCGCGGACATACACCGGATCGCGCAGGCTAAGGCTGTAAACCGTGCTGGTGCTTGCGACCATGCTGCCGGGCTCACGCACGCGCGAAAGTACTGTCGCGTCGCTTGGCGCAACCAGCTGAGTGTCATCGAGAGCCGTAAGGGCCTGTGCCAAGGCGGCTTCGGCGGCGGCCACCCGCGCCTGCCCTGCGGTGACGTCCTCGCTGCGGAATCCCTCACTGGTCAGGGACAGGGCGGACTTGGCCGAGGCGAGTGCGGCGGCGGCCTGCTCGCGCGCGTTCCTTGCCGCATCGACAGTGCGTTGACTGCTGGCGCCCGAGGGCAGGAGCCGCTCTTGGCGTCGGAAATTGAGCTGCGCCTCGTCGAAGCCGGACTGCGCCTGAGTGACGGCCTGCTTCGCCTGGGCAACTTCCTGCGGGCGGCTGCCACTGCGCAGCTTGGCCAGCTCCGCCTGGGAGGCATCAAGCTCGGCCTGTACAGCGGCCAGGGAGTGCTCGTAGGGGCCCGCATCGATCGTGGCCATGACATCGCCTGCCGCGACCGCGTCGCCCTCATCGAAATGCATGCGCGAGATGCGTCCCGGTTGCCGGAAGGCCAGTTCCACCTCGCGGATATCGACGTTGCCGTAGAGGCGCAACGCGTCGCCATCGTCCCGATCACGCACCAGCCACCATGCCAGGCCCGCGACCAGTATTACCGCGAGCACCAGCAGAACCCGCCGTGCCCTGCCGAAGGGAGTCCTGCGGGGCTCAGTCGTCATGGCGTGCCTCGATACCGCGGCGGTAAATCGTGAACGACCCGGGCGCATCGCGGCGCATTTGCTCAACGTCCCCCGCCAGCAGGGATTGCATGATCAGCCCTTGGATCGAACCAATAAACAGCGTCGCCGCCGCATCGGTGTCCAGCGTGGACAACAGTTCGCCCTGTGCCTTGCCCTCCTCCACCTTGGCCCGCAGGCGAGTGCGGTAACCGGACATCAGGACCTGGACCATCTTCTTTGCCCCTGTCGTGCCGGATCGCTGGAGCTCGCCGAACATCATGCGCGGGACCCCCGGATGCTCCGCGACGAAATCAACGTGGGCCAGGAACATTGCGCGCATTGCCCCAAGCGGCGAGTCGATGCCCGTGGCGGCCCGGTCGATAACCGTCAGCAACCGCTCGGCGACCCATTCCATGACGGCCTGCCAGATCGCCTCCTTGCTGGGAAAATGCCGGAACAGGGCGCCTTGGGTAAGCTGCATTTGCTTGGCGATCGCCGCCGTCGTGATTTCGCTGGGATTGGTGGACGCTGCCAGCGCTACCACCGCTTCCACCGTTACGGCACGACGCTCTTCGGCGGGGAGGTTCCTCGATCGCTGGGACATTTTCTGTCTGGCCTGAAAGAAAGTAATCGGTTACTATCTTATCGCAGCAGTGCGGTAACGCAACACTTCCAGAATCAACGCAAGCAGCCGGCCTGCTTTCGAGCCCCCACTCAAACCGGTGTCCCCCCGATGCGTTTGTCCGCCATGAAACCCGCCCACTGGATCTCCGTCGCGCTGGTTGCCGCTGTTGTGGTCCTTGCCTTGGTGTGGTTGCGCAGCCCTTCCCCAGCGGATTCAGGCTCCGCAGGCGCGGCCCCTGTCGCCGACGCTCAGGGCCGGATCCAGATGAATGCGGACCAGATCGAAGCCCTCGGTATCGAAACCGTGGCGGCAAAGCCGGCCAAAAACATCCCTGTTACCGGCCTTCCAGGCGAGGCCGTACCGCCGCTTGATGCAGTGACCCAGGTGACCGTGCCGTTCACGGGCGTGGTCACGCGGGTACTGGTGGATGAAGGCGAGCGCGTTCGAGCCGGGCAACCCCTGTTGCGCATGCAGAGCCGCGAGTTGATTGCCATGCAGGGCGACCACGCGCGAGCCCGCGCGGAAGCGGGGGTTTCCAGCCAGCAGGCGCGCCGCGACGCGACACTCGCCGGCGAAGGGATCATTCCTGAAGCCCGCCATGCCGAGAGCAGTGCGCGAGCCGCGGCCGCGCGCGTGACCCTGGATGAGGCGAACGCGATGATGTCCCGGCTGCGGCGCGTGCCCGGCGGACAGGCCGGCGAATACGATGTCCTCGCCCCCCAGTCCGGCCTTGTACTGCGCCGTAGTGTTTCTCCGGGAGAGGCCATGGAAGCGATGGCCCCGGCCTTCGTGCTGGTGGAGTCCGACGCCCTGGATGTCCAGTTCCATGCACCCATTTCCCTGCGCGGACAGCTGCAACCGGGACTCCCCATCAGCCTGGCCAACGGCATCGAGGGCGAAGTGGTCGCGGTGGGGGCCGACACGGACGCAGGTACGCAGACGCTACGCGTACGTGCCCATGTCGATAAGCCGGGGACGCTGGTGGCCGGGCAGCAACTGGCGGTCGCGCTTCTCCTTCCGGCGCCGGCGGATGCGGTATCGGTGCCGCAGCGCGCGCTGCAGGCTCACGGCCAGGGCGACTCTCTGTACGTGCAGGACGGGGCGACGTTCCGGGGGATGGCAGTCGAGCGTCTTGGCGGCGATGCCGAAACCGCTGTGGTGCGCTCGGCGGAGACGCTGCAACCCGGTGACATGGTCGTGCAGAAAGGCGGCAGCGTGCTGAAGTCGCTCGCACCGATCGTGGAGTAACGCCGTGCTCTACCGTCTCATCGAGTTTTCCCTGCGCCAGCGCCTGCTGGTGCTTTTGGCGGCGCTGGCGGTCTGCATTGCCGGCGCGATGGCCTTCATGCGCTTGCCCATCGACGCATTCCCCGACATCTCGCCGACGCAGGTGAAGCTGGTGCTCAAGGCGCCCGGCCTGACCCCCGAGGAAGTCGAGGCCCGCGTCATCACGCCCCTGGAGATGGAGTTGCTGGGCGTGCCCAGCGCGGTGATGTTGCGATCGGCGGCGAAGTACGCCATTGCCGACATCACGCTCGATTTTGCCGAAGGCACCGACCTTTACTGGGCCCGGCAGCAGGTGGCGGAGCGGTTTGCCAACGTGGCTCCCGACCTTCCCGAGGACGTGAGCGGCGGACTCGCACCGATTTCCACTCCGCTGTCGGACGTGTTCATGTTCACCATCGAGGGCGGCGGCCTGAACCTGCAGGAGCGCCGCAGCCTGCTGGACTGGACCATTCGCCCCGCGCTGCGCACGATACCGGGGGTCGCCGACGTGAACGTCCTGGGCGGTGAAGCCAAGAGCTTTGTCGTGGTCCCCAACCGGGGCCGGCTGACCGCCAACGGGCTGGCGTCGCAGGATCTCGTGGACGCCTTGCAACGCAACAACCGCAATGACGGTGCAGGCCGGCTGCAGTCCGGCGAATCGGCACTCATCGTTCGTGCCGAAGGCGCCCTGCAGACCGTCGGCGACATCGGCAACGTGGTGGTCAAGCCCGGTGCCCAGGCGTTGCGGATCCGGGATCTTGCCGAGGTTCGCGTGGAGGGCCTGACCCGGTACGGCGCGGTCGTCCGCGACGGCGAAGGCGAGGCCGTCCAGGGAATCGTCGTGGCGTTGCGCGGCGCCGACGCGTCGCAACTGATCAGGAATGTGGAAGCGCGGCTTGAGGAAATCCAGCCGAGCCTGCCGGCGGGCGTGGAGATCGACACCTTCTACAACCGCAGTGCCCTGATCACCCGGGCGGTCGGCACTGTCGAGCGTGCGCTGCTGGAAGCCACGGCACTGGTGGTCATCCTGCTGCTGCTTTTTCTCGGCAACCTGAGGGCGGCGGTCGTGGTCGGGCTCATACTCCCAATCGCGGCACTTTCCACGTTCCTGCTGATGTATCTCACGGGACAGAGCGCCAATCTGATGAGCCTGGGCGGCCTGGCCATCGCCGTGGGATTGCTGGTGGACGCAGCGGTGGTGGTCATCGAGAACACCGTCACCCGCCTCGACCCCGACGCGCCGGGCGCGCACCTGCCCCACCTGCATCGCGTGTTCGCCGCCACCCGCGAGGTCGCCATGCCGGTCGCTGCAGGCATGCTCATCATTTCCCTGACCTTTGTGCCGCTGCTGACCCTGCAGGGCCTGGAGGGCAAGCTTTTCGCTCCCGTGGCGCTGACCATCGTTTTTGCGCTGGGCGCCTCGCTGCTGGCGTCGCTCACCGTGATACCGGTGCTGGCCTCCTTCCTTATGAAGGAGGGTGCCCACGGTGATCCGTGGCTGGTGCGCAAGATCGACGGCATCTATCGGCCACTGCTCGACAAGGCTCTGGCCAAGCCTGCCTACGTTTTTTCGGCCAGTGCCCTCGCCCTGCTGCTGGGCGTGGTGGCCTATACCGGCACCGGCAAGAGCTTCATGCCGACCATGGATGAGGGCGACGTGCTGATCCAGTTGGTGAAATCACCCTCGATCTCGCTGGAGCGCTCACTGGAGCTTGAGCTCGCCGTGGAGAAAGCGATCATGGACGAGGTCCCGGAGGTCGCCCACATCGTTTCCCGGGTCGGCTCCGACGAGCTGGGCCTGGACCCGATGGGACTCAACGAAAGCGACATGTTCCTGGAGCTCAAACCCAAGAAGGAGTGGCGCGTGCGCGACAAGGACTGGCTGACCGGGGAACTGCGCAAGGTGCTCGCCCGCTTCCCCGGCATCGAGTACGGCTTCACCCAGCCCATCGACATGCGCGTCGCCGAAATGCTGACCGGAAGCCGTGGCGACCTGGCGGTGAAGATCTTCGGTCCCGACCTGACGGTGCTGGGCGAGCTCGCCCAACGCGTCGCGGTCCTGGTGGAGGAAACCGATGGTGCAGAAGACGTCCTGACCCAGACCACCGAAGGGGTGGATTACCTGAAAGTCGAGATCGACGCGTTGGCCGCCGGGCGACAGGGTCTTGCAGTGGCCGATGTGCAGGACGAACTGCGCGCCCAGCTTGAAGGCGTCGATGCGGGGATGGTGATCGAGCCCGATCGCAGGACGCCGATCATCGTGCGCGGCAACGACGACATCCGGCTGTCTGCAGAGCTCTTCTCGCGGATGCAGGTCAGCCTGCCGCAAGGCGGCGATGTACCGCTGTCGAGCATTGCCCGCATCGTGGGCGGCAACGGACCGGTGATGATCGATCGCGAGCACGGTTCGCGCTACGCGCTGGTGCAGGCCAACGTGGACGGACGTGACCTGGTCGGCTTTGTCGAGGAAGCGAAGGCCGCGGTGGCTCAGGAGATCCCGTTGCCGGCAGGCTATCGGCTGGAATGGGGCGGCCAGTTCGAGAACCAGCAACGCGCCGCAGCGCGTCTGGCCCTGGTGGTCCCGGCAGCGTTGGGACTGATTTTTCTGGTCCTGTTCATGACGTTCGGCTCCGCGCGACAGGCGTTGCTGGTGCTGTTCAACATCCCATTCGCACTGGTCGGCGGCATGGTGGCCCTCTGGCTTTCAGGCGAATACCTGTCGGTGCCGGCGTCGGTCGGCTTCATCGCACTGCTTGGCATCGCGGTGCTGAACGGGCTGGTGCTTGTCACCCGATTCAACCAGCTCCACGACCAGGGCCTGGACATCACCACGGTCGTGCGCGAAGGCGCATGGCGACGGGTCCGACCGGTGCTCATGACGGCAAGCATCGCCGCCTTCGGCCTGGTTCCACTGCTCCTTGCCACCGGCCCGGGCTCGGAGATACAGCGCCCGCTCGCCATCGTGGTGATCGGTGGCCTGGTCAGCGCCACCGCCCTGACCCTGCTGCTGATGCCCTTGCTGTACCGCCGCTACGGCTTGCCGCCGGTGTCCAAATCCGACAGGAGTGCAGCGCCATGAGCGACTGGATCCGACTGAACATGGTGTTCCCGCCCCGGCTTGAGACACCGCTGACCGAAGCACTGAGTTCCGACCCATCCATTCCGGGCTACACCCTTTTCCACGCCGAGGCCCATACCGGCGACTTCGCCGGCGCCTCGGATGCCGAGCGGGTCCGCGGCCGCGTGGACAGGCGCGTGTTGTGGGTGGTGATCCCCGCGGACAGGAAGGACGACGTTCTGCGCTTGATGCGCGAGCACGTGGACGCCGGCGCCCTGCGCTGGTGGACCGAAGCGGTAGTGGAAACAGGGCTGCTGGGATGAAGCGGATTGCATCAATGGCGCTCCTTTTGGCGTTGACCACGCCGATTGTGCAAGCGCAGGACTGGCTGCCCGATCCCGCTTTGGTGGAGGCCGCTATCGCCGAGCAACCTGGCGTCCGCGCAGCGATGCGCCGCACCGACGCCGCCGGAGCGCAGGCGCGTGCCCGCGCCGTGGGCCCGCACGAGTTCGAAGTGAGCGCCATTGCGCAGGAACGCAAGATCGATGTCGATGACGGGACGGAACGTTACGACGAATATGAAGCGCAACTGGGACGCGCCTTTCGATGGCCGGGCAAAGTGGCACTGGACCGCCAGATCGGCGAATACGGCATAAGCGCCAGCGAGCTCCGGCTGGACGATGCACGGCACGAAGCCGCGCGCGTATTCCTGAAGTACTGGCTGGACTGGCTGCGCGCCAGCGAACAGTCGGCGGAGGCCGCCGAGCAGTTCGAGTCGCTGAGCCGCGAGCGCACTGCGCTGGCGCGCCGGGTGCAGTTGGGCGATGCCGCGGCGAAAGATCTCGACCTGCTGGATGTTGAACTTGCCCAGGCGGACGCCACGCGACTTGCCATGAACGGAGCGCTCGTGGACGCTGAGGCTGCCATCGCACATGACTTCCCCACCCTGCCCTTGCCGGAGCGTGTCCCTGCTTTGGGCGATCCGCAGGAGTTGCCCGAGACACCGGCGGCCTGGGTGAACCGTATTGTCCAGCGCAGCCACGAAATTGGCGCGCTGGAAGCAGATGCCATGCAGGCTGACGCGCTCGCCGCTCGCAGCCGTGCGGACCGCCTGCCCGACCCCACCCTTGCCCTGCGATTGATGAATGATCGGGGGGGGGCCGAGCGCGTGGTCGGCCTCGTATTCACCATGCCCGTGGGCGGACGCCACCGCTCCGCCCTGGCCAGCGCCGACGGCGCCAGCGCCGCCGCATTGCACGGTGATGCCCAGGCGAAGCGTCGCGAGATCGAGCGCGAGGCCGAGCAGGCCGTACGCAAGGTCGAGCAGGCGCGCATGCAGTGGCTTGCCCAGCAGCGCGCCCTGAGCGCCAGCGATGGCGCCCGCAAGCGCATGCGTCGCGGCTGGGAGCTGGGCGAATTATCACTGGCGGAGTGGCTGCTCGCCGAGCGTACCCATCGGCAGATCGCCCTGGCAGAAGCCTCGGCCCGAGCCGACGCCGAGGAGGCGCGACTGGGGGTCCTGGTCGACAGCCACGAGCTTTGGCACGCCGATTAGCCGCGGTTGGCGCCTATGATGCGCTCGAATTCCAGCTCCTTCAGCAAGCCCGCATGGTCGCGATGCACGAACGCCGCGGCCAGCTCGCGTCCGCGCTTGAGGTAGCTGATGGTGCAGTCTCGCTTCGAAAGGTCGCCGTCCAGCCGGACATCGTCGAAGCCCGTCGCGTGGCCGACGTAGGACAGGCCGAACCCGTGTTGCTCGGTCCAGAAAAAGGGCACGGCGTCGTAGCGTTTCCTGCGACCCAGCATGTTCAACGCAGCGGTCTGTCCCTGGTGTTCGGCGACCACCCAGTGCTCGATGCGCACGCGTTCGCCGGTCAGCGGTCCCGGCCACAGGGCAATGTCGCCCGCGGCGTAGATTCCCGGCGCACTCGTCTGCAGATATCGGTCGACGATGACGCCACGATCGACCGCAAGCCCCGCCGCTTCGGCCAGTTCCAGCCGCGGGCACACACCGATGCCGACCACCACCAGATCGGCTTGCAGGGTCTCCTCGTTGGTCAGGATGACCTCGTCTTCGTTGATCGTGCTGGCAGTGGTTTCGAGGTGGAAAATCACCCCTTTCTTCTCGTGCAGTTGCTGCAGGAAGGCACCGAGCTCCTTCCCCAACACGTTGGCCATCAGACCGGTTTCGCGCCCGACGACGTGCACTTCGATGCCGCGCGCGCACAGGGCTGAGGCGACCTCCAGCCCGATAAAGCTGGCGCCGATGATCACCGCGGTTTTTGCGCTTCTCGCTTGCGTGAGAAGGCGGTGGCAGTCGGCGGCACTGCGCAGGTAGTGCACGTGGGGAAGGGACGCGCCCGGCACGTCCAGCTTGACCGGTTCCGCACCTGTGGCGATCAGCAACGCTTCATACGCAACGCGCTCACCGTCCGCGAGCTCCACCTCATGCTCGGCCACATGGACGCGCTCAACCCGCGTTCCCAACCGCAGGTCGATGGCGTTGTCGCGGTAGAACTGCGACGGATGCAGGTCGTTGGCGTCCTCCTTGATGTTGCCGCTGAGCACGCCCTTGGACAGGTTGGTACGGTCGTAGGGCGCGGCGTCATCGGCGCTCAGCATGGCGACCGGCCCGGTGTAACCCTCGCGTCGCAGCGTCTGGGCTGCGCACAATCCGGCCGCTCCTCCGCCGATGATGACGATCGATGCCGGCAACGCTACCGCTGTGGAATCGCGAGTGGGCTTCAGTGAAGCGCGTGGTTCTGCAGGCCGCTTTCGGGTCACGGTGGCTGTGCCTGCGGTGACCTCGACCTGGTAGCAGTCCACCGGATCGAGGGCAGGCGGGCGCGATGGCAGGCCGGTGCGCAGGTCAAAACAGGCGTGGTGCCAGGGACAGCGAACGCCGCCATCCACCACCAGCCCTTCCGCGAGCGGTCCACCCTGGTGGGTGCACACCGCACCGAGGGCGAAAAGCTCCTCGCCCTGCCGGACCAGTACGACGGGTTTGGCATCCACATGACCCAGCAGCAGCCCGCCATCGGCAATCTGGTCGATCCGCACGCCGACCGCCAGGTCGGGCCCTTCCAGCGTCTCGGTGTCGTCCGCCATCCCGGTGTCCTCTGTGTTGCCCCCCGTTTCGGTCTCACTCCCGAGCCTGAGCCACCCCGCATTAGATCGCGGTGAATCTTTATCCTCCTGGCGCACCGCTTCCCATGGTCAGATGGACGTGGTGCTGTTGACCGTCATCGCTCAACGGAATCCTCGCAGCATTGCCGCTCAATCCTACCGGCGCGCCGTCCAGCATGGCGTCGCGGATGCCGCGGGTGGCGCCCGCGGGGTTGTCCAGCTGGATGTGATATTCCGAACCGCGGTGGCGGTAGATCATGGTGAAGCCGGGCCAGTCCGCGGGAATACAGGGATCCACCAAAAGGTGGTCGCCACGCAACCCGAAGCCGAGCAACGCCTCGATGCCAGCGCGGTATAGCCAGGCGGCGGAGCCCGTATACCAGGTCCATCCACCGCGCCCGGCCAGGGCGCCGATGGAATAGACATCGGCGCAGGACACGTAGGGCTCAACGCCGAAATGCTCAGCCGCTTTTGGCGATATCGAATGGCCGACAGGATTGAAGAAATCGAACAGCTCCCAGGCCTTGTCAGCCTCGCCCAGCGCGGCCCAGGCAAAGATCGACCAGATGCAGCCGTGGGTGTACTGCCCGGCGTTCTCCCGGACGCCGGGCGGATAGGCCTTGATGTAACCCGGGTCGTGGTGGCCGTTCTCGGCGAACGGCGGCGTAAACAGCCGCGCTAGGCGGTGGCGCCGGTCAACCAGTTCACGGTCGGTGGCATGCATGGCCGAACGGGCCCGGTCCGGATCGCCAGCGCCCGACATGACGGCCCAGGATTGCGCGATCGAGTCGATGCGGCACGCCTTCTGGCTGGCACTGCCCAACGGCGTCCCATCGTCGTAGTAGCCGCGCCGGTACCACTGACCGTCCCAACCTGCGCCTTCCATCGCCGCTTTCACGGTGAAAGGGCACACTCGCCTCAAGAACCTCGACCTCCCCGGTCACTTCCAAGTAGTGCAGCACCGAATACGGCAGCCAGAGCCGGTCGTCGGTCATCCGGCTGCGAAGGCCCTTTCCTCCCGGCGGCAACCACCAGTGCTGCACGTCGCCCTCGATGAACTGGCGCGAGGCGGCACGCAGCAAATGCTCGCGGGCGATGCCCGGGCAAGCGATGCAGAGCGCCATCACATCCTGCAGCTGGTCGCGGAAGCCGTACGCACCGCTGGCCTGGTAGTACGCCGTGCGCGCCCACATCCGGCAGGAGAGCACCTGGTACAGCAGCCAGTGGTTGAGCAGCAGGTTTGTCGCAGAATCGGGCGTTTCGACTTGGAGCGTTGCGGTGACATCTGTCCACCTTTGCCGGATCTCGCCCATCACCGCGTCCAGATCCAGGCCGCGAGCGCGCTGGACCAGATCACTGGCGGCATTGGTTGATTCCGCGTCGCCAATCAGGAAACGCAACTCCCCCGTGGCGCCGGGTCGATCTCCAATACGGACTGTAGCGCGGCGCAGGGATCACGGCCCGCGCCGCACCAGCCCGACAGTGATCCGCCTGCGTTGAGCGCCGCCGGTCGATCGACCGCGCCATGCGTGCCGAGGAACTCGCCGCGATCGCAGGTGAAAGCCGCCATGTCCACGCCGATGTCTGCGAAGGCGACGCGCTCGCCGAATGCCTCGCGCCAGCGATTGACCGCAAACACCGCGCCGGTTTGCGGATCCTGCGACGTCGCCACATAAGGGCCGGACGCGGTTCCGTTGGGGGCCAATGCCCACTGCAGGTAGCTGGTAACCGCAATGGCCCGACTGCGCCCCGACCCGTTGTCGATGCGCAGTCGGGAGATTTTGACCGCATACCCAGGCGGTACAAGCTGCAACAATTCGATTCGCAGACCGTCGAAATCGTGCGACCAACTGGTCCAGCCCCTGCCGTGACGTGTGACGCGATTGCTTGCCGCGCCCGATAGCGGGAGTGGCGTGGCGCTCCACAGGGCGCCGCTGTCGTTGTCACGCAGGTACACGACCTCACAGGCCTCGTCGGTAACCGGGTCGTTGGGCCAGGGCGTGAGCGGATTTTGCTGGCTGTTGCAGGAGAACGTGTGCCCGCCGCCCTCCGCAGTCGCGATGAAGCCGAAGTCAGGATTGGCGACGACGTTGCTCCACGGCGACGGGGTGCAGCGATCACCATCGGCGCGGATGAGGTACTCCTCGCCGTCCCCGCTGAAGCCGCCGTAGCCATTGTCGAACTGCAGGGAAAGCGCCGCAGCGACAAACCCGGCGTGATCGACCGGACGGAGGTCCGCGTTGGTTGGGAGCGCTGTCGGCTCCGGTCCATTGATCAGCGGCGCGTCCCACCCGTTTTCCGCCACGGCACGGGTAGCTACCGGCCTGGCCGCGACGCCGCCTGCCGGGACGATCGCCCGGGCCGCGCCGAGCAACCCTTCGTAGAGGCTCCGGTCAACGCCATCGGAGCGCAGATAGAACGCTTCCGCTTTCGGAAGACCTCCTCCAGCTTCGAGCTTCCGCATCTGCTCTGCGACGAGATCGACAAGCGACTGATCCCCTGCAGATCCCTTCGCGACACTTCCGCTTGCCAGCAAGACCACGTCCACGCCGATTCCCATCGACTGCCAGTAGCGTTGCGCGCGCAGCACTTCATCGACACGTTGGGGAGTTTCCTCCCCGTCGATCAGCAGCAGCGCGATCGGACGATCGCCGGATATGCCGGCCGCCCAGAGAACCGGAGCACCACCGGCCGCCCGGGCCAACGCCTCCGGTGATGTGCGCCACGCCGGGTTGGACACCAGCAGCGCAGCGAGCAAGCCGCACCAGCGCTCCGCGCAGGCGTGATCGACCTGGAACTTCGTCCTCCTCGCGATTTCGCAAACGCGCGCCTTTTCAGTGACGTGCCCGCAGTGTTCAGCCCCCGGCGAAGCCCTGGCCAGTGCCAGCGCTTTTACCCGCGTCTGCGCGGCGCAATTCCAGAATGCGATCCTCACCGTGGCACCGGCCGCGATTCGCACGCGGCGCCGCAGGCTGATCACGGCGTCCAGTACGTCGCCGCCGCTTCCGCCAAGTACATCGCCGTCGCGCAACGCCAACGCGTTCTCCAGACGGCGTCCGCGACCAAGGAATCCGCGGCGATCGCTCTCGTATTCGCAGGTATCGGTCGGCTGGCCTTCCACCCTCGCCACCTGGGCGATCCAGGTTTCCTTCTCGTCGGCGGATTTGCGGCGCCGGGTGGCGAGCAGCACCCCGCCCTCGGCCACCCACTCGGTGCGCACGAAAAGCTTGTAAAACGCTGGGTGAGATGCGTCCGCGGCGAGGGACCCAAGAACAGGCTCGCTATAGGAGGTCACCTCGATCACACGCGGCTGTGAGCTGCGATTGGTCATGCTCAGGTGCCGCAGCTCGGCGTCGCGATCGGCAGCCACGACCACAGTCATGGAGGTTTCCAATTCGTGCGCGATCCGTCTGCTGGAAAACACCCCATGCGCCGAATCGATGGCCACCTCACCAGCGGGCGAAGACATCGGCTGCCGGGTCGGTGACCACACCGCGCCGCTGTCGGCATCGCGCAGCACCAGGTAACTGCCCCACGCATCGCAGGTCGGATCTTCGCGCCACCGGGTCAACGCCCGGCCGCACCATCGACTCCACCCCGACCCGGCATCGGTCAACATGGTGGTGAATCGACCGTTCGACAGCAGGTGGACACGCTGCACGGCAATCGTCGCGGCGCTCGTATCGGGCATGTCTGATCCATCGGACCGCATGGAGTCTTGATCCTACTCCCCCATCGTTACGCGGCCTTGAAGGTCGATCCGCTACCGTCGCCGTATCGCAGCGGACGGATACCACGGTGACCGATGAGCGACTGATCGATCGTTTGCAGCGGGGCGCATTCGGCTACTTTTGCGGCGCGTTCAATCCGGTCAATGGTCTGGTCGCCGACACGAGCCGCGCGGGTTCGCCATGCAGCATCGCGGTGGTTGGCTTCTGCCTGGCAAGCTATCCGGTGGCGGTCGAGCGCGGATGGATCGGTCGGCGGGATGCGGTCCAACGGGCGCTGGCGACGCTGCGCTTCTTCCACGAGAGCGATCAGAGCGGCGCGGCGGGCGCCACCGGTCACAAGGGCTTTTACTACCACTTCCTGGACATCGATTCGGGCACGCGGACGTGGCGCTCGGAGCTGTCCACGATCGACACCGCGCTGTTCATTGCCGGGGCGTTGCTTGTCGCGCGCTACTTCACCCACGACACGCAGGATGAGCGCGAGTTGCGCTTTCTGGCCGACGCCCTGTACCTGCGTGTGGACTGGCAATGGGCCTGCGCCGACGAACCCACCATCCGCCAGGGCTGGAAGCCGGAGTGTGGCTTCCTGCACTACGGCTGGGATGGCTACGACGAAGGCATCCTGCTGTATGTGCTGGCCGCCGGCTCGCCCACCCATCCGATCGACAGCGACAAGTACGCCGCGTGGACTGCCACCTACCAGTGGGAAAACCTCTATGGCGAGGAGTTCCTGTATGCCGGGCCGTTGTTCGTGCACCTGTTCTCACACGCCTGGATCGACTTTCGCGGCATACGCGACCGCTTCATGCGCGAGAAGCGCAGCGATTACTTTGAAAACACCCGCCGCGCCATTGCCGTCCAGCGCGAGTACGCATGGCGCAATCCGCAAGGTTTTGACGGTTACGACCGCGACTGCTGGGGTTTGACCGCATGCGACGGTCCGGAAGAGGGCAGGCCGGAGCTGGCAAACCACCTGGGGCGGCTGTATGGCTACGCCGCGCGGGGGGTTCCCTACGGGCCGGATGACGGCACCTTGAGTGCCTGGCTCGCCCTGTGCTGCCTGCCCTTTGATCCCGGGGTCGCGCTGTCGGCGACCCACGCGTTGCTGCACCGGTATCCACAAACCCTGCGCACGGAGCGCTTCGCCAGCGCATTCAACCCCTCACTCGCAGACGACGACGGCGCGCCGTGGGTATCCGCCGGCGCCTTCGGACTGGATCAGGGATTGGTGGTGATGATGGTGGAGAACCACCGCACCGGGCTGATCTGGAACCTGATGCGCGACTGCGAATACCTGCGAAACGGCTTGAAAAACGCCGGGTTCGGCGGAGGCTGGCTGGAATGAACTCCCTTACCCGTGAGGGCGCGGTTACCAATGCGCCGGCAGACGACTACGAAGCAGAACGCCTGGGTAACGTGCGTCCGTCCGCCTGGCGGAATCCGGACCCGGCGCCGAGATATGACCTGGTCATCCTCGGCGGTGGCACTGCGGGACTGACCGCCGCTGCAGTGGCGCGCGAGCGCGGCGCGAGCGTGGCCCTGATCGAGCCACGCCTGCTCGGTGGCACATGTCTCAACACGGGATGTGTCCCATCCAAGGCACTGATCCACAGCGCCCGGATCTTCGCCGAGCTGCGCGACGCCAACAGGTACGGAACGGCGGACGTTGGCCCGGTGCAGGTCGATTTCGCTTCCGTAATGGAACGGATGCGCGGGATCCGGGCGCGGATCAGCCGGGGCGATGCCGCATCGCGGTTGGCGGCCATGGGTACGGATGTTTTCTTCGCCTCGGCGCGATTCACCGCCGCCGATTCGCTGCATGTCGGCGGGACCGAACTGAAGTTCGACAAGGCGCTGGTAGCCACCGGGGCGCAGCCTCTGGTCCCTGCCATTCCGGGGCTGGCCGAATGCGGCTTCCTGACCAGCGATACCGTCTTTGACCAGACCTCCCTGCCGGAGCGCATCGTGGTGATCGGCGGCGGCCCGCTCGGATGCGAAATGGCCCAGGCCCTGTGCCGCTTCGGCGCCCGGACCACGATCGTGCAGAACTGGCCGCTGTTCCTGCCGCGGGAAGAACGCGACGCAGCGCAGATCCTGTCGGGGGCCTTTGCCCGCGATGGCCTGGAGGTGCGCCTGAACACCCGCGTTGTGGACATCCGCATGGACGGCGAGCGCCGCATCGCCGAGCTGCTGAGTGACGACAACAGGAGCACCCTGGAGTTCGATGCCATCCTTACCGGAACCGGCCGATCACCCCGCGTGGAGGGAATGGACCTGGAACTGGCCGGGATCGAGTACGACGGCCGCCGGGGAGTGCATGTCGATGATTGCCTGCGGACCAGCAATCCGCGCATCTTTGCCGCCGGTGACGTGTGTCTGGCGCACCGCTTCAACGACACGGCGCGCGCCTCGGCACGGCTCGCAGTGGCGAACGCCCTGGCCGGTGCGAACCAGCGCTGGAGCGAGTTGGTCATCCCCTGGTGCACCTACACCGATCCGGAGATTGCCCACGTGGGCATGTATGTCCGCCAGGCGCGGGAAAAGGGCATCGGGGTGCGGACCTTTACCGTGCCGATGCATACCGTGGACCGGGCGATCACCGACGGTCACGACGAGGGCTTCGTCAAGATCCACGTGCGCGACGGCACCGCCGAGATCCTCGGGGCCACGATCGTCGCCCGCCACGCCGGCGAAATGATCAGCGAGATCACCCTGGCGATGGTCGCCAAACTGGGCCTCGACACGCTGTCGCGGGTGATCCACCCCTACCCCACCCAGTCCGAAGCCATCCGCATGGCGGCTGATGCGTTCGTGCGCAGCGAGCGTGGCCCGGCCGTCACGAGGAAATTGCGAGACTGAGGCGACTACGGAGTCACGCACTAATCGCAAACGCATTATTTGAACAAGGAGGCGCGAGATGAAACTCGGCATGATCGGCCTGGGACGCATGGGCGCCAACATGGCCCGCCGCCTGATCCAGGGCGGCCACTCGATCGTTGGATTCGATCCGGACCCGGATGCCCGCAAGGCGCTGGAAAGCGACGGCGCGCAGACCGCCGACAGTCTCAAGGCGCTGGTCGAATCCCTGCCCGGACCGCGCAATGTCTGGATGATGGTCCCCGCTGGCGACATTACCGAAAGCACGGTAGGCGACCTGCTGGCGCTGCTGGATGCCGGCGACACCCTCATCGACGGCGGCAACTCCAACTACAAGGACACCGTGCGGCGGGCGAAATCGCTAGCCGAGCACGACATGCATTACGTGGACTGCGGCACCAGCGGCGGTGTCTGGGGCCTCGCGGAAGGCTACAGCCTGATGATCGGCGGGGAGCCGGCCCCGGTGGAAGCGCTGCGCCCGGTGTTCGAGACGCTCGCCCCCGCGACCGACCAGGGCTGGGGCCACGTCGGCCCGCCCGGCGCCGGCCACTTCACCAAGATGGTCCACAACGGCATCGAATACGGAATGATGCAGGCCTACGCGGAAGGCTTCGCGATTTTGCAGCACAAGCAGGAATTTTCCCTGGACCTGCACCAGGTCGCCGAGATCTGGCGCAACGGCAGCGTGGTGCGCTCGTGGCTGCTGGACCTAACCGCCCGCGCCCTGGACGAGAACCCGACCATGGACGGGATCGCCCCGTGGGTGGACGACTCGGGCGAAGGCCGCTGGACCGTGGCGGAGGCGATCGATCTCGACGTCTCGGCCCCGGTAATCACCCTCGCCCTGCTGGAGCGGCTGCGCTCGCGTGACAAGGACTCCTACTCCGACAAGCTGCTGGCGGCAATGCGCAATCAGTTCGGCGGGCACGCGATCAAGAAGGAGTGACGCCGGCGTTACACTGACACTCCACACCGCCGTCGCTCGATGCGCCCGAAGCCATGCGTAATCCCCTGCAGGACCAGTTGCTGAAAGCCGGCCTGGTCAAGAAAAACAAGGTCACCCAGGTCGTCCGCGAACAGAACAGGAAGCGGCACGGCAAGGGCTCGCCCAACGCAGCGCCCGAGCCCGACGCGGTCGATGCCCAGCAACTGCTCGCCGAGCGCGCCGAGCGCGACCGCGCGCTGTCGGCCGAACGCAACGCGCAGGCGCGGGCCAACGAGCTGAAGGCGCAGGTGCGCCAGATTGTGGAGATGCACCGGGTCAAGCGCGAGGGCGAGATCGACTACCGCTTCACCGACGGCAAGGCCATCCGCAGCTTGCTGGTCAACGAGGCGTTGCGCGCCCAGCTCGCCAAGGGCGCACTGGTGATCGTGCGCCACGGCGACAGCCATGAACTGGTGCCGCGTGCGGCCGCGGAAAAGATCCGCGAGCGTGATCCGGATGCGATCGTGCTCGACCACGGCCGCGGCGCCGACGCCGCGGGCGATGCGGATGAGGACGATGATTTCTACAGCCAGTTCAAGGTGCCCGACGACCTGGTCTGGTAGTCACACCGGCGCCGCTCAGCCTAGCAGCGCCCTCGCCCGCTTGACCACGTTGTCGACCGTGAATCCGTAGGCGTCAGCCAGTGCCTGCATCGGCGCGGACGCGCCAAAGCGATCGACCGACAGCACGTCGCCGCCGTCGCCGACCCAGCGATGCCAGCCCTGCGCGCTTCCGGCCTCGACCGCCAGCCGCGCAGTGGCCGCAGGCGGCAGCACCGAGTCGCGGTAGTCGCGCGGCTGCGCCTCGAACAGGTCCCAGCTCGGCATCGACACGCACCTCACGCTGACGCCGTCGCGCCGGAGCCGTCCCGCGGCCTCCACGATCAGGCTGACCTCCGATCCGCTGGCGATCAGGATGATCTGCGGCGAGTCGTCGGCGTCGGCATCGAGCACGTAGGCGCCCTGCCTCAGGCCATCGGCAGCGGCGTAGACCTCCCGGTCCAGCGTGGGCAGATCCTGGCGGGTCAGGATGAGCATCACCGGCCGGTCGCGCGTCTCCACCGCAACGCGCCAGGCCACGGCGGTCTCGTTCGCATCGGCCGGGCGAATCACGCTGAGCCGCGGGATTGCCCGGAGGCTGGCGAGCTGCTCGACGGGCTGATGGGTCGGACCGTCTTCGCCGAGCAGGATGCTGTCGTGGGTGAACACATGGATCAGATGCAGCCCCATCAGCGCCGCGAGGCGGATCGGCGGGCGCATGTAGTCGGAGAAGACGAGAAAGGTTGCCCCGTACGGGATGAAGCCGCCGTGGGCCGCCATGCCGTTGACGATCGCGCCCATCGCGTGTTCGCGAACGCCGAAATGCAGGTTGCGGCCGGACAGGCTCCAGCCACCTCCGTCGGAGCCCTGCGGGTCTTCGCCCGCTTCCAGCGGTGGATTGAAGTCGCCCATTCCCTTGAGGGCTGTCTTGGTGGAGGGATCCAGGTCGGCGGAACCGCCCGACAGTTCCGGCAACTTGGACGCGAGCGCGTTCATTAGCTTGCCGCTGGCAACGCGGGTCGCCATCCCCTTTGCATTGGCCGGAAATACGGGGATGTCGGCATCCCAACCGTCCGGGAGCACGCCCTCCAAGCGCCGGCGGAGTTCCGCCGCCAGCTCGGGATGGGCGTCGGCATAGGCCTGCATCCGGTGGTTCCAGGTCTCTTCCTGGTCGGCGCCCTTCCCCACTGCGGTCTGCATGGTGGAGAGCGCCTCGTCGGGAACCCGGAACGCCGGCTCCACCGGCCAGCCCAGGTTCTGCTTGGTCAGGCGCACCTCCTCCTCGCCGAGCGGCGAGCCGTGGGCCTCGAAGCTGTCCTGCTTGGGCGAGCCGTAACCGATATGGGTGCGGACCAGGATCAGTGACGGCCGCGCGGATTCAGCGGCGGCCGCGCGGATTGCCGCGTCGATGGCCGACAGGTCATTGCCATCCTCGACCCACTGCGTGTGCCAGCCGTAGGCGCTGAAGCGCGCTTCGCAGTCCTCGGTGAAGGCGATGTCGGTGGCCGCGGACAGGGTCACGAAGTTGGCGTCGTACAGGCAGGTCAACTTGCCCAGCTGCAGGTGGCCGGCGAGCGAGGCGGCCTCGGAGGCGACGCCTTCCATCAGGTCGCCATCGCTGGCCAGGACCCAGGTTCGATGGTCGACGACCTTGTGCCCGGGCCGGTTGTAGCGGGCCGCGAGCTGCGCCTCGGCCATCGCCATCCCGACCGCGTTGGCGAATCCCTGCCCGAGTGGCCCGGTGGTCACCTCGACGCCCGGCGTGTGCCCGCGCTCGGGATGGCCTGGAGCCTTGCTGCCCCACTGGCGGAACTGCTTGATGTCCTCCAGCGAGACGTCGAAGCCGCTCAGGTACAGCAAGCTGTAAAGCAAGGCCGAACCATGCCCCGCCGAGAGGACAAAGCGGTCCCGGTCGGCCCAGTCGGGGTTGCGAGGGTTGACCTTCAGCCAGCGCGACCACAGCACATAGGCCATCGGCGCCGCGCCGAGCGGGAGTCCCGGATGTCCGCTGTCCGCCTTCTGCACCATGTCCACGGACAGGAAACGAAGGGTGTCGATACAGAGCTGGTCGATTCGCGCGGACATGCTGCTACCTCACTGTTCGGTGGACGGGTCCTCCAGGGCGGCGTCAACGGTCTCCTGTGCATCCTTGAGCAATTGCTTCAGATGGTCGGCGTCGCGGAAACTCTCGGCGTAGATCTTGTAGATGTCCTCGGTCCCGGAGGGACGGGCGGCAAACCAGCCACTGGCAGCGACGATCTTGATGCCGCCAATGGAGGCATCGTTGCCCGGCGCCTTGTCCAGCACCTGCTGGATGGGCTCGCCGGCAAGCTCGGTCCGTGTGATGGCCTCCGGGGTCAGCGCAGCGAGTGCGCGCTTTTGTGGCTTGGTCGCGGGTGCTTCCACCCGATCGGTGAACGGCTCGCCATAACGGTCACACAGCTGGCGGTAGACCACGTCGGGATCGTCGCCGCCGCGGGCGGTGATTTCCGCGGCCACCAGCGCCGGGGCGATGCCGTCCTTGTCAGTTGTCCAGACCGATCCGTCGCGCCGCAGGAAGGAGGCCCCGGCGCTTTCCTCCCCGCCGAATCCGAGCGCGCCGGAAAACAGCCCGTCGACGAACCACTTGAACCCCACGGGCACCTCGTACAACTGCCGGCCCAGCCCGGCGGCAATGCGATCGATCATGGCGCTGCTGACCACCGTCTTGCCGATGCCGGCACCCGCGCCCCACTGCGGCCTGTTGCGGAACAGGTAGTCAATGGCCACGCAGAGGTAGTGATTGGACGGCATCAGCCCGGCGCTGGCGGTCACGATGCCGTGGCGGTCGTGGTCGGTATCACAGGCGAACGCCACGTCGTAGCGGTCCTTCATGGCGATCAGCCGGCTCATCGCGTATGGCGATGACGGGTCCATACGGATGCGCCCGTCCCAGTCCAGGCTCATGAAGCCGAACTGCGGATCCACCTGCTCGCTGACCACGTCCAGCGCGATCCGGTAGTGCTCGGCGATGCGGGCCCAGTAGTGGACGCCAGCTCCGCCCAGCGGGTCAACGCCCAGCCGCAGGTCAGCGCTGCGGATCAGGTCGAAGTCGATCACGTTGCCCAGATCGGCGACATAGGCCGACAGGAAGTCGTGTTCGACGGTGGTGTCGGCGGCGCGGGCGCGCCCGCCGGTCCAGCGCCGCACTTCGGCCAGGCCGTTGGCGAGGCTCGCGTTGGCATGCTTCTGGATCCAGCCGGTGACGTCCGTATCCGCCGGGCCGCCGTTGGGCGGGTTGTACTTGAAGCCACCGTCCGCCGGCGGATTGTGCGACGGCGTGATCACGATGCCGTCGGCACGACCGCGCTCGCGGTTAGCGTTGTGGACGAGGATCGCGTGGGAAATCGCCGGCGTCGGCACGGGCTCGTCGCCCGCCGAGACGCGCACCTGGACGCCGTTGGCGGCCAGCACCTCCAGCGCGGTCTCCAGCGCCGGCGCGGAGAGCGCGTGCGTGTCGGCGCCGATGAAGATCGGGCCGTCGATGCCCTGCCCCTCCCGGTACGCACAGATGGCCTGGGTAATGGCGAGGATGTGGTCCTCGTTGAAACTGCCTTCCAGCGAGGAGCCGCGGTGGCCGGAAGTCCCGAACGACACCCGCTCGGCCGGGTTCGACGCGTCCGGGCGGGTCTGGAAGTACGCGTTGACCAGATGACCGACGTCGATGAGGTCCCGTGCTTCGGCGGGGGTGCCGGCGCGTGTGTCGATCCGCGTGCCCATCAGCTGCGACCCCGCGCCGCGCGGTAGCGCTGGATCAGGGTATTGGTGGAGCTGTCGTGGGTCAGCGCGGGCGCGTCCGTGGCCTTGAGTTCCTCCGCAAGAGGCGTCGCCAGCTGCTTACCGAGCTCGACGCCCCACTGGTCGAAGGAATCGATGTTCCACAGGGTTCCCTGCACGAATACGCTGTGCTCGTAGAGCGCCACGAGACTGCCCAGCGCATGCGGGGTCAGCCGGTCGGCAAGAATGGTGTTGCTGGGACGGTTGCCGTCAAATACGCGATGCGCTTGCAGCGCTTCGGCGGTGCCCTCGGCCTCGACCTGGGCGGGCGTCTTGCCGAATGCCAGCGACTCGCCCTGGGCCAGCAGGTTGGCGATCAGGAGATCGTGCTGGTCGCCGGCAACCGTATCCGCACCGGCCTCAGCTTGCAGCGGCAGCGGGTTCAGCGGATGGCAGAAGCCGATGAAGTCGCACGGCACCAGACGCGTGCCCTGGTGGATCAACTGATAGAAGGAGTGCTGCCCGTTGGTGCCGGGCTCGCCCCAGTAGACCGGCGCGGTCTGGTAGTCGACCCGGCTGCCATCGGCGGTCACGTGCTTGCCGTTGCTCTCCATCGTGAGCTGCTGCAGATAGGCGGGAAACCGGCTCAGGTACTGCGAATAAGGCAGCACCGCGACCGTATTGGCGCCGAGGAAATTGTTGTTCCAGATTCCCAGCAGGGCCATCAGGACTGGCAGGTTGCGCTCCATCGGGCCGCTCCGGAAATGCTCGTCCATGGCGTGGAAGCCCGCCAGCATCTCGTGGAAGCGCTCCGGGCCGATGGCCAGCATCGTCGACAGGCCGATCGCGGAATCCATCGAATAGCGTCCGCCCACCCAGTCCCAGAACCCGAACATGTTGGCGGTGTCGATACCGAACGCCTCCACCCCTTCGGCATTGGTGGATACCGCGACGAAGTGCTTTGCGACCGCCGCCTCATCGCCCAGCGACTGCATGCACCAGGCTCGGGCGGCATGCGCGTTGGTCAGCGTCTCCAGGGTGGTGAACGTCTTGGAGCAGACGATGAACAGGGTCTCGGCCGGATCCAGACCGCGGGTGGCCTCGGTAAAATCCGTGCCGTCCACGTTGGACACGAAATGGAACGATAGCTCGCGCTGGCTGTAGAAACGCAGCGCCTCATAGGCCATGACCGGCCCCAGATCCGAGCCGCCGATCCCGATGTTGATGATGTTGCGGATCGGCTTGCCGGTGTGGCCCGTCCACTGGCCGCTGCGCACGCGATTGCAGAACGCCGCCATCCGGTCCAGCACGGCGTGTACATCGGCCACCACGTCCTCGCCGTCCACCACGAGCTTGCTGCCAGCGGGCATGCGCAGGGCGACGTGCAACGCCGGACGGATTTCGGTGACGTTGATCCTCGCACCGGCAAACATCGCCTCCCGTCGCTCCTCCAGGCCGCAGGCACGCGCCAAGTCGACCAGGAGGTCGAGGGTCTCCCGGTTGACCCGATTCTTGGAGTAATCCAGGTACAGACCGGCACCCTCCGCAGCCATCCGCGTGCCCCGCTCCGGATCATCGGCGAACAGCTCCCGAAGATGGCGCGGCGCCATCCACGCCAGGTGCTCTTCCAGCGCCTTCCATTGCGGTTTCCCGGTGAGCGACCCGTCCTTCATCAGGCGCGTTCCTCTCCGGCAAGCATGCGGCTGCGTGACTCTATGGTCGCCAGCAGCTCTTTCCACGACTTCACGAACGCCTCTGCGCCCTCGACCTGCAAGCGGTCCGCCAACGCGGGAATATCCACCCCCGCCGCGGAGAAGCGCTCGAGCACCGCCTTCGAATCACCGCCGTCCAGCGCCATGCCCCCCCCCAGTCGGCCGTGGTCGGCAAACGCGTGCAAGGTCTTCTCGGGGATCGTGTTGATGGTGTCGGGTGCCGCGAGGGCCTCGATGTACAGCGTGTCGGATGCGTTCGGGTCCTTGGTGCCGGTGCTGGCCCAGAGCATCCGCTGCGGTTGCGCGCCGCGCGCTGCAAGCTTCTGCCAGCGCGGCGAATCAAGAAGTTCGCGGTAGGCCTTGTAGGTCTGCTGGGCGACCGCGATGCCCAGCGTGTTGTGCATCTCCTCGGGCACCTTGTCGGCGACGGCGCGGTCCCAGCGGCTGACGAAAAGCGACGCCACCGAGGCCACACGGGCGTCCAGTCCGGCTTCCAGCCGCCGCTCCAGCCCGCGCATGTACGCCTCGGCCACCGCCAGGTATTGCGCCGTCGAGAACAGCAGCGTCACGTTGACCGGCACGCCGGCGAAGATCGACTCCTCGATCGCCGGCACCCCTTCAGGCGTGCCCGGAATCTTGACGAAGAGATTCGAGCGGTCGCCCTGGTCGTGGATCGCCTGGGCGGCGGCAATGCTGCCGGCGGTATCGGAGGCCAGCAGTGGGGAGACTTCCATCGAGACCCAGCCATCCACGCCGTCTGTGGCGTCATGGACCGGCTTGAACAGGTCCGCCGCCCGGCGCAGATCCTCCAGCGCGAGCTCCATGAACAACGCTTCGCCCGACTGTCCCTCCCCCGTCTTCTTGCGCATTCCTTCGTCGTAGGCATCGCTGCCGCCGATCGCCTCGTTGAAGATGCTTGGGTTGGACGTAAGGCCGCTCACGGAGAAATCGGCGATATACCGCGCCAGCGTGCCGTCATCCAGGATGGTTCGGGAAATGTTGTCCAGCCACAGGCTCTGGCCCATGTCGTGAAGTTTTCGAGTCGTGCTCATGCGTCCTCCGGTATGCGGCATCGGCCAACATGGTAGCTCCGGGGATGCGAGTGAGCAGTGCCATTGACCGGTCGGTGCGGCGCAACGGGTGTCCGCGTCTGGTCAGCAGGGATCGCTCTGCTCGGGCTGCGGGTCCTGCCAATGGCGGCCGCCGGTGACAAGCTCGTCGGCGGATTCCGGACCCCAGCTTCCCGGTTCATAGATGGTGAGCGGGGTGTTGTGATTGCCATGCGAATCGGGCAGCACCGGTTCAACGATGCGCCAGGCTTCTTCCACCGAATCGTCGCGGGTAAACAGGCTGGTGTCGCCTTCGATTGCGTCGCCGAGCAGCTGCTCGTAGGGCGATTTGCCTTCATCGCGCGAGCTTCGCGCGACCAGCTCGACCTGCCGGCCCTCCATCCCCTCGCCGGCCTTCTTGACGCGAGCGCCGGTGGAGATCACGACTTCGGGGCTCAGCCGGAAGCGGAAATAATTGGACTCGGCGAGCGAGATCGAGTCGAAGATTTCCAGCGGCGGCGGCTTCAGGTCGACCATCACCTGGGTGCTGGTGATTGGCAGCTTCTTGCCGGCGCGGATGTAGAACGGCACTCCCGCCCAACGCCAGGTGTCGATGTACAGCCGCAGCGCGACGAAGGTCTCGACCTGCGAGTCCGCGGCAACCCCGGTCTCGTCGCGATAGCCACGGAACTGCCCGCGGACCACATCCTCCGGGCGCAGCGATCTGGTGGCGCGGAACAGGCGCAGCTTCTCGGCGCGCAGCGATTCCGGATCGCGGCCCGCCGGGGCATCCATGGCCAGCAGGGACATGACCTGGAGCAGATGGTTCTGGACCACGTCGCGGATCGTGCCGACCTCCTCGTAGAACGCGCCACGCCCCTGCACGCCGAAGTCCTCGGCCATGGTGATCTGCACGCTGTCGACGTAGGTGCGGTTCCAGACCGGCTCCAGGAAGGTATTGGCGAAACGGAAATACAGCAGGTTGCGCACGGCCTCCTTGCCCAGGTAGTGGTCGATGCGGAACACCGACGATTCGGGAAACACCGCGTGCAGTTCCCGGTTGAGCTCCCGCGCCGAGGCCAAATCCCGCCCGAACGGCTTCTCGACGATCACCCGCGCATTGGCGTTGCACCCCGAAGCGGCCAGGCCCTGGACCACCGTGCCGAACATGCTGGGAGGGATGGCCAGGTAGTGGATTGGTCGCGAGGCCGAACCCAGCGCCTGTTTCAGACCGCGGAATGTCTCGGGGTCGCTGTAATCGCCGTCGATGTAGCGCAGCTGTTCGCACAGGCGGGCAAAGGCGTCCTCGTCCACGCCGCCATTGGCTTCAAGGCTGGCGCGCGCCCGCTGACGCAGGCGCTCCAGCGACCAGCCGCCGCGGGAGACACCTATCAGGGGCATGTCCAGCTCGCCGCTGCGGATCATCGCCTGCAGCGCCGGGAAGATCTTCTTGTACGCCAGGTCCCCCGTGGCGCCGAAGAAAACGAATGCGTCTGAGACGGGTGTGGCCATGCCGCTGCTCCGGTAAGTCGACCCGTCGATTTTGCCTACCCGAACGTGATGGCAGGCGAATGGCCAGGCGAGCGCCCGATCAGCCGTGCCCGCGACCCATGCACGGCGCGAACAGGTCCTGGCTCGGGTCGTAGACGGTCGTGTCTACCTGCATCAGCCCCAACACCGAACTGAAAAGATTGTCGTGCGTGGCAGGTGCGTCGAGGCGCTGGCGCATGCAGCCGCTGTCGATATGCCGGTCCGCCGCCAGCGCTGGTGAAAGCCACATCACCATGGGCACCTTCAGCTGGGTGGCCGGCGCGATCGCGTAAGGCATCCCGTGCAGATAGAGATTGCCCTCGCCCAGCGATTCGCCGTGGTCGGAGACATAGATCACCGCACTGTCGCGGGTGTCGTCCGCGCCCAGGGTTTCGATCAAACGGGCGAGGAAATGGTCGGTATAGAGGATCGCGTTGTCGTAGGCGTTGACGATCTCCGCCTGGCGGCACTTGCCCAGGTCCGCCGATTCACACACCGGGAGGAACCGGCGGAACTGATCCGGGTAACGCTGGTAATAGCTCGGCCCGTGATTGCCCAGCTGGTGCAGCACGATCACCTGATCGCGATCCTGGGCGTCGATCTTCGCCCGCAGGTCGTGCAAGAGGACCTCGTCCAGGCAGCGCTCCGTGTTGCACAGTTCCGGAACGCGGGCGTCCACGAGGGATTCAAACGGCAAGCCGACGCATACGCCCTTGCAGCCGCCCTGGTTGTCGCGCCACAGGGTCGCGATGCCCGCGTGGTCGAGCACGTTGAGCAACGACTCCGACTCCCTGATCGCCCGCTTGTCGTAGCCACGTCGCCCCTGCGCGGAGAACATGCAGGGCAGGGAGACATCGGTGCTGGAGCCGCACGCGCTCACGTCGGTGAAGTTGAGGACATCCAGATTGGCCAGCTCGGGCGTGGTCTGGCGCGCGTAGCCGTTGAGGCCCCAGTTCTGGGCCCGCACGGTTTCGCCCACCACGATCACCAGCACCCGCGGTTTGCCGTCGCCGCGCCCCACAACGAGGGCGTCGCTGCCGACCGGTTGGCGTGCGCGGACGGCCGCCGCGGGATCCTCCGTCGCGACCCGTATCAGGGAGACGAGGTAGTTGCCCGGGGCGATCAGGTGGCGCAACTCCGTCCGGTTGCGCATCAGCGCCGAGATATCCTGGAACGACACCAATAGTGCGCCGGTGGTCACGGACGCGACGGCCACCATGAGGACCACACGCCGCAACAGCGCGGGCGCGGGCGCTTGCGCAGGAATCCGCGTCCACCAGACCATCGCCACGGGGATGAGTGCGGCCAGCACGGGCAGCGCCAGCCCGGGCGTCAACAATTCGCGGGCCTCGCGGCTGTCGGTATGCAGGACGTTGCGGATCATGTCGGGATCCAGATAGACGCCGTAATGGTGGGAGTAATAGCCGGCCAGCGCGGTGACCACCAGCAGCACCGACAGCACCGGTTTGGCTGTCCAGCGGTTCATGACCACGCACAGGAGCAGGAAATGCAGGCCGGTCATCGCCGTTGCCAGCGACGCGGCCGTCACCCAGCCGCGTGCGCCGTCCAGCGCACCGGTCCCGGCGTAGGCACGCCAGAACGCCGCGTTGCAGGCGACGGTAAAGAAGATACTCGCAGCGAAGGCCATGCCCTCCTGACTGACCGAGGGGCGCCACACCGATACGCGACGACGCGCGTCGCTGGTTTGGACGACGGCGCTCATGCCGACGCCCCCTTCCCGTTCGGGCGAAGGAGCCACGTCGATCCGCCCAGTGCCACCAGCCAACAGATGATCAAGGTCCACAGGTCGTGGGACAGGAAGTGCGCTCCGCGCAACTGCTGGCTGATCCCGAACAACGCGCCCACCCCCAGCGCAACCGCAAGTCCCGCCCACCGCCAGCGCGGTCGCACGGCGCAAAAGAAGAAGTAGAGCGTCACCCACGCGTAACCGGCGCTCGCGTGACCGGCCGGAAAGCACGCCGCGCGACCCATGCTCGGCGGCCGCGCATCAAACAAGCCGACGAACGGCTGCAAGCCACCGTAGCGCTGCAGGTCCCACGGACAATCCATCCCGCTACCTGCCTTGAGCAGCGATACGGTGACCGCTCCTGCCACCGTTGCAACCGCCAGATAGCCGAGTGGGCGACGCCACCGGGCCAGCCTGCGATCGAAAAGACTCCACACCCATGCCAGCAAGACCCCCAGCCACGCGGCGGCGGAGACGGTCTTGCCGGCCTCGTGCACCACCGTTGTGGTGATCCAACTCTCGCGCAGGGCCCACGTGTGGCCTTGGGCCGCGTACAACAGGTCCGCAAGTAAAAAATCGCCGCCTGCATTGATCAGCATTACGCTGGCTGCGGCCGCCGCCAGGAGCGGATATACAAGGTGATGGCGCAGGAAAGCGCGCTTTGGCCTCCCCGTCGAGGGAAGGCGTTCGGATGGACAGAACTCGTCGGATCGCGTTGCGTGAATGGCGGGCACGTCGGAACTACGGGAGGGGACCAGCGCCAAGCATGTGCGCACCGTTGTAGCGATCTCTCAGCCATTTCTCAGGCGTTCGTTATCGGTCGCCAGCGGCCCGGACTAGACTTGCCTGGATCCGTGCCCCAGCAGAGCCAATGTCCGACTCCCTGAAAATCCTGATCGTGGAAGACCAGCACGATATCGCCGCCAACATCTGGGACTTCCTGGAGCGCCGCGGCCACGAGGTCGACCACGCCGCCGACGGCGAGACCGGGCTGATACAGGCCCTGCGCATCGCATTCGACGTGATCGTGCTGGACCTTGGCCTGCCCCGCCTGGACGGACTGGACCTGTGCCGGCAGCTGCGCGAGGCCGGGCATGGAACACCGGTGTTGATGTTGACAGCCCGCGACACGCTCGACGACAAGATCCGCGGGTTCCATGAGGGCGCGGACGACTACATGGTCAAGCCGTTTGAACTCAAGGAACTGGAAGCGCGCATACGGGCATTGCACCGTCGCGGTGCGCCCTCGCCACTGGTGCCGCTCGTAACCGGCCCGCTGGAACTGGACGTCCAGGCGATGGTCGCCAGTCGCGGCGGTTCCCGGATCGCGCTTACACGCAGCCAGAGCAGCATCCTGGAGCTGCTGATGAAACGATCACCCGGAGTGGTCACCCATGACCTGCTGATCCGGGCCGTTGCGGGCAACCGCGGCGGCGATGCAGCCTCCCTGCACACGCATATGTATGACCTTAGGAACCTGGTGGACAAGCCGTTCGACACGCCACTGATCCGCACCGTGCACGCCATCGGCTACCGCCTGGTGCCACCCGAATGAGGTTCCCGTTGCCGCTGCGCACGCGCGTGACCTTGCTGTACACGGCCATGGGCGCCGTCCTGAGCGTGGTGTTTGCGCTGGGCGTGGTGTTCATCGCCGAGGAGTACGAGCGCGTCCTGGTGGACTCCATCCTCACCGGCCAGGCACATGATTACGCCGAACGGCTGCAGCGCGAGCCCGGTATCGACCTTCCACGCAGCGACCGGGTCAGCGGCTATCAGCTGCTGCCGGGCAACCGCGGCGAAG
Source organism: Lysobacter avium (assembly GCF_015209745.1). GTDB lineage: Bacteria > Pseudomonadota > Gammaproteobacteria > Xanthomonadales > Xanthomonadaceae > Novilysobacter > Novilysobacter avium. The sequence goes on from NZ_CP063657.1 coordinate 1,461,059, forward strand.
TTCCGGACGTATTCCTGGCGCAGGCACCGGGGATCCGTGAGGTACGCGACCGGGATGGCGACGAGGTGTTCCTGGGCGTGTTCGATACCGCGGCCGGACGCCTGTTCTTTGTGATGGACCTGCACGACATTGAAGCGCTGGAGCGCTACCTCGCCTTCGTCCTCGCCGTGGTGGTGCTAGCAGGAACCGCTTTCAGCGCGTGGCTGGGATGGCTCCTGTCGGGTCGGGTCGTGCGCCCGGTCCAGAAACTGGCCGAGTCCGTCGCCGCGTTGCCGACCCAGCCCGAGCGCACGGCGCTCGCAGCCCAACTGCCGCCCGACGAACTGGGACAGCTGGCCACGGCGATTGATGATTACCAGGCCCGCCTGGCCGCTGCCGCCGAAGCCGAGCAGGCTTTCCTGGGCGATGCCAGCCACGAACTGCGCACACCGATTTCCGTCGTGCGCGGCGCGACCGAGTTGCTGCTGGAGGACAGCGCCGACATGCCGGCCCTGCAGCCCCGTCTGCACCGCCTGGACCGCGGCATCCGTGAACTGTCGGAACTCATCGATGCCCTGATGCGGCTGGCCCGCCACCGGGTGGATTTGGCAGAGTCGGTGGAACTGCGCGGCTGGCTGTTGTCCTGCTTGAAAGGGGTTCCTTCGATCGCCGACGGATCGGTGAGCGTCGCCCTGGAAGGCCCCGAGATCGACATGGAACTGCCGGCGAGCGACGCGACCCTGATCGTCCACGGCGTGTTGCGCCGCCTGCTGCCTCCGGGCGTGCAGGGAGCGCTGCGTGTCTCGATCTGCGACAGCAGGATCTCGTTCGTGTTCGACGGCGATGACTCCCGGCGACCCACCACCTCGAGGCCCCGCCCTGCCAGCAGCGACCGTCGCCTTGGCCTGACCCTGGTCGGCCGGCTTGCCCACCGCATCGGCTGGGAGATCGACGACACCAACGCCGCCTCAGGCATCGTCGATATACGACTCGCTCAGGGATAGGACATCGCCCTGCCGTATCCTGTGGCGTCCCCGCACCACCGCTTGATGCGCCCCGCAACAGTAGGGAATCCTGATGTCCAGCAAGTTCAATGGCAGCCGCAACGACAATGACGACACCCCCGATACGGGCATCGAGCCCCACGCCGACCTGCGCGATGCGGCCGGCAAGCTGCTGGGTGGAATCGTCCGCCGCGATGGCGAATGGGTGCTCGGCATGGACGGCAAGATGGTCGGCAGCTCCGACAGCGCCGCCACCATGCTTGCCCTCATCCGCCGTGCCGCCTCGATGCACGAGCGCACCGGCGCCACCGCAACGCTCAAGTTCTCCGATGCGCTGCGCGATGCCGCCAACGCGGAGGCGCGACAGCTCGGACTGGAGTTCCAGCAATTCGAAGCCCAGCTTGACGAGAAAATGAAGACCACCCCATCCTCATCCGCGAGCAGCGCGGCCGACCGCAGCGGGCTGCACTGAGCGCCCCGAATCACATCCCGGCAACCGGAAACTGCACTGAGGCCTGGAATCCGTCTGCCCGGTCAGTGGCGGGCGAGGCCAATTTGAGCTCGGCGCGTGCCGCCGTCGCAACGGTCGAGACGATCGCCAATCCCAGCCCATAGCCGGGCGCTCGACCGCTGCCGCGGACGAAACGCTCGGTCAGCTGTGCCAGCTCGGCGGGGTCCAGGACGTCGCCGGCATTGACGACGCTAAGCCGCGCGTCTGTGGTCAGTTCGACATTGATGGGACGTCCCGGCGCGCCGTGTTTCAACGCGTTCTCGATCAAATTTCGCGCCAGGATCGCGAATGCGTCTGCATCGATCGGTGAGAGGACCGGCCCATCCGGCGGCAGCGTCAGCTGGATGGGAACCGTGGCCACGCGTTGCAGGTCTCCCACAACGTGGTTCAGCAGCATCGCCAGGTCCTGGGGAACCTCCGCAAGCACGCTCCCGCCCTCCGCCTTTGCCAGTTGCATCAACTTCTCTGCGAGGCGCGCCAGCTCCCTCAGCGATGCCTCGATCTGCGCTGCGCGCTCCTTGACCGGTCCGTCGGCCGCCTCATGGCGGAGACGCTGCACCTGGGCAAGCGCGGCCGCCAGCGGGGTGCGCAGCTCGTGCGCACTGTTGGCGGTGAACCTGCGCTCGGTCTCAAGCGCACGCCGCAGGCGATCAATCAGGTTGTTGACCGCATCCGCGCTCGGACGGATTTCCAGCGGCAAGGGCGCGGTCTGGATCGGCGAGAGGTCACCTACGCCTCGGGCTTCGACCGCGCGTCGATAGGAGCGCACGCTGCGCAGGCTGAAACGCACGAACAGCCAGACGCCCAGCAGGCTGGCGGGCACCAGCAACAGCAGTGGCAGCAGAAGGGCAAAGGTGGCATCCCGCGCGGCCTTGCGGCGATATGACAGGGGTTCGGCGACCTGCAGGAACAGCGTGTCGCGCAGTGCACTGGCGCCGTACACGCGGTGAGTCGGCGTCGTGCTGAAGCCCTGCATCGTCGGTGGGCCAAAGACCGTCAGGTCGGCGTCGCGCGATTGCAGCAGGATGGTGCCCTCGCGGTCGCGCACCAGATACGCGACCTGGCCGGGAAGCGCATTCAGTGGCGCCACCCTCTGCTGGGTAAGTGGCTCTTCGCGATTGAGGATGTCCATTACCGCGAGCGGCAGGATCCGCTGCGCAGCGCCCTGCATCGCATCGTCGAACGCATCGTCGAGCCGGTTCTGCACGATCAGCCCGGACAGGGCGGTCGCGACCACCCACAACACGACGATCCCCAGAGTGAGGCCGTAAACGAGCTGCTTCTGCAGACTGCCCGCCGCCTTCATGGCTGCTCGAGCCGGCCCAACCGGTAGCCCATGCCGCGGACGGTATCGACCACGTTGAAGCCGAGCTTTTTACGCAGGTGGCTGACATGGACCTCCACCGCATTGCTCTCTATCTCGGCCCCGAACTCGTACAGGCGTTCCTCCAACTGGGACTTCGACAACAACGCGCCCGGGCGCTGGAGGAAGGCTTCCAGCAGCGCCCATTCCCGCGCCGTCAAGGCGATGGCTTCCCCTTCGCGCTGGATGCTTCGATCCGTCAAGTCGATGGACAGCTCTCCCAGTTGCAACCGCGGGTTCGGATTGCCGCTGTAACGACGCGCCACGGCAGCCACGCGGGCGGACAGTTCCGACAGGTCGAACGGCTTGACCAGGTAGTCATCTGCCCCGGCGTTGAGGCCGGCAATGCGGTCGGACAGCTGGTCCATGGCCGTCAGGATGATGACCGGCGTGCGGTCGGCGGCCGAGCGCAGGCGGCGCAGGAAATCGATGCCGCGACCGTCGGGCAGCATCAGGTCGAGCAGGAGAAGGTCGTACGCAGTCGAGCCGATCGCCAGTTGCGCGTGAGCCAGGGTCTGCACCCAATCCACCGCGTGTCCGTCATCGCCGATCTGCTCGCGCACGGCCTGGCCCAGGTCGGCGTTGTCCTCGATCAACAGTACCCGCATTGCAAAAAACCCCCGCCTTAAGGCTGGCATCAGGATGCTCCGCCAGAGTCCACGTTGCACCCACTCAAAGGAGATCGCGCTCATGAAACTGCTCACTCTGACCGGCGTCGTCCTCGTCGGCCTCGCCTTCAGCGGCGGCGCACTGGCCAGTGACGACTGTACCGATCCCGTAGCCGACTGGCAGCCGCGGGAAGTCCTGCGCCAGCAGCTGGAACAACAGGGCTGGGAAGTCCAGCGCATCAAGGTCGACGACGGCTGCTACGAAGTCCGCGGGACCGACAAGCTGGGAAACCGCTTCAAGGCCGAGTACTCCCCGGCATCGCTGCAGATCCGTGAGCTGAAGATCAAGTTCGACGGCAAAGGCGGCGCCCGCGACTACCTGGACCGAAAACCGGACCAGAGGGCCAAGTGAAGTCCGCCACCCACCCGATTGCAGGAGCAACAACATGAACAAGCTCGTCCTATCCCTCTGCCTGGCCGGTGCCATGGCCCTGCCCGCACTGGCTGATGCCCGGCCGGTCACCCTGACCACCCAGATGAAAGCCCACGGCGGTGACGGCGCCTACCTGGCCATCTATGTCACCGATGCCGCGGGCAAGTACCACAAGACACTCTGGGTCTCGGGCAAGAAGTCGAAGTACTACAAGAACCTGCGCGACTGGGCCCGCGGCAGCGGCATGCGGGCGAGCGAGTTTGACGGCGTGAGCGGCGCGAGCGTCGGCAGCGGGCGCACCCTCAAGGTCACCGCCGAACTTGAGGACGCGTTGATCGATGCCGGCTATGAAATACGGATCGACACCGCGGTGGAGGACGGTCGCGACAATCCCGCCGACGTGCGGGCGCCCCTGACCAAGGCCGGCAGCGGCAAAGCGACTGCGGGGCGCGGTTACGTGCAGTCATTCACTTACGACATGTAATCGATCGGCCTGAAGGAGGTCCGCATCATGTTGCGTCGGATTCACTCACTGCCCGCTCTTGTCCTTGGGCTGCTGATCGCCGTATTGGCGATCAGCGGCGCGATCCTGTCGGTCAATCCAGCCATTGACCGGCTGGGAACGACTGTGCCGGAGCGTGGGCAGGTCAGCGTCGCCCTGCTTGCGGAGCGGATAGCCGAGAACTTCGTCGGCGTGGAGCAGATCCAGCGCAGCCCGTCCGGCTCGATCATCGTCTACTACAGCCAGGATGACCGGGCCGAGGCGATGCGTGTCGACCCGCTCAGCGGAAAGGCGATCGGCCCGTATGCGACCTCGCCCACCACGCGCTGGATCAAGAACCTGCATCGCTCGCTTCTTGCAGACACGCCGGGCAGGGCCGCGGCCGGAATCTCGGCGCTGACGATGCTGGTCCTGTGCGTGTCAGGCATGGCACTGCTGCTCAAGCGCGTCGGGGGATGGCGGCAGCTGTTGCGCCCACTGCGAGGCAGTTTCAGCCAGCGTTGGCACTCGGAGCTCGGGAGAATCGCCCTGTTGGGGCTGCTGATGTCCGCGCTGACCGGCATCCTCATGTCGGCGACCACCTTCGGCCTGATACCCGAGGGGGCGGACACCGAGCCTGCGTTCCCGACTGCGGTGGAGACGCCAGCCGCGCCGGTACCGGTGGGCACCCTGCCCGCTCTGCTGGAGATCGATCTCCAGGACCTGCGCGAACTCGTCTATCCGATGCCGGACACTCCCTCGGACTTCTACTCGCTCGCCACCGCGCAGGGCGACGGCTACATTGACCAGGCCACGGGCGTCCTGCTGGTCTTCCAGCCACATGACCGGGTCCAGAACGCCCATGAACTGATCTACCGCCTGCACACCGGCGAGGGACTGTGGTGGCTGGGTCTCCTGCTGGGCGTCTGTGCACTCAGCGTTCCGGTGATGAGCGCCACCGGCGTGGTGATGTGGTGGCAGCGTCGCCGCCTGATGCCGCGCATCGCCAACAACAGCGGCGCGCAGGCGGCAGACACCGTCATCCTTGTGGGCAGCGAAGGCAACAGCACCTGGGGCTTTGCGAACGCGTTGCACGACGCGTTGCACAAGGCCGGCAAGCGGGTGCACACCGCCCCGATGAACCTGCTGGCGAAGGAATATCGCCAGGCACGCCACCTGTTCGTACTCACCGCCACCTACGGTGACGGAGACGCGCCCACATCGGCCAGGCAGTTCCTTGCGCGCCTGGGAAGGTTCAGCGGTGACAACAACCCGGCGTTCGCGGTCCTGGGATTCGGCGATCGCCAGTTCCCGCGGTTCTGCCAGTTCGCCAAGGACGCCCGCGACGCGCTGCTTGGCCGCGGCTGGACCGAATTTCTCGAGCTGGACACCGTGGACAGGCAGTCCTCGCAGGAGTTCGCGCGCTGGGGAGAGGCGGTTGAACCTGCACTGTCCCTCAAGCTGGGGCTGACACACGTACCGTCCCACCCCCAAACCCGCCCACTCGAGCTGATCAGCCGGATGGACTACGGTGCCCAGGTCAATGCGCCGACCAGCATCCTGCGCTTCGGGCCGGTCGCCTCACCGCGCGCTCGCGGGAGGTTGCGTCGGATGCTCGGTATCAGTGAGCTGCCCCACTTCGACGCAGGTGATCTGGTGGGAATCGTGGCGCCGGGAAGCCCGGTCCCGCGGTTCTATTCCCTTGCCAGCGGATCCAGCGACGGCTTCCTTGAAATCTGTGTGCGCAAGCACCCCGGCGGCCTGTGTTCGGGGATGCTTCACGACCTGCAACCCGGCGCCCGGATCGATGCGTTTATCCAACCCAACCCCGACTTCCGGCCGGCCTCGGGCAAGTCGCCGGTGGTTCTCATCGGCGCCGGAACAGGAATCGGGCCGCTGGCCGGATTCATCCGCAACAACACCGGTAAACACCCGATGTATCTGTACTGGGGCGGCCGCGACCCGGCGTCGGACTTCCTCTACGAGCCCGAGCTGGACGGCTACCTGGCCGATCACCGGCTGACCGGGTTGAACGCGATTTTCTCCCGCACCGCCAATGGCGGTTACGTGCAGGACCGGCTGCTGGACCACTCCTCGCAGATGCGGCGACTGATTGAAGACGGCGCTCAGATCCTGGTCTGTGGCGGCCGCGCGATGGCCGACAGCATCCGGCAGACCATCGACGCCATCGTGGCTCCGATCGGCCTGGATGTTGCCACCCTCAAACTGCAGGGGCGCTACCGTGAAGACGTCTTCTGAATCCGCTGATTCATCCGTCGCGGTGATGCAGCGGTACAGCCTGCACGGCGAGACGATGGGCACCCGTTACAGCGCGCTGTTCTTTGCCGCGCCGGGCGTCGATGAGCCGGACATTGGCCAGCGGCTCTTCGCCGCGGTCGATGCCGTCGATCGACAGATGTCGAGCTGGAAGGCCGATTCCGATCTGAGCCGGCTGAACGCCGCACCGATCAACCAATGGACCACGGTTCCGGCGGAGCTGTTCGCGGTGCTGGAAACCGCCCTGCAGGTCGGTCGACAGTCGCGGGGCGCGTTCGATATCGGCGTCGGCGATCTGGTCCAGTCCTGGGGTTTCGGCCCCGCCCGGGGCGCGATCGACCTCACGGCGATCGCCGCTCGTAAAGCGGGTGTCCGCCGCGCCGCATCCGAGATCCTCGAACTGGACGCCCCGCAGAGCCGCGTCCGCAAGCGGGCGGCGATCACTCTGGATCTCGCGGGGATCGCCAAGGGCTTTGGGGTCGACCAGCTGGCCTGCTGTCTCGACGGTTTCGGCATTACCCGCTACCTCGTCGGGATAGACGGTGAGATGCGCGCCCGCGGCAGCAAGCCGGACGGCCGTCCCTGGGCCGTCGCGATCGAGAAGCCTGTCCGCGGTGTGCGCGAGGTCACCGGGGTGATGGAGTTGGCTGACGCGGCAATTGCCACGTCCGGCGACTACCGGCACTGGGTTGAGCATGACGGCCGCAGCTACCCGCACACCATGGACGCCACCGGCCAGCAGCCGGCCAGCAACCGACTCGCCGCGGTCAGCGTCGTGGACGCCACGTGCATGCTTGCCGACGCATGGGCGACCGCCTTGCTCGCCTTGGGCGAGACGGAAGGGGTCAGGCTGGCGCGTGAACGTGGAATGGAGGCACTGTTCACCCTGCACGATGGCGACGGCTTTCAGGAGATCCACGTCGGCTAACATCCACCGCTTTCTACCGGAGCGCGTAATGATTGCACCTGATACCGCCGATACGGTTCTTGATTGTCTTGTCATCGGCGGCGGTCCGGGTGGTTTGACGGCGGCGACCTACCTGGCGCGCTTCCGTCGCAAGCTCGTGCTGGTCGACGCGGGTCAGAGCCGCGCGCGCTGGATCCCGGCAAGCCACAACTGCCCGGGTTTTCCGTTTGGCGTGGCAGGCAATGAGCTGCTGGGCCGCTTCCGCGAGCACGCCACCCAGTACGACGTGCCCGTGGTCGAGGACCGCGTGGACGCGCTGGAACGCTCCGGGGATATTTTCATCGCCCGCTCAGCGACACGCCGATGGCGCGCCCGCAGCATCATCCTGGCCACCGGCGTGGTCGACCTGCTGCCCGAGATCGAAGGCGCCGACGATGCCATCGCAACCGGGGCGATCCGATTGTGCGCGGTCTGCGACGGGTATGAGGCCCGGGATGACGCGATCGCGGTGCTGGGCCGCGGCGAGGAGGCGATCGGCCACGCCGAGTTCCTGCGGACCTTCTCGCGTGACGTCAGCGCCATCGCGACCGACGGCCTTGACGAGGATCCGACCATGCAGGATCGGGCCACCGCCAGCGGCGTGGTGCTGCTTCCGGCGCCGGACCGGTGGCATCTGGTCGATGGCGGCTGTGAGGCTCAGCTTCCGGATGGATCCAGGCGGCGCTTCGATACCCTGTATCCGGTGCTTGGCTCCGACGTCCAGTCTTCCCTGTTGTTGCCGCTTGGCGCCGCGACCGACGACGCAGGCGCATTGAACGTCGATGACCACATGCAAACCAGCGTCGACGGCGTGTACGCGATAGGCGACGTGGTCAGCGCGCTCAACCAGATCAGCGTGGCCGTCGGACAGGCCGCGATCGCCGCGACCGCGGTCCATGGCAGCCTTCCGCGCAACCCGCGCTGAGCCGCTTGCCGGCCGCTGCGAACCCGGACCAGCGGGCAGGCCGAACTGACATCAAAATGAACGATTCACCACGCCACTGTCGCGGGCTGCGCAGGCGGCCGTTTTCACCACGTCGCCGTCACAAATCGAGGAATAATTTTTGTCTCGCCCGCTAGAGGGCACTCGCCAGGAGACGGAAAATGCCAACCGACAAGAAGCAGTCCACGGACAGCAAATCTGACAAGAAACACGCCAGCGGTTCGGATCAGAAGAGCGGCAAGTCGGCGTCAGGTGATACGTCCAAAAGCTCCAAAAAGAGCGACACCAAGAGCCGTTGAGTTTCCGCGGCCAGTAACCAAAACGCCCGCGCAACGCGGGCGTTTTCGATTCTGCAGGCAGTTCTTAGTTACTCTCGGGCGTGACCCTCTCAGGCAGAGGAACGATGCGCAATCGACGGAGGACGCTTCCATGGATCCGATTCCCGCCGCCCTGCTTTGGGGCTTTCTGGGCTATGTCGTTTTCCCGTTGTGGCTCGTGGCCGGCGCAGCCGACTTTGCGTGCCACGCCCGCACCGACATTGCCCACACCTCCGGGGTCGGCGAGTCCGTTCTCCACCTGCTGCAGACCGCCCAGATGGGGCTTCCCATCCTCGCGATCCTCTTTCTTGAGGTGGACGCCAGTGTGCTGCTCCTGGCGATCGTTGCGTCCGTGGCACATACGGCCACCGCGTACTGGGATTTGAGCTACACGGCACCGCTGCGGCGAATCTCCGCACTGGAGCAGTTCGTCCATGCATTCCTGATCATCCTGCCGCTTACCGGACTGGCGGTCATCGTCCTTCTGCACTGGCCGCAGGCAAGGTCGCTGCTTGCACCCCTCAGCGCGGATTGGTCGCTGCGCCTGCGAGCACCCGGATTTGAGCCAGCGCTGATCGCTGGCGTCCTCGCAGCCTCGTTCGCCATTGTTGTCGCGCCCGGCCTTATGGAGCTTCGCCGGACGCTGCGTGCGCGGAAGTCGGGACGCGGCGCCATCGCGTAGGGGCAAGCGCAACTGCCTGCTTCCCTACCCCGCGGCCGCAGTAACCACGTCCGCGTTGCCCATCATCTGCAGCGCGGCCAGCCACAGCGGCAGCGGCGTCTGGAAAATCCCGGAAATCCAGATCAGCCAGCGCACCGCGATGTGAACCGGTGCGGTGCGCTTCACTCTCCTTTGAATCCGCTGGCCCTAGGTTGATGGCTCCACGCGCCCGCGCTGGCGCAACGCCAATACAGGAGACCGCATGGCCACGTCATCAAGCTCCGGCACCGGGAAAAAAGCCACCGGGCCGGCAAAAAAAGCGGCACGTGCAGCCGACCACCAGAAGGATCTGCAGAAGGCGATCGAGAAAAAGTCGTCCGTGCCCAAAGCCAAGAAGCCTGCAAGCGAAAAGCCCAGGGCAGTGCAGGCCGGAACACGCAAGCAGCCTGTCCGGATGCCGGCCCAGCACATCGACAAGCCCGGCAACGAGCATGAACTCCAGTTGCAGCCGCGCTATGACGCGCCGGACTACAAGGGCAGCGGAAAGCTGGCCGGGATGAAAGCGATCATCACCGGAGGCGATTCGGGCATCGGCCGGGCAGTGGCCGTGCTGTTTGCGCGTGAGGGCGCGGATGTTGCCGTCGTCTATCTGAGCGAGCACAAGGACGCGAAGGCCACCAAGGCGGCCGTCGAAGCCGAAGGTCGCAACTGCGTGCTGATCAGCGGCGACGTCAAGGATCCCGCGTTCTGCAAGCGCGCGGTCGCGCGCTCGGTCAAGGCGCTCGGCGGGGTGGACGTACTGGTCAACAACGCGGCGTTCCAGTTGCACGCCGACGACCTGGAGAACCTGAGCGAGGAGCACCTGCAGGAAACCCTGCAGACCAATATCGGCGGCTACTTCCGCATGGCGAAGGCGGCGCTGCCGCACCTGAAGAAGGGTTCCAGCATCATCAATACCGGCTCGGAAACCGGCATCTTCGGGCACAAGTCGCTGCTCGACTACTCCGCGACCAAGGGCGCCATCCACGCCTTCACCCAGTCCCTGGCCAGCAACCTGCTGGAGCGCGGCATCCGGGTCAACGCGGTCGCACCCGGTCCGGTCTGGACCCCGCTCAATCCGGCCGACAAGCCGGCCGACGAGGTCGGCGAGTTTGGACGCGACAGCGACATGAAGCGCGCCGCCCAGCCCGAGGAGCTCTCGCCTGCGTATGTGTTCCTCGCCTCGCCGGTCACCGCCTCCTACATCAGCGGGATCGTGCTGCCGGTGATGGGCGGACCGAGGGGCTGAGCGGCGACGACGCCGCGCGGGTTGCAGACACAAAAAAGGCCCCGTTCCCGGGGCCTTGATTGCTTGAATACCCTAAGGTAATCAATGGTTTGAAGTGGCGTCCCCAAGGGGATTCGAACCCCTGTCGCCGCCGTGAAAGGGCAGTGTCCTAGGCCTCTAGACGATGGGGACGCGGTAGTCCCTGTACCTTTTTTTCCGGCTGTCTTTCACACAACCAGGTACAAAAACCATTTGAAATGGTGGAGCCAGGCGGGATCGAACCGCCGACCTCCTGCATGCCATGCAGGCGCTCTCCCAGCTGAGCTATGGCCCCACGGGGCTGGAAAGTCCGTAAGGTTAGAGCGCTATCCGGGAACCGTCAAGCCCCGGTCAGGATTTCCGCGGAACTTTCACTTTCCAGCCTCAACGTGCCCTCTCCGTGCCCGCGCTCGGCGAGGTATTCCAGCCATTTACCGAGGAAGGTGTTCATCCGCAGACGATGGCTGATCAGGGCCGCCGGCAGCGGATACATGCCCAGCACATCCTGCCAGCGACGACCGATGTAGCAGTGCGTGGCCTCCAGTTGGTTGGCGTCGTGGTAATGGCGCAGGTAGGCCGACGGGTCGGGCATCCCGGTCACCGGGTCCACCATCGTGTAGCTCACGCGCAACTCGGTCGTGTAGCGGTGCTGCAGCAGCACTTCCACACGCAGGTCCAGGCCATCGCCTACGCTGGAGATGTGCCTCCCCGGCGCGAGATCGGAGGTGTTGAACAGGCGGCGCAGGCGGACATGGTTTTCGGCATACAAGGCCATCAACCAACCGAAGCGGTCGAGCGAAGGAAGGCGGCGAGTGGCGACAGAACTGGACATGCACTGATCCTACACGTCCGTCCCGATTGCGGGCCGCACCCCGCAAGGACCCGGAACAGCGCGGTTCAGAACATCTCGCGATTGATCCGCAGCGTGGTCATGACCTTGCTCGCGATCTCCTCGATGGAGGTGTTGGTCGTGCTCAGGGTGGGGATTCTTTCCGCGCGGAACAGCGCTTCCGCTGCAGCGACCTCGCGCTTGCAGGTCTCCAGCTTGGCGTAGTGCGAATCGGGGCGGCGCTCCTGGCGGATCTGGTGCAGGCGGTGCGGGTCGATCGTCAGTCCGAACAGCTTGTCGCGGAATTTGCGCAGCCGCTCCGGCAGCCGGTCGTGCTCCAGGTCTTCTTCAGTGAGCGGGTAGTTGGCCGCCCGCACGCCGTACTGCAACGCCAGATACACGCAGCTGGGCGTCTTGCCTGCCCGTGACACCGCAACCAGGATCACATCGGCATCGTTGTAGTCGATCGCGATGCCGTCGTCGTGGGTCAGCGCGTAGTTCATGGCGTTGATACGGCGATGGTAGGTGTCGAAATCGACAATCGCGTGCGCGCGGCCCACGTGGCGCATGCGCGACTGGCCAAGCTCGCGCTCCAGCGGTTCGATAAAGGGCGCAAACACATCCAGCATCAGCGCCCCGCTCTTGGCCAACGCCTCGCCCACGTCGCTGTCCATGCAGGAGTTGATCACGACCGGTCGCACGCCGTGGGTCTCGGCCGATGCCTTGATCCGTTCCACGGCGTCTTCCGCCTGCTCCACGCTGTCCACAAACGAAATGCGTTCCGCAATGAAGTCGGTGCCGTTGAACTGGGTCAGCAGACTGTGGCCGATGGTCTCCGCGGTGATGCCCGTACCGTCGGATATGTAGAACACAGGGCGTGTGTCGCTCATCGGATGTACCACCTCGCAGTGTGCCGGGATTGAAAAGCCCGCCAGATCAACCTTGTAAGCACCCGGCGCAGCGGCGATCATAGCGGCTTCGCCGTGCCCAGCGGCGTGTCCCCCCACGGAGATACACAGTTTTGAACGAGAATATCCTCTGGCTGCACGCGCTGCGCCTGGACGACCTGGCCCGCGTCGGCGGCAAGAACTCGTCGCTTGGCGAGATGATCGGCAATCTGTCCAACCTCGGTGTTTCCGTTCCGGGCGGATACGCGACGACCTCAGAGGCGTTCAAGGACTTCATCGCCCACAACAACCTGCACCAGCGGATTTTCGACCGCCTCGCGCCGCTGGACGTCGACGATGTCGCCGCCCTGACCGAGGCCGGCAAGGACATCCGCGACTGGGTGATTGGCGCTCCGCTGCAGCCGGAGCTCGACCGCGACATCCGCATCGCCTATCGCCAGCTGTGTGACGAGAACGGCGGCGGCGACGTGGCCGTGGCGGTGCGCTCGTCGGCGACTGCCGAGGACCTGCCCGACGCCAGCTTCGCCGGCCAGCAGGAAACCTTCCTAAACGTCACCGGCGAAGACGACGTCGTCGTCAAGGTGAAGGAAGTCTTCGCCAGCCTCTACAACGACCGCGCGATCGCCTACCGCGTGCACCACGGCTTCAAGCACGAGGACGTGTTCCTGTCCGCTGGCGTGCAGTTGATGGTGCGCTCCGACGTGGGCGCATCCGGCGTGCTGTTCACCCTGGACACCGAGTCCGGCTTCCGCGAAGTGGTCTTCATCACCTCCAGCTTCGGCCTGGGCGAGATGGTCGTCCAAGGCGCGGTCAATCCCGACGAGTTCTACGTCTACAAGCCCACCCTCGCCGAGGGCAAGCAGGCGATCCTGCGCCGCTCCATCGGTGCCAAGCAGTTGCGGATGATCTACTCCGACCAGCCCGGCGAGCGCGTCCGCACCGAGGACACACCGACCGACATGCGCGGCACCTTCTCGATCAACGACGACGACGTGCACGAGTTGGCCCGCCAGGCGCTGATCATCGAGAAGCACTACGGCCGCCCGATGGACATCGAGTGGGCCAAGGACGGCGTCAGCGGCAAGCTGTTCATCGTCCAGGCGCGCCCGGAGACGGTGAAGTCGCGCGGCCACGCCACCCAGATCGAGCGCTACCAGCTGGGCGAGCGCGGTCCGGTGGTGTGCGAGGGCCGCTCCATCGGCAACAAGATCGGCAGTGGCGTCGCCCGCGTGATCCGTTCACTTGACGACATGGCCCGCGTGCAGGCCGGCGACGTTCTGGTTGCCGACATGACCGACCCGGATTGGGAGCCGGTGATGAAGCGCGCCGCCGCAATCGTCACCAACCGCGGCGGCCGCACCTGCCACGCGGCGATCATCGCCCGCGAGCTCGGCGTTCCCGCAGTGGTCGGCACCGGCAACGCGCTGGATGCCATCAAGGAAGGCCAGACGGTGACGGTGAGCTGCGCCGAAGGCGACACCGGTTTCATCTACGACGGCGACCTGCCCTTCGAGCGCCACGTCGCCGATCTGGACAAGATGCCCGAGGCGCCACTGAAGGTGATGATGAACGTCGGCAACCCCGACCGCGCCTTCGATTTCGCGATGCTGCCCAACGCCGGCATCGGCCTGGCGCGGCTGGAGATGATCATCGCCAGCCACATCGGCATCCACCCCAAGGCGCTGCTGGAATACGACCGCCAGGATGCGGCGACAAAGAAACAGATCGATGCGAAGATCGCCGGATACGGGGACGACCCGGTCCAGTTCTACGTCGACCGCCTCGCAGAGGGAATCGCGACCATCACCGCGTCGGTGGCGCCCAAGCCGGTGATCGTGCGCCTGTCGGATTTCAAGACCAACGAGTACGCCAACCTGATCGGTGGCGCGGCCTACGAGCCGGACGAGGAAAACCCGATGCTCGGCTTCCGTGGCGCGTCGCGCTACGTCGACCCGAGCTTCAGCGATGCGTTCGCACTCGAATGCCGCGCGGTCCTGAAGGTGCGCGATGAGATGGGCCTGACCAACCTGTGGGTCATGATCCCGTTCGTGCGCACCCTGGACGAGGGTCGCAAGGTGGTCGAGGTGCTGCGCGCCAACGGCCTGGAACAGGCCAAGGACGGCTTGAAGATCATCATGATGTGCGAGCTGCCATCGAATGCGCTGATGGCCGAGGAGTTCCTCGAGATCTTCGACGGTTTCTCGATCGGCTCCAACGACATGACCCAGCTCACCCTCGGCCTGGACCGGGACTCGGGGCTGATCGCGCACCTGTTCGACGAACGCGACCCCGCGGTGAAGAAGCTGCTGTCGATGGCAATCAAGACCGCCAAGGCGAAGGGCAAGTACGTCGGTATCTGCGGCCAGGGGCCGAGCGACCATCCCGACCTCGCCCAGTGGTTGATGGAGGAAGGGATCGATTCGGTGTCGCTGAACCCGGACACCGTCGTTGATACCTGGCTGCGACTGGCCAAGGCCAAGGCGGCTGGCTGAGACGTGACGGGCTGCTAACGGCTCCCGTCCTAGAATCCGGTCCACATTCGACGCCCCGCCTGACCGCGGGGCGTCGCACATGAGGAGATCTGGATGCAATCGACAACGACTATCGCGACCGGCAGTTGGCTCGCCCATGCCCAGGCCGGAGAGTGGACCGAAGCCCTGACTGGCCTTGGAATCCGGGTCGGCCTGGCATTGCTGCTGTTCCTCGTCGGGCGCTATGTGATCAGCTGGATCCTGTCATTGGGGATTCGGGCGCTGGATCGCAGTCGCGTGGACACGACTGCCTCGCTGTTCCTGCGCAAGGTCGCTTCGGTGACGATGACCATGCTGCTGATTCTGGCGTCATTGCAGGTGATCGGCGTGCCGATGACTTCGATGATCGCCGTGCTTGGCGCGGCCGGGCTGGCGATCGGCCTGGCGCTGAAGGATTCGCTGTCCAACATCGCATCAGGTGTCATGCTGGTGACGCTGAAGCCGTTCAAGGTGGGGGATTTCGTCACCATCCACGGCGAGGTCGGCACAGTCGAGGCGGTGAGCATCTTCCAGACCTGCGTGCGCGGCGCCGACAACCAGGTCATCGTGCTGCCCAACAGCCTGATCACCCGCGACTCGATCATCAACCACACGCCCGAGGACATGCGCCGCATCGGCCTGTCGCTGCCGATCAGCTACACCGCCGATATCGACACCGCCCGGGCAATCGCCATCGAGTTGATGCACGCAGACGAGCGCATTCTCGCCGAGCCGGCTCCCAGCGTGCTTGTCTACGCCCTGGGCGAGAACCATATTGATCTTGGCGTCCGCTGCTATACCAACAACGCGGACAACTTCGTCACCAAGTGCGCGCTGCTGGAGGCGCTGAAGAAGGCCTACGACAAGGCGGGCGTCTCACCCGGATTCCAGCAGCGTGAGGTGGTGCTGTACTCGCGGGACGGGGAAGGCGGGCGCGTCCCGCTCAACGTTCGGCCGAAAGGCGCTCAGCCGGCTCAAGACCACCCAACGCCCCCATGAACCGGCGGTAGTAGCGCAGCTCATTGATCGAGTCGTGAACATCGCTCATGGCGGTGTGGCTGGCCTGCTTGTTGAGGCCGGCGCTGATTGAGGGCGCCCAGCGCTTCGCCAGCTCCTTGACCGTGCTGACATCCAGGTTGCGGTAATGGAAATAGCGCTGCAGCTTCGGCATCTGGCGATGCAGGAAGCGGCGGTCCTGGCAGATCGAATTGCCGCACATCGGCGAGGCGTTCGCCGGCACCCATTGGGCAAGGAATGCGAGGGTCTGTCGCTCCGCCTCCTGCAGCGACACGCCCTGCTCCAGCACGCGGGCCCACAGCCCGGAGCCGCCGTGCTGGTTGCGGTTCCAGTCGTCCATCGCCTCCAGGGTCGCCAGCGGGTGGGCGATGGCCAGTTCCGGACCTTCGGCGAGCACGTTCAGCTGCTTGTCCGTGACCACCGTGGCGATCTCGAGGATCGCGTCGTTGTCGGTGTCCAGACCGGTCATTTCCAGATCGATCCAGACCAGGTTGTCGGCATTGACAGGGCCGTTGGCCATCGGGGGCTCGCGTCGCTTGGAGGGGGCAGGCATCATACCGTCACCCTGCAACGGAAGCCTGCATGTCTGCCACGCCCTTCGCCGATCCGAACCACTACGCGGTGATTTCGGCGATGATCACCCCCGCATTTTTCCTGACCGCCACCGGCTCGCTGTTGATCTCCTCCAACAACCGCCTGGCGCGCGTGGTCGACCGCATGCGCAAGGAGATCGAGCACCTGCGCGACACCGTGCCGGGCCCGATGCGCACCGAGCTGGAGATCCGGATCGGCTACCACCGGCGGCGCTCGTACCTGGTGCTGGGCGCGCTGCGGATCCTGTACGCCGCGCTCAGCGCGTTCGTGGGCACCAGCATCGGGATCGCCGCCGATGCGTTCTTCCATTATCAGCTGGGCTACCTGCCAACGCTGCTGGCGGTACTCGGCGTGCTGCTGATGCTGGCCGCCTCGCTGTGCCTGGGGCAGGAGGCACGGATCAGCCTGCGGGTACTGGAGCGCGAGCTGCGGGCGGAACTGGACAAGGATTCCACCATCCCGCAGCCGTTCTGACTCAGGCGCAATACCGCCTTACGACGACTTCATACGCTTGCGGCGGAAGTAAGCGGTAAGCCGCGCGCCCGCCTCCTCACCCAGCAAGCCGCCCTCCACCTCCACCCGGTGGTTGTGGCGCGGGTCGGTCAGCAGGTCGAAGACGCCACCGGCGGCGCCGGTCTTCGGGTCGGCGGCGCCATAGACCACCCGCGCAACCCGCGCATGCACCATGGCCATCGCGCACATCGCGCACGGCTCCAGAGTCACATAGACCGTGCATCCCAGCAGGCGGTGGTTGGCCAGGCGGAATCCGGCCTGGCGCATCGCCACGATCTCCGCGTGTGCGGTGGGATCATGCTCGGTGATGTTGCGGTTCCAGCCCTCGCCCAGAAGCGAGCCGTCCGCGGCGACCACCACAGCGCCCACCGGGATCTCGTCATCCTCGCGCTCGGCGCGGTCCGCCAGCGCCAGCGCGTGGCGCATCCAGCGCTGGTCGTCGCTCATTCCCACTCGATCGTTGCGGGCGGCTTTCCACTGATGTCATAAACAACGCGAGAAACACCACGCAACTCGTTGATTATCCTGTTGGATACACGCCCAAGAAAATCATAAGGCAGGTGCGCCCAGTGCGCCGTCATGAAGTCGATCGTCTCCACCGCACGCAGCGCGATGACCCACTCATAGGCCCGCGCATCACCCACCACGCCGACCGACTTGACCGGCAGGAACACCGCGAACGCCTGGCTGGTCCTGTCGTACAGGTTGGCCTTGCGCAGTTCATCGATGAAGATGTGGTCGGCGCGTGCGAGCAGCTCGGCATACTCGCGCTTGACCTCGCCCAGGATCCGTACGCCCAGGCCGGGGCCGGGGAACGGATGGCGGTACACCATCGAGGCCGGAAGACCCAGCTCCACACCCATCCGCCTGACCTCGTCCTTGAACAGCTCACGCAGCGGCTCGACCAGGCCCAGTTTCATATGCTCGGGCAGGCCACCGACATTGTGGTGGCTCTTGATCATGTGGGCCTTGCCATTCTTGCCACCGGCCGACTCAATAACATCGGGATAGATCGTGCCCTGGGCCAGCCATTTGGCATTCGCCAGCTTGCCGGACTGTTCATCGAAGATCTCGACAAACAGGTTGCCGATGATCTTGCGCTTGGCCTCCGGATCAGTGACGCCTGCGAGCGCGGCGAAATAACGATCGGCCGCGTCCACACGGATGACCTTGACGCCCAGGTGCTCGGCAAACGTCGCCATCACCTGATCGCCTTCCTGCCAGCGCAGCAGCCCGGTGTCGACAAACACGCAGGTCAGCTGGTCGCCGATCGCCTTATGCAACAGGGCCGCGACAACAGACGAATCCACGCCACCCGACAGTCCCAGGATGACTTCGTCACCGCCGACCTGTTCGCGGACCCGGGCGACCTGGTCCTCGATGATCTGCTGCGGCGTCCACAGCGTCTGGCATTCGCAGATATCGGTGACGAAGCGTTCCAGCAGCGCCCCACCCTGCTTGGTGTGGGTGACTTCGGGGTGGAACTGGACGCCGTACCAGCGGCGCTCGTCATTGGCCATCGCCGCCACCGGCACGCGGTCGGTGCGCGCGGTAACGACAAAGCTCTCCGGCGCCCTGGAGACGTGGTCGCCGTGGCTCATCCACACGTCCAGCCGTGGCGGCGAGCCGGGATGGTCCTTGAGACCGTCCAGCAAACGGTCCTGCGCCACCAGCGCGACCTCGGCATGGCCGTACTCGCGCTGGTCGGCGGCCTCGGTATCGCCGCCCAGCTGCTTGGCCATCGTCTGCATGCCGTAGCAGATGCCCAGCAGCGGCAGGCCGGAATCAAAGACCTCCTGCGGCGCCTGCGGACATCCTTCCAGCGTCGTGGACTCGGGACCGCCCGACAGGATGATGCCCTTGGCACCGAATCCCTCGATCTCGCCGGGGTCGTGGTCCCACGCCCAGATCTCGCAATACACGCCGAGCTCGCGGATGCGACGCGCGATCAACTGCGTGTACTGGGCCCCGAAATCGAGGATCAGGATCTTGTCTCTATGGATGTCGGTCATCGTCTTCAGCCCACCCGGTAATTCGGCGGCTCTTTGGTGATCTGCACGTCGTGGACGTGGCTCTCGCGCGAGCCTGCTGACGTCACGCTGACGAACTCCGGTTTGGTGCGCATTTCCTCGATGGTCGCGCACCCCACGTAACCCATGGTCGCGCGCAGGCCGCCCACCAGCTGGTGGACGATATTGCGCAGCGGGCCACGATACGGCACGCGGCCTTCGATCCCTTCGGGCACCAGCTTGTCGGCATCGGAGGAGTCCTGGAAATAGCGGTCCTTGGAGCCGGTCTCCATCGCCGCCAGGCTGCCCATGCCGCGGTAGCTCTTGTAATGACGACCCTGGAAGAGTTCGCTGTCGCCGGGCGACTCGTCGGTGCCGGCGAACAGGCTCCCGATCATCACTGTGGAGGCCCCGGCGGCCAGCGCCTTGCCGATATCGCCGGAGTAGCGGATGCCGCCATCGGCGATCAGGGGAATGCGGTCCTGCAGGGCCTCGGCGACCATGTCGATGGCCGAGATCTGCGGCACGCCGACGCCGGCTACGATGCGGGTGGTGCAGATGGAGCCTGGACCCACGCCCACCTTGACCGCGTCCGCGCCGTTGTCCATCAGCGCCAGCGCGGCGTCGCCGGTGACGATGTTGCCGCCGATGACCTGCAACTGCGGGAAGTGCTTCTTGACCCACTTCACCCGGTCCAGCACGCCCTGCGAATGGCCGTGGGCGGTGTCCACCACGACCACATCCACTCCGGCAGCCACCAGCGCTTCCACGCGCGCGTCGGTGTCGCCGCCAACACCCACCGCGGCGCCGACCAGGAGTCGTTCGCTGCTGTCATAGGCAGCGTTGGGATTGTCGGTCTTCTTCTGGATGTCCTTGACGGTGATCAGGCCCTTGAGCTCGAAGGCATCATTGACCACCAGCACCTTCTCGATCCGGTGCTTGTGCAGCAGGCCCATGACTTCCTCGTCGCTGGCGCCTTCCTTGACGGTGATCAGCCGGTCCTTGCGCGTCATGATGTGGCGCACCGGATCGTCCAGTTTGGTCTCGAAGCGCATGTCGCGGCTGGTGACGATGCCGACCAGCTGGCCACTGTCGACCACGGGCACGCCGGAGATGTTGCGCTCGCGGGTGAGGTTGAGCACATCGGCGATGGTGGTGTCGGGACTGACGGTGAACGGCGCGCGGATCACGCCGGCCTCGAAGCCCTTGACCTGGGCGACGTGGGCGGCCTGCTGGGCCACGGTCATGCTCTTGTGGATGATGCTCATTCCGCCCAGCTGGGCCAGGGCGACGGCAAGGCGCGCCTCGCTGACGGTGTCCATCGCGGCCGAGAGTATCGGCAGGCGCAAGCCCAGGTCACGGGTCAATCGGGCTGCCAGGTTGACGTCCTTCGGCAGGACCGTCGAGTGGGCCGGAATCAGCGAAACATCGTCGTAGGTGAGAGCTTCAGCCTGGATGCGCAACATGGTCGGAACCGGAATAGGTGAAGCGCGCCATTGTACCGCTTTCGCAGCGATCCCATCGCGCTCAGCTGTCAGCCGCCTCGGCGGCTTCCAGGGTGTTCTGCATCAGGGTCGCCACGGTCATCGGTCCCACGCCGCCCGGGACCGGGGTGATCCAGCTGGCACGTTGCGCGGCCGCCTCGAAGCCGACATCGCCGACCAGGCGCCCGTCATCAAGGCGGTTGATGCCCACATCGATCACGACCGCACCGGGCTTCACCCACTCGCCGGGGATCAGCTGCGGGCGACCCACGGCTACGACCAGAATGTCGGCGCTGCGGACCGACGCTTCGAGCACGTCCTGCGGGGTGAACTTGTGGCAGCAGGTGGTCGTGCAGCCGGCGATCAGCAGCTCCAGCGCCATCGGCCGGCCGACGTGGTTGGAGACGCCGACGATGGTCGCGCTGGCGCCGCGCACCGGGCGGTCGGTGTAGGCCAGCAAAGTGGTGATCCCACGCGGCGTGCACGGCCGCAGGCCGAACTGGCGCAGGGCCAGATGACCAACGTTCTCGGGGTGAAAGCCGTCCACGTCCTTGCCGGGCGAGATGCGGTGGATCAATGCGCTCGCATCGCGGCGGTCCGGCAAAGGCAACTGGACCAGGATGCCGTGGATATTGGGGTCCGCGTTGAGACGGTCGATCAGTTCCAGCAGCTCGTCATCCGTGGTGCCGGACGGCAGATCGAAGTCCACCGCGCGGATTCCCACCTTGCGCGCGGCCCGCCGCTTGTTGCGCACGTACACCGCCGACGCCGGGTCGCCGCCGACCAGAACGACGGCCAGCCCCGGCGCCGACTTGCCCGCCGCCAGACGCACGTCGACACGCGCCTTGAGGTTGTCCAGCAGGTCCTCGGCAATGCGCTTGCCATCCAGGATGCGGGCGGTGGGCGGGCTGGCGTCAGTGTTCAAAAGCAGGACCTGGGTGACGTGGCCGGACATTATCGCCGATCTTGCCTCCAACGATTCCGCGGTGCGGCTCAGTTGCCCGAGCAGAAAGCCGCGTAGTCGATGTACCCGGGAAAGGGCGTTCCGGGAGAGCACACCGGGCACGCCGGATCCGGCGACAGGCGCGTCTCGCGGAAGCGCATGCGCATGGCATCGAAATTGAGCAGCCGGCCGCGCAGGGGCTCGCCAATGCCGAGGATCAGCTTGATGGCCTCGGTTGCCTGGAGCATGCCGATCACCCCCGGCAATACCCCCAACACGCCGGCCTCGCTGCAGTTGGGGGCGTCCTCGGGTGAAGGCGGCTCCGGGAACAGGCAGCGGTAGCAGGGATAGCGGCCGCGGTGGCGACCGGCGTCGAACACGCTGACCTGTCCCGTGAATCGATGCACGGCGCCATACACAAGCGGCTTGCGGAGTTTCACGCACGCATCGTTGAGCAGGTAGCGCACGGCGAAATTGTCGCCTCCGTCAAGGACGACGTCGGCTTCGCTGATCAGCGCTTCGACGTTGTCGCTGGTCACCCGCACGGCGGCCGGGTTGACCCGCAGCCGCGGGTTCAATGCCGACAGGGCGATGGCGGCCGACTCGACCTTGGCCATGCCGATCCGGGCCTCGGTGTGCAGGATCTGGCGCTGCAGGTTGCTGCGATCGACAACGTCGTCATCGGCGATATCCAGCTGACCGATACCCGCGGCGGCAAGGTAATACGCCGACGGCGAACCCAGCCCTCCGGCGCCCACGAGCACGACGCGCGCTGCGCCGAGACGCTGCTGGCCTGCCGCCCCGACCTCCGGCAGCAGCAGGTGGCGCGAATAGCGCTCGTTGAAGTCGCGCTCATCCGGATCGATTTGCGGCTCCGCCATCGGCAGGCCGTCGGCGCGCCAACGCCGGGTGCCGCCTTCCACGGAACCGACGTTGGAGTAGCCCGCCGCAGCCAGCGCCCGCGCAGACGCCAGCGAGCGCGCCCCGACCTCGCAGATCAGCAGGACTTCGGAATCCAGGCACGGAATCACCTCGCCCGGCGCCGACTCCAGGTCGGGACCCGCAACGCCAAGCGCCGCCGCGGCCATGCCTGTGGAGCGTTCGTGCGCCTCGCGGGTGTCCACCAGGATGGCACCGGCCTGTTGACGCGCATGCGCCTGTCTGGGCGTGAGAATCGGTGCTTCCATCGCCGCCATTATCCGCTTTGGTCGCGGTTGCAGGCGGTCAGTAGGCGCCCATGTAGTCACGCTTGCCGATTTCCACGCCGTTGTGGCGCAGCAGCGCATAGGCCGTCGTCACATGGAAGAAGAACTGTGGCAGGCCGTAGGTCAGCAGGTAGTCCTGGCCGTTGAAGCGACGCTCCTTCGGGGTGCCGGGGCGGGTCAGGATCTCGCGCTGCTCGCTGCCCTCGAACTGCGCCGCATCAAAGCCGTCGAGAAACGCGAGGGTGCGCTGCAGCCGATCGCGCAACTGCTCGAACCCCTGCTCCTGGTCGTCATAGGCGGGTACGTCCTCTCCGGCCAGGCGGGCGGTCACGCCGGTGGCGAAATCGCACGCGATCTGGATCTGGCGGACCAGCGGCAGCATGTCGGGGAAAAGACGCGACTGCAGCAGCACCGCCGGCTCTATCTTGCGATCCGCCGCGTAGGCCTCGGCCTTGCCGACGATGGCGACCAGGCTGCCCAGCATCTGCCTGAATACGGGAACGGATGCGGCGTACATGGAAATCGACATGGCGGAACCTCTTGCGGGGGGAACCGGTGATGTTAGCCGTTCGCCGAGCGCACGCGTGGCCGTGACGGCATTGGCGGGGGTGAGCCTTTAGAATTGGCTGCCCCGCTCCGCTGCCGTGCCAGATGCCCTATCGCCTGCTGAAGTTGTTCGTGGCACTCGCCGCCTATGGGCTTTCGATGGCGATGATGCTGCAGTCCCACTACGGCCTGATGCCGTGGGACGTGCTGCACCAGGGAATCTCGCTGCAGGGCGGCTGGCCGATGGGCCGGGTGACGGTGGCGGTGAGCTTTGCCGTGCTCCTGGCGTGGATCCCGATCCGCCAGAAGCCGGGCTTCGGCACGATCTGCAACGCGATCCTGATCGGACTGACGTTCGACGCGGTGCTGGAACCGTTGGGGCAACTGGTCGCCGGCGCCGGGCCGGCGATGCGCATGGCATTGCTGGGCGGGGGAATCGTGCTCAACGGCGCCGCCACTGCAGCCTACCTGGGTGCGGATTTCGGCGCCGGTCCGCGCGACGGCCTGATGACTGGACTGGTGCGCCGCACCGGTCGCTCGGTGCGACTCGTGCGGACGCTCATCGAGGGCAGCGTGCTGGCGACCGGCTATCTGCTGGGCGGCACGCTCGGTGCAGGCACCTTGCTCTACATGCTGCTGATCGGCCCGCTGATCCAGCTCATGCTGCCATGGTTCCAGCGCCCGTCGCCGGCGCCGCGCGTCATCCCCGCAACAGAACCGCCGGCAGAGCAACCAGGCCCAGCAATACGATAACCGCCGCGGCGGCCAGCACGACCTTCATCGGCTCGCGGCGCCAGACATCGGCGAACGTCTCCCCGGTGCCGTCACGCTGGCCGGCCTCGTATTCGGCGCGTGCCTTCGCCTGGCGTCCCGTCTGGTAAACCGCCATGAGCTGCTTGGCTCTCGGCAGGTCGTCGTCATTGGACAGCCAGATCGCGCCATGGGAAATGCCCCAGCGGCTGGGCTTGGTTTCGTAGTACTCGATGCGATTCTCATCGAGCATGGCGCGCACATCCTCGATTTCATCCTCGAGGACCAGGCGCAGGTTGAGCAGCAGTTTCGACATCCGCCGATGATACCGCCCGACGCGCGGTTGCGGCTCAACCGCCGCCCAACACCTCGAGCGGGTCCGCCGCCGTCTTCCCGGGCGTTCTTGGTGTTGGCCTCGGCGATCCGGGGCGCGCGCTGGATCGGCGCGGGCGCGCTTGCACGCCAGCTTCGAGGCGGGTCCGCACCTCGGCGGGAATCGCCTCATCGCCGAGCTCGCGGATCAGGCTGGCAAGCAGGTCCCCGGCAATCTCGCGCGACCTGGCCTCATCTTCCGGCAGGTACTGCAACGCATCATTGGCGAGCTGGATACTGCCGCGCAGATAAAACTCCCGGGCGGTCGCGTCCTCGGAATTGCGCTCCAGCACTTCTCGTGATGCCGCAATGGCCTGCGGCCAATCCCCCAGCCCGGCCTGGATCTCGGCGATGTGCAGCCAGGGCAGCGACTGCTCCGGCGCCGCATCCGCGGCGCGGTGGTACGCCTGGATCGCGGCTGCCGCATCATCGCCGCGAAGCGCTGTCTCCGCCGCGGTCATGCTCTGGGCATAGCCTGGCGCGGCGGCGTTTGACAAGGTCGCACAACCCGAGCCGGCCATCGCCACAAGCGCCGCGCCGAGAACCCACCCCAAACCACGCGTGTGAGTGGATTCGTTCATCGTCACATCCTCGAACATGGCCGATTCGGCCGCAGGAAACATAGCATTTTCACGCGAAAATCACGAGGGTGGCGCGACCGGCAGGTGCCAGTCATAGCGGATCGCCATGTAGCGCAGTCCGAAGCACACCGCCGCGGAGGCAACCATGACCGGGACCGCCGGCAGCTGCAGGGCGACGCCAACCACCACCACGATCGCGCCCAGCATCGCAGCGATCGCATACAGGTCGGACTGGAATACCACCGGCGTGCGGGCCACCAGCACGTCGCGCACGATACCGCCGCCGATTCCGCTGAGCATTCCCAGCAGCACCGCGCCAACCGGTCCCAGCCCGTGGTCGAGCGCCTTCAAGGAGCCGATCACCGCGAACAGCGCCAGGCCTGCGGCATCGAACAGCCTCACCGGGTTGCGCAGGCGTTCGATATCGCTGTAGCGATAGAACGTGATGATCCCTGCGAGGCAGCTGACCGCCAGGTAGTGCCAGTTGGCCAGCGCCACCGGCGGGGTGGCGCCAATCATCAGGTCGCGGGTGATGCCGCCGGCGGTGGCGGCCGCGAACGAGAGCACCAGCACGCCGAAAATATCCAGGCGGTTGCGGACACCCACCGTCGCACCGCTGATTGCAAAGGCGAAGGTTCCTATCAGGTCGATCGTGGTGATGATCGTATTGAGGGCCAATTCACGGTCACTTTCAAAATGGGCCAACAGGATGCCACGCGGTGGGCGCCGTGGCGTGCTGGGCGCACCGTTGAGGGCTTGCGGCCGGCAAGGCGTTTCCCCTAGCCTGCCGGTCCCGCCACTGCGGCGCACCGCGCTTGAGAATCCCATGGAAATTGCCGACCGCCGTGTTGCGACGGTGCACTACACGCTGACCGTCGACGACGGCACGCTGGTCCATTCGTCCTACGCAGTGGAGCCTCTGGTCTATCTGCATGGTGCTGGCAAGCTCATGCCCGGGCTGGAGAAAGCGCTCGCTGGCACGAAGCCGGGGGATCGACTGAAGGCTGTGGTGCCGCCCGAGGAAGGCTACGGCCCCCGCCACGAACACCTGGTCCAGACCGTTCCGCTGTCCGCATTCGAGGACCTGGACATGCTGAAGACGGGCGCAAAGTTCCTGACGGAAACCGCGCAGGGTCCGGTGCTTGCCACGGTCCTGAAGGTGGATGGGGAACGGATCACCGTCGATGGCAACCACGAACTGTCCGGCAAGACGCTGCACTTCGACCTGCGCGTGGTGGATGTTCGCGAGGCGACGCTCGGCGAGTTGACCAAGGGCGACGTCGACAGCAACTGATTCAGCCGGGTGAGCGGCCAGGGTTGCGCTCCTGCCACGCGGCCAGCAGCTCCCTGTAATGCTGCACCTCGTCCGCGTAGACATCGTGGACGCAACTGTCGCAGCCGCTGTCGCAGCACTCCATCGGGAGTGGGCGCTCGGGCTCTACCGGCGGCGGGTCCTCCGCTGCGACCGGGGTCGGAAGCGGCAGGAGCTCGAGCCGCACGTCGTTTTCAGTAGTCGGCTTGCTCACAACAGCCATTCTATCGGCAGCGCTTCCATCCCCCTGACCGCCGCGTTCAGCCAGAAGCCATTGCCCGGCTCCTCCGTCAGAACGCGGTCGTCATCCTTGTTGTCGCCCTGCTCGACCCAAACCAGCTTGCCATGCGTCCCCCGTCGCACCAGCCACGCGCTGGCGGGGACGAGTTGCTTGAACCTGTCGGCAACGCCCGACGCGATCGCGGAGCTCTCCACCACCAGCCCCATCTCGGTATTGAGGTTGGCCGAGCGCGGGTCGAAATTGAACGAACCGATGAAGGCGCGGCGACGGTCGGCAGCGAACACCTTTGCATGCAGGCTGGACGCCGAGCTGCCGGTGAGCTTGCGCCGCACTATCGGCACATCCGCCGTTTCCGGCTTCATCTCGTAAAGGGTGATGCCCGCATCCAGCAGCGGTTTGCGGCGTTTGGCGTAGCCGGCGTGGACCGCCGTCACGTCCGTGGCGGCGAGCGAGTTGGTCAGCACCGTCACCTTTACGCCCTCTCCGGCCAGCCCGGCCAGATAGTCGACCCCGAATGCAGTAGGCACGAAGTAGGCCGAGACAATCTGCAATTCCGCGTCGGGGGTCCCGATGACCTGCTGCAGTCGCTCCGAGAGCAGGCTCTCGCGCGGCGCGCGCCCGAGCCCCTTGGCCGGATCATCGCTGAGCAGCTGCACCGGCACCCATTCCAGGCCGAGGTCGCCGCTCGCCAGGGCCTGCAGATAGGGTGAATCATCCAGCGCACGCAGATACGCACGCGCGGCCGGATCGCGCTCCACCACCGACGCCGCGGCAGCGAGCGCATCAAGCGCCCCCGGCGGTGCTGCGGGCACCAGCCCCCGCAGCGGATAGGAGGACTCGCTCGCCCAGTAGAGATCGAAGTCGCGGGATACCTCGTCCACCACCGGTCCCACCGCCAGCACGTCCAGATCGACGAAGAGCACGCCATCGCCGGCATCGAAGTACTCGTCGCCGACATTTCGCCCGCCCATGATCGTGGCCTGGTTGTCTGCGGTGAAGGACTTGTTGTGCATGCGCCGGTTCAGGCGCGCAAAATCGGTGAGGTAATCCAGCCAGCGCCAGTTCCTGTGCGGGAAGGGGTTGAACAGCCGCACTTCGATCAGCGGGTGGGTATCCAGCGTTGCCAGCAGCGGATCGAGCCCCGGCGTGTTGTTGTCGTCCAGCAGCAGCCGGACCCGGACACCACGGTCCGCGGCCCGGTGCAGTGCCTCCAGCAACAAGGTCCCCGACATGTCGTTGCGCCAGATGTAGTACTGGACATCCAGTGTCCGCTCCGCGCCTTCCGCCAGCGCAACCCGGGCCGCGAACGCGTCGTCGCCGCGCGACAACGGCAGCACGCCGGAAAGCCCGGGGTTTGCCCGCGCAAATGGCTGGATGCCCTTGCCCAGCAGCGTGTCGGCGGAGTCGGCAAGCCGCGCAGACTGCGACCGCCCCTCCAGAGAGGGGAGCCGTGAACTAATCGCCAGGGCCACGACCAGCAGCCCCAGCGTGGCGAGGATCGTCGGCCACCTGAATACGTGTCTTTTTCCGATCATGACCTCCCATTGTAGGAGGTCACGCGGCCCTCGCAGCGATCTGTCGGCTTACTCCGCCATCAATTGCATGATCGCCGGCACCGGCGCGTTGCCGTAGCTCAGGAAGCGGTT
The DNA here is from genome assembly GCF_015209745.1 of Lysobacter avium. Taxonomy (GTDB): domain Bacteria; phylum Pseudomonadota; class Gammaproteobacteria; order Xanthomonadales; family Xanthomonadaceae; genus Novilysobacter; species Novilysobacter avium. The sequence goes on from NZ_CP063657.1 coordinate 1,489,348, forward strand.
GTGGAAGGTCTTCAGGTCGAAGTCCTCGCCCAGCTGCTGCTTCTGCTGCTCGCGGAAGTCGTAGATTTCCGCGTAGCCGGTGAAGTACGAGGTCAGCTGGACCTGCGACAGGCGGACGCGGCGCCACTTGTTGACCGCCTCGGTCTCTTCCTGGAAGGCCTCGCGGCGCAGCAGGTCGAGCGCCTTGGCTTCGCTCAAGCCCTCCACGTGGACCTCGTAGTCCAGGATCGCATTGGTGACCACGCGCAGGTTCCACTTGCCGTACATCAGCCACATCTCCGGGGCCTGCTCGCCCCAGCCGGCTTCCAGCATCATCCGCTCGGCATAGACCGCCCAGCCTTCGATCATCGCGCCGTTGCCCACCAGGCTCTTGACCAGGCTCGGGCTCTTGTTGGCATGCAGCAGCTGGGTGTAGTGGCCCGGGATCGCCTCGTGGATGTTGAGGATCTGCAGGACCCAGTGGTTGTACTCGCGCAGGAAGCTCTCGGCCTGCTCGTCGCTGTAGTCATCCAGCGGGCTGACGTTGTAGTAGGTGTTGGCAGTCGGATTGAACGGGCCCGGCGCGCTGACCGAGGCGCCGGCGCCACCGCCGCGCATGTATTCGGGCGTCTCGCGGACCACCAGTGGACGGCTGGTGTCCTGGTCGAGCAGGTCGTGCTTGCGGACGAACTCTGCCAGCAGCGGGATCTGGCGCTTGATCTCGTCGAAGAACTCATCGCGCGCCACGTGCCGGGCTGAGAGCTTGTCGATCATCATCCCGATCCGCTGCAGGCGGTCGTCGGGCATCGCGGTACCGGCGAAGTACTTCGGCCACAGCTCCACGGTGATCTTGTCCATCTGCCCGTGCAGGCGGTTCTTCTCGTCCACCGCGCGCTGGTGCAATTGGGCGGCGGTGAAGTGCGACTGGATGTCGTAGGCGAACTTGCGCTCGTACTGCTCGGCGCCGATGCGGAAGGAGCGGGCCTTGCCGGCGGCGACCTGTTGGGCCTGCACGCCTTCCAGCCAGCCGGTCCATTCGCCGATCGCGGCGCGGGCCGTGTCGATGCGCGCGTTGAACGTGGCCTTTTCGGCGGCATTAAGACCCGAATCGGCGATCTGCTTGCGCAGCGGATCACCGAGCACGCTGAGCGACCCACGACCCTGCACGATCGCGAGTTCGACGTGCTCCGCGGTCGGGTCGGCGATGTTGGCACGTGCGGCGGCGTAGTACTGCGGGACGTGCTCCAGCCGTGCCATGACGGTGCGCAGGCGCTCGTCCTCGTCGGCGTACGGAGTGTTGAGAAGCAGGCCGATGGGACCGGCGATGTTGTAGCGCGAGGGATTCCACTGCCAGTCGCGGAAGGTCTCCTGGTACCAGATGCTTGCCTCGTAGCGGTTCTTCAGCAGCATGTGGTCGATGCGCTGCGCCGGCGACAGTTGCGCCGGGTCGAACGCGGCCAGCTCCTGCAGCCCTGCCCTCGCGAACGCCAGGTCGGCGGCGCGCTGCCGGGCGTCTGGAATTGTGAGCGTCGCCGCGTTGTCGTAGCGACCGGCGTAGATCGAAGATTCCGGACTGCGCTCCAGGCCGCGCATCAGCAGCGATTCGGCGACCTTTGCAAAATCCGCGTTCACGGTAGCAGCGCTGCTGCCCGCGTTTGCTGGAGATGTCTGGCACCCCGTCAGGGCGCCGGCGCCCAGCGCCAGGCTGGCAGCGATGATCAGGGAAAGGCTGGTCTTGCGCATACTGGTGCTCCGCATCGGCGTGCCGTCACCGGATGGGCAACGGCCAATCCAACATCGTAGCGGCCCCGGCACGCAGCGAACGTGCCGTTGGTCAGGCACGCGGGGCAAACACGCACAAAAAAAGACGGGCCTCAATGGCCCGCCTTCATTTTATTCCCTGCCTCAGTGGCCCGATGCGGGGTCGCTCTTCTCGCGGCTGTCAAAGATCGAGCTGTCCGCTTCACCCTTCACATTCAGGAAGCCGATCAGGCCCTTCTCGGCCCGCGACAGGGCGTGGTCGACGAGCAGGTAGCGGCCCGGATAGTCGACCTTGAACTCCACCATGGTCGCTCCGCCAGGCGGTACGATCGTGGTCTGGACATCGGTCAGCGGCGGGCTGGTGAAAGACGCCAGGTCGTAGACGCGGTCAAACACTTCACCGATCAGGTGGAAACTGGAGGTCAGGTTCGGACCGCCGACGCCGAAGAACATGCGCACGGTTTCGCCGACGTTCGCCTGCATGTCGAAGGTCTTGGTCAGCGCGTTCATGCTGCCGTTGAACATCAGGTGCTCTGGCCGCTCATCGAGCAGTTTCTCCACCGAGAACTCCTGCAGGCCGCTGGAGCCGTGCTTCTGCGCGGTGTAGAGCTCGCCCTGCATGACGTAGAACTCGCGGTCCACGCTCGGCAATCCGCCCTCGGGCTCGACCAAGATCATCCCGTACATGCCGTTGGAAATGTGCTGGGCGATCATCGGCGTGGCGCAGTGGTAGACGAACAGTCCGGGATGCAGCGCCTTGAAGGTAAAGCTCTTGGTCTGCCCCGGCGCGACCTGGGTCACCACCGCGCCACCGCCCGGACCCGTGACGGCGTGGAAGTCGACCGAGTGGATGTTGATGCTGTCCTCGGCGTTCTTCAGGTTGATGGTGACGGTATCGCCCTTTCTGATCCGCAGCAGCGGGCCGGGCACCGTGCTGTCAAAGGTCCAGTAGCGGTAGGTGCTGCCGTCCGAAAGCTGGCCTTCGACCTCGGTGGTGAGCAGGTCGTAGGTGATGTGCTTGGCCGCGCGGTCGCCGACCGGCTCGCCGACCTGGTACGGGTCCTTGGCCACGTCTACGGCGGTGCTCACGACGTCGGCGACATCGCCCACGGTCAGCTTGCCGAACATGCCCGCCGCCTTGTGACCGGGGATCGTGCATACATATTCGAACGCGCCCGCCTTGCCGGCGCGGAACACGATGGTGGTCGATGAGCCTTCACCAACCAGCTGGTCGGAATGGGCATCGAATGCCGGAACGGAGATGTCGTGCATCGCCCCGTCGCCATTGACCACGGTGATCGCGACCACCGCTCCTTCGGGCACTTTCAGTTCCGGATTCACCTGATCCTTGATCGCGCCAGCGTTGCCGACGAACACCAACTGTCCGTTGTCGATCGCGGTGCGCAACGTAAAAGTGACGTCCGCCACCGGGGTGACGTCGGCCGAACGTGCGGCGATGGCCTGCGGCACAAACCCGGCAGCTCCGGCCAGGGCGAACAGCAACACCAGCTCTTTCATTCCAGTCTTCCTTCCAGTCAGCAAAATGCTTCGTTGGCCGGCACGATAGACAGTGCGTGACCACCCCTCCATGACGTGGGTCAAGCCAGACCAAACGCAACCGTATGTTGGTCTTCACTGCCGTAGGAAAACCGATGCGGCCAACGCAAAACCGCCCCGGATCCGGGGCGGCGGAAAGGAACACGGAGTGTTTTGCGTGGCCCGGATCAGTCCGCACCCGGGTACAGGCTGTGCGGCGTTCGATTCGTCGTCGCTGAAGCGCCTGATGGCTTCACAGGCTCAGTCGTGCGTCAACGGCTCCAGGTCTTCGTGGTCAAAGGTGGCCTCGTAGTCGTTCACCACCGAGACCAGGCGGGGTACGCCTTCGGCCGATGCGGGGTCTTCGCGCAGTGCCGTCGCCGCGCCCATCATCTCCCCGATCATCACGTGCAGCACGGCGTCGGGCTCGGGTTCCAGTTGGCAGTTGGCGATCATGTAGTTCACGTTGTCCTGGACGGAGGCGGCCAGCGCTTCGGCGTCCGCCGCTTGCAGGCGGGACTCGTGGTAGGCCGGCAGGTTCTTGGCCACGTCATCGCGGATCCCGCTCATGGCCTTGCGCAGTGGCGCATCGGTCTCCCAGCGCTGTCCTTCGGCAAGCACCGGCCGCGGGCCGTGCTCGTCATGGGCATCGTGCGCGTCAGCCGCGACCGGCGCCTCGCTTTGGGTGGTCGGGGGCGTGTCGGCTTGCGCCGGGGGCGCTGGATCGCTTCCGCACGCTGCAACGGCGAGGGCGAGAAGGGCTGAGGCGACGCCGGCATATAGAGAGTTGCGTTTCATGAACTGTCTCCTGTAAATGACCTCCCTACCGTAACGTCTCCCGCGTGCACGGCCTTGATCCTTGTCATGGCGTTTCGCGATGTGTGGTCCCCGAACGCCATGTGTTCAGGGTGAGGCAGTGCGTTCCTGTTGGCTTCCAAGCCTTCGAGTAAAATCGAGGTGACCCCCGAAAGCTTTCCTCCGAGGCAACCGTGACCCAACGCATCCTCCACCCCGGCCTGGCCGACAAGATCATGAGTCCGGCGCAGGCGGCTGAACTGATCCAGCCCGGCATGACCGTCGCCATGAGCGGATTCACCGGCGCCGGCTACCCCAAGGCGGTTCCGCAGGCGTTGGCCGCCCGTATGGAGACCGCGGCGGCGGCAGGCCATCCCTTCAAAATCAAGGTCCTCACCGGTGCGTCGACGGCGCCCGAGCTGGACGGCGCGCTGGCGCGGGTGGAAGGCATGGAGTTGCGCCTGCCCTACCAGTCCGACCCGGCGGTGCGTGAGCGCATCAACGCCGGCAATCTGGAGTACATCGACATCCACCTGAGCCACGTCGCCCAGCACACCTGGTTCGGGTTCTTCGGCAAGATCGATGTGGCGGTGGTGGAGGTCTCCGGCATCCGCGAGGACGGCAGCCTGATTCCGTCGTCGTCGGTGGGCAACAACATGACCTGGCTCGAACGGGCAGACAAGGTCATCCTGGAGGTCAACCGCTGGCAGCCCGAGGCGCTGGCGGGCATGCACGACATCTATTACGGCACTGCCCTGCCCCCGGACCGCAAGCCGATCCCGCTGCTGCATCCCGATGACCGCATCGGCCAGCCCTGGTTCCGCCTGGACCAGGACAAGGTCATCGCCGTGGTTGAGACCAACGACCCGGACCGCAACTCGCCATTCAACCCACCCGATGAAGCGTCGCAGCGGATCGCCGGCCACCTGCTGGATTTCCTCGGCCGCGAGGTCAAGCGCGGCCGGCTGACCGACAAGCTGCTGCCGCTGCAGTCGGGCGTTGGCAACATCGCCAACGCGGTGCTGGCGGGACTGGCGACCGGCGGTTACAACGGACTATCGGCCTACACCGAGGTCATCCAGGACGGCATGCTGCAGCTGATCAAGGAGGGCGTTCTGCGGATGGCATCGGCCACCTCGTTCTCGCTCAGCCCGGCCGGGATCGAGGAGTTCAACGCCAATGTCGATTTCTATTCCAGGCGCATCCTGCTGCGTCCGCAGGAGATCTCCAACCACCCGGAGATCATCCGGCGGCTCGGCTGCATCGCCATGAACGGCATGATCGAGGCGGACATCTACGGCAACGTCAACTCGACCCACATCGCCGGCAGCCAGATCATGAACGGCATCGGTGGCTCGGGCGACTTCGCGCGCAACAGCTACCTGTCGGTTTTCATGGCACCCAGCACGGCCAAGGGCGGCAAGATCTCCGGGATCGTGCCGATGGTCAGCCACGTGGACCACACCGAGCACGACACGATGGTCGTGGTCACCGACCAGGGCCTCGCGGACCTGCGCGGCCTGGCGCCCAAGCAGCGCGCGCGGGTCATCATCGAGAACTGCGTCCACCCGGACTTCAAGCCGATGCTGCAGGACTACTTCGACCGCGCCTGCCGCGACAGCTACGCCAAGCACACCCCGCATCTGCTGCCCGAGGCCTTGTCGTGGCACCAGCGCTTTATTGATACGGGCAGCATGCTGCCCTGACGGCTGATGCAATTTGACTCGTGTCAGCGGCCTGCGCGGGCCTCCGCCCGCTTGCAGGCGGCCGCGGTAAACAGGACATCGGTGGAGGAGTTCAGCGCGGTCTCGGCCGAGTCCTGCACCACGCCGACAATGAATCCGATCGCGACGACGCGCATGGCGAGGTCGTCGGATATGCCGAACAGTCCGGCGGCAAGCGGGATCAGGAGCAGCGAGCCGCCCGGTACACCTGAGGCTCCGCACGCCGCGACCGCGGCGACCACGCTGAGCAGCAGCGCGGTCGGCATGTCCACCGGGATTCCCAGGGTGTGCACCGCTGCCAGCGTCAGCACGGTGATGGTGATCGCCGCGCCGGCCATGTTGATGGTCGCCCCGATCGGGATCGAGACCGCATAGGTTTCGCGATGCAGGCCCATCTTCCGGCACAGCTCCATGTTGATCGGAATGTTTGCCGCCGAGCTGCGGGTGAAGAACGCGGTAATTCCGCTCTCGCGCAGGCAGCGCAGGACCAGAGGATAAGGATTGCTGCGGATGACCAGGGCCACGATCAGTGGGTTGGCTACCAGGGAAACAAACAGCATGCATCCCAGCAGCACGGCCAACAGCTGCGCGTAATCAAGCAATGTCGACAGTCCCGTGGCGGCAATCGTCTCGGCGACCAGGCCGAAGATCCCTATTGGCGCCAGCTGGATGACGGCGCGGACCAGCCGCGTCACTGCATCCGACAGGTCCGCAAGAGCCGTGCGGGTGCTGTCGGCAGAGTAGCGCAGCGCGACGCCAAGGCCGACGGCCCAGGCCAGGATGCCGATGTAATTGCCCGCCTGCAGCGCGTGGATCGGATTGTCTACGAGCTGCAGCAGGAGGTTGCGCAACACCTCGCCGATACCGCCCGGAGGGCTCAAATCGCCTGCACCGGCGACGCCCAGGTGCAGCGTTACAGGGAACATGAAGCTGGCTGCCACCGCGACCAACGCGGCAGCGAGCGTGCCGACCAGGTACAGCACCAGGATGGGACGGATATGGGTCTTCTGGCCCTGGCGGTGGTTGGCGATGGACGCGGCCACCAGCACCAGCACCAGAATCGGCGCGACCGCTTTGAGTGCCGAGACGAACACGGTGCCCAGCAGGCCGACCGCCATCGCCGCCGAGGGCGCAAGCAGCGCAAGCAGCGTGCCGGCGATCAGTCCGATCACGATCCGCAGCACCAGACTGGTTTGGGTCCACCGAGCCAGCAGGCCTTGAGACGCCTTTCCGGGGAGCGACGGTGGCAGACGGTTGTCGGGAGGGCTGGGTTCGGTCATGGCGTGAGGTCCGGGGGCGGAAGGCGTTCGTACCGGCAACAACAAGCGCCGCGCACGAAGCATCGATTGTCGCCGACCGCGCCGATGATTTGGCCGTTTGCGGGTAAATCGTGATCACCGTTACACGCAGCACGCGCCCGCACCCCACTCGCAGATCGAATGATCCACGTCATTGCTCCCGACGCCCGCGCAGACGAGGATGGTTGCCTCAGCCACGCTTGCGGCGGTTAAAGCGAGGAGTCCATGTCCAAACACGGCGAGTACAAGGAGCCCGGCGGGAAGCTGGTGGTGGTCGACCTGGCGGTTTCGGACGGATTGCTGACGGAAGTTCGCGTGAGCGGCGACTTCTTCCTGGAGCCCGATTCTGCGCTGGACGTGATCAACACCGCCCTGTCCGGCACCCGCGCCGACGCCGGCGTTGATGCCTGGACAACGACCGTCCATACCGCTTTGGGCGATGGCACCTCGCTGTACGGCATCAGCCCGAAGGGCGTCGCCATCGCAGTGGATCGCGCGCTCAACGGGGAGCGCACGCCATGAGCCGGACCGAATGGCACGAGCACGACTGGCAACTGATCCACACCGAAGCACAGTCGCCGGCGATGCACATGGCGCTGGACGAAGTGTTGACCAATGAGGTGTCCGCCGGTCGGCGCCGCCCCACCTTGCGGGTGTGGGAATGGGCCGATCCCGCGGTCGTCATCGGCCGCTTCCAGTCCCTGCGCAATGAGGTCGACAGCGCCGCGGCTACTGGTCACGGCATCCAGGTGGTGCGGCGTATCAGCGGCGGCGGCGCGATGTTCATCGAGCCGGGCAACACCATCACCTACTCCATCTGCGGCCCGCTCTCGCTGGTCGAGGGCTTGTCGTTCCAGCAGTCCTATGAGTTGATGGACCGCTGGGTGATCGAGGCGCTGGGCGAACTAGGCGTAGCGGCGAGCTACCAGCCCCTCAACGACATCACCTCCCCGGCCGGCAAGATCGCGGGGGCCGCGCAGGCGCGCAAGGGCAACGCCGTGCTCCACCACGTGACCATGGCCTACGACATCGACACCAACAAAATGCTGGAGGTGTTGCGGATCGGGCGCGAGAAGCTCTCCGACAAGGGCACCGCGAGCGCAGCCAAGAGGGTCGACCCCCTGCGCAGCCAGACCGGATTGCCGCGCGGGGACGTCATCGAGCGCATGATCTCCACCTTCCGCCGCAACCACGGCCTGCGTGACGACCACCTCACCCCGGATGAACTGGGCCAGGCGATGCAACTGGCAAACGACAAGTTCCAAACCCCGGAGTGGACCGCGGTGGTTCCCTGAGCACTGGAATTTTCACGCATTGCAGGGTTTGCCGCTGCTACGGTCGCCACAGGCCAAACGCGAGGAAACGAGCATGAAAACAGCAACGATGTCCTCATTGTGGTGGCGCGCCCTGATTGGGCTGACGCTTGTTTCCCTGCTTGCCGCCTGCTCGACGGGACCGCGGATCCGCACCGACGCCGATCCGACCGCCGACTTCTCCCAGTACCGCACCTACGGGTTCTATCAGCCTCTGGCCATGGAGCAATCCGGCTACACCACCTACCTGTCGGATCACATCAAGAACGCGGTGCGCCGGGAAATGGACGCGCGGGGATATCGGTTCAGCCCCGACAAGGCCGATCTGCTGGTCAACTTCCAGGGCGTGATCCGGGAAAAAACGGATGTCTACGACATTCCGCGCTCGGACATCCAGTACTTCTACAGCTACCGGGCCCGTGCCTACTACGCCTATCCGGTCTGGTATGACGAGACCCGCGTGAACCAGTACACGGAAGGCACGCTGACCGTGGATCTGGTCGACGCGGCCCGCAACCGGCTGGTATGGAGCGGCGACGCGATCGGTCGGGTGACCCAGAAGACCCCGCAGGAACGCGTGGCCTCCGCGGATCAGGCGATCAGTGCCATTTTTGCCAAGTATCCGTACCGCGGCGCGCCCTGAGGGACACGTCGAAGTTCCGATCTACCTGCCGCCCCCGCTGCGCCAGATTGACACCACCAGCCAGGCGCCGGCAATGGCGGCGCCCACGAAGCCCAGCAGTCCAAAGGCGGGCAGACCCAGCAGCGTGGGCCCTCCGCCCACCGTCAGCGTTATCGATGATCCGATGATCAGCGCGGCCAATACGACGCCGACCGTCAACCGGTTCGCCGAGTGGTTCAGTTGCGTGCCGAAGTCCTCCAGATGGTCGATATCCACGTGCAGCTTGATGTTGCCGCGTCGCGCGGAACGCAGCAGCCGGCGGATGTCGCGTGGCAAAACCGACATGATTTCAGCGGTGTCGGCGAGGGTCCGAATGCCGTCGCGCAGCACGGTCGCCGGACGGTAGCGCTGCAGCATGGCCCGGCGCAGGAAGGGCGCCGCCTCGCTGGCCATGTCGAAATCCGGATCCAGACTGCGGCCGAGACCTTCCAGGGTCACGAACACCTTGATCATCAGCGCCAGGTCGGCCGGCAGTGCCAGCCGGTTGGCGCGCAGCAGGACGGTCACGTCGATCAGCATCGTCGCCAGGTTGAGCTGGCCCAGCGCCACGCCGTGGTACTGGTCCACCAGCGCGTCCACGTCCAGCGCCATCTGCGACTCGTCCGCGTTGGGCTGGGTCGCCCACTCCAGCATCACGTCGGTGACGCGCGCGGCGTCGCGCATCACCAGTGCATCCAGCAGCCCGACCACCTGGTTGCGACGGGCATCCGACAGGCGCCCCACCATGCCGTAGTCAATCAACGCGATGCGATTGCCGGGCAGCACAAACACATTCCCCGGGTGAGGGTCGGCGTGGAAAAAGCCGTCCTCGAACATCATCTTCAACACCGCGTTCGCGCCGCGCCGGGCAATCAGCTTACGGTCCAGCCCGGCTGCATCGACCGCCGCCATGTTCGACAGCGACACGCCGTCGACAAAGTCCTGCACGTTCATGCGCGGACCCGTGTACTGCCAATGCACCGCGGGAACCACGATTTCATCGGACCCGGCGAAGCTGGCGGCGATGCGCTCGGCGTGACGGCACTCTGCCGCCAGGTCGAGCTCACGGCCCAGCGATACCTTGAACTGGCGGACCATCGCGCTGGGCTGGAACTGGCGCAGTTCCTCGAAGCGCGCTTCCATCGCCTGCGCCGCGCGCTGCAACAGGCGCATGTCCGCTTCCACGACCGGCTTGATGCCGGGGCGGCGCACCTTGACCACGACTTCCGTGCCGTCGTGCAGGCGCGCGCGATGGACCTGTGCAATCGATGCGGCAGCCAACGGCGTCCGGTCCAGCCATGCGAACACGGCCTCGGGCGACGCGCCCAGGTCCTCCAGCATCTGCTGGCGGATGAGCTCGTACGGCACTTCCGGTGCCTGGTTCTGCAGCTTGCCGAACTCGGTGATCCACTCGGGTGGGAACAGGTCCACGCGCGTCGCCAGCACCTGGCCCAGCTTGACGAAGCTCGGCCCCATTTCCTCCAGCGCCTGGCGCACCCGCACCGGCGTGGGCAGCGCAACCAGTTCCTCCATGTGGCCCAGCGGCAGCACCCGCCCCGCCCTGGCCAGCACGGGAGCCAGTCCGAGTCGTCCGACCATGTCGCCGAATCCGTAGCGGATCAGTATCGAGGCGATCTCGTACACCCGCCCCAGGTCTCTGGTAGCGCTGAGTCCTTCCCACAACATGCGTCTAACTCCGGTTGTCCGCGGGACGCCGCGGCGCTCAGATGATGTGCGCCACTACCGCGATGTAGTGGCACAGGCTGCCTGCGAGGACAAACATGTGCCATATCGCATGCGAGTATTTCAGCGCCGGCCGGTGGTAGAAAACGGTGCCGGCGGTGTAGAAAATGCCGCCCGCCAGCAGCCAGCCCAGCGTCCAGCCATCCAGCGCGCCCCACATCGGTTTGATCGCCACCAGCACCAGCCAGCCCATCGCGATGTAGATCATCGTGGACAGTCGCTTGTAGCGGCCGGTGAGGAACAGCTTGAACACCACACCCGCTGCTGCCAGGGTCCAGATCACCCCAAAAAGCCACCAGCCCCATGGACCGCGCAGGCCGATCAGAGTGAACGGTGTGTAGGTGCCGGCGATCAGCAGGTAGATCGCGCAGTGATCGAGCACCTTCAGCCTGGCCTTCGCCACCGGGTGGCGCGCCGCGTGATAAAGGGTCGAGGCGATGTAGAGGAGCAGCAGGCACGCACCGAACACGATCGCGCTCGCCAGCTGCCATGCATCTCCCCACATCGCAGCCAGGGTGATGAGGACGGCGCCGCCGGCAAGCGCGGCAGTCGCGCCAAGCCCGTGGGTCAGCGCGTTGGCAAACTCCTCGGATGCCGGCACCGGCGGCGACGTGGAAGAAGAGTCGGTGGGTGAGCTTGCACGCATGCCGGCAATGCTAGCGCCCTTTACGCGAAGCGGGGGTCATGCCAGTTACCTTCCGCCGCCACCCATCAGGCCTTTTTGAGGAAGCAGGTCTTCAATACCAGTCCCTTGATCTTGTCGGAGTTGCCTTCGATGTTCTCGGCATCGTCCTCCACCAGGCGGATGTTGCGGATCACCGTGCCCTGCTTGAGCGGGATCGATGATCCCTTGACCTTCAGGTCCTTGATCACGGTGACGGTATCGCCTTCGTTGAGGATGTTGCCGTTCACGTCCCGCACCACCGTCGCGTCTCCCGCACTGGCATCGGGACTGATCGGCCACTCATGGCCGCAGTCGGCGCACACGTAATGATCGCCGTCGGGGTAGGTGTTTTCCTTGCCGCACCTGGAACAGGCTGGAATATCGGGCATAAAAGCACCGTCCATCGAAGAGTGGGGGCCGGTGAGTATAGGCCACGTATCGAGCCACCCCCCGCAACCCGTTGAATTGACTATGGAAGATTCGGTTGCTTGCGCGTGCTCCGTTAGCGACCGTTGACGTTGAATTCCCGGTAGCATGAGCTGGGGCCCGTTGTATGGGTCCATCCTTGCGGACCACTTACTGGCAGCAAGCCCGCTCCCGCCATGCGTCCAGCCCTCTCGGGGCGACGTTTTCCAAGGGGGTTTCCATGCCCGGCTATCTCACGCGCCACCAGCGCATCCGCCTCGGCGAGCTCGACTACACGATCCGCTCGCTCAGCGACAAACAGCAGTTTGCCGACCCCGATGGGCGCGCCGAACGGCTGGGGATCTCATCGGCCCAATGGTCCTTGTTCGGGCAGGTTTGGCCCGCCGGTCAACTGCTCGCCAACGCGATGGCGACCTTCGATATAGAAGGAAAGCGGATCCTGGAAATCGGTTGCGGGCTGGGACTCGCCAGCCTGGTTCTGCAGCGTCGCGGTGCGGACGTGATCGCCAGCGACATGCACCCGCTCGCCGAGCCGTTCCTCGCCTACAACAGTGCACTCAACCACCTTCCCAGCGTGCCGTACCGCAAGCTGCAATGGGGCGTGCCGCTGCCGACACTCGGCCTTTTCGATCTACTGATCGGAGCCGACGTCCTGTACGAGCGCGAGCACGCCGAACTGATCGCCGCGCTGGTAGACCGCCATGCCCTGCCCGAGGCGGAGTTGCTGTTCTGCGACCCGGGACGGGGCCACAGCGGGGCTTTCACCCGCGCACTTGCGCTGCAGGGTTTCGAGGTCAGCGAATCACGCGGCGCGCTGGATGAGGACGAGGGCGGGACATTGCGCGGCCGGCTGCTGCATTTCCGCCGCCGGGCCACATCGGGGGTCCAGTGAAGCCGGGTGGCACGGAAGTCGCGGCGCCGGAGATCGATCGTTCCGTCTGCTGCCAGCGCTGCGATGCGGTGTGCTGCCGCCAGACGGTACTCGTGATGCCGGAGGACACCGAAGTTCCCCGCCACATGATCGCCCACACCGCACACGGCCTGCCGGTAATGGCACACGACGAGGACGGCTGGTGCGTTGCGGTGGATCCCACCCGGATGAACTGCACCATCTACGCCCAGCGCCCTGGCGTGTGCCGTGCATTCCAGATGGGCAGCCGCGATTGCCGGGACGTCCGCGAAGCGTATTTCCACCGCTACGACGAGGCGGAACTGCCGCCGGAGTGATCAGCGGCGTAGCTGGTGGGATCTGGAATTCACCGCACTTGATCCAGCGCCTGCGCCAGGTCTGCCCACAAGTCATCGACATGCTCGATGCCCGCCGACACCCGCAACAGGCCTGCAGTGATGCCCGTCGCCTGACGGGTGGCCTCGTCAAGGACACGGTGGGTGAGCCCGGCGGGATGCTGGATGAGGCTGTCCACCGACCCCAGACTGACCGCGGGGGTGAGCAGGCGCACCGACTTCATCACCGTGGCCGCCGCCGAATGACCGCCGTGCAGATCGAACGCGAGCAGCGCGCCGGGGCCGCGCATCTGGGTTGCAACCAGGTGATCGTTCGCGACCGCGCCCATGCCGGGATAGAACACCTTCGCGACGGCCGGATGTTGCGAGAGGCGCTGCGCCAGTACCCCTGCGTTGTGCTGGGCGCGTTCCACCCGCAACGCCAGCGTCGGCAGACCCCGATGCAGCAGGTACGCAGCCAGCGGGTGAAGGAGCGCCCCGGTAACCGCGCGGACCTGGCGCAGCGGCTTTGCGTTTTCCTCGCTGCAACACACCACGCCGGCAATCACGTCGCCGTGGCCGCCAAGGAATTTGGTCGCGCTGTGCAACACGTACGTGGCGCCCATGGCCATGGGATTTTGCAGGACCGGAGTGGCAAACGTGGAATCCACGGCCACCGGCACATGGCCGGCGGCCGCCACCACGGCGCGGATATCGACCAGGTCCAGGGTCGGGTTGGCCGGGGTTTCGATCATGACCAAGGCTGTATCTCGACGCAGGTGCGAGCCGATCTCGCCCGCGTCGACAAACTCCGCCTCCAGCCCGGCCATCCCGCTGGCGAGCAGGTGATCGGACGTCCCGTACAAGGGACGCACCACCAGCACATGTCCGCCCTTCTGGCGGACTGCCATCAGCAGGGCAGTCAACGCAGCCATGCCCGACCCGAAGGCAACGCAGGCCCCGCTTCCCTCCAGCTGTGCCAACGCGGCTTCCACCCGCGCCACGGTGGGGTTGTGCAGGCGGGCATAGATCGGATTGGCGGCGCTGGCGTCTCCGGCCACCAGCGCGTCGAAACTCGCGGTGCCGGCCGCGAGGTCGGGCACCGGATAGGTGGTGGAAAGATCGATGGGCGGTGCGTGCACGCCCAAGCGGCCGAATTCCTCGCGGCCGGCGTGTACGGAGAGGGTGTCGAGGTGGGGCATGCCAGCGGGCTCCGTTCGGTATGGAGGCCCATACTAGAAGCTGGTGCGGGTGTTAATCTCAACGTCGAAGAATATTCGGGAAATCCCCATGATGATGACGCTGGATCGAATCGACTTCGAGCTGGTGCAGCTGTTGCGGAAGAACGCGCGGTTGCCCAACAAGGAACTCGCCGAGCGTGCGGGAATCGCACCGTCCACGGCGCTGGAGCGGGTGCGACGCCTGCGGCAATCCGGAGTGTTGCTGGGCTATCACGCGGAGATCGCTCCGATCGCCATCGGAATAGGACTGCAAGCGATGGTGTCGGTGCGGCTGGCCCGGCACTCACGGGAGCTGCTGGACAGCTTCCATGCCCATCTGCAGCAACTCCCGGAAGTCCTGGCCTTCTACCACGTCGCAGGCGCGGACGATTTCCTCGTCCACGTCGGCGTGCGTGACAGCGCGCATCTGCGCGACTTTGCCTTGGCCTCGTTCACCGAGCGCCACGAAGTGGCCCACATCGAGACCAAGCTCATCTTCGAGTTCAGGCGCAACGTTGAACTGCCAACCGGGCCGTTGGACGCGCCCGGCTTGGCCTAGCGACCCGGCCTAGAACCGATAGATGGCCGCGAGTCCGGTCTCGCTGGGCATCCGGCCCTTGGGAACCACGACCACCTGGCCGCCGTTGGCGATCACCTTCTCGGCGATGTCGTCCAGCAGATCCTCGCCAATGCCTCCCTCGGCAGCGAAGTCCACGGCACCGCTCTCGGGGTCCATGGTGCCGTTGACCTGGCGGTCGGCCTCCACCAGCAACGTGGACACGCGGCCGGAAAACGCACTGCGACCGACCTGGGCGACATCGTCGTTGGCAAGCCAACGTGCGCGCGCCGCGTGGTACATATCGACCAACCCGGCCAGACGCTCCAGGTATTTCGGCTCCATGACGCGCCACGCACGCTCGCGCAACTCATCCATGCCCAGTGCATCGGGATGGGTGTCGATGCCCTGAGGCAGGAGGTAGGCGTTGTGGCTCAGCTTGCGAAACACCGCCTGGTGCTCTGGCAACGCGGCCAGCATCAGCGGCAACCGCGACGGGCGCGAGAACTGCTCGGCTACCGCGCGATCCACCGCACGGAAGAACTGTTCGGTATCGGCGTCCACCAACTTGCTGCGCTCGATCTGGCCGTCGTTGACACCGGCGATGGTGGCCGCGGCTCCGCGCGACCACGAGGCCGGACGCTGTCGCAACGGGTCGTCGCCGAGTACCGATTCCAGGGTGTCGGGAAAGTCGTCGCCGGCGTCGAACGGATCAAGCGCATCGCGGTTGCCGACGAACAAACTGGCGCTGTGACGGTTGATCGCGAGAACCTGGTAACGATCCGCGGACTGCACCATCCGCAGCAGCGGCTTGATGTGGAAACTGTCGCCGACATTGACCAGCTCGGGCACGGCGCGCTGCAGGCGGTAGACGCGGAAAATATCCGGCGAGACCAGCACCGCCAGGCCGTCCAGGGTGTGGTTCCAGAAGTTGCGCTCCTCGCCCAGCTTGCGCAGGTTGGCCAGCAGCGGCGCCGGATCCTTGTCCGGATAACGTTCCTTCCACGACGCCTCCGCCTTCTTGACCAGGTTGCCGAAACGGATAGGGTCCTGGCCGTTGTCCGGATGGCTGCGATGGGTCGGCTGATACAGCGAAATGCACGGGCCGACCGGATCCTGGAAAAGGTTTCCGGTGAAGTCGTCGATAAGTGAATGCATCATGGCACCTCTGTAAACGTGGAATGGGGCGGAAAACCCCCGGTGTTGCTACCTGGGAGCCAGTCTACCCGGCGCAGTTGAAGGCAGCGTCGTGACGGGATGTGGCGCTGTCGCGGCTGCGCGCCGGAAAGACTGCGGGTTTGCCGTATCGTGGCCCCATGCCCGAGCTGAAGTACCTCGCCGGTTACGACGCCCATCTGCTGGATCAGGTTCGCGCGATGATTCACTCCGATCGGCTGGGCCCCTGGCTGCGTGAGCGCTACGAGCAGCCTCACGATGTGCGCAACGACGGCGCCTTGTACCAGTACGTTGTCGGGCTCAAGGATCGGCACATGCGCAAGGCGCCTCCGCTGGACAAGGTGGTGTTCGACAACCGCCTGCAGGTCGTGCGGCATGCGCTGGGCACCCACACATCGATCTCACGTGTTCAGGGTGCCCGCCTCAAGGCGAGCCGTGAGATACGGATTGCAGGGGTTTTCCGCGACGCACCCCAGCCGTTTCTCCGGATGATTGTCGTCCACGAGCTGGCCCACCTGCGGGAGTCGGCGCACAACAGGGCGTTCTACCAGCTCTGCGCGCACATGGAACCGGACTACCACCAGTTGGAGTTCGACATGCGGCTGTACTTGACCCAGCTGGAGATCGATCGGCGCAAGCAGTTGCCTCCGATCGCCGATCCGTAGACCTCCCACGACTCAGCCGCTGCAACCCCCGCAACAGATGGACGGCAACTGCTCGATCGCGTCCGGTGCCACCGGATAGCCCGCGAAACCCAGGACGGTGGCCAGATGCCCGGAATCCAGCGTCGCTGCGACGCGCAGGCGCCCGGTTGAGGGTGTGAAATCGATGACCGCCGCAGGGTCGACGTCGTAAATTGCATCTTCAATCCGTTCCAGCGCCTGGGGGTCGATAACTGCGTCGCCTGCCCTGTCGCCCATGTCGACGTGAAACTCGCTCATGCCGGTGCTCCTGCCTGTGTTCGTCTTGACGGCCATGGTGCGCGGGCCCCCGGAGGAACGCCGTGACCACGGTCAAGCGTCGGGCAGACCGTAGCGCCGGTTGGCGCTTTGTTCAGCCCCGCTTGCCAGCATGCCCCCATAAGCGGCTATTCCTGGTGCACGGGTAGATATCGCGGTCGGGTTGGCACCGCCGCGTGCAGGCAGGTGGCGGCGCACCGTGCGTTGGAAGAACAGGTTGTTGGGCACCTGCAGCACGGACGTGGTCTTGCCGTCGATGCACTCCTGCAGCGTCGTGTAGATCAGGTTGATGTCCACCACCTGGCCCTGGAGCCCCGGTTTCTCCCCGTTCTCGAGCAATTCGATGTGGTCATTCAGCCGGAACGGCCGCGTGGTGAGGATCAGCGCGGTGCAGAAGATATTGGACAGCACGCTCCAGGCGGCAAAGAACGCGACCGCGCCGACGGCCGCAAAGCCGGTGAACGCGGTCCACAGGATCGTGCCGGAGACCCCGAAGCGCTCCAGTATCAACAGCAGCGCCCCGAACGACACCAGGAAACCGAGCAGTCGGCGCCCGCCGACCGCCACCTGCGGCAGCAGGTTGTAGCGCTGGCTGACACGCAGGATCAGGCGCCGCCCCAGCGCCCGAAGGGCCCACGCCGCAATCAGGATCAGCACGATCTGCCCGGCCGGAACAAGTACGTCAAGCCACTGCTGGCTCCACGGCGGCAACTGGTCTTTCATCGGCGATTCGGCGCTCTTGCGGGTGGTTGGATCCGCGTGCGGATCCTTGAGGGAGGCAAGGATACCGCCAGCCAAGGGCGCATGCGGGGGTGGCTTTTGTCATGGGTGGCCAAGTGGCGCATGGGTTAGTCTGCAACATCCCAACGACGAGGTTCCTGTCCTATGAAGCACCCTCTCGCGCTGGCCCTGGCTGTGGCGCTGACCACCAGCCTGGCCGCATGCAGCCAGTCCGAAGCCAATCCGGCTGAGCCCAGCCAGTCCGCATCCCAGGACGGCAACACCGTGAACGAATCCAGCGACAACCCCTTCTTCGCCGAGAGCAGCCTGCCGCTGCACTACCCCGCGTTCGACAAGATCACCGACGCCGATTTCGGCCCCGGTTTTGATCGCGGCATGGCCGAGCACCTTAAGGAAGTCGAGGCGATCGCCAACAACAGCGCAGCGCCGACTTTCGAGAACACCATCATCGCGCTGGAGAAGTCCGGCGAGATCCTCGACCGCACCTCGACCGTGTTCTTCTCGCTGGTCGGTGCCGACACCAACGACACCCGCAAGAAGATCCAGGCCGAGTACGCACCAAAGCTCGCCGCGCATCGCGACGCCATTGCGCTTAACCCCAAGCTGTTCGAGCGCGTCCAGAAGCTGTACGACACCCGCGACTCGCTGGGCCTGGATGCCGAGGGTGTGCGCCTGGTTGAGCGCTATCACACCGACCTGGTCCGTTCGGGTGCCAAACTCCCCGAAGCCGACAAGGTGCGTCTGAAGGAAATCAACGGCGAGCTGGCCAATCTCAGCACCTCTTTCAACCAGAACGTGCTGGCCGAGGTGAACGCGTCGGCCATCACCGTTGACAGCAAGGACGAGCTGGCTGGCATGACCGACGACCAGATCGCCGCCGCGGCCGACGCCGCCAAGGCCGCCGGCAAGGAAGGCAAGTACGTCATCGCCCTGCTCAACACCACCGGCCAGCCGCTGCAGTCGCAGCTGGAAAACCGCGCCCTGCGCGAGCGCCTGCACAAGGCATCGGTCAGCCGCGGCAGCCGCGGCAACGAGTTCGACAACAGCAGGCTGGTGTCGACGATCCTCAAGCTGCGCGCCGAGAAGGCCGGCATGCTCGGTTATCCGACCTACGCGGCCTACGTGTTGGCCGATGAAACCGCCAAAACCCCCGAGGCGGTCAACGAAATGCTCGGCAAGCTGGCCCCGCCGGCCGTCGCCAACGCCCGCCGCGAAGGCGCCGCGCTGCAGGCAATGATCGACAAGGAGCAGGCCGCCAAGGGCGAACCCAGCTTCAAGCTGGAGCCGTGGGACTGGGCGTATTACACCGAGAAGGTCCGCGCCGACAAGTACGACTTTGACGAGTCACAGCTCAAGCCGTATCTGGAAATGAAGAACGTGCTCGAGAACGGCGTGTTCTACGCCGCCGGCCAGCTGTACGGCCTGAGCTTCAAGCAGCGCACCGACCTGCCGGTCTACCACCCCGACGTGACCACATACGACGTGTTCGACAAGGACGGCAGCCAGCTGGCGATCTTCGTGTTCGACCCGTTCGCCCGTCCGTCCAAGCGCGGCGGTGCGTGGATGAACTCCTACGTCTCCCAGTCGGAGCTGACCGGCAACCTGCCGATCGTGGCCAACCACCTCAACATCACCAAGCCGACCAATGGCCCGGCGCTGATGACGTGGGACGAGACCACCACGATGTTCCACGAGTTCGGCCATGCGCTGCACGGCATGTTCTCCAACGTGAAGTACCCCTACTTCAGCGGCACCAGCGTGCCGCGCGACTTTGTCGAGTTCCCGTCCCAGGTCAACGAGATGTGGGCCGACTGGCCCAGCGTGCTGGCCAACTACGCCAAGCACTACAAGACCGGCGAGGCAATGCCGCAGGCGTTGCTGGACAAGGTTGCGGCAGCTTCCAAGTTCAACCAGGGCTTTGCCACCACCGAGTACCTGGGTTCGGCGATGCTTGACCAGAGCTGGCACCAGGTGAAGGCCGACAGGATCCCTGACGCCGCCGGCGTAATGGACTTCGAAGCCGCGGCGCTGAAAGCCAACGGGACCGACTACGCGGCCGTGCCGCCGCGTTACCGCACGCCGTACTTCAGCCACATCATGGGCGGCTACGCAGCGGGCTACTACGCCTACATCTGGTCGGAAGTGCTCGACGCGAATACGGTCGAGTACATCAAGAACAATGGCGGCCTGACCCGCGAGAATGGCGATCGCTTCCGCGACACCCTGCTCTCGCGCGGCGGCAGCAAGGACGCCCTGCAGCTGTTCCGTGACTTCGCCGGCCACGAGGCGGAAATCACGCCGTTGCTGGTACGCCGAGGACTTGATGGCACGGTCACCGACGACGCCAAGGTGCCGGTCATCAAGGAGTAGTCCAGCCGCGAGGCCTGGATCAAAAACGCCGCCGGGTTTGATCCCGGCGGCGTTTTTGGTGATGAAGGATTTTGTGGACCGATCAGCGCTGGCTGCCACCGTCGAAGAGCTCGCGGTATTGGGCGGCGAGATGCGGCATCAGGACGCTGGCCGGCACATCAACCGTCTGGACCCCATCCGAGTAGGGTCCGACCTGGTAGGGCGAGAACACGAATCGCAGTCCGCGCAGCTTTCCCGCATCCCCTGGCAATGGCTCGAACTGGGCGAACTGCGCCGCCTCGGGCGCGGTTCCATCGTCGATCATCCGACCCGCGCTGCGCATCATCCGCGTGCGCTCGGCGGGGTCTATGCGCTCGGCTTCCAGCCGCTGCGAAAGACGCGTATGCAACTGCTCGCGGGCGAAGTCGGAAATCGCCTTCCAACCGCTGGCGTCGGTCACCAGCTCCTCGGCGGTCAGCATCTTCTTCTGCGCGGGGAGCCAGTTGAAACGCGCGAGCAACGGCATGCCATGCGCGCCGCCCGTGTAGCTGCTGCCGTCGGCAGCCCAGGACACAAGCTGCGGTGTGCGCAACACCTCGACAAAGCTCAGCGACAGGTCGTACGGAACATTGCTGCCGGCATCCTCACCGCGGGGCCGCGACTGCGCGGCCTGGATCATTTCCTCGCGGGCGCTGTCGGCATAGGCTTTCAACTGCCTCGCCAGCCCCGGATACGTGGAGGCATCGCCCTGATAGCTGATGCCCACCAGATAATCGCTCGTTCCCTCGACGGTGTCCTCAAGTATCACGGGCCGGTCGTCGGCCACCGGTTCGGGCAACGCTGAAGGCTGGGTGCTGGCAGGGACTGCCGGCGCGGCCGCGTCGGGCGGCGAACGATCGCAGCCGGCCGCGGTGACCAGCAGTGCGGCCAGGAGCGCGGCGATGAGTGGCGTGTGACGCATGGAGGTACCCCCTGGACGAATTACGCGCAGCCTAAATGTGCGGACGTGACGTCCGGATGCACGAAAACCCTCTGCAACCAGGTCTGCCGCCCGATGCGGCTCTCCGCCGGTCAGGGGCCGCGGGGGCTCACCAATCGGTGCGGTGCGGGATCAGTCTCTGCAGTTCCTCGTCGGTCAGGTTGCGCCACTGGCCGATCTTCAGCCGACCCAGCTTGACGTTGCCGATACGCACGCGAACCAGGGTCTTGACCCGGAACTTGAAATACGCGGCCATCAGTCGGATCTGCCGATTGAGTCCCTGCACCAGCACGATGCGAAAGCCGAAACGCCCCAGCTTGGAGGTCTTGCAGGGCAACGTGGTCTGGCCGTGGATGGGCACTCCCTTGGCCATCGCGCGCAGGAATTCCGGGGTTACGTCGTGGTTGACCGCCACCAGGTACTCCTTCTCCAGCTTGTTTTCGGCGCGCAGGATCTCGTTGACGATGTCCCCGTTGCTGGTCAGCAGGATCAGCCCTTCCGAATCCTTGTCCAGGCGGCCGATGGGAAAGATTCGCTGCTCATGACCGATGAAGTCGACGATGTTCCCGTCCACCGCCGACTCGGTCGTGCAGGTGATCCCGACCGGCTTGTTGAGCATGATGTAGACGTGCTTGCGCTTGCCCTTGGCCACGGTTCGCACACGCAGCGCCTGGCCATCCACCTTGACTTCGTCGTCTTCGCCGACTTCGGAGCCGACCCGCGCGCGGATTCCGTTGACCGTCACGCGACCCTCCGAGATCAGGCGATCGGCTTCGCGACGGGAACAGAACCCGCTTTCGCTGATGTGTTTGTTGAGGCGCATGGTTGGGCGTTGGCCGGAACGGGGCGCGTAGGCTGGCACAAGTGCCCGCTAATGGCGAACAGCGGCGAAAAATCCGCCGCTTCACGCTCGCCCAGGCACGTTTGCGTCGGCTTACTCGACCAGCGAAAGGTAGGCGGGATGGCGCTTGGCCCATCCAGCGGCATAGGTGCATTCCGGGCGCACCTTCCACTTCTGCTCGCCAGCGTATTTGAAAGCCGATTCCACAAGCTGACCGGCGATCCCGCGGCCGCCAATCTCCGAGGGCACGCCGGTGTGGGTAATGACCATGACGCCCCCTTCCTCGTGATAGTCCAGCACCGCATCGGTGCCGTCCACGGTTAGGGTGAAACGACCGCCGCTGGCGTCGTGGCGCGGTGCCGGGGTTTGCGGTGATGTGTTGTCCGGGGATTGTCCTGCCATGGGGAAGCTCCTGACGGTTGTTGGGATGCCCGCAATCTACTACCGCAGGCATTCACCGCAGATGAGCACCGCGTAGGGGGACACTGCGTGCCTTCTCCCGTCGGGACCTGACGCGGTGGGGCAACATGCTGCCGCGCGGGGGGTGTCCCGGCCCGATGTTGGCGACTGGCACGGAACCTGCAGTGATCTGCTTACACCCGCCTGCTGCGGGCTCGGGGAGGTGAGCAATGTGGGATCAGGACAACTCGCGCGCCGCGCCGTGCGCCGCCTGCGCCGACGACGATGAAGGGGACCTGGTGGCGCGTCTGTACGAGCTGAGCCAGGACTCGGCCGCCGACGACGCCGAGCTGGAAAGCCTGGACGCTATCGTCTACCAGCGCCTGCTGCAGACTTACGGCGACGAGGTCACCGTCCCACTGGACGCCTGAGTTTCCGCCTCATCCGAACGAGGGGCTCAGCAGCGCACGCACCAAGTGGCTGCCGATGGCCGGGTTGAGCATCAGTACGAACAGCACACCGTAGATCGCCCCGGCAAGATGCGCGCTGTGGTTGGTCCGGCCGCCGCCGCTTCGATCCATCCAGAACGAGTAGCCGACGAAGAACACGCCGTACAGGATCGCCGGCACCGGCAGGAAGAACACGAAGATCAGCGACCACGGCTTGACCAGGATGAAGGCGAACAACACCGCCGATACCGCCCCGGAAGCGCCCAGGCTGCGGTAGTTACGGTCGCCCTTGTGGCGCAGGTAGGTGGGCATGATCGCCACCACGATTGCCGACAGGTAGAACAGCGCGAAGCCGACGGGGCCGATCATCTGGGTGATCAGCTCCTCGGCGAAGCGGCCGAAGAAGAACAACGTGATCATGTTGAACAGCAGGTGCTGCCAGTCGGCGTGGATGAAGCCATGCGTGATCAGGCGGTCGTACTGCTTCGCGCCGCTGATGGCTGGCGGCCACAGGATCAGGCGCTCCAGCAGGCGCGGATTGCCGAATGCCTGCCAGGAGACCAGGACGGTGACGGCGATGATGGCCAGGGTGATCATGGGTCAGACTTTCCGGTAGTGGTCGACGACGCGGTAGCGGCGGGCGTAGAGCCCGAACACCAGCGCGGCCACCAGTGCGAAGGCGGCAAAAAAGAACATCTGGAATGAGGCGGTGCTGAGCCCGGTGGCGGCAATGTTCCCGGTCACCGCATCGTTGCGGACCGCGGCGTTGGCCAGCAGCACCCACAGGTTGCCGATCGTGGTGGTCAGGTTCCAGAAGCTCATCACCACGCCCTTCATCGCCAATGGCGCCTGGCTGTAGGCGAACTCGAGCCCGGTTGCCGAGACCAGCACCTCGCCGAAGGTCAGCAGCGCGTACGGCAGGACCTGCCAGACGATCGACATCGGGTCGCCGTTGTCCATGGCCACCTGGATACCGCCGATGGCGATCCAGGCCAGGCCGCTGAAGGCGATGCCCGCGGTCATCCGGCGCAGTGCGGTGGGTTCCCAGCCGAAACGCCGCAGCGCCGGGTACAGCACCATGTTGTTGAACGGGATCAGGATCATCACCAGCGCCGGGTTCAGCGCCTGCATCTGCGATGAGACAAACCACTCGGGCTTGGCCATCGCGTTGCCCTGGATGACCCAGGTCGACGCCTTCTGGTCGAACAGCGAGAAGAACGGCGTGGTCAGCGCGAAGATCACCAGCACCCGCAGGACGCTGCGCACGCCATCGACCGCCATGTCCGGATGCACGCCGCGGGCCCGATCAAGCTGCATATAGGCGCCGCCGCCCACGCCGACCAGCAAAACCACCAGCGCGATGCAGAACGCGATCACGAATCCCAGGGTCGGAATCAGTGCGAACGAGGCGGCGGCCACGACCAAGCCCGCCATCGCCATCCACAGGCCCATCCTCCCCTGCCCCGGCTTCTCGGCCAGCAGCGCGGTGCGGATGACCCGCGAGAAGGAGTCCGGATCCGCCACCGTGGCCGGCGGGACGATCACGTAGTGCTTCCGGCCCAGCCAGAACACCAGGGTGGCGATGAACATCAGCGCGCCCGGGATGCCGAAGGCCACGCTGGCACCGAAGTGCTTCAGGAACAGCGGCATCATCAGCGAGGCGAACAGCGAACCGAAGTTGATGATCCAGTAGAAGCCGTCAAAGACGACCTTCGCCAGGTGCTTGTTGGTGCGGTCGAACTGGTCGCCGACAAAGGACGCCACCAGCGGCTTGATGCCGCCCGCGCCCAGCGCGATCAGGCCCAGGCCGGTGAAGAACCCGGTGCGGCTGTCCTCGAACATCGCCAGGCAGGCATGCCCGGCGCAGTAGATCAGGCTGAACCACAGGATGGTGTTGTACTTGCCGAAAAACCGGTCCGACAGGTAGCCGCCAAGCAACGGGAAGAAGTACACACCGATCATGAAGGTGTGCATCAGGTCCTTCGCCGCCAGCTCGCGCTCGGTGCCTTCCAGGATGTGCTGCAGCAACGTCGAGGTGATCAGGAACTGCACCAGGATGTTGCGCATGCCATAGAAGCTGAAGCGCTCGCATCCCTCGTTGCCGATGATGTAGCGGATCTGGCGCGGAAACCGGGCCTTGCCGGTGCCCGCGGCGGCGTTGGTCGTCATCGTTGGATGGTCCGGAAAAATCGAAACCCGGAGCCTACGCGAAGCCGGTCGCCAACGCCCCTGCCGTTGGCGATCTTCCGCTCAATCAGAAGCTGCGGCTCGCGGAAACGCCGATCTGCCAGTGACGACCCGGCGCGGGCTCGTAGTAGCGCCCGTTGCCGTCGTTGACGATGACCGAGCCGATGATGTCGCGGTCAAAGACGTTGTTGAGCCGTGCGAAACCGCGCCATTCCAGCCCGGCGCGCTGGATGCGGTGCTCGGCGGCCAGGTCGAAGCGCGCGGCCGCCGGCGCGTATTCGGAGTTGGCATCGTCCACGGCGATGCGGTCGGTGAACCGACCTTCCAGCATCACGTCGGTCGAGGCGAGCGGGCTCCAGCGCAGCTCCGACCACGCGGTATTGCGGGCCAGCCCCGGGATGCGACGACCTGCCTGGATGATCAGGCTGTCGTCGCCGCAGGGCGGCGTCCCGCACGCGGCGAAATCGGTCAGGTATTCGGCGTCCAGGAAGGTGTAGGCGCCCGACAGGTGCCACTGGGGCGCAAACTCGACGGTACCGGCCAGTTCCACGCCGCGCCGCCGCGAGACGCCGGCGTTGCCGTACACGCTGCGACCGCCCTGGTTGGCGATGACCACCAGCTCGTCGCGGGTCCGGCTCTGGAACACTGCTCCGGACCATTCCCAGCCGTCGCGTCGTGCGCGGACACCGGCTTCGATGTTGCGACTGCGCGCCGGCTCCAGCCCGTCGTTCAGGCCGCTGCGATCGTCATCGCGATAGGCCAGCTCCGACAGGGTCGGCGTCTCGAATCCAGCGCCCGCGTTGGCGTACACGCTCAGCCACGGGGTCGCGCGGAACAGCACTCCGGCGACCGGCGAGGTGCGCGCGTACTCCAACGAACCGCTGTCATCGGGGTTGTCGGCGGTGATGTAATGATCGCGCGAGTTGAAACGCACCTGGCTGCGGCGTGCGCCCAGGTTGATCCGCCAGCGTTCGGCCGGAGCCCACTCGGCCTGCGCGTAGATATCGCGGGCGGTAACGCGGTCGTCCTGGTCGCGGCGGAGCTTGCCCACCACGCCGATGCGGTCGCCGATGAAATTCTCGAACCCGCGCCGGCGCTCCTCCGACACCTGGTATTCCAGCCCGGTGGTCAGCGAGAACGGCCGCTCCAGCAGACTGGAGGTCCATTGCCAGCGCAGGTCGGCGCCGCTGTAGTCGCGATCCAGGTCGATCGCTCCGCCGCCGTGCATGGGGTTCTTGCGCTGGACGATGACGGGGACTGAAAGCATCTGGGTGGTCTTGCGACTGCCGGCGTGGGCCGTCAGTTGCAGCGTCTGCGATTCGCCCAGCGCCTGCTCGATCCGGGCGCCGGCCTGGCCCTGGCGGACCGTCTTGCGGGTGTCGAACGCGAGCGCGCCATCGCTGGCAGCGCGACGGTCACCACGCAACTGGCTCGCGGTCAGCCCCTGCGGGTCGTCGGCCTCGAGGTCCAGACCGTTGACCAGCACGGTGTAGCGCGTCCCCGTGCCGGCGGCGCCTTTGAGTACCGTCTGGCCGCTGCGCCGGTGCGAGCGGCTGTGGCGGCGATAGCCGTCGCTGCGCACATCGGCGAAATCGCCAACGAAGCTGCCGTCCTTCCCGTCACCCCAAGGGGTCTGGAACGACAGCGAGGACTGCTGCAAACCGTAGCCGCCCAGCACAAGGCCGGCGGAGAGCGTCGGTTCGGCGGGTGCCGATGCGGTGAACAGCGAAATCACGCCGCCCGAGGCGTTGCCGTACAGCGCCGAGAACGGGCCGCGCAGCACTTCGATGCGCTCCGCCGATGCGATCGGAAAATGCGACACCTGCCCCTGCCCGTCCGGCATCGTGGCCGGGATCCCGTCGGTGTAGAGCCGCACGCCGCGTACGCCAAAGGTTGCCCGCGCGCCGAAGCCACGGATCGAGATCTGCAGGTCCTGCGCGTCGTTCTGGCGATTGCGCGCCACCACGCCGGGTACCCGGCCCAGGGACTCGGACAGGTCAATGGCCGGACGCGCCCGATGGATGGCGTCGGCTTCCACCACGTCGATGCCGGCCGGCACCACGAGGGCGTCGGCGGGGATCCGGGTCGCCGAGACCACGACCGAAGGCAGCTGCACCGCGGACCCTGAGGGGGCATCCGGGCCTTTTGTGGGGTAACGGGTTGACTGGGCGTGGGCGGGAGCCGACAGCGCCATGACGATGCAACCGTGCAGGAGAATCAGCGACGGCCAGGTGCGTCCAAGGGTATGTCCCACGTTGCAAAACCTCGTATTGGGCGCGTAGCGCATTCGTGAATGGACGCGCAGCCTAACGCGGTTCGCAGCAGGGGCTTGTGTTCAGGCATTCACAGATCGTCTGGAAGCGCGACATCACCCGTACGTCAAGTGTCGGCAGCGACAATCACAGCCTCGGCCACTCCGCGTCGCGGAATCCAGATTCCGCTAAAGAACGTATGCAACGAGAACGCCTGTTCAGGTTTCTGGCGGACTGCGTTGACAATAAAAGAATGATCGTTCATTCTCCCCCGGTCAGAGCGGCCGCCCGCTCTTTTTTTCATTCCATTTTTGAGTCCAGTCCCATGCCCAGGTCCCCTCGCCACTTGGTTTTCCTGCCGCTGGCGCTAGCCGCCGCCCTCGCCGCGTGCGGTGGTGAGCCAGAAGCCCAGCAACGTCCCGCGACCCCGGTCACCGTGGTGACGCTTGCTCCGCAAACCACAACGTTGACGCGGGAACTGCCCGGCAGGACCAACGCCTACCAGATTGCCGAGGTCCGCCCGCAGGTCACCGGGATCGTTGCCAAGCGCCTGTTCCAGGAGGGTGGCAGGGTGAAAGCCGGCCAGCCGCTGTATCAACTGGACAACGCGGCCTACCGGGCGTCGGCGGCCACCGCACAGGCACAGCTGGCGCGGGCCAAGGCGACCCTGGTCGCAGCCCGCCTGACCGCGGCGCGTTCGGCCGAGCTTGCCCGGATCGACGCCGTGAGCAAACAGGACAACGAAAACGCCACCGCCGCCCTGCGCCAGGCCGAAGCGGAAGTCGCCGCCGGCCAGGCCGCTGTGCAGAGCGCGCAGGTGACCCTGGGTTTCGCCCAGATCACCGCGCCCATCAGTGGACGGATCGGCAAATCCTCGGTGACACAGGGCGCGCTCGTTACCGCGAACCAGCCAGAGGCATTGGCCACCGTGCAGCAACTGGATCCCATCTACGTGGACCTGACGCAGTCCGCCAGCGAGCTGCTTGAACTGCGCAAGGGTCTTGCCTCCGGGAGCCTGGAAGACGGTCGCAGCCTGCCGGTAACGATCCTCCTGGAGGACGGCACCGAGTTCGAGTACAAGGGCGAGCTGGAGTTCTCCGAGGTCAGCGTGGACCCGACCACCGGCAGCTACGCGCTGCGGGTCAAGGTCGCCAACCCCGACGACCTGCTGCTGCCGGGCATGTACGTACGCGCGGTGATCGGCGGTGGCGTGCGCCAGAACGCCATCCTGGTGCCGCAACAGGGCATCACGCGCGACCCCAAGGGCAACGCGACGGCCATGGTCGTCAATGCCGAGAACAAGGTGGAGGTGCGCCAGGTCAAGGTCAACCGCACCATTGGCGACAAATGGCTGGTGGATGACGGCCTGGTGGCGGGCGATCGCGTCATCGTCGAGGGCCTGCAGAAGGTGCAGCCCGACGCCCCGGTACAGCCGACGGAAGCCGGTGATCAGCCCGCGGCACCGGCTCTGCCGGGCGCCGACGGCGGTGCGCCAGCGGGCGCGGCTCCCGCCGCCGCCCCAACGGGTGCGTCCAACCCCGATGCCGCCGACCCGGCGACCCCCGCCGATGCCGCCCCGCCCGCTGACGAAGCGCCGGCCTCGCAGCAGTAAGCAGAGAATTCCCCATGGCCCACTTCTTCATTGACCGCCCGATCTTTGCCTGGGTGATCGCGATCATCGTGATGCTCGCCGGTTCGTTGGCGATCTTCACCCTGCCTATTTCCCAGTACCCCACGATCGCGCCGCCCACGGTGTCGATCAATGCCAACTATCCGGGCGCGTCTGCCCGCGTGGTGGAGGACTCGGTGACGCAGATCATCGAGCAGAACCTGAAAGGCCTCGACGGCCTGCTGTACTTCTCCTCCACCAGCGCGGCCAACGGCAGCGCGTCCATCACCCTGACCTTCGACGAGGGTACCGACCCGGATACGGCGCAGGTGCAGGTGCAGAACAAGCTGCAGGCCGCGATGCCCCTGATGCCGCAGGAAGTGCAGCGCCAGGGCGTGAACGTCAGCAAGTCCTCCAGCGGATTCCTGCAGGTCATCGGCTTCGTGTCCGAAGACGGCAGCATGAAGAAGGACGACATCGCCGACTACATCGGTGCCAACGTCGCCGATCCGCTCAGCCGGGTGCCAGGCGTCGGCAACATCCAGGTGTTCGGTGCCAAGTACGCCATGCGCATCTGGCTGGACCCCAACAAGCTCGATACCTACGCCTTGACGCCGGCCGACATCACGGCGGCGCTGCAGGCGCAGAACGCCCAGGTCGCGGTGGGTACGCTCGGCGGTGCGCCGGCTATTGACGGCCAGCAGATCAACGCCACCATCACCGCGCAGGATCGGCTGCAGACGCCGGAGCAGTTCCGCGACATCATGCTGCGCAACAACAAGGACGGCTCGGTGCTGCGTCTGGGCGACGTCGCCCGCGTCGAGCTGGGTGCGGAGAACTACGAGTTCATCACCCGCTACAACGGCCAGACCGCGACCGGTGTGGCGATTTCGCTGGCCACCGGTGCGAACGCGCTGGACACCGCCGATGGCGTGAAGAAAACCCTCGAGGAGCTGAAGCCGTTCTTCCCACCGGGCCTGGTGGCGGTCACCCCGTTCGACACAACCCCGTTCGTCCGCGTCGCGATCAAGGGCGTCATCATGACGCTGATCGAGGCGATCGTGCTGGTGTTCCTGGTGATGTACCTGTTCCTGCAGAACTTCCGCGCGACCCTGATCCCGACCATCGCCGTCCCGGTGGTGCTGCTGGGCACGTTCGGCATCCTGTCGGCGCTGGGCTTCTCGGTGAACATGCTGACCATGTTCGCGATGGTTCTGGCGATCGGATTGCTGGTCGATGATGCGATCGTCGTGGTGGAGAACGTCGAGCGGCTCATGTCCGAGGAAGGCCTGTCGCCACTGGAGGCCTCGCGCAAGTCCATGGACCAGATCACCGGCGCCCTGGTCGGCATCGGCGTGGTGCTCTCAGCCGTGTTCATTCCGATGGCATTCCTGGGCGGGTCCACCGGCGTCATCTATCGCCAGTTCTCCGCCACCATCGTCTCGGCCATGGCCTTGTCGGTGATGGTGGCGATCGTGCTGACGCCGGCGCTGTGCGCGACCATGCTCAAGCCGATCAACAACGGCGAGCATGGGAAGACGACCGGGTTCTTTGGCTGGTTCAACCGCCACTTCGACAGCGGCAGCGCCAAGTACCAGCGTGGCGTGCGCTCGATGATCGGCCGGCGCAAGCGCTACATGGGGGTCTTCGCCCTGATGGTGTTGCTGATGGGCTTCCTGTTCCTGCGCCTGCCCAGCTCGTTCCTGCCTCCCGAAGACCAGGGCGTCCTGTTCTCCGAGATCGTTGCGCCGGTGGGTGCCACGCAGGAGCGGACCATGGAGTCGATCACCAAGCTGGAGGACTACTTCCTCGAGAACGAGAAGGATGCCGTTGAGTCGGTGTTCTCCATCCAGGGTTTCAGCTTCAGCGGCACGGGCCAGAACAGCGGCATGGCGTTCATCAAGCTCAAGGACTGGAGCGAGCGCAAGGACAAGGACCTGGCCGCCAGCGCCGTGGCCGGTCGGGCGATGATGGGCCTGTCGGGGATCAAGGACGCGTTCGCGTTCGCGTTCTCGCCGCCGGCGATTCCGGAACTGGGTACGTCCGCAGGCTTCACCCTGTACCTGAAGGACAACGCGGGGATGGGCCATGACGCCCTGGTCAACGCACGCAACCAGTTGCTCGGCGCTGCTTCGCAGGACCCGATGCTGGTCAACGTACGCCCGAACGGCAAGGAAGACGCACCCCAGCTGCGCCTGGACATCGACCAGCAGAAGGCCGCCGCGCTGGGGCTTTCGGCTGCGCAGATCAATGCAACGCTGGCCGCCGCGTGGGGTGGGCAGTACATCGATGACTTCATCGATCGCGGCCGGGTCAAACGGGTGATGTTGCAGGCCGATGCGCCGTTCCGGATGGTGCCCGATGACTTCAACCGCTGGTCGGTACGCAACAATCAAGGCGAAATGGTGCCGTTCTCGGCGTTCGGCACCTCGCGCTGGGAGTACGGTTCACCGCGACTTGAGCGCTACAACGGCGTGCCGGCGATGGAGATCAACGGCGAAGCCGCACCGGGCGAGAGCTCCGGCGCAGCCATGGACCGCGTCGAAGAGCTCGCAGCGCAACTGCCGCAGGGCTTCGAGATCGAGTGGACCGGCCTGTCGTTCCAGGAGCGGGCGGCCGGCGCGCAGACCCCGCTGCTGTACACCCTCTCGCTGCTGATCGTATTCCTGGCGCTTGCCGCGCTGTACGAAAGCTGGACGATCCCCACGGCGGTGTTGATGGTCGCCCCACTGGGCATCCTGGGCACCGCCCTGGCGGCATCGCTGCGTGGCATGGAGCGTGACGTGTACTTCCAGGTGGCGATGCTGACCACGGTGGGTCTGACCAGCAAGAACGCGATCATGATCATTACCTTTGCCCGCGACCACATGGTCGAGGACGGGATGGATCTCATCCGGGCCACGATGCAGGCGGTGCACGAACGCCTCCGACCGATCCTGATGACTTCGCTTGCGTTCGGAATGGGCGTTCTCCCACTGGCCATCGCCAGCGGCGCTGGATCGGGCGCACAGCGTGCAATCGGCACCGGGGTGCTCGGCGGCATGATCGTAGGGTCGCTGCTGGGTCTGTTCTTCGTACCGCTCTTCTTCGTGGTCATCGAGTTGCTGTTTGACCGGGACCTGCGCAAACCCGCTGCCGAAGCGCTCGCAGCAGGAGATGACAGCAATGCATAAGCCTCTAGTAACTGCGCTTGCGCTGGCGACCAGCCTGTTCGTGTCCGGCTGCGCGATGCTCGAGCCGCGAGTGCCGGAAGTGGCCCCGTCGATCCCTGCCGAGTGGCCGTTGCCGCCGACGACGTCGACCGACTCGATGGCACAGCCGGCGGCCTCCATGGGGCCACAGCTGGATCTGGGCACGACGCCGGTTGCCGACGTCGGTTGGCGGGATTTCTTCCTCGACCCGCGCCTGGAACAACTCATCGCGCAGGCCCTGGAGAACAACCGCGACCTGCGCGTTGCGGTGCTGAATGTAGAGCGTGCCCGCTCGCAGTACCGCATCCAGCGTGCCGACCGGGTGCCCTCACTGGGCGTCAGCGCAGAACTCCAGCGCACCGGCGGTGATGCGCCCGTCACCGAGCTCTACACTGCCGGACTTGGGATCGCGCAGTTCGAACTGGACCTGTTCGGACGCGTTCGCAGCCTCAGCCACGCCGCGTTGCAAAGCTACTTCGCAAGCGAGGAGTCGCGCCGCGCCGCGCAACTCTCGCTGGTGGCGGAGGTCGCCAATACCTACCTGGCGTTGGCGGCCGACCAGGAACTGCTTCGCGTGACCGAGGCCAGGCTGGAGAACCAGCAGGCTGCCTTTGACCTGACCGAGAAGCGTTTCGAGCTCGGCGCACTGTCCGCACTGGATCTCAACCAGGCTCGGACCACGGTCGAAGCCGCACGCTCCGACGTCGCCCGGTTCGCCGGCCAGGTGGCACAGGACATCAACGCATTGACGTTGCTGGTGGGCGACACCATCGACCCTGCGCTGCTGCCGACGCGATTCGAGCCGAGCGTCAGTGGCCTGGCCGGACTGCCTGCCGCGCTGCCCTCGAGCGTGCTGCTGCGCCGGCCGGACGTGATGTCCGCAGAGCATCGCCTGCTGGCGGCCAATGCCAACATCGGGGCGGCGCGTGCGGCGTTCTTCCCGTCCATCAGCCTGACAGGTTCGATCGGCTCGGCGAGCGACGAGCTGTCGGGGTTGTTCAAGTCCGGCAGTGGCATGTGGTCGTTCATGCCGCAGATCAACCTGCCGATTTTCCAGGGTGGCCGGCTGCGCGCCAACCTGGGCATGGCCACGGCGGATCGTGACATCGCGCTGGCCGAGTACGAGAAGTCGATCCAGAGTGGCTTCCGCGAGGTCGCCGATGCCCTGGCGCTGAGCAAGACGCTGGCCCAGCAACGTGTGGCGCAGGAAGCGCTGCTGCAGGCGGCCACCCGTACCAACGAGTTGTCGCAGGCCCGCTACGACGCCGGCCTGGACAGCTATCTCACCCTGCTGATCACCCAGCGCACGCTGTATGACGCCCAGCAGTCGCTGGTGGCAACGCTGCTTGCCGAGCAGGCCAACCGGGTGACCCTCTACAAGGTGCTTGGCGGAGGCTGGGTCGAAGGCCAATGAACGCGGCACCGGACATCCCAGCGGCCAACAAGGCAGAGGCACGTGTAGAGGCGCAACGGGAGCGCATCCTCGTGGCCGCGCAGAAATGTTTCGTTGAACGCGGTTTCCACGGGGCCAGCATGGCCAATATCGCCGACACGGCGGGTATGAGCGCGGGCCTGATCTACCGCTACTTCGCCGGCAAAAACGAGATCATCCTGGCCATCGTGGAGCATCAACTGGCGATGCTGCTCAAGGACATGAACCTGAAGCGCAAGGTCGACATCACCGCTGAGCTCATCGCCAGCTTCGATCGTGGTGGTGATGACGAGACCCGCGGCATGAATCCCGCGCTGCTGCTGGAGATGTCCGCCGAGGCAACGCGCGACCCGAGCATCGCCGCTTCACTGGACGGTTTTGACCGGGCCTTGCGCTGCGCGTTGGCCAGTTGGCTGGCGGAGGACGACGAAGACGGTCGCCCGGGCCTGCCGAAACCGCTGGCCCAGCAACGCGCGCTGTTGATGCAGCTGCTGTTTGAAGGCCTGAAGGTGCGCCAGACCCGCGAGCCGGATCTCGATCGCGACCTGCTTGAGGCGGCGCTGCGGGAGTTCGTGCCGCAATTGCTCGAGGCCTAGCGCTGGCTCGGCGGCAATGTGTTTCCCGATCGGCACCTCGGCACCGCATGCCATAACGCGCGGGCGGGTGCGTCAGTCCTGACGATCCGGGACTGTCGATCCCTGGATCCCATCGAGCAGGAATGGCGCCGTCCGGCTTGCCGCCGAGCGCGTCACCTCCCGCGGCGTCCCCTGCACCACCACTCGCCCACCCTCGTCGCCGGCACCCGGTCCGATATCGATGATCCAGTCGCTGGCTGCCGCCACGCGCATGTCGTGCTCGACCACGATGACGGTGTTGCCCGCTTCCACCAGCCCGTCCAGCTGGCGCATCAGCACGTCCACGTCCGCCGGATGCAGCCCGGTAGTGGGCTCGTCGAGCAGGTAGACCGTGCCGCGCCGCTGCGCACGCTGCAGTTCGCTGGCCAGCTTGATGCGCTGGGCCTCGCCGCCTGACAGTTCCGTGGCCGGCTGGCCCAGCCGCAGATAGCCCAGCCCGACCTCGCGCAGCACCTCCAGCGGGCGCAACACTGCCGGGGCGTCGGCAAAGAAGCCGGCCGCCGCATCCACCGTGAGCGCCAACACTCCGGCGATGGTCAGGCCGCTCCAGGTGATCTCCAGCGTCTCGGCGTTGTAGCGCGCGCCGTGGCACTGGGGGCACGGGGCATAGACGCTGGGCATGAACAGCAGCTCCACGCTGACGAAGCCCTCGCCCTCGCAGGTCGGGCAGCGGCCCTTGGCGACGTTGAACGAGAACCGGCCCGCGTCGTAACCCCTGGCGCGCGCTTCCGGCGTGGCGGCGAACAGCTTGCGGACCTGGTCGAACAGTCCGGTGTAGGTCGCCAGGTTGGAGCGGGGCGTGCGGCCGATCGGCTTCTGGTCAACCACCACCAGCCGCTTGACCGCGTCGAGTCCGGCAACGATCCGGCCGCCGCGGGTCACCGGCGCCGGCTCCAGCGGGTCGTCCTCATCACTGTCGCTCCCGGCCGGTTTACCGAGGTGCTCGGACAGCAACTCGACCAGCGCCTGGCTGACCAGGCTGGACTTGCCCGAACCGGATACCCCGGTGACCGTGGTGAACACGCCCAGCGGAAAAGCAACGGCCAGGTTGTCGAGGTTGTTGCGGCTGACGCCCTCCAGCCGCAACCAGTCGGTGGGAACGCGCGGCTTACGTCCCGCCTGACCGATCGGCCCGCCCCGCTCGTCGCTGGACGCACCCTCATCACCCGCGCCAGGGGATGGGAACAGGTAGCGCGCGGTCTGCGACTCGCTGACCCTGGCCAGCCCGTCCAGCGGACCGCTGTAGACCACCCGCCCGCCCTGCTCGCCCGCCGCCGGGCCGACATCGACCACCCAGTCGGCGCGGCGGATCACGTCGGTTTCGTGCTCGACCACGAACAGTGAGTTGCCGGCGCCTTTGAGCTGATCCAGCGCCGCCAGCAGCGCCTGCGTATCGGCCGGATGCAGCCCTGCTGACGGCTCGTCAAGCACATACACGACCCCAAACAGATTGGAGCGGATCTGCGTGGCCAGCCGCAACCGCTGCAGCTCGCCCGGTGACAGCGTGGGCGTGGTGCGCTCCAGGGTCAGGTAGCCCAGGCCCAGCGCGGCGATGACCTCGATCCGAGCCAGCAGGTCGGCGGCAATGCGCTGCGCGACGATCGCCTGCTCCGGATGTTCATGCGCTTGCGGCGAATCTGCAGCCGCGCCGTGCGCGACCGGCTCCAGCAGCACAGCGAGTTCCTTCAGCGGCAGCCGCGACAACTCGCCGATATCCAGCCCGGCAAACGTGACCAACAGCGCCTCGCGACGCAGGCGCTTGCCCTCGCACAGCGGGCACATCGCACTGACCATATAGCGCGCAACACGCTTCTTGATCATCGCGCTCCGGGTGGTCGCGAACGTGTGCAGCACGTAGCGCTGCGCGCTGGTAAACGTGCCCTTGTAGCTGGGGTTGTCGCCGCGCTCGATCGCCTCGCGGGTCTCTGCAGGGCTCAGGTCGCGGTACACCGGCACCACCGGCTGCTCGTCTGTAAACAGGATCCAGTCGCGCTGCTCCTGCGGCAGTTCCCGCCAGGGAATGTCGATGTCGTAGCCCAGCGTGACCAGGATGTCGCGCTGGTTCTGGCCGTGCCACGCCGGCGGCCAGGCGGCGATCGCGCGCTCGCGGATGGTCAGGGTGTCGTCAGGGACCATCGAGCGTTCGCTGACCTCATGCACGCTGCCCAGCCCGTGGCAGCGCGGACACGCGCCCTGAGGCGTGTTGGGCGAAAACCCGTCTGCATAGATGATCGGCTGCCCGGGCGGATAGTCGCCGGCGCGGGAATAGAGCATGCGCAGCGAGTTGGACACCGTGGTGACGCTGCCCACCGAGGAACGCGTGCTCGGGGAGCCACGCTGCTGCTGCAATGCGACCGCCGGTGGCAGGCCATTGATGGCGTCCACGTCCGGCACGCCGGCCTGGTCGATCAGCCTGCGCGCATAGGGCGCGACCGAGTCCAGGTAACGCCGCTGGGCCTCGGCGTAGAGGGTGCCGAACGCCAGCGAGGACTTGCCCGAGCCGGACACTCCGGTGAACACCACCAGCGCGTCGCGCGGGATGTCGACATCGATGTCCTGCAGGTTGTGCTCGCGGGCGCCGCGCACCCGGACGAAACCGTCGTCATCGCCGGACGTGGGCGTGCCCAGGCGTGGCGGCTTGCGTGTACGGTTTGCGCTGACAGGGTGACTCGACATCGCGTGGCCCGATTCGGATCGACTGGCGAGGATGGCGAAGGCCAGTTGACCGCGTCGTGAACTCCGCCGCTGCGGACTTGCCTGCAGCCGCCGCAGCGGGCCGGTCAGTCCTCGCCTTCCAGCTCCGCCCAGCGCGCGAATGCCTGCTCCAGCTGCACGTGCAGTTGCGCCATCGCCACATTGTGGGCAGCGATCGCATCGGCGTCGCGCTGGTAGAAAGCCGGGTCATTCATCTGTGTGGTCATCTCCGCAATGCGCGCGTCCAGGCCCTCGATCACGCCCGGCAAGGCCTCCAGCTCGCGGGCTTCCTTGTAGGCCAGCTTGCGCTTGGGCTTGCTCGGCGTCGTTGCGGCGGCGGCGATCGGGGAGACCGGCATCGAGGCGGATTTTGCCGCCGTCTCCACCCGCTCCGCCGGACGCTGGCGAACCCAGTCGCTGTAGCCGCCCACGTACTCGCCGACCTTGCCATCGCCTTCCATCACCAGGGTGGAGGTCACGACGTTGTCGATGAAGTCACGGTCATGGCTGACCAGCAGCAGCGTGCCGGGATAGTCGCCGAGGATCTCCTCCAGCAGCTCCAGCGTCTCCACGTCCAGATCGTTGGTGGGCTCGTCCATCACCAGCAGGTTGGACGGTTGGGCGAACAGCTTGGCCAGCAGCAGGCGGTTGCGCTCACCGCCCGACAGGCGGGTGATGGGCGCGCGCGCACGCTCCGGTGTGAACAGGAAGTCCTGCAGGTAGCCGATCACGTGTTTCTGCTTGCCGCCGACCTCGACGAACTCGCGGCCTTCGGAGACGTTCTCCAGTGCGTTCCAGTCCTCGCGCAGCGTCGCCCGGTACTGGTCGAAGTAGGCGATCTGCAGGTTGCTGCCGGAGCGGACCTCGCCGGAAAGGGGCTGCAGTTCGCCCAGCAAGACCTTCAGCAGCGTGGTCTTGCCGCTGCCGTTGGGGCCGATCAGGCCGATGCGGTCGCCGCGGAAGATCGTCGTGGAGACGTCCTTCAACAGCGGCTTGCCGCCGAAATCGAAGAACACCGACTTGGCTTCGATGACCTTCTTGCCCGAGGACTCGGCCTGGGCCAGGTCCATGCGCACGTTGCCGACCGCATCGCGGCGCTTCGCGCGCTCGGACCGCATGGCCTCGAGCCGGCGCACACGGCCTTCATCGCGGGTCCGCCGCGCCTTGATGCCCTGACGGATCCAGATCTCTTCCTGCACCAGCATCTTGTCGAAGCGTGCATTCTCCTGCGCTTCGGCATTGAGCCGCTCTTCGCGGCGACGCTCGTAGTTGGCCCAGTCGCCGGGCCAGCTGGTGACCTGGCCGCGGTCGATCTCCACGATCCGGGTCGCCAGCGCGCGCAGGAACCGCCGGTCATGGGTCACGAACAGCAGCGCGCCTTTCCACGAATTTTTGAGGAAGTCCTCAAGCCAGTCGATCGCCTCGATGTCCAGATGGTTGGTCGGCTCGTCCAGCAGCAGCAGGTCGGGCGCCGAGACCAGCGATCGGGCCAACAACACACGGCGCTTCATGCCGCCGGACAGGCCGGAAAACTCGGCGTCGCCGTCCAGGCCCAGGCGGTCCAGGGTCTCCACGACCTTCTGGTCGGCGCCCCAGCCGTCGGCCGCTTCGATCTTGGCCTGCACGTCGGACAGCGCATCACCGTCGAACACGTCGGCGTGGCTGATCCGGTGGTACTCGGCCAGCCAGGAACCCAGCTCGCCCATGCCGCTGGCGACCACGTTGAACACGGTACCGCCAGCGTCGGGCGGGACCTCCTGTTCCAAGCGCGCGATACGGCGACCGCTGGCACGGCGGATCTCGCCGTCGTCGGGCTGGATATCGCCCGCCATCAGGCGCATGAGGGTGGACTTGCCGGCGCCGTTGCGGCCGATCAGGGCGATGCGCTCGCCGGGTTCAATGGACAGCTCGACGTTCTCGAGCAGGAGCGGGCCGCCGACGCTGTAGTCGACGCTATTCAGGGTGATCAATGACATGCCGCTATTCTACGCGGCCCGCGAATCCGGTAGCAGGGAATCGCGCATACTGGGCGGTGCGGACCGCAAAGGTCCGTCTGCCCACTCAGCGGCGCTACCGGAGATCGACATGGCAAAGGGCATGGACCAGAAGAAGGACGAGAAGAAAAAGCCGTCCAAGACGATGAAAGAGAAGAAGGCGGAGAAGCGCGACAAGAAAGCCGGGAAAGCCTTCACTCCGGCCTGATCGCAGCTGTCCGGTTGATGCCGCGGGACCGGCGCCTCAGGAACTGCACGAGAGCATCGAGCAGCCCGCCTTGTCGCGGGCCCAATCCGGCCTGCGGGCGGCGAATGGCTCCCGGCCGGGTTGATCCTCGTACGGCCGGCGCATTACCTCCAGCAGCTCGGTGATTCCGTCCATGTCGCCACGGGTGGCCCGATCGATCGCCTGCTGGGCCAGGTAGTTGCGCAGCACATAGCGCGGATTGGCGGCACGCATGATCCGCCGGCGTTGCTCCGGATCCAGTCCGTCGGCCGCCAGGCGCACCTGATAGAGCTTCATCCAGTCCCGGAATGCGGCCGCTGACGCGACGCGCTTGTCCGCGTCGTAGAACGCGTGGATAAATGCTGGGCTGTCCATCGCCCCGTCGAGTGCATCCGGGTCGTGGTCCGACAGCGCGCGGAAGAACAGTGTCATGTCGACCTCGGCCTCAACCAGCAGCTCCTGCAAGGCCTGCATCAACGCGCTGTCGCCCTCGCGGTAAGCGGCCAGACCGAGCTTGCGCACCGTGTTGTCGCGATCAGCGGCGTTGTAGGCATCCACGTAGGCCTGCAGCCCCGCCTGCAACGGTGCGGGGTCGCCGAACAAGGGCGCCAGCGCGCCGGCCAGTCGCCCCAGGTTCCAGTACGCCACGGCGGGCTGCTGGCCAAAGCGGTAGCGCTTGCGCCGCGCGTCGGTGGTGTTGGGGGTCCAGCCTGGATCGAAGTTGTCGATCCATCCGTAGGGGCCGTAATCGATGGTCAGGCCAAGGATCGACATGTTGTCGGTGTTCAGCACGCCGTGCACGAAACCCACACGCATCCAGTGCGCCACCATGACCGCGCTACGTCGGCAGATCTCGGCGAACCACGCTGCGTGGAAGGCTTCCCCCTCGCAGTCCAGCTCGGGGAAGTCACGGCGGATGCAGAAATCGACCAGCTGCCGCAGCAGGACGGTGTCGCCACGCGATGCAGGCAGCTCGAAACTGCCGAAGCGCAGGAAGGACGGCGCCACGCGGCAGACGATCGCGCCGGGCTCCGGCGCGGCGCGGCCGTCGTAGAACATGTCGCGGACAACCTGCTCGCCGGTGCCGATCAGGCACAACGCTCGGGTAGTCGGCACGCCCAGATGGTGCATCGCCTCGCTGCACAGGAACTCGCGGATCGAGGAACGCAGCACCG
Source organism: Lysobacter avium (assembly GCF_015209745.1). Lineage (GTDB taxonomy): Bacteria > Pseudomonadota > Gammaproteobacteria > Xanthomonadales > Xanthomonadaceae > Novilysobacter > Novilysobacter avium. The sequence goes on from NZ_CP063657.1 coordinate 1,529,536, forward strand.
CCCGCCCATCCGCGCTACGCGAATACGGCGTCGGTCCGGCGCCCTTGAGCTGCAGCTCCCAGCGCTCGCCCGCTTCCGTCACGACTTCGCCCAGGCTGATGGCGCGGCCGTCGCCCAACTGCCCGGCCCACACCCCGAACTGGTGGCCACCGTAATTGGCCGCGTACGGCTGCATGCCGGCGAGCAGGGCATTGCCGCTGAACACGTCCGCGAACCGCTGTGTATCGGCCGAAGCCTCAGTCAGCCCCAGGCGCGCGAGCATTTCCGCCGAGTACGCCAGCACGCGCGGTGCGGGAACCGGTGTGGGCTGCACCGCCGACCATGCTGCGCCCTCGACCTGGCGCACGCCGGCCGAGGGATCCGGATCGCCGGGAAGGTCGCGCACGAACGCGTTGTCGAAATTAAGATCAAGCATCAATTTTCACCGCATTGGACCCGCCGGTTGGCACGGGCCTTCCCATCCTAAGCGCTTGTCTGCGACGTTCCCGTCGCCGCCCCGGTGCGCACGGAGCGCATGTCCTAGACTGGTGCGAACACACCGAAGGAAAAATGCCGATGGCGAAGCCGAATTATTCGTTTGAAAAGCGTCAGCGAGAAATCGCCAAGAAGAAAAAGAAAGAAGAAAAGCTCTCGCGCAAGCAGGCCGACAAGCCGGACGACGACGGCGATGAGCCCGGCGCAGATGACGGAGCTGGAGCGCCCTCGACCCAGCAGGGCTGAAGCTCGGAAAGCGGTTCCGTGCCCGCTGGAGTGCGTTTGTTCGGCGTCACCTGCTTAGCGGCAGCTGACCCGGACCGCGCCGGATCACAATTCGCGTCGCGCCGACGGGCTGCGGACGTTAAACTGTGCGGTCTACCCGACCGGCCCAGCCGGCGCTGCCGAGAACTGCGATGAGCGCCGAAACGCCCGCTACCCCCGATTCCCCCCCCGACACTCCGTTGAACTTCGATGGCCTGGCCCTGCCCGAGACACTGCGGCAGGCCATCAGCGCGCTGGGTTACGAGTCGCCCTCGCCGATCCAGGCCGCCACCATCCCGCCGCTGATGCAGGGCCGCGACGTCATCGGCCAGGCGCAGACCGGCACCGGCAAGACGGCGGCATTCGCGCTGCCAATCCTGGCGCGCATCGATCCTGCGCAGAAGACCCCGCAGGCGTTGGTGCTGGCACCGACCCGCGAACTGGCGATCCAGGTCGCCGAGGCGTTCCAGAGCTACGCCTCGCACATGAAGGGCTTCCACGTGCTGCCGATCTACGGCGGCCAGAGCTACTACCCGCAGCTGCAGGCGCTCAAGCGCGGCGTGCAGGTCATCGTCGGCACGCCGGGTCGCGTCATCGACCACCTGGACCGCGGCTCGCTGGACATCTCCGCGCTGCGATTCCTGGTGCTGGACGAGGCCGACGAGATGCTGCGCATGGGCTTCATCGACGACGTCGAGAAGGTCCTCAAGAAGACGCCGGAAACCCGCCAGGTCGCGCTGTTCTCGGCCACCATGCCGGTGCAGATCCGGCGCATCGCCCAGACCTACCTGAAAGAGCCGGTCGAGATCGCGATCAAGAACAAGACCAGCACGGCCGACAACATCCGTCAGCGTTACTGGGCCGTCAGCGGCGTGCAGAAGCTCGACGCGCTGACCCGGATCCTGGAGGCCGAGCCGTTCGACGCGATGATCGTGTTCGCCCGCACCAAGCTGGGCACCGATGAGCTCGCCTCCAAACTCGCCGCCCGCGGCATTGCCGCCGCGGCCATCAACGGCGACGTTCAGCAGGCGCAGCGCGAGAAGACCATCCAGAACCTCAAGGACGGCAAGATCGACGTGCTGGTCGCGACCGACGTCGCCGCCCGCGGGCTGGACGTGGACCGCATCAGCCACGTGCTCAACTACGACATCCCGTACGACACCGAGAGCTATGTCCACCGCATCGGCCGCACCGGGCGCGCCGGGCGCAAGGGCGAGGCGATCCTGTTCGTAGCCCCGCGCGAGCGCGGCATGCTGCGCGCCATCGAGCGCGCCACGCGCCAGCCGATCCAGCAGATGGAGCTGCCCTCCATCGAGACGGTGAACGAGCAGCGCGTCTCCAAGTTCCTCGACCGCATCACCGACACCCTGGCCGACAACGACCTGGGCCTGTTCCGCGAGCTGATCGAGCGCTACGAGCGCGAGCAGAACGTGCCTGCGGTGGAAATCGCCGCCGCACTGGCCAAGCTGTTCCAGGGCGATCACCCGCTGCTGTTGGCGCCTCCACCGCCGCGGGCCAAATACGAGCCGCGCCCGGACCCGCGTGGAGCCAGCCCGCGCGACGTCGGTCACCGCGGCCAGCCGCCGCGGCCGCCCCGCCAGCAGCGTCCCGAGCGCGACGTCGCACCGCGGAGCTTCGACGAGCGCCACTCCGCGCCGGCGTCGCAGCATCCGCGTACGTTCGAGGAGGGCCGCCCCAAGCCGCCACGCTCAGCCCCGCAGCCACCCGCGCGCCCGAGTGGCGCCAACGCCGCAGAAGCCATGTTCGACGACGCCGCACCGGCAGCGCCGTCGCAGCCGGCACGCAGCGCGCCTTCGGCGCCGCCGCAGCGCAACGCACCGCGCACCGACGAGATCGGCATGGAGACGTTCCGCATCGAAGTCGGGCATGAGCACGGCGTGCAGCCGGGCAACATCGTCGGCGCGATCGCGAACGAGGCCGACCTGGAAAGCCGCTACATCGGCCGGATCGACATTCGCGACGACTACAGCCTGGTCGACCTGCCCGAAGGCATGCCGCACGAGTTGATGGAACACCTCAAGCGGGTCTATGTGGCCGGCCAGGCCTTGCGCATCCGCCACGCGGACGAGCGCGACAACACCGGCGGGCGCGCCGCCCGACCCAACTCGCCGCGTCCGCCGCAGGCCCGACCGTCCGGCCCACGTGGACCGCATGCCGGCAAGCCAGCCGGTGGCAAACCGGGCAATTTCGCGCCGCGCAAGCCGTTCAAGCCGCGCTGATCGGCTTCGGGAGTTCCAGGGCCAGCGCGCTCCGGAACTCCCGCGCATCCCCGGTCAGCGGGTCCATGAACGCCAGCGACCGCGCCAGCAGCTTGAGCGGGAACGAGTACCTGTCGGCTGCCTGCTCCTGCAGGTCCGGATAGAAGGCGTCGTTGATGATCGGCGCGCCCAGCGTCGCCATGTGCACCCGTAACTGGTGCTTTTTGCCGGTGACCGGTTCAAGCGCGTAGCGCCAGACGTCGCCATCGCGGTCGAGCACGTCGATCCGGCTTTCGCTGTTGGCCTCGCCGGGTACTTCGCGCATGCGGAAGAACGGCTCGCCGCGCTCCAGGCGGCTGCGGCGGACCAGGGGAAACCGGGTGTTGGGTAGCGCCGGCGCCAGCGCCTCGTAGTGTTTGCGGATTGCCCGGTCCCGAAACAGCCCCTGATAGGCGTCCCGGGTCGCCGGATTGACTGAGAACATCACCAGCCCGGCGGTACCCCGATCGATGCGGTGCAACGGGACGATATCCGCGTTTTTCAGGGTTTGCTGCAGCCGGAACAGCAGGCTCTCGCGCACGTACGCGCCCGCTGGCATCACCGGCAGGAAGTGCGGCTTGTCCACCACCAGCAGGTCGGCATCTTCATGCAGGACCTGTTCGGTGAACGGTATGGCCAGCTCGTCCACCACCTCGCGGTAGTAGTACAGCGTCATCCCTGCGGTGACCCTTGCGTGCGCGGCAAGCGGGAGCCCCGCGTCATCCAGCACCCGGCCCTGCGCGAACCGGCTGCGCCACGTAGCCTCATCAATCCGGGGAAACCGTGCACGCAACGCGTCGACCGCGGACGAGGACGATCCCTCCGGCAGCTGCACACGGCTGGCGGGTACGCCATCGATTGGGGCGGGTCGGGGTTTCATCCCGCAAGCGTACGGGAGGCCGGGCGGCGGGACAGACCACGCCGCAAGAAGTTCCCACCATCACCTCGCCTTCACGCGGCATTGCCGCGCTTGGCCTAGCTTGGTCGTTGCGGGGCCATTCATCCATGGACGGGCCGCGGGCCTTGCGACTCATGCGGCGCGCCACGAACCCGGGAGGAATGACATGTCCAGGAGCGCATCCCTTGTCATCGTCGCTTTGACTGTTTTCGCATTCGCGGCCTGCACGCGCGCGCCCATGCCGCCGGACCGCACGACTACAGCCAGTACCGCGGACACCACCGTGGCCCCGGGGGAAACCGTTGCCCAGCTGATTGCATTTGACCAACAGGCCGTGGCGATGGCCGAGCAGGCACGGCAGCACGAGCAGCTGGACCAAGGGGTGGCCGACCTGGCCGAGCAGATTTCCATGCACCACCGGCGGAATATGACCCAGACCCGCGCCCTGGGGGACGCCGAAGCTCTGGACGTGAACGACACGCCCGCCGTCCGCAACCAGCGCGTTGAGGAGGAAAAGCGCCTCAAGGCCTTGGCCGAACTCGACCCGGACGCTTACCAGCGCGGATATCTGGATGCGGTCATCGAGACCCACGAGCAAGCCCTGGAGTGGATCGGTGAGCGCCTGGAGGCAACAGACAACGACGCGATCCGCAAGCATCTTGAACGCACCCGCGACAACTACGATGAACACATGAAAGCGGCGATGGCCTTGCGAGACAAGTGAGCCGGCTGCGCCGGCGCAGCGGCCGCGGATCCAGTCCGCCAATCGTGTAGTCGCGTTGCGGCTCGCCGGTTGCCGGGTGGACGTCTATCCTGTGCGTCCGGTTCCTGGGCCCCACGATTGATGTCCACCACTCCGACGCACTCCCCTGGGGCCTCTCCCACGCCCGATGCCGCCCCCACCTCGCTCCTGCCAGGCCTGGCGCTGGCGACGGTGGTCGCCCTGGTGGCGTTGCTGCTCGGCCGCTGGCTGCCGTTGGTGGGCGGGCCCGTATTCGGGATCGTGCTCGGCGTGCTCATCCGCAACACGGCCGCTCCTCCGGATACGTGCCAGCCGGGCATCCGCTTCGCCGGCAAGAAGATCCTGCAATGGTCGATCATCGCGCTCGGGTTCGGCCTCAGCCTGACCCAGGTGGCAAGGACGGGGATGGAGTCGCTCACCATCACCGCCGTGACGATCGTTGCGGCGTTCACGTCGGCCCTGGTGTTGGGCAAGCTGCTCAACATCCCGTCGAAACTGAAGCTGCTGATCGGCGCGGGAACCGCGATCTGCGGCGGCTCCGCCATTGCCGCCGTCACGCCGATCATCAAGGCCGACGAGCACGACACCGCCTTCGCGATCTCCACGATCTTTCTTTTCAACCTGGTGGCGGTGCTGGTGTTCCCGGCGCTGGGCCACCTGATGGACCTCAGCCAGCAGGGATTCGGCCTGTGGGCCGGCACCGCGATCAACGACACCTCATCGGTCGTGGCCGCCGGCTACAGCTATGGCAAGGAGGCCGGCGACCACGCGACCATCGTCAAGCTCACCCGGGCGACTCTTATCATCCCGATGTGCCTGATCCTGGCCGCGATCGAGGCGTGGAAACACAAGAAAAGTGGCGCCAGCGATTTCCGGCTGTCGGCCATCGTCCCGTGGTTCATCCTGTGGTTCGTGGTCGCCTCTGCCGCGCGCACGCTCGGGCTGATCCCCGAAGCGGTGCAGCCTGCCATCCATGTCGCCGCCAATTTCCTGATCATCATGGCGCTGACCGCCATCGGCCTGTCGGCCGACCTGCGGCGGATGGCGGGCACCGGCTTCAAGCCGATCGCGCTGGGGCTGGGCGTGTGGATCGCGGTGGCGGTTTCCAGCTTGGCGGTCCAGTTCGCCACCGGACAGGTTTAAACCGGCACCGCGAGGCCGCACCGCATAGAATGGCGGGCTACCTTCCGCGAGTCCGTCATGGCAGCCAATTCCACCGTCGTCAAAGCCGAGCTGCAGATCAGCGACATGGACCGGCATTACTACGCCACCCATACGCTGACGCTGGCCCAGCATCCGTCCGAAACCGATGCGCGCCTGATGGTGCGCCTGCTCGCCTTCGCACTGTATGCCGACGAGCGGCTGGAGTTCGGCCGCGGGATCAGCAACGAGGATGAGCCGGATCTATGGCAGCGCGATTACGTCGGCGACATCGGCCTGTGGATCGACCTGGGCCATCCCGACGAGTCGCGGATCAAGAAGTCCTGCGCCAAGGCCGAACAGGTCGTGGTGGTGAACTACGGCGGCAACGCCTCGGATATCTGGTGGGACAAGATCGCCAGTTCCGTGTCGCGCCTGAAGAACCTCACCGTTCTCGACATCCCCAGCCACGTGGTCGATGCGTTGCCGGCGATCGGCGAGCGCGGCATGCGTCTGAACGTGCTGATCCAGGACGGCGAACTGCAGCTGATGGGCGATCGCGGCAGCACATCGCTGCGCCCCACCGTGCGCATGGCGCCCAGCACCGACTGAACCGGTGGCGGCGCCTGATTCCAGTGGTCCTGCGGGCGTCCGCGAAGTAGACGTGATCGTGGTCGGCGGCGGCGCGGCCGGCCTGATGTGCGCGATCACCGCCGGCCGGCGTGGCAAGCGCGTCGTGGTGGTCGAGCATGCCAACCGGGTCGGCAAGAAGATCCTGATGTCAGGCGGCGGTCGCTGCAATTTCACCAATACCGGTACCAGTCCGGCCAACTTTCTGTCGGCCAACCCGCACTTCTGCAAGTCCGCCCTCGCCCGCTATACGCCGTGGCATTTCCTCGACATGGTCGACAGCCATCGCGTCGCCTGGCACGAGAAGGAGCTCGGCCAGCTGTTCTGCGACGAGTCCTCCAAGCTGATCGTGAAGATGCTGCTGGACGAGTGCAGCGCGGCGGGCGTGCAGGTGCAGACGGGTTGCAGCGTCCGCAAAATCGAGCGACTCCGCGCGCCCGACGACGTCCCGGAGAGTGCGCACGACGGGTTCGTGGTCGACACGAGCCTGACTCAATTCCGCGCGCCGGCGCTGGTGGTCGCCAGTGGCGGACTGTCCATTCCCAGCATGGGTGCCAGCGGTTTCGGCTACGAAGTGGCCAAGCAGTTCGGCCACGCCGTCCTTCCACTGCGCGCCGGCCTCGTTCCGCTGACCCTCAGCGGCAAGCACCAGGAGCGCCTGGCCGATCTGAGCGGCGTCTCGCTGCGTGTTACCGCCACCGCCGGCGGTCAGTCCTTCAGCAATTTCCTGCTGGTCACGCACCGTGGCATCAGTGGCCCGGCGATCCTCCAGGTCTCGTCGTACTGGCAGCCCTGCGAGGACCTGCAGCTCGACCTGCTGCCCGATACCGATGCTCTGACCACCCTGCAGCACATGCAGCGCGCGCGGCCCGCGGCCGAGTTGAAAACGTTGCTGGCCGAGCTCTTTCCCAAGCGTTTTGCCCAGCGCCTGTGCGAGACGTGGCTGGGCCATCTGCAGCCCGCCCGGCCCATACGCCAGTTCAACCCTCCGGAGCTGCAGGAAGTGGCCGCCGTGCTGCACCGTTTGCCGCTGGTGGCCAGCGGCACGGAGGGCTACCGCACCGCCGAGGTGACCCTGGGCGGCGTCGATACCCATGGTGTGTCATCGACTACGATGGAGTCCCGCCACGTGCCGGGGCTGTATTTCATCGGCGAGGTGCTGGACGTGACCGGCTGGCTGGGCGGCTACAACTTCCAGTGGGCGTGGGCGTCGGGCCACGCCGCCGGCAGCGCGGTCTAGAGCTCGAAGCGCTCGTTCTCCGACAGGCTGGCCGGATCGTTGGTGACTGCCGTCAGGGCGATGTAGAGCGCCTTGCCAAAAATGCTGCCCGGACCGTCCCAGTATTCGGCGCTGTCCACTTCGACCCGGATCAGGCACAGGTCGGGATCGTCCTTGCCGCCCGGGAAAAACAGCTTCATCGCTGGCGACCACAACTCCTCGATCTTGGCCCGGTCGCTCACAATCGACGCGCGCCCCGCCACGGACAGATAGCTGTTCTTGCTGGTGGACGCGTAGGAGACGTTGACCTGCGGATTGGCGGTGATCTCGGCAACCTTGTCGCTGTTCCGGCCGGTGGCAAACCAGAGGTCCCCATCGAACTCGACCTCCTGCGTGCCCAGCGGTCGACTGACCAGGCGGCCGTCGCGGGCGATGGTGGTCATCATCGCCACGTCCACGTCGTGGATCAGTTCGGCCAGGTGCTTGATGTGGGCGGCGCGGTCAATGCTGGGTGTGCTCATGGAAGACTCCGGAGGCCGCTCAAGCGGCGGCAAGGCAGCCATCCAATCGCATGTGGCGAAAAGACCCGGTGAATGGTGGTGCCCGGCAACAACGCCGCGCGACCAGTCAAGCCGAAGTCAGTACTCCTCGGCCGCCGCCTCGCGTCCCTGCTGGCGGATCAGCGCTTCCTCGCGCGCGTCACGGATGGCCAGCTGGATGCTGTCCAGGTCCGCGCTGGACTCGTCGAACGCGAACTCGCCGGTGAGCACGCTGTCGGGCCGCAGCTCGCCCTTCTCGTACAACGCCCACATCTCTTCGGCGTAGTGGGTCGACAACAGTTCCGGTGCAATCCGTCCAAGGCTGAGGGTGAGGTTGTTGACGTCACGCTGAAGCATCTTGCGCGCGGCGTTGTTGCCCGATGCGCTGACCACCTGCGGAAAATCGATCACTACCGGACCGTCCGGCCCGACCAGCACGTTGTACTCGGACAGATCGCCGTGGATCAGGTCGATGCACAGCATCAGCACGACCTGGCGCACCAGGAAGGCGTGGTATTCGCGGGCCTGCGCGGCGGTCAGCTCGACCTCGCCCAGGCGCGCGGCGGAATGGCCCTCGGCGTCGGTGACCAGCTCCATCACCAGCACGCCGTTGTAATAGCCGCGCGGTGCAGGAACCCGCACCCCGGCATCGGCCAGGCGATACAGCGCGTCGACCTCGGTGTTCTTCCAGGCGGCCTCCTGCTCCTTGCGGCCGAACTTGCTCGCCTTGGTGATCGCGCGCTGCTCGCGGCTGCCGCGGACCTTGCGTCCTTCCTGGTACTGCACGCGCTGCTGGAAGCTGCGCTGGGCCATGTCCTTGTAGACCTTGGCGCACAGGATCTCGTCACCGGAACGGACCACGTAAACGTCTGCTTCCTTGCCGCTCTTGAGCGGGCGCAGCACTTCATCGATCACGCCTTCATCGATCAACGGCTGCAAGCCGGCGGGGGTCTTCATGTTTGACGTTCGGCCTTGGACGGCCGGCCAGTATGGTCGATTGGCCGCGATCTGGCCCGGATCGCGCTGAACGCGTCCCCGATGGGCGGTATCGTTGGCCTCCCGAAGCCGCCAGCGAAGCCGTTACCTTGAAGTCCTTTTCGACCCGCAAACCCGCGCGCGCCGCATCCACTTTTCTGCTGGCTCTCGCCCTCGCCGGCACCATGCTGGCCGGATGCTCGCCATCCACTCCGCCTGCGCCGCCCAACGGCAGCGTGGCCGAACTGCAGCGCATCGATCTGGTCGACGGCACCGGCGCGGTGGCGGCCGCGGGCGATGAGGTCAGCGTCCACTACACCGGCTGGGTGTACGACCAGGACGCGCCGGAAAACCGAGGCGCGCAATTCGACAGCTCGCGCGAGCGCGGCACGCCGATCGAGTTCGTGCTGGGCGCCGGCCGGGTGATCCGCGGCTGGGATGACGGCGTCGCCGGCATGCGGGTCGGCGGCAAGCGCGTGCTGCTGATACCCGCCGCGCTGGGCTACGGGAGCCGGGGCGCCGGCGGCGTGATTCCGCCGGACGCCTCGCTGGTGTTCGAGGTCGAACTGATGGACGTCAGCAAGAAGCACTGAGCCGGCGCCCGGCCGCGGATCGAGCGTCAGTTCTTCGCCATCGCTTCGGCGGCAATCTCGAACGAGCGCACCCTCGCCGCGTGGTCGAAGATGTTCGCGGTGAGCAGCAGCTCATCGGGCCGGTGACGTTCGATGAAGGCGGCGATGCCTTTGCGCACAGTGTCGATATCACCGACCACCGCGCAGGCCAGCGCACGGCCCACGCCTTCCTTCTCCTGCGGTGTCCACCACGCGTCGATGTCGTCGATCGGCGGCGGCACCAGGCCGATGTCGCCCCGGCGCAGCTTCGCGAACGCCTGCTGCTGGGTGGTGAACAGGCGTCGCGCCTCGGCGTCGGTCTCGGCGGCGACCACATTCAGCGCCAGCATCGCGTGCGGCTTGTCCAGGCGCGCCGACGGCGTGAACTCGCCGTGGTACAGGGCCAGCGCGTCGTCCATCGCGTCGGGCGCAAAATGCGATGCGAATGCGAACGGCAGGCCCATCGCCGCCGACAGCCGCGCACTGAACAGGCTGGAGCCCAGCAGCCAGACCGGGACCTGGATCCCGGCACCGGGCACGGCGCGCACCGGTTGGCCGGGTTTGGCCGGACGGAAGAAGCCGAGCAGCTCGGCGACGTCGTGCGGGAACGCGTCGGCGCCCTCGTGGTAGCGCCGCAGCGCGCGCACGGTCGCCTGGTCGGTTCCGGGCGCTCGGCCCAGGCCAAGGTCGATTCGGTCCGGGTACAACGACGCCAGGGTGCCGAACTGCTCCGCCACCTGAAGCGGTGAGTGGTTGGGCAGCATGATGCCGCCGGCGCCGACGCGGATCGTCGAGGTGCCGCCGGCGACATAGCCAATCAGGACCGCGGTCGCCGCGCTGGCGATGCCGGGCATGTTGTGGTGTTCGGCCAGCCAGAAGCGCTGGTAGCCCAGGCGCTCGGCGTTGCGCGCCAGATCCAGCGTGTTGGCAAACGCTTGGGGATATCGCTGCCCTCGGTGACGGGGGCAAGGTCGAGCAGGGAATAGGGAATCATGGGGAACACTCGCGGGGGATGGTCCAGTGCCCTTTACATGGGGCCGCCGTGACGGTTTTGCCAACCTGCCTGCCGATACTTCCGCCGCCGGTTCGTAGATAATAGCGATTCTCATTTGTACCCAGCCGAGGTGCCTCCGTGCGACTGCTCCCCCTGACCGCTGTCATCCTGGCCGCGCTTGCCGCCTGCTCCGCCGACAAACCGCCTTCCAGCGATGCCGGCACCGACGCCCCGTCCAGCGATGCCGCGACCGAACTGGTGGTCTATACCTCGCGCAACGAGCAGCTGCTCAAGCCCCTGTTCGACCGTTACACCGAGGAGACCGGAGTCAAGATCACCTACCTGACCGACAAGGCGCCGCCCCTGATGGAGAGGCTCAAGGCCGAAGGCAGCCGCAGCAAGGCGGACGTGTTCATCACCGTGGACGCCGGCAACCTGTGGCAGGCCACCAACATGGACCTGCTGCAGCCGGTGGACTCCCAGCGCCTGCGCGACAACATCCCGGAAAACCTGCGCGACCCGGAGAACCGCTGGTTCGGCCTCTCGGTGCGCGCACGCACGATCATCCACGATCCGGCCGAGGCCCCCGCGGACACGCTGTCGACGTATGAAGACCTCGCCGACCCGAAATGGAAGGGCAAGCTGTGCCTGCGCACCAGCAACTCGGTCTACAACCAGAGCCTGATCGCCACGATGATGGCCAGCCTGGGCGCGGAGAAGACCGAAGAGGTCGTGCGCGGCTGGGTGGCCAATCTGGCGGCGCCACCGATGGCCAGCGACAACGAGGTGATCGACGCGATCGCTGCCGGCCGCTGCGCCGTGGGCATCAGCAACACCTATTACCTGGGTCGCGCGTTGCGCAAGGACGAGGCGCTGCCGGTCACCGTTTTCTGGCCCAACCAGGCCGAGGGCGAGCGCGGCGTGCACGTCAACGTATCGGGCGCAGGCGTCACCCGCCATGCACCGCATCCGCAGGCGGCACGCGAGTTCATCGAGTGGCTTTCCGACGGTGACGCGCAGGAGCTGTTCGCCGGCGAAAACCTGGAATATCCCGCCAACCCGAAGATTGCCACCGATCCGCTGATCAAGGCCTGGGGCGATTACCGCCAGGACCTGATCAACGTCTCCCAGGCCGGGGCGATGCAGGCCGACGCCGTCAAGCTCATGGACCGTGCCGGCTATCGCTGAGCCGTTCACCGCTTCACCGGCAGCGGCAGCGTCCGGCGGCGCGCGCCACGCGCGTGCGCTGCCGGTTCCGCGCGGATGGACGTGGCTCGCGGTCGCGCTGACGCTCCCCAGCCTGATACCGCTGGGGGCGACCCTGGCGGCGCTCGCGCGACCTGAGAGCGAGACGCTGCAGCACCTGTGGCAGTACGTACTGCCGCAGGTCGCCGGCAATACCGCGTGGCTGCTGCTGGGTGTGGGCGCGGGAAGCGCGATCCTGGGTACTGCGCTGGCGGCGCTGGTGGCGCTGTGCGAATTCCCCGGCCGGCGCTGGTTTGCCTGGCTGCTGGTGTTGCCGTTGGCGATGCCCGGCTACGTGCTCGCGGTCGCCTTCATCGGTCTGTTCGACTACGGCGCGCCGTTCACCGCCTGGCTGCGTGAGCACGCCGCATGGCAACTGCCGGATATCCGCTCGCGCGCCGGCCTGATCGCGGTCATGACGCTGGCGCTGTACCCGTACGTGTACCTGGTCGCCCGCGAGGCGTTTGCCAGCCAGGGCGCACGCGCACTGGAGGCGGCGCGCGCGCTGGGAATGGGTCCGTGGCGCGCTTTTTTCCGCGCCAGCCTGCCCATGGCACGGCCGTGGATCGCCGGCGGCACGCTGCTGGTGATGATGGAGACCCTGGCCGACTTCGGCGCGGTGTCCGCGTTCAATTACGACACGTTCACCACCGCGATCTACAAAGCGTGGTTTGCGTTGTTCTCGACCGATACGGCCCTGCAGATCGCCGCGGTTCTGCTCGTCGCGGTGCTGGTGCTGGTCGGCCTGGAAACCGCGTCGCGGCGACGCCAGTCATTTGTCTCCGTCGGTCACGCCAAGGCGCCACGTCTGCAGACGGGACGCAGGGGTTGGTGGGCAACCACCCTGTGCGCGTTGGTGTTGGTCGTCGCGCTCGGCTTGCCGCTCTCGCAGCTCGGCTGGCAGGCGTTGGCGCATCTGGACGACCTGGATCCGCGCTATTTCGCGAGCCTGCGCAACGCGCTGTCGTTGTCGGCCATGGCCGCGGCGCTGACCACCGCAGCGGCCTTCGTCATCGCCCTGGCCGCGCGCGAGCAACCCGGCATGCTCACCACCACTGCCACCCGCATCTCCACCCTGGGCTACGGACTTCCCGGCGCACTGCTGGCCATCGGCTTGTACGTGCCGGTCGCCCGCTTCTCCACCTGGCTCGCCGAGACCCGGGGCTGGGACGTCCCGCTGGAAGGTGGGCTCGTGCTGTTGCTGGTGGCCTACGGCATCCGCTTCCTCGCGGTGGCGCATGCGCCGGTTGCTGGCGGGCTGTTGCGGGTCCGGCCCCGGTTGCTGGAGGCCAGCCGCAGCATGGGCGTCACCGGCGCCCGCCAGTTGCGCGTCGTGCACTGGCCGCTGCTGCGCGGCAGCTTCGCCACCGCCGGCCTGCTGGTGCTGGTCGACACGATGAAGGAAATGCCGATCACCCTCATGATGCGCCCGTTCGGCTGGGACACCCTGGCCACCCGCGTGTTCGAGCTGACCAATGAAGGCGAGTACGCCCGCGCCGCCCTGCCCTCGCTGGCCATCGCGCTGGCGGGGCTGATTCCCGTGATTGCCCTGACCCGTCGAGGACGCGATGCGGCTTGAGATCGACAATGCCGCGGTCGGCTACGACGGCCGCGTGGTGCTTTCCGGAGCCAGCCTGGAGCTGGCCGACGGCCAGATCGGTTGCCTGATCGGGCCCTCGGGCGCGGGCAAGACCACGTTGCTGCGTGCGGTCGCCGGGTTCGAGCCGCTTGCCGCCGGCTGCATCCGCGCCGACGGCGAAGTGCTGGTCGGCAACGGCGTGCACCTGGCGCCGGAAAAACGCCAGATGGGCATGGTGTTCCAGGATCACGCCCTGTTGCCCCACCTCAGCGTGATCGACAACGTCCGCTTCGGCCTGTTCCGCTGGCCGCGTGCGAAGGCGAAATCGCGCGCGGAAGCGATGCTCGACCTGGTGGGTCTGGCCGATTACGCCAGACGCCCACCGCACCAGCTGTCCGGGGGCCAGCAGCAACGTGTCGCCCTGGCCCGGGCGCTGGCGCCGGAGCCACGCATGGTGCTGCTGGACGAGCCGTTTTCCAGCCTCGATCCCGAGCTGCGCGAACGTCTGGCGATCCAGGTCCGCGCCGCGCTGAAGGCGACCGGGATCGGCGCCCTGATGGTCACCCACTCGCAGGCGGAGGCCTTTGCCATGGCCGACCTGGTCGGCGTGATCGGCGAAGGCCGCCTGCAGCAGTGGACCACCGCCTACGATCTTTATCACCGCCCGGCCAACCCGTTCGTGGCCGGCTTCGTCGGCGAAGGCGTGCTGCTGCCGGCGCGCGTGGTGGATGACATGCACGTCGGAACCGGGTTTGGCGTACTCACGTCCGACCACCGGCTGCTCAGCGCGCCCGGCTCACAGGTGCAGATGCTGCTGCGCCCCGATGACGTCATCCACGACGACGACGCCCCGATGCAGGCGCGGATCGTGCGGCGCCATTTCCGCGGCGCCGATTTCCTCTACACCCTGCAGGTGGATGACGGCGAGCAGGTGCAGGCGCTGGTGCCATCCCACCACGACCACGCGGTCGGGCAGGACATCGGCATCCGCCTCGACCTGGAGCACGTGGTCGTGTTCGAGCCGGAGGCCCCGGCCGGCACGCCCTAGCGAATCGGCACGCTACTCCGCGTCCGGCTTGAGCGGCACCAGCCGCAGGTCGTGGAAGTCGAAGCTGAAGTCGGTCAGCGGCGAGATCGCCTGCATGCGCGCCTCGCGCACCGCCCCGTCGGGCTCAAGCGCGAACGTCAGGAAGGCGTCGGCGTTGAGCCAGCGCTCGTCCCAGCGCACCACGAAGGTGTCGTGCTGCCAGTGGCTGAGCGTGCCGACCAGGTCGGGCGTCTTGTCGAAGCGGATCCGCAGCTTCTCGCCGCTTCGTTCGATGATGATGTCGCCATACCAGGGGTCGCGGTAGGTGGCCGCGTAGCCACTCAGCGGCAGAGACGGAATGGAGCGCAGGTCGCGCTTGGCGATATGCTCCTGCCAGGACTTGTCGGCCTTTTCCTGCGCACTGCCGCGCGCCGACAGATAGGCGCTGGTCCAGTCGGTACGCGACCCGCCCAGGTACGCATCCAGTACGCGCATCGTCGCCGCCTGGAACGCCCCGCCCTGCTCGGCGCTGGTCAGCACGATGATGCCCAGATCGTGTTCGGGCACCAGGGTGATGCGGGAGACGAAACCCGGCCAGCCACCGGTGTGCCAGACCAGCTTGCTGCCGCGGTAGTCCGACAGCGACCAGCCTTCGCCGTAGCCGGCGTAGTTGGGAGTGGCGGCGGCCAGCGCCGGCACCGACGGCTTTGGTACCGGGATCGGGGTGATCATCGACCACATCTCGCGCTGGCGCTTCTCGCTGAACAGGCGCCGGGCACTGTCGCCTTCGCCGGAAATCACCCCGCCATCGAGCTGCACACGTACCCAGTGGGTCAGGTCGTGGACGCTGGAATAGATGCCGCCGGCGCCGGAGACATTGCCCCAGCTCACGCGCGGCGCCGCCACCAGCCTGGTGAAATCGGCCTGCGCGTAGCCCGTCGCGACGTTGTCGCTTGGCTGCAGGTAGTCGCTGTTGAAGCGGGTGTCGTCCATGCCCAGCGGACGGAAGATCCGGCTCTGCAGGAACTCCCGGAATGGCTGGCCGCTGGCCGACTCGACCACCAGCTGGGCGACGCCGAACAGGATGTTGTCGTAGGCGTAGCGGTCGCGGAAGCCGCCCTTGAGCGGGACATCCTTCAGCCGGCGCGCCACTTCCTCGGTGGTGTATCTGGAGCCCGGCCAGTACAGCAGGTCCCCCGCGCCCAGGCCGAGCCCGCTGCGGTGGGCGAGCAGGTCGCGGATGCGCATCTCGCCGGTGACGTAGGCGTCCGACATGCGGAACCACGGCAGGTGGTCGACCACGCGGTCGTCCATTTTCAGCTTGCCCTCGTCGGCCAGCATCGACAGCGAGGCGGCGGTGAACGCCTTCGTATTGGAGGCGATGGCGAACAGGGTGTGCTCGTCCACCGGGACCTTGCTGTCCAGATCGCGCGTGCCGTAGCCGCGTTCCAATACGACGCGCCCGTCCTTGACGATCGCCACCGCCATCGCCGGCACCTCGAAGCGCTCGCGGATGTCCTCGATGTAGGCATCGAAGTCGGCGAGCTGGGCGGGCAATCCCGCCGGTGCGTCGACGAAAACAGCGAGGTCGGGGCGCGCCTTAGCTTCGGGTGCCGTCGTCTCCGTCGCGACATCCTGCGCGTGTGCGGCGGGGACCAGCGCAAGTGCAGCGGTCAGCGCGACGGCAAGGGCGAGGCATTTTCCGGTACCAAGCCGGCTGCGGTTGGTGATAGGCATCTGTGTCCGTGTCCCCTCAAATCCGAAGGGCTGAAGATACCCCAGCACGGCATAATGCAGCGCCCCGCTGCGCCGCCCGGAGCCGTTTCATGTCAGACCCCACCGCCCTGCCCGGCGTGGCCGTCATCGGCGGGGGCCCGGCCGGCCTGATGGCCGCCGAAACCGCCCGCGCGGCAGGCATCGAGGTCGACCTCTACGAGGCCAAGGGCTCGGTCGGGCGCAAGTTCCTGATTGCCGGCAAGGGCGGCTTGAACCTCACCCACGGCGAGGACCGCCCGGGGTTCGACCGGCGATACCGGGAGCGCAGCGAGGCGGTCGGCGCGTGGCTGGACGACTTCGATGCCGCTGCGTTGCGCGAGTGGGCGCGCGGCTTGGGAGTGGAGACCTACGTCGGCAGTTCCGGCCGGGTCTTCCCGCTGGATCGCAAGGCGGCGCCGCTGCTGCGCGGCTGGGTGCGGCGGCTGCGCGATCAGGGCGTGAGTTTCCATGTGCAGCACCGTTGGGAGGGCTGGGACAGTGACGGCGCGCTCCGATTCTCGACGCCTACGGGCGAACTAGCGGCGCGTCATCGCGCCATTGTGCTTGCCCTGGGCGGCGCCAGCTGGCCCCAGCTCGGCTCGGACGGCGCCTGGCAACCCTGGCTGGCTGCGCGCGGCGTGGACACGGCGCCTCTGGTCCCCGCCAACTGCGGTTTCGACATCGACTGGAGCGCGCACTTCGTCCAGCGCCATGCCGGCGCACCGCTGAAGCCGGTCATCGCACACTGGCGCGAGGACGGCGCGGACCATGCGCTGCAGGGCGAGTGCGTGGTGACCGCCAACGGCATCGAAGGCAGCCTGGTCTACGCGATCTCCGCCCCGCTGCGCGACGCGATCGCGCACGACGGCCGCGCCATGCTGACGCTGGATCTCGCGCCCGGTCGCGATCTCGACCGCCTGCGTGCCGACCTCGCCAAACCGCGCAACGGGCGCAGCATGAGCGACCACCTGCGCCGGCAAGCCGGACTCAACGGCGTCAAAACCGCGCTGCTTTATGAGGTGCTGGGCAAGAACGGACTGGCTGATGCGGACCGGGTCGCCCGCACGATCAAACGCCTGCCCTTGACACTGCTGCGTCCGCGCCCCGTCTACGAGGTGATCAGCAGCGCCGGCGGCGTCCGGCTGGAGGCGATGAACGAGGCCCTCATGCTCAACGCCCTGCCCGGCGTGTTCTGCGCCGGCGAGATGCTGGACTGGGAGGCGCCGACCGGCGGCTACCTGCTCAACGCCAGCTTCGCCAGCGGTCGCCGCGCCGGGTTGGGCGCGGTGGACTGGCTGGCGCGCTCCACCGACATCCGGGGCTGAGCGCTCGCAGCGAGCGTCACTCCGTTGCGGGCTGACTCGCCGACTGCGGTTTCCAGCGTCGCAGCAGCAGCGTATTGGAAACCACGCTGACGCTGGAGAAGGCCATGGCGGCGCCGGCGACCACCGGATCGAGCAATCCAGCGGCAGCCAGCGGAATGCCGATCACGTTGTAGATGAACGCCCAGAACAGGTTCTGCCGGATCTTGGCGCTGGTGCGGCGGGAGATGGCGATCGCGTCCGATACCAGACGCGGATCGGAACGCATCAGGGTGATCCCCGCCGCGTGCATCGCGACGTCACTGCCACCGCCCATCGCGATGCCCACATCTGCGGCTGTCAGTGCGGGCGCATCGTTGATGCCGTCGCCGACCATCGCCACCGGCCCCGCGGCTTTCAGGTCATTCACCGCCTCGGCCTTGTCACCGGGCAGCACCTCGGCGCGTACATCGTCGATGCCGAGCGCATCGGCCACGGCCCGAGCCGCACCGAGGTTGTCCCCCGAAATCATCGCCGTGCGCAGGCCTTGCGCGTGCAGGGTCCGGATGGCGTCGCGGGCCTCGGGTCGCGGCTCGTCGCGGAACGCGAGCAGGCCCAGCAAACGCACCCTGTCGGGCAGACGCTCGGCCAACCACGAGACGCTGTGACCGTGCGCGGCCAATTCCCCGCCCTGCGATTCCATGGAAGTGAGATCGACCCCGCTTTCCTGCATCAGCCGCGAGCTTCCGAGCAGCAGGTCGCGACCCTCGACCTCGCCGTCCAGCCCGCGGCCTGCCAGGGCCCGCACGTTGGCAGCGCGTGGAACGTCGATATCACTGGCGGCCTGCAGCACCGCGCTGGCCAGGGGATGCTCGCTGCCGGCCTGCAACGCAGCCGCCAGGCGCAGCACCGCCGCGTCATCGCCGTCCGCGCCGATGTGCTGCGCCAGCGTTGGTCGGCCAACGGTCAGGGTGCCGGTCTTGTCGAAGGCGATGATCTTCAGCGAGCGGGCGGTCTCCAGCACCTCGGCGTCCTTGATCAGGATGCCCGCGCGCGCCGCGACGCCGGTCCCGGCCATGATCGCGGTCGGTGTCGCCAGTCCCAGCGCGCAGGGACAGGCAATCACCAGCACCGCGACCGCGTTGAGGATCGCCACGTTCCAGTCGCCCCCAATCAACCCCCAGCCGAGCAGCGTCAGCACTCCGATCCCCACCACCACGGGCACGAACACCGCGCTGACCTTGTCGACCATGCGCTGGATCGGCGCCTTCTTCGCCTGCGCGTCCTCGACCAGGCGGATGATCCGCGCCAGCGCGGTTTCAGCGCCGATCGCGACCGTGCGCAGGCGCAGGCGGCCTTCGCCGTTGACCGCACCGCCGGTGACGCGATCACCCGGCTCCTTGGCCACCGGCAGCGACTCACCGGTAATCAGCGACTCATCGGCGTGGCTGCGGCCCTCGATGATCTGCGCATCCACCGGAATGCGCTCGCCCGGCAGCACCACCACCTCGTCATCGACCCGCACCTCTTCCAGCGGCAGCTCGCGCTCCACGCCATCGCGCACCACGCGCGCCGTGTCGGGACGCAAGGCCTGCAGCGCGCGGATCGCCTCTGTGGTCTGTCGTTTGGCCCGCGCCTCCAGCCACTTGCCGAGCAGGACCAGGGTGATCACGACCGCGGAGGCCTCGAAGTACAGGTGCGCGCCGCCCGGCCCGGCATCCGCAAACAGGTGGTACACGCTCAATCCGTAGCCCGCACTGGTGCCCAGCGCCACCAGCAGGTCCATATTGCCGGCGCCGGCCTTCAGCGCGCCCCACCCGGCGCGGTAAAAACGCGCGCCGAGCCAGAACTGCACCGGCGTGGCCAGCGCGAACTGCACCCAGCCCGGCAGCATCCAGTCGCGGCCGAACGGCATCGCCAGCATCGGCAGCATCAGTGGCGCCGACAAGGCGATGGCGATCAGCAGGTGGCGCAATTCACGCGAGTGGCGGCTGTCGCGTGGCGGGCGCCCGGTGGTACCCGGGCCCCCGTCGGTGGCCGCACCGGTCGCGGGGATACTCGCCCCGTATCCGGCGCCCTTCACCGCATCGACCAGCGCCGAAGCGTCAGATCCCGCAAGCATGCGCACGCGGGCCTGCTCGGTCGCCAGGTTGACGTTGACCTCCAGCACGCCGGGAACCGCGGCCAGCGCCTTCTCGACCCGCCCCGAACACGACCCACAGGTCATGCCCTCAATCGCAAGGTCGATCGACTCGTCGCGGACCGCGTAGCCGCCCGCTGTCACCGCATCGACCAGGGTTGACAGCGAGACATCGTCGCCGGCGTCCACCTCGGCCATTTCGGTGGCGAGGTTCACGCTGACTGCGCGCACCCCGGCAACCTTCGACAAGGCCGTCTCGACCCGGCCCACGCAGGACGCGCAGGACATTCCTTCCACACCCAGCCGCAACACAGTCGTGATTTCTCCGCTTGAGCGAGCCCTTTTCGCCAGACTCCCAGCACCCGATATGGGGACGATGGCGCCGGTTGCCACGTCGCGCTCAAGCAGCCGGCTGGAGTGGATCCCCGTCCACGAGTGGCTGCAGCGACGGATCCAGCGCCACCCGCTCATCGAAGACGAAGCAGCGGCCTTCATAACCGGCGCCGCCCACCTGCTCGAAATAGCCGAGGATGCCGCCGTCCAGCTGGAGGACGTTGTCCATGCCGTCCGCCCGCAGCGTCAGCGCGGCTTTCTCGCAGCGGATGCCGCCGGTGCAGAAGCTCACCACCGTCGCACCGGCAAGCGCCTCGCGGTGCGGCGCCAGCGCCGCCACCAGATCGGTGAAGTTGTCGATCGGCAGGGTCAGCGCGTCGCGGAAGCTGCCGTAGGCGACTTCCTCGCGATTGCGCGTGTCAAGCAGCACCAGCGGGCGACCATCGTCATCGACGCCGCACTCGATCCAGCGCGCCAGATCCACCGGCGCCACCGTCGGGGCTCGCGGATGGTCGAGCGGCGCCCCATCGGCCCGCCGCCAGGCGATGATTTCCGGCTTGACCTTCACCTTCAGCCGGGCAAACGGCTGGTCGTGGCTGCGGCTGGTCTTGACCGGCATGCCCGCAAAGCGCGGATCGTCCCGCAGAGGCGACAGGAAGGCGTCGATGCCTTCCTGCGCGCCGGCCAGGAAGATATTGAGACCTTCCGGCGCCACCAGCACGGTACCGCGCAGGCCAGCCTCGACCGCACGGCTGTGCAGACGCTCGGCGATCGCGTCAGGGTCGGCGATGTGGGTGAAGTGGTAGGCGGCGATATTGATGACCTTCATCCGCCGATTTTACCGGTGCGACTGGCTGTGTGCCGGCCGCCGCGGGCGGCGCGGAGGGAACTTCGGCGGCCGCCCCGGCGTCCAAGGCCCGTTGTCACCCGGTCAACATGCAATGGACTATTGTTGCCTGTGACCCGGCGACAACGCCGACCCCACCGACGGAGATACGTCTGAATGAAGATCCAGCTCAACACCGACAGAAACATCCAGGGCGACGAATCGGTCGCGGCCCACGTCGACAAGGTCGTCAACAACGTGCTGTCGCGCTTCGCCAGCCAGATCACCCGGATCGAGGTGCACCTGAGCGACCTGAACGCGGACAAGTCCGGCCAGAATGACAAGCGCTGCCTGATGGAAGCGCGCCTGGCGTCTCGCGACCCGGTCGCCGTCACCGCCGAGGCCGCCACCGTGCAGGAGTCGATCAACGGCGCCGCGCAGAAGCTCAAGAGCAAGCTGGAGAGCTCGCTGGGCAAGCTGGCCGCCGATGAGCGCAAGCCGCACCACGTCGCGCCCGGCGCGGATGCGCCGGTGCTGGACCAGGCCATCAAGGACATCGCCGACGCTTCCTGACACGAGCCGCGCCGCCTGCAACGGGCGGCAGCACGAACGCGACCCGGCCTTTATGGCCGGGTCGATCTACACTGGTCGGCCGTACCCAGGTGCCGCCGATGTCCGATCACCCCGCCCCATCCCCTGAGCGACTCTCCCGCAAGGTATCCGACCTGGCGGCGTGCTCGCGCGCGCAGGCCGAACAGTACATCGAAGGGGGCTGGGTCAAGGTCGACGGCGAAGTGGTCGAGTCGCCGCAATTCATGGTCGATGCGCAGTGCGTGGAGCTCGACCCGGACGCGCGCCTGGAAGCCAGCGAACCGGCGACCATGTTGCTGCACAAGCCGGCCGCCCTGGCCTTTCCCGATTCGGCGTCGTTGATCACCGAGGCGAACCGCATCGAAGGCGACGAGCGTCGCGGCATCCGCACGCTGCAGCGCCATTTTTCCCACCTGCAACCGCTGATGCCGCTGGATGACGATGCCAGCGGGCTGGTCGTGGTCAGCCAAGACCCCCGCACCGCCCGGCGCCTGAAAGAGGACGGGGCGAAACTGGAGCAGGAGTACCTGGTCGAGATCGACGGCCAGGCAGGTCCCTACACCTTGAGCCGTCTTGCGCGCGGACTGAGCTACGAAGGTCGCACGCTACCGACGTGCAAGGTCAGCTGGCAGAACGAGATCCGCCTGCGCTTTGCGATCAAGGATGTCCGGCCCGGCCAGTTGCGCGACATGTGCGCGCAGGTGGGACTGCGGGTGGTGGCAATCCGGCGCCTGCGCATTGGCCGTATGGGCCTGAACAAGATGCCCGTCGGACAGTGGCGCTACATGCCGGCCAGCGAACGGTTCTAGGCACCGGGAACCATCCAGCAACGCGTGCGGGTGCGTGGGTGTTGCCGATGCGTGCCAGTACTGCTGTGACCCGAGTGGCTGTGCGAAGCGAGCCTACGCGCGTTACAGCGAACCGGCGTGGCTAGCTCGCCGATTCCGGCCGCATGTACGGGAACAGCAGCACGTCGCGGATCGAGGAGGAACCCGTCATCAGCATGACGAGACGGTCGATGCCCACGCCCAGCCCGCCGGTCGGCGGCAGCCCGATCTCCAGCGCGCGGATGTAGTCGGCGTCGAAGTGCATGGCCTCGTCGTCGCCGCTGTCCTTGGCCGCGACCTGCGCCTTGAAGCGCGCGACCTGGTCCTCGGCGTCGTTGAGCTCGGAGAAGCCGTTCGCCAGCTCCTTGCCCCCAACGAACAGTTCAAAGCGGTCGGTCATGCCGGCATCGTCGTCGCTCTCGCGCGCAAGCGGGCTGACCTCGACCGGATGGCGGATGATGAAGGTCGGCTGGATCAGGGTGTGCTCGACGGTTTCCTCGAAGATCTCCAGCAGCATCTTGCCCCAGCCATAGCCAGGCTTCAGCGGGATCTTCAGACGCTCGCAGTGGGCGCGCATCGCATCCACATCGCGCAGGTCGGCGGCGCTGATCTCCGGGTTGTGTTCCAGCACGGCGTCGCTCATCGTCCAGCGCCGGAAGGCCGGGCCGACGTCGATCGATTCGCCGTCCCATTCCAGCTGGGTGGTGCCCAGCACCGACACCGCAATGTCGCGGATCATCGCTTCGGTCAGGTCCATGACCTCGTTGTAGGTCGCGTAGGCCTCGTACAGCTCGAGCATCGTGAACTCGGGGTTGTGCCGGGTGGAGACGCCCTCGTTGCGGAAGTTGCGGTTGATCTCGTAGACGCGCTCCAGGCCGCCGACCACGAGACGCTTGAGGTACAGCTCGGGCGCGACGCGCAGGTACAGGTCCAGGTCGAGCGCGTTGTGGTGGGTCCTGAACGGCTTGGCCGTGGCGCCGCCGGGGATGTGGTGCATCATCGGCGTCTCGACTTCCAGGAAGCGCCGGCTGTCGAGCCACTCGCGCATCGCGCGGATGATCCGCGAGCGCTTGATGAACACCTCGCGCGCTTCCGGCGACACGATCAGGTCCACATAGCGCTGGCGGTAGCGCTGCTCCACGTCCGACAGGCCGTGGAACTTGTCCGGCAGCGGCCGCAGGGATTTGGTCAGCAGGCGCAACTGGTCGACCCGGACCGACAGCTCGCCGGTGCGGGTGCGCGTGAGTACGCCCTGCGCGCCGACGATGTCGCCCACGTCCCAGCCCTTGAACGCGGCATAGGTCTCGCCCAGCGTGTTCGCCTGCAGGAAGAGCTGCAGACGGCCGGACTCGTCCTGGATCTGGACGAAGCTCGCCTTGCCCATCACCCGCTTCAGCACGATGCGTCCGGCGACCGCGACCCGGTGCTGCTTCGCGTCCAGTGCTTCCGCGCTCCACTGCTCCGCATCGGCGTATTCGGCCTGCAGATCACCGGCGTAGTCATGACGGCGGAAGTCGTTGGGAAACGCGATGCCCTGCTCCCGCAACTCGGCGAGCTTGGCGCGGCGCTCGGCCACCAGCTTGTTCTCGTCGGGACGGGCGTCGGCGGTCGTGGCGTCGGCAGGGGCTGGAGCGGAATCGGTCATGGTCATGCCTGAAAGGTGATGCATGGGGGTGCGACGGTCGCGGGGCCCGGATCAGGTGGCGTCGGAGCGTTTCGCGCCCACCGCCAGGCCCGCCTTGAGGCTGGCCGAGACGAACTCGTCAAGGTCGCCATCGAGGACGTTCTGGGTATCGCTGCGCTCGATACCGGTGCGCAGGTCCTTGATCCGGCTCTGGTCGAGCACGTAGTTGCGGATCTGGCTGCCCCAGCCGATGTCGGACTTGGTCGCCTCCACCGCGTCGCGCTCGGCGTTGCGCTTCTGGATCTCCAGCTCATAGAGCTTTCCGGCCAGCATTTTCATCGCGCGGTCGCGGTTGGCGTGCTGGCTGCGCTCGGTCTGGCAGGCCACCACCGTGCCGGTCGGCACGTGGGTGATGCGCACGGCGGACTCGGTCTTGTTGACGTGCTGGCCGCCGGCACCGGAGGAGCGGTAGACGTCGGTCTTCAGGTCGGCCGGATTGATGTCGATCTCGATGTTGTCGTCCACTTCCGGCGCGACGAACACCGAGGTGAAACTGGTGTGGCGGCGGTTGTCGGAGTCGAACGGCGACTTGCGCACCAGACGGTGCACGCCGGTCTCGGTCTTCAGCCAGCCGTAGGCGAACTCGCCTTCGACGCGGAAGGTCGCCGACTTCACGCCGGCCACGTCGCCGCCGCTGACTTCCATCAGCTCGGCCTTCCAGCCGCGCGATTCGGCCCAGCGCAGGTACATCCGCAACAGGATCTCGGCCCAGTCCTGGGCCTCGGTGCCGCCGGCTCCGGCCTGGATGTCGACGAATGCAGCCGCGTTGTCCATCTCGCCGGAAAACATCCGCCGGAACTCGAGCTCGTCGACGGCCTTCGCATAGGTTTCAACGTCCTCGATCACCGCCTGGGCGGTGTCGTCGTCGCCTTCCATTTCCGCCAGCTCAAGCAGCTCCTCGGCGCCGGTGACGCTCTCGGTCAGGCTGCGGATGCCATTGACGACGCGGTCCAGCGAAGCGCGTTCGCGACCCAGCGACTGCGCGCGCTCGGCGTCGTCCCAGACGTCCGGGCTTTCCAGCTCGCGGCTGACTTCTTCCAGACGTTCGACCTTGGTGTCGAAGTCAAAGATACCCCCTGAGCGCCTGCAAACGATCCTTGAGATCGTCGATGCGCTCGTGGACGGGATTCAGTTCGATCATGTCCGTGGTTTCATGCGAAAAATGACCGCCAAGTCTAGCAGGCGCAAGGGCTGAGGGCGTCCCGCGCCTGTGACCTGAGGATGGAATGATCGTCCTCAGTGCGTGACCGCGAGCCGCTGACCTCAGGTTTCGGCAACCGGGTCCACCCGCTCTCTCAGAAGCTGCCGCCAGCGCCGACTGCAGGGCAGCGATTGCCCATCTTTGAGGTGAACGCGTGCGTCCCCGCTGTCCAGCGGTTCGATCGAGACGATCTGATCGAGATTCACGATGTAGCTGCGGTGGATCCGCAGAAACCGCGCCGGGTCCAGCTTCGCCTCGATGCCCGCAATCGTGCTGCGCAAGGGGTAGGCACGCCCGCCCAGATGCAGGTTGACGTAGTTGCCTGACGATTGCAGCCACTCCACGTCGGCTGCGGCAATCAGGAATTCCCGACCGAGCGTGCGTACCAGGAAGCGCTCGGGCCGATCCACCTGCTCGACCGCATGCCCATTGTCGAGAACGTCCAGCACGCTGGCTTCGCCTTGCAGTCGCAACACCAGCAGCCGGTAGCCGTGAATCAACAGCACCATGCCGATGAAGGTGCGCACATCCTTGGAATACTCGTAGAGCACTTCGGCCGGCCAATCGCCGAACTTGTAGCTGGCGCCCTGGGTGAGATAAACCATCTTACGGAAGGCCACCATTCCAGCGACGTGCAGCACGGACCAGGCAACGCTGGCCGGCAGATACCACCCAAGATTGCGCCGCCACGTGTCCAGATGAAGTGGCCAGCGCCGGGTGAACCACAGCAAGGCAGGCACCAGCGCCAACTGCAACAGCGCGCTGCTCCACGACCACGTCAGCGGCTTCCACCAGTCCAGCGCCAATCCCAGCCGCTGATAGTCGGCCCACTTTGCATAACTCCCACCCAGGGCACTCAGGCAGCAACTAACGACCCAGTACCAGACTTCAAAAGGGCGGCGATGCGCGAGATAGCTCTCGGCGGGTGTCGGAGGAGCAGCCTGCATCGGCGCATCATACGGTTGGTCGCTCACCGGAGAGCGGCAGTTCGTCCCTGCAAGCCCTCCACTGGTCACAAGCCACGCGCGATCAATCACTTGCATGCGGCGCTTTCGTATCCCGCGGCTAGGATTCGGGGAAATCATCGAGGACCGCCGCATGCCCCGCCGCCATGACATCGATGCGTTGCGCGTCATCGCCTTCGCCATCCTGATCCTCTATCACGTCAGCGGGGTGTATCAGCGCGACTCGGATTTCCACATTGTCAGCAGCTACCAGAACGGCTGGCTGGACTATGTCCGGATCGTGTTCAATCGCTGGCGGATGCCACTGATCTTCGCCATCTCCGGCATTGCCCTTGGGCTGGCGTCGCGGGGACGGAACCCGCGCAGCTTCATGCTTGCCCGCACCTGGCGCCTGCTGGTCCCGCTCGTTTTCGGCATGCTGTTCATTGTGTCCGCGCAGGCGTACTGCGAAGGGGTCAGCAAGGGAACGATCGAAACCGGCTATGGCGCCTTCATGTGGCGGTATCTGCAACTGCGCCCGTGGCCGGCAGGCACTTTCGCGGGGTCCACCCACGGGATCACGTGGAACCACCTGTGGTACCTGGCCTATCTGTGGGTGTACACGTTGGTGCTGCTGGCGCTGGCGCCGCTGCTCCGCTCCGCCCCCGCACAGCGGGCCATCGAATCGCTGGTCCGCCCGCGCGGGCTTGCCTGGCTGCTGATGCCCGCGACGATGTTCTTTGCTTTCCTGGTGCTCCTGAAGCCGCGCTTCCCGGAAACCCACGCGCTGGTCGGCGACTGGTACCTGCATGCGGAATACTTTCCGGTCTTCGTACTCGGTTTCGCTGTCGCCGACAAAGCCGCGTTCTGGACCGGCCTGACCCGCCTGCGAAAGCCGTTGTTGGCCATCGCGGTGGCCTGCATTTCGGTGGAGCTGAGCCTCAAGGCAGCGGGCCAGCACCTGCCCGCCGGCGACGTCCCGCTCTGGGCGCAACATGTGCCTTGGGGCACGGTCGAGCGAGCGGCGCGTGCGCTGTACATGTGGTCGGCGCTGCTGGCGATCTTTGCTTGGGGCCACGCGCTGTTGAACCGCCCGATGCGCTGGCTCCCCTACGCCAACGAAGCCGTGTATCCGTGGTACATCCTGCACCAGAGCCTGATCGTGCTGGCCGCGTACTGGCTGATCCCTCTGCAGATCGGGCCCGTGCTGGAACCGGTGCTGGTGACATTGCTGACGATCGCGGGCTGCGCGTTGCTGCACGAACTGGTGATTCGTCGCGTCACGGTGCTGCGGCCACTGTTCGGACTCGGACTGGTGCCGCGGGGCGCGCGGCTTGAACGGCCAAAGACAGCACCGCTGCAGGTCGACTGAGGCGTCCCGTCACGCCGCTTCGCGGTGCACCACGACCAGCTGGATGGCGTCGCCGCCACGGTAGTCGTCCGCTTCCAGCCGGTAAGCGATCCGCACCCGGGGCGGCGGTTCCTGCTGGTCCCAGCCACCGAAATGGATGGCGTTGACCCGCCGGCCAGCGAGCGCGAGTTCGAGCTTCAGGTGCTTCTGGCCGACGATGCGCCAGCCGAGTACATCGAATTCGCCGTCGAACTGGGGCTCGGGGAAGCCCTGCCCCCACGGGCCGCCGTGGCGCAGTGCATCGGCGCTGTGGCGGGTGAACTCGTCGGCGGCGAGTTCGCCGTCACTGGGAATCTGCAGGTGCAGCAACTCGGGCGACAGGGTCAGCTCGACGCATTTGCGGAACGCATGCTGGAACGCGTCCAGCGAGGCGAGCGGCAGGGAAAGCCCGGCGGCCATCGCATGTCCGCCAAAGCGCTCGATCAGGCCGGGGTTGCGCGAATCGACCGTGGCCAGTGCATCGCGGATATGGAAGCCGGGAATCGAGCGCGCCGAACCGCGCAGCATGTCGCCGCCCGGCTCGGACGGTGCAAAGGCGATGGCCGGGCGGTGCAGACGCTCCTTCATCTTGGAGGCGACCAGCCCGACCACGCCTGGGTGCCATCCCGGATCGAACAGGCACGCGGCCAGCGGCACGTCGCTGGTGTCCAGGGCCACCCGGGCAAACGCCTGCTCGGCCTCGTCGGTCATCTGCTGCTGGACCGCGCGGCGCTCGGTGTTGATGCGGTTGAGCGTGGTGGCAATCTCCCGCGCCTGGGTCATGTCGTCGGTGAGCAGGCACTCGATGCCGACGGCCATGTCCTCCAACCGGCCCGCCGCGTTCAGGCGCGGGGCGATGGCGAAACCGATGTCGCTGGCGCTCAACCGCGCCGGATCCCGCTGGGCGGCCTCGATCAGCGCCTGCAGGCCTGCGCACCCTTTGCCTGCCCGCAACTGGCGCAGGCCGGCCGCGACGAGGGCGCGGTTGTTGGCGTCCAGCGGCACCAGATCGGCGACGGTGCCGACCGCTACCAGGTCAAGCAACCGGCTGAGGTCGGGGCCGCGCCCGTTGCTGCCGCCGTCCAGCGAGCCGTCCGCGAGCAGACGTCGACGCAGGGCCAGCAGCACGTAGAACATCACTCCGACGCCGGCCAGCACCTTGCTGGGGAAGGTGTCACCGGGCTGGCTCGGATCGACGATCGCATCGGCGGGCGGCAGCGTGTCGCCGGGTAGATGGTGGTCCGTGACCAGCACCTTCCACCCCAGCGCCTTGGCCGCGGCGATGCCCGGGTGACAGGCGATGCCGTGGTCCACGGTGACCAACAGGTCCGGCTGCAGCGGTGCGAGCTCGGCGACCAGCGCGGGCGACAGCCCGTAGCCATGAACCGCGCGGTTGGGGACGGCGTGGGACACGCGCCGCGCGCCGAGCATGCGCAAACCCCGAACCGCGACCGCGCACGCCGTCGCCCCGTCGCAGTCAAAGTCACCGACCACCAGGATGTGGCGGTCACCGGAGATCGCCTCAGCCAGCAGCGTTGTGGCGGCGTCCAGCCCCAGCAGGCCGTCGGGCGGGAGCAGATGGGCCAGGCGAGGACGCGCCTGTGCCTCGGTAAGCGCGCCCCGGGCGCCGTAGATGCGCCGGAGGAGTGGCGGAATGCTGTCCGGCCAAGGTCCTGACCCGGCACCGGCCGGGCGACGTACGATCCCGCCGCGGCTCACTGCACGGATTCCGGCGCCGGATTGACGAAGGACCGCATTGGCCGCCGCCAGAAACGCCAGCGGTGGCGCGGCAGCATGTCCAGGCGGTGGCCGTCGGCGAATTCCACTATCACCGACGCAATGCCGCCCGATCCCAGCTGCACCGACAAGGGCTGCCACCAGTCGCGATCGAACACCGCCAGATCCCGCAGATGACGCAGGTCGAACAGCCCTTCGCCGTCCTCCGTCCAGCGCGCCGGCAGCGGACCGGCCGGCACGCCGGCGGCGGTCGCGAACGCGGTAAGGGTGTCGTCGTCGCTGGCGATCCGCGCATGCACGGTGCGCACGTGGTCCGGCAGCGTGCCGGCGCCCCAGAACCACAGCGAATTCACCGGCGCCAGACCCAGCGCGGCCCGCTCGGCATTGCGCGGATGGTTGTGCAGGATCACCTGCGCCTCGCTCAGCAGCGCCCGCCAGCGACGCCCGTCCGGGCCGTCCGGCAATTGCTCGAACAGATCGGCGCCCAGAGCGTTGTCCAGCGACGCCATCGCCGGCAGCTTCGCGCCGGCGGGCATTTGCAGATACCAGCGGGACGGCACGGGCGCATCCAGCAAGGTCCCGCCATCGCCGAAGTACGGCTTGAGCGCGGGCAGGAACGCGGCGGTGTCGGCCTCGCTCAGCGACAGCGCGTCGCCATGCGCCATCAGGCGTGCGCCGTTGATCTCCGGCTGGATATAGACCGGGTCCGCGCGCATCCAGGCCGATCCCGCCGCGTCGCCCGCGTCGCGCTGACGGGTGACGGCGGCGACGGGCCAGCCGCGCGGCAGCACGTCAAACTGGCGCTGCACCAGCTCGCCGCCCGGATCGGAGCGGTCCGCGCGGGCGAACCAGCGACCCGCGCTTTCCGACAGTCGCTGGCCGCCGAAGCGGCTGCGCGCCGGCATCAGCAGGGTGACCGCGCGCCGGGCCATCCTCAGACGACGTAACGGACGGCGACGATGTCGTATTCGCGGGTGCCGCCCGGTGCATCGATGATGATGCTGTCCCCTTCGTGGCGACCGATCAGCGCGCGCGCGACCGGCGAGGAAATCGCGATCAGGCCCAGCTTGATGTCGGCCTCCAGGTCGCCAACGATCTGGTAGGTCCGCTCCTCATCGCTCTCGGTATCCACCAGGTCGACGGTTGCGCCGAACACGATCTTGTCGCCCACGTTCAGCGCGGCGATGTCGATGATCTGCGAGTTCGACAGCTCGCTCTCAAGCTGCTTGATGCGGCCTTCGATGAAACTCTGCTGCTCACGCGCGGCGTGGTATTCGGCGTTCTCCTTGAGATCGCCGTGTTCACGCGCGTCGGCAATGGCGGCGATGACGGCCGGCCGCTTGACGGATTTCAGCTGCTCAAGTTCGGTGCGCAGACGCTGCGCACCCTTGGCGGTAAGGGGTGCTTGCATGGAATGGTCCTCGGGCCGGCGCGTGGCCGGCACTGGTTTTTCTGCGACGTCCCGATTGTGCCCGGGAGCGTCGGGGCAAAGCTAGGCGGTGGTCTTCACGGTCGCGTGCAGTTCCTGCAGCGACAGCACCGGCCCGGCATCACGGAACTCCAGCGACTGCAGCAATGCGCGTGCGCCGGCGATGGTGGTCGAATAGGTAATGCGCTGCTGAAGGGCCTCGCGACGGATCGAGAACGAGTCCGAAATGGCCTGGCTGCCCTCGGTGGTATTGACGATGTAGACGATCTCGCCGTTCTTGATCAGGTCGACGATGTGCGGCCGGCCCTCGTTGACCTTGTTGATGCTCTGGCATTCCAGACCCTGCGCGCGCAGGAACTTCGCCGTGCCGCTGGTGGCGACCAGCGAATAGCCGCGGTCGACCAGATCCTGGGCCACCGGCAGCACGCGCTGTTTGTCCGGATCACGCACGGAGACGAAGACCTTGCCGCCGTCGGGCAGCGCCTTGATGCTGGCGGCCTCCTGCGCGCGCGCCATGGCCGCGCCGAAGCTGCGGCCCACGCCCATCACCTCGCCGGTAGAGCGCATTTCGGGCCCAAGGATGGGATCGACGCCCTGGAACTTGGCAAACGGGAAGATCGCTTCCTTGACCGAGTAGTAGTCCGGAATGATCTCGCCGGTTGCGCCCTGCTCGGCCAAGGTCTTGCCGGCCATGCAGCGCGCGGCGATCTTGGCCAGCGCCATGCCGGTGGCCTTGGACACGAACGGCACCGTGCGCGAGGCGCGCGGGTTCACTTCCAGCAGGTAGATCGTGTCCTCGCCGTTGCCGTCGTTCTGGATCGCGAACTGGGTGTTCATCAGTCCGACCACGTTGAGCGCCTTGGCCAGCGCCGTCACCTGCTCGCGCAGGCGCGCCTGGGTCTGCGCCGACAGCGAGTACGGCGGCAGCGAGCAGGAGGAATCCCCGGAGTGCACGCCGGCCTCCTCGATGTGCTCCATCACCCCGCCGATCAGGACGTTGCCGTCCTTGTCGGCGATGATGTCGACATCCACCTCGATGGCGTTGTCGAGGAAGCGGTCCAGCAGCACCGGCGATTTTTCCGACACGCGCACCGCATCGCGGATGTAGCGCTCCAGGTCGGCGTCCGAATGCACCACTTCCATGGCCCGGCCGCCGAGCACGTAGCTCGGACGCACCACCAGCGGGTAGCCGACCTCGCGCGCGAGCACGACGGACTCCTCGGCGTTGCGGGCGATGCGGTTGGGCGGCTGCTTCAGGCCCAGCTTGTCGACCAGCTGCTGGAAACGCTCGCGATCCTCGGCCAGGTCGATGCTGTCGGGGCTGGTGCCGATGATCGGCACGCCGGCGGCCTCCAGGGCCTGCGCCAGCTTCAGCGGGGTCTGGCCGCCGTACTGGACGATCACGCCCTTGGGCTTCTCAAGCTCGCAGATCTCCAGCACGTCTTCCAGCGTCAGCGACTCGAAGTACAGGCGGTCGGAGGTGTCGTAATCGGTGGACACGGTTTCCGGGTTGCAGTTGACCATGATGGTCTCGAACCCGTCCTCGCGCAGGGCCATCGCCGCGTGCACGCAGCAGTAGTCGAACTCGATGCCCTGGCCGATGCGGTTGGGACCGCCACCGAGCACCATGATCTTGTCGCGGTCGGTCGGGTTGGACTCGCACTCGTCCTCATAGGTCGAGTACATGTAGGCGGTGGTGGTGGCGAACTCGGCGGCGCAGGAATCCACGCGCTTGTACACCGGGCGCACGCCGAAGGCACGGCGCAGCGAACGCACGGCGGTCTCGTCGGTGCCGGTCAGCTGGGCCAGGCGCGCGTCGGAGAACCCCATGCGCTTGAGCTCGCGCATGCGGCCCGCGTTGAGGGCGGACAGCCCGTGCGCGGCGACGTCCTTCTCGGCGGCGATGATCTCCTCCATCTGGTCCAGGAACCACGGATCGACGAAGGACAGCGCGTGCACGTCCTCCACGCTCATCCCGGCGCGGAAGGCATCGCCGATGTGGAAGATCCGCTCCGGGCCCGGCTCCTTGAGCTCGCGGCGGATCGTGGCCATGCCTTCATCGGTGGTCAGGTCGATGCCGGTCGGGTCGAGGCCGACCTTGTCGGTCTCCAGCCCGCGCAGGGCTTTCTGCAGCGACTCCTGGAAGGTGCGGCCCATCGCCATCACCTCTCCCACCGACTTCATCTGGGTGGTCAGGCGCGAGTCGGCCTGGGGGAACTTCTCGAAGGCGAACCGCGGAATCTTGGTCACCACGTAGTCGATCGTCGGCTCGAACGACGCCGGCGTCGCCCCGCCGGTGATGTCGTTGCGCAGCTCGTCCAGCGTGTAGCCCACCGCCAGCTTGGCGGCGATCTTGGCAATCGGGAAGCCGGTCGCCTTGGAAGCCAGCGCCGAGGAACGCGACACGCGCGGGTTCATCTCGATCACGACCACGCGGCCAGTCTCGGCATTGATGCCGAACTGCACGTTGGAGCCGCCGGTATCCACGCCGATCTTGCGCAGCACCGCCAGGGACGCATCGCGCAGGCGCTGGTATTCCTTGTCGGTCAGGGTCTGCGCCGGGGCGACGGTGATCGAGTCGCCGGTGTGTACGCCCATCGCGTCGAAGTTCTCGATCGAGCAGACGATGATGCAGTTGTCCGCCGTGTCGCGGACCACCTCCATCTCGAATTCCTTCCAGCCCAGCACCGATTCCTCGATCAGCACCTCGTTGGTCGGCGACAGTTCCAGGCCGCCCTTGACGATCTCCTCGAACTCCTCGCGGTTGTAGGCGATGCCCCCGCCGCTGCCGCCCAGGGTGAAGGACGGCCGGATGATGGTCGGATAACCGACCGTCGCCTGGATCTCGACCGCCTGCTCGAAGGTCTTGGCGATCGCCGCCTTCGGGCATTCCAGGCCGATCTCGGCCATGGCGACGCGAAACAGCTCGCGGTCCTCGGCCATCATGATCGCCTCGCGCCGGGCGCCGATCAGCTCGACGTTGTACTTCGCCAGCACGCCGTGGTCGTCCAGGTCGAGCGCGCAGTTGAGCGCGGTCTGGCCACCCATGGTCGGCAGCAGCGCGTCGGGGCGCTCCTTGGCGATGATCTTCTCCACCGTGCGCCAGTTGATCGGCTCGATGTAGACCGCGTCGGCCATGTCCGGGTCGGTCATGATCGTGGCCGGATTGCTGTTGACCAGCACCACCCGGTAGCCCTCCTCACGCAGGGCCTTGCAGGCCTGCGCGCCGGAGTAGTCGAACTCGCAGGCCTGGCCGATCACGATTGGGCCGGCGCCGATGATCAGGACGGTCTTGATGTCGGTGCGCTTTGGCATGTCAGTTGGCCTCCATCAGCGCAACAAACCGGTCGAACAAGGGGGCGACGTCCTGCGGACCCGGGCTGGCCTCGGGGTGGCCCTGGAAGCCGAAAACAGGTGCGCCGGGGATCTCGATGCCCTGGTTGGAGCCGTCAAACAGCGAGCGGTGGGTCGTGCGCAGGCTGGCAGGCAGGGTGGCTTCGTCGATCGCAAAGCCGTGGTTCTGGCTGGTGATCATGACCCGGCCGCCGTCGTCGAGCGCCTGCACGGGATGGTTGGCGCCGTGGTGGCCGGACTTCATCTTCATCGTCTTCGCGCCACTGGCCAGGCCGAGCAACTGGTGGCCCAGGCAGATCCCGAACATGGGGATGCGCTGGGCAATCAGCTCGCGGATCGCGGTGATGGCGTAATCGCAGGGCTCCGGGTCGCCGGGACCGTTGGACAGGAACACGCCATCGGGCCGCAGGGCGAGCACGTCGGCAGCGGGTGTCTGTGCCGGCACGACCGTGACCCGGCAGCCCCGCTGGGCCAGCATGCGCAGGATGTTGCGCTTGATGCCGAAGTCGTAGGCGACCACGTGGAAGCGGCCTTCGCCCTGGGCGAATTCGTTGCTGTCCAGGTCGAGCTGGCCCTCGTTCCATTCGTAGCGCTCGCGGGTGCTGACCTCGCGGGCCAGATCCATGCCCTGCAGGCCGGGGAACTTGCGCGCCGCCTCGACGGCCTGGTCCGCGTTGATGCCGTCGCCGGCCATCAGCGCCCCGCTCTGCGAGCCGTGGCTGCTGAGGATCCGGGTCAGCTTGCGGGTGTCCACATCGGCGATCGCGACCACGCCCTGGTCCTGCAGCCACTGCGGCAGCGCGACCTGGCTGCGCCAGCTGCTGGGACGGCGCGGCACGTTGCGCACGATCAGGCCGGCGGCCCAGATCCGCGAGGACTCGTTGTCCTGGTCATTGATGCCGGTATTGCCGATGTGCGGGTAGGTCAGCGTCACCAGCTGGCGCGCGTACGAGGGGTCGGTGAGAACCTCCTGGTAGCCGGTCATGGCGGTGTTGAAAACCACCTCACCAACGGACAGGCCGGGTGCGCCTACGGAAACGCCTTCGAAGATGGTGCCGTCTTCGAGCGCAAGGATTGCGGGTTGGGTCACGGAAAAATCGCCTTGTCTGCCAGGGGATGCTGAGTCCATCGAGCGCAACACTGGCCAAATACCGGCTGCAGCAAAGCGCGGACGCGGTGGGGGTTCCGGTCCGACAAATGGGGTTCAGGCGAACGGGAATTCTAGCGATGAAGCGCTGCGAGTGCCAGTGCTGCGCATCCCACCGCCGGCGGTAAGCACAGCCGCCGGCGAAAAAAGGCGGCGCTACCGCAGCATGTCGCGCAGCTGATACCGGCCCGGCGCCTGCCCGGCAAGCCACGCCGCGGCATGCAGTGCGCCGCGGGCAAAGACATCGCGACTGGTCGCGCGGTGGACCAGTTCGATCCGCTCACCCGGCCCGGCGAACTGGACCGTATGCTCACCGACGATATCGCCGGCGCGCAGCGATGCGTAACTCGGCTGCGCGCCGCCCTGCTCCGCGCGCGCGCCCAGGGCGAGTGCCGTGCCGGACGGCGCATCCAGCTTGTGCTTGTGATGGGATTCGACGATGTCGCAATCCCAGGTTTGCAGCAGCCTCGCGGCGCGTTCGACCAGATCACCCAGCACGGTCACGCCGAGACTGAAATTGGCGGCCAGCAGCACCGGCACCGTCGTGGCCGCCGCGTCCAGTGCGCGCTCGCCGGATTCGCTCAGGCCTGTGGTCCCGGAGACCAGCGGCACGCCGCGCTCAACGCACAGGCCCAGGATCGCGTCCAGGCCATCGGGCAGGCTGAAATCGATCGCGACATCGAACGTGGGCACGCCGTGCAGTTCGGTCACGGCAAAGTATGGCAAGCCGTCGACCACGCGTTGCGCCGGCTTGCTGCGCGAGACAGCCGCGACCGCGCGCAAATCCTCACGCGTCGCCAGCAGACGCAGCAGGGCCTGCCCCATCCGGCCGGAGGCGCCGTGGATCAGGACACGGGTGACATCGGACGATTGCTTCATGCCCGCAGGCTATAGGCTGCGCGGCCGCACGGGCAAGCGGCGCCGGAGGTCTCTACACCGCTCCCGCAGACTTTTCCCGGACCGCAGCGGCTCACTGGACGACAGCGCCCTTCAGGGTGGGTGTTCCGTCCACCACCTCTCCCCAGACCAGCCACGCGGCCTCGTCGAGCACCGCCAGCCTGGGAATTCCACTGGCACGGCCGCGCGCGGCCAGTGCCGCGACCGGAATACTGTGGGCAGCGCCGAGCCCGCGGTCGATACGCGAGAGCATCAATTGCTGGCCGTCGCCACCGTCGCCCTCCTGCAGCCAGGACAGCAGCACATGCCCTTGCGCAAGCCCAAGCCCCAGCCGCCCCAGCACCTGCGGCCCATTGGCGACCGCGAGCGGCACACCGAAACTGTCGCCGGCATCGTCGGAACGGGCGAGTCGCAGCTCGGGTTGGCCATCGGCCTCGGTGTACCAGGCCACCCACACGGTATCGCCCTCGGCAACGACCACCGGGCCGTTGACCGGACAGCCCGTCATCCACCAGCCATCGGCGTGCACGTCGCGCGGCGCGGTCCACGCTCCGCCTTCCAGGCGCACCAGGCGGATGTCGCGGATCTCGCCGGCGCTGCGGCCGCGGTAGACAACGACAGGGCCGCGCGAGGTGATTGCCGAGGCCGTGGTGCAGCAGTCGCAGGTCGAGATGTCCAGCGGCCACTCGCTCGATTTCGACGGGGCCGCGCCAGGCGTGTTTGACGCGGGCGAGCCGTAGATGGCGGCGCGCAGCATCATCGCGCCATCTCCGTGGCCGTGGCCATCGTCGGCCGGCGCGTTGCCGGGGTGCTGATCGTTGGCGGCCGGAGTGGATGCCGTGGCCTTCTGCCGGCTGTCCAGCCAGGCCATCCCCAGCTCATCGGATGCCTGGGGCCAGAAGGTCACGAATCCGTTGTCGCCTGGCAGATCGGGAAGGCTCACCAGCGTTGGCGGAGACCACGTCCGGCCGCCGTCGCCGGAACGCACCAGATCGATCCCGTAATCCGTATGTCCGTCACCGGTCTGCCGCAGCCAGTGCGCCCAGAGCGAACCGTCCGGCAACGCGTAGACGTGGGGCGTGTCAGCCCAGTTGAGGAACCAGTTGCCGCCGGTGCCTGCGCTGAGTGGATCCGCCCAGGCACCCGGCACACCGGGCGCGGGTGACGCCAACTGGGCAATTCGCAGCTCACGATGATCGTCGGGCGCCGGCTGCACCCAGCTGATCAGCAAATCGCCCTGCGGTGTCGCAACGAGGTCGGGATGCGCCGCTTCGCCAGCGACAGGCAACGCCCACGGTTGGACCCAGGAAAACTTCTCCTGCGCGCCCGGGCTGTCGGCGGGCTCGACAGGCGCTTTGTCGGTGGAACACGCGACCAAGGCCACACAAAGCGCCGCAACCAGCAGCCAGACGGCCGCAAAGCGCCCGCTGCGAGTGGTTCTGATACGTCCGCCGTCCGTCATCGTCCAAGGCCTCATGCAATCGCCGCGGGCATTCTTTCACGGCGGATGGACAACGAGGCCGCGACGTTCCGGTCACGGCCGGTGTTTCAACCCGCAACGGTGACTCAGGAGGACGTCATCCGGTCCCAGAAACCCTTGACGCCATCCATGAACGTCGAGGAGCGCGGCGAATGCCGGCTGGCGTGCTCGCCGGTGAAACTGGTTTCCAGCTTCTGCAGCAACTCGCGTTGTTCGCTGGTGAGATTGACCGGTGTTTCGATGACCACCCGGCAATACAGGTCACCGGGCCGGCGGCTGCGGACCGACTGCACGCCCTTGTCGCGCAGGCGGAAGACCTTGCCGGTCTGGGTCTCGGCGGGAACCTTGAGTTCCACATCTCCGCCCAGCGTCGGCACCCGGATGGAGGCGCCCAGCGCCGCCTGGCCCAGCCGGATCGGCACGTCGCAATGCAGGTCGTCGCCGTCGCGCTGGAAGAACTCGTGCTCCCGCACGCGGACCTCGACGTACAGGTCGCCCGGCGGCGACCCCGCGGGGCCCGCCTCGCCCTCACCGGACAGCCGGATGCGGTCACCGTTGTCCACGCCGGCCGGAATCTTGACCTGCAGGCTCTTGCTGCCTTCGATGCGTCCCTGGCCGTGGCAGTCGCCACAAGGGTTCTCGATCGACTGGCCGCGCCCGCCACAATGCGGACAGGCCTGCTGCATCGAGAA
This sequence comes from Lysobacter avium, assembly GCF_015209745.1. GTDB lineage: Bacteria > Pseudomonadota > Gammaproteobacteria > Xanthomonadales > Xanthomonadaceae > Novilysobacter > Novilysobacter avium. The sequence goes on from NZ_CP063657.1 coordinate 1,567,859, forward strand.
GATGCCGCGCTGGATGCGCACCTGGCCCCGGCCCTGGCAGGTATTGCAGGTGTGCAGCTTGCCGTCGGCCGAGCCGCTGCCCTTGCACTTTGCGCACGAGTCCAGGGTCGGAATTTCGATGCGCTTCTCGATGCCGGCCACCGCATCTTCCAGCGACAGCTCCATCACATAGCCGACGTCGGCGCCGCGACGCGGGCCGCGGCCACCGCCGCCACCCCCGAAGATGTTGCCGAAGATATCGCCGAAGATGTCGCCCATGTCGTCGGAATACCCGCCGCCACCACCGCCCATGCCGTGCTCGAACGCCGCGTGGCCATGCTGGTCGTACATGCGCCGGCGGGAGTCATCGGAAAGCACTTCGTAGGCTTCCTTGCACTCCTTGAAGCTGGCCTCCGCGGTCGCGTCGTCCGGATTGCGGTCCGGGTGGAACTTCATCGCGCAGCGGCGATACGCCTTCTTCAGCTCATCACTGCTTGCGGTCCGGGACACACCCAGGACTTCGTAATAGTCGCGTTTGCTCATGTGCTGCCACTTCCCCTGTCCGTCGGAACGGTGTCCGGGCGGTCTGGTTCAAAAGTTTGTTGGAACGAGCCGCTCAAACAACGAGGGTCCGGGACCACGGATCGATCCCGAACCCTCGCGCCCTACCCCGCGCTATCTGCGGGAGCGGATCGCTTACTGCTTCTTGTCGTCGTCCTTCACTTCAGTGAACTCGGCGTCGACCACATCGTCGGCGGCCGTGTCGGCGCTGGCATCGCCACCGGCAGCGTCGGCGCCGGCCTGCTGCGACTGGACCGCGGCAAACAGGGCCTGCGCGGATTCTTCCAGCGCCTTGCTCTTGGCCTCGATCTGGCCCTTGTCGTCGCCCTTCATCGCGGTCTCGACCTCAGCGATCGCCGCTTCCGTCGCGCCAATCAACTCGCCCGGCAGCTTGTCGCCGTTCTCCTTGATCGCGGTACGCGCGGAGTGGACCAGACCATCGGCCTGGTTGCGGGCCTGCACGAGCTCCTGGAACTTCTGGTCTTCCTCGCGGTTGGCCTCGGCGTCCTGGACCATCTTCTGGATCTCTTCCTCGGACAGGCCCGAGCCGGCCTTGATCTCGACCTTCTGCTCCTTGCCGGTCTTCTTGTCCTTGGCGGTCACGTGGACGATGCCGTTGGCGTCGATGTCAAACGACACCTCCACCTGCGGCAGGCCGCGCGGCGCGGGCTCGATGCCCGACAGGTCGAAGCGCGCCAGCGACTTGTTGTAGCGGGCCTGCTCGCGCTCACCCTGCAGCACATGCACGGTCACGGCGGACTGGTTGTCCTCGGCGGTGGAGAAGGTCTGCGAGGCCTTGGTCGGCACCGTGGTGTTCTTCTCGATGATCTTGGTGAACACGCCACCCAGGGTCTCGATGCCCAGGCTCAGCGGGGTCACGTCCAGCAACAGCACGTCCTTGACGTCGCCGGCCAGCACGCCACCCTGGATCGCGGCACCCACGGCCACGGCCTCGTCGGGGTTGACGTCCTTGCGCGGCTCCTTGCCGAAGAACTCGGTAACCGCCTGCTGCACCTTCGGCATGCGGGTCTGGCCACCGACCAGGATCACCTCGTCGATCTCGCTGGCGCGCACGCCGGCGTCATTGAGCGCGGTACGGCATGGCTCGATCGACTTCTTGACCAGGTCCTCCACCAGCGACTCCAGCTTGGCGCGGGTCAGCTTGATGTTCAGGTGCTTCGGACCCGACGCATCGGCGGTCACGTACGGCAGGTTGACCTCGGTCTGCTGCGCGGTGGACAGCTCGATCTTGGCACGCTCGGCGGAATCCTTCAGGCGCTGCAGGGCCAGCGGGTCCTTGCGCAGGTCGATGCCCTGGTCCTTGTTGAACTCCTCGACCAGGTAGGCGATGACGCGGTTGTCAAAGTCCTCGCCACCCAGGAAGGTGTCGCCGTTGGTGGCCAGCACCTCGACCTGCATCTCGCCGTCGACCGAGGCAATCTCGATGATGGAGACGTCGAAGGTACCGCCGCCCAGGTCATACACGGCCACCTTGCGGTCGCCGCCCTTCTTGTCCATGCCGTAGGCCAGCGCGGCCGCGGTCGGCTCGTTGATGATGCGCTTGACGTCCAGGCCGGCGATCTTGCCGGCATCCTTGGTCGCCTGGCGCTGGCTGTCGTTGAAGTACGCCGGCACGGTGATGACCGCCTCGGTGACCTTCTCGCCCAGGTAATCCTCGGCGGTCTTCTTCATCTTGGACAGGATCTCGGCGGAGATCTGCTGGGGCGCCATCTTCTTGTTGTCACCGGTCTCCACCCACGCATCGCCGTTGTCATGGGCGATGACGCTGTAGGAGACGTGGTCCAGGTCCTTCTGCACCTCGGCGTCGGTGAATTTGCGGCCGATCAGGCGCTTCACCGCGAAGAAGGTGTTCTTGGGGTTGGTGACGGCCTGGCGCTTGGCCGAGGCGCCCACGAGGATCTCGCCGTCCTTGGTGTAGGCGACGATGGACGGAGTGGTGCGATCACCCTCCGCATTCTCGATGACCTTCGACTTGCCACCTTCCATGACCGCGACACACGAGTTGGTGGTGCCCAGGTCGATACCGATGATCTTGCCCATGCTGTTTATTCCTTTGAAATTGGATTTATGCCGATAGACGGGGGCGGCCACAGTTCGTACCGCTCATGTCAGTTATCTGGGGGTCGCGGTCCGCCGGTTCAAGCGTCGCCGCTGACAACCACCAATGCGGGGCGCAACAAACGTTCATTCAACAGCCAGCCCTTCTGGTAGACCTGCACCACGTGGCCCGGCGGATGCTCGGCGCTGGCCACGGTGCTCATCGCCTCGTGGTGCTCCGGGTTGAACGGTTTGCCGGCAGGATTGACCTCGACCAGTCCGTTATCGCCGGTGACCTTTAGCAACTGCTTCAGGGTCAGTTCGACGCCCTGGCGCAGGGCCACCGCGTCGTCGCCGGAGGCCTGCAATCCGGCTTCCAGGCTGTCGATGACCGGCAGCAGGGCGGACAACAGGCGCTCGTTGGCAAATTTGCGCGCCATCTCCACATCCCGCGTCAGGCGCTTGCGCTGGTTTTCAAGGTCGGCCCGCTCGCGCAGCATGCTTTCGCGCAGGTTGGACAATTCTTCATTTGCCGCAGCCAGCTGGGCAGCCAACTGGCCGTCCGGATGGGGTGTGTCGTGTTCGACGGGGTCCGACTGTGCTGCCGGATCCTGGTTGGGTTCGGTGGTCATATCTGCTCTGGTCCTGACGTTGCGGGGGACGCTTTGTCCTTGACTGCCACAGCAATGGGGTCGCCGCCGATCAATTCAAGACAATTCCGCACGGCGGCCGTCCCCATTAGACTCGCGCCACATGCTCACCCATCTCTCACTCAAGCATTTCGCCGTCGTCAGCCAGGCCGAACTCGTCTTTGGTCCCGGGCTTACCGTCATTTCCGGTGAAACCGGTGCCGGCAAGTCGTTGCTGGTCGATGCCCTGGGCCTGCTGTCGGGCATCCGCGCCGACAGCGGCGTGGTGCGCCACGGGGCCGAGCGCGCCGAGCTTGCCGGCGAGTTCAGACTGGACGACGTTCCCGCCGCCACCGCGTGGCTGAAAGAGCATGAGCTCGACGAGGACGACGCGTCCTCAGGCTCCGGTTGCCTGGTACGACGGGTGATCCGCGCCGACGGCGGCTCGCGCGCGTGGATCAACGGTCGCCCGGTGACGATGGCGCAGCTGGCCGAATTGACCGCGCACCTGGTGGAGATCCACGGCCAGCACGAACACCAGGCCCTCATGGCGCGCGGCAGCCAGCTCGCCCTGCTCGATGCGTACGCTGCGACCGCGCCCGAGCGTCGGCAGGTGGCCGAGGCGGCCGTCCAATGGAGCGCCCTGCTACGGGAGCGCGACGAACTCGTTGCCCAGGGAGATGTCAGCGACCGCATTGAGTGGCTGGAGCATCAGTACCTGGAGCTTGAGCGGGAAACGCTGGACGCCGACTCGATCGCCCAGTTACTGCTGGATCACCGTCGGCAGGCCCACGCCAGCGACTTGATTGCGGCCAGCGAGAGTGCTTTCGCGCAGCTTGGCGGCAGCGACGATGTCTCCGTGTCGCGGGCGCTGCAGCAGGTACGGCACGAACTGCAGCGCGTGGCCAGCCACGAACCACGTCTGAGCGAAGTGGACGGCATGCTCGCCGCCGCTGCGATCCAGATCGACGAGGCAGGCAGCCTGCTGGACCGCATCCGCGACGACCTGGACATCGACCCCTCGCTGTTCGAGTCGATCGAGCAGCGCCTGGCGCGCATCCATGATCTGGCCCGCAAGCACCGCGTGGCTCCGGAAGAACTTGCCGCCCACCGCGACGCGCTGGAGCAGGAGCTGGATGCCCTGCGCGGAGCCGACCGGCGACTGGAAAAGCTCGACAGCGAAATCGAAAAGACCCGGCTGGCGTGGCGCACGGCAGCAGACGCGCTGGGCGCGAAGCGGCGCAAGGCAGCGGGCAAACTGGCGCAGGCCACCACCGCACTGATCGGCGAGCTGGGCATGGGCGGCGGCCACTTCGGTATCGACATCGAGCCGCTGCCTGCCGACAAACCCGATCCCAATGGCGGCGAGCGCATCGAGTTCATGGTCGCCGCCAATCCGGGCCAGCCGCCGCGCCCGCTGCGCAAGGTGGCGTCGGGTGGCGAGCTGTCGCGCATCTCACTGGCGATCGAGGTCGCCGCGCTCGGGTTGGACGCGGTGCCGACCATGGTGTTCGACGAGGTCGACTCGGGAATCGGCGGCGCGGTGGCCGACATCGTCGGCCGCAAACTGCGTGCACTGGGCGCGAGTCGTCAGGTCCTGTGCGTGACCCACCTTCCCCAGGTCGCGGCCCAGGGACATGCCCACTACCGGGTCAGCAAGGCGGCCGCCGACGGGGTCACCCAGAGCCAGGTGCAACAACTCGATGCCGACCAGCGGCAGGAGGAGCTGTCGCGGATGCTGGGTGGCGTGGAGCTGACGCGCGAGGCGCGCGCCGCCGCGCAGCGCCTGCTCGATGACGTGACCTGACGGCGGGCACAGCCCATTCCGGCGACGGTGACGGTGACGCGTTAACGCGAGCCTTTCTTGCGAACGTACAGAACCAGCGTGTGGTCCTCGATCTCGTAGCCGTACTGCGCGGCGATGACGTGCTGGAGTCGCTCGATTTCCTCGTTCTCGAACTCGATCACCTTGCCCGTATCCACGTCGACCATGTGGTCGTGGTGGCCGCCGCGGTCAAGCTCGTACACCGACTGGCCGGCCTCGAAATTGTGCTTTAGCACCAGCCCGACCGCCTCGAACTGGGTCAGCACGCGGTACACGGTCGCCAGACCGATGTCCTCGCCCTGGTCGAGCAACTGCCGGTAGATGTCCTCGGCAGTCACGTGGCGGGGCTTGCTCTGCTCGAGGAACTGCAGGATCCGCATGCGCGGATGGGTCACCTTGAGACCCGCGTTACGAAGATTCTGGGATTCCATCAAGGGCTCCTTGCGGGATCCGTGGCGGGCGACGACCGCCCTGCAACACTGGATGAACGTGGACAGGGTGCAGCCGCGGCGCGGCGGCGGCAGTGTATCATCGCCCCCGATATCCACCTGCTGCAGACACCGATGACCAAGCACCCATTGCGCACGATCCTGCTCGCCCTTGCCGTTGCCGCGACCACCGCCGGATGCGGCATCGTGTACCGGCAGCCGATCTACCAGGGCAACCTGCTGAACGAGAACGCGGTCGAGCAGTTGCAGGTGGGCATGGCCAAGCAACAGGTGTTGGGCCTTCTGGGCACGCCCTCGATCCAGGACCCCTACCATCCCGAGCGCTGGGACTACACCGCCAGCGAGCGCACCGACCGGCTCGCGCGCACCCGCATCAAGAACCTGACGCTGTGGTTCGATGCCAACGACGCGCTGGTGAAGTGGGACGGGGACTACTTTCCCAAGCAGGACGCGGAGCTGGCGAAGAAGTCGCCCAAGCAGTTCGGCCGCAACCTGGCCAAGGAAAAGAAGAAGCGCTGAGCCACCCGCTCATTCCGGCGCTCGGGCCGCCTTCGCGCGTCGCCGCCGGGCCTGCTTGGGATCGATCAGCAGCGGCCTGAGCAGTTCCACCCGGTCACCGTCGCGCAACACATCGCGCAGGCTGGCCACGACGCCGAACACCGCCACTGCAACAGCGTCGCCGGCAATTTCGTCGGCAGGCACCATGCCCGACTCGCGAACTGCGTCGCTGACCAGCGCACCTTGGGCCAGCTTGAGCTCGACGAGCTCGAAACGATCCGGCCACGCCCGCACCACTTCCACCTTCACGACGGATCACGATCCGCGGCGCGGATGAAGTCAGCCACCATCCGGTCGGCCAGCTTCTGGAAGCCGATCGCCATCGCCGGTCCCAGCAGGCGGATAGCCGGCTCGAACTTCAGTGTCAGGCTGATCCGGCTCGCGGATTCCTCCAGCGCGGTGAACTCCCAGCGACCCGACAGCTTGCGGAACGGCCCGTCCACCAGCGCCAGGTCGATATGCTCAGGCGCGCTGAACGTGTTGCGGGTCGTAAACCACGTCTTCAGGGCGCCCAGGCCCAGGTCCAGCCGGGCCACCACGTGGTTCTCGCCCGACTCCAGCACCTGCGCCTGCTGACACCAGTCAAAGCGTCGCGGATACGCCGCCACGTCGTTGACCAGCTCGAACATGCGTGCAGCCGAATGGGCAACAAGGGCGGTGCGGTGAATCGTGGTCATGGGAGCAACAGCCATCATCCGGTATCACGGCGCGCTCCGGATCGGACACAATAGGCGCAATGACGAAGAACAAAACCAACAAGAGCGACAAGGATAAGGGAAAGTCGGGCGGCGGCACCATTGCGCTGAACAAGCGCGCCCGCTTCGACTACCACCTGGAAGAGCGTTTCGAAGCCGGCCTGGCCCTGCAGGGCTGGGAAGTGAAGTCGATCCGCGCCGGACGCGCCAACATTGGCGAGAGCTACGCCGTGGTCCGCAACGGGGAGATGTTCCTGTTCGGGGCGCAGATGACTCCGGTGATCTCAACCTCCAGCCATGTTGTCGCCGACCCGATGCGCACGCGCAAGCTGCTGCTGCACCGGCGCGAGATTGACAAGCTGATCGGCCAGATCGAACGCGACGGCTACACCGTCATCCCGACCTCGATGTACTGGAAAGCCGGCAAGGTCAAGCTGGAACTGGCGTTGGCCAAGGGCAAGCAGAGCCACGACAAGCGCCAGACCAGCAAGGACCGCGACTGGGCGCGGGAAAAGCAGCGCACGCTGCGCCAGCACAACAAGAACGCCTGACTGCAGCCGGGCACTCCGCGCGACGAACGTTGCTGGCGCCCGTCCTCAAGCTTCAACGGACGGTCATTCGATTTCGTCCGGCACGTCGGCCAGGGTGAAGCGGAAGGTCGCGCCGCCCTGCTCGCTCCCCTCGGCCCGGATCACGCCACCGTGGCGCTGGACCACGCGCTTTGACGAGGCCAGGCCGATGCCGTGGCCGTCGAACTGCGACTGCGCGTGCAGGCGCTGGAACGGACGGAACAGCTTGCCTACGTAGTCTTGTGGGAACCCGGCGCCGTTGTCACGCACGAAGTACTCGTCGCCCTCCTTGCCGAATTCGATGCGGGCCGCGTCGGAATCCCGGGTGAACTTCCACGCATTGCCCAACAGGTTGACCAGCAGGTTGCGTAGCAATGCCACGTCGCCGTGCGCCTCCAGGCCAGGCTCGATCACCACCTCCACCCGGTCCGCGCGGTCCGGATCGCCGGCGCGCAGGTCTTCGATGATCTCGGTCGCGATGCGAGAAAGGTCGACCGCTTCGGTCTTCAGATCCCCGCGGCTGATGCGTGACATTTTCAGCAGCGCGTCGATAAGGTCGCCCATCCGTCCGGCTGCCTTGCGCACGCGCGCCAGGTAATCCCGCCCCGTATCATCGAGCGAGTCGCCGTAGCGCTCCACGAGCACGCGACTGAAGCCGTCGATCGCGCGCAGGGGCGCGCGCAGGTCGTGGGAGACGCTGTAGGCGAACGCTTCCAGTTCCTCGTTGCTTTGGCTAAGCTCCCGCGTGCGCAGCGCGACCCGCGCCTCCAGGGTCCGGTTGAGCGCGCGCACACGGGCCTCCGCGCGCAGGCGGTCGGTCACGTCCTCGACCTGCACCAGTCCACTGACCGCCATGCCCTCGCCGCCCGGAATGGGCGCGTAGGTCAATTGCACGTGCCGCGGCTCGCCGCCCTGGCGATGGAGCCTGCGTGTCTCACGACGCACGCCCTGTTCGTCGCCGTGCTCGGCCGGTGCCAGTGCCTCACGGGGGCTGAAGTCGTCCTCGAAAAGATCATCGAACGCGCGCCCTTCCAGCTCCCCCGGCTCGATGCCGACGATATTGCCAAACGCGGGATTGGCCTGGACGATCAGACCATCGGAGTCCATCAGGGCCTTGCCGATGGCCGAGTACTCCATGGCGGTACGGAAGCGCTCCTCGCTGAAGCGATATTCCTCCGTCAGGCGCATGGCGATGCGCTGGGCGCGTGCTTCCGTGCGCGCGAGCATCCATGCGATGGCGTACATCAGCAGCGATGCCAGCAGACCGAGCGACAGGATGCTCTGCAGGCTGCCCAGCCGCGGTGCCGCCTGTGCCAACGGCGCCGACTGGAAGCTCATCCGCCAGCGACGACCGTAGTTCTCGAACTCCACCGCATGCGAGAAGGCCGCCGGCTTTGGAGATGCGGGCTCACGGCTGAAGATCCGCTGTGGCGTGCCGCCGCCGGTGACATCATCGATCGTGAAACTCATCTCGCGACCGGGAAGTACCTCGCTGACGAAGTCGTCCACCCAGAACGGCACGTAGACCCAGCCCAGAATGGATTCGCGGCGGGCCTGGGCGGTCACCGGGGCTTCGGGTCCCCGATAGACAGGTCGATACAGGAGCAGGCCGACGTCGGAGTTGTGGCTACCGTCGCCCTGCACCAACGGCACAGGGCCTGACAGCGTCGGCTCACCGGAGGCCATTGCGCTCTCCATTGCCTCGCGGCGGACTGCATCGGAGAACATGTCATAGCCGATCACCGCGAGGTTTTCCGGCGTTTTTGGTTCCAGGTACAACACCACCGCCAGGCGGTCGTGGCCGAGGTTGGGCCGCACCTGCAGGTCGCCCCAACCTGCCTGTTGCCACTCGTCCTGCAGTTCATCCAGACGCGACTGGCGCAGGTAGCCGGTAAAGCCCAGGCCGGCCACGCTGGGGAACCGGCGGTGCAGTTCCATGCCGTCCACGTAACCGAACCACTGGTCCGGCGTCGGCCGGGCCACCGAAGCAAACAGGGAAATGCCGCCACCGGCGACCAGTTCGAAATTCACCATCCGCTGCTTGAGCAGATCGGCTGCATCCTGGGTCTGGGAGATGAAGGTCTCCTCGCTGGCGCGCAACTCACGGTCGTAGGCCATTTTCCACAGGATCACGACCAGCACGAGCGAGGCGACGAGTACCGCCAATGCCCATAACTGGCCGCGCAGCGGGCGCAATCGACGGCGGATTGCCTCGGCTGGATTCTCACGGGTCGATTTCGGCATCCGCGAAGCATACAAGCGCAGCCAGCGCGCGGGCACCCTCGGGCGGATGAACGCCACGCGCGGCACAGCCCGCCAACCCTTGTGTAGCGCCCGCGCGCCCCTATACTGGGTGAGTCAGCAATCTTGTAGTCCCCGGGGGTGCATTGGCTTCGACGGGGGTCGCGAAATCGCTTGGCGCATGCCGAGGGGGTAGCTTTCCTCGTAAATCCAGCTGCAAACTTCTAGTTGCCAACGACGACAACTACGCACTGGCCGCTTAAGGCCTAAGCCCCGAAATCGCTTGTGTCCGTGCTCGCGACGTAGGGTAATTATCACGGAATCGCCGGGAGTGGTTGCCTGTCAGCACCCGGTTAACCCAAAGCAGGCTGGTTCCCGGATGCGCTTCGCGCACCGTGCTGTTCGGGAATGAGATCCAACGGTGAGCTAAGCATGTAGTGCCGGGGATGGAGTGCCTTCGGACGGGGGTTCGAATCCCCCCACCTCCACCAATCTGTAAACAAGGATGGGCCGCCCAAAGCGGCCCGTCCTTGTTTGTGTGCCGCTATCGCTCGACTTCGACCGCCATGCACGGCACATCGACGCGGATCAACGCGCTGCCATCAGCGTCGGCGCTGGCGATGATATTCCCGCCGTGGGCGGCCGCGATCGCCCGGGCAATCAGGAGACGCATGCCCAGTCCTTCGTCAAACGGGACAGTCTCGGCCGCGGCAAACAGCGCTTCGCGCTCGCCGGAGGCCCAATGCGTGCCAGGCGATGCGATCTCGAAGAAGACGTTGGCCGCGCCGGCTTTCGCGCGCACCGTGACAGGCCCGTCGCATGCCCGGACCTGCATGAATGCCATCAAGGTGGACAGCATCTGCACCAGCCGTTGGACGTCGCCGTCGACGGCGAGGTCATCAAGGCCCGCCTCCAGCTGGCTCTTTACGTCGACGCCGGAAGATACCGACGACAGCTCCACCACCAGCGCCGGGGCCACCGGCGCGCGGTGCAGGACCAGCCGCGACTGGCGGACACGCATCCAGTCCGATACCTCCTGGACCATCGTGCTCAGGCGGGCGGTCTGGCGATCAATGATCGAGAGGAGCTCTTCGCGCTGGTCAGGCTCGATCTCCGGCCTTCGCAGGAGATAGGCGGCGGTCTGCAGCGGTGACAGAGGTCCCCTCAAGTCGTGGGCAAGCCGGTCCAGCAGCAGGTCGGAGGTTTCGCCTTCCCTGCCCGATAGGGCGGTCGCTGGATCCGCCGGCGGCGAGGACTCAGCCATGGTGGCTCCCCTCGCTGCGGCACGCTTGCGCCGGTGCATTGCAAAGGCGCTGGATGGCATCAAGCATCGGCGGCTTCACCAGATGCTCGTCAAAGCCGGCCTCGCGGGTGCGCCGACGGTCTTCGGGCTGGCCCCAGCCGGTCACGGCGACAATCCTGACGTCGTCCAATCCGGCTACGGACCGCAGCTGCGGCGCCAGCTCATAGCCGCTCAATCCCGGCATTCCGACATCGAGGAATACGATCTCCGGTGCAAACGTCGCAGCCTCCTCCAGTACCAGATGCGGATCGTACAGGCGCCGGACATCGTGGCCCAGTAGCTCCACCATCATCGCCAGCGTGTCGGCCGCGTCACGGTTGTCGTCAACCACCAGAACGCGGCGTCGCACCTCGTCGGAGAACGCGTCCGGTGCGGCGGCGGCGGGCGCCTGCGCGCCTGGGCTCGTCCCCAACGGGAGCGCGACGGTGAAAGTCGCGCCCCGGCCGATCCCGTCGCTGCTGACGGAGACGTCGCCGCCATGCAGTTCCGCCAGTCGGCGCACCAGGGTCAAGCCTATCCCCAGTCCGCCATGGGTCCGATCGACGGACGTTTCCACCTGGGAGAACATCTCGAAAATGCGCTCCGCCTGGCTGGGATCAAGACCGATCCCGGCGTCGATCACTTCCACCTCGGCGCGGTCGCCCTGGACACGGACGCGCAGTTCGATGCGACCACATGCTTCGGAATACTTGGCCGCGTTGTTGAGCAGGTTGGCGAACACCTGCGACAGGCGGGCCTGGTCGGCGACCAGATGCACCGGCTGCGCGGGCAAGTCGAGCACCAGCTCGTGCCCGCCCTGCTCGATGACCGGACGCGCCGTCTCGACTGCGGACTCGACGATTTCCCGCAGCGTGGTCGGCTGCCTGCGTAAGGTGAGCTTGGCCTGGCTGATGCGCGCGATGTCGAGCAGGTCGTCGATCAGCCTCACCATCAACGCCAGCTGGCGCTCCATCAGGGCCAGCAGCTCAGGGTCCACTGCCTTGGAGATCCGCAGCACGCCCAGCGCGTTCTGCAGGGGTGCCAGGGGATTGCGCAATTCGTGCGCCAGCGTCGCGAGGAACTCGTCCTTGCGCCGCCCCACCCCGCGCAACAGCTGTTCGACACGGGTGCGTTCGGCGACCTCCTCCTGCAGGACCCGGTTCTGGATCTCGAGGGTCTCATTGGCGTTGCGCAGCGACTCGTTCAACACCGCCAGCTCGCGTGCCTTCTCGGTGTGCAAAGCCAGGTTGGCGGCCGCCAGCTGGGCGTTCGCGGCTTCCAGCTCAAGGCGTTTGCGGTGCAGTTCGGCCAGTACCATCACCTTGCTGCGCAGGATCTCCGGGATCACAGGCACCATCACGTAGTCGACGGCGCCGATTTTGTAGCCGCGCAGCCGATCCATGTCGGTGACGTTGACGGCGGTGACGAAAATGATCGGTGTGTTCTCGAACCGCGGGTGCTGGTGGATCATGCTCGCGGTCTCGAAGCCATCCATTCCCGGCATGTTGACGTCGAGCAGGATCAGCGCGTAATCCTCCTCCATCAGGCGTCCCAACGCCTCAACGCCCGAGCTGGCATCCACCAGGTGCTCTCCCAGCGGCTCCAGGATCGCGCGGTAGGTCAGCAACCTCCCGGGTTGATCGTCCACCAGCAGGATCCGGACCGGCGCGCTGGTCGCATCCGCCGTTGCGGCGACGTTCAACGGTGCAGCCATTGGCGCAGCACTCCGAGCAGCTGTTCGGTCACGACCGGTTTGGCGAGGTAGTCGGACGCGCCGGCTTCCAGGCATTTCTCGCGATCGCCCTTCATCGCCTTGGCGGTGACCGCGACAATCGGCAACGCACGCAGCTCGGGCCGTTCGCGGATCGCGCGCATGGTCTGATAGCCGTCCATGCCCGGCATCATGATGTCCATCAGCACCAGCGCGATCGTCTCGTCGGATGAGACCTTCTCGATCGCCTCGCGGCCGGTGCCCGCAGTCACCACGTCCATGCCGTGGCGCTCCAGCACGCTGGACATGGCGAAGATGTTGCGGACGTCGTCGTCGACCACCAGCACGCGCTTGCCGCGCAGCGAATCATCCGATCCGTGCAGGCTCTCGACCATGCGTTGCTTGGCTTCGGGCAGGTCGGCGATGACCCGGTGCAGGAACAAGGCGGTCTCGTCGAGCAGGCGTTCGGGTGATTCCACGCCCTTGATCACCACGCTCTTGGCGACCTTGCGCAGGCGGCGGTCCTCGTCGGCGCTGAGGTCCTTGCCGGTGAACACAACCACGGGCACGTCGCGCAGTTCCGGATCGGCCTGGATACGGTCCAGCAGGTCGAACCCGCTCATGTCCGGCAGCCGCAGGTCCAGCACCACGCAATCGTAAGTGCCGTCCTTGAGTGACTTCAGCGCGTCGGCGCCGTTGGCCACCGTGTCGATGGTGATGTCGTCGTGGCGGATCAGCTCCTCGATGCTCATGCGCTCGGCGGCGTCATCTTCCACAACCAGCAAGCGCTTCACCCTGGGCAGGCTGTAGTCCCTGATGCGCTGCAGGGCCGCGCCGATGGTCTGGGTGGTGGCGGGCTTGGCGAGGTAGGAGAACGCGCCGCGCTCGATGCTCTGGTGGCGCTCTTCCTCGATGGTGACGATCTGCACCGGGATGTGGCGGGTGGCCGAGTCCTGTTTCAGCCGCGCAAGCACCGTCCACCCGAGCATGTCGGGCAGCAGGATGTCCAGGGAGATCGCGCTGGGCCGGTACTCGCGCACCAGACGCAAGGCCTCGCTGCCGCGATTGGCAACGATCACCCGGAATCCGTGCGACCGCGCCAGATCCCGCAGCACGGTGGCGTAGCGCGGATCATCCTCGACCAGCAGCAGGAGCGGCTCGCCCTCCACAAGCACGTCGCGGTCATCATCGATGGTCTCGATGGCGTCTTCAGGAAGTTCATCCCTGCTGCGCGGGACCACCTGCTGCGCGCGCTGGTGGGCGGCTGCAGCGCGCTCCTCGTGCGGGGCATCGGCACCGGCGTAGGACAACGGCAGGTACAGCGTGAACGTGCTGCCCTTCCCCACTTCGCTGCGCAGGCGCAACTCGCCCCCGAGCAGGCCGGCGATCTCGCGGCTGATGGCCAACCCCAGTCCGGTACCACCGTACTGGCGGGACGTGCCGGCATCGGCCTGCTGGAACGCCTCGAACACGATGCGCTGCTTGTCCGCGGAGATGCCGATGCCGCTGTCGGTGACGTCGAAGGCCACCACGGTGGGCGCCGCGTCCAACACGGCATGCCCGGGCGTCCAGCCATCCGTGGCCGCACGCCCGATCAGGCGAACGCTGCCTTCGGCAGTGAACTTGAACGCGTTGGAGAGCAGGTTCTTGAGGATCTGCTGCAGGCGCTTGGGATCGGTGTCCAACGCGCGGCCCAGCGCGGGCTCGAACTCGACCGAGAACTCCAGCTTGCGGCGCTCGGCCTCATGCCGGAACGCGCGTTCCATGTTTTCGCCAAGGTGGCGGAAACTCATTTCCTCGTTGTCCACGGTGACGGTGCCGGATTCGATCTTGGAAAGGTCCAGGATGTCGCTGATCAGGTGCAGAAGATCCGTGCCCGCAGCGTGGATCGTCGTGGCGAACTCGACCTGGCGCGGGGTCAGGTTGGTGTCCACGTTTTCCGCCAGCTGTTGCCCCAGGATCAGGATCGAGTTCAGCGGCGTGCGCAGCTCGTGCGACATGTTGGCCAGGAACTCGGACTTGTAGCGCGAGGTGAGCGCCAGCTCGGCGGCCTTTTCCTCCAGCGCACGGCGAGCGTGCTCGATCTGCAGATTCTTGCCTTCGACCTCGTTCTTCTGCTCGGCCAGCAACGCGGCCTTGAGCGCGATGTCCTCGTTGGTCTGGCGCAGGGTCTTCTGCTGCGCCTGCAGCTCGCCGGCCAGTTGTTGGGACTGCGCCAGCAGGCGCTCGGTCCGCATCGTCGCCTCGATGGTGTTGAGCACGATGCCGATGCTGCGCGAGAGCTGGTCCAGGAAGGCGCGATGGGAAACCGTGAACTCCGACAGCGAGGCCAGCTCGATCACCGCCTTGACCTGGTCCTCGAACAACACCGGCAGCACGATCACGTTGCGCGGGACCATGTCGAGCAGGCCGGTCCGGATGTGCAGCGTGCCGGGCTCGACGCCGTCGATCACGATCATCCGCCCCTGTTGGGCGCACTGGCCAACCAGGCCTTCGCCGAACTCGATGATCGTCTTTGCTTCCGCCGAAGCGCTGCTGGCATAACCTGCCAGCTGACGCAGCCGGCGCTTTCCGCCCGACTCGTCCTCATCCACCACGTACATCAGTCCCTTGTGGGCGTCGATCAGCGGGGCGAGTTCCGAGAGCAGCATGTTGCCGAGCGTGATCAGGTCGCGCTGGCCCTGCATCATCCCGCTGAAGGTCGCCATGTTGGTCTTCAGCCAGTCCTGCTCCCGCCCGCTCTCGGTGGTCGCGCGCAGGGTGCCGATCATGGCGTTGATGTTGTCCTTCAGGTCCGCCAGCTCGCCGCTGACATCGACCTGGATGGAGCGCGTCAGGTCGCCCTGGGTCACCGCGGTCGCGACCTCGGCGATGGCGCGCACCTGCGTGGTCAGGTTGGCGGCCAGCTGGTTGACGTTGCCGGTCAGGTTCTCCCAGATACCGGCGGTGCCGGGCACCTTGGCCTGGCCGCCCAGGCGGCCCTCCACGCCGACCTCGCGTGCCACGGTCGTCACCTGGTCGGCGAAGATCGCCAGCGTGTCGGTCATCGAGTTGATGGTGTCAGCCAGTTCGGCGATCTCGCCCTTGGCCTCCACGGTGAGCTTCTTGCTCAGGTCGCCGGTGGCCACCGCGGTCACGACCTGGGCGATGCCGCGCACCTGGGTGGTGAGGTTGGTCGCCATCGAGTTGACGTTGTCGGTGAGGTTGGCCCACGTGCCTGCAACCCCGGGCACCTTCGCCTGGCCCCCCAGCTTGCCCTCGGTACCCACCTCGCGCGCCACGCGGGTCACCTCGGCGGCGAAGCTGTTGAGCTGGTCCACCATCGTGTTGAGGGTGTCCTTGAGCTGCAGGATCTCGCCCTGCGCATCCACACCGATCTTGCGCGACAGGTCGCCCTTGGCCACCGCGGTCGCCACCTCGGCGATGTTGCGCACCTGGCTGGTCAGGTTGGACGCCATCGAGTTGACGTTGTCGGTCAGGTCCTTCCAGGTTCCCGCCACGCCGGGCACCGCCGCCTGCCCTCCCAGCTTGCCTTCGGTGCCGACCTCGCGCGCCACGCGCGTCACCTCGGCGGCGAAGCTGTTGAGCTGGTCGACCATCGTGTTGATGGTGTCCTTGAGCTCCAGCATCTCGCCCTTCACGTCCACGCCGATCTTGCGCGACAGGTCGCCCTTGGCCACCGCGGTGGTGACCTCGGCGATGTTGCGCACCTGGCTGGTCAGGTTGGACGCCATCGCGTTGACGTTGTCGGTCAGGTCTGCCCACGTCCCGGCCACACCGGGCACGGTCGCCTGCCCGCCGAGCTTGCCTTCGGTGCCGACCTCGCGTGCCACGCGGGTCACCTCGGCGGCGAAGCTGTTGAGCTGGTCGACCATCGTGTTGATGGTGTCCTTGAGCTGCAGGATCTCGCCCTGCGCCGTCACCGCGATCTTCCGCGACAGGTCGCCCTTGGCAACCGCGGTGGTGACCTCGGCGATGTTGCGCACCTGGCTGGTCAGGTTGGAGGCCATCGCGTTGACCGAGTCGGTCAGGTCGGCCCAGGTGCCGTCGACCCCGGGCACCGTCGCCTGGCCGCCCAGCTTGCCTTCCGTGCCGACCTCGCGGGCGACGCGGGTCACCTCGGCGGCGAAGCTGTTGAGCTGGTCCACCATCGTGTTGAGGGTGTTCTTGAGCTCCAGCAACTCGCCGCGCACATCCACCGTGATCTTGCGCGACAGGTCGCCCTTGGCCACCGCGGTGGTGACCTCGGCGATGTTGCGCACCTGCAGGGTCAGGTTGGACGCCATCGAGTTGACGTGGTCGGTCAGGTCCTTCCAGGTGCCGGCGACATCCGGGACCTGTGCCTGGCCGCCGAGCTTGCCTTCGGTACCCACCTCGCGGGCCACGCGGGTGACTTCCGCGGCGAAGCCGTTGAGCTGGTCCACCATCGTGTTGATGGTGTTCTTGAGCGCAAGAATCTCGCCCTGCGCATCGACGCCGATCTTGCGCGACAGGTCGCCCTTGGCCACCGCGGTGGTGACCTCGGCGATGTTGCGCACCTGGCTGGTCAGGTTGGACGCCATCGCGTTGACCGAGTCGGTCAGGTCCTTCCAGGTGCCGGCCACCCCGGGCACCACCGCCTGGCCGCCAAGCTTGCCTTCGGTGCCGACCTCGCGCGCCACGCGGGTGACTTCCGAGGCGAAGCCACGCAGCTGGTCGACCATGCCGTTGATGGCTTCCTTCAGCTGGGCCATCTCGCCGCGCACGTCGGCGGTGATCTTGCGCGAGAGGTCGCCGTCGGCCACCGCGATGGTCACCTCGGAGATGTTGCGCACCTGGGTGGTCAGGTTGGAGGCAAGCTCGTTGACCGAGTCCGTCAGCTCCTTCCACACGCCAGAGACGCCCTTGACCTTGGCCTGGCCGCCGAGCCTGCCGGCGGTACCGACCTCAAGTGCCACGCGGGTCACCTCGGCGCTGAACTCACTCATCTGCCCGATCATGCGGTTGACGATCTTCGCCGAGCGCAGGAACTCGCCCTTCAGAGGCCGGCCGTCGGCCTCCAGTGGCACCGTATGGGTCAGGTCGCCCTTGGCGACGCCGGTCATGGCCTCGGTCATCGCTTCAATCGGTCGCACGAGGTCGTCGATCAGACCGTTGACCGACTGCTGCATCCCCAGCCACGCACCGTCGTGGTTGGCCATCACCAGCCGCTTGCCGGTCTGGCCATCGCGGCCCACCGCCGTCCCGACGCGGGCCAGTTCGTCAGCCAGATGCCGATTGCGTATGACGATGGCATTGAAGCAATCGGCGATCTTTCCTGCCGTGCCCTCCCAATGCACCGGCAACTGCACGGAGAAATCACCGTCGCGAACCGCACACAGAGCTTCAAGCAGCCGACGGTCCACATCCTCGCCCGCCACATCGTCTTCGACACGCAATGCGCGCCGAGAATCATTGCCCACGATTTACGTCCTCCCCCCCGAGCCCGACAGAACGTGGGATCGCTTGTGAAATTTTTGAGACGCTACCGCACCTCGAGTGAGGATATTTTCACAGATTCCCGATCCACGCCTGACCCGGTCCATCCGCATGGCGCCCGGCCGATGACCCTCGCGCCTCCGTGATGCATCGCGTTGGTGTTCACACACGGCCCCACGGCCACAATGGTAGAAACAGGGCTCAATTCGCGGAGGCGTGCATGGACTGGTTGGCCCAACTGCAGGTAATCATGGGGACGGGGATCGCAATGGTGTTGGGCGGAATGGTCGGATTCGAGCGCGAGCTCAAGGATCGCCCGGCGGGTTTCAGGACCCACATGCTCGTGGCCGGCGCGGCCGCCCTGCTGGTGGGCATCGGACTGGTGACCTTGCACAACCCGGCGGTGGTATCGGTGCTTGCACCCGAGCAGCTGCGCATGGATCCGCTGCGGTTGGTGGAATCGGTGATCGCTGGTGTCGCCTTTATTGGCGCGGGTACGATCTTCGCCAGCCGCTCGTCGAAGGCGGTGGTCGGCATTACCACGGCCTCATCGCTGTTGATGGTGGCGGTCATCGGCATTGCCACCGGATTGCAGTACTACGTATTGGCGGTGTCGGCGACGGTGTTGACGCTGATCGTGTTGAGCGTACTGAAGTGGGTGGAGCACAGGTTCCGCGGTCCCCAGCCGGAGTCCGATTGACGCTGCCCGCTATCGGCTGTCCGCGTTCCGCAGGGCGCTCGGCTCAGACCACGCCCTGGGCCAGCATTGAATCCGCGACCCGCACGAAACCGGCGACATTGGCACCGTCCAGGTAACTCAAGGTGTTGCCCTTGTGCATGCCGTGCTCGACGCAGGCGGCGTGGATGCCCTTCATGATCTGGTGCAGGCGCAGATCGACCTCCTCGGCGCTCCAGCACAGGCGCGCGGCGTTCTGGCTCATCTCCAGGCCCGAGGTGGCGACGCCGCCGGCGTTGCTCGCCTTGCCCGGCGCGTACAGCACCCCGGCCTCTTCGAACGCCCGGGCCGCATCCAGTGAGGACGGCATGTTCGCCCCTTCGGCCACACAGATCACGCCGTTGCGGATGAGCTGTTGGGCGTCGTCGATGTCGATCTCGTTCTGGGTCGCGCACGGCAGGGCCACATCCACCGGCACGCACCAGGGGCGGATGTCGGGCACGAAGCGGGCACCGATGCGCTCGGCGTACTCGCTGACGCGGCCGTACTGCTCGTTCTTGATGTCCATCAACTCGGCGAGCTTGTCGGGGGTGAAACCCTCATCGTCGATCACCGTGCCGCTGGAATCGGAAACGGTGACGACCTTTGCGCCCAGTTCCATGGCCTTTTCAATGGCGTACTGGGCGACGTTGCCGGAACCCGACACGGACACGCGCATCCCGTCCAGCGAATCGCCC
Organism: Lysobacter avium; assembly: GCF_015209745.1. Lineage (GTDB taxonomy): Bacteria > Pseudomonadota > Gammaproteobacteria > Xanthomonadales > Xanthomonadaceae > Novilysobacter > Novilysobacter avium. The sequence goes on from NZ_CP063657.1 coordinate 1,587,286, forward strand.
TTGCGCGCCAGCATCTCCTCGACGAAATACACGGTGCCGTAGCCGGTCGCCTGCGGGCGGATCAAGGACCCGCCGTGGGAGAGTCCCTTGCCGGTGAACACACAGTCGGCGCGGTTGCCGAGCTTTTTCATCATGCCGACCATGTAGCCGATCTCGCGGCTGCCCACGCCGATGTCGCCGGCGGGGATGTCGGTATTGGCCCCGATGTGCCGGTACAGCTCGGTGATGAAGGCCTGGCAGAAGCGCATGATCTCGAAAGGACTCTTGCCCTTGGGATTGAAATCCGAACCACCCTTGGCACCGCCCATCGGCAGCGTGGTCAGGGCGTTCTTGAAGGTCTGTTCGAAGGCGAGGAATTTCAGTACCGAAAGGTTGACCGAGGGGTGGAAACGCAGCCCTCCCTTGAACGGGCCCAGCGCGAAGCTGTGCTGGACACGGTAGCCGCGGTTGACCTGGACCTGCCCCTGATCGTCCACCCACGACACCCGGAAAATGATTGTCCTCTCGGGCTCGACCATCCGTTCAAGCAGGCCGTAGCGTGCGTATTTGGGATGGGCCTCGATAAACGGCCAGATGCTCTCTATCACCTCGGTGACAGCCTGCAGGAACTCGGGTTCACCGGGGTTGCGGTCGGCTACGTAGGCAAGGAAATCGTCCGCGGACTGATACGTATTGGCCATTGGCATTCCGTGAAAGGCGTCAATTCATGCTGCACCGCAGCACGCACGGCTGTCAATCTTTGTCCGTACAAACAACAAAAAACGGGCCCCGAAGGGCCCGCTTTTGTCAATCGGAGACTGCGGTCGGTTAGGAGCGCAGCGGCACCAGGGTCAGCTCAACGCGACGGTTCATCGCGCGACCCGACTCGGTGTCGTTGCTCGCGATCGGACGGGTCTTGCCCGCACCGGTGATGATGAAGCGGTCGCGCACCACGCCACGCGACATCAGGTAGTTGCCCACCGACTCGGCGCGACGTACGGACAGGCCCTGGTTGTACGAATCCGAACCGACACTGTCGGTGTGGCCAGCCACCTCGATGATGGTCTGGTTGTACTCGCTCAGGGTACGCGCCAGGTTGTCCAGCACGGGATAGAACTGCGGCTGCAGATCCGACTTGTCGAAACCGAAGGTGATGTTGTCGGGCATGTTCAGGGTGATGTTGTCGCCCTGGCGGACGATGTCGACGCCGGTACCGGCCATCTGGTCACGCAGTGCCCGCTCCTGACGGTCCTGGTAGTTGCCGATGGCGCCGCCTGCCAGGCCGCCCACGCCGGCACCGACCAGGGCGCGCTGACGGCGCTCCGTGGCGTCACTGCCGCTCAGCAGTCCAGCGACGACGCCCGCAACCGCGCCGATTGCCGCGCCCTGCTTGGTCTTCGCGTTGGGATCATGCGGCTGCTGCTGGCCGTACGGATCCTGGCCGCCGTAGTAACCGCCACCGGTGGTGGCACAACCGGCGAGCATCGCGCCCATGACGGCAGCGGCAAGAATGTATTTGGTCGGATTCTTCATGAGCAGTGTCCTTTCGTTGGAATAACGTGGATAACGGGGTAACGCTACCCAGTCACCAGTATGAATGGGGTGACGACCGTAATTCCGTTCAGGTTCCGTCGGGACTTGCTCGCGCTCGCTCTTACTCGAAGCTGCCCGCGGTGTCGTGCGAAAGGTTGTCGAAGCGCGTGTACTCGCCGAAGAATTTCAGCTTGATCGATCCGGTCGGGCCGTTTCGCTGCTTGCCGATGATGATCTCGGCCAGGCCCTTGTCGGGCGAGTTTTCCTTGTTGTAGTAGTCGTCGCGGTAGATGAACATGATCACGTCCGCGTCCTGCTCGATGGCGCCGGACTCGCGCAGGTCGGCCATCACCGGGCGCTTGTCGGTGCGCGTCTCCAGCGATCGGTTGAGCTGGGACAGCGCAATCACCGGGACGTTGAGTTCCTTGGCGAGGTGCTTGAGCGAGCGGGAGATCTCCGAGATCTCCGTCGCACGGTTCTCGGTGTTGCCCGGCACCGCCATCAGCTGCAGGTAGTCGACCACCACCAGGCCCAGGTCGTGTTCGCGCTTGAGGCGGCGCGCCTTGGCCCGCAGCGAGTCGGGCGACAGGCCGGGCGTGTCGTCGATGAAGATCTTGGATTCCTTGAGCATCCGGATCGCGCTGGTAACCCGGCTCCAGTCCTCGTCCTCCAGCTGGCCGGTGCGCAGGCGCTGGGCGTTGACGCGGCCGTTGGAGGAAATCAGGCGCAAGGCGAGCTGGCTGGCCGACATCTCCATCGAGAACACCGCAACCGCCTTCTTGCTCTTGATCGCCGCGTATTCGGCGATGTTGAGCGCCAGCGTGGTCTTGCCCATCGCCGGGCGAGCGGCCAGGATCAGCAGGTCGGTCGGCTGCAGGCCGGCGGTCATCTCGTCCAGCTCGGTGTAGCCGGTGGACAGGCCGGTGACGGAACCGCCCGCCGCGTAGCGCGTCTGCAGCACGTCGAAGGCTTCCGACAGCGCGGTGTTGATCGCGGTGAAATCGGTGCGCCCGCGTGCGCCAGCCTCGGCGATCGCGAAGACCTGCTGCTCGGCGGCCGACAGGATCTCGCTGCTCTCGCGCCCCTCGGGCTGGAAGCCGTCGTTGACGATCGTGGTGCCGACCTCGATCAATTTGCGCAGCACCGCCTTGTCGCGAACGATCTCGGCGTAGGCCTTGATGTTGGCGGCCGAGGGCGTGGTGCTCGCCAGCTCGATCAGGTAGGCGCCGCCGGCGACCTGCTCGCCCTCGCCGATCGACTCGAACCACTCGCCCAGCGTGACGGCGTCGAACGGCTTGCTCTTTTCGGCCAGCTCGCGGATGGCGCGGAAGATCAGCTGATGGTCGCGGCGGTAGAAGTCGTGCTCGCCGATGCTGTCACCCACGATGTCGTACGCCTCGGGCGCAAGCATCAATCCGCCCAGCACCGCCTGCTCGGCCTCGATCGACTGGGGCGGCACGCGCAGCTGGTCGAGCCGCTGGTCGGCGCGGCTCTCAAAGCGGGAATCGCCGCGGTGTTCACCGCGGTAGCCGGGACGTGCACTCATCGAGGGGAAATTCCTGACAGGGGCCGCGCGTCGCGGTCGACGCGGGCCGAACGCCCATCCTAGGGCCGGACGGGCGCGGGGGTTGCAGACAAGTCTGTGGATAAGCAGTGGACAGCGCGGGACAACACGCCCGCAGCGTGGCCTGGCGGGGTCGCAGCAGCTGCGATGGCGATGCGCCGAGCCGGTACGGCAGACGCATACCGCAGGCACATACCGCAGATACACGAAAGGCACCTTGCGGTGCCCTTCGCGGGGATCAGCTGCAGCGCCGGGCTGCATGCCCGGCCCGGAACTCGATCAGGCCAGCTCGCCTTCGACGATCACCGAGACGGTGCTCTCCACATCGGCGTGCAGGTGGATGACCACCTCGTAGGTGCCGGTGTGGCGGATCGCGCCTTCGCCCATGATCACCTCGGACTTCTCGACCGAGTAGCCGGCCTTGGTCAGCGCCTCGGCGACGTCGCGGGTGGTCACCGAACCGTACAGCTTGCCTTCGGTGGATGCGTTGGCGCGGATGGTGACTTCGGCACCTTCCAGCTTGGCCTGGCGGCTCTCGGCGTCGGCGTGCTGCGCCTTGGCCTTGGCTTCGTACTCGGCGCGGCGCGCCTCGAAGTCGGCCAGGTTGGCGGCGGTGGCCGGCGTGGCCTTGCCCTGCGGCACCAGGTAGTTGCGGCCGTAGCCGGGCTTGACGTCGACCTTGTCGCCGAGCTGGCCCAGGTTCTGCACGCTTTGGAGGAGGATCAGTTGCATGGTGTTGCTCCGTATTCGTTAGCGGGGCGAAAGGCCCCGCAACTGTGGCTGTCCGAACGGGCGCGTGCCCTGCCTCCGCTGGCGGAGGCGCCGGGATCAGGCGTTGTGGTTGTCGGTGTACGGGATCAGGGCGAGGTAGCGCGCGCGCTTGATCGCCGTGGCCAGCTGGCGCTGGTAGCGCGCCTTGGTGCCGGTGACGCGGCTGGGAACGATCTTGCCGGTCTCGGTGATGTTCTGGCGCAGGGTGTTGAGATCCTTGTAATCGATCTCCTTCACGCCTTCAGCGGTGAACTTGCAGAACTTGCGGCGGCGGAAAAATTTGGACATGGGAATGCTGCTCCTGGAGGGGCGTGATCAGGCGGATTAGGCGGCGTCGGACGAGTCTGCGTCGTCCTTGTCGGCGTCGGACTTGTCATCGGACTTGTCGTCGCCATCGGTATCGTCGTCGTCACGACGACGGCGCTCGCCCCGGTCGGAACGCTCCGGCTTGTCGCTCTTCTCGTCCTTGAACTTCATGATCAGCGACTGCTCGGTGTCGGCCTCGTCGCGCTTGATCACCAGGTGGCGCAGGATCGCGTCGTTGAAGCGGAAGCTGTCGACCAGTTCGTTCAGGACGGTCTGGCTGCACTCGATGTTCATGAGTACGTAATGGGCCTTGACCAGGTTGACGATCGGGTACGCCAGCTGGCGGCGACCCCAGTCCTCCAGACGGTGGACCTTGCCTTCGCCGGCCTCGATCACGCCCTTGTAGCGCTCGATCATGGCAGGCACCTGCTCGCTCTGGTCGGGATGGACCAGGAACACGATTTCGTAATGACGCATGTGTGGTGTCCTTGTGGATGTCGGTCTTGCGACCGGTCAGCCCCCCGGAACCGATATGGCACGGTGGGGCAAGGTTCCCGTCGGCAAGGCCGAGGGAAGCCGCGAATTATCGCAGCTTTATGGCACCGCAACCAGCGGGGCGACGATCAGGCCAGGTCGGCGGACGTCGTGAAGCTCTCGCCGCAGCCGCATTCGGCGTTGGCATTGGGGTTGCGGAACATGAACTGGTCGCCGAGGCGATGCTTGACCACGTCGATCCGGGTGCCGTCCACCTGGGGCAGGCTCAGCATGTCGACGTAGATCTTCACGCCGCCGTCTTCGTACACGCTGTCGCCGGCGCGCTCGTCGGTGGCGAGGTCGGCGAAGTGCTGCCAGCCCGAGCAGCCGGTTTTCTTGGCACCGAAGCGAAGGCCGATGGCGTCGGGCGCGTCGGCAAGGAATCGCTGGACGCGGGCAAGCGCGGCGGGGGTAAGGGTAATGCTCATGAAATCTCCTGGTGCGATGGGGCCATGATACCGGGGCGCGGCGACGGGGCCGGATCGGCGTTCAAGCAAGCACTCCGGTAAACTCCAACGCTTTCAATATTGGCCCCAACAGGCAAGGATTCAAGGCATGACGGCGGTGCGAGCATGACCATTATCAGCATCGAACACGCGCTGGCCGGCAAGTTGCCGGTGGGCGGCGAGATCACGGTCCGCGGCTGGGTACGCACCCGGCGCGACTCGAAAGCCGGCCTGAGCTTTGTCAATGTCAGCGATGGCTCCTGCTTCTCGCCGATCCAGGTCGTTGCGCCCAATACGCTGGCCAACTACGACAGCGAGGTGAAGCACCTCACCGCCGGCTGCTCGGTGATCGTCACCGGCGAGCTGGTCGCCTCGCAGGGCAAGGGCCAGGGCTTCGAGATCCGCGCCGAGAGCCTTGAAGTCGTGGGCTGGGTGGATGACCCGGAAACCTACCCGATCCAGCCCAAGGCGCACTCGCTGGAGTTCCTGCGCGAGGTCGCCCACCTGCGGCCGCGCACCAACCTGTTCGGTGCCGTCACCCGCATCCGCCACTGCCTTGCCCAGGCGGTGCACCGCTACTTCCACGAGGACGGCTACTTCTGGATCAGCACGCCGATCATCACCACCTCCGATGCCGAAGGTGCCGGCCAGATGTTCCGCGTGTCCACGCTGGACATGGCCAACGCGCCGCGCAACAAGGCCGGTGGCGTGGACTTCAGCCGCGACTTCTTCGGCCAGGAGACCTTCCTGACCGTGTCCGGCCAGCTCAACGCGGAGGCCTACGCGCTGGCCCTGAGCAAGGTCTACACCTTCGGGCCGACCTTCCGCGCCGAGAACTCCCACACCACCCGCCACCTGGCCGAGTTCTGGATGGTGGAGCCGGAAATCGCCTTCGCCGACCTGGCCGAGGACGCGCGCGTGGCCGAGGAGTTCCTGAAATACCTGTTCCGCGCGGTGCTGGACGAGCGCGGCGACGACATGGCCTTCATCGCCGAGCGCGTGCAGAAGGACGCGATCAGCCGGCTGGAGGGCTTCATCAACGCGCCCTTCGAGCAGATCGACTACACCGACGCGGTGAGCCTGCTGCAGAAGTCCGGGCACAAGTTCGAGTTCCCGGTCGAATGGGGCCTGGACCTGCAGACCGAGCACGAGCGCTGGCTGACCGAGCAGCACGTGGGCCGGCCGGTGGTGGTCACCAACTACCCCGAGCAGATCAAGGCGTTCTATATGCGCCTGAACGACGATGGCAAAACGGTGGCGGCGATGGACGTGCTGGCACCGGGCATCGGCGAGATCATCGGCGGCAGCCAGCGTGAGGAACGCCTGGACGTGCTGGACAAGCGCATGGCCCAGTTCGGCCTGGATGCGGAGACCTACCAGTGGTACCGCGACTTCCGCCGCTACGGTTCCGTGCCGCATGCCGGCTTCGGTCTGGGCTTTGAGCGGCTGGTGGTCTACGTCTGCGGGCTGACCAACATCCGCGACGCGATCGCCTTCCCGCGGGCGCCGGGCCAGGCGGAATTCTGATGCCGAATACGCCACGAGGTGACCGCCGGTGATCCTGTTCTTCGCCCTGCTCTGCCTGGCGGCGGCGATCGCCGGCGCGACGGCGTTCGTGATCTTCTGGCCGCTGACGTTGGTGCACATGCGCGACCGGCAGCCGGAGCTGCTGGCGGAGTTCGGGCCCAGCGCGTTCATCAGCCCGTCGGCGTGGGCGTGGCTGATGCGCGGCGGATACCGCGCCGCCGGCGACCGCAACCTGAGCGGACTGGCAGCGCCGGCGCGGATATCGCTGCTGACCATCCTTGCCGGGCTGGTGAGCTCGGGCGTGCTGTACGCGATTGCGACGGTGATGCCATGAACAATGACCAGTGGTGGCTGGCGACGCTGGGCCGCACCATCGTCTGGGCGCGGCTGCGCGAGCTGGAAGCCGGGACGGCGGAAGTGCTGGACAGTGACGGCAACACCCTTGCCTACGACAGTCCCGACACCGCCAAGGCAGCGCTGATGGACGCGGAGTTCGCAGCACTCGACGGTATGGACGCGGACGACGCCGCGGATCGGGGATTTGCCCTGGAGGAACTGGTGGTCCCCTATGCTGAAGACGATGACCGCCTGCGCGCGCTGATGGTGCAGTCGCTGCCGCGCGCCCATTGAAGCGGTCCCACTGACACGCGCCACTGAAAGGAGAGCGACTTGGACATCAACCTCATCGGCCGCCACGCCCTCGTGCGCGGCGCCTCCCAGGGGATCGGACTGGCCACGGCGCAGGCGCTGGCCGCGCTCGGTGCGGACGTCACGATGGTCGCGCGGCGCGGCCAGCGTCTGCTGGAGCTGTCCGCGGAACTGCCGCGCACCCACACCGCCCAGGCCCATGGCTGGCTCGCCTGCGACTCCGACGACATCGATGCACTCCAGGCCCAGGTCCAGGCGCTCGTCTCCAACAGGCCGGTGCACATCCTGGTCAACAACAGCGGTGGCCCGCCGCCGGGCACCGTCCAGGGCACCGATGTCGCCGAGTTCGAGACCGCGCTGCGCCAGCACCTTTTCGCGAACCACGTCGTCACCGAGGCGGTGATCCCGGGCATGGAAAGCGACAGCTACGGCCGCATCGTCAACGTCATCTCGACTTCGGTGAAGGAGCCCATCCAGGGCCTGGGCGTGTCCAACACCACGCGCTGGGCCGTCGCCAGCTGGGCCAAGACCCTGGCCACTGAGCTGGCCCCGCGGGGCATCACCGTCAACAACGTCCTGCCGGGCTCGACCCAGACGCCACGCATCGACCAGATCATCGAGACAACAATGCAGCGCAGCGGTCGCAGCCGCGCCGAGGTCTTCAGCGAGATGGTCGCCGAGATTCCGATGGGGCGGTTCGCCCGCCCCGAGGAGACCGCGGCGGCCATCGCCTTCCTGTGCTCGCCCGCGGCGGCCTACATCACCGGGGTCAACCTGCCGGTGGACGGCGGCCGTACCCGCTCGTTGTGACCGCGGCGCAGCGGTAAGCTTCCCGGATGCAGCTGCCCCACTGGATCAACGGCCAGGCCGAACACGCCGAGACGCGGATCGATGTCGCCAATCCCGCCACCGGCGAGGTGTTTGCGGGCGTCGCGTCCGGTGACAGCGGAACCGTTGATCGCGCGGTAGCGGCCGCGTCCGAGGCGTTTCCGCACTGGTCGGCCCTGCCCAGCACCGAGCGCGCCGCGTGGCTGGAGAAGCTGGCCGCAGCGGTGGAGGACCGGCTGGAGGATTTCGCGGCGGCCGAATGCCGCGACGGTGGCAAGCCCATCCGCTTGGCGCGCGAGATCGAAGTGCCACGCGCCATCAGCAACCTGCGTTTCTTTGCCCACGCCGCGACCCAGTTCGCCAGCGAGTCCCACCACGGCCAGGACGGGCTGAACTACACGCTGCGCCCGCCGCTTGGCGTCGTCGCGGCGATCACGCCGTGGAACCTGCCGCTGTACCTGCTGACCTGGAAGATCGCTCCCGCGCTGGCGGCCGGCAACACGGTCGTCGCCAAGCCCTCGGAAGTCACCCCGCTGACGGCGACGATGCTGGCCGAACTGGCGGCGTCGATCGGGTTTCCGGCCGGCGTGCTGAACATCGTCCACGGCACCGGCGCCGGGGTCGGCGAGCCGCTGGTGACACACCCGCAGATCAAGGCGGTGACCTTCACCGGCAGCACTGCGGTCGGGCGCCGCATCGCCGGGTTGACCGGTCCGCTACTGCGCCGGACGTCGCTCGAGCTGGGCGGCAAGAATCCGACCTTGGTGTTCGCCGACAGCGACTGGCGCGAGCATCTGGATCTGCTGGTGCGCTCCGCCTTCCAGAACTCCGGCCAGATCTGCCTGTGCGGTTCGCGCATGCTGATCGAACGCAGCATCTACCCCGAATTCCGCGACGCACTGGTCCAACGCGCCAACGCGCTGCGCGTCGGCGACCCGCAGCTTGCCGACACCGATCTGGGGCCGCTGGTCTCGCAGGTCCACTTCGACAAGGTCACGGCCGCGATCGACCGCGCGCGCCGGGAAGGCGCCACCGTGCTGTGCGGCGGCCAGGCGCTGGAGCGCGCGGGCTGGTTCGTCGCGCCGACCGTGCTGGAAGGCCTGGGGCCGGACTGCGCGACCAACCGCGAGGAAATCTTCGGCCCCGTCGTCACCCTGCAGCCTTTCGACGACGATTCGCACGCGCTGGCGCTGGCCAACGCCGGCGATTACGGCCTGTCCGCGTCGGTGTGGACACGCGACCTCAACCGCGCCCACCGCCTGGCCGCGCAACTGCGCGCCGGGGTGGTCTGGATCAATACCTGGATGCAGCGCGACCTGCGCACGCCGTTTGGCGGCAGCGGTGCATCCGGCCTCGGTCGCGAAGGCGGCCTGGAGGCCATGCGATTCTTCACCGACGTGCGCAACGTCGGCATCCACCTGGACTAGAGACCCGATGAATTCGATCCCCGAACTGCTGCGCAGGAACACCCAATGGGCCGAGCGCATCCGCGCCGAAGACCCGACCTTCTTTGAACGCCTGTCGCGCCAGCAGGCGCCGGAGTACCTGTGGATCGGCTGCTCCGACTCGCGCGTACCCGCCAACCAGATCATCGACGTCGCCCCCGGCGAGGTCTTCGTCCACCGCAACATCGCCAACGTGGTCGTGCAGAGCGATCTCAACTGCCTGTCGGTGATCCAGTTCGCCGTGGACGTGCTGAAGGTCAAGCACATCCTGGTGGTCGGCCACTACGGCTGCGGCGGCGTGCACGCGGCGCTGACCGACCAGCGCGTGGGCCTGTCGGACAACTGGATCCGGCACGTCACCAACGTGGCCGAAACCCACGCGTCCTTTCTCAGCCAGCTGTGCAGCGAGGAGCTGCGCCATGACCGCCTGTGCGAGCTGAACGTGCTGGAGCAGGTCATCAACGTCTGTCATTCCACGGTCGTGCGCGATTGCTGGGAGCGCGGCCAGCCGCTCGCCGTGCACGGCTGGGTCTACACCCTGCGCGACGGGCGCGTGCACGACCTGGGCATCGACATGGACAACCTCGACACCATGCCCGCGCGCCATTCCGCCGCGCTGGCGCGGATCTACGCCGACCGCGAGGACCGCTGAGATGGCGACCGGCGTGCAGGCGGATACGGCGCCGCGTGCGGATACGGCGCCGCGTGCGGTAGGCCATTACCCGCATGCGCGGCGCGTCGGCGGACTGCTGTTCCTGTCCGGCATCGGCCCGCGCAACCCGGTCGACGACACGGTGCCGGGTAACGTGGTGGACGCCGAAGGCGGTCTGGTCTCGCACGACATCCGTGCGCAGGTGCTGGCGACCTTTGCCAACGTACGCGCGGTGCTCGCCGCCAGCGGCGCGCGCTGGGAGGACCTGGTGGACGTCACCGTCTACCTGACCCGGATGGATTCGGACTTCCGCACCTTCAACGCGATCTGGGCCGAGCACTTTCCGGACGCGGGCAGCGCGCCGTGCCGGACCACCGTGGGCGTCGATGCCCTGCCCACGCCCATCGCCATCGAACTGAAGTGCATCGCTGTCGTGGAGGACTGACCATGCTGCCCAATCCCCTGAACCTGCAGGCCTGGATCGAGGAACACCGCCACCTGCTCAAGCCGCCGGTGGGCAACAAGGTGGTCTACGACGGCGACTTCATCGTCATGGTCGTCGGCGGGCCGAATGTCCGCACCGACTACCATTTCGACGAGGGGCCCGAGTGGTTCTTTCAGATCGAAGGCGAGATGGTCCTGCGCATCCAGGAGGCCAACGCGGACGGGGTGATGGCGCCGCGCGACATCCCGATCCGGGCCGGCGAGATGTTCCTGTTGCCGCCGCGTGTCCCGCACTCCCCGCAGCGGATGCCGGGCTCGATCGGGGTGGTGATCGAGCGCCGCCGCCTGGCGCACGAGGACGACGGCCTGATGTGGTTCTGCGAGCGCTGCAACCACAAGCTCTACGAGGAGTTCTTCCAACTGCAGGACATCGAGATCGACCTGCCGCCGGTGTTCGACCGCTTCTACGCGTCCACCGAACACCGCAGCTGCGGGCAGTGCGGGCACCTCAATCCGGCCCCCGACAAGTACGTGATGCCGGACACCTGAGCCGGGCGGATAGACTGCTCCCATGCTCAAGATCGACACCCACGCCCACTACCTGCCGCAGAACTGGCCCGACCTTGCGCGCAAGTACGGCGACCTGCGGTTTCCGGTGATCCACCATACCGAGGACGGGCGTCACCGGATCTACAAGGACGGCAAGTTCTTCCGCGAAATCTGGTCCAAGACATGGGACCCGCAGGAGCGCATCGACGACTACGCCAGCTTCGGCGTGCAGGTGCAGGTGCTGAGCACGGTGCCGGTGATGTTTTCCTACTGGGCGCGCCCGCACCACGCGCTGGAGCTGCACCAGGCGCTCAACGACCACATGGCGCAGACCTGCCGCGATTTCCCGCGCCACTACGCAGGCATTGGCACGGTGCCGCTGCAGTCGCCGCGCCTGGCGGTGCAGGAGCTGGAGCGCTGCATGGACCAGCTCGGCCTGCAGGGCGTGCAGATCGGCAGCCACGTGGGCAGGTCGCCTGACGAACACTGGAACCTGGACGCGCCGGAGCTGTTCGAATTCTTCCAGGCAGCCAGCGAACTGGGCGCGGCGATCCTGGTGCATCCGTGGGACATGATGGGCACCGCGAGCATGCCCAAGTACTGGCTGCCGTGGCTGGTGGGCATGCCCGCCGAGCAGTCGCGCGCCGCCTGCTGCCTGGTGTTCGGCGGCGTGCTGGAGCGGCTGCCGAAGCTGAAGGTCTGCCTGGCCCACGGCGGCGGCAGCTTCCCGTACACGATCGGCCGCATCGAGCACGGCTTCAACATGCGCCCCGATCTGGTCGCCACCGACAACCCGCGCAACCCGCGCGAGTACCTGCGCCGGCTGTACTTCGATTCCTGGGTCGCCGACGACGCCGCGCTGCGCTATCTGCTCGACACCTGCGGGGTCGACCGCGTGATGCTGGGCACCGACTACCCCTTCCCGCTGGGCGAGCAGTCGCCGGGCGCCGGCATCGACGCGCTCGGCCTGGCGGAAAAAGAACAACAACGCCTGTACCACGGCACCGCGCTGGAATGGCTGGGCCTGCCGAAGTCGCGTTTCGAATGACCCGCGCCGAGCGCGCGCCCTCACCTGTTGGGACCACCACCTGATGACCGAACTCCACTCTTCCGAGCACGCGCTGGCCCTGGACGCGGCCGATCCGCTGCCCACCCTGCGCGCGCAGTTCCACATCCCGCAGCACGCGGACGGCGACCAGGCCTACTTCGTCGGCAACTCGCTGGGCCTGCAGCCGCGCGGCGTGCGTGCCCAGGTCGAGGACGTGCTGGACAAGTGGTCGATGGAAGCCGTCGAAGGCCATTTCCGCGGCAATTCGCAGTGGATGCGCTACCACCAGCTGATGCGCGAGCCGTTGGCGCGGATCGTCGGCGCGCAGCCCGAGGAGGTGGTCGCGATGAACTCGCTGACCGCCAACCTGCACCTGATGATGGTCAGCTTCTACCGGCCGACAGCCGAGCGCCCGGCGATCCTGATCGAGGCCGGCTCGTTCCCCAGCGATCGTTACGCGGTCGAATCGCAGATTGCCTTCCACGGTTTCAACCCGGCGACCGACCTGATCGAGCTGGCGGCGGACCAGCCGGGCGGGCTGTTTTCGATGGCGGCCATCGAGCAGGCGATCAAGGAACACGGCCATCGGCTGGCGCTGGTGCTGTGGCCGGGCGTGCAGTACCGCACCGGCCAGGCCTTCGACTTGGCCGAAATCACCCGTCTGGCCCATGCCCAGGGTGCGACGTGCGGCGTGGACCTCGCCCACGCGGTCGGCAACATCCCGCTGGAACTGCACGACAGCAATGTCGATTTCGCAGTGTGGTGCCACTACAAGTACCTCAACAGCGGACCGGGCGCGGTCGCCGGCTGTTTCGTCCACGAACGCCACGCTCGGACCGATGCGCCGCGTTTTGCCGGCTGGTGGGGCCATGACGCCGCCACACGTTTCCAGATGGGGCCCGACTTCCAGCCGACGCCGGGCGCGGAAGGCTGGCAGCTGAGCAATCCGCCGATTCTCGGGCTGGCGCCACTGCGCGCGTCGCTGGACCTGTTCGACCAGGTCGGCATGCCGGCGCTGCGGGAAAAATCGCTGCGCCTGACCGGTTATCTGGAGTCGCTGATCCAGCAGCGCCTGGCCGACACCCTGGAGGTGCTGAGCCCGGCCGACCCGACCGAGCGTGGCTGCCAGCTGTCGCTTCGCGTGCGCGGTGGACGCGACGGGGGCCGCTCATTGTTCGACCATCTGGCTGCCAACGGCGTGCTCGGTGACTGGCGCGAGCCGGACGTGATCCGGATCTCGCCCGCCCCGCTGTACAACACCCATCACGACGTCCTGCGCTTCGCCGACGGCGTCGACGCGTGGCGGAAGACCCGCTGACCATGGCCGAACCGATTCCTGCCGGCCCTTCGGCCTCAACCGAAGCGCCACCGGCGTCCGGCGATGGCGCCGACGCGCCTCACCTGACCATCGTCGGTGCCGGTCTGGCCGGCGCGCTGTTGGCCATCCTGCTCGCCCAGCGCGGCTGGAGCATCGATGTCTACGAGAAGCGCGGCGACCTGCGCGAACTCGGCTACGAGCGCGGCCGCTCGATCAACCTGGCGCTGGCCGAGCGCGGCCGGCATGCCCTGCGCCAGGCCGACGCCGACGACGCGGTAATGGCCAAGACGGTGATGATGCGCGGCCGCATGGTGCATTTCGCCGACGGGCACCTGGACCTGCAGCGCTACGGCCGCGACGACACCGAGGTGATCTGGTCGGTGCACCGCGGCGAGCTCAACGAGGCGCTGCTCGACATCGCCGAGCAGGCCGGCGCGCGCATCCACTTCCACCATCGTCTCGACAGCGTCGACTTCGACGCCCGGATCGCAAAGTTTGGCGATGATCGCGGCGACACCGTGCGCGAGATCCATTTCGACACCCTGGTCGGTGCCGACGGCGCCGGTTCGGCGCTGCGCCAGGCGATGGCCGGCGTGTGTGAACTGGGCGAGCGCAGCGAATTCCTCGGCCACTCCTACAAGGAGCTGGAAATCCCACCCGGCCCGGACGGCGGTTTCCAGATCGAGCCCCATGCCCTGCATATCTGGCCGCGAGGGCGCTACATGTGCATCGCGCTGCCCAATGACGAGGGCACTTTTACCGTCACCCTGTTTTTGCCGAACCATGCCCTGCCCAATCATGCCCTGCCCAACCATGCGGCCCCGGACGAGGGCGCACCCGGCTTCGACACCATCACCACCGGCGCGCAGGCACGGGCGTTCTTCGATCGCGACTTCCCTGACGCATCCCGACTGATCCCGGCGCTGGAGCACGATTTCGACCACAACCCCACCGGCGTCCTCGGCACGCTGTACCTTGACCGCTGGCACCTGGACCACCGCGCGGTGCTGATCGGCGATGCAGCGCACGCGATGGTGCCCTTCCACGGCCAGGGCATGAACTGCGCGTTCGAGGATTGCGTCGCGCTGGCCAACCACCTCCTGCGGACCACCGACCGCGGCGAGGCGTTCGCCGGCTTCCAGTCCGAGCGCCTGCCCAACGCCCGCGCGATCCAGCAGATGGCGCTGGAGAACTACCTGGAGATGCGCGACCACGTCGATGACGACGACTACATCCTGCAGCGCGAGCTGGGCAACCGGCTGGCGGAGCGCCACCCGCAGCGGTTCCTGCCGCGTTACGCCATGGTGACCTTCACCCACCTGCCCTACGCCGTGGCGCTGGCGCGTGGCGAGACCCAGCACGAGATGCTGGTGGAGCTGACCCGCGACCGCACGACGCTCGACGGCTTCGACTGGGACGCCGCCGACGCGCTGGTGGAAGCCCGCCTGCCGCCATTGCCTGAGGACTACTGAGACGTGGCGGCCAGCTTCCTGTTCTACGACCTGGAAACCTTCGGCTCCGATCCCCGTCGCACGCGCATCGCGCAGTTCGCCGCGATTCGCACCGATGCCGACCTCAACCCGATCGACGACCCGATCAGCATCTATGTCAAACCCGCCGACGACCTGCTGCCCTCGCCCATCGCCACCCTGATCACCGGGATCACCCCGCAGCACGCGCTGCGCGAAGGCATGGCCGAGCGCGACGCGCTGGCGCTGATCTTTGAGGAGATGGCGCGGCCGGAAACCTGCACGCTGGGTTACAACTCGCTGCGTTTCGACGACGAGTTTGTCCGCCACGGCCTGTTCCGCAACTTCTTTGATCCCTACGAGCGCGAATGGCGCGGCGGCAACTCGCGATGGGACCTGCTGGACGTGATGCGCTTCGCCCACGCCCTGCGCCCGGACGGCATCGTCTGGCCCAAGCGCGAGGACGGCGCGACCTCGTTCAAGCTCGAGCACCTGGCCGAGGCCAATGGCGTGCGCGAGGGCGATGCGCACGAGGCGCTGTCGGATGTCCGCGCGTTGATCGGCCTGGCCCGCAAGCTCAAAACCGCGCAGCCGCGCCTGTGGGATTACGCCTTGCGCCTGCGCGACAAGCGCTACGCCGCCAGCCTGCTGGACGTGGTCGAGATGACGCCGGTGCTCAACGTGTCGCAGCGCTTCCCGGCCAGCCGGCTGTGCGCCGCCCCGGTCATCCCGCTTGCCCGCCATCCGCACATCGACAGCCGGGTCATCGTGTTCGACCTCGGCCAGGATCCCGACAGCCTGCTCACGCTGGACCCGGAACAGATCGCCGCGCGCCTGTACGTGCGTGCCGCCGACCTGCCCGAGGGCGTCGAGCGCGTCGCGCTGAAGGAGATCCACCTCAACCGCAGCCCGGCGCTGTCGGCCTGGGCGCATCTGCGGCCGGCGGATTTCGAACGTCTCTGCATCGACCGCGAGCTGGTCGAGTCACGCGCCGCGCGCCTGCGCGACGCCGGGCCGGCGCTGGCGGAGAAGATCCGCGCGGTCTTCAGCAGCGATCGCGAACATCCGCCCTCCGACGTCGATGCCAGCCTCTACGACGGCTTCCTGGACGGCGCCGACAAGCGCGTGTTTGCGGAGATCCGGACCAGCGACCCGCAGACGCTGGCCGAGCGCGACTTCGGCTTCCGCGATGCGCGGCTGCCGGAGTTGCTGTTCCGCTACCGCGCACGCAACTTCCCCGAGCACCTGTCCGACGCGGAGCGCGTGCGGTGGGACGACTACCGGCGCCGGCGCCTGTTCGATGAGGCCGCACGCATGGGCGAACAGACCCTGCCGCAGTATTTCGCCCAGATCGAGGCCCTGCGCGCCGAACACCACGACCAACCCGACCGCCTCGCGCTGCTGGACCACCTGCAGCAATGGGGCCAACAGCTGCAGCAATCGCTATGACCGCCTACTTCAGCGATGCCAGCCTGAAGTTCCTGCGCGCACTGGCGCTGCACAACAACAAGCCTTGGTTCGACAAGCACAAGCCACAGTACGAGGCGCACGTGCGCCAGCCGTTCCTGCGCCTGATCACCGACCTGCAACCGGACTTGGCCGCGGTCAGCCAGCATTTTCGCGCCGACCCGCGCACCGTCGGCGGCTCGATGTTCCGCATCTACCGCGACGCCCGCTTCTCGCACGACAAATCGCCGTACAAAAGCTGGCAGGGCGCGCGCCTGTTCCACGAACGCCGCCGCGAAGTCGCCGCGCCGTCGTTCTACATCCACCTGCAGCCCGGCGCGAGCTTCGTCGGCGCCGGCCTGTGGCGTCCCGAACCCAAAACCCAGCTCCGCATTCGCCATTTCATCCTCGACAACCCCGCCAGCTGGAAAGCCACCGCGCATTCGCCGACGCTGCGCAAGCGCTTCGACTTCGGACAGGAGAACAAGCTGGTGCGGCCACCGCGTGGATTCCCCGCCGACTTTGAATTCATCGACGACCTGAAGCATCGAAACTGGGTATTCGTGCGGCCGCTGGACGACGCGACGATGACGGGGCCGAAGCTGCGCGAAACGATTGCGGGAGATCTGGTGATGCTGGGGCCGTTTGTGGATTATTTGTGTGCGGCTTTGGATTTGGAGTTTTGATGCACATTGGGTCAGGCAGCGTGCTCATTGACGCTACTGCCGACGACCGCTTCCGACCCTAAGCGGTCATCCGCGGTGCGGATGCGAACGTACCACCCGAGTACATCGAGGGTGTTGGCTCGACCGGCCGGATCACGGGGACCCGACGCCATCCGCTACGGGTGCTTGCGGCAGGAGCTGGCGGCGAGGGGTAAGCTGGTGCGGGAGCGGTGGTGAATCGCCAAGGAGCAATTCCCATTGATGGACCGCACCGGGTGGTGCATATACTCGGCTGGGGAGCGCCGCGTCGCAGCGCGCGAGACGGGGGAAGGAAAGGATGCAGGCCGAGGAACGACACGACGAGGCGCGCGGCATGAGCATCCTGCTGCGTTATCAAGGACCAGCCGTTGAAGACGGCACCATGAATGTTTACGACGCCGCAGCAAACATGACGGCGTTCTCTGACTTCGTAGTTGTGGCAGCCCACAAGATTTACGGCGAAGACGTTTACGTCAAAGCGGAAGTGACTGCCTTCAAGCACGGTTCCTTCGGCACAGACTTGCTCTTTGAGGTGGTCGGCGCAGCAGCTGCCATCCTGCCAATGCTGCCAGACGTGGTGAGCGTCGCAACAACGGTCAAGGAGTCGATTGAGCTTTATCGCTTCTTAAAGGGCGAAGAGCCGCAAAAGGTCGAACACCGGGAAGACAACTCGGTCAATGTCACCAACAACAGCGGCAACATCATTGTCATCAACCGCCCATCCCTACAACTCACGCTTGACCCGAAGGCTGGCAAGGCCGCCGCGCAGTTCATCGGTGAGGCATTGTCGAAGGCGGGCGTGGACAGCATTGATATTTCGTCCGAGGGCGTGAGGATTGCGCAAGCCACAACGAATGATGCGCAGTACTACCACCCTATCGGCGACGAGGACACGGTCACTGAATCGGTGACGCGCATGGGCTTGGTCATTGAGATGCTGAGCTTCAAGGATGGAAATAAGTGGCGCATGTGGAACGGTGCCGAATCGCTCATGTACGCGATGGAAGACGACGACTTCAGCGGTCGTGTCAACGCCGGCGAGGCATTCCGCAAGGGTGACATTCTCATCCGCGATGTACGGGTCAAGCAGACGAAGGCTAACGGTGCGCTCAAGTTGCATCGAGCCATCATCAAGGTTCACGACCACAAGATTGGTCTAGACCAGCCTCCATTGGACTTGGGTGAATGAGTCAATCCCTCGATCTCCTAGAGAACGCTGCCGATAGCCTCAACGAGGCTCTGCGGAGAGTTCGTGACGCAACTCACGAGAACCCAAGGCCGTACAAGTTTGCGGTCCTTCACTTCACGCATGCCATTGAGTTGTTGTTCAAGCATCACGTTGCGCAAGCACACCCACTGCTGATCTATCGCAATCCGTTTAGCAAAAATCTCTCAAAGGAATCAACTATCGGACTTTGGGATGCAGTTCAGTTCTTTAAGAATGAGCAGCGTGAGCTAACAGAAGAAACGATTGAAGATCTTAAGTGGATCAAGGATCTCCGAAACAATATTGAGCACTACAAGTTTGAGATGGATCCGCGCGCCGCGCGCCTCGCCATTGGTCGATTGATCCGTGCCCTTAACGAGTTCCATGAGGAGAATGACTTTACTGACCTCGAAACCCTCATTGAAGCGGATTGTCGTGGCACTTATGAAAAGCTGGCGGACGAGTACGAGCAGCGATTGTTTGAGGCGCAGCGATCTGCAGAACTCGCCAAGGGCAATGACGAGCGGCAGACATGTTTCAGCTGCGGCAGTCCGAAAACGATGGTGCGTTCAGGAAACAAGCTGAAATGCCACTTCTGTAATGATGAAATCCCACTCCATGAATGCGTCCGCTGTACGGAACGCTACCCAGAGGTCCTGATGCGGGTCTGGAATGACGACAAAGGGCCTGCGCACACGGACTGGATGTGCGACTTCTGCTACGACCACATCTTCGATCACGACTGATCCCAGTTCCAGCGAGCGCACTTCCGTGCGTCCCGGCCTCACCGGTCGGCGCGGCGCGCTTTCCGGTGCCGCCGCGCGCAGGAGCCGGGGAACCGAAGTCCGAAAGCGAAAAGACCCGCTTTCGCTGGCCTCGTCGTACGCTACTGATTTCACAGGAGTTTTAGTTCGCGTCCCCACGGGGATTCGAACCTAAGGTTGCTACGTGAAAGAGTAGTTTCGGAGGACTCGTTCGGGTCAACCAGATGGTCCACTTCTGGCCGCTCCTCGACCCTGTAAGGCCGAGGAGCGAGCCCTATGGGATCAGACATCCGTCTGCTCGGCGATCTCTAGAGCGTCATCAACTTCGATACCCAAATAGCGCACCGTGCTTTCCAGCTTCGTATGCCCAAGCAGCAGCTGGACAGCCCGCAGGTTCCGCGTCCGGCGGTAGATCAAGGAAGCCTTCGTCCGGCGCATCGTGTGAGTGCCGTAGGATCCCGACTCGAGGCCTGCTTCTTCCACCCAGCGATGGACAATCCTGGCGTACTGCCTCGTCGACAGGTGGGGCGAGTCCGACACTCTGCTGGTGAACAGGAAATCCAAGGGCTCAAGCTCGGCGCGGGTGATCCAAGCCTGCACGGCCTCGCGGGTCGATTGGGTGATCTCGAACTGGACGGGGCGGCCAGTCTTCTGTTGCATCACCATGGCGCGGGACGCCATTTGCCTGCCATGCGAGACATCGGATACCCGGAGTTTCACTAGGTCGCACGCCCGGAGCTTGGAATCAATTGCCAGGTTGAATAAGGCAAGGTCGCGAACCCTATGGCTGAGTTGAAGCCGAATCCGAATTGCCCAGATGTCTTTCAACTTGAGTGGGGCCTTCTGGCCGATGAGTTTTCCCTTGTTCCAAGGCTCGTGGGGGTGCGAGGTGTGCAGATTTGCCATGACCAAGTCCTGTTGAAGGGGTTGGTCAGGCTTCTTCTACGCACAGAAGCAAGGCGTGATGCGACCCGAAGCGGACGCTGTAAGGTAGTGATGAGGCCCGTCCTACGTGCCTACTACATGACACGATCGTTGGAAGAAGTGCATGAGCGACTCAGGAAAGCCACCCTCAAGGACAAAGCGAAGAGAAAGGCCACGGCTGGGCGGTACTAGTCCCGGCAGGAACGATCCCTGCCCATGTGGAAGCGGCAAGAAGTTCAAGCGCTGCCACGGCGGCCCCAATGCCGACTATGAAGAGATGATCTCGCGAGGCGCCGAGGAAGCTCAGCGCAGGGCGGAGATCCATTGGATACAGCAGCAGCGACAGCAAGGCCTCGGTCGTCCCATCATCGCCGCCCAGACAGCCGGTAAGCGGATCGTCGCTGTGGGCCATCGTCTATTTCAAGGCGCATGGCCAACTTTCCATGATTTCCTTTATAGCTACATCTTCGATGTTCTGGGGCGCGACTGGTTCGAAGCCAAAACGCAGCTGGAACAGAACGAACGCCATCCTGTCATCGAGTGGCATGAAAGGCTCTTGGCGGTGTCCAAAGCCGCCGACCTCGCACCTAGCGAGACCCGGCAGACACCGATGACCGGAGCGATGAGCGCATTTCTGACGCTGGCGTATGACCTCTACACCCTGGAACACAACAACGATCAAACGCGCACCCCTGAACTGCGGAAATCACTGATTGGTCGATTGAAGAGCCAAGATCAGTTCATCGGGGTGCGTTATGAAATCCGTGTTGCAGCCATGCTGTTGCGGGCCGGTTTCGAGCTCGAATGGGAAGATGAGAGCGATCGACGATCCAAGCATGTGGAATACACCGCCACCTATCCGAGCAGCGGCAATGCCTTTGGCGTCGAGTGCAAGATCCGAAACCAGGATGCTGCGAAGAAGGCCAACCAGCACCTTGGGAAGTTTGCTGGGCTAGTGAGCGATGCGCTGAGGAAGGCAACTCCCCATGACCGTTTGATCTTCGTTGATCTGAACACGCAGGCCTATCCATATGTGCCCGGCGGCCCGAATGATTGGCGGACGATTAGCATCAATGCACTGCGGAAGTTTGAGGGCCAACCCAACGCAGGAGCCTTGCCGCCCGCTGTGGTGTTCATCACCAACTATCCCGACCATCACCATCTAGACAGTCAGGTTCCGGATGCAGGAGCCGCGGTCGAGGGGTTCAGGGTTGACGACTATCGGACCGGCCGACCGCTGACGTTGCCGCAGAAGATTGAGATGCGCGCACGTAATCCTGAGATCGAAGCGCTCTTGGCATCCATCCAGGAACATATCGACGTGCCATCTACGTTCAAAGGAGAAATTCCTGGACTGCCGTCTAACCGCCTGCTCATCGGGCACCGCTACCAGATGGACGATGGCGCGGTGGGCACCTTGGAGGACGCGTGCGTGATGGACGATACCGGCAAGGTCGCATTGATCATCAATCGAGACGAGGGTGGGCGGGCGATCTACACCAACCAGCTCTCACCTGAGGAACTCGCTGCCTGGAAGCGCTATCCAGAGACCTTTTTCGGGCAGATCCGCCAGAGACCGGGTCCCATCAATGATCCAATTGAGCTTTACGACAGCTTGAAAGCTACTTGCGTCCACACTCCTAAGGAAAAGTTACTTCAATTTATGGGGGAACATGGCGTCCGCTTTGCCGCGCTCACGCAGCCCGAGCTATTGGACATCTATTTGCAAGGCATGGTGAATTCTGTGATGCAGCAGGCGGGTCCACAAGAGGTTCCGGTCCATATCCAACGCATGAAGCGGCCGCCAAAAAGGTCCGGTTAGGTGGAAATTCGTCCGGGTAAGCGATGCGCGCGTGGGATGAACGACGAGATCTCCCCTGTGCAATCTTCGGCCTTGCTTGGGTTACGGTAAATCAACAATCGATGTCCGTTCCTGGCCGTTAGCGGACCCTCCCCGGTGAAACGTTGCCGCGCGAGATGTCGACCCGAAGCGGACATTCGGCGATGCGGAGTCGCTAGCCTCGGTCACGACGCGGGCGTGTAGGTTCGAGCGTGGGGTCCGCTTTTTTATAACGAGTTTCTCAAGCCCAAAGACGGCATGCGCGCCGCTTAAGCATACCGGAAGGCGACGCGCCGGAAAAGTGGCCGGATCATCTTCCCTAGCGTCATCTCAAGCCTAGCCCGCGCCATACGGCGGGGTTTTTGTTCAGCGATAAAGCGGTCTATAGAAATCGCAAACTTCTTCGGCTTGAGCGTCCGACAATCTCTGAGGATACGCGGGGTGCTCGTAGTTGATGTAGGAGAGTTCGGCCTGGATGGGAGACATGCGATGCGGCATCAAGGGAGCGACGTTATTGAGCCACTGGCTCCACGTCCCCTGATTTCGATGGACTGTGACATTGGGGAACTGAATTACTTGAGCCTGCTTCGCCAAGTCATTCAACAGCTTCGTCCGAGAGCTGTACGCCATGTCATCCAGACTAACGAGGTCGCCTAGTCGACCCTCCATCAGCGCACGGTATCTCCGCTCACGTTCCGCGGACAATCCATCCAATAGGCTTTTCGTTGTTTCCATCGGGCTGAGAAAGTCCGGCAACGTGTAGGTGTTGGTAACGGGATCCATTGGCGTGGAAAAGAACGCGGCTAGCGACACGCTCGTGTTCTTTCTCGTCACCCACGATTGACCGAACGCAGGCAAGGCAGGATTGAAGACGACTAATGAATCTGTCTTGACCCCACAACGCTCGCCGGCAAGTTGTGCCGCTCGCACAGCCAGGCCGCCCCCTAAGGAATGGCCCGTATAGATGAACGACGTTGAACAACCGCGCCCTTCTCGAACAGTCTGCGCTACCAGGTCCTGCGTAACATTCACTGCCTCGTCGTAAATGCCGGTGCTACCGCCTACGCCATTTATGGCATCCGCCCACCAGTCACGACCACTCGTCATGGTGGTGCCCTTAAAGGCAAAAATCACGTTTTCTTTGTCTTTGCCATATCGCCGAGAGACAGAGAAGTAAAGTCGTGTGTCAGGATCGTAGTAGTAGCGCGTCCTATTAGGCTTTGGAAGCGTTACGTCGCTAGTCCTATGAACGTAGTCGGGGGCGAACGCCGGGCGCGTGCGACTATCGGGCACAGACAACAAGATTTCATCGGCAACTACATATCTAGCGTTTCCTTGTACGCCGTCGACCAGCTTTTCCTCGGCGTCATACGCAGTTCCGCTCAACCCCGCCAAGAAGTTGATGGTCGACAGATTGTCGTGGAAAAACTTGATGGCCGCTTGGCCGCCGGGCTTCCCACAAACCGAATAGCGTTCGATTTTTCCACGTGGGCAAAATTTCGGAGCAAGTCCGGTTGCGTTGGGTAGGTTCAATCCAGTAGGGGTGTAGTAACTGTCAGACCGGACTTGCTCAGCGGCGGAGCAGGGACTGGTTGATGCTGAGGTTGAGGTTGGCAATGTCGCGATCACCAACAGCCCGAGAGTTGATACAACAATTTTCATAGGTGTCCCCCGTTTCGTTGGTAGATACTGCTTTAAGCAGCTCGGAGAAAACAGACCCCTCCGAAGCGGGGTGCAGGTCAGTAGCAAATGACCGGGACGAGCTCGAAGGCGAGGTCAGACATCCGCCCATTCGCGATAGCTGATCGCTAGGTCGGCTTCCCGAAGACCATCGTGCTTAACTTATCCGTCAGGTTCGCCCTATCGGGTCTACCGTCGAGCGGGGTGCACTCGCCTTGGCGGCGCTGGCAATCCTCGCCATGCTGCGCTTCCACGTCGACCTAGGCCGCACGTTGCTTGGCTGCGCGCTGCTTGGCGCCGCTTAGTGGGCGTTTCGTTACGGCGCGTCTTAGCCACCCGAAGCAAGGACTGCTGACGTCCGCTCCTGGCCGAAAGCGGACCAACACCTAGTTACGCGGGCCTCCCAGACAGCGAGATCACAAACCCGGATGCCCCTTCCAATCCCGTACGCGCACGTTGAAGCCTGGACCTTCGCTGCCATCGGCCGCTTCAAACAGACTACGCTGCGGAGCTTGGAGCTCCCGCGGATTCATCTGGATCTGGTCCAAGTACATCTTGTACCGAAGGCGCAGCCGTCCCCACTGATCGACCGTGATCGAACGCCCCGAGATGGTGTGCATTCCACGCGGGTAAGGCTGCGCGTCCTCGCCGACTGTCTCATCCGGAATCTGGATGCACACTCGGTCGCGCGAGCCAGGCTTGACCAGGAAGGCCCACTGCTCCCGGATGGTGAAAGCCCGCCCCGCCTTGGTAATGATCACGCGCTCCGAGACCGTCAAGTCCTCCACCTCGATCAACGCCTGATCGGCGCGCTGGGCGACGAAGGAGGCGCGCGCCAAATGGACCCAATGTCGGTTCGCTGGGTTCTCCAGAACCTCGTATCGAAACGCAACGGGATCAGCGACGGCTTCATCGGTCAGTCCCGAGAGATCGATCTCCATCGTGTCCAGACCATTGGTGACTAATAGGTCACGCTTGGGCGCGTCGACAGCGTGGTGAACGCGTACCTCGACGCATAGCACGTCGAACTCGATCTCTTCGGCCATGCCACGCAGGAGGACATCCGGTCGCGCAGCCCCGTCGACTAGGGGCACCTCAAGCCGGGCGCTCACAATCGCCAAAGCCTCCGGTTCGATGACGACGTCTCCGCTTGCCCACCAAGGCAGCAGGACGGCGTCGGCCGTCGCCAGCACCTCCTTGGCCATCCGGTGAACGGCCGTTTCGAAGCCCCCGGGGCAGGAGGTCGCACGCGCGTGCTGGAAGTGCCGGACGCGGCGCCGTTCCGGGAAGTCGCGGTTTCGCGCGATCAGCGGCTCCCCACACTCCGGGCAGGTGCACCTGCAGTCCAAGCCCAACGCGACGTCCGACACAAAGACAGGGCGCTCATCGCGCATGCCGAAGGGGACCGTCAGTTTTCGAAGTGCGCGCTTGCTCATGAGATCGTTCTAGGGCCAGGGGCGCCTGGGGTGAGGTCAGGTTAGGTTAACAACTCACAATCTCATACCAAGCGACAGCCTATGTGCGCCGGTCCCGCTGCGTCGTCGTTCCAGTTGAAGCTGCTCGGCGCTGAAGATGGTCAGTTGATGTCCGTTTTCGACCCAAAGCGGACGTCGGCAGTCAATTTGCCTACCTTGGCTGGCTGCCCAATAGCCCATGGTTCTACCGCAGGCAAGCTCTCTATTGACATGGTGGATCAACTAAACGTTGTCCTGATCGACAGGGGTTGAAGTCTCCCGGTTCGGAAGTGCGTCGCCCTCGCAGGTTGGTGTGGGGGCCAAGACAGCCGGATGCTCATGCCAGGGAAACAGAATCATCCGCCACAGCAGCCACCACAGCGACATAATCCCGGCGCTCTCCAGTGCATCGTCTGACATCAGGCCGTGGCAATATTTATTTCGTAAGTTGAAGCCAGCTTGCTCGACCAAATGCACTTGCAACTCAAAGACCAGGTCCTTACCGAAGAAGGCTTCCGTCTCAGGCGTAGATAGAAGTTCACCGAGGGTCTTTTCGTGCTGCACGCCGTGCTCGTCCAGTGCCATGGTGTGTGCACCGACACGCTTGAGCTGATGGCGCACAAATGGCTCCATGGCCGGAATGAGATAGGCGGAAGCCCCCAGCCAATCGGCAGTGAAGCCAGCAAAAAGGCCACGAGCAAGGGTTTCTGACTGCGCATCGGGGGCAACAATGGATGTCTCGACGATCTCCTTGATGCCTTGAAAGGACGGCTGGTAGGACGAGTAAAGCGCGTAGATCGATCGCGATACCATGATCCGTGCACGCAAGTTCAGATCGAATTGCGTGGCATCGCGGATCATATGCTCGCGGACGGAAGTGGGATCGTTGGCATCGAACGCCGAGGTCCTAGCCACGATAGCTCCTTCAGCATTGGCATGGCTGGATGCGAAGAAGTGCGAGAGGGGGTGGTCTTCGGCGTTCTTGCGCACTCGCGCTTCAAGCTCTTCCATTCGCAGGGTCTTGTTGGCACGGTAAGCCATGCGAAGCAGTGATGCGAAGAAGCTCGGCGCTTCCAGCTGCTCGTCGATCCACTTGATCCATTCGGTGGCGTCGAACTCGTGTGAATGATGGCCGTAGTGGTCTAAGGATGCGCGTTCGTAATGCGTCAGCTGATCACGCAGGGCTTGAATACGCGTCGGATCCGCCTTCGCGCGGCGCAGGATCGAAATGGCTTCGGTCAGCTGCATGGGTGCCAAGATCGGCTGATGCTGCGCCGACAATTCTGCAGCCCGTGTCATGGCCTCGCCTTGAGCTAACAGCGCCGCATTTGCCTCGCTCCGTTGGCCCAACCGCCAGCGCAGACGGTGAGCCAGCTTGTGCCAGTCAGCCGCTTGCTGAGGCGAGCCCACATCAAGCTCGGCCGCCTTGGCTTCGATCTGCGGAACAATGATCTCGCACGCTTCCCTTGAGCGATCCAGTGCTTCATCGCATAAGCGAAAGACTAGCCCCGGCCAGTTTTACTTAATCGCGTGTGGAACCTCTTTGAGAATGGCGCACCAATATCGTCCCCACAGAGTCTCGTCCCGCTTGGCGTAGACGCGCAACAGCACCAGCCCGCGCCGGATCTCGTCTAGCCCATCGATTGCCCAATCCGAGCCGAAGACGGTAATGGCATAGTCCAGATACGCGTTTGCTGCCAGCTGGCCCAGTCGCCAGTCTGGCGGGATGCTGCCCTCAGCAGAAACAGCCAAGTCCGCGAACCGCGCTCGCACCCAAGGGTGAGGCGCGTCAGCTGCGGCACGCGCCAATAAGGCAATATCGTGTTCTCCCAGGTCCTCCATGGACATACTTCGCCGGCCTTCCATTTGCATAACGGGCCCGAAAGAAGCATGCGATGCGTGTCGCATGTGCATGGAGATGGCACCGCCAAGCACTTGCAGAGCTTGCGATTGGGCCAGTTGCCCAGATTCCTCAAGCTCACGTGCTCGCCCCCAGAACCTAGAGGCAAGCGCCCACTGAAAATGCCGATCCTCAGGTGTTCCCGCCAGCGCCACCCAGTTGATGGCGGCGTAGGTTTCTTCGTCGATAGGTTGTTGAAGGTGGGGCAAGTGCTATTCCTCCATGGCTTACCGCTGCAGGTGGCCGACAAGCAGTTCCCAGAAATACTCAGACGCTCCCTGGGGTGAGAGTTTCTGCTCGCGATCCGCCCCGAAGTTCGCCATGCCAAAGCTCCGCAGGAAGACCGACTGGTCGTCGGCACACACTGTCAGTGTTTCGTTGGTTGTGTTGCTGCCAGTCGCTTCGCCTTGCACATAGTTAATGCCATCCCCAAAGGAGCCCCCTCCAGTGAAGTAGGTGGCCCGTGCCACGTCCTTTCCATCGTGATAGATCGTGGCAAATAAGCGATTGGCATCGATCCGCTTGAACACGCCCTCATACCCTGAATTACGATCGGTCAGCTCAGCTAGCGAATTCTCGATGAATTTGGCGATGTATTCGAAGGCCTCATCCTTGAATCGGTCCTTGTCGCGCTGTGTGAAGTTCTTGGCCAATCGCAGGTTGCTGGATCTAGGACCGGCGGCGGCCGGTGCAGGCGTGGCCGGGGTCGCTAGCTCGGCCGTGCTACCGGCTGAGGCAGTGTCCCGTGGAGCTTGCCAACGCTCCGCTGCCTGCCGGACGGCCTTGGCGACCTGAAGCATGGCCTCGTCAATATCAGGCCATTGCTTGATCGCCTTGCCGTCGCGGGGCACGGCCTGGAGCTTGCCAAAGGGAGTGGAGTGCCAGTCGCATACCCGCAGGATGACCGGGATTACAGTGGCCTCGCCGGCCTCGTGTCTTTCGATTGCTCGCTGCATCTCGATCTCATAGCAATAGTCGGACGCAATGAAATCGGGGCTAACCAGCAGTAGGATGATCCGGTCACGGTTGATATGGTCATCAATAGCTTGCGCGAACTCCTCGCCTGGCCTGATATGGCGATCGTGCCATGTCTCGATAACTCTTTGCCGCTTGAGCGTGGAAAGCTGCTTTTCGATCTGATCGCGCATGGCTTCGTCGGCGTGCGAATAAGAGAAGAAGACGCTGGGAGCTGTCATGTTCCTGATGGGTCCTTTGGAAGACTGTTTGACGAACTTCATGTTCGGTGATCGATCTCGACGATCTACCTAAATCGGCTCAATAGTCGCGGCTGGCAATCCTCTACTTGCTAACTTACCGACCTTGGGCTCTCCTAATGCAATGTAGGTGGCACCCAGTCAGCGAGTCGAAATTTTGCGGGTGGACCAGCGCCCCACCACAAAATGCGGATTTGCATGCGCTTTTCTTATGTCTGCTTATGGCCGGAAGCGGTCAGTTCGCTGATCGCTCAGTTTGCCCTCCACGGGACCCGACTGGCTCAGACCACATCGGCGTCAGGCCACACCGTCACGCTATGCCCCCTCCCCCGCGTCTTCCGCACCTGCATCGGCACCGGTTTCCGCTCTTTCACTGCGCACGCCGATCAGCTTGCCCTGGGCAATGAGGCTGTCGAGCGCGACCTTGAGCGAATCCGGGTCAAGGCTGCCGAAGCCCTAGTCGAGTAAGAAGCGTCCATGCGGGTCTTGTGTCCTACGGCAACCGAGTGGGATCAATCAGCCGCTCGCGCGCGGGCCTGGGGGCAATCGGTGCGCACTGACGTTCGATCATGCGTCGCACGGCAGGCGCATCGCGACCGCAGTGGAGTGTCCGGAGGCGCTCGGATATGGCCGCGTCGTGGTGGGTCATGCGACTGTTGTGGCGCACGTAGTCGAGCCACGTAGGCGTCTCGTAACGCTCGATCCATATCTCGGGGTCGGCGAGATCGCGCAGCAGCGTCCAATTACGCGCCCCATCGCGGCGCCGGACGCGACGTCGCTCGACCATCGCTCCCATGAACTCCCCGAGATCCGCCTCACGAATCGCGTATTCGATCGTGATCACGACCGGACCCGTTCGCCCGTCGACGGGGACCACCGTGCTCGGCTCTTTCCACAGGTGCAGCAGATCGAGATTGAGTTCCTTCGTTTGCGCCACCGGCCACCAGCGCCCCAACGCCGCGCCGCCGAGCATGACGACGGATGCCGCCAGCAGTGCCAGGGTGACGCTCGTGCTTGCCGCGACTTCACCCCACAGCCAGCTGCCGCTCGCCAGGCCGCCAAAAGCCGCCATCTGGTAGATCGACAGCGCGCGCGCAACCACCCACCGTGGCGCCGACATCTGCACGGCGACGTTGAACGTGGCGAGCGCCAACAGCCAACCGGCTCCGGCCACAAGCAACGCCGCCATCGTCACCAGCAGATGCGTACTGACAGCAGCGATCGCTCCAGCGACGGCAAACGCGACACTGGTCCAGCCCACGATGGCCCCTGTCGACATCCGCTGGCGCAGCTTCGCGTTTCCTACGGCGCCTGCAACCGCGCCCACGCCAAACGCACCGAGCAGCAGGCCATACGTGAGCGGTCCGCCGCCGAGCCTGTCCTTGGCGAGCAGCGGCATGAGCGCCATGAGTCCGCTTGCCGCGATACAGAACACCGCGCTGCGCACCAGAACCGTGCGAATGGCGGGCGATCCGGCGACAAAACGGACGCCCGCGCCCATGGCGATGCCGAGCGTTTCCCGCGGCAGCGTCCGCGGGTTCGCGGGTGGACGCCAGCGCAGCAGCACGACGATCAGTCCGATGTTGCTGACCGCGCTCACCGCGAACGCCGCAGCGGCACCGGCGGCCGCAACGATGGCACCGCCGATGGCAGGTCCCGCGCTGCGGGCAATGTTGAAACCCATGCTGTTGAGCGCCACCGCGCCCGGCAACTCTGCCCGCGGCACCATGTCCCCGACGGACGCCTGCCACGCCGGCCCGTTGAAGGCGCTGCCGCAGCCCATCAGGAAAGTGAAAATCAGCAGCAGCCACGGCGTGATCCATCCGCTCCATGCGAATCCTGCCAGCGTGGCCGACACAATCAGCATGAAGGCCTGCGCGGCAAGCATCACCTTGCGTCGATCGAGATTGTCGGCGACCGCCCCGGCGACCAATGAGAACAACGTGATCGGCAAATAGACCGACGCCAGCACCAGCGCGACCATATCGGCCGATGGGGCGATCGCGATCATCAGCCAGGAAGCGCCGACCGACTGGATGAGTACGCCAAGGTTGCTGACCGTGCTGGCGGCCCATACCCCACGGAACACCGGGTAACGCAATGGCGACAGCGCCGAGGGGGCTTGCTCGTTGTGCACGGAGCCGGATTCGTCTGGTGTCATTCAGGTCGGCTTCTGGGAATGGATCTGCGTCCGTAGCGTAGCAGCGCGGGCATGCCCGCCCGGCCGCTTAATGTCAGGGGCATACCACCGCGCTATGCCCCATCCCGCGCGTCTTGCGCACCTGGATCTGCACCGGGATGCGCTCTTTCACCGCATCCACATGGCTGATCACGCCGATGAGCTTGCCCTGGGCATTGAGGCTGTCGAGCGCGTCCAAGGCGACGTCGAGTGAGTCCGGGTCCAGGCTGCCGAAGCCTTCGTCGAGGAAGAACGAGTCGATCCGGGTCTTGTGGCTGACCAGATCCGACAGGCCCAGTGCCAGCGCGAGGCTGACCAGGAAACTTTCGCCGCCGGACAGGGTGCGGGTGTCGCGCCGGGCGTCGGCCTGCCAGGTGTCGAGCACGCTCAGGGCCAAGCCTTTGCCGTCGCGGGCCAGCAGGTAGCGGCCGCCGTCGAGCCGCTGCAGGTGCTGGTTGGCCAGACGCACCAGCTGGTCCAGGGTCAGCCCCTGGGCGAAGGTGCGGAACCTGTCGCCCTGCGCCGAGCCGATCAGGCCATTGAGGTGCTGCCATTCCTCCAGCCGGTCGCCGGCCTCGGCGATCTGCGTGTGCAGCGCCTGCAGGCCGCTGCGCTGGGCCTGATCCAGCGCGAGCTGGGTACGGATCTGCGTGGCCTGATCGCGCGCCTGCTCCACGGCGGCTTCGCTGGTCTGTGCGTCCGCAATGAGTTGCGCCAGATCCGCGTCGCTGCGGGGCGTGGCCTGCAGTTCGTCGCATCGCTCACGCAGTTGCGTGGCACGGCTGCGGATATCGGCGAGTGTCTGGGTCAGCGCGTCCTGCTCGGACTGCAACTGCTCGCGTTCCTCGGGCGGCAGCCGCGCGGCCAACAGCGCGTCGTGGTTGGCGAAGCCGTGCTGCTGGAGCGCCGATTCGAGCTGGGTTGTGGTGTGGGCGAGATCCTGCGAACGGCTTTCCAACAACATCTCAGCCCCGTGCAGGGCGGAGGCGGCGTGATGCACCTGCTGCTGCACCTGCTCCAGTTCCGCGACGGCGCGGCGTAGTGCGGCGGCGGGCTCGGCTGCCGGTGCGAGCGCCTCACCGGGTGTTCCGGCATGGGGGCTCTTCTCCCAGCGCTGCTGCCAATGCTCGCCCTGCTCGCCCGCCTGCTTTGCTTTGCTGCGGTGCTCGACCAGCGCGTGTTGCAGGCGCTGCAGTTCGGCATCGCGTTGGCGCCATTGCGACCACTCGTGCTCGCGCTCGCTCAGCCATGCTTCCGCATCGGCGGGCAGCGCGCGGTCCGGCAGGTCGGCGGACAGCTGCTGGCGCAGGCGCTCGGCTTCGCTGACGGCGGCATCGTGGCGCTCACGCTGCTCCTGCTCACGGCCCGCGGCCATCGTCAGCGATTCGCGCAGGCCCTCAAGCCTGGTGTCGTGGTGCGCCAACGCCAGTTGCTGTTCGTCGCGTTGCTTGTTCGCGACCTGCACGGCGGCATGCAATTGCTCCAGCTTGGCGACGTGCTCGCTGGCCTGTTTGCCCTGCATGCCGACGGCGGTGAGTTCGACGGCCAACGCCGACTGCTCGTCGCCGTCGGCAAGGGTGAGCCGCAGCGCGGCGCAGCGTGACGCCCAGTTGTCGGCGAGCGTGGCGCTTTGCGCGTCCAATGCCTGCAGATGGTGATCGGTACGGGTCAGGTCGGCTTGCCTGGACGCATGCTGGACCTCACTGCGCCGGTGACGCTCGCTGGCCTGCTGGAGCTGCAACTCGGCCTCGCTGGCATCGGCCTGCGACTGGCTGGGGTCGAGCTGCCGGTACTCGTCGATGGCCGGGTGCTCGGTGGCGCCGCACAGCGGGCACGCCTGCCCGTCTTCCAGGGCCGCGCGGTGGCCGGCCAGGTCCATGATCTGGCGCTCCAGCGCGACGATGCGCTGGCGATCCTGCAGGGTGGTCTTGGCGCCGTCCAGTTCCGACTGCGCCTTTGCCAGTTGCTCGGCGTCGCTGACGAGCATGGCCTTCAACGCTTCCAATCGCGCCTGTTCGTCACTGATCTGCGTGCGCAGCGTTTGCCGCTGTTCGACCAGCGGCGACAGGTCGCGCAAGGCGGCGTATCGCTCGCGCAGGCCGTCGCGCGCCGCGCGCAGTGCTTCCACGCTGGTGCCGGCGCTGGCGGTCGCGAACTGCACGGTGTCCGCGTCGACCTGCGCGCTGGCCTCAGCCAGGGCCGTCGCCAGCCCT
This sequence comes from Lysobacter avium, assembly GCF_015209745.1. Classification (GTDB taxonomy): domain Bacteria; phylum Pseudomonadota; class Gammaproteobacteria; order Xanthomonadales; family Xanthomonadaceae; genus Novilysobacter; species Novilysobacter avium. The sequence continues at coordinate 1,619,872 of NZ_CP063657.1, forward strand.
GCCCGCTCCTCTTCGCCGGACCTGAGCAACGCTTGGGATTGCTCGTGCCTGGCGGACGCGTCGGCGAGCGCTTGCCTGGCCTGCGCTTCCTGTTGGGTGGCGGTCTGCAGTTGGGCGAATCCGGCGCGCCATCCCGGCAGTTTCTCGCCGAGTTGCGCATGCGCGCTCAAACCCGTCTGGGTGGACTGCAATTGGTCAAAGCGCTGCTGGTCGGTCTGCAGCGCCAGCGCGCTGGCCTGCGCGCACTGTCGGGCCAGTTGCAGGCATTGCCACAGGCCGTTGCGCTCCAACCCCAGCTGCTCGGCGTGCTGTTGCTGCGCCTGCTCACGGTTGGTCTTTGCGTCGGCAACGCCCTGGGTCGCCTTCTGCCACTGGCTGTAGGGCGGCCACGCCGCCTCCGCAGGTTGGGACCGTTGCAGGCGCTCACGCGCCGGGGCGGCGGCGTTCAGTGCGTCCTGCGCGGCGCGCTCCTGATCGTCAACGGCGCGCAGCTGCGCCTGCACCTTGTCCAATTCCTGCCGCCACGCCAGCGCGTCGCGGCTGCGCTGCCGCGCGACCACCAGACGCTCCACGTCTTCGGTCACGGCTTGCAGCTGTTCCTGCATTGCGGCGAGCGCGTCCTCTGACAGCAGTTGCACGCCGCCGGCCGTCGCCTGCAGCTGGTCGACCTCGCGCTTGATCCGGTCGGTCTGCGCGTACACCCGCTGCGAGATGTCGCTGTAGATATCGGTGCCGGTCAGCTGCTCCAGCAGCTCGGCGCGCTCGTTGTCCTTGCTGTGCAGGAAGCTCGCGAACTCGCCCTGCGCGAGCAGGACCGAGCGCGTGAAGCGGTCGAAATCCAGCCCGGTGCGGGCCTCGGTTTCGTCCAGTTTTTCCTTGATCGAGGTGGTGATGATGCTGCCGTCGGCCAGCGCCAGCTCGACCTGCGGCGCCTGCAGCTTGCCGCCCGCCTTGCCATGCGCACGCCGCTGCGACCAGAACGCGCGGTAGCGCTGGCCACGGCTCTCGAACTCCACCTCGGCCAGGCAGTCGGCGGTGTGCTCGGTCATCAGCGGATTCTGCGAGGCCGAGATCGTGGCCATGCGCGGGGTGCGATGGAACAGCGCCAGACAGATCGCGTCCAGCAGCGTGGTCTTGCCGGCACCGGTAGGCCCGGTGATCGCGAACAGCCCGTCTGCAAACGCGGGGGCAGTGAAGTCGATCGCGGTCTCGCCCTTGAGCGAGTTGAGGTTCTTCAGGCGCAGCGAGAGGATCTTCATGCCGGCTCCCCGCCTTCGATGTCGGCCAGCACCTCATCGAAACACGCGTGCAGCCGTTCAATCCGCACGTCCGACAGGTCCTGTTCCTGGGCCAGGCGCTGGGCGAACACCTCACGCGGCTGCAGTTCATCCAGGTGCTGGCCGTCGGCGGCATCGATCACCGCGCCGGCGAGGCTGCGCTTGCGGCGGATGCGCAACACCTCCAGCGGCAGCGCTTCGACCAGCTCGGCGACCCGGTTCTGCAGGTCGGGCAGGTAGTCATCCGCCTCGACCATGACCTCGACCCAGCCGAGCCCGCCGTCCGGCACTTCGGCGGCGATGGCGGCCAGTTGCGGCGGCAGGCGGGCGAGCGTGCCGGCCACCCGCCCCAGCACGCGGAAGCGCGGCACCGGCAATGGTGTGACCTCATGCAACTGCTCGCCCCGCAGCTCGACCAGCAACACCTGCTTGGCCTGGCCGATCTCGTCAAAGCTGAGCGGAATCGGCGAGCCGCTGTAGCGGATGTGGTCCAGCCCGCCGACCTTCTGCGGCTGGTGGATATGCCCCAGCGCGATGTAGGCCGCCGGCGGAAACGCACTGGTGGGAAAGGCGTTGAGCGAGCCGACATAGATCTCGCGCACCGAGTCGCTGGTGCTGGCGCCCACGGTGGTCAGGTGGCCGCTGGCGACGATCGGCAGAGGCTCGCCGGCGGCGTCGCGTATGGCGACGGCGGCCTCGTGGATGCGCGCGTAGTGGGAGGCGATGCCGTCCATCATCGCGCCGCGCTTGTCCTCGGCGCTCTGCCCGGCCTCGCTGCGGGAGACATCGCGCGAGCGGATGAAGGGCACCGCGCACAGGATCATCCCCGGACCGCCATCGCGGCCCGGGATCCGGTACACGTGCTCCTCCGGCGACTGCATCAGCGTTGGCACCACCAGCGTGTCCAGCCGCGCCAGCAGGCCGCGCGATTCGGCCAGCATCGCCGGTGAGTCGTGATTGCCGCCCAGCACGATCAGTCGCGCGCCCGCATCACGGATGCCGACAATGAAGCGGTTGTACTGCTCGCGCGCGTAGCTGGGCGGCGTGCCGGTATCGAACACATCACCGGCGACCAACACCGCATCCACGCGATGCTCCTGCACCTGCACGACCAGCCAGTCCAGGAACGCCGCATGCTCGGCTTCGCGCGATTGGCCGAGAAAGTTCTGGCCCAGATGGAGATCGGAGGTGTGCAGCAGACGCATGCGTAGCGGGTCCCCGGAGAGTCGTGGGCGCCAAGGCGCGCCGGATGTGGCAAAGACCGGCCAGTGTGCCTGCCGGCCCTGTTCCGGGCCATTCAATCCGCAATGGATCGCACCGGTTGCGACGACAAGGGCGCCGCGCGCGGTCGTGGTTCACCCTACGGCAGCGCTTTTGCGGCAGGCTTCGTACATGAATCAGGAGGATCGACGATGAAGAAATGGCTGCTGGCGGCAATCCTGATCGTGCTGGCGCTGGTTGGCTACGTCGCCGCCGGCCCGTACATCACCTACACCGCGATCCGCGATGCGGTGGAAACCAAGGACACCGCCAAACTGTCGCGCCAGGTCGACTTCCCACAGCTGCGGGCCAACCTGAAGCTGCAGCTGGACGACTACATGGTCCGTCGCGCGGGACCGGACATGCAGTCCAGCCTGTTTGGCGTGTTCGCTGTGCGCGTGGCCAGCGGCGTGGCAGGCGCGGCGGTGGACACAATGATTACCCCGGCAGGACTGGCGGCGATCCTGGAAGGACGCGCCGTGGTGCACCGTGTCGCCGGAGATACCGGACCGGACCCCTATCGCCCTGCCCGGCCGACCAACCCGCTGCGCGATCCCAGCTACCGGTTCGAATCGCTATCGCGCTTCAGTGCCACGGTTCCCGGTGAAGACGGCGAGGACATCACGCTGGTGCTGACCCGCCAGGGCCTGCGCTGGAAGCTCAGCGACATCCGCCTGTCCGAGCCCGCCAGGGACGCACTGATGCGGCGCCCCTGATTTCGCCGTCGCGGCTGACCCGGCACCGGGTCGGACGCATCTGAGCGCCCCACCCGATGACACTCGACGTCAGGCGCTCTTGCGCTCCTTGACCGCCGGCTCGGCGTCGGCGACGCCGGCCACATCCGCGCGCGACAGGTTCGCCTTGCGCACCTCTTCCGCGGTTTCGCCATCCTCGGCCAGGAAGGCCTCCAGCGAATCGTCCATCGCCTCCATCCACGGGGTGTGGTGGGGCGGCGCGAGGGTACCGGTCATCGTCGAGCGGTAGCTCTTGTTGCGGTAGCCCAGGATGTCCTTCTGCTTGTCGCGCTTCCATTCCTTGAACAGCTCGCCCATGCCCTCGATGTCGAAATCGGGGTAGTCCGTAGGACCGAGGATGTCGCGGATGTAGGCCGCCTGGAAGTCGATATCTTCGAACACGTCCTCCGTGGCCTCCTCCATCTCGACCCATTTGCGCGAGTCGGCGACCATCTCGTCCCTGGACGGCAACGCCAGCTTGCCCAGGATCACATCGCGGGCGTACCAGGCCTGGGCGTCGAACATGTTGAAGGTGTAGTACTGGTCCTGCATGCCCAGGTAGATCAGCTTCGGGTTGTCGATCCAGAAGATGCCCTTGTAAAGGTCCTCCGGGTACAGCCGGTTGTAGGTGCGAAGGGTCAGGTCATCCGGCAGGAACGAGAAGTAATGCTGGTAACCCGTGCACAGGATGATCGCGTCGACGTCGCGCGTGCTGCCATCGACGAAATGCGCGGTGGACCCTTCCAGGCGGGTCAGCAGCGGGTATTCGCGGAACTCCGGCGGCCACTCGTAACCCATCGGCGAGGTGCGGTAGCTGAAGGACACCGACTTGGCGCCGTACTTGTGGCACTGGGTGCCGATGTCTTCGGCCGAATAGCTGCTGCCGACCAGCAGCAGGTCCTTGTCGGTGAACTCGCAGGCGTCGCGAAAATCATGCGCGTGCAGGACGCGGCCCGGGAACTGCTCCAGACCTTCGAAGTACGGAGCGTTGGGGGTCGAGAAGTGGCCGGTGGCCACGATCACGTAATCGAACTCCTCGGTGGAGAGCTCATCGGCTTTCAGGTCACGGACGGTGACGGTGAACTTGCCGGTCTCTTCCGAATAATCGACCCATTGCACTTCGGTATGGAAGCGGATGCTGCGGCGCAGGTCGATCTTCTCCACCCGGCCCATGATGTAGTCCCGCAGCACCGCGCGCGGCGGGTAGGAAGCGATCGGCTTGCCGAAGTGCTCCTCAAAACTGTAGTCGGCGAACTCCAGGCATTCCTTGGGGCCGTTGGACCACAGGTAGCGGTACATGCTGCCGTGCACGGGCTCGCCGTAGGCGCCGACGCCGGTGCGCCACGTGTAGTTCCACATGCCGCCCACGTCGTTCTGCTTTTCATAACAGACGATTTCGGGAATCTCGGCGCCTGCGTTCGCGGCAGCCTCGAAGGCGCGCAACTGCGCAAGGCCGCTGGGGCCGGCGCCAAGGATCGCAATACGTTGGTTACTCAATGGAAACTCCTGTTGTCTGGCGGCGGGAAACAACCGCGATGGGGCGCGTGAATCGGGCGGCAGCGCACACGAACACATGAATCCGTCGGAAGACGGAACGAAAGTCCGTAGTGGCCCTCTCCGGTCACCAATCAGTGACCCGGACGCTCAGCCCGGTCGCCCCGCTCGAACAGCCGACGCAGGTGCGCCGCGTCCACGATCGACCCGCTTCATTCCGTTGACCGGGATCGCCCGCGAGGCGAAAAAAAAGACGGGATTTCCTTCCCGTCATTGCGGCGAATGGACCGCCGAACCGCATGAGACACGGTTTGAATTGGGGCTTTACATCAACGGTGAATGTTAACACAAATGCAACGGCCATGCCAGTTTTGCGACCATCACACTCACCCATAGCGCTGGTCCGTGCTAGACGGGCGCTCCGACGGGCATCAAGCCCCGATCAATCCGGATTCGCGACGCCGTGCGGGACGTGGCCGGCGGTCACCAGACCGCGGGCAGACTCGATGTTGTGCTCGGAATCATCGAAGAAGATGTCGGCGCCAAACGCCTCCAGGAACGGCCCCTTGGGACGGCCGCCGAGGAACAGCGCCTCGTCCAGGCGGATGTCCCAATCGCGCAGCGTGCGGATCACCCGCTCATGCGCCGGAACGGAGCGGGCCGTGACCAGGGCGGTGCGGATCGGGGCTTCCTGACCCATCGGGAACGCGTCCTGGAGCCGGTGCAGTGCGTCCAGGAAGCCGCGGAATGGGCCGCCCGACAGCGGCTCGCCGGCGCGGTCGAGCTCGTGCTGGGAGAACGCCTCCAGCCCGCCCTCGCGCGAAACGCGCTCGCTCTCGTCGCCAAAGATCACGGCGTCCCCATCAAAGGCGATCCGGAGCTGGTGCTGGCGCTCCGGCAGCGCCTTGGCGGGTAGCAGCGTCGCCGCGGCGACACCCGCGGCCAGCGCATTGCGCACGTCCTGCGCGTGGGTGGAAAGGAACAGGTCGGCACCGAAGGGCCGAATGTAGGGAAACGGCGGCGCGCCGTTGCTGAAAGCCGCGCGGCGGATCGACAGGCCGTGATGGGCAATGGAATTGAAGATTCGCAGGCCGGTGTCGGCGGAGTTGCGGGAGATCAGGATGACCTCGACCCTGGGCGCTTCCGGCGGGGAGTCCTCGTTGAGCGCGAGCAGCTTGCGCACCAGCGGAAACGCGACGCCGGGCTCGAGCAGTTCATCCTCCCGGCTGAGCTGGTAGGCCGCGTAGGCGTCCAGCCCCTCGCTGGCGAACAGCGAATGACTGTCTTCCAGGTCGAACAGGGTCCGCGAGGAGATCGCGACGATCAGGGGGTCGGCTTGTTTATCGGGCATGCCGATATTGTGCGCGATCGCCGTCGCAGGGGCTGCGATGGCGGCCCGGGCGCGCGCAAACGTGACGGGCCTCGCCGCACGGCTAGCCACCCACAAACTGCTCGGTCAGCATCCGCTCTTCCAGGCTGTGCTCGGGGTCGAACAACAGGGTGACGGTGTGTTCGCTCGACTCGCGGATGGTGACCTGGACCACGTCGCGCACCTCGTGCGAGTCGGCCGTCGCGCTCACGGGGCGCTTGTAGGGGTCCAGCACGCGCAGCCGCACTTCGGTGTCGGCCTTTAGCACGGCGCCGCGCCAACGCCGGGGCCGGAACGCGGCGATCGGCGTCAGGGCGACCACCTGGGTGTCCAGCGGCAGGATCGGACCGCCGGCGGAAAAGTTGTACGCAGTGCTGCCGGCCGGCGTGGCCACCAGGACGCCGTCGCAGATCAGCTCGTCGAGCCGGCGCTGGCCGTGCAGCTCGATCGACAGGTGCGCCGCCTGGCGGGTCTGCCGAAGCAGCGAGACCTCGTTGTACGCCAGTGATCGCACCCTCGCACCGGAGTCGGTCTCGGCCATCATCTCCAGCGGGCGCAGCACGGACGGCTTTGCCGCCTGTACGCGCTCAGCCAGTTGATCGGCGCTGTAGTGGTTCATCAGAAAGCCGACCGTGCCCTGGCGCATGCCGTACACCGGTTTGCCCAGTTCGCCGTAGCGGTGCAGCGTCTGCAGCATGAACCCGTCGCCGCCGAGCGGGACCAGCACGTCGGCCTCGTCCGGTGCGTGATCGCCGTGCAGGTCCACCAGCTCGCTGCGCGCTGCCTGCGCCTCTTCGGCAATGCTGGCAAGGAATGCAAAACGCGGGGATGAAGTCATTGGCCGCTCCGGAATCATTGCCCGCAGGATAGCGTGGCTGCGGCGCGCAAAAAAAAGCCGGCGGGAGCCCGAGGGCCACCGCCGGCTTTGTTGGCCGTCCGGATCAGGCGGCCGCTTCGGCCAACTGTGCCAGGCGACGCACCGCGACGGACACGGTCGGGTAGTCCAGGTTCTTCTGGTTCACCAGCTCGGCGAGCATCGACAGGGTGAAACGCACGCCCTGGTCGTCGCGTGCCAGCCAGGCTTCGATCTTCGCTGCCGCCGGCTTCTTGCCGCCGCCGGCGAGGATCTGCCCGACCAGTGCCCGCTGCTGCGCGGCCAGTTCGTCACGCATCGCGCCGCGGGCGAGCGCCTGCCAGCGTCCCTCCACCGGCAGAGCGTTGATCTGCTCGTGCAGCCACGGCAGCTGGAACGCGGCGCCGAGGTCGAAGTAGGCACGCGACGCTTCCAGCGCCGACACCTTGCGGGCGTTGGCGATCTCGATGATGTCGCAGGCGAACTCCAGCACCGGCAACGCCGCCAGATGCTCCGCCAGCGCCGACGGCACGCCCTTGGCCTTCCACTCGGCCAGCTGGGCGTTGAACTTCTCGCGGCGCACCGGCGACATCGTCTCCGGCAGCGCCGCATGCACGGCCTTGAAGCCGTCGCCGAAGCGCGCCATGCCCTTCGTGATCTCCGGCATCGGGCCCGGACGCGACAGCAGCCAGCGGGTGACCGTACGCAGCAGGGTCCAGATCGTCTGCAACGCATCGATCTGCACCGACTCCAGCACCTTGCCGTCGAGCGCGTCGATCTGCGCCCACAGCGCGCGGGCATCGAGCGCTTCGCGCGCGATGGTGTAGGCCTCGGCGATCTCGCCCGGGCTGCGGCCGGTGTCCTCCTGCATCCGCAGGGTGAACGTCGCCCCCATCCGGTTCACCATCGAGTTGGTGATCGCGGTGGCGATGATCTCGCGCTTCAGACGGTGGCCTTCCATCGCCTTGGCGTATTTGGCCTGCAGCGGTTTGGGGAAGTAGCGCACCAGCTCCTTGGACAGGTAGGGATCCTCGGGCACGTCCGAATCCACCAGTTGCTGGAACAGCACCAGCTTGCTGTAGGACAGCAGCACCGCCAGCTCCGGCCGGGTCAGGCCCAGCCCGCGTGCCTTGCGGTCGGCAAATTCCGCATCCGATGGCAGGTACTCGATCTGGCGGTCCAGCAGGCCCTGCGACTCCAGCGTCTGGATGAAGTGCTGCTTGGAACCCAGGCGCGGCGCGCTCATGCGCTCCATCAGGCTGATGGCCTGGTTCTGGCGGTAGTTGTCCACCAGCACCAGCCCGGCCAGCTCGTCGGTCATCTCCGCCAGCAGCTTGTTGCGCGCCGGCAGGGTGAGCTTCTTCAGCTTGACCTGCTCGTTGAGCAGGATCTTGATGTTGACCTCACGGTCGGAGGTACCCACGCCGGCGGAGTTGTCGATGAAGTCGGCGTTCAGCAGCGCGCCCGCCTGGGCGGCCTCGATGCGGCCGAGCTGGGTCATGCCCAGGTTGCCACCCTCGCCGATCACCTTGCAGCGCACGTCGCGGCCGTCGATGCGCAGGCCGTTGTTGCCGCGGTCACCCACGTCGGCGTGGCTCTCGGTGCTGGCCTTGATGTAGGTACCGATGCCGCCGTTCCAGAGCAGGTCGACGGGCGCCTTGAGGATCGCGCTCATCAGTTCGTTGGGGCTCATCGACTTGATCGACTCGTCGATGCCGAGCACGGCCTTGACCTGCGCGGTCAGGTCGATCGACTTGGCGCTGCGCGGGAACACGCCGCCGCCCTCACTGATCAGCTCGCGCTTGTAGTCGTCCCAGCTGGAACCTGCCAGCTTGAACAGGCGCTGGCGCTCCTTGTAGGACGTGGCCGCCACCGGATCGGGATCCAGGAAGATGTGGCGGTGATCGAACGCGGCGACCAGGCGGATGTGCTTGGACAGCAGCATGCCGTTGCCGAACACGTCGCCCGACATGTCGCCGATGCCGACCGCGGTGAAGTCCTCCTTCTGGGTGTTCACGCCCAAGGCGCGGAAGTGGCGCTTGACCGACTCCCACGCGCCGCGCGCGGTGATGCCCATGCCCTTGTGGTCGTAGCCGACCGAGCCGCCAGAGGCGAACGCATCGCCCATCCAGAAGTTGTGGTCGGCCGAGATCGCGTTGGCGATGTCGGAGAAACGCGCGGTGCCCTTGTCGGCGGCAACCACCATGTAGGCGTCATCGCCGTCGTGGCGGACCACGTTGTCGGGATGCACGACCTTGCCATCGACCAGGTTGTCACTGATGTCGAGCAGGCCGTTGATGAACATCTGGTAGCAGGCCACGCCCTCGGCCTGCAGCGCGGCGCGATCGGACGGCGGGCGCTTGACGATGAAGCCGCCCTTGGCGCCGACCGGCACGATGATGGTGTTCTTGACCATCTGCGCCTTGACCAGGCCGAGCACCTCGGTGCGGAAATCCTCGCGCCGGTCCGACCAGCGCAGGCCGCCACGGGCCACCGGCCCGAAGCGCAGGTGGATGCCTTCCACGCGCGGTCCGTAGACGAAGATCTCGCGGTACGGACGCGGCTTGGGCAGGTCGGGGACCAGCGCGGAATCGAACTTGTAGGCCACGTAGCCGCAATCGGCTCCGCCGACGCCGCACTGGTAGTAGCTGGTGCGAAGCGTCGCCTCGATCACGTCCATGAAGCTGCGCAGGATGCGGTCCTCATCGAGGCTGGAGACGCGATCCAGCAGCGTCATCAAAGCGGTCGACGCGGCTTCGGTCTGGGCCTCGCGCTTCCCACCACGGGCCGCGACGACAGGTGCCAGCGCCGCCAGGACGGTCTCGTCTCCGCCGCTCAGGCGCTCAACCTGTTGCTGCAGCAACGCCTGACCGGCCTTGATGTCCGCCTTGTCCTCGCTGCCGGTACTGGGATCGAAGCGCGCTTCAAACAGCTCCACCAGCAGCCGGGCCAGGACGGGATAACGCGCGAACGTCTCCTCGACATAACTCTGCGAGAACGGTACGCCGACCTGGAGCAGGAACTTGGCGTAGGCGCGCAGCATCGCGACCTGGCGCCAGGTCAGGCCGGCAGCGAGGATCAGGCGGTTGAAGCCGTCATTCTCGGCCTCGCCGCGCCAGGTGCGGGAAAACGCGTCCTCGAAGTTGTCACCGATGCCCTCGACGTCGACATCCGGCGTGCCGGTCTCGACCTCGAAGTCCTGGATGTAGACCACCTCGCCGCCGGCGTGCAGGCGGTAGGGGTGCTCGGCAATCACGCGCAGGCCCATGTTCTCCATCATGGGCAGTGCGTCCGACAGCGAGATGTCGTCGTGCTGGCGGTAGAACTTGAAGCGCAGGCCGCCGGTGCCCGGGCGGCTGCGGTACAGGCTCAGGCGCAGGTCCTCGGGGCCCGTCAGCGCGGCCAGGTGTTCCACGTCGGCCGCGGCCACGGGCAGCGAGACGTTCTCGATGTAGCCCGCCGGCAGCGCGTTGCCGAACGTGGCTGCCATCTCCAGACCGCGCTCCTCGCCATGGCGCTCGGCGAGCACGCCGGCCAGGTCGTCGCGCCAGTCGCGGACGATTTCCGCCAGTTCCGCCTCGATGACGGCGTTGTCCACCTGCGGCATGCCTTCCACGCCCAGTGCGCCGGGTTTGGGGCGGACCAGCACGTGCAGTTGGGCCAGCGGCGAGTCGCTCAGCATTACGGTGGTATCAATGTGCTCGCCATGCAGTTCGCGCTTGAGCATCGCCTCGATGCGCAGGCGCACGTCGGTGTTGAAACGCTCGCGCGGGATGTAGACCAGGCCGGAGAAGAACCGGCCGAAACGGTCGCGGCGCAGGAACAGCTTGCTGCGCACGCGCTCCTGCAGGCCGAGGATGCCGGTGGCGGTCTTCAGCAGCTCCTCGCCGCTGGACTGGAACAGCTCGTCGCGCGGCAGCGTCTCCAGGATGTGGCGCAGCGCCTTGCCGCTGTGGCTGTCATCGGCGAAGCCCGAGTGGCGCATGACGTAGTCGTGGCGCTCGCGCACCAGCGGGATGTCCCACGGGCGACGGGTATAGGCGCTGGAGGTGTACAGGCCCAGGAATCGTTCCTCGCGCACCGGCTTGCCGTTGTCGTCGAAGCTCAGCACGCCGATATAGTCCATGTAACCGCGGCGGTGCACGGTGGCGCGCGCGTTGGTCTTGGTCAGGATCAGCGCATCGACCGAGCCCGAGTTGGGCATGCGGGTCGCCGCCAGCGACGAGAGCGAGCGCGGCTTGTGGTTGTCCTTGCCGCGCAGCAGGCCCAGGCCGCTGCCCTTGACCGCGCGGAGCACGTCTTCGCCGCCCTGCTCCACCACGTCGTACTCGCGGTAACCCAGGAAGGTGAAGTGGTTGTCGGCCACCCAGTGCAGGAATTCGCGGCCCTCGTTGCGGCCCGCGTCGTCCACCGGCAGGGTGCGATTGGCCAGGTCGTCGGCCACTTCCAGCATCTTGCCGCGCATCTCGCTCCAGTCGGCGACGATCGCGCGCACGTCGTCGAGCACCGTCGCCAGCTTCTTCTCGATACCCGCCATCGACGCCTTGGACTGGCGGTCGATCTCAAGGTGCATGATCGACTCGGGCTCGCCTTCGCCGATTGCCGTCAGCTTGCCGGCCTTGTCGCGCGTGACCGGTACCACCGGATGGCCGAGGACGTGCACGCCGATATCGGCTTCCGCCAACGCCATCGATACCGAGTCGACCAGGAACGGCATGTCATCGTTGATGACCTGCAGGACTGTGTGCGCTGACTCCCAACCATGGCTGTCCAGGGTCGGATTGAACAGGCGGATCTTGGCCGCGCCCGGCTTGCGCTGACCGGCGAAGTCGAGCATGTCCACCGCAAGTGCGGCCCAGCCCTGGGTGGAGTGCTGGGACCACTCGTCATCACCCATGCGCTCGTAGAACGCCTTGGCAAACGACTCGGCCTGGGCCTGATCCTTCCTGGCGTCCTGCTTGCGGACCACACCCAGGACCGTGTCGAGCGAGACGTGGCCTGCCGCGGAAGCCTCCCCCGCGGTTTTTGCGACAGCGGTGCTGGTCGCGCCCTTGGGGGCGGAAGCGGATTTCTTGCCGGTGCGGCGGGCGGGGGTTTTGCTTTCAGTGCTCATGCGAATGTGGTTTCCAATGCAGTGAGGCCCGCGTTTTCACACGGGCCAAGGCTCAGGAGTCAGTACACCAGATGGGTGTGGGCGTGCATTTTCAGCGCAGGCCGGTCTCGTTGCGGGCGATCACCAGGCGCTGGATCTCGCTGGTGCCCTCGTAGATCTCGGTGATCTTGGCGTCGCGGAAGTAACGCTCGATCGGCAGTTCCTTGGAATAGCCCATGCCGCCGTGGATCTGCAGCGCCTGGTGGGTGATCCACATGGCCGCCTCGGACGCGGTCAGCTTGGCCACCGCCGCCTCGGTGCTGAAGCGTCCGCCGTGCTTCTCGGTCTCGGCCTTCTTCCAGGCCGCGCGCAGCGTCAGCAACAGGGAGGCGTCAAGCTTGCACTTCATGTCGGCGATCTTGGCCTGGGTCATCTGGAAGGCGCCGATCGGCTGGCCGAACGCCTTGCGGTCGCGGGCGTACTCCAGGGTGGCTTCATAGGCGGCGCGGGCGATGCCGATGGCCTGGCTGGCGATGCCGATGCGGCCGGCGTCGAGCACGCTCATGGCGATCTTGAAGCCCTCGCCTTCCGCGCCCAGGACTTCCTCGGGCTTGATCACGTAGTCGGTGAACTCGATCTCGCAGGTGGCCGAGGCACGGATGCCCATCTTCGGCTCGGTCTTGCCGCGGTGGAAACCCTCGCGCTCGGTGTCGACCATGAAAGCGGTGATCCCGCGCGCGCCCTTCTCCACATCGGTCATGGCAAACAGCACGATGTATTTGGCGACCGGGCCGGAAGTGATCCAGCTCTTCTTGCCGTTGACCAGGTAGGTGCCGTCGTCCTGGAGGGTGGCCTTGCAGCGCATGGCGGTGGCGTCGGAGCCCGACTGCGGCTCGGTCAGCGCGAAGGCGCCGATCTCGCGGCCTTCAGCGATCGCGCGCACGTAGAGCTGCTTCTGCTCCTCGTTGCCGAAGGTCAGGATGCCGTTGCAGAACAGCGAGTTGTTGACCGAGACGATGGTGGAATGGGCGGCATCGGCGGCGGCGATCTCGATCATCGCCAGCACGTAGGCGATCGGGTCCATGCCCGCACCGCCGTATTCGGCCGGCACCTCGATGCCCATCAGGCCGTTCTCGCCCAGGGTGCGGATGTTCTCCAGCGGGAACTCACCGGTGCGGTCGTGATGCTCCGCGCTGGGAGCAATTTTTTCCTGCGCGATACGACGCGCCACGTCCTGGATCATCAACTGCTCTTCGCTGAATCCAAAATCCACGTCCGCACCTCTGGCTGGTAAACGATCCGCCAATTGTAGCCCTGCGCGGCAATTAAACCGAACCGGCAGCGGCGACCGTGCTTGACCTGCGCACCACCCGTCATCACACTTATCGCTGCATCGCGATAGGTGGATGAATATGGATCTGGAAGGCTGGTCGTCACGGCTCAAGGTGTTTGCCGACGCGACACGGGTGCGGTTGCTCACATTGCTGGAACGTGAAGAGCTCACCGTTGCGGAGCTTTCGGCCATCACCCGGCTGGCCCAGCCGCGGGTATCCACGCATCTGGCGCGCCTCAAGGATGCCGGACTGGTGCGTGACCGGCGCGCCGGCGTGTCAGCGTACTACCGCTTCGACGAGGCGGCACTTGATCCCGCGCAACGCGCGCTGTGGAACACCCTGCGCGAGGGCAGCGACGATCCGTTGCTGCGACAGGACGCCGAGCAGGTCCGCCAGGTGCTGGCGATGCGGGCCGCCGACCAGAACTGGGCCGACTCGGTCGCCGGCGACATGGAGCGACACTACTCTCCCGGCCGCACCTGGGAAGCGATGGCGCGTTCCGCCCTGCCGCTGCTGGAGACCGGCGACGTGCTCGACGTGGCTTCCGGCGATGGCGTGCTGGCCGAGTTGCTGGCGCCACACTCCCACCGCTACGTCTGCCTGGATTCCAGCACCAAGATGGTGCTTGCCGCCTCCGAGCGCCTGCGACGGCTGGAAAACGTCGAGGTCCAGGAAGGCGACATGCACGAGCTGCCTTTTGCCGATGCCAGCTTTGACCTGGTCGTGTTGATGCACGCCCTCTCGTACGCCGACCATCCCGCCGAAGCCGTCGCGGAGGCGGCACGGGTGCTGAGGCCCGGCGGTCGCCTGCTGCTGACCAGCCTGGCCGGGCACGGCCACCGCTCGGTGGTGGAAGCGTACGGCCACGTCAATCTCGGCTTTGCGCCGGCCGAGCTGCGCAACATGGTCGGCAAGGCCGGGCTGGGAGTGGAGAGTTGTGAGGTCGTCACCCGGGAGCGACGCCCGCCGCATTTCGAGGTGATCGCGCTGCTCGCCCGCAAGCCCTCCGCTGATACGCAATCGAAAGCGCGCACGACGCGCAGCAAGACCGGGGCAAAATCGTGAATACCGAACTGCCATGGCTGAATCCCGCCCGCGCGGACGCCCTTCAGGCGCAACTGCGCGAGCGCATCCTGGTGATCGACGGCGCGATGGGCACGATGATCCAGCGACACGGGCTGGAGGAAGCCGACTACCGCGGCGAGCGGTTCGTCGACGGCTACGACCGCGAGCACGACATGCCCGACCACGTGCACGGCGCCGACTGCGGCTGCGCCCGCGACCAGCGCGGCAACAACGACCTCCTGAGCATCAGCCGTCCCGACCTGATCCTGGATATCCATACCGCCTACCTGGCCGCCGGCGCCGACATGGTGGAGAGCAACACCTTCAACTCGACCCGGACCTCGCTGGCCGATTACGGACTGCAGCACCTGGCGCGCGAGTTGAACGCGGCCGGAGCGCGGCTCGCCCGCGCCGCCTGCGACGCCGCGGAACGGGAGACGCCCGGTCGGCAGTGCTTCGTGATCGGTGTCATCGGCCCGACCAGCCGTACCGCGTCCCTGAGTCCGGACGTCAACCGCCCCGGCTTCCGCGCGACGAGTTTCGATGACTTGCGCCTGGCCTACCGCGAGGCGGCCGAGGGCCTGATCGATGGCGGCGCGGACGTGCTTATGGTGGAAACCGTGTTCGACACCCTCAACGCGAAGGCGGCACTGTTCGCCATCGCCGAGGTCTTCGAAGGGCGCGGCGCCCGGCTGCCGGTGATGGTCTCGGGCACGATCACCGATGCCTCCGGCCGCACCCTCTCTGGCCAGACCGCCGAAGCGTTCTGGTACTCGCTGCGGCACGCGCGCCCGCTGTCAATCGGCCTCAACTGCGCGCTGGGCGCGAAGGAGCTGCGGCCCCACGTGGACACCCTGTCGCGGATCGCCGAGGTCGCGGTCAGCGCGCACCCGAACGCCGGCCTGCCGAATGCCTTTGGCGGCTACGACGAGACCGCCGAGGACACCGCCGGCATGCTGCGCGAGTTCGCCGAATCGGGCCTGCTGAATTTCGTCGGTGGCTGCTGCGGCACCACCCCCGAACACATCGCGGCGATCGCCGAGGCCGTGCGCGGCCTGCCGCCGCGGCAGCCACCCCGCATCGCCGACGTGGCTTGAGGTTTAAACGATGAGCACCCTCCCCCGCTACACCCGCCTCAGTGGCCTCGAGCCACTGGTCATCAGCCCCGAAAGCAACTTCATCAACGTCGGCGAGCGGACCAACGTCACCGGCAGTGCGCAGTTCAAGAAGCTCATCAAGGACGACCGTTACGACGAGGCCGTCGCCGTCGCCCGGCAACAGGTGGAGAACGGTGCCCAGGTGCTCGACGTCAACATGGACGAGGGCCTGCTGGATTCCGAGCAGGCGATGGTGACCTACCTGAACCTGATCGCCGCCGAGCCGGACATCGCGCGGATCCCGGTGATGGTCGACAGCTCCAAGTGGAGCGTGATCGAGGCCGGCCTGAAGTGCCTGCAGGGCAAGGGCATCGTCAACTCGATCTCGATGAAGGAAGGCGAGGAGGAATTCCTGCGCCAGGCGCGGCTGGTGCGCCGCTACGGTGCCGCGGTCGTGGTCATGGCCTTCGACGAGATCGGTCAGGCCGACACCGTCGAGCGCAAGGTCGAGATCTGCGCGCGCGCCTACAAACTGCTGACCGAGGAGATCGGGTTCCCGCCCGAGGACATCATCTTCGATCCGAACGTGTTCGCCATCGCGACCGGGATCGAGGAGCACAACGACTACGCCGTCGCCTTCATCAAGGCGACGGCCGAAATCCGCCGACGTTTCCCGCATTGCCACATCTCCGGTGGGGTCTCCAACGTCAGCTTCGCGTTCCGCGGCAACGAGCTGGTCCGCCAGGCGATCCACGTCGTGTTCCTGTACCACGCGATCAAGGCCGGCATGGACATGGGCATCGTCAACGCCGGCGCGCTGCCGCTGTACGACACCCTGGACCCGAAGCTGCGGGAGGCGGTCGAGGACGTGGTGCTAAACCGCAACGCCGAGGCCACCGAGACGCTGCTGGAACTGGCCGAAAGCTACCGCGGGCGCAAGGGCGAGAAGAAGGTCGAGGACCTGAGCTGGCGCGAGCAGCCGGTCAGTGCCCGCCTGAGCCATTCGCTGGTGCAGGGCATCGACCAGTGGATCGTCGAGGACACCGAGCAGGCCCGGCTGGCTGCAGCCCGTCCGCTGGACGTGATCGAGGGCGCGCTGATGGACGGCATGAACGTCGTCGGCGACCTGTTCGGCGCCGGCAAGATGTTCCTGCCGCAGGTGGTCAAGTCGGCGCGGGTGATGAAGAAGGCGGTGGCCCACCTGCTGCCCTTCATCGAGGCCGAAAAGCTGCGCACCGGCGATACCGGCAAGACCAACGGCAAGATCGTCATGGCCACGGTCAAGGGCGACGTCCACGACATCGGCAAGAACATCGTCGGCGTGGTGCTGGCCTGCAACAACTTCGAGGTCATCGACCTGGGCGTGATGGTGCCCTCGCAGGTGATCCTGGACCGCGCGATCGCCGAGAACGCCGACATGATCGGCCTGTCAGGGCTGATCACGCCTTCACTGGAGGAGATGGGCCACGTTGCCCGCGAGATGCAGCGCCAGGGCTTCACCATGCCCTTGTTGATCGGCGGCGCGACCACGTCGCGTGCGCACACGGCGCTGAAGATCGACCCGTTCTACAAACCGGCAACGGTATGGGTGAAGGACGCCTCGCGTGCGGTGGGCGTCGCCCAGAACCTGCTCAGCGTCGAGCTGCGCGATGCCTTCGTGGCCGCCAACGCGTCCGACTACGCGCAGATCCGCGAGCGCCACCGCACCCGCGGCAGCGGCAAGCGGCTGGTGTCGCTGGAACACGCGCGTGGCAACCGCTTCGAGGGCGGCTGGGACGAGTACGAACCGCCGGCGCCGCTGCAGCCCGGCCTGCACGTGTTCGACGACTATCCGCTGGACGAACTGGTGGAGCTGATCGACTGGACGCCGTTCTTCCAGGCCTGGGAGCTGGCCGGGCGCTACCCGGCGATCCTCACCGACGAGGTCGTCGGCGCCTCGGCCAGCGACCTGTTCCGCGACGCCCAGGCGATGCTCAAGCGCATCGTCGATGAGAAGTGGCTGACCGCCAAGGCCGTGTTCGCGCTGTGGCCGGCCAACAGCGATGGCGACGATGTCATCGCCCAGGTCGATGGCCGCGCCGAGCCGATCCACTTCCTGCGCCAGCAGGCGGACAAACCGCCGGAGCGGCCCAACCTGTGCCTGGCCGATTTCGTCGCGCCCCGTGACAGCGGACGCCAGGACTGGATCGGTGCATTCGCCGTCACCGCCGGGCTGGGCATCGAGCCCCACGTGCAGCGCTACGAGGCCGACCATGACGACTACAACGCGATCCTGCTCAAGGCCTTGGCCGACCGCCTGGCCGAGACCCTGGCCGAGCGCGTACACCAGCGCGTGCGCACCGAATTCTGGGGTTATGCGGCCGATGAGTCACTCGACACCGACGCGCTCATCGACGAGAAATACCGCGGCATCCGGCCTGCGCCCGGATACCCGGCATGCCCGGAACACAGCGAGAAGGCGACGATCTTCCGCCTGCTCGATCCGGCCAAAAACGCCGGCATGCAGCTGACGGAGAACTTCGCCATGACGCCCGCCGCGGCGGTGTCGGGCTACTACTTCAGCCATCCGCGCAGCCAGTATTTCGTGGTCGGCCGCGTGACGCGCGAGCAGGTGATGGATTATGCCGCGCGCAAGGGGTTGACCCTGGCCCAGGGGGAGCGACTGCTGGCATCCAACCTGGATTACGACCCGGAGTAGGGTTTTTTTCGCGACCTGCAGGCCTTCGCCAATCATCCCGATGCTGGATAGACGGGAGCGGAGGCCATGGGGTGTGAAATAAAGGAGGAGGCACCAGCTTCATCGGTGCCGGGGGACATTCACACCCCATGGCCTCTGCTCCCGGCGCTCCCGGCGCTCCGGCGCAAATATCACCAGACCAGATCGTCAGGCACCTGATACTGCGGGTCCGCGTAAGGGTCGTCGGCCGCCGGGGCGTCCGGGTCGACCTTCAGCGCGACCGCCGGGGCGAACACCTGCTCGGCCTCGGCCAGCAACGCCGCATCGACCAGCAGGTAACGGCCGTCGGTCTGCAGCACGCCCAACTCGCCGGCATTGAGCGCTTTGAGCTGCTCGGCAGTGACGTGGATGCGCTTGATCTTCCCGCCGTACTCGAAGTGCCGGGCGATGTCCGCGTCGGCGGAATTCAGCGCCTTGCCCTGCACCAGCTGGGTCAGTTTTGCGCGCGCTTCGCGCCGCTCGCGGGCCGCATCCTGCTTGGCCTTTTCCGCCGCGATGCGCTCGTCCTTCTCGCGCTGGGCGCGGATCGCGTAGGCCTTCGCCAGGTCGATGTCCTCGCGCGAGCGCGCCGGGTTGCGGGGCGGACGCGCCTGTCCCGGTGCACCGGGGCGCTGCCGCTTGTCGGACGGTTTGGCGACCCGGCCTTGCGCCGCCGGATTTCCCCGCCGCTCTGCGCCGCGCCCTGCCCCGACACTGCCGCCTTTGCGCTCCGGGCTGCCATCGCGCTTCTTCGCGGGACGGCGCTCGGGCTCGGGCGCAGGCTTGAAGCCAAGGCCCATCAACTGATTGCGCAGGGTGTCATTCATGGTGTTCTTCAGCAGACAGGAGACGGCAGATGGGTCGCGCGCTCAATAATGCGGCGGTGGGGGCTCGCCCGCCGGATCGGCGGAATGCGGATTTGCCGCGACCGACAGGCGCAGCTGGCGCAGGTCTTCCAGGGCGCGGTGCAGCAGCAACGCGTTGCGCGCCTCCTCGTCGCGGGCGGCGGCCAGCGCATCACTGAGCTCGCCCAGATGATGCTCCTGGAACGAGAGCCGGGTTTCCAGGTCGACCAGGCGCTGCTCGACTCTGGGATCGGGACCGGTCATGCGACCACTCCAGGCGACCCGGAACGCGTCAACGAGCGACCGCGGCCGATCCCGTAGTAGGCGATGCCGGCTTCCTCCAGCTCTGCGGGATCGTAGAGATTGCGCCCGTCGAAGATCACCCCATCGCCCAGTGCACTGCGGAGGCGGCCAAAATCGGGGCTGCGGAACTGCTTCCATTCAGTGATCACGATCAACGCGTCGGCGCCTTCCAGCGCGTCGTACTCCGAATCGCAAAGGACGAGGTCGCCGCGCTCGCCAAAGATGCGCTGCGCCTCGCTGGACGCCTCCGGATCAAACGCGCGCACCTGCGCACCGGCAGCCCACAGCTGCTCCAGCAGGCGCCGGCTGGGAGCCGCGCGCATGTCGTCGGTGTTGGGCTTGAACGCGAGCCCCCACAGGGCGAACGTCTTGCCGGCGAGGGTGTCGCCGTAATGGCGCTGGACCAGTTCAAACAGGTGTTCCTTCTGGCGCTCGTTGACCGCCTCCACCGCGTCCAGCAGTCGCGGCTGCAGGCCGTGCTGGTGCGCGGTGCGGGCAAGCGCCTGGACGTCCTTGGGGAAGCACGAGCCGCCATAGCCAGCACCGGGATAGATGAACTGCCAGCCGATGCGCGGATCCGAGCCGATGCCCTGGCGGACCATTTCCACGTCCGCGCCGACGCGTTCGGCGATCGTGGCAATCTCGTTCATGAAGCTGATCTTGGTCGCCAGCATCGCGTTGGCCGCGTACTTGGTCAGCTCCGCGGAACGCACGTCCATCACCACGAAGCGCTCGCGGCTGCGCACGAAGGGCGCGTAGAGACGGCGCATTTTCTCGGACGCTTCCACATCCCCGGTCCCGATGATGATCCGGTCCGGGCGCATGAAGTCGTTGACCGCGTCGCCTTCCTTCAGGAACTCGGGGTTCGACACGACCGTGAAGTCGATATCCACGCCGCGCCGCGCGAGCTCATCGGCAATGGTCGCGAGTACCTTGTCAGCCGTACCGACCGGCACCGTCGACTTGTCGACGACCAGCGTCGGCTCCTCCAGGTACTGACCGATCGTCCTGGCGACCGCGAGCACGTATTGCAGGTCGGCGCTGCCGTCCTCGTCGGGCGGCGTGCCCACCGCGATGAAGATCACCTCGGCATGCGCAATGGCCTGCACCGGATCGCTGGTGAAGTGCAGGCGTCCGGCGTCGTGGTTGGCGCGCACCATCGGCGCCAGGCCGGGCTCGAAGATCGACACCTCGCCCCGCTTCAGGCCATCAACCTTGGCCTGGTCGATGTCCACGCAGACCACCTCATGGCCGACTTCTGCCAGACAGGTGCCGGTGACCAGACCGACATAGCCGGTGCCGAAAATACTGACGCGCATGATGTTTCTCCTGTCCCGACCGCGGGAAGACCAGCCCGAAGCCGGGGTGCGGAGCGGCTATTCGCCCGCGTTGTCCTTGACGATGTCGAGCAGCTCGACTTCAAACACCAGCGCGGCATTCGGACCGATCGCGCCGCCCGGGGTACCGATTTCCCCATAGCCCAGCTCGGAAGGGATCCAGAAGCGGTACTTGCTGCCCACCGGCATCAACACGATGCCTTCCTGCCAGCCGGGAACGACCTGCTGCAACGGAAGGTCGGTCGGCTCACCGCGGTCATACGAGCTGTCGAAGGTCTCACCGTCCAGCAACGTGCCCTTGTAGTGGACGTTGACCACGTCATCCACGGTCGGCTTGGGGCCAGTACCCTCCTCCAGTACCTGGTACTGGAGGCCCGAAGCAGTCACCACCACGCCCGGCTTCTTCGCGTTCCCGGCCAGGAATGCCTCGCCTTCTGCCTTGTTCGCATCCCCGATGGCGGCCGCCTCGGCGGCGCGCTTGGCCTGCAGCTTCTGGCCAAAGGCCTCCGCCACCTGCGCCGCCTGCTCGTCGGTCATCAGCGACTCGCCGCCGTCCAGCTCGGTCTTGATCGCCTTGGCCAACGTGTCCACATCGACCTCGTCCTTGACCTGCTCCAGCGCCTTGGCCAGGTCCAGGCCGATCATGTAGCTGACCTGTTCTTTCTCTGTGGCCAGGCCCTTGATCTTCAGCGGCTGGCCCTGGGCGGCGGAGGAGTCGGCAGCGTCGGCTTTCGGCGTGGCCTTGTCATCGGACTGGCAGGCCACCAGCACGAGTGCCATGGACGCGGCAAGCAGCGCGGTACGGGAAAAATGGATCATGGAATCTGGACTCCTTGGGGCAAGACGCCCCGGTACAGGGACCGGGGCGTTGGCAATGAAAGGAAGGATACGTCCTACTTGATGATTGCCTGCAGTTCGACGTCGAATACCAGGGTCGCATTCGGCCCGATCGGACCGCCCGGCGTGCCCTTGCTGCCGTAGGCCAGATCGCCCGGAATCCAGAAGCGGTACTTGGCGCCGACCGGCATCAGGCCCAGGCCTTCCGTCCAGCCCGCGATGACCTGGTTGAGCCCGAACTCGGCCGGCTCGCCGCGCTTGTAGGAACTGTCGAACACCGTGCCGTCCAGCAGCTTGCCTTCGTAGTGGACCCGAACCTGGTCGGAGGGCAGCGGACGCTCGCCCGAACCCTGGCGCAGCACCATGTACTGCAGGCCCGAAGGCGTGGAGAACACTCCCTTCGCCTGCTTGTTCTCGGCAAGGAACTTCACGCCTTCGCTGCGGTTGGCCTCGCCGTTCACCTTGGCCTGCGCCGCCATCTCCCCCTGCTGCTTCTCGGCCTCGCCCTGCATCTTCTGCGAGAAGCTGTCGCGCACCGCGTTGAGCTGGTCATCGCTGAGGGCGAGCTTGTCGCCAGCGAACGTGGCGCGAACGCCCTGCAGCAGCTCCGGAAGATCCAGCTCACCCTTGATGGGCGCGAGGTTGCGGCCAACATCAGCCCCGACCAGGTAGGCGACCTTCTGCTTGTCCACTTCGGGAATCCTGGCGTCCGCAGGTGCCTTACCCGCCCGCGAGGCGATGCGCATCATCAGGGCCTGGCCGACCTCCTGCACCTCGCCCTCGGCGATCAGCGGCGGCTTGCCATTGAATGCGTTGCTGATGGCGCGCTCGAAAGCGGCCAGGTCGATGTCCGCAGCGGCGGGGGTGATGGAACGGGCGATGTCATGGCCAACCATGTAGCTGACCTTGGCGCGATCGGTGTTGAGCAAATTCTTCTCCTGGGCTGGAGCGTTCTGCGCAGCGGCAGCAACGGGAAACGCCACCGTGGCACCCAGCAGCGAAACGGTGGTGAACAACACGGCACTGCCGCGCAAGAAAGCCTTCATCCGGATTGCTCCTGTAGGTCGCCGGGGTGGCGGCGAAAAACGCCTATTGTCGCGGTCGCGGTGCCGCGGGGCAATCACGAGCGGACCTGTTGACGGCATGTGTTTCGGTGTTATAGTCGCATACAACACCGACTGACCTATTGCGGGGACGGCACCATGAACCGGAAGTTCAACAACTCCTTGTCTGCCCTGACCATCACCGGCGCGATGCTGGTCACGACGGTGGTGTTCGGCCTGAGTCCTCTGGATGTCGAGCGTTCCACCCAGCCTGCAATAGCGAGCGTTGATGGTAATGCATCGGCCACTCACCGCCGGGAATCTTCCGCACCACCGGTTTCCCGCGCTACTGGCGGTTCCGTCCCGTTCAGGCACGCACTGCTGATGCCCTACTTCTCATTTGTTCCACGGGGATAACCCAATGACAGAAGTCCAATGGAGCGACGGCGCTCCGATCTATCGGCAACTGAAGGAGCGTGTCGTGGCAATGATGCTCGATGGCGAGCTCAAGCCCGGCGATGCGCTGCCGTCGGTCCGCCAGGTCGCAGCCGACTATCAGCTCAATCCGATCACCGTGTCGCGCGCCTACCAGGAGCTGGTGGACGAGGCACTCGTCGAAAAGCGAAGGGGTCTGGGTATGTACATGACTGAAGGAGCAGCAGAGAAACTCCTGGCAAGCGAGCGCGAACGGTTCCTGACCGAGGAGTGGCCCCTGGTGCTTGAACGCATCACCCGCCTGGGTCTGAACCTGGAGCAGCTGGTAACCGCGGACCCCAACAAGGCAGGTACCCGATGAACGCCCCTCTCGATACCAACCCCGTGAACGTCGTCAGTGCCCGCAACCTGCGAAAGGTCTACAGGAAGGGCAAGCCGGCGCTGGACGGCGCGAGCTTCGAGATCCCGGCAGGGCGGATCGTCGGCCTGATCGGTCCGAACGGCGCCGGCAAAACGACCGCGCTCAAGGCGATGCTGGGCCTGATCCAGTTCGAAGGCGGGATGAGCGTCCTGGGCCGCGATCCGCGCACCGATCGCGACGAGCTGATGCGCGACGTGTGCTTCATTGCCGATGTCGCGGTGCTGCCGCGATGGATCCGCGTCCAGCAGGCAATCGACTTTGTCGCCGGCGTGCACCCGCGTTTCGATCGCGCTCGCTGCGACCGCTTCCTAAAGGGAACCAAGCTGACGCCGAAAATGCGCGTGCGCGAACTGTCCAAGGGCATGATCGTGCAGCTCCACCTCGCTCTGGTCATGGCAATCGACGCCAGGCTCCTGGTGCTGGACGAACCGACCCTTGGCCTGGACATCCTCTATCGCAAGCAGTTCTACCAACGCCTGTTGGAGGATTACTTCGACGAGGAGAAAACCATCCTCATCACCACCCACCAGGTGGAAGAGATCGAGCACATCCTCACCGATGTGATGTTCATCAACGACGGACGGATCGTGATGGAAAGCGCGATGGACGACGTCGGTGAACGTTTTACGGAAGTGCTGGTCAGCGCCGACCGCGCCGACGCCGCTCGCGCGCTGCAGCCGATCCACCAGCGTTCGATGCCGTTTGGCAAGACGGTAATGCTGTTTGACGGCGCACCGCGGGAGCAGCTCGCCGCCCTCGGCGAGGTCCGCACGCCCGGACTGGCCGATCTGTTTGTTGCCACCATGCAGGGGACCTACGAATGAACGTCGCCGACACTTCGCTGCCGTCCACCGCGCGCAATGTTGCGCCGGTCCATTCCACGCACACCTTCAAGATGCTGCTCAAGCGCGAGTACTGGGAGCACAAGGGCGGTTTCCTTTGGGCGCCTCTGATCGCCGGCGTGATCTCACTGGTGTTGACGCTGGTCGCGTTCATTGCCGCCGAGGTCGCCACCCGCCGGGCAATCAGCAGCGGGCAGCTGAAAATCGACGGGGATGTCATCCTCAACGGCCTCGATCTAAGGGCACTCACGCGCACCCTGGACGCCGACCAGATGCAGCAACTGGCGCACGGGATCGACCTGTCACTGGTGATGGCCGCTTTCTGGCCGTTCGTCGTGCTCGCCTTCGTGACGTTCTTCTATTGCCTGGGCTCGCTGTACGACGACCGCAAGGATCGAAGCGTGTTGTTCTGGAAGTCGCTGCCGGTGTCGGATACCCAGACCGTGCTTTCCAAGCTGGCCAGTGCCGCGCTGGTCGCACCCGCCATCGCCGTGGCAATCGCACTGCTCACGATGGTCGGCTACATGTTCCTGCTCAGCGGGATGGTGATGTTGCACGGCGGCAACCCGGTGGAGCTGCTGTGGGGTCCCGCCAGTCCGGTCCGGTTGGCGACCTCTCTTGTCGCAGCCATTCCGGTGTTCGCCCTGTGGGGCATGCCGACGTTCGGCTGGCTGATGCTGTGCTCGGCCTGGGCGCGCACGAAGCCTTTCCTCTGGGCGCTGATGATCCCGCTTTTCGCCGGCATCGTTGTGCACTGGTTCAACCTTATGCGGATATTCGACCTCGACGCTTCCTGGTTCTGGTCAAACATCGTTGGTCGGATGTTGCTGGGAACCGTGTCGGGAAGCGAATTGCTCTACCGCCCGAACCCGGCGCAAGGCGGGGGCAGCGACGGACTGCACGACCTGTTGGGCCACCTGTCCGCCGGCAACATCCTCGCCAGCTTGGCCCTGCCCTCGCTGTGGATCGGCGCAGCGGCCGGCGCGGTCATGATCTTTCTTGCGATCCGGCTGCGCCGTTGGCGCGACGAGGGCTGAATACCCGGCGCAGCGCCGCTCATCCGGCCCTGCGCTTCCCGATTACTTCCCCCGACTGTGTTTCAGCGCATCACACACGACCCCTGATATCCGGAGCAGACGATGAACGTCCAACATTCCTCCCGCGCGTTTCTGCTGGTGCTGTGCCTCCTCCCGCTGGCTGCGTGTTCCGGCCCGAGCCAGTCGTCGGACGGCACTCTGGCCACCGGCCTGAACGCGGTCGCGGGCAAGATCGCCAATGCCTCCGACAAGGTGCGCGAGGAAATCCGCACCGGCGATATCGACCTCTCCAGTGACGACAACGACGCCCCCAAGGCCGTGATCACGCCGCACGGCGAGCTGGTGATCGACGGCGTGAAAGTGCAGACCAACCCCGCCCAGGATGCACTGCTGCGTGATTATCGCCAGCAGATCGAGGAAATCGCCGAGGCCGGCGCCGACATCGGGCTCAAGGGCGCGGGGGTGGCAATGACCGCGATGGGCGAGGCACTGAAGGGCGCGTTCAGTGGTGCAAGCGAGGCGGACATCGAGCGTTCCATCGAAGCCCAGGCCAGCGGACTCAAGGAGGAGGCCCGCAGGCTCTGCGATCGCCTGCCGGCGTTCATTGCCACCCAGGACAAGCTGGCGGCCGCATTGCCCGAGTTCGCGCCCTACGCCAACGCCGACGCGGATGACGTCGCCGACTGCCGTTCCGACACCACGGGGGCGAGCGTTACTTCGTCCCCGTAGCCGAGCCGCGCGGCACGCCACCACGCGTCAACGCGACCGGATCCAGCAGCCGGGCGAGCTCATTCTCCGCCATGCCGGTGAGCTCCACTGCGACTTCCAGAACCGGCCGCTGTTGCGCGTAGGCCTGCTTGGCGATCGCCGCGGCTTTCTCGTAGCCGATCACCGGGTTCAGCGCGGTCACCAGGATCGGATTGCGCTGCAAAGCCCCGGCGACCACGTCCTGGCGGACCTTGAGCCCGGCAATGACCTTGTCGGCCAGCAGGCGCATCGAATTGGCCAGCAGGTTGATCGAATCCAGCAGGTTGGACGCGATCAGCGGCAGCATCACGTTGAGCTGGAAATTGCCGCTCTGGCCGGCAACGGTGATCGCCGCGTTGTGCCCCATGACCTGCGCGCACACCATCGTCACCGCCTCCGGCAGCACCGGGTTCACCTTGCCCGGCATGATCGAGCTGCCCGGCTGCAACTCGGGCAGCTCCACCTCGCCCAGGCCTGCCAGCGGCCCGGAGTTCATCCAGCGCAGGTCGTTGGCGATCTTCATCAAGGCCACCGCGAGCACGTTCAACTGGCCCGACAGCTCCACCGCGTCGTCCTGCGACGCCAGCCCTTCGAATTTGTTTTCAGCGGCCTCGAACTTCGAGCCGGCCAGTGAGGACAGCGCTTTGGCCATCGCCTTGTCGAAGCGCGGGTCGGCATTGATGCCGGTGCCGATGGCCGTGCCACCAATGGGCAGGCGGCGCAGGCGCTTCAGGCAGTCCTCGATACGCGCCTGCGCCGAGGCAAGCTGGGCCGACCATGCACCGAATTCCTGGCCGAAGGTCAGCGGCATCGCGTCCATCAGGTGCGTGCGGCCGGTCTTGGTCACCTTGTCCAGCGACTTGGCCCGGCGGTCGATGACCCGGCGCAGGTGCTTGATCGCCGGCAGCAGGGTGTCCACCGTCGCCAGCTGGGCGGACACCCGCAGCGCGGTCGGCACCACGTCGTTGGAGCTCTGGCCCAGGTTGACGTCGTCATTGGGATGCACGGGCTTGCTGCGGGCGGCGCGCGAAGCCAGCGTGGCGATCACCTCGTTGGCATTCATGTTGCTGGAGGTGCCGGAGCCGGTCTGGAAGATGTCGACCGGAAACTGCGCGTCGTGGGTACCGTCGGCGACGGCCATCGCGGCCTTCCGGATTGCGGCGGCACGGCCCTTGGGCAGCAGCCCGAGGTCGGCATTGACGGTCGCGGCCGCGGCCTTCACCAGTCCCAGCGCGCGGATGAACCCGCGCGGCATCGGCCGACCGGACACCGGAAAGTTGTCGACCGCGCGCTGGGTCTGCGCGCCCCACAGCGCGTCGGCGGGCACCTGCAACTCGCCCATGCTGTCGTGCTCGGTGCGGAAATCCTGCTTGGCCATGGCGTGCTCCTGCGTAATGGTGGCAATCGCCTGAGGATACGCCGCGGCCGCCGCCGGCGCGGCGGGCTCGCGCTAGAATGCCCAGCCCCCTGCCAAGCTCGCCTGCCATGCCCGCCAACGACGATTCCCGGTTGCTCGCCCTGTCTCCGCTCGATGGCCGCTACGCCGGCAAGGTCGACGCGCTGCGACCGATATTCTCCGAGTTCGGGCTGATCAAGGCCCGGGTCAGGGTCGAGGTCGAGTGGCTGCTGGCGCTGGCCAACGAGCCGGCGATCGAGGAGCTGGCGCCGTTCTCTGCGGAGGCGACGGCGCGCCTGCGCCAACTTGCCGACGGCTTGTCGGTCGATGATGCAGCGCGGGTCAAGGAGATCGAGCGCACCACCAACCACGACGTCAAGGCAGTCGAATACCTGATCAAGGAGCGCCTCACCGACGACGCCGAGTTAGGCCCGGCGCTGGAATTCGTGCACTTCGCCTGCACCTCCGAGGACATCAACAACCTGAGCTACTCGCTGATGCTCAACGAGGCGCGCAACACGGTGATGCTGCCGCGGCTGGACGAGCTGATCGAGCAACTGCGAGCCATGGCGCACCGGTACGCCGCGCTGCCGATGCTCTCGCGCACCCACGGCCAGACCGCCTCGCCCACCACGGTCGGCAAGGAAATCGCCAACGTGGTCGCCCGCCTGCAGCGCCAGCGCCAGACCCTGGTCGATGCGCCCACGCCGGGCAAGATCAACGGCGCGGTCGGCAACTACAACGCCCACCTGGCCGCTTACCCGGACATTGATTGGCCGGCGTTCGCGGAGAAGTTCGTCACCTCGCTCGGCCTGGCCTGGCAGCCCTACACCACCCAGATCGAGCCGCACGACGGCATCGCCGAGCTGTGCGACGCGCAGAAACGCATCGACACCATCGCCATCGACCTGTGCCGCGACATCTGGGGCTACATCTCGCTGGGCTACTTCAAGCAGTCGGTCAAGGCCGGCGAGGTCGGCAGCTCGACCATGCCGCACAAGGTCAACCCGATCGACTTCGAGAACGCCGAGGGCAATTTCGGCATCGCCAACGCGCTGTTTGAACACTTCGCCATCAAGCTTCCGATCAGCCGCTGGCAGCGCGACCTGACCGACTCCACCGTGCTGCGCGCGCTGGGCACCGCGTTCGGTCATGCGCTGATCGGCCTGGATGCCTTGATGCGCGGACTGGGCAAGCTCTCCGCCAACGAGGAGCGCCTGGCCGCCGACCTGGACGCGTCCTGGGAAGTACTCGCCGAGGCGGTGCAAACCGTGATGCGTCGCCATGGCCTGCCCAATCCGTACGAGCAACTCAAAGCGCTGACGCGTGGCCACGGCATCAACGAGACCTCGATGCGCGAGTTCATCAGCGGGCTGGACCTGCCCGAGGACGCACGCCGGCGCCTGCTCGAAATGACCCCGGCCAGTTACGTCGGCCAAGCCGAAGCGCTGGCTCGCAACATCTAGGATAGGCGGCTGCGTCCGCTGATTCGCAGGCGGAAAACCCACCAGCGGCCGGCCGTTCCGGCCCAACAGCAGGACGCGTAATGCACAACTCCAAGGCCGCGGCGTCTGGTTCCACCCGCTCCCCGGGCAGCAAGCCCGGCGGTGACTCATTGAATCTGCCGCCGCCGATCGAAGTCGACGCGAGTACCAAGCCGCCACTGGGAATGTCACCGGCGGATTTCCTGCGCGACTACTGGCAGAAAAAACCGCTGCTGATCCGCAACGCGTTCCCCGACCTGCAATCGCCGATGGACCCCGACGACCTGGCCGGCCTGGCCTGCGAGGAGGGAGCGCTGTCGCGCCTGATCCGCCACGACCGCAGCGATGACAGCTGGAGCGTCAGCCACGGCCCGTTCCCCGAGGAGATGTTCCCCTCGCTGCCCGGCGCGGACTGGACCTTGCTGGTGCAGGACGTCGACAAGTGGGATGTCGATGTCGCCGCGCTCATCCGCCATTTCGCGTTCCTGCCGCGCTGGCGGATCGACGACGTGATGGTGTCCTTCGCCGCGCCAGGCGGCTCGGTCGGGGCCCACGTCGACCAGTACGACGTGTTCCTGCTGCAGGCGGTCGGCCATCGGCGCTGGCAGATCGACGCGCGCGACAACCCCCCGCTGGCCTACCGCGATGATGTCGAGTTGCGCCTGCTGCGTGAGTTCGATCCCAGCCACGACTGGGTGCTGGGACCGGGGGACATGCTCTACCTGCCGCCCGGCGTGCCCCATCACGGCGTCGCCGAGGACGCCTGCCTGACGTTCTCCTTCGGCATGCGCGCGCCCTCCTCGGCCGAATTGCTGGGTGACCTGGTCGACACGCTGACCGCGGAGGCGGACGACGCGCTGCGCTACCACGATCCCGACCTGGCGCCTGCCGCCGATCCTGGCGAGATCGACGCGGCGGCGATGGCGCGCGTCGTCCGCGCCCTGGATGCGCTGCGCGGTGATCGTCCCGAACAACTGGCCGAGTGGTTCGGCAATTTCATCACCCGCTACCGAAGCGCCGTCGAGGTAATTCCGCCGCAGCTGGAAGAAGGCGAACAGCCGCGCTCGCGCATCGAGATCGAGTGGGACCTGCAGCACGGCGGACGCCTGCAGCGCCATCCCTACTCGCGGATGTCCTGGCGACGCGC
This sequence comes from Lysobacter avium, assembly GCF_015209745.1. Taxonomy (GTDB): domain Bacteria; phylum Pseudomonadota; class Gammaproteobacteria; order Xanthomonadales; family Xanthomonadaceae; genus Novilysobacter; species Novilysobacter avium. The sequence continues at coordinate 1,650,037 of NZ_CP063657.1, forward strand.
CGGCCCGGCGGCGGTGCTGCACGCCAACGGCGAGAGCCACCCGCTATCGATCGACGACGCGACTCTGCTGGCCAACGCGGACGTTGTCGACGGCGGCGACTATGCCTCGCTGGGCGAGCAAGGCCGGGATTGCCTGATCGAACTGATGGACGCCGGCCACTACCACCTGATCACGGAGGAAGATGACGAATGAGCGAGACCGCGTCCGATTTCAAGGTCGAGGCGATCGAATACGAGTCCGGCCTGAGCGATCTGCGAGCCGTCCGCGAAGCGGTGTTCGTGCAGGAGCAAGGCGTACCGCTCGAGCTCGAATGGGACGAACTGGATCCTGCTTCCCACCACGTGATCGCCCGCGATTCCGCCGGCACGCCCATTGGTACGGCGCGGCTGACACCGGAGCGACACATCGGCCGGATGGCGGTGCTCTCCCCGTGGCGCGGCCGCGGCGTGGGTGACGCCATGCTGCGAACGCTGCTCGAACTCGCCGGTAACCTGGGCTGGGACAAGCTCTCGCTGCACGCACAGGTGCATGCCATCCCCTTCTATGCACGCCACGGCTTCCTGCCGGTCGGCCCGCGGTTTGACGAGGCCGGCATCGACCACCAGATGATGGTGCTGCATCCAGGCGCCACCAATCCGGTGGGCGACCGGGCGGGCGCGATCGCCGCCACCCTGGGTGTCATCGTCACGGCGCGCAGGCAGCTCCTCATCTACAGCCCGGAACTGGACCCGGGCGTGCTGGACGTGCCGGAGATCATCACCGCCCTTCGGGGCTTCGCCATCGACAACGGCGAGATCCGGATCCTGTTGCACGACCCCACCGCGCCCCAGCGCAACCAGAGTCCGCTCATCGGCCTCCATCAGCGGCTGCCGAGCACCATCGCGTTTCGCGCCGTGGAGGAGCCGTTCGACCGCTCCTATGCTTCGGCCTACACCTGCAGCGACGCTGGCGGCTACTACTTTCGTCCCATCGCCTCACGCCTCGAGGGCGATACCCGAATCGATGATCGCTCCCGCGCCCGCCACCTGCTCAACCTTTTCAGCCCAGTCTGGGAACGCGCGCGGCCATGCAGCGAGTACCGCACGCTCGGCATTTGACCCCTCCTGCGAACCTGAACAGGGCTGAACCCCCAGCCCCGGCGCCGCCACGATATTGGCCAGTGAGCCGGTTCGGCACCCGCCCGTGACATCCCGAGAGGCTATAATTCAAACACTCGCGTGCCTGAACCGGCATTTTCCGCCCCACCGGCACACCCACTCCCCCTATTCGAGTTTAGCGACGCCACCGTGGCCAATCTCCTGAAGCAGTTCTCGCAGTCATCGCAGCTGGGTTCCAGCGGCGCCTACATCGAAGACCTGTACGAGCAGTACCTGGTCTCCCCCGAAAGTGTCGGGGTCGAATGGAAAACCTATTTTGACGGTTTCCACGGTCGGGAGGCGGGCGATGTGCCGCACTCCGCCGTCATCGACACCATCATCGAAGCGGCGCGTCACGCGGGCAAATCCGCGCACGGTGCGGCCGATGAACGCGAGCGCTTCGTGGGCAAGTTGATCACCGCCTACCGCTCGCGCGGCCATCTCGGCGCTGACATCGACCCGCTGGGTTTCCTGGAAGCGCCCCCGGCGCCGGACCTGGAACTGGAGTTCCACGGCCTGTCCAAGGCGGACCTCGGCGACGAGTTCAGCACCGGCGGTGTCGCCGGCATGGACCGGATGAACCTCGGCAAGCTCTTCGACCTGCTCAAGGCCACCTACACCGGTCCCATCGGTGCCGAGTTCATGCACATCGCCGACGCCCCGCAGCGTCGCTGGCTCTATGAGCGCCTCGAAAAGGCCGGCGGCAAGTACGGTCGCAGCACCGACGACAAGCGCCGCATCCTTGAGCGCCTGACCGCAGCCGAGGGGCTGGAGCGTTACCTGCACACCCGCTATGTCGGCCAGAAGCGCTTCTCGCTGGAAGGCGGCGATGCCCTGATCCCGCTGATGGACACCACCGTCCGTCGCGCCGGTGAGCAGGGCGCCAAGGACGTGGTCATCGGCATGGCCCACCGCGGCCGCCTCAACGTGCTGGTCAACACCCTGGGCAAGTCGCCGCGCACGCTGTTTGACGAGTTCGAGGGCAAGTTCGAGCACAACGAGCTGGCGCTGGCCGGCGACGTCAAATACCACATGGGCTTCAGCGCCGACGTGGCCACCCCGGGCGGCCCCGTTCACCTGGCGCTGGCGTTCAATCCGTCGCATCTGGAGATCGTCAACCCGGTCGTGGCCGGATCGGTACGCTCGCGCCAGACCCGCCGCGGCGGCAAGGACACGCGCAACCAGGTGTTGCCGATCCTCATCCACGGCGATGCCGCGTTTGCCGGCCAGGGCGTGGTGATGGAGCTGTTCCAGATGTCGCAGGCACGCGGTTTCCGCGTCGGCGGCACCGTCCACATTGTGGTCAACAACCAGGTCGGCTTCACCACCAGCGCCCGCGAGGACGCCCGTTCCACGCTGTACTGCACCGACGTGGCGAAGATGGTCGGTGCGCCGATCCTGCACGTCAACGGCGATGATCCCGAAGCGGTGGCGTTCTGCGCCGAGCTGGCGCTGGACTTCCGCAACACCTTCGCCAAGGACGTGGTCATCGACCTGGTCTGCTACCGCCGCCACGGCCACAACGAGGCCGACGAGCCGGCGGCGACCCAGCCGCTGATGTACCAGACCATCCGCAAGCACAAGACCCCGCGCGAGCTGTATGCGGACCGCCTGATCGCCGAGGGCACGCTGAGCGCCGATGAGGCCAAGGCGATCGTCGATACCTACCGCGACAAGCTCGACGCGGGCGAGGTCACCACCGAGATGGTGGCGGTGAAGCCCGATGAGTTCACCGTGGACTGGAACAAGTTCCTCAAGGGCAAGCTGTCCGACGAGGTCGATACCCGCTTCGATGAGGGGGACCTGAAGGCACTGGCGAAGCAGATCAACACCGTGCCCGACGCGATCAAGCTGCATGCACGCGTGCAGAAGATCTACGAAGACCGCCGCAAGATGGCGGCCGGTGAGCAGAGCGGCGACTGGGGTTTCGCGGAAAACCTGGCCTACGCCACCCTGCTCTCGGAAGGCTACAAGTTGCGCCTGGTCGGCCAGGACTCGGGCCGCGGCACCTTCTTCCACCGCCACGCGATCCTGCACGAGCAGACCAGCGACGATTACTACCTGCCCCTGCAGGAGTTGGGCAAGGATCCGATGGACGTGGAGATCATCGACTCGCTGCTGAGCGAGGAAGCGGTGATGGCGTTCGAGTACGGCCACGCCACGGCCGATCCGGACACCCTGGCGATCTGGGAAGCGCAGTTCGGCGACTTCGCCAACGGCGCGCAGGTGGTCATCGACCAGTTCCTGTCCTCGGGTGAGGCCAAGTGGGGCCGCCTGTGCGGTCTGGCGCTGTTCCTGCCGCACGGTTACGAGGGCCAGGGTCCCGAGCACAGCTCGGCGCGGCTGGAGCGTTTCCTGCAGCTGTGCGCGCTCGACAACATGATGGTGTGCACGCCGACCACCCCGGCGCAGGCGTACCACATGATCCGTCGCCAGATGCTGATCCAGACCCGCAAGCCGCTGGTGGTGATGACGCCCAAGTCCCTGCTGCGCCACAAGCTCGCCGTATCGACCCTGGACGAGCTTGCCAACGGCAGCTTCCAGACCCTGATCCCCGACGCCAAGGCCGACCCGAAGAAGGTCAAGCGCGTCGTGGTCTGCGGCGGCAAGGTCTACTACGACCTGCTCGAGGACATGATCAAGCGCGAAGCCGACGACGTCGCCCTGATCCGCGTGGAGCAGCTGTATCCGTTCCCGCGCGAGGCGCTGCGCACCGAACTGGAGCGCTACGCCTCCGTCGAGGACGTGGTGTGGTGCCAGGAAGAGCCGCAGAACCAGGGCGCGTGGTACCAGATCCGCCACCACCTGAACTTCTGCGTCGCGTCGCGCCATGCGCTGCACTACGCCGGACGCCCCAGCTCGCCGTCCCCTGCGGTCGGCCACATGTCCGATCACGTGATCGAGCAGGCCAAGCTGGTCGCCGATGCGCTGGTGAATCCGCTGCAGGGCGAGCCCGCCGACGAGTGATCGCTGCCCATCCGGCCCGGAACACCGGGCCGGAACCGCGTCACCTGCCGTGCCACCCGCTTCCGATTGCATAACCGATAGTCCACCCCATTCGACCCACTCCACAGTTACCCAGGATATTTTCCCCATGAGCACCGAGATCAAAGTTCCGGTTCTGCCCGAATCCGTCTCCGACGCCACCATCGCCACCTGGCACAAGAAGCCCGGCGATGCCGTCAAGCGTGACGAGAACCTGGTCGACCTCGAAACCGACAAGGTCGTCCTGGAAGTTCCCTCGCCGGTGGATGGCGTGCTCAAGGAAATCAAGTTCGAAAGCGGCGACACCGTCACCAGCGAGCAGCTGCTGGCAATCGTCGAAGAAGGCGCTTCTGCTACCGAAGCCAAGCCGGAGAAATCCGACAAGGCCATCGACGCCAAGAACGACGCCGCCGCCAGCGATGTGGCCCAGCCGGTGCAGGCGAAGGCTGCCGCGGGCACCCCTGCCCCGTCCAAGGGCGGATCGGCGGAGCTGCCGCCCGGTGCGCGCTTCACCGCCCAGAAGGAAGGCATCGACCCGGCCAACGTGGAAGGCACGGGCCGTCGCGGCGCGGTGACCAAGGAAGACCTGGTCAACTATGCCCGCAATGCCGGCGTCGGCCGGGCCAGCGGCAACCGCCCGGAAGAGCGCGTGCCGATGACCCGCATGCGCCAGCGCATCGCCGAGCGCCTGATGGAGTCCAAGAACACCACCGCTATGCTGACCTCCTCCAATGAGGTCAACATGTCCGCGGTCATGGCCATGCGCAAGTCGCAGGGCGACGCGTTCCAGAAGGCCTACGGCATCAAGCTGGGCTTCATGAGCTTCTTCGTGAAGGCCTGCGCCAACGCGCTGCAGCGCTACCCGGCGGTGAACGCCTCGATCGACGACAAGGACGTGATCTACCACGGCTATGCCGACATCTCGATCGCCGTGTCCACCGACCGCGGGCTGGTCACGCCGGTGCTGCGCAACGCGGAGTCGATGAGCTTTGCCGAGGCCGAGCAGGCGATCAACGATTACGCGCTCGCCGCGCGCGAGGGTGGCCTGAAGCTGGAAGACCTGCAGGGCGGCACCTTCACCATCACCAACGGTGGCACCTTCGGCTCGCTGTTCTCCACCCCGATCATCAACCCGCCGCAGAGCGCCATCCTGGGCATGCACACCATCAAGGAGCGCGCGATTGTCGAGGACGGCAAGGTGGTGGCCGCGCCGATGATGTACATCGCGTTGAGCTACGACCACCGCATCATCGACGGCAAGGACGCGGTGCTGTTCCTGGTCGACATCAAGAACCAGCTCGAGAACCCGCACCGCATGCTGCTGGGCATGTGATCCCACGGGACCACTCCCACCCGGAGCCCCGCGCCGACGCGCCGGGGCCTTCCGCACCAAGCCAAGGATCTTTTTGAGATGAGCGAACAACAGAACTTCGATGTCGTCGTGATCGGTGGCGGTCCCGGCGGTTACGTCGCCGCCATCCGCGCCGCGCAGCTCGGCCTGAAGGTTGCCTGCGTCGACGCGGGATTGGGCAAGGACGACAAGCCGGCGCTGGGCGGCACCTGCCTGCGCGTGGGCTGCATCCCGTCCAAGGCGCTGCTGGACAGCTCGCGCCAGTTCCACAACCTGCTGCACGGCTTCGCCGACCACGGCATTTCGGCGGAGAAGCCGAAGATGGACGTGGGCGTGATGGTGGGCCGCAAGGACAAGATCGTCAGCCAGTTCACCGGCGGCATCTCGATGCTGTTCAAGGCCAACAAGGTGACGCCGTTCTATGGTTTCGGCACCCTGCACAAGGACAATCTGGTCAAGGTCAGGCAGCACGACGGCAGCGAGGTCGAGCTGAAGGCGGCCAACGTCATCATCGCGACGGGCTCGGATTCCATCGAGCTGCCGTTCGCCAAATTCGACGGTGACCGCATCGTCGACAACGTCGGTGGCCTGGATTTCGACGCGGTGCCTAAGCGCCTCGGCGTCATCGGTGCCGGCGTGATCGGCCTGGAGCTGGGCAGCGTCTGGAACCGCCTGGGCGCCGAAGTCACCATCCTGGAGGCGCTTCCCACGTTCCTCGCAGCCGCCGATGCCGACATCAGCAAGGTGGCCGCGCGCGAGTTCAAGAAGCAGGGCCTGGACATCAAGCTGGGCGCGAAGGTCAGCAAGGCCGAGGTCAAGAAGGACGGCGTGCACCTGACCTATGACGACGCCAAGGGCGAGCAGTCCCTGGTCGTGGACAAGCTGCTGGTGGCCGTGGGTCGCCGCGCCGCGACCTCCAAGCTGCTAGGCGATGGTGTGGCCGTGAAGCTCAACGAGCGTGGCCAGGTCGAGGTGGACGAGCATTGCCACACCGGCGTCGACGGCGTCTGGGCGATCGGCGACTGCGTGCGCGGCCCGATGCTCGCGCACAAGGCGTCGGAGGAAGGCGTTGCCGTGGCGGAACTGATTGCGGGCCTGCCCGGCCACGTCAACCTGAATACCGTGCCGTGGGCGATCTACACCGAGCCGGAAATTGCCTGGGTCGGCAAGACCGAAGCCCAGTGCAAGGAAGAGGGCATTCCGGTGAAGACCGGCAGCTTCCCGTTTGCCGCCAACGGCCGCGCCGTGGCGATGAACGAGCCGGCCGGCCTGGTCAAGGTGATCGCGCATGCCGAGACGGATCGCGTGCTGGGCGTCCACCTGTGCGGCCCCAACGTGTCCGAGCTGGTCCACAGCGGCGTGATCACCATGGAGTTCCAGGGTGCCGCGGACGATCTGGCGCGCATCTGCTTCGCCCATCCGGCGCTTTCGGAAGTGGTCCACGAAGCCGCGCTGGCGGTCGACAAGCGTGCCATTCACAAGGCGAACTGAGCCGCGGCGACCGGCGGCGTATACCGCCGCCGGACATCGCATCTCCACAGACGGCGCACCCTCGGTGCGCCGTTCTGGTTTCACCCATCCCAACTCAAGGCAACGCCCCATGCCCATGCAATCGGTCTGCGTCTACTGCGGCTCCCATTCCGGCTCCCGGCCGATCTACGCCGAGCGCGCCCGCCGCCTCGGCCAGGAACTGGCTGAAAGCGGCATCAGCGTCATCTACGGCGGCGGCAACGTCGGCCTGATGGGTGTCATGGCCGACGCGGTGCTCGAGGCGGGTGGCGAGGTGATCGGCGTGATACCCGAGCAGTTGGTCAACTGGGAAGTCGCCCATCCCGGGCTGACGCGCCTGGAAGTCGTGCCGAGCATGCACCTGCGCAAGGCGCGCATGTTCGAGCTCTCGGATGGCTTCATCGCCCTGCCCGGCGGCTTCGGCACCCTGGACGAGATGTTCGAGATGCTGACCTGGCGCCAGTTGGGCATCGGCGACAAGCCGTGCGCATTCCTCGACGTGGAAGGCTTCTACGAGCCGTTGATCGGCATGATGGACCGCATGGTCGCTGAGCACTTCGTCAACGCCGGGCAGCGCGACGACCTGTGGCACGGCGAGGAGATCGATACGATGCTTGAGTGGATGCACTCCTACCGCCCGGCCAATGCGGACAAGTGGCTGGAGGAGAAGCGTCTGAGCGTCGCGCGCTGACCCGGATCGCACGCCCCGGAAGAAAGCCCCGTCGGCAGTCTTCACCAGTCCGGCGACAAAACCCGTTTCGAGTGGAAATTTCGAGAGGAACTCATGTCCAACGCCATTCCAGACCGTTTCAACGCCTTCCGCATCCACAACGACGAACAGGGCTACCGCAGCGGCATCGAAGCCCTGTCGCTGGACGATCTCGCGCCCGGCGAGGTGGTGATCAATGCCGCGTATTCGTCGGTCAACTACAAGGACGCGCTGGCCGGTACCGGCAAGGGCAAGATCCTGCGGCGCTTCCCGCTGGTCGGCGGCATCGACGTGGCCGGCCACGTGGTGGCCTCGACCGATCCGGCGTTCAAGGAAGGCGACCGCGTGCTTGCGACCGGCAGCGGGCTGAGCGAGACCCGCGACGGTGGGTACTCCGAGTTCGTCCGCCTGGAGTCCAAATGGGCGATTGCGCTGCCTGCCGGGCTTGAGCTGCGCGAAAGCATGATCATCGGCACCGCCGGCTTCACCGCCGCGCTGGCGCTGTTCCGGATGGTGGAAAACCGCCAGAAGCCCGACATGGGCCCGCTGGCCGTCACCGGCGCCAGCGGCGGCGTGGGCTCGCTGGCGATCGACATCTTCACCCGCGCCGGGTTCGAGGTGCACGCCATCAGCGGCAAGCAGGACCAGCACGCCTACCTCAAGGGGCTGGGCGCCACTGATGTGCTCGGCCGTGACGCGCTGGCACCCGGCAGGGCGATGGAATCGGCGCGCTTCGGCGGCGGCCTCGACAACGTCGGCGGACCGATGCTCACCAGCCTGCTGGCCCAGTGCGCGCCCTACGGCAATGTTGCCAGCGCCGGCCTGGCCGCGTCCGCCGAGCTGGACGCCACCGTCATGCCGTTCATCATACGCGGCGTCTCGCTGCTGGGCGTCGCCTCGGCAGGCACCGCGCGCGATGTGCGCGAAGCGGTGTGGCAGCACCTGGCCAGCGACTGGAAGCCGGCGCACCTGGACACCATCTGCACCCGCGAAGCGGGTCTTGCGGAGCTTCCCGACGTGTTCGACACCATGCTTGCGGGCGGGTCGCTGGGTCGCACGCTGGTCCGGATCTGACACACTGGTCCGGATCTGAATTGTTTGGCGCTCCGACCGGACGCCGCTACAATCCGGCAGTCACTTTGGGGAAAGACATGGCTCGCATTCTGATCGTCGACGACTCACCGTCGCAGTTGATGGGTATCCAGCGCATCGTCGAGAAACTGGGGCATGACACCCTGGTGGCAGAAGACGGCGCCGCCGGCGTGGAGGTCGCGCGCCGTGAATTGCCCGACCTGGTATTGATGGATGTGGTGATGCCAAACCTCAACGGTTTCCAGGCCACGCGCTCGATCTGTCGCGACGCCACGACCAGGCACATCCCGGTGGTCCTGGTGACCACGAAGGACCAGGAAACCGACCGCGTCTGGGGCATGCGCCAGGGTGCCCGCGCCTACATCACCAAGCCCTTCAACGAGGCCGAGCTGGGCGAGGTGCTTGAGCAGTTGCTGCCCGCCTGAGAGCAGTGGCGCCGGTCACTCCCGGCGCCAGTCGTTCCCGAAGGCCTCGCGCAGCGCCGCGTAGGCGGCTTCCTGCTCCTTGGTCGCCGGTGCAGGAGCCAGCACCTCCAACTCGACGATCTGGTCGCCCGTGCCTGCCGGCGCCGGAATGCCGCGTCCGCGCAAGCGCAGCTTCGCGCCGGCTTCGGATTGCCTGGGAATCTTCAACTCCACCGAGCCACCGAGCGTGGGCACGCTGACCGTCGCTCCCAGCGCGGCTTCCCACGGAGCGATCGGAAGCACGTGGATCACGTTGCGTCCATCCACCTCGAACCGGGGATGGGCGGAATACTCGATTTCCAGCAACAGGGCGCTACCATTACCGCCCTGGCCGGCGAGCCGGATCACCTGCCCCGGTGCGATTCCCTTGGGAATCTTCACGTCGAGGGTCTTGCCGTGCACGCTGACCCGCACGGTGTCGCCGGCGTACACGGTCTCCAGCGAGACGGACAGTTTGGCCCGCGTATCAGGCGTGCGCTGCGGGCCGGCGCCGGGCCGCCCGCGCTGCGCCTGCGCGAACGGGTCGCCGTGCCCTGCCTGGCCGCGCCGGAACAGGGTCTCGAAGAAGTCGCTGAAGCCACCGCCCGCGCCGCCGCCGGCAAACACCTCCTCGAAATCCGGGCCGCCGCGGCCACCGTTGAAATCGAAGCCGCCCGGCGGCGCCCGGACCTCGTCGCCGGGGCGGTAGCCTCGCGAACGCAACTGGTCATAGGCGGCCCGCTTCTCCGGGTCCCGCAACGCTTCATAGGCTTCGTTGACGGCCTTGAACTTCTCCTCGGCGCCCGACTCCTTGCTCACGTCGGGATGGTACTTGCGCGCCATCCGCCGGTACGCGGTCTTGATCTCCGCCTCTCCGGCCGTGGGCTCTACGCCGAGGGTGTCGTAGTAATCCTTGAAATGCATTCATTGCTCCAGTGCCTGCACCAGGACGGTGCAATGCAGGAATGGTTGCCGGGCCATGGCCAGCACGGCGGCACGCCCCACAGGATATTCGCTGCGCCGCGCCGGGTCATGCCCTGCGGTGGATATGGTTCCGGACAGTGTCCGGTTCAAGCGCTGTTGCGGCACTTTTATCCGACATCGCACGGCCTATCGCCCGGCACGCCCTTGACGTGATTTTTAGAAGCACGCGCCTAGACTGAGCCCTTCATTCAGGAGAACCGCATGAGCATCCAGGTAGGCGACCGCCTTCCCGACGTGGTACTGCAGCGCATCGGAGACGGTGTCGAGAGCGTTGACACCAGGACCCTGTTCGGTGACACCAATGTGGTGATCTTCGCCGTCCCGGGGGCATTCACTCCGACCTGCTCGGAAAGGCACCTGCCCGGATTCATCGAGCACTACCAGCAGTTCCATGACAAGGGCATCGAGGTGGCGTGCGTGGCCGTGAACGATCCATTCGTGATGCAGGCCTGGGGACAGAGCCAGAACGTTCCCGACGGCCTGATGATGCTCTCCGACGGCAACGCCGACTTCGCCCGTGCGCTGGGCCTGGAGCTGGATGCGAGTGCCTACGGCATGGGCGTGCGCGCCAAGCGGTTTGCTATCTACGCCGAGCAGGGCGTGGTGAAACAGCTCAACGTGGAAGCGCCGGGCGAGTTCCGGGTGTCATCGGCCGAGCACGTCCTGTCCCAGATCGCGTGACCCAGATCCACTGAACCAGATTACCTGACCCCTTCCCCACTGTCCGGAGAACCACATGAGCAAGCAAGACGACTCCCGCGAGGGTTCCGACGCAAACGCCTCCCCGTTTGCCACCGATCTGGCCACTATCCGCGAACGCGCCCGTCAGCACATCGAGAAGGGGGCCATCACCGACAGCTATACCGCTGATCGCGAGGTGGTGATCCGTCTTTTGAACGAGGCGCTGGCCACCGAGCTGGTCTGCGTGCTGCGCTACAAGCGGCACTATTTCATGGCCAGCGGCCTGATGGCCGACTCGATCAAGGCCGAGTTCCTCGAGCATGCCCGCGAGGAAGAGGAACATGGCGACATGCTCGCCGAGCGAATCGTCCAGCTGGGCGGTGAGCCGGACTTCAACCCTGACATCCTCAGCAAGCGCGCCCACGCCGAGTACGTTGAAGGCACCGACCTGCGCGACATGGTGAAGGAAGACCTGGTGGCCGAGCGCATCGCGATCGACAGCTATCGCCAGATCATCAACTACATTGGCGACAAGGACACGACCACCAAGCGCATCCTGGAGTCGATCCTCGCCCAGGAGGAAGAGCACGCGGACGAGCTGTCGGACATGCTGGACGGCTGGACCGGCAGCTGAGCAACCACACCAGCAGCCGCTTCACACGCGGGTTGCCGCGCCGGATACAGGAACGCCGCCCCATGGGGCGGCGTTCTGCTTTACCTGGTCCGGACTCGCACAGTGCGGACTGATCAGCCCGGCGAGTCACCGGAAGGCTCGTCGCCGCCGGCTTCACCGGGCTGGGCCGGGATCACATCCGACACGATCACATCTGGTGCAATCGCTGCCAGTTCCGTGTCGTCGTCCAGCTCATCGTCCAGCGATGCATCCAGGCGCTCCACCGCCTGCAGCGTCTCATCGGCCGCCAGCCGCATCAGGGTCACGCCCTGCGTGTTCCGGCTGACTTGGGAGATCTCCGAGGCGCGGGTGCGCACCAGCGTGCCGCCGTCGGAAATCAGCAGCACCTCGTGGCTCTCGCTGAGCTGGATCGCGCCGACCAGCTGGCCGTTGCGGTCGCTGGTCTTCAGCGCGATCACACCCTGCGTGCCTCGTCCCTTGCAGGGGTATTCATCAAGCGGCGTGCGCTTGCCGAAACCACGCTCGCTGGCGGTGAGGATGTCGCCGTCACCATCGACCACGATCAGGCTGACGACCTTGCCGCCCGCGCCCAGACGCATGCCGCGTACGCCCCGGGCCGTACGACCCATGGAGCGCACCGTCTCGCCGGAGAACCGGACTGCCTTGCCTTCGCTGGAGAACAGCATGATGTCCGAATGCCCGTCGGAGAGCTCGACGCCGATCAGCGCATCGCCGTCATCCAGGTTGATCGCGATCTTGCCGCGCTGCAGGCGGTAGGCGTACTCGCTCAGCGGCGTCTTCTTGACCACTCCGTTGCGGGTCGCGAAGAAGACGTGCCGGTCGCCGTCGTAGTCGCGCACCGGCACCACGGCTTGGACCTGCTCGTCCGCTTCCAGCGGAATCCAGTTGATGATCGGACGGCCACGCGCGTTCGGACCAGCGTCCGGCAACTGGTACACCGGCAACCAGAACACCCGGCCGGCGCTGGTGAAGGTCAGCAGCGTGTCGTGGGTATTGACCAGCCACAGGCTGTCGATGAAGTCCTCGTCCTTGGTGGTGGCCGCATTGCGGCCGCGGCCACCGCGTTTCTGTGCGCGGTAGCTGCTGACCGGCTGGCGCTTGGCATAACCGGAATGGGACAGGGTCACGACCACGTCTTCGGGCGCAATCAGGTCCAGGATGTCGAGGTCTTCCTCGCTCTCGCGGATCTCGCTGCGGCGTTCGTCGCCGAACTCCACCTTGACGTTCTCCAGCTCCTCGCGGATCACGCTCAGCAGCACGTTCGGATCCTCGAGGATCTCGATCAGGCCGCGGATCGTGTCCAGCAGCAGCTTGTATTCCTCGGTCAGCTTTTCCTGCTCCAGCCCGGTCAGGCGGTGCAGGCGCATCTCCAGGATCTGCTGGGCCTGGATCTCGGTCAGCTGGTAGAACTTGCTGTCGTTGGCGCCGGTGACCAGGCCCACGCCGCGCGGCAGGTCCTCCGGCTGCGAGGCCTCTGCGCCGGCCGCCGACAGCAGCGCACCGACCAGCCCGGGCTCCCAAGTCTTGGCCAGCATGCGCTCGCGCGCCTCGTTGGGATTGGCCGAGGTCTTGATCAGCTCGATCATCTCGTCGATGTTGGCCAGCGCGACGGTCAGCCCTTCCAGGACGTGGGCACGTGCACGCGCCTTGCGCAGGTCGAAGATGGTGCGGCGGGTGACCACCTCGCGGCGGTGGCGGACGAAGGCCTGCAGGATCTGCTTGAGGTTCAGCAACTGCGGGCGGCCATCGACCAGCGCGACCATGTTGAAGCTGAAGGACGACTCCATCTGGGTCTGCTGGTAGAGATTGTTCAGCACCACGTCGGCCGAATCGCCGCGCTTGACCTCGATGTAGATGCGCATGCCGTCCTTGTCGGACTCGTCGCGCAGTTCGCTGATGCCTTCCAGGCGCTTTTCCTTGACCAGCTCGGCGATCTTCTCGATCAGCTTCGCCTTGTTGACCTGGTAGGGGATCTCGCTGACCGCGATCGCCTCGCGGCCGTTGTCGGCCACCTCGATCTCGGCGCGCGCGCGCATGCGCACCCGGCCGCGGCCGGTGTGGTACGCGTTGATGATGCCCGAGGTGCCGTTGATGATGCCGGCGGTCGGGAAGTCCGGCCCGGGCACGTGCACCATCAGGCCGTCGACGTCGATGTCCGGGTCGTCAATCAGCGCGATCGTCGCGTCGATGATCTCGCCCAGGTTGTGCGGCGGAATGTTGGTCGCCATGCCGACGGCGATACCGGCCGAACCGTTGATCAGGAGGTTCGGGATGCGCGTGGGCATCACCGTGGGCTCGAACTCCTTCTCATCGTAGTTGGGCTGGAAGTCGACAGTTTCCTTCTCGATGTCCGCCATCAACTCGTGGGTGATCTTGGCCATTCGCGCTTCGGTGTAACGCATCGCGGCCGCGGAATCGCCATCGACCGAGCCGAAGTTGCCCTGCCCGTCCACCAGCATGTAGCGCAGCGAGAACGGCTGCGCCATGCGCACCAGCGTGTCGTACACCGACTGGTCGCCATGCGGGTGGTATTTACCGATCACGTCACCGACGATTCGCGCCGACTTGAAGTACGGCTTGTTGGAATGGGCTCCCAACACGCTCATGGCGTACAGCACGCGCCGGTGCACGGGCTTGAGCCCGTCGCGGACGTCGGGAAGCGCGCGGCCGACGATCACGCTCATGGCGTAATCGAGGTAGCTGCGACGCATCTCGTCTTCGAGGTTTACCGGGATGATTTCCTTGGCAAGATCGGCCATCAGGTTTCCGTATTTGAGCTGAGGTGGTTTACCGCGGTGCGGGTGAGCAAGCGCCCGCGGAAAAACTGGACCAGACCGGCACTGCAGCAGGCCGGCACAAGAGAGAATCCGATCCGCGGCAATACCGGGGAAAAAGACAGCGAATTATAGCACGAATGGCGGCCTCATGCCTCGCTGTTTTTCCAGAGAAACAAGGACTTACGCGCCAAAAGCGGCCTGCATGGCGGTGGCATCCGGCTGCGTGATCACGCCCCGCTCGGTCACGATGGCGTCGATCAATCCGTGCGGGGTGATATCGAAGACGGGATTCCAGGCAGCGATCCCTTCCGCTGCGGTGGCCACCCCGCCCAGATGGAAGAGCTCGGCGGCATCGCGCTCTTCGATATGTATCCCGTCGCCGTCCGGCATCGCCATGTCCACGGTTGAGGAAGGCGCGGCGACCATGAAGTTCACGCCGTGGTGGCGGGCGGCGATGGCCAGCTGGTAGGTGCCGATCTTGTTGGCGGTATCACCGTTGGCGCAGATGCGGTCGGCGCCGACGATGACCCATTGCACCTGGCCGGTTTTCATCAGGTGCGCGGCCGCCGAATCAGCCACCAGTATCGGCGCGATCCCGTCCTGCTGCAGTTCCCAGGCCGTGAGTCGCGCTCCCTGCAGCCATGGCCGCGTTTCACCGGCAAACACCTGCGATATGCGTTGCTGGGCGACGCCGGCACGGATCACGCCCAGCGCGGTGCCGAAGCCTGCGGTCGCGAGCGAGCCGGTGTTGCAGTGGGTCAGCACGCCGCTGCCTGGGGCGATCAATGCCGCGCCCAGCGACCCCATATGACGGTTGGCGGCCAGGTCCTCATCGGCAATGGCGCCTGCTTCGCGTTCCAGCACCTCGCGCCAGTCACGGCCGGCGGACGCGAGCACACGTCGCATGCGTGCCAGCGCCCAGGCCAGGTTCACGGCCGTCGGGCGGGCATCGTTCAGATGGGCGATGGCCGGCTCCAGCGCGAGCACCGCGGCCGCACCGTCCTCCGCCTTGATTTCGCGCGCGGCCAGAACGAGTCCCCATGCAGCGGCGATGCCAATCGCCGGCGCGCCGCGCACGGTCAGCGCGCGGATCGCGTCGAACACGTCTTCACTGGTCTCGCAGCGGACGTACTCGACGTGGAAAGGCAAGCGGCGCTGGTCGAGCAATTCGAGCGCGTCGCCGGTCCAGCGGATCGGACGAACGCGGTCGTAACGGTCGAAGTCGAAGGTGTCGTTCATGGCGGCAGGGTCCACGGGTCGCGCGAAACGGGATCAGGCGCGGAAAAAGTCGAAGGCGATCACATCGGCGATGCGGTCGGTGCGCAGCATCGCCATCATGAGCCGATCCACACCGAGGGCGACGCCGGCGCAGTCGGGCAATCCGGCTTCCAGTGCGGCAAGAAAACGCGGGTCGGTCGGCGGGATCCGGTCGGCGCGCGTCTGGCGGATGCGGCCGTCGCGCTGGAAGCGGGCGCCCTGCTCGGCTGCATCGGTCAGCTCGTGGTAGCCGTTGGCCAGTTCCAGCGGGCCCAGGTAGAGCTCGAAGCGCTCCGCCACCGGCGGTGAGCCGTCGCCATCATCGCGCAGCCGCGCCAGCGCGCATTGGGTGGCCGGGTAGTCGTGCACGGCCAGCATGGTCTCGTCGCTGAAGCCGGGCTGCAGTCGGTGGGTCATCAGCAGGTCCAGCCAGTCATCCCGCACCAGGCCGGTGGGGTCCAGGACCACGTCTCCCAAGGCCTTGCGTAGCACTTCCTCACTGGCGGTCAGCGGGTCGAGGCCCAGCCGGTCGTGGTAGAGGTCGCGGTAGCGCACCTGCACCAGCGGCACCTGGCGACCGACCAGATCCAGGCCCAGGTTGATGACCTCGGCAGTTTCCTGCGCCAGCCGGCGATGGTCCCAACCCACGCGGTACCACTCCAGCATCGTGAATTCGGGATTGTGGCGCGCGCCGGCCTCGCCGTTGCGG
This sequence comes from Lysobacter avium, assembly GCF_015209745.1. GTDB lineage: Bacteria > Pseudomonadota > Gammaproteobacteria > Xanthomonadales > Xanthomonadaceae > Novilysobacter > Novilysobacter avium. Next base: position 1,666,326 of record NZ_CP063657.1, read on the forward strand.
AACACCCGACCCAGCTCGTAGCAATCGCCAAAGCCCGCCGCGAGCAGGCGCTTGAGCGGGTATTCGGGCGAGGTGCGCAGCCAGCGGGTACGGGGTCCGCCGTCGCTGCGGCCGCTGAAATCGCTGGTGAAGGAGTCGATGTTCGGCTCGGTGTTTCCGGCCACTGACATCACCGGGGTTTCCACCTCGACCACGTCGCGCTCGGCGAAGAATCCGCGGATCCGCGCGTTGAGTGCCGCCCGCAACTTCAACGCGGAAAACCGCGCTTGCGGCCTCCAGTCTGTGGCCGGATCGCCAGCGGAATGCGGGACGTTCACTCGTGCTTGCCGAGGAAGGCCAGCAGCTTCGCCTCGTCCCAGATCTCGATGCCGAGTTCCTCGGCCTTGGCGAGCTTGGACCCGGCCGCCTCGCCGGCGACCACGAACCCGGTCTTCTTCGACACGCTGCCGGCCGACTTCGCGCCCAGCACTTCCAGGCGCGCTTTCGCCTCGTCGCGCGTCATCGCGGCCAAGGTCCCGGTGAGCACGACGGTGCGACCTTCCAGCGGGCCGGCGGTGCTTTCATCCACCTCCGGGATCAGCTTCTCCAGCGCAGCGATCGCTTCCCCGCACCGCGCCAGCAGGCTGGCATTTTCCGCGTCCGTCAGCCAGGTCTCCAGCGCCGAGGCGGTGTCATTGGGCAGGCCGGCGGTGATGAAGCGGTGCACGGGCGCGTCCAGCAGCGCGGACGCCTCGGCAAAGACGCCCGCCAGCTGCTCGGCGCGCAGGCGGGTGAGTTTCGGGATCTCCAGGTCCACCAGCAAGTCGGCCAGCCCGAGTGCGCCCCGCAATTGCGCGGACGGTGGCCGGGCGTCAGTAATTTCGACGCCGCCAGCCAGCAGCTCGTCGATCACCTTCTGGTTTCCCGGCTGGTCGAAGAACTGTCCGATCGAATGGGCCACCTCCGAGCCGATGTCGGGCACCCGCTTGAACAGCGGCCACGGCAGCCTCCGGATCACCGCCAGATCGCCAAACCACTCCGCCAGCGCCTTGGCGGTGCTCTCGCCGACGTGCTGGATGCCCAGACCGAACAGGCAACGCGCCAGGGTCGTCCTGCGGCTGCTCTGGATGGCCTCGATCAGGTTCTCCGCCCAGCGGGTCGCCACCTTGCCCGCCTTGACGGTGTCCGGCGTCGTGCCGTCGCGCTCGTCGCCGCGGCGCTTCATCTCCAGCAGGTCGTCCAGGGACAGCGTGTACAGGTCGGCTACCGAGGTGACATAACCAAAATCGACCATGTCCTCGACGTAGCGCTCGCCCAGCCCGTCAATGTCCATGGCCCGGCGTGAGGCGAAATGCTCGATCGCCTCCTTGCGCTGGGCCGGGCAGACCAGTTCGCCCGAGCAGCGCCAGACCACCCCGCCCTCCTCGCGCACGAGGTCAGAGCCGCACACCGGGCACACCGTCGGCATCTGCCAAGGCTGCGCATCCGGCGCGCGCATGCCCGGCACCACGCGCACGATCTCGGGAATCACGTCGCCGGCGCGACGCACGATCACCGTGTCGCCGACGCGAACGTCCAGCCGGGCAACCTGGTCGGCATTGTGCAGGGTCGCCCGGCTGACCTCGACCCCGCCGACCTGCACCGGGGTGAGCCGGGCCAGCGGCGTCGCCGCACCGGTGCGACCGATGTTGACCTCGATGGCCTCCAGTACCGTGGACTGCTCTTGGGCCGGGAACTTGTGCGCCAGCGCCCAGCGCGGGGCGCGCGAGACAAAACCCAGTTCCAGCTGGCCGGCGTAGTCGTCCAGCTTGTAGACCACGCCGTCGATGTCGAAGGCCAGGCGGTCGCGCCGCTCGCCGATATCGCGGTAGTACGCCAGAAGGCCGGCCAGGCCGGTGGCGACGCGGCTCTCCGCGCTGACCGGGAACCCCCAGTCGCGCAGTTGCCGCAGCGTCGCCGAGTGCGTCGGCGGCAGCTCGGCGCCTTCCACTAGGCCGACCGCGTAGGCGTAGAACGCCAGCGGCCGGCGCGCGGTGATGCGCGGGTCCAGCTGTCGCAGGGACCCGGCGGCGCCGTTGCGCGGGTTGGCCAGCGGCTTGCCACCCTCGGCGCGCATGCGCTCGTTGTAGCGATGGAAGCCCGCCAGCGGCATGTAGACCTCACCACGGACCTCCAGCACCGCCGGCCAATCCGTCCCCCGCAGTGCCAGCGGGATCGCCTTGACCGTGCGCAGGTTGGCAGTGACGTCCTCACCGGTGGCGCCATCGCCGCGGGTCGCGCCCTGGACGAAGCGGCCATCCTCATAGCGCAGGCTGATGGCCAGGCCGTCCAGCTTGGGCTCCACCGAAAACACCGGGTCGCTGCGCTCAAGCCGGTGCTCGATGCGCTGGACGAAATCGGCCACCTCGTCGTCGCTGAAGGCGTTGCCCAACGAGAGCATGGGAATGGCGTGGGTGACGCTGGCGAAGGCACCCGACGGCGGCGCACCGACGCGCTGGGTCGGGGAATCCGCGCCGGCCAGTTCGGGATGGGCCGCCTCCAGGCCCTCCAGCTCACGCAGCAGGCGGTCGTACTCGGCGTCCGGAATCGCCGCATCGTCGAGGACGTAATAGCGGTAGCTGGCGTCGTCGAGCTGGCGGCACAGCTCGGCCACGCGGGCGGCGGGATCGGGCGCGGACATCGGAACCTTCTACCAGCGGCTGGGCTTGCTCAGCGGCGGTGCTTCGCGCTCGCGGTCGTAGGCGCGCAGCTCGTCGCGGATGTGGCCGATGCGCTGGCGACCCAGGTTGTTGCGCTGCTCATCCAGCAGCAGGCCACCGAGCAGTTCGGCCATCCGCTCCGCGGTCGGCAGCATGGCCTCCCACGCGTCCAGGGCGGCGACGGGCGCCGGCAGGGTCAGGAAGAAGGCGATCGCGGGGGTTTCCAGCTCCTGGATGGTGCCCATCTCGAAGTTGCCCGGCTTGACGATGTTGGCCACGCTGAACACCGGGCCGCGCTCTGGCTGCTGCTCGATCAGGCGGTGGTACACGCCCATGTGGCCGTAGACCAGGCCGGCTTTTTCCGCCGCCACGACGATGTCCGGGCCGTGCAGCTTCTCGCCGGCGCGGGCGGCCAGATAGACCGTCACGATCTTGTCGAACTCGTCGCTGACCCGCTTGCCGAGCTCGGTCCCCGCGGTGCCGTCGAGACTGCGTTCAAACAGGTCCAGCTCCGCCTGAGCGGTCGGATCCTCGCGAGCGGCAGCGGTCGTATCGGCTGCGACCTCGTCCTCAAGCTGCTCGCCCAGCGTCGGCTCACGCCTTGACCCGCTGCCGTCGGCGGCGCGCGCAACCCGCCGGCCCTGGCCGGGCTTGCGCGGCCGGCCAAAAAACAGGATCGCGCCGACCACAAACAGCCCGGCGATCAGGATTCCGATCCGCAACAGGGTTTCGTCCGACATCAGCTTTGGTACTCCGGTTTATTGCATGGGTGGGCGCCGGGAACGCCGTCGTGGCACGACGGTCCGACGCCCGCGATCAGGCGGCCCCCACCAGGCGGGTCGCCTCGGTGAGGTCAACGCTTACCAGCCGGCTGACACCGGGCTCGCGCATCGTGACGCCGGCCAGTTGCTGCGCGGCTTCCATCGTCGCCTTGTTGTGGCTCACAAACAGGAACTGTACCTGTTCACTCATCTCGCTGACCATGGCCGCGAGCCGGCCGACATTGGCTTCGTCCAGCGGCGCGTCGACCTCGTCGAGCAGGCAGAACGGCGCCGGATTGAGCTGGAAGATGGCGAACACCAGCGCGACCGCGGTCATCGCCTTCTCGCCGCCCGACAGCAGCGAGATGTTGGATACGCGCTTGCCCGGCGGGCGGGCCATGATCGCCACGCCGGTGTCGAGCAGATCGTCGCCGGTGAGCTCCAGATACGCGTGGCCGCCGCCGAACAGGCGCGGATACAAAGCTTGCACGCCAGCATTGACGCGGTCGAAGGTCTCCTTGAAGCGGCCGCGGGTTTCGCGGTCGATCTTGCGGATCGCGTCTTCCAGGGTTTCCAGCGCGGTGCACAGGTCGGCGTCCTGCGCGTCGAGGTACTCCTTGCGCTGGCTGGCTTCCGCGTGTTCGGCGATGGCTGCCAGGTTGACCGGTTCGAGCCGGCGCAATCTGGCGTCCAGCTCCTGCACGGTGCGTTCCCACGCCGCCGGCTCCATCTCGTCGGTCAGGGTGTTGACCACGTCGTCGAGCACGAAGCCCGCCTCGGTGATGGCCTCCACCAGCGACTCGGCCTTCAGCACCAAGGCCTGCTGCTCGAGCCGGCGCTGACCGATGCCTTCGCGCTGGGCGAGCGCCTGCTCGTCGCGTTGCTGGCGGACCTGCTCGAAGCGGCGAAGCTCCTGGTCGATCCCGTCCAGTGCGCTGCGGGCGGCGCTGAGGACCTCGCCCGCCTGCACCCGCCGCTCCAGCGCGGCCTGGCGCTGCTGCTCCAGCTCATCCACCGGGCTGGCCCCGTCGGTGAGCTGGCTGGAAATCTCCACCAGGCGGTTGTCCAGCTGGCCGCGCTGGCCGCTCATTCGCTGCAGGGCCTGGGTAAGCGAGGCGATCTGGGCGCGGTGAGATTCCAGGGTCAATGCCAGTGCATGCGCGGCGTCGCGGGATTCGCGGGCCATGTTGCGGGCCTGGTCGCGCGCCTCGCCGAGGCGGCGGCGATCACTGTCCAGCGCCAGGCGGGCGTCTTCCAGCTCGGTCATGCGCATGACCGCCTCTTCCTGGCGGGTGCGGGCCTCGCGCGCCTGCCCGGTGAGCAGTTGCGCGGATTCGGTCAGTTGGGCGAGCTCGGCATCGATGCGCTCGATCCGGCTTCGTGCCGAGTCCAGCCGCCCCTGCTGGCTGTGCAGCCGGCCGGCCAGCTCCGCGACGCTGCGGTGGGCGACGTGGAGCGCGCGCTGCGCTTCCTCGCGCTGCTGCTCGGCGGCCAGATTCTGTTCGCGCAGCCGGGTCAGGCTGCCTTCGAGTTCGTGCTCGCGCTCCTGCAGCGTCTCGATCTGGCTGCGCAGCGACTGGATCTCCTTCTCGCGCAACAGCGCGCCCTGCTTGACCGCGCCCGAGCGCAGCACGCGCACCCAGCCGTTGCCCAGGCGCTCGCCCTTGCGGGTGATCACGGAATCGCCATCGGCCAGCGCCGGCAGCAGGGCGAGCGCGGCGGACAGGTCGTCGGCCGCGTGCAGCGGCACCAGCAGGCGTCGCACGGCGGCGGGACCCTGCACCTTGCCGGCCAGCGAGGTGGGGGCGCAGTCGACCGGCGCCTCGGCCGAGGCCACCAGCGCCAGCCGGCCGTGGTCCAGCTCGCCGATCGCGTCCACCAGCGCTTCAGGCGAGTCCACCAGGGCGCCTTCGATGATCTGGCCCAGCGCGGTCTCGACGGCGTCTTCCCAGCCCTCCTCCACCACCAGCGCCTCGCCGACGCGGACCGCGGAGTCCAGGCCGCGCGCCTTCAGCCATCCCAGCGCGGCGCCGTCTTCCTGCCCCAATGCGGCGTTCTGCAGCGTCTCCAGCGAGGACAAGCGGCCGCGCGCGCCCTGCGCCTGCTTGCGCACGTCCGCCAATGCCGACTGCGCTTCGCGCTGTTGCTCTTGCAGGGTATCGACACCGCTTTTGCGCAGCTCCAGCACGTCGCCAAGACTGTCCAGCGAGACCTTGTGGGTCTCGTGCTGTTCTTCCAGCTCGGCGAAGGCCTCGGCCAGCGTGGTCAGGTCCAGTCCCTCGCGCTCGGACTGCAGGGCCTGCCGGCGACGCTCGGCGTCCATCGCCTGCCGCTCCAGATGCTCGATCCGGGTGCGCTCGACCTCCGCCGAGCGGGTCGCCTCGGATTGCGCGCGACTGTGGTCGTCCCAGCGCTGCTGCCACGATGACAGCGCCGCCTCGGCCGCGCGCAGCGCTTCCTGGCGATCCAGATCCTGCTCGCGCAATTCCTCCAGGCGGGGCTCGTCCACTTCCAGCGCCGCGCTCAGCACCTCCAGCCGTGACTGGTCGTTGCCGATGTGCTCGGCGACCTCGGCCAGCTGGTGGCGGGCCTCGTCGCGGGCCTTCAGCAGGCGCTCGGCCATCTCGCGCTGGTGCTGGATCTGCTGCTCGATGCGCGCGAGCGCGCCGCCGACCTCGTAACTGTCGGCCTGCGCCTTGTTCAGCGCCTCGGCGGCTTCCTCGCGGCGTACGCGGCCGGTCTCGATCTCGCGCTCGGCCTCGCGCTGCTCGGCGATCAATTGCTGCAGGCGGGTCTCCTGCTGCGCCAGCTTTTCGCGCTGGCCGGTCAGCTTGCGATCCAGCGCACGGTGCTCCAGCGCCTTCCATTCCGCGTCGCGGATCCGGCGATCTTCCTGGATGGCCTGGTACTGCTCGGCCTGCCGCGCCTGGCGGTTCAGGTGGCCGAGCTGCTTGCCGACCTCGTCGCGCAGGTCGCTGAGCCGGTCGAGGTTCTCGCGGGTATGGCGGATGCGGGTCTCGGTCTCCCTGCGGCGCTCCTTGTACTTGGAGATGCCGGCCGCCTCTTCCAGATAGACCCGCAGGTCCTCCGGCCGCGCCTCGATGATCTGGCTGATCATCCCCTGCTCGATGATCGAGTAGCTGCGCGGTCCCAGGCCGGTCCCCAGGAACAGGTCGGTGATGTCCCGGCGACGGCATTTGGCGCCGTTGAGGTAGTACTGGCTGGCGCCGTCGCGACTGACCAGGCGCTTGACGGAAATCTCGTCGAACGCGCCGTACTCGCCGGTAATCGTGTGGTCGGAGTTGTCGAACACCAGCTCGACGGTGGCCTGGGAGACCGGCTTGCGCGTGGACGATCCGGCAAAGATCACGTCGGTCAGCGAGTCGCCGCGCAGGCGGCTGGCCGAACTCTCGCCCATCACCCAGCGCACCGCGTCGATGATGTTCGACTTGCCACAGCCGTTCGGCCCCACGACCGCGGTCATGTTGGTCGGCAGATGCAGGGTGGTGGGATCGACGAAGGACTTGAAGCCCGACAGCTTGATCGTTGACAGACGCATGCGTCGCGGGAGCCTCATTGCGCGCCGCATGCGGCGCTGCGGTGGATGTCAGGAAGCCGGCAAACCAGCAGCCGCCCGCGAGTATAGCGGTCGCTGGACGGTGCCCGCAGGGCCGGCCGGGCTAGCCCGCTTCGTCCGGCGCACGGGCGACAATCGACAGCGCGTGGATGTCGGTTTCCATCATCGCGCCGACGGCCTCGTACACGCGCCGGTGCCGCGCCAGCGGAGCGAGCCCGCGGAACGCGTCGCTGACGACCTCGACATTGAAGTGGCCACGGCCGTCGCGGGCGCCGGCATGGCCGGCATGGCGGGCGCTGTCATCCTCGACGGACAGGGAGACCGGCGCCAACGCAGCTTCGATGGCCGCGCGGATCGCCGGCACGCGTTGCCCGCGCGGCAGGCCGCCGGTCACGGCAGTACCCGGCGGAATGGCCGGACCTCGGTGCGCTCGTACACTCCCGCGTCGACGTAAGGGTCGGCATCGGCCCACTCGCGCGCAGCTTCGAGGGACTCGAATTCGGCCACCACCAGGCTGCCACTGAAGCCGGCCGGGCCCGGGTCCTCTGCGTCAATCGACGGGCATGGGCCGGCCAGCAGCAACCGGCCGGCGTCGCGCAATGCCTCCAGCCTGGCCAGGTGCGCCGGCCGCGCCTTGCCGCGCAATGCCAGCACGTCCTCGCCGTCGTATCCCTCGATCACGTAGAGCATGGTTTCATTTCCAGCCGACAAGCCAATCAACGATTGTAGGCCAACCCTTGCACGCGCCCCGCGCTCCCCACGTCCTTTCGGCGCAACGCTGGACAGCGCCCGGTGCAGCCCGTAACCTGTTCGGAACCTGAGTTGGATAAAGACGTCGCGTCCCTTACGGCCCTGCCGCCGTAACGATCTTCGCGATGCCATGGCCGCGTCTGTCACAGCGGTGTTCATCCCAGATCGATTCATCTGTCAGCAAGTCCGCTTTTTACTGCTGCATGTCCAACATCGCATGATCATCGTCGCAACCCGACGATGGCTGGACCGTATTCCTGCCACCGCCAGGCAGTAGTCCGGTCCTGCCCCGTCCGCTGAGGCCTTCCGTGTCCAGCGCGCCCATGATCGAGCCGTGATGTTTCGACGCAACCGCAACAACGCAGCGCCACGGCCCGGAGGGGCCGGCACCGCATGACAAACGTTTCCGCGCCCGTCGCGACCGATGACAACCAGCAAACACCGCTACCGGACGGGGAGATCCAGGCACGGGTGTCGCCGCGACAGCAGGAAATGCCACTGGCGATGGTGCACGGGCAACCGGTGCTGCAGATTCCGCAGGACCTCTATATTCCGCCCGATGCTCTGGAAATCATCCTGGATGCATTCGAAGGCCCGCTGGACCTGCTGCTCTACCTGATCCGCCGGCAGAATCTGGAAATCCTCGACATCCCGGTCGCGGAGATAACCCGCCAGTACGTTGATTACATCCAGGCCATGCACCACCTGCGCTTCGAACTGGCAGCCGAATACCTGGTGATGGCCGCGATCCTGGCCGAGATCAAGTCGCGGATGCTGCTGCCGCGGGCGGTGTCGGAAGAGGACGACGAGGAGGATCCGCGGGCGGAGCTGGTGCGTCGATTGCAGGAGTACGAACGCTTCAAGAAGGCCGCGCAGGATATCGATGGGCTGCCCCGACAGGATCGCGATACCGTTCCCGCCCAGGCGTTTGTACCGGATCGCGCAGCCGTGCGTTTGCCGCCCGAGGTCGATCTGCGCGAGATGCTGCTGGCGCTGCATGATGTGTTCAAGCGTGCCGAGCTGTATACCCAGCACGCGATCAAGCGCGATGCCCTCAGTGTCCGCCAGCGCATGGGCGAACTGCTGGCCCGGCTCGATGACGGCGAGTTCCACCGCTTCGAGTCCCTGTTCGAGGCCAGCGAAGGGCGGATTGGGGTGGTGGTGAGCTTCCTGGGCATCCTCACCCTGGCCAAGGAACAACTGGTGGACATCGTGCAGGAGGCGCCGCTGGCACCGATCTACATCAAGTCACTGGCCATTGGCACCGCGCCCGAAGAGATCCAGCTCAGCAGCGAATTCGACGACGCTGCCAACGACGACGCGCCCTGAGCGCACCGCACCAACCACACAACGACACGCTGCATGGACCAGACCCTGACCAAACGCATCATCGAAGCCATCCTGCTGGCCGCCCACCAGCCGGTGAGCGCTGCCCAACTGGGCGATTTGCTCGCCGGCGACGACGAGCAGCCGATGGCGGCCGGCGACGTTGCGCGGGCGCTGCAGGCCCTGCAGGATGACTGCGAAGGACGCGGCGTCGAACTGGTGGAGCTGGCATCGGGATACCGCTACCAGGTCCGCGCCGACGTGCATCCCTTCGTCGCCCGGCTGTGGACCGAACGCCAGACGCGCTACACCCGCGCCACCCTGGAAACGCTGGCGCTCATTGCCTACCGCCAGCCGATCACCCGCGGCGAGATCGAGCAGGTACGCGGCGTGTCGGTCAGCAGCAACATCATCCGTTCGCTGGAGGAGCGCGAGTGGATCCGCGTGGTCGGGCACCGCGATGTGCCGGGCAAGCCCGCGCTGCTGGGCACGACCCGCACGTTCCTCGACTATTTCGGCCTGAAACGCCTGGATGAACTGCCGCCATTGGCGGAACTGGGGGAAATCGGCGAGCTGGAACCGCAACTGCAGTTCGAGCCTCGCGATGCCCCTGAGACACCCGGATCCATCGCTGCCGGTGGCATTGCCACCGACCCGGTGCTGGACCAGAACGATGCCGACGCCGTCGACGTTCCCGCACGGGAACAGCCGGCCGACGATTCCAACACCGCGGACGACGCCATCGAGACGATGGAACGCCACGGATCACTCGAAGATGACGATGCCGAAGAGCCTCGTCGGAGTTACCCAAATGACTGAAGAAACACGCAGCAAGCTTTCCCTCAAGCACGGCAAGGACGACGCCGGCACCGCGACGCCGCGCATGCAGGAACGCCTGCACAAGGTCCTGGCCCAGGCCGGGCTGGGCTCGCGCCGGGCGCTGGAGCAGCGCATCGCCGACGGCCTGGTCAAGGTCAATGGCGAGGTGGCCCAGGTCGGCGTCTCCATTGGCAGCGGGGACAAGGTGGAACTGGATGGCCGGCAATTCGTCGCCAGCGCCCTGACCGAGCCGTCCCGCGTACTCATGTACAACAAGCCCGAGGGCGAGGTCACCACGCGGGAGGATCCCGAGGGTCGCCCGACCATTTTCGACGCCCTGCCCGCCCTTAAAGGCGCGCGCTGGATCGCCGTGGGCCGCCTGGACATCAACACCACCGGCCTGCTGATGCTGACCACCGACGGTGAGTTGGCCAACACCCTGATGCACCCCTCGCACGAAGTGTCGCGGGAGTACGTCTGCCGGGTGCGCGCACCCGAAGGCGAAGACCGCGTGGAGGATGCGGTCGTGGACCGGCTCAAGCGCGGTGTTGCCCTGGAGGACGGCCCGGCCAGGTTCGACGACGTCGAGCGCATCGGCGGAGCGGACTCGCACGACTGGTTCCGGGTGGTGGTCAAGGAAGGCCGTAACCGCGAAGTGCGCCGGTTGTGGGAGTCCCAGGGATGCCAGGTCAGCCGCCTGAAGCGCATCAAGTACGGCTCGGTAGACCTGCCGCGCGAACTGCTCCGCGGCCAGTCGATGGAGATGGCGACGGAGCGGGTGGACGCCCTGCGCAAGGAGCTGGGCCTGGAAGACGGCACGCCGTCCGCGCTGACCCTGCAGCCGGTGATCGGCCAGCGCAAGGCCGCCCGCTCCACCATCAACCTGACCGGTCGGGCGCAGAGCCCGGGCTATGTCGGTGGCCACGTCACCAGCGCTGATGAGGGGCGCGAACTGCGCCGCTTCGACAACGTGCGCGAGGATCGCGGCCGCGGCCGCGGTGCCCCCAAGCGCCACGGCGGGCTGACTGTGAGCGGCGAGGCCGCCGCCAAGCAGTCACAGAGGCCGTACAAACAGCGTGCGCCCAAGGGACAGCAGCCGCTGCCCGACGGCAACCCGGCGGCGTTCCGCACCTGGTACGTGCCCGATGGCGTCAACACCGGCCCCAGCGGGCACCGCAACGCCGACAGCCGTGGACCGAAAAAGCCCTACGGCAACAAGCCGGCCGGGGGTTACAAGGGCCGGGCGTCTGCGGGCGGCCAGGCGCGTGGACCGCGCCCGCCCTACGGGCATCCCGACGGTGCACCCAGCTTTCCGTCGGACCACGCCAACCCGGGCGGCTTCAATCCCTACGGCGACAAGCCGCGCGGACCCGGCGGCAACCGTCCGGCCGGCAAGTCCGGCGCCGGCAAACCGGCCGGTCGTCGCGCCGGTCCCGGTGGCCCGCGACCCGGCGGTCCGCGGGGCGGCGGCCGTCCCGGCAGTGGCCGGGGTGGGTCGCGCAGCGGCAGCTGAGTTGCCGGAACGTTGACAGAAAAAGGCACCCTGACGGGTGCCTTTTTTGTTCCCTGATCGGCCGTCTCTGGAGACGGGTGTCAGCCGTTACGGAGCAGCAGTCACAGTGACTGGCTTGCTCGCAAGAATCCTGTGGGTCTGATTTTGGACATAGCGCAGTTCGTATGTACCGGGGTCGTCTGGCAGAGTCAGTTCCAGCGGGGATCCTCGCGACGTCCGCTGATAGCCCACTTCACTACGGCCCGCCGAGCCAACTTTCGCTATCGAGACGTAGTCATTGGCATAGTCGGGGCCGGTCCAGGAGACCTTGATCCTGGTTCCCGAAACTCCTGAATCCGGGGCGTCCAACGTCGCGCTGACCTTGGTGGTTTCAATGGGTTGGCTGGCGAGAATCTTGTGCGACTGGGACTGGACGTAGCGCACCTCATAAGGACCCGGCTCGGCGGGCATCAGCAGCTTCAGTGGATTCCCTGCCGAAGTGCGCGTGTAGTTCACCTCGGACCTCCCGGCAGAGCCGACCTTCGCTACGGAAATGTAGTCATTCGCATAGTCCGGTCCGGTCCATGCAACGCGCAGGGTCGAACCCGCCGGTGCCTTCGCGGGAACCTCCACGCTGGCGCCAACCTCAGTTACGTCAATGCTCTCGCGCGTGAGCACGTCATGGTTCTTGGCACTCACATAGCGAACCTCGTATGTGCCGGCAGTAGGCGGCATCAACAACTGCAGCGGGTTGCCGTCTTTGGTACGGGTGTAGTTGGCATGTTTGCTGTTGCCCGCATCGGCGGGGCCGACGGAAATGTAGTCATTACCCTCGCCCGGCCCCGTCCAGATGACGCGGACCTTCGAACCCGCGGCGGCGGTAGCAGGCACCTTCAGCGTGGCCTTGAGCTCGACCACGAGGGGCAAGCTAAGGCTTGCACGGTCACCCGTGAGTTTGATCTCGCCCTCTGCGGTCGCACCATCCGATCCGCGGACAACCGATACGTCATGCACGCCGCGCGGAAGTTCTACCTCGAGCTTGCCGGTTGCGTCGGACTCATGCAGAACCTCACCGGTCGCACCATGGCGAACGGTCCACACCAGATCCTGCCTGATCACCGGCCCACCTTGCTGGTCGGTCGCCTCCAGACTTGCCTTGCCAGTCGGTATTGCCGCGGGCTCGGGGGCGGGCGCAGGCTCGGCTTTTGCCGGCGCGGGTTCCGCCGTTTTTGACTTCTTGGATGGCGCGACACTGATTTGCGCCAAGGCGTCCTTCAACTCCTTGGCGTCATCGGCGACGAAGAAACGGCCTCCGGTCGCATCGGCCATGCACTTCAGCTCGCCCTTCGCCCCGGCCTCTTCTTCGCCCAAGCCAAAGCCCACCGTATGCACGGTCAGACCAATGCCCATCGTCGCCAGCTTTTCGGCGGCCGCACACGGATCTGCGTTACAGGTTTCCTGACCGTCAGACACCAGAATGACGGTGGCTTCGTTCTCGGTGAATTTCAGGGCCTCGGCGGCCTGCTGCACCGCAGCGGTCATCGGCGTTTTGCCGACGGGGTTCATGCCAGCGATGGCCTTGGCGATGGCGGCGCGGTCGCCACCGACCGGCACTAGCGTCTGGATGTCCTTGCAGTCGCCCTTGCGGCGATGGCCGTAGGCAACGAGACCAAGCCTGCGCTCGGGCGGCAGGTCGTCCAGCAATTCCTTCACCACGTCGCGCGCGATGGTGATCTTGGGCACTCCGTCTATCTGGCCCCACATGGATCCGGACGCGTCGAACACCAGGATCGTGTCGCCAGCAGCGGACGTGTCCTGGGCGAGTGCGGGCAAGCTCAGGCCGGTCAGCCCGAGCAGCAGTCCCATTGCGATAGGTCGAAGCATGGCTATTCCTTTTGTTGCGAATGCGGTTAATTCCGCGGCGGTACAGGACGCGCCGCCAACGGCTGATGGTCGTGAGCCTTACCAGTGCCCGTAGATCGGGGCGAAGCGGCGGCTGACATGGTCCAGCTCACGCCGGGCCATATCCTCGCGGCGACGGGCGTGCCGCAAATCCTCGTCGGCACGCCGGATGTCGGCGCGCAGCTCGCTGATTTCCCTGCGCAGGCGTTTCCGCTCATCCTCGCTCTCGGCGCGATCAAGACGCTTCTGGGCCTTGCCGATATCCTTGTCGGCCTTGCGGATCCGGTATTCAATCGAGCCCACGTCCGAACTCACGTCATCGAGGCGCTGCTTGGCGTCGTGGACGAAGCGGCCGTCGCCAAATCCGGCCAGGAAGCCGGCTTCCAGGTGGCCCGGGCACACGCCGGCGTAGTTGCGGCCGTTGGCAGCCGCAGTGAAGCCGCGATACGGCGTGCAGTAGACCTCCAGGCCACGCTCCCGCGCCTCCAGGTACGTGCGCGAGTCCACGCCCACCCCGTACGCCGCGCACGCCTGCTCATGGTTGCCCAGACGGGATGACGGATAACCGGCGACACCGTCCTCGTAGCCGATACGGGACCAGTTGCCGCTCAGGCAGTCGCCCTGGCTCACCGTTGCGCAACCGGTGTGGAGCAGTGCCAGCAAGGCGATAAGCACTGGATGTATTGCTTTCATTCCACTCCCCTGTCGGGCATCCCGCCCGTGTCTTCATTGGACCCTGATGCCGGAAGCTGCCACGGCACCAAAGGCGTGCGAAGGAATACGCACCCGATGCTCCCTGATACGACGTCGCCGCTTCGAACCGGACACGCCCTTTCGCATTTCCGGAGGCAACCCCGAACGTTCGTTAATGACTATGAACAATCCCGGCCGGCGTCAGGGCCCGTTCATCGGCGTCCATCAATCGTGAAGGTGCCAACAGGGGTGTTGGCCTACGAGCGAGGGTCCAACATGAAACTTCTGTCCCGCCCGATCAACTGGACGCTGGTCCTGGCGCCGCTGCTGGTGTCCATGCTGGCACTCCCGGGCAACGCCCACAGTCGTGACAACGATCGAACCACGCGGCAACTGGAACACCGGCAACGCGTCAGGGAGGTCGAACGCCCGCAACGCAAAGCCGAAGCGGGCGTGCCGACGCCACAGGCCCGCCGCGCTGCACCGATCGCGGTACGGACGTCGGATTCGGGCAACCGCGGGCCCGATCGCAGGCAGGCGGCAGCGCCCCAAAGGTCCGATCGCGATGCACGCGTCCGTGACGGCCGACCAGCGCGCGACGCGAGTGGCCCACGCCGGAGTGCGATGGCGGAATCGCTGGACCGGGCCCAGAGATCGCGTGCCCAGTCCGACAGCCGGCACGACCGCCAGTCCAGCCGGGACAATGGATATCAGGGTGACAATCGTGGACAGAGCTCGCGGCCGGCTCATGCCCGACCGCGCGACAGCCGCCACGAGCAGCGGATCCGCCATGATCAGCAACGGGCCGACCGCTACTACGCCGCCCAGGCGCGTCAGCGTGAAGTCGCCATGCAGCGCACACGCGCGCTGCAGCAGCAACGCCGCGCCAATCAGTACCGCTACCAGAACCAGTACAACCAGCGGCTGCGCCAGCAGCATGTCAGCTGGAATTCGGGCCGCTACAACTACTACAACGACCCGTTCTATTCGACGCCTGCCAGCTACCGCTACCAGTTTGGCGGCCAGTGGCATTCGACCAACCGCTACGGTGCCAACCTCATGCAACAGGCCGTCGACTATGGGTACCAGGAAGGCCTGCGGGCCGGCCAGGCGGACCGTTACGACGGCTGGCGCGCCGACTACCGGGACAATTACGCCTATCAGGACGCGGGATACGGCTACAACGGTCGCTACATTTCACCGGGCGAATACCAGCACTACTTCCGCCAGGGCTTCCAGCGCGGATACCAGGACGGCTATGGCAACCGCTATGACTACGGCTACCGCCGCAGCGACGGCAGCGTAGCGATCATCGCTGCGGTACTGGCGACCATTGTCGGCCTGCAGGTGTTGAATTGACGGACGTTGGCCCCGCCATTCATCGCGGAATCGCCAGGTGCCCGGCCTGCAGCGGCTTGCCCGCACCGCGCGGCGTGGTCGCGATGACCGCATTGGCCGGCATCGGCGCTCCGTTCTCCAGGTGCGCCCACGTGCGGTCCAGCGCCTCGTAGACATAGGGCAACAGCGGCAGGTAGACCCCGGCGTACACGGGCACGCCAAGGAAGGCGTCGAAGTGCTGCACGTTCCGCACCTGCCAGTGGTGCACGTCCGCGCCGGCGCTGCGCGCGGCCGCGACGTACGGCGCGCTGGTAAACGCGGGCGGAATCAGCCCATCGTCGAGGCCGTGGATCACCATCACCGGAAGTCCGGCGGCTGGCGGGGCAACCTGCAATTCACTGATGCCCTGGCGCACGCGATCGGCATCCGCACCCTGCCCGTCCCACAGCGCACGCAGACACTGCAGGCCCGCGATCGGATTGGCCGGATCGATCGGCGGGGCGACGATGCCGACGCCGGCGCCCGGCGGTATCCCTGCCGCCTCTGATGACCACGCGGCACGCTCGGTCGCGGTCGCCGGACGCGGCGTTCCGTCTTTGGTCACCGCCGAGAAGGAGTAGCCGCACGGATGTGCTCCGGCCGGGAAGCGTCCGTAAGCAGAGGCGTAGGTCACCGCGACCGAGCGCCACAGGTCGAAGGCAACGCTGATCGAGCCGGCGCGAAGCGCCTCGTCGGTCCAGCCGTTGTCACGCAGGGCCTGATAGGCGGACTGCTGCTGCTCGCCGATCGTGTCGCCCTGGATCAGGCCGGCCGTTGCCAGCGCCGCACACTGCGCGTCCGCGGTCGGCATCGCCGGGATTCCGAGCGCGGGCAGCGCACACGGCATCAGCAGCGCCGCCTCGGTGGTGTAGTCGTAGATGGGGCGCGCGCCAGCGACCGTCACATTCGGTTCCGCCGCGACGACCGCATCCAGCCAGTCGCCCACGGACGCCGACTGGGCCGCCTGCAACACGGCGCCGCCGCCATTGGAGATGCCGACCGCGATCACCCGCGTGTTGTCGAACCGGTAAGGGGCGGCATCCGGGAACGCTTCGGTGAGGACCTTCAGCGCAAATTCGGCTGACTGGCGCACGTGCTCGCCCCAGTGCGCTTCGGGGTTGTCGCCGGAATGCGCATGTTTGAATGCGACGCCCGTGGCCGGCGCCGGCTCCGGCTGGAATGCCAGAGCGGCGTCCGGCCCACCGATGGTGCCGTCCAGTTGCACCCCGAGCCCGGCGTCAAGGTCGTAGTAATCGCTGCCGGCGCCCTTGTCGGTGTACGCGATCGCGCAGCCCCTGGGCAGCGCCCACGGACCGGCGACGGCAATCGCGCCGAGGACGCCGCGCGACCCGGAGGCCGGTGCGAGCACGACGCAACGCGCCTGCTGGTCAAAGTTGTCGGGCACCTGCACCAGCACCCGGTGTGGTTGCTTCGCGCCCGGCAGCCGCGCCAGCGTCTGGAACTCCCGGCCGGGCGATGGCGCGACGCTGCCGTAAAGCTCCGCATAGCCGCCTCCCGGCGCGAGATCCGCGATGCCGCGCCAGTTGCTCCAGACGGCGCGCCGGCGCACTTCCGCGGCGGTGGGGCTTTCCGGGTCGGCGAAAGCCGGTGCGGTCATGGCGCGCAAGCCGTCCAGACCCAGGCCGGCGGTGAGCAGGTCATCGTTGCCGCGGTGTTCGGTGACACGCACCGGGCCGAAAGCGGTCGCTGCCATGGCGGTGTTTCCTGGATTGGGCGTGGTCGCGCAGCCGGCGGCGGCGGACAGGACGGCAGACAGGGCGACGGCAAGCAGGGAATTTTTCATGCACCGACAGTAGCAAGACCGGAGCAGCCCGCTCATCGTACTTTCGTACCACGCCCCGGCCCCGCGCAGTTGCTAATCTGGCGCGGATGCCTTCCCTCCTGATCGCCGACGACCACCCGCTGTTCCGGGCCGCATTGCGCGGCGCCGCGGCGGATGCGGTGGCCGACCTGACCGTGCACGAAGCCGACTCGCTGCCGACCGTGCTGGCGCTGCTGGAGGCGGAGCCGGACATCGACCTGATCCTGCTGGACCTGCACATGCCCGGCAATCACGGACTCGCCGGTCTGGCGGCGATCCGCGCGCAGTACCCGGGTGTCGCGGTGGTGGTGGTGTCGGCCAACGACGACCCGCGCGTGATCCGGCGGGCGCTGGACCACGGCGCGGCCGGTTATCTGCCCAAGAGCTCGGGACTGGACGAGCTTCGTGACGCCATCCGCGCCGTGCTGGCGTGCGAGCAATGGTTGCCGCCGGCGCTGCGCGCCTCCGTCTCCCACACCCGCAGTTCGCCCAGCGATGCCGAATTGGCGGCGCGGCTTGCCAGCCTGTCGCCACAGCAGTTCCGCGTGCTCAGCTTCGTTGCCGAAGGTCTGTTGAACAAGCAGATCGCCGACCGCCTCGCGGTCCAGGAACGCACGGTCAAGGCGCACCTGTCGGCCATCTTCGAGCGTCTGGGCGTGCGCAACCGCACCCAGGCGGGGGTGATCCTGCGGAGCCTGGAACTCGTCGACCCGGCCCGGGTAGTCGCAGACTGAGCGAATCGCGCTCAGTCGTCCTGGACAGCCACCGGCTCCCCGCGCAGCGCACTCGCGGCGAGCATCCGGTCCAGCACTGACTTCAGCGCGAGTGGCTTGAGCGGTTTGGACAGCAACGACTGCCCCGCGTCGAGCACCGCGCGCCGGACCACGTGGCCGGTATCGGCACTGAGTATCAGGGTCGGCCGGGCGCCGTGTTCGACGGCCAGCGCTTCGGCCAGCGCCACCCCCGTGTCGCCTTCGTCGAGGTGGTAATCGAACAGCCACAGTGCGGCCGGTTCGCGCGCGAGGTGCCGGCGCGCACCCTCGCGGTCCGCCGCCGTCAACACCTCGCAACCCCATCCGCGCAGGATAGCGGCCAGTGCCGCGAGCGCCTGCGCATCGTTGTCGACCAGCAGCACGCGCAGACCGGCAAGACCGCGCGGCGCGCTGGCGACCGCGGGCAGCCGCGCCTCGACGCGCTCGACCTGCATCGCGAACATCGTGCCCTGCCCCGGACTGCTGCGAAGGGTCAGCGGAGCCTCGAGCAGGTGGGCAATCCGATCGGCGATCGACAGCCCAAGGCCAAGCCCTTGCCCGGGTGCGTCGAGGCCGCGCCGGAATTCCTCGAAAATGGCCTGCTGCATGCCTGCGTCGATGCCGGGCCCGGTGTCATGGACCTCGATACGCAGTCCGTCGCCGCGGCGGCGTACGCCCAACAACACCCGACCGCTGGTGGTGTAACGCACCGCGTTGGCAAGGAAGTTCTGCAGGGCGCGCCGCAGCAGTTGCGGGTCGCTGTGCACCCACGCCCGGGTCGGCACGAAACGGAATCCAAGCCCGCGCGCAGCGGCGATGGCACTGAATTCCGAAGCCAGCGGCTCGAGCACTTCGGCCAGGGCGAAGGCCCGCGGCTCCGGCACCAGGCCGCCCGCCTCCAGGCGCGACATCTCCAGCAAGCCGGTGAGCAGGTCGCCGGTCGAGTCCAGGGCGCCGCCTATCTGGGACAGCATCGCGCGCTGCGCATCGTCGGCGGCCTGCACCGACATCGCATCGGTGAAGAGCTGCGCGGCGTGCAGCGGTTGCATCAGGTCGTGGCCGATCGCGGCCAGGAACCGGCTCTTCGCGTCGTTCGCGCGCTCGGCTTCGCGGGTGGCGATCTGCAGGTCGGCGGTGCGCTCGATGACGCGCTGCTCCAGGGTCTCGTTGGCCTGCAGCAACGCGGCCTCCGCGCGGCGGAAATCAGTGACGTCGGTGAAGGTCGCCACGAAGCCGCCACCGGGCATGGGGTTGCCACGGATCTCCAGGATGCTGCCGTCGGCGAGGATGCGTTCGGTGAGGTGCGGTGAACCGGCACGCATGAAGGCCAGCCGCCGCTCCAGCGCGCGCTCCAGCCCGCCTGCAGGAGGTGCGCCCTGCATCATCGCCCAGCGCGACAGGTCGGCGATCGGTCGGCCCACCTGCAGCAACTCGGCCGGGTACTGGAACAACTCGGCGTAGCGCCGGTTCCAGGCCACCAGCCGCAGCTGCGCATCCACCACGCTGATGCCCTGGCTCATGTTGTGCAGCGCGGCTTCCAGGACACGCTGGTTGAAGCGCAGGTCCGCCGACGCCTCGCCGACGATCGCCGCCACCGTGTCCAGCCCGCGCCCGCTCTCGCTGCGCGCGGCATCCAGCAGCACGCGCGCCGATGCGGAGCCCAGTACCGCCGCCAACTCGCGCTCGATGCCCGCCTCCACCGCCGCGGGCACCGGGCCCGTGGCCGGGGCCTTCTGCAGCAGTTGCTGGACACGGTTGCGCGGCAGGAACCGCATGCCCGCGTCGCGCAGGCTTTGTGCATCCATGCCGCGGTAACTGCGCCTTGGCGTATCGCGACGCCAACTCCAGGTCCAGCCGAGCACCGTGGCAAGCGTGCCAAGGAAAAGACTGACACCGACCGCGCGTCCCAGCCTGCTCCAGCCGGTCAGGCCGAACAGTCCGTCCGGTGACAGCATGCGCAGGCCCAGCGGCCCCGACTCCAGCCATGCGGGGCGATGCCCGACCACCTCGAACACCATCGGCAGCAACAGCACCCACGCCCACGCCGCAAACCCCACGACCACGCCGATCACCGCTGCCCGCGGCGGCGTCTGCGGCCGCCACACCGCGAAACCCAGCGCGGGCGCAAGCGTCGCCAGCGCCGAGAACGACACCGCGCCGACGTCGGCCAGCGCCTCATTGCCGCCGACCAAGCGACTGTAGGCCCAAGCCAGCAGCATGATCGCGACGATGCCGAACCGCCGCAGCATCAACACGCTGCCGCGCAGGTCGCTGCCATCGTTGCGCGACCAGGCACCGCGCAGCAGCCCGGGCGCGAACCAGTGGTTGCCGATCATCAGGCCGAGGGTCAGCGTGCTGACCACGACCATGCCGGTGGCGGCGCTCAAGCCGCCAAGGAACGCGAACAGCGCCAGGCCCTCGTGGCCCTGCGACAAGGGCAGCGCCAGCACGTACATGTCGGAGGGCACCGAGTCGCCGAGCAATGCCGCACCGGCGGTGGCCAGTGGCAGGACCGGCAAGGCGATCAGGACCAGGTACAGCGGAAACTGCCAGCGCGCGGTGCGCACGTCGCGCTCGTCGCGGCACTCGACCACTCCGATATGGAACTGGTGCGGCATGATGAACATCGCCAGCGCGCCCAGCAGGACCAGCGGGAGGAATCCGGCGGACGGCGCCGCAGGCAAGGTCGGTATCGACTGCACCGGCACTTGCAGAGAGGCACCGGTGCCGCTTTCCAGCCCGAACCAGACAAATGCGCCGATGGCGAGCATCGCGCCAAGCTTGAACACCGACTCGAATGCCATGGCGAGCACCAGGCCGCGGTTGTGCTCGGTGGCGCTCGCGCGCCGGGTGCCGAACAGCATCGCAAACACCGCCATCGCCAACGCGACGTAGAGGGCGCTGTCCTGCCAGGGCGGCGTCGCGAGCCCGGAATCCCGGGTGGTCAGCATCGCGAAACTCATCGCCACCGCTTTCAGCTGCAGCGCGATGTAGGGGATCAGTCCGAGCGCAGCGACCAGGGTGACAGTCGCGGCCAGCCACGCGTCCTTGCCCAGGCGCGTGGCGATCAGGTCGGCGATGGAGGTCGCGTTGGTCTCGCGGGCGAGCCGCACCAGCTTGATCATGAAGCCGACGGCCAGCACGTAGAGCAGGATCGCGCCGAGGAAGGTCGGCGGCAGCGGCCAGCCGTAGCGCGCCGCCTGGGTGACTGTGCCGTAGAAGGTCCACGAGGTGCAGTGCACCGCCAGCGACAGTGCATAGACGTGTCGCCAGTGACCGGCGAACAGCGCCGGGCGGCGCTCGGCATACAGCGCGGCGCCGAACATCAGTCCAAGCCAGGCAAGGCTCGCGAGGGCGACGGGAGTGAAGCTCAGCATCGCCGGAGCATAGCGCGAGGCAAGGGTTTTGCCGTCCTGCTCAAAGACAGCGATGCGGGTGCCGGGCGATCCGGCAGGACGGTGTGGGCACTACAGCGCGGGCGGCCCGGCAATCGCGTCGATGGCCATTCCCACGCCCCGTGCCAGTTCGACAAATCCCGGGAAAGACGTCGCGACGGTTGCGATGTCGTTGATGCGGACCTCGCCCGACGCGCGCTGCGCGGCGACCGCGAAGCTCATCGCGATGCGGTGGTCATCGTGGGTGGCGATGCTGCCGCCGCCCAGCCGCCCGCCGTGGATGACTGCGCCATCGGGCGTCTCCTCGACGCTGATGCCGAGCGTGCGCAGGCCGGTCGCCATGGTCGCAATGCGGTCGGACTCCTTGACCCGCAGCTCGGCGGCGTCGCGGACCACCGTGCGCCCGCTGGCGCAGGCGGCGGCGATGAACAGGATCGGGAACTCGTCGATCATGTCCGCCACCAGCGCAGACGGCACTTCGATGCCGTGCAGCGGCGCGTGGCGGACCAGCAGGTCGGCAACCGGCTCGCCGCCATCGTCGCGGCGGTTTTCCTCGCGGATGTCGGCGCCCATCAGGCGCAGGACCTGCAGCAGGCCGGTACGGCGCGGATTGATGCCGACCGCCTCCAGTCGCAGCTCGGATCCCGGAATGATCGTTGCCGCAACGATGAAGAAGGCCGCCGAGGAAAAATCCGCGGGTACGTCGACGCGCGCGGCGCGCAGGCGATGGCCCCCGCTCAGGCGGACGACGCCAGGTGCGGTCTCAACCGGCCAGCCGAAGGTGGCCAGCATCCGCTCGGTGTAGTCACGCGTCGGGTGCGGCTCGCGCACGACGGTCTCGCCCTCGGCGTACAGGCCCGCCAGCAGCACGGCGGATTTCACCTGCGCGCTGGCAACCGGCAACGCATAGTCGATGCCCTGCAGACCTGTCCTGGCGTGCACACGCAGCGGTGGCGTGCCGCCCTCGCCGGTGTCGATCCGCGCACCCATTGCCGTGAGTGGATCGGTGACACGGCGCATCGGACGCTTTGTCAGGGACGCATCGCCCACGAGGACGCTGTCGAACGCCTGCCCGGCCAGCACACCCGCCAAGAGCCGCATGCCGGTGCCCGCGTTGCCACAATCAAGTACCTCATCGGTGCCGCGCAGTCCATGCAGGCCGACGCCGTGGACCACGCAGACCGTCGGCGCCGGGGTATCGATGCGGACGCCGAGCTGCGTGAAGATCCGCGCCGTGGCCCGGGTGTCCTCACCGTCGAGAAAACCGTGTATTTCGGTGGTGCCATCGGCCAGCGCACCCAGCATCACCGCGCGATGGGAAATGGACTTGTCGCCGGGCACGCGCAGGCTGCCATGCAGCGCGGTCCCCTTGCCGGCGCTCCAGTCCTGCCGCACCGCCTCGCTCATACGATCGCGACCGGGTAGGAACCCAGCACGCGCACCTGCTCGGCGAATTCATCGACCTCCGCCAGCGCCAGGCGCATCGCCTCCTGCTCGATGTGCCCGCCGACGTCGACGAAGAACGCGTACTGCCAGCGCCCGCCGTGGCCGGGCCTGGACTCGATCCGGTTCATGCTCAAGCCGTGGCGCGCGAACGGCGCCAGCACCTGGAACAGCGCGCCGGGCTGGTCCTTGATGAAGATCAGCAGCGAGGTGCGGTCATTGCCCGAGGCCGGGAACAGCTCGCGCCCGAGCACCAGGAAGCGGGTGGTGTTGTCGGGCCGGTCCTCGATCGGGCCGGCCACCGACTTCAGCCCGTACACGCTCGCGGCGCTGAGACCGGCGATCGCCGCGGCGTCATCGGCGTTGCGGGCGCGACGGGCGGCCTCGGCATTGCTCGCCAACGGAATCTTCTCGGCGTCGGGCAGGTGCTGGCGCAACCAGGCCTTGCACTGCGCGAAGGACTGCGGATGCGAGTACACGCGCTCGATATCCTCGAAGCGGCCGCTGCGCGAGAGCAGGTGCTGGTGCACGCGCAGCTCCACCTCGCCGCAGATCTTGACGTCGGTGCCCAGGAAGGTATCCAGGGTCGACTGAATCGTGCCCTGGGTGGAGTTCTCCACCGGCACCACGCCGAAGTCGGCCGCGCCGGACTCCACCTCGCCGAACACCTCCTCGATGCTGCCCAGTGGCAGACCCAGGATGGAGTGACCGAAGTGCTTGTACGCCGCCTGCTCCGAGTGCGTACCCGCCGGACCGAGGAAGCCGATCTTCAGCGGCTCCTGCTGGGCCAGGCACGCCGACATGATCTCGCGGAACACGCGCACCAGCACCTCGCCCTCCAGCGGGCCCTCGTTGCGGTCGACCACGCGACGCAGCACCTGCGCCTCACGCTCGGGGCGGTAGTAGTCGATGGCCGCCGCCAACGGCCCCTTGGCCTGGCCGATCTGGCTGGCGAAGCGCGCCCGTTCGGCGATCAGTTCCTGGATGCTGCGATCGATGCCGTCGACGCGCTCGCGCAGTTCGGCAAGCTTCGGCGCGGGCGGCTTTTTGGGCACCACGTCCCGGCCCGCGCTCTTCGCAGGCGGCTTGCCCTTGGCGCTCATCAGCCGTTCCTCTGCTGGAAATCAGCCATGAAGTCGGCCAATGCCTGCGCGCCTGACACCGGCATCGCGTTGTAGATCGATGCGCGCATGCCGCCCAGTACGCGGTGGCCCTTCAACGAGATCAGCCCCGCCGCGCGGGCCTGTTCGAGAAAACGCGCATCCAGGTTCTCGTCGTGCAAGGAGAACACGACGTTCATCCGCGAACGCGCAGTGCGCTCGACCGTGTTGCGATAGAACCCGCCGGACCCGTCGATCGCCGCGTACAGCAATTGCGACTTGACCGCGCTGCGCCGGGCAAATTCCTCCACCCCGCCCTCGTCCAGCATCCACTGGAACATCAGCCCGGCCAGGTACCAGTTGAAGGTGGGCGGCGTGTTGAGCATGGAGCCGGCGCGCTCGTGCGCGGCGTAGTCCAGGATCGGCGCGCGCGCCTGGCCGGTTTGCGTCAGCAGGTCGCGGCGGATGATCACCACCGTCAGCCCGACCGGCCCGAGGTTTTTCTGCGCGCCGGCGTAGATCACCCCGAAGCGGGAGACATCCAGCGGACCGGACGCGATGCTGGAACTGAAATCACCGATGAGCGGCACATCGCCGACCTCGGGGATCTCGTTGAACTCGACGCCGTGGATGGTCTCGTTGGCGGTGTAGTGCACATAGGCCGCTCCTTCCGACAACGCCCAGTCCGCGCGCATCGGCAGGCCCCGATAGCCCCCATCGGCCGTATCGGCCGCTATACGGGCGTCGACATAGGGCTGCGCCTGTTTGATGGCGGTCGCACCCCAGTGCCCGGTAAGGACGTAGTCGGCAGCTTGGCCCGGCGCGGCAAAATTGAGCGGTATCAGCGCCTGCTGTGTGGTCGCCCCGCCCTGCAGGAACAGGACCGCGTAGTCATCGGGCACCGACAGCAATGTGCGCAGGTCGGCTTCGGCCTTTTCCGCAGCGCGCATGAACTCCGGACCGCGGTGGCTCAGCTCCAGCACCGAGGCGCCGGCGCCGTTCCAGTCCAGCAACTCCTCGCGGGCTTGCTTGAGGACGGCTTCGGGAAGTGCTGCAGGGCCGGCGCTGAAGTTGTACGGACGGGACATGGGGGCGATCCAGTGGGGCGTGACCCCCAAGGTATGCCGCACTGCAGCACGATGTAAAGACCGCCGGCTGGCGGTAGCTCAGCGCACCCCGTAAAGCAGCAGAAGTGCCAGTGCGCCGGCCATCAGCAGTGCCGCAAGCAGCAGCCACGGAATGCGCCTCAGCGACGCCATCAAAGGGGAGCGTTGGGGCCCAGCCTCGGCTGGAGTCCATTCAACGGCAGCCTCCTGCACGACGGGCTCGGGCGGCGCCATTGCCCGCGGCGCTTCCAATACAAATCGATGGCTGGCATTGAACACCACCTGGTCCCCGGCCATCAGCAGCCCTTCGTCCAGCCGATGCCCGTTGACCTCGATACCGCCGGATGCGCCGAGCGTGCGGAAGCTGACGCCGTCACTGTGCGGCTCCAGCCGTGAGTGCTGATCGGGAATGCCTGGCTCGGCAATGCACAGGTCCGCTTCTGGCCGGCTTCCGACAACGCACGGGTGGTCCAGATCAAAGCAGCGACCGTGGTGCGGCCCGCCGACCGCACGCAGGACCGCGCGCGCGCTGGGTGGATCATTCGCGGCCGTCGCCGGAGCCGGTCCCGGCCGCGCACCCACCAGGGTCAGGTCCACTCCGTCCAGGTGCAACACGTCCCCGGCCCGCAGCATCGCCATACGCCGCACCGGTCGACCGTTGACATGCATTACCTGCGACTGCTCGCGCAACTGCAGCCAGATGCCTCGGCGGTCGATGGATATCTGCAGGCGCGCGTCATGGGAGTCGTCGACCAGGCACGGATGGCCGTCATTGTCCTGGCCGACGGCATGCACGCCGGCGCCGAGCACCAGGTCGTCCCGCTCGCCGTTGGCGAATCGCAGTCTTAGGGTATTCACTGCGGCGAAATCTACCATGCACGCCACGCGCGCGGGCACCGGTATGCGGTTCGACTTGAGCCTTTCGCTTCCGCCCCCAACACTGGCGTCTGCCCACGGAGATCCGCATGCCCGATATCGATATCCAACACCCCCACACCATGGGGCCGCAGCAGGCGCGCGCCGCGGTCCAGGAAATTGCCGACAAGCTGACCGAGCGATTCGGGGTCGTGTGCCATTGGGATAGCGACACGCTGCATTTCGACCGCAGCGGAATCGAAGGACAGATCGAAGTGGCACCTTCCAGCCTCAACGTCACCGCAACGCTTGGCTTCCTGTTTGCGGCCATGAAGGCGCCGATCGAGGCCGAGTTGCGCCGCGTACTGGACAAGCGATTCAGCTGAGGACAGGTCTCGCCGCGTATATTGAGGGGTCGCCCCGCTCCGGCGCCCGCCGCCCGATATCCGACATGCTCAGTGCCTCACCAATGACCACCGCCTTCCTGATTGCGCTGATCCTGGGGACGGCGGGAAGCGCGTGGCTCTGGCTGGTCCACAACCGCGCCTCGGTCGTCGCGCTTGGCCTGCGCGCACTCGCCGCCATGCGCTGGCGCGAATCCTCCCGCTTTGTCATCGAGGCGCTGGAGGCCCAGGGGTTTTCCGCCAGTCGCCTGGCACCGGACGCCGACAGGGGCCAGAACGCCGATCTGCTGCTCAACCGTGGCGACCAGACCTGGCTGCTGAGTTTCAAGCAGGGCGTGGATTACCGGATCGATCCGGGCATGGTCAGCCAGATGTCGGCCGCCGTGCGCGACAGCAATGCCAGTGGCGGCATCATCGCGACCCTGGGCACCATCCAGGGCGAGCTGCGGAAACACCCGCAGGATATCGAATTGATCGACGGTGCTACCTTGTGGCCGCTGATCAGCCCCCTGCTCCCGCCCAGCCTGCACAACGACATCACGTCACGCGCGCGGCGGCTGACCGTCCGTGCGACCGGGGTCGTGTGGGTGGTCGCGCTACTGGCCGGGTTGCTGGCGTCGCTCCTGATTCCCGACGCGGTCGTGGATCCGACGCGCGATGCCACCGATGCGCCCGTGGCCTCACCGGCGGACGCCGATGGATCAGGTCGAGGCGAGGCAACCGCTGTTGTCCAATCCCCGGCGATTGCCGGCACCGAGGAGGAGCAGCGCCGCGACATCGCTGCCGCCGTCAGCCGCCTGCCGGGGATCGCCCGCGCCTCGTGGGCGACCCGCTCCACCCTGGTGGCCCTGGTGGACGCGGATGCCAGCGAACAACAGATAAACGGTATCTGCAAGGTGCTCGCGCCCTACGAGGACCTGCGTTATTCGCGCGTGCAACTGCAACCGCCGCCGGGCAGTGAAGCCCCGGTGCGCTTCCTGCAATGCAACTGGAGTTGATTCCAGCGTGGCCGGTTGACCGCCTCATGTCGTCATGCCGACCGCGCGCATGATCACCTTGATCGCCAGCGCAACCAGCGCCAACGTGGCGACGCTCGCCGACCAGATCAGCACGAGCCACGCCACCCGCCTGACCCAGTGAGGCCTGCGAGGTCCGTCGACCGGAGTCCGAACGGGCATCAGTGGTAACCCTCTCCGGCCCTCACCTTGCCGCGGAAGACCCAGTACGCCAGCCCCGTGTAGCCCAGGATGATCGGAATGATCAGCAGCGCACCCACCAGGGTGAAGCCCAGGCTTTGCGGCGGCCCAGCGGCTTCCCAGAAGCTGATCTCGGGCGGCAGGATGTTCGGCCAGATGCTGATGCCCAGACCGCTGTAACCCAGGAACACGAGCGCAAGCGTCAGCAGGAATGGCGAGGTGTGGGACTCGCCGCGCAGCGAGCGCAGTAGAGCGAACATGACGGCCCCGACCAGCAGCGGCACCGGGGCGAAGAACAGCAGATTCGGCATGCTGAACCAGCGCTCCGCAATGGCCGGCTGCGACATCGCGGTCCAGATGCTCACCACGACAATCGCGCCCAGCAGCGCCCACACCCAATGGCGCGTGCGCAGGCGCAGGTCGTCGTGCAGCTCGCCTTCGGTCTTGATCAGCAACCAGGTGCTGCCCAGCAGCATGTAGGCGACGACGAGGCCGACACCGGTGAACATCGAGAACGGGGTGAACCAGTCGAACGCTCCGCCGACAAAGCGGTCGCCATCCATCGCAAAACCGTTGATGAAAGCGCCCAGCACCACGCCCTGGAAGAACGTCGCGCCATAGGATCCGGCAATGAACGCCCAGTCCCACGCGCGCTCCTTGCCCTCCTCGACCTTGAACCGGAACTCGAACGCGACGCCGCGGAAGATCAGCGCGACCAGCATCAGGATCAGCGGCAGGTAGAGCGCGCTGAGCACGACCGCGTACGCAAGCGGGAACGCGGCCAGAAGTCCGGCGCCGCCCATCACCAGCCAGGTCTCGTTGCCGTCCCAGACCGGCGCGACGGTGTTCATCATGATGTCGCGGTCATCTTTTTCCGGGAAGAACGGAAACAGCATGCCGATGCCGAGGTCGAAGCCGTCCATGACCACGTACATCATGATCGAGAAGATGATGATCACGCCCCAGATCAGTGGCAGGTCGATACCCATTACAGCGGCCCTCCCAGGTTGGCTGCGCCGGCAGGTTTCGCGTAGGTGGTCTCGCTGGCGCGGCGATCATCCGAATTCCCCGGCTCGCGTTCGCCGGCAGCCGACATCGGCCGACCGGGCTGGTTCCTGCGCCCGGGACCACCGTCGGGCGGTGCATCGCCGTCGCCGGCCTCCGGTCCCCGGGCAATGATGCGCAGGATGTAGACCGTGCCCGCTCCGAACAGGAGGAAATACACCACCACGAAGATCGCCAGCGAAAGGCCCACCTGCCCGGCGGCGTGCGCCGACACCGCCTCGGAGGTACGCATCAGGCCCTGCACGATCCAGGGCTGGCGGCCGATCTCGGTGGTGAACCAGCCGGCGAGGATGGCGACCAGTCCCGCCGGACCCATCAGCAGCGCGAAACGCATCAATCCGCGCGAGGTATGCAGCTTGCCGCGAATGCGGCTCCACGCGCCCCACAGGCCCAGCGCGATCATCAACAGGCCCAGTCCGACCATGACGCGGAAGGTCCAGAACACGATCGTCGAATTGGGCCGGTCCTCCGGTGCGAACTCCTTGAGCCCGGCGAACTGCCCGTCCCAGCTGTGGGTGAGGATCAGGCTGCCCAGGTTCGGGATGTCCACCGCGTAGCGATTCCGCTCCTGCTCCATGTCGGGGATGGCGAACAGCGTCAGCGGCACGCCTTCGCCCGGGGTGTTCTCCCAATGGCCCTCCATCGCGGCGATTTTTGCCGGCTGGTGCTCGAGCGTGTTCAGGCCGTGGAAGTCGCCCACGATCGCCTGCAACGGCGCTGTCACCAGCACCATCCACAGGGCCATCGACCACATCGTCCGTATGGCCGGATTATCGCGCCTGCGAAGCATCTGCCAGGCCGCGCTGGCACCGACCAGCAGCGCGGTGGCAAGGAAGGCGGCGATCACCATGTGGGTCAGGCGGTACGGAAATGACGGATTGAAAATCACCGCCAGCCAATCCACCGGGACCGCGATGCCGTCGATGATTTCGTGGCCCTGGGGGTGTGCATCCAACTGTTGGAGGCAATGATCCAGGTCGAGGAAATCAGCGTGCCGACCGCCACCGCAGCGGTGGAGAACATGTGCAGGCCGGGGCCAACGCGCTTCATCCCGAACAGCATCACGCCCAGGAAGCCGGCTTCCAGGAAGAACGCGGTAAGCACCTCATACGCCAGCAGCGGGCCGGTGATGCCACCGGCAAAACGCGAGAACTCGCTCCAGTTGGTGCCGAACTGGTAGGCCATCACCACCCCGGAGACCACGCCCATGCCGAAGGCGACCGCGAACACCTTGATCCAGAACTGGTACAGGTCCAGGTAGACGCGGCGCTTGGTGTACAGCCAGGCGCCTTCCAGGACCGTCAGGTAACTGGCCAGGCCGATGGTGATGGCCGGGAAGATGATGTGGAACGAGATGGTGAAGGCGAACTGGATCCGCGACAGCAGCAGCGCATCAAGGTCCATGGTCAACGGGACTCTGGAGGGATTTCCCGCTCAGGATGCCCGCTGCCCGGTTACGCCTGCGTATGCAGCCGCACCTAGTCGACCGGTGAGCTCTGGTAGAGCTCGATGATCTCCTTGCGCAGCAGGTGCTCGATGCGCATGCGCTCACGGAACGACAGCTGCTGGGCCATCTCGCTGAAAAGGTAGTCGTCCAGATTGAAGTTCTTCAGGTGCATCTTGGTGTGGAAGATATTCTCCTGGTAGACGTTGACGTCGCGGCACTCGTACTTGTCCAGCAGACGCTTGTGGATCGATTCCTGGATCGAGTTGATCTTGTGGTCGATGAAGTGCTTCTTGCCTTTGGCGTTGCGGGTGAATCCGCGCACCCGGTAGTCGCAGATCACCACATCCGAGTCGAACTGCTTGATCAGGTAGTCCAGCGCCTCAAGCGGCGAGGTCAGGCCGCAGGTGGCCACGTCGATGTCCACCCGGAACGTCGCGATGCCGTTGTCGGGGTGCATCTCCGGATAGGTGTGGACGGTGATGTGGCTCTTGTCCATGTGCCCCACCGTGCTGCCTCGCGCAGGCGGCGGCACGGCAGCGGGGCGGTCCGACATCAGGATCGTCACCGACGCGCCCTGCGGGTCGTAGTCCTGGCGCGCGACGTCGAGCACGGTGCCACCGATGATCTCGGCCACCTTGAGCAGGATTTCGGTCAACCGGTCGGAGTCGTACTCCTCGTCGATGTACTCGATGTAGCGCTGGCGCTGGGTCTCCGACACCGCGTAGGAGATGTCGTAGATGTTGAAGCTCAGCGACTTGGTGAGGTGGTTGAACCCGTCGAGCTTGAGTTGTCCGCGTGGCTTGCCCATCAGCTTTCCCCTGGGTCGTCCATCACCTGGGCGAAAGCATCGGCGACCCGGTCAACGTTCTCATCGCGCAGGCCGGCGACGCAGATGCGCCCGGAGCCGACCGCATAGATGCCGTGGTCGGCGCGCAGACGCTCGACCTGGGCCGGATTGAGGCCGGTGTAGCTGAACATGCCGCGCTGGGTCAGCAGGTAGTCGACATCCAGCGACGGGACGCGCGACTTCATACCCGCATGCAGCCGCTCGCGCATCTGCAACATGCGGGTGCGCATCTCCTCGACCTCGCTCTTCCAGTCCTTGCGCAGCGCTGCGTCGGTCAGCACGCTGGTGACGATTCGGCCACCAAACGTCGGCGGACTGGAGTAGTTGGCCCGGATGGACATCTCCATCTGGCTCAGCACGCGGCGCGCCACGTCGGCGTCATCGCACACCGCCACCAGCGCGCCGACCCGCTCGCCGTACAGCGAGAAGGTCTTGGAGAATGAGACGCTCAGCAGCAACGAAACCCCGGCATCGACCATCGCGTGCACGGCGTAGGCGTCGGCATCGATGCCTTCAGCAAATCCCTGGTAGGCCATGTCGAGGAAGGGCAGCAGGCCGCGCTCGGCGACCACCTTGACCACCGCATCCCACTGCGCGCGGGTCAGGTCCGCGCCGGTCGGGTTGTGGCAGGCCGGATGCAGGATGACGATGCTGCGCGCCGGCATCTGCTGCAGGTCGGCCAACATGCCGTCGAAATCCACACCGTTGGTCGCGGCGTCGAAATAGCGATAGCTGCCAACCTTGAACCCGCCGGTCTCGAAGATGGCCTGGTGGTTCGGCCAGGACGGCGCGCTGATGAAGACTTCCGAGTCGGGAAAGTGGCGCTTGAGCATGTCGCAACCGACCTTCAACGCACCCGAGCCACCCAACGACTGGATGGCCACCGCGCGCCCGGCCACTTTTTCGTAGCGCTCACTGCCCAGAACCAGCTCGGTCACCGCGTCGCGATAGGTCTTTGATCCCGCAATCGGGAGGTACGGGGTCGCGCCCTGGTCGGCCGCGATCTGCGGGCGAACCGCCGCCACCGAGCGCAGCGTGGGAATCGCACCGTTCGCGTCCTGGTAGGCGCCAATGCCGAGGTTGACCTTGTCTGCGCGCGTCTCGGCCAGGTACGCCTGCTGCAGCGAAAGGATCGGGTCGCCCGCGTAAAGCGGCAAATGGCTGAACATGTCCAGCTCCTGTGGAGGAAGGGGGTTTGACGGCCGCAGCGCGGCACGTGGGATGCTTGGCGAGATCGGGCGCAGACGCGCGTCGACTCGAGCGACTATTGTCGCGCAGGTTGGCGCGAATAGCAGCCGGCGCGCGACGCGCGGACCGCACGCCCGGCCGGAAGACACGGGGGTCAGAACCCCCAGCGCCGCCTGTGCGTGCGGATGCTGGCGGAAATGGCGGCTGGAACCGACAATGTCGCCGATGAAATTCCCTGTCTCCTGCTCCGACCGGACGCACGCATGCACCTGATCGGCCTCAGCGTCCTGTGCAGCGTCCTCGTCTCGGTACTGCTGAAAATCGCTCCGCGCAAGCGCCTGGATGTCGCCCAGATGGTGACCTGGAACTACCTGGTCGCCGCGGTGCTGTGCGCGCTGCTGCTGCGCCCGGACCTGGGCAGCCTGCGCAGCGCCGGTGGCCACTGGTGGGTGTTGCTGGGACTGGGCGTTTTGCTGCCGTCGCTGTTCCTGGTGCTTGCCAGCGCTGTGCGCCAGGCCGGCATCGTGCGGACCGACGTCGCCCAGCGCCTTTCCTTCCTGCTCTCGCTGGTTGCCGCATTCACCGTGTTCGGGGAGACGGCCAGCGTCGTCAAATTGGTCGGTCTTGCGCTGGGGCTGGTCGCCGTGGCCGGCATCCTTGCCCGCCCCGTGTCAGCCGGCAACGGGCGGATGGTGTGGATGCCGCTGCTCACGGTCTGGGTGGGGTTCGCCTGCGTGGACGTGCTGCTGAAACTTGTCGCCCAGTCGGGCACGCCGTCGATGGCCTCGCTGCAGGTCGCCTTCGTGCTGGCGTTCGTGCTCATGGCCGGCTGGCAGGTCATCCGCCATGCGCGTGGAACCGCGCGGTTGGACAGGTCCAGCTTCGCCGCCGGACTGCTGCTGGGACTGCTCAACTTCGGCAACATCGTCTTCTACGTGCGCGCGCACCAGGCGTTGCCCGAAAGCCCGGCGGTGGTGTTCGCGGCGATGAACATCGGCGTGGTGGTGCTGGGAACGCTGGTCGGCGTCGCGGTGTTCCGGGAGCCGACCAGCCGCTGGAACCGCCTGGCGATCGCGCTGGCGATCGTCGCCATCGCCCTGATCGCCTACGCCCCGCGGGGGTGACTGGCCGATCCGGTTGATCTCAGCCGCGCCCGACAAGCTCTTGCAGCCTTGCCGCGTCCTCCATCGCGTGGCCGCCAGCAGTGTTGTCAAAAATGCACCACGCCGGCGCTGTCGCCGTGCCGCGCTGCAGAAGCTGCGGCGCCAGTTGCTCGAGCACCGGGTCTTCGTAGCGGCTGTAATACATCCGCGGCGAGCCGTGCAGGCGCCAGTAGCGCCAGCGCGCGGACCTTGGACCGGCGGGCGACTCCGCTCCCGCCACGCGTGCCGGGTCTGCGGCCACGCGGGTGAGCGAAAAGCCCTCCCCACAGGTCCGTGGCCTCGGCGTCAAACCAGCTCGGGTGGCGTGGCTCGCACGCAATGGGCACCTCTACGCGTTGTCGCATCAAGCCGAAGAATGCCTCCGCCACTCGCATGTCGAGGACAAGGCTCGGCGGCAGCTGCACGAGGAACCCGCCGAGCTTCGCGCCCAGGCCGGCGACCTGATCCAGAAACTCACCCAGCAGCGTGTCGACTTCGACCAACCGCGCCTCGTGGGTGATCTGCCGCGGCAGCTTCACTGAAAACCGGAACCCCAATGGCACCGTGTCCGCCCAGCGGGACCAGGTCTTCGCCTGATGTGGCCGGTAGAACGAGGAGTTGATCTCGACCACGTCGAAGCGGGTCGCGTAGCGCTCAAGATGACTGTCCCCGGCACCGAACAGGTGCGCCGCACGCGTTGGGATCGACCAGCCCGCGCAGCCGATGCGGACGGACGAGGCGGGCTTGGGCGCAGGGGCATCACTCATCGGCCACTCCGGTCTGGGTGGCCCATGGTCGGCGGGTTGGCTGCAAGAGCGTGTCATGGTCGCACCTGCCCGCTCAGGCATGCGGCAACCGCGACGAAGCGCGGCCTGCATCCCCCCGGCGCAACACAACGGTTGCGCGGATTCAGGGCTCCCGTATAATCGGCCGGATGATCCGGACAACGGATTTCGGGCGGTTAGCTCAGCGGTAGAGCATTGCCTTCACACGGCAAGGGTCGCAGGTTCGATCCCTGCACCGCCCACCAGATTGTGTACAGAGGCCACCCTGCGGGGTGGCCTTTTTTGTGCCCGATCCTCCGCTGGCGTCGGGTGTTGGGGGCAAGGACGGATTGAACGTAAGGCGATGTCAGCGCAACGACTGCGACGCTAGGATGATTCTCCGATCATCTCAACGGATCCGTCATGAAAAACACCCGCCTCTACCACAACCCGCGCTGCTCAAAGTCGCGCGGCACCCTCGAGCTGTTGCAGGAAAAAGGCATCCAGCCCGAGGTCATCCTGTATCTGGACAACCCGCCCGATGCCGGCGAGTTGCGCTCGCTGCTGGAGATGCTCGACATGCCGCCGCGCGCGTTGCTGCGCACCGGCGAGATCGAGTACGCCGAACTTGGCCTGGCGGATCCGGGCAAGTCCGATGACGAGATCATCGAGGCGATGACGACCCACCCGCGCCTGATCGAGCGCCCGATCTTCGTCCACAAGGGGCGCGCCGTGATTGGCCGGCCGCCGGAGAACGTGCTGCAGATCCTCTGACCGCGCTCAGCGCGCCTTGCTTTCGCGCATCGACATCACTTGCTGCGGCGCGTCGAAAGAGTCGCTGCGCGCGCTCGCCCAGTAGGACTGGAACACGGCATGGTCGGGGATGCCGGACAGCAATTGGCCGGGCTCGAGGAAGTTGTACAGCGCCGCCAACGATCGCACCTCGGTGGGCGAAACCCGCCGCAGGATGTGTTCGGGCCCGACCTCCCTGGGATCGCTCAGGCCGGCCGCGCACAGCAGGTCACGCAGCGCATTGAGCGTGTTGCGGTGGAATCCCTGCACGCGGATCGATTTGTCGGTCACGTCCAGGCCCTTCCAGCGCGCCGGATCCTGGGTCGCCACGCCGGTCGGGCAGCGATCGGTGTGGCAGCTCTGGGCCTGGATGCAGCCCACCGCGAACATGAAACCGCGCCCCGAGTTGCACCAGTCGGCGCCCATCGCCAGCGTGCGCACGATGTCGAACGCACTGATGATCCGTCCCGCCCCACCCAGGCGGATGTCGTCGCGCAGGTTCAGCCCGACCAGGGTGTTGTGAACCAGCATCAGGGCCTCATGCATGGGCACGCCGACGTGGTTCATGAACTCCGCCGGCGCCGCGCCGGTGCCGCCCTCCGCGCCGTCCACGACGATGAAGTCGGGCAGCAACCCGGTCTCGTGCATCGCCTTGGCGATCGCGAACCACTCCCAGGGATGGCCGATGGCGAGCTTGAATCCGGTCGGCTTGCCGCCAGACAACTCGCGCAGCCTCGCCACGAACTGCAGCAGTTCCACCGGGGTCGAGAACGCGCTGTGGCGCGCGGGTGACACGCACTCAACCCCCGCCTCGACACCGCGGGTGACCGCGATCTCCGGACTGACCTTCGCTGCCGGCAGCACCCCGCCGTGGCCGGGCTTGGCGCCTTGCGACAGCTTGATCTCGATCATCTTGACCTGCGACTCGGTCGCGTTGGCAGCAAAGCGCTCGGCATTGAACGTGCCATCCGGATTGCGGCAGCCGAAGTAGCCCGACCCGATTTCCCAGACCAGGTCGCCGCCGTGCTCGCGGTGATAGGGCGAGATCGAACCCTCGCCGGTGTCGTGGTAGAAGCCGCCCATCATCGCGCCCTTGTTGAGGGCGCGGATGGCATTGGCCGACAGCGAGCCGAAACTCATCGCCGAGATGTTGAATACGCTGGCCAGGTACGGTTGCGCGGTATTGGGACCGATCAGCACGCGGAAGTTCGGATCGCCATGGGGCACGGGCGCCATCGAGTGGTTGATCCACTCGTAGTCGTTGGCGTAGACGTCCTGCATGGTGCCAAACGGGCGGGTGTCGTTGACCGATTTGGCACGCTGGTAGACCAGCGCGCGCTGCAGGCGCGAGAACGGCACCTCGGCGGTATCGGCCTGAATGAAGTACTGGCGCATCTCCGGACCGATGGATTCCAGCCCGTAGCGGAAGTGCGCGATCACCGGATAGTTCTGCCGCAACGCGCTGGTCCGCTGCAGCACGTCGGCCGTACCCAATGCAGCGATGCAGCCAAACACCAGCGCCGCCCAGCCCCATCCCGGTGCCACCAGCACGGCGAGCAGGCCGGTCAGCACGGTCAGCAGGATGCTCAGGAAATACGGCAGGTAACGCAGCATGCGGGAGGTCCGGTCAGGTCGGATGGGTTCAGCTCAGGCCACGAGGATAACCGCCCACGGTGGAGACCCGGTTGAGGCCGGCGCTTAACCGGACGCGCCGGCCGCAGCGCCGTCCTTCTCCCGCAGCGCGCGCAGGATCGCCTGCCCCGCGCGTCCGTCGGCGTTGATGCCCAGGCGCTCCTGCTCGAGCTTGATCGCCGCGCGACTGGCGCTGCCGATCATGCCGTCGACCTCGCCGATATCGTGGCCGCGTTGCAGCAGCAAGGCCTGCAACTCGCGGCGCTCGCGGCGCGACAGCCCCGGATCATCGGTCGGCCATGCGGTGACCAGTCCGCCCTGCCCGCGCAGGCGCTCACTCAGCAGCGCGATCGCGAACGCGTAGCTCTCCGCCGCGTTGTAGGAGTAGATCGCGTCGAAGTTCTTGAACACCAGGAACGCCGGCCCCGACTTGCCCGCCGGCAACATGAGCGCCGTCGCCTTGTCCGATGCGATCAACGGCGCTCCATCCACGCGGGTGACGCCACGCCCGGTCCAGAACGAGAGCGGCTTGCGCGAGGTGCGCCCGGCAACCGACGCGTCAAAATTGGCCGGCAACCGCACCTCGTGGCCCCAGGGCTCACCGGTGCGCCAGCCCGAGCGCTTCAGGTAGTTGGCCGTGGAAGCCAGCGCATCGGGAACGCTGCCGACCAGGTCGCGTCGGCCGTCGCCGTCAAAGTCCACCGCGATGCGCCGGTAGGTGGACGGCATGAACTGGGTGTGGCCGAAGGCCCCTGCCCAGGAGCCGACCAATTTGTCCGCCGCCACGTCGCCGGCCTGGACGATCTGCAGCGTCGCGATCAGCTCGCCACGGAAGAACGGCTGCCGGCGGCCCATGCACGAGAGCGTAGTCAGCGACGTCAGCAATGGCCGCTTGCCAAAGGTCTTGCCGAAGTTGCTTTCCACGCCCCACACCGCCACCACGGTCGCCGGGTCCACGCCGTACTGGCTCTCGACCCGTTTCAGCGTGGCGGCGTGCTCGCTCAGCATCGCCTGCCCGTCCTGGACGCGCTCCGCATCGACCAGACCCGCCAGATAGTCCCAGATCGGCGTCTTGAACTCGGGCTGGCTGTCCAGCAGCGGCAGCACCGACACGTCCGGGGTCACGGTACCAACGTGCTGGTCGAATACCGCAGCGCTTATGCCGGCCCCGAGCGCCTGCGTGCGCACCCCGGCGATGCAGCGATCGAAAGCAGCGCTGTCATAGGACTCATTGGCAGGCGATGCAGACGCCTGCAGCGGAAGAGCGAGCGCGCCGAGCGCAGCCAGCACACAGGAAACAGACCGGGAACGGGACATGGGCAGCATCGCGAGAGTCGGGGGATGGCGCCCATGTTCGCATCGTCCAGCTGCCTCGGTACCGGCATCGGTTCAGCAAACGAAACCCGCGCGACCTGGTGCCCGGACCGGGAATCGAACCCGGATAGCCTTGCGGCTGACGGATTTTAAGTCCGTTGCGTCTACCAGTTCCGCCATCCGGGCTGAGGAGGCGCGCTGCAGCAACGTCATTGTACGGACGCGGCCCGGCTCCGAGAAAATTTCGGCCGCTCATGCGGTGGTTTGCCGACTTCGCGCCACCGGCGTTTCACGGGATGCGAACCGGTTGGGGCGAGACACTGTCATTGATACGGGCGTCCCAAACTGCCGCTCACGACCCGCGGTTGACACGCGCCAGCACCAAACCCGCCCACACCCGGAGGGAATCATCCATGTCCAAATACGTCAAGTTCGGCGCCATGATCGCCACGTCCACGGTGGTGATGTTCATCCTGATGTACCTCAACACCTACGCGACCGACCACATCTTCTTCAGCGAGACCCGCCTTTACATGGCGATCGTCATGGGCGCATCCATGGCCATCGTGATGCTGCTCTTCATGCTCAAGATGTATGAGAGCGCCGCAACCAACGTCGCCATTCTGGTCGGCAGCGTGGCCGTTTTCGCGCTTGCCTTGTGGCTGGTCCGCAGCCAGGAGACAGTGGACGACGTCTCCTACATGCGGGCGATGATTCCGCATCACTCGATCGCCATCCTCACCAGCGGCCGCGCCCACATCCGCGATCCGCGTGTGCGCGAACTTGCCGACGGCATCATCGAGGCGCAGGTCCGCGAGATCGGCGAGATGAAGACGCTCATCAAGGAGCTGGAGGCCAATCCGGTGCCCAAGGATGCGCCGGACCTGACGCCGGTGCGGCCTGAATAGCTGCGGCGCGGGCGTCATTTCTTTGCTTTAAAGTAGGCAGCGATGCCAATCCCACACCTGCTACTGCGTGTCCTGCTTTGCCTGGCGCTGGTCCTCAATGGATCGGGTCTCGCCGTGGCTGCCACGCAGATGCATGTGCAGCACGTCGGCATGGCCGATGCGGTGTCCGCCACGGATGACCACGAGGACTGCGCTGGTCACGCGCAGCGGGCAGTGCCTGACCTTGCCGCCGCATCATGCGACAGCCATTCCCCGGCAGCGGATTGCTGTGAGGGCTCGTCGTGTGACACCGCCTGCCCGGCTGGGATGCTGTGGACCGTGACAGTGCCGGCGCAGGCCTGGATGCTCCCGCCGCAGGTGCTGGTCGACCACCAAACGATCTCCGATCACGCGGCGCCCGTTCTGCAGGGTCGATACCGACCTCCGATCGGTTGAGTCCGGTCCGCCCGCGCAGGGCGGCCGTTGCGATTTGCCAGCCAATGGGCGCGCTTTCTGCGTCGTGGCGGCAAGTGTTGAGCGACTCCGCCTTCGCGCGGACGACGACTTATCCGATTTCACGGAGTAATGCATGTCTACCGATTTTTCCGGCCGCGCGCCAGCGGCGCCCTCCCGACGGCGCTTTGTCACCGGTCTGGCCGCTGGCGGGCTCGCCGCGGGCATGGGACTCTGGCGCTTGCCGGCACTCGCCGCCACGGGCCAGACACCGGCGCTGAAGACCCTGAGCGGCACCGATTTCGACCTTTCCATCGGCGGTTCGATGGTCAACTTCACCGGCAGCACGCGGCCGGCGATCACCGTCAACGGCTCGCTGCCGGCCCCGCTTCTGCGCTGGCGCGAAGGCGATACGGTCACGGTGCGCGTCGCCAACCGCCTCCGCAACGCGCACTCCTCGATCCATTGGCACGGCATCCTGCTCCCAGCCAACATGGACGGGGTTCCGGGAATGAGCTTCGACGGCATTGCGCCGGGCGAGACCTACACCTACCGGTTCCAGCTACAGCAGTCCGGCACGTACTGGTACCACAGCCACTCGATGTTCCAGGAGCAGGCCGGACTGTACGGTCCGATCATCGTTGAGCCGCGTGCTCCGGCGCCCTACCACTACGACCGCGAGCATGTGGTGCTGCTTTCGGACTGGACCGACATGGATCCCACCGCGCTGTTCCGGCGCATGAAGAAGGACTCCAGCTTCGACAACTATTACCAGCGCACCGTCGGCGACTTCGTCCGCGACGTGCGCGAAGATGGCCTGTCGGCGACGCTTCAGGATCGCAAGATGTGGGGACAGATGCGGATGACACCATCCGACATCTCCGACATCAACGGCCACACCTACACGTTCCTGATGAATGGCACCGCGCCGTCGGGCAACTGGACCGGCCTGTTCAAGCCGGGCGAGAAAGTGCTGTTGCGCTTCATCAACGGCTCGGCGATGACCTATTTCGACGTGCGTGTTCCCGGCCTGAAGATGACCGTGGTCGCCGCCGACGGGCAGTACATCCACCCGGTGTCGGTCGACGAGTTCCGTATTGCCGTGGCTGAAACGTTCGACGTTCTGGTCGAGCCGGCCGGCGCGGACGCGTTTGCGATCTTCGCCCAGGACATGGGCCGTACCGGATACGCACGCGGCACCCTGGCCGTGCGCCAGGGCCTGCAACCACCGGTCCCGCCGCTGGACCCCCGCCCGCTTCTGACCATGGACGACATGGGGCATGGCGGGATGGATCACGGCAGCATGGATCACGGCAGTGGCAGCGCGAGTGGAGGTGCGAGCCCGGCTGATGGCGGACACGCTGGCATGGACCATTCCGGCCACGACATGAGCGCA
The DNA here is from genome assembly GCF_015209745.1 of Lysobacter avium. Lineage (GTDB taxonomy): Bacteria > Pseudomonadota > Gammaproteobacteria > Xanthomonadales > Xanthomonadaceae > Novilysobacter > Novilysobacter avium. The sequence continues at coordinate 1,706,701 of NZ_CP063657.1, forward strand.
ATGGCCGGCATGGATCACTCGGCCGACGGCATGCAGCAACACCCTGCCAGCGAGACCGGCAACCCACTGGTCGACATGCAGGCGATGTCGCTGGCGCCGAAACTGGACGATCCGGGCATGGGCCTGCGCGACAACGGCCGCACGGTGCTCACGTATGCCGCCATGAAGAGCCTGTTCGAGGATCCCGACGGCCGCGAACCCGGCCGCGAAGTGGAACTGCACCTGACCGGGCACATGGAGAAATTCGCCTGGTCGTTTGACGGCCTCAAGTTCGCCGATGTCGAACCGCTGCGGCTCAACTACGGCGAGCGTCTGCGCATCGTGCTGGTCAACGACACGATGATGGGCCACCCAATCCACCTCCACGGCATGTGGAGCGATCTGGAGGACGAGAACGGCGACTTCCACCTGCGCAAGCACACGATCGACATCCCCCCCGGCACCAAGCGCAGCTACCGCGTCCGCGCCGACGCACTGGGCCGCTGGGCCTACCACTGCCACCTGCTGTACCACATGGAAGCCGGGATGATGCGCGAAGTGAGGGTCGAGGAATGAGCCGCGTGAATGTTCCCGCCACCGCGTTGGCACTCGCGCTGGGTCTGGCACTGCATGGCACCGCCGTAGCCCAAGACCATCAGGGCCACGCGGCGGCGACGCCTGCCCCTGTCACTCAAGACCACGCCCATCACCCTGCCCCGCCAGCGAGCAAACCCGCGAAAAAGGCGACCGGGAAAACGGCGCCAACGGGTGATGATCACTCGGCCATGGGACATGGGGCGCCAGCGGCGAGCAGCGAGCCGATCACGCCGATTCCTGCCGTCACCGACGCCGATCGCGCGGCCGCGTTCCCGGCCCTGCACCGGCCCATGCAACATGCCCCGGAGATCAACAGCTACGTGGTTTTCAATCGTCTGGAAGCCTGGGATGCGAAGCCCGGTTCCGGCCAGGCGTGGGAGGGTCAGGCGTGGGTTGGCAGCGACCTCAATCGACTCTGGCTGCGCACCGAGGGCGAGCGGATCGGCGGCAAGACGGAGGCGGCGGATCTGGAGGTTTTCTACGGTCGCAGCGTGTCGACCTGGTGGGACGTGCTGGCCGGCATCAAGCACGATTTCAATCCGGGCGATTCGCAGACCTGGGCCGCCTTCGGGGTGCAGGGTCTGGCGCCGATGAAATTCGACGTGTCGGCCACCGCCTACATCGGCGAATCCGGCCAGACCGCGGCGAACGTGGAGGCCGAATACGAGTTGCTGCTCACCAACCGGTTGATCCTGCAGCCGCTGGTCGAAATCACCGCCTTCGGCAAGGACGATCCGCAGCGCGGAATCGGTTCCGGACTGAGCTCGGTGGAGGCCGGCGTCCGCGTGCGTTACGAGATCGACCGCAGGTTCGCGCCGTATGTCGGCGTCGTCCACGAACGCATGTTCGGCAACACCGCCGACTTGCGCCGCGCCGATGGCGAGGACACCCGTGATACCCGCCTGGTGGCGGGTGTGCGTATCTGGTTCTAGGGAGAGTCACCATGACATCAAGGACACGCAAGGCCGTGTTGACCGGATCGATTCTCGCGGCCGTCGCAATCATTGCCGGTGGAGCGATCTGGTCGGGGGCGTACAACGTCGCTGCCGACGACCCCCATTCGCGCCCCGTCTACTCCCTGCTGGAACTTGCCAGGGATCGCTCGATCCAGACACGCGCCGGGAAACTCCAGGTGCCCGTCGGCCTGGGCAGTGACGACCAGATCCGGCAGGGCGCAGGCAACTACGATGCGATGTGCGCTGCCTGCCATCTGGCACCCGGCGTGTCCCAGACCGAACTCAGCCGCGGGCTCTACCCCGCACCGCCGGACCTCACGGAGGCTACGGTCGACCAAGCCGCGGCGTTCTGGGTGATCAAGCACGGGATCAAGGCATCGGGCATGCCCGCCTGGGGCTTGAGCATGGATGACGAGTACATATGGAACATGGCGGCATTCCTGCAAAAGCTGCCTGATCTCGATGCAACCGGGTATCGCGCGCTGGTAGACAGCAGTGACGGCCATTCGCACGGTGGTGGGGAAACCATGGACGACCACCACGATGTGGTTCATCCCACGCCAGCGCCGGTCGAGGTCCCTGCCTCGGAACCGGTCGACCCCGCCACTCCTCCCGATGACCACTCGAATCACGATCATCAGCACTGACCAACCGGAGACAAGCATGAAAACGAAAACAGCTTCCGCCTCGGCTATCGCGTTGCTGATGGCGATAGCCGCACCCGCGTTCGCCCAGCCCACCCCGCCTTCAAGCTCCCACGACTCCCACCACGCACAAGTCGCCCCATCCAGTACGCCCGACATTCCCGACGCGGCAACCAGCGCGGTCAAGCAGGTCGATGATTTCAGCAAGGCGCTGGCAGCGGCCGACTTCGATCGGGTGAAGAGCCTGTTGGCACCGGATGCCATCATCCTGGAGTCCGGCGGTGTTGAACGCAGCCGTGAGGAGTACCTGGACCACCATGCAAAGTCGGATGCCGCATTCCTGGGCGGTGCCAACGTAAACGTGTTGTCCCGAACGGCGCGGGTCGATGGCAACCTGGCCTGGGTCGCTACCGAAAGTGAGATTCATACGTCCAGGGACAACAAGCCCGTCACGTTGCTCAGCACCGAAACCATGATCCTCAACGATCGCTCAGGTGATTGGCAGATCGTCCATATCCACTGGTCGTCACGACCGAAGAAGGCCGAGTGAGGCATCCTATGAACTACAAAAAATCCCTGCTGATCATGCTGGTCGTGGCATCGGCTTATACGCTCACCGCCTGCGCGGGAGCGCCGGATGGCAACGACACGCCGTCGACATTCGCGTCTTCCGGCCCACAAGCGGCATCCGTGGAGGCGGCACCTGCGCCGGCGCAGTCGACGCTGCCCATGATGATCGTCAACAAGAGTCCCAGTTGCGGCTGCTGCGTATTCTGGGTGGGGCACATGGAGCGCGCGGGCTTCGAGGTCCAGACCAACGATACCGATGACATGGGCCCGATCAAGGAGCGCGTTGGCGTCCCCTACGGCAAAGGCTCGTGCCACACCGCGGAAGTTGGCGGCTACTTCATCGAGGGCCATGTACCCGCCGCTGACATCAAGCGCCTGCTCGCCGAGCGTCCCGATGCCAGGGGCCTGGTTGTGCCCGGCATGCCGGCCGGCTCGCCGGGCATGGAGCTCCCCGACGGACGCGTGCAGCCCTATGTCGTCGAGCTCGTCGCCAACGACGGCACCACTTCGGAGTTTGCCCGTCACGGCGACTGACAGGTAGCTCCGTACCCCTTCAACCCATCGTGTTTCCCGGGAGGGACCCATGAACACCAATCATCACGACACGGACTCCGCTGAAGGAACCACCGTGACCGATCCGGTTTGTGGCATGCAGGTCGACCCCGACAAGACCGACCACCACGCCGAGCATGAAGGCACAACCCACCACTTCTGCTCGGCGAGCTGCCGGGAGCGCTTCGTCGCGGATCCGGCACGATATCTGGACCCGCAAGCCGAAGACGCCGCCCCGCCGGCTCCGGAAGGGGCGATCTACACCTGCCCCATGCATCCCCAGATCCGTCAGGAAGGACCCGGCACGTGCCCGATCTGCGGCATGGCGCTGGAACCGGAAATGCCGGGCCTGGACGATGAGGAAAATCCGGAGCTGCGTGATTTCAGCCGGCGCTTCTGGTGGACCCTGCCGCTTTCGGTGATCGTGATGCTGCTGGCGATGTTTGGCCACCGCTTCCCCGCCCTGCCGGTGGAGACGCGTACCTGGATCGAATTCGCGCTGACCCTGCCGGTGGTGCTGTGGGCGGGCGCGCCTTTCTTCGTGCGCGGCGTGCAGTCGGTCCGCAACCGCAGTCCCAACATGTGGACGCTGATCAGCATGGGCGTCGGCGCCGCGTTCGGCTACAGCGTCGTTGCCACGCTTGCCCCAGACCTGTTCCCGGAATCGTTCCATGAGCACGGCCGGGTCGGGGTCTATTTCGAAGCGGCTGCGATGATCATCTCGCTGACCCTGCTCGGCCAGATGCTCGAGCTGCGCGCCCGGTCAAAGACCTCCTCGGCGCTGAAGGCACTGCTGGGTCTGGCGCCCAAGACCGCGCGCCGGCTGAACGATGACGGCACGGAAGAGGATGTCGAGCTCAGCCACGTCCACGTCGGCGATCGCCTGCGGGTCCGTCCGGGCGAGAAGGTGCCGGTGGACGGCGAAGTGATCGAAGGCAGCTCCAACGTCGACGAGTCGATGCTCACCGGCGAGCCCATCCCGATCGAGAAGAGCCCCGGTTCCAACGTCATCGGCGCCACGCTCAACGGCAGCGGCGCCCTGGTGATCCGCGCGGAAAAAGTGGGCTCGGCCACGGTCCTTTCGCAGATCGTGCAATTGGTCTCGCAGGCGCAACGCTCGCGGGCGCCGATGCAGCGCATGGCCGACAAGGTGTCCTTCTGGTTCGTGCTGGCAGTCATTGCAGTGGCCGTTGCCACCTTCATTGTCTGGGGGCTTTTCGGTCCCGAACCGTCGTGGACCTTTGCGATCGTCAACTCGATTTCGGTATTGATCATCGCCTGTCCCTGCGCACTCGGGCTGGCCACGCCCATGTCGATCATGGTGGCCACCGGCCGCGCGGCTGGCGAAGGCGTGCTGTTCCGCGATGCCGAAGCCATCGAGAACCTGCGCAAGATCGACGTCCTGATCGTCGACAAGACCGGGACCCTGACCGAGGGGCGTCCGGCGTTCCACTCCACACTGGCCGCTGAAGGTTTCACCCAGGACGACGTGCTGCGTCTCGCCGCCAGTCTCGACCAGGGCAGCGAACACCCCTTGGCGGATGCCATCGTCGCCGAGGCGCGGCGGCGCGACATGACGCTGGAAACACCGGAGGACTTCGAGTCCTCTACCGGTATCGGCGTAAGAGGCAAGGTCGGTGGCGCCACCCTGGCGATCGGCAACACCGCGCTGATGGACGAGGTCGGCGTGAATGCGTCGGTGCTCGCGACCCAGGCGGAGGAATTGCGCCGGGAAGGTGCCAGCGTCATGTACCTGGCGGTCGACGGTGTCCTGGCCGGCCTGTTGGCGGTTTCCGACCCGATCAAGGCGACCACCGCCGATGCCATCAAATCGCTGCACGAGGCGGGCCTGAAGATCGTGATGGCCACCGGTGATGGCGTCACCACGGCCAAGGCGGTGGCGGAAACCCTGGGGATCGACGAGGTCCATGGCGAGGTCCGCCCGCAGGACAAAATCGAGCTCGTGCAGAAACTCCAGGCCGAAGGCCGCAAGGTCGCGATGGCCGGTGACGGCATCAACGATGCTCCTGCCCTGGCCGGCGCCGATGTCGGCATCGCGATGGGCACCGGAACCGACGTGGCGATGTCGAGCGCGCAGGTCACTCTTGTGAAAGGCGACCTGCGCGGCATCACGCGGGCACTGGCGATCTCCAACGACACCGTTGCCAACATGAAGCAGAACCTGGGCTTTGCGTTCCTCTACAACGCGATGGGCGTGCCGATCGCGGCGGGCGTGCTGTACCCGTTCACTGGACTGCTGCTGAGTCCGATGATCGCCGCGCTGGCGATGAGCCTGAGCTCGGTATCGGTCGTTGCCAACGCGCTGCGGCTTGGCACCAAACGCAAGGAGTGAGCTGCGCGGCGCATCCTGGAGTGACCTGAATCAAGGCACCACAATCTTGATGCGCTTACTGTTGGACAGTCCATGAAACCATCCAGTCACCGCCGCCTGTTCCGCCGCATCACGATCCTCACGATCGTGGCGCTGCTGTGGTCGCAGTTCGCGGTGGCGGGTCATCCCGCCGCGTCGATGGCGTTCGCGGGGTTGGATGCCGGCATCAGCGCGGGATTGCAGCACGGTTGCCAGCATCCGATCTCGCCCGACGACCCGGTCTGCGACGCCCACTGCACCCAGGGCGATCAAAGTCGGGATGCGAGCCGCATTCCGCCGGTTCCGGCGTCACTTCCGGCCCCGGTCTTCTCGTTGGCATGGGTTGTCACACCGGTAGACAGCACGGTCATTTACCGGGCCGCGCCCCCCGCGGTGGGATGGCATCGACCGACCCTGCACCCTGCCAGCATCCTGTTGATCTGATTGCCGACCGAGGTTCGTCGGGCGCTCCGCTGCGCCTGACTTCACTTCCGTCGGCGCATCCGTGTTTGCACGGCATGTCGCCTCCGCAGCAATACTGCCTTTGGTTGATGGCAGTACGGGTAAGGCAGAGACATGACTTGTTCATATCCAAAAAGGCACTGCGCCTATCCATGGGCGTTTGCACGACCGGAACCCGCTCGGGTACCAAGGACGCCTTGCACACAGTGCCGTTTCGTTCGGGCGGTGGTGTTGGCTCTCGCACTGGCGCTGGCATTGATGAGCCAGTCCCGCGCGTTCGCAGCGGAGCTGGATCCAGGGGCCGATGTCGCCTCGATCCGTAACTGGCTGGTAGAAAACAATCCGCAATTGCGGGCGCTCCAGACCGAGGCCGAAGCTGCCGACGCGATGGTCTTTCCTGCAGGCGCCTTGCCCGACCCGATGGCAACGGTGAAATGGCAGGGTATCGATCCGGACCACCCGAACGTGCTTCCGGCGAACGTGGGAGCCACGGACTACATGCTGCAGCAGAAATTCCCGCTCTGGGGCAAGCGGGAGCTGGCACGCGAGGTTGCCCGCGAACAGGCCCGCGCGAGCACCTACGAGCACGACGCGGTAGCGCTGGACCTGCTGGCAAACGCCGAAGATGCGTACGTACGCTATTGGCACGCTCGCGAGGCCATCGCCGTCATCGACCGATTGATCGGACTGCTGGAACAGGTGGAGGAAATCGCCGGCGTCCGCTACGCCCTGGGCATGGCCGCCCAGCAGGATTCCATCCGCGCCCAGGTGGAACGCACCTCCATGCAACGGCAGCGCATCGAACGCCAGGCACTTCGGCGGGTGGCTGTCTCCGCGTTGAACACACTGCTTGGCCGCCGCGCGGACGCCCCACTGGCCGAGCCTGAGGCACCTCCCGCGCTGGCCGTCGGGCAGAGCCTGTTTGAGGCTACCCGCCAGCGGATTGCCGCCGGCAACCACCCTGCCCTGCAAGCCAGCGCCGCATTGGCCACGGCCGCCAATCGCCGCGCCGAGCTGGAACGGCGCAACCGATTTCCCGACGTCACCCTCGGAGTAGGCGCCATGCAGGTGGGTCATCGCGTGGACAGCTACTCGTTGATGCTGGAAGTGGAGATCCCGTTCCAGCAACGCGCCCGGCGAGGCCGGGAACGCGCATCGCGCTTGCTGGAAGAGGCCGCATTGACACGCACCGATGCCGCGCGCGACGAGTTGGAGGGTCGCCTGGGAAGCGTCTGGGGCCGTTGGCAGGGGGCCCGCGAGCAGCGCGAGCTGATTGAACAAACTCTGTTGCCGCAATCGGAGGCGAACTTCCAATCTGCGCTGGCCAGTTATCAGGTCGGCGAGGTCGATTTCGCGACCCTGCTGGAAGCCTTGCGCGAGTGGCAAGGCGCCGACCTGCTTCGGGTGGATGCCACCCGCGATGAACTTCTGGCCGCCGCCGCCGTGCGCGCCATCAGCGGAGACACACAATGAAAGCTTCCCATTGGTTCATCGGCCTTGCCGTGGTTGTAGTTGCGCTGGCTGCCGGCTGGTGGGGTGGCCGCTACTTCCAACCGCAAAGCCCGTCGCAGGACGCCGCCAATGGTGCGGAGCAGCCGCGCAAAATCCTCTATTACCGTAACCCGATGGGCCTGCCCGACACGTCGCCTGTGCCCAAGAAGGATTCGATGGGCATGGACTACCTGCCCGTCTATGAGGGCGGCGAAGCGCCCGCCGCGCCGGGAACCGTGGTGCTGTCGCCGGAGAAGATCCAGAAGCTGGGCGTTCGTACCGAAGCGGTTCGCCTGCACGCCCTGTCACCTGGCGTGCGCGCCAGTGCCACCGTGCAGGTGGATGAAACCCGTCAGTACGTGATCGCGCCGAAATTCGAGGGTTGGGTGGAGCAGCTGTACGCCAACCAGACCGGCATGACGGTGCGACGCGGGCAGCCTCTGCTGTCGGTCTACAGCCCTGAACTGCTGGCAGCACAGAACGAATACCGGGTCGCGGACGACGCCGCACGCAAGCTTGCCGCCGGCGATAGTGCCAGCGCGGCGACAATGATCCGCCTGCGCGATGGCGCCCGGCAGCGCCTGAAAAACTGGGGCATCAGCGACCCGCATTTGGCGACGGGGCGTGGCAAAGCCGGCAGTCTGGTGATCCACGCGCCCGCCAACGCGGTGCTGGTGGAAAAGCCGATCGTGCAAGGGGACCGGTTTGCCGCCGGCGACACCATCCTGCGGCTGGCGGACCTGTCGACGGTGTGGTTGATCGCCGACGTGCCTGCGACCAGTACCGGGCTCGTGTCGGTCGGGCAGCAGGCACACTTCACGTCGTCGTCGATGCCGGGCCGGAGCTTCGAAGGTCGGGTCGGTTTCATCCAGCCCATCATCGACGCTTCCACCCGCACCCTGGCGGTCCGGGTGGAGTTGCCCAACCCCGACGGCATCCTGCGCCCCGGCCTGTTCGGCGATGTCACCCTGAGCCGTGAGAACGCCAACGAGGCGCTCACGGTTGCGCGCTCCGCGGTCCTGGACAGCGGTGTGCGGCAACTCGTGCTGGTGCAGGTCGCAGAGGGTCGATTCGAACCGCGGACGGTGGTTCTGGGCGAGCGCGCCGGCGATCGGGTCGAGGTGCTCGAAGGACTGCGTGACGGGGAACGCGTGGTGGTCTCAGCCAACTTCCTGATCGATGCCGAGAGCAACCTGCAATCCGCGCTGCAGGCCATGACCGACTCGCCGGACACCACCCCACCCGGCGATCACGATCACGCGACGCCACCGGCGGCCGAACCGGACCACAGCGGTCACCCGGGAATGACGAAGTCCGATCCGATGCCCGAACCCACAACGGATCCGCACTCTTCCCACGACTCGCACGGGACGGAGCACTGACATGCTGGCGCGTCTGATCGAATGGTCCGTCCGCAATGTCTTCCTGGTTCTGGTGATGGCGATCGCCGTGACCGCGGGCGGCATCTACGCCCTCCTCAATACCCCGCTGGACGCACAGCCTGACCTGTCCGATGTCCAGGTCATCGTATTCGCCGACGTGCCCGGCCAGGCCCCGCAAGTGGTTGAGGACCAGGTGACCTTTCCGTTGTCGACGGCAATGCTGGCGGTACCGCGCTCGAAGGTGGTCCGTGGCATCTCGATGTTCGGCGCCTCCTACGTCTACGTGATTTTCGAGGACGGCACCGACATCTACTGGGCCCGGGCCCGTGTGCTGGAATATCTCAACAGCGCATCCAAGCAGATGCCCGCCGGGGTGACTCCGACGCTCGGGCCGGATGCCACCGGCGTGGGCTGGGTCTACCAGTACGTGCTGGAAGGCAAACAGAAGTCGCTCGACGAACTGCGCGCGATCCAGGACTGGTACGTCCGCTACCAGTTGACCAACTCGCCCGGCGTGGCCGAGGTCGCCAGTGTCGGTGGCTTCGTCCGCGAGTACTCGATCACCGTGGACCCCGGCAAGCTGCGCCAGTACGGCGTGCCGCTGTCGCGGATCTCCGAGGTGGTTGCCCAGAGCAACCGCGATGTGGGCGGCCGGGTCATCGAGATGACCGAAACCGAGTACATGATCCGCGGGCGTGGCTACCTGCGCGGAATCGACGACATCGAGAACCTGGTGATCAAGAGCGACGCCGGCACGCCGGTGCTGATCGCCGATCTCGCGCGGGTCGAACTGGTTCCCGCGGAGCGGCGCGGCATCGCCGAGCTCAATGGCGAAGGCGAAGTGGTCGCCGGCATCGCCATTGCCCGCTATGGCGAAAACGCGCTCGCCGTCATCGAGGGTCTGAAGGAGAAGATGGCCGAGATCCAGACCGGTTTGCCGGACGGAGTCAACCTGAAGGCCGTGTACGACCGCTCCGACCTCATCCAGCAAGCCATCGCCACGTTGCGCACCACGCTGATCGAGGAAAGCATCATCGTGGCGCTGGTCTGCATCCTGTTCCTGTTCCACGTGCGCAGTGCGATGGTCGCCATTGTGATGCTGCCGGTCGGCGTGTTGATCGCCTTCATCGCGATGCGCGCACTGGGCATGAACTCCAACATCATGAGCCTGGGCGGCATTGCCATTGCGATCGGGGCCATGGTGGACGCGGCCATCGTGATGATCGAGAACGCGCACAAGCACATAGAACACAGTGATGGCAGCCGCTCGCATCGGCAACTGATCATCGACGCCTGTCGAGAAGTCGGACCCGCGCTGTTCTTCAGCCTGCTGATCATCACTGTCGCGTTCCTGCCGGTATTCGCCCTGGAGGACCAGGAGGGACGCCTGTTCAAGCCGCTGGCATTCACCAAGACCTTCGTCATGGCCGCAGGCGCTCTGCTCTCGGTCACGCTGGTGCCGGTGCTGATGCTGCTGTTCGTGCGCGGCAGGATCATGCCCGAGAAGAAGAACCCGGTGAACCGATTCCTGATCGGGGCATATCGCCCGGTCATCGGGATCGTACTGCGGCACAAGACCGCCACGCTCGCGGTCGCGGCGCTGACCCTGGTGCTGACCCTGTGGCCGGCGTCCCGACTCGGCAGCGAGTTCATGCCGACCCTCAACGAAGGCACCCTGCTCTACATGCCCACGTCCCTGCCCGGGATGTCGGTGACCAAGGCCGCCGAGCTGTTGCAGCAGCAGGACCGCATCATCAAGACCTTCCCGGAGGTGGAGTCGGTGTTCGGCAAAGCCGGGCGTGCAATGACCGCCACCGATCCGGCGCCACTGGAGATGTTCGAAACCGTCATCAACCTGAAACCGGAGGATGCGTGGCGCGACGGTATGACGGTCGATGCGCTGATCGCCGAAATGGACCAGGCGCTGCAGTTCCCGGGCGTTGCCAACTCCTGGACCATGCCGATCAAGGCACGTACCGACATGCTGTCCACCGGCATCCGCACGCCGATCGGGGTCAAGCTGTTCGGCACCGACCTGGCCGAGATGGAACGGATCGCCCAGCAGATCGAGGCGGCCGTACGCACGGTGCCGGGCACCACCAGCGCGTATGCCGAGCGGCTGACCGGCGGTTACTACCTGGACATCCAACCCGACGCGCGGCAACTGGCACGCTACGGACTGACCGTGGGCGACGTGCAGGACGTGATCTCGGCGGCACTGGGTGGCGAGCTGGTGACCACCACGATCGAGGGGCGCGAACGCTTCGGCGTCATCGTGCGCTATCCGCGTGAACTGCGTGACGACCCGCAGACGATCGCACGCGAGGTGCTGGTCGCCACACCCGACGGCGCACAGATCCCGTTGGGTGAGCTGGCGACGTTGTCGATCAGCAACGGCGCGACGGCAATCCGCACCGAGAACTCGTTGCTGTCGGCCTACGTCTACGTCGACACCCGCGACAGCGACCTGGGCGAGTACGTGCGCCTGGCGCAAGCCGCGGTCGCCGATGCGGTCGACTTCCCCCCGGGCTATTACGCCACCTGGAGCGGCCAGTACGAGTACATGCAACGCGCCGCCGCGAAGATGAAGATCGTCGTGCCGCTGACCCTGGTACTGATCTTCCTGCTGCTGTACCTGAACTTCCGCCGCGTGACCGAATCGCTGATCGTGATGCTCTCGGTACCGTTCGCCTTGGTCGGCGGCGTCTGGCTGATGTGGGCGCTGGACTACAACCTCAGCGTCGCGGTGGCGGTGGGCTTCATTGCCCTTGCCGGCGTGGCCGCCGAGACCGGCGTGATCATGCTGATCTATCTCGACCAGGCACTGGAGAGGATTGCGAAAACGCGGCGCGCCGAGGGCCGGCCGGTGAGCCTGGACGACCTGCAGGACGCGATCGTTTCCGGCGCGGTGGATCGTGTGCGGCCGAAGATGATGACCGTCGTCGCCATCACCGCCGGACTGCTGCCGATCATGTGGAGCACGGGCGCCGGTTCGGAGGTGACCCGGCGTATCGCTGCGCCGATGGTCGGGGGCATGGCGTCCTCGACGGTGCTCACCCTGGTGGTGATTCCGGTGATCTATGCGCTGGTCAAGCGTCGTCAGCTCGGACGGATCAGTGCACCCGGGCCCGTCTCATGAGGCGCCTTGGGTAAACCTTTCGGTAAAACGGCACTGCTATTGGGCAGTGCCGCCCTCTTGGAACTGACCGCAGAGGCCGCCCAATAAAAAACCCCTGACGAGTCAGGGGTTTCAAATGGAGGCCGAGGTCGGAATCGAACCGGCGTACGCGGATTTGCAGTCCGCTGCATGACCACTCTGCCACCCGGCCGGATGACGTGCGCCCCAAGGATAACCCTTGCGACTGGGGTTGCACTGGGCAATCCCCTGAAAAAACAAAACCCCGAAACCGGGGCCTTGTTCGGTGCCACCCCGGCGAACCGTGGTGCCATGTCTGGAGCGGGAAACGAGACTCGAACTCGCGACCCCGACCTTGGCAAGGTCGTGCTCTACCAACTGAGCTATTCCCGCTGACTGAGCCGACTATTGTAGGCATGCAGACAGAACTGTCAACTGCCTCGTGAATCTTCTTTCATCGACGGCCACGCGGCCCGCAAGTATGCGAAACCGGACCAGAGGGTAAGCAATGCCGCGGCCGCGAGCAACCACTCACCGATGGTGAAGATCGGCAGACCGAACAGGGGCTTCTGGTAGAGCAGGAACACCAGCGCCAGCATCTGCACGACGGTCTTGATCTTGCCCAGGGTGGCGACCTTCACCTTCGCCCGCTGTCCCAGCTCGGCCATCCACTCGCGCAGCGCGGAGACCGCGATCTCGCGCCCGATGATCACCGCCGCCCACAGGGTCATCCAGACCGTCGGGTGCTTCTGCACCGTCAACATCAGCGCCACGGCCACCATCAACTTGTCGGCGACCGGATCCAGAAACGCGCCAAACGCGGAGAACTGGTTGTAGCGACGGGCAATCCAGCCATCCGCCCAGTCGGTTAACGACGCAAACGCGAAGATCGACGCGGCCGCCAAGCTCGTCCAGTTGAACGGCAGGTAGAAAACGACCACCAACACCGGGATCAGCGCGATCCGCAGCAGGGTCAGCATGGTGGGTACCGTCAACTTCATCCGTTACTCCGTGTGCCGTCATCCGGCCCGCTGCCCGCTTCTTCCAGTCCGTGCAAGGTCGCGTAGATGCGTTCAGCCAAAGCCGCATTGATACCCTCGACCCGCGAGATTTCTTCCACTCCGGCGCCCTTGAGTCCACCCAGGCCGCCGAAGTGTCGCAACAGGTTACCGCGTCGACGCGGGCCAATACCGGGAATATCTTCCAGCCGGCTTGAATTGCGTACTTTCTGGCGACGACCCCGGTGACCGGTGATCGCGAAGCGGTGGGCCTCGTCGCGCACCTGCTGGACCAGCTGCAATGCCGGCGAGTCGGCGCCGGGATGCAGGGTGCGCCCGTCAGGCAGCAGCAGATCCTCATCACCCGGACGCCGGGCCGGTCCCTTGGCCACGCCGACCAGCACGACGCTGTGGATGTCGAGCTCGTCGAGCACCGCGCGGGCCTGGGCGACCTGCCCGGCGCCGCCGTCGATCAACAGGACGTCAGGCAACACCCCCGCCGGCTTTCCCTGGGCGGCGATTGCACGCTTGAACCTGCGGCTCAGCGCCTGATGCATCGCGGCGTAGTCGTCGCCCGGCTCGATGCCGGCGATGTTGAAGCGGCGGTACTGGCCGCGCACCGGGCCTTCCGCGTCGAACACCACGCACGATGCCACGGTCGCCTCGCCCATGGTGTGGCTGATGTCGAAACATTCGATCCGCCCGGGCAATTCGTCCATGCCGAGCATCTTCTGCAGGTCCTGAGCGCGTGCCAGCTGGGCGGCGTGGCTGGTGCGCTCGCTGGCCAGGGTGATCTGGGCGTTGCGGCGTGCCAGATCCAGATAGCCGGCCCGGTCGCCGCGCACGTTCCAACGCAACTGCACTCGCCGCTCCCCCGCGCTCGACAGTGCTTCCTCGATCAGCTGGCGATCGGGAATGTCGCGGTCCAGGACGATTTCGCCCGGCGGCATATGCTCGCCGTAGTACTGCGAGACGAATGCCGCCAGCACTTCCTCGGCGCTCTCGCTGCCGTTGGTCCGCGGGAAGAACGAGCGGGTGCCCAGATTGCGGCCGTCGCGGAACGCCAGCAGCATCACGCACGCCGCGCTGCCCTGCATCGCCACGGCCAGCACGTCCAGATCGGCCGCACGCCCGTCAACGTACTGGCGCGCCTGCAGGGTGCGGATGGAACCCAGCAGGTCGCGCAGCCGCGCAGCCTCCTCGAACGCCAGGCGCGCGCTGGCGGCCTCCATCGCGCGGCCGATCTCGTCGGTCAGCTCGTCGCTGCGGCCTTCCAGCATCAGCACGGCGCGGCGCACGCTCTCGGCGTAGGCCTCCGCGTCGACCAGCCCGACGCAGGGGCCGCTGCAGCGGCCAATCTGGTATTGCAGGCACGGTCGGGTGCGGTTGGCGAACACGCTGGCGTCGCAGCTGCGCAGCTTGAACAGCTTGTGGATCAGGTTGAGCGTGTCGCGCACGGCACCGACACTGGCGTACGGACCAAAGTAGCGCCCGGGCACCGAGCGCGGCCCACGGTGCATCGTTATGCGCGGCCACTCCTCGTTGGTCAGCAGCACGTAGGGGTAGCTTTTGTCGTCCCGCAGCAGGACGTTGTAACGGGGCTTCAGCGACTTGATCAGCTCATTTTCGAGGATCAAGGCCTCCGTCTCGGTGCGGGTGACCGTGACCTCCATGCGCGCCGTCTGCGCGAGCATGGACATGATCCGGGCCGACTTCGGGGTCGCGTTGAAGTAGCTCGACACGCGGTTGCGCAGGGCGCTGGCCTTGCCCACGTACAGCGCCTTGTCATCGGCACTGATCATCCGGTACACACCCGGTGCAGTGCTCAATGTCCTGGCAAACGCCTTGCCGTCGAATGGGGGAGCTGCCTTGGTCATGCACCTCGGCCCGTCGCGGCGGATCCCGGCCCTGTTGAAGCCCACGTGGGTGCTCGGACCACAAGCCCGCGCTGGTCATGACGATGGGATAAGGACGAAAGGGTAAACATGTACTCCATGGATGGGGCAGATTATGCGTCAGGGCAAGCCTCAGCAGACCTCCACAAGCCGATACCAGGACACCCCGCACACCGATGACAGCAGAAACCGAACCGCCCCTGCCCGCTTCCGGATCGCCGGCTGCGCCAACCGCGAGCCCTGCCGGCGACGTCCGCGCAGCGGCGCTGACACGTCGGAAGCGCATCGCAGTTGGCATGCTGGCGGTGGCCGCCGCTGTTTTCGCCGTCGGTACCTGGCTGCGCATCACCCACCCGCATTGGGGGTTCGACCTGCTGGTGGCGATGGCCGAGGCGGCAATGGTCGGCGGGTTGGCGGACTGGTTCGCGGTGGTGGCCCTGTTCCGGCATCCGCTTGGCCAGCGCTGGATTCCGCACACTGCCATCATTCCCAACAAGAAGGTTGCGCTGGGCCGTGCGCTGGCGAATTTCATCAGCGATCACTTCCTGGAAAGTGGCGAAGTGCTGCGGCGCGTCGAGCAGTTCGACCCTGGCAAACGTCTCGCGGCCGCCTTGGCCAATCCGGTCCACGCACAGACGATCGGCAAGTTCGCGGTCAACGTCGTGCCGCACTTGCTGCAATTGATGGACAGCGAGCGCCTGCACCGTTTCCTGCTCGGACTGGTGCGCGAGCAACTGCAGCGCGCCGATGTCGCCGACCTGGGCAGCCAGCTGCTGGAAGTGATGACCCAGGACCGCCGCCACCAGGCGCTTCTGGACAGCGTGCTGCGCGACCTGGGCGACGTGCTGGCCGACGAAGATACCCAACACCTGATCGCGAGCAAGATCTCGCCGCAATTGTGGTCGGTACTGCGCCTGACCCGTCTCGACGACGCCGTGGCGGAGAAACTCGCGGCCAAGATCATCGCCGGGATCAGCGACCTGATCAGCGACATGGCCGAAGACCCCTCGCACGAGCTGCGGTTGCGATTTGACGACTACGTGGATGCGTTCATCGATCGCCTGCGTACCGACCCGTCCCTGCAGCAGAAGGTCTCCGCCCTGCGCGACCGCGTGCTCGACGATCCGGCACTCGCGCGCTACCTGCGCCAGTCCTGGATCCAGGTGCTGGACTGGGTGCGCGATGACCTGCAGCGTGACGATTCGGCGATTGCGGGCAAGGTGGCGGACGCCTCACGCGCGATCGGCGACAAGTTGGGGAGCGATCCGGAGGTGCAGGGCTGGCTGAACCGGTGGGTGCTGGACACGCTGGGACCGCTGATCGACAAGTACCGCGGAGCTATCCGCGACTTCATTGTCGAGCGCGTGGAGCGCTGGGATACCCGCGAACTGGTGCGTGAACTGGAATTGAGCGTCGGCAGCGACCTGCAGTACATCCGCTACAACGGCACCGCAATCGGGGCACTGATCGGCGGGCTGCTGTACGCGACGGTGCGCCTGATCGAGTGGCTCGCATGATCGCGGGTGAGTCCGCCCGCAAGATCGCGGTGCGGCCGATCGCGCGGGTCCGTGCTCTGATGCGCCGCTGGTACTCGGTGCTGCACGGCGACAGCTGGTTTCCGCACGTGCCGCTCGCCGTCGCCCTCGCCACCGGCGGTGTGCTGCTGCTGCGTCTGGACTTCGGCGCGGACTGGCGGACCTACCTGCACGGAATGCTGGACGGTCACTTCGCGGTCCGACCGCAGCGGCTGCCCGGACTGCTGATCGGCGGCGGCATGCTGATCATGGCCGGCGGACTGCTCTCGCGCTCCCGGCTTGCCTGGAGCATGGCGCTGCTGTTCGCCCTTACCGGCGTTACCAGCCTGCTGCTTGGGCAGGCCCAGTCGCACCTGCTGCTGGCCTACTTCGTGGTCATGCTGCTGGCACTGTTCATCGCCTGGCGACAATTCGACCGCAGCAGTGTTGCCGCCAGCACCCTGTTCGCGGTTACGTCCGTCGTCATGCTGCTGATGTACGCGACCTTTGGCGCCTACTATCTGGGTGGCGATTTCGATCCACCGATCACCGACCTGGTCAGCGCCCTCTACTACGCCATGGTCACCATGAGCACCGTCGGCTTCGGCGACATCACGCCGCAGACGTCGGAAACCAAACTGTTCACCATTTCGGTCATCGTCCTGGGCGTCGCGGTGTTCGCGACCTCACTCACCGCCGTCATCGCGCCGATGGTCAGCAACAGCCTGAAACGCATCGTTACGCAAAAGGGGACACGCATGAAGCGGGAAGATCATTTCGTCGTCATCGGCAGCGGCCCGCTGGCGATCAATACCGCGCGGGAACTGGCACGCCGTGGCAACAAGGTGACCCGCCTGCTGCGCACGGTGCCCGAGGACAGCGACAGCCGCGAGATGGACATCGTGGTGGGCGACCCCAGCAGCACCGAGGTCTTGCGCGAGGCCGGCGCGGACCGCGCGGAGGCGGTCCTGGCGATGCTGGTGGACGACTCGGAGAATGCCTTCGTGATCCTTGCGGTGAAGGAGCTGGGCGGCAAGGCGCGCACCGTGGCCGCCGTCAACGATGCCAAGCACCTGAGCCGGGTCAAGCTGGCCCAACCCGACGTGGTGATCTCACCGCAGGTGCTGGGTGGCGAACTGACCGCCATGCTGCTCAGCGGCGAGGAAGTGACCCCGGACTTCGTGATGAAGCACGTGTTCCAGCGCAAGGACGAGCCTGCAGGACCGCCTGTGTGAGTCCTGACTGGCCGGGGTTCGTATCGGCTTGTGTGACGCCGGCGGATGACTGTTGGAACGCCGATCGCGAAGACTGCGTCGAACGGAACGCGTCAGGGCTCTGAGCTAGCGTGCCTGCATCAATGCCTCGGCCCGGGCAAGGTCTTCGGCCGTATCCACACCGGGCGGGAAGGGTTCGGGCGTCAGCGCCACTGCAATGCGGTGCCCGGCCTCGAGTGCGCGCAGCTGCTCCAGCAGTTCGATCTGCTCCAGGCGGCCCGGTGGCATGGCCGCGAAACGCTGCAGGAACCCGGCCCGATACGCGTAAATTCCGATATGCCGCAGCCACGGACCGCCTTCGGGCATCCGCGTGCAATCGCTGGTAAATGCCTGGCGCGGCCACGGCACCGGCGCACGGCTGAAGTAGAGCGCGTCGCCGCCCGTCGCGCGCACCAGCTTGACCGCGTTCGGATCCAGCAACGTTTCGACGTCATCAATCGGCGCCGCCAGGGTCGCCATTTCCGCGCCGCTGCCGGCGAGCAGCGCAGCCACCGCGCCAATCCCCGCAGCGGGCGCGAAGGGCTCGTCGCCCTGCAGGTTCACCACGATCGTGTCATCGCCCCAGCCGGCGATGCGTGCGCACTCGGCGAGACGATCGGTGCCGGACGCGTGCGCCGCGGATGTCATCGCCACCTGCACGCCCGCGCCCTGCAGCGCCTCGGCAATGCGCACGTCATCCGCAGCGACCCAGACCTCGCGTGCCCCCGCCGCCAGCGCGCGGCGGGCGACGTGCAGCACCATCGGTTCGCCCGCTATCAAGCGCAGTGGCTTGCCGGGCAGACGGGTTGCGTCGTGGCGCGCCGGGATAGCGACAACGAAGTCGAGGGCGTCGCCCGTCGCCTTGTCGGTCGCCGTACTCATGTTTTGCCCACCTGCCCGATCCGATCCAGCAGTGACACCCAGAACCCTTCAGGCAACTCCGCACTGACCGGGACGCTGAAGAACGCATCGGTCGCGAACCCGGCGCACTTGACCGCGTCCTTCTCGGTCATCAGCACCGGCAGTGGACTGCCGAACTGGAAGTCCTCGGCACGATAGCGGTGGTGGTCGGCAAAGGCATGCGGCACCACCGCGATGTCCAGCGCCCGCAGCATCGCGAAGAAACGCTCGGGATTGCCGATTCCGGCCACCGCGTGCACGCGATGCCCGGCAAAAGCCGACAACGGACGCGGCCTGCCCCCCAGCACGGGCACGGCATCGTGGCTGGCCAGCCGCATCGGCCATTCGCCAAACCCCGTGCCATTGACGTCGCTGACGGGCGCATTGGCCACGTTGATGACACGGAAGTCGCAGGCATTACCGCGTGGCGGCAGCTCGCGCAGCGGTCCGGCAGGAAGCAGGCGGCCATTGCCATAACGGCGCGCACCGTCGACCACCTCGATCTCGATATCGCGCTTGAGCCGGTAGTGCTGCAGGCCGTCATCGCACAGGATGATGTCGCAGCCGGCCTTTGCCAGCGCGGCCGCCGCTGCCGCCCGGTCACGATCGGCGCGCAGCTTGACACCGGTACGACGCGCCATCAGTACCGGCTCGTCGCCGCCTACGTTCGGCGCGGTGGCCGCCTCCACCCACACCGGTGATCCCGCGTCGGTGCGGCCGTAACCGCGGCTGGCAATACCCGGCGTCCACCCCTCCTGCTGCAGCCGCATTGCCAGCGCGATGGTCAACGGAGTCTTGCCTGCGCCACCGGCGGTGATGTTGCCCACCACCAGCACCGGCACGCCCGGATGGCGGCGCCGCAACAGGCCCACACGGTAGGACCAGCGCCGCATGCCGGTAAGGATTCCGTACAGCCACGCCAGCGCACTCGCAAACAGCGGCACCGGAAGATCGCTGTACCAGTACGCCGGCTGATGCTCGCGCCGACGAGCGGGGCCTGTGCTCATTGCGGCTCCCGGAACTGCATGCGGTGCAGGTGGGCGTACAGTCCGTCGCGCGCCAGCAGCTCGTCGTGGGTGCCGCGCTCGACGATCCGGCCCTCGTCAAGCACCAGCACCTGGTCGGCGTGCTCGATGGTCGACAGGCGGTGGGCGATCACCAGTGTGGTGCGGTCAGGCATCAGTCGCTCCAAAGCGTCCTGTACCAGTCGTTCCGACTCGGTATCCAGGGCGGCGGTTGCCTCGTCAAGGATCAGGATCGGCGCGTCCTTCAACATCGCCCTGGCGATCGCCAGGCGCTGGCGCTGGCCACCCGAGAGGCTGCTGCCCTTGGCACCAATCGGGCTGTCGACACCGCCCGGCAGGCGCTCAACGAACTCGGCCGCGTTGGCACCGCGTATCGCCGCCTCCAGGCGATCGGCCGGAGGCTGCTCGAGCTCTCCGTAAGCCACGTTCGCCGCGATGGTGCCGTCAAACAGCATCACGTGCTGGCCGACCAGGGCGATCTGCCGACGCAGGTCCGCCAGCGGATAGACGTCCAGGGGTTGGTCGTCCACCAGTATCTGGCCGGACTCGACCTCATAGAACCGCGGGATCAGCTTGATCAGGGTCGATTTGCCACTCCCCGACCGGCCGACGATCGCCGTCACCGTGCCGGGCGTGGCCACGAAACTGACATCGGTGAGGGCGTTGCTGGCCTGGCCGGGATAGCGCGCACACACGTCGCGGAATTCGATCTTGCCGCGGGCGCGCCGGAGGGGCTGCGTCCCGGTGTCGGGCTCATCGTCGGCATCGATGACATCAAACAGGCGCTGCGCCGATGCGACACCGCGCTGGAGCATGCCCTGCACGTTGGTGAGCTGCTTCAGGGCCGGGATGATCGCCATCATCGAGGTCATCAGGACCACGAAGCTGCCTGCATCCATCCGCCCCGCCTGCGCTTCGCGGCCGGCAAAGAACAGCAGCATCGCCAGGCCCACCGCGCCCATCAACTGCACCAGCGCCGACGAGATGCTGCGGGTGGACTCCACCTTCATGCTCAGCTTCAGATGGTGGTTGGCCTGATCGGTATAACGTTCCAGCTCCACTCCCTGCGCGCCGTAGACCTTGACCTCCTGCTGGTTCGCCAAGGCCTGGTCGGCCGACTGCAGCAGCTGCGCGCCGCTTTCCTGGATGCGGTGGCTGACCCGCCGGTAGCGCCGGCCGACCTTGTCCATCACCCACCCCAGCGGCGGCGCAAGGATCAGGATCAGGATCGTGACCTGCCAACTGGTCCACAGCATCACTCCGACCATCACGATGGCCTGCAGGGACTGCTGCAGCATGACCTTCATCGCATCGATGGCCGCCTGCGCGACCTGGTCACTGTCGGAGCTGAGCTTGATCAGCATCGAGGGGACCGGCTCGGCATCGAAGCGCTGGCCGGGCAGTCGCAGGTACTTGCCCAGCACCTGGACGCGCAGGTCGCGGGCAATGCTGCGGCCCGCCCGGGCCATGCTGATGTCGGTCAGGTAACCGGCAACGCCGCGAGCCACGAACAGGCCCACGATCGCCAGCGGCAGCACCAGACTGGCCGCGGCGTCCCTGGCGATAAAGGTCTGGTTGATGATCGGGCGCATCAGCCAGGTGAAGCCGCCCCCCGCCAGCGCCTCGATCACCATTCCCACCAGACCGACCCCGAGCAGGGCCCGATACGGCGTCGACAAGGTCAGCAGCCGCCGGTAGATCTGCCAGGGCGAGGTGGCTTCCGTCACCGACGAACGTCCTCGCCGGCGGCATCCGCTTCCGGCGACGCAGTGGCGGTCATGATCCTGCGGAAGCCGAGCTGGCCGAGCGCGTCATACACCGTCACCACCGCCTGATAGGGCGTGCGCGCATCCGCCCGCAGCATCACGGGACGTTCGCGCTCCGTACCGGCGACTTCCGCGAGCGTCGCTTTCAACGAATCGACGTCGTTGCGCAACACCTCGCGGTCATCAACGAAGTAGCGCCCGTCCGCGTTCACCAGCACCACCAGCGGTTGGGTCGCCTCCACCTGCTCGCCGGTCGCACGCGGCAGTTCAAGCTGGATTACCGAGCGCGCGTCGAACGTGGCGGTGACCACGAAAAAGATGATCATCACCAGAATCACGTCGATCAGCGGAACGAGGCTGATCTCCGGTTCGTCATCGGCCCGTTGGTCGCGGATGCGCATGGGCGGTCAGTCCACCAATGCGGGAGTGCGCAGCTGCGCTTTCACCGCCGGCGCGACGGGGCGCGTCTTTTCCAGGGTGTCCAGCAGCTGGATCGCCTCGTGCTCCATCTCGACGATGTAACCGGCGATGCGGCCGCGGTACCAGCGATGCGCCATCAGCGCGGGAATGGCGACCACCATGCCCGCCGCGGTGCAGACCAGCGCCTTGCCTATTCCGCCAGCCAGCTGGTTCACGTCGCCTATGCCGTGGTCGAGGATGCCCAGGAACAGCTGGATCATGCCCACCACGGTGCCAAACAGGCCGAGCAGTGGTCCTGCAGAGGCTACCGAGCCCAGCGTGTTCAGGTAGCGCTCCATCTTGTGCACAAGATGGCGACCGACATCCTCGATACGCTCGCGGATCTGCTCGCGCGGTCGGTCACGCACGTCCAGGGCCGCGGCCAGCAATTCGCCCAGCGGCGATGTTGCCCGCAGTGAGTCGATGTGGGCCGGGTCGAGGGCCCCACCGCTGGCCCAGGTGCGAACCTCGTTGCCCAGACCCGGCGGCAGGACATGTGCGCGTCGCAGCGTCCACGCACGCTCCACGATCAGCGCCACGGCCAGCGCCGACAGCATCAGGATAGGAATCATCGGCCACCCACCCGCCTTGACCAGTTCCAGCACGCGCCAACCTCCGGCCCGGGGCCGATTCAATCCGGTCGATAGGATAGCTCAGGCGCAGCGTCCACCAAGGGCTTATTGTCACGGCGGCCCGCATCCCACAGCCGTGGACGTGCGGCGCGTCGCGTTTCGACGCTAATCCCCGCCTCCCCCATTCGCACCCGGATCGCCCCGTCTTGCGCCGTGTCGGGCGTCGCTGCACCGGCGTCCTGCCAACGTCGGGTCACCTCGGTACGCGGATGGCCGAACCGGTTGCCATGCCCGCTGGACATGATCGCCAGTTGTGCCCCGGTCGCCTCCACCAGCGCCGGATCGGACGCGTTGGCGGCGCCGTGGTGGGACACCAGTACGACTTCGGCCTTGATCGCCGACTCCGCATCAAGCCGGCTGCGGCGAACCAGGTCACGCTCGATGACCTTGCCCACGTCGCCCAGCAGGAGCGCGGATCCGTGTTTTCCGGTGATTCGCAATACGCAACTGGCGTCGTTGCCCAGATAGGGGAAGTACGGCGGTGGATGCATGAAACGGAACGACACACCGTCCCACTGCCACTGCTCGCCGGCGACGCATGGCAACGTGTCGGCGATTCCCGAGTCTTCCGGAGCGTTGGCGGAGTCGATGCCGGTACGGCGGCGAACCGCCTCGAATCCGCCGCTGTGGTCATTGTCGGCGTGGCTGACCACCGCTCGGTCCAGTCGCTCCACCCCGAGCGCCCGCAGGGCGGGAATCACCACACGCTCGCCACTGTCGAAGCCGTCGGGTGTCGAGGGTCCCATGTCGTACAACAGGTTGTGCGCGGCTGTGCGGACCAGCACCGACGACCCCTGCCCCACATCGAGCACCTGGATGTCCACCTCGCCAGGCGCGGGCAGGTCGCGTGCGGGCCACAAGAGGGGCAACCACAGCAGCAACGCCAGCGGACGCCCGGGCAGGCCGCGCGGAAGCAGCAGCCAGAACGCACCGGCCAACGCCAGTGGCAGGGCATACCAGCGCGATTCGCGCAGCCACCACAGCGCCATGTCGCTTGCCGCCATCGTGTCGAATAGCGGCCAGCTGAGCTGGAAGCACCACGCGGCCGCGTCCCATGCCCACAGCCCCCATCCCGCGTGCAGCAACTCCAATGCAGTACCTACCAGCGACAGCGGCACGACCACGAGCGTCCACCACGGCACGGCAACCAGGTTCGCCAGCGGTCCCGCGAGCGAGGCCTGATCGAAAAGGACGGCGGTGAGCGGCAAAAGACCGATGGTGGCCACGCCCTGCGCGGATACCAGGTCATGCGGCGGCCGGCGACCGACCTCGGGCAGGCACCAGACCAGCCAGGCGACGCCGAAGAAGCTCAGCCAGAATCCCGCGGTCAGCGCCGACAATGGATCCACAACCAGCACAGCGATCATTGCCAGAGCCAGCACTTCCAGCGTGGTCGATCTCCGCCGTTGAATGCGCATCCCCGCCACCACGGCAACCATCAGGACGGTTCGCACCGTCGGCAGCGCGAACCCGGCCACGGCGGCGTAAAGGATCGCTCCGACCAGACCACCCATGGCGGCTGCAATCGGCCGCGGCACGCGTCGCCCGAGACCGGGAAAAACCCACCAGACCCCGGCCATCGCCAACGCAAAGAACCCAGCGACAATCCCCACGTGCATGCCGGAGATCGCCACCAGATGACTGAGACCGGTGGCACGCAGGACGTGCCAGTCCTCATCGTCCAGACCGCGCGTATCCCCGAGCGCAAAGGCGGACAGGAAGCGCGCCGATTCGGGAGCAACGGAGTCCGCGATGCGCTGCGACATTGCGCCACGCCAGGCGTTGATCCCTGTGCCGGCCTGCTCCAGACGCGCCTTCCCGGGCTCACGCACATAGCCGCTGGCACTCACCCTGCCGGCAAACGCGTGCTTCTCGCTGTCGAATCCCCCCGGATTGCGCAGACCCCGTGGCGCCCGCAGCCGTACGGTCATCTCCCAACGTTGTCCCGCCTGGACCTCGTCACGCCCCGTCCCCGTGCCGTCGCGCTCGTCGTACCACGACAGTCGCAGCAGCCGGCCGCGCAAGGGTTCGGGCTGGTCGTTCGCGCGATCCACCCGGAATGCGAATGCCGTGCGCCGCGGTTGATGCTGGGGCAACTCGACGAGCCGTCCACGAACCTCGACATCGCGTTTCTCCCAATCCACCGGAAGCTGGACGGACAGGGCGTGGGTGGCGTGCAGGCCGGCGAGCGCGAAACCGACCAGATACGCGCCCATCCAGCGCCCGCGCCACGCTTGCCACCACGCCGGCGCTCCAACCACCGCCGCTGCCAGCAACAGCCAGAGCGGTGCCAGCCAGGGCAGCCAGAGGGCCAGCGAGACACCTGCGAGAAGACCACTTGCCACCGGCAGCCCGAGGGGGCGCGATCGTGCGGGTGTCGTAGCCAGGAAAACTCCGCCGGCCGCGTCGGCAACAGTGGCCACGCAAGGGACACGGTCAATCGTTGGAATGGACGGCGGCGTCCTTGCCGCATTGCTCATGGCGTACTTCCATGTCGTGAATTTTGTGGCTGGACTGCGCTCCAACACGCCGCCCCGGAGTGCTTACATATCGCTTACCACCAGTTCGCGCAGCCGGCCCTGGTGCAATTCCAGCACGCGGTCCAAACGGCTTGCCAGACGCCTGTCATGGGTTACAAGGACCAGGCTCGTGCGGTGCTCCCGGTTGAGCTCGAGCATCTGCTCGAACACGTGCGCCGCGGTTTTCTCATCCAGATTGCCCGTCGGTTCATCCCCGAGGACGCACGCAGGACGATTGACAAGCGCGCGCGCCACCGCCGCTCGCTGGCGCTCACCGCCCGAGAGTTCGCCTGGCTTGTGCTCCAGACGGTGCCCCAACCCAACCGACTCCAGCAGGTCCCGCGCCCGGTCGCGTGCCGTCGCCACCTTCTCGCCGCCCAGCAACACCGGCAACATCACGTTCTCCAGCGCGGTGAACTCCGGCAGCAGGTGGTGGAACTGGTAGACAAACCCCAGCGCCCGGTTGCGCAATTGCCCACGCGCCGTATCCGACAGCGCACTCATCCAGTGCCCGTCGACATAGACATCACCGGCGGTCGGGGTGTCCAGCCCACCAAGCAGGTGCAACAGTGTGCTCTTGCCTGCTCCCGACGCGCCGACAATCGCGACCGTCTCGCCCTTGCGGACCTCCAGCTCCAGACCATCGAACACAGGGGTGCGCATCTTGCCCTCGGCATAGACCATGCCCAGGCCGGTGCACCCGAGTACCACGTCGTCGCCGGGTTGCCAGACAGGCTCATTCATAGCGCAGCGCCTCCGCCGGAGGGGTCCGCGCCGCTCGCCACGCGGGGTAGATGGTGGCCAGGAACGCCATCACCAGCGCCACTGCGGTAATGGAAAGCACATCCTCTGGCTTGAGGTCTGTCGGCAGGCCGGTGATGTAGTAGACATCCTCCGGCAACAGGCTGACGCCAAATACCCGCTCGATCGCAAACAGGATATTTTCCAGGTTCAGGGTCAACACGATCCCGCCGACGACGCCGAGCACGGTGCCGATCACGCCGATCAGGCTGCCCTGCACCATGAATACCTGCATCACCCCTCTGGGCGACAGACCGAAGGTGCGCATGATCGCAATATCGGCCTGCTTGTCCGTCACCAGCATCACCTGGGAGGAGACAAGGTTGAAGGCGCCCATTGCGATGATCAGTGAGAGCAGGATCGCCATCAGGGTCTTCTCCATTTTCAACGCGCGGAACATATTGGCGTTGTCGGTGGTCCAGTCGCTGACCTGAAGACCGCCCAGCTTGGTGGCCAGATCACGGGCGACATCCCAGGCCTGGTTCATGTCGACCAGACGCAAGCGCACCCCGGTCACACCATCCTGAAGGCGCATCAGGCGCTGCATGTCGGGCATGCTGGTGAAAGCCATGCTGCGGTCGTACTCGTTGTAACCAACCTCGAAGATGCCGCTGACGGTGAAGCGTTTTACCCGTGGCATCGCCCCGACCGGCGTGCTGTTGAACTCCGCGATCGTCATGACCACCTTGTCGCCCACGCCAACACCCAGCCATGCGGCCAGCTCGCGGCCCAGTACGATGTTGAACTCGCCCGGCACCAGCGATTCCAGCGTGCCCGCCACCATCTTGTCGCCCAGCACCGACACCGTGCGCTCGTCAGCGGGAACCACGCCGCGGACCATCGCCGGCTGCTGGCGGGGACCGTTTAGCAGCGCTTCCTTTTCCACATACGGCGCGGCACCGGCGACCCGCGGATCGGTCAGCGCCAGGTCCACCGCCTGCTGCCAATTGTCCAGCGGTTCGCCAAAAGCACTGACGGTCGCATGCGCCGCCATCTGCAGCATGCGGTCACGGATCTCCTGCTGGAAGCCGCTCATCACTGCCAGGGTGGTGATCAACGCCGCCACACCCAGGGCGATGCCAAGGATGGACGCCAGGGAAATAAACGAGATGAAACCATTGCGGCGCTTGGCGCGGAGGTAGCGCAGGCCGATGGCGACGGGAATGGGTTTGAACATAGCCCGCTATGGTGCCACCGAACGGCGCCCGCGAGCAGGAGTTTGTGCCGGCAATGCGAGTCGCAGTTGACGCCGGCTGGCCGGGGGCAGCGTGTCGGGCCCCCATGCCAGACGATGCAGACGATGCTCGAAATCGCGCCAGCGCGCGAAGCTCAGTGGCCCGCGCCAGAACACCGTGAAGTCCCTGACGATCTGATCGTCGACCTTCACCGCGGCTCCGTCCAGCTCGATCTCACGTGCCGCTTTTGCCGCTTCCCGCCGTGACTCCCGAACGCCCCACAAGATCGCGAGTATGGCGCCCGGCCATATCACCCCGCGGGGAAACCCGGACAGCAGCAGAGAGAGTGCCCCCAACACGCCCATCAGCGGCAGCGCCGCGATCAGCCAGGCCGATGGCCGCCACTCAAGGCGGCAACTGGCGGATGGCGCTGACGAGCGCTGCGAGTTCGGCATCCGGCGGGACCTCATGACCCATGAACCAGTGCCAGAGCTTATCGTCCTCGCATTCCAGCAGGCGTAGGAAAACCGCCCGATCACCTACCGATGCCTGCCGCCATTCACGGTCCAGAAAGCGGCCAAACAGCTGGTCCAGCTCACGCATGCCACGCCTGCATTTCCAGCGCAGCCGGCGCAGCTCCACCTCATCTTCCGGGCTAAGTTGCATGTGCTCTCCACAAAAAAGGGGCGTGCACCCGGCACACCCCTTTGCAAAACGTCGAAGCGCGCGGATCAGGTCCGGCGCGCGACCATCAGCTTTTTGATCTCGGCAATCGCGCGGGCCGGGTTCAGCCCCTTCGGGCAGGTCCTCGTGCAGTTGAGGATAGTGTGGCAGCGGTACAGTTTGAACGGGTCTTCCAGGTCGTCCAGGCGCGCGCCGGTATCCTCGTCGCGACTGTCGACGATCCAGCGATAGGCCTGCAGCAGGACGGCCGGGCCGAGGTAGCGATCGCCATTCCACCAGTGACTGGGGCAACCGGCGGTGCAGCAGGCGCACAGGATGCACTCGTACAGGCCGTCGAGCTTCTTGCGATCCTCCGGCGACTGCAGGCGCTCGCGATCGCTGGGCTCCGGGCTCGCGGTCCGGATCCACGGCTTGATCGACGCGTACTGGGCGTAGAAATGGGTGAGGTCGGGAACCAGGTCCTTGACCACCTCCATCGCAGGCAACGGATAGATCGGCACGTCGCCGCTGCCGCAATCTTCGATCGCCTTGGTGCACGCCAGCCAATTGCTGCCGTCGATATTCATCGCGCACGATCCGCAGATCCCTTCGCGACAGGAGCGGCGGAAGGTCAGGGTCGGGTCGATCTCGTTCTTGATCTTGATCAGCGCGTCCAGAACCATCGGTCCGCAGCTCGCCATGTCCACCTCGTAGGTGTCCACGCGCGGGTTCTGGTCATCCTCGGGATTCCAGCGGTAGACCCGGAACGTACGCGGCTGCTGGGCCCCGGGCGTCTCGTAGTGCTTGCCCTTCTGGATTGTCGAGTTTTTTGGAAGGTTGAAATCGGCCATCGGTAGTTCCGCCCTGGAAGCCGGTCTCAGCCGGCACCGCGAACCGGTGTGCGGCCCGCGGGGTGATTGGTGAAAACGAAGTCAGTAGACCCGCTTTGCAGGCGGGACCACGTCCACGTCGTCCGTCAGCGTGTACATGTGCACCGGCCGATAGTCGATCTTCGTATTGCCCGCTTCGTCGACCCAGCACAGCGAGTGCTTGTGCCAGTTCGCATCGTCGCGCTCCGGATAGTCGTCGCGCGCATGGGCGCCGCGTGACTCGGTGCGGTTCTCCGCGCAGACGATCGTCGACAGCGCCTGGCCCAGCAGGTTCGACAGTTCGAAGGTTTCCACCAGGTCGGAGTTCCAGATCAGGGAGCGATCGCTGACCTTGACGTCTTCGAAAGAGGCCCGGATCTCACGGATCCGGCCCACGCCCTCCGCCAGCGTTTCCTCGGTGCGGAACACCGCAGCGTCAGCCTGCATCGCACGCTGCATCTGATCGCGGATGACTGCGGTCGGTGTGCTGCCATTGGCGTTGCGCAGCTTGTCCAGATGCGCCAACGATGCGTCACAGGCGTCGGCCGGCAGGTCGGGATGCTTCGCGCCGGGAGTGAGCGTCTCGGCGCAGCGGTTCGCGACCGCGCGACCGAACACCACCAGGTCGAGCAGCGAGTTGGAGCCCAAGCGGTTGGCGCCGTGCACCGACACGCAAGCCGCCTCGCCGATGGCATACAGGCCGGGAACCACCGCATCGGGATCGCCGTTCTTCAACTGCACGACTTCGCCGTGGTAGTTGGTCGGCACGCCGCCCATGTTGTAGTGCACGGTCGGGATGACCGGAATCGGCTGCTTTTCCACATCGACGTTGGCGAAAATGCGCGCCGACTCGGCGATGCCGGGCAGCTTCTCGTGGATCACTTCCGGGCCCAGGTGGGTCAGATCGAGCAGCATGTGGTCCTTGTGCTCGCCAACGCCCCGGCCTTCGCGGATTTCCATCGTCATCGCGCGGCTGACCACGTCGCGCGAGGCCAGGTCCTTCGCCGATGGCGCGTAGCGCTCCATGAAACGCTCGCCACTGGCGTTGCGCAGGATGCCGCCTTCGCCGCGGACGCCTTCGGTGATCAGGCAGCCCGCACCGTAGATGCCGGTCGGGTGGAACTGCACGAACTCCATGTCCTGCAGCGCGAGCCCGGCTCGCAGCGCCATGCCATTGCCGTCGCCGGTGCAAGTGTGCGCGGAAGTCGCCGAGAAATACGCGCGGCCGTAACCGCCGGTCGCCAGCACCGTGCCCTGGGAACGGAACAGGTGCAGCGTGCCTTCGGCCATGTCCAGCGCCAGGACGCCGCGGCAAACGCCGTCCGCATCCATGATCAGGTCCAGCGCGAAGTACTCGATAAAGAACTCGGCATGGTGCGCCAGTGACTGCTGGTAAAGCGTGTGCAGGATCGCGTGGCCGGTGCGGTCGGCAGCAGCGCAGGTCCGCTGGGCGGGCGGGCCCTCGCCGTATTTGGTGGTCATGCCCCCAAAGGGACGCTGGTAGATCTTGCCCTCGGGTGTACGCGAGAACGGAACGCCCTGGTGCTCAAGTTCGACGATCGCCGGGATGGCCTCACGGCACATGTATTCGATCGCGTCCTGGTCGCCCAGCCAGTCCGAGCCCTTCACAGTGTCATAGAAATGGTAGCGCCAGTCGTCCTCGCCCATGTTGCCCAGCGCGCCGGCGATGCCACCTTGCGCGGCCACCGTGTGTGAGCGGGTCGGGAAGACCTTGGTGATACACGCCGTCTTGAGGCCCTTCTGGGCAAGACCGAAGGTCGCGCGCAGCCCGGCGCCGCCGGCGCCCACCACGACCATGTCGAATTTGTGTTCCTGGATCTTGTAAGCCGGCACGATCAGCCCCCGAACGCGATGCGAATGACCGCGAACACGCTGGCAAGTGCCGCGAGTACGCAGATGAAGATGATGGCAAGCTGGATGGTGACCTGCAGCCAGCCGGTGTGCACGTAGTCTTCGAACACAACCTGCAGGCCGAGCTTGGCGTGCCAGAAGGAGGCGATCAGGAATGCGATCAGCAGCACTGCATTGAACGGTGACGCAACCGCGGCGCGGACGCTGGAGTAATCGGCGCCCACCAGCGACAGCAGCAGGTAGACCACATAGAGCGACAGGAACACCAGCGCAATCGCGGTGACGCGCTGGACGATGAAGTGCCCGGTCCCTTCCTTCGCCGAACCGAGGCCGCGCGCGCGCTTGAGCGGATTACGCAGGTCACCCTGCAGGTCATTGCTGTTCATGCACCACCCCATTGCTGCATGGCCGCGAACCACAGCAGCGCGGTGATCACCAAGCTGACAATGATCGTGGTCCAGCTGTTGCGGATGAAATCAGGAATCTGGAAGCCCCAGCCGGCGTCCTGGAGCACATGGCGGATGCCGTTGGCAAGGTGATACGCAAACGCCCAGCTCCAACCGAACAGCACCACGAAACCGGGAATCGAGCGCGCAAATCCGCTGAAATCCGACCATTGCTCGGGACCTGCCGCGAGCGCCCACAGGCCCCAGACAAACAACAGGCTGCCGGCAACGAGGACGATGCCGGTGGCGCGATGGAGGATCGAGGTGACCATCTGGACCTGCCAGCGGTAGACCTGGATGTGCGGTGATATGGGACGTTGGCGACTGGCCATGGCAACGGCGCTCTCTGGGCTGGGCGGCGGGGCCGCGTGGCGGGATTCGGTAGGGTGACTGGACGTCAGGCGACGTCAGAAATCGATGCAGCGGCCGTTCTTCTCCCAATCGCCATACCGGGTCGGGTCCAGGCCTTCGCGGCCGCCGTACTCGGGAATCTGGGAAGGCTGGTCCGGCTTGTCCACTTCCGTGGCCGCGGGCACCTCGGTGGTCGCGGCGGGATCGGTCTCGGAGGTGGTTTGGCCTATCATCACTGGGTCCTAGCTTAGTTGCCGCCCCCATGTCTGACAAGTCACCCGCCACTGTAGGCCCTCTGATCGCGTTGCCTGAGCAGGCCGTCATCACACTCCGTGGCCGCGATGCGATCGCATTTTCCCAGGCCCAGTTCATGAACGACATTGGCGTCCTCGCCGACGGCGAGTGGCAATGGAGTGGCTGGCTCACCCCGAAGGGCCGCGTGATCACGCTGTTCGCGTTGCTGCGCAGGGATGCGGAGACACTCTGGTTGATGCTCCCCGATGGCGGCGCCGAAGCGATCGTCCAGCGTCTGCGCGGCTATCTGTTCCGCAGCAAGGTCACCATCGGTATCGATGAGGGTCTCCGGGTGGGCGGCCGTTTTACCCAGGCGTCGGGTGCCCGCGGGAACACCTTTGCAGCTGACGGCGACACCGTTGAGTTGGATCTGGGCACGGGGGAACATGCGCGCAGCCTGGTGATCTGTACCGGTCTGGATGCCTTGCCCGACGACGACGCCATCGCGCGCTGGCGTGTGGCCGACCTGCAGGACGGCCTGCCGCGGCTGGTGGACACAGAGCGCGAGCAGTGGACGCCGCAGCAGTTGTCGCTGGAGCGACTGCAGGCCTTCAGCGTGAAGAAAGGCTGCTATCCCGGCCAGGAAATTGTTGCGCGCACGCATTTCCTGGGCAAGGCCAAGCGCGGCCTCGCCCTGTTGGCGTCGGGTTCGCCGATCCCCGTTGGCAGCGACGTCACCGCCGACGGGAAATCCCTGGGCCGGGTGATGTCGGTCGCCAGCGCGTCGGATAAGCACATCGCGCTGGCCGTGCTGCCGCTGGAGCGGCCGCAGCCCGGCCTGCCGGGCTCCGCGTTGATGGTGGACGGCGCCAGCGTGATTGAGGCGCCGCTACGGGACGGTCTTGCGCGCTGAGGGAGCGTGTTGCCCGCTACCTGCAGGCCCTTGCATTGCTGGCGCGACGCCCCGCTCCGCTGCGGCCCGGTCCCTGGCCGGGGTGACCGGCCTCAGTCCGCTGCCGCCAGCCGGCCGGCTGCATCGACGATGTCCTCTTCGCCGGGAATGACCAGGAACGCCGCGCCGGCCAGCGGCGTGTAGGTGTCCACGCCCACGACCCGCTCAAACGGAATACCGCCCAGCCCGCCCTCGGCGATCGCGGTGATGACGCCCTCCCCCACGCCGGCGCTTTGGCGGCCTTCATCGACAATGAGGATTCGGCGTGCACCGCGAGCCTGCTCGACGATCCAGGCGTCATTGAGCGGCACCAGCCAGCACAGGTCCACCACCCGCGTCCGCCAGCCGTGCGCCTCGCGGATGCTGCGGGCGGCGCGCAGGCTCATCGGCACGCCGTTGCCGTAGGTGAACACCACCAGGTCATCGCGCCCATCGCCGTCGCCGACATCGGCATCTTCGCCCGCGTCGCTTTCAGGCGGGTACACCCGGCCTTCGCCGATCACCATGGCCTTCCCCTGCTCGGGGTATTCGGTCAGCCAGCCGCCGTCGCCCGCTTCGTGCAGGTCCTTGGTCATGTACAGCGCGATGGGCTCCAGGAACACACTGACGCGCCCGTCCACCTTGGCCAGCGCGGTCAGCGTCCGCAGCATCGTCACCGCATCGTCGCCGCGCGACGGGCAGCCGACCACCAGGCCGGGGATATCGCGCAACGCGGTGATCGAGTTGTCGTTGTGGAAATGGCCGCCGAAGCCACGCTGGTAGCCCAGCCCGGCGATGCGCACCACCATCGGATTGGCATACTGGTTGTTGCTGAAGAACTGCAGGCTCGCCGCCTCGCCGCGGATCTGGTCGCAGGCGTTGTGGAAGTAGGCCAGGTACTGGATTTCCGGGATCGGCAGCATCCCGACGTTGGCAAAGCCCTGCGCCATGCCCAGGATCATGGTCTCGTCGAGCAGCGTATTGAACACGCGGCGCGGCCCGAAGGCTTTCTGCAGCCCCTTGGTGACGGTGTAGACGCCGCCCTTCTGGGCCACGTCCTCGCCAAACAGTAGCGCATCGGGGTACTTGGCGAAGGTCTCGTGCAGCGCCTGGTTGATCTGGATGGCCATGTGGCGTGGCGGCAGGTTTTCCGGCAGCTTCGCCTCGCCGCCGAAGACCTCCAGGCGACGCTCATCGAAGTCGGCGCGCCCGGCCTCGGCCATGACCTTGTCGGGAGAGTACGGAGCCAACGGCGCGATGACGTCGGCCAGCGTTTCAAGTTTGGGTCGGCGATCGGCTTCCTCGGCGGCGGCGAAACAGCGCTTGCGCGTGCGTTCGTAAAGCTCCAGCACCTCATCCCTGGACATGAGCCCGGATTCCAGTGCGATCGATGCCGACCGCAGCAGCGGATCGGTCGCCTCGACGGCGCACAGTTCCTCGAGCGACCGCCACTCGATCTCGAAGTCGGTCCCGGCGTGACCCATGATCCGCGTCGTGCGCAGGTGCAGGAAGGTCGGCCGGCGGGTGGCCCGACAGTGCTCGACGGCGCGCTGGACATCGGCATAGCCGTTGGCCAGGTCCAGGCCGTCGGCGGCGAAGTAGTCCAGGTCGGCGCGCTGGGAAAAATTGCGCGCGATCCAGCCCGAGGGCGTCTTCACCGAGATGCCGATGCCGTTGTCCTCGCACACGAACAGCGCCGGCGCCGGCAGCTTCTGGTAGGCCGTCCACGCGGCCGCGTTGAAAGCGGTCTGCGCGGTCGCATGGTTGCTGGACGCATCACCGAAGGAGCAGATGGTGATGCTGTCGTCGGGAATCGGCAGCTGGTGCCCAAGGCGCCGGCCGGCCTCGATCGCGATGGCCGTGCCGAGTGCCTTGGGCAGGTGCGAGGCGATGGTCGATGTCTGCGGGAGCACCCACAAGGGCTTGCTGCCCCAGACCTTGTGGCGACCGCCGCTGGCGGGGTCGTCCTTGCTGGCGGCAAAGCTCAGCGCGGAGTCCATCGCCGGATCCATCCCGGGTAGTTTGCGGAAGCGCTCGGCCATGAAGCCGCCGCTGCGGTAATGCAGGAAGGCCGGATCGGTATGACGGGTGGCGCGCGCGACCATCGCGTTGCCCTCGTGCCCGGACGAACCGATCGTATAGAAGACCTTGTTCTGCACCCGCAGCACCCGCGCCATGAGGTCAAGGTGGCGGCTGACCAGCTGCGATTCGAACAACTCCAGGAAGCCCTTTGCATCCAGTGCACTGCCCTCCAGCACCGGCGCATCGTCGTCCGGAGCCACACCGGCCCGCCCGTCCCAGGACCGGACGAACTCGGTGAAATTCACATCGCAGATCTCGGCGCGGTTGAGGCCGCGCATGCGCGCGGGAATGGGGCTGGGAAGGCTCGACATCATCGGGGCTCCGCCTCGGCCGGTCGGCGCGAGGCTGCAATAGGAAGGTCTGGAGTTTCGTCAGGCGGGCAACTCGGGCGTCCGGTGCGCGATCAGAACGCGTTGATCCCCGTCAGCTCGCGGCCGACCACCAGCTGGTGGATGGTCTCGGTGCCCTCGTAGGTGATCACCGACTCCAGGTTCATGGCGTGGCGGATCGCGCAGTGCTCGGTGGTGATGCCGGCGCCGCCCAGCAGGTCGCGGCATTGGCGGGCGATGTCGATCGCCATGCGGCAGTTGTTCCACTTGGCCAGGCTGACCTGGGTCGGGGCCATGGTGCCGGCGTCCTTCATCCGGCCCAGCTGGACCACCAGCAACTGCGCCATGGTGATGCGGCGCGCCATGTCGGCCATCTTCAATTGGGCGGATTGCGTTGCCGCCACCGGGCGGTCGAACAGGATGCGTTCCTTGGTGTAGCCCAGCACTTCGTCCAGGCAGGCAATCGCCGCGCCGATCGGGCCCCAGGTGATGCCGTAGCGGGCCTGGGTCAGGCAGCCCAGCGGGCCCTTCAAACCCTTCACGCTGGGCAGGCGGTTGGCTTCGGGCACGCGCACGTTGTCAAAGAACAGGCCGCTGGTGACCGAGGCGCGCAGGCTCATCTTGTGCTTGATCTCCTGGGCGGCGAAGCCCTTCATGCCCTTCTCGACCACGAAGCCCTGGATGCCCTCAGCGGTCTGCGCCCAGACGATCGCGATGTCGGCCAAGTTGCCGTTGGTGATCCACATCTTGCTGCCGTTGAGGACCCAGTCGTCGCCGTCCTTTTTGGCGCTGGTCTTCATGTTGGCCGGATCGGAGCCGCCGTGCGGCTCGGTCAGGCCGAAGCAGCCGATGGTCTCGCCGCGCCCCATCGACGGCAGCCAGCGCTGCTTCTGCTCCTCGGTGCCGTAAGCGAAGATCGGGTACATGCACAGCGAGGACTGCACGGAGACGAAGCTGCGGATGCCGGAATCGCCGCGCTCCAGCTCCTGGCAGATCAGGCCGTAGGACACCGAATTCAGGCCGCCACCGCCGTATTCCTCGGGCAGTGAGGAGCCCAGCAGGCCCAGCTCGGCGATCTCGGCAATCAGCTCGCGCGGAAAGCGGCCTTCATCGAAGGCGTCGCCGATGATCGGAAGCACGCGCTCGTCGGTGAACCGCGCCACCGTGTCCTGCACGGCGCGCTCCTCCTCGGTGAGCAGGGAGCGGGTGTCGTACAGGTCGTAGGGATTGAGGGACATGGCGGACTCGTGCGCGAAAACGACCATTGTAAGCAGCACGCCGGATGGAGCGCACCCTGCACGCTTCAGGCCAAACGCGAAGGGGCCGGAATATCCGGCCCCTTCGATGCGCCACCTACGTGGGTAATGACGATCAGCCGCGCGGGGTACCGGCCACCGAAGCGGTCTGTACCACCACTTGGCCGTCGATCACCGGCAGGCGGTCACCAGGGCGGTCGTTCATGCGCACGGTGCGCTCCTGGCCGTCGAAGCGGTACGTGACGTCGTAGCCCACCACCTCATCCCGACTGCCCAGCGAAATGCGCTCGCCGGGCTTGCTGCCCATGCGCTTGCTGCCCGTCGTGCCATCCGGATTGCGGAACGAGACGTCGTAGCCGATCATCCGGCTGGACTGGGAGGTGTCGGCAACGGTGCGGCACTGCCGGTCCACCCGCTCCACGACCCGCCCACCGACGTGATTGCGGTCGACGCGGTTGCCAACAAAACCACCGGCGACGGCGCCGGCTGCAGTCGCTGCCTTGCGCCCGTTGCCCTTGCCGATCTGGTTGCCCAGGACGCCGCCGATCACCGCACCGGCAACCGTCCCGCCGACATTGCCATCGCGTTCGGGCAGGCGCTCCTGCACCACAACGTCCTCACACACCTGGCGTGGACTGGATACGGTGCTGGTTTCACGCACAGGGTCGACCCCGGTAACGACCGCGTACAGGTCTTCCTTCTCCGTCACCTCGTCGATATCGATCACATCCGCGTAGTCCAGGCGAGCCATCGGCGCCCGATCAAGCATGGCGATCGACCCGTCGGCGCGGGAATCGCCGGCAAAGGACGCCAGGTCCGTTTGGCCGGCGACCGGTGAAAAGCTGGCGGCACCAACATCGTGGCTCGCCGGCCGGTCGAACGAATTGTAGGCGGCAACCGCGACGCCACCGACCATCAGGGCAGCAACGGCAACGGCAAGCATGTTCTTGTTCATCTCTCCACCTCATCCGTGCGGGTCTCGCCCGCGCTATCGACTGCGTCCATTCCACCATCACCGGGCTGAACAGATCCGCACTTTGTGTCACATACTGCCCAAATGCGTCTGCACGGTCACAACATCGCAATTGCGATACTGATGACAGACGCTTCCGGATCACCGAGGAAATCCATGACCAACCCCCTTCTTTCGCCGTTCATGGGCTGGGCGCGAAAGCTCCGCTTCCCGACCCTGTTCAAGATCACCGCGGCGCTGTTCGTGCTTTCGGTGCTGATCCCCGACCCCGTTCCTTTTGTCGATGAGATCCTGCTGGGCCTGGGCACCCTCATGCTGGCCCAGTGGAAACAGCGCGGACAGGTGATCGACGCACCGCCCAAGCCCCCACGTTGATCCAGGCAGGCCGGTAGACATCCTGTGCTTGTAGACACGCATTGCCACCTTGACGCTCCGGAGTTCGACCAGGACCGCGCGGAAGTGGTCAAGCGCGCCCGGATCGCCGGCGTCACCCGGCAGGTGGTGCCGGCGACGATTGCCGCTGGCTGGCCGGGCTTGCGCGACGTCTGTGCCTCTGGCGACGGACTGCACGCCGCGTACGGCCTGCACCCGATGTTCCTGGATGCGCACCGACGCGAACACATCGCCGACCTGAAGCAGTGGATTGAACGCGAGAAGCCTGTTGCCGTGGGGGAATGCGGCTTGGATTTCTACATTCCGGATCCGGACCGCGAGGAACAGGCCTGGTACTTCGATGCCCAGCTCAAACTGGCGCGCGACTTCGACCTGCCGGTGATCGTCCACGCCCGCCGCGCGGTGGATCAGGTGATCTCCGCGATCCGCCGGATCGGCAATCTTCGCGGCGTCGTCCACAGCTTCCCCGGCAGCCAGCAGCAGGCCGATATCCTCTGGGAGAACGGGTTCATGCTCGGATTCGGCGGGCCGGTCACGTATGAGCGCGCAAAACGCCTGCGCAGGATCGTGGCGACGATGCCGCTGGAATGGCTGCTGCTGGAAACCGACGCACCCGACCAGCCCGATGCCGCCCATCGCGGCAAGCGCAACGAGCCCGCGCGCATTACCCATGTGCTGGAAACCATCGCCCAGCTGCGGGACATTTCCGCGGATGAGCTGGCCGCCGCAACCTCGTCCAATGCCGAGCGACTGTTCGGCCTGCCGCCTGCCCCTCAACATTGCTGACGCGCCGACCTTTCCGCCGCTCGTGCACAATCGTTTGAATAGATGGGGGTGGGCATGCAATCAGTAGAGGGAAAAATCGTCCTGATCACCGGCGCCGCAATGGGCATGGGCCGGCTGTATGCCGAGCGTGCGATCGCGGAGGGCGCCAAGTCCGTGGTGCTCTGGGACCTGGACGGACCTGGTCTGGCGGCCACCCGGGATGAGATCGGCAGGCCGGGCACACAGATCCACGCCTACGTTGTAGACGTCGCCTCGCTGTCCGATATCACCACCGCCGCGGCGCGGGTGCGCAGCGAAGTGGGCGATCCGGACGTGGTCATCAACAACGCCGGCATCGTGCGCAGCAAGCTGTTCTGGGAGCACGACCACACGCGCGACATTGCGGCGGTGATGGACATCAACGTGCTGGCCCTGATGCACATCACCCGCGAGTTCCTTCCGGCGATGATCGCCAATCCGGGTCCTGCGCGCATTCTGAACGTGGCCTCCGCTTCAGGGATGCTGTCGGTGCCGCGGATGAGCGTCTACGCCGCGTCCAAATGGGCGGTGATCGGCTGGAGCGATTCAGTGCGGCTGGAACTGTTGCGTGCAGGGCACGGCCACGTACGAGTGACGACGCTGATCCCGAGCTATATCACCACCGGCATGTTCGCCGGCGCGCGGGCGCCGCTGCTGACGCCGCTGATGGAACCCGAAGACGTCGTCGACCGTGCGTGGCGAGCGATGAAGCGCGGCAAGGCCCGGCTGATGATGCCGTGGTCCGTGTGGCTCAGCGGCGCGCTGCGGGGCGTACTGCCGCAGCCGTTGTGGGACGTGCTGGCTGACAGGGTGTTCCGGGTCTACTCATCGATGGACCATTTCACCGGGCGCCGGCCCAGACCGGGCGCATGAAAAAAGCGGGCCGAAGCCCGCTTTTCTGCAAACAAACAATCGCGCCCTTGCGGATTACTCCGCCGGCGTACCCTCGCCTTCGTCCACGGCCTTCATCGACAGGCGGATGCGGCCCTGCTTGTCGACTTCCAGCACCTTGACCTTGACCATGTCGCCTTCCTTGAGCACGTCGCTGACCTTCTCGACGCGGTCGTTGGAGATCTGCGACACGTGGACCAGACCGTCCTTCCCCGGGGAGATCGTCACGAACGCGCCGAAGTCCATGATCTTGGCGACCTTGCCTTCGTAGATGCGGCCCGGCTCGACGTCCGAGGTGATCTGCTCGATCCGGTCCTTGGCAGCCTGACCGGCGATCGCATTGACCGAGGCGATGGTGATCGTGCCGTCGTCCTGGATGTCGATCTGGGTGCCGGTTTCCTTGGTGATGGCCTGGATCACCGAGCCACCCTTGCCGATCACTTCACGGATCTTGTCGGGATGGATCTTGATGGTGATCAGGCGCGGCGCGAACTCGCTCAGCTCGCCACGCGGCGAGGTCATCGCATGGGCCATCTCGCCCAGGATATGCAGGCGACCGGCCTTGGCCTGCTGCAGCGCCGCCTTCATGATCTCCTCGGTGATGCCCTGGATCTTGATGTCCATCTGCAGGGCCGAAATGCCCTCGCTGGTACCGGCCACCTTGAAGTCCATGTCGCCCAGGTGATCCTCGTCGCCGAGGATGTCGGACAGCACGACGTAGTCATTGCCTTCCTTCACCAGGCCCATCGCGATGCCCGCGACCGGGGCCTTGATCGGCACCCCGGCGTCCATCAGTGCCAGCGAGCTGCCGCAGACCGACGCCATCGACGAGGAGCCGTTCGACTCGGTGATCTCCGAGACCACGCGGATGGTGTACGGGAAGGCTTCCATGGTCGGCATCACGGCGAGCACGCCGCGCTTGGCCAGGCGCCCGTGGCCGATCTCGCGGCGCTTCGGGCCCATCATGCGGCCCGCTTCGCCCACCGAGTAGGGAGGGAAGTTGTAGTGGAACAGGAAGTGGTCCTTGTACTCGCCGCCCACGGCATCGATGACCTGGCCATCGCGCGCGGTACCCAGGGTGACCGCGACGATCGCCTGGGTCTCGCCACGGGTGAACAGCGCCGAGCCGTGCACACGCGGCAGGATGCTGACCTTGGAGCTGATCCCGCGCACCGCGTCGGGGGCACGGCCGTCGATACGGACCTTGGTGCTGAGCACAGTGCCGCGCAGGGTGCTGTATTCCAGCTCGGAAAACTGCTTGGATACGTCGCTTGTGGTCCAGCCGTTGGCTTCCATCTGCTCGGCCATCGAGCCTAGCACGTCCTTCTTCAGCGCCGAGATGGCGTCCTTGCGCTCGAGCTTGTCGCTCACCGCAAACGCCTGGGTCAGGCGATCGCCCAGCGTGGCCTTCAGTGCGGAGACCAGCGACTCGTCGGCGGCCGGCGCAGACCAGGTCCACTTGGGCTTGCCGGCCTCGGCGACCAGCTCGTTGATCGCGTTGATCGCGACCTGCATCTGCTGGTGGCCGAACATCACCGCGCCCAGCATCACGTCCTCGGACAGCACATCGGCTTCAGACTCGACCATCAGAACCGCATCGGCGGTACCGGCGACGACGAGCTCAAGCTTGGAATCCTCCAGCTCCGAGACGGTCGGGTTGAGGATGTACTCGCCATCCTTGTAGCCGACCTTGGCGGCAGCGATTGGGCCATCAAACGGCGCACCCGACAGCGCGAGCGCGGCGGAGGCGCCGATCAGGGCCGGGATGTCGCCGTCGATCTCCGGGTTCAGCGACATCACCGTGGCGATGATCTGGACCTCGTTGCGGAAGCCATCGGGGAACAGCGGGCGGATCGGACGATCGATCAGGCGGGAGATCAGCGTCTCCTTCTCGGTCTGGCGCCCTTCGCGCTTGAAGAAGCCGCCGGGGATGCGGCCGCCAGCGTAGAACTTTTCCTGATAGTCGACGGTCAGGGGGAAGAAATCCTGGCCCTCGCGCGCGGTTTTGTTGGCAACCGCGCTGACCAGCAGCACGGTGTCTTCAACGCGGACGATTACTGCGCCGCCGGCCTGGCGGGCGATCTCACCGGTTTCCAGGGTGACCTGGTGCTTGCCGTACTGGAAGGTCTTGGTAATTTTTGACACGTTGAATTCCTATCGGTGCGGTTGCGGTCAGGCGTTGGCCGGGGGGTTGCCCGGACGGTCGCCGGCTGCGACCTGTTGCTGGTTCTACCACGGCCTTCCGACCGCGGAAACGCATCGCGGCGCCCGTAAGCGCCGCGATGGGAAAAGTTTAGCGACGAAGGCCGAGCTTCGCGATCAATGCCTTGTAACGAGCCACGTCCTTGCGGTGCAGATAGTCAAGCAGGCTGCGACGGCGGTTCACCATCATCAGCAGGCCACGACGGCTGTGGTGGTCCTGTTTGTGCTCCTTGAAGTGACCCTGGAGCATCTCGATGCGTGCGGTCAGCAGGGCGACCTGGACTTCCGGCGAGCCGGTGTCGTTCTCGCCGCGCTTGTTCTCTTCAATGACTTTCTGGGTATCAATGGACATCTTGGTGCCTCGTAGACGCGCGACCCGCAGAACGCTGCCGGCACTGGAAAAAAGTGCCGGCGCACCACAATGGTCCGCCGCTGGATGGTAGGAGATTGTTGAAACGAAGGATGCCTGTCAAAGGCAAGGCGAATTGTAGCCTCCTGCCCAGGTGACAACAAGGCGCAGGGGAGGATTTCAGGGCTGCGGGGCAGTGGCCCAGACGAACAGGCGCTGCGGATGGACCCAACCGGCATCGTCGATGCGCCCGATGCCGAGCGCACGACCGTCCTGATCA
Organism: Lysobacter avium; assembly: GCF_015209745.1. Classification (GTDB taxonomy): domain Bacteria; phylum Pseudomonadota; class Gammaproteobacteria; order Xanthomonadales; family Xanthomonadaceae; genus Novilysobacter; species Novilysobacter avium. The sequence continues at coordinate 1,748,703 of NZ_CP063657.1, forward strand.
TGGACCGCGACCGTGGTGCCGGCACTCACCTCCGGCTTCGCTGCCGGTAGAACCGGCTGTCCGAAGCCAAGCGTGCGGGCCTGGGCCTCGTCCAGGTCCACCCGGGTAAAGTCAGCCAGACCGGCCTCAACGGGCAGCAGCGCGGCATCCAGGACGGCCTCACCCTGCTTCGCGAGCGCTTCCAGCGCCTCCAGGGTAAGCATCCGGGGCTGCCGGAAAGGGTCGACCCAGGTCCGGCGAAGATGTTCGACATGCGCACCACAGCCAAGAGACTCGCCCATGTCACGCACCAGGCTGCGGATGTAGGTACCGGAACCGCACTCGACGCCGAGCTGAAGGCGCTCCCCGTCGCGCGCCAGCAGGTCAAGCGAATGCACGGTCACCTTACGCACCGGCGCCTCGATCGCTTCGCCCCTGCGGGCCTTGGCATAGAGGGGTTCACCTCCCTGTTTGAGCGCGGAGTAGATCGGTGCGCGCTGCTCGATCCCGCCGCGCAGTGGTGTCAGCGCGGCTTCGATATCTGCATCGACCAGCGCGGGGACCGGGCGCTCGCGAAGTACCGTGCCGTCGGCATCATCGGTATCGGTGCTGATGCCCAGCACTGCGGTGGCCAGATAGGCCTTGTCGGCACCGAGCAGCAGCCCGGCGATCTTGGTCGCCTCGCCAAAGCAGATCGGCAACAAGCCTGTCGCGAGGGGATCAAGGCTTCCGGTATGGCCCGCCTTGCGGGCACGGAAGATGTGGCGGGCGCGCTGCATCGCCTGGTTGGAACTCAGGCCCGCGGGCTTGTCCAGCAACAACAGGCCATCAAGGGAACGAAACCGGGTACGGGGACGTTTTCCCGCGGCGGCGGTCATTCCTGCGGATCGTCCCCGTCATCGGTGGCCAGCGGCGGGTTTTCGCGCAGCAGGGTGTCGATTCGCTCGCCACGGTCGACCGAGTCGTCGTAGTGGAAATGCAGTTCGGGCACGTGGCGCAGCTTCATCGCCCGGCCCAACTCGTAACGCAGCGGCTTGACGAGCTCCTTCAGCCCGGCCATGGCCTCGTCGGAGCGCTCGGCCTGCAACGCGGTGACGAAGACCTTGGCGTGCGCCAGGTCCCGGGTCACCTCGACATCGGACACGCTCACCGATGGAAGGCCGTGCTCGCGAACCGCCGCATGCACCAGGGTGCCCAGCTCACGTCGGAGCTGGGCGGAAACACGATCGGAGCGATGGAAGGTCTTCATCGCATCACAGCGTGCGCTGGACTTCGATGCGCTCGAAGCACTCGATGACATCGCCAACCTGGACGTCGTTGTACTGCTTCACACCGATGCCGCACTCGGTGTTGACGCGGACCTCGTCGACGTTCTCCTTGAAGCGGCGCAGGGATTCCAGCTCGCCTTCGAAGATGACCACGCTGTCGCGCAGGACGCGGATCGGCTTGGTCCGCTTGACCACGCCCTCCACCACCATGCAGCCGGCAACCGCGCCGAACTTGGAGCTGCGGAAGACGTCGCGGACCTCGGCGTTGCCGATGATTTCCTCGCGGATCTCCACGCCCAGGATGCCGGACGCGACCTGCTTCACCTGATCGATCACGTCATAGATGATCGAGAAGTAGCGCAGGTCCACGCCGTTGGTCTCGATGACCTTGCGCGCCGAGGCGTCGGCGCGGACGTTGAAGCCGATGATGGTGGCCTTGGAGGTCGAGGCCAGCTGCGCGTCGGACTCGTTGATACCACCGACACCGGAGCCGATCACGTTGATGCGGATGTCGCTGGTGGACAACGCGGTGAGTGCCTCGGTCAGTGCCTGCACCGAACCCTGCACGTCCGCCTTGATGATCAAGGGCAGGCTCAGCTGATCACCCTGGCCGATCTGGGCCATGATGTCTTCCATGCGGTTGCCGCTCTGGGCGACCAGACGCGATTCGCGGCGCTGCGCGTCACGCTGACCGGCAACATCCTTGGCCAGGCGCTCGTCCTCGACCACGACGAAATCGTCGCCGGCATCGGGCACGCCGGACAGGCCCAGGACCTGCACGGGAATGGATGGCCCGGCGGAATCGACCTGCTCGCCTGCCTCGTTGAACAGCGCTCGTACGCGGCCATATTGCACGCCGCAGACCAGGTAGTCGCCCTTCTTGAGCTCACCCTGCTGCACCAGCACCGTAGCCACGGCACCGCGGCCCTTGTCGAGCGCGGACTCGATGACGACGCCGCTGGCGCGGCCATCAGCCACCGCAGACAGCTCGAGGAACTCGGCCTGCAGCGTGATCGCGTCCAGCAGGCCGTCGATGTTCTGCCCGGTCTTTGCCGAGAGCTCAACGAACTGGGTGTCACCACCGAACTCCTCGGCGACGACCTCGTGCTCGAGCAACTCGTTCTTGACCCGCAGCGGGTCGGCTTCGGACTTGTCGATCTTGTTGATCGCCACGATCAGCGGAACGCCGGCGGCCTTGGCATGCTGCACCGCTTCCACCGTCTGCGGCTTCACGCCATCGTCGGCGGCAACCACGAGCACAATGATGTCGGTCAGCTTGGCACCGCGCGAGCGCATCGACGAGAACGCCGCGTGGCCCGGGGTATCCAGGAAGCTGATGATGCCCTTGTCGGTTTCGACGTGGTACGCACCGATGTGCTGGGTGATGCCACCCGCTTCGCCGGTGGCGATCTTGGTGCGGCGGATATAGTCCAGCAACGAGGTCTTGCCGTGGTCGACGTGACCCATGATGGTCACGACCGGCGGACGGGATGTCTGCTCGCCGTCGATGTTCTCGACGTGGGCCAGCAGGACATTCTCCACGTCGGCGGCGTCGGCGCGGACCACGTTGTGGCCCAGCTCCTCGGTCACCAGCGCGGCGGTGTCATGGTCGATGCTCTGCGTGATCGTCGCCATGACGCCCATCTTGAACAGCGCCTTGACCACTTCGCCGCCCTTGAGCGACATCTTCTGCGCCAGGTCGGCCACGGTGATGGTCTCGCCGATGGCGACATCGCGCACGATCGGCGCGGTCGGCCGGGTGAAGCCCGTTCCGGTACGGCTCTGGTCGCTCTGGCGGCGCGGCTTGGCGCGGCCACGGGTATTGGTGGAACGACGCGCACGATCGGACGCACTCAGGTGCATCTGGCCGGCAAAACGCTTGCCGCCGCGATCATCATCGCGGCCCGCCGGAGCGGCCGCACCACGACCCTTGCGGGGTGCTGCCGGGCGGTCATCGCCGCGGGCAGGTGGTTTGGGATGACCGTGGCCATGCGTTGGCGCCGGCTCGGGAATCTCGTCGGGCGCAGCAACCACCGGCGCGGCTTCGGCGGCCTTGGCTTCTTCGATCTTGCGGCGCTCGGCTTCTTCTGCGTCACGCTTGGCCTGCTCGGCCTCCTCGGCGCGGCGCTGGTCAGCCTCGGCCAATGCCTTCTGCTCGGCCAGATTGCGCTGACGCGATTCCTCCAGCTTGCGCAGGATCTCGGCGCGCTCATCGGTCGGATCCACGACGCCGGCATCGGGCCGGACCACTGTGACCTTCTTGCGCACGACGACATCCACCGTCGACCGGCTCTTGCCACCGCCGACGGTCAATTCCTGCCGGCGGCTGCGGTTGAGGGTGATCTTTTTCGGGGCCTCGCCCTTGGCGTCCGCGGTTTCCGGCTTGCCATGGGTGCGACGCAGGAACCCGAGCAATTTGACCTTCTCGGTACTGGTGACGGCCTGGTCCGGGCCACTGAACGGCATGCCGGCCTCGGCCAACTGCTCCAGCAACTTCTCGACCGGCGTATTCACCAGTTGGGCCAACTTGCGGATGGTGGTTTGCTGCGACATTCGGTTTCCGTGTCCTGTGGCACGGACCAGTGCCCGTGCGTGATGATGCATTGTAGCGGCTGGGTTGCCTGAACCCGGTCAAAAACCCCGCCGCGTTACTCGAACCAGTGTTTGCGCGCTTCCATGATCAATGCGGAGGCGCGTGCCTCGTCCAGGCCTTCAACGTCGGCCAGCTCGTCGGTGGCAAGATCGGCCAGGTCGTCCCTGGTGACGATGCCCCGCGCGGCGAGGACAAGGGCGAGATCTTCGTCCATGCCCTCCAGCGTAAGCAGGTCCTGCGAAGGGGCGCCGTCGTCCTCCACTGCCTCTTCGGCGGCGAGCGCGTCATCAAGCAGCGCATCGCGGGCGCGGGTGCGCAGTTCCTCGACAATGTCCTCGTCGAAGCCTTCCACGGCCAGCAATTCGCCGACCGGGACGTAGGCAATCTCCTCGATGGTATTGAAGCCTTCCGCCACAAGGATCGACGCGATTTCCTCATCGACCTCCAGCTTCTCCTGGAACAGCTGGCGGGCGGCCGACTGCTCGGCCTCCGACTTCTCGGTGACCTGGTCCTGGGTCATCACGTTGAGCTGCCAACCCGACAGGCGGCTGGCGAGGCGCACGTTCTGACCGCCCTTGCCGATCGCCTGGGCGAGGCGGTCTTCGGCAACCGCCAGGTCCATCGAGTGCTTGTCCTCGTCGACGATGATCGACTGGACCTCGGCGGGCGCCATTGCGTTGATCACGAACTGGGCCGGATTGTCGGACCACAGCACGATATCCACGCGCTCGCCGTTGAGCTCGTTGGTGACCGCCTGCACGCGCGAACCACGCATGCCAATGCAGGCACCGATCGGATCGGTTCGGTTGTCGTGTGCGAGCACCGCGATCTTCGCGCGGTCGCCCGGATCGCGCGCGCAGCCCATGATCGAGACCAGGCCCTGGCCGACCTCGGGCACCTCGAGCTTGAACAGTTCCATCATGAACTCGGGGGCGGCGCGGCTGATGAACAGCTGCGGCCCACGCGGCTCGCTGCGCACGTCGTAGAGGTAACCGCGGACGCGGTCGCCCGCACGCAGGACGTCACGCGGAATGCCCTTGTCCTTGGTGATGATCGCCTCGGCGTTGCCGCCCAGGTCGACGTAGATGTTGCCGCGCTCGACGCGCTTGACGATGCCCGTCACCAGCTCGCCGACGCGGTCCTTCCAGGCATCGATGACCTGCGCTCGCTCGGCCTCGCGCACGCGCTGCACGATCACCTGCTTGGCGGCCTGCGCGGCAATGCGTCCGAACTCCGGGTTGTCGATCTGCTCGTCGATGTAGTCGCCGACCTCGACGCCCTCGACCTCGTCGACGGCATCCATCAGGCGGATCTGGCGGTCGGGCGACTCCATGACCACGTCATCGGCGACCACTTCCATGCGCCGGAAGGTCTCGTAGCTGCCGTCCTCGGGATTGATCTTGACCCGGACCAGCACGTCTTCGTCGAGGTAGCGCTTCTTCGCCGCGGAGGCCAGCGCGGCCTCGATGGCATCGAGGATCACCGACTCCGGCACGCCCTTCTCATGGGCGACCGCGTCCACGACCAGCAACAGTTCCTTGCTCATCTCGTCACTCCGCCGCGGGCGGTTCGTCCGCCGTCGGCTTGTTGGTTGATTTTCCGGTTGGATTCTTTCGCGCACCCGGCTTGGCACCGGGCTTGCTTGGCGCCAGGCCCAGCGCGGCCCAGTCGGGAACCAGGCGCGCCTTGTCGATATTGTCTGCGGCGACCACAAACTCGGCCCCGTCCACCAGGAACGATACGCCCTCGCCGTCGACCCGGGTGATGACGCCGGTGAGGCGACGGCGCCCATCGATCGGCAGTCGCAGCGTGACTTTGGCGGTCTCGCCGATGAAGCGGGCGAACTGCGCCTGCGTGAACAGCGGTCGATCGAGCCCGGGGGAGGACACCTCGAGGGTGTAGTTGCCGGAAATCGGGTCTTCCACGTCGAGTTGGGCGGACACCTCGCGGCTCACCGCCTCGCAGTCCTCGATGGAGACCGAGCGCGGCAAGTGGTCACCATTGCCGGTCTCCGCTGGATCAGCCCCGTCGGCCGGCACGTCGATGTACAGCCGCACGACCGCACCGCCCGGTGACGGGAGGTACTCGATGCCAAGCAGCTCGACTCCCAGGGAAGAAACCGTTGGGGCGAGAAGGCGGCTGATTTCGGCGGCTTTGTCCGTCACTCGTGGCTGACTCCTGCGATCGCACGTGGATATCTGCAAACCATTCCAGCAAAAACAACAAAGGACCCAATGGGCCCCTTGTCCAAACACCTGGATGTCGGTGCGACACGCGAGCAGAGCGTGTCACCAAGCCCAGGCTTCGATCATGACGGAAGAGACTCCATGTGGAGGCAGGCCCGCGAAACGCCGCTGTTCTGGCGATCCTGATCTGAAGCTGGTAGCGGGGGCAGGATTTGAACCTGCGACCTTCGGGTTATGAGCCCGACGAGCTGCCAGACTGCTCCACCCCGCATCAGGCCGCCCATTGTATCGGCGGACTTGAAACTTCGCAAGAGCCCGCCAAGACCTCTGGGGGATATCCTGCCCGACGGACGATGTCTGCCGGTGTTGCCCGAAGCCGTCTTACCGGTCTTCGCACCCTCTCGGGCCGAGCATCATAACCGCTCGCCACCCAAATGGGAACAACAATCGGTCTGCGCTCGCCAACCGCAGTATCGGAGGTCGCGCGCGACGGCCAGCGCGTCGACTCAGATGCCGAAGGAACGCTGGCACCACTCCATCAGCGGGCTCCAGGCCAGACCCAGCGCCAGCAGGATCATCGCGTTCACGCCGAATACGATCCGCAGCGGCCGGTTGCTGGACGGAGGGTGCACGGGACCCACCGCCTCGTCGAAGTACATCACCTTGACCACCCGCAGGTAGTAGAACGCGCCGATCACCGCGAAAACGATACCGACGATCGCCAGCCAGAGCATGTCGCCCTGCACCGCCGCCTGCAGCACAGCAAGCTTGGCCCAGAAGCCGATGAAGGGCGGCACGCCGGCAAGCGAGAACATCACCAGCAGGATCATCCCCGCCATCCAGGGGTTGCGCGAGTTCAAGCCGCGATAGTCGATGATCTCGTCCGCATCGAAGCCGCGGCGCGACATAACCACGATGGCGCCGAAGGCGGCCGCCGCCATGAGCGCGTAACTGATGGCATAGAACATCGCCGCTGCATAACCGCCGGGAGAGGCGGCCGCGAACCCGATCAGAAGGAAGCCCACGTGGGAAATCGTCGAGTACGCCAGCATCCGCTTCAGGTTGACCTGCATCAGCGCGCCGAAGTTGCCGAGCGCCAGTGACAGCACCGCCAGGACGCCCAACATGATCCGCCAATGGTCGTTCAGTGGCCCCAGGCCCTGCTCCAGCAGGCGGTAGGTCAGGCCGAAGGCGGCCAGCTTGGGCGCCGAGCCGATGAACAGGCTGATCGGAGTGGGCGCACCGTGGTACACGTCCGGCAGCCACATGTGGAAAGGCGCGGCACCGAACTTGAAGGCGATGCCTGCGACCACGAACACGAGGCCGGTCGCCAGCAGCGTGGGCGACTCGGTGATCGGCGCGGCCAACGCGACGGCCTGGATGTCCAGCGCGCCGGTGGCGCCATAGATCAGCGAGAGCCCGTAAAGCAGCAAACCGGAAGCCAGCGACCCCAGCACGAAGTACTTGATGCCCGCCTCGGACGCCATCGAGTTGTCACGGTCGATGGCCACCAGCGCGTAGGAGCACAGCGCGAGCATCTCCAGGCCGATGTAGATCATCACCAGGTTGCCGGCCGACACCAGCAGCATCATGCCCAGGGTCGCGAACAGCATCAGCACGGACATCTCGCCCTTGTAGATGCCCCGCTCGCGCATGAACGGCCACAGGTAAACCATCGACAGCGCCGACGCCAGCGCGATGCCGATCTTCAGCACATCTGCAAGCGTGTCGCGCACGAACATGCCGTCGAATACGTTCCCGTGCTCCCCCACGCCGGTGGCCAGCATCGCCGCCACGGCCAGCAACAGGACCATCGACAGGACATGGATGACGGCGCGGCGGGTCTCGTCCAGGAACAGATCGAGCATCAGCAGCGCGAAGGCACCGCCGACCAGGACCAGCTCTGGCAGCAGCGGCAGCAATTCGGCGGCGGAACGTACGTGGATCATTGGCTATCTCTGATTGGTCAGGCGCAGGTCGCGCGATTGGCCGACTGGACTGGTTGCAACTTGCCTAGAACTTGGATGCGGCGATCTGCATCGCCAGATTGGCGATGGTGGGTTCCATCATGTCGGTCAGCGGCTTGGGCCAAACGCCCAGCGCCAGGGTAAAGACGGCAAAAACCCCCAGCACGAACATCTCGCGGCCATTGATGTCCTTCATCGCCGCGACCTTGTCGTTGGCAACTGGCCCCCACAGCACGCGCTTGACCAGCCACAGGCTGTAACCGGCACTGATGATCAGGGTCAGCGCGGCCACCAGGGCAATCAACGGGTGCTTCTGGAAGCTGGCGACGATGACCATGAACTCGCCGACGAACCCGGAGGTACCCGGCAGCCCTGAGTTGGCCATCGCGAACAGCACGTAGAACACCGCGAACGCCGGCATCAGGTTCGCCACGCCGCCGTAATCGCTGATCCGGCGCGTGTGCAGGCGGTCGTAGAGCACGCCGATGCTGGTGAACAGCGCCGCGGAGATGAAGCCGTGGCTGACCATCTGCACCATCGCACCCTGCAGGCCCAGACGCGCCGCGTCGACGTTGCCGAAGTCGCGCACCAGGCCGAAGGCAATGAAGGTACCCAGGGTGACAAAACCCATGTGGGCGACCGAGGAGTAGGCAATCAGCCGCTTCATGTCCGACTGCGCCAGCGCGACCAGACCAACGTAGACGACCGCGATCAGGCTGAGCGCGATCAGCAGCCACGCCCACTCCGCGCCCGCATCAGGGACGATCGGCAGCGCGAAACGCAGGAAGCCATAGCCGCCGATCTTCAGCATGATCGCGGCCAGGATCACCGAACCGGCGGTCGGTGCTTCGACGTGCGCGTCCGGCAACCAGGTGTGCACCGGGAACATCGGGATCTTGATCGCAAAACCGAGCAGGAAGCCGAAGAAGATCCAGGTCTGCTCGGTGGCGGTCAGCGACAGCTGCACCATGTCGGCGATCTGCCAACTGCCGCCCTTCATGTACAGGTAGATCAGCGCGATCAACATGAACACCGACCCGAGGAAGGTGTAGATGAAGAACTTGAGCGCGGCGTAGACCCGGCGCGGCCCACCCCAGACGCCGATGATGATGAACATCGGGATCAGCATGCACTCGAAGAACACGTAGAACAGCATCGAGTCGAGCGCGCAGAAGATGCCGATCATCAGCCCTTCCAGGATCAGGAAGGAGGCGTAGTACTGGCTGACGCGCTTGTCCACGCCCCACGCCCCGATCAGCACCAGCACCGAGGTCAGCGCGGTCAGGCCGATCAGCGGCACCGAGAATCCGTCCACGCCGAAGTGGTAGCGGATATCGAAGGCCGGGATCCACGGTTTGTTCTCGACGAACTGCATCGCCGCGGTGCTGTAGTCGAATCCGGTGAACAGCAGCAGGCTGAGCACGAAGGTGATGGCGGCGACGCCGGTGGCAAACCAGCGGGCGGGAACGGCCCGCTCGTTACCAAGGGCAAGGGTGATCAGGCCGCCGATGATCGGCAGCCAAACAAGCAGGCTCAGCAAAGGAAGCGCGCTCTGGAAGGGCTCGGGGGTCACGTCGCGGTCCTTGTCAGATCAGGTTACGGATGAGGGCGGCCAACATCACGATCAGGCCGATAATCATCACAAAGGCGTAGTGGTACAGGTAGCCGGACTGGATCCGGCGGCTCAGGTTGGCAACCAGCTCGACCACCCGGACGCTGCCGTTGACGAACAGTCCGTCGATCAACTTGCTGTCCACCGCGCTGGATGCCTGGCCGACCTTGAGGCTGCCACCGGCGAGGCCCTTGATCCACAGCGTGTCGAAACCGTATTTCTCCTCGAGGATGCGGACCGGAACTGCCAATGTCGCGCGGGCCTTGGCCGGCAGATCCGGCCTCCAGACATACATCACCGTGGCCAGGGCAAACCCGCCCAGGGCAAGCCAGAACGTCGGCGCGGTCAGGCCATGCAGTGCGAACTGGACCGGGCCATGCCAGACCTCAGACGCGAGGGTGGCGACCACGTCACGCGCGGCACTGACGTCGATGGACCCGAGGAAGAACGGCGCCTGTTCGATGCTTCCGCTCCAGTTGGTCCCGAACAGCATCGGACCGGCGGTGAAGAAGCCGATCAGCACGGAGGGAATCGCCAACAGGATCAGCGGCACCGTCACCGACAGCGGCGACTCGTGCGGCTCGTGGACGTCGTGGCCTTCATGGGGCAGCGCGTCGCCGTGAACGATGGCCGGCGCGTCGCGGAAGCGTTCCTTGCCGTGGAAGGTCAGGTACAGCAGGCGGAAGCTGTAGAAGGCGGTGACGAACGCGCCCAGCAGGACAGCCCAGTACGCGTACTGGTGGACCCAGCTGCCACCGGCGCTGGCGTGGTGCGCCGCCTCGATGATGGTGTCCTTGGAGTAGAAACCGCTGAAAAATGGCGTCCCGACCAGCGCCAGCGTGCCGATCAGCATCGTCCAGTAGGTCACCGGCATGTACTTGCGCAGGCCGCCCATGCGGCGCATGTCCTGCTCGTGATGCATGCCGATGATCACCGAGCCGGCGCCCAGGAACAGCAGCGCCTTGAAGAAGGCGTGGGTCATAAGGTGGAAGACGCCCGCACTGTATGCCGACACGCCCAGCGCGACGGTCATGTAGCCCAGCTGGGACAGCGTGGAATACGCAATCACCCGCTTGATGTCGTTCTGCACGATGCCGATCAGGCCGGTGAAGAACGCGGTCGTCGCACCGATGAACAGGATGAACTGCAACGCGGTATCCGACAGCTCGAACAGGGGTGACATCCGCGCCACCATGAAGATGCCCGCGGTGACCATGGTCGCGGCATGGATCAGCGCGGAGATCGGTGTCGGGCCTTCCATGGAGTCCGGCAACCACACGTGCAGCGGCACCTGCGCCGACTTGCCCATCGCGCCGATGAACAGGCAGATGCCGATCACGGTTGCGATGGACCACTCGTGACCGTCGATCACCGACATGGTCTGGCCGACCAGGCTGGTCGAATTGGCGAACACGGTCGCGTAGTCCAGCGAGCCGAAGTGCCACGCCACCGCGGCGATGCCGAGGATGAAGCCGAAATCACCGACGCGGTTGACCATGAACGCCTTGAAGTTGGCGAACACCGCGGTGGGACGCTTGAACCAGAACCCGATCAGCAGGTAGGAGACCAGCCCCACCGCTTCCCAGCCGAAGAACAGCTGCAGGAAGTTGTTGCTCATCACCAGCGCCAGCATGGAGAAGGTGAACAGGCTGATGTAGCTGAAGAAGCGCTGGTAGCCGTCGTCGCCGGCCATGTAACCGATGCTGTAGATGTGCACCAACAGCGACACGAACGTCACCACCACCATCATCATCGCGGTCAGCTTGTCGACCATGAAGCCGATATGCGCCTCGAAGCCGCCGACCTTGAACCAGGTGTAGAGGTTCTCGTTGAACGGCGCCGCACCCTGCCCCACCAGCTGCCACAGCACCCAGCCAGACAGCGCGCAACTGATAGCCACGCCCAGGATGGTGACGCTGTGCGCGCCGGCGCGGCCGATCCTGCGGCCGAAGAAGCCCGCGATGATCGTGCCCACCAGTGGCGCGAGGACGATGGCCAGCAGCGCCGACTTGGAAACGACGAATTCCATACCCGACATCGGATCAGCCCTTCATCAAATCGATTTCGGCGACGTTGATCGTGCGCCTGTTACGGAACAGCGTGACGAGGATCGCCAGGCCAATGGCGGCTTCAGCCGCAGCCACGGTCAGGATGAAGAACACGAACACCTGGCCGGCCGGATCGCCGAACTGTCGCGAGAAACCGACGAAGTTGATGTTGACGGCGAGCAGCATCAGCTCGATCGACATGATCAGGACGATGACGTTCTTGCGGTTGAGGAAGATGCCCGCAACCGAGATGCAGAACAGCACCGCACCCAATGCGAGGTAGTGGCCCAGCGCCAGGCTGGAATCGACCATTTCCATTACGCGCCCTCCTCCGGGTCGACGTCGGGTGCAACCGGATCACGCAGGTTTGCCGGCGTTGACGAATCCATCTTCACGACGCGCAGGCGATCGGCGACGCGCACCTTGACCTGTTCACTGGGGTTTTGCTTCTTGCCCCCCTCGCGGATCGGCCGCAGGGTCAGCGTCACCGCCGCGATCACCGCCACCGTCAGGATCACGGCCGCCGTCTCGAAAGGCAGCAGGAAGCGGGTGAACAGCTCGGTGGCGACCCATTCGGTATTGCCCACGCCAGCCGCCAACGCCGGATCGGCCGGGAACGGCTGCGCCATCTTGGCCCGCGCGCCAATGAGCATCAGCATCTCGATCAGCATCACCACCGCCACGACGAGCCCGACAGGCAGATAGCGCACGTAACCCTCGCGCATCCCGGCGATGTCGATGTCGAGCATCATCACCACGAACAGGAACAGCACCATCACCGCGCCGACGTAGATGACGACCAGCGCCACGCCAAGGAACTCCGCGCCGCCCACGATCCACACACAGGCGACCGAGAAAAAGGTGAGCACGAGCGACAGCGCGGAATGGACCGGGTTGCGGACGCTGATGACAGCGACCGCCGCCGCGGTGGCAGCGATGGAAAAGGCGATGAACGCAATGAAGACGAAGTCCATGGGGTGCACTCAGCGGTAGGGCGCGTCGGAGGCGCGACGTTCGGCGATTTCAGCTTCGAGCCGATCGCCAATTGCCAGCAACTGCGGCTTGGTGACGACGTTCTGTCCGCGCTGGTCGAAGTGGTATTCGTGGATATGGGTCTCGACAATCGAGTCCACCGGGCAGGACTCCTCGCAGAAGCCGCAGTAGATGCACTTGAACAGGTCGATCTCATAACGCGTCGTTCGACGGGTGCCGTCCTCGCGTCGTTCCGAGTCAATGGTGATCGCCAGCGCCGGGCACACCGCTTCGCACAACTTGCAGGCGATGCAGCGCTCTTCGCCGTTGGGGTAACGGCGCAGCGCGTGGATGCCGCGGAAGCGCACCGACTGCGGTGTCTTCTCCATCGGGTACATCAGCGTGTACTTGGGCTTGAACGCGTATTTCAGCGTCAGACCCATGCCTTTAAGCAACTCGATGAGCAGCAGGCTTTTGAAAAAGGGAACGATGCGATTCATGCCTCTACCTTATTGCCCCGGCTCAAACACGCCGAAATACGCCATGACCGCGACCACGGCGATCCAGACGATCGCCAGCGGAACGAACACCTTCCAGCCCAGCCGCATGATCTGGTCGTAGCGGTAGCGCGGGAAGGAGGCACGGAACCAGATGAAGCAGCTGGCGAAGAAGAGCACCTTGGCGATCAGCCACCACCAGCCGTCCACCGACAGCAGCGGGATGCCCATGCCCTGGAACGGGCTGAGCCAGCCGCCCAGGAAGAAGATCGGGACCAGGAAGCTGATCAGGATCATGTTGGCGTATTCGGCCAGGAAGAACAGCGCGAAGCCGGCGCCGGAGTACTCGACCAGGTGGCCGCCGGTGATCTCCGACTCGCCTTCCACCATGTCGAATGGCAGGCGGTTGGTCTCGGCAACGCCGGACACGAAATAGATCACGAACAGCGGCAGCAGCGGCAGCCAGAACCACTCGAACGGCCCAGCGTTGCCCGACTGCGCCATCACGATCTCGGTCAGGTTCAGGCTGCCAGCGGCCAGCATCACGCCGACCAGCGAGAAGCCCATCGCGATCTCGTAGGCCACCATCTGCGCGGCACCGCGCATCGCGCCCAGCAGCGCGTACTTGGAGTTGGTCGCCCAGCCGGCAAGGATCACGCCGTACACGCCCAGCGAGGTCATCGCCAGGATGTAGAGCAACCCCGCGTTGGCGTTGGAAAGAACCACCTGGGCGTCGAACGGGATGACGGCCCAGACCGCGAGCGCCGGCACCAGCGACAGCAGCGGAGCCAGCCGGTACAGGAATGGCGACGCGGCTGCAGGCTGCAGCATCTCCTTGAACAGCAGCTTGAAGACGTCCGCGAAGGTCTGCAGGAAGCCGCCAAAGCCGACGTATTTCGGGCCGACGCGCACGTGCATCCAGCCGATCAGCTTGCGCTCCCACAACACGTAGAAGGCGACGGCGAGGATCAGCGGCACGCAGATCGCGACGATCATCAGCACCAGCCACGTGACCGTGCCAACCGCACCGAAGGACTCCAGCCAGGCGTGGAACGGGTCGATAACGCTGTCCATCATGCCGACACCCTCCCGACGGTCACGCGACCGGACCCCAGCGGAGCCGTGGCGCCATGGCCGCTTTCAATCCACACCGTGCCGCGCGCCACCGCATCGTTCATGAATACCGGCAGTGCGGCGGTCCCGGCCGCGGTACCGAACTTGCCGGTTGATCCCTCGTCGAGACCAAGCTCGCGCGCATCATCCGGGTGCAGACTGGCGCGCGCCCCGACGTTCAACGGATGGGCCTGCAGCGCGGCGGCGCGACGCACGACGGCGTCGCAGCGGTAAATGGCTGTACCCAGCGCGACTTCCAACCCGTCGTCACCGATGCTTGGCGCCTTGCCGGGCACCGGCGCTACCTCGCGCTTGACCACGCTGGCGCGGAGACCGGCCAGATCGGTGAAATCAAAGCCCGGCAACGACAGGTCGCCGGCGAGTGCACGCAGGACGCGCCAACCCGGCTCCGCCTGACCCGGCAGTTTTCCACCGGCTACGGCAACCTGCTCGCGCCCTTCCAGATTGGTCAGGGTCGCGTCGATTTCCGGCAGCAGGCCGATCGGCAGGATGACGTCCGCCACCGCGAGGGTGGATTCGCAGGCGAAGTGACTGAACGCCACGACCTGCGCACCTGAAAGCGCCTTCAGCGCGACCGCCGTATCGGCAAAGTCGAGGCCCGGCTCGATTCCATACAGGACATAGGCGGCGCGCGGCTCGGCCAGCATCGCCATAGCGTCGCGCGAGGTCGGCAGCACACCGTGATCGGCCAGGCCGACGGCATTGGCACCCTGCGGGATGCGGCACACCTGGGCACTGGTCCCGGCAGCGAGGTCGGCGACGGCGCCACGGATCGCCGCGGCATGCGGACCGTTCTCGGCCAACGCGCCCACAAACACAAGCGCGTTCTTCGTACCGTTGAGGGCCTCGCGCAAGCCGGCGTCCGCCAGGGCGGCAGCCATTTGCGATGGCGCGACGATGTGCTTCCCGGACAAATCGAAGGTCTGCTCGAAGTCGACCGGATTGACGACGTACACCTTCGCACCGGCCTGCCAGGCCTTGCGCACACGCACGTTCACCAGTGGCAGCTCATGGCGCAGGTTCGAGCCGACGATGACGATCGCGTCGGCGTTTTCGATGTCGGCAACGCGGGCCGGGAAAACATCCGCCACGGCCGCATCCGACAGATCGTTCTCGCTGAGGCGGTGGTCGATATTGCCCGTGCCCAGCGCTTCGGCGAGGCGGGCCAGCAGCGCGCCCTCCTCGTTGGAAGTGGCTGGATTGACCAGCATGCCGAGATTGTCACCGGCATTGTCGCGAAGCACCCGGATGGCTTCGGCGAGCGCCTCTTCCCAGCTCGCCTCGCGCCACTGGCCGCCTTCCTTGAGCATCGGGGCGATCGCCCGATCGGAGGCATACAGGCCCTGGTGCGAATAGCGGTCGCGATCCGACAGCCAGCACTCGTTGACCATGTCGTTGTCGCGCGGCACGGTGCGCATGACCTCGCCACGACGCACGTGCAGGAACAGGTTGCTGCCCAGGGCGTCGTGGTAGCCCAGCGACTCGCGGGCGACCATTTCCCAGGCGCGGGCGCGGAACTGGAACGGCTTGTTGGTCAACGCGCCCACGGGGCAGACGTCGATCACGTTGCCCGACAGCTCGGTGGTCAGCGGCTTGCCGTCGTAGGTGCCGATCTGCAGGTCCTCGCCGCGGTACATGCCGCCCAGCTCGTAGGTGCCGGCAATCTCCGCGGTGAAGCGGATGCAGCGGGTGCAGTGGATGCAACGGGTCATCTCCGTGGCCACCAGCGGCCCGATGTCCTCGTCGGCCACCACGCGCTTGCGCTCGTTGAAGCGGCTGACCGAGCGCCCGTAACCCAGCGACAGATCCTGCAACTCGCACTCGCCGCCCTGGTCGCAGACCGGGCAGTCCAGCGGATGGTTGATCAGCAGGAACTCCATGACGTTGCGCTGCGACTTGAGCGCCTTCTCGCTGCGCGTGCTGACCTTCATGTTGTCCATGACCGGCGTCGCGCAGGCCGGTGCCGGCTTGCCCATCTTTTCCACGTCAACCAGGCACATCCGGCAGTTGGCCGCGATCGACAGCTTGTCGTGGTAGCAGAAACGCGGAATCGGAATACCGATCTTGTCCGCGGCCTGGATGATCATCGAACCCTTGGGCGCAAAGGTGGCCACGCCGTCGATTTCGATCGACACGTAGCCTTCGGGCACGACGGGCGCGTCTTCGGTCGGCTTGTCCGGAGTCGTGCTCATGCCGCTGCCCCCACTACCCGGCCGTCGCGCTGGTCATCGACCAGGAAACGCTTGTTCAAGATCGCGTACTCGAATTCGTTCCAGTAATGGCGCAGGAAGCCCTGCACCGGCCACGCCGCGGCCTCACCGAACGCGCAGATGGTGTGGCCTTCGATCTGGCCGGCCGATTCGCGCAGCACGTGCAGGTCCTCGACGGTCGCCCGCATGTCGACCACGCGGCTGATCATCCGGTACATCCAGCCGGTGCCTTCACGGCACGGGGTGCACTGGCCACAGCTTTCCTGATAGTAAAAACGGGAGATGCGCTGGCAGGCGCGGACCATGCAGGTGGTCTCGTCCATCACGATCACCGCGCCGGAGCCCAGGCCGGAGCCGGCCTTCTGCAGCGCGTCGTAATCCATGGTCAGCCCCATCATGGTCTCGCCCGGCAACACCGGCATCGAGGAACCACCGGGGATCACGCCCTTGATCCTGTTGCCGTTGCGCACGCCACCGGCGATTTCCAGCAGCTCGGCGAACGGCGTGCCCAGGCGGACCTCGTAATTGCCCGGCTTGTTGACGTGCCCGGACACCGAGAACGCTTTCGCGCCACCATTGTTGGGCTTGCCCAGGTTGAGGAACCAGTCAGCACCGTTGCGCACAATCGCCGGCACCGAGGCGTAGGTCTCGGTGTTGTTGATCGTGGTGGGCTTGCCGAACAGGCCGAAGTTGGCCGGGAACGGCGGCTTGTAGCGCGGCTGGCCCTTCTTGCCTTCCAGCGACTCCATCAGCGCGGTTTCCTCACCACAGATGTAGGCGCCCGCGCCCAGCGCGTTGTAGATGTCGACGTCGATGCCGGAGCCGAGGACGTTCCTGCCGACCAGGCCGTTGGCGTAGGCGTCCTTGAGCGCCTGCTCGATGCGCTCGAAAGGCTCGTGGTGGAACTCGCCGCGCATGTAGTTGTAGGCCACGGTGGAGCCGGTCGCGTAGCACGCGATCAGGATGCCCTCGAGCACCGCGTGCGGGTTGTAGCGCAGGATGTCGCGGTCCTTGCACGTACCCGGCTCGGACTCGTCGGAGTTGCAGAGGATGTACTTCTGCACCCCGTCGTCCTTGGGCATGAAGCTCCACTTCAGGCCGGTCGGGAAGCCTGCGCCGCCGCGACCGCGCAAACCGGACTGCTTGACCATCTCGATGACGTCGGCGCGCGGAGTTTTCTCGGCGAGGATCCTGCGCCAGGCCTCATAGCCGCCGATCTCGACATAGTTGTCGTAGGACCAGGGCGTGTCGAAGTGCAACGTGGTGTAGACCACGTTGTGCTCCTGGGGAGCCGGGCCCACCGGGCCGGTGCTCTTGGAATAATCGTGGTGGGACATGTTCTGCCTCACTCCAGACCAGCGAAGATCGCGTCGACGGCAGCGACGTCGAGCTTCTCGTGGTAATGACCGTTGACCAGCATCACCGGGGCACCGCAGCAGGCGGCGACACACTCTTCCTCGCGCTTGAGGAACACCCGGCCATCGGGGCTGGACTCGCCCAGCTTGCAGCCCAGCGTCTTCTCCGCATGGGCGACCAGCTCTTCGGCGCCGTTGAGCCAGCAGCTGATGTTGGTGCAGAAAGCGACGTTGTTGCGACCGACCGGCTCGAGCACGAACATCGAATAGAAGGTCGCCACTTCATACGCCAGCACGGGCGGCAGCCCGAGGTAGCGGGCGACCGCGGCGATCAGCTCGTCGCTCAGCCAGCCACCGTTCTGCTCCTGGGTCGCGAACAACGCCTGGATCACCGCCGAGCGCTTGCGGTCGGCCGGGAACTTGGCCACCCAGTGGTCAATGAACGCGCGCGTCGCATCGGACAGCGCGACCATCGGGTCGACGTTGCGGCACGCCTCGAAATTTCCAGTCGCTTTCATTCGTTCAGATCCTCAGCGATCGCCTTGTCAGCGATCCACCTCGCCAAAAACGAGGTCATAGGTACCGATCATCGCCACCGCGTCGGCCAGCATGTGCCCGCGGATAACAGCGTCCATCGACGACAGGTGGGCAAAGCCGGGCGCGCGCAGCTTGACCCGGAACGGCTTGTTGGCGCCGTCCGAGACGAGGTAGCAGCCAAACTCGCCCTTGGGCGCCTCGACCGCGCAGTAGGTCTCGCCAGCCGGCACGCAGTAGCTCTCGGTGAAAAACTTGAAGTGATGGATCAACGCTTCCATCGACTCCTTCATCTCCTCGCGCGCCGGCGGCCGGACCTTGTAGTTGTCGACCATCACCGGACCGGGATTGACCCGCAGCCAGGCGACGCACTGCTTGATGATCCGCGTGGACTGGCGCATCTCGGCGATGCGGACCAGGTAGCGGTCATAGCAGTCGCCCTGCGTGCCCAGCGGGATATCGAAGTCCATCTGCGCGTACTTCGCGTAGGGCTGCTTCTTGCGCAGGTCCCATTCGATGCCCGAACCACGCAACATCACGCCCGACATGCCCCAGGCCTTGGCCAGCTCCGGGCTCACCACGCCGATGCCGACGGTGCGCTGCTTCCAGATGCGGTTGTCGGTGAGCAGCGTTTCGTACTCGTCGACGCGGTGCGGGAAGTCGTCGCAGAAGGAGTCCAGGTAGTCGAGCATCGAGCCTTCGCGCCAGGCGTTGAAGCGCTTGAGCTTGCCGCCCTTGCGCCACGGCGATTCCTTGTAACGCGGCATGACGTCGGGCAGGTCGCGGTAGACGCCGCCGGGACGGTAGTAGGTCGCGTGCATGCGCGCGCCCGACACCGCCTCGTACACGTCCATCAGCTCTTCGCGCTCGCGGAACGCGTACAGCATCACCGCCATCGCGCCCAGGTCGAGCGCGTTGGAGCCCAGCCACATCAGGTGGTTCAGCAGACGGGTGATCTCGTCGAACATCGTGCGGATGTACTGCGCACGCTCCGGCACCTCCAGACCCATCAGGTTCTCGATGGCGCGCACGTAGGCGTGCTCGTTGCACATCATCGAGACATAATCCAGGCGGTCCATGTAACCGATGGACTGGTTGAACGGCTTGGATTCGGCCAGCTTCTCGGTGCCGCGGTGCAGCAGGCCGACGTGGGGATCGACGCGCTGCACGACCTCGCCGTCCATCTCCATGATCAGGCGCAGCACGCCATGGGCGGCCGGATGCTGCGGGCCGAAGTTCATGGTGTAGTTGCGGATTTCCGCCGAACCGGTGACGCCGCCATGCGGGTTGTCGGTGGTTTCGTTGATCAACGGCATGGTGGTGGCAGGCGTGCTCATGGCTTCAACCCCAGACGCGTGGCCGTTTCATCGGCGGCGGTCAGGTAACGCGAGTCATCGCGGATCACGCGCGGGACCAGCACGCGCGGCTCGATGGAGACCGGCTCGTAGATCACGCGCTTGCGCTCGGCGTCGTATCGCACTTCGACGTTGCCGATCAACGGGAAATCCTTGCGGAACGGGTGGCCGATGAAACCGTAATCGGTGAGGATGCGGCGCAGGTCCGGGTGGCCCTCGAACACGATGCCGAACAGGTCGAACGCCTCGCGCTCGAACCAGTTGGCGCCCGCCCAAACGGAGGTGAGCGAGTCCACAATCGGCATCTCGTCATCGGCGGCGAACGTGCGCATGCGCAGGCGCTGGTTGTGCTGGAAAGACAGCAGGTGGGCCACGGCGGCAAACCGGCGCTTGGGCGCATCGGCGGCGCCGCTGGGCATCTGTCCCCAGACGAAGCGACCCGGGCCTTTTCCTTCCACGCCACGTGAGAAACCCTCGGAGGAAGGCTCCGTGTTCCACTCGTCGCTGCCCCAGGTCAGGTAGTCCACGCCGCTGACGTCGGTCAGTTGCTCGTAGCCGAACTCGTCGCGCAGGGCGCGTGCAGTGGCGAGCCACTGTGCGGGATCGACCTCGATACCGATCTCGCCGCGCGGCTCGGCGACAGTGACCGTGCAGTCGGCGAAACGCGCGCGCAGGCGATCGGCGTACGCGGTGATCGACTCACTCATCCCGGACACCGGTCTTGTTGTCGCCAAAGTTCGTGCCGCGGCGGATCTTCTTCTGCAACTGCAGGATGCCGTACACCAGCGCCTCCGCCGTTGGCGGGCAGCCGGGCACGTAGATGTCAACCGGTACGATCCGGTCACAGCCGCGTACCACGGAATAGGAGTAATGGTAGTAGCCGCCGCCGTTGGCGCAGCTGCCCATCGAGATGACCCACTTGGGTTCGGGCATCTGGTCGTAGATCTTGCGCAGCGCGGGCGCCATCTTGTTGACCAGCGTACCGGCCACGATCATCACGTCGGACTGGCGCGGCGAGGGGCGGAAAATGACGCCATAGCGGTCAAGGTCGAGCCGTGCCGCGCCGGCGTGCATCATCTCCACCGCGCAGCATGCCAGGCCGAACGACACCGGCCACATCGAACCGGTGCGTGCCCAGTTCCACAATGCATCGAGGCTGGTTGTGACAAAGCCCTGCTGCAGCAGGGGATTGTCTTCGCCGGCGAGCAGGATGTCGTCCAGGCGCCCTTCGGGCACCGGGTTATGCATCAGGCCCGAGATGGTCTCACTCACTCCCATTCCAGCGCTCCCTTCTTCCACACGTAGATGAAGCCGAGCAGCAACATGCTCACGAAGATTCCCATCTCCACCAGGCCAACCACGCCCAGATCACGGAATACCGTCGCCCAGGGCACCAGGAAGATGATTTCCAGATCGAAAATGATGAATTGGATGGCGACAAGGTAGTAGCGCACGTCGAACTGCATGCGCGCGTCTTCGAACGCTTCGAAGCCGCATTCGTACGGGGACATTTTCGCCAGGCTCGGGCGCTTGGGCCCAAGCAGATGTCCCACCACCAGAAGGGCGACGCCAATGCCGCTGGCGACGATAAGAAACAACAAGGTCGGCAGATATTCGCCCAGCACTTCTGTTCTCTCGGCTACACCACGCTTGTGCGTGGCCTTGGCTCGGCGGCATCAATGCTGCCTGTGGCAGCAGCCGATGCCGTTGACGGTACAACTGTGGAGTGGTGCCCAAGGGGGGACTCGAACCCCCACGACCTAAGCCGCTACCACCTCAAGGTAGTGCGTCTACCAATTCCGCCACCTGGGCACATGCTCCAGCTCAACGCCTCCTGCTCCGCTCCGCCCGCTAACGGGTGGACCCGGCTTCCGGTCATGGCGACCGGACACCCGTGCTTCCTTGCCGGATGTGACTGACTATCTTATCGCGACCGACCTAGTTTTGGACCGGTTCGGGCGGTGCCGAATCCGTCGTCTCGGGAACGGCCGGGGCCGTGGGCACCTCAGGGGCAGCCACCGGGTCCTGCGCCTCAACAGGCACCTGAACGGGAACGGCGGGAGCGCTGGGCGCGGCATCAACCGGCACCTGCGACATCACGCCCAAGCCCTGCCCTGCATTTACCGGACCAACGGCGACATCGGTCGCCTGCCATGCCATGAACATGGCAATCACGAAGAAGGAAATCGCGAGCCATTTGGTGGCTTTGGACAAAAAGCTGGAAGCGCCGCGTGCGCCGAACACTGTCGCGGAGGCGCCGCCGCCAAAGCCCGCGCCGGCTTGCGCGCCGGAACCGCGCTGCATCAGGATCAGCACGATCATGGAGGCGGCGATCAGCACATAGACGACGTTGAGGAACAACAGCATCGGAAGACTCTTTGGTCAGTTGCCCGGGCCAGGCCCGGAGCAGGTCAGGATGCCAGCGCGGCTGCGATGGCGTTGAAGTCGGCGGCCACCAGCGACGCTCCGCCTACCAGGCCGCCGTCGACATCCGCTTGTGAGAACAAGGCGGCGGCATTGTCGGCCTTTACGCTGCCGCCGTACAGGATCGGAAGCGAGCCAGCGATTCTATCATCCTGCGATGCGACTCCGCTACGGATGAATGCGTGCACCGACTGCACCTGCTCGGGGCTGGCGGTCTTGCCGGTGCCGATCGCCCATACCGGCTCGTAGGCGACGATGGCCCCGTCCAGCGCCTTGGCGCCGTCGACCAGCAATGGCGCCAGTTGCTCCTGCAGGCGCGCCTCGGTCTGGCCGTCCTCGCGCTCCTGCAGGCTCTCGCCCACGCACAGGATGGGAACGATGCCTGCCGCCTTGGCGGCGCGGAACTTGGCGGCGACCAGCTCGCTGGTCTCGTGATGGTACTGGCGGCGCTCGGAATGACCGACGAGGCAATAGCCCGCGCCTACATCGGCCAGCATCTGCGCGGAGATCTCGCCGGTGTAGGCACCGCTGGCGTGCTCGCTGACGTCCTGGGCGCCGAATTCCAGCCCCTTGTCGGCGTACCGGGCAATCAACTCGGCCAGGTACACCGCCGGCGGAATGATGATGCGCTGGACGCCGGGGGCAGCTTCGGCGGCGGCGACCGCATCCAGCAGCTCGGCGGAGAATCGGCGATCCCCGTGCAACTTCCAGTTACCAGCGACAATCCTGCGACGTGCCATGCCTACCCCCGCGTGTGAAAGCCGGGATTCTACCGCACGGCGCCCGGCGGGGTTCTGGACGGCTATTTGAGCTTGATCTCGCGCAGCCGCTCTTCCAGGTATCCCTGCGCGGTGATCGGCTCGGGGTACCGGCTCGGGTTGTCGGCGGTCACCGTGCCGGGCAGCACGTCGATCAGGAAGTCGGGATTGGGGTGCAGGAAGAACGGCGTGGAGTAACGCGGCTGGCGCGCCTTCTCGCCTTGGGGATTAACCACGCGGTGGGTCGTGGACGGATACACGTGGTTGGTCAGCCGCTGCAGCATGTCGCCGATATTGACCACGATCGTGTCGGCATCGGCAGTGAACGGCACCCACTCGCCCGAGCGCGAAAGCACCTCCAGGCCCTCTGCACTGGCGCCGACCAGCAGCGTGATCAGGTTGATGTCCTCGTGCGCGCCGGCGCGCTCGTTGGGCACTTCAAGGCTGGTGATGGGCGGATAGTGCAAGGGACGCAGGATCGAGTTGCCGCTGTCGATCTTGTCGTCGAACCAGTGCTCGTCCAGGCCGATGTGCAGTGCCAGCGCGCTGAGCACCTTGGCGCCGAGCCGGTCCAGCGACTGGTACAGGCCGTAGGCGACCTCGCGGAATTCCGGCAGTTCCCCGGGCCACACGTTGGGGGGCATGGAGTCTGCGTAGCGCGAGTCACGAGGGATCTCGCGGCCGACGTGCCAGAACTCCTTCAGATCGAAGTGCTGCGCGCCCTTGGCGGTCTCGATGCCGAAAGGGGTGTAACCGCGGGCGCCCCCGCCACCGGCGACGTGGTACTTCCGCTTGACGTCCTCGGGCAGTGCGAACAGGCGCTGGAACACCTCGTAGCTGCGGTCGACCTGCGCCTGCCCGATGCCGTGGCCGCGCACGCCGGCGAAGCCCCACTCCCGGTACGCCGCGCCCAGTTCCTGGACAAAGGCGTCGCGTTGGGCGGGCTCGTCGAAGCGGCTGATATCGAAGATCGGGATACGGGTCGTGCTCATGGCGTCTGCAACCTCATCAAAGTAGCGGTAGCCGGCTGGGGGCAGTGGCGGCGCGCTATTGCGCTGCTTCGCGCACCGCGCCTGCCAGGCGATCCAGGGTCGACTGCATCAGGCCGTCATCATCGGCCTCCACCGTGACGCGCACCACGGGCTCGGTACCTGACGGCCGCAGGAACGCACGGCCACGTCCGTGGACGGCCTGCTGGGCTTCGGCCAGGGCGGCCTGCACGGAGGGCATTTCGGCAGGCTTGACTCCGTCGCCGCAGCGCACGTTCACGGTTTTCTGCGGCACGCGTTCCAGGCCGGCCAGCGCCTCCTTCAGGCTGATGCCGCGGCGGCGCAGCACTTCCAGCACCTGCAGCGCACTGACGATGCCGTCGCCGGTACTGGTGCGGTCCACGCACAGCAGATGGCCGGACGCCTCGCCGCCCAGCACGCCGCCATGCTCGACCAGCTTCTGGTGCACGTGGCGGTCGCCGACCCTGGCGCGCAGGAACTCGATTCCTGCCTGCTCGAAAGCGCGCTCCAGGCCGTAGTTGGTCATCAGCGTGCCGACCACCGGGCCCTGCAGGCGCCCGCTCTCGCGCCAGTCGTTGGCGAGCACGTAGATCAGGTCGTCGCCGTCGTGGACGGTCCCGTCGGCGTCGACGAACATCACCCGGTCGCCGTCGCCGTCAAAGGCGATGCCCAGGTCGGCGCCGGTGCTGCGCACACGCTCGGCCAATGCCTCCGGATGGGTCGTGCCCACGCCGTCGTTGATGTTGAGCCCGTTCGGATCCACCCCGATCGTGTCCAACTTGGCGCCCAGCTCGCGCAGCACCAGCGGGCCGAGCTGGTAGGTCGCGCCGTGCGCGCAGTCCAGCACGATGTGCATGCCGCCGAGGTCAAAGCCCTTGGGCACCGAGGTCTTGCAGGCCTCGACATAGCGGCCGATGGCGTCGCGGGTGCGCGCGGTCTTGCCCAGCTCGGCGGACGGCACGGTGCTGAAGGGTTCGTCCAGGGCGGCCTCGATCGCCAGCTCGGTGGCGTCGTCGAGCTTCTCGCCTTCGGCGGAGAAGAACTTGATGCCGTTGTCGTAGTGCGGATTGTGCGATGCGGAGATCACGATGCCGCCGTCGGCGCGCATGGACCGGGTCAGGTGGGCGACCGCCGGGGTCGGCATCGGACCCATCAGCTGCACGTCCACGCCTGCCGCGACCAGGCCGGCTTCCAGCGCGGCCTCGAACATGTAGTTGGAGATCCGGGTGTCCTTGCCGATGATCACGACAGGCTTGCGCCACGCCCGCCCGGATTCGACCGAGCGCTTGAGCGCGTAGCCGTAGGCATTGCCGAGGCGCAGCAGGAAGTCCGCGGAAATGGCGCCCTCGCCTACCCGCCCGCGGATGCCGTCGGTGCCGAAATAACGACGTCCCATTACCCGTTCTCCCCGGCGTCGTCCGCTGGTTGCGGCTGGCGCATCATCATGGCGAGCAGGTCGGCCAGCCGGTCACGCATCTCGCGGCGATCGCAGATCTGGTCGATGGCGCCGTGCTCCAACAGGAACTCGCTGCGCTGGAAGCCTTCGGGCAGGGTCTCGCGCACCGTCTGCTCGATCACGCGCGGGCCGGCGAAGCCGATCAGCGCCTCGGGCTCGGCGATGTTGATGTCGCCCAGCATCGCCAGCGACGCGGACACCCCGCCGGTGGTCGGATGGGTCAGCACCGCGATGTAGGGCAGGCCCGCGGCGCGCAGGCGACCCAGCGCGGCGGAGGTCTTGGCCATCTGCATCAGCGAGAACAGGCTTTCCTGCATGCGCGCGCCGCCGGTGGCGGTGAAGCACACCATCGGGCAACCCGCCTCCAGCGCCGCTTCGGCGGCCAGGGCAAACCGCTCGCCGACCACCGAGCCCATCGATCCGCCCATGAACGCGAAGTCGAACGCGCACGCCACCAGCGGGCGCTGCTTCAGCTCGCCCTTCATTGCGATCAGCGCGTCGCGCTCGCCGGTGGCTTTCTGCGCGGCCTTGATCCGGTCCGAGTAGCGCTTCTGGTCACGGAACTTGAGCACGTCGGTGGGACCGAGCTCGGCGCCGATTTCCGTCGTGCTGCCATCGTCCAGCAAGGCGGTCAGGCGGGCCCGCGCGCGGATGGCGCGGTGGTGGCTGCACTTTGGGCAGACCTCGAGGTTTTCTTCGAGCTCGGGACGGTAGAGCACCGCGCCACAGCGGTCGCACTTTTCCCAGAGGCCTTCGGGCACACTTCGGCGCTTGGCGACAGGCGTCTCGGTCCGGATGCCGGAAGGCATGAGTTTCTTGAGCCAGGACATGCGTTGCGGATTCCCTGTAATTGGTCCGGTGCAATGATCCGGAAGTGTCTGTGTCCGCCCGCGGCCATGCAATGGCGACGGGCGGTTGCCGGTAGCGCCGGCGAACGCGGCAGTTTACCGCAGGCGTTCGCCGGTCCGTGCCTCAGGCCTGGGGCAGGCGGTCGAGGGCTTCGCGCAGTGGCAGCAGGAATGCGGCAGCGTTGCGCGCGGCATCGGCGGGATCCAGCGCGTCGGCCATGGCAGCGACCAGCGCGCTGCCGACCACCACCCCGTCGGCGTGCACGGCCATGGCCGCGGCGCTGGCGGCGTCCTTGATCCCGAAGCCCGCGACGACGGGCACCTTGTCGAGCGCGCGGATCGCGCGCAGGCGCTCACCGGCGGCGCCGGTGTCCAGATGGTCGCCGCCGGTCACCCCGGCGTAGGTCACGTAGTACAGGTAGCCGGTGGCCAGCGCGAGCAGGCGCTGCATGCGCTCGGCCGAGGTGGTCGGCGCGGCGAGCAGGATCAGCGCCAGGCCGTGGCGGTCGAAGGCCTCGCGGTACTCCAGCGCTTCCTCCGGCGGCAGGTCGACCAGCAGCGCACCGTCGATACCTGCCGCAACCGCCTGCTGCGCATAGGCTTCCGGACCGCGGATCTCGACCGGATTGAGGTAGCCCATCAGCACCACCGGGGTGTCCTGGTTGTCCTCGCGGAACTGGCGCACGGTCTCGAACACGTAGTTCATGTCGGCGCCGCGGGCGAGCGCGCGCTCGGAGCTGTGCTGGATGGTGGCGCCATCGGCCATCGGATCCGAGAACGGCACGCCGATCTCGATCACGTCCGCGCCGGCGGCGACCAGGGCGTGCATCACCGGCATCGTGGCCTCCAGCGATGGATCACCGGCGGTGATGAAGGGCACCAGCGCCTTGCGGCCTTGTGCTTTCAGTGCGGCGAAGCGGGCGGCGATGCGGCTCACAGCACCATCCCCTCGCGCTGGGCGATCGTGTGCACGTCCTTGTCGCCGCGACCGGACAGGTTGCACAGCACGATCGCATCGGCCGGCAACCCGCGTGCCAGCTTTACCGCCTGCGCCACCGCGTGGCTGGACTCCAGCGCCGGCAGGATGCCTTCGGTGCGGATCAACTGGTGGAACGCGGCCAGCGCTTCCTCGTCGGTGATGCCAGCGTACTCGGCGCGCCCGGTGTCCTTCAGGAACGCGTGCTCCGGCCCGACGCCGGGGTAGTCCAGGCCGGCGGATATCGAATGGGTCTCGATGACCTGGCCATCGTCATCGCACAGCAGGTAGGTGCGGTTGCCGTGCAGCACCCCGGGCCGACCCGCGGCCAGCGAGGCGGCGTGGCGCCCGCTGTCCATGCCCTCCCCCGCCGCTTCGGCGCCGACGATGCGGACCTGCGGATCATTGAGGAAGGCATGGAAGATGCCGATCGCGTTGCTGCCGCCGCCGACGCAGGCGGTCACCGCATCGGGCAGGCGTCCGTATTCGGCGAGCATCTGCGCGCGTGCCTCGCGGCCGACCACCGCGTTGAAATCGCGCACCATGCGCGGGTACGGATCCGGGCCGGCCACGGTGCCGATGATGTAGAAGGTGTCGGCGATGTTGGTCACCCAGTCGCGCATCGCCTCGTTCAGCGCGTCCTTCAGGGTGGCCGAGCCGCTGGTCACCGGCACCACGCGGGCGCCCAGCAACTGCATGCGGTAGACGTTGATCTTCTGGCGCTCGATGTCGGTCGCGCCCATGTACACCACGCACTCCAGGCCCAGGCGCGCGGCAACCGTGGCGCTGGCGACACCGTGCTGGCCGGCGCCGGTCTCGGCGATGATCCGGGTCTTGCCCATGCGGCTGGCCAGCAAAGCCTGGCCGATGGTGTTGTTGATCTTGTGCGCACCGGTGTGGTTGAGGTCCTCGCGCTTGAGCAGGATGCGCGCCCCGCCCACTTCCTCGCTCAGGCGGCGGGCGTGGTAGATCGGGCTCGGCCGGCCGACGTAATGGGCCAGGTCGTCCTCGAAGGTGGCGATGAACGCCGGATCGACGCGTGCGGCGTCATAGGCGTCGGCGAGCTCCTGCAGCGGCCCGACCAGGGTCTCGGCGACAAAGCGGCCGCCGAAGCGTCCGAAGTGCCCGTTTTCATCGGGGTAGGCGTGGTAATCGATGGGGGTATCGGATGGCAATGGGGAAGTCATGACTCGGTTTCACCGGGGGAGGTTTGGCGACCGCGGGCAACGATGTGCGCGGTATCTGGGCGGAATCTGGAAAGGGTTTCGACGGACGCGTCAGTCCAGCACGTGGCAATCGGCTCGGCGGACCTGTTCGACGAATCGGCGCATCCGGTCGCCATCCTTCAAGCCGGGCGCGCTTTCAATGCCACTGGAGACATCCACCGCCCACGGCATCGTGGCAATGATCGCGTCGAACACGTTGTCCGCGGTCAGGCCGCCGGCCAGCACGAAGGGCTTCTGGACGCCGGCCGGAATGCGCGACCAGTCGAATACCTTGCCGCTGCCGCCGCTGCCACCGGCGCCGTGGCTGTCAAAAAGAAAGCCGGCAGCGCTGGGGTACTGCTGCTGCAAGGCCGCAGGGTGCTCGTTCGCGATCGGGCTGCCCATCGCGATGGCCTTGAGGTAGGGCACGCCGGACGCTCGGCAGAATGCATCATCCTCGCTGCCATGGAACTGCAGCAGGCTGGGGCGGATCTGGCGCACGACCTCGCGGACTTCATCGGCAGGGTTGTCGCTGAACAGGGCGACCGAGTCCACCATCGGTGCCAGCGCCTGGCGCATGGCGCGCGCCTCCGCCGGGGCGATCCGGCGGCTGCTGCCGTGGGCGAACACGAAACCGATCGCGTCGGCGCCCAGCTCGCACGCAAGACGCACGTCACCTGGTCGGGTGAGACCGCAGAACTTGATCCGGGTGCGAAAAAGGGTCCGCTTCAAGACAACATCCTCAACACTCGCTCCTGATGGCCGGGCTTCTGGACCACTCCGCGCTGGGTGGACCCACGAATATAGTCTGGATACACCCGCACGTCGCGCCGCTCACAGGGTGACTTCACCCGGCAGCTGCCAGTGGGAGGGATAGCGCGGACCGACAAACACCAGACCCGCCGACGGCGCTGTGGGGCCGGCCCTGCTGCGATCACGCCCGTCCAGGACCTCGCGCAGCCAGCCGGCCGGACGCTCACCCTGCCCCACCAGCAGCAGGCTGCCGACGATGTTGCGGACCATGTGGTGGAGGAAGGCGTTCGCCTGGACCTCCACCGTGACGAGATCGCCCTCGCGCGATACGGCGATGTGGTGCAACTCCCGGCGCGCGTGCGGCGCCTGGCAGTGCACGGTCCGGAACGCGGAAAAATCATGCTCGCCGACCAGATGCTGCGCCGCCTGATGCATCGCGTCGGCATCCAGCGCTTTGCGCACCCAGCTCAGGTACTGGTGCTGCAAGGCAGGCCGAACCGCCCGATTGAGGATGGTGTAGCGGTAACGCCGCGCACGGGCGGAAAACCGGGCGTGGAACTCATCGCTCGTGGGCACGCACCATTTCACGCACACCGACGGCGGCAGGTTACTGGTGGTGCCCAGTACCCAGCCACGCGGGTCACGCTGCGCGGGGCCATCAAAATGCACCACCTGGGTCGCGGCATGCACGCCGGCGTCGGTGCGTCCGGCGCACACCACGCCAACGCCCCGGCCCGCGACGATGCTGACGGCTTGCTCCACCGCTGCCTGCACGGTGGGTTCCGTGCGCCGCTCCGGCTCGTCGCGCCTGTTCAGTCGCTGCCATCCGGAGAAGCTGCCGCCGTCGTACTCCACGCCCAGCACCCAGCGACGCTGGCTCGACCGGTTCTCCGCAGCAGTTTGAACGGGGGAGTCAGGGCCGATCGGGTCCGGCAGCGTTCCGTTTTCCATCGGCACCGCTTACCCCAGCTCCCGCAACAGGCGCGCGGCCTGTTGACGCGCCTCCAGACTGCCACTGACCTGCAACTCGCCGAGCAACTGCCGCGCGCTGTCCTCATCGCCCAGGTCGAGATAGGCGCGAGCCAACTCCAGGCGCTCCATACCGGGCGCATCGTCGGCACGGACTGGACGTACAGGCGAAACAGCAGGGCTACGCGGCGCGTCCGGCGAATCATCGATGACTGGCGCTGCGACCGGCTCGTTGCCCTCGCTGGCACCTGCCGGGGCGCCGTGCCATGCGGGGACCGCCGCCGCCGAAGCAGCGGCGGGCGATGCAGCGCTGGATCCGGGCACCGGCGCGAGCATCGGGGTCGGGAAGGCTACTGACTCGTCATCTGCCGCCCGACCGCCCATCGCGGAACGATTCGCCAGGTTGGGGTTCACCATGCTCGGCTCCAGACGGGCGGCAGCGACGCCGGGGCCGGGGACGGGGCCGGCAGCAAACCCACGCGGCGGGGTCGATGACGCGCCAGCCGGCGCAACCGGCGCCCGGAAGCGCGGCACCGAGTCCACGCGTCGGCGCCACCACCAGACAGCCACAAGTGCCAGCACCAGGAGCGTCCCGCCCACCAGCCATGGCACCGCGGAGCCACCTGCCTCGTTCGCCTGGACGGTCGACTGGGCGGACTGCGCCTGGGCCAATTGCTCCTGGGCGGATGCAAGCTCGGCGTCCTTCATCGCGAGCAGCTTCTGCTGGTCGGACTGGAGTTGCTCGAGAGTATCGATGCGACTCTTGAGGTCGGCCAACTCCGCGTCCCGGGCCGCGAGGGTTTCCGTGGTTGTCTGCAATTCCTGTCGCACCATGTCGCCCTCGCCTCCGGCACTGAGGCCTGATTGGGTACCCGCGCGCGACGCATCACTGGCGCCGGGCGGAACAATTTCCAGTCGCGCACCGTCGGCGGGCGCGGCCGCAGGCGCGGCGGCCACGATATCGGCGACATCCGCAGACTCTCCAACCGCGTCCGCCACCTGCGGCTGCGGCACTGGCTGCGATGCCACCCGCCACGCGCTGGTCTGTTCGCGCACCTGCGCCGCTGCCTGCGCGGCGGTGATCGCCGCGACCTCATCGGCAGCGGGAATCCGCAACACCGCGCCCTGCTTGAGCATGTGGATATTGCCGCCGATAAACGCGTCCGGATTGGCTTGCAGCAGGGCGATCATCCGCTGCTGCAGGTTGCCGTCCATCTCCAGACCCGCTGCGATTTTCGACAGGTGTTCACCGCTCTGCACCGCGCCGTAGCGGGTTGGCGGTGATGCCGGTTGCGCGGGCGTCGGGATGGCGGGCACCGGATCGTTCGCCGCCACCGGGCGCTCGTCGCCGGCATCGCCGGCATCGACCTCAGCGCCGGCATCGACCTCAGCGGCCGAGGACTGCCGCGTTTGTTCCGCCCCCGCGTCGCGGACAATCACGTTGCTTTGCGCCTGGGTCGGCGCCTGTATCGACGGTTGGGCGGAGGCGGCCAGCGTGCGCGGCGCGTCCATCAGCGTGGAGTATTCGCGAACCAGCCGGCCCTGGCCCCAGTCGACCTCGACCAGGAAGCTCAGCAGCGGCTGTTCGATCGGGGCCACGCTGGTGACCCGGATCACCGGTCGGCCCGCGTCGTTGAGCGCCGGCGTGAACTGCAGGTCCGCAACGGCGCCCTGCGGAAGATCCAGACCGATGCGGGCGAACGTCTCCGGCGAGGCGAGGCCGGCGCGCAGGCCTTCCAGCTCCGACGGATCGCTGGACACGATCATGATCTCGGCCAGCAGCGGCTCGCCCAGTTTGGACTTCAACTGGATCTGGCCCAGCCCCAGGGCCGCAGCAGTTCCACTGGCAAGCATCAGGACCAGCGCCAGCGCGGCGCGCATCAATGGATTCACAGGCACCCCCTCGATTCCCCTGCCGGGGACTCTAACGGCGCAGGCAGCGCGCAGCAATGCGCGCGCGGGGACGTCATTGACGCTCCGCCACGACCAGCTCGGCCAGCTGTACCGCGTTCAGGGCAGCCCCCTTGCGGATGTTGTCGGCCACCACCCAGAGCGACAGCCCACGCGGGTGGGAAATGTCCTCGCGGATTCGGCCGACATAGACCGGGTCATGGCCCGAGGCATGGGTCACCGCGGTCGGATAGCCGCCATCGATGTGCTCATCGACCACTTCCAGGCCCGGCTGCGCCCGCAGCAGTTCGCGGGCTTCCTCGGCGGTGAGCTTGTCCCTGGTCTCGATGTGCACGGCCTCGGAGTGGCCGTAGAAAACCGGCACGCGGACCACCGTGGCGTTCACCCCGATGCGGTCATCGCCAAGGATCCGGCGCGTCTCCCAGACCAGCTTCATCTCCTCGGTGGTGTAGCCGTTGTCGGTGAAGTCGCCGCCGTGGGGGATCACGTTGAAGGCAATCTGGACGGGATAGACGTTGGACTCGACGCTGCGGAAATTGAGCATGTCGGCGGTCTGCTTGCCGAGCTCGTCCATCGCGGCGCGACCGGTGCCCGACACCGACTGGTAGGTGGCGATGTTGATCCGCTCGATGGTCGCGCGGCGGTGGAGCGGCGCCAGCGCCACCATCAACTGCATCGTGGAGCAGTTCGGGTTGGCGATGATGCCGCGCGGGCGCTCGCGCAGTGCGTCGGGATTGACCTCGGCGACGACCAGCGGCACGTCCACGTCGCCACGAAATTCGGAGGAGTTGTCGATGACGACGGCTCCGGCCGCGGCGAATTTTGCCGCGTACTCGCGCGACACGCTGCTGCCGGCAGCAAACAGGGCGATGTCCACGCCGCCGGGATCGAACCCCGCAATATCACGCACCACCAGCTTGCGTGCGCCGTACTCGAGCTTTTCGCCGGCCGAGCGCTCGCTGGCGAGCAGGTGCAGTTCTCCGATGGGGAACTGGCGTTCGGCGAGGATCGCCAGGAGGGTTTCGCCGACCGCGCCGGTGGCACCGACGATCGCGACATTGACGGGCTTGCTCATGACGGGGCTATCCGGGAATTGCTGTGGGGGTGGGGATGGCTGGCACCTCGACATCGCCGCATTGGGCGCGGTGCCGCAACGCCTGGTCCATCAGGACCGCGGCCACCATCGCCTCGCAGATCGGCGTCGCGCGGATGCCGACGCAGGGATCGTGGCGACCGGTGGTAACCACTTCAACGGTATTGCCGTAGATGTCCAGGCTGTCGACCGGCAGGCGCAGGCTGGAGGTCGGCTTGAAGGCAACCGAGCAGGTGACGCGCTGGCCACTGCTGATGCCGCCCAGGATGCCGCCGGCATGGTTGGACGCGAAACCGTCCGGGCCCAGCTGGTCGCGATGCTCGCTGCCCTTCTGGGTGACGGCGCCGAAACCGACACCGATCTCCACGCCCTTGACCGCGTTGATGCTCATCAGGGCCCCGGCGAGTTCGCCGTCCAGCTTGCCGTAGATCGGCTCGCCCCAGCCGGGCGGGACGCCGTCAGCCCAGACATCCACGCGAGCGCCGACCGAGTCGCCGGACTTGCGCAGCGCGTCCATGTACGCCTCCAGCTGCGGGACCTGGGCCGCGTCGGGCCAGAAGAACGGGTTGTCCTCGACCACCGACAGGTCCATCGAGGCGGGGCGGATGTCGCCGAGCTGGGAGAGGAAGCCCTGGATGCGGATGCCGTGCCGTTGCGCCAGCCACTTCCTGGCGATCACCCCGGCGGCGACGCGCATCGTGGTTTCTCGCGCACTCGAGCGGCCGCCGCCACGCGGGTCGCGGATGCCGTACTTGTGCCAGTAGGTGTAGTCGGCGTGGCCGGGCCGGAACTGCTCGGCTATCTTCGCGTAGTCGCGGCTGCGCGCGTCGGTATTGCGGATCAGCAGTGCGATCGGAGTGCCAGTGCTGCGGCCCTCGTAAACGCCCGAAAGGATCTCGACCTCGTCACTCTCGTGGCGCGCCGAGGTGTGCCGGGACTTACCGGTCGCCCGGCGCTCGAGATCGTGGCGGAAGTCCGCGGCATCGATCTCGAGACCGGGAGGGCAACCATCCACCACGCAGCCGATCGCCGGCCCGTGGCTCTCGCCGAAGGTGGTTACCGCAAACAGCTTTCCGTACGTGTTGCTGGCCAAATTGGTGCCTCCACTGGGGCGACGGCCGGGCCGGGGCCGCACCTGGTACTGATTCAGCCGCGAGCGTCGGCCAGGTCCTTGATCCTCGCATGATGGGCGACCAGATCGGCACGCTCGGCGACAAAAATGCCCATCTGACCCACCTTGAACTCCACCCACTCCAGTGGCAGCTCGGGCAGCAGCTCGACCAGCGCACGTTCCGCCTCGCCGACCTCGCAGATCAGCAGGCCATCGGTAGACAGGTGGTTTGGCGCGTCGCGCAGGATCTTCAGGGCCAGGTCCAGACCGTCCTCGCCGGCGCGCAGGCCGAGCTCTGGCTCGTGGGCGTATTCGGCCGGCAGCGCATCGGTCTCGTCGTGGGTGACGTAGGGCGGATTGGTCACGATCAGGTCGTAGACCTCGCCCTGGAGATCGTTGAACAGGTCCGATTTGCGCAGGCGCACGTTGTCGGCCAGCAGGCGCTGCTGGTTTTCCGCCGCCAACGCGAGCGCGTCGTCGTCGATGTCCACGCCGTCGACCTGCCAGTGCGGGTGGTAGTGGGCCGTGGCGATGGCGATGCAGGCTGAGCCGGTGCACAGATCGAGCACGCGGCTGACCTCGCGCCCGCCCAGCCACGGCTCGAAACCGGCTTCGATCAGCTCGGCGATCGGCGAGCGCGGCACCAGCGCGCGCGGATCGGACTTGAAGCTCAGCCCGGCGAACCAGGCCTCGCCGGTCAGGTAGGCGGCCGGGATCCGCTCGTTGATGCGCCGCTCCAGCAAGCCCATCACACGCTGCTTCTCATCGGCGGTGACGCGCGAGGCGCCGTAGACCGGACTGAGGTCATGCGGCATCGACAGCGCGTGCAGGACCAGCTGGGTCGCCTCGTCCAGCGCGTTGTCGTAGCTGTGACCGAAGGCCAGGCCGGACTCGGCCAGGCGGCTGCCGCCGAAACGGATCAGGTCGATGATCGAGATCTGCTCGAACTGGGCGGAGCCGAAATCGGCACGGTCGACGGTCATGGCGGCAGGCTCTGCGGAAGACCGGCGATTATAGCGGCAGCGGACGGCTATCATGGCCGCTGATCCGCTCCACCACCGGGCTGTCCATGTTCAACCGCAGTACCCTCGTCATCCTGTTCGTCGCCCTGGCCGCTGGGCTGGGCCTGATCGCGTCGAAGCATTTCTTTGGCGACCCTGCGCCATCGGCATGGCCCCAGACCAGCGCGGTCAAGCTGTTCGACCCGCCGCGGCCGTTGCCGGACTTCAGCCTGCGCCAGTCCGACGGGACCCAACTGGTCCCGGGCGAGCTCAACGGACATTGGACGCTGGTGTTCCTGGGGTTCACCCACTGCCCCGACATCTGCCCGCTGACGCTGTCGCAGATGGCCCAGGCGCAGCAGCAGTGGGAGTCGATTCCCGACGCGGTGCGTCCGCGCGTGCTGTTCGTCTCGGTGGACCCGGAGCGCGACACGCCCGACCGCATCGGCGAGTATGCCCACGCCTTCCACAAGGACACCCTGGCGGCGACGGCGGACATCCCCTCGCTGGAGCGGTTCGCCCGCTCGCTGAGCCTCGTGTTCGCCAAGGCGCCGCCGGACGACGGCGCACCGGCGGACCAGTATTCGGTCGACCACAGCGCGACGATGGCCGTGCTGGATCCGCAGGGCCGCATGTCCGGCGTGGTCCAGCAGCCCTTCGACCCGGCCGCGCTTGCCGCCGACCTTGCCGCATTGACCGCCGCCAGCGCGCCCTGAGAGTGCCATGAGCCTCACCACCCGACTCACCTATGTGCTGCCGCACCGGCTGCTCTCGTCGATGGCGCGCCGCCTGGCCTACTCCGACAACCCGCGCCTGCGCGCCTGGCTGATCGACACGGTCACCCAGCGTTTCGGCGTTGACCTGTCGGAGGCGGCGAAGTCCGATCCGGCCGACTACCCAACCTTCAATGCCTTCTTTACCCGTGCGCTGAAGCCCGGCGCGCGCGTTGCCGACCCGGACCCGCGCGTGCTGGTGATGCCGGCTGACGGACGCGTCAGCCAATGCGGCGCGATCACCGCCGATCCCGATGGCAGCGGTCGGATCTTCCAGGCCAAGGGCCAGTCGTTCACCACCGCCGAACTGCTGGGCGATGCCGACGCGGCGCGCGCATTCGACAAGGGAACGTTCGCCACGGTGTACCTGTCACCGCGCGACTACCACCGCGTGCACATGCCATGGACGGGACGCCTGCGTGCGACGGTGCATGTGCCGGGGCGTCTTTTCAGCGTCGGCCCGGCGGCTGTACAGCATGTGCCGCGGCTGTTTGCCCGCAACGAACGCCTGGTGTGCCACTTCGATACCGATTTCGGCCCGATGGCGGTGGTGATGGTCGGCGCGCTCCTGGTCTCGGGCGTGGAGACTGTCTGGAGCGGCGAGGAAATCCCGGCCTACGGCACGACCACCACGGTCAAGGACTACCGGGGCGATGACATCACGGTGGAGCGCTTCGAGGAGATGGCCCGCTTCAACTACGGCTCGACCGTGATCGTGCTGCTGCCCGCGGGCGTGGCCGACCTCGCGCCCGGCCTGGGCCCGGAGGCGCCGGTCAAGCTGGGTCAGGCCCTGGCCACCCTGCGACGCTGACTGTGCGGCCCGGCGAACCGGGCCTGCGCGTGCTTACTTGATCGCCCTTCCCGGATCGCTGGCGACCAGCTCGCGCGCCATGTCCGCGCGCGGCCCGCGAATGCACTGGCGCTTGTAC
Organism: Lysobacter avium; assembly: GCF_015209745.1. GTDB lineage: Bacteria > Pseudomonadota > Gammaproteobacteria > Xanthomonadales > Xanthomonadaceae > Novilysobacter > Novilysobacter avium. The sequence continues at coordinate 1,785,630 of NZ_CP063657.1, forward strand.
AGACCGGCAATCCGCGTGGTCGCCTGCAGGATCGTGCCGGCGGGCAGACGATCATCGGCCTGGTAGCGCGGGTTGTAATTGCGCAGCGCGCGCATGTAACCCTCGCGCACGCCGCGGTTGCCCAGGCAGATCGTCAACTGGTAGATCGACGCCGGCTGCTCAAGACGCAGCTGGGCCGGCTTGGGGTCGACCCTGGGCAGCGTCAGGCCGTACTCGTCTGGATGCAGGAACAGCCATGCTGCGGCGATCACCATCGGCACGTAGTCGCGGGTTTCCGGCGGGAACTGCGCATACACGTCCGCATCCCAGAAGCCCTTGCCACCCGCCCCCTGGTAGACCCGCAGTGCGCGCCCTTCCCCGCCGTTGTAGGCGGCCAGGGCCAGCTCGATGTTGCCGTTGAGCTCGCGCATCCGCTCGTTGAGATAGGAGACGCTGGCCTCGGAGGCGGCGTAGGCGTCGTAACGGGTATCAAACCCGGTGCCGTCGTCGCCGAGGCCGAAGCGCTTGCCGGTGGCGTACATGAACTGCAGCGGCCCGGCAGCGCCTGCGCGCGAGGTCGAGTGCACGCGGCCGTTGGACTCCTTGGCCAGGATGCCGAACAGCAAGGCCTCCGGCAGCCCGGCGCGCTCGTACTGCGGCCACATCAGGTGTCGCATGTACTGGTAGTTCTCGTAGCTGGTCAGCAGCGCGCCGCGCATGTCCGTCAGCCAGCGGCGGATGCCTTCCTGCACCGCCGGGTTGTACTGGACCATGCGGTCGAAGCGATGGCCGTCGTCATCCAGCAGCGCTGCCGCTCGAGCGGCCTCCGGCACGTCCTCGGCGAACGAGGTGATGTGGTGGCCGGCGGTTCCCGGTGGCAGTTCGTCGAACAGCAGGTCGCTGCCCTCGATGTCGGCGGTCAGCTTGAGCAGCCGTTTGTAGGTGCTCAGCAGCGATGGCACCGAGCAACCGCGCTGGCCCGAGCAGGCGGCGACGACGTCCTCCATGTCCTCCAGTGCCTTGTCGGCCTCGCCGCTGCCGGCCGGATCGGCGTTGCCCATCTTCACCAGCGCCTGCTTGTAGGCGGTTTCCGCGGCCTCCATGCGGGCGGTGATGGCATCGACCGCGGCCTGGTCGCGGCGCGACAGGGCGGAGGCATCCACGGACATCGTCAGCAGGGCGGCGCCGAGAACAGCGGCGAGCAGGCGGGGAAAACAGTGTTGTGCGGGCATGGCATCAGGCAAGGGGAAGCGGCATGCAGGGTAGTCTGTGCCGAGCAGGCACCGCAATCGACCGCCTGCACCGCCGCCACGTTAGGCCATAGAATCAGCCGCAGTCCCGCCCCGGAAACCCGCATGCCCACTCTTCCGCCAGTGCTCGTCGGCAAGGCCGTCACCACGCCGCACTCATTGCCAGAAACCGACGGCAAGGTATTCCTGCTGCCACGGCTGGGCAACCGCCACGGCCTGGTCGCCGGGGCGACCGGCACCGGCAAGACCGTCACCCTGATGACGCTGGCGGAAGGGTTCTCGCGGATCGGCGTGCCGGTGTTCCTGGCCGACGTGAAGGGCGACGTCGCCGGCCTGGCGGTGCCCGGCTCGATGAACGACAAGCTGCAGGCGCGGATCGACGGGATCGGAGTCGACGACTACACCAGCGAGGGCAGCCCGACCCTGTTCTGGGACCTGTTCGGCAAGCTTGGCCATCCGGTGCGCGCCACGGTCACCGAGATCGGCCCGACCCTGCTATCGCGGATGCTCGAGCTCAACGACACCCAGTCGGGGGTGATGGATATCCTGTTCAAGGTCGCGGACGACCGCGGCCTGCTGCTGCTGGATCTGCCCGACCTGCGCGCGATGCTCAGCCTGCTGGCGGCCGAGCGCAAGACGATCTCCACCGAGTACGGCCTGGTCAGCAGCCCATCGATCGGCGCGATCCAGCGCGCCCTGCTGCGCCTGCAGTCCGACGGCGGCGACCACTTCTTCGGCGAGCCTGCGCTGGAGCTTTCCGACATCATGCGGACCAACATCGATGGTCGCGGGATGATCAGCATCCTCGCCTCCGACAGCCTGATCCTGAAGCCGCGGCTGTATTCCAGTTTCCTGCTGTGGCTGCTGTCGCAACTGTTCGAGCAGTTGCCCGAGGTCGGCGACCTGGACAAGCCCAAGCTGGTGTTCGTGTTCGACGAGGCGCACCTCCTCTTCAACGACGCACCGCCCGCGCTGCGCCAGCGGGTCGAGCAGGTCGTGCGGCTGATCCGCTCCAAGGGTGTGGGCGTGTATTTCTGCTCGCAGTTTCCCGACGACGTGCCCGACAACATCCTCGGCCAACTCGGCAACCGCGTGCAGCACGCCCTGCGCGCCTTTACTCCGCGCGACCAGAAGGCGGTGCGCACAGCGGCGGAGACCTTTGTCGCCAACCCCGAGCTGGACGTGGCCAAGGCGATCGGCGGGCTGGGTACCGGCGAGGCGCTGGTATCCACGCTGCAGGACAAGGGCGTACCGATGCCGGTGGAGCGGACGCTGGTGGCGCCGCCCCGCTGCCGCATGGGTTCGATCACCGACGCCGAGCGCGACCAGGTGCGCGCAGGCAGCCCGATCGGCGCCAAATACGACAAGCGCATTGACCGCGAATCGGCCATGGAGCTGCTGGCGCGCAAGGCCGACGCCGCCGCGAGCGAGGCCAACGCCCCCAAGGCGAAACCCATCACCGGGGAGGCCGGCGGGTTCGGCCAGTCGATCCGCGACATTGTCTTCGGTACCAAGCGCCGCCAGGGGATGGTCGAGACCATGGCCAAACAGAGCGCCCGGACCGTGGGCAACCAGGTCGGCCGACAGATCCTGCGCGGCGTCATGGGCGGCCTGTTCGGCGGCAAGAAATGAATCATCCGAAATGACTTACCGGCAACCCAAGGAGCCCATTCAATGAACCGGAACCTGATCGCCCTCGCCTGCATCGCAACGCTGGCGCTGGCCGCCTGCTCCCGTCAGCCCGCCCGACCGGCGACCGACGCAGCGGTGAACGGCACTCCAGCGGAGGCCACCCAGCCAGCCGCCGTGGATGTCATTCCCACCGGTGAAGGCCCCGCTTCCACCTTCGACCAGCGCGAGTTTGCCGGGTCGTTCACCGGCACGCTGCCGTGCGCGGATTGCCCCGGCATGGACGTCACGCTGGTGCTCGAGCCCGACGGTACCTACCGCACCACCCACGTCTATCAGGAACGCCCCGACGGGACCTGGTCCATCGACGGCCACTGGTCGGTCGAGTCCAACGACTCCGTGATCCGCCTGGACCCCAACAGCAAGACCGAAGAGGACCAGCTGTACGGGATCGAGTCCAGGGAGCGCATCGTCATGCTCGACGCCGACGGCAAGAAACCGGACTCGGGACTGGACTACGGCCTGACGCGCCAGGGCGCGCAATAAGCTTGAGCAGTCGACCATGAGCCGTTGGCGCCCGCCGGTCGCCGCCAGCACCGCGCTGATCACCCGCGCCGGCCACGAGACGCTCAAGGCCGAGCTGGACGAGCTGTGGCGGGTGAAGCGTCCCGAGGTCGTCCGCGCACTGGCGGCCGCCGCTGCCGAGGGCGATCGATCCGAGAATGCCGAGTACACCTACCGCAAGAAGCAGCTCGGTGAGATCGACCGCCGCGTGCGCTACCTGAGCAAGCGCATCCCGGCGCTGCGCGTGGTGGACTCCACGCCCGAGGATGAGGGCGCGGTGTTTTTCGGGGCAACAGTGGAGGTGGAGGACGTCGCCACTGGCGAGATCCGCACCCACCGCATCGTCGGCCCCGATGAGACCGATGCCGGCCGCGGCTGGATCAGCATCGACTCACCGCTGGCGCGGGCGATGCTCAAGAAGCGCGTGGACGACGAGTTCGACGCGGAGCTGCCAGGCGGCAGCAACCGCTTCGCAATCGTCGATGTGTCCTACGAGGACTGAGGCCTCGCCACGTCGTCAAGCGCAAAGGTTTTGCCAGGCTGCGTCGGTCTATCGCAAAATGAACGCCCTGTTCATGGAGCGAGCCCGATGCCAACCAGCCCCAGCGCCGCACCGCTGCCTTTCTGGCAACGGCTGCGTTCGATCACCTTGTACCCGCTGCGCGGCGCGGCGTTCTCCAGCCTGCTGGCCCTGACCCTGGCAAGCCTGCTCGGTCTGATCCCGGTGATCGGCGTGGTGTTCACCATCCTGGTCTGGATCGGCGCCTACAAATACGCGTTCGAGGTCCTGCGCACGACGGCCGACGGCCGAATGGAAGCGCCCGAAGTGGTGCTGGGGACCGATAGCGGCGTGGTAATCCGCCTGATTGCCATGCAGTTGATCTTCATCGCAGTGATCCTGCTGGCGACCGTGCTGGGGGGACCGGTTATCGGACTGGCAACGATCGCCCTGATCGCGTTCCTGCAGCCGGGTTGCATCATGTCACTGGCGATGGATGGCAGCTTGCCCCACGCCCTCAACCCGGCAACGCCATTGGCTTTGGTCTCGCGCATCGGTTGGCCCTACATGGCCGTGTTCGGACTGTTGTTCGTGATCCAGGCCAGCATGTTCACCGCCACGGTCTGGCTGGCCGGCGTCATGCCTCCGGTAGTGGCCGACCTGATGGTGAGCGCAGTGTCGTTCTGGGCGTTGTTCGCGGCGTTCCACCTGATGGGGTATCTCGTGTACCAGTACCACGAGGTACTGGGGTACGTTCCCACCGGTACCGAAACCCTGCCCGGTCGCCGTTCCCCCGACACCGACCTTCTGGCAGAGGCCGAAGGTTACGTTCGCGATGGCCAGCTCGACACCGCCCTGGAGCTGCTCCGGGGTGAAATCCGCAGCCGTGCGGTTGGCATGGAAACACACGAGCTGTATCGCCGTCTGCTGCAGCAGGGCGGCAACGCTGCGGCCCTGTCCGGCCATGCGCGTGAATACCTCAATGTGCTGGTGATGGAAAAACACGATCGCCGGGCGATCGGCTTGCTGCGCGAATCCCTGGATGCCGATCCCGACTTCGTGCCGATGCAGGTACCGATGGCCGAACAGCTTATTGAGCGCGCCCGCCTGTCCGGCCAAAAACAGTTGGCGCTCGACGCCCGGCTGGCGCTGCTGCGCGCTCACCCCCGCGACCCATCTGCACCTGGGTGGGCGCTGGAAAACGCGCTGCAGTTGCTGGAGCGCGGCGATCGCGACCAAGAGGCGCGAGCGCTGCTCGCACAGGCGCGCGAGCGCTGCGAAGACGGGATATTGCAAGCGAAGATCGATGCAGCGACACAACTGCTGCCGGATCCACATCGGGCGCCTGCGCAGGCTTGAGCGGCGCGCGACGAGTGCGGAAGGTGGGCGACCTCCCGAGGCATTGATGGCCTCCATTCCGGCGTCCCCGGCTGATCTCCTCTCTGCGTTTATCGCAGGACCGTTACTGCGGGTCCAATCTCCTCTTGGCCAATCAATTCGGCGAGCAGGAAACGTGCCTTGTCCGCCTCTGGCTGCTGCGGGTAGCGCTCCGTCAACAGGCGCAATACACGCTGGTGCGCATCGTCGGCACGTTGGTCGCGCCAGCCCAGGGCCAATCGGAACCACAAGCGTGCCTGCTCCGAGGGATCGTTACCCGAACCGGGCAACAGCGCCGCCTCGGCGGCGTCCAACTGGGCGGCATCCAGCCATCGTCGCGCCAGCGCGAGTCGGTCCGACGGCTTCGGCGCGAGGGCGGCGGCATCCAGTTCGGCAAGTACCGCGATTTGTTCGCGCACCTCTTCGGAATCAAGCGTGTCGATAGCCAGCAACCGCGCGCCACGCCCCGCCATGGCCCCACTTCTCTGGCCGTTGCGGGCGACCCGATACAGCGCCAGCCGGACGTCGAAGCGAGCCGGTTGTTCGAGCGCCAGTTCCTCCAGCAACCGATCGGCTTCGGCCAGTTGCATCCGACACAAATGGAGCTGCGCACGCTGCCAGCGGCCATCCGTTCGCGCCTGCGTGCCTGCATCGCGAATGAAGTCGTGGCGAACCTGGCCCGTGGCGACCAGCACCGCGCCCATGATTGCGCCGCTGACTATGCCACCTGCATGCGCGTCGAAGCCGATCTCCAGATGGTCGTTGGCGATCAGGTTCCAGACTTCCCAGCCCAGCCACAGCGGCAGCAGCCAGATCGCCGGCGCACGGACGTAGTCGAATACCACTCCGACCCAGTAGAAAAACCGTACCGGCTGCCGCCCCCAGACCACGCAGAACGCACCCATAAGCCCGGCCACCGCGCCCGAGGCGCCGAGTCCGGCACCGGCTTCGCCCCACCGCCACATCAGTGAGGCCGCGCTGGCGCCGACCGCGCCCAGCAGGTACACGCCCAGGAACCGGCCTGAGCCGATCGCGCCCTCGACCAGCAGGCCCAACGCCAGCAGGAACAGCATATTTCCCAGCAGGTGCACGATCCCGCCGTGCAGGAACGCCGAGCTCACCATGCGCCACGGATCGATCTCGGAACTGCGCAGCAGATGACGCAGCGTGAATACCTGGTCGATCTGTGCGTCATACGCAGGACGCGCGACCTTCCACGCGTTCCAATCCGCCTCATCGTCGAAGAGCTCGCCCGAGCGCAGTGCAGCGATGAAGGCGATATCGGTCAGCGTGTGAGTGGCGACGTACCCGGGCTGCGCCGACGCGGGCACGTGCTTGAATTGCTCCAGCAGATCCATCCGGCGTTTGCCCAGCAGGTAGCGCTCATAGGCCGGAACCTCGTAGCGCCCGAGGTCCGACTGCAGATAGTGCTGCTGGGTGCGGGCCATCGCCGCCTCATCACCGGACTGCCAACCGAAAAACACCAACACGTTGACCAGGATCAGTACCGTCGTTACCAACGGAAAAGTCGCGCGCGACAGCGGGTGATGCAGCGGCAGGATCAGCATGGCTGGCGACAGTGGAGTGGTACGGGGCAGGATCGACGATCCGGCCGATTGCGCGCAACTTCAGTCTGTGGACGTTGGATTCGCCACTCGTGCTTCTCCGTCGCACTGCGGACCGCAAGGCGCATCGCTCAATCCTCGAACGACACCTCGCCGTAGAGGTCGTGCTCGTCGCTGCCCATGATCTGGACATCGGCGAAGTCGCCGGGCTTGAGGCCGGCAAAGTAGCCGTTCTGGATCTGCACGACGCCGTCGATCTCCGGGGCGTCGGCCATCGACCGGCCAATGGCCAGCTCGCCGTCGACCGCGTCGATGATGCAGCGCTGCACGCTGCCGACCTTGGCCTCGAGCTTCTGCGCGGAAATCTCCGCCTGGCGCTCCATGAAGCGCCCGAGCCGCTCCTGCTTGACCGCTTCGTCGACCGGATCGGGCAGCTCGTTGGCCTTGGCACCGGTCACCGGCGAGTAGGCGAATGCGCCGACGCGGTCGAGCTGCGCTTCGTCGAGGAAGTCGAGCAACTCCTCGAACTCGGCCTCGGTCTCACCGGGAAAGCCGACGATGAAGGTCGAGCGGATCGTCAGCTCCGGACAGATCTCGCGCCAGCGCTGGATCCGCGCCAGGGTCTTGTCGATCGCACCGGGCCGCTTCATCAGCTTGAGGATGCGCGGGCTGGCGTGCTGGAAGGGAATGTCCAGGTACGGCAGGATCGTGCCCTCCGCCATCAGCGGAATGATCTCGTCCACGTGCGGATACGGATACACGTAGTGCAGGCGGGTCCACAGGCCCAGTTCGCCCAGGCCCTCGCACAGCGCTTTCATGCGGGTCTGGTAGGTCTTGCCGCGCCACTCGCGCTCGGCGTAGCGGACATCCACGCCATAGGCGGACGTGTCCTGGGAGATGACCAGCAACTCCTTGACCCCGCCCATCGCCAGCTTCTCCGCCTCACGCAGGACCTGGTCGATCGGGCGCGACACCAGGTTGCCGCGCATCGAGGGAATGATGCAGAAGCTGCAGCGGTGGTTGCAGCCCTCGGAGATCTTCAGGTACGCGTAGTGCTTCGGCGTCAGCTTGATGCCGACACCCTCGATCTGCATGTCCGGCAACAGGCTGATGAACGGGTCGTGCCGGGGCGGCACGGCCAGATGCACCGCGCTGAGGACACTGTCGTAGTCCTGCGGGCCACTGATCGAGAGCACGCCGGGATGCGCCTCGCGGATGACTTCCGCGCGCTTGCCCAGGCAGCCGGTCACGATCACCTTGCCGTTCTCGGCCATCGCCTCGCCAATCGCGTCCAGCGACTCGGCCACTGCGGAATCGATGAAGCCGCAGGTATTGACCACCACCACGTCGGCATCGTCGTAGCGCGGCACGAGGTCGTAGCCCTCCACCCGCAGCTGGGTGAGGATGCGCTCGGAGTCGACCAGCGCCTTGGGACAGCCAAGGCTGACGAAACCGACTTTCGGATTTTTGGACAAAGTGTCTTGCACGGGCATGGCGTGACCAGTCAGCGGAAAAAGCGCAACGCTCCTGGCACGGGTGCCGGGAACGATCGCGGTATTCGGGAACCGCAATTATAGCCTTGGCGCTAGAATCAACTCGTTGGCCAAGCTGCCGGACAGCTGAACGGAGCGCCGCATGAACCGCTGGACCGATCTGGAAACCCCGCACGGTTCCATCCGCGCCTGGCGCAGCGAGCCCACCGGGCCGTCGCGCGGCGCCGTCGTGGTGCTGCAGGAGATCTTCGGAGTCAATGCGCATATCCGCGATGTCACCGACCGTTTCGCCCAGACCGGGTTCGTGGCGCTGGCACCGGCGCTGTTCGACCCGGTCGAGCGCGATGTCGAGCTCGAATACGACGCTGCCGGCATCGCCCGCGGACTCGCGCTCACGCGTGCGCTGGGCATCGATCGCGCCGTCGACCTTGCGAACGCTGCCGCGACCCTCCTCCAGGCCGAGGGACAGCGGACCGGCGCCGTGGGCTTCTGCTGGGGCGGCAGCATCGCCCTGCTCGCCAACACCCGCCTGGGACTGCCGTCGGTGAGCTATTACGGCGGCCGCAACGTGCAGTTCCTGGACGAGCCGCTGCGCACACCGATGATGTTCCACTTCGGCAGCAAGGACCGCAGCATCCCGGCCGCTGACGTCGAGCTGCACCGGGAGAAATACCCGGCCGCCAGCGTGCACGTTTACCCCGCTGGCCACGGCTTCAACTGCGAACCGCGCGCCGATTACGATGCCGCCAGTGCGGCCATGGCCTGGCAGCGCAGCATCGACTTCTTCGAGGAGAACCTGCGATGAGACCGCCTCGCGACCTCGGCTGGCGGCTGGATCCACGCCTCGCCGACGACACCCATCCCGTCACCAACCTGGAGCTCAGCGAGTTGCGCTTGATGGATGATGCCAACCACCCGTGGCTGATCCTCGTGCCGCGCATCGAGCACGCGGTGGAATGGATCGACCTGGACACGGAGCAGCAAGCCGTGCTGACCCGCGAGATCGACCGCTGCAGCCGCGCCCTGCGCACCGCATTCCAACCGCACAAGCTCAACGTCGCCGCGCTGGGCAACCAGGTCGAGCAACTGCACATCCACGTGATCGCCCGCTACCGCGAGGACATCGCCTGGCCCCGGCCGGTCTGGGGCAGCGCGACCGCCCTGCCCTACAAGCCCGAGCTGTTGATCAAGCGCATCGAGCTTCTGCACGCCGCGCTGGCCGACTAGCGGCGTCGAACGTTCGGCGCGCGTCCGCGCTCAGGTACGCGGCAGGGTAACGCCGCGCTGGCCCTGGTACTTGCCGCCACGATCGGCGTAGGACGTCTCGCAGATGTCATCGGCCGCAGCCTGGAAGAACAGCATCTGCGCCACCCCTTCGTTGGCATAGATCCGCGCCGGCAGCGGAGTGGTGTTGGAAAATTCCAGGGTGACGTGGCCCTCCCACTCCGGCTCCAGCGGCGTCACATTGACGATGATGCCGCAGCGCGCATACGTGCTCTTGCCCAGGCAAACCACCAGCGTGTCGCGCGGGATGCGGAAGTACTCCACCGTGCGCGCCAGCGCGAACGAGTTGGGCGGGATGATGCACTCGTCCGCCTCCACGTCGACAAAGCTTCCGGGATCGAAGTTCTTGGGATCCACGATCGTGGAATTGATGTTGGTGAAGATCTTGAACTCGCGCGAACACCGCACGTCATAGCCGTAGCTGGACGTGCCGTAGCTGACGATGCGCTCGCCATTGACGTGCTTCACCTGGCCCGGCTCGAACGGCTCGATCATGCCTCCGTCTTTTTCGGACATGCGGCGGATCCAGCGGTCGGACTTGATGCTCATGCGTTGGGTTCCCGGATGCGATCGGTTCCGGCCGGACGGAAGTCCCGGCGGAAAGCCCCCGATTGTAGACCGCCGCGGTGCGGGTGGCTGCCGCGGCAATCAACGTGCCCGTTACGAGAGCAGCGACGCCGATATCGAGGGAGTCACCCGCGGCCGCCCAGCCAACGCCACCGCGATCCGCCGGGCCGCGTCGCGGTAGGCCGCCGCTGCTGCCGAATCCGGCTGTGCCAGCACGATCGGTACGCCCGCATCGCCCTGTTCGCGGATTTCGCGCTGCAGCGGCAGGCTACCCAGCAGCGGCACGTCGTACTGGCTGGCCATGCGCTGCCCGCCGCCTTCGCCGAAGATGTGCTCGGCGTGGCCGCAGTTGCTGCACACGTGCACCGCCATGTTTTCGACCAGCCCAAGTACCGGCACCTCGACCTTCTCGAACATCTTCAGGGCCTTCTTCGCATCCAAGGTGGCGATGTCCTGGGGCGTGGTGACGATGACCGCGCCGGCGACCGGGATCTTCTGCGCCAGCGTCAGCTGGATATCACCCGTGCCCGGCGGGAGGTCGACGATCAGGTAATCCAGATCGCCCCAACGGGTGTCGTTCAGCAGTTGGGTCAGCGCCGAGGTCGCCATCGGACCGCGCCAGATCATCGGCGTGTCCTGCTCGACCAGGAAGCCGATCGACATGGTCTCCACGCCGTGCGCGCGCATCGGCTCGATCGACTTGCCGTCCGGGCTGTCCGGTTTGCCCGACAGGCCCAGCATCATCGGAATGCTCGGGCCGTAGATGTCCGCATCCAGCACCCCGACGCGTGCGCCTTCTGCGACCAGCGCCAGCGCAAGGTTCACCGCCGTGGTCGACTTGCCGACACCGCCCTTGCCCGAGCCAACGGCGATGACGTTGCGCACGGTCGGCAGCGGGGAGAGTTTGGGTTGGACCGCGTGGCTGGTGATGCGCTGGCCGAGTTCCAGACGAGCCAGTTGCGAGCCTTCGGCCTGGACCGCCGCGCGGATCGCGGCCTCAAGCTCGGTGCGCATGCCTTCGACCGGCACTCCGACGTCCACGGACAGCGCGACGTTGGCGCCGTCGCGGGCAATACGGATCCGTGCCTGGGTCGCCGCCAGCGATGTATCGGTCCCGGGCAGCAGCACGCTGCCGATCAGGGCTTGCAATGAATCGGTCACGGCGTTCCTCGTGCGGACAATGCGGGGCCCCCATTGTCGCAGCGGAGCCATGCAATGGGGGTGACATGGATCAATGCACAGGCCGGGAAGATGACTTCCACCGTTCGCAAAGCGACAGCCAGGGGGCCTGACCGGCAGCCTTCTTGCCGGATTCAGCAATCGCCCCGATGTCGATGGATACGGTATAACGAACCAGTCCCAGCGCCTCGTGGCCTGGTATCCACACTGTCTTCCGGAGGGAAACATGCACAGGAAAATCTCCATCTTGCTGGTACTGGCGGTGGCACTGATGGCCGCGCCGCTGGCCGCACTTGCCCAACAGACCCCGGTCGGTACCTGGACCACGATCGACGACAAGACCAACCAGCCCAAGTCGGTCGTGGAGATCTACGAGACCCAGGACGGCAGCCTCGCCGGCAAGGTCGTGCAGGTACTGCAGTCCGACAAGGGTCCACACCCCGTCTGCAGCAACTGCGAGGGCGATCGCAAGGACAAGCCGATTGAGGGCATGGTCATGCTGTGGGACGTTGCCCGCACCGGCAATGAGTGGAAGGGCGGCAAGATCCTGGATCCGGCCACCGGCAAGGTCTACTCGGTGAAGATGAGCCTGGCCGACAACGGCCAGAAGCTGGAGGTCCGCGGCTTCATGGGCTTCTCGCTGCTGGGCAAGACCCAGACCTGGCAGCGCCGCTAGACGCTTTTGCGGGCTGGAAGGCCCGAACGTGCGCCCCCGACGGCCCGCTGACGCGGGCCGTCGCCGTTCATGGCGGACCGGGCCTTCCGGGTCATGCATGCGACGCCGCATGCGATACTCAGCGGCTTACCTCACCACAGCCACATCCATGTCCCGCGAGCTCGTCGTCACCTGCGCCCTTCCCTACGCCAACGGCCCCCTGCACCTGGGCCACCTGGTGGGTTACATCCAGGGCGATGTGTTTTCCCGCGCCCAGCGCATGGCCGGAAATACGGCCTACTTTGTCTGCGCCGACGACACCCACGGGACGCCGATCATGCTGGCGGCAGAGAAGGCCGGGACGACGCCCGAGGCCTATATCGCCGGAATCCAGGCCAGCCATGAGCGGGATTTCGCCGACTTCGGCGTGGACTTCGACCACTACGACTCGACCCACTCGCCGCGCAACAAGGCGCTGACCGAGGCGATCTACAACACGCTCGACGCCAACGGCCATATCCAGCGCCGCGCCGTTGCCCAGCTGTACGACCCGGTGCGGGGGATGTTCCTGCCCGACCGCTTCGTCAAGGGGATATGCCCCAACTGCGGTACGCCGGACCAGTACGGCGACAACTGCGAGAGCTGCGGTGCGACGTACTCGCCGACCGAGTTGAAGGAACCGCGCTCGGTGGTCAGTGGCGCGGAGCCCGAGCTGCGCGAGTCGGAGCACTTCTTTTTCGAGGTCGGCGATTTCACCGAGTTCCTGCGCCAGTGGCTGAGCGGCGATGTCGCCAACCCCGGCGTCAAGGCCAAGCTGAAGGAGTGGCTGGACGCCGAGGGCGGACTGCGCGCGTGGGACATTTCCCGCGACGCGCCCTATTTCGGCTTCCAGATCCCCGGCCATCCCGGCAAGTACTTCTATGTCTGGCTGGACGCACCGATCGGGTACCTCGCCAGCTTCCAGGCCCTGTGCGAACGCGAGGGGCTGGATTTCTACAGCTACCTGGCGCCGGGCAGCGCCTCGGAGCTGCACCACTTCATCGGCAAGGACATCGTCAACTTCCACGGGCTGTTCTGGCCGGCGGTCCTGCATGGCGCCGGATTCCGCGCCCCGACCCGGCTGCACGTCAACGGCTACCTGACCGTCGACGGCGCGAAGATGTCCAAGTCGCGCGGCACCTTCGTGATGGCGCGGACCTACCTGGAAGCCGGGCTCGATCCGGAGGCGCTGCGTTATTACTTCGCTGCCAAGACGTCGGGCGGCGTGGACGACGTGGACCTCAACCTGGGAGACTTCACCGCGCGGGTGAACGCCGATATCGTCGGCAAGTTCGTCAATCTGGCCAGCCGCTGCGCGGGCTTCATCAGCAAGCGTTTTGACGGCATGCTCGCCGATGCCCTGCCGGATCCGGCGATGTACGAGCGCTTCGTCGCGCAGCTCGCACCCATTGCCGCGGCGTACCAGCGCAACGAGGCGGCCACGGCGCTGCGCCTTACGATGGCCTTGGCCGACGAGGCCAACCGCTACATCGATGACCACAAGCCGTGGGTGATCGCCAAGCAGGAAGGCGCCGACGCCCAACTTCAGGCCGTTTGCAGCCAGGGCCTGAACCTGTTCCGCGTGCTCAACACCGCGCTCAAGCCGGTGCTGCCGCGGGTCACCGGCCAGGCTGAGACTTTCCTCAACGCGCCCGTCAACCACTGGGACGATCTGGCGACGCCGCTCACCGCGCACCGGATCCAGCCCTACACCCCTCTGTTCACCCGAATCGACCCGAAACTCATCGACGCCATGACCGAAGCCAGCAAGGAATCCCTGCAACCCACCCCGGCTCCCGCCACGTCCAGGCCCGCGGCGGCCGCGCCTGTCGTCGCCACCCCATCGCCAGCCGAGCCTGGCGCGGCCGAACCGTCGACCCCGACCATCGGCATCGACGATTTCGCAAAATTGGATCTGCGGGTCGGCAAGGTACTGGAGTGCGGGTTTGTCGAGGGCTCCGACAAGTTGCTGCGATTCCTGCTGGATGCCGGGGAACTGGGCCAGCGGCAGATCTTCTCCGGCATCCGCGCCAGCTACGCCGACCCGGAGGCGCTGGTCGGCCGCAACGTGGTTTTCATTGCCAACCTGGCGCCGCGCAAGATGCGCTTCGGCATGAGCGAGGGGATGATCCTGTCGGCCGGCTTTGATGCCGGCGCCCTCGCCCTGCTGGGTACCGACAGCGGCGCGAGCGCTGGAATGCCGGTACGGTGATTCGATGCAGCCGCCGGATGACGCCGAAAGCCTGACCGGGCGCCTTGACCGCCTGTTGCCGCAGACGCAGTGCGGCCAGTGCGGCTACGACGGCTGCCTTCCGTACGCGGAGGCGATGGCGCGCGGAGAAGCTGACGTCGACCGCTGCCCGCCCGGTGGCGATGCCGGCGCGCTGGCGCTGGCACTGGCACTGGGGACGCGCGCGGTGCCCTTTGACCGCAGTCGCGGCGCCTACAAGCCTGGACTGGTCGCGCTGGTGATCGAGGAGGACTGCATCGGCTGCACCAAGTGCATCCAGGCCTGCCCGGTGGACGCGATCATTGGAGGAGCCAAGCACATGCACACGGTGCTGGCGTCGCTGTGCACCGGATGCGAGCTGTGCGTGCCGGCTTGCCCGGTGGATTGCATCGACATGATCAGCGGCGACGGGCCGCTGGCGCTCAGGATGCGATCGGAAGGCTGACCGGTTCCAAGTCATCCTCAAGCGTGGGACGCTCTGGAAGCGCCTGATCCGCAGTGCCGCACGCGCTGCAGATGCGCTCCACCATGTAACCGGACTGTCCCAGCAGAGCGAGCAACCCATCGTCACCGAGCAGGTGCATCGCTCCAACGACGACCAACACATTGTCACGTCCGCGCCCGTCAAGCATTTTCCGCAGCAGCGGCAGCCACGCCCGGTTGCGGTCCACGTTCACCATCTGGTACGTGCGCGGTGTCTTCACCATCATCTCGGTCAGCGCGATCGCTTCCAGTCCCGGCACGTCGCCCGCGCGCCACGCCTGGTGCAGATCGGCGAGTTCGCCCGGCATTTCCTGGGGGCGGTCGAGGAAGTCCTCCAGTCCCAGTACCTGCTCGGCAATCGGCGAGTTCGCCAGTGCGCGCAACTGATCGTCGATCGTTTCCAGGCCAGCGGTGGGTTTGCCCGCCTCTTCCGCACGTTGCATGAGGTGCTGGTCCACGCCCAGCTCGGGGCTGAAACCGAGGGAGTGCGACAGGCCCAGCATCAGGGACAGGTTCACGAACCACGGGCTGTACCGGTTGACCTGGTCCAGCGATCCGCCCTGGCGGGCCAGGAGCAGGTCCAGCTTCTCACGCAGCCGCGGCGAGATCAGGCCGGAGAGTGTGTGGCCTTCGGGCAGGTTGGCCGCGGCGCTGAAGCTCGTACTGGCGTCGGGGCTGCCCAGGTCTTCCGGGGAGACCTCGAATACGATCCGGGCGGCGTCGTCGAAAGCCGCGTCGATGTCGGCCGACAACGGGTAGTCGCCTTCCTTGAGCAGATGGATCGAGCCAAGCAGGTACACCGCGTTGTTCCGGTCCGAGACCTTCCACAGGAGCGGCACCGGGGGCACGTGGGGCGGGCTCTCGGCCTGTGCCAGCGCAGCTTGCGTGGTGTCGGCGTGGTCACTGGCCGTCCAGCGGTCGGGCGCGACCATCGCCAGTGCGGTGCCGCACACCAGTACGAGGCTGGCAATCAGGACTTTTGTCTTGCGCATGGTCTTGTCTTGCATCAGGCGGCGGGTTATCGGGACGAGGTTGGCGGCACGTAGAGCTTTTCACCTGCGGTGACGGCCAGATCGAGACGGTTCTGTGGCGGCGGCAACGGACACGTCGCAAAGTTGGAGAAGGCGCACGGCGGGCTGTAGGCGCGGTTGAAGTCCAACAGGACTCCATCGTCGGCATCGGGCATCGGGGCGTCGAGGAAGCGGCCCGCGCCGTAGCTGCCGTGCCCATTGGTAGTGTCGGCGAACACCAGGAACAGGCCACCGCTGCCGTCATCGATCGCCTCCAGCCGGTAGCGCTGGCCGTCGCGCTCGAACTCCACCAACCCCGGGTTCGGCATCGCGTCGAACGCGCCGATGATGTTGGCAATCTCGAGCGTCTGTCCAAGGGGATGCGGAATGAATCGCCCCGGGATCACCCAGTTACGGTCGGCAGGCCAGTACTCCAGCGTGCCAAAACCCGTCCGGGTCGGCGCATCTGCGTGGCGAACACGCAGGGCGTGGCGCTTGTCGCGCAGGATCACCGTCGCCTGTCCGCGGCCGCCGTCAAAGCCGAGCACGCTCGGGCCGGCGGGGTCGCCGTCACTGCGCAGGACGACCGAGCCCTTCACTGGAACACCGTCAACACTCTGGTCGCCGCCGGACTCGGGCACAAAGCGGACCTTGCCGTCGCGCAGGTCCAGCATGCCCAGATGCGACGGTCCCATCGACAGCTGGATGCCGTTACCGGGATTGCTGCCTACGTAGTGCGCGCCGGGCGTGATCCAGTGCAGCCCCACCAGGCTCGTCCAGCCGTCCGGCGCCACGAGCGCGGCGCGGCGCTGCTCGCGCCAGGATTGCTGGTCGGCATCAAAATCGATTTCCTGCGCAGCCACATCGGGCTCCTGTTTGGCGTTGAAAAGCCGGTTGCCATCGCAGGCAGCCACGGCAAAAAGAAAACCTGCAGCCAGCGCGAGCGCGGCGACCGAAGAGCGACGACCCGGTGCGCAGTTCATCTCAACGTCCTCGCAGGAACCAGCGGTCGATCTCGGGCAGGCTGAAATGCGCCCAGGTCGGTCGGCCGTGGTTGCACTGGCCGGAGCGCTCGGTGATTTCCATCTCGCGCAGCAACGCATTCATTTCAGGCACCGTGAGCCGCCGATTCGCGCGCACTGCACCATGGCAGGCCATCGTGGACAGCAGTTCGTCGCGCGCTGCGGACACGCGGATGCCCCCCAGCGGCGATGCACCGCCATGTTCGCGCAGATCGACCAGGACGTCGCGCAGCAGCGCCTCCACGTCGCCATGCGCCAGCAGCGCGGGTACCGAGCGCATCGTCACCGACTGCGGGCCGGAACGGGTGACCTCGAAGCCCAGGGTCGCGAGCACTTCCGCTTCGCGCTCGGCGACTTCGGCCTCGCGTTCGGACACCGCCAGCGTCGCCGGGACCAGCAGCGGCTGGGTCCGCAAGCCCTCGCCGTCATGCGCCCGCTTGAGCTTCTCGTAGCCGATGCGCTCGTGGGCGGCGTGCATGTCGACCACGATCAGGCCGGCGCTGCTCTCGGCAAGGATGTAGATGCCGTGCAACTGGGCAATGGCGTAGCCCAATGGCGGAAGCGTGGCTTCGCTGCTCGACGGCAACGGCGCGTGGCTGGAAGTAGCGAGACCCTCAGGTGAGGCGTCATCGGATCGTTCTGCCGAAGCCGGGGCACCATAGAGTTGCGCCAGCCCTGCGCGCTGGTCGGCGACCTGCAGCCCCAGCGGCGACTGCGGGCGGTGCCAGGGGTACTGGTTCGCCTGTTGCGATGCCCCATCGCTGTTATCCGGTCCGCCCAGGTGCTCTGCGTTCTGCACTCCGTGCAGCGCGGCTGACTGGCCGGCACGCGTACGCGCCAGCACCGACTGCAGCGTCCGATAAACGAAGTCGTGGATCAGCCGCGAGTCGCGGAACCGCACCTCGTGCTTGGCCGGATGCACGTTGACATCGACCCGCCGGGGATCCAGCTCGAGAAAGAGCACGTAGGCCGGCTGCCGACCGTGGAACAGCACGTCCGAATACGCCTGCTTGACCGCATGGGCGACGCTGCGATCGCGGATCGCACGGCCATTGCAGTACAGGTACTGCTGATCGGTGGAGGCCCGGTTGTAGGAGGGCTCGGCAATCCAGCCGTGCAGGCGCAAGCCGGCGCCGCTGTGGTCGACGGGGATGGCGTTGTTGGCGAACTCCTCGCCCAGGGTCTCGTGCAGACGCAGATCCGACAGGCCGGCCTGGTCGAGCATGTCGGCGTCGCCCTTCCAGCGCCGAGACGGCTTGCCGTTGTGCGACACCCGCACCTCGACGTCCGGACGCGCCAGCGCCAGTTGCCGCAGCCACTCCTCGATATGCGACAACTCGGTGCGCTCGGCGCGCAGGAACTTGCGCCGCGCGGGCACGTTGAAGAACAGATCGCGAACCTCGACCGTGGTCCCGACCGGATGCGCCTTCGGCGCGACGCTTCCGACCTGCCCGCCGCCGACTTCCAGCGTAGAGCCGTGCTCGGCATCGGCCGGCCGCGAGGTCATCACGAAGCGGCTGACCGACGCTATCGACGGCAGTGCCTCGCCACGGAAACCCAGCGTAAGCACGCCCTCAAGATCGTCAAGGGAAGCGATCTTGCTCGTGGCATGTCGGGACACCGCCAGCGGCAGCTCTTCGGGCCCGATGCCGGAGCCGTCGTCGCGCACCCGGATCAGCCGCGCCCCGCCCTCCTCCAGATCGATGTCGACCCGACGGGCGCCCGAATCGAGTGCATTCTCGACCAGTTCCTTCACCACCGATGCCGGTCGCTCGACGACCTCGCCTGCGGCAATCTGGTTGATCAGGGTATCGGGGAGCGGGCGGATCGACACGGAGCGGCAGGTCCTGGCAAGGCTGACCGGCCATCATAGCGAACGCGCCCTGTACGACCGAGTCAGGCGATCGCCGACACCCGACGCAACATCACTCGTTCAGGGACTGCCGCCGGCGGTGACCGATGCGGAGGCGGTTTCCAGTGCCGCGGCGCGGGCAGCAAACATCGTGCCCGGCGGCGGCTGGCGGGTGAAGAAGGTGTTGACCCCGTCCAGGACCGCGCCGGCGACCTTGCGCTGGAACGCGGGATCCTTGAGCCGGATCTCTTCGGTCGCGTTGGAAATGAAGGCCGTCTCGACCAGCATCGCCGGCATGTCCGAGGTCCGCAGCACCGCGAAGTTGGCGCGCTCGATGCTCGGCTTGTGGACATTGCCCACGCGCTTGAGCCCGTCAAGGATCTGCCCGGCGGCATCTTCGGAGGCCTTCATGTGCCCGCTCTGGGTCAGGTCGAGCAGCACGGAGGCCAGCGTCGTGTTGGCCGACATGCGCGCGCCACCGATCAGGTCGGCCGAGTTTTCCTTGTCCGCCAGCCAGCGGGCACGCTGCGAGGACGCGCCGCGCAACGACAGCACGTAGACCGAGGAGCCGTCTGCACTGCGGTTCTCGGCCGCGTCGGCGTGGATGGAGATGAACATGTCGGCCTTGGCCGCCCGCGCCAGCGCGGCGCGCTTGTTCAATGGGATGAATACGTCGTGCTCGCGGGTCATATACGCCTTCAGCCCGGGAGTGGCGTTGATCTGGCGCGCCAGCTCCTTGCTGATCGCCAGCACCACGTCCTTCTCACGCGTTCCGCCCTTGCCGATCGCGCCGGGATCCTGGCCGCCATGGCCGGGGTCGATCGCGATCACCAGCGGGCGCATGCCCTGGCCCTGCATGACCTGCTGGATGGTCTTGACCGGAGCAGTCGCAGCAGGCGGCGCAGACGCCGCGGGCGGCGGTGTCGCACGCACAGGGGCGGGAGCGACTGCGACCATGCTGGGCATCGCGGCAGCCTGTGGCGAAGGCCGGTTCGCGAGTTCCCTGGCCGAGGCGGCGGCATTGGCTGCAGCAATCTGGGAGATGAGCCGGCTGGTGGCTTCCGCCGAGGCCGCGGTGTCCACCGGGGTCGGGGTAGGCGTCGGGGTGGTGACCGGCGCCATCATCTGCGCGGCGGCAGCGGTCGAGTCCGCACTCGGCGACTGTGTCGGAGTGACCGAAGCCGCGACAGCCGCTGCGGGCACGGACGCCGGAGCACCATCGCCGGGCCACTCCACCACCAGCACCGGGCCACTGCCGCTTTGCTCGATGCGCGGCTTGAGCGCCGTAATCGTCTGCGAGAGGTCAAACACCACGCGCGCCGTCCCCGGCACGGGCTTGCCGGTGCGTACCGACTTCACGACGC
Source organism: Lysobacter avium (assembly GCF_015209745.1). Lineage (GTDB taxonomy): Bacteria > Pseudomonadota > Gammaproteobacteria > Xanthomonadales > Xanthomonadaceae > Novilysobacter > Novilysobacter avium. Next base: position 1,805,671 of record NZ_CP063657.1, read on the forward strand.
CGGCACCGGCCGGAACCGAGAGCGTCGGTGAGACGGAAGACGCCGGCATGTCGATCACCAGGCGATCCGGGCCGGCAAGGCTGATGACCTTGAACTCCCCTGGCGCGTCCAGCGCGATCTCTGCGCGGGTGCCAGTGGCGCCCGCATTGAGCTGCAGGCCCTTGATTTCACTGGCATTCACCGCCGCGGCCGCGCAGGCGACGATCAACGTGGAGCCGAGCAGCAGGCGGCGCAGGCTGGGGGATTGGACTCGCATGCCGGCTAGTCAACCATCGCAACCCGCGTATTGCAAGCGCTTTTTCCCTTATTAATCCGATACCTGCCGCATCTTCCTGCCAAAAGGTTCAGGAGACGTCGGCGATAGCGTCGTCCCCGGCAAGCCGCTGCAGCCACGCCCTCCCGGCATCGCTGTGCGCCGACAATCGGGCGCGACGGCCGTCCCCTTCGATCTCCAGCTGGACGTGAAGATCCGCCGGTGGCAGACCCCCACGACCGCGATCCGCCCATTCCACCAGCCACAGGGTCACATCCGCGCTGTCCAGGCCGAGGTATTCCAGCTCGGCCGGATCGCCGATCCGGTACAGATCCAGATGCCACGCCTCTCCACCGCCGGCCAGCGGATAGCGCTCGACCAGCGTATAGGTCGGGCTGCGGATGGCGCCTCGCACGCCCAGCTCGCGCAGCAGCGCACGGGCCAGGGTCGATTTGCCCGCCCCCAGGTCACCCTCCAGGTGAACCACGGCGTGCTGCGGCCGGGTCCGCGCAAGCGCCTGCCCCAACCGGTCCGTGCGGCTGCTGTCGGCGAGCGTGAACACCTTCATCGAGAGGCTCCGGGATTGGCGTGGCATCGGAGCCAGCGCATGAGGTCGCTCGGCAACAGCCCGCGCTCGCCGCCATCTGCAGCCGCCGAGTCCGCGGCGACCGAGTGCAGCAGGGCGCCACATACCGCGGCGTCCCGCAGCGGGAGTCCCTGCGCCAGCAGCGCACCAATGACCCCGCTCAGCACATCGCCCATGCCGCCGACGGCCATGCCGGGATTGCCGGCGTCGATGAGGCTGAGGTTGCCGCAAGGTTCGGAGACGATCGTGCCGGCACCCTTCAGCACCACCACCCTCTGGTAGCGCGAAGCGATTGCGCGCGCCGCGGCGAAGCGGTCGCGCTGCACATCATCGATCCCGGTCTGCAAGAGCCGCGCCGCCTCGCCCGGATGCGGCGTGAGTACGGCATTGGCAGGGGCCGCGACGACACCGGCGGCGATCAGGTTCAAGGCGTCCGCATCCAGCACCACCGGCAGGCCGGACGCGCAGATCACGCGCAGCCGTTCCCTGCCCCACGCGCCCTGACCCAGGCCCGGCCCGATCACGATGGCGGAGGCATCGCTGATCAGCGCGTCCAGCGCTGACGACGCCGTGCCATCGCTGTCGCCCGTGCTGGCGTCGTTGCCGTCACCGTGCACCATCGCTTCCGGCAGCCGGGTCAGCAGCGGCGCGACGTTGGCATCCCGGGTGACGACATCGACGAGGCCGGAGCCCGCGCGCAGGGCAGCCTCGGCCGCGAGCATGATGGCGCCGCCATGCGCGTGGTCCCCGCCGATGCAAAGCAGTCGACCGTTGCGACCCTTGTGGCTGTCACGCCGACGCGGCTCCAGCCACTGCGCCAGGTCCTGCGCCCTCAGCCAGGCCACGCCGGCCTGTGTCGAGCGCAGGTCGGTTTGCTCCAGTCCCAACTCGGCAACCTGAAGTTGACCGGTGAAATCCCGGGCAGCCGCGGTGCGCAAACCGGCCTTGGCGGCGATGAATTCCAGGGTGAGGTCGGCGACCACAGCCACCGATCCCACCGCTCCAGTGTCTGCGACCACGCCGCTGGGCACATCAAGCGCGAGGACCGGAGTGGAAAGCCCGTTGATGCGCTCGACCAGCGCCGCGACCGGCCCCTCCAGTGCGCGCGTCAGCCCGATGCCGAACAGCGCATCCACCAGCAAGTCGGCGTCCGGCGGCGGTCGTTCCCCCGCGACCAGTTCACCCCCCGCATCGACGTACTCCTGTCTGGCCCGGCGGCACTCGGCGGTCCGCGGCTCATGGCCGGGGAGGCAGAGCACGTGCACCCGGCGGCCGGATGCCTGCGCCAGCGTCGCCAGCACGTAACCGTCGCCGCCGTTGTTGCCTGGCCCGCAAATGACCATGAGCGACTGCGCGTGCGGCCAGTGCTGCATGACCGCCTGCCACGCGGCGCGACCGGCACGGCGCATCAGTTCGAACGGATCACCGAACCGGACGGCAGCGCGCTGTTCGATTTCCCGCAAGGCATCGCTGGTATGGAGGACGGCAGGCGACATGCGGCGATTCTATACTTGCAGTGCCGTGACCCATCCCCCCCGCCCCTCGCCAGATGCCATCAGCGTGACGCTGTTGCCCGATCGCGCTGACGCCGACCCGGCCGTGCTCGCGCTGCGCATCCGTGAACTGGCCGCGGAGTTCGGCTTCCAGCGCTGCGGCATCAGCGGCATCGAGCTGGGCGAGGACGAGGGGCACCTCCGCGACTGGCTGGAAAACGGCCTGTACGGATCGATGGAATGGATGGCCCGCCACGGCGAGAAGCGCTCGCGCCCGGCCGAGCTGGTCCCCGGGACCTTGCGCGTGGTCTCGGTGGGCCTGGACTACGGACGCCGCGACGACACCGAGGCGTGGCAGACCCTGGGCGATGGGGAGCGCGCCTACGTCGCCCGCTACGCCCTGGGCCGCGATTACCACAAGCTGATGCGCCAGCGCCTGCAGCGCCTCGCCGACCGCGTCGCCGAACTGGTCGGGCCGTTTGGCCACCGCGTCTTCGTGGATTCCGCGCCGGTGCTGGAGCGCGCGCTGGCCCGCAATGCCGGGCTGGGCTGGATCGGCAAGCACACCTGCCTGATCGACCGCGACGGCGGCTCGTGGTTCTTCCTCGGCGAGATCTACCTGGACTTGCCGCTGCCCGTCGACGAGCCCGCCACATCCCACTGCGGCACCTGCTCGCGCTGCATCGATGTGTGCCCCACGCAGGCGATCACCGCCCCCTACCGGCTTGACGCGCGGCGGTGCATCTCCTACCTCACGATCGAAAACGACGGCCCGATCCCGTTGGAGTTCCGCGAGCCGATCGGCAACCGGATCTTCGGCTGCGACGATTGCCAGCTGGTGTGCCCGTGGAACAAGTTCGCCAAGCGCAGCGACGAGCCGGACTTCCGCGCCCGCAACAACCTGGACGAGGCCAGCCTGGTGGACCTGTTTGCGTGGACGGAGGCGGAGTTCCTGGAGCGCACCGAGGGCTCGGCGATCCGCCGCAGCGGTTACCGCCGCTGGCTGCGCAACATCGCCGTCGCACTCGGTAACGCGCCGACAACTGCAGAAGTCCTTTCGGCCCTGGAGTCACGTCAGGACATCGATGACGACCTTGTGCGCGAACACGTGACGTGGGCATTGCAGCGCCATCGCGAGCGCGGCGACTAAGCTTTGATGGGGGGGTGGTAGCTGCAGACGTTCCGGGCGAATGTCCCCCGGCCTCCACCTGCGGCGGAGGCCTCCTCCTTTATTTCGCCCGGAACGCCTGCAGCTACCTCTATCGGGTGGCCGCGGTGGGCGGACAACGCACAGCGGGGTTTGCGCTCACGTGGCCGGGCTTGCGCTCACGTGCTTCAGCGACGGGAGCGAATGCCGTTGGAGCGAAATAAAGGAGGAGGCACCGGCTTCACCGGTGCCGGGGGACATTCGCACCAACGGCATTCGCTCCCGGTGCCAGCGGCGTTCGCTCCCGGTGCCCCGACCACCCGGCGCATATCGCAACCAGGCCGGCGGGATCACGCCGCTTGCGCGGGGATCGAGTCGTTGGTGTGGGTCATCGCGTTGTCGGCATCGACGTACACCAGCGTCGGCTTGAACTGCGCCGCCTGGGCTTCGTCGAACTGCGCATACGCGCAGATGATCACCAGGTCGCCCGGCTTGGCGCAGTGCGCGGCGGCGCCGTTGACCGAGATGATCCCGCTGCCTTCCTCGGCCCGGATCGCATAGGTCACGAAGCGATGGCCGCTGTCGATGTTGTAGATGTGGATCTGTTCGTATTCGCGGATGCCGGAAATATCCAGCAGCCGGCCGTCGATCGCACACGAGCCTTCGTAATGCAGCTCGGCGTGGGTGACGGTGGCGCGGTGGATCTTGGCCTTGAGCAGGTTCAATTGCATGGTTCAAAAACTCCGACCGGACGGCAGCGGCGTGTGGAAATGCGAGTTTATCAGGGGATGGCGCACTGCAGCATGAGTGGCGACGAAATGACGTGTCTAGCGTTCGAACTCGATGTTGTCGATCAGCCGCGTGCTTCCCAGTCGCGCCGCGGCCAGCGCAACCAGCGGACCGGCAGCATCGGAATCAGCCGCGCTCAGGTCCCGGTGCCGGATGGCGACGTAGTCAACCGCAAAGCCCGCCGCGGTGAGTCGCGCTGCCGCGTCCTGCTCCACCGTGCGCAGTGGCGTACCGGCGATGGCTGCGTCTCGCGCGTATTGCAAAGCGCGATGGATCGCGGTCGCGGTCTGGCGGTCCCGCGGCGACAGATACTGGTTGCGTGAGCTCATCGCCAGGCCGTCGGCTTCGCGGACGATCGGCGCAGCCACCAGTTCGACGGGGAATGCCAGCTCGCGGACCATGTAACGGATCACCGCCAGTTGCTGGTAATCCTTGCGCCCGAAGACCGCGACATCCGCCTGCACCTGGTTGAACAGCCGGGCCACGACCGTGGTGACGCCGTCGAAGTGGCCGGGGCGGTGCGCCCCTTCCAGAACACCCGTCACGCCGGGCACGCGGATCTCCACCACGCCCCCCATGCCGTACGGATACATCGTCTCCACCGAAGGCAGCCACATCGCGTCGGCGCCCGCTTCCTCCAGCGCGGACAGGTCGGCGTCGACCGTGCGCGGGTAGCGCTCGTAGTCCTCGCCCGGTCCGAACTGGGTCGGATTGACGAACACGCTGGCGACCACGCGGTCGGCGTGTTCGCGGGCGAGCCGGACCAGGGACTGGTGGCCGGCATGCAGGTTGCCCATCGTCGGCACGAAGCCCACGCGCAGGCCCGCCTGTTTCCACCCAAGGACACGCTCACGCAACGCCGCAAGCTCGGTGATGGTCGGGATCATTGGATTCTCGGCCGCAAACAGGACGACATGGATGACTCAGGCGTAGGAGTGTTCCGGGCCGGGGAAGTCACCGGCACGCACCGCGGCGGCATAGGCCTGCATGGCGCCGACCACCGAGCCACCCTCGGCAAGGAAGTCCTTGACGAACTTCGGTCGGCGCTGCCCGCCGGCCAGGCCGAGCATGTCGTGCAGCACCAGCACCTGGCCATCGCACTGCGGACCGGCGCCGATACCGATGGTCGGAATGTCCAGCGCCGCACTGATGGTGCTGGCCACCGCGCTTGGCACGCACTCCAGCACCAGCAATTCCGCGCCTGCCTCGCCAACGGCGCGTGCATCGTCCAGCAGCTTGGCGGCGGCCGTCTCGTCGCGGCCCTGCACGCGGTAGCCGCCCAGGCGCAGCACGGACTGCGGGGTCAGCCCCAGGTGCGCGCAGACCGGAATCTCGCGCTCGACCAGATAGCGGATGACCTCGAGCTTCGGCCCGGCGCCCTCGATCTTGACCATCGCCGCGCCGGCCTGCAGGAAGCGTGTCGCCGCATCCAGTGCGCGGGTCGGCGAGGCATCGGACTGGAACGGCATGTCGGCTACCAGCAGCGCGGTCCGCAGGCCACGGGCGACGCAGGCGGTGTGGTAAGCGATGTCGTCCACGGTGACCGGCAAGGTGCTGTCGTGGCCCTGCACCACCATGCCCAGCGAGTCGCCGATCAGTATCAGGTCGATTCCGGCCGCCTCCACCGCATGGGCGAATCCCGCGTCGTAGCAGGTCAACATGGCCATCTTCCGGCCGTCCGCCTTGGCCGCGCGCAGCATCGGCACGGTCCAGGGCTTGCGCTCAACGGGAGATGACGGGGAGGTATACATGGCTCAGTGCTCGCTATCAGCCGCGTGGGGGTGCGGCGGTGGTACACGGTAGCGCTTCGATGTCCGCGCAGGCCAACCCGCTCAGCGCGTCGGCCGCCGGTCCAATGCCCGGGATGGTGGCGTCGGGCGCGATTTCCAACAGGGGCAGCAAGGCGAAGGCACGCTCGTGCAGGTGCGGGTGCGGCACCCTCAGGCCAGGCTCGTCGATGATGCGATCGCCGTACAGCAACAGGTCAAGATCGAGCGTTCGCGGCCCCCAGCGGTCGCTGCCATCGTCCCGGCGCACCCGCCCTGCCTCGCGTTCGATCTCCAGCAGTGCGCCTAGCAGCGCCTGTGGGGCCAGATCCGTGCGCAGCATGGCGACGGCATTGAGGAAGTCCGGCTGATCGGTCACACCCCACGCGGGTGTGCGATACAACGCGGAGGTCGCCAGGACACTGGTGTCCTTCAGGTTGCCCAAGGCCGCGAAGGCCGTGCGCATGATCGCCGCGCTGTCGCCCAGGTTGCTGCCCAGGCCGACGAACACAACGCTGGCGGTCATTCGCCGGCGGCTGCGGTGGACCTGCGGCTTCGTCGGCGCGGTCGCGCAGGTGCGTCGTCCTCGGCATCCCCATCATCGCGCGGCCGCGGACTCGGCTGGCCGGGACCCATCCCCACCAGCTCCTGCTGCTCGCGCCAGAACGCGACGTCCTCGGCGTGCTCATCGGACGCGGCAAGCCGCAGGCTGAGGAAATCGAATGCGGCGCGGAACCGGGGATGGCCCAGCATCCGCGACACGCGTTTGGTCTGGTGCAGCGAAAAGCGCGACTGCAGGAGCCAGATTTCCTGCATCGGAATGGAGAACCGGCGCGGCAGGGCGACGGTGGACAACTGGCGCACCGTGACCCGGTCAGCGGCCCGTCGCTGCGCATCGATGGGCTGCACGCCCTGCGCCTGCAGCGCGATCAACGCGCGGCAATACGCCGGCCACAGCAGCAGGGCGAACAGGAATGCCGGCGACACCGGTTCGTCGTTGGCCACGCGCTCATCGGTGCCGCGCAAGCCATCGATCACCACGCTGCGCAACGCGCCGCTGCGGTTGGCCTTCAATGCCGCCGCGGTATCCGGGAACAGCGCCGGCAGCAGGCCGCGGGCCTCGAGCCCTTCAAAGCTCTTTACCGCGTGACCTGAGAGAAACAGCTTCAGGCATTCCTCGAACAGGCGTGCCGACGCTGCTTCAGAGAGCAGGGACGCAAGCCGCGGGATCGGTTCCGCCGTGGCCGGCTCGATCTCGAAGCCGAGTTTGGCCGCCAGCCGGACCGCGCGCAGCATGCGCACCGGATCCTCGCGGTAACGAGTTTCCGGATCGCCGATCAGCCGCATCAGGCGCTTCTGCACGTCCTCGAAGCCGCCGGTGTAGTCGCGGACCGAAAAATCTTCGATCGTGTAGTACAGCGCGTTGGCGGTGAAGTCGCGCCTGACCGCATCGTCCTCGATGGTGCCGTAGACGTTGTCGCGCAACAGCCTGCCGCCCTCGTGCTGCTCGCGGTCGCCGCTGCCATCGTCGGTGTTGGCGCGGAACGTCGCCACCTCGATGATCTCGCGGCCGAACACCACGTGGGCCAGACGGAACCGGCGACCGATCAGGCGGCAGTTGCGGAACAGCTGCTTGACCTCCTCGGGCGTCGCGCTGGTGGCCACGTCGAAGTCCTTGGGCTGGCGTCCGGCCAGGAGGTCGCGCACCGCGCCGCCTACCAGATACGCGGAGAAGCCGCCGTCGCGCAACCTGTAAAGCACCCGCAGCGCATTGGGACTGATGTCCTTGCGGGAGACGTTGTGCTGGTCGCGCGGGATGATCCGCAGTTCGGGCTTGGAAGATGGGTTTTGTTCAGGCATCAGGCGGGCGTCGCCGCTTTGGGAATTTCGCAGGATACCAGTTGCCGGAAGGTTCGGCCGTCCCTATACTGTGCGGCCACGCAACGGTGAGAGTCCGGCGTGGATCTGCTCCCTTCGTCTAGAGGCCTAGGACGTGGCCCTCTCACGGCTAAAACACGAGTTCGAATCTCGTAGGGAGCACCATCTACCGAAAGCCCGCGCATCGCTGCGCGGGCTTTCTTTTTCGTGAGCTGACATCCGGGAATACGAGTCATGACCTTCGTCGTCACCGAGAGCTGCATCAAGTGCAAGTACACCGATTGCGTCGAGGTGTGTCCGGTCGACTGCTTCCATGAAGGTCCCAACTTCCTGGTGATCAATCCCGAAGAGTGCATCGACTGCACGCTGTGCGAGCCCGAATGCCCGGTCAACGCGATCTACCCGGAGGACGACGTGCCGCGTGGACAGGAGGTCTACGTGGCGCTCAACGCGGAGTTGGCCGCGCTCTGGCCGATCATCTCCACGCGCAAGGACCCTCCGGCCGACGCGGCCGAGTGGGACGACAGAACCGGAAAGCTGCCGCTGCTGGAGCGCTGACACGGACCGCTCGCGGCGTTCGCTTGAATATACGCGCGCGTATGGCAGGCTGGCCGCCCCTCGCTGAGCTGCCCCGCCAATGAAAGCCGGACTCCTTCGCCACGTCCTCAATCTCTGGCCGCCCTTCCTGTTCAGTGGCGTCCACGTGAGCCGGCTGGACGCGGACTACCGCCATGCACGGGTCGAGCTGCGCATGCGGCCCTGGAACCGCAACTATGTGCGCACCCATTTCGGCGGCAGCCTTTTTTCGATGACCGACCCGTTCTGGATGCTGCTGGTCATGCAGTCGCTGGGCCGCGACTACATCGTGTGGGACAAGGCGGGCGCGATCGAATTCGTCAAACCCGGTCGTGGCACTGTCCGCGCAAGCTTCGATCTGGAGGAGGATGTCCTGGACGAGCTGCGCCAGGCCACCGCGGACGGTGACAAGGTCCTGCGCTGGTTCGACACCGATGTGATTGACGCGTCCAGCGATGTCGTTGCCCGGGTCCGCAAGCAGCTGTACGTTCGGCGCAAGCGTGACCGCGATCGCAGCAGCGGTGTCGAGCCGGACACGCCCGGATAACGCGACTCGGGGGTATGCTCGCAGATTCGCGACAGGGGGCCGCGATGACAAGCGCGAATTACATCGACGACGAGCATCCACTACCGCAAATCCGGGGCTATCGACTGCTTCGGGTGCTGAACCGTGGGGGCATGTCCACCGTCTACCTGGCCGAGCAACTGGCGCCGTCGCGCGAAGTTGCCATCAAGGTGATGGCAAGCACCGCCTTGTCGGACGAAGTCAGCCGGCGCCGGTTCGAGAACGAGGTCCGTACCATCGCGCGCCTTGAGCATCCGCACGTGGTGCGCATCCACGAGCTGGGCCGCACCGCCGACGGCCTGCCCTACTACACGATGCCTTATCTCGCGCGGGGCCATCTGGGCCAGCGCAGCTTCCTGCGCGACGACGGCAGGCCGGAAGAGGCGCGCATCATTGCGACCTTGCGGGTACTGCTGTCCGCGCTGGAATATGCCCACGGCCGCGGCGTGGTCCACCGCGACGTCAAGGCGGAAAACGTCCTCTTCGGTGACACCGAGCAGCCCTTGCTGGCCGACTTCGGGATCGCGCTGCGACGCGGCTTCGGGCCGCGGGTGACAGCGACCGGACTGGCCGTGGGCAGCACAGCCTACATGGCCCCCGAGCAGGCCCGGGGCGAAGACGTGGACGGACGCGCCGACCTCTACAGCCTGGGCGTGCTGGCCTGGGAGATGATGACCGGACACCTGCCCTACGAGGCCGGTGACGCGCTGGCGATGGCGGTGATGCACGCGCAGAACCCGATCCCCCGACTTCCGCCGCACCTGCGCCATTGGCAGCGCTTCATGAACCGGGCGCTTGCCAAGCAGCCTGCGCAACGCTTTGCAGACACAGCGCAGATGTCGGCCATGCTCGACCAGGTCGAGCGGCGTGGCCGCTGGCCCCGAGCCACGCTGGGCCGGGATCGCGTGGCACACGGCTTGGCCCGCGTTCCCGGGCGTGTCTGGCTGGCCACCGCCATAGTGGCTGCGCTGGTGTTGGCCCTGCCACTGGCCAGCAGGGACACCGCGGTCGAAGAAGCTGAGCGGGAGGCCCAGCGACTCGTTGATGAGCAAACCCGCGAGGATCCCATCCCCGCGATGTTGGAGCCCCTGCCGGAAGCACCGCTGCAGGTCGCGCTCGACAAGGCCAGGCAGCAGATTGCGCAGAACCGGCTCACCACGCCGGATGACGACAATGCGTTCTCCACCGTCATGACCGCCTGGGCGAGCAACCCGGACGATCCCGCCCTGGTGGAGCTTGTCGATACATTGACCACAGCCCTGGGTGAATCCGCCCTGGCCAATCTGGCCGATGCCCGGGACGAACAGGCGGGCCGGCAGATAGATCGCATCCGGCTGCTTGGCACCGAGACGTCCCGTCTGGAGTCAGCCGCCCAGTTGCGCCTTCGGGCGGGAATCGAGAAGACCCTGGAGGCGCGTATCAGCAGGGCAGCCGATCGCTCGGACAGTTCAGCGGCCACCGCGATCGCCGCGTTGGCCGAGCCGATGGGGCTTGCGCCGTCGACGGTTCGCAGGTTGCAGACGCGGGCAGCCGCGGTGCCCACGGGTTCACAGCCACGCAGCGCCGCCAACGCTGGTGCTGGAGCGCTCGCAACCAAGCCGGTAAGCCGGGATGACTACGCGGCTTTCGCCGAGGCCACGGCACGCAAGCCTTCGCTCTGCCGCGAGCGCTCGTCGCTGCTGCGGGTCCTGGCACCGAGAGACTGGCGGTCGCCGGGTTTTGACCAGGGCGGCGCCGAACCCGTGCTCTGCGTCTCCCTGGCCGATGCGCAGGCCTACGCCCAGTGGCTGCAGCAGCAGACCGGTCACAGCTACCGCCTGCCGACGGTCGCGGAATCACGATCCATCGCTCCACAGATCAGCGGTCGCGAAATCTCCCTTTGGCAGCTCGACTGTGGCGACGGGTGCCAGGAACGCGCCGTGCTCGGCGAGTCCTGGCGCAAGCAGGAAGGCAGGCGTGTGCTTGATGCGGGGCGCGGCTACGACGACGTGGGTTTCCGCCTCCTGCGCGAGCCCTGAGCGGGTATTCGCGCACAGAAGGCCGAGCCGCGTCGGAAGGAGGAGCGCGACGTCTACAATCGCGGCATGCGCACACCCACCCTGCAACGACTGTTCCTCACCGGCCTGCTGACCCTGCTGCCCCTTTGGTTGACCCTGATCGTGGTCCGGTTTGTATTTTCCCTGCTGTCGGACATCAGCCGACCGATCACCGGTCCGATACTGCAGCGAATTGCGAGCGTGGATCCGCAGTCGCTGGGCTGGCTGGCCGATTCGTGGGTGCAGACACTGCTGGCGCTGCTGGCGACCTTGCTGCTGATCCTGTTCACCGGCGCCATGTCGCACCGGGTCTTCGGCCAGCAACTGCTGCGCTGGGTCGAGAAGCTGATCGGACGGGTGCCTTTCGCCAACACGATCTACGGCAGCGCACGGCAATTGCTGAACATCCTGCAGACCAAGCCCGGGGGCACCCAGCGCGTGGTCCTGATCGATTTTCCCCACGACCAGATGAAATCGGTGGGGTTCGTGACCCGCGTGCTGCGCGAGCAAGGCACCGGTCGTGAGCTCGCCGCGGTCTACGTACCGACCACGCCCAATCCGACGTCGGGCTATCTGGAGATCGTGCCGATCGAGAAACTGACCCCGACCGACTGGAGCGTCGACCAGGCGATGGGTTTCATCATCTCCGGTGGCGCGATTTCGCCGGACAACATTCCATTCTCTGCGCCGGCCGAGGCGACCGCCGCGCCGCCAACGCCGCCAACGCCGCCTGCCGATCCGGCCGCCGGCTGAGACTGACACCCACTGTCTGGAGCTCCCGATATGCGCCGATCCACCCATCAAGCGGTACTGGGCACCGCGCTCGCCGCGATCATGGCCGGCTGCTCGCCGGGTACTGCGCCAGGCACCCCGCAGGCGGCCGCAGCCGCGAATACCGGGGCGGTCAGCGACAAGGCCGCCCACCTGGACCGCCTGTACGCCCAGTACTGGGAGGAGATGCTCAAGCGCAACCCCCTGGCCGCGACCTATCAGGGCGATGGCCGCTACAACGACCAGCTGCCGAACTTTCTCTCGCGCGAGTACCGCGAGACCAGCCGCGCATTCACCACCGACTGGCTGGAAAAGATCGAGTCCCTCGGTCCTGACGGCCTTGAAGGCCAGGACCTGCTGAGCTGGCAGATCTTTGTCGAAGACGCCCGCGACGAGCTGGCGAGCCAGAAGTTCCCCGCCTGGATGCAGCCGGTCAACCAGTTCTACAACATCGCCTCCACCTTCGTTCAACTGGGCTCTGGCACGGGTGCACAGCCCTTCAAGACGGTGCAGGACTACGACAACTGGCGCGAACGCGCGAGCAACGTGCCGGTGCTGTTCAACCAGGCGATCGCCAACATGGGCGAAGGCATCCAGGCCGGCGTCGTGCAGCCGCGCGCGCTCATGGAAAAAGTGCTGCCGCAACTGGATGCACTGATCAAGGAAGACCCGCGCCAGACGCTGTTCTGAAAGCCGGTGGCGGACATGCCGGAGAGCTTTTCGGACGCCGACCGCAAGCGCATCGAGGACGACTACGCCCGGTTGATCTCGACCGTGCTGATGCCGTCCTACAGCCACCTGCGCGACTACATCGCCAACGACTACCTTCCGCATACCCGCGACTCGGCCGGCATGTCCGACCTGCCGAACGGCCAGGACTGGTACGCATTCCGGGTCCACCAGTCGACCACCACCGACCTCTCGCCGGCACAGATCCACCAGATCGGCCTGGACGAGGTGGCACGGATCCACGGGCGCATGCACGAGGTCATGGATGAGGTCGGCTTCAGGGGCACGCTGCAGGAATTCTTCGTCTTCATGCAGACCGATCCGCGCTTCGAGTTTGCCAGCGAGGACGAGCTGCTCGCGTTCTATCGGGGCCTGGAAGCCGAGGTCAACGCGAAAGTGCCCGAGCTGTTCTCGCTGGTGCCCAGGGCGCCGTTCGAGATTCGCCCGGTGGAGGCCTTCCGCGCCCAGTCCGCGGCCGGTGGTTCCTACATGACGCCCAGCGAAGACGGCACCCGTCCGGGCGTCTTCTACGTCAATACCTACGACCTGCCGACGCGCAAGACCTGGGACGCGGAGGACCTGTTCCTGCACGAGGCGATCCCCGGCCACCATTTCCAGCTTGCCCTGCAGCAGGAGCTGACCGGCCTGCCGGCCTTCCGCCGCTTTGGCGGTCAGACCGCCTACATCGAAGGCTGGGGGCTGTATGCCGAGTCGCTGGGCAAGGAGTTGGGCGTCTACGAGGATCCCTACAGCCACTTCGGCTACCTGCAGAACGAGCTGTGGCGCGCGATCCGGCTGGTGGTGGATACCGGCCTGCACAGCAAGGGCTGGACCCGCGAGCAGGTGATCGACTACATGCTCGGGAACTCCGCGGAAAGCCGGACCCAGGCCGTCGCCGAAGCGGAGCGGTACATGGCGATCCCCGGCCAGGCGTTGGCCTACAAGATCGGCGAACTGAAGATCCTGGAACTGCGCAAGCGCGCCGAGGAGGCACTGGGCGGGACGTTCGACATCCGCCAGTTCCATGCTGAAGTCCTGAAGGACGGCTCGGTCCCGCTGGACGTGCTGGAAGGCAAGATCGACCGCTGGATCGCGGCGACCCGGTAAGTTGCGAAGCGGATCGGAACGCGGGCCTCAGGATTCGTCGTTTGCGTAGATCCTCAGTCCTTCCTCACGGTGGTGGAGGCGCAGGAAACGGGCCCCGTCAAAGACCGCGGCGTGGACGGGGTTGGAGTAGGCAACGATGATCCGCCGCGGCGCGGCTTCATGCGCGGCCTGCAAAGCGGTGAGCACCTTGCGTATCACCACCGCATCGAAGGGGTTGTAGAAATAGCAGAACAGATTACCGGGCGGTGGCCGATACACTGCGGCATCCATGCACAGCAGCTCGATTGAACCGGCTCGCGGGTCGCGGGCGGCAAAAGCGGTGATGTTGGCCAGCCCATCGGCGTGCAGCGAGGCAAACAGCTCGATCCCCACGATCCGTGGAAAGCCAAGGCGCGCGGCAAGCACCAGCGCACGCCCCTTGCCGGCGCCGTAATCGATGAAGGTGTAACCGGCCGCATCGAACGGCTGCGCGGCGCGGATCAGGCGGTGGAACTTGGGAAACGCCAGTGGCGCGTAGAAGACCGCATTGCTCAGGTGTGCGCAATCGGGCGCGGAGGCCGCCGAATCGGCGACATCGACCTGGCCGGTGGTATTGATACCCAGTTCGCGATCCAGCTTCGCCTCCCGGATGCCGCGCAGCCACAACGGGACCTTGGCTGCCACCCCGAACACGCCGTCAATCCGGACCTGGCGTACCACCTTGCGTACGAACGTCTGCACGCTCAGCCGTCCTGGTCGAGCATGGTGACATGCAACTGGGTGTCCTCTTCGGGCATCCGCTGCGGGGTGAGCCACAGGCCAATCAGCGGCTGCTCGCTACGCGGCACGAAACCCTCGGACCGCCATCCGGCCATCGCCGGGTCCGATGCGGTCAGCAGCAGGTGCACCGCGCTGCAGCCCTGTTGGTCGGCAGCCGAGATCAACGCGCGGATCAACGGGCGACCGATGCCGATCATCGCGTCCGTGGACCAGTAGTCCATGACCGTCAGTGGCCCGCCCTGCCCTTCGCTCACCTCACAGGCGAACCAGGCCCGCAGCCGACCGTCCTTTCCGGAGACCAGCAGGTAGTGCGCGCGACCCGCCGGCGGCGTATCGAAGCGCCACCGCAGCAGCGCGTGGTCGCGCACGCTCGTCAGCGCCTCGGTGTGCAGAGCCTCGCGCCAGAGCGCGTCCATACGCTCATCGCTGGCGCTCACCCACTCCCACTGGAGCTCCGAAAACAGGCTGTCGGCGGCCCCCGTCCGCAGACGCCTGCCGAAGTCGATCAGCAAACCCGAGGAGGACGCGAGAAAGGCCGGCATCCGGCGCCGGAGATACTCGCCGTGTCGCAGCACCCTGGCGTGCCGGACGAGTGTCCCCATGACATGGAAGCCGGCCCGTTTGCTGACAGCAACGGCATTCGACCTGGGCAAGCCGTACAGGAGGTCGAAGCGCCCACGCGCGGCGTCGATCAGGCTCTCCTGCAGCATCAATGCGGGCCCCAGCGAGCGATGCTTCTCATCAACCGCAAAGTGGGCGACCACACCGGCGCGGATGGCGCGGCCCCTGCAAAGGAAAGGCCGGGGGCCGGCACCAATGACACCGACCAGGGCTCCGGTTGGCAGATGCCGCAACAGCTGCAGGATCGGCGGACCGTAGCGGTTTTCGCGGTAGAAATGGTCGAACTTCGCCCCCTGGATGCCACGCGGACCGAAGTGGTCCTGCCAGACCCCGAGGACCTCCTCGCGGTCGCGAACGACGTCGCCCGGCTGGGTCGCGTAGAGGGGCGTCTCCGCGCCTGGCACAGCGGCTTGCAGCAAAGCGCTCACGGCGCCGGGACCGCGCGCAATCTCGTGACCAACTGCATCAGCCGCGCCCCTTGGCCCAGCAGTATTCGGTGGAACGCGGTGTTGCGCAGGACCGCGAAGTCGCCCAGCACGCATTCACCCGACCAAAGGCCCGGGAACATCGTGTTGTCGGCCACGGTGCACGAATCGACCGCCTTGAGCTGGGGATGGACCTCGCGCAGGTGGCGCATCTGGAACAGCTCGATCAGGATCCCCGGGGAGAAGCGCGCGTAGGCCTCGTCGTAGGCAATCTTGAAGGTGAACGCCTGGCAGCCGGCGAGGAAGTTGCATTTCATCGCGATCGGCTTGCCATCCAGCTCCAGTGAGAGCATGTGCAACTGGGAGCGGGCATGGGCCTGACAGCAGACGGCGACGAAGAAATCACGATCGCTGGACGCCATCGCCGTTCCCTGGCGTCCTTTCCAGCCACTGGCCTCCACTTCAAGGAACCGTTCGATCCACGGCATCGGGTCGTCGCCGGGCTCCATCATGCGGTAGGCAACCGCGCCCTCATCGGCCAGACGGCGCGCCTTGCGCCGCAAGGTGCTGCGCTGTTTGGCGGACATGTGTTCGGGGTCGTCCGGCGTGTCCAGGCGGTACACGGCGCGCGTCCAGCGTGTCTGCCGCGCCAGCAACTGGGTGCGATGTGCGCTGACGCTCGCCTCCAGGGCTGCGGCGACGGGTCCGTCCATGCGGATGTTGACCAGTTCGAGGATGCCGTTCGGCGCCTGCCGACTGGCGCACCAGGCCAACAAGCCTTCGATGGCCTCCGCGACGTGGGCGCGGTGGACCAGTGGCGCCGCCAGGAACGTGTAGTCGTGCGTCCACGAGCGCAGGTTGCGCAGGGGAAGCCGCTTGAAGCGCGCCCGCTGCGTCAGCGGCAACACGCAGATCAACTGCCCCGACTCGCTGCGGACCAGGGCCAGCAGCAAGGGTTCGGTGTCCAGGAATTCGAGCGTGAGCTGCAGATACCAGCTCTCATAAAACGGATTGGGCTCGACCGCATTGAATGCCAGACGGTCGATCTCCGCGGCGAGCACCGGATCGAGGGTCTTTACCGGCAGACACTTCACCGCTGTGGCCGAGACCGCGCTCATGGGCGCGCACCTGCAGCAACCGATCGCACGCGAAATGCCGACATCCTCGCAACGCCGCCACGGTGGCTATCAACCCTGTTTGCATTGACACCCATGTCATTACCTGCGGCGCGAAGCAGGTCCAGCGGAATCCGGGCGAGGATCGCCACAGGCCGCTTTGAACCTTCCTACGGGATATGAACGCGGATAACGCGGGAAGGCGGACGCCAGGACCGGGCCGCTGGAACGCGGAGGTCAAACGTGCGCTGACATCGTTGGGACGAAAAGCCGGGTCGGGAAAAAGCAAACGACCCGGAGGCTATGCGGGTCGCTTGGTAAATCCGGGCTGACGCATCGACCGGGATGACCCGGTCGATGCGCCGCTCAACGGCTTGGCTCAGGCGCTGGAACCGTCGCGGAACGAACCACGACCGCCGCGGGCGCCTGGACCCGCCGAACGCTGGCGCGGCGCGCCTGCATGGGCATGCCGCGGTGCTGCCGCGTGCGGACGTGCGGCCGCGCGCGGGCTGTTGTTGCGCGGCGGACGGCCGGCACCGGCGTTGTTGCGCGGGTTCGGAATCGCCACGTCCAGGCGGATCGGACGGCTGGGCTCGTAGCCCGGCACGACCACCATCTCCACGTCCTTCTTCAGCACGTGCTGGATCTGGCGCAAGAGGCCACCCTCGTCGTGGGAGACCAGCGACAGCGCCTCACCGGTGGAGCCGTTGCGGCCGGTACGGCCGATCCGGTGCACGTAGTCCTCGGCCACCATCGGCAGGTCGAAGTTGATCACCAGCGGCAGGTCGGGGATGTCCAGGCCGCGGGCGGCCACGTCGGTCGCCACGAGCACGCGGGCACGGTTGCCCTTGAAGTCGCGCAGGGCTTTCTGGCGCTGCGCCTGGCTCTTGTTGCCATGGATGGCAACCGAGCGCAGGCCGGCGGCCTCGAGCTGTTCGGCCAGACGGTTGCAGCCGTGCTTGGTGCGACCAAACACCAGCACCTGGTCGCCGGGGCGCTTGGCGATGATGTCGATCAGCAGGTCGCGCTTGCGGCCGCTGTCCACCGGATGGGCACGGTGGGTGATCGTGTTGGCGATCGCGTTGTTGGTGGCGACCTGGACCTGCTTGGGGTCGCGCATGAACTGCAGCGCGAGCTGGCGGAGCTGGGATTCGAACGTCGCCGAGAACAGCAGCGTCTGGCGCTCGGCCGGTACGCGGCCCAGGATGCGCTTGATCGCCGGCAGGAAGCCCATGTCGAGCATGCGGTCGGCCTCATCCAGCACCAGCACTTCGATCTCGTCGAGCTTCACCGTGCCGCGCTCGATGTGGTCGATCAGGCGGCCGGGCGTGGCGACGATCACGTCGACGCCGCGGCGCAGGTTCTCGACCTGCGGGCCCATGCCGGCGCCACCGAAGATCGTGCAGAAATTCATCCGCAGGTACTTGGCATAGCTGCGCAGGCTGTCGTTGACCTGCACGGCCAACTCGCGGGTCGGCACCAGGATCAGGGCGCGCGGCTTGCGCGAACCGTTCGGGCCGGTCTGCTTGGAGAGGCGGTTGAGCAGCGGCAGGCCAAACGCGGCGGTCTTGCCGGTACCGGTCTGGGCGCCGCCGAGCAGGTCGTTGCCGGCCATGATCAACGGAATGGCCTGGACCTGGATCGGGGTCGGGCTGGTGTAGCCCTGTTCGGCGAGCGCGCGCAGCAAGGCAGGCGCAAGGCCGAGGTTTTCAAAAGACATGTTGTAGCTCCGAATATAGAGAACCGCACAGAGGTGCGGTAAAGACCCGGAGCGTTCCCTGTAACCGCGCTGCGAGTATTGGTGTGACGGCACCGGATATTCCGGACCGTGTCGGCGCGACGAAAGACGTGCGGGATATTCGCACCGGACCACGCCTTTGGGCGGGGGGTCTTGGCCGATTGGCCAACCCGTGCGAGGGCATACCTGGGAAACGTGACCCTTGCGGGCAGGCAGCCGTGCGCTGAACAGGCGAATCTTACGTGATGCATCCCGATCGCGCCACTGTGCCCAAGTCCTCGTTCAGATACGCGTCCCATGACCTCTGACACGCCTCCGCGATGCGCGTTGGGTCTACTGTCCACACTGATCGGCTTCGACGCACTGTTCTCGGGGCCGCCCTTTCCAATGCCAACGCCGGAGCCTTACGTGAGCCAGACCAGATCGAACGCCTTCAAACCCCGCGTGCTTTTGTTGAGCCTCGCCATCGCGACCGCGGTGTCCGCCTGCTCCAAGGACGCCGCGCAGGACGCGGACCGCGCCGCGACCAGCGCCACCGATGCACCCGCCGTCGCGACATTGACGCTGGACGAGAGCGCGCTTCCACCCGTCAACCGTTTCCAGATCTCCGATCTCGACAAGTCCCAGGACGCGTGCGTCGATTTTGGCAGCTACGTCAACGGCACCTGGCTGGCGGCCAACCCGATTCCTGGCGACCGCACCAGCTGGGGCGCGTTCGAGATGCTGTCAGAGCGCTCCATTGCCGCCCAGCGCCAGCTCGCCGAGCAGGCCGCGGCCGACACGAACGCGACCGGCGTGGAAGCGATCGTCGGCAACTTCTGGGCCACCGGCATGGACGAGGAGAAGATCAACGCCCAGGGCATCAAGCCGATCCAGTCGCGCCTGGATGCCATCGCCGCCCTGGATGACCAGCAGAAGATCGCCGACTACCTGCGCACCAGCGCGGCGGAAGGTGAGAACTTCCTGTTCGGCTTTGGCGCCGAGGCCGACTTCAAGGCCTCCGACATGAACATCGCCTACGCCGCGCAGGGTGGCCTCGGCCTGCCGGACAAGACCTATTACGTCGACGCCGACAAGGCCGACAAGCTTGCCGCCTACCAGGCCCACGTCGCCAAGGTGCTCGAGCTGTCGGGCACCGATGCCGCCCAGGCCGCGGAGCAGGCCAAGCAGGTGGTCGCCTTCGAGACGCGCCTGGCCAAGGCATCCAAGTCCAGCGAGGAGATGTCGCGCGACGTCTCGCTGTTCTACAACCCGATGTCACCGGCGGACGCCGACAAGCTGACGCCCAATTTCCCGTGGACGACGTTCTTCGAGTCGCAGGGCGTGGCGACACCGAAGATGTTCTCCCTGGCCATTCCGGCGTTCCATGAGGAAGTCAGCAAGATGCTGGCCGACGTGCCGGCCGACCAGTGGCAGGCCTACCTGCGCTTCCACACCGTGGACGGCGCGTCGCCCTACCTGTCCGACGCGTTCGTGCAGGAGAATTTCAACTTCTACAGCAAGGCCATGCGCGGCCAGGCCGAGATGAAGGAGCGCGCCAAGCGCGTGCTCGATACCATCGAGAACGAGACCGGCGAGGCGCTGGGCCAGCTCTACGTGAAGGTGGCGTTCCCGGAAGAGTCCAAGGCGCAGATGGAGCGCCTGGTGGGCAACCTCAGCGACGCGCTGAAGGTCCACCTGGAAGGGCTGGACTGGATGAGCGACGAGACCAAAGCCAAGGCGATGGAAAAGTGGGCGAGCTTCACCCCGAAGATCGGCTTCCCCGAGAAGTGGCGTGACTGGAGCGGCCTGAACACCAGCCGCGACAGCTACATCGAAAACGTCATGGCGGCCAACGAGTTCAACTACAAGTGGAACCTGTCCAAGATCGGCAAGCCCGTGGACAAGACCGAATGGGGCATGAGCCCGCAAACGGTGAACGCCTACTACAACCCGCTGGCCAACGAGATCGTGTTCCCGGCCGCGATCCTGCAGCCGCCCTTCTTTGATCCCAACGCCACCGACGAGATGAACTACGGCGGCATCGGCGCGGTGATCGGCCACGAGATGATCCACGGCTATGACGACCAGGGCAGCCGCTTCGGACCGACCGGCAACATGGAGGACTGGTGGACGCCCGCCGACAGCAAGGGCTTCCAGGGCCGCACGGACAAGCTGATCGCCCAGTTCGACGGCTATGAGGCCATGCCGGGCAAGCACGTCAACGGCAAGCTGACCCTGGGCGAGAACATCGCCGACCTGGGCGGCCTGGCCGTCGCCTACGACGCGATGAAGAAGGCCACCGAGGGCAAGGACGACCCGATGACCGACGGGATGACGCGCGACCAGCGCTTCTTCGCCAACTGGGCAACCGTGTGGCGCCGCAACTTCACCGACGACGAGCTCAAGGTCCGCCTGGCCACCGACCCGCACGCGCCGGCGAACTTCCGCGCGATCGGTGCGCCGTCGAACATGCCGCAGTTCGCGGCGGCGTTCGAGTGCAAGCCGGGCCAGCCGATGGTCCGCGCCAAGGACCAGCAGGTGGTGATCTGGTAGTCGCCTTCAGATCCTGCTGACGCATTGACGGGCTGCGCTCAGGCCCCAAAAGGCCCGGAATCGTATCCGGGCCTTTTTTGCACTCTGTCGGGGCGCTGGCGATCGCGCGGCACCGGATCGACCTCCCCCCAGCTGCTGCGGGAGATGACCGCCCCACCCGGCTGCGCTACCGTGGTCGGCCGCCTTGCCCGCTTGCCATGATCGCCACCGCACCCGACCACGTCCTCACGCCCAGCCAGCTCAACACCCTGGCGCGCGACCTGCTGGAGGGCGCATTTCCGTTGGTATGGATCGAGGCGGAGCTGGGCAATGTGGCCCGCCCGTCGTCGGGGCACCTGTACTTCACGCTGAAGGACTCGCGCGCGCAGGTGCGTTGCGCGATGTTCAAGCCCAAGAGCACGTGGCTGAAGTTCATCCCCCGTGAGGGCATGAAGGTGCTCGCGCGCGGGCGACTGACGCTGTACGAGGCTCGCGGCGAATACCAGATGGTCCTGGACCACATGGAGGAGGCCGGTGAAGGCGCGCTGCGGAGGGCGTTCGAAGAACTCAAGGCCCGCCTGCAGGCCGAAGGCCTGTTCGAGCAGGCGCGCAAGCGCGCCCTGCCGCCCTACCCCGCGCGGATCGGCATCATCACCTCGCCCAGCGGCGCGGCGGTCCGCGACGTGGTGAGTGTGCTGGCGCGCCGCTTCCCGCTGGTCCAGGCCGAGGTGCTGCCGGTGCAGGTGCAGGGCAATGCGGCTGCCGGGCAGATAACCGCAATGCTGCAGCGCGCGGCCGCCTCGGGTCGCTACGACATCCTCGTGCTCGCGCGCGGCGGTGGCTCACTGGAGGACCTGTGGGCGTTCAATGACGAGCAACTGGCGCGAGCGATCGCCGCATGCGCGGTGCCGGTGGTCTCCGCGGTCGGCCATGAAACCGACTTCAGCCTGTCCGATTTCGTCGCCGACGTGCGCGCGCCGACACCCTCGGTCGCGGCCGAGCTGCTGGTGCCCTCACGCGAGGACGTCACCCGCCATCTGCAGGCACTGGAAGCGCGGCTGGGCAGCCTCCAGTCGCTGCACCTGCGCCATGCGATGCAGCGGACCGACCGCGCCGCGCTGCGTCTGAACGCGATGCGGCCGCGGGCCCGGCTCGACCTGTTGCACAGGCGCCAGCTCGAGGCGATTCGGCGACTGGACGACGTCTTGCGCCGCCGTCTGGTCGACGCACGTGTGCGCCTGAGGCATGCCGAAGCGGTCCTGCGCATGCACCATCCGCAACGACGGATCCAGCAACTGCGCGAGCGTCTGGCAGCACTCTCCACACGTCCGCAGGCGGCGATGGCGCGGCGCATGGCCAACGACGCACTCGCACTGCGGGGACTGGCCCGGTCGCTGGAAGCCGTCAGCCCGCTGGCGACGGTGGCCCGCGGCTACGCCATCGTCCGCCATGAGGACGGACGCGTTGTACGCAGCGTCCTGGATGCGGCTCCCGGGGACGGACTCCAGCTGCAGCTCGGCGATGGCCAGCTGCAGGTGCGCGTGGAGCGCCGCTGAATTCTGGGTCAGGCGGCGGTTACTGTCCGCCGACCGCCGTCTTCAACGCCGCCAGGAGTTGTGCGGCCGATGCTTCGCTGGCCGGTGTGGCGCGCGGATTGAGGGTGGAGACCGTCGAACCGGCGGCAGCGCTGTTGACCCGGACGAGGAAGTTCGCACCCTGGTAGCTAAGGTCGAACACACCCAGGGTTTTTGCGCGGTTTTCGATGGTGACACCGCCAACGGCGGCCAGGGCCTTGTCGATTCGATCAAAGGCGGTGTCGCGATCCTCGCTCATGCTGAAGCCGGCACTGGATGCGGACCTGGCGCTACTCACCGTCTCCGACGCGGTGACCGGGCCCGCTGGCGCCGCGCCGGTCGCGCTCTCGCCCGCCAGGACGAGATCCGGCGGCACCTCCAGTGGACGCGTCTGCGCGGTGTAGAGCGAATTGTCCTTGCGCATCCAGCTGCAGCCCGACATCGCGACCAGACCAACAAGGAGAACGCCGGCAATCGCGGCGCGGGACATCGGAACGGTGGAACGCATGGGAATCTCCAGGTCAGCCAGCGACGTGAGCGTCACAGGCAAGTTCAAGTTCACGGATCGCGGCGGCAACCGCAACGGCCGCATCATGGTGGGCTGCGGACAGCGGCAGCAAGGGCAGGCGCAGGCCGGCGCCGATCTGCTGGCGCGCGAGCAGCGCCTTCACCGGAATCGGATTGGATTCGACGCAGAGGAAAGCATAAATGTCCGCCATGCGCTCGCTCCAGCCCGTCGCAGCTGCCCCTTTGCCATTGCGGGCGAGTTCGCACAGGCGCCGGAATGAGCGCGGAAGGACATTGGACGCGACCGAGATCACGCCGTCGGCGCCGGCGAGTATCGCCCGGCAGGCTGTCGCGTCATCACCGGTGAGCACGGCGAAATCGTCGGCCCGCAACGCCAGCAACTCCTGCATCCGCTGTGGCTCGCTGCACGCTTCCTTTATTCCGACGATCCGCGGGTGCCCGGCAAGCTGGGCGACCGTGGCGGGCAACATGTCCACGCCGGTGCGGCCGGGGACGTTGTAGAGCAGGATCGGCAACGCGCCGTCGTCGGCGATCGCGCGGTAATGCGCGACCAGGCCCGGCTGGGTGGGGCGCACATACGCAGGGGTGACCACCAGCGCCGCATCGGCGCCCAGCGCCGCGGCACGGCGCGTCTGCTCGATGGTCCTGGCGGTGGCGGACTGGCCCGTTCCGACGATCACCGGCACCCGCCCACCGACGCGCTCGACCGCCATGCGCAGCAGCACGTCGAACTCGGAATCAAACAGCGCCGCCGCCTCGCCGGTCGAACCGGCGACCACCATCGCCTCGGTACCGCCCTCCAGTTGCAGGTCGATGAAGCGGACCCACGCATCCAGGTCCAGCTCGCCGTCGACGTCGAATGGGGTTGCCAGTGCGGTGATGCTGCCGGAAAGTCGCAAGTCGGGGGCCTTGAACGGTGGAGTGCTGGGGCGTGGGCGATGGCGCGGATGACGTGCCGATGTTACTTGCGGCGCGAAAGCACGGGCAAGTATGCTGCCTGCAGCCCCGCTCCGCTCGCGGAACGCGGTTCAGCTCCGGGGGCTGTGCGCTTGCACACCGGATCGGAGCCAGTCCCCACATTTGCAGGCGAAGCCTTGACCGATCCAACTCCGCGGCCGTCGCCGAATGAAAACCACCTCCTGATCAACGCCTATTCGACGCATCCGGACTCTCCCTTGTTGCCGGTCTCGCGGCGGATCACTGAAAGCGGCTGCAACCTCGTCGATGCCCGCCTGTCCACGGTCGGCCGCGATGTCTCGGTTACGGCGCTGGCGATGGGCTCCTGGGACGCGATCGCCAAGCTGGAGGCCATGCTGACCCGGCTGGAGCGCGAGGACAGCATCAAGCTGATCTGGTACCGCACCGGCGAGAAAGAGGCCCAGTCCGACCTGCTGCCCTACATCGTCGAGGTGGTGGCGGCCGACAAGCCGGGCATCACCTTCCAGCTGGCCGATTTCTTCGACCGCCAGGGCATCAGCATCGAAAGCCTGCACTGCACCCGCTACCGGGCGATGCAAACCGGCGCGGACATGTTCTCCGCGCAGATCACCATCGGGGTGCCGGCCAGCATGCATATCGCCGCGCTGCGCGATGACTTCCTGGAGTTCTGCGACCACCTCAACCTGGATGCGATCCTGGACCCGATGAAGTTCTGAGGAGACCCGTTGATGCTCGAAACCGGTGACGCTGTTCCCGCCGATCTTCCGCTGGCCCTGTCCAGCGGCGAAACCACCACCCTCGCCGACTACCGTGGCCAGTGGCTGGTGCTGTACTTCTACCCCAAGGACCACACGCCGGGCTGCACCACCGAGAGCCGTGACTTCACGGCGCTGCTGCCGCAGTTCGAGGCGGCCGGCGCGCGCATCCTGGGCGTCTCGCGCGACTCGGTGAAAACCCACCAGAACTTCATCGCCAAGCAGGAACTGGGCTTCGAGCTGGTCAGTGATGCCGACGAGTCCCTGTGCAACGCCTTCGGCGTCATCCGCGAGAAGACCATGTACGGCCGCAAGGTGATGGGCATCGTGCGCAGCACCTACCTGATCGATCCTGACGGCGCCATCGCGCACGTCTGGCAACCAGTGAAGGTGCCCGGCCACGCACAGGCCGTGCTGGATGTACTGCTAGCGCATGCCGGCGCCTGATCCTGACGGCGCGCCACGCGAACCCCTTTAACGCGCTGCGGAGTTTTCGATGACCGGAAGCAAGCGGATCTATGTGCTGGACACCAACGTGCTGATGCACGACCCGACCGCGCTGTACAAGTTCCAGGAGCACGACGTCTACCTGCCAATGCAGGTGATCGAGGAGCTGGACGCAGGCAAGAAGGGCACCACCGACGCCAGCCGCAACGCCCGCCAGGTCAGCCGTTTCCTCAACGAACTGGTCGAGGCGGCAGGCACCGAAAAGATCGCCACCGGCATTCCGCTCACTCCGCCCGGCGGCCTGCAGCTGCGCGGCCAGACCAGCGGCGGTTGCCTGCGTTTCCAGACCGACAACTTCGATGCCGGCAAGCGCTTTGGCGCCGTGGTTCCCGACAATGCCATCCTCGGCGCGATCCTCGCCCTGCAGGAAGCCGAACCGAACGCCAACGTGGTGTTCGTGTCCAAGGACATCAACCTGCGGATCAAGTCGGCGATTGCCGGCATCGTCTCGGAAGACTACGAGAACGACCGCGCGCTCGACGATTTCAGCCTGCTGTACACCGGCGCCACCGAGCTGCCCGCGGATTTCTGGCGGCGCCATGGCAAGGACCTGCGCTCATGGACGGATCGCGGACATACCTACTACGAGATCAACCGGATCGAGGGCGACAGCTGGTACCCCAACCAGTTCCTGTACCTGCCCGGCGATGACGAGACCGAGCTGAGGGTGACCTCGGTCGGCGCCGACAGCGTCATCCTGCAGATCGTCGATGACTACCGCCATGTCCAGCACGCCGTCTGGGGCATCACCGCGCGCAACCGTGAGCAGAACTTCGCCCTCAACGCGCTGATGGACCCGGAGATCGACTTCGTCACCCTGCTGGGCACCGCCGGCACCGGCAAGACGCTGCTCGCGTTAGCCGCGGGCCTGGCCCAGACCATGGACCAGCAGCGCTACCGCGAGATCATCATGACCCGCGCCACGGTCAGCGTCGGCGAGGACATCGGCTTCCTGCCCGGCACCGAGGAGGAGAAGATGACGCCGTGGATGGGCGCGCTCACCGACAACCTGGAAGTGCTGACCCACAACCAGTCCGGCGGCAGCTGGGGCCGCGCGGCCACCAACGACCTGCTGGCGAGCCGGATCAAGATCCGCGCGCTGAACTTCATGCGCGGACGCACGTTCCTGACCCGCTGGCTGATCCTTGACGAAGCGCAGAACCTCACGCCCAAGCAGATGAAGACGCTGGTCACCCGCGCCGGCCCCGGCACCAAGATCATCTGCCTGGGCAACGTCGAGCAGATCGACACGCCCTACCTCACCGAGACCACGTCCGGGCTGACCTACGCGGTCGACCGGTTCAAGGACTGGCCGCACAGTGCGCACGTGACCCTGCGCCGTGGCGAGCGCTCGCGCCTGGCCGACTACGCCTCAGAGGTGCTCTGAGGCTGCAGTGCTGCCTTTTCGGCGCGCTCGCGCTCCACGTAGGCGAGCGCTTCACCCAGGTCGGCAAAGTAACTGGCCGGGTCGGCGCGACTGACGATCCCGGCACGCACCAGCTTGCGCAGCACGCGCAGGCTGGCGCCGCAGAGCAGGATGCGCACGCCCTTTTTCGCCTGCGCCCGGATCGTCGTATCCAGCCGCTTCAAACCGGTCGCATCCAGTAACGGCACCCGGTCCAGCCGCAGGACCAGGAACTCGGGCGCATCGCGGCTCCACGAAAGCGCGCGATCCAGCGATTCCACCGAGCCGAAAAAGAACGGCCCGTTGATCGAGTAGACCATCACCGCAGGTGGCAGGTGCTCGACCCCAAGCCGCGCCAGTTCCGCGCGCAGCGAATGCGGGTCCTCCTCCAGCACTTCGACGGACGAGGACATGCGGCGCACGAACTGGAACATGGCCAGGATCACGCCGATGTTCACCGCCACCACCAGGTCGGTAAAGATGGTCAGGGTGAAGGTGATCAGCAGGATGACCATGTCCGCGCGCGGCGCACGGCGCACCATGCGTACAAAGCGCCCCGCCTCGCTCATGTTCCAGGCGACCACGAACAGGATCGCCGCCAGCGCCGCCAGCGGAACCTTGCCCGCGTACGGCGCAATCACCAGCAGCACCAGCAGCAGGGTGATGGAGTGGACGATTCCGGCCAGCGGACTGGTCGCGCCGTTGCGGAAGTTGGTGGCCGTGCGGGCCAGCGCTCCGGTCGCCGCGATGCCGCCGAACAGGGGCGAGACGATGTTGGCAACGCCCTGCCCGATCAGTTCCTGGTTGGAGTTGTGGCGGGTTCCCGCCATGCCGTCCGCGACGACCGCCGACAGCAGTGACTCGATCGCCCCCAGCATGGCAATGGTGAAGGCGGCCGGCAGCAGCATGGTGATCTGGTCGAAGCTCATGTCCGGCCAGTGGAAGCTTGGCAGCGTGCGCGGGATGGCCCCGTAGGCCGACTCGATGGTGGCGACACCGGGCATGGCGAACGCGGTCGTCAGCACCGTCGCGATGATCATCGCCAGCAGCGGCCCGGGCACCTTGGTCAGGCCCGGTATCCGCGGCCCCAGAAGCACCAGGGCCAGGCTCCCGAGCCCGATCAGCGTGGTCGGCCAATGCAACTGCGCAAAGGACTGCAGCAGCGCGAAGGTCTTCTGGTAGAACGCATCACCGGCCGGCCCAGGCAGGCCGAAGAAGTACTGCCACTGTCCGACCCAGATGATCACCGCGATGCCGGCGGTGAAGCCCACGATCACCGGATCGGAGATGTAGCGGATTACCGAGCCCAACCGGGCCAGGCCCATCAGCACCAGGATCACGCCCGCCATCAGCGTCGCCACCAGCAGCCCTTCCACGCCGAACTTGGCGACCACGCCGGCGAGGATGACGATGAAGGCGCCGGTCGGACCGGCGATCTGGATCCGGGTACCGCCGAAGATCGACACCAGCAGGCCGGCGATGATCGCGGTGTACAGCCCCTGCTCGGGCTTGACGCCCGATGCGATCGCGAAGGCCATCGCCAGCGGCAGGGCAACGATGCCGACGATGATTCCGGCGACGATGTTGGGCAGCCAGTGGGCGCGCTTGAACAGTCCGGCGCGATACCCCTCGATCAGCGCAATCATGCTGGCGGCATCCAGAAGAAATCCTTTCCCATCAAGACAGTCACATCCCGCGCATCGAACCCGCCATGGATTCTACGCCAGGGCTTTTTCACCTGATGGTATCGTCGCCTGCCCTTCCGCAGCCATGACGACCTCCATGAACTCCTCCCAGGTGGTGTGCGCCCTGACCATCGCCGGCTCCGATTCCGGTGGCGGCGCAGGCATCCAGGCCGACCTGAAGACGTTCGCCGCCTACCGCGTACACGGACTGAGCGCGATCGCCGCGCTGACCGCGCAGCACACCCGCGGGGTGACGGCGGTGCACCTGCCCGACACCGGCTTCCTGCGCGCGCAGATCGATGCCTGTTTCGACGACTTCCGGATCGGCGCGGTGAAGCTGGGCATGCTGGCCAGCGCCGAGGTCATCCTCGCCGTCGCCGACGCGCTGGAGGTCCACCGCCCTGCGCACGTGGTGCTTGACCCGGTGATGGTCGCAACCTCGGGCGCGCGCTTGCTGGAACCCGCCGCTTTGGCGGCACTGCGCGAGCGCCTGATGCCGATGGCCACCCTGGTCACCCCGAACCTGCCCGAGGCGGAGCTGCTGCTCGGGCATGCGGTGACGACCGCGCCGGCGATGCGGGAGGCCTGCCACGGTCTGCTCGCGGCTGGTGCACGCGCGGTACTGTTGAAGGGCGGCCATCTGGATGACGGCGGGGACGTCATCGACCTGCTGGCCACGTCCCGGAATGCGCCGATCGAGGCGATCCGGCACCCGCGCCTGGCGCTTGAAGCGCATGGCACCGGTTGCACCCTTGCCTCGGCCATTGCCGCCAACCTGGCGCTGGGCGCGGATCTGTCGACGGCTTGCCGCGTCGCTTCCGATTACGTCCACCGTGCACTGTTGGGTGGCTACCGTCCGGGCCAGGCCGACGTGGTGGTGCTGGACCACTTCGGGGCCGGGGCATCCGGCGCGGTGCGCTGATCTTGCCGGCGAACCAGGCACCGCGTGCAGGCGCATTGCATGTGCAGCAGTTGGAGGCCGTCGCAGCGGACGGTCACCGCTGGGAGCTGCAGGCGGTAATCCCCGAGAACCCTACCGCCCGGCTGTTGTGGTTGCCTGCGCTCGGCACTGCGGCGCGGCATTACCTCCCGCTTGCGCAGGCGCTCGCGGCGCGTGGCGTGGCGGTGTTCCTGCACGAGTGGCGCGGGCACGGCAGCAGCAAGCTGCGCGCCGGTCGAAACTGCAACTGGGGCTATCGGGAGCTGCTGGAACTCGACCTGCCCGGCAGCGAAGCGGCTATCTCCAGGATCACTGGACCTGGGTTGCCGCGGATCATGGGCGGACACAGCCTGGGCGGGCAGCTGGCGTGTTGCCGGGCGGCCTTGCACCCCGAGGCCGCTGCGGAGATCTGGCTGGTCGGCAGCGGCGCCCCCTGGTGGCGCGCATTCCCGTCGCCCATGCGCTGGTGGCTGCTGATCGCCTATCGTGTCCTGCCTTGGGTGGCGCGTATCCACGGCCACCTTCCGGGCCGACGGATCGGTTTCGGTGGCCGCGAGGCGCGCGGGCTGATCACCGATTGGGCGCGCACCGCAACGAGCGGGCGCTACGCGGCGGCGGGACTGGACGCCGACCTTGAGCAAGCACTCGCCACGGCGACGCCTGCGATCCACGGCGTGGTGCTGGCCGATGACTGGTACGCCCCGGAAAGCTCGTTGAATTTCCTGCTCGGCAAAATGCCGCAGGCTGAGATCTCGGTGACCACGCTTGACGATGCTGCACTGGACATCGATGCCGACCACTTCAAATGGATGAAGCGACCGGGCGCCGTGGCGGCGGCGTTGCTGGGCTGAGCTGCCACAGCAACCGCCATGGCCGAGCGGCGTCGTGACATCGCCCGGGGATCATGGCAACGATATCGCCGCCTCCGCCAGCGGACGGGCCTCCGCAACCTGTCTAACTGAAGGCATCGCTTCTTCGGCGGCAGCCACCACCTCCGGAACGGCGTACCCGTGCGGATTCATCCGCTGCCAGCGCCATGCGTCCGCGCACATGGCGTCCACCCCGAGCTCGGCCCGCCAGCCCAGCAACTCCAGCGCGAGACCCGGGTCGGCATAGACCTCCGCGACGTCGCCGACCCGCCGGTCGACGATCCGGTAGGGCACTTGCCGACCCGACGCACGCTCAAATTCCCTGATCAGCTCGAGCACGCTGATGCCGCATCCGGTTCCCAGATTGATGGTGGCGCTGCGGTCCTCGCGCAGCATGAACTCCAGCGCGTCGGCGTGGGCGCGGGCGAGGTCCATGACGTGAATGTAATCGCGTACCCCGGTGCCATCGATGGTCGGCCAGTCGCCGCCGTAGACGGCCAATTGCTTGCGCCGGCCGATCGCCACCTGGGAGATATAGGGCATCAGGTTGTTCGGCTCAGCACCGGGGTCCTCGCCGATGCGTCCGGAGGGATGCGCCCCTGCCGGGTTGAAGTAGCGCAGGTTGATCGCGCGGAAGCCTGGATCGTGCTGGCACAGGTCCTCGATCAGCTGTTCCATCACCAGCTTGCTGCGGCCGTACGGGTTGGTCACCCGCAGCGGCGCATCCTCGCGGACAGGCACGGCGTCGGGGTCGCCGTAGACCGTCGCCGATGAGCTGAACACCAGGCGGCCCACTCCGGCCTCGCGCATTTCTTGCAGCAGATGGATGGTCCCGCAGATGTTGTTGTCGAAGTACGCCAATGGCCGCGCGCACGACTCGCCCACGGCCTTGAGCGCGGCGAAGTGGACCACGGCGTCGAAACGCTGGCCGGCGAACAGGCTGGCGACGGCATGGGGATCGCGCAGGTCCACCTGTCGGGACGGCGGAATGCTGCCGAGGATCCCGCCCAGGCGTTCCAGCACGACGGGCGAGCTGTTGACGAAGCTGTCGGCAATCATCAGCTCGTGGCCGCGTCCGGCGAGTACCGCGCAGGTGTGGCTTCCGATGTAGCCGGCGCCGCCGCAGACAAGGATCCGCATCGGGACTTCCTGGAATCAGTGACAGGTATCCGGATCAACGCAGCTTCGTGCAAATAGCGGCTACGCACGTGCCGTTTCTCCTGCCATGACTCCCCGATCGGTGGCCGCCGCGCCGTGATGACCTGCCCGGCGCGTGATTGGCGTTGTTGCTGGATAACGGGGACTTTATGGAAACTCACATGAAAATCGTTCGGCACGTTGCGGTACTGCTGCTGGTGGCCGTCATATCCGCCTGCGCCTCCGGCAGCGGCAGCCTCACTCCGCCGCCGGAGCGCACCCAGGCCGCCGTCGACGACTACCTGATCGGGGTGGACGACATGGTCCAGGTCACGGTGTGGCGCAACCCGGAGCTCGGCGTTACCGCGCCCGTGCGACCGGACGGCAAGATCTCGGTGCCGCTGGTGGGGGACGTCGTCGCCGGTGGTCGCACGTCGGCGGCGGTGGCGGCGGACATCCAGCAGAAGCTCGCCGACTTCGTACGCACGCCGCAGGTCGCGGTGATCCTGACCGAGTTGCGCAGCCACGAATATCTTTCGCGGGTGCGGGTTACAGGCGCGGTCCGCCAGCCGGTCTCGATTCCCTACCGTCAGGGCATGACGGTGTTGGACGCCGTGCTGGCCGCAGGCGGAACCACCGAGTTTGCGGCCGCAGACCGCGCCGACCTGTACCGCAGGAACGGTGACGATTCCAGCTCGGCGCACGCGGTGAACCTGGACCGCATCCTCAACCATGGCGATTTGACGACCAACTACCGGGTGGCCCCCGGCGACATCATCACTGTTCCGGAACGGACCTTCTGATGACCACGCGCGCACTCCCCGGCCCCGGCGGCCCGTCGGTCCCTGGCAAGCCCC
Organism: Lysobacter avium; assembly: GCF_015209745.1. Taxonomy (GTDB): domain Bacteria; phylum Pseudomonadota; class Gammaproteobacteria; order Xanthomonadales; family Xanthomonadaceae; genus Novilysobacter; species Novilysobacter avium. The sequence continues at coordinate 1,837,735 of NZ_CP063657.1, forward strand.
GCGACCTCACCCCGCAGGAGCTGATACCGATCCTGCTCAAGGAGGCGCGCAGGCGCCTCGTGCCCCTGGTCTCCATCTTCGCAGCCGTTGCCCTGCTGACCCTGCTGGTCGGGGTGTTCGTGATTCCCCGGAACTACTCCGCCTCGGTGACCATCCTGGCCAAGGAAAGCGACATCATCGAGCCGTTGCTGGAGGGACGGGCCGTATCCACCGGCGTGGCCGACCGCGCCGGCATGGCGCGCCAGATCCTCTTCAGCCGCAAGATCCTGGAACAGATACTCGATGTCGGCCACTGGAAACAGGCGCACCCGGACCCGGTCGAACAGGAGCGCCTGATGGAGGACATCCGCAAGCGCACCCTGATCGACAGCCCGCGTCCGGACCTGGTGCAGATCACCTACCAGGATCGCGACCCGCAGCGGGCATTCGATGTCACCGAGGCGTTTGGATCGATGCTCATTTCCGAGGCGCTGGCGACAAAGGCGCGCGAGAGCCGCGATGCCTACGAGTTCATCGACAGCCAGGTCCAGGCCTACCACGCCAAACTCACCAGCGCAGAGAACAACCTGCAGCAATACCGATCCGAGAACGTCGACGCGCAACCTGGCAGCGCGACCGACGTCAATGCCCGGATCGTGTCGCTGCGCAACCAGGTCGAACAGACCCGCATGACCATGCAGGAGCAGCAGTCGCTGGGTGCGTCGCTCAGCTCACAACTGTCGGGCGAGTCGGCGGTGTCGCGCACGCAGACACGCCAGAACCTCTTGAGCAGCCAGTACATGGAGCTGCAGGCCGAGCGCGACCGGCTGATGCTGAGCTTCACCGAGCAGCATCCCGACGTGGTCCGGGTGACGCTGCAGATGCAGGACATCCAGCAGAACCTGGCGCGCGCGCAAACACGGGTTGACCCGCCGCTGCCGGGTATCGAGTCCGCCGAGGCCCAGTCCAACCCGCTCTACCGCGAGCTTCGCAGCCAGCTGGCGCTGGCCCGACGTGAGGGCGCGGCGGCCGGCTCCCGCCTGGGCGCAGCGCAATCGATGCTGGCCGAAGAGCTGGACCGCAGCCGGCGCATCGCCGCCTCCGAGGGCGCACTAGCGGAGCTTACCCGCGACTACGAGGTGAACCGGGAGATCTACCAGGACCTGCTGCGACGCCGCGAAAACGCACGCGTCTCGATGGGCCTGGACGAGGCCAACCGCGGCCTGACCCTGAAGATCCAGGACCCGGCGATCATGCCGCTTCGGCCCTCCGGCATGCGCCTGATGCACATCGCCGCAGGTGGGCTGCTGCTGGCGATCGTGCTGCCGATGGCGCTGGTCTTCCTGCTGGCGCGCTTTGACCCGCGGATACGTTCCGCGCGACTGATCGAGGCGCAGGGCCGCTATCCACTCTTGACCGCCATCCCCGCGTACGCGACACCCCGGGAGCGTCGCCATGACCTCTACGGGAAGCTGGGCAGCGTGACCATGATCCTGGTCGTGGTACTCGCCTACGTCGCCACCTACGCGCTGAAGATGACCCACGCATGAGACCGTGATGAACCTTATCGACACTCCGGAACCGCCCGTGAAACGTCCCCAGGAGCTTGCTTCAGCCCCGCGGGGGGATGACGACCACGCGCGTTCGCTCCGCCACCCCCGGGAGCTCGCGCCGTTGACCCCCAGGTCGCTGGAAGACCGCAGGCTCATCCACCGCCAGGACTCCGCGCGCGTCCAGGCGGATGCCTTCCGGGATCTGCGGACCCGCTTGCTCACGCTGGGCGGCAAGCAGAACTTCGTGACCCTGGTGGTACCGGTCGGGCACGGCAGTGGCGGCAGTTTCGTCGCGCGCAACCTTGCACTCGCCTTCGCGTTCGACGAGATCAAGACGGCACTGCTGGTGGATTGCGACGCCCTCCATCCCAGCCAGCACACGGCCATGGGCGTTGATCCCGTCAACGGCGGGCTGATGGACTACCTGCGTGACAGCAGTAGCGGGCTGCAGCAGATCCAATACCCGACAGGCATCCCGCGCGTGCACCTGATCCCCAACGGCGGTCGGCATGAGATCTCCGGCGAGTACTTCACCTCCCCCCGCGCCCGGACCATGATCGACTCGCTGCGCGGGAGCAATCCGGATCGCTACCTCATCCTGGACGGTCCGTCGGTGTTGAACTCTCCCGACGCACGCATCCTCTCCGAGCTTGCCGACCTGGTCGTGCTGGTTGCCGGATACGGCAAGGTAACGATGAAGAACATCGACGAGGCGGCCGCGAACTTCGAGCCCGAGAAGCTCGCCGGGGTTGTCTTCAATGACCTGCCCTGACGACTCCGGGCCGACGGTTCCGCTGCCACGAGGCAACAGCGTCCGCAGCAGGATGCGTATTCCCGCGATCACGACGGCCCTGCTGGCAGCGATGTCCGGCAACACCGATGCGGCCCGGGTCGATTACGCCATCGACGCGGGCGTTGAACACGACGACAACGTGCGACTGGATCCGGTGGACCCGATCGACCAGTTGATCTGGCGCACGGGCATCGGCTTCCGCGCCACGGAAACAACCTCGACGATCCAGGCCAGCGTCAACGGCCGCGTGGATTACCGCGTGTTCCAGGACAGCATCTACGACAACACGGTCGAGGGCGTACTTGATGGACGGCTGAATTGGGTGATGCTCCCGGACCGGCTCAGCTTCACCGTGGACGACCGCCTGCAAACCGAGGCGATCGATCGGTTCTCGCCTGACTCACCCGACAACCGGCAGCAGATCAACATCCTGTCATTGGGTCCCAACCTGTTCTTCAACGTCGGCCCGACCCTGCGCGGGCAGCTGGAAGCGCGCTACATCGACACCTACGCCGAGGTCACCCCGCAGTTCAACTCCCAGCGCTGGGGGGTGGCACTGCGTGCCATCAAGGATCTAGGCCCTTCCAGCGCCTTTTCGTTCAACGTGCAGACCCAGGACGTCGACTTCGACGACGACCTGACCTCGCTGGATTACAAGCGCAACGACCTGTACGTCCGCTACGACCGGACCTTCCCGAACTTCGACCTCGGCGTCGATCTCGGCTACTCGCATCTGGATTACAAGGAAACCGGCGATCGCTCAAACCCGCTGCTGCGCGGGCGACTGGCGTGGCGTCCGAGCCAGCGCAGCCGTTTGACCCTGTTTGCCGCCAACCAGTTTGCCGACGCCGCCTACGCGGCCATAAGTGACGTTGGCGCGACCTCGATCCCGGAGCGCGTCCTGATCGACGGCCAGACGATCACCGCAGCCGTGTATGAGGAACAACGCGTGTCCCTGGCCTATGACTACCACGGCGACCGGGCGACATTCATGGTCGAGCCCTACGTGCAGACGATCGACTATCCCGACCCGCTCAACGACGACGAAAAGAACCGCGGTGTGACCGTCGGCTTCGACTATCGGCTGCGCCCGTTGCTGACCTTTTCCTCCTACCTCAATTTCGAACGGGTGCAGTACCGGCAGATCGCCCGCACCGACGACACCCGCCACCTGAGCCTGGGGCTGGACAAGCGGTGGTCGCGGCACTGGAGCACCGCGCTGACCTACTACCGTTATGAGCGCAGCAGTGAGGTCGCGACCGCGGAAGCCAAACAGAACATCTGGTACCTGCGGGTGATCTATCGCAACCGGTAGTAGACGCGGCCGCTGTCCCAAAACAAAGCAGCAGCAGGATTGAACACGATGAAATCGCTTGCCTCGCTTCGCCACTGGGCCCGCAAGTCCGAACACCCTGCGGCAGCAATGCTCCGCGGGCTGCGCCAACGCGGTCGCGGTTTCACCCTGCCCGCCCCACGCGTCGTGCTGCTGCCGTACCTCTGGCTGTTCCTGGCGCTGCGCGGGAGCGTGTTTTTCCTGCGCCGGGTACTGGTCGCCGAGCCGCTGTTCAAGGCCTATTGCACGCGGTTCGGCAAGGGCGTAACCACGGGGATATTCGTGCCGTGGGTGCATGGCAGCGGCGAGCTGCTGGTGGGCGACCACGTCCACGTCAGCGGCAAGTTGGGCATCCACTTTGCCGCCAGCTTCGTGGCTCGGCCGCGGCTGGTTATTGGCGACCACACGGACCTGTCGCACGACGTCCGCTTCGTGGTCGGACGGGAGATCCGCCTGGGCTCGCATGTGCAGGTGGCCGGCGGCGTCACCTTCCGCGACTCCGGCGGTCACCCGGTCGATCCGGGCCAGCGCCAGGCGGGCGCTGCCCCCGGACTTGCCGACGTCAAACCGGTGGTGATCCACGACAACGTCTGGATCGGCACCGGCGTGCTGGTAATGCCAGGCACCGAGATCGGGGAAGGCAGCATCGTCTCGGCGCACTCCGTGGTGTCCGGCGTGATCCATCCGTACACCGTGGTCGCCGGCAATCCGGCGCGGCGGATCGGCATGCTGACGCCGCCGGCGGGACGTGAGCATCTGGTGCCTGCGCGATCCGCCGCCAGGACCCCAGCCGCGGGCGCAGCGGCTCCGGCGGCCCCGGCGGCCCGCTACCCGTCGTCGGTGCAACCCACGTAGCGCGCGAGCCGTCGCCTGCGCGGTGCTGCGGTGCCCGTCGCCTGCCCTTTCTCTGCCGACCCGTCAGACCAGCGCTTCCACCACGTCGGGATGGCCGAGGAACCCGCGCGGACTTGCGCTGCGACCGTACGCGCCGGACTGGAACACCACCACCAGATCGCCCACCTGCGCAGCCGCAAGGTCTATCCGGTCGGCCAGCAGGTCCAGTGGGGTGCACAGCGGTCCCACCACGCTGGCGACCTCGCGCGCGCCGGTGCGGGCATTGATCGCGACCGGGTAATTCCTGCGAAGTACCTGGCCGAAATTGCCCGATGCCGCGAGATGGTGGTGCATGCCGCCGTCGACGACGAGGAACACCTGGCCGCGGGAAAGCTTGCGGTCAAGCACGCGGGTCACGTAGAGCCCCGCCTCTCCCACCAGGTACCGACCCAGCTCGATGACCAGATGCGCACCCGGCATGTCGGTGTGCGCGCGCTCGGCCAGGGCTGCGAGGTTGTCTATCACCGGAGCCAGCTCCAGCGGCGACTCGCCGACCGTGTAGGGAATGCCGAAGCCGCCGCCCAGGTTCAAGCTTCGCACCGGGGCCGGCAGCAGATCCTGCCACTCCAGGCTCAGCTCGTAGCTGCGGGTCTGTGCCTCGACGATGGCGGCCTGGCGCAGGTTCTGCGAGCCCGCGAACATGTGGAAGCCCTCGAAGGCCAGGCCGGCGGCGGTGATCTCGCCGAGCAACTCGGGCACCCGCTCCGCATCGACGCCGAACGGGCGCGCCCCGCCGCTCATTTTCATTCCGGAGGCCTTCAACTCGAACGGCAGGTTGACCCGCACCGCAACCCGCGCCGGTCGCCCGTGGTTCTCGCTGGCGCGGGCCAGGATCGCGACCTCACGGAATGACTCGATATTGACCAGGATGCCTGCCGCGCTGGCCTGCCCGAGTTCGCCTTCGGACTTGCCGGGCCCGGCAAAGCTGATGTGCTGCGCGCTCATTCCCGAATCCAGCGCGACCCGCAACTCGCCGGCGGATGCCACGTCGATGCCATCGACCAGGCCCGCCATATGGCAGACCAGTGCCGGCATCGGATTGGCCTTCATCGCGTAGTGCAGGTGGACCCGTGCCGGCAGCCGCGCGCGCAGGGCGGATGCCCGCTCGCGCAATGCAGCGCGGTCATAGAGGTAACACGGCGTGCCGCCGACGGCGCTGACCACCCGCGACAGCGGCTGCTCGCCGGCCAGCAGCAACTCGCCGTCGCTGTCGCGTGGCCACTGGTCCGCCGGATTGTATTTCGCACCGGCCACCGTCATGACGCCAGCGCCTTTCCTGCCAGGGCCGTGTGGAAATCCAGCAGATCGGAGATGTTGTGTTGCCACTGCCGGTTGGCCGCGACGTAGGCGCGGGCATTCGCGCCCACGCGCGCCAATCCGTCGACATCGTTGCTGTGGACAACGACGCGCTCGACGGCGGCGTCGAGATCGCCTGCCTCGAACATCCACCCGGTCTGGTCCTCGACCAGCACCTCACGTATCGGCTCGAAGTCCGGAGCCACCGGCGGGATGCCGCACGCCATGAACTCGAACAGCTTGACCGGCGAGGTGTAATCGCCGGCGCTGGGCAGGATCGCCATGTCCATCGCTGCGAGCAGTCCGGGGACCTCGTCGTGCGGCACCCGGCCGGTCAGCACCACCTGCGAAGCGAGCGCGTGGGCATCGACGAATTCCTTCAGCGCGGGATAGGTGGCGCCGTCGCCGACCAGCAACAGCTTCAGGTGCGGCGCCTCGGCGAGCCGGTCGGCGATGCGATGCACGAACGCGTCGATGGCGTGCCATGGCACGAACGCGCCCAGGTACCCACACACCACGTGCCCGTCCAGCCCGAGTCGCGCACGCACCTCATCGCGCTGGGCAGGAGTAAAGGTGAACTTGTCGATGTTGGCCGCGTTCGGGGTCACGATGGCCGGGGCGATCGCCCCGTGCGCCGCCTGCGCGCGGTCGCGGAACACGCCCGACACGAACACCAGTCCCGACGCGTTGCGCAGCACCCAGCCTTCGATCGCCATCGCCAGCTTCTGGAAGAACAGCGGCCGGACCCGCTCCACGGTCGCCGAATCGTTGACCTCCAGGATGATCGGGATACCACGTTTGCGGGCGATCCGGATCGACTCGAACATGAAAAGCGAATAGCGCTCGTAGATGAAGTCCACGCCCGGGTTGCGCCGCAGCCACGCCCGCAGGCGCCAGCCCGCCACAAGGTTGTAGGCGAGCTCCACCACCTCGAACAAGGGCTCGGGCAGGCGGGTGACCGCGCCCATCCACGGCTTCACCTGGCGGGTCGGCGACATGGCCTTGGGTGACGAGTATGGATCCGCGCCGGGCAGGGAAATGATGTCGACATCCACGCCTTCGGCGCGCAGCGCATCGGTGATGCCGCGGATGTGCACGCCCTCCACCGCCTTGCCCTGGGTGCGGTGGTGATAGAGCACGTTGCGCACGCGCGGGCGGATGTCACCGTCGGGCATGGTCATCTCCTTCTGGACAATGTGCAGTTCGGCGGGGGTCGCCGGGTTCATTTGTGTGCCTGCACGGCATCGGCGGCGAGCGCACTCGCCAGCGGTACGCCGAACGTGTTTTTGCCCAGCATCCTTGACAACAGTCGTTCGCCCGACATCCGCGCACCACGCCTGCGTATGTCGATCCAGTGCAGCCGGCGGGCGTCGTTGGACAGGCGCCGCTTGTACTCCTGGGCACCCGCCAGAAAGTCGAACTGGCTCCATCCCTCCATCAGCGCCTGCTCGATCGTCGTGTGCAACGCGGCAAGACCGGGTCGGTCGTGCCTGGGCAGCGCGCCGTAGTTCAGCCCGCTGTTGTAGTAATAGATGCGGTCGCGCCACGCCAGGTTGTAGATGTAGCCGACCGTGAGCGGACCGGCGCTGACCCGCGTCATCCGGGTGAAACCCGTGGCCGTGCCGGCGCCAACCAATGACCGGTGGAACCGGCAGAAGAACGCGCTCGAGAATGACCCCGGCTTGCCCTTGCTGTTCCAGTAGCGGGTGTGCAGCGCAGCCATTTCCTCCAGCCACGCCAGCGCCGTGGAGGCGTCGCCGGCGACCTCCGCCCGCAACTCGCCATGGGCACCGTACCCGCGCCGGGCCTGGTTGAGCGACCCGCGGATGTTGGCGCCCAGGCCGTCGTGATAGCTGCGGCCGGCCGCCCGCAGCGCCGCCAGGTCGACGAAATAGGACGGGCGCGCGTCCACACTTGCCGCGTCAAGGGTGGGAGGCAATGCCGATGCGATCGCATCGGCGTGGGCGGTGGCGCTGATCCGCAGCCGCCGCCAGCCCGCGCCCAAACGCCGGATCGCGTCAAACATTGCCTTGTAGCCGGCGGTTTCCGCGCCCGTGCGCACCAGCAGGCCGGCGTACTCGATGGTGACCTGGTCAACGGCGGGCTCCCCGGTTTCCTGCAGCAGCAACGAGTGGCTGCCAAACAGCCTGCCAACCCCCCGCTCGGACGCCTTCAACAGCAGGCTCAGGGCAAACACACCGGACTCGTCGCGTGCGCGGAATACCAGCGGGCGGCAATTGGCTGGCAGCAACGCCAGCCAGGTCGATACCCACGACCATGATGTGAACGGCGAGGCGTCCGATCGGGACTCCAGGCGGATCCAGTCCACTGCGAGACCGGGGTAGGCGTCGACCGCCACCACCTCTGCGCGTATCGCCGACTCGGGTTTGGTGCACGGCATCGCGACGGGCAAGGCCCGGCTGGTGGTCAACATCTGCATGCCCGGGTCATTCGGCTTATCCATGCAGATCGATGGTCAGGCGAGTCGGCGGGCTCGCTGGACATTCAATGGGCATGTCCTTGCTCCGCAACCCTGTCTTCCCTCACCGCGGGCACTTGCCACGCGTTGGCCACCAGGATCGGCGGCTCGTGCAGGTAACGCGTGGTGCGGCGCTTGTTGTCGATGTCGGCGTAGATCGCCTCCGCGCGCTCGCGATCGATACCCAGCGCCTCGGCCAGCCGGGTGGCCGGACAGCCGTGGTCCCGAGCCCACAACGCAAGATCCATCTGCCGGTAAGGCAAGGCAAAGTAGAACTCGTCCTGGCCCTGGGCGAGGCTGTAGGTGTCGGTCGTGGGCACCACGTTGCAAACCCGCTCGGGCAGGCCCAGGTGCCGTGCCATTGCGTAGACCTGGGACTTGTACAGGTGCGCGATGGGCTTGATGTCCGCCGAGCCGTCGCCGTTCTTGACGAAGAAACCCTGGTCGTATTCCAGATGGTTGGGCGTGCCGACCACGGCGTAGTTGAGCCGGTCGGCGTGGTAGTACTCCAGGGTCTTGCGGATCCGCTGCTTGAAGTTGGTTGCGGCAACGATCTGCAGGTAGTCGGACAGGCCGAGCGTGCGTTCGTGCACCTCCCCCTCCGGTGACTCGGCGACCAGCTTGAAAACATTGACGCGCCCTTCCGTGCCGCCGTCGATCACGATCTTGAAGCGCCAGTCGTCGGTGAACGCGGGCAGCGCACGGCGGACCGCGGCGTCGCGCTCGGAATAACACCCGATCGCCTCCAGCGCCGGCGCGATATCGATTGTGAGGCTGCGGATGCCCAGGTGCGTGGCGAGTATCCCGGCCCGAAGTGCGCTGTCATCGTTGGAGTCGCGTTCCGGCAGGATCAAGGCGAAGACCCGGTCAGGTCCCAGCGCACGGACCGCCAACGCGGCGCAGCACGAGGAGTCGATGCCGCCGGAGATCGCCACCACCAGTCCGCGCTTGTGCAACACGCGCGCCGTGGAATCACGCACGTGACTGGCGATGCGGTCCGCCTCGCGCTCCAGGTCGAGTTCGAGCACATCGAAATCCAGGGCTTTCATTGCCACTCCCGCGCCGCGTCCGGCTCGGTCAGCAGGACGCGGCGGACCTTGCCTGACGCCGTGCGTGGCAAGCTCGCCAGGAACTCCACATGGCGGGGAACCTTGTAGGTGGCCAGGCGACTGCGGCAATGGGCTCGCACGAGGTCCGCGTCCAGCGGCTGGTTGCCGGCGGCCACGATGAATACCTTCACCACCTGCCCCAGGGTCGGCTCATCCACGCCCACGACGGCGGCATCGAGCACGCCTGGCAACTCAAACAGCACCTCTTCCACGTCCAGGGGGTGCACGCGATGGGCGCCAGTCTTGATCATGTCGCTGCGCCGCCCGTCCAGGTAGAGATAGCCCTCGCCATCGAGATGGCCCATATCGCCGGTGCGGAGCCAGCCATCGCGCATGACCAGTGCGGTGGCCATCGGGTCGTTCCAATACCCGGCCATGACATTGGGACCATGCACCCATACCTCACCCGGCGACCCTGCGGCGAGGGGGCTACCTGCGTCGTCGCGCACCTCGATCCTTACCCCGCGGATCGCCTTCCCCGCCGAGCCGGACTTTTCATCCAGGCGCTCCGGTGGCAGCCACGCCAGGCGCGCGGTCGCTTCAGTCTGCCCGTACATGACGAACAGCCGCGCGTGGGGAATGGCATTGCGCAATCGCTTGATGAGGCCGGGCGCCATCGCGCCACCGGCCTGGGTCATGTAACGCATCGCCGAGAGGTCATGGTCGGCCAGCGACACCCGGTCCAGCAGCAGGGAAAACATCGATGCCACCCCGGGGAAGCCGGTGACCCGCTCACGAGCCATGACGTCTACGACCACATCCGGAAACACGAGGTTGGGCTGCAGCACCAGGCGGCCACCAACGGCCAGATGCGTGTGCAGGACCGAGGCGCCGTAGGAGTAGTAGAACGGCAGCATCGACAGTGCGCTGTCCGCTTGCGTCAACTCCAGGTATTCGATGATGGCGTCGGCATTGGCCACCACGTTGGCGTGGGTCAGGGTGACGCCCTTGGGCGCACCGGTAGTGCCGGAGGTGTAAAGGATGGTCGCCACGGGCTGGAAGATGTGCGCCACAGACGCGACCGGCGCGGACCCGATCGCACCCTGCCAATGGGTGCCTCCGGGGGGTAGCCCGGCGTCGCCCGCGCCGTCGCCGACGACCACCCGTTGCGGCGCGACGCGCGCCTGGGCGAGACCCGCCTCCACCTCAGCGTTGCCGACCTCATGGACCAGCAGCTTCGCCCCCGCGTGCTCCAGCCAGGCGCCCAGCTCCCGCCCCCGGGCCTGCGCATTCAGCGGCACTGCCACGCACCCGGCCAGCCAACTGCCGTAGCAGGCCACCACGGCTTCAAGACTGTTGGGAAGGGCGATGGCGATGCGCTCGCCGGCGCCGAGACCCTGCGCGTGCAGGAAACCGGCAAATCCCTTCACCCTGGCTGCCAGTCCGGTGTAGTCGATCCGGCGATCGCCATCGACGACCGCGACCATGCGCGGGTGGCGTCGTGCAGTGGCGAGGAGCCGTGAGGCCAGGGATTTCGTCATGCCACGCACGCTGCCATTTTTCGCGCCAGGAACGCACTGATCATGTCGATCGAGTCGAAATTGCCCGGGATCATCTCTGCGGCTTCAACGCGTATGCCGTAAGTGGTTTCCAGGAACTCGACAAGCTCCAGTATCCCCGTGGAATCAACGACGCCGCCGCGGATCAGCGACGCGTCATCGGCCAATGCCCCGGCGTCCTCGGTGAACAGGTAATTGCCGAGAATGAAAGGCTTGATCGTCTTCTTGAATTCCATCGCTTCATCGCGCCCCAGCATCAGATACCCATTACAACGGCAACACCGGCGACAAGCGGACGGGAGCTCCCGCGCATACGGGAGGTGGAGCGCCCTGGCTAGCGACCAGCCGGTCTGGCGTTGGCCAACACCTGCCTGCATGCGTCAAGGGTGTCGACGGCCACGTCGTGCCAGCCGCGACGCATCGAGGCGGCCATTGCGGTGCGGTCCCAGTCGGCAACCAGCGCTTGCGCCAGGGCGCGCTCAAGGGCAGCGGGGTCGCGCGGCGGCACGAGCAACCCGTTGTCTTTGCGCACGATCTCGCCTGCCCCGCCCACGTCACTGACCACGACGGGGCAGCCGCACGCGATCGCCTCGACCACCACGTTGGGATAGCCCTCCGACCAGCTGGGCAAGGTCAGCACATCGGACGCGCCAATCCACTCCGCGACGCCGGTCGGCTCCATCCCGCCGGGAAGGTGCACGCGTGACTCGATGCCATGGGCGCGCAGCAGCGCCGGGAGCTGGCCGCGCATCACGCCATCGCCGACCAGGGCCAGGCGCGCGCGCGGATCGCGCGAGGCGATGGCGGCGAATGCCTGCAGCAGCTCGATCAGGCCCTTGGATTCGACGAAGCGCCCGACATAGACAACCAGCCGCGCTTCCGGATCGACTCCCAGTTGCGCGCGCATCGCGCCACGCTCGCGCGGGTGGAAGACGGCGGTGTCGATGCCGTTGACGATCGTGCGCACCTTGACCGGGTGTGCACCAAAGGTGGTGATCGCGGCAGCCCGCATCGCCTCGCTGACTGTCAGGACCTGATCGGCGCCGGCGAGGACCTTGCGCGTGAGGTAGGCGTTGATGCCCGACCGCACGTGGATGTCCGAGCCCCGCGCACCCACGATGCACGGAACTCCCAGCCGCCGCGATGCGCGCAGCGCAGCGTAGCCATCGGGATAGATCCAGTACGCAAGGACCAGGTCAGGCCGGAACGCGCGCAGGCGCGGGGTCAGGGCACGGGCGCCGACCATGCCGTTGGTGGCCCGCGATACGCCGGGGATGCCCGGGTAGGTGTAGGGCTCAAGGTCGATGCCATCCAGGCGGTAGTCGGGGCCGACCTCACCGTGCAGGAAGCTGCGCGGCGCCAGGCCCGGGAGGCGCAGGTAGCGCACTTGGGGCAGAAACACCCGCACCGTCGTCAGGCCGCTGAGCGCGCGGGCGGTCTCGTGGATGTAGCGGCCGCGCGTCCTGTCATACGGCACCGGCAGTATCGGGGTCACCAGGGCGATGCGCAGCGGCGTGCCGCCCTCGACATCATCGGGCGCCGGCGGCCGTGGCGACAATACCGTGTCAGGGGAAAGGCCGACCCCGTTCATGACATCGCCAGCAGCACTTTCAGCAGCAGGTAGAACGCCACGACCGCTGCGCACGCCAGTACCAGCCAGCGCAGCAGGTCCTGGCCAAGGTTGAACGGCACCACGTCCGGGAAACGCTCGCGCACCGCGGTGAAGTGCGCCACCACCACGGCACTCAGCAGGTACGGCAGCATCACGTAGCTGCGGCTGAGGAAGAACGCGGTCGCGGCATAGCCGACCAGCGACACCAGCAGTGTCATCGCGATCGCTCGATCGCGTCGCCACTCGATGACGTCGTCATCGTCGGACAATTCCGGCGCGTGGCGAAGCAGCCGGGCCATCATCCAGAAGCAGTAACCCATGAAGGAAAACCACAGGAAGAAGCCGATGAAACCGTTCTCGGCCAGCACCAGGATCAGGGAATTGTGTGCGGTGAGCTCGTTGAATTCGGTGAACCGGTCCGTGCCAACACCCATCACCGGGTGGGCGATGAACATCTGCATGCCTTCGTACCAGGCTTCCACGCGGCCCGTGGCGGAACGTTCCTGCACGTCGAGCTGGTCCAGGCGCGACGGCAGGAGTTTGAGCAACGTGAGGCATATGGCGGCCATTACCCCAGCGGTAACCGGGCCGCGTCGCTGCCAGAGATAGGCGCCGCTCATCACCACCAGGGCCAGCAAGGATCCACGCGAGTTGGTCAGCAGGATCCCGTACATCAGTACGCCGGCTGCCGCCAGCCAGACCAGGCGACGCAGCCCGAGAAGGCCACCGCGACTGCTCAGGTAAAGCGCCATTGGCACGCAGATCACGAACAGCATCCCCAGGTCATTGGGATCGCTGAAGATGCCCAGGTACTGGATCCGCCCGTCGTCGATCAGCGGCATGCCGGTCCAGCCCAGCCCGGTCGCGGACTGCTTGATCCCGTGGATCGCCAGCAGGACCGCACAGGCGGTGAACACGCCGATGACGAAAACCACCCGCTGTCGGGTCAGCGCGGTGTTGGCCAGCAGCACGAACGCGACAAGGGTCGGTGCAAACACGTTGAAGTGCTCCAGTGCGCCGCCGCTCCAGCCGTTCACGGCAATCGACAGGCTGGTGACCAGCAGGAACAGCGCCAGGAGAAGGTATTGGGGTTCGTCGAAACGCTTGTGCCGGGACGGCAACCACGCCACCAGCGCTGTGATCAGCGCGATCGGCAGAAACGGAATGCCGGCCTGCGCCCACTGCGGATACTCCTGCGGCCGCACCAGGACCAGGACCAGGTAGATCACGATGAAGACGAACGGCATCAACGTCCGGCGCCTCCCCCAACGCTCGACAACCACTGACAACGCGAACCGCGCGTGACGGCGGTCACCACAGGTGCAGCGTCCGCCGGCGCACGAAGGCCACCGTCGCCTGCGCCGAGTACAGGTTCATATGCACGAACGCGACCAGCATTCGTACGGGCCAAAACGCGGCGAGCCGTGGCAAGGCCGGCGCCGCCGCGACCACCAGCACGACCAGACCCGCGGCGGCCAGGCAGGCCCGGTAAAAGCGATGGTCTGCGGCCAGGACCAGCGCGGCCAGCACCATCAGCACCATCGCCCACGGCGCGACCAGTCGCAGCAGCTTGTGGCACAGGAAGCGGAACCAGATCGGGTTGTGCAGCGGGTTGACCAGCCACGGTGCGAGCTGCACCAGCTGCAGGTTGCCGGCGAGCGTGCGCACCTTGCGCACGCGCTCGTCTCCGGCCGAGGCGGACGCATGGTCCCACGCCCGCGCACCCGGCTCGAACACCACGCGCCTGTGCGCGCGGACCACCTGCATGGGCACCAGCACATCGTCCAGCACCGTGCCCGCGGGCAGGGGAACGAACAGCTTCCTGCGCATCGCATACAGCGCTCCGCTGACGCCAACGACCGACCCGCTCCGGCTCTCCGCCTGCCGGATCGCTTTCTCGTAACGCCAATAGGCGTCCACGCTGGCGGCAAACCCGGTCTCGGGATGCTCGAAACGCAACTCGCCGCCCACGGCGCCGACCGCCGGGTCGGCCAGGCACGCCACCAGCGCGCCCAGTGATTTTTCTTCCACGCGCTGGCGCACGTCCACCATCAGCAGGATGTCGCCGGTGGCCGCCGATACCGCGTCGTTGAGGCAGGCTGCCTTGCCGCGACGATGGGCGAACTCCAGCACCCGCACCCGCGAGGAGCGTACTGCCCGGCACACCTCCGCAGACCGGTCGCTACAGCCGTCGCACACCACCACGACGTCCAGCAGCGCCTCCGGGTAGGCCAGCGCCAGCAGGTTGTTCAACTTCGCGCCGACCTGCGCTTCGCCGTCATGCACACAGAGGATCGCCGTGACGGTCGGCGTGATATCGGCGCGTGCGACCGGTTGTGGTCGGAGCGCCGCCCACGCGCGCACCCACACCGGGTAGCCTGCATAGGTAAACGCGACCAGCGCCGCGCAGCCCCAGAAGATGATGCTCATGCGCGCACTTCCCTAATTCCCCTCCGGGCGTCGTTCCGCCCAGCGCTGGATGGGCCCGGCCCAGCGCTCGTGCACGCGCGGGTACTGCGCAAGGAACGTGAGCAGCTGCCTCGCATCGGTTGCACGCCATGCACCGAAAGCCAGGCTGGATCCGGCAAACACCAGCGCGTAGACGACCGCTGCGACCCAACCGGTCGACTGCCCCGGCACGGTGGCCATCAGCACGGCAGCGACGGCGCTCGCGACGAAGGCGGCGGCCAGCAGCCGGCCCAGTTCACGCAGCGGCAATCGCATCCCCATCATTCGCGAGATGCCGCTGGCAATCGCGATGAAGACGATCAGGCGCGATCCGGTGTGCGCCGCCACGGCCCCCATCAATCCGTATCGGGGGACCAACGCAAACGCCAGCGCAGCGGTGATGGCCAGCGATATGACGATGAAGATCACCCGCACGCGCTGGTTGTCGGTGGTGGAAAGCAGGGCGTTCAGAGCCGAGTCCGCCAGCGTCAGCCCGGAAATCGCGATCATGATCTGGAACGGCAGGATCACCGGCGCAAAGTCATCGCCATAGAGCAGGTGGATTGCCGGGGCCGCGACCAGCACACCGATGCCGCCGAGCAGCAGGCCGATGAACGAGTAATAGCGCATTGCGCTGGCCATGATCCCGCCGGCTCGCTGGTCGCGCCCCTCGCCAAACGCGTGCGCCATCATCGGCATCAATACCGTGGACAGCCCGGCCGACAGCATCTCGATGCCGCCCTTGGTCAGCGCCCCGGCAATGGCGAAGTAGCCGACGGCGGCGGCGCCCACCAGGTCATTGAGCAGCCATGTCTCGATCGACTTGTTGTTGAACGCGTAGGCAACGGTGAGGATCACCGTCCAGAACAGGTGAGGCCGCAGGCGGACGAGGATGGCGGGATCCAGGCGCTCACGCGAGGGAGAGAGACCACCGGCGCGCAGCAGCAGCCGCGACGACACCGCATAGCCCGTGCTGGTCGCGGCGAACAAGGCCATGTAGGCAACCAGCCCGGCCCCGATGCGCATCAGCACCAGCACGGCGATGATGTTGGCCGCGCTCATCACCACGGCCGTGGCGGCCTCCACGCCATAGCGCCCGTAGCCCTTGCCGACGGAGGCATCGAACATGAAGAGCGCTTTGGGAATCGCGGCCGCCAGTGTCAGCGCGACAAAGACCCGGGCACGGCCTTCCCAGCCGGCCGGCATGACAAAAGGGACCAGCGCCGCGAACGCAAGCGCCACCACCGCCAGGCAAGCGTACTGCCTGCGCCGCGCCCAACCATGCACGGCGCGCGCCGATTCGGGCGACTGCCGTCCGAGGCTCTCGGAGATGAAGCGGATGGTCGTTGCGTTCAGGCCGTTGTTGCCGACCATGATCAACAAGCCCGCCAACCAGACGACGTAGGAGTAGCGCCCGAAATCATCCGGCCCCAGCGACCGCGCCACGATGATGCTGGCCAGCAATCCGAGCGCGTAGGTCACATAGGTCGAACCCATCACCATCATGGCGCCGCGGATGGCAGCGATACCGCTGAACTGGTGGTTGATCGGTCGGGACGCCACAGGGTTCCATCGCAATCTGGCGGAGGCTACTGGGGCAAACGCATAGCACCAGCTCCGTCGGCCAGGCGGTAGCGTGAGCAGGAGGCCGGAAACTCCGCCGCGGGCCGTTTGCTTCTTTATGCACGCGGCGGCTTTGGCCTAACCGCGTCCCCAACGGGTGGAGTGCGGATTGAACAGTGATGCCTGCCGGACCGCAGAAGACGTCCGCGACGTTGCCAGCCCGTGGAAGAGCGGCATCGTCCACGTCGTCGACTGCCTGGAAACGGGCGGGCTGGAGCGTGTCGTCACCGACCTGGCGATCGAGCAGGCCCGCTGCGGACATCGGGTCGCCGTGTTCAGCATCACCGGCAGCGGAAGCTTCGCGGCCGAGTTGGAGGCGGCCGGCGTGGCGGTGGTGGTCGGCGGCAAGCGGCGTTCCTTCGACACCGGTGTGATGCGCACGCTGCGTCGCGCGGTGATCGATCGCGACGCGGGCATCGTCCACGCTCACAACTTCGTACCCAACTACTACGCCGCCCTCGCCTTGGCCTGGCCTTCCGGCCGGCGCCGCGTACTGGTCAACACCTGCCACAACATGGGATCGCGACTGTCCAACACGCGCCTGCGCTGGCTGTACCGCCTGTCGCTGGCGCGGACCACGCGGGTGGCCATGGTGGGAGCCCAGGTCCAGGAACATTTGGTGGGCTCCGGCCTGGTGGGCGCGGATCGCGCCGAGGTCGTCCTCAATGGCATCCCCATCCGGCGGTTCGAGGGCGGCGCAGAGGCACGCCTGGCAGCGCGCGCGACCCTTGGTCTGGCGCCCGAAGCGATGCTGATCGGCTCGGTCGGCCGGCTGGTCGCGCTCAAGCACCAGCGCGTGCTGCTGGAGTTGATGCCGGCTTTGGCCGCAGCCTGCCCGAGTGTCGAGCTGGTGTTGCTCGGCGACGGCCCCTTGCGCGCGGAACTCGAAGCGCTGGCGGACTCGCTGTCAATCCGCGGGCGGGTGCACTTCCTCGGCGCCCGCGATGATGTCGCCCGCTTGCTGCCTGCGCTGGATGTATTCGCGCTTCCATCGCTGACCGAGGGCCTGTCGATTGCCCTGCTGGAAGCCTGCGCCGCCGGGCTGCCGATCGTGGCAACCGCGGTCGGCGGCAACCCGGAAATCGTCACCGACGGATGTACCGGCGTGCTGGTGCCGCCCGATGACCGCGAGGCGACCCGCAACGCGCTGGAAGCATTGCTCAAGGATGCCGCGTTGCGCGCACGCATGGGCAGTGCGGCAAGGGAGTGGGTCCGCGCCAACGCCTCGATCGAGGCGATGCGTCGCAGCCACGACCGCTTCTACGCCGCGGCCGGCGCCTAGTCCATGCGCTGCGCGAAATAGCCGAAAGTGCGCTGCAGGCCTTCATCGGTGGTGACGCGCGGCTGCCAGCCCAGACGCTTGAGCGCGGCGTTGGGATAGCGGAAGTCGCGGTACATCGAGCGGACCACGTAGGGCGTGAACACCGCCGGCAACTGCCCCATGGATGCCTTGTTGTAGCGCACCAGCAGCCTGGAGCCGAGCAGGAACAGCCAGTAAGGAACCGGCAATACCCGCATCCGCTCCACCGTGTCCTGATACGCGCGCAGGTAGGCACTGCAGCTGGGCAGCTCGTCATCGACCACGTTGTAGGCGCGGCCATCGACACCGGACGCGGCCGCCCGCGCGATCGCGTCGGCACAGTTCTCCACGTAGGTCAGTGGCAGGGTCGCCTTGCGCCCCAGGTTGAAGAACAGTCCCAGCGCACGGATGCCGACGCGCGATGACAGCGCGCCGCCACCGGGCCCGTAGATGACCCCGGGTCGCACGACCACGGTCTGGAAGCCAAAACGTTCGCGGTACTCCTCCAGCAGGTGCTCCTGGCGCGTCTTCGCGTACGCGTAGGGGCCCTTGTCGATCCCCACCGCTTCGACGTCCACCGACTCGTCGTGCAGCGCATTATCGGGCAGCGGCTCGGTGCGATAGACCGAGAAGGAGCTGACCAGGACGATCCGCCCCACTCCGGCCGCACCCGCCGCGTCCAGGAGGTTGCGCGTGCCGACCACGGTATTGGCAAACATGTCGGCCGGGCTGCCGCGCATCCCCGCCGCCGCATGCACCACGCAATCCACGTCCGCAACAAGTCCGGCGGCGTCGGGGGCATAAAGCAGGTTGCCCAGCACCACTTCGATGCACGCGTCGGGATGCGATTGCCGCAACCCCGCGACAAACTCCTCCGGCGCGGAGTGGCGGAAGTGGAGCCTGAGAACCGCGACATCCTCCGCAAGCAGGCTCCGCGCCAGGTGTCGGCCAAGAAACCCGCCCGCTCCCGTCAGCAGGACCTTCATGCGCGCACCTCCAGCGCCACGACGATGGCATCGATCATCCTGGCCACCCGCAGGATCTCCTCGTGCGGCACCGGATCCGCGGCGTTGTCTTCGATGGCCGCGTAGAATTGCTCAAGCAACACCCGCATGCACTGGAAGTAGTGGGACTCGTAACGCCCGAACGCGGCCACGTTGCGAAGCGCGTTGCTGCCAAAGCGCGACGCCTGCACCCACGGCGGAAACAAGCGGCCAAGCGCGCTGGGCTGGCTCTGGCGGGCCGCGCGCACCAGGGTCCGGCACGCGTAGTCCAGCTCCACGGTGTCGCGGCTGCCATACACCTTGAGCGTGTGGGCGACGGGGCGCGCATGCGAGCTGACCATGCCGCACGCGGTCACGCCGTTGCCGCCGCGCAGCATGAAGCGCAACTCGTCGGGCATCGCGTCGATGGCCTCGTTGCCGCTCGCCGGTCGTCGTCGCAGACCGATCGCCTGCACCGTGAAATCGTCATCGAAGTGGACCACCAGCTTGGCCAGCACATGGTCGAGCACATTGTGGAAAAGTTTGCCGGGCAGTCGATGGACCCAGTGCATCGGATCCGACATCACCGCCATCCCGTAGTCACCGGCGAGGTTGTAGCCGAGCGCGGTCTCCAGGTGGACGATGCTGCCGAGCGTCCCCGCGTCGAGCAGGTCACGAAGACCCAGCGCGGGCGACTCGAAGTTGTACAGATAGTTAACGCTGACCCGCTTGCCGGTGACGCGCGCTGCCTCAAGAATCCGGGCGGCACCCTTCGCATCCGGTGCGAAGGGCTTTTCCACGAAGACGTGGCAGCCCATCTCCAGTGCGGCACAGGCCAGCGCGACGTGGGAGTCCGGCGGCGTGGCCAGGTGGACCACGTCCAGCCGTTCCTCGCGGACCATCGCGGCGAAGTCGGTATGACGCGCAACGCCCGGCCAGCGGTGTGCGAACTGCTCCACCATCAGCGGCTCGCGGTCGCACGCCGCGACCAACTGCGCCCGGGCGACGGTCTGCAGCTGTTCTGCGTGGCCGTCGGCAATCTTGCCGCAGCCGACGATCCCCACCCTCATGCGGACAACCCCCTTGCGTTGCTTCCCGGTGCGCGTCGGCTGTCAGCTGGCGAAGGCATTGCACTCCTCGGTGCCTGCCGCGTCGACCGGGGTGCGGGCTTCCTGGACGTGGTGAACGCCGTAGGCGGGGCGGGGAATATCGAAATCGCGATAGCCACCCGGGTCCCCGGACAGCCCGCACTCGGCCGCCTTGATGATGTTGTAGGTCTCGCGCGCACTGACGTAGTGGAGTTTCCAGTGCTCGCCATCGTTGTAGCGCGACTCCATGTACGCGTACGCCTCATCCATCGCGCTCCCCAGCAGCGTGTCCATGTCCACCTCCTCGGCGCCGTGGGTGTGCACCTTGACGATGATCCACTCCGGCCGCCCGGCGACGTGGATCCCGGTCTTTACCCAGCCGTCGATCCGCTCGCGCGTGGGCGGAGCACCGGCGCGTACATCGGCGTTCTCGATGCGCGGAAAGATGCCGAACTTGCGGTCCTTCCACCGCAAGCCCAGCGGCCCCTGGATGATCATCAGGTCGCCTTCGCCGACCCCGCCGGTCCGCACCCGCACCCCGGTGTCATGCGACTTGGACCGGGCCGGATCGCCGGTGGCGTAATAGATGCTGTTGATGGTGCGCGTCTGGCACGGGTCCGGCGCTGCGGGCAGGGTGAAATCGGCGTAGCACCCCTGCTCGCGCAGGATGACCAGCTCGTTGCTGACCCCACAATGGCGCCCGCTGGGATGCGAGTTGTCCAGCGCCCAGTTGCCGTGGATGAACGCCCAGCGCGGCTGGCCGGAGAACGGGTCGCGCGGCAGCGCGTCGTGGCGTCGGGCAAGCAGTTCAGTGAAGCCGGACAGCGTCCCCCGCAGGCCGGCCTCGGTTTCGTTGTCGTGATGCAGGTGGATCTCGATCTCGCCCAGTCCCTGTCGGCACAGATCCACCAGCGCATCGATGTGTTCGGGCCGGTACTCCTCCTCCGGGTAGAAAAAGGTGTGCACGGGCGGCCGACCGTCGGCATCACGATGGCCCGCGCACAGCGTTGGCAGGTCCCGGCTCCAGCGCGCGACACGGGCGCGCTCCACCGCCAGGCCCGGGCTCTGCCAGCCGGGCTCAAAATGATCAACGAAACAGAACAGCAGGTGCCGGGTGGTGCCTGCGGCGACCGGCTCGCGCCAGTCCTGGCGCAGGTACGCCCACAGCCAGCCGGTGACGTTGCGCTTGCGGATCAACAGTGCCCCGTAGGTGATCGCCGCGAGCATCAACGCCAGGGTGGCAAGCCACGGTGCCATGGAAAGCCAGCGGCGTTGCCTGGTGGGCAGGACTTCCGAAAATGGTGCCATCGCGAGAAGCGCTGAGCCGGCGGCTGTCGCGCGTCGCGCTCCCCCTGGAAGCAGGGTCATGGGCACGACCCCCGCCGCGGCGGGTGCGACGCTCTGGAACGCGCCAATGCTGTAGGGCGGGGTCCGTTTCACGCCCTCGATGTCATCGCCGATGTCCGCCACGATGGTGCCGGCACCGACCGCAGGGCTTTCTGCCAGCGGCTTGCCATCGTCATCCAGCGGGAACACGGCCTGCACGCTGTCGGTATCGGAGCCGGTGGCCTTGCGCCATTGCGCCAGCGAGCCTGCGGCAGCCGGCAAAAATCCGGTCCCGGCCCGGTTGTCCACGAACCGGCAACCGGCGTCCTCGAAGCCGTTCCAGTTGCTCCCCGGCGAGCCGTCCAGGCCCTGCAGCCCGCCCAGCTCCTCCGACTGCCGGATCTCGATGCAGGTACCGCCCTGCATCCGCACCAGGTTGTTGAGCAGGCGCGGATTGACACTGGGCGGGCGCCCCGCGTGGGAGCCCCAATCCTGGAAACTGATGCCGAAATAGAGCGCCGCATGGCCGGTCCGGCCCGCGTCGATGATCGTGTTGTTGGCGACGAGCGCATCCTTGGACGCATACAGCCCGATGCCCGCATACGCTGTGTTGCGGACCACGTTGTTGCGCACGATCCCGCGGACGGATTCGTAGTAACGCGGATTCCTGCCGATATCGAAGTACTCCGGGCTGGTGTCGAAACCCACCAGGATCCCGGCGACACCCGTGTTTTCGATCCGGTTGCGTTGGATGACCACGTCCGCGGCGCCACCCTTGAAGTACAGGCCGGTGGTCGCGATGTCATGGATCCAGCTGTCCTCCACCAGCATCGAGGAGCCGTTGACGTTGTCGATGCCGTCCGCGTTCATGTCCTCGGTCGGCGTGCCCGGCGGATAGATCGCACCGGTGTTGCGAATCTCGGTGCGTCGCACCGTGACGTTGTTCGACTGTGGGGTGATCTTGATGCCATCACGGCCGGTATCGCGGATCAGCAGGTCCTCAAGGAGGATGTTGGACGCACCGGTGTTGCCGGTGACATCGCCCTGGGACCAGTTGGTCTGCATCATCACGCCGTAGACGGCGCCCCCGCTGATCTCCAGGTTTCTCAGCGTGCTGCCCGACGCGGCCGGGTCGATCTGGATGGCCACGCTGTCGGGCGTGTGGATGTCGCAATGCACATGCGCGCGCTCGCCGGGGTAGGACTGCAGCGTCAGCGGCACCCTCAGGCGTACATCGCATTCCTCGTAGGTGTTCTCTCCCGCTGGCCCGCGCAGCACGATCGTGTCACCCGCCCTGGCAATGCCTTCGTTTTGCGCCAACAGGTGCTTGATGGTGCGGAACGGCGACTGCAACCGGCCATCACCGGTGGTGTCACTGCCGGAGGTGGACACGAACCATTCCGCGGCGGCAGCCGGCTGCGCGAGCAAACCGGCGAGGCATGCAAGTCCGGTCAACATGGCGGCAAACCGGCGGTCCGCCCTGCCGCGCTGGCCGTCGCGGTGGCAGCCTCGTCTGCCAAGCCACGGCGACGGGAGCGGGATCGGGGGTCGCTGCGCCTTGTGCATGATTTCAACAACGGCGATTGCAAGCATTCCCGGCCTCGCCCCGGGGCCGTTCAAACGCGGACGGGCCGGCGTTGCCGGTATCCGGGCGTTTCGCCGTTGTTCCCCATGACGACAATCCAACATGCAGCAGGTCCGGACCGTCGCGCATGGCCTGGAGGATGCAATGGGGAAGAAGACAAAGACGGCACGATTGCTGGCAGCGCCTGGCCTGCGCAGGGTGCTGTCGAGGGCGTTGCCCTGGGAAGGCGTGCTCATCCTCAACTACCACCGCGTCGGCGATGGCAGCCGGTCGATCCACGATCGCGACCTGTGGAGCGCGTCCAGCGACGCGTTCGACGCCCAGCTGTCGTTCCTCAAGGCCAACAGTGATGTCATCGCGCTGGACGAAATCGAGTCCGCCCTGGCACGGCGTGGCAGCCGCCACGTCGCCATTACCTTTGACGACGGCTATCTCGACAACTATGAACTCGCCTATCCACTGCTGCGCCAGCATCGGCTGCCCGCGGCGTTCTTCATCGCCACCGGCTTCATCGACGACCCCCGCCTGCCATGGTGGGACGAGATCGCCATGCTGGTCCGCACCACCACCGTTGAACAGCTGGACCTGGGCGAATGGGTAGCCGGCCCCCTGCTGCTGGAAGGCGGCCGGCGGGCCGAGGTAATCCGCACCCTGCTGGGTGCCTATAAAGCACTGCCGGGGGACGAGGCGGCGAAATTGCTTGGCAGCCTGCGCGAGCAGGCGCGGTGCGGTTCCAACAGCGCACCCGCCACGAAGCACTGGATGGACTGGACCATGATCCGCGACATGGCCGCCAACGGCATGACCATCGGCGGGCATACCGTCCATCATCCGGTTCTGTCCAGGCGCTCGCTGGCGCAGCAGCGCGCCGAGATCTCGGGCTGCGCGGCGCGGCTGCGCGCGGAACTGGGCCAGGCGATGGACTACTTCGCCTATCCCGTGGGCAGCCCGGATGCGTTCGATGAGCGCACCCGCCAGTGCCTGCAGGATGCCGGCGTGCGCCTCGCGTTCTCCTACTACGGCGGCATCGCCACTCGACAATCGGCGCGCTACGACATCCCCCGCGTCGCTGTCGCGGCACGGATGGAAAACCACCTGTTCCGGGCGATGGCGGCGCTTCCGCAGTTTTTCTGCCGCAGGAGCGAGCACCTCGTCGAAAGCACGGAACCATCGCTATGACCGGCGATACCGACTTCCTGAAGCTGTACCGGCAGTTGGGAGTGCACCCTGGATGCAGCTTGCAGACCTTCAAGCAGGCCTACCGACGCCGGGTGCGGGAACTGCATCCCGACCGGATCCCAACCGTCCGGGATAGTTCGGAGAGACTCAAGGAATTGAACCTGGACTACGCGGCGGCGCTCGCCTTCCACCGGCGCCATGACCGGCTCCCCGGGACGGCTCCCGACTCGAGAGCGCGTTTCTCCCGGCCACCGCCAGCTCCTGAGCGGACGCTACCGGCGCGGACGCTACCCACCCGCCGGCACCCGTCGCCCGCACTTCCCTACGAGCCTCCAAACCGCTGGCTGCTGCTCGTCTTCAGCCTGGTGGCGATCATCCCGCTGTGCACCCTGCTCCCCAGCCATGGGATAGACGCGACCGGGACACCGGACGATGCGTCCACCGCTTCAGGCGCCCCGACGGAAATCGCCCCGGTCGTCGTCGAACTGGGCATGGACGCGGCCAGCGTTGCCGCGTTGCTGGGTGCGCCGGAGATCAACGCCGACAATGAAGAACACTGGTTTTACGGCCCATCGTGGATCCGTTTCGAGTGCGGCGAGGTGGTGGAATGGCACAGCTCGGTGCTGCGGCCGCTGCCGGTGGCCGATCCGGGTACGGCATCCCACGCCCGCGCCCACAAGCCCGCGCGTCGGACGAAGCGATGCACGGCCAGGCCCCGGCGGACGTCGCGGGTCCATCCTGCCGACCGGATCTTCGCGCCCGGCTTCGGCCTCGCCTGACCATGTGCGGCATTGCAGGCTATCTGGGTCAACCGCTGGGGGCCGGGCACGATCGCGCGACCCTTGAGGCGATGATCCGCACCCTGCGCCACCGCGGGCCGGACGGATTCGGCTTCCATGTGGACGCCGGCATCGGCCTGGCACACGCGCGGCTGTCGATCATTGACATCGCGACCGGCGCGCAACCGATCCGCAATCGCCGGGGCACGGTCTGGACCGTCTTCAACGGCGAGATCTTCAACTACCTCGAGCTGCGTGCGGCACTGGAAGCGAAGGGCCATCGCTTCTACACGCGCTCCGATACCGAAGTGATCGTGCATCTCTACGACCGCTACGGCGATGACTTCGTCCAGCACCTCAACGGCCAGTTCGCCATCGCGCTGTGGGACGCCACGCGGCAGCGACTGGTCCTGGCCCGGGACCGCTTCGGCATCCGGCCGCTCTACTACACCCGCGCCCGCAACGCGCTGTGGTTCGCCTCCGAAATGAAGGCCCTGTTCGCCGTCGTGCCCGAGCAAGCGCAGCTGTCGCCGCGCGGCCTGATCCAGACCTTCAGCTATTGGGCACCGCTGGATCCGGACACCGCCTACGAAGAGGTTTACAGCCTGCCGCCCGGCCATCTGATGACCGTTGAGATCGATGGCCGCAGCACGTTCCGGCGCTACTGGGACTGGGATTTCCCCGACGCCGCGCAAGCCGCGCAGACGCCCGAATGGCGCAACATCGATGAGGCCGCCGCCGAACTGCGCGAGCGCCTGATCGAAGCCATCCGACTGCAGTTGCGCGCCGACGTGCCGGTGGGCGCCTACCTCAGCGGCGGCCTGGACTCCTCCGGCATCGTCGCCCTGATCCGCAGCTTCACTGACAATCCGGTGCGCACCTTCTCCGTGGCCTTCGACCAGCCCGAATTCGACGAAAGCGCCCATCAACAGGCAATGGTGCGCCACCTCGGCACCGAGCACAGCACGCTGAAAGTGGGCGCGGCGGACATCGGCGCGGCATTCCCGTGCTTTGTCGCCCACACCGAGACCCCGGTCCTGCGTACCGCCGGCGTGCCGCTGATGCTGCTCGCCAAAATGGTTCGCGAGCACGGCACCAAGGTCGTGCTTACCGGCGAAGGCGCCGATGAGGTCTTCGGCGGCTACGACCTGTTCAAGGAAGCCAAGGTGCGCCGGTTCTGGGCCCGCCAGCCGGAGTCCACATTGCGGCCCAGGCTGCTGGGTCGCCTGTACGGCTATCTGGAAAACTCCCCCGCCGCCAATCCGGCGCTGGCAGCGGCGTTCTTCGGCCAGGGACTGCAGCACATCGATCGCGCCGTGTTTGCCCATGCTCCGCGATGGACCACCTCGCAGCGGGCGCTGTCATTCCTGTCGCCCGAGCTGCGCGCCACTGCCGCGGACTGGGACGCCTTCGCCTTCGCCGAATCGCGCCTGCCGGAAAACATCATGGCCTGGGCCCCCCTGGCCCGCGACCAGTACGTGGAAGCCAAGACCCTGCTCGCCGGCTACCTCCTGTCCAGCCAGGGCGACCGCGCGGCCACGGCCCATTCGATCGAAGGCCGCTTCCCTTACCTGGACCACACCGTGGTCGAGTTCGTCAACCGCCTGCCGCCGGCGTGGAAGATCCAGGGACTCACCGAGAAGGCGATCCTGCGCAAGGCGCTGGGTGACCTGCTCCCCGCCGATATCGCCTCGCGCACCAAGCAGCCGTACCGCGCGCCCGACAGCCAGAGCTTCTTCGTCAACGGCCAGCCGCTGGACTACGTGGAAGCGCTGTTTGACCCGGCCCACCTGCGGGCGACCGGACTGTTCGATACCTCGGCAGTGTCGCGGCTGTTTGCCAAGGCGCGCGCAGGCAAGGTCACCGGCTTTGCCGACAACCAGGCCTTCGTCGGCATCCTGTCGACTTTGCTGCTGTCGCAACGTCGCTCGGGCGCGTCAGATCCATTCCCGCAAGAGCACGTCGGCGACTACGGTCCAGTTCCGCAGACGGTATAAGGCGGCGCCTCCAGAGCGCCATCGGACCGTCAAAAAACACGAGCCGGCCCCCGGTGGCCCTCGCCAGCGCTACCGCCCGCTACTCGACCTCGGACGCCACGACGCGACCTTCGGCCTCCGCCTGCAACACGCTGCGGCGGATCTTGCCGGTGCCCGTCTTCGGCAGCGCGTCGCGGAACTCGACCTCGCGCGGCACCATGAACTCCTCCAGATGGGCCCGGCAGTGGCCGATGACCGCCCGCGCATCCATGTCAGGCTGGTCCGTGACCACGATCGCCTTCAACGACTGGCCGAGCATCCCGTCGGGCACGCCGACCAGCGCGGCCTCGCGGATGCCCGGCATCGCGTAGAGCACGTTCTCCACTTCCTTGGGGCTGACCTTCTCGCCGCGCGACTTCAGAATCTCGTCCTTGCGACCGACGAAGTAAAGGAACCCCTCGTCATCCATCCGGAACAGGTCACCCGTGTGCAGCACTTTCTCCCACGGGTAGCGGCCGAGCCTGAGTACTCTGGCCGTCGCCTCCTCGTTGTCCCAGTAGCCCTGCATCACGTGGCCGCCGCGCACCATCAGTTCCCCGACCACGCCGGGCGGCACGGCGTTGCCGCGGTCGTCGGCGACCCACGCCTGCGTGCCCGGGATCGCGATACCCACGCTGTCGGGACGGATGGCCAGTTGCTCCGGTGGCAGCCAGGTGCAGCGCTTGGACTCGGTCATGCCGTACATCGAGTAGATGCGCGCCTGCGGGAATACATGCTGCAGCTGGAGGATATGGGACGGGGGGAGCGCTGCAGCCGTGTTCGTCAGGAAACGTACGCTGCGCGCCCATTCGGGATTGAAGTTGCGCAGCTGCACGATCAGCGCCGCCATGGTCGGCACCAGCGGAAAGCCGGTCACTTCCCGCGACGCGAGCAGCGGCAGCACCTTTTGCGGAAACGCGAAGGACTTTTCCAGCACCAGCGTCGCGCCCATCTTCACGCACATCAGCAGCTGGTACAGGCCGTAGTCGAACGACAGCGGCAGCACGCTCAGGACCACGTCGTCGCTGCGCGCCTGCAGGTAGGTGGTGATGGACGTCGCCGCATGCTCGATGTTGGCGTGCGTCATCATCACCCCCTTGGGGCGGCCAGTGGAGCCGGAGGTATAGACCAGCATCGCCAGGTCGATGTCGATCCCAACCGGCGCGAGGGCACGGTCCGGCGCGGATGCCAGAAAATCCTCGTAGTCCACCGCGTCAGCGGGGAGCACCGCCGCAGGGTCGCTGACCACCACCACCTTGCGCACGCTGGGTGCCTGATGCGCCGCCTCCAACGCAACGCGGACAAGGCTGGCCTGGGTGACCAGCACCGATGCCGCGCAATTGGCCAGCACGAAAGCGAGCTTGTCGGCCTTGGTGGTCGGGTTGATGACGCAGAAGACCCCGCCGGCCTTCAGCGTGCCAAAGACGCCGACCGCGACCTCGATGCGGTTGTCCATGAACACCACGCAGCGCTCGCCATCGACCAGGGCCGCGTCGCGGGCCAGCGCGCCGGCGAACCGGTCCGCCGCCCGATCAAGCTCGCTGTAACTGATCTCGCGCTCGCCACAGATGATGGCGGTCTTGCCCGGATGACGACGCGCCGCATCGGCTAGATGGACTTCGTAACGACTCATCCAGCCACGCTCATCTCGGCCAGCTTGCGGTCCACGTAGCCCGCCAGATTGGCGATGCTGTCCATGTTCTCGGGGATGACGTCCTCGTCATCGACGATGATGCCGAACTCCTCCTCCAGCCAGGTGACCATCACCAGCACGCCCATCGAATCCATCACCCCGGTCTCGATCAGGCTTTGGGTGGACGAGTACTCCTCGCCCGGCACCGCCGGAGGGAAGGACAGGTACACGAACTGCTCAACACGACTTTCGGTTTCCACGCACGATTCCTTGTCAGTTCTCGGGTTGGCTTATTTGCGATGGAGGTGTCGGGTAACGGCTAGCGCGCGCCGCGCCGGAACAGCACCACTTCCACGGTCTGCAGCATGATCATCAGGTCGAACAACAGGCCTTGGTTCTTGACGTAGAACAGGTCGAACTTGAGTTTCTCGCCCGCGTCGTGCACCGAAGCGCCGTAGGGGTAACGCAGCTGGGCCCAACCGGTCAGCCCGGGCTTCACCGAATGGCGGACCGCGTAATACCGAAGCTGCTCATCCAGTTGGGCGACGAACTGCGGCCGTTCCGGGCGCGGGCCGACGAAGCTCATGTCGCCGCGCAAGACGTTGAACAGCTGCGGCAATTCGTCCAGGCGCGTGAGGCGGATGAAGGCGCCCACCCGCGTGACCCGGTTGTCGTTGGTGGAGGCCCAGCGGGCGACGCCGTCCGCCTCGGCGTCGGTGCGCATGCTGCGGAACTTGGCAAGCTCGAAGCTGCGTCCGCCCTCGCCCACCCGGGATTGGCGGTAGAGGATGGGCGCGCCCGATTCCAGCCCCACGCACAGCGCCACGACCAGCATCACCGGCCAGGCCACCAGCAACAACGCGCTGGCCGCGAGCAGGTCAAAGAAGCGCTTGCTCAGCCTTCGCGGCAGCGAGTGGTCGAACCCGCCGGAGAAGATCAACGAGGACGGATCGACCACGTTCAAATTCAGCAGGCCCGCCTCACGCTCGAAGAAGTCCGGCAAGGCGGTCAGCCGCACGCCCCGTTGAGCGCAGGCCAGCATGTCCTCCATCGGCAGCCCGCCGCGACGCTCGTCGGGTGCGATCACGATCTCGTGCACGTTGCGCGCGCGCACCGTTTCCCACAGCGGATCGCCCGACTCCACCCGCATCTCCTGGGCCACCACCACCGGCTGGCCCGGCAGCGGCACGAAGCCCTCGATGGTGAAGGATTCGCGGTCACTGCGCCGGCGCATGCAAGTGTTGATCAACTGGGCGTTGTAGCCCGCTCCCAGCACGAGCACGCGCCGCTTGAACAGCTCCGCGCCAAACAGGGTGCGGGTGAACATGCGGAACGCGTACACCGCGACGACGCCCAGCATCAGGGCGAGCAACAGCACACCGCGCCCGATGTACGCCCGCGGCACCAGGTAATAGATCACCAGCAGGGCGATGCCACCAAAGGCGAACGAGGCGATCAGTCGCAGTCCGAA
Source organism: Lysobacter avium (assembly GCF_015209745.1). Lineage (GTDB taxonomy): Bacteria > Pseudomonadota > Gammaproteobacteria > Xanthomonadales > Xanthomonadaceae > Novilysobacter > Novilysobacter avium. The sequence goes on from NZ_CP063657.1 coordinate 1,867,712, forward strand.
CTCCTTGCGGTCGAGCCTGCCGTGTTCGCTGTACAGGGCAAAGGCGGCCATCGATGCGGTCAACACCATCGCCACCAGCAAGGTGCGGAACGGTGCCGTCTGCACGAACATCGCCCGGCCTTCGGGCTCGCCGATAAAGCGCAGCCAGACGGCCGCGTTGACGCAAAGCAGGACGATCGCCAGCTCCATCAGCCACAGCCCCCGGATCACCCGCCGGGCGCGACTCGCCGAGATGCCTTTCATGGGCTTGCTGTCCGCTTCATGGCCTGTCCCCAACTGTCGTGGCACACCTTCAACAAACGCCAAGCTCGCCGGGACGCGGTCACGGGCGACCCGCTGGCCGCGATCCCGCAACGCCCGCGTTTAATCCAGAAGACCCACTTCCAGGACACCCACTTGATCAGCGATTTCAGGGACGGAGCGTGTCCGCAGCACGTCGACGCCGATCTGTGCATATTCGGGGCGGGTGCCGCCGGCCTCGCGATAGCCCGCGAGTTCCTCGGCACCGCGCAAAAGGTCTACGTCATAGAAAGTGGCGGCATGGAAGCGACCGAGCGCAACCAGTCCCTGTACGAGGGCACGTCGATCGGCAACCCGACCCTTGATCCCGCCACCGGAAGGATCCGGGTGTTCGGGGGCAGTTGCAGCCTCTGGGGCGGCGGCTGCGTCCCCGTCGAAGGGATGGACGCGCGTGACTGGATGACCCACAGCGGCTGGCCGGTCTCGCATGCCGAGCTGGAGCCCTATTACCTGCGGGCCTGCGGTTTCTGCGGCATTGATGGGGCGGACCTCGCCGAGGGCGGATTCCGCAACCAGCCCAGGATCGCCCCCCTGCCGTTTGATCCGGAAGTGCTGACCAACCACACCTGCATGGTCAGTTCCGTACAACCCGGCGCGACATACGGCCGGCAGTTCGCTCAGTCAAGCAATGTCCACGTCCTGCTGCACGCCAACCTGCTCGAACTGGAGGCCAGCGCCGACGGCGGTTCGGTCCTCGCCGCACGCATCAGCTCACTCGACGGGCAAACCAGCCGGATCCACGCCCGCCGGTACGTCCTGGCGTGCGGCGGCATCGAGAACGCCCGCCTGCTGCTGCTGTCGGACTCCGTGATGCCCAATGGCCTGGGCAACCAGCACGACCTCGTCGGCCGCTACTTCATGGACCACCCCAGTGGCAAGCTGGGGACGATCCGTACCGACACTCCGGAGACGCTCACCCGCGCCTACAACTGGGTCCCTTCGTCCAGTGACGTTCCGTCGCATCCGGAAATCTGCCTGTCCCCGCAGGCGCAACGCAAGCACCGGGTCCTTGCGGCGCGGGTGCGCGCTTTTGCCGTGGAAGAGACGGTACCGTCAGGCATCCAGGCGCTTCGCGAATTCCGCGCGGCGCTGAAGCCCCAACCGCAGGACGAAAGCGCCGAGCTGGCCCGGCGGCTGTCGACCCGCAACAACGGCGAGCAGTCGATCTTCCGGCCCCCACCCAGCCAGGGGCTGCCCCGGCTGGCGCTGCGCACCGCCCGCGGCAGCGCCGACATCGTCACCGCCTTCATCCGCAAGGTGTCGCGAAAGTCCACCGTCGCCAGTACCCGTGTCGATCTGATCGGTTTCTTCGAGCAGGCGCCGAACCCGGACAGCCGGATCACGCTCAGCGATGAGCTCGACGCTCTGGGCCAGCGCAAGGTCTGCGTTGACTGGCAACTGACCGAGCTGGATCACCGCACCCACCGCACCGCCGCCGCCCTGTTTGGCGAGGAGCTCGCCAAGTCGTGCGACGGCGTGTTCACGCTGGAACCCTGGCTGGAGAAGGACGGCGCCGGGTCTTCGCCACTGGCGGGCACCGCCCATCACCTGGGCACCACCCGCATGGACGACGATCCACGACGCGGCGTCGTCGATCGCCACTGCCGCGTGCACGGCGTGGACAACCTGCATATCGCCGGCAGCTCGGTATTTCCGGCAGCTGGCTGGGCCTTCCCGACACTGACCATCGTTGCCCTGGCCATCCGTCTGGCCGAGCGCCTGCAGGCGGAACTGGAGACCGGCGCGCAGGCAGAGCTGGTGAGCGAAAGCCGCTGAACCCAGTGAATACAGGCAACAAAAAAGCCACCCGAAGGTGGCTTTTTCGTCCGCGACTGCATTCAACCGTCGTCGCGTATTTGATTGGTGCGCCCGGAAGGATTCGAACCTCCGACCCCCAAGTTCGTAGCCTGGTGCTCTATCCAGCTGAGCTACGGGCGCGTAATCGGAAAATTATGACGATGAATCCAAAACCCGTCAATCCCAACCGATCGTGTTAAACAAAGATTGGCGGAGAGTGAGGGATTCGAACCCTCGATGGAGTTTAACCCCCATACTCCCTTAGCAGGGGAGCCCCTTCAGCCACTCGGGCAACTCTCCGCGGCCCACATCATTGATGCGGGCGGGAAGCATAACGGGTGATCGCCCCCGCGGCAAACCTTTTTGTCAGTCCGCCGGGTCTGTTACTTCTGCATCGGCACCTGTGTCGGCGTCTTCCCCGCGCTGGATGCGCTGGTAGATCTCCTCGCGGTGAACCGCGACGTCCTTGGGTGCGGTGATGCCGACGCGCACCTGATTGCCCTTCACGCCAAGCACGGTGACCGTCACCGAGTCGCCGATCATCAGGGTCTCGCCGACGCGTCGCGTCAGGATAAGCATTGTGAAATTCTCCTTGTGCCGGTGCATCGTGCACCGAAGCCATGCTCCCGGAACCCCGAAAACAGTCGCTACTGGGTAAACGACAATTATCGACTTGTCCGGACACTTGTCACAATGGAAAGAAGTCATGCACCGCGGCGCAAGTCAGGTCGCGGTCAGGAAAGTCGCCCGCGGACCCACTCGGCAACGCCTTCCAACACATGCGGCAAGGTCGGCAGGTCTTCGCCGCCACCCTGCGCCATGTCGGGACGCCCACCGCCCTTGCCATTGATCTGTTTTGCGACGTGGGAGAGCAATTCGCCGGCCTTGACCCGGCCCGCGGCGGCTCCGTTGACACCGGCGACGAGACTCACCTTGCCGTCCTTCGCGCCAGCGAGCACCACCACCATGTCGCCCAGCTGCTGACGCAGGCGGTCAAGCGCATCGCGAAGCGCCTTCGCATCGAAGCCTTCCAGGCGCACCGCCAGCACCTTGATGCCGTCCACGTCGACCGCGGAGCCGGCCAGATCCGCGGTCGCGCCGGAGGCAAGTTTGGCCTTCACGGCTTCCAGCTCGCGCTCCAGCTTCTTCTGCCGCTCCAGCACGCTGCGCACCTTGTCTGTGATGTCCGCAGGACTGCCACCCAGCAGGTGCGCCGCGTCGCGCAGGCGCTTCTCTTCGGCGTCGATGTGGTCCAGCGCGCCCTGCCCGGTCACCGCCTCGATGCGGCGAACGCCGGCGGACACGCCGCCCTCGGACAGGATCTTGAACACGCCGATGTCACCGGTGCGGCTGACGTGGGTACCGCCGCACAACTCGGTTGACGTCTCACCCATGCGCAGCACGCGCACCCGGTCACCGTACTTCTCGCCGAACAGCGCCAGCGCGCCAAACTCCAGCGCCTCGTCCATGCCCATCTGGTGCACTTCGGCCTCATGGTTGGCGCGGATCTCGGCGTTGACCTTGCGCTCGATGAGCGCCAGCTCGTCCGCCGTCACCGGCTGGAAGTGGGAGAAGTCGAACCGCAGCCGATCCGGGGCCACCAACGAGCCCTTCTGCAGGACGTGGGTACCGAGCACGTCGCGCAGCGCGGCATGCAGCAGGTGGGTGGCGGAGTGATTGAGCACGATCGCGCCACGGCGGGTCGCATCGATCTGCGCGTCCACCTTGTCGCCGACGCTGAGCGCGCCGCTGCGCAGCGTTCCCACGTGGCCGTGGAACTGGCCGCCGAACTTCACCGTGTCGCGCACGCCGAACATGGACCGGGTTGATGCGAGTTGCCCGGCGTCGCCCATCTGGCCGCCGCTCTCGGCGTAGAACGGCGTGTCGGCCAACAGCACGACCGCTTCCTCGCCGGCTTCGATCCGATCCAGGGAGCGGCCGTCGCGCAGCAGGCCAACGACTTCCAGGCCGTCGGCTTCCACGCAGTCGTAACCAAGGAAGCGGGTCGGCGAGAGTTGCGCCGCCAGCTCGGCCGGCATCGTGGCGGTGTTGCCGAACTTGCCGGCGGCGCGCGCGGTATCGCGCTGACGCTCCATGGCGGCGTCGAAGCCTTCCATGTCCACGGTCAGTCCCCGCTCGCGCGCGATATCGGCGGTGAGGTCGACCGGGAAGCCGTAGGTGTCGTACAGACGGAACGCGTCGGCGCCGGGAATGCTGCCGCCGGAACGGGCAGCCACTTCATCAAAGATCCGCATGCCGGCATCCAGCGTCTCGGCGAAACGCTCTTCCTCGGCCAGCAGCGCACGCTCGATCAGCCCGCGCTGGGCTTCCAGTTCCGGATACGCCTCGCCCATGGTCTCGATCAGCGGCTGCAGCATCGAATGGAAGAACGGCTGCTTCTGGCCCAGCATCCAGCCGTGGCGCAAGGCGCGGCGGATGATCCGGCGCAGCACGTAGCCGCGGCCCTCGTTGGAGGGCAACACGCCGTCCACGATCAGGAAAGCGCAGGCGCGGATGTGGTCGGCGATGACGCGCAGGGATTTGTTGTCCAGGTCCTGCGTGGCGGTCAGGCGTGCAGCGGCGGCAATCAGGTGCTGGAAGGTATCGATCTCGTAGTTGCCGTGCTTGCCCTGCAGGATCGCGGCCAGCCGCTCCAGGCCCATGCCGGTATCCACGCAGGGCGCCGGCAGTGGCGCCAGGCTGCCGTCGGGCTGGCGGTCGAACTGCATGAACACCAGATTCCAGATCTCGATGAAACGGTCACCGTCCTCATCCGGCGAGCCCGGCGGGCCACCGAAGTGCTGCTCGCCGTGGTCGTAGAAGATCTCGGTGCATGGCCCGCACGGCCCGGTGTCGGCCATCTGCCAGAAGTTGTCGGAGGCAAACGGCGCGCCCTTGTTGTCGCCGATGCGGATGATGCGGTCCTCGGGCACGCCGATCTCGTCGCGCCAGATGGCATAGGCCTCGTCATCGGTCTGGTACACGGTGACCAGCAGGCGCTGGGGGTCCAGGCCCCACACGTCGGTCAGCAGTTCCCAGGCCCACTTGATGGCCTCAAGCTTGAAATAGTCGCCAAACGACCAGTTGCCGAGCATCTCGAAGAAGGTGTGGTGGCGCGCGGTGTAACCGACCTGGTCCAGGTCGTTGTGCTTGCCACCTGCGCGCAGGCAGCGCTGGACGTCGGCCGCGCGCACGTAACCGGGCTTCTCGCTGCCCAGAAACACGTTCTTGAACTGAACCATGCCCGAGTTGGTGAACAGCAGCGTCGGATCATTGGCCGGAATCAGCGACGCCGACGGCACGATCGTATGCCCGCGCTCCCGGAAGAACTCGAGGAAATCGCGGCGGATCTGGTTGGAACTGGGCGGGTTGGAACGGGGCGGGTTGGAGCTGGACTTGGGAGCGTTCATGCCTGGCACGGGAAGTCGAAGGGCTGGCGCGTGGACTCGACGCCGGTCCGCGCAACCCTCTTAGCGTATCAGGGACGGGTTCAGCAGCCGAACGAATCGTCCGGATCAAAGCGCGTCGCGGCGCGGACCACCTCGCCGGAAAATCCCCGCCGCATAAGGGTGTCGGCGGCCTTGCGGCGCACCGCGATATCGTCGTGGATCGCGTCGCCATAACGGCGAGTGACCAGATCGCGGGCGTTCTCCACCCAACTGCCCTCGAAGGTATCCAGCGCCGCGGCGATCGCGTCATCGTCCAGGCCGTGCATGCGTAGCTCTGCGCGGATGTGGATCGGCCCGTAGCCGCTGCCGGTGCGGTTGCGGACCACGCTCTCGGCAAACCGGTTGTCATCCTGCCAGCCGGCGTCGGCGAGCTTGTCCACCGCCGCCTCGACCTCGCGCGCGTCCAGCCCGCGCGAGGTGAGCTTGGTGGTCAGTTCCTTGCGCGAATGTTCGCGCCGGGCCAGCAGGCCCAGCGCGCGTTGCAGCGGTGTGGCCGGCTCGCGCTTGCGTCGCCGGCCCGTCGTGCGGCCTGGTTCGGTATCGAACAGGCCTCCGCCGCCTTCATCGTTGGAGCTTTCGTCCTGCATTGCCCTGCATCGATCGGATCACGCGGCCCGATCAGACCTCGGCCTTGGCGCCCTTAGCCGGCTTGCCGACCTTGGCGTCCTTGGCATCCTCTTCGTCTTCCGTACCCGCCGCCGCGGCTTCCGCCTTGACGATCTCGATGGGCACCAGACGCTTGCGGATCTCGGCTTCCAGGCGCTCGGCCAGTTCGACGTTGTCCTTGAGGTACTGGCGGGCGTTCTCCTTGCCCTGGCCGATGCGCTCCTCGCCCATGCTGTACCAGGCGCCTGCACGCTCGACCAGCTTGGCCTCCAGGCCCATCTCGATCAGCTCGCCCTCGCGCGAGATGCCCTCGCCGTAGAGGATCTCGGTGATGACCTGCTTGAACGGCGGCGCCATCTTGTTCTTGACGACCTTGATGCGGGTCTGGTTGCCGATGATCTCATCGCCCTTCTTGACCGCGCCGATACGACGGATGTCCAGGCGCACCGAGGCGTAGAACTTCAGCGCGTTGCCGCCGGTGGTCACCTCCGGGCTCTGGCCCGGCATCATCTGGCCGATCTTGTGGCGCAGCTGGTTGATGAAGACCACCAGGGTGCCGGAGCGCTTGATGTTGCCGGTCAGCTTGCGCAGGGCCTGGCTCATCAGGCGGGCCTGCAGGCCGGGCAACTGGTCGCCCATCTCGCCCTCGATCTCGGCCCGTGGGGTGAGCGCGGCGACCGAGTCGATCACCACGATGTCCACCGCGGCGGAGCGCACCAGCATGTCGGCGATTTCCAGCGCCTGCTCACCGGTGTCGGGCTGCGAGAGCAGCAGGTCTTCAACATTCACGCCCAGCTTGGCGGCGTAGGTCGGATCGAGGGCGTGCTCGGCGTCGATGAACGCAGCGGTGCCGCCCATCTTCTGGCACTCGGCAATCGCCTGCAGGGTCAGGGTGGTCTTGCCGGAGGACTCCGGACCGTAGATCTCGACCACGCGGCCCTTGGGCAGGCCGCCGATGCCGAGCGCGATGTCCAGCATCAGCGAACCGGTGCCGATGACCTCGGCGGCCTCCACGACACGGTCGCCCATGCGCATGACCGAACCCTTGCCAAACTGCTTCTCGATCTGGCCCAAGGCCGCGGAAAGAGCGCGCTTTTTGTTCTCGTCCATTGGGGTTTTCCTTGTTGCCATCAGTGAATGAATCCAGCGTAGTGGGAGGCCGTCGCATACGCTGCGACCGCGACCGTGATTGGGAAATTAGGTGAGACGGCCATTGTCGGCCATCGGCGCGGCGCCGGTACGGCGGTCGGAAATAGCCTCATGCGTGCAACGGACAACCGGCAATGCGCAGGCTGCGGCACTACCGGCCCCGGCGAACGAGGCCGCAGTAAAGCCCTTCAATTGCGAAGTCCTGGTCGGGCATGACCTCGATGGGCTGGTAGTCCGGGTTGCGTGGCAGCAGCCGGATCCGGTCCTTGCCGATTTTCAGCAGCTTGACGGTGATTTCGTCGTCGATGCGGGCTACCACGATCTCGCCGCTGCGCGCCTCGGGGGTGCGGTGCACGCCGATCAGGTCACCATCGAAGATGCCCTCGTCGCGCATCGAGTCGCCCTGCACCTTGAGCATGTAATCCGGGGACGGGAAGAAGATGTTGCGGTCGAGCAGCACGTGCTCGTCCACGTTGGGGTCAGCGCCAATCGGCGCGCCCGCGGCGACCCGGCCGAGGACCGGCAACAGCAACGCGTCCTCCTCGCGCGAGCGGATGGTTGCGGAATCGACCGCGGAACCAACCCCGTCTACGCGGTCGTCATCGCCGCCCAGCAGCGCCAGGCCGGAGGATGTCAACCGCAGTCCGCGCGCCTTGCCCGGCAGGCGCTCGATCGCTCGCGCCTGCTCCAGCGCTTCCAGATGGTATTGCGCGGCGCGGACCCCGGAGAAGCCCATCGCGCGGGCGATCTCGGTCTGCGAGGGTGGCATGCCTTCGACCGCGATGCGGTCCGCGATCAGGGCAAGAATGGCGTGCTGGGTTTCGGTGAGTGCGTTCATTAGTAGTAATACTACTAACAAGCACTCACCCGTTACAAGTCAGCGAGCGGCAAAACCTATACCGCCAGATCCAGCAGCCCGTGCAGCGCCGCCGCCACCGTCTGCCGACGCACCGCATCGCGGTCGCCGTCAAAGTGGAACACCAGTGCCGTCGTGTAGCCGCCGCGCCGCTTCCAGGCGATCCACACGGTTCCGACCGGCTTGTCGTCCACGCCGCCGCCGGGGCCGGCGATACCGGTGACAGCGACCGCCAGGCTGGCACCGGAATGCACCAGCGCGCCCGACACCATCTCGATCGCTGTCTCCCGGCTGACCGCACCGTGCTCCTCCAAGGTGATCGCCTGCACGCCCAGCATCGCCTGCTTCGCCTCGTAACTGTAGGCAACCATGCCGCAGTCAAACCACTGCGACGAGCCGGGTATGTCGGTCAGGGTCTTGGCGATCCACCCGCCGGTGCAACTCTCCGCCGTGGCGAGGCGGTGGTGGTTCGCGCGGGCTGCCTCGCCCACCTGTCGGGCAAGGGCCTCAAGTGCCGCATCCGTTACGTCTTTGCTCATGGCGGCACTATACCGCCGGACAGCATCGGTCCGTGCGAGGCGCCCAGCCACCCAAAAAAAACCGCCGCCCGCATCGCTGCAGGCGGCGGTGCATTACACGTGGATCAGTAGCGCACGCGCAAGGTCATGCCGTACATCCGCGGCGCGCCCAGGAACGCGTTCCACGAGCCCGACTGGATCGGCGCATCGATGCCAACCTGCTTGTAGGTCTCGTTGGTCAGGTTCTGGCCCCACACCTCGACCATCCAGCGCTTGTCCTGCCGGCCCAGGCCCAGGCGCGCATTCACCAGGCCGAAACCGTCCTGCATCTTCTGCGGGTCCAGATCCGAGCCGGTGTTGAACTTGGACATGTACTTGCCGCCGATGTTGAAGCGGCCCAGCAGGTCGGAGCCCACATCCCACTCGTAGGTCACCGAGGCGTTGCCCGACCAGCGCGGTGCAAAGCTCATGGTGTTGCCCGGCAGCAGCGCCAGGTCCGGGTCGGGCAGCAGGTCGTTGCCGTACTCGGTCTGGGCGTAGGTCACGCCGCCCTGCATGGTCAGCCCGCGCATCGCGGTCTGCCACATCACGTCGGCCTCGACGCCCTGCGACACCACCTCGGGGATCGAGCGCACCACGAAGCTGGTACCCAGGAAGCTGTTGAGCTGGAAGTCGCTGTACTTCTGGTAGAACAGCGCCGCGTTGAACAGGAAGTTGCCGTCCATCCAGTTGGTCTTCAGACCCAACTCGTAGCTGTCCACGAACTCGCCCGGGAAGGACGTGTCATCCACCGGGGTGATGCCCTGCACGCCGCTGGACAGGCCGTTGGCCGACTGCACCCGGTCCAGGTTGAAACCGCCGGCCTTGTAGCCGCGTGCCGCCGAGCCGTAGGTCATCACGTCATCGGACCAGCTGTAGGCCAGCTTGAACGTGCCCGACCATTCCTTCTCGGTGCGCGACTGGGTGACGTCGCGGCCGTCGTGGGCGATGTTGGCCCACGGCAGGCACATGTAACCGGCGATGGACGGCGCAACCGCCGGCACCAGGCCCGCCAGCAACTGCTGCTGCAGCGCCGGCGGCAGGCTGCCGAAACCGTTGATGCGTCCGGCCAGCGCGCCGGCGACACGCGCCGCCGGGTTGGCCAGCGTCGCCCCGCACGCCGCGCTGCCGTTGGGGTTGTCGTAGAGGGTATGCAGCTTCTTCTTCTCGTGGGTGTAGCGCAGGCCCACGGTGATATCCAGCTGGTCGGTGGCGTGGAAGGTGTTGTTGGTGAAGATCGCCGTGCTCTTGGCGTTCTGGCGGTGCTCGTCCAGCGAGCCCAGGCCGCGGAAGTTGGTGCCGAACGGCTGGCCGCTGACCTGCGACAGGAACAGCGCCGGGTTGGATTGGTCCACCGTCAGGCCCAGCGGTGCCAGCTGCGCCGCCACCCCGCCCAGCACCTGGCTGCCGACCAGCGTGGACAGGTAAGGCTCATACGCCGGACCAAAGCGGTAGGAGTCGTTGCGGGTCAGGTCCTCGTCGGAATAGAACAGCCCGACCATCCAGTCCACCCGGTCGCTGGAACCGGTCATGCGCAGTTCCTGGCTGAAGGTCTCGAACCGGGTCAGCGACTCGTCCTCGTCCGGCGCGCGGTAGAGGATGTCGGCCGCGCTGTAGTCGAAGTCCAGGCCGTTGATGGCCTTCCAGTCGCGCATCGAGGTCACCGAGCTGATGGTCGCGCCATTGGCCCACGGCGACACCCAGTCGATGTTCATCGCCACGCCCTTGTCCTTCAGGTCCTGGGTGGTCGGGCGGTTGGCGTAGCCCAGTCGCCGGTCCAGGTCGACCACCGGGATCACGCCCTCGCCGCCCGGGGTCAGCGCGTTGATGATTGCCGCCGTCGGCCCGCGGTCGGTGGTCACGGTGATGCAGCAATTCTCTTCGCGGCTGCTGAAGTCGCCGACGAAATTGATCGACAGGTTGTCGGTCGGCTCCAGCAACAGCTGGCCGCGGAAGGTGTGGTAGTTCTGGTCCCCGTCGTCATCCTCGGTGCGCGGCCCGGCGCCAAACTTCACATCGTCCACGCCGTCGCGCTTGCGCTTGCTGGCAAACACGCGGAACGCCGCGTTCTCGCCCAGCGCATCGTTGTAGGCACCGGATACACCGAACAGGCCGTAGTTGCCGACGGTGATCTCGCCCTCCGCGCTCTGGGTGTAGCTGGGGCGGCGGGTGATCACGTTGATCACGCCGGCCGAGGTGTTCTTGCCGAACACCGTGCCCTGCGGGCCCTTCAGCACCTCGATGCGCTCCACCTCGCCCAGGTCGCCGAAACCGACGCTGTTGCGCGAGCGGTACACGCCGTCGATGACGATGCCGACCGAGGACTCCAGCCCGGCGTTGTCACCCACCGTGCCGATGCCGCGGATGCGCGCGGTGGTCTGCGCCGCGCTCTGGGTGCTGGTCACGGTCAGGCCGGGCACCAGCACCTGCATGTCCTTGATGTCGTGCACGCCCGCGTCCTGCAGCAATTGCTCATCGAGCACGTTGATCACGATCGGTACGTCCTGCAGCGCTTCCTCGCGCTTCTGCGCGGTAACCGTGATGCCCGAAAGCGTGGTGGCGCGCTGCTCCGGCGCATCCCCGCGGGCTTCCTGCGCCATTGCCGGCGCAGAGGCCAGCGAGGCCAAAGCCGACAGAACCGCGACGGCGAGCAATGCGCGTGCTGGCTGAACTACTTCCATGGTGTCCCCTCCCGGATGGGTAGCAATAAAAACAGTGGCGCGGGACGCCCCTGCAGCTGACCGGACGTGGGGGACTCCGGTCACAAAAGCCGCGCTTGATGCCCGCAGGTGGAAGCTAGCACGTTCCATACGCAATGGAACTGTGTCGCAGTTTGGCGGTGACGCGTTCCTTAAACGCCCATCCGCTAAAGCCGACCGTCCACCGCCTCCCGCGGCAGCACGTACTTCACGTCATAGATGACCGAGTCGGGCTTGCCAAATGCGCGGACCCCGTCCGCTCCCAGCTCGCGGAACTCGTCATGGCCCACCGCCACGATCATCGCATCGTACGTGCCGTGCTCGGGGGCGACCATCACCAAACCGTATTCTTCCAGTGCGTGCGCGGCGTCGACCCATGGGTCGCAGATGTCGACCTGGGCGTTGTACCCCTTGAGGCCGGCAACGATGTCCACCACGCGCGTGTTGCGCAGGTCCGGGCAGTTCTCCTTGAACGCCAGTCCGAGGATCAGGATGCGCGCGCGAACCGGATTGATGCCCTTGTGGACCAGCAGGCGGATCACTTCGCTGGCCACATACGCGCCCATGCCGTCGTTGGTGCGGCGTCCGGCGAGGATGACGTCGGGGTGATGGCCCACTTCCTGGGCTTTGTGTGTCAGGTAATACGGATCCACGCTGATGCAATGGCCGCCCACGAGCCCGGGCCGGAACGGCAGGAAGTTCCATTTCGTCCCGGCCGCTTCCAGAACCTCAAGCGTGTCGATGCCGAGCTTGTTGAACAGGATCGCAAGATCATTGACCAGCGCGATGTTGAGGTCGCGCTGGGTGTTCTCGATCACTTTGGCGGCCTCGGCCACCTTGATGCAGCTGGCCTTGTGGGTGCCCGCGGTGATGACGCTCGCGTACAGCGCGTCGATGAAGTCCGCCGCTTCGGGCGTGGATCCCGATGTGACCTTGAGGATGTTGGTCACCCGATGCGCCTTGTCGCCGGGGTTGATGCGCTCGGGCGAATAGCCTGCGTAGAACACCCCTGTGCCAGCCGGAGGCGAAGCGCCAACGCTGGATTCGCTGGCGAATCGCAAGCCCGACAAGCGTTCCAGGATAGGCACGCAGACCTCTTCGGTGCAGCCGGGGTAAACGGTCGACTCGTAGATCACGGTATCGCCGTCGCGCAGGACGCTGCCAATCGCTTCGCTGGCCGCGATCAGTGGCGTCAGGTCGGGCCGCTTTGCGGCGTCAATGGGCGTAGGCACGGTGACGATGTAGACATTGCAGGAGTCGACGTCTTCCAGCCTCGTGGTGAAGCGCAACCGGGAGGCCGATGCCAGCAACTCGGGTTCCACTTCCAGCGTGCTGTCGTGGCCGGCAGCCAAGGCTTCCACCCGTCCGGCATGCGTGTCGAATCCGACCGTGTCGTACTGCTTGCCGAATTCCACCGCCAGCGGCAGGCCGACATACCCCAGACCCACGATGGCGATGTTCGCCGTGTCCAGCGCGAAGCGATGCTGCATGTCCGATTCCCCGAAAGGCGCGCCGAGTGCACGCTGTGCCGCAAATGATTATGCGTCACCTCACAAACGGCATCAGTGCCACCGTTCCGGCCACCTGCACGAGCGCACGCAACCACGCGAACAGAAATGCAAAAAGCCCCGGCTGGGCCGAGGCTTTGCATCTGGTGCCGCAAGGCGGAATCGAACCGTCGACCTACTGATTACGAATCAGTTGCTCTACCAACTGAGCTATTGCGGCAAAGAGGCGGAATTGTAGGCGTCCGCTTGGACCGGGTCAAACCGGCGAGTGCCGCACGCGTGCTGTGGCGACCCGTTACCGGCTGCGCGCTACGCCTTCAGCGGCCGCAGCTCCTTGGGCAGCGCGAACACCATGTTTTCCGGCTCGCCCTTGAGGTCCATCAGCTTATCGGCGCCCAATTCGCGCAGGCGGTCGATCACCCCCCGCACCAGCACCTCCGGCGCGGAGGCGCCCGCGGTGATACCGATCTTGCGGCGTCCGACCAGCCAGTCCGGGTTGATCTCGTCGGCGCCGTCGATCAGATGGGCTTCCACGCCCTCGCGATCGGCCAGTTCGCGCAGGCGGTTGGAGTTGGAGCTGTTGACCGAGCCCACCACCAGCACCAGGTCGCACTCGCGGGTAAGGTCGCGCACGGCGTCCTGGCGGTTCTGGGTGGCGTAGCAGATGTCGTCCTTCTTCGGCCCCTGGATCAGCGGAAAGCGCTCGCGCAGCGCGTCGATGATCGCCCGGGTGTCATCCACCGACAGCGTGGTCTGGGTGGTGTAGGAGACGTGCTCGGGCTGCTCGATGTGAAGGGTGTCGACGTCCTCCAGGTTCTCGACCAGGTAGATCCGGCCGCTGGTGTCGCTCGCCTTCCACTGGCCCATGGTGCCCTCCACTTCCGGATGCCCGGCGTGGCCGATCAGCACCATGTCGCGGCCGGCGCGGCACTCGCGGCTGACTTCCAGGTGCACCTTGGTCACCAGCGGGCAGGTCGCGTCGAATACCTTCAGCCCGCGACGGTCGGCCTCGGCGCGCACCGCACGCGAGACGCCGTGGGCGCTGAAGATCACCGTTGCGCCGTCGGGCACTTCGTCGAGCTCTTCGACGAACACCGCGCCGCGTTGCTTGAGGTCGTCGACGACGAACTTGTTGTGCACGACTTCGTGGCGAACGTAGATCGGCGCGCCGAACAGTTCCAACGAGCGGTTGACGATCTCGATGGCGCGGTCGACGCCGGCGCAGAAGCCCCGGGGGTTGGCAAGAATCAGGTCCATGCCGTTGATTTTACGCCTTTCGTCCGGAGAGCAGGCCAAACAGCGCGATACCGATGGCGCCGCCGACAATCGCTGCGTCGGCAATGTTGAACGCGGGCCAGTACCAGTCCTGCCAATGCCACTGGATGAAGTCGACCACGTGGCCGTGCAACAGGCGGTCGACGACGTTGCCGATCGCCCCGCCGATGACGAGCGCGTACGGCAGCGCGGTCTTCCAGTCGCTGCGCGGGGTGCGCCACAGCCAGTAGCCGAGCAACCCGCTGATGCCCGCGGCAAGCACGATGAAGAAGTACTTCTGCCAGCCGCCAGCATCGCTGAGAAAGCTGAACGCCGCGCCGGTGTTGTAGGTGCGGTACCAGTTCCAGACGCCCTCGATCACCGGCACGGGAGTGTATTCCGGCAGCGATGAGAGCACCCACGCCTTGCTGAGCTGGTCGAGCACGATCACCACGGCCGACAGCGCCAGCCAGACCAACGCGTTGGGCTTTACGCCCGGCGTTGCGTCAACGGCCGCCATCAGAACCACTTCCTGTGTTCGCCGTTGCCGTCCACGTTGTCCACGCAGCGGCCACACAGGGTCGGATGCGCGGTGTGCGTGCCGACGTCCTCGCGGTGATGCCAGCAGCGCCCGCACTTGGGCTTGGTGCTGGGTATCGCGATCACCTCGATCTCCGACGCCGCATCGTTGGAGGACATGTAAACGTCGCCGCTGATGAACAGGAAGCGCAGCTCGTCGACGAACGGCGACAGCCAGTTCTGGTCCGCGACGCCGCAGCGCAGGGCGATCTCGGCATCCAGCGCGGCGCCGATCTTCCCCTCGGCGCGCATCGGCTCCAGCACCTTGCTCATCTGCTCGCGCAGGGCCAGCAGGCGCTTGAAGTCGTCGGCCGACAGGGGCGCGTCGTCAGACAGCGGGGCGAGGCCGTCGTACCAGGTGGCAAACAGCACATTGCCCTCGCGCGGGCCGTTCGCGGTCACAGCCGGCAGGTGGTTCCACATCTCCTCGGCGGTGAAGCTGAGGATCGGCGCGATCCAGCGCACGAACGCCTCGGCGATGCGGTACATCGCCGCCTGCGCCGAACGCCGGCCCGGCGAGTTCTCCTGCATCGTGTACAGGCGGTCCTTGGTGACATCCAGGTACAGCGAGCCCAGGTCGACGCTGCAGAAGTTGGCGAGGATCTGCACGATCTCGGGGAAATCGTAGGCCGTGTAGGCGTCCACGATCCGCTGCTGCAGGCCGTATGCGCGGTGCACGATCCAGCGGTCCAGCTCGACCATCTCGTCAACCGGCATCAGGTGCGCGGCCGGGTCGAAGCCGTGCAGGTTGCCCAGCAGGAAGCGCGCGGTGTTGCGGATGCGGCGGTAGCCGTCGCCGCTGCGCTTGAGGATCTCGTCGGAGACCGACATCTCGTTGCGGTAGTCGGCCGAGGCGATCCACAGCCGCAGCACGTCGGCGCCCATCGCGTCGATGACGTTCTGCGGAGCGACCACGTTGCCCAGCGACTTGGACATCTTGCGGCCGGCCGCATCCACCGCGAAGCCATGCGTCAGCACCTGCCGGTACGGCGCGACGCCGTCCATCGCCACGCCGGTCAGCAGCGAGGACTGGAACCAGCCGCGGTGCTGGTCGGAGCCTTCCAGGTACAGGTCGGCGGGCTTGCGGAGACCGTCTTCGGGACGCTGCGCGAGCACGCACTCGTGGGTCACACCCGAATCGAACCAGACATCGAGGATGTCGGTGACCTTCTCGTAATCGCCCGCCTCATCGCCGAGCAGGCTGGCGGGGTCCAGCGAGTACCAGACGTCGATGCCCTCGGCCTCGACCAACGCGGCGACCTGGTGCATCAGCTCGACCGAGCGCGGGTGCGGCTCGCCGCTGATGCGGTGGATGAACAGTGCGATCGGCACGCCCCAGGTGCGCTGGCGGCTGATGCACCAGTCCGGGCGGCCTTCGACCATGCCGGCGATGCGCGCCTGGCCCCATTCGGGGATCCAGGCGACATCCTTGATCGCCTGCAGCGCGTCGGCGCGCAGGTCGGCCTTGTCCATCGAGATGAACCACTGCGGCGTGGCCCGGAACGCGACCGGCGTCTTGTGCCGCCAGCAGTGCGGGTAGCTATGCTCGGTGCGGGTCGCGGCCAGCAGCGCGTCGGTGCCGCGCAGGGCATCGACGATGATGTCGTTGGCCTTCCAGATGTGGTTGCCTTCCAGGGCGGTATCGCCCATCGGCGGCGTGCCGGGCAGGTAGACGCCGCGGGCGTCGACCGGGTTGATCTGGGCGGCGGTGTACTGCTGGATCAGGTCGTACTGGCGCGCGACCGCGAAGTCTTCCTGGCCGTGGCCGGGCGCGGTGTGGACGTTGCCGGTGCCGTCCTCGTCGGAGACGTGCTCGCCCAGCAGCAGCGGGATCTCGCGCTCGGCGTAGAACGGGTGCTGGACGACCAGCGATTCCAGATCCTCGCCCTTGGCGTGGCCGTGCACGATGACCTCGTCCACGCCGTAGCGGGCCAGCGCAGCCGCCGCCAGCGTCTCGGCCAGGACCAGCCAGCGACGGCCACCGTCGGCACGCGCCGGGCCTTCGACCAGCACGTAATCGATCGCCGGGCCGACACTGATCGCCAGGCTGGCCGGCAGCGTCCACGGCGTGGTGGTCCAGATCGGGACCGCCACCTGTACGTCTGCATCGGCGACCGCGCCGAAGCGGGTCGCGAATTTTTCCGCCGACAACGCCGTGTAGGCGACATCGACCGCCGGGGAGACCTTGTCGGCGTACTCGATTTCCGCCTCGGCCAGCGCCGAGCCGCAGTCAAAGCACCAGTGCACCGGCTTGGAGCCGCGCACCAGGTGGCCCCGCTCGATGATCTTCGCCAGCGAGCGCAGCATGCCTGCCTCGTAGCTGAAATCCATCGAGCGATATGGGTTCTCCCAGTCGCCGATCACGCCCAGGCGCTTGAAATCCGTCCGCTGCAGTTCGATCTGCTCGGCGGCGTACTCGCGGCACTTCTGGCGGAATTCGACCGCGTCCAGCTTGGTGCCGACCTTGCCGTACTTCTTCTCCACCGCGATCTCGATCGGCAGGCCGTGGCAATCCCAGCCCGGCACGTAGGGCGCGTCGAAGCCCGACAGCAGCTTGGACTTGACCACCATGTCCTTGAGCACCTTGTTGACCGCGTGGCCGATGTGGATCACGCCGTTCGCATACGGAGGACCGTCGTGCAGGACGAAGGTCTCGCGCGATGCGGTGTGCTCGCGGATGCGGTCGTACAGGCCGTCTTCCTCCCAGCGGGCGAGCGTGAGCGGCTCGCGCTTGGGCAGGTCGCCGCGCATCGGGAATTCGGTCGATGGCAGGTTCAGGGTGGACTTGTAGGGATTGGCGTTTTTATCGCTCACGCAGTGGCTCGCGGTGTAGGGGTCAGGATGGCGCGCGCCTGCTCGGCGTCGCGGTGCATCTGCGCGGTCAGGGCCGGCAGATCGTCAAAGCTTTCTTCGTCGCGCAGCCTGGCGACGAACTCCACCGTGATCCGGCGACCGTACAGGTCACCGTGGAAGTCGAACAGGTGGGCCTCCAGCAGCGGCTCCGTGCCGTTCACGGTGGGCCGGGTGCCAAGGCTGGACACCGAGGCGATGGGCTCGTCCCCCACCCCGTGCACCCAGGTGGCATAGATGCCCGAGAGCGCCGGCGTCTTGCCGCCAAAACGGATGTTGGCGGTCGGATAGCCCAGCGTGCGGCCCAGTTGCGCGCCGCGCACGACCCGGCCACTGATGGCGTACGGGCGGCCCAGCATCCGGGCCGCGGTGGCAAAGTCGCCGGCCTGCAGTGCCTCGCGGATGCGCGTGCTGGACACGCGCTCGCCATCCAGCGTGACCGGCTCGATCGCGCCCGCGGTGAAGCCCGGGCTGGCCTGCGCGCCCATGCGCTGCAGCAGCGCCAAGTCGCCGCCACGGTTCCTGCCGAACTGGAAGCCCGGCCCGACCCACACCTCGCGCGCCTGCAACAGTCGCACCAGCACCTCGTTGACGAAATCCTCCGCGCTCATCGAGGCCATGCGCTTCCTGAAGCGCAGCAGCCCGACCTGATCGATGCCCAGCTCACACAGTCCTTCCGCCTTGGCCCGCGGCGAAAGCAGTCGCGGCGGCGGCGCGCCACGCGCGAACAACTCGCGCGGCAACGGCTCGAAACTGAGGGCGACGGCCGGCAACTTCAATGCCTGCGCACGCTCCACCGCATGGCCGACCAGTGCCCGATG
Organism: Lysobacter avium; assembly: GCF_015209745.1. Lineage (GTDB taxonomy): Bacteria > Pseudomonadota > Gammaproteobacteria > Xanthomonadales > Xanthomonadaceae > Novilysobacter > Novilysobacter avium. Next base: position 1,886,137 of record NZ_CP063657.1, read on the forward strand.
GCCGCGGTGCAGGCCATCAAACGCGCCGATGCAGACCACGCTCCCGCGTGGGCACCGGGTCCCGCCTTCGATATCCCTGAACAGCTTGCTCATCGTCGCGGAGTATAGCCGCCGGGCGGCGCGGCCCGACGTGACCGGCCATCGCTGCCGGGGCGGTTCATGCCGGTACGCACCCGCTACTGCCGCAGGTGCCGCGGCCGCACGCCGGCGATCAGCAGCACCGCGCCATAGGCCGCCGCGCCCGCGCCGATGACGCCCAGCAGCCACGCCCAGCGCAGCCAGCCGGCCATCGCGGACCAGTCGCCGACCCAGCCGCGCAGGAGCACGACGGTCACCGCCATCGCCACCAGCCCCAGGCCGATGCGGGTCAGCCAACCGGGCCAGCCGGGCTGGACCTGGTAGATGCCGTCGCGCTTGAGGAAATGCCACAGCAGGGACGCATTGATGATGCCGGCGATGGCGGTCGCCCCGGCGATCCCGGCGTGCGCGAAGGGCACCTCCAGCCACCACAGCGGAGTGACGATCAGTACTGTCAGCAGCACATTGGCGACCACGGTGATGATCGCCGCCCGCATCGGGGTTTTGGTGTCCTGGCGCGAATAGAACGCCGGCAGCAGCACTTTGCTGAGCATGAAGGCGGGGATGCCGACGCTCATCGCGGTCAGCGCGTAGCCGACCATGCGGGTGTCCTCGGGCGTGAACCGGCCGTAGCGGAACAGCGAGGCGGTCAGCGGTTCGGCCAGCAGCGCGAGGCCCAGCGCGGCCGGCATGCCGACCAGCAGGACCATGCGCAGGCCCCAATCCAGCGAGCGCGAATAGCCGTCGCCATCGCGATCGGCATGCATGCGCGACAGCTGCGGCAGGATCACCGTGCCGATGGCCACGCCGAACAGCCCCAGCGGCAGCTCGGTCAGGCGGTCGGAGTAATACAGCCACGACTGCGCGGCCGGCACCAGCAGCGACGCGAAGACCGTGCCCACCAGCAGGTTTACCTGCGAGACCGAGGACGAGAAGATCGTCGGCAGCATCAGGGTCATCACCCGGCGCACGCCCTTGTGCCGAAGGTTGAATTTGAAGCGCGTGCGCAGGCCCAGGCGCGACATCGCCGGCCACAGCACCAGCATCTGCAGGATGCCGGCCAGCAGCACGCCCCAGGCCAGCGCCTTCTCCGGCACCTGCAGGTAGCCGGCCAGGAACAGCATCGCGCCGATCATCGCCAGGTTGTGCAGCACCGGGGTCAGCGCCGGCAGGCCGAACTGCTTGAAACTGTTGAGCACCGAGCCGGCCAGCGCGGTCATCGAGATGAATACCAGGTACGGGAAGGTGATCCGCAGCATCTGCGCGGTCAGCGGCACCAGGTCGGACTCGGACTGGTCGGCGAAGGCCAGGAACAGCCGCGCGACCCAGGGCGCGGCGAGGATGCCCAGCCCGCTGACCACGACCACCACCGCCAGCAGCGCGCCGGCGACGTGGTCGAGGAAATCCTGCAGGGCCTCGTCGTCGCCTTTTTGCTTCAGCTCCGACAGCAATGGCACGAACGCCGAGGAGAACGAGCCCTCGGCGAAGATCCGGCGCAGGTAGTTGGGAATGCGGTAGGCGACGACGAAGGCGCTGACCGCCGGACCGGCCCCGAACAGGCTGGCCTGGAGCCAGTCACGCAGGTAGCCGGCGATGCGCGAGATGAAGGTCATCACGCTGAACACCGCCGTGGAACGCAACATCCCGCCCTGCTTGACCAAACCCGCCGATCCCCGCATACTTTCCGGTCTGATTTTACGCCGTACCATATTCTCTTCTTCCAGCACCAACAATTTTCAGGAATACGCCGTGGCAAACATCAAGTCCGCCAAGAAGCGCGCCAAGCAGACCGTCGTGCGCAATGCCCGCAACGCGAGCCAGCGCTCGATGCTGCGCACCTCCGTCAAGAAGGTGCTCAAGGCCCTTGGCGAAAATGACGCCGAGAGCGCCGAGGCCGCCTTCAAGGTTGCCCAGCCGATCCTCGACCGTTTCAGCTCGCGTGGCCTGATCCACAAGAACAAGGCAGCCCGTCACAAGGCCCGCCTGAACGCCCGGATCAAGGCGCTGAAGGCCGCCTGATCCGCGCGCCGCGCGCCGGCCAACGCCGGCCGCTGCGGCAACCGCGACATCGGTGGCGACAGGAAAAACCCGGCTCAGGCCGGGTTTTTTCGTGGGCGCGGAAGTCACGCGATGCGCGTCGAGCCGTGTCGTGTCAAACACCGGCTCCGCCATCAGGGTGCTCTCAGCCTTGTTCGGCATCGCGGCGTGCGGCGTCGGCGTCCGCCCGGGCCTGGGCTGCGGCCTCGCCGGCGGCTTCCTGCTCGTCGGCCTTCTGACGGTCGAAGAACGCCATGATCTCCAGCATGATCGGCCAGGTACCCTCGCGGCCGATCGCCGAGGCCAGGAACCAGCGATCCTGCCAGCCCAGCTCGTCGACGATGTCCTGCACCAGCTTCTCGCGCTCGTCCTCGGGCAACAGGTCGGACTTGTTGAACACCAGCCAGCGGGGCTTGGCCAGCAGCTCGGGGTCGTGTTTCTCCAGCTCCCGCTCGATCGCGCGGACCTGGTCGGCCGGGCTCATCTCCACCCCACCCTCCATCGGCGCGACGTCCACCAGGTGCAGCAGCAGCCGCGTGCGCTGCAGGTGGCGCAGGAACTGCGCGCCCAGGCCGGCGCCGTCGGCCGCGCCCTCGATCAGCCCGGGAATGTCGGCGATCACGAAGCTGCGGTATTTCTCGACGCTCACCACGCCCAGGTTCGGATACAGCGTGGTGAACGGGTAGTCGGCCACCTTGGGGGTCGCGGCCGAGACGGCGCGGATCAGGGTGCTCTTGCCGGCGTTGGGGAAGCCCAGCAGGCCGACATCGGCCAGCAGCTTGAGCTCCAGCTTCAGCTCGCGCTCCTCGCCGGGCAGACCGGGGAGCGCCTTGCGCGGCGCGCGGTTGACCGAGGTCTTGAAGTGCATGTTGCCCAGCCCGCCCTTGCCGCCCTGGGCGACCAGCAGGCGCTCGCCGTGGGTGACCATGTCGCCGATCACCTCGTCGGTTTCCACGTTCACCACCACGGTGCCGACAGGCACGGTGATGACGGTGTCCTCCCCGCCCTTGCCGTACATCTGCCGACCGCGGCCGTCTTCGCCGCGCTGGGCGCGGAAGCGTCGCTGGTGGCGGAAATCGACCAGCGTGTTGAGGTTCTCGTCGGCCTCCAACCAGACGCTGCCGCCTGCCCCGCCGTCGCCGCCGTCCGGCCCGCCGAGCGGGATGTACTTCTCACGGCGGAACCCGACGCAGCCGTTGCCGCCGTTGCCTGCTGAGACCTGGATTTCGGCTTCGTCGACCAGCTTCATGGAAAACCTCGATAAATGGATGCAAGTGCTGCGCGGACGTATTGTGCCCGGGAAACGAAAAGCCCCGCCGGAGCGGGGCCTTCGCAGCACGCTTGCCGGACCAGGCCTCAGCCCGGTCCGCAGCGGTCAAGCGCTGACGACGCTGACGGTGCGGCGCTTCTTCAGGCCCTTGACCGAGAACTCGACCTTGCCATCCACCAGCGCAAACAGCGTGTGGTCACGGCCCAGGCCCACGCCCGGACCCGGATGGAACTGGGTGCCGCGCTGGCGCACGATGATGTTGCCGGCGTCGATCGCCTGGCCACCGTAGATCTTCACGCCGAGGTATTTCGGGTTGGAGTCGCGACCGTTGCGGGTCGAGCCTCCGGACTTTTTATGTGCCATGGCTGCTGCTCCTTACTTCTTGTCGCCACCGGCAATGCCGGTGATCTCGATTTCGGTGTAGTGCTGACGGTGACCCATCTGCTTGCGGTGGTGCTTGCGGCGACGGAACTTGATGATGCGGATCTTGTCCGCACGTCCGTGGCCCACCACCTTGGCACTGACCGTGGCACCCTTGAGTTCGTCGCCGAGCTTCACGCCCTCGCCGTCGCCCAGCATCAGGATGTTGTCGAACTTGATCTCGCTGCCGGCTTCGGCTTCGAGCAGCTCAACGCGCAGGGTCTCGCCCTGCATGACGCGGTATTGCTTACCGCCGGTGACTACCACTGCGTACATGACCATATTCCTCTGTAGTTATTTTTGGTCGCTGCCGCGCCGTCGAGGGCGGACAGAAGCGGAATTGTAATGGGTTCATGGGCTTGCGACAAGCACGCGGGCCTTTTCGCGACGCCGAGGACCCGCAAACCTTCCATTTGCGCCAATTGCCCCCATTTCCTCCACTCAATAAGCTTATCTGTTCGCTTCCGCGCGCTCTTCGCGCGAGCTTCTCCCCCTACCCCACAGGCTTCCTCGATGGCGATGGAATTCATCAGCATCCGCGGTGCGCGGACGCACAACCTCAAGAACATCGATCTCGACATCCCGCGCGACAAGCTGATCGTGATCACCGGCCTGTCCGGCTCGGGCAAGTCGTCGCTGGCGTTCGACACGATCTATGCCGAGGGCCAGCGCCGCTACGTGGAGTCGTTGTCGGCCTACGCGCGGCAGTTCCTGTCGGTGATGGAAAAGCCCGACCTGGATCATATCGAGGGCCTGAGCCCGGCGATCTCGATCGAGCAGAAATCCACCTCGCACAACCCGCGCTCCACGGTGGGCACGATCACCGAGATCTACGACTACCTGCGCCTGCTGTACGCACGCGTGGGGACGCCGCGCTGCCCCGACCACGGCTACCCGCTGGAGGCGCAGACGGTCAGCCAGATGGTTGACCACGTCATTGCGCTGGCAGACAACCCGGCGACCGCGGAACAGCGCTACATGCTGCTGGCGCCGGTGATCCGCGAGCGCAAGGGCGAGCATGCGCAGGTATTCGACCAGCTGCGCGCGCAGGGCTATGTGCGCGTGCGCGTCGATGGCGAGCTGCACGAGATCGACGCGGTGCCGCCGCTGGCGCTGCGCTCCAAGCACACCATCGAGGCGGTGATCGACCGCTTCCGTCCGCGTGAGGATCTGAAGCAACGCCTGGCCGAGTCGTTCGAAACCGCGCTCAAGCTCGGCGACGGCATGGCCCAGGTCGTGTCGCTGGACGATGCCTCCGCCCCCCCGATGCTGTTCTCGTCCAAGTACAGCTGCCCGGTCTGCGACTACTCGCTGCAGGAGCTGGAGCCGCGCCTGTTCTCGTTCAACTCGCCTGTCGGCGCCTGCCCGACCTGCGATGGCCTGGGCATGGCCGAGTACTTCGATCCCGCGCGCGTGGTCGTGCATCCCGAACTGGGCCTGGCAGCCGGCGCGGTGCGTGGCTGGGACCGGCGCAACGCCTACTACTTCCAGCTGATCCAGTCGCTGTCCAAGCACTACGGGTTTGACGTCAACACGCCCTGGAACCTGTTGCCCGAGGACATCCGCCAGGCGGTGCTGTTTGGCAGCGGCACCGAGCAGATCGCCTTCACCTACCTCACCGAGGGCGGCACGCGGCACCAGCGCAAGCACCGCTTCGAAGGCATCGTTCCGAACCTGGAGCGTCGCTACAAGGAGACCGAATCGGCCGCGGTACGCGACGAGCTGAGCAAGTACATCAGCGAGCGGTCCTGCGTGGACTGCGGCGGCCAGCGCCTGAACCGCGCGGCACGCAACGTGTTCGTCGGCGACCGTGCGTTGCCGGAGATCGTGGTGCTACCGATCGACGAGACGTTGGCGTACTTCAAACAGCTCCACCTGGCCGGTTGGCGCGGCGATATCGCCGAGCGCATCGTCAAGGAAATCAGTGACCGCCTGCGCTTCCTGGTCGATGTCGGCCTGGATTACCTGACCCTGGAGCGCAAGGCCGACTCGCTGTCCGGTGGCGAGGCACAGCGCATCCGCCTGGCCTCGCAGATCGGCGCCGGTCTGGTCGGCGTCATGTACGTGCTTGATGAGCCGTCCATCGGCCTGCACCAGCGCGACAACGAACGCCTGCTGGGCACCCTCACCCGCCTGCGCGACCTGGGCAACACGGTGATCGTGGTCGAGCACGACGAGGATGCGATCCGCCTGGCCGACCACATCATCGACATCGGCCCGCGCGCCGGCGTGCACGGTGGCGAAGTCGTGGCCCAGGGTTCCTACGAGGACATCCTGGCCGCGCCGCGCTCGCTGACGGGCGACTACCTGAGCGGTCGCAAGCGCATCGAGGTGCCGGCCAAGCGGCACAAGCCCAATCCCGAGCAAATCCTGCACCTGCGCGGCGCGACCGGGAACAACCTCAAGGATGTCGACCTGGCGATTCCGGCCGGCCTGCTGACCTGCATCACCGGCGTGTCCGGATCGGGCAAGTCGACGCTCATCAACGCCACCCTGTACGAGCTGGCCGCCAATGAACTCAACGGCGCGGCGCGTGCGGTCGCGCCGTTCCGCTCGGTGGAGGGCATGGACCTGTTCGACAAGGTGGTGGAGATCAACCAGTCGCCGATCGGCCGCACCCCGCGCAGCAATCCGGCCACGTACACCGGGCTGTTCACGCCGTTGCGCGAACTGTTCGCCCAGGTGCCCGAGTCGCGTGCGCGCGGCTATGCGCCGGGACGTTTCAGCTTCAACGTGCGCGGCGGGCGCTGCGAGGCCTGCCAGGGCGACGGCCTGATCAAGGTCGAGATGCACTTCCTGCCCGATGTGTACGTGCCCTGCGATGTCTGCGGGGGCAAGCGCTACAACCGCGAGACGCTGCAGATCCTCTACAAGGGCTACAGCATCAGCGACGTGCTGGACATGACCGTGGAGGACGCGCTGGAGCTGTTCGACGCGATTCCGTCGATCTCGCGCAAGCTGGAGACCCTGGTCGACGTCGGCCTGAGCTACGTCAAGCTGGGCCAGTCGGCGACCACGCTGTCGGGCGGCGAGGCGCAACGGGTCAAGCTGTCCAAGGAGCTTTCGCGCCGCGATACCGGGCGCACGCTCTACATCCTGGACGAGCCGACCACCGGCCTGCACTTCCACGACATCGAGGCGTTGCTGGCGGTCCTGCATCGCCTGCGCGACGACGGCAACACGGTGGTGGTGATCGAACACAACCTGGACGTGATCAAGACCGCGGACTGGATCGTCGATCTGGGGCCCGAAGGTGGGCACCGCGGGGGTAACATCCTTGCCAGTGGCACGCCGGAACACATCGCCGGGCTGAAGCACTCGCACACGGGGCATTTCCTCGCGCCGGTGCTGGCCCGCGCGACGGCCGGTGATGAAGCCCGGAAATCCGACACCGACAACGCCACGCCCCGCGCGAGCAAGACGCCGCGCAAGACTGCCAGGAAGACAAGCAAAGCATGAGCGACAAGTCCCCACCCGCGAATCCGGGCAAGCCCGGCGCCAAACCGCGCGCAACGGCGGCGAAGAAGACGCCGTCCAAGAAGGCTGCGACCAGCAAGGCACCGGCGGAACAGCCCGCGGTGAAGAAGGCCGCCGCGCGCAAGACGACCGCGAAGAAGACCGCGGCAGGACAGCGCCCTGCCAAGCAGCAAGGCGCGGCGGAGTCGGCGAAGGCGCTCCCATCAACGCAGAACGATGCAGGCGCCGCTCCCAGCGCGGATCTGATCCGGGTGCCGATGGCGGTGCGCTGGCGTGACCTGGACGCGTTCAACCACGTCAACAACTCCAAGTACCTCAGCTACCTGGAAGAGGCGCGGCTGCACTGGATGATGGGCGTGCCCGGCCAGGGCATGGACGACCACGTGGCACCGGTCGTGGCCGCCGCGCAGCTCAACTACCGTCGGCCGATCACCTGGCCGGCCGAGGTGGTGGTCGAGCTGTTCGTGGAGCGGTTGGGCACCACCAGCCTCAGCATCGGTCACCGCATCGTCGATGATGAGGACCGCTCGATCGTCTACTGCGACGGCAACGTGGTGATGGTGTGGATCGATCGCGACAGCGGCCGTGCGGCCGAGCTGCCACACAAGGTCCGGGAAGCCTGCTCACGCTGAGCGGCGCGGCCGGTAACGCCACATCGCCAACGCGCCATACAGCAACGCCAGCAGCGCCAGGTTGGCCAGCTCTCCCGATACCTCTGCCAGAGTCGCGCCCATCTGGTTGACCTTGACCAGCGCGTTGATTCCCGGCGTGCTGGGCAGCCATTGGGCGATGCGCATCAGCAGCCTTGGCGTGGCCTCCACCGGCCACGACAGGTTGGACAGGAAGAACAGCGGCAGCGAGGTGACGGTGATGAGCTGGAACGCGCGCTCGCGGGTGCGGAAGAAGCTGCCAAAAAACATCGCAAAGCCCACCACCGCGGCGATGAACAAGGCTCCCGCCAGCAACAGGCCCGCCAGGTTGCCGCCGCGCGGGTAATCCTGGAACCAGTACACGAAGCCGCTGAAGTACAGCAGGCTGAGCATCCCCATCATCGCAAAGGCGGCGGCAATGCCGGCCAGGCCCGGTCGCGAGAGCCGCAGCTGCCCATGGCGCTCGCGCCGGGTCGCCGCCATCACCGCCACGCCGATCAGCAGGGTCTGTTGCACGATCAGCGCCGCGACGCCGGGCACGATGCTGCTGCCATACCCTTCGGCGGTATTGAACAGCGGCCGCTCGATCACCTGCAGCGGCGGTCCCGCCGGCACCCCGGCAAATTGCGCCTGGCGGATCGCCACCTCCTGTCCGAAGGCGGTGATTGCCGTCGCCGCGCCCTGCAGCACCAGGCTCGCCCGACCCAGCAGAGTGCCGTTGCCGAACAGCGCCAGCCGGCCCTGACCGCCGCGCAGGATGTCGCGCTGGAAATCCGCCGGCACCAGCAGAATCGCTTCGGCATCGCCACGCTCCACCACGGTGCGCGCATCATCCATTGATCCCAACACGCCGACGACGTGGACCGCGCGCACCGCATCGAGCTTGCGCAGCAGATCGCGGCTCATCGGACTGCGGTCCTGGTCGACCACGACCAGCGGCAGGTCAACGGCCACCTGGTGGCGATACGCGGCCGGGTAGAAGAACGAGTACAGCAGGATCGCGCCGACCAGGGTCAGCATCGCGACCCGGTCCCCGGCGATCGCGCGCAGGGTCTCGCCGAAGGCGAACGTGAACCGGTTCATCGCCGCCCCCACGCTGCCGGGTCGCGCGAGGCCCGCCCCAACAGGACCACGCCGATGGCGCCGGGAATCACCACGAACAGCAGCAAGGCGCCCAGCGGCCAGGCCGAAACCGCCAACGAGGAACCCATGTCGAGTTGTTGCGCCTGCAGCTTGAGGTAGGCGGTGAAAGGCAGCAGCGCGCTCCACAGCCGGGTGAACCAGGACGCGCCCTGCAAAGGGAATGTCGCTGCCGAGAATGCCAGCGACGTGCCCGCATACAGTCCGGCCATCGACAACGCCGAGGCCATGTTGCGGGTGGCCGCGACCAGCAGCAGCGCGATCGCGGCGTAAGCCAAATACATCAGCGCCTGCCCCAGCATCAGCAAGCCGAAGCCGCCGGCCAGCCCGCCGCCGCGCAGCACCGCCAGCCAAACCAGGCTGGCCGCGCCGTACGCGGTGAACAACAGAAGATACGGCGCCATCTTGCCGAGCACCGCCGGCACCAGGCGGTCATGGCTTTCGCGCAGCCAGGCCTGGATGGTCGCGTCGCGCAGTTCGCGCCCGAATGCCCCCACCATCGCCACGCACAGCGCGAGATGCAGGATGGCCGGGAACAGCAGGGCCAGCAGGAACTGCTCGTAGCTGCGACCCGGGTTGAACAGCACGCTGGTCTGCACTGAGACGGGGGCGGCGCGCACGCTCGCCGGACCGCGGGTCAGGGCGACCTCGGCCACCGCCAACTGCGCCGACACCGCCTGCACGGCGCTGTCGATGTCGCGCGCCGCCGCCTGCCCGGCGACCTGGTAACTGGCGTTGAAGTAGCTCAGGACGGTGCCACTGCCGTCGCGCTGGATGTCGCGCCCGGTCCCCGCCGGGATATGCACCACGGCATACACCTTCAGCGCGCGCGCCAGGGAAAACGCCTGCTCCAGCGACGCTGGCTGCTCGGACACCGTCAGCCCCGGCGATGCCTGCAGGTGGCGCACGAGCTCACGGCTGGTCGTGCTTCGATCCAGGTCGACCACGGCGACGGGCAGCTCGCGCGGCACCCCTCCGCTGAACAGCCACGCCACGATGAAAAGCAGCACGCACGGGATCCACGTGGCCAGCGCGAGATCCCAGGGGCTTGCACGCAGGAACCGGCATTCGCGGCGTGCCGATGCCAGCAGCGCCTGCATTGGCGTTGCGCGCTCCGCCGTCCCGGCTAATCCGCCGGTGGCCATGCGAACAGGACGCTCATGCCCGGGCGGAAGCCGTCGACCTTCTGCGCCGGCCGTACCCGGACCTCGAAACTTTTCACGTCGTAGCCGCTGGACTGGCGGGTCGAACGCCAGGTCGCGAAGTCCCCGGCGGGACTGATGAAGTAGACCTCGAACGGCACACCTTCCAGCCCCAGCGCGGGAATATCGCCGCGCAGCTGCGTTCCCACCCGAATGCCTCCGAACTGGTCCTCGCGCAGGTTCAGCGAGACCCACATGCGATCGATATCGACCAGGGCGAACACGGGGTATCCGGCCGGCACCAGTTCGCCGACGTCGACCAGGCGCTTGCCGACCTCACCGGCGATCGGCGCGCGCCCCTCGATCTCCAGCTGGGCGGCGCTCACCTCGGCCACGGCACCCTCGGCCTGGCGCACCTGCGCCTGCGCGGCCGCCTTGTCCTCGCCGCGCGCACCGGCGAGGGCCATGTCGTACTGCGCGCGTGCGGCGGCCTCCAGGGCATTGGAGCTGCGCTGCTGGGCCAGGGCTTCGTCACGTTTCTGCCGGGTCATCACGCCTTCGCGGTAGAGGTTGTCGACGCGCCGATAGGTGGCGCGGGAGAGCTCGGCGCCGGCACTGGCGCGACGCCAGTTGGCCTCCGCCGCGCGGATGTCTTCCGAACGCGCGCCCTCCTCGGCCTTGCCGGCTTGCGCGCGCGCCGCGTCCAGGACCGCGTCCGCCTGCGCCTGCTTGGCGGCGACCTCCGGACTGTCCAGCTCGAACAGCACCTGCCCCGCCTCGACCCGGTCACCCTCGCGCACGAGCAGTTTCGACACCCGCGCACTGATTTTCGTCGATACGTTGATGCTGTCGGCGTCGGCCATGCCCTGCACGACATCGGCCGGCGCGCGGAACGCCAGCCACAGCCCGGTCACGACGAGCGCGACGACCACCACGATGGCGCCAACGCCCAGCCAACGGGGCGGCCCACTTGGTGGTGTCCTCTTGTTGGCAGTCGCGTTCTCGCTCATGGCTGCAGCACCTTGTCCGCCTTGCGGAAGTAGTCGTGGTAGTCCTCGAGCCGCCCGCTGATTTCCAGCAATCGCGCCAGCGCCACGTCGTAGTCGTAGGCCGCCTGCGCGCGCTCGACCATCGCGCCACCCAGCTGCAGGCGGGCATCGATCACGTCCAGCGAGGTCACCTGGCCTTCGCGGAACGACAGTTCCTGCAGGCGCAGGTTCTCACGCGACAGTTCGATGGAGGTGTCCAGCAACAGGTACTGCTGGCGCGCCGATTCCAGATCGTTGTAGGCCTTGCTGACGCCCGAGGTGATCTGGTTGCGCGCCTCGCGCAATCCGGCCTCGGCGGCGAATTCCTGCTCGCGGGCGGCGGCAATCTGCGCCGGCCGGTTGCTGCCCGAGAGGAAGGTGTATTTCACGCCGATGCCGAACGCCCAGTCCGGATCGGTGATCATCGCGTCCTCGCGATGCAGGTCGTACTGGCCGAAGGCATACACCTGCGGCTTCAGCTTGGCCTGCTGCACCTTGACCCCTTCGCTGGCCTGATCGCCCAGCGCCTGCAGGCGACGGATCTGCGGGTGTTGCGCGAGCGCCTGCAGGCGATACGTCTCGACCGGGGCGGTCGGACTGCTGATCACGAACAAGGGGGTGGTCGGGGCGATGGGCCGGTCGCTGCGCAACAGGTTGGCCAGCGATTCGCTGATCGTGTCCAGGTCGTTGATCGCGCGCTGGTAGTCACGCTCGGCCTGGTCGCGGGCGACCGTGGCCTGCAGGCGCTGGGCCTTGGTCGCAAAACCTTCGCGTTCGAGCTTTTCGGCATTCTCCACATGGCGCTGCAGCCCGTCGCGCACGTCGCGGCGCACGTCCAGCGCCTGCCGCGCCAGTTGCTGGCCGAAATAGCGCTGCACCAGTTGCAGCACCTGCGATTGCGACTCCAGATCGCGTTCCGCCGAGGCCTGGCGGACGGCCGCCGCGGCGGCCGACTGCGCGGCCGGGATCTGCCCGCCGCTGTAGATCGGCACCACCGTGCTGAGCACCGGACGCAGGCGCCAGTCGCGCTCACGGAACTGCAGCGGACTGGGAATGCCAAACGCCTCGGCGACCGGTGCCAGCGAGCCCAGTGGCAGACTCAGGGTCTTCTGGAACTCCATCTGGCGCACGTCCACCGACACCTCGGGCACGCGCAGCGAGCGGGTGGCGCGGGCGAGATCGAGCTTGCCGCGCACGCCGGCGTCGGCGGCGGCCAGCGCGTCGGATGACTGCTCCAGTGTGGTGCGGGCTTGCTCGAAGCTAAGCGCCTGCGGTGCCGCGTCCTGCGCCGACGCCACACCGCACAGCGACGCGACCAGAACACAGGCCAGCATGCGGGGCAACGTTGGTGGATGCGGATTTCGCGGCGCTCGGCTCATTCCACGACCTCATTGCAGAAGCGGCCAACCGATCCGGGCGACCCCTACCCGCGGCGCGCTTCCGCCTTCGGGCGTACCGGTGATGCGCCTACTTGCGGATGCGGAAATTGCCGGAAATCTCCCGTCCGTCCTCCAGCTTCAGATCGATCCGGACCTCATCGCCCGCAACCGGCGGGGCCTTGGGCTTCATCAGCATCATATGCAGGCCGCCCGGCTTGAGCGTGACGCTGTCGCCGGCCGGAACCACCAGGCGCGGGATCGCGCGCATCCGCGCCATGCCATCCTCGAAACGCGTCTCATGGATCGACACGTCATCAAAGCCGGGACTGCTGCCCGACACGACGGTTACCGCAGCGTCGCAGGCGTTGTGGATGGTGCCAAAGCCGGCCAGCACGGGAATGGCGGCGGGCGGCACGCGGATCCAGCCATCGCTGATTTCCGGCAGGCATTCGACGTCGGCCGCGGCGGCCGTCGGCGACTGCAGACTGAATGCGACGGCGACGAGGGCACACAGAAGGGAAACGCGGAGGGTGTTCATGCCCTTATGATACCGACAGGTCGAGACTGGAGTCCGAGATGCGCCGAACGCTGCCCTTCCTTGCCGTCGCCGTTGCGCTCGCCGCGTGTTCGGGCAAGCCTGCATCCGACACCGAGGCCGCGCCTCCCGCCGCGAAACCCACGCCGCCGCCGGCGAGCACCGACGCCAATCCGGAAAGCGGCACCACGCGCCTGACCATCTACAGCGGCGATTACGAGTCGTTGTCCGGCGACACCTTGGCGCGCCCGGGCATGCCAGGTTTTGCGCTGGTGGAGCGCCCCTTGCATTACACCCTCCAGTCCGGCGTCAACTCCGTGTCGGCCAATGGCATGCCGCGCTCGATGGACGTGGAGGCCGCCCAGCTGCAACCGCGCTCGGACGGCATCACGCTGTTGTCGCAACGCTTCGTCGCGCCGCTGTCGGGCACCGAAGAGGTGATCGCCCAGGTGATCGGCCAGCGGATCGTGGTCGAACACACGGCGGGCACCGCCAAGCAGAGCGACAACGGTGTGTTGCTGGCCGCCAATGACGGGCTGACCCTGGCGCTGGGCGACGGCCGCATCAAGGTCATCCGTGATTACGACAACTTCAGCGTGGTCGATGGCGGCAAGCTCGTGCCGCAGCAGGCGGAGCTGCGATGGACCGTGCAGGCCGACAACGCCGGCGATGCCAACTTCCTGCTCAGCTATCCGATGGGTGGCATGGCCTGGCGCTCGGAGTATCGCGCCACGCTCGCCAATGCGGACGCGGAGGCCAAGGACTGCACGCTCGCACTGGACGGCGCAGCGCTGCTGGTCAACCGTGCCGGCGTCGGCTTCGGCAACGCGCGCATCACGCTGGTCGCCGGTGAACCGGCACGCGCCCGCGGCGGTCGGGAAATGGCGATGGACAGCGCCTATGCCACCGCTGCCCCCGCGCCGGCGAAGATGATGGACATGCCGTCGGTGCGGCAGTCCGGCGAGTACCACGCCTACGAACTGCCCAACGCCATCACCGTCGCCAACGGCGTGGTGGAGCGCGTGCCGCTGTTCGCCCAGTTGCCGGCGGTGGCCTGCGAGCGCGCGTACACGGTCGGCCAGAGCGGCGAACCATGGATTCCGCCGCGGCCCCTGATCGAACCCGTGCAGCGCGGACAGACCGGCAAGCTGCCGGTTACCGCCACCGTATCGGTGAGCAACTCCAAGGACGCGGGACTGGGCCAGCCACTGCCGGCGGGCCGCGTACGCGTGTTCGACGGCAGCGACTTCCTCGGCGAATCGATGCTGGCGCACACCGCCGAGGGCGCTGACATCACCCTGGAAGTGGGCCGGCCTTTCGACCTGCGTGCCGAGCGCGAAGCCACCGATTTCCGCCTGGACCGCGCGGGACGCACCATCACCGAGTCGTTCGCGATCACCCTGGGCAACGCCAAGGACAGGGACGCCACCATCCAGGTACTGGAAACCCTGCCGCGCTGGAGCGACTGGGAAATCATCGAGTCCAGCGTGCCGGCGACCAGGAAGGGCGCGAACCAGGTGGAGTTCGACGTGCCGGTACCGGCCAAGGGCGAGACCGTGCTGACCTACACCGTCCGCTATCGCTGGACCCAGGGCGACAGGCCGTGAGCCACGTCAAGGCCACGGTCCATGACGACGTGGTCGAGCTGCAGCTGGCCCGCCCGCCGGTCAACGCGATGGACCCGACGCTGTGCCGGGAGCTGCACCATTCAGTGGCCTCGGCCATCGGCGAGGGCGCACGCGGCATCGTGCTGACCGGATCGCCGCGGATCTTTTCCGCCGGCCTGGACGTGCCCTACCTGCTGTCACTGGGTGATGACCGCAAGGCCATCACCGAGGCCTGGCAGGCGTTTTTCGGCGCGGCACGCGCGCTCGCCGCCAGCACCGTCCCGGTGGTCGCCGCGATCACTGGCCACGCGCCGGCGGGGGGGTGCGTGTATGCGCTGTGCTGCGACTACCGGATCATGGCGGCCGGCGATTTCCGCATCGGCCTGAACGAGACCCGCGTCGGCCTGATCGCCCCCGAGGGCATCCAGCGATTGATGCGGCGCGTGGTCGGCCTGCACCGAGCAGAGCGCCTGCTGGTGTCCGGAGAGATGGTCGATGCCGCCGCCGCGCTGCGGATCGGGCTGGTCGATGAACTGGTCGACATGGGTCCGGAGCACGACACTGCAGCCCTCGTCGCCCGCGCTCACGAGTGGCTTCAGGCGCTGCTGGCCCTGCCCCACGACGCCATGCGCCACACCCGCGAGATTGCCCGCGCCGAGGTGGTCGAATCCCTGCAACCCGAGCATGTGGATCTGGAGCGTTTCGTTGATGCCTGGTTCGAGCCAGGCACCCAAAGTGCGTTGAAGGCACTGGTCGCGCAGCTGGGAAAAAAATAGGTCTTCGGGTGGACTGTACGTAGCCGGGCTTCGGGGGGCGGGGGTGAATGCCCTTGGGTGCGAATGTCCCCCGGCACCAGTGGAGCCGGTGCCTCCTCCTTTACTTCGCACCCAAGGGCATTCGCCCCCGCCGTTACTTCATGACGATGGTTGTGGAATAAAAAGCCCAGCAGTTCGATGTCCGCGTACCGCTGCGATCTGACAGCGGGACCTGTTGGCCTTCTGGGCGAAATAAAGGAGGAGGCATCCGCCACAGGCGGGTGCCGGGGGACATTCGCCCGGAAGGTCGGCAGGTCGCGTCCCCTCGGCGGTCCAGAGATCTCGCCTCCGCCCAGCAGGTCACAGCCTGCGCGCTGGTTACGCGCCGGTCGCGACCGGGCGCGCAGGGTCTTCGATCCAACCACTCCAGGATCCGGTAAACAGCTTCGCCCCGGTCAGGCCGGCATGCTCCATCGCCAGCAGGTGATGGCAGGCGGTGACACCCGACCCGCACATCACGACCACTTCCTCCGGATCACGCCCGTGGAGCAGATCGGTGAACTCGTCCCGGAGCGTGGCCGCGGGCTTGAAGTGTCCGTTCTCGAGGTTGTCGGAGTACGGTCGGTTGACCGCGTCGGGAACATGTCCGGCGACTTTGTCGATCGGTTCCGCATCGCCGCGGTAACGCTCACTCGCGCGCGCATCCAGCAGCATTCCCCCAGCGGCCAGGTGTGCCTGGACCCGTGGTGCGTCAAGCAGCAGCGCCCGGTTGAAGTCGGCGTGGTAGGCCGCCGGCTTTGGCGAGACGGGCGTACCGACCTCCACCAGGCATCCCTTCGCGGTCCAGTGCTTCCAGCCTCCATCCAGCACCGCGACGTCGCGATGTCCGAGCGCACGCAGCAAAAACCACGCGCGTGCGGCGGAAAGGCCGCCATCGCCCGCGTCGTAGACCACCACCTGATGCGCCGGGGTGATGCCCCACTCGCCCAACCTGTCCGTAAAGGCCGCAGCGGATGGCCACGGATGCCGACCGCCGGGGCGGGAATGGTCCGACAGGTCGCGGTCAAGGTCGGCGAAGTACGCGCCGGGGATATGGGACTGGCGATACGCGTGCTCGCACGCGGCGGGATCGGCGAGCGATGAGCGCGCATCCAGAACCACCACATCCGGGCGGCCGAGCGCGGTGGCCAGTTCGTCCGCCGTCACGAGGGTCTGCCAGCGCGGCATCGATTTCGGAATGGAAACCTGATCGTTCATGAGACGTGCTCCAGTCGCTGCCGCAGGTTCATCAGGATAGACGCGGTGACGCCCCAGATGCGCTGTGCGGGATAGCGGTACTCCCAGACCTGGCGCGTGCGGCCTCGGTAGTCCACGCGCTGGCCGACCAGGTTGGCCGGGTCGAGAAGGAACTCCAGCGGTACCTCGAACACCTCGGCCACCTCGCCCGGATCGGCATGGATGCGGTGCGCGGGATCGATCACCGCCACCACCGGAATCACCCGAAAGCCGGTGACGGTGAGCAAGGGGTCGAGCAGGCCCAACGGCGTGACCTGCGCCGGGGGCACGCCGATTTCCTCGTCGGTCTCGCGCAGCGCGGCGGCGACCGCATCCGCATCGAAAGGCTCGACCCGGCCACCTGGAAACGCCACCTGCCCCCCGTGATGGCGCAATGCGTCCGTGCGCCGGGTCAGGATGACCTGGGTTGCATCCGGCCGCGGAACGAGCCCGACGAGGACCGCGGCGTCGAATTGCGGGTCGCCCGGCAGCAGCAGATCATCCAGCTCGCCCAGGTTCCACGCCGGGCCGGTGGGCGGGGTCCGCAAGGGGTGCAGCGCGCGCCGGATCCGGCCGCTGCCGTCCAGGCGCGCGATCAGCGCCGGGTCGCTCATCCCCGCCCGGCCTCTCGATCGGGCAGGACCACGTCCATGAGGTAGGCACGCTCGCGGTCGTCCATCTGCGACCAGCGGGCGATCTCGTCGCCGGTGCGGTGGCAGCCGTCGCACTGGCCGCGCTCATCCAGGCAACACACGCCGGTGCAGGGAGTGAGCATGGGTGGCAAGGGCTGGTACACGGCGACACTCCTGGAAAGCGAAACTCCAAAGGCCAGAAACGCGTTGCGCCGGACAGGGCCGGCGCAACGTTGGGACGGTTCGCGGACCAGGCCGCGGTCATACCTTTACTTGACGCTGACCAGCTTGATCTCGAACTGCACCGCCATGTTGGGCGGAATGCCGGTACGCGGATCGGCACCGTAGGCCTTGTCGGCGGGCAGGGTGACTTCCCACTTGGAACCGGCGGGCATCATCTGCAGCGCTTCGCGCATCGCCGGCATCTCGACCTCGGTCAGCTTGATGTCGGGCATCGGACGCGCCTGCGACGCCTCGCCTTGCTGGCGCTGGCCCCACGGGAACGGACCGGCCACTTCCAGCGATACCGTGCTGGCGGCGGTCGGCTTGGCACCCTTGCCCGCTTCGATCACGCGGTACTGGACGCCGCTGGGCAGCGCCTGCACGCCGGCCTTGGCCTTGTTCTGGGCGATGAAGGCGTCGCTGCGGGTCTTGTTTTCGGCCGCTGCGGAATCCCAGGCCGCCTTGGCCTTGGCCTGCTGGCGCTTCTGCATGTTCTCCACGGCGCTGCGGAGCTGGTCGACCGGCACGGCCGGGTCCTTCTTCGCGTAGCCGTCCTGCAGGCCCTTGGTGATGGTGCCGACGTCGAGCGCTTCGCCGCTTTCGCTGGCATTGCGTCCAAGGTCATAACCAAGCGCGTAGCTCAGCTTGCCTTTTTCGGATGAGGTGTCCTGGGCGAAGGCTTGGCCTGCGGTCAGGGTCAGGGCCGCAACGGCGACCGCAATCAAACGCAACTTCATTCGGTAAAACCTCCGGAGGTGACGCGAAGCGGACGCACCGCCCCGATTGGGATGCCACGCCGGTCAACAGCCCCGGGCGGACACGCTAGGATAACGACGCGAGGGCTTAACCGCCACTGACGACCCATGTCCGACCCTCCGTTGGCCGGCAAGTTCCGCAATCCACCCGCTTCTCTTTTCCCCGGACCCGATCAATGCCCGAAACCGCTGCTTCCACCATCGTCACCATCGCCGACCACGCCGCCGTCCGAGTGATCACCGTCAACCGCCCGGACAAGTTGAACGCCCTGAATGCCGCCACGCTGGACGCGCTGCACGCGGCGTTCGAAGCGGCTGACAGCGACCCGGACGTCCGCTGCATCGTACTCACGGGCGCCGGCGAGAAAGCCTTCGTGGCGGGCGCCGACATAAGCGAGATGAACGCGTTGACCCCCGTCCAGGGCCGCGATTTCTCGCTGCGAGGCCAGCGCCTGATGCGGCGCATCGAGAAGCTCGGCAAGCCGGTCATCGCGATGGTCAACGGCTTCGCGCTCGGCGGCGGGCTGGAGCTGGCCATGTGCTGCCACCTGCGGATCGCGTCCGACAAAGCCAAGGTCGGCCAGCCGGAGGTGAACCTGGGGCTGATCCCGGGCTTTGGCGGCACCCAGCGCCTGCTGCGGCTGGCCGGACGCGCGGCCACGCTGGAGTTGTGCCTGGTCGGCGCGCCGGTGGACGCTGCGCGCGCGCTGGAGCTGGGCATCGTCAATCGGGTCGTTGCCGCCGCCGAACTGCACGACGAGACCATGAAGCTCGCCGGGCAACTGGCGGCGTCCGCGCCGCTCGCCCTGCGCGGAGTGATCGACTGCGTCAACGTCGGCGGCGAGTGTGGGATCGAGGAAGGCCTGGAATACGAGACCGCGCAGTTCGGCCTGATGTTTTCCACCGACGACATGCGTGAAGGCACCAGCGCGTTCCTCGAGCGTCGCAAGCCGGCGTTCCAGGGCAGCTGAAGGCGGTGGATGCGGAGGTGGCTACCGCCGCGACGCCCTCGCCCGCGCCGGCCTGTGCCTGCGGCTGCACGGATGCGCGCGGCAGCGCCGGCCACCCGGTCAACAACGCACTGGCGATCGGCGATCTGGACCGTGCCTTCGCGTTGGGCCTGATGGACGTCGCGCCCTGCCCGGCCTGCACCACGCACTGCCTCGCATTGCTGGATCGCGTGCAGGGCGAGCGCCGGCAGGCGCTGGCGGCACGGGCGCGCTATCGCCAGCGCGAAGCGAGGCTGGAGCGTCGGCGCCTGGAGCGCGAGCAGCGCAGGGCGGCGCTCGTTGCCGGGGTCAAGGACTCGCCCAAGACGACGGTTCCCGGCGCGGTCGAAGCGGCGCGCCCGTTCGAGGCGCCACGCGTGGTCAGCCCGGCGCTTCCGCCTGCCGCGGCCGCGGCATTGGCGCGGGCGCAGGCAAAAGTGGCGGCGCGCGCGCAGGCAAAGTCGCTGCCCGGATTGGCCACCCAGAATCCGCCCGAGCACGGTCCGCCCGAGCACGGAGGTCCCAAGCGTTGAGCACCCCGGTCCGCCGCAAGACCCGCCCGCGCTCGAAGCTGCGCAAGGCCGAGATTGAGGAGATGTTTGCCCGGCTGCGCCAGCTCAACCCGGAACCGACCACCGAGCTGGAATTTTCCAGCCCCTACGAGCTGCTGGTGGCGGTGACCCTGTCGGCCCAGTCCACCGACGTGGGCGTCAACAAGGCGACCCGGAAGCTGTTCCCCGTCGCCAATACGCCGGCGGCGATAGCGGCCCTCGGCGTGGAAGGCCTTAAGCCGTACATCGCGACCATCGGGCTCTACAACACCAAGGCGGCCAACGTCGTGGCCATGGCCGAGCTGCTGTTGGAACGGCACGACGGCCAGGTGCCCAACGACCGCGCGGCGCTGGAGGCCCTGCCCGGCGTCGGCCGCAAGACCGCCAACGTGGTGCTCAACACCGCGTTCGGCGAACCGACGATGGCCGTGGATACCCACATCTTCCGGGTGTCCAACCGCACCGGCCTGGCGCCGGGCAGGAATGTGCGCGAGGTGGAGGACCTGCTGGTGCGGGTGATTCCCGACGAGTACCTGCGCGACGCGCACCACTGGCTGATCCTGCACGGGCGCTACGTGTGCAAGGCGCGCACGCCCGACTGCCCGCATTGCGTGATCCGCGACATCTGCCGCTACCGCGACAAGACGCCTGGGGAACCGGAGGCGCCACTGGACGCCGTGGGCGCGCGGCAGGGTCGCGGCTGACGCAGGTGCAAACGCGGACCTAGCGCTATTGCCCGCTTCGCCAGGCTGCTGTTGTCATCTCACTGCAATGTTGCGTGGCCACACTGCGGGCACTTTCCCAATGTGACGCGCGCCGCCATGCAGATCCGCCTGACCCCTCTTGCCACCGCGCTGCTGCTGGCGGGCGCCGTTCCGCTCGCCCATGCCGAAATCGCCCTCGATGTCATCAGTGGCACGGGAATCAGTTTTGAAGGCCTGGTCCAGGCTGACTACAACCATTTCGGCAGCGACGTTGCAGACCTCAACGGTGACGTGCTGGAGGGCAGCAACGCCGACCAGGAGCTGCGTCGCGCCGAACTGGTGCTCAAGGGCAAGGGCCCGGGCAACATCGACTGGGTGATCGGCTATGACGCCAAGGCCGACAAATGGCTCGACGTCAATGCGAAGTACCGGCTGGGCGGCAACAAGCGGCACTACCTTCAGATGGGCCAGTTCAAGCAGCCCAACAGCCTGGAGGAGCTGTCGTCGACCAGGCACAACGACTTCATCTCCAAGGCCACCATCACCAACAGCTTCGCCACAGGTCGTCGCCTGGGCGCTGCCTGGTCCTATGGCAGCGGCCCCTTCGCCATGACCGCCAGTGTTTTTGGCAGCGAGCTGACCCGCAACAAGGCCGCCGGGAACGGTGTCGGCCTGCGCGGTACCTTTGCCCCGATCAACCAGGACGGCACCATCCTCCACTTCGGCCTGTCATACGTCGACCGAGATGTCGATGGCGACGCGATCAGGCTGTCGGCCAAACCCAATGCCGACCTGGCCAAAGCGAGCCTGGTCAGCACCGGCACCCTGGCCAATGCGGACCGGATGGCGACGATCGGTCTGGAGAGCTTCTGGGCACGCGGGCCGGTCAAGCTGCAGGGCGAGTTCATGCAGGTCGATGTCGACCGCCACGGCGCCGGTGAGGCCGACTTCCGCGTCAGCGGCGGGTACCTGAGTGCCCTGTGGAACCTCACCGGTGAAGGCTGGAAGTACAAGGACGGCGTCCCCGGGACCGCAGCTCCCAGCGATCCGGCGGCGGGTATGTGGCAGCTTGGTTTGCGCTACGACAGCATCGACCTGGACGACGGCGCCGTGCAGGGCGGCCGGATGGACGCGATCACCGCCGGGGTGAATGTCTACTGGCGCTCGAACTTCAAGCTGGCGCTGAACTACGTGAAGGTCGACAGCCGGCGCGCGGGGATCGACGACAACCCCGACATCATCGAGGCACGGCTGCAGCTCCACTGGTAGCCGAATACGGTGTCCGGATCCGGTGCCGTCCCTCGTAGTTGACCAGAGAGTGCCGGCCAGCCCGGCCCCTGTCTGCACAACTGTGGAGTAGCACGCATGAATTCGGAATCCTTGATCGAGCGGGTGAAGTCCATCCTGTTCAACCCGCGCCGCACCTGGCCGGTGATTGGCGGGGAACCGGCAACCGTTGCCGGCCTCTACACCCGATACATCATGATCCTGGCAGCGCTGCCGGCCATCTTCACCTTCATCAAGACCAGTCTGATCGGCTACAGCATGTTCGGCGCGACCATGCGCACCGGGATCGTCGCGGGCCTGCTGGGCGCACTGCTGACCTACGCGCTCAGCCTGGTCATGGTGTATGTCGTGGCGCTGATCATCAACGCGCTGGCGCCGAGCTTTCGCGGCCAGAAGAACCAGGTCCAGGCGCTGAAAACGATCGCCTACGCCTACACCGCGGCCTGGGTCGCCGGGATCGGCGTCATCATTCCGTGGCTGGGCGGGGTGATCGGACTGGTCGGTGGGATCTACTCGATCTACCTGCTGTACCTGGGCCTGACCCACACGATGAAGAACCCGCCCGAGAAGTCGCTGGGCTACACCGTGGTGATCGTGGTGATCACCCTGGTGCTGAGCCTGCTGATCGGCGCGGTGGTTGCCGGCGTGACCGGCATCGGCGCAATGGGCGCCGGCGCGATGGGCAAGGGCGCCAGCAGCTCCAGCATGGTGTTCGACGAAGACAGCAAGCTGGGCCAGCTGGCCGTGTTTGGCGAGCAGATGCGCGCCGCCGGCGAGCGCATGGAATCGGCCGAGTCGCGCAGCCGCAGCAAGGCCCGCAGTGATTCGAAGGATTCGGGTTCATCGGGCAGCTCGCGCGACGCCGACATGGCGTCTGCGGAAGCGGCGATGGCCGCGTTGTTCGGCGGCAAGGACGGCGAGCCGCTGGAGGCATTGGAGCCCGAGCAGCTCAAAAGCCTGCTGCCGGCCTCGATCGCCGGGATGCCGCGCACCGGCACCAGCGCCAGCCGCGAGAGCGCCATGGGCATGCAGGTCAGCAACGCCTCGGCCGACTACGCCAGCGAGGACGGCCAGCGGCGCCTCAAGCTGACGCTGTCGGACGCGCCGATGATGGCCAAGATGGGCGCATTCCGCGGACTGATGAGTTCGGAGTCCTCATCGGAGACGCAGGACGGCTTTGAGAAGACCTACACCCGCAACGGACGTCATATCGAAGAGGAGTGGAACAGCCGCAGCGGCCGGGGCGCCTACGAGGTCATGGTCGGCAGCCGCTTCACGGTGAAGGCCGAGGGCACCGCGGAGAACTTCCAGCAGATCCAGTCCGCGGTGGAAAGCATCGACCTGGCCAAGCTGGAGGCCGTCGCCAAGGCCGGGGCCGAGCAGCAATAGCTTCAGCCGCGAAGACAGCGTCGCGGCGGGTCATCGCCGCGGCGAACCATGAAATAAGGGCGCGCTCCCACCGGAGGCGCCCTTTTTCCTGTTCAGCCTCCCAACCTCACGGTCATACGCCGGTAACACAAACGTCCTTTCATGGTGCCAACGCCGGCCACGCCGGCCCTGACGAGCCGCCCATGAAACCCAACCGCATTGCCGCCCTGTCCTTGGTCTTCGCTCTTGCCGCCGCCGCTATCGGCTGCACGGCGCCCACCGACGGCAGCACGTCCGACGCCCACTCCGGCGCAGCGGGTGCCGCGCAGATCACCGGCGCGGGTGCGACCTTCATCTTTCCGCTGGTCTCGCGCTGGTCGGCCGACTACCACGCCGCGACCGGCCACCAGGTCAACTACCAGTCGATCGGCTCCGGCGGCGGCATCGCCCAGATCACTGCCGCCACGGTGGACTTCGGCTCCTCCGACGCACCGCTGTCGAGCGCCGAGCTGGCCCAGGCGGGACTGGGGCAGTTCCCTTCCGCGATAGGCGGCGTGGTGCCGGTGGTCAACGTCGCCGGCATCGAGCCGGGGCAGTTGCGCCTGACCGGACCGCTGCTGGCGGACATCTACCTGGGCAAGCTCACGACCTGGAACGACCCGGCGATTGCCGCGCTCAACCCCGACCTGGCGCTGCCGGCGACCGGCATCAGCCTGGTCCAGCGCTCCGACGGTTCGGGCACGACCTTCAACTTCACCAACTATCTGTCCAAGGTGAGTCCGGCGTGGCGGGACGCTGTTGGCGAAGGCAAGTCCGTGCAGTGGCCGGCAGGTGTCGGCGGCAAGGGCAACGAGGGCGTGGCGTCCTACGTCCAGCAGATCGACGGTGCGATCGGCTACGTCGAGCTGGCCTACGCGATCCAGAACGCCATGTCGCACGCGCTGCTGCAGAATGCCGCCGGCAACTTCGTCGCGCCGAACGCCGACAGCTTCCAGGCCGCGGCCGCCACCGCCGACTGGGCCGGCGCCAGCGACTTCAACCTGGTGATCACCAATGCGCCCGGCGAGCAGGCCTGGCCGATCACCGCGACCAATTTCATCCTGATGCACAAGCAGCCCGCCGACGCGGAGCGCAGCCGCAACGCGCTGGACTTCTTCCGGTGGGCGCTGCACAACGGCCAGGCGCAGGCCGACGCGCTGCATTACGTGCCGCTGCCGGCGCCACTGGTGGACCAGGTGGAGCGCTACTGGGCCAGCGAATTCGGTTTCACCACCGGCGCCCAGTGACCCGCCGCCGCCCATGAGCACGAGCGTCCTGACCAACGCCGGCATCCTTGCGCGCGACACCGCCGACGCGCGCAACGACCGCTGGTTCCGCTACGCGCTGGCCGCTGCCGTCGCGCTGGTGCTGTTGCTGCTCGCCGGCGCCGCCCTGTCCATGCTCTGGGGCGGCCGCGCGGTGTTGCAGGCCAGCGGCCTGGATTTCTTTTTCTCCGCCGACTGGAACCCGGTGCAGGGCCGGTACGGGGCGCTGGTCCCGATCTTCGGCACCCTGGTCACCGCCGCCATCGCGATGCTGCTCGCCGTGCCGCTCAGCTTCGGCATCGCCTTCCACCTCACCGAAGTCGCGCCGCGCTGGCTGCGCGGCCCGGTGGGCACCGCGATCGAGCTGCTGGCCGGCATCCCTTCGATCATCTACGGCATGTGGGGTCTGTTCGTGCTGGTGCCGGTGATGACCCGCCATGTCACGCCGTGGGCGAATGAGCACCTCGGCCCGCTGCCGGTGATCGGCCCGCTGTTCCAGGGGCCGCCGATCGGCATCGGCATGCTCACCGCCGGCATCGTGCTGGCGATCATGGTGGTGCCCTTCATCAGCTCGGTGATGCGCGAGGTCTTCCTCACGGTGCCGACGCGGCTGAAGGAGTCGGCCTACGCGCTGGGGTCGACCCGATGGGAAGTCAGCTGGAACATCGTGCTGCCCTACACCCGTTCGGCGGTGATCGGCGGCATCTTCCTGGGCCTGGGCCGGGCGCTGGGCGAGACCATGGCGGTCGCGTTCGTGATCGGCAACTCGACCCGCTTTACCGCCTCGCTGCTGGAGCCGGGCACCACCATCGCGGCGCTGATCGCCAATGACTTCGGCGAGGCCACCGGCGAGTACCGCTCCGCCCTGCTGCTGCTGGGCTTCGTGCTGTTCATCGTCACCTTCGTCGTGCTCGCGCTGGCGCGCGTCATGCTCGCCCGCCTCGCCCGCCGGGAGGGCAACTGATGACCCCGCTTCGCAACGACGCCGTTGCTGACGTGCTGTATCGCCGCCGCCGGATCGGCAACGCGCTGGCGCTGGTGCTGTCCAACGTGGCGACCGCGATCGGCCTGGTCTGCCTGGGGTGGATTTTGTGGACGCTGCTGGCCAAGGGCCTTGGCGGCATCGAGGTGGCGCTGTTCACCCGCGACACGCCGCCGCCGATGACCGGGGGCGGTCTGCGCAACGCGTTCTTCGGCAGCGCGGTGATGTGCCTGCTGGCCATCGCGATCGGCACTCCATTGGGGATCGCCGCCGGCACCTGGTTGGCCGAGTACGGTCGCGGCACCCGCGTCGGCACGGTGGTGCGCTTCGTCAACGACATCCTGCTCTCCGCACCGTCCATCGTGCTGGGACTGTTCGTCTACACGCTGGTGGTGATGCGCACCGGCGGCAATTTCTCCGCCATCGCCGGCGCCATCGCCTTGGCCTTCATCGTCGTGCCGGTGGTGCTGCGGACCACCGACGAGATGCTGCGGCTGGTCCCGGGCCAGATGCGCGAGGCGGCCCTGTCGCTCGGCGTGCCGCATTGGAAGGTGGTGCTGCAGGTGATGTTCCGCTCGGCCCTGCCCGGCGTCATGACGGGCATCCTGCTGGCGCTGGCGCGGATCTCCGGGGAGACCGCGCCGCTGCTGTTCACCGCGTTCGGCAACCAGTACTGGAGCGCCGACCTGACCGGTCCGATGGCCAGCGTTCCGGTGGTCATGTACCAGTACGCCAGCAGCCCCTACCAGTCCTGGCAGGACCTCGCCTGGGCCGGCGCGCTGGTGCTGACCACCTTCGTCCTGCTGACCAGTCTGGTCGCCCGCGCCATCGTCGCCCGGCATCGGGTCGCGCATGACTAACGCCCGTCCCATCCCCCTCCGATCCCCACCCGAGGCACCACCGATGAACGCCACCGCCGTGCTCGACCTGCCCCGCTCTCCCGCCATGCGCGCGCACCCGGCCGCCAGTGCGGCCGTCCTGGAGCGGGCAACCCGGCCGACTCCGCTTGCGGCCGACACCGCGCAGGCACCGCCAAAGCTCGATGTCCGCGGGCTGGACTTCCATTACGACCGCTTCCATGCGCTCAAGGACATCCGCCTGTCGATCCCGGAGAAGCAGGTCACCGCGCTCATCGGACCGTCCGGGTGCGGCAAGTCGACCCTGCTGCGCGTGTTCAACCGGATCTATGCGCTGTACCCGAAGATGCGCGCGACCGGCCAGGTCCTTCTGGACGGTGCCAACATCCTGGATCCCCGCTACCCCTTGAACCGCCTGCGCAGTCGGGTCGGCATGGTCTTCCAGAAGCCGGTGCCGTTCCCGATGACGATCTTCGAGAACGTCGCCTACGCCATCCGCCACCACGAGAAGCTCTCCAAGGCGGAGATGGCGGTGCGTGTCGAGCAGGCCCTGCAGCAGGCGGCGCTGTGGGACGAGGTCAAGGACAAGCTGGGCGCCAGTGCGCTGGGCCTGTCGGGCGGGCAGCAGCAGCGCCTGTGCATCGCCCGCGCGGTCGCGCTGCGGCCGGACGTGCTGTTGCTGGACGAGCCGACCTCGGCACTGGACCCGATCTCCACCAGCCGCATCGAGCAGCTCATCGCCGGCCTCAAGAACGACTTCACCATCGTCATGGTGACGCACAACATGCAGCAGGCGGCGCGGGTGTCGGACTACACCGCCTTCATGTACCTGGGCGACCTGGTCGAACACGACGCGACCGAGACCATCTTCGCCAACCCCTCGCAGCGCCAGACCGAGGACTACATCACCGGGCGGTTCGGATGAGCACGAACGCGATGGACGGCTCCGGCTCCCGGATTCTGCAGGGCCACGATGCGGAACAGCTGCGCCTGCTGCAGGAAACCCTGCGCATGGGCGAGCTGGCAGCGGTGCAGCTGGAGGGCGCACTCGCCCTGCTCGCCCGCAACGACCCTACTGCGGCCATGCGGCTGATCGCCGCAGACGCCGCCATCGACGCGCTTGAACAGCAGATCAGCCACGACGTGATGCAACTGGCCCTGCACGGGCCGATGGCGCGCGACCTGCGCGGCATCCTGGCCGCGTTGCGCATCACCTCCGACATCGAGCGCATCGGCGATTTTGCGGCCAACCTGGCCAAGCGTTCCACCGTGCTCGGCGACGCCCTGCCGCGGCAGCGGATCGCCACGCTGCAGGGCATCGGGCATCTGGCGGTGACCCAGTTGCGGGAGGTGATGGCGGCCTATCGGGACCACGACGCCGAAGCCGCGCGGGCGGTGCGGGAGCGCGATGTGGCCATCGACCGGGCCTACACCGCGGTGTTCGCGGAGTTGCTCGGCGACATGATGGGCGACGCGGCAACCATCCCGGCCTGCGCCCACCTGCTGTTTGTCGCCAAGAACCTGGAGCGCATCGGCGACCACGCCACCAACATCGCCGAGAACGTCTGGTTTCTGGTCCATGGCGACGACCCGCTGCCGCCGCGGGAGAAACGCGACCACAGCAGCACCCTCGCGGCCGTAAACGCCGGCAACCCGGCGCGCTGATCGCCGGATTGCCGGAGCGGCTCGGCACACCCTTCGGAGCGTCCGCGCACGCCGGGGCGCTCGTCCGCCTCTGCTACGCTTTCCGCCATGACCGACGCCGCGCCCTCCGCCTCCACGCCAGGTTTGCCTGACGCCCCCACCACCTCGCCGCTGGCCACACGCTTCCGCGGCTTCCTGCCCGTGGTGGTCGATGTGGAGACCGGCGGTTTCGACTGGAACCGCCACGCGCTGCTGGAAATCGCGGTGGTGCCGGTGGATATCGACGAGAACGGCCTGCTGGTTCCCGGCAAGACGGCCAGCGCGCATGTCATTCCGGCGCCCGGCCTGGACATCGATCCCAAGTCGCTGGAGATCACCGGGATCGTGCTGGACCACCCGTTCCGCTTCGCCAAGGAAGAGCGCGCCGCGCTCGACCATGTGTTCGCGCCGGTGCGCGAGGCGCTGCGCCGGCACGGCTGCCAGCGCGCGATCCTGGTCGGCCACAACGCGCACTTCGACCTGAACTTCCTCAACGCCGCGGTCGCGCGCACCGGCCACAAGCGCAATCCGTTCCACCCCTTCAGCGTGTTCGACACGGTCACCCTGGCCGGGGTCGCCTACGGTCAGACGGTGCTGGCGCGGGCGGCGGCGGCGGCGGGCATCGAGTGGGACGCCAACGAGGCGCACTCGGCGGTGTATGACACCGAGCGCACGGCCGAGTTGTTCTGCCAGATCGTCAATGCGTGGCCGGCGCCGATGCCGGGCGTGGCGCCGCTGGCGCGGGCACCTGCGTCGGGCTGAGGTATCGGTGGTTTGCGGCGTGCGGCCGGGGGTTTACGGGGTCGCGAGTTTCAGGCCGACCATGCCGGCGATGATCAGGGCGACGCTGCCGATCCGCAGGGCGTTGACGGGCTCGTCAAACAGGACCACGCCGAGGATCACGGTGCCCACGGCGCCGACGCCGACCCAGATGGCGTAGGCGGTGCCGACGGGAAGGCTCTTCATCGCGATGCCCAGCATCCAGACGCTTATCGCCATCGCCGCCAGGGTGCCCACCGTCGGCCAGAGGCGGGTGAAGCCCTCGGAGTACTTGAGGCCGATGGCCCAGGCGATTTCGAACAGGCCGGCGGTGAGGAGGATGATCCAGTTCATGTTGGGCGACTCGTTGGTGACGCGGGGAGTATCTGCTGGCTACGCGAGGAGGCGTCTGCCGGGTATCCCGATCAGTCGCTCCACGATATTCGCTTGGTGATCGGGACACCCGGCAGACGCCAGCGGTATGGCGCGATGATGGTGGTTATGCCGGCAGGCGCCGCCGATGGGTTGCGGCGGCGGAAGAAATCAAAAGCCGGAGTAGTGGATACCGGGTGTGGATGCCCTTGGGTGTGAAGTAAAGGAGGAGGCACCGGCTTCATCGGTGCCGGAGGACATTCGTACCCAAGGGCAGTCACACCCGGCGCTCCGTGTGGCGATGGTTCCGGACCCGCAAAACCGGGTCAGCCGGTGACGCGCTGGCGGACGGCTTCGAAGAGGGTGACGCCGGCGGCCACGGAGACGTTCAGGCTTTCGACGCCGGCACCGCCGTCGGCGCCGGGCATGGGGATGTTGACGAGCTGATCGCAGTTTTCGCGGGTCAGGCGGCGCAGGCCGTCGCCTTCGCCGCCGAGCACCAGTCCGACGTTGCCGCGCAGGTCGACGTTGTACAGGCTGCCTTTGGCTTCGCCGGCCAGGCCGTACAGCCAGACGCCGAGTTTCTGCAGGTCGCGCATGGTGCGGGCCAGGTTGGTGACGGGGATCACGGCGACGCTGTCGGCGGCGCCGGCGGAGGTCTTGCGCACGGTCGCGTTGACCTGCACGGCCTTGTCCTTGGGAAAGATCACCGCGGTGACGCCGGCCGCCGCGGCGCTGCGCAGGCAGGCGCCGAGGTTGTGGGGGTCCTGGACGCCGTCGAGGATCAGCAGCAACGCGCGGCCTTCGGCGGCGGTGACGAGGTCTTCCAGTTCGTTCTCGTCCCAGGTTTTCGCCGCTTCATAGCGCGCGACCACGCCCTGGTGGCGCAGGCTGCCGGCGACGCCGGAGAGCGCCTGCTGGTTGACCCGGCGCACGTCGATGCCGAAGCGGCGGGCGGAGCCTTCGATCTCGGTCAGGCGCGGGTTCTTGCCGCCCGCCTCGATCAAGACCTCGCGCACGTTGTCGGCGTCGTGCTCGATCGCGGCGGCGACGGCGTTGATGCCGGCGATCCATTGTTTCTGGCTCATGGGGGTCGGGAGCAGATGGGGGGCGGCCATTGTAGGCGGGCGCGTTGACGCCTGCCTTCTCAGGGCTGCCGGCCGACGGCGTGATGGTGGCGCGGCGTCAGTGGTAATCGTCCTCGCGCTGATGGCGCACCGCCAGCACTGTCACCACCTGATTCGGTTCGATTTCAAACAACACCACGTAGCCCGTGGCACCGAACGGTATCAGCAGCTCCCGCAGCAGGGGCATGCCAGATGCAGCCTTGCGGCAGGCGTACGGGGAGAACGCGAGCATCGCAACACCGGCACGTATGGCATCCAACGCCCGCTCGGCCAGCGGCCAGTCGGGCGGGTCGCGGTCGAGGATGAAGTCGTAGAGCTGGTGCAAGTCGTCTTCGGCATCCTGCGTGAAGCGGACTTGATGATTCATCGTGGCTTGCCGCCCTGGCGTCTGGCGGCGAGCCGTTCTTCCAGGCCGGCGACAACGTCCGCGGCGTCGATATAGCTGCCCGCCGCTGCGGCCTTGTCGCGTGAGGCCAGTCCGCGCTCGATGAAATCGCGCTGCGATTGGCGTCGCTCGACATTGGCCCGGACGGACTCCTCGACGAAGCTGGACAGGCTTTCGCCTTCGCGCAGCACGTCTTCCGCCGCCTGGCGCAGACGCGGATCGACCCTCAACGAAGGCAAGTTGGCGGTTTTCATAAAAACCCCTTGCGTTGCAATTGCGATGCAGTATTCATCGCCTTCGCGCCAGTGTCCAGAACGCAGGCGTCATCTTCCGTCGGAACGGCGCAACGCCGCGCGTTCTGGTGCGACACCTGCCAGCGGTTTTACGGTTAGGGTGGCGGTCGGACCGTCGGAGGGAACCAACATGCTTGTACGCCTGCTCGTCGTGGCCCTGCTGTGGGCCGCCTGCACGCCTGCACAGGCGCAGCAGAAAAACCTGCGCGACTACGGCATCGAAGTGGGCGTGCTGGCGCCCGGCCAGTGGAACGCGATCACCGATGTGCCGGGCGTTGCGGTCGGGCATACGACGCTGGTGCGCGGGAAAAGCATCCGCACCGGCGTCACCGCGGTGCTGCCGCATGCCGGCAACGTCTTCCAAAACAAGGTTCCGGCCGCGGTGTACGTGGGCAACGGCTTCGGCAAGCTGGCCGGCTCCACCCAGGTCGCCGAGCTCGGCACGCTGGAGACGCCGATCATCCTGACCAACACCCTGGGCGTGCCGGTCGCGGCGGACGCGCTGATCGACCACGCCTTCTCGTATGCCGACAACGCCGTGGTCGGCTCGGTCAACCCGGTGGTCGGGGAAACCAACGACGGTTACCTCAACGACATCCGCGGCCGCCATGTCACCAAGCGCGACGTGCTGGCGGCGATCAAATCGGCGGCTGGCGGCCACGTGGCGCAGGGCAATGTCGGCGCCGGCACCGGCACGGTCGCGTTCGGCTTCAAGGGCGGCATCGGCACGTCCTCGCGCAAGCTGCCCGGCAACCTCGGCGGGCATACGGTAGGCGCGCTGGTGCAGACCAACTTCGGCGGCGTGCTGAGCGTGGACGGCGTGTCGATCGGCAAGGCGCTGGGCAAGCACTACCTGAGCGACGCGCTCAACGACTCGCCCGACGGCTCGTGCATGATCATCGTCGCCACCGACGCGCCGCTGGACGCCCGCAACCTGGAGCGGCTGGCCAAGCGCGCCATGCTCGGCCTGGCCCGGACCGGCGGCATCGCCTCCAACGGCAGCGGCGACTACGTGATCGCGTTCTCGGCCAACGAGTCGGCGCGCGTCCCGCACGACTCCGACAGCCCGACCCGGCAGCTGACCGTGCTGCGCAACGACGCGATGTCGCCGTTGTTCATGGCCGCCATCGAAGCGACCGAAGAGGCCATCCTCAACTCGCTGTTCCAGGCCGAGACCACGGTGGGCCGCGATGGCCACGAGGTCAAAGCGCTGCCGGTGGATGACGTGCTGGGGATCATGGAGGCGCGGGGGTATCGGGTTTTGCGTTGAGTGATCAGGAGGTTCCGCCCGGCCTCAGCAGCCTTTCCGCCGATCAACCAAGCACATAGCTGGCCAACACCGATTGAACCTCGTAGATGCTCAGCTTCTTGTTGAATGTCTTCTGGACCGGCGTTGCCGTGCCGGAAATCCAGATCTTCAACTCCGCGTCCAGATCGAAGCTCCCTGCGGTCTCGACGCTGAAGTGAGTGATGCTCCGGTATGGAATCGAGTGGTACTCGACCTTGCTGCCAGTCAGGCCCTGCTTGTCCACCAGCACCAGGCGCTTGTTGGTGAAAACGAAGTAGTCGCGGATGAGCTTGTACACGTGCTCCACCACCTCGCCGGGCGCGAGCACCTGCGCAAACTCCTGTTGGATTGCAGTCGTGTCGATCTTGGATGCGTTGCCGAGCAGCCCGTCAAGCAGTCCCATGGTTTCCCCTTCTGTGATGTCGCAGGCGCGAACCGCGTTTTATACGATCTCGCAAAATATGTAGCTAGACATCGGCGGTCCCGGGTCATGCCGACGCCACTTTCGGCGTTCGGATTGAAGTAACGATCAGGCGGCGCACCACAACGCGATGCCGCCAATGGCGAACAGGATCAACCACGCCAGATGCCTGCCGCGGGTGAAAACCAGCGGCAGGACGCCACTCACAACAAAGGTGGCGCCGATGATGTTCAGCATTTCGGAAACTGCGAGGTCTCCCCGACCTGCGTACAGAAGCAGCACGCCGAAGCCGAACCACGCGACGGTGGTGATGTGCCAGGCAAAGCGCAGCGTGCGCACGGTGAACTCCGGGCTGCCAAAGAGCTTCGGCAGGTCGGCGCGCCGGAACAAGCGCGCGAGGATGTATTTCTCACCGAGTACCGAGTGGGCGATGCCAAGCGCGACGGAGAGAAATGCCGCGAAGTAGAGGAGTTCCGCCATGGCCGCTTACCCATTCAAGGTCTGAACAATGCACCTGTCCCACGCGACAATAGCCCGGATTGAACCGGTCATCGCGAGGGTTGCTGACCTCGGGGGACTACTTTCACTCCTGCCAGCGACGGAGCCGGCAATCGACAGCGCACGCGACTCACGCGACGCGGAGGATGGAAATTCAGTTCTCGTCCAACACATGCCCGCGCTGTGACTTGAACACGGCCTCGGCGCCGGGGTGGTTGACCGGGTCGCCGTTGGCGTCGGTGGGATAGCCGAGCTCGTACATCACATCGCTCAGCTTGGCGCCGTCTTCTTCATAGCCTTCGACAATCGAGTCGATGATCTGATCGCTCAGCATGTCCACGCCGGTACGCGAGCCGCTGGCGGCCGGGCCGCCGCCGGGAAGGCCGGCGATCTTCAACGCGCCACCAAAGATGTCGCGGATCATCTCCGCCTGCGCGACCCGGTCGTCGGTCACGGTGCGCACGCCGGCCTCGACCGCGCCCATCAGGTAGCCCAGGTTGTGGGCATTGGCGTATTGCCCGTCGGCGTCGGTCTCGATGAACCGCGTGGCCGGGTCGCCCTGCAGGTCATCGCCCTTCTGCACCTTGGTGATCAGTTCACCGACCTGCTCCTCACGACCGGCGGCCAACTGCTCGGTGACGTAGGTGACCAGGGCGCTGCCGTCATGGTCCACCACCTCCAGCCGCGCCACGATGGCGTTCACATCGGTGTTGATCAGCGTGGTCATGGAATTGGCGAGCGTGTCGCGCGCGCCCTCGTTGCGTGAGTCCGTGCCTACCCCGAACGGCACCGCACCGTTATCGCCGCCGCCCTGGACGACCGCGAGTTTCTCCGACGCCAGTTCGAACACGTCCGCCTTGACGTTGGGGTCGCTGCTGGACGCGGCCGCGTCAACGATGCGGCCTGCCAAGGTGGTGTCGAAGTTGGTGATATTGCCGTTGCGGCTGCTGGTTTCGGCCTGGCCGATGCCGGCCTGCATGACGGAAGCTTGCTGGCTGTCGCTGAGCGCGTTCCAGGCGTCGTCGAAGTACTCGCCCTCCAGGCTCGCCAGCACCTCGGCCACGGCAAGCGCATCGGGATCGGCAAGCAGCTTGTCGGTCACGTCGTTACGGTGCGTCGGTTCAGGGTCGAAGTGCGCATCACCGGTATTGGTGCGACCGGCCATGGCCTCGATAAACGCCTGCTTGGCTTCCGGCGAACCGTGGGTGGCGACCGCCGCGCCCAGTTCACGGATGCTGTCGGGGTTGCCGGAAGCATCAAAGGCCGCAACCATGCGCACCATCTGCTCGGCATCCAGGCCCTCGGCCAGCTTGTTGAACAAGGTCTGCCGCTCATCCGCGCTGAGGCTGCCCAGACTGCCGTGGATCTCGCCGGCCCAATTCTCCAGTTCCGCATCGCTCATCCCGGCGATGACGTCGTTGCGCTCGGACGGGCTCAGATCCGCCATCGTGTTGTTGATGGACTTGAGGTCGCCGTGGGAAACGTCCCAATCGAAAATGCCTTGGGAGAGGCGGTCCTTTATGGAGTTGATCGCGTTGTCTACCGTGCTCATGGAAATCACCAATATCCGGGTTCGCCTCCATCCTCCGGATCGCGGAGCGGAAGGGGAACTAGGGGTGACCCCATGCTCGACGGTGTAGTCCTGGTGACGGTAGTAATCAGCGGCGACCCATGATCGGTCAGTCGTCCGTCGCTTCTGGCCAGAGGAAGTACGCGCCGAATCGGGGACTCACGCGGAGCTCGCCTCCGGCGGCCTTGCCGGCATCGGTCAGCACCTGCTTGCCGTCCTTCAACTCCAGATGGCCTTTGGCGACCATGCGGTCGAGGAAGTCGCCGGTCTTGAGGCCGAGCTTGCGGGCCAGCTTTGAACTGGTCAGCTTGCCGACGTCGTCGGCGCCGTCCTGATCGGATACCGCGTCAGCGGCCTGCTCCGCTTCCGCCGGCTTTTCCTCGGGCGGGGTCGCGACGCGCTCCATCGAGATGCGCACCTCGTCGCTGATACGGATGATGCGCTGGGCTTCCTCATAGGCCTCGCGATACAGCTCCGCGTCCTCCGAGCGGCGGATCAGGATGCCCATCTCGTTGTTGTTGACCTGGCTGAACTCGTAGAGGTTGAGGCGTAAGCTTCCCCATTCAGTAGACAACCCATAAGTAGAGCTTTCTGGCATCTTCCCCTCAGCCAGGAGGTTCCATGAAGAAGTCCCGTTTCACCGAGTCCCAGATCGTCTCGATCCTCAAGCAGGCCGATGCCGGCTTGCCCGTCAAGGACATCTGCCGGCAGGCCGGCATCAGCACGCCGACGTACTACAACTGGAAGTCGAAGTACGGCGGCCTTGAGGCGTCGGAGCTGCGGCGGGTAAAGGATCTGGAGGCCGAGAACAGCAGGCTCAAACGCATGTATGCGGAGCTGGCGCTGGACAACGCGGCGATGAAGGATCTGATTGCAAAAAAACTGTAGGGCCGGAGCAGAAGCGCGAGGCGGTGCGGTACCTGGTCGAGGTGCACGCGCGGCCACTGCGCCGGTCCTGTGCATGCGTGGGCCTGTCGCGTGCGGCTTGGTACCGCCCGCCGCTGGACTGGACGGTGCGCGATGCCGAAGTGATCGCCGCGCTGGCGGAACTGGTCGAGGAGCGCCCGGCCCGCGGTTTCTGGAAGTGCCGCAAGCTGCTGCACCGTCGCCGGCCGGAGTGGAACCACAAGCGAATCTATCGGGTGTACAAGGCCATGAAACTCAACCTGCGACGGCCCGTGAAGCGCCGCCTGCCCAAACGCCAGCGGGTGCCGCTGTACGTGCCACGGCTGCCAGATATGGTCTGGTCGGCGGACTTCATGTCTGACGCACTGGCGTGCGGTCGGCGATTCCGCACCTTCAACGTGGTCGACGACTTCAACCGCGAGGCGCTGCACATTGAAGTCGACACATCGATCAACTCCGCCCGCCTGGTGCGCATCTTCGAGCAGCTCAAGCGCGACCACGGCCTGCCGCAGGTGCTGCGCACCGACAACGGCCCCGAGTTCCTGGGCGAGACGTTCATCCAGTGGGCAAAGGCCAACGGCATGGCCATCCGGTATATCCAGCCCGGCAAGCCCAACCAGAATGCCTACATCGAACGCTTCAACCGGACCCTCCGCGAAGAGGTTCTGGACCAGCACCTCTTCGCCCGCCTCGACGATGTTCGCGAGGCGGCGTACTGGTGGATGCTCGAGTACAACGAAGAACGCCCCCACGATTCCCTCGGCGATTTGACGCCGGCGGAGTACCGCCAACGCCACGCTGGAAACTCTACTTTTGAAGTGTCTACTTGACGGGGAAGCTTACGCATCGCCTCGGGCAGGCCGATCGCGTCGGGCACGATGTCGGGGTTCTGCTCCAGCACCATCAGGGTCTGGCGCACGAAGGCCTCGGACTTGTCGCCCATCTTGGTCAACTCCCGACGCGCCTGGTTGTCCAGCGCGACCAGCCCGGCCAAACGGGATTCGATATCGCCCAGCGCCGCGTTGATGGCGGTCAGGTCCTCGGCGGACAGGGCGATGGAAAGCAGGTTCTGGCTCATTTCGACTTTCTCCATGTCATGAGTGCAACCGGCGTGATGCCGGTGCAGGAATGCTCCGCCGCTTCCGTGTGGCGTGAGGTTGGCCGATGGGGCGGCCGGAGCGAGGGGGATTGTGGCAGAACTGCGCGACAGTCGCGCAGGATTATTGAAACGTGACAGCGCTGGCGGCGAGACACTTACCATGTATGACGATCGAGCTAAGTGACGCCACCTACCGGCGCTCGATAAAAAGGAGCGGCTACCCCTATTTCTTCTTTGGGCCGAACTGCATGAGCTTCTCGATCCGCGCCATTTCAGACTGCGCGTCAAACCGCTTTAAAGCCTCAGTGGCGGAACTTAACTGGGCCAAATCTTTGAAGCTCATAGCGTCTCGCTCCAAGAGCTTTTTCAGCTGATTTGCTTGAACTGTACTTGAGAATATCTGATCGACAGAGTTCTCTTTTCTCATCTTTGTGACTTGCGCCTGAAGCTTGTCGATGGTCGCCCTCGAAGCTCTATCTTGCTGCTTCAGCTCAGTCAACTCTTGAATGATTGCTTCCATAGACTCCAAGCTTTCGTCTCGCTCTCGTGAGGCTTGAGCTATTTGAAGCTGGTAGTCTTGAATCGAAGCGGCAAGGCCAGTAACAAAACTTCCCATTTCATCTGCGCTTCCCGCCATTCTATTGAAGATTGTTAAAAAATAGCCAACTAATTCATTATTCGAAAAGTTTGGATAGCGGATCTTATGGTCGATCTCGCTCCACCCTTCTTCAAAGATAGTTCGAATCTGGACCTCCACATATAACTTTCTATTGGTTGGCTGCGATGATATTACATGATGAACGGATCGGTATCCCGCGGGGTGCACCTTGACCTCTAGGCCATGGTTACGATACCTCTGAACGAGATCCTCGGGGTCGCCGTTACGTATATATGCAATTGGCTTCTCAACCGGAGACCAAGTAGAAGCAATTGCTTCGTTTATTTCAAAGCAGTCATCTTTGAAAAGATGTAGTGCACGAATCCCTATAAGATCCGTCACAATCTCGTAGTAGTTGTCAGCACGCACATCCCCGTATTTTTCTTCTCCTGCTGCCTTTTTCCGAATTATCTTCTCGAGTAGATGCTCGGGCTGCTTGACGCGCCACCTGACCGAATGAACACCTGGTATATTCTGAATTATATTTACATACAGCGCAGCGCTTTCTGAGAACACCTTAGATTGCGCCGCGTGATCAGCTCGAATGGCCAATAGCTCATCCCAATCGCACCCACTTTTTTGCCATGTCTCCTCATCAATTCGGTTGCGGGCAAGAAAGGGCGCTAGTTCTTCGGTCATAATGAATTCCTGTGAGCTTTAGCGAGAATAAGTGATGCGTTTCGCCCAATACAACAATTTAGGCCGGCCCGATCTTTCCATCTTGCTCTTGCGCCCGACCGAGTGCTACTAACATCTCTACTAGCTTCGGAAGACGCCTTTTCCAAGGCCCACGGGCAGTAAACCTCGCGGCGATCTCGTCAATTGAGAGTGGGATCGGACTGGTCGCAAGAACGTCGGCGACGGCGCGGACCTGGTCGACAGTGTCTTTTGGCCACGGCTGAGGTTTCACCGAGGGCGGTAGTGCAATGGCCGCTTCGTCGCCCTCCGCTCGGTCGCGTTGCGCCGTGTCAGTGGCGAGGCGGGTTTGTTCGGGTTCGTGCTCGCGAACGACGTCGGGGTTCTGGAACTCGGGGCGGAGCCAGCGGATGTTGCCCCGGGCTTCCTCGGCTGCGCGTTCGGCGTTGAGGGCGACGAGGCGTTCGAGGATGGCTTCGTCGAAGGCGCGTTTGGCATCGTCGCGGGTCTGGCCTTCGGTCGGGGCGTCGTTGCCGTGGGCGATGCGCAGCAGGGGCAGTAGGTCGCCCCAGCCGTAGGCGTACAGGACGGCTTCGTCGAGTTCGTCGTGCAGTTGGCGCAGGACGGATACCAAGCCCTGTTCGTGGATGGTGCGTTCCTTGGTGGTCAGGACGTCGCCGCTGCGCAGTTTTTCGAGGACGTTGTACATGCCGGTCAGGGTCAGACCGGGATGTTGCTCCTGCTGACGCTTGCGGTGGGCGTCGAGTTGTTCGGCGAGGTTGCGGATGCGGTCGGAGGGGTATTCGCCGTAGGTCTGCGTCTCCCCTGCCCGGCCGGTTTCATCGACAAGGGCGACGCCGATGGGGCCGCCGAATTTGTCGGCGGCGTGGAGGTCGGGGAATGGAAAGCTCTCGAAGCAGATCGATTTGTTGTAGCGGGGGCGATCTTCCAAGGTCCCGCCAGCACTCAGGGCCCATGTCACATGCACGACGGAAGACAGCACGCCGAAATACACAGGATCTGGCAGCGCAAACATGACAGTGGTGCTGTCGCAGATTGTGTCGGCCGGTACACGCACAAACGTGCGGTATTTTGAGGTCAGGGATGTTGCGAAAGCGGCCTTGGTTCCCGCCAGTGCCGGTCGAAAAGTGCTTCGCGCCTCCCCGAATATCCACCAGCGGACTCTCAAGGATTCGCGATTGTTCTGGTCTCGCTCCGGCTTGACTCGATCCAATACCCATTGGAACAAAGCGGGATGGCTCGATCTAACGTCGGCATCTGTCAGGCCGAAGAGGTCGATTGCAAACAAGTTGCGATTGCTCTGGGTGATATCCCGGCCGCTGACCAACGAACGGATGATCTGGCTTGGGTAGTCACCTTGGGGATAGAGGGAACGCAGCTGATCCTCCGTCAGCGTGAAGCCTTTTCCGGTCAACTGGTATCCAACCGCCGCCAATCCAGCGTTCGCGGCCAGTGGCATCGCGGCGGCGGGGTCAAAGCTGACGGTGAGATTTGGAGTGATCGGTCCTTCGGTCTTAAGCAGCGTCACTTCGGTCTCGCCGTCGTCGCCCGCGGACTCGTCCGTCACTTCCAATAGTTGACCTTTGCGTCCAGCGGTATCGACCACGGTCATTGCCACGCGGACGGCTGCACCGTCGGCTGTATCGACCCACGGATGATCGGGAACCACAAAACGAAGGGCGAGTTGCGGATAGTCCACGAAAGCCGCTTCGATCACCTTGCGCGAAAAAGATTGACGAATGCTGTTGCTAGTAATGAATCCGAACCGATCAATTGCCGCTTTCCCGACGAGTTCGGCCGCGCGCTGCCACCAATACATGACGAAGTCAGCGTGATCAGGGATGTTGGGATAGGCACCCCGCAAAGCATCGAGATAGCCGTCCCCAAGTGCGAGGCGAATTCTTCGTGCGCCTATATAAGGCGGATTCCCCACCACAAAATCCGCCTCCGGCCACGCCGCCTTTCTCGGGTTGACGTAGCGCTCCACCGGC
Source organism: Lysobacter avium (assembly GCF_015209745.1). Lineage (GTDB taxonomy): Bacteria > Pseudomonadota > Gammaproteobacteria > Xanthomonadales > Xanthomonadaceae > Novilysobacter > Novilysobacter avium. The sequence continues at coordinate 1,926,288 of NZ_CP063657.1, forward strand.
TTGCGGGCGGTGTCGTCGGGCACCTTCTCGCCGGTCACGGGGGAGACCTTCATCGTCTCGCCGTCCCAGCGGGTCACGGGGATGCCGCGCTCGTCCAGCTCGAACTCGACGCGGTCATAGGCCAGCACGGCGTCGCGGTTCTCGATGTTGCGGAAGTCGCGGATCACCGGCTGCGGGGGGAACACGTCGCCGCGGGTGCGGAAGTGCCATTGCAGGTAGCCGATCCACAGCACGACTTCGGCGATGGCGGCGGCGCGCGGGTTGAGTTCGATGCCCAGCAGGTTGTGCGGGTCGACGGTCTCGCCGGCCGTGGCGTCGGCGCGTTCGCCGTCGAGCGCCAGGCCGGTCTGGCGGTAGCCCAGTTCGTCCAGGGCCAGCAGCACTTCGCCTTCCAGCCGCTTGAGGTGTTCCAGGGTGACGTAGAGGAAGTTGCCGGAGCCGCAGGCGGGGTCGAGCACGCGCACGGTGCACAGGCGGTGGTGGAAGCGGCGCAGTTCCTTGACGGCGTCGTTGGGTTTGTCCTCGGCGGCCAGCGTCATCGCGGCGGCCTGGGCCTCGCCCCACTCCTTGCGCAGGGGTTCGATCACGGTCGGCAGCACAAGGCGCTCGACGTAGGCGCGCGGGGTGTAGTGGGCGCCGAGCTTGTGGCGCTCGCCGGGGCTGAGGGCGCGCTCCAGCAGGGTGCCGAAGATCGCCGGTTCGACGTGCTTCCAGTCGGCGCGGGCGGCCTCGATCAGCAGGGTCAGTTGTGCGGTGTCCAGCGGCAGGGTGTCGGGTTGCTTGAACAACTTGCCGTTGAAGCGCAAAACGTTGCCGGCGATCACCGCTGAGAAGCCGCCGCTGTCCATGTCGCGCCAGAGCTGGGCGAGCATGCGCATGGCGATGTCGGGCTGCTCGGCGTGTTTGGTCAGCAGCTCGCGGAAGCTGTCCTGCGGCAGCAGCTTCACGTCCTCGGCAAACATGGTGAACAGGCAGCGCATCAGGAACTGGGCGACGGCCTCGGGGGCGTGGCGCGCCTGCTCCAGGCTGCGGGCGAGCTTGGCCAGGCGGGTGGCGATCTCGCGGGTGACGCGGGCGGACTCGCGGCTGGGGTCCAGGCCGAGCGGGTCCAGCCATACGCGGCGCAGGCGGTCGCGGACCTCGGCCTGGCGCAGGTCGGCCAGCGCGATGCGGTGGCTGCGCGGGTCCGGGAACGGGGTGTAGGTGGCGCCGGAGCGGCTGAACTCGGAGTACAGCTCGATGCGGTGGCCGACATCGACCACGATCAGGAACGGCGGGCGGCCCTCGGCGGCGGGCAAGGCGCGGGCATAGTTCTCGGCCTGGCTGCGGGCGCGCAGCATGGCGTCGTCGAAGCCCTTGGTGTGCGCGCCCTGGCGCAGCTTCTTGGACTCCAGCACGAACGCGCCGCGGCGGTACAGGTCGATGCGGCCGGCACTGGTGCTGCCATCGCCGTGGGCGAAGGTGATCGGCCGCTCGAACATGTAGTCCTGCTCGGCCGTGGCGTGCGGGGCATCGACGCCGAGCAGTTGGCTCAGCTCGATCAGGAACGATTGGGAGGTCGACAGCTCGGAGGCGGTGACGCCCTGCCACTTGCTGACGAAGGCGTCGGCATTGGCGTCGGCTTCGGCGTCGGTGTTGCCGGAAACGGAACTGCGCTGCTGTGCGTCATCGGCCACGTGTCGAGTCCCCTGCCTGCGGTGTGTGGTGCCGCAGGCAGGATACGCGATGGCGGGGTCCGCTCAGGCGGTCAGCTTTTCTTCCTGCGGCCCTTGGCGGCGGGCTTCTTGGCGGGTGCGTCGGCCTGCGCATCGCCCCGGGCTTCCGCCTCTTCGCCGGGCTTGCGCGGCTTGCCGTCGCCGGCCAGGCGGAAGTCGATCTTGCGCTCCTCCAGGCTGGCCTTCATCACGATGATGCTGACGCGGTCGCCCAGGCGGTATTCGCGGCCGGTCTTGTCGCCGGTGAGCGTCTTGCGGATGGGGTCGAAGCGGTAGTAGTCGTTGGGCAGCTGGGTCACGTGGACCAGGCCGTTGACCTTGGACTGGTCCAGCTCGACGAACAGGCCGAAGCTGGTGACGCCGCTGATCACGCCGTCGAACTCGCTGCCCACGTGCTGCTCCATCCACGCGGCGCGGTAGCGGTCATCGACCTCACGCGAAGCCTCGTCGGCGCGGCGGCCGCGCTCGGAGCTCTGCAGGGACAGCTGGGCCATGTCGCTGGGCGAGTAGCGGTATTTCTCCGGCGCGGCGCCACTCAGTGCGTGCTTGATCGCGCGGTGCACCAGCAGGTCGGGGTAGCGGCGGATCGGCGAGGTGAAGTGGGCGTAGGCCTCCAGCGCCAGGCCGAAGTGACCGATGTTTTCCGGCTGGTACACGGCCAGGCTCTGGCTGCGCAGCAGGACGGATTCGATCAGCGGCGCCTCGGCGCGCTCGCGGGTGTTGCGCAGCAGCTGGGTGTAGTCGCGCGGCTGCACCTTCGACCACGGCGGCATGCGCAGCTGGAACTCCTTGAGGAACTCCAGCAGGTCTTCGTACTTCTGCTCCGGCGGGCGGTCGTGGGTACGGTAGGGGGCGACCACTTCGGCCTCGATCAGGAACTTCGCGGCCTCCACGTTGGCCGCGATCATGCATTCCTCGATCAGCTTGTGGGCGTCGTTGCGCACCAGCATGCCGGCCTGGATGACTTCACCGCGCTCGCCGAGGACGAAGCGCACTTCGCTTGATTCAAACTCGATCGCGCCACGCTTGGAGCGCGCCTTGGCCAGCACCTGGTAGAGCTGGTGCAGGCGCTGCAGGTTGGGCAGCAATTCGCCGACCTGCTGCTGCGCTTCCTCGCGCGCCTCATCCTCGATGCCATCACCGATCGCGTTCCAGACCTGGTTGTAGGTCAGGCGGGCGTGCGAGCGCATCACCGCTTCGTAGAATCTCGACTCGGTCACCTGGCCCATGCGGTCCACCTGCATGTCGCAGACGAAGCACAGGCGGTCGACCTTGGGCTTGAGCGAGCAGATGCCGTTGGACAGCACCTCGGGCAGCATCGGCACCACGAAACCGGGGAAGTAGACCGAGGTGGCGCGGTTCTGCGCCTCCTCGTCCAGCGGGCGGCCGGGGCGCACGTAATGGGACACGTCGGCGATGGCGACGATCAACCGGAAACCGTCGCGGTTGGGTTCGCACCACACCGCGTCATCGAAATCCTTGGCGTCCTCGCCGTCGATGGTGACCAGCGGGAACGCACGCAGGTCCACGCGGTTCGCGGTTTCCTCAGCCTGCACCTCGACCGGGATCGCGCCCGCCTCGTCCAGCACCTCGGGGGCGAATTCGTGCGGGATGTTGTGGCCGTGGATCGCGGCCTGCACCGCCAGCGAGGCGGTCAGCTTCTCGCCCAGCACGGTCAGGATGCGGCCCATCGGCGGGCGGCGCGCGTCGGGCGCGCGGGTCAGCTCGCACACCACCAGATTGCCCGGCTGCGCGTCGCCGCGACCCTCGGGCGGAATCAGGATGTTGCGCTGGACGCGGCGGTCGTCGGGCTCCACGTAGCAGATGCCGTCATCGACGATGAAGCGGCCGATCATCCGGCTCATGCGGCGCTCGAGCACCTCCAGGATCGTGCCTTCCTGGCGGCCGCGGTTGTCCATGCCGGTGAGGCCGGCGAGGACGCGGTCGCCGTGCATGACCTTCCGCATCTCGTAGGGCGGCAGGAACATGTCATCGCCGCCGGCATCCGGGCGCAGGAAGCCGTAGCCGTCCGGGTTGGCGATTACGGTGCCGGGGACGAGGTCGAGCTGCTGGGCGGGGACGAAGCCGCCGCGCCGGTTCTGCAGCACTTGGCCGTCGCGCACCATCGCGCGCAGGCGGGCGGTCATCGCATCGAAGCGGTCGGGCTCGGTCAGGGCGAGCTTGGTCGCCAGCGCCTCGGCGTCCATCGGACCGTCGGCGGCGGCCAGCAGCTGCAGGATCATCTCGCGGCTGGCGATGGGCTGGTCGTAGCGCGCGGCCTCGCGGGCGGCAAACGGATCGGCCAGCTTGCCGTCCTTGCCCGTGTCAGGGTGCAGCGGCGCCAGCGGCGGCTTGGGACCGCCGCGCGGTGCGTCGGGCAGCCAGCCGGGCTTCTTGCCCTTGGGCTTGCCGCCTGCGGCGCCTGCCGCGGATTTCGGGGTTCCGGCCTTGCCGGTCGATTTGGACGGCTTGCGGCCGCGCTTGCTGGGGGGCTTGTTCATGGAGGGGATGTTACAGCCCGACCACGTCAACGGCAGGTGGCTGGCGGGCGCTTCGCAGCCGCGAGGTCAGGCGTCGCCCGTGTCCGCGCTCAACTTGCCGCGCCGGATCAGGTGCAGGTTGCGCAGGTAGATGAACAGCCCGGTGGACTGGCCGACGATGAACACCGGGTCGGCGCGGTGAATCGCGTACGCCAACAGGACCGTGCTGCCGCCCAGGCTGAGATACCAGAACGCGGTCGGCACCACGCTGCGCTGCGCGCGCTCGGAGGCCAGCCACTGGACGATGAAGCGCGACGCGAACAGCGCCTGACCGACGAATCCCACGACCAGCCAGGTGGTGAGGGTGTTCATGCGCTGCTCCTGTCCATCTGGATGGCGCGCTCGCCAGGGGTCTGGTCCGAGTCGAGCGCGGCCGACTCGAGCGCGGACGGAAGCACCTTCGCCACGCGGTTGCGCCGGACCAGCCAGGCCACGCCCCACAGGTCCGACAGGCCGACCAAGGCGCGGCCGAGGTTGGTGTAATGCGACGTGCCGGCGCCGCGCGGGCGGTGGTTCACCGGCACGCTGATCGTGCGCCAGCCGGCGCGTTGCATCAGCGCGGGCAGGTAACGATGCATGTGGTCGAAGTACGGCAGGTCGAGGAAGGCCTCGCGCTCGAACAGCTTGATGCCACAGCCGGTGTCGGGGGTCGCATCGTGCAGCAGCGACTGGCGCACCGCGTTGGCGATCCGCGAGGCCAGGCGCTTGTCCCAGCGATCGCGGCGTTTGGTCCGCCAGCCGGCGACCAGGCGGATGTCGTCACAAGCGGCGTCGCGCGCCGCCAGCAGTCCTGGGAGGTCGGCCGGATCGTTCTGGCCGTCGCCGTCCAGGGTAGCGATCCAGCGGCCGCGCGCGGCTTTCACCCCGACCCGGATCGCGGTGCTCTGGCCGGACTGTTCGGCAAGCGGCAGCACGCGCAACTCGGGCATGTCGGCGGCCGAGCGGCGCAGTTCCTCAAGGGTATTGTCGGGGCTGGCGTCGTCGACGCACAGCACTTCGAAGCGGACCACGCCACGCAGTGCGTTGCAGACTTCGCCCAGCAGCGCGCCGATATTGCCCGCCTCGTTATGCAGCGGAATCACCACCGACAGCTCTGGGACGTCCTCGCTTGCGGCCAAGCGAAAAGGACGTTCGATACGCACGGGCTGGACGCGATCAACGCGCATTGGTGGAATCTCCGAACCGGGTGAGAATGATAAACACCGACCCGTGGACGCGTTGTTAGATTTACCTCAACAGCAACGCGCTTCGCCGGTCGCCCTGCTGATCGAGACCTGCGAATGCACCTTCCGCGCCTTAGCCCCCCGCACTCCGTCTGGTGGATCTTGTTGTTGGGCGCGCTGGCGCTCGGGGCGGGGCTCGGCCTTCGCGACCCCTCGCCACCCGACGAGCCGCGCTTCGTGCTCGCCGCGCAGACCATGGTCGAAAGCGGGCAATGGGCGATCCCGCACCGCGGCATCGAGCCCTACGCGCACAAGCCGGCGCCCTTCATGTGGCTGCAGGCGCTCGCCTACACCGTGGTCGGCAACTGGCGCATCGCCTTCCTGCTGCCCTCGCTGCTCGCCGCGCTCGGCACGCTGTGGCTGACAACCGACCTGGCGACGCGCCTGTGGGATCGTCGCGCGGGCCTGCTTGCGGGCTGGGCGCTGCTCGCCTGCCTGCAATTCGGGCTGCAGGCGAAACGCGGCCAGATCGACATGGTGCTGGTGTTCTGGACGACGCTGTCGCTGTGGGCGTTGTCGCGGCACCTGCTGCGCGGACCGGATTGGCGCGCGCTGGCGCTGGGCGGACTGGCTGCCGGCATCGGCACCGTTACCAAAGGCGTCGGTTTCCTGCCGCTGCTGATACTGCTGCCATGGTGGCTGGCGCGCCGGCACGGGATGCAGTTGCCAATGGACGGCTACCGCGATCGGCGCTGGTGGTGGCTTCCGGTGGGATTCCTGGCCGGCGTCGGCGTCTGGCTGGTGCCGATGCTGTGGACGGTGGCCCGCGGCACCGACCCGGCGCTGCACGCCTACGCCGCCGAGATCCTGCTGAAGCAGACCGGCACCCGTTACGCCAATGCCTGGCACCACGTAAAGCCGGCCTGGTACTACCTGCAGGTGATCGCGACCCTGTGGCTGCCGGGCGCCCTGCTGCTGCCCTGGCTGGTGCCGCAATGGTGGCGCCGGATCCGCGCCGGCGACGCGCGCGTGCTCCTGCTGGTCGGCTGGGCGGTGCTGGTGCTGCTGTTCTTCACCGCCAGCCCGGGCAAGCGCGAGGTGTACCTGTTCCCCGCCCTGCCCGCGCTGTGCGTTGCCGCGGCATCGCTGCTGCCCGCGCTGCTGGAACGGACGTGGGTGCGCCGGGTGCTGCTGGGCTACGTGGTCGTGCTGGCGTCCGCGGCGCTGGTGCTGGCGGCCGGCGGACTGTCCGGAACAGGTTGGCTGGATGGCGTGGCCAGCGAACGTGCACTGGATGCCGCCACGGTCCGCTCGCTGCTGCTCTGGGCCGGCGTACTGGGGCTGGGAGGGCTCGTGCTCGCGGCCTGGGGACGCACCGCGCGCGCCGGCGTGGTCTCAGTCGCCTTCAACCTGCTGTTGTGGACGGTGTACGGCCTGGGACTTGCGCCGGCGCTGGACGCCAGCAGTTCGGCCCGGGAAATGATGCAGCAGGTGCGTACGCGAATCGGCCCGGAGGCGACGCTGGGCCTGGTCGGCTGGCGCGAACAGCACCTGCTCCAAGCCGCCGGTCCGGTTACCGAGTTCGGCTTCTCGCGCGACGAACGCCTGCAGTGGCGCGATGGCGTGGCGTGGCTGGCGACCGACCCGGCCCACCACTGGCTGTTCGCGCTGAAGGAGGCGGCGGACAGCTGCGTCGATCCCGCGCAGTTGATCCAGCTGGGGCGTTCCAGCCGCCGCGACTGGGTGCTGGTGCCCGGCAGTGCCTATCTGCCGGGCTGCGTGCCGCCGCTGCCGGCGGACCTGCACGTTTCAGCGGCCGCCGCTCCGGACTGAGAGACGTGTGCCCGGGTGCGCGGCCTGCGTGACCCGGGGGCCTTTCCGGTGGACGGGGGGCGCCGGGTGCGGATGCCCTTGGGTGTGAATGTCCCCCGGCACCGGTGAAGCCGGTGCCTCCTCCTTTATTTCACACCCAAGGGCATCCGCACCCGTCCAGCAAGCCTCGTGGCGGGTGTTGAAGCGCCAACCCGGCTGACGGGACCTGCAGGCCTTCGGGGCGAAATAAAGGAGGAGGCATCCGCCGCAGGCGGGTGCCGGGGGACATTCGCCCGGAAGGCGTGCAGGTCCCGTCCCCTCCTGCCGCTGACCGGTGCAGGGGGACATTCGCCCGGAACGCGTGCAGGTCCCGTCCCCTGCTGCCGCTGACGGGTGCAGGGGGACATTCGCCCGGAAGGTCTGCAGGTCGCGCTGTGCGCGCCCGAGACTCCGGAGTCAGGATGCAAGGCAACAAAAAACCCCGCCGGGGCGGGGTCTTCTGTGGTGTCCGACCTGGTAGTGATCGAACGATGTTGGTGCCCGGGAGAGGACTCGAACCTCCACGGAGTTGCCCCCGCTAGCACCTGAAGCTAGTGCGTCTACCAATTCCGCCACCCGGGCAAACCGCAGAGCGTTTGTTGCTGTGCGGGCCGCGTATGTTGCGTTGGCGTGAACCGCTTGTCAACGGCAAAAGACGTTCCCGGCAGAAAAGGTGGGACAATACGGCCACTTCCGGGGGTCCTGCCTGACATGGCGCGACCCCCTTTCTACAGCTGTGATTGCTACACCCGTGATCCGGGTCTACTTTGGACCCACTGCAAAGACCCGCGGGCGACGCGCACTTCAGACGCATCGCCCGCTTCGCTATTGGAGATTTGAAGCATGCACGCTACCTCCGTCCCGCCGCTGTTGGTCTCCCGCCTTGATTGCGAGCGACTGGAGTCGCTGCTTGAGCAGCCGCTCGCCAAGGGCCTCAACACCGAGCCGTTGCGCCGCGAGCTCGATCGCGCCGAGTTGCTCGAGCCCAAGGAAATGCCGGACGACGTCATCACGATGAATTCCACCGCGCGCTTCCGCGACGTCAACAGCGGCGCCGAGCGCGAGCTGACCCTCGTCTACCCCAAGGATGCCGACGGCAGCCCGGAGAAGGTGTCGATCCTGGCCCCGGTTGGCAGTGCCCTCCTCGGCCTGCACGTGGGCGCGGTCATCGACTGGCCGGTACCCAGCGGCCGCACCATCACCCTGGAAGTGCTGTCGATCCGCTACCAGCCCGAGTCGTCGGGCGAACTGCACCGCTGAATCCGCACCATCGCCAGGCCGCTGCGCCCCATTGCAGCGGCGAAGTGCCAAACCGGCCGGACCCGCCAGCAGCGCTTCCGGCCTTTTTCTTTGGTCTCCGTCGGAGTCACCAACGCGTCCAGCGTGGCACTTGATCGGCGGTTAGAATCGATACCCTCCACCGCCCAGCTGCACGAGTCCACGGCACCCCATGACCGATTCCGTACGCGCCGCCTTCCACGGTTACGAACAGCTCCCCCTGCGTGAATATGCCGAACGCGCGTACCTCGACTACTCGATGTACGTGGTGCTCGACCGTGCGCTGCCGTTCCTGGGCGACGGGCTGAAGCCGGTCCAGCGGCGGATCATCTTCTCGATGAGCGAGCTGGGACTGAACGCCGGCTCCAAGCCGAAGAAGTCCGCGCGCACCATCGGTGACGTGATCGGCAAATACCATCCGCACGGCGACAGCGCCTGCTACGAGGCGATGGTGCTGATGGCGCAGCCGTTCTCGTACCGCTATCCGCTGGTGGAAGGCCAGGGAAATTTCGGCTCCAGCGACGACCCCAAATCGTTCGCCGCGATGCGCTATACCGAGTCCAAGCTGACCCCGCTCGCGGAGGTCCTGCTGGGCGAACTGGCGCACGGCACGGTGGACTGGAACCCCAACTTCGACGGCACGCTGGAAGAGCCGACCTGGATGCCGGCGCGGCTGCCGCACCTGCTGCTCAACGGCACCACTGGCATTGCAGTGGGCATGGCCACCGACGTCCCGCCGCACAACCTGGGCGAAGTGGTCAGCGCCTGCATCCGCCTTCTCGATGATCCCGACGCGACCACCGCCGACCTGTGCGAGCACGTGCGCGGCCCGGACTATCCGACCAGCGCCGAGATCATCACCGCGCGCAGCGACCTGCTGCAGATGTACGAGACCGGTTTAGGCAGCGTGCGCGCCCGCGCCGTGTTCGAGCGCGAAGGCAACTCGATCGTCATCACCGGCCTGCCGCACCAGGTCTCGCCGGGCAAGGTGATCGAACAGATCGCCACCCAGATGCGGGCCAAGAAGCTGCCCTGGCTGGAGGACATCCGGGACGAGTCCGACCACGCCAACCCGACCCGGATCGTGCTGTTTCCGCGCAGCAACCGGGTCGATGTCGAGCAGCTGATGGGGCACCTGTTTGCCACCACCGACCTGGAAAAAAGCTTCCGGGTCAACATGAACGTGATCGGCCTGGACGGCCGCCCGCAGGTCAAGGGCCTGCGTGCCTTCCTCACCGAGTGGCTGACCTTCCGCACCGACACCGTGACCCGGCGCCTCAAGCACCGGCTGGAGAAGGTCGAGCAGCGCCTGCACCTGCTGGAAGGCCTGCTGGTCGCGTTCCTCAACCTGGATGAAGTGATCCGCATCATCCGCAGCGAGGACGAACCGCGCCCGGTGCTGATGGAGCGCTTCGACCTCAGCGAGGCGCAGACCGACTACATCCTGGAAACCCGCCTGCGCCAGCTGGCCCGCCTGGAAGAGATGAAGATCCGCGGCGAGCAGGACGCGCTGGCCAAGGAACGCGACCAGCTGGTGGCTCTGCTGGGCAGCAAGGCCAAGCTGAAGAAGCTGGTCAAGGACGAGCTGCTGGCGGATGCGAAGAAGTTCGGCGACGCCCGCCGCTCGCCGCTGGTGGCACGCGGCGCGGCGCAGGCGCTGTCGGAAACCGACCTGGCGCCCAGCGAGCCGATGACCGTGGTGCTCAGTGAAAAGGGCTGGGTGCGCGCGGCGAAGGGCCACGACGTGGATGCGGCCGCGATGAACTACCGCGAGGGCGACAGCCTGCTGGCCTTCACCCGCACGCGCAGCAACCATCAGGTCGCCTTCCTCGACTCGGCCGGCCGCAGTTACTCCACCGTGGTCCACGGCCTGCCATCAGCGCGCGGCAACGGCGACCCGCTCACGGCCCGCTTCTCGCCGGCCGGGAAGTCCTCGTTCCAGGCCCTGGCCAGCGGCGACAACGACCAGCGTTTCGTTCTCGCCAGCAACCACGGCTACGGCTTCGTGACCCGCTTCGAGAACCTGACCAGTCGCAACAAGGCGGGCAAGGCGATGCTCTCGCTGACCCCGAATGCCAGCGTGCTGCAGCCTGCGGCGGTGGGTAATCCATCGCAGGACCGCGTGGTCGTGGCCACCAGTGGGGGCCACCTGCTCGCGTTCCCGGTCGCGGACTTGCCGGAGCTCGACAAGGGCAAGGGCAACAAGCTGATCGACATTCCGCGCGCGAAACTGGGCACCGAGCGGGTGATCGCCGTCGCCGTGGTCGCCGAAGGCGGCTCGCTGCTGGTCAACTCCGGCGCGCGCACGATGACCCTCACCTGGAAAGATCTTGACGCCTACACCGGCGCCCGTGCCGCCCGTGGCGGCCTGCTGCCGCGAGGTTGGCAGAAGGTCGACGGCCTGCAGGCCGAATAGGAACCCGCACCGATGGAACCCGACTTCTGGCAACAGCGCTGGCAGGAAGGCCGCATCGGCTTCCACCAGGACCGCGAGACCCCGCTGATGCTCAAGCATTGGCCGTCCCTGCAGGTGCCGGCCGGCAGCCGGGTGTTCGTGCCATTGGCGGGCAAGAGCCTGGACATGCTGTGGTTTGCCAACCAGGGCTATCGGGTGTTCGGCGTGGAGCTGGCCCTGACCGCGATCGAGCAGTTCCTCGCCGAGCACGCCCTGCACGCTGAAACCCGCGACTCAGCCGCAGGCCGGCATTACCGCGCCGGCGATCTGGAGCTGGTGCAGGGCGACGTGTTCGCCCAGGGTCCCGCCGATCTGGCGGGATGCGACGCCGTCTACGACCGTGCCGCGCTGATCGCGCTGCCGCCCGCCCTGCGCGAGCGCTATGCAAGCGAGGTGTACGGCCGCTTGCCCAGCGGTTGCCGAGGCCTGCTGATCACCCTGGAATACCCGCAGATCGAGAAGGCCGGTCCGCCCTTCAGCGTCGAGGAAGCCGAGGTGCGGGCGTTGTTCAGTCCGCAGTGGGAGGTCGGCGTGCTCGAGCGACGCGAGATCCTGTCGCAGCAGCCGAACTTCATTGCCGATGGCGTCAGCGCACTGCAGACCGTGGTGTACGAGCTGCGCCGACGCTAGCCGCCCGCCCGGCCCAAAGAACGGGCGCCGGGCAGGAAGCCGGTTCACGCATTGGCCGCCTGGTGCACGCCGCGCATCGCCCGCCCCGACGGGTCGGCCGCGTTGGAGAACGACGCATCCCAGGCCAGCGCCGTCTCGGTGGAGCAGGCGATCGACTTGCCGCCCGGCACCGTGCGCGCGCATGCATCGCCGGGAAACTGCTGCTCGAACAGCTCGCGATACCAGTAGCCCTCCTTGGTGACCGGGGTGTTGATCGGGAACCGCGCGGCGGCCTCGGCCAGCTGGGCGTCGCTCACCGTGGCCTCAGCGTGGTCCTTGAGCCCATCGATCCAGCCGTAGCCGACGCCGTCGCTGAACTGCTCCTTCTGCCGCCACAGGATCGAGTCGGGCAGGTAGCCCTCGAACGCCTCCCGCAGCACCGCCTTCTCGATGCGCACCGTGCCGTCCGCGCGCATCCCGACCATCTTGGCGCTGGCGTCCATCTTCATCGCGACCTCCATGAAGGCCACGTCCAGGAACGGCACCCGCGGCTCCACGCCCCAGGCCATCATCGACTTGTTGGCGCGCAGGCAATCGTAGTTGTGCAGGGCGTCGATCTTGCGCACCAGCTCCTCGTGGAATTCGCGCGCGTTGGGCGCCTTGTGGAAGTACAGGTAGCCGCCGAAGATCTCGTCGCTGCCCTCGCCCGACAGGACCATTTTCACGCCCATCGCCTTGATCCGGCGCGCGAGCAGGAACATCGGGGTGGACGCGCGGATGGTGGTGACGTCGTAGGTCTCGATGTGCCGGATCACCTCGGGAATGGCGTCCATGCCCTCCTCCTGGGTGTAGGTGAAACCGTGGTGCACGGTGCCCAGCGCCTCGGCGGCGACCTCCGCGGCGGCCAGGTCGGGCGAACCGTCCAGGCCGATGGCGAAGGAATGCAGTCGCGGCCACCATGCCTCTGCCTGGTCGTCCTCCTCGATGCGCTTGCGCGCGAACCGCGCGGCGCAGGCGGCGACCAGCGAGGAATCCAGCCCGCCTGACAACAACACGCCGTACGGCACGTCGCACATCAGCTGCCGGTGCACGGCCGCCTCGAAAGCTTCGCGCAGTTCGGCCGGATCGACCCGCACATCGACGGTCGCGGCGTGTTCGCGCCACGGCCGCTGGTAGTAAGCGACCAGCTGGCCGTCCGCGCTGTCGTAAAAGTGCCCCGGCGGAAACTGGGCGACGTCGTCGCAGGTGTCGGCCAACGCCTTCATCTCGGAGGCCACGCACAGCCGCCCGGCAGCGTCGTGGCCCCAATACAGCGGCACCACGCCGATCGGGTCACGCGCGATGAGCACACGCTGCGCCCGGCGATCCCACAGGGCGAAGGCGAAGATGCCATTGACGCGGTTCAACCAGCCGCCGATGTCGGCGTCCTCGCGGAACAGCGCGCTGATGACCTCGCAGTCCGATTCGGTCTGGAAGTCGTAGGCCTGCCGCAGCGCCGCCTTCAGCTCGCGGTGGTTGTAGATCTCGCCGTTGACCGCCAGCACCAGGTCGCCGTCGGCCGAGCGCATCGGCTGGGCGCCACCGGCCGGATCGACGATGGCGAGGCGCTCATGGACCAGGATCGCCGCCTCGTCGACGTACACGCCGCTCCAGTCCGGCCCGCGGTGGCGCTGGCGCCGCGACAGTTCGAGCGCGAGCGGGCGCAGCGGTTGCAGGTCGTCACCGGGTTGCTGGCGGAAGATGCCGAGGATCGAGCACATGGGGCGAACTCCTGGTGGATGGGACGTGGAAAGAAGGCGAAAAAAAAGGCCCGCACTTCGCAGTGCAGGCCTTGGATTCGATTAGTGCGTTTTGTCGTGCGCGCTAGTCGTCGGCCTGCGGGAGGCGGACGTTGTTATTCGAGTTGAGCTGCGCAGCAACGCGCGTCGCACAAGGCGTGGAGCCGATGACGAAAGACGCGTGGAGCCGGGCGGGAGCGTGATGCATTGGCCGAGCTTCCACCATCGGGATGCGAGGCGCAAGCTCCCTGCTCCGCAAGCAAGCGCGGCATTGTCCTTTATATGGAACGATGCGAGTGATGATTGCCGACTGCCACCACAAACGTCAGCAAGTAAAATGGCGCTCATAGGTCTGGACCCCACCGGACCCGCGATCAAGAGAACCCCATGAAGAAAGTCCTCGGCATCTACAGCGCGCCCAAGCCGCATTGGGTCGGCGACGGCTTCCCGGTCCGTTCGCTGTTTTCCTACCACGGCCTGGGCCAGCACCTGAGCCCGTTCCTGTTGCTGGACTATGCCGGTCCGATGCGGTTCGAGCCGGCCGCCCGGCCGCGCGGCGTCGGACAGCACCCGCACCGCGGCTTCGAGACGGTCACCATCGTCTATGAGGGCGAGGTGGAGCATCGCGATTCCACCGGCGCCGGCGGCACCATCGGCCCGGGCGATGTGCAGTGGATGACCGCCGCCTCGGGCATCCTGCACGAGGAGTTCCACTCGCACGCGTTCACCCGCACTGGCGGCACGCTGGAGATGGTGCAGCTGTGGGTCAACCTGCCGACGAAGGACAAGATGGCCGCGCCCGGGTACCAGACGCTGCTCGATGCCGACATTCCTTCCGTGCCGCTGCCCGGAAATGCGGGCAGGGTCCGGGTGATTGCCGGTGAGTACGCCGGCCATGCGGGTCCAGCGCGCACCTTCACCGCGATGAACGTCTGGGACGTGCGCCTCGGCAAGGACCGTTCCAGCCAATTCGAACTGCCCGAGGGTCACACGGCGGCGCTGGTCGTCCTGCATGGCACCGTGCAGGTCAACGAAACGCAGATCGCCCGCGAAGGGCAGCTGGTGATGCTCGACCGCGCCGGCAGCGACTTGCTGCTGGAAGCCAACACCGACGCCACCGTACTGCTGCTCAGCGGGGAGCCGATTGACGAGCCCATCGTCGGCCACGGCCCGTTCGTGATGAACAGCCAGGCCGAGATCCACCAGGCCATCGCGGACTTCGACGGTGGTCGCTTCGGCCGCATGCCGCATTGATTTCCCTCCCAAACATCCAAAGGAGCTCCACTTGAAACCCCAACTCCACGTCGTCATCGCCAGCACCCGCCCCGGTCGCGTCGGTCCCGCCGTCGCCCGCTGGTTCAGTGACTTTGCCGCCCGCCACAGCGCCTTCGAGGTCAAACTGGTCGATCTGGCGGACTTCAAGCTGCCGATCTACGACGAGCCCCGTCACCCGGCGATGCAGCAGTACGAGCACGCCCACACCAAGGCCTGGTCGGCCAGCGTGGCGGCCGCCGACGCGTTCGTGTTCGTGACCCCCGAGTACAACTTCAACCCGCCGCCGGCGCTGGTGAACGCATTGAACTACGTCTACCGCGAGTGGAACTACAAGGCCTGCGGCTTCGTCAGCTACGGCGGCGTGTCGGGCGGGATGCGCGCGGTGCAGATGGCCAAGCAGCTGGTGACGACGCTGAAGATGATGCCGATGGTCGAAGGCGTTGCCGTGCCGATGGTCGGTCAATCCCTGGACGGGGAAGGCGCGTTTGTCTCCAACGAGCTGATCAATCATTCCGCGCAGCAGATGCTCGACGAGCTGTCCAAATGGACCGGAGCACTGGCGAGTTTGCGTCCGCAGGAGGCCAAGACGGCCGAATCCGGAACGGTCGCGCCACGCCTCGCAACGCCTGCCTGACGGTTCATGCTGCCGCTGGGCATTGATCGAATCCACTGAACCGCATTCCCTGTCGGCGCCGTTATGATCGGCAGGCCGCCGTCGCGGCTTGGCCTGGGGAAGACGATGCCGCACAAGAGACGATCCGCTGCTGCGGTTCCGCATGCAGCCGCCGTGCAGCAGGGAACCGCGCGCTGGGTCCCGCTGGCCATGATCGTGTTGTTCGTGCTTTCCGCTGCGGTGTCGATGCGCGGCGACCGGACACCCGCGGCCATCGGGGTGGACGCGCCGGCCACCGTGTTTTCGGCGACGCGAGCGGCCACGGTGCTGGCACGGGTGCTCGGCGACGAGCAACCCCACCCCACCGGCAGCGCTGCCAACGCGCAGGTGCGTGCTCGCATCGTCGCCGAGTTGGCGCGCATCGGGGTGCAGGCCCAGGTCCAGCGGCGGTTTGCCTGCGGCGGCAGCACCTGCGCGACGGTGGAGAATATCGTCGCCCGGATCCCGGGCGAGAGCGCGGAACAGGCTGTCCTGCTCGCCGCCCACTACGACTCGGTCGGTGCGGGGCCGGGAGCGTCCGACGACGGCGCCGGCGTTGCCACGCTGATCGAATCGGCACGGGCCCTGCTCGCTGGCCCGCCGCTGGCCCGCGACGTGTGGCTGCTGGCCAGCGACGGCGAGGAACTCGGCCTGATCGGTGCGGAAGCCTTCGTGCGCGAGCCCGAGTTCGCCCGCATCGCGACGGTGATCAACCTGGAGGCCCGCGGCACGCGCGGGGCGAGCCTGTTGATCGAAACCCAGCCCGGCAACGCGCAGATCATCGCGGCCATGCGTCGGGCGCTGCCTCGCGCCAGCGGCTCATCGCTGGACTACGAGATCTACCGCAGCCTGCCCAACGACACCGACTTCAGCGTGTTCCGCCGTGAGGGGCGCGAAGGCCTGAACTTCGCGTGGGCGGAGGGCGCGGCGCGTTACCACACGCCGCTGGACAACCTCGCCCATCTGGACCGTGGCTCGTTGCAACACCACGGTGACAACGCATTGTCGATGACGCGCGAACTGGCGGGACGTGCACCCGGCGCTGCGGCGGATGCCGACGACGGCGCTGCGCAGGACGCGGTGTTCTTCAGCGTGTTTGGCGCGACCTTCGCCGCGTGGCCGGTGGCGCTGAATCCGTTCCTGCTCGCCCTTGGGCTGGTGCTGTGGCTCGCGCTCGGCGTGCGCCTGGTCCGGCGCGGTTCGCGCCCGGCTGCGCTCGCCTCCGCGTCGATTGCGCTGCTGGCGCTGCTGGCGGTGCTGGCCGGGCTGGGCTGGGGAGTCCACGCGCTGTTGCAGACGCTGGGCGCAATGCCGGCGATGTGGACCGCGCAGAGCGCGCTGCTGGTCACCACGTTCGTGGCCCTGGCGTTGCCGGCGATGCTGCTGGGCGGCTACGCGGTGCAGCGCTGGTGCGGCTTGCCGGCGCTCGCCCTGGCGAGCTTGTTGCCGTTTGCGATCGTCGCGGTGGCGGCGGTGGCGGCGATGCCTGGAGCCAGCTACCTCGGCCTGCTGCCGCTGTTGGCGGCGGGCATCTGCGCGCACTTTGTTCCGGGGAGAGCGGTGCTGTGGTCAGGCATCGCCGCGGTCGTGGCGGCCGGCCTCTGGTTTCCCTACGCTGTGGATTCCTACGCGGCCATCGGGCATCCGGGCTTGACTGCCACCACGCTGTTGAGCGGTGTCATCGTGCTGCCGTTGTTGCCCGCGCTGCTGAGCCTCCGTCGCACGGCGGGCCCACTGGCACTCGCTGGACTGGCGGTGGCATTCGCCTGCGCGATGCTCGCCCTCGCCCGGCCCGCGTTCGATGCAGACGTGCCGCGCCCGGCGAACCTGTTGTACGCCGGCGGCAGCGACTCGGCGCGCCTGTACCTGCAACCGCGCGCGACCATGCCGGCGGGCTTCATGCGCCAGGCGGGTTTTGCCGACGTCTCCCGGCCGGTCACCGCGTGGCTGGGGTGGGGTTATCCCGGAGCGGAGGGACCTGCACTTTCGGCGCCCACGTTGCAGGTGGAGTCCGACATCATTCGCGATGGCCGACGCGAGATCGCCATTCGTGTGTCGTCCAGCCGAGCCGCCAGCGAAGGCGGGTTGATGGTGCCGGGCGACATCGAGGTGTCCGCCATCCGGGTACAGGGGCAGCCGTTGGCGCCCTCACGCTGGCACGCCGAGTCGACGCGCTGGCGCCGCATCGCGGTCGTCGGGCTGCCGCCGGAGGGCGCGGTGTTCGAGTTTGAAAGCGCGCCCGGACGGGAGATCGAGCTGTACGGCTATGACCGATCGGCCGGCATCCCGCCGGCGATGGCGGCCGAGCTGCTTGAGCGCGACGCGGTGGCGATGCCGATCCACGGCGGCGATTCGACGGTTGCGTGGCAACGCATCGCCGTGGCCGAGGTGCCGCAGGCGCAAAAATGAAGACTCACGGCACCGTTGGCAGCAGCAGCTTCTCGACCAGCGCCTGATACAGGTCGGGCAGCGCTTCCAGATCGGCGACGGCCACGCTCTCGTCCACCTGGTGGATGCTGGCATTCACCGGGCCGACCTCAATGCACTGGGTTCCCAGGGTCGCGATGAAGCGTGCATCCGACGTGCCACCGCCGGTGCTCTCCTCCGGCGGTTCACCGTTGATATCGGTCAACACTTCGCGCGCGGCCTGCCGCAGCGGACCCTTGGGGGTGAAGAACGGCTCGCCGCTGCGATGCCAGTGGATCGCGTAATCAAGCCCGTGCTCGCGCAGTACCTGCTCGCATTCCTGCTCGAGCCTGGCAGCGTCCCAGCTGGGGTTGTAGCGCAGATTGAACACCACCTGCAGCGCGCCCGGAATCACGTTGCTGGCGCCGGTACCGGCACTGATATTGCTGATCTGCAGGCTGGTCGGCGGGAAGGTTTCGAAGCCCTCATCCCAGCGTCGCGCGGCCAGCGCCGCCAGCGCCGGCAGCGCCTGGTGGACCGGATTGCGCGCCTTGTCCGGGTAGGCGACATGGCCCTGGATACCGTGCACATCCAGCGTTGCGGTCAGGCTTCCGCGCCGGCCCACGCGCAGCAGATCGCCCAGCCTGGCGGTTGATGACGGCTCGCCGGTGATGCACCAGTCGACGCGCTCGCCGCGCTCGCGAAACAGCTCGGTAACCCGCCGCACGCCGTCGATTGCATCGCCCTCCTCGTCGGAGGTCAGCAGCAGGGCCAGCCGGCCGGGATGGTCGGGATGCGCGGCGACGAAACGCTCGGCGGCAATCACGAATGCGGCGACGCTGCCCTTCATGTCCGCCGCGCCGCGCCCGTACAGCACGCCGTCACGGATCTCCGGCACAAACGGATCGCTGGTCCAGTCCGCGGCCGGTCCGGGGGGCACCACATCGGTATGCCCCAAGAGCACCAGCGTTGGCCCCTCGCCCTCTCCGTGCGTCGCCCAGAGATTGTCGACCGCGCCGAAGCGCAGGTGCTCGCAGGCAAAACCGGCGCGCTGCAGGCGCCCCGCCAGCAGCGTCTGGCAACCGGCGTCGTCGGGGGTTACCGAGCGACGACCGATCAGCTCACACGTAAGCGCCAGGACCTCGCTGCTCATTGGCCGAAACGCTGCTTGAAACTGTTGTCACTGAAGCGCTGGGAGACCTGGCCGTCGTCGGTGACCACCACCGGGCGCCGGATCAGCTGCGGGTACTCCTTCAGCAGCAGCTTCCACTCCGCGTCCGAGCCGGGGCTTTTGCGCGATTCCGGCAGTTGACGCCAGGTCGTGGACGACTTGTTGATCATCGCCTCCCATCCGCCAAGTTTTTCCTGCCACTCCATCAGCGTCTCCGGCGTCTGCCGCTGCTCGCGGTAGTCGATGAATTCGTACGGAATTCCGAAGCGGTCCAGCCACTTGCGCGCCTTGCGGCAAGTGTCGCAGTTGGCCAGTCCGTAAACGGTGGTGGTCATGCCTGCCTCCTCAGTCGGCGAGTCCGCGAAGCAGCTCGTTGATGCTGGTCTTGGAGCGGGTCCGCTCGTCGACCTGCTTGACGATCACCGCGCAGTACAGCGAGTGCGAACCGTCCGCCGCCGGCAGCTGGCCGGAGACCACGACGCTGTAGGGCGGCACGCTGCCGTAGCTGACCTCGCCGGTGGCGCGGTTGTAGACGCGGGTGCTCTGGCCCAGAAACACGCCCATGCCAATCACGCTGTGATGGCCGACCACGAAACCCTCGACCACCTCCGAGCGCGCGCCGATGAAGCAGTGGTCCTCGATGATGGTCGGCGTCGCCTGCAGCGGCTCCAGCACGCCGCCGATACCGGCGCCGCCGGACAGGTGGCAGTGCTTTCCGATCTGCGCGCAGGAACCCACCGTCGCCCAGGTGTCCACCATCGTGCCCTCGCCCACATGGGCGCCGATGTTGACGAAGCTGGGCATCAGCACCACGTCGCGGCCGATATGGGCGCCGCGGCGGACGATCGCGCCGGGCACGACGCGCGCACCGACATCACGGAAGGCGGCCTCGTCAAAATCGCCGAAACGTGCCGGGATCTTGTCCCAGAACGGTGCCGGACTGGCATCGATGACGGCCATTTCCTGGGTGCGGAAGTACAGCAGCACCGCCTTCTTGAGCCATGCGTTGACCTTCCAGCCATCGCTGCCGTCGGGCTCCGCCACGCGCAGTTCGCCCGACTCGATGCCGGCAATGGCGCGCTCGACCATCGGCGTGACGGTGCCGGCGAGTTCGTCGGCGGCAAGGGTTTCGCGACGCTCGAAGGCGTCTTCGATCACGGCCCGAAGCTCGTCGGTGCTGGCGGGGTTACGGGCGGTGTTGCTGGGGGTCACAAGGGTTCTCCTTCAAGACAGGCAAGCAGCGCGGTGCTCAATCCCTGTTGGCGGTCCGCGTCCAATGGCTGGCTGTGGCCGTGGGCATCGGTAGCGGTGATCTGGAAGACGTCCTCGGCGCGCGCGCCGAAGGTGGCAATGCGCGCATCGTGGACGCGCATGTGCTGCTGGCGCAGGATCTGCGCGACATCGGCGAGCAGTCCGGGCCGGTCGGTGCACACCAGGCTCAGCGTGGTTCGCCCGTCGCCGACGTCGTCGAAGCCGATCTTCGGCGCGATGCGGAAGTGTCGCAGGTGCCGCGGCTGGGTGCGCCTGGCCGGGCGGATGTCATCCAGCGGGCCGTCCAGCGCGAGTGCAAGGCGCTCGGCGACATCGGCGGCGACCGGTGCCCGACGCGAGTCGCCGGGGATGACTTCAAAGGTGTCGAAAATGGTGCCATTGGGGCCGTCCAGCACCCGCGCCTGCTGGATTTCCAGCCCGCAGCGGTCGAGCACGGCAACGATCGCGGCAAACAGGCCGTCGCGGTCCATCGAGTGCACGAATACTTCCAGTGCGCCGGTATCGGCAGCCACGGGACGCACCCGCACCTTCGTCCGACCCGGTTCCAGCCGGTGCAGCGCGGCGGCCTGCCAGGCCAGCTGATACGGCCGACCGCGCTGGAAGCCGGCCTCCGGCATGCGCGCGAACAGCTCGGCAATCGTCGCCTCGTCCATGCCTTGGGCGGCCAGCAGACCTTCCACCGCCTGACGCGTCTCGGCGATGTGCTCGGTGACTGCAACCGGATTTTCCAGCCCGCGCCGCAGGGCCAGTCGCGTCGCGGTGTAGAGGTCGGCCATCAGCCGGTTCTTCCACGCATTCCACAGCTTGGGCGAGGTGCCGGCGATGTCCGCGCAGGTCAGCAGGTAGAGATGGTCGAGCCGCTCGCGATCCCCGACCACGGTGGCGAAGCGGTGGATCACGTCCGGATCTGCAATGTCCTGCTTCTGCGCGGTGATCGACATCAGCAGGTGCTTGCGCACCAGCCATTCCACCAGCGCGGTGTCCGCCTCACCCAGTCCAACGGTGCTGCAGAAGACGCGCGCATCGTCAGCGCCCAGCTCGGAGTGGTTGCCGCCGCGACCCTTGGCGATGTCGTGGAACAGCCCGGCGAGCAAGAGCAGCTCGGGCTTGCGCAGGCGCGGCCAGACCTCGTGCGCCAGTGCAAAGCGCTCGCTGGACTCCGGATTGGCGAAGGACGCGATGTTTTTCAGCACCGCCAGCGTGTGCTGATCGACGGTATAGACGTGAAAGAGGTCGAACTGCATCCGTCCGGAGACCTTCAGGAACGCCGGGATCCAGCGCCCCAGGACGCCCAGGCGGGCCATGCGGGTCAGCGTGCGGACCGGCTGCTCGCCGCGCAGCAGCCGCAGGAATCGCTGGTGCAACTCCGGACCGGCGCTGTCGAAGTCAGGAAAGCTGGGCAGCGCTTCGGCCAGCACCCGCGCGGTGTGCGAGTGCAATCCGCTCAGCTCGCCGCGCGCCGCCCAGGTCGCGAACAGCGCGAAGACTTCGCCAGGATCACGCGGCCAGTCCGGATCGCGCGCGGCAAGGTAACCGCGGCGCAACTCGAAAAGCTCATCCAGCGGTTCCGGCTCGGCCTCGCCTTCCAGTTGTTCTTCAAACCGCTGCAGCAACCGCTCACCGATGCGCAGCACCAGCGAGGCGTTGCGGTAGAAGCCCTGCATCATCTGCTCGACGGCCAGCGTTCCGCCGACGTCCTCGAAGCCCAGCCGGGTGGCGAGCAGCTTCTGAAAATCGAAGCGCAGGCGCTCTTCGCGCTTGCCGGCGACCAGGTGCAGCCCGTACCGGAGACGGGCCAGCCCCCGGCGCTCACGCTCCAGCGTCGCCACCTCGTCGGCGCCCATCTGGCCGAACGCCACCAGCGACTCCATGTCCGCGGTGCCAATGATGCGCAATGCCATCCAGTTGAGGGTCTGCACGTCGCGCAAACCGCCGGGGCCTTCCTTCAGGTTGGGCTCGAGGTTGTCGGCGGTATCGTCAAAGCGCGCGTGGCGCTCGCGCAGTTCCAGCCGCTTGGCCTCGAAGAACTGCTGCGGCGGCCAGACCAACCGCGGCGACACCGCCGCCTGCAACTCGCGCCGCTCGTGCTCGTTGGCCATCAGCGGCCGCGCTTCCAGCAAGGCGGTCAGGACGGTGATGTCCTCGATGGAGGCCTGGGTGCATTGTTCCAGCGAGCGCACCGCGTGGCCGACCGGCAGGCCGCAGTCCCACAACAGCGCGAACAGGCGCGCCAGGTCCTCGGCGCGGGTCTGCGACTCGTCAGCTTCCGCCAGCACCAGCAGGTCGATGTCGGACTGTGGATACAGCTCGCCGCGACCGTAGCCACCAACCGCGAACAGGGCCAGCTCCGCGCCCGGCGGGATGCAGCGCTGCCAGGCGGCCTGGACCACGGCGTCGACCTCGGCGGCGCGCTCGGCCAGCAGGCGGTCGATCTCGGCATCCGCGTCAAAACGGCTGGCGAATCCGGCATCGGCGCGCGCCAGATGTCCGCGCGCCTGCGCCGCCCAGTCGGCATCCTGGCGGACGTCGGCGCGGTCCGGATCCTCAGTCACTCCCGGGAGCGAAGCCCGGTCGCCGCCGGGGCCAGCCGGTTTCATAGGTCGTTGTCGTCACCCGGCAAGCGGGTGAGGATCTCGACCCCGTCGTCGGTGACCACCACGGTGTGTTCCCACTGGGCGGACAGCGAACGGTCCTTGGTCACCACCGTCCAGCCATCGGGCAGCACGCGGGTGTGGCGCTTGCCGGCATTGATCATCGGCTCGATGGTGAACGTCATCCCCGGCTTCAGCACCAGTCCTTCGCCGGCATTGCCGTAGTGCAGCACCTGCGGCTCGTCGTGGTAGACCTTGCCGATGCCGTGGCCGCAGTACTCGCGCACCACGCTGAAACGCTCGCCCTCGGCGTACTGCTGGATCGCGTGGCCCACGTCCCCCAGCGTCGCGCCGGGCCGAACCGCACGGATCCCGCGGAACATCGCCTCGCGGGTCACCTCCACCAGCCGCTTGGCCAGCACCGACGGCGTGCCGGCGTAGTACATGCGGCTGGTGTCGCCATGCCAGCCATCCTTGATCACGGTGACGTCGATATTGACGATGTCGCCGTCCTTGAGGACCTTCGATTCGGCCGGGATGCCGTGGCAGATGACGTTGTTGACCGAGGTGCACACGGTCTTGGGAAAGCCCTTGTAGCCAACGTTGGCAGGGATTGCACCCTGCACGTTGACGATGTGCTCGTGGCAGATGCGGTCCAGCTCTTCCGTCGTCACGCCGGGCCTCACATGCGGGGCGACGACCTGGAGCACTTCGGCGGCCAGACGGCCGGCGATGCGCATCTTCTCGATTTCTGCGGGGGTTTTGAGGTTGACAGTCATCCGTCCATTATCGCCGATTTGCCGCTGCCCTGAAGGCCGGGGCCCCTTTTGGCAAGTCGCAGGCTGGCGGCTGCCGCGAGGGGATGCATCGGATTGCGGACCTGAACGCAGTCGCGTACAATTGCCCGGCTGGGTGGGCCAACCACCTGCGTCCACGCCGGACGACACCGGCGAATACACACCCGCTGCCAAAGCCCGTGCCGGGGTGCTTCAAGGCCACAAGCCGCGAAGTTCGGTCACGGAAGCAGTGGGGAAGAACAACCCCGGAATCCCCGCATCGGCCAAGCCGGTGCAGCCGCCCAACCTTATTGGCGGCCGGGTTCCCCTATCGGAGTTTTATCCCATGCCACAGATCACCATGCGCCAGATGCTGGAAGCCGGCGTCCACTTCGGCCACCAGACCCGCTACTGGAACCCCAAGATGGGTCCCTACATCTTCGGTGCGCGCGGCAAGATCCACATCATCAACCTGGAGAAGACCGTCCCGTTGTTCAACGACGCGATGAACTTCATCTCCAGCATTGCGCAGAAGCGCGGCATCGTGCTGTTCCTGGGCACCAAGCGCAGCGCGCGCGAGTCGATCAAGGAAGAAGCCGAGCGTTGCGGCATGCCTTACATGAACCAGCGTTGGCTGGGCGGCACCCTGACCAACTTCGCCACCGTGAAGAAGTCGGTCGGTCGCCTCAAGGAGCTGGAGTCCTTCGAGACCGACGGCACGTTCGAGAAGCTGGTCAAGCACGAAGTGCTGAACCTGCAGCGCGAGCGCGAAAAGAAAATGGCCTCGCTGGGCGGCATCAAGGAAATGAACCGCCTGCCCGACGCGATCTTCGTGATCGACATCGGCCATGAGGACATCGCGATCAAGGAAGCCAAGAAGCTCGGCATTCCGGTCATCGCCGTGGTCGACACCAACTACGATCCGACCCTGGTCGATTACGCGATCCCGGGCAACGACGACGCGATCCGCGCCGTGCAGCTGTACGCCCGTGCCGCCGCCGACGCGGTGCTGGAAGGCAAGGCCGCTGCGCCTTCGGCCGCCAGCGTTCGCGAAGAGGACTTCGCCGAGGGCGATACCGGCAAGGCTCCGCGCCGCGCGCCGGCCAAGAAGGCGGCCAAGGCCGATGAGCCCGTCGTCGCCGACCAGTCCAACCCGGTGGTAGCGCCGGTCAAGGGCACCGCTGACGAGACCGTCACCGCCGCCGATGACGTTACCGCAGAGCAGGTAGACCGGGCCGCGGACGCGGCAGCTGCGGCGGTCAAGGCCGAGTAAATCCCTGGTCGCGCCGCCGGCTCACATCGGCGGCGCGACTATCTCCTGCACGAACGGCCGGGACGTACCTTCCCGGTCCCGTTGCCGCTTACAGCGACGGCGTTGCCGCTCGTGCACCCGCGAACTTCCGAGGTATTCCCCATGGCAGAAATCACCGCATCCCAGGTCAAGGAGCTGCGCGAGCGCACCGGCGCCGGCATGATGGAGTGCAAGAAAGCACTCGTGGCCAACGACGGCGACGTGCAGACGGCAGCCGAGTGGCTGCGCAAGCAGGGCCTGGCCAAGGCTGACAAGAAGGCCGACCGCGTTGCCGCCGAAGGCCGCGTTGTCGCCGCCCAGGCAGACGGCAAGGCCGTGCTGGTCGAGATCAACTCCGAGACCGACTTTGTCGCCAAAGACGACAACTTCCTCAACTTCACCGACGCCGTCGCCCAGGCTGCCCTCGATGCCGCCGACATTGACGCGCTGAAGAGCACCAAGCTGGCCTCCGGCGATACCGTCGAAGAAGCCCGTGCCGCGATCGTCGCCAAGGTCGGCGAGAACCTGCAGGTTCGCCGCATGGCCCGCATCGACAGCGCCAACACCGTGGCCGCGTACGTCCACGGTGGCCGGATCGGCGTCCTGGTCGAGATCAAGGGTGGCGACGCCGACCTCGCCCGCGGGCTGGCGATGCACGTTGCCGCCATGAACCCGCCGCACATCTCGCCGGCGCATGTGCCTGCCGAGTTCATCGCCAAGGAGAAGGAAATCGCCCTGGCCCAGGTCAAGGACACCGGCAAGCCGGCCGAGATCCTGGAGAAGATGATCGCCGGCAAGCTGGCCAAAACCGTCAACGAACTGTGCCTGACGGGCCAGCCGTACGTGCTCGACACCAACCAGAGCGTCGAGCAGGTGCTCAAGGCCGCCGGCGCTGAAGTCGTCAGCTTCGCCCGCCTCGCGGTCGGTGAAGGCATCGAGAAGCAGGCCGATGATTTCGCGTCCGAAGTGATGAAGCAGGCTGGTCTGGCGTAACGCCTGAACTGATACAAAAAAAGCCGCGGAGCGATCCGCGGCTTTTTCTATGGGTGGACGTATCTACAACACCATTAAAAAGCCGCCGGAATTACTGCCGGCGGCTTTGGTTTCACACAAGCGAAGCGCCCAATGGCGCGTTTATCGGATCAGAAGCTGTAACGCACCGCAAAGCGTACGGTCCGGGGGTTGGAGTAGCTGATCACCCGACCGGCGTGGGTGTAGGGACCACCCGGTCCGCCGAGTTCGCCGTACTCGATACGGTTCTGCGGAACCTGTTCGTCGAACACGTTGAAGACATCCACGGAGAACTCAAGCGCATTTCCCGCAAAGTTCGGCGCATACGTCACGCCGAGATCCACTTTGTTGGTCCACGGCAAGCGTCCCTGGCTGCCACGCGGCGTCGGCTCCCCGTTGCAATAGAAGTAGTAGGGACCCGCGTACGCGTAGTTCTCGTTGAAGTCGTCATTTTCAGGCGTCTGCGGGTAGTACCCCATGCAGTTTTTCGGCCGACCGGAAGCAAACGTTGCAGTGGCCGATACGCGCCACTCTGGCGAGAACTGATAGAAGCCGTAGCCCTTGACGTAATGACGCCGATCGTTGGGCAGGTAGCCGTTGGAATAGTCCATCAGCTCGGGATGATCCCAATCCTGTGTCTGGGATACGTCACCCTGACCGATATCGGATTTCAGCTGCCCCTCCGCATTGCCGTAGTTGCGTGAAAGGGTGTAATCCAATCGGCCGTACCACTTGCCGTCGAAAGGACGCTCCACGAACATGTCAATGCCCTGATACATGCGCTTCAGCTTCGGGAAGCCCAGCTGATCGGCTGACAGTGCCACCTCGACCAGCTTTCCGGTCCCATCGTCCAGCATGAACGTATTGCTCTGCCCCGGATTGAACAAGCGGCAATTCGCGAGCTCGTTCCCCAGCTGATCCGCCATGTCTTCGCTCATTCCCTGCCCGATCGCCCAGTTGTAGGCGGGACGGTAGTCACACATGTCGTCGATAGCCGCCTTCAGATCACGGTGAACATACCGGGCACCAATGTTGAGCGTGTCGGTCAAGCGCTTTTCAAATCCGAGCACGAACTCGTCCTGATAGTGGGACTTCAGGTCCTTGGCAGTCACCGACTGCGGATCCGGTGCCTGCCCGTACTCACGGTTCGCCGAGAACGGACCATCGCCCAGCGCGGTAAGCCCCAGTGGTTCCCCAGTCGTCGGATCGATCCCGGTAAACGAGAAATACTCCTGGGTGTAAAGGGAGCCTGCTGCGCCTCGAAGTGCCACGTTGTTCGGCATGGCAAGGTGGTACCTACCCGCATTCGCGAACACCTTCAGGCTTGAGTCGCCGAAGACGTCCCACGTTGCGCCGAGACGCGGAGCCCACTGGTTCTTCTGCTCGGCGTAAACCACCCCATCTGCGTTGAAGTTCTGAAACCCTTCGTTTCGAAGACCCAGACTCAGCAACCACTGATCGTTGATCTGCCAGCGGTCCTCGAGGTAGTACGCGCTCTGTTCTACGGAGAAGGTGCCACCGTTGGCGTACTTGTATTGCGAGACGTAGTCTCCGTTGCCGCCTGGGCACACGGCTCCGCCGCCGCCCGGGATCGCTCCTACACCCGGAGCACAACGATCATAGATCCAGCGGTAACCGGGGCCGGAAGTAACCTCACCGGCGCGCGAGGTGGAATCCTGGCGGTCGTAGCCCACACGCAACGCATGATCACCAACCCGCCACTCCAGATCCAGGCGCCCACCTTTTGTTTCGTCAAACGCATCAGGGAAGTCCAACTGCGCGTAGGTACCGCGCTGGACCGGGTTTCCTACCGGACGACTGTCAGTGACATACACGATGCTCGGGTCATATCCGAACGGGTCTGCGATGTGATCCTGGTTCTGTTCTCCATACACCGCCGTCAATGTCAGGTTGTCGGTCAGGTAACCGGTGTATTTTCCGATGTACAGCTCGCCGCCATCGCGATACGTATATCCGCCCGTCTTTTCGAACCCACGACTCGTGTCGTTGCTACCGGCGGCATACGAGTACGGAAAATAGTCGACGGTATTTTTTGTCACGTCCGAGATAGCCGTGAGCTCGACAATGTGATCGTCGGTGATATTCCAGTCCAGCTTCGCCATCCAGCGCGGAATGTCGTAGTAGTACTGGCGGAATCCGTTGGTCGAACCGCCCGGACGCGCCGCTACGGTTGTCTGATCCTGCTGCTCGACCTCCGCAGATGCGTAGAGAAACAGGCGATCCTTGATCAGCGGACCGCTGACTGAAGCGCCGTAGCTATACGAATCGACCTCGTGCACGCTTCGCTTCTGCTGGATGAGGCCATCGTTGGGTGTGCCGTTGAAGGGGTAGTAGATATCCCGAGAATCGGCACGCAGTGAATTTGGCCGATAGGTCAACTGACCACCGAATTCCCACTCATTGCCACCGCGCTTGGTCACGATGTTCACAACACCACCGGTCGCCCGGCCGAATTCCGCACCGTAGCCTCCCGTTATGACCTGCATCTGGCTGATGCCGTCAAATGGGAGCGTGCTGGATCCCAGGTTGGTCAACGGATTGGTCACCGCATAGCCGTTGATGTAGAACGCGTTCTCGGAAGCCGATGAGCCGCCGAAAGAAGCCGCGTTCGGGTAGCGCGAGTCGGCCTGCACGACCCCCGGGGCCAGCAGTGCGACAGATTCGATACTGCGGCCGACCGGCAGTTTTTCCAACTGTTGCGACGTGAAAGTGGTGCGGGTATCAGTCGAGGACACGTCGATCAGGGTCATGGCTGTGCCTGTGACCTGCACGCGGTCCAGCTCTACGGCGCCCCCAGCGCTGCTCCCGCCGTCACTGGAAAATGATACGTCGCGACCACCGCCGAGGGTTACTTCCACGTCGGGTTGGGTGGCGAGGACACGCCCTTCGCGCTGGATGCTTACATCGTATCTACCCGTCGGCAGCGCGGAGGCGTTGTATCGGCCGGCGGAGTCAGTTGGGATGCGACGGGTAAGGCCGGTATCGACGTTCCGGATTTCCACCGTTGCTCCCGGCTCGCCGGTCGTTCCGAAAATGGAACCGGCAGCGTTTGATTGCGCGCTTGCCATGCCGGACGCAAAACACAGGCCAAGGGCGACAGTGAGCGCGCTGCGGCGCACAGTTCGGTTGAGGGTTGCTTTCGACACGTAGCTACTCCTTCAGGACGGTCATTAGATTTGCCAAGACGGGCGTCCCGAATATCCACGCTGAACAGATGCGGAACAACCCGCTAAGGAATCGTTAAGCATCAAAACGTGACGGTCGTCACTATTTTTCCTTACGGAGTTGATCTGCCTGTCGGTCAGCGTGTGCAGGT
Organism: Lysobacter avium; assembly: GCF_015209745.1. Lineage (GTDB taxonomy): Bacteria > Pseudomonadota > Gammaproteobacteria > Xanthomonadales > Xanthomonadaceae > Novilysobacter > Novilysobacter avium. The sequence continues at coordinate 1,955,459 of NZ_CP063657.1, forward strand.
TGAACCGCCCCCAGAGAGCGAGCGCCCTGCCTCGTTCCCGTACAATTGCCCCGCTTGCCTATTCATACGAGGTCCTCCATGTCCCAGCTCGCCTACCGCCGCATCCTGTTGAAGTTGTCCGGCGAGGCGTTGATGGGCAACGAGGACTACGGCATCGACCCGCTGGTGATCCATCGGCTCGCGCGCGAGGTGATGGAAGCCCAGGAAGCCGGCGCGGAAGTGGCGCTGGTGATCGGTGGCGGCAACATCTTCCGCGGCGCCGGGCTTGCTGCCGGCGGCATGGACCGGGTGACCGGCGATCAGATGGGCATGCTGGCCACGGTGATCAACGCGCTTGCAATGCAGGACGCACTGGAGAAGCTCGGCGCGAAGGCGCGGGTGATGAGCGCGATCAAGATCAACGACGTCTGCGAGGACTACATCCGCCGGCGCGCGATCCGGCACCTGGAAAAGGGCCGGCTGGTGATCTTCGCCGCGGGCGTGGGTGCGCCGTTCTTCACCACCGACTCCGGCGCTGCCCTGCGGGCGATCGAGATCGGCGCGGACCTGCTGCTGAAAGCGACCAAGGTCGACGGTGTGTACGACAGGGACCCCAACAAGCATTCCGACGCGGTGCGCTACGACCGGCTGACCTACGACGACGTGATCAGCCGCAACCTGCAGGTGATGGACACCGCGGCGTTCGCGCTGGCCCGCGACAGCGACCTGCCGCTGCGCATCTTCGACATGACCCAGCCGGGCGAACTGCTGAAAATCCTCCGCGGCGAGGACATCGGCACGCTGGTGCAGGGCCGGAGCGAATAGTGTCCGCTTGGGCGGCGTGGCACGATTGAGCCATGCATTCCGAACCGCACCAGCACGCCCCGCCGCACGCCACTCGCGCCTTCGCGGTGGTCACGCTGGCCAACCTGGCCTACACGATCATCGAGGCCGGGTACGGGTTCCACACCAACTCGCTGGCCCTGCTGTCGGACGCGCTGCACAACCTCGGTGACGTATTCGGGCTGGCGCTCGCGTGGGGCGCGGCCGTACTGGCGCGGCGCCCACCGACGGAGCGCCACACGTTCGGCTGGCGGCGCGCGACCCTGCTCTCGCCGCTGGCCAACGCTGTGCTGCTGGTCGGCTTTTCCGGCGCATTGGCATGGGAGGCGATCCGCCGCTTCGGCGCGCCACCCTCGATTCCCGGCCTGTCGATCATGGCGGTTGCCGCGGTCGGCATCGTGGTGAACCTGGGCGGCGCATGGATGATGCGCGAAGGGCACGACCACGATCTGAACCGCCGCGGCGCCTTCCTCCATCTCCTGGCGGATGCGGCAATCTCGGTCGCTGCGGTGGCCGCCGGCGCAGGCATCTGGTGGCTCGGCTGGAACTGGCTGGACCCGGTGATCTCGCTGCTCGTGAGCGTGGTGGTCGCCCTGACCGCGTTCGGGCTCCTGCGCGAAAGTTTCAACGCGGCGATGGATGCGGTGCCACGCACCGTCGACCAGGCGGCGGTGGCGGCGTTCATCACCAGCGAGCCGGGCGTCGTGGAAGTGCACCACCTGCATATCTGGTCGCTGGGGACGGGAGAGATTGCAATGACCGCCCACGTGGTCCGTCCGGTGGACAGCGAGGACCACGACGAGTTCCTCGACCGCCTGCATCGCAAGCTGGACGAGCGCTTCGGCATCAACCATCCGACACTGCAGATCGAGCACGGAATTTCCTGCCAGCACGACGAGCACGACCGCGCGCCGCATTCCCATTGACGTCCGCTCATGCAGACGCCACGGGGCCGGCCGTGTCCGGGGTTCGCTATACTTCGCCGATTACCGCAATGACCGGAACCGGCGATGTTGAATGAGATCACGAAAGACGCGCAGGCCCGCATGGGCAAAAGCATCGAGTCGCTGCGCCAGGCGATGACAAAGGTACGCACGGGCCGTGCCTCGGCATCCCTGGTCGACCACCTGAAGGTGAACTACTACGGCTCCGAGATGCCGCTGTCGCAGGTGGCCAGCATCGCCGTCAACGACGCGCGCTCGCTGACCATCACCCCGTGGGAGAAGCCGATGGTGGCCGCGGTCGAGAAGGCGATCATCAACTCCGACCTCGGCCTGACCCCCAACACCGCGGGCACCGTGATCCGGATCAACCTGCCGGCCCTCACCGAGGAGCGCCGCCGCGACCTGGCCAAGATGGTCAACGCCGAAGGCGAGGACTCCAAGGTGGCGATCCGCAACATCCGTCGCGACGCCAACCAGCAGGTCAAGGAGTTGCTGAAGGAAAAGGAAGCCAGCGAGGACGATGCGCGCCGGGTCGAGGACGAGATCCAGAAGATCACCGATGCCGCGATCAAGGACGTCGATGAGGTGGTGAAGGCCAAGGAGCAGGAGCTGATGTCGGTCTGACGGCCCGCTCCGTCGACACCATGACCTCGCCTGCAGCACCCAACGCCGCCATCCCGCGCCACCTGGCCATCATCATGGATGGCAACGGGCGCTGGGCCGAGCGCCGCCACCGGCCACGCATCATCGGCCATCGTGCCGGCGCGCGCGCGGTCAACCTGTGCATCGATTTCTGCATCCTCAAGGGGATCCAGGCGCTGACCCTGTTCGCGTTCTCCAGCGAAAACTGGGGACGACCGGAGGGTGAGGTCGGCGCGCTGATGAAGCTGTTCATGAACGCGCTGGAACGCGAGGTCGATGAACTCGACCGGCGTGACGTGCGGATCCGCTTCATCGGCGAGCGCGAGCGCTTCAGTCCGGCAATCGTTGCGCGGATGGAATCGGCTGAGCTGCAGACCGCCGGCAATGCCGGCTTGCAGTTGTCGATCGCCGCCAGCTACGGCGGCCGCTGGGACATCACGCAGGCGGCGCGATCGCTGGCCGCCGATGTTGCGGCCGGGCGCCTGCGCATCGAGGACATCGACGAGGCCGCCGTCGGGTCCCGCCTGACCCTGGCCGACGTACCCGCGCCGGATCTGTTCATCCGCACCGGTGGCGAGATGCGCATCAGCAACTTCGTGCTGTGGCAACTGGCCTACACCGAGCTGTGGTTCACCGAAGCGTTGTGGCCGGAGCTGGATGCGGCAACACTGCAGGGTGCGCTCGACCACTATGCTTCCCGTGAGCGTCGCTTCGGGCTTACCGGGGCGCAGGTCGCCCCCCTCCAAGAGAGCACCGAATGACCCGCATCCGCCTGATCGCCGCGTTGGTGATGGCTCCAACCGCCATTGCCGCGATCCTGTTGCTCCCCACTGCGTGGCTGGTGACCCTGGCCGCCGTCGTGTTCCTGATGGGCCTGTGGGAGTGGTATGACCTGTCCGACATCGACGAGACGCTGGCCAAGACCGTCCTGCTGCTGGCCCATCTGGCCCTGATGGTGGCGCTGGTGTGGGCGTCGCGATCCGGCTCGGGCTTCAGCTTTGCGCTGTTCGAACTGGCCACCCTGGTCGGGGTGATCTGGTGGCTGTTGGCACTCGTTTGGCTGGGCCGCTACCAGTTCGCCAGCGACCACACCACGCATGCTCGCGTGTTCAAGCTCGCTGCCGGCGCCCTGGCGATCATTCCCGCCTGGTGCGCCCTGGGCTGGCTGCACGCCAGCGACCCGACTGTCAGCCTGGTGGGATCGATCCCCAAGGGGCACTTCTGGCTGCTGACCGCTTTGATGATGGTCTGGGCGGCCGACAGTGGCGCCTATTTCGTCGGTCGCCAGTTCGGCCGGCACAAGCTGTCGCCGCGCATCAGCCCCAATAAGACCGTCGAAGGCCTGATCGGCGGGTTGGTGGCGGGTGTGGCGATGGCGCTGGCAATCTCGCTGTTGGCCGGCGCCGAGCGCAGCCAGCTGCCCGCGATCGCATTGGTGGCGATGGTGGCGACGCTGTTCTCCGTCGCCGGCGACCTGTTTGAAAGCCTGCTCAAGCGCCACGCCGGGGTGAAAGACTCCGGCACCCTGATCCCGGGCCATGGTGGTGTTCTGGACCGACTCGACGGGGTGCTCGCCGCCCTGCCCGCTTTTGCCCTTGGCAAGGGTCTGATGGGTTTCTGATGAACGCGGTTGCTTCTCCTTCGGACACCATCCGCCACGACATCGCGGTACTGGGCGCCACCGGCTCCATCGGCGGCTCGGCGCTGGACGTCATCGCGCGGCACCCTGAACGCCTGCGCGCGACCGTGCTCGGCGCCGGCCGGAACGTCGCTGCGCTGATCGAGCTGTGTCGCATCCACCGGCCGCTGCACGCCGTGATCGCCGACTCCGACAGTTTCGCCGAGCTGCGCGACGGCCTGGCATCGGCCGGACTCGCAACGCGGGCCCACGCGGGCGCCGATGCGGTCAGCGAACTGGCCGCCGGGGACGACTGCGACACCGTGGTTGCCGCCATCGTCGGCGCGGCGGGCCTGCCTTCGACGCTGGCAGCAGCGCGTGCCGGCAAACGCCTGCTGCTGGCCAACAAGGAGTCGCTGGTGCTTGCCGGCGAGTTGCTGATGGCAGCCGCCCGCGACGGCGGCGCGACGATCGTGCCGATCGACAGCGAGCACAACGCTATTTTTCAATGCCTGCCATCTGCGACCCGACTGGCCGCAGGGGAGCGGGGTGCGGGCCTTGCGCGGATCATCCTCACCGCCTCGGGCGGCCCGTTCCGCGGTCGCTCGCGCGCGTCGCTGGCCGATGTCTCTGTGGAGGAAGCGGTCAAGCATCCCAAATGGTCGATGGGTCCGAAGATTTCGGTCGACTCGGCGACGCTGATGAACAAGGGCCTGGAGGTGATCGAGGCGCACCACCTCTTCAGCCTGCCCGGCGAGCGGATCAACGTGCTCGTCCATCCGCAGAGTCTGGTCCATTCGATGGTGGAGTTCATCGATGGCTCCACCTTGGCCCAGCTCGGACTCCCGGACATGCGTACGGCGCTGGCGGTCGGACTGGGCTGGCCCGACCGGCTCGAATCGGGCGTATCGGGATTGGACCTTTTGGCGCAGGGCGGACGGCTGGATTTCGAGCAGCCGGACCTGGAAGCGTTTCCCTGCCTGCAACTGGCCTACGACGCGCTGGCGGCCGGCGGCACCGCGCCTGCGGTATTGAACGCGGCCAACGAGGTCGCGGTTGCGGCGTTCCTGGAGCGCCGCATCGGCTTCCTCTCCATCCCGGCGCTGGTGGAGGACACGCTTGCCGCCCTGCCCGCAATCCCGGCCGATTCTTTGAAAGCGCTCCAGGAGATAGATCAACACGCCCGCCGGCACGCCGTTCAGGGGCTGGCCGCCCACCGGATGCCAGCATGAGCGTCCTGATCCTGGTGGCGGATGCAAACGTGGCAGATTCCGTCCATGTCTGAGCTGATCGGTTCCGTCTGGTGGCTGCTGGTCAGCCTTGGTCTGCTGGTGACCTTCCACGAGTTCGGCCATTACTGGGTCGCCCGTCGCTGCGGGGTCAAGGTGCTGCGTTTCTCGGTGGGCTTCGGCAAACCGTTGTTCATGCGCCGCGGCAAGGACGGCACCGAGTACGTGGTCGCAGCCATCCCGCTGGGTGGCTACGTCAAGATGCTCGACGAGCGTGCGCTGACCGAGGACACGCCATCAGCGGACGGCGCTGGCGGAGCCGGCGGCGACCTGGGCGCGACATTGACCGAGGCCGAGCGCGCCGGCGCCTTCAACCGACAATCCGTGTGGAAGCGGATTGCGATCGTCATTGCCGGCCCCGTCGCCAACCTGCTGCTGTGCGTGCTGCTGCTGTGGGCGATGTTCGTCATCGGCCGCCCCGACTACGCACCCGTGCTCGGCCAGGCCACCGGTATTGCCGCAGATGCCGGACTGCAACGGGGCGACACCATCACCGCCGTAGGGGATCGGCAGACGCCCACCTGGAGCGAGGTCCAGATGGCGCTGATTCCATCGGCACTGGATCGCAGCGACGTCCAGCTGCAGGTGCTGGACGCGAATGGCAACGCAGGCACCCGGCGCCTGCCGCTGTCGCACCTGCCGGCCGATTTTGACGAGCGCCGCGCGGTGGATGCGATCGGCATGGTGCCGCGCCATCACTCCCTGCCGGCGGTCGTGGGCCAGGTGGCTCCGGATACCGCAGCGTGGGGCGTGCTGGCCGAGGGGGACCGGATCAGCGCCATCGATGGCCGGCCGGTGCAGCAGTGGTCCGATCTCGGGCCACTGGTGCAGGAGCTGGGCGAGCGCGGCGGACGCGGCATGGTCGAAGTCATCCGCGATGACGAGCGCCTTGCGCTGGAGCTTGAGCCCACCCGCGTCACGCCCGAAGGTGGCGAGACCTATTGGGCCATCGGGATCTCGCCGGCGCGCCCCGAGCTGCCCGGCATGGACGCCGAATTGCGCTACGGCCCGATCGCCGCGGTGCCCGCCGCACTGCAGGAAACCGCGCATCAGGCCGGCCAGCTGTTCTCGATGATCGGCCGCGCTTTCAGTGGCCGGGTCGAGGTGCGCAACACCGTTGCGGGCCCGATCACGATCGCCCGTGCCGCCAACGCCTATGCCGGCCAGGGCGCCGCGTGGTTCCTGTCCTTGCTGGCGCTGCTGTCGCTGAGCCTTGGCATACTGAACCTCCTGCCAATCCCGCTCTTGGACGGGGGACACCTGCTGTATTACCTTATCGAGTTGGTCAAAGGCAGCCCGGTGAGCGAGCGCACGATGGCCTATGGCCAATACATCGGCCTGATGCTCATCGCCGCGCTCATGGGCCTGGCGTTCTACAACGACATCGTGAACAACCTGCTGCACTGATGCCGCCTGTCCTGACTGCCACTGCCGCTACCCGTTCACCCTATTTCGCTGCCTCCCCGGGCACCTGCCCCGGCGAGTGCCGCAAGTTCCCCAACCGGACGTGACAATGACGCGACCCATCCCCCGCCGCCTGCTGGTCCTGGCCCTTGCTTCGGCGCTTTCCACGGTTCCCGCGTTGAGCGCGATTGCGCAGCAGCAGCCGGCAATCGCCGCCCCGGTCGGCCCGTTCACCGTCAGTGACATCCGCGTGGACGGCCTGCAGCGGATTTCCGCCGGCACCGTGTTCACCTACCTGCCGGTCGAGCGTGGCGACACGATGGACCAGGCCGCGGCCGGCGATGCGATCCGCGCGCTGTACAAGACCGGGTTCTTCGAGGACGTCCGCATCGGTCACCAGGGCGACATCCTGGTGGTCACCGTCGTCGAGCGTCCGGCGATCAACAAGCTGACCCTGACCGGCAACAAAGACATCAAGACCGAGGACCTGATGAAGGGCCTCAATGACATCGGCCTGACCGAAGGCAACACCTTCGACCGGCTGAGCCTGGACCGCGTGACCCAGGAACTGACCCGCCAGTACAACAACCGCGGCAAGTACAACGTCAAGGTGACCCCGTCAGTGGCCGCGTTGCCGCGCAACCGCGTCGACGTGACCATCGCGGTGGAGGAAGGCAAGGCCGCCCGGATCCAGCACATCAACCTGATCGGCAACGAGCTGTTTGACGACAAGGAAATCACCGGCGGCTGGGAGTCGGGCGTCCACAACTGGCTGAGCTGGTACCGCCGCGATGACCAGTACTCGCGCGAGAAGCTTTCCGGCGACCTGGAAAAGCTCAACAACTTCTACCTGGACCGTGGCTACGTCGACTTCAACATCGACTCCACCCAGGTCGCCATCAGCCCCGACCTGCAGGACATGTTCATCACCGCAGGCGTGACCGAGGGCGAGCAGTACAGGATCTCCAGCGTCGAGATCACCGGCGACACCGTGCTGCCCAAGGAAGACATCGAGAAGATGGTGCTGGTCAAGCCCGACCAGGTGTTCTCGCGCAGCCTGCTGGAAATCAGCTCCGATGCAATCACGGCCACACTGGGCAACATCGGTTACGCCTTCGCCCAGGTCAACCCGATTCCCGACGTGAACCGCGAGGACAAGACGGTCGCCATCGCGATGCAGGTCGTCCCCGGACCGCGCGTCAACGTCCGCCGGATCAGCTTCAAGGGCAATACGCGTACCGCCGACGAAGTGCTGCGCCGGCAGATGCGCCAGTTCGAAGGTTCCTGGTACTCGCAGGCCGCGATCGACCGCTCCAAGATCCGCATCCAGGGCCTGGGCTATTTCGACAAGGTCGACGTGGAAACCGTGCCGGTCCCGGGCACCAGCGACCAGGTCGATGTCGTCTACAACGTCAACGAGGTCGCGGCAGGCAGCTTTGTGTTCGGCCTGGGCTATTCGCAGCTGACCGGTCTGAGCACCCAGGTGCAGGTGTCGCAGAACAACTTCCTGGGCAGCGGCAACCGGATTGCCGTGCAGGCGCAGCGCAACGACTACCTGCAGCGCTACGACTTCTCCTTCACCGATCCCTACTTCACCGACAACGGCGTGTCGCTGGGCTACAACCTGCGCTGGAGCGAGTTCAACAACTCCAACTTCAACACCGCGCGCTACTCCTCCACCAGCGGCTTGGCGCAGATGGTGCTCGGGGTGCCCATCACCGAGACCGACAGCTTCACCACGCTGCTGGGCGTCGACAGCAACCAGATCTTCGCCTACCGCGGCTCCACGCCGGAATCCATCGTCGACTACATCGACGCCGTCGGCCAGCGCACCTTCCACGCCTGGCGCGGTGAGATCGGCTGGGCCCGCAACACGCTCAACAGCGCGCTGACGCCGACCCGCGGCATGTCGCAGCGCCTGTGGCTGGAGGCGACCCTGCCCGGCTCGACGGTCGAGTACTACAAGCTCAACTACAGCCTGTCGCATTTCTGGCCGCTGTCGCGCCACCTGGTGCTCAACACCCGCGCCGAACTGGGTTATGGCGACAGCTACGGTGATGCGTCGGTACGCAACATCTGCTTCACCGCGCCCACCCAGGACAATCCGGATCCGGTGCAGACCGAGAATTGCGACCCAAGCTCGCCCGACTACGTAAAGACCGTCACCGCCGACGGCCTGCCGTTCTTCGAGAACTTCTACGCCGGTGGTACGCGCTCGGTCCGCGGTTTCAAGGACAACACGCTGGGCCCGCGCGAGGCGGCGCTGTACAGCAGCTACCTGCAGCCGATCGGTGGCGCGGTGAAGACCGTCGGCTCGGTGGAGATGATCTTCCCGACCCTGATCGACAGCACGGCGGCGCGCGTCTCCGCGTTCCTCGACTTCGGTAACGTGTTCGCCAGCACCGACGATTTCGATGCCGGCGAGCTGCGCGCGTCCACGGGTCTGGCGCTGATGTGGCGCTCGCCGATGGGTCCGATCACGATCAGCTACGCGTTCCCGGTCAAGAAGGAAGACGGCGACCAGCTGGAGCGCCTGCAGTTCACCTTCGGCGGCTCGTTCTGACGGCGGACCCGGCCGTCATGCCCTCCCCTGCACCAACCGTGGCCGAGCTGGCCGAGCGGTTCTCGCTCGGCGTGCGCGGCGACGCGACCGCGCGCATCCGTGGCGTCGGCACGCTCGCCAATGCCGGCAAGGACCAGCTCGCCTTCCTGGCCAACCCCAGGTACCGCGGCCAGCTGGACGACTCGACGGCCGCCGCCGTGGTCATGCGCGCCGCCGATGCCGAGGGCTTCGGTGGCACGGCGCTGGTCGCCGAGGACCCCTACACCGCGTTCGCCAAGATCGCCGCCGTGTTTGAAGTGGTGCCCGTGCGCCAGCCCGGCGTCCACCCGATGGCCGACATCCACGCCGACGCGGTGGTCGACCCTGCCGCGCACGTCGGCGCTTTCAGCAGCATCGGCGCCGGCAGCCGCGTCGAGGCCGGCGCCTTCGTCGGCCCGGGCTGCATCGTCGGTGAGAACTGCGTGATCGGAGCCGGCAGCGAGCTGCTGGCGCGCGTCACCCTGGTCACCCGGGTGCGGTTGGGCCAACGCGTGCGCATCCATCCCGGCGCGGTGATCGGTGCCGACGGCTTCGGCCTGGCGATGGACGCGGGACGCTGGATCAAGGTGCCGCAGCTGGGCGGCGTGGTGATCGGCGATGACTGCGAGATCGGTGCCAATACCTGCATCGATCGCGGCGCGATCGAGGACACGGTGCTGGAGGAGGACGTCCGCCTGGACAACCTGATCCAGGTCGGCCACAACGTCCGCATCGGCGCGCACACCGCCATGGCAGGTTGCGTCGCCATCGCGGGCAGCGCCCGCATCGGTCGTTACTGCATGATCGCCGGCGGTGCCGGCATCGCCGGGCATCTGGAGATCTGCGACCGGGTGGTGGTGACGGCAATGAGCCTGGTGAGCAGTTCGATCCGCGAACCCGGAGAATACTCGTCCGGCACCGGGCTGATGGACAATCGCAGCTGGCGCAGGAACGCCGCGCGATTCCGGCAGCTGGACAGGATGGCGCGCCAGTTGCGCGACCAGGAACCTAAGGACGACACGCAATGACCGATGCACTCAAGCTCCCGATCGATGTTCCGGGTATCCAGGCGATGCTGCCGCACCGCTACCCGTTCCTGCTGGTCGACCGGGTGACGGAGCTGGAGCCGAACAAGCGCATCCTGGCCTACAAGAACGTCACCAACAACGAGCCGTTCTTCAACGGCCACTTTCCCGGCCAGCCGGTGATGCCCGGCGTGCTGGTGATCGAGGCGCTGGCCCAGGCCGGCGGTCTGCTCACCCAGCTCTCGCTGGGCGGGACGTTTGAGAACAAGCTGTTCTACCTGGTCAAGATCGACGGTGCCCGGTTCTCGCGCATGGTCGTCCCCGGCGACCGCCTCGACCTGGAGGTGGTCCTCAAGCGGACGATCCGCAACATGGCGCTGTACCAGGGCATCGCCCGGGTCGACGGCGAGCAGGCCGCGTGCGCTGACATCCTGTGTGCCGAGGTCGTCAACAAGCCATGAGCCCGGCGGTCATCCACCCCAGCGCGATCGTCGAGGCCGGGGCACGGCTCGCCGATGGGGTGACGGTGGGTGCCTTCAGCTACATCGGTGCGGGCGTGGAGATCGGCGCCAATACCCAAATCGGGCCGCACTGCAGCGTGCATGGGCCGACCCGGATCGGCCGCGACAACCGCTTCATCGGCCACGCCGCCATTGGTGGCGAGCCGCAGGACAAGAAGTACGCCGGCGAGCGGGTCGAGCTGGTCATCGGCGAGCGCAATACGGTCCGCGAGTTCGTCACCATCAACCGCGGCACCCGCGGCGGCGGCGGTGCGACCCGGATCGGCGACGACAACTGGCTGCTCGCCTACACCCACATCGCGCACGACTGTGTAATCGGCAACGACTGCGTGTTTTCCAACAACGCGACGCTCGCCGGTCATGTCGTGGTTGGCGACCACGTGATCCTCAGCGGGTTTGCCGGTGTCCACCAGTTCTGCCGGATCGGCGCGCACGCCTTCATCGGCATGGGCGCTTTCGTCAACGGCGACGTGCCGCCGTTCGTGATGGTCGCGCAGGAAGGCTACAGCCGCCCGCGCGGGATCAATAACGAAGGCCTGAAGCGGCGCGGCTTCGACGCGGGACGCATCGCGATGATCAAGCGTGCCTACCGCGCCCTGTACGTGGCCGGCCATTCGCTGGAAGAGGCGCACGCCCGCCTCAGCGAGATGGCAGGCGACAGCGACGACGTGCGCGAGCTGCTGGACTTCATCGACAGCGGCGATCGGCCCCTGCTGCGGTGAGCGACAACCGCGCCGTGGCGGAGATCTTCAACGAGCTCCCCCCGACCCGACCCAAACGCATCGCCCTGGTGGCCGGAGAAGCCTCCGGCGACCTGCTGGGCGCCGACCTGATCGAACAGCTCCGCCTGCGCTGGCCCGGCGCGGAATTCGTCGGTGTCGGCGGTGCGGCGATGCGCGATGCGGGCATGGAGACCTGGTTCGATGCATCCGAGCTCGCGGTGATGGGGCTGTCGGAAGTGCTGCGCCACCTGCCGCGGCTGTTGCGGCTGCGCCGCGAACTGCGCGAGCGCGTGCTGGGGTGGCAGCCCGACGTGTTCATCGGCATCGACGCGCCGGACTTCAACCTGGGCGTGGAGAAGTGGCTGAAGCAGCGCGGCGTGCGCACCGTGCACTACGTCAGCCCGTCGGTGTGGGCCTGGCGCGAGAAACGCGCGGCGCGCATCGGCGAGAGCGCGGATCTGGTGCTGTGCCTGTTCCCGATGGAGCCGCCGATCTACGCCCGCCACGACGTGGACGCGCGATTCGTCGGCCATCCACTGGCCGACACGATGCCCCTGGTGCCCGACCGCGATGCGGCGCGGGCGACGCTGGGACTGGACCCGCAGCGACCCGTGCTGGCGCTGCTGCCCGGCTCACGGGTGGGCGAAATCCAGCGCCTGGGTGCCGACTTCATCGGCGCGGCGGCGCGCGTGCTTGCCGCCGAACCGACGCTGCAGGTAATCGCACCGATGGCCGGACCGCAAGCGCGCGACGCATTCCAGGCCATCCTTTCCAGCCATCCTGACGCGACCGCACTTTCGCGAGCGCTGAGCGTGCTCGACGGCCAGTCGCGCACCGCGATGGTCGCCAGCGACGTCATCCTGCTGGCATCCGGCACGGCCACGCTGGAGGCGATGCTGGCCAAGCGGCCGATGGTCGTCGCCTACAAGGTGTCCGCGTTGACCTACCTGCTGGTGAAAACCCTGGGCATGCTCAAGGTTGACCATTACGCGCTGCCCAACGTGCTTGCTGGCGAGGAAGTCGTGCCGGAGCTGATGCAGGACGACTGCGGCCCGGAGGCACTGGCCGATGCGTGCCTGAAGTGGCTGCGCGGGGGCGACACCCGCGCCCTGCAATCGCGCTTCCTGACGCTGCACGACTCGCTGCGCCGCGGCGCCTCGGCGCAGGCTGCACAGGCGATCGTCGAGCTCGTATCCTGAGCCGATGGGCCGCTGCACCGATCAACTCACGCTCCCCCTCGAACCCGTCCGCGTCGCCGGGCCGTTCGCGGGTGTCGACGAGGCCGGCCGTGGGCCGCTGGCCGGCCCGGTCGTGGTCGCTGCGGTGGTGTTCGCGCCGGGGCGCACTCCGGTCAATGGACTGGACGACTCCAAGCTGCTGTGCGCGCGACGCCGCGAGGAGCTGTACGCGCGGATCGTGGAACGGGCGCTGGCCTGGCACGTGGTCGCGGTCGAGGTCGAGGAGATCGACCGCATCAACATCTACCAGGCGACCATGATCGGGATGCGGCGCGCGGTGGAGGCCGTCAGCCACCTTGCGGTCGCCGCGCGCATTGACGGCAACGTGATCCCGAGGAATTTGCCCTGCCCCGCGGAGGCCTGGATCGGTGGCGACCGCCGCGATCGCGCGATCATGGCCGCCTCGATCCTCGCCAAGGTCACCCGCGATCGCCTGATGTGCGCGCTGGACGAGCAATGGCCGAATTACGGCTTTGCCGCACACAAAGGCTATGGCACCCCGGCGCACCTCGCCGCGCTGGACCGGCACGGCGCCTGTCCGCACCACCGGCGTACTTTTGCCCCGGTGCGGAAGGTCGTCGAGCGGGATTCGTCCGTTCTCAAGCACCCTTTGGCCGACGACCACCTGGTCTCGCTTCAAGATTGATCAGGTGATGAACGGGGACGAGCCCGGGAAGCGGGCGCCGGGCGTTCAGCGGCCGTTTCGCAACCGCAGATAAACCATCGCGCCATCCCTTATGCACGGGACCGTCGGCGTGGGATGAGTGCGGCGCAGGAATACTTCCGGCACTCGCCAGCGGACCGGCGTGCGCGCAGGCTGGAGTCGTGGAGCAAGCCGGATCGCAGACCCGTCGCACGGCGATTTGGCGGCTCTGGCCTGTCGCGGATGACGGTCGCTGCCGTTGGATCCGCCAGCCACCCCGTCCAGGCATGGACAAGCATTGAGGTCATCCTCATGAACACGTCCCTGTTCGTCGCGTCCCCGCTGCCGGCAAGCCTGTTCAGCGGCGCCCCGCGAGCTTACTCAAACCGCCACTCGATCGGCGACTTCGTACCCGACCCGATCCGTCTGGCGCACTTCAACGCCCTGCTTGTACAGATCAGCACCGAACACCCGCAGGTCGATGCCGACCAACTGGCCACCGCAGCCCGCGAGCTGATACTCCAGGCCCGGGACGGACGTATCCCCCAGTCCATCCGCGAGCGGATCCGACGCGCCGGCGCCATGGACCTGATGCAGTCCGATCCGGAGTGGGAAACCGGGGCTCAAGCGGCGATTGCCGCGGCAACCGCACTGGACTACCTGCATGGCAAGGACACGCTCATACCCCGCAGCCTGCCGGTGGTGGGCTGGCTGGACGGCGCGGTCGTCGTCGAGACCGCTTGGCCGACGCTGGCCGACGAGGTGCGCGACTACCTCGACTTCTGCCGCCTGCGCCGCATCGAGGCGCGGTTGCGCGGTGAGGACCGGCGCTATTTCGGTTTCACCCGTGACCAGCTCGACGATGCGCGACTCGCCGAATTTCTCTGGATCGAGCATTGCCGCAGGACCGGCCGCAGCAGTTACCTGGCCGCGGACGAGGCCGGGCGGTTCCGGGTGAACTGAACGCAGGCGCGTCGCGGACCGACAACCCGCGACGCGCAGACGCGCGCCGCTGCCGGTGCTCGCTTGTCAAGGCCTTGCCGGGCCGACGGTGGCTGATACTCTGGGCGTTGCCCCAGCCGGTCGGTCCACGGCACGAATGCCAGCTCGCTTCACCCACCTGCACCTGCACAGCGAATTCTCGCTTGTCGACTCCACCATCCGGGTCAACGAGCTGGTCAAACGCTGCGTGATGCTTGGCCAGCCGGCGGTCGCACTGACCGACGTCAACAACCTGTTTGCCGCGGTCAAGTTCTACCGCGCCGCGGAACAGGCCGGAGTCAAGCCGATCCTAGGCGCGGACGTCGGCCTGGCCGATGGCAACGAGGCGAGCTCTCGCCTGACCCTGCTGTGCCGCGACCACACCGGTTACCTGACCCTGTCGCGCCTGCTCAGCCGGATGTGGATGGAGGGCCACCGCACCGATAGCGTCGCGCTGCGCCCGGAATGGCTGCGCGAGGACAACGAGGGCCTGTTCGCGCTGGCCGGACGACAGAGCCTCGCCGGGCGCATGGCGACCTCGCAGCGGCCCGAGCTGGCCGAGGCGTGGCTGGCGGACTGGCAGGGCATCTTCGATGACCGCCTGCATCTGGAGCTGACCCGGACCGGGCGCGCCGACGAGCCGGTGTTCAACGAATTCGCGATTCACGCCTCGGCCAAGCGCGGCCTGCCGCTGATCGCCAGCAACGATGTGCGCTTCCTTGACCGCGACGGCTTCGATGCCCACGAAGCCCGCGTCTGCATCTCCACCGGCCGCGTGCTCGACGACCCCAAGCGGCCGAAGGAGTACAGCGCCGAGCAGTACCTGAAGTCGTCTGAAGAGATGGCCGAGCTGTTCGCCGATGTCCCGGATGCGATCGACAACGCGCTCGCGCTGGCGACCCGCTGCAACGTCGAGATGCAGCTGGGCACCTACTACCTGCCCGCGTTCCCGGTGCCCGACGACCACACCATCGAGTCCTGGCTGCGAAGCCAGGCGCACGACGGGCTGGACGCGCGGCTGCAGAAGGTGCTGCAGGTCGAGGGCCGGCTCGCAAACGACATGACTCGGCAGGACTACGAGGACCGCCTCGACACCGAGCTGGGCGTCATCCTGTCGATGGGTTTCCCCGGCTACTTCCTGATCGTTGCGGACTTCATCAACTGGGGCAAGGAACAGGGCATCCCGGTCGGGCCGGGGCGCGGTTCGGGTGCCGGTTCGCTGGTGGCCTGGGCGTTGGGCATCACCGACCTGGATCCGTTGCCCTACGACCTGCTGTTCGAGCGCTTCCTGAACCCCGAACGCGTGTCGATGCCCGACTTCGACATCGACTTCTGCATGGACCGCCGCGACGAGGTGATCGACTACGTCGCGCGCAAGTACGGCCGCGACCGGGTCAGCCAGATCATCACCTACGGCACCATGGCCGCCAAGGCGGTGGTGCGCGACTGCGGGCGCGTGCTGGGCCATCCCTATGGTTTCGTCGACGGCATCGCCAAGCTGATCCCGATGACCCTGGGCGTGAGCCTGCGCGATGCGCTGGGCGAGTCGGAGGCCGCAAAGAAAAACCCAGAGCTGGCATCGGGCGACCTCATCGCGCGCTACCACTCCGAGGACGATGTCCGCGACCTGCTCGACCTCGCGCTCAGCCTGGAGAACCTGACCCGCAACGCCGGTCGCCATGCCGGCGGCGTGGTGATCGCGCCCTCGCCACTGAGCGACTTCTGCCCGCTGTTCGCCGAGCACGATGGCGAGGGACGCGGCAAGACGCCGGTGACCCAGTTCGACAAGGACGACGTGGAATCGGTCGGCCTGGTGAAGTTCGACTTCCTCGGCCTGCGCACGCTGACGATCATCGACTGGGCGGTGAAGGCGATCAACGTGCGCCGCGCCAGATCCGGCGAGGAACCGCTGGACATCACGACCCTGCCGCTGGACGACAAGGCCACCTACGAGCTGTTTGCGCGTGGCGAAGGCGTGGCGGTGTTCCAGTTCGAGTCGCGCGGCATGCGCGAGCTGCTCAAGCGCGCGCGCCCGGACACCTTCGAGGACATCATCGCGCTGGCCGCGCTGTTCCGCCCCGGCCCTCTGGGCTCGGGGATGGACAAGGACTGGGTCGACCGCAAACACGGCGTGGCCGAGGTCAGCTACCCGCATCCGTCACTGGAGCCGGTGCTGGGCCCGACCTACGGCGTGATCGTGTACCAGGAACAGGTGATGCAGATCGCCCAGGTCATGGCGGGCTATTCGCTCGGCGGCGCCGACCTGCTGCGCCGCGCGATGGGCAAGA
Organism: Lysobacter avium; assembly: GCF_015209745.1. GTDB lineage: Bacteria > Pseudomonadota > Gammaproteobacteria > Xanthomonadales > Xanthomonadaceae > Novilysobacter > Novilysobacter avium. Next base: position 1,972,177 of record NZ_CP063657.1, read on the forward strand.
AGAAGCCCGAGGAAATGGCCAAGGAGCGGGCCAAGTTCGAGGCCGGCTGCCTGGCCAACGGCATCCCGGCCAAGGTCGCCAGCCCGATCTTCGACCTGATGGAGAAGTTCGCCGAGTACGGCTTCAACAAGTCGCACTCGGCGGCCTATGCGCTGGTCGCCTACCAGACCGCCTGGCTGAAGGTGCACTACCCGGCCGAGTTCATGGCCGCCGTGCTGTCGTCCGACATGGACAACACCGAGAAGGTCACCGGCTTCCTGGACGAGTGCCGGGCGATGAACCTGCAGGTGTTGCCGCCGGACGTGGATGCCTCGGCGTACATGTTCGAGGCGGTGGCGCCGGACACCGATGCTGCACCGGCCGACGCCGATGCCAAGCCGCCGGTCGGCACGATCCGCTACGGCCTGGGCGCGGTGAAGGGCGTGGGTCACGGCGCGTGCGATGCGATCGTGCAGGCGCGCCGCGCCGGCCCCTTCACCGACCTGCTGGATTTCTGCAAGCGGGTGGAAGGCGGCAAGCTCAACCGCCGCGCGCTGGAAGCGCTGACCCGCGCCGGCGCCCTGGACAAGCTGGGAAAGAATCGCGCCAGCCTGATGCTGCAACTGCCCGAGGTGGTCCGCGCGACCGACCAGCTGGCCCGCGAGCGCGAGGCCGGACAGGTCAGTCTGTTCGGCGGGGATGGTGGCGGCGGTGATGCCAGTCCGGCGCTGCACATCGAGCTGCGCGAGACCGATGAATTTCCGCTGGGCCAGCTGCTGGCCGGCGAGCGCGAGACCCTGGGCCACTACCTCAGCGGGCACCCCTTCGATCCCTACCGCGACGAGCTGCTGGACCTGATCGGCCACGACCTGGGCGCGCTGGAGCGGATCTGGGAGTCGCGCCCGGAAAGCGCGCGCAGCGGCTGGCGCCCGGAGCTGGACACGGTCGTCGCCGGCCAGGTGGTCGCGCTGCGCAAAAAGGGCGACAGTCAGATGTTCGTGCAGATCGAGGACGGCAACGGCCGCCTCGAAGTCGCGTTCTTCTCCGAGACCTACACCGACTTCGCGCCGCTGCTGACCCGCGATCGCCTGCTGGTGATCAAGGGCGGCCTGCGCGAGGACGCCTTCAGCGGCGGTTTTGCGCTCAAGGCCGAGCGCTGCTGGGACTACAACCAGGTCTGCGCCGATTACGCCAAACGGCTGTCGCTGCGGCTGGACCTGCAGGTGCCCGGCACCTGGCAGCGGGTGGATGCGCTGCTGGCCCGTCATCGTCCCGGCGGCGCCAGGGTCCGGCTCGACCTCCTGCTGCCCGCTGCCGCTGGCATGGTCGACCTGCCGGCCGCCGGATCGGTGCGGGTAGACGCGGAACTTGCCGGCCTGCTCCGCGCGGAACCCGGCGTGCGGGCGGTGAAGCTCGCGCTGGACCGGCCCTGGGGCTGAACGGGTAGCGCACACCTCCGCGTGCGCTGTGGCTTGCGGCGTCCGCGCAGAGGGGTCGGTTAGACTGTCGCCTTCACGGCAGTACGGCTGCCCGAGCCCAGGCATCCCATGAACCCGAACTACCTCGATTTCGAACAACCCATCGCCGACCTGGAAGCCAAGATCCAGGAGCTGCGCCAGGCCAGCCGCGGGTCCGCGGTGGATGCCGACAGCGAAGTCCATACCCTGCAGGACAAGCTGCGCAAGCGCACCGCGCAGATCTTCCGCGACCTCACGCCGTGGCAGGTATCGCAGCTGGCCCGGCATCCCGCGCGCCCGCATACCAACGACTACATCCGGGTGATGTGCGACGAGTTCCAGGAGTTGGCCGGCGACCGCGCCTATCGCGACGACCCGGCCATCGTCGGCGGCCTGGGTCGGATTGGCGGGCGACCGGTGGTGATCATCGGCCATGAGAAGGGCCGCGATACCAAGAGCAAGGTGCGGCGTAACTTCGGCATGCCACGGCCCGAGGGCTATCGCAAGGCGCTGCGCCTGATGAAGCTGGCCGAGCGTTTCCAGCTGCCGGTGCTGACCTTTATTGATACGCCAGGCGCGTACCCGGGCATCGGCGCCGAAGAGCGCGGCCAGTCGGAAGCCATCGCCCGCAACCTGCTGGAAATGGCCGAGCTGAAAGTCCCGATCATCTGCACGATCATCGGCGAGGGCGGCTCCGGCGGTGCGCTGGCGATCGGTGTGGGCGACTGCACGGTGATGCTCGAGCACAGCACCTACTCGGTGATTTCACCGGAGGGCTGCGCCTCGATCCTGTGGAAGGACCCGGCCAAGGCCAAGGACGCCGCCGAGCAGCTGGGCCTGACCGCCAAGCGCCTGCACGGGCTGGGCCTGATCGACAAGGTCGTGCGCGAGCCCACGGGCGGTGCGCATCGCAACCCACGCCAGATCGCGACCCGGCTCAAGGCGGTCCTGCTCAACGAGCTGGACACGCTGCAGGCCATGCCGGTGGACGAGTTGCTGCAGCAGCGCTATGAGCGGCTACGCGATTACGGCGCGTACGAAGCGGCATAACCCGGCCCGACGAGCTCCGAATCGCGGCTCAGCGAGTCGCGGCCGACTCCGGCATACGCTTCTGCCGCGTCACCAGGCGCGCTGGTATTGCACCGGTACCGGCAGCTCCGCCCCCAGTTCGCGGGCAGCCCGCTGCGGAAAGTACGGGTCACGCAGCAACTCGCGGGCCAGCAGAACCATGTCGGCGTCGCCCTTGGCGACCAGCGCATCGGCCTGCGCCGCATTGGTGATCAGGCCGACCGCGCCGGTCGCAATGCCGGCCTCGCGGCGGATGCGGGCGGCGAAAGGCACCTGATACCCCGGCTCGACCGGGATCGTCACGTCCGGCACCAGCCCGCCGGATGAAACATCGACCAGATCGACGCCGTGCCCGGCCAGCAGCCGGCTCAGCGCGATGCTCTGCTCGATGTCCCAGCCACCTTCGGCCCAGTCGGTCGCCGAGATGCGCACCCACAGCGGCAGATCGGCCGGCCATTCATTGCGCACCGCATCCAGCACTTCCAGCAGCAGGCGGATCCGGTTCTGGAAACTGCCGCCGTAGTCGTCCTCGCGCCGGTTCGACAGCGGCGACAGGAACTGGTGGAGGAGATAGCCGTGGGCGGCGTGGACTTCCACCAGCCGAAAACCCGCCGCCAGCGAGCGACGCGCAGCCATCGCGAATCCCTCAATGATCCGGGCGATGCCCGCGCGGTCGAGCGCATCCGGTTGCGCGTAGTGGGCATCGAATGCCAGCGCCGTTGGCGCCACCGGTGTCCAGCCGCCGTCCGACGGAGCAACGGCTCCGCGACCCCGCCACGGCGCATAGGTGCTGGCCTTGCGCCCGGCGTGGGCCAACTGGATCCCGGCGACCGCGCCCTGCTCCTCGATAAAGCAGGCAACGCGTGACCAGGCGTCGCGTTGGGCGTCATTCCAGATGCCGGTGTCCTCTGGCGAGATTCGTCCCTCGGGCGCTATTGCCGTCGCCTCGGCGATCACCGCCCCTGCACCGCCGGCCGCGCGGCTGCCCAGATGCACCAAGTGCCAGTCGTCCGGCATCCCGTCGCGCGCCGAGTACTGGCACATCGGCGACACCACCAGGCGATTGCGGAAGTCGACCGATCGTTGCTGCAGGGGTTCAAACAGGTGGCTCAAGGCGTGCTCCGATCGCGATTCAAGCGGTCAACGTTAACAAGCACGACGGTACGCGCGCGTCACGGGGCGGCGTGACGGCCCGGCGTCGGGGGCCCGGCCGCAAGTATTGCGCCGTGGCACCATTTGCCCATGCACACGCCCAGTTCCCGGCCGGCCGCAGCTCTCCCCGGCCAGCCCTTCCACGACCGCCCCGACGCGCCGCTGCTGGTCGGCTTCAGCGGTGGGCTGGATTCCACCGTGCTGCTGCATGCGCTGGCCAGCAATGCGGCCGTTCGTGCGCGCGGACTGCGCGCCGTGCACATCCACCACGGCCTTCAGGCCGATGCCGACCGTTGGAGCGCGCACTGCGAGGCGGCATGTCACTCGCTCGGGATTGCGCTGGACACGATCCGGGTCGCGGTGCGGGCTGATGGAGCGGGTACGGAGGCCGCGGCGCGTGATGCGCGGCATGCGGCATTCGGCGGTCTGATGGCGCGCGGGGAGGTGCTGGTGCTGGGCCACCACCGCGACGACCAGGCCGAGACTTTCCTGCTGCGCGCGTTGCGTGGATCGGGCGTGGACGGCCTCGCGTCGATCCGGCGCTGGCGGGAGTTTGGCCCGGGACGGCTGTGGCGACCGCTGCTGGATACCTCGCGCGAGACGCTGCTGTCCTATGCGACCGCGCACGGCCTCGACTGGATCGAGGACCCCAGCAACACCGATTGCAGTTTCGATCGCAATTTCCTGCGCCAGCAGGTCCTGCCGCTGCTGCGCTCGCGTTGGCCGCATGCCGAATCGGCGTTCGCGCGTTCCGCCACCCTGTGCGGGGAAGCACAGCAGCTGCTGGAAGAAGAGGACGCGGCTGCGCTGGTCGCGAGCACGGGCGAAAGCCCGCGAGTGCTCTCACGCGCTGCGCTGCGCACCCTCCCCGACGCTCGCCGTGCGCGCGTGCTGCGACGCTGGGTCGCCGGACTCGAACTGCCCCCACTGCCGGCACACGGCGTGGCACGCATCGAGGCGGACCTGCTGCACGCACGCCCCGATGCCTCGGCGCGCCTCCAGTGGAACGACGCGGTGATCCACGCCTGGCGCGATGGGCTGCACGCGGGCAGGGTGCTGGACGAAATGCCGATTGGCTGGACCGCAGTTTGGGACGGCGGCGAGCCGTTGAAGCTCCCACACGGCGAGTTGACCCTGGACGGCGCACCGCTCCTGCCATGGCCCGGCCTGGTCACGGCCCGGCGTGGAGGCGAGCGGATCACCCTGCCGGGCCGCACCCACAGCCACTCGCTGAAGCACCTGCTCCAGGTTCTGGATGTTCCGCCGTGGCAACGAGACGGCCTGCCCTTGTTGAAGAACACTGGCGGCGCGGTGCTGGCCGTGGCCGACCTGGCCTACGCAGCGGAGTTCGCCGCCTGGCTGGACCTGCACGGCGCCCGCCTGCGGTGGCTGCCGACCGATCATTGACCCTCATCAGCCGGGGCACACATTGCATTGACCCTCCGCGCGCGCTGGCCGACACTGCACGGATGCCCCGCAAACCCGATACCGAAGCTTCGCCCGTTGCCCATTTCGAAACCTCGCTGGATGCACTCGAACAGCTGGTCGACAAAATGGAAAAGGGCGACCTGAGCCTGGAAGAATCGCTGGCCGCCTACGAACGTGGCGTCGGCTTGTACCGCAGTTGCCAGACCGCGCTGGAGCAGGCCGAGCTGCGCGTGCGCCTGCTCAGCGACCCGCAGGATCCCGACAGCGGCGAGGAATTCCATCCCCTGCCCGATCCTTCCGCGCCCGATGCCTGAGACGCGTCTGGCGCAGTGGCGGGAGCGGATCGACCTCGCCCTCGCCGCGGCACTGCCGAGCGCCGACAGCGGCCCCGGCCGCCTGCACGCGGCCATGCAACACGCCGCGCTGCTGGGTGGCAAGCGCATGCGGCCGCTGCTGGTCTACGCCGCCGGCGACCTGTGCGGCGCGGATCCCGCCGCCCTCGACGCCCCGGCGGTGGCGATCGAACTGATCCACGCCTACTCGCTGGTGCATGACGACCTGCCGGCGATGGATGACGACGACCTGCGCCGCAACCAACCGACGGTGCACATCGCCTTTGACGAGGCCACCGCGATCCTCGCCGGTGATGCCCTGCAGACCCAGGCCTTCAGCGTTCTCGCTGATGCGCCGGTAACGGACGCGATCCGGGTCGCCCTGATGCGCACGCTCGCCCTTGCAGCCGGAAGCAGGGGCATGTGCGGCGGGCAGGCGCTGGACCTGGCCGCCACCGGCAATGGCGGCGCCATCGGGATCGAGGCACTGGAGCATCTGCATGCACTCAAGACCGGGGCCTTGATCCGCGCCGCTGTGCGCATGGGAGCGCTGTGCGGCAACGCAGGTACGGATGATCTCGCGCGGCTGGATGCCTACGCTGATGCCCTCGGCCTGGCGTTCCAGGTCCGCGACGACATCCTCGACGTCGAGGGCGACAGCGACACGCTGGGCAAGACAGCGGGCAAGGACGCCGCCCAGGACAAGGCCACCTTTCCTGCGCTGCTGGGAATGGAGGCCTCGCAAGCCCGCCTGCAGGCGCTCGCCGCGCGCATGGACGATGCGCTGGAGCCGTTTGGTGAGCGCGCCGGCATGCTCGCCACCCTCGGGCGCCAGGCAGTGCAGCGCAGCTTCTGACCGGTTTCGTCCCCAAGCCTCGTAAGTGGAGGGGACAAGGGTTCCGTCAAGGAAGGTAGCGCGATGGGCAACCGCCCGGGCCATGCGGTACTGGCATGGCTGCATACACGCATGGCAACGCTGGGCGTCCGCGCGATGGACGCCTGGACCGTCGTCCTGCGTGGCTACCGACGCCCGCTGGCCTGGCTGACGCTGCGGCTGCGCTTTGCCTTCTTCCCGCTGCTGGCGGTCGCCGCGATTGGCTGGTTGGCGTGGGACTGGACCCACGAACGTTCGCTGGATGCTGCCGAGGACGCGATCTTCGACCAGGTGCTTCAGTGGCGCCCCGTTGAGCCGACACCGTCGGGCCGGGTGGTGGTGGTCGAGATCGATGACTGCTCCATCGACTACTTCCGCAGCGTCGGTGAAGGCGGCTGGCCATGGAGCCGCGCACGCCACGCCGACCTGATCGACGGGCTCGACCGCGCCGGCGTGCGCGGGGTCGGCTTCGACGTGCTCTTCGCCGATCGCTCCGGGCAGGACCCCCAAGGTGACCTTGTGCTGGAAGAAATGGCGAAAGCCGGTGAAGGCCGGTTCCTGTTCGCCGCCTCGCGCCTGCACCGCGATTTCGACGCGCGGGCACCGCTCACCGCCGACCTCGCCCCCGCGGCGTATCCACGCACGCGCAACGCGGCCACCCCCGGGCCGACGGTCGCGCTGATGTTGCCCTATGGCGAGGCCATGGCGCGCCACAGCGCGCTGGTCAATGTCGCCCGTGCCGAGGACGGCGTGGTGCGCGACGTGCTGCTCTACCTGGAGGCGGGCGACTGGAGCATCCCCGCGCTGCCCTTGCGCCTGGCCGCCCTGGCGGATCACCCAATCGCAGCGGTTCGCCATCCGCGCAAGCCCTTGCTGCGCGTCAACTGGCGGACCCGCTCGCAACTGCCCTACGCCAGTGCGGCCGACATCATCGAACAACGCCCGATCTGCCACTCCGACGCCCACCCCATGCCATCGTTGACCGACACCGTGGCGCTGGTCGGTTACACCGCGGCGGGCATCAACGACGTCAAGCCCACCCCGGTCAACCGCGCGATGCCGGGGGTGGAAGTGCTCGCCGAGGCGACCGAGGCGCTGGTGGCCGGAAGCGCGATCCGCATGCCGCCGGGATGGGTGAAATACGTGCTCGCCGCGTTGGCGACCCTGCTGACCACGGTGGTCTTCTGGCGCGGGCAGCCGCACAAGGACGTGGATTCGGTGTTCGTGGCGATCAACGCGCTGCTGTTGCTGCTTGCCTTTGCCGGGCTGACGTTGTTCGGGTTTTTCCTCGACATCTTCGCCAGCGTGGGCTTCATCAGCCTGTGTTTCGGCGCATGCAGGATGTACTCGGGCGTGCAGCGCGGACGCGCGGACGGCAACAGCGACTACACCGCCGAGCACGATCCGGCCGCCGAGCCATGGACGGCGGTGGTGCGCCTGCGCCTGCTGCCGGATGCCAGCCTGTCGGCGCGCAGCTACAAGGTCCGGCGGCGCGAGTACCGGCGCGTGCTGCGCCGCTACGTGTATGCCGAAGAAGGCATAGTCATGATCGACGGCATCGTGGAGCGCAAGCACGTCATGACGGCCATGCTGGACGACATCGTGATGCTGCTGTGGAACGGCCGCAGCGAGATGGCGTTGCGCGACCGGGTCCGCAAGGACCTGGATGGCCTGCAGTCGGAGCTTCTGCGCTATCCCAACGCTCCGGCCGCCAGTGCGCAGCTCGCGATCAGTCTTGCGATGGCGGAAACCGGGGGCGCCAGCCCCGGGGAGCGCCGACTGAAACTGCACAGCCTGCTTGGCCAGGACTTCAACCAACTCCCCGAGCGGCCGCTGGCAGCCGCCAACACCTTCCTGGATACGGGCCCCGCGCCCGATGGAGAAACCAAATGAAGCTCATCAGCAAACGCATCGGCGTGGCGATCCTGCCCGCGCTGCTCCTCACCGCCGGCGCCATTGCCATGGCCGCCGAGATGCCCGCGGTCGTGCACAAACCCTCGGTGGAGGTGCGCAGCGCACCGGACTTCAAGGCCGGCAAGATCGCCGTCCTGCAGCGCAATGCGGCGGTAAAGATCGTTGACCAGAACGGCCTGTGGTACCGGCTGCAGTTGGCCGATGGCGGCAGTGGTTACGTGCGCATCAACGAGGTGCGGGTGGCGAGCGCCGGCGCGGAGACCCCTGCCGCCAACAGTCAGGCTTTGTTCGGTGGCAATTCCGGCCAGGGCAGGAGCACGGAGACGGCGAGCGTGCGCGGCATCAACGAGACCACGTTGCGAACCGCCCGCAATGATGCCGCCGGACTGTCGAAGTTGCAGGCCTACAGCGTCAGCGCAGAAACCGCGGGGGCGCACGCGCGCAGCAAGGGCTGGCAGCCCGTACGCATTGCGTGGGGACCGGATGCGGCGGCAGCGCGTGGCAGCGGCGGCCAGGCGACCCAGGCCGAAAAACGCGCGACGCTGTCCTCGGCGCGCGGACTGCTTTCCCGTCTCGGTGGCGGTGCGATCGCCGACAGCGCGATGCGGGTCGCCGATCGCGCGGTCGGCAAGTCCGAACAGGAACTGGCGGCCGAGGAGCTCGAGCTCGGGCCGGCCATTGCCGGGCGGGTGCTGGGCGCGGCGCCGCTGTGGGCCAACCCCGAAGCGCAGAAGCGCATCAACCTGGTGGGGCGCTGGGTCGCCTCGCAGACCTCGCGACCGCAACTGCCGTGGACCTTCGGGGTCATCGACGACGGCGAGATCAACGCCTACGCCGCTCCGGGCGGCTACATCCTGGTCACCCGCGGCATGTACGACCTGCTTGACGACGACGCCGAACTGGCGGCGGTGATCGCCCACGAACTCGGCCACGTGGTCCAGCGCGACCACTATGAGGTGATCCGCAAGCAGGAGATTGCCAAGGTCGGCAAGGACGTCGCGATGGCCCAGGTCCGGCCACACGGTATTGCAGCGGATTTCGCCCGCGACTACGTCAACACCCACGGCGCGGCGGTGATGATGAGCAGCCTGGACCGCGACGCCGAATACCGCGCCGACGAGGCGGCCGGGGTGTACCTGGCACGCGCGGGGTTCGACCCGCTGTCGTTCTACGCGGTGCTGCAGAAGATGGCCGCCCTGGGCACCCGGCCGGCGCGCATGTCGCAGCTGTACCGCACGCATCCGCCGCTGGAGGCGCGCATGGACCGGCTCGACCAGCGGGTCCGCCGCTGATCACCGGACGCCAAACCGGAACGGGCCCGGGAAATGACTTTTCCGGGCCCGTGGCTGCAGGTCGGCCGTAACGACCGGCCGTTGCAGCAATCAGCTGACCAGACGCAGCGTCATCGGATAGCGGTAGGCCACGCCTTCGTTGCTCTTGATGGTCGCGATGATGGTCATCACGAGCCAGTAGATGCCGACCGCGAACGCCGCGAAGTAGAACAGGAAGCCGATCAGGATCACCAGCAGGACAGTCCCGACCGCCACCAGTGCAAGCGTGACAATGGCGATGGTGATGTTGAAGTTCAGGGCTTCCTTGGCCTGGTCGTCCACGAAGGGCATGGATTCCTTCTGGATCAGCCAGATGATCAGCGGCCCCAGGATGCAGCCCAAGCCGCCGGTGAAGATGCCGGTGAGCGCGGACAGGTGGGCAAACATCGCCCATTGACGCTGCTGGACGGGGATGCCCTCGTCCTGCGGCGGTGTACCAAGTGGATCGTGGTCGTGGACGTTCATGCAAATTCCCCCTGAATAGACTCGTGAAAGCATGTGCCCTGCCCGCAGGCAGGTCAATCGAGCCGGCTCAGCCTTCGCCGGCGACCGTCATCCGCCCGACCAGGATCGAGCCGGTGCGGATGTGCGAACGGTGGTCGACGTCGCTGCCGACGGCCTCGATGGCGGCGAACATGTCCTTCAGGTTGCCGGCGATGGTGATGCCATCGACCGGGTACTGGATCTGGCCGTCCTGGATCCAGAAGCCACCCGCGCCGCGCGAGTAATCGCCGGTGATGGTGTTCACGCCCTGCCCCATCAGCTGGGTCACCAGCAGTCCGGTGCCCATCCCGGCCAGCATTGCTGGCAGGTCGCCGGCATTGCTGGCCACCTGCAGGTTGTGCACGCCGCCGGCGTTGGCGGTGGTCTGCAGGCCCAGGCGTCGCGCTGAGTAGCTGCCCAGCACGTAGCGCTGCAACACCCCGCCTTCCACAAGCGCGGACTCGCGGGTCGCCACGCCCTCGGCATCGAATGAGGAGGACCTGAACCCACGCTGCAGGAACGGCTGCTCATGCAGAGCAAACCACTCGGGGAACACCTGCGTGCCGACGCTGTCGAGCAGGAAGCTGGCGCGGCGATACAGGGCGCCGCCGGACACGGCGCCGAGCAAGTGGCCGATGAGCCCGCGCGCGACTTCGGCCGAAAACAGCACCGGATACGCGCCGGTGGGGACCTGCCGCGGTGCCAGGCGCGAAATCGCACGTTCGGCGGCCTTGCGACCGATCGCGCTGGCCGGTTCCAGGTCTTCCGCGGCCAGCGCAATGTCGTACCAGCCGTCGCGTTGCATCTGCTCGCCACGGCCGGCGATCAGTGCACAGCCCAGGCTGTGGTGGGTGCCGCGCTCGCGGCCGACGAAGCCGTGCGAGTTGGCGTACACCGACACGGTACTGCCGCTGGACGCAGAAGCGCCGTCTGAATTTTCCAGGCGTGGGTCGGCATCGCGGCCCGCCTGCTCGCAGGCCAGCGCCAGGTCGATCGCCTCATCGGCCTGGATATCCCACGGATGCCAGCTGTCGAACTCGCGCAGGTCGGTCGCCATCAGCTCGGCGTCGGCCAGCCCGGCGGCCGGGTCGCGCTCGGTGTGGCGCGCGATCGCGCAGGCCTGGTCCACGGTCGTGGCCAGGCTTTCCTCGCGCAGGTCGGCCGTGGACGCGCTGCCCTTGCGGCCGTCGAAGTAGACCGTGACCGCGATCGAGCGGTCGCGGGTCGACTCGACCGTCTCCACCTCGCCCATGCGCACGCTGACGTTCAGCCCGGAATCCTCCGAGCACGACACCTCCGCCTGGTCGGCGCCGTTGGCCAGCGCGGCGTCCAGCAGCCGCCGGGACAGGCCGGCCAGCATGTCCAGTTGCTCCTCGCTGTGGGATGGATGGGATGGATGGGTCGGGCGCAGCTCGTTCAATGTCTTATCCTTGCAGGCTGTGGTTCCGGGCAATCGCCCCGGAGTCTGTTCTTGATGCGGTCGCGACGGGCCAGACCCGTGGCGACCGGAAAATGTAGGATCCAACGATGCGCGGCATAGACGAGGAAACCGGCGAATTCCGTGGCGAAAGCCGCAGCCAGCAGCGGCGCGAGGCGCTGGAAGTGGCCGCCATCGCCGAGCAGCTGGTCGCCCTCAGCGAGGCGCAGCTGGCCCGGATGCCGGTGCCGGAAGAGCTGCTGCCGCACATCCGCGAGGCACGCCGGATCACCTCGCACATCGCCCACAAGCGCCAGCTGGCGTTCCTGGCCAAGCAGATGCGGCGCGAGGATGACGCGGTGATGGAGGCGATCCGCGACGCGCTCGACGAGAAGGGCGATACCGCAAGGCGCGAAACCGCGATCATGCACCGCGTCGAGGCCTGGCGTGACCGCCTGCTGGCCGAGAGCGATGCCGCCCTGACCGAGCTGCTGGACCTGTATCCGGACGCCGACCGCCAAGGCCTGCGCCAGCTGGTCCGCAACAGCTTGGAGGAGCGCAAGCGCAACAAGCCGCCGCGCGCCGCACGCGAGCTGTTCCGGCAGCTGCGCGAACTGATTCTGCTGCCGGAGATGCCGGTCGCCGGTGGCGCGGGCTTGGACGCCGACGACGAGGTGCTCGACGACGAAGCGCTGGGCGACGAAACCATCGACGACCGCGCGCTCGACGACGACGCAGCGGACCAGCGCCAGCCGTAGTCCGCCCGCGGCATCACGCCTGGGTGCCACCCACGGTGATGCCATCGATCAGCAGCGACGGCTGGCCGACGCCGACCGGCACGCTCTGGCCGTCCTTGCCGCACACGCCGACACCCTCATCCAGCGCCAGGTCGTGGCCGATCATGCGCACCTTCTGCATGGTCTCCGGGCCGTTGCCGATCAGCGTGGCGCCCTTGACCGGCGCGGTGATCTTGCCGTCTTCGATCATGTAGGCCTCGGTGGCCGAGAACACGTACTTGCCGCTGGTGATGTCGACCTGGCCGCCGCCGAAATTGACCGCGTACAGCCCGCGCTTGACCGAGCGGATCATCTCCTCGGGATCGTGCTTGCCGGCGAGCATGTAGGTGTTGGTCATGCGCGGCATCGGCAGGTGGGCGAAGGATTCGCGGCGACCGTTGCCGGTCGGCGTCATGCCCATCAGCCGGGCGTTGAGCGAGTCCTGCATGTAGCCCACCAGCACCCCGTCCTCGATCAGCGTGGTGCATTGGGTCTGCTCGCCCTCATCATCGATGTTGAGCGAGCCGCGGCGCCCCGGCAGCGTGCCGTCATCAACGATCGTGACACCGGGCGCGGCGACGCGCTGGCCCATGCGGCCGGCGTAGGTGCTGGTGCCCTTGCGGTTGAAATCGCCCTCCAGGCCGTGCCCGACCGCCTCGTGCAGCAGCACGCCGGGCCAGCCGTTGCCGAGCACCACCGGCATCACCCCGGCCGGTGCGTCGACGGCTTCCAGGTTGGCCAGCGCCTGACGCAGGGCCTCGCGCGCCCAGGCTTCCGGCTTGCCGTCGGCAAACAGTTCGGCATAACCGTAACGCCCGCCACCGCCGGTGTAGCCCGACTCGCGGCGCCCGTTCTGCTCGACAATCACCTGCACGTTGAAGCGCACCAGCGGACGCACGTCCGCGCCCATGATGCCGTCGCTGCGGGCCACCAGGATCGTATCCACGCCGCCGCCCAGGCTGACGATCACCTGCTTGACCCGCGGATCGGCCGCGCGCAGCAGCTTGTCGATGCGGCGCAGCGCCTCGACCTTGTCCTCGTTGCCCATCGAATCCACCGGGTCCATCGGCGCGTACAGGGCCTGCGCGTTGGCGCGCACCAGCGGCCGGGTGGTCAGGCTGCCGCCGTCGCGTGCGATCGCCCGCGCCGAGGTGGACGCGGCGATCAGCGCCTGCGCGTTGATCTCATCGGAATAGGCGAAACCGGTCTTCTCGCCGCTGATCGCGCGCACGCCCACGCCCTGCTCGATGGAGTGCGCGCCGTCCTTGACGATGCCGTCCTCCACGCTCCAGCTCTCGCGACGGGCATGCTGGAAATACAGGTCGCCAAAGTCGATACCCGGCCCGAGCAGCGTGCCGAAGGTTCGCTCAAGTCCCCCGGCATCAAGCCCTGAGGGCAGCAGGAGGCGGGATTCGGCAAGTTGCAGGGTTTGGGTCATGGGATCTTCTGGGGAGGTGATGACGGATTGGGCGGCCTACCGGGCGGGAAGGCGGCGCACGGGAGAAATCGGCGGGGACGCAGCGGCGCGTATATGCAGGGCCACCCGGACGATATGCGGGCGACTGCGGGTGCTTCAACCGGCGGGCGGCCGCGCCGGTGGCGCGGGCGGCGGCTCCACGGCGGGTTGCGCCGGCGCCTGGCCGTTGCGCTCCGGTTCCCGGCTGACCACGTCCACGTGCGGATCCTTCCAGGGACCGCTGACGCGATAGGTTTTCGCGCCGATCTGGCCCAGCGGTTTGCGCAGCACCGCGTTGGCCGCGGCGCCGATCGCCGCGCCCACCGGCCCACCGGCCAGCGCCCCGGCCACGGTCAGCAGGTTGCCGGACCGCGGCAGCACCTCGATCGTCTGGTTGAAGGTTTCCGCGCGCAGGTCGGCTTCGCCACGGATGTTGATCCGCGCCGCCGGGCCTTCGATGCGCAGGTCATCGCTGCTCGCCATACCGCCGGCAAAGCGGATGTCGCCCTTGGCCTCGTTGAAGGCGAAGCCCTTGGAGAAGAAATCGCGGAAGTCGAGCATCAGCCGGCGCGGCAGCTCGGCGACGCTGAGCAGGCCCAACACCCGTCCCGCACCCGGTTCCACGTCCAGCAGTCTGCCGTCGCGCACCTCGCCCTTCAGGTTGCCGGAGACCTTCACCAGGTCGAACTGCATCGGACCTCCCGCCCATTCGGCGGCCAGCGAGATGCGGCCCTCGCCGCCGTCAAGGCGTCCGACATGACCCAGCCCGGCAAGCAGGCGACCGAAGTCGGTGCTGGCAAGGTCGACTTCAAAGCGTGTGCGCGCGGCTTTTCCGCGCCCGACCCAACTGCCGCGGACGTCCATTCGTTGGCCCGGGGTCTCGGCGCTGAAGTGCTCGATCTGCAGGCCCGTGCCGCTCGCGCGCGTGCGCAGCGACGCCCGGCCCAGCACCGCGTCGTCCAGGCGCAGGTCGTCGATCTCCAGCGCCAAGGGCGGGATGCGCGCCGGATCGATGTCGTCGTCCTCCGCGGCGACGGCAACCTGCGCCGCCGGTTTGGCTGCGCCTGCCGCCTTTGTGGGGAGACGCCAGTGGACGCGCTCAAACCGGCCCGAGACGGGCGCCGTGGACGACGCGGGGACCTGCAAACCGCCCTGCAGCCGCGCACCGTCCGTCTGCACCAGCAGCGCCCCACCGGTCCCGGGTGACACGCGGACGCGCGCATCGCCGAACTCCCCGCCAAACAGCTGCAGCCGATCGGTGCGGATGTCGATCTGGCCCAATGGCACGCCCGCGCCGCTTCCATCAACCGCCCCGGCCCGGGCCAGGCCCACCCAGCCGATCGCGTCCAGACGGCGCGCACGGCCGCTGGCGATCAGCCCGGACGCAGGCGCCGGCGCCGGTAGCGTGCCGGTCCCGAGAGCCGCGCGGATGCCGGTGCGTTGGCCGCTGCTGCGCGCACGCAGGGCCAGCACATCGCCCAGGACCACCTGCACCTCGCCCTGGTCGAGCGGCAGGGCGGTTTCCACCGTCGCTGCCAGTTGCTGCCCTGCCGGCTTGGCCAGCGGCGCAGGCAGCGTCAGCGCCGTACCTACCAGGTCGGACTGCAGCTTCAGGCGCGCAGCACCGCCGCTGCCGGTGCCTGCTGCGGGCACGAGCACGCCCACCGTCCACGAGGAGCGACCGTGCATGTAGGGCGCCAGCCAGCCCAGCTCCGGTGCGCGGGCCAGCAGCGTATCGGCGCCGAACTGGGCCTGCAGGTCGGCCTCGAGCACGTTGCCCGCATCACGCACTGCGTCCTTGCCCGAGCGCAGCGACAACTTGCCCGGACGACCACCCATCTGCACGTCGAGGCGGTCGGCGCGGAAGCCGTTCTGGGTATAGCTCACCGGACCGCGCACCTGCTCGAATGCCAGCCCCCAACGCGGATCCGCAACGCGCGCGCCGGCCAGGCGGACGTTGCCGTCGACCGCGAGCACGCCGTGTTCAACCATCGGCAGCGCCATGGCGAAATCCACTTCGGCAGGGCCGGAGCCCTTGATGGCTGCGAACGTCTCCGGATTCAGTTGCTGCAGCGGGCTGGCTCGCAGCAGGCCCAGCAGGCGTGACACGTCGCCGTTGCCCTTTGCGCTCACCGCCAGCGTGCCGAGGTGGTAGTGATCGACGCTGGCCTTGACCGTGGGGATCGTGATGCCGGCCAAGGTGCCATGACCGGTGATGTCCAGGCCGTTGCCAATGAAGCTGGCCTGCAGGTCCAGCCCGGTCGCGGCGGGCCAGTCGGGCTGGAACGCAACGGTGGCATCGGTGATGTGTGCGCTGGCCTCGAAGCGGCCGGTGTGGTCATCGAACGGCCAGTCGTCCAGGTCGCCGGAAACAATCGCGCGGCCGTCGCGGACGACGCCGTCGACCAGCGCCGTGTCCAGCCAGTGCAACAGCGCCTCGGGCATCAAGTAGCGCACCCAGAACCCCTTGGCGACCGGCAGGCGGGTCTCGTCCACCGTGGCGGCCAGGTCGATCCGCGGACGCCCGCCGTCTCCGTTCCAGCCCAGCCCGCCACGGACCTGGGCGCCAAAATCGGGACCCTTTATGCGCAGCGCGGACGTGCCCGCCTGCCAGCCGTCCGGGCCGCGCCAGCCGGCCACGTTGCCTTCCAGGTGGACGACGTGGGCCACGCCGAAGCCCCGCGGCCAGTCAAAGCTCATCGCCGAGGAGGGATCCAACTGGGCGCTGAAGCCGTCCGCATCGCCACGGACATCCGCTGCCAGCCCGTTGATGCCCGGCGCATTGCCGAGCGGTGCAAATCCCAGGCCGTCGATACGCGCACCGCCCTGCATGCCGCCGTCGAGGCTTCCCTGCAGGTCCACCGCCGAGAGCGACGCGTGCGGGCGCGCATTCAACAACCAGTGCCGCACCGGCCCGGGCAACTGGTTACTTAGTACGGCCAGCGACGCCAGTGGCTGCAGATCGATATGGCCGGCCACGAGGCCGTATTGGCGCCCGGCGGCAAGGGTCAGTGGACCAAAGCGGTGGTCTTCGCCCTGCATCTGCAGATGCAGCAGGGGCGCGTCCAGCTGCCAGCCGCCATCGGTGCGCTGCCAGCTCAACCGGCTCTCAAGCCGATCAATCACCTGCAGCGGGATCTGCCCCGCAGCGCCCGGCACAGGAGCGATCGTGGAACCGGCCAGCACCACCCGCTCCAGCGTCGTCTCCAGCTTGACCCCGACGAGGCGCTTGTCCTCCAGATCGGCCCATGCCTGGGCCCGCCCTTCTCCGGTCTGCAGGGCGATGCCGTGCAGATCCAGGACGGAGGCCAGCGGCTGCAGCTCCGCGCGTTCAATCCCTACATAGGCGCGGCCGGTACCGTCGCTGCGGTGGAAATCCAGCATGGCAAGCACGGGGGCCGACGCGTCGTTGTCGCGTCGACCATTGGAAGCCGCGAGGGCCTCCGGCCAGGCGCGCAGTCCGGCGCGGACGCGATCGCCCTGTACGCGCAGACGCAGGTCAATGCGCGGCACGGTCAGATCCAGCCCCAGATCCGGTGCCAGCACAGTCAGCGCGCCGTCGCTCACCTGCAGCTCGCCCAGCCCCTCCAGCGAGTGGAACGGATCACCGTCCGCCTCGCGCTGGCCCGGCAGCCCACGCACCTGCCAGCGACCGTCGGGCGACCGCTCCAGGACCAGCTCCAGACCCCGCAGGCGCAGTTCCGACAACGGTACGCCCGGCCACAGCCCCGCATAGATGGACAGCAGCATCTCGGCGTCGCCGACGTCGAACACATCAGCACCCTCGCCCAGGCGAAGGTTATGCAATTGCAGCAATGGCCCCCGGCGCGTCCAGCCGGTTTCCAGACGGTCGAATGCGACCGGACGCCCGACCCGATCGCCCAGCCAGCTGGCGACGCGGTCGGGGTGGCGCTCGACCAGCGGCAGCAGCTCGCTGGCCACCGCGATCACCAGCGCCAGCAGGACCAGGAGCACGCCCGCGGTGTAACCCACGCCCCGGCGGGCCAATCGCATTCGGCGGCGCAGCGGGGTAGGCATCTCAGTCGTGGCGGGAGGCGTCAGAGCAGGACGACATCGAACTGCTCCTGCGCGTATTGGTCATCGGCCTGGAAGCGGATCGACTTGCCGAGGAATTCCTCCAGTTCGGCGACCGCCGCCGACTCCTCATCGGTGATCCGTGCCACCGCCTTGGGTGACGCCATCACCAGAAGTCGGTCGGCGTCGAACAGGCGCACCTGGCGCACGATTTCGCGGAAGATCTCGTAGGTGACCGTCTCGGCCGTCTTCAGCGTGCCGCGCCCGTTGCACTCATGGCATGGCTCGGTGAGCTGGCGCTGCAGGCTCTCGGTGGTGCGCTTGCGCGTCATCTCCACCAGGCCCAGCGGCGAGAAGTCGTACACCGTGGTCTTGGCGTGGTCCTTGGCCAGCGCCTTCTCCAGCGTGCGCAGCACCTGGCGCTTGTGCTCGGGATCATTCATGTCGATGAAGTCGATGATGATGATCCCGCCCAGGTTGCGCAGGCGCAGCTGGCGGGCGACCGATTGCGCGGCCTCCAGGTTGGTCCGGTAAACCGTTTCCTCCAGGTTGCGCTGGCCGAGGAACGAGCCGGTATTGATGTCCACCGTGGTCATTGCCTCGGTCTGGTCGATCACCAGGTAGCCACCGGATTTCAGCGGCACCTGCTTGTCCAGCGCGCGCTGGATCTCGTCCTCGACCCCGTAGAGGTCGAAGATCGGCCGCTCACCGGAGTAGTGCTCGATCTTCTGCGCCAGCTCAGGCGTCCCCGCCGCGCCGGCGGAGCTCATGAACTGCGACGCAAACGTGCGCAACCGCTCGAAGGTCTCGCGCGAATCGACCTTGACCTTGTCCACGTCGCGGCGGATCAGGTCGCGCACCGCGCGCAGCGGCAGGGTCAGGTCCTCATAGATGCACTCGCCCACGCGCGCACCGGCGGAGCGCTCGCCGATCAGACTCCATACCCGCGCCAGGTAGGCCACGTCGTCGGCGAGCGCCTCCTCGGGCTGGCCTTCGGCGTTGGTGCGCACGATGTAGCCGTGGGTGTCTCCCTCGGCGGTCAACCCGGTGACGATCCCCTTCAGACGCGCTCGCTCGGCTTCGTCCTCGATCCTTGCCGAGACCCCGATCACACGGGTGTGTGGCAGCAGCACCAGATAGCGCGAGGGAATGCTGGTCAGCGTGGTCAGGCGGGCGCCCTTGCCACCGATCGGGTCCTTGACCACCTGGACGATGATTTCCTGGCCGTCGCGCAGCAACTCGCTGATCGGCCGGGTCGGCGGCGGTGGCGCGTTCGGGTCCTCCTCGCCGGTCAACGCGGGCGCGGAGGGCCGGACGATATCGGCGGCGTGCAGGAATGCCGCGCGCTCCAGCCCGATCTCCACGAAGGCGGCCTGCATCCCGGGCATCACCCGTTGCACCTTGCCCTTGTAGACGTTGCCGACCACGCCGCGGGCCCAGCCACGCTCGATATGGAGCTCCTGCAACATGCCGTTCTCGACCACGGCCACCCGCGTCTCGCGCGGGGTGACGTTGACCAGGATTTCCTCGCTCATGGCGCCTCCGTTGCGCAGGTGGGCAGGCCCGCGGCCAGTGGGCCGAGACCGAATTTCGCCAGCAGTTGCGCGCTCTGGTGCAGCGGCAATCCCATGACCCCGGAATGGCTTCCGTCCAGGCGCTCAACGAATGCCTCGGCAAGTCCCTGGATCGCGTAGCCACCGGCCTTGCCGAAGGGCTCGCCGCTTTCGACATAGGCCTGGATGACGGCATCCGGCAAGCAAGCGAATCGCACTGTGGAAACCGATACCGCTTCTTCATGGCGAGACGCGGAGACCAGCGCGAGCGACGAGACCACGGTGTGCGGCACGCCTGACAGCCGTCGCAGCATCGCTGCCGCCTCGGCACTGTCGCGCGGCTTGCCGAACACGTCCTCGTCCAGAACCACCTCGGTGTCGCAACCCAGGACCAGCGCATCGGGCTCGGCTGACAGGCGCGCCAGGCCGGCCAGCGCCTTGTCGCGCGCGACCCGGGAGACGTAGGCCTGCGCGGTTTCGTCGGCTTGGCGCTGCTCGGGCACATCCAGTTCAAGCACGGTGAACTCAAGCCCGAGGCGAGTCAGCAGTTCGCGTCGACGCGGAGAGCGGGAAGCAAGATAAAGCATGGGTCTCCAGGGACGACCGGTCGCGTTTGCGAATGGCGGAAAGCATAACCCGCGGCGCCTGAGCGCCAGCCGGCTCGCACGGTCGCTGCAGGCGTGGTTCCGCGACCCGCGGTCAGGCCCGATGGTAGGGGTGGTTGGCCAACATTGCCGCGGCGCGGTAGAGCTGCTCGGCAGCGACCAGACGCACCAGCATGTGCGGCAGCGTCATCGGCCCCAGCGACCAGGACTCGTCGGCGCGGGCCAGCACGTCATCGGCGTGGCCTTCCGGCCCGCCGATCAACAGCGCGAGGTCGCGACCTTGGCCGCGCCAATGCTCGAGGCGCTGGGCGAGTTGCTCCGAACTCCAGGGTTTGCCACGACCGTCCAGCGTCACCACCAGCGGCGAGCGCTGCAGCGCAGCGAGCACGCGGGCGCCTTCCTCGGCGGTCGCACGAGCGATGTCGCGGTTCTTGCCGCGCACGCCGGGCTCGACCTCCACCAGTTCCAGTGGCAACCAGTGGGAAAGACGCTTGCGGTAGTCCTCGAAGCCCTCGGCGACCCAGCGCGGGGCCCGCTCGCCGACGGCGATGAGTCTGGCCTTCATGATCGGGCCGTTATCGCCTGCGCGACAGGCGCCTCGACTAGAGGTCGTCCTCGGCGTCGGTTTCCAGCTCGCCGGAACCGATCCCGGGCTCGCCGTATTCGTCCACCGACGCCGGCGGCTGGTCGCCCACGGTCCACAGGCGCTCGAGCGCATAGAACTCGCGCACCCGCGGCAGCATGATGTGGACAACGACGTCGCCCAGGTCCACCAGGACCCACTCGGCCTCGCGCTCGCCCTCCACGCCCAGCGGCATGATGTCAAGCTTCTTGGCGAACTTGACCACCTCGTCGGCGATCGACTTCACGTGGCGCGAGGACGTGCCCGAGGCCACCACCATGTAGTCGGTGACGCTGCTCTTGCCGCGCACGTCGATTTCCACCGGATCCTTGGCCTTCAGCTCCGCGATGGCGCTGCGCACGGTGTCCAGCAGTTCGTCGACGCTGGGCGGCGGGCTCGGGAGACGGGTCTTGATGACTTGGGCTTCGGTGGACATGCAGGCTCTGGGGTTGGGTGCGGCAGTGATTATAGCGAAGCCGGGCTGCCGGGCCGCTTCACATACAGCCGATGCTGAACGATGTACTCCGCCACCGGCGCCGGAACCAGCTCCCGCCACGGCTCGCCAGCGGCGATGCGCTCGCGGATGCCGGTGGCCGATCCGGGGTGCAGGCGGTTGGGCAGGCACAGCACACGGCCGGCCGGTGCCGCCTCCAGGTCAGTCACCGAGTCGGTCCAGCGACCGTCGAGCATGGTCAGCAGCGGCGCGGAAAGATGCCGGTCGAGGTCGACCCCGGGGCGGGCGGCGACGACAAAGTGGGTCAGTTCGAACAGCGCCTGCCAATCCTTCCATTGCGGCAACCCGGCGAGGCTGTCGGCGCCGATCAGCAGGGCGACCGGCGCCTGCATGCCGTACTGGGCGCGGATGCCGCGCAGCGTATCGACCGAATAGGACGGCGTGTCACGCAGCAACTCGCGTCGATCGACGAGCAGGTCTTGCTCACCCGCCACGGCCAGGTCCAGCATCCGCGCGCGGTGCTCCGCGCTGGCCCCAGGCGCAGCGCGATGCGGCGGATCCGCCGCCGGCATCAGGCTGATGACGGCGGCCAAGTGGTCGCGTGCGTTGCGGGCAATATGCAGGTGGCCGCAGTGCACGGGGTCGAAAGTGCCGCCGTAGAACACCCGCAGAAGTGGTCCCGCCGGATTCAACGCGGGATACCGTCGCGATCAGGCATCCACATGCACCAGCAACCGCACCGCGGCGGGATCGGCCACCGCCAGCAGCACCCGCTCCAGCATCAGCCACGGATCGCCGGGCTCACGCCCCTTGGCCATGCGGTCGACCGCCCCGATGCGCGAGACGAAAGCGTCCCAGCGCGCCGGCGGATGGCGCTGCAGGGCGCGCTGGTACATCGGCTGCTTGGAATCCCAGACGCGCTGCGCCTTGAACTCGGCCGCGAGATTGCCGCCGCGAGCCTTGATCCGCGACAGAGCGGCGGTCCGCTGCAGTTCGATCACGACCATTCCCAGCAAAGCGGGGACCGCCTCGCCTTCGGCGCGCAGGCCGGCCAGCATCCGCGAGACCTGCAGCGACTGGCCGTTCATCGCCGCGTCGATCAGGCGGAACACGTCGTAGCGCGCCGCATCGGCGACCAGCGACTCCATCCGCGCAAGGTCCAGGCTGCCGCCGTCGGCCAGCAGCGCCAGCTTGTCGATCTCCTGCGCGGCGGCCAGCAGATTGCCGTCGATGCGCTCCACGAGGCGTTGCACGGCATCGGCGTCGGCACGCACGCCGCGCGAACGCAGCCGCTGCTCGACCCAGCCGGGAAGCTCGTGCGGCTTGATCGGCCAGGCGATCGCGATTTTGCCAATGCCCTCGATCGCCGCGCTCCACTTGCCGGCGTGCTTGCGACTCCATTCACCGGCGGTGACCAGCAGCACCACGTCGGCCGGCGGATCGGCGCAGAACCGGCAGATCAGCTCGCCTCCGATTCTCCCCGGCTTGCCGGTAGGCAGGCGCAACTCGAGCAGACGACGACTGGAAAACAGGCCCGGCGAACCAAAGCTGGCCGCCATCGCGTCCCAGTCGGGCTCACGGCTGCCTTCGCTGTCGAAGACTTCTCGCTCCGTGATGCCGTGCGTGCGGGCGGCGGCGCGCACAGCATCGGCAGCCTCCAGCACCCGCAGCGGCTCGGCGCCGGCGATCAGGTAGGCCGGCGCCAGGGTTCCCGATCCGAGCTGGGCGGCCAGCTGTTCGGGTTTGAGCTCCATGCTCAGGGTTGGGAGCCGGGCGTCGGCTCGGTTCCGTCATCGGTGGGAACCGGCGGCGGTGGCGGTGGCGACATCGCTTCGGCGGCTTCCATCGCGGCCTTGGCGGCGTCGGTCGTGTGCTGGAACACCTCGGAGGCGTCCTGGGAGGCGGTGTCCACGCTGCCGGCCGCGTCGATCCGGCGCAGAATCGAGGCGGCCATCTCGCGCTGCAGTTCGCGCACCAGGATCTCGCGCTCGCCTTCTGTGCCGATCGAATTGTTCGGCACCGAGATGTAGTCGCGCGAGAGCTCGATGTTCTGCTGCGGCACGAGCACGGTGCCGTCGCCATTGCGCATCTCGAACACCACCGCGTAGCGCAGGCTGAACTCCTGCGCGCGGCCTCGCGAATCGACGCTCAACGGGGTATCGCCCCACCGCTCGGCCTTGATCTCGAGCACCGCGGGGTTGCGGTCCGCCGAGCCTGCCGGCGTGGCGCCGGCACGGGTGAGCGATTGCTGCAGACGGTCGGCCAGCGGGCTGTAGCGGCTTTTCGAGACCACCTTGACCGGATCAAGGTCGGCCGGCAGCGTCAGTGCATCACGCAACTGGAAACCACAGGCGGACACGGTCAGCACGAGGGCGAGGAGCAGCAGGCGTCGGATCATCGAGGCAGTCTGAAGGAGCGGGATGGGCGCAGCAAGCATAAAGCGCGGCGGCTGATGGAGCGCGGGGCGGTATTCAGCCGGCGACGATGTTGACGATCTTGCCAGGCACCACGATCACCTTGCGCACCGTGAGGCCGGACACGAAATGCGAGACGTGCGGCTCGGCCAGGGCCATTTTCTCCACCTCCGCGTTGTCCATGCCGACTGGCGCCTCGATCTTGCCGCGCAGCTTGCCGTTGACCTGCACCGCCATGACCACCGCATCGCGCACCAGTGCGGCCTCGTCGACCTGCGGGAACGGCACGTCTTCCAGCAGCGTCTCGGCATGGCCCAGCGTCTGCCACAGGGCGTGACTGGTATGCGGGGTCACCGGGTTGAGCAGCAGCACCATCGCCTCCAGGGCCTCGTGGCGCACCGCCCGGCCCTGGTCGCTCATGTCCTTGAACTTGCTGACGTGGTTGAGCAGCTCCATCAGCGCGGCGATCGCGGTGTTGAAGGCGTGGCGGCGGCCGTAGTCGTCGCCGACCTTGCCGATGGTCTGGTGCAGCTGCCGGCGCAGCGTCTTCTGGCCGGCGTCCAGCGCGGCCGGGTCCACCGGCGGGTGGTCGGGCTGGGATGCGTGGGTGACCACCTCGCGCCAGAACCGGCGCAGGAACCGCGCCATGCCTTCCACGCCGGCCTCGTTCCACTCCAGCGACAGCTCGGGCGGGGCGGCGAACATCGAGAACAGGCGCACGGTGTCGGCGCCGTACCGATCCACCATGGTGCGCGGATCGACGCCGTTGTTCTTGGACTTGGACATCTTCTCGATGCCACCGATCACCACCGGCTGGCCGTCGGCCTTCAGCGTCGCGCCGGAGATGCGGCCGCGCTCGTCGCGGACGATCTCCACCTCGGCCGGATTGATCCAGTCGCGCGAACCGTTCTCGCCTTCGCGGTAGAAGGTCTCGGCGATCACCATGCCCTGGGTCAGCAGGTTGGTCGCCGGCTCGTTGCTGTTCACCAGCCCCTGGTCGCGCAGCAGGCGGTGGTAGAAACGGAAATACAGCAGGTGCAGGATCGCGTGCTCGACGCCGCCGATGTACTGGTCAACGGGCAGCCAGTGGTTGGCGCGTGCATCGACCTGTTCGGTCGCGCCAGGCGAGGTGTAGCGCGCGTAGTACCAGCTGGACTCCATGAAGGTGTCGAAGGTGTCGGTCTCGCGTTCGGCCGCTCCACCGCAGCCCGGGCAGGTCGTCTTGCGCCACTGCGGATCGGCCTTGATCGGCGAGGCGGTGCCCATGAACTCGACGTCCTCGGGCAGCACGACCGGCAACTGGTCCTCCGGCACGGGCACTGCGCCGCAGGCCTCGCAATAGATGACCGGGATCGGGCAGCCCCAGTAGCGCTGGCGGCTGACGCCCCAGTCGCGCAGGCGGAAGTTGACCCGGCGTGCGCCACGGCCCTCCGCTTCCAGACGCGTGGCCAGGGCATCGAAGGCCTGCTGGAAGTCCATGCCGTCGTATTCGCCGGAGTTCACCAGCCAGCCGCGCTCGGTATAGGCGCCCTGCTCGGCGATACCCTGCTCGAAGTCGCTGACCACCTGCACCGGCGCGCCGGTGTCATAGGTGTCGGTCGAGGCCTGCGTCCCCAGTGCGCTGGCCATCGGATCGGCGTGACGGCCCAGGTCCTGGCCGATCTCGCGCACCGCATCGCGCACCGAATCGGGCACGACCACCATCCTGATCGGCAACTGGTAGCGACGGGCGAACTCCCAGTCCCGCTGGTCATGGCCGGGCACCGCCATCACGGCGCCGGTGCCGTAGCTCATCAGCACGAAGTTGGCGACGAATACCGGGAGCTCTTCGCCGCTGATCGGGTGGATCGCGCGCAGTCCGGTATCCAGGCCGCGCTTTTCCTGCGTCTCCAGCTCCGCCTCGGTGGCCCCGCCCTTGCGCAGGTCGGCGACGAAGTCGGCCAGGCCGGTGTCGTTGGCGGCGGCGTGCGCGGCCAGCGGATGCTCGGCGGCGATGGAGAGGAAGCTCACCCCCATCAGGGTGTCGGGGCGGGTGGTGTAGACGGTCAGGGGATCGAGCTCTGCACCCACGGCATCGCGCACGGCGAAGGTGATGTCCAGGCCCTCGCTGCGCCCGATCCAGTTGCGCTGCATGGTCTTGACCGCGTCCGGCCAACCCGGCAGATGGTCCAGGCCGTCCAGCAATTCCTGGGCGTAGTCGGTGATCTTCAGGAACCATTGCGGGATTTCGCGCTTTTCCACCATCGCACCGGTGCGCCAGCCGCGGCCGTCGATCACCTGCTCGTTGGCCAGCACGGTCTGGTCGACCGGATCCCAGTTGACCACCGAATTCTTGCGGTACGCCAGGCCCTGCTTCATCAGGCGCACGAACATGCGCTGCTCGTGCACGTAGTAGGACGGCTCGCAGGTGGCGAATTCGCGCGACCAGTCGATCGCGTAACCCATCTGCCGCAGCTGCGCCTTCATGTGGCCGATGTTGGCGTAGGTCCACTGCGCCGGCGCGGTGTGGTGCTTGATCGCCGCGTTCTCCGCGGGCAGGCCGAACGCGTCCCAGCCCATCGGCTGCAGCACGTTGTGCCCGGTCATCCGCTTGTAGCGGCTGATGACGTCGCTGATGGTGTAGTTGCGCACGTGGCCCATGTGCAGCGCGCCGGAGGGATACGGCAGCATCGACAGGCAATAGAACTTCGGCTTGGCCGAGCTCTCGTCGACCTCGAACGCGCGGGTGTCGTCCCAGTAGCGCTGGGCCGCCGTCTCCAGCGCATGCGGCTCGAAACCGGACCCGCCGGCGCTGCCGGGGTCATTGCTGCGGGGGTCGGCGGAGGCTTCGATGGGCACGGGCGTGGAACCGGAGACAGATGGACCGGAAAGCCTAACCCAGCGCCTCCCTTGCCGCCATGCGGGTGGGTCCGCAGACCGTGCAGGGTCCTTGGGAGGCGGAGTTTCACCCGGTACTTTCGCGCCACGCGCGTGGCGCGTGCACGTGCTTCAATCGATCCCACCCTCGCCACCGGATACCGCCGTGCCGACTCGCCTCTCCTGCGCCCTGCTTGCCCTTGCCATGCTGCCCGTCGCCGCGCTGCCAGCCACCGCGCTTGCCGCCGACGGCGCCAGCGCCCTGCGCTGCGGAAAACTGTTCGACAGCCGCGCCGGCAAGATCCTCGGCCCGCACACGGTGCTGGTGCGCGATGGCCGCGTGGAGCGGATCGTCAGCGGCGGCAATGCCAGCGTCGCCGGCGCCACCAACGTCGATCTCTCCGGCCACACCTGCATGCCCGGCTGGACCGACCTGCACGTGCACCTGGGCAGCCAGTCCAGTCCGGACAGCTACTCGGAAGGCTTCCGCCTGGACGACATCGACTACGCGTTCCGCGCGGTCGGGTACGCACGACAGACGCTGCTGGCCGGCTTCACCAGCGTGCGCGACCTCGGCGGCGAGGTGGCGCCGCACCTGCGCGACGCGATCAACCAGGGACTGGTCGACGGCCCGCGGATCTGGGCGGCCGGCAAGTCGATTGCCACCACCGGCGGCCACGCCGACCCCACCAACGGCTACAACTCCGCGCTTTCGCACCTGATCGGCCCGCCCGGACCGACCCAGGGCGTCATCAATTCGGTCGACGATGCCCGCCAGGCCGTGCGGCAGCGGTACAAGGACGGCAGCGACGTGATCAAGATCACTGCCACCGGCGGCGTGCTGTCGTACGCCAAATCCGGTGACGCGCCGCAGTTCCGCGTCGACGAGATCCAGTCCATCGTCGACACCGCCACGGACTACGGCTACCGCGTCGCCGCGCACGCCCACGGCGAGGAAGGCATGCGCCGCGCCGTCGAGGCCGGCGTGACCAGCATCGAGCACGGCACCTACATGAGCGACGAGGTCATGGCGCTGATGAAGCGCAAGGGCACCTGGTACATCCCGACCATCTACGCCGGCCGCTTCGTAGCCGACAAGGCGAAGATCGACGGCTACTTCCCCGCCGTCGTCCGGCCAAAGGCTGAGAAGATCGGCGCGCTGATCCAGGCGACCGCCGGCAAGGCCTACCGGTCCGGCGTAAAAATGGCCTTCGGCACCGACATGGGCGTCGGCCCCCACGGCGACAACGCGCGCGAGTTCGTCTACCTCACCGAAGCCGGGGTGCCGGCCGCGGTCGCCCTGCAGATGGCCACCATCCGCGCCGCCGAGGTGCTCGGCGTCGACGACCAGGGCGTGATCGACAGCGGCAAGCGCGCCGACATCATCGCCGTGCAGGGCGACCCGGTGGAAGACATCAACCGGGTGCTGGATGTCCGCTTCGTGATGAAGGACGGGGTGATCTACAAGCAGCCGGACGCCTATTAGGGACGCGGAAGGGAGCGGCCATCGCATCCGACGGCGCGCTAAGCAGCGCTCATGGGGTACGCGGCCACTGGAAAACCTCGTCGATGCCAACATCGAACGCGTGGGCGATCCGGAACGCGAGTTCCAGCGACGGCGCGTATTTCCCGGCCTCCAGCGCGATGATCGTCTGCCGGGTCACGCCGCACGCTTCGGCCAGGGCCTGCTGGGTCATCTCGCCGCGGGCAAAGCGCAACGCGCGGATGGAATTTTGGATGGGCGTCGATGCCATGCCGTCGCGCCTCAGTGGCGGTCGCGCCAGTAGTAGACGGCCGTCCCGAGGTATTCGAGCAGGCAGCTGAGCATGAGTCCAAAGATCAACAGGTTGGCGATCACCAGGTGGCTGGCCCACTGCAGACGGTCCTGAGGCGACAGTCCAAGTACCCCGGCTACACCGACACAAAACGCGACCAGCCCAAAACGTCCCCAACCCGCAGCCTTGGCCGCGATTTCGCGGTCGCGCTCGTCTTCCGTCACCGCCTCGCTCCAGCGCCTGGCCAGCACGCCGCGCAACACGCTCCAGGCGATCAGCAACGCGACCAGATTGCGCACGACCCGGCCCGTAACGGGATCGTTCCAGACGGTTGCCGCCCGGAAGGCGTCAACGTTCGAGACCAGATAGGCAACCGCGGCGGCCATGAAGACGGTGCCGATCCACGCGTTCCACTCGCCCGGCGAGGCGGCCTCGGCGACCGCATCCCGCGGCAGGCGGCTGACGGCGAACAGCGAGACCCACGCGGTGGTGATCAGCAGCACCATGCCGACGTGGCCGGTATCCACCCCCAGCAGTGATGGCGGGCTGGCGAGCAACAACCACAGGGCAAACATCGCCGAAACCAGCAAGCCGAGACCGCTCCAACGATTCACGATCATGGTGTCTCCTCTACCGGACTAAATGTCCGCTATAAGTTACATCGAATTCACCGGATGTCAACTACGTTTTACATCCGGTTGGAATCCGCTGCGCCGCCACCATCTAGGCCTGTGAACTTCATCTGCGAGTATCCCGATGCCTGCACTGCCCAACGCCCTGCCCGCCCGCCACGTTTTCGATGCCACCACCGCCGGCTTTGAAGCCGATGTCCTGCAGAAGTCCATGCAGACGCCGGTTCTGGTCGACTTCTGGGCGCCGTGGTGCGAGCCATGCAAGCAACTGGGCCCGGTGCTGGAGAAGCTCGCCGCCGAGTATCACGGCAGTTTTCAGCTGGCCAAGGTCGAGGTCGACCAGGAACCGCAGCTGGCCGAGGCCTTCCAGGTCCGCTCGATTCCGACCGTGTTCCTGGTCAAGGACGGCCAGATTGCTGACGGCTTCCCCGGCGTGTTGCCGGAAGGTCAGATCCGTGAGTTCCTGAAGCAACACGGCATCGAACCGGCTGAAGCCCCTGTTGCGACCGACGAGGCCGCGGCGCCTGCACCGGTAGACCCACAGGCCGAGGTCGCGCGCTTGCGCGCCGCAGCGGCCGAGGCGCCGGACAATGCCGAGCTGCGGTTGGACCTGGCGCTCGCCCTGCTCAAGACCGACCAGGCCGACGAGGCCACGGGCCTGTTGGACGCGCTGCCGGCCAACCTGGCCACCGACGATCGCACCGTCAATGCGCGTGCGCGGCTTGCCTTCATTTCACTGGCCAGCACCGCGCCGGGCCTCGAGGAGTTGCAGCACTCGGTCGCCAAGGATCCCGATGACCTGCGCGCGCGCCATTTACTGGGCGCACGGCACATCGTGGCCGGCAATCCGGAGGCGGCGATGGAGCAGTTCATCGAAATGCTGGCGCGTGACCGCAACTTCGACGGCGGCCTGCCCCGCACCGCGCTGATCGATGCCTTCCGCATTACCGACGACACCGCGCTGGTCGGCTGCTACCGCCGGCGGATGTCGTCGCTGCTGTTCTAAGGCGACGCGCAACCGCACGACCGCGCCTTAACCGCTCATGGGCAATGCTGCAGCACTGGAGGTGCCCATGCCCACGCTGAAGAAGTCCTATCCGTACTACCTCGCCGGCAAGCCGGTTGCAGCCAATACCGACCTGGTGGTGCTGAACAAATACACCGGCAAACCGGCCACCCGGGTTGCGCTCGCTGATGCTCAAGCCATCGAGCAGGCCATCGACGCGGCCTGCAAGGCACGCGAGGCCATGGCCGCGTTCCCGCCCGATGCGCGCCGCGACGTGCTCGCGCACTGCGTGAAGCGGTTCCAGGAGCGCGAGGAGGAACTCGCGCAGGTGCTGTGCATCGAGGCCGGCAAACCCATCCGCGATGCGCGCGGTGAAGTCGCCCGCCTGATCGAGACCTTCCGTGTTGCCGCCGAGGAAGCCACCCGCATCGGCGGCGAGGTGATCGAGTTGCAGCTCTCCGAGCGCACCCGCGGCTATCGCGGCATGAGCAGGCAGGTGCCGGTCGGGGTGTGCAGCTTCATCACACCATTCAATTTTCCGCTCAACCTCGTCGCCCACAAGGTCGCGCCAGCGATCGCCGCCGGCTGCCCGTTCGTGCTCAAACCTACCGCCAAGACCCCGATCGGCGCGCTGATCATCGCCGAGGTCCTGGCCGAGACGGATCTGCCGCCGGGCGCGTTCTCGGTCATGCCCTGTTCCAACGAGGACGCCGCGCCGCTGGTCGAGGACGACCGGATCGCCCTGCTCAGCTTTACCGGCGGCCTGATCGGCTGGGACATGAAGGCCCGCGCGGGCCGCAAGAAGGTGGTGCTGGAGCTGGGTGGCAACGCCGCCTGTATCGTCGACGCGGAACCGGGCCGGGACCTGGACTTCATCGTCGAGCGGCTGGTGTCGGGGGCCTATTACCAGTCCGGCCAGAGCTGCATCAGCGTGCAGCGCATCCACGCCCATGCCTCGATCTACGAGGCGCTGCGCAAGAAGCTGAAGGCGGCCATCGCCAGGCTGCCAGCCGGCGACCCGAGCGACGAGAAGACCTTCATCGGGCCGATGATCGACGAGGAGGCGGCCAAGCGGGTGGAGGACTGGATCGCCGCCGCACGCAAGGCGGGGGCTAAAAAGATCGTTGGCGGACCGCGCGAGGGCAACCTGCTGCCGGCTTGGCTGCTCGAAGACGTGCCGCGCGATGCCGACCTGTACCGCCGCGAGGCGTTCGGGCCGGTCGCGCTGATGGAGCCCTTCGAGGACTTCGAGGACGCGCTGGACGCGGTCAATGACAGCGATTTCGGCCTGCAGGCCGGCGTGTTCACCGGCCGGCTGGACCACGCGATGCGCGCCTGGGACCGGCTGGAGGTTGGCGGCGTGATCGTCGGCGACATCCCCAGTTTCCGCGTCGACAACATGCCCTACGGCGGCGTCAAACAGTCCGGCCTCGGCCGCGAGGGCGTGCGCTACGCGATCGGGGACATGACCGAAACCCGGCTGCTCGTGATTCGCGATTCCTGACGCCGCCTCGCATCGCGGGAAAGACCAACCACGGGCTCACGCAGACTCGACGGTTTCCAGTTGCCCCATCTGTGGTGCGGGACGCCCGAGCAGGTAACCCTGCCCGCGCTCGCATCCCAGCTCAAACAGGATGTCGCGTTGCGCCTCGGTCTCGATGCCTTCGCCGATGGTGTGGATCCCCAGAGTCCCTGCCAGTGCCTGGATCGCGCGCACCACGGCGATGCTCTCGGCCTGCTTCTCTCCCGTCAATCCGGCCACGAAGCTGCGGTCGATCTTGAGGCATTCGATCGGGAATCGGTGCAGGCACGACAGCGCCGAATAGCCCGTGCCAAAGTCGTCCAGCTGGGCCAGCACGCCGTGGCTGCGAAGCGTGTGCAGGGTGCTCAGGGTCCGCCCGATATCGTCGAACAGGGCAACCTCGGTGATCTCGATGCGCAACTGGTTCGGGTTCGCGCCGGCGTTGTGGATCAGGCGCATCAGGCGATCGGCAAAATCCGCCGAGCGGAAGTGGCGCGGCGAGACGTTGACCGACACATAGCCGTCCACGCCGCGCGACAGA
Organism: Lysobacter avium; assembly: GCF_015209745.1. Taxonomy (GTDB): domain Bacteria; phylum Pseudomonadota; class Gammaproteobacteria; order Xanthomonadales; family Xanthomonadaceae; genus Novilysobacter; species Novilysobacter avium. The sequence goes on from NZ_CP063657.1 coordinate 2,003,859, forward strand.
CGGGTGATCACCTGCGCGTACATCAGCCAGTCGACTTCCTCGATCAGCCCGTTGTCTTCGCCCAGGCCGATGAACTCGCCGGGTGCCAGCAGGCCGCGCGTAGGGTGGCGCCAGCGCAGCAGTGCCTCGTGGCCGACGACCTGGTGCCCGTCCAGACTCATGATGGGCTGGTAGTAGGGAATGAAGTTGTCGCCGTTGATGGCCCGGCGCAGGTCCGCCTCCAGATCAAGGATGCGCGACGCCTCCTCGCGCATGTCCTCGTCGAACACCGCCCAGCGATCGCGGCCGCTGGCCTTGGCGCGGTACATCGCCGCGTCGGCATCGCGCAGCAGGTCGGTACCGCTGCCGTAACGCGGCTGCCACATCGCGATGCCGACGCTGGCGGACGGGAATACCTCGCGTCCGGCGATCCAGTAGGCCTGGCCCAGCGAATGCAGGACACGCTGGGCCAGGCTCTTCGCCACATGCAGCCCCTCGATGTCATTGACCAGCACGGCGAACTCGTCCCCGCCCAGGCGGGCGACCAGGTCGTGGTCGCGGACGGCAGCGACGATACGTCGGCCGGCCTCGACCAGCAGGTCATCACCGGCGGAATGGCCCACGCTGTCGTTGATCAGCTTGAACCGGTCCAGATCCAGGAACAGCACCGCAAAGCCGCAGGAATCCTCCGACGGCGATACCGCGTGCGCGTTGGCCTGCGCCTTGGTGACTGCCACGCCCATGTGGTCGAGCAGCTGGCTGCGGTTGGGCAGTCCGGTGAGCTCGTCGTGGCGCGCCTGATGGGTCAGTTGCTGTTCCGCACGCATGCGCTCGCCGATCTGCTCCAGCAGCTCGGCATTGGCCATCGCCAGTTCACGCGTTCGTGAATCGACCCGCTGTTCCAGCTCGGCATGGGCCAATACGAGGCGCTCCTGCTCCTGCTTGCGGGTCAGGCCGATGCTGATGTGGTTGGCGACAAAGTTGAGCAGGTCCTGGTCGCGGGCGGTGAAGGTGACGTCCTCCGAGTAGCTCTGCACCGCGATGACCCCAACCACCGTGTTGTCGCGGTACAGCGGCACCCCGAGCCAGCACTGGGCAACGGTGCCGTGGCCGCGGAATCCGGCCATCCGATGCGGGTCGGTCAGCAGCGCCCTGCCGGTTTCGATGACGTGCTCGGTCATCCCCGAGTCCAGGACGCGGCTGGCGCGGTGGGCATCGTGCTCGTCGATCGAGTAGGGAAACTCGAGTCGCGCGCCGTCTTCCGAAAGCAACGCGATATAGAAGTTGCGCGCGTCAAGCAGCTCGTTCACCACCGCATGTACCTGCGCGTAGAAGATCTCCAGCGTCCCGGCGCTGATCGAAAGCTCGGCGATGCGGTACAACGCGCGCTGGAGTTTTTCCGCACGCTGACGCTCGATGATCTCCGAGTGCAGATCGCGGTTGCTGAGCTGCAGCGCCTTGGTGCGCTCCTCGACGCGCCGCTCCAGTTCCTCACGTGCCTGGTAGCGATCCAGCGCGGTCAGGATGTGCTGGGCGACGAACCCAAGCAACGCCTGCTCCTCGACCCCGTAACAGTCGGGCCGATCGTAGCTCTGCACCACGATCGCGCCGCACACCCTGTCATCGCGGCGCATCGTCACACCCAGCCAGTCGGCGCTGTCGGGGCCGTGGTTGGGGTCCTCCGATACTCCCAAACGGCGCCGTACATGCTCGGAGGAGCCGAAAACCGCTTCACCGAGGCGGATCAGCGCCATGGTCAGGCTGTTGGGCGCACTGTCCACGGGAATCTCGACCGAGGGGTCCGGCCGGAAGGAATCCATCTGGTCGGCGAAGTACAGGAACCGGTAGGTCTGTGCTGCGTCGTCATAGAGGACGATGTAGAAATTTTCCGCGTACATGAGCCGGGCGACCACGGCATGGATCCGCTGGAGCATGTCCACAAGCTCCAGGCTCGATCCGGCGAGGTCGGCGATCTCGTACAGCGCCTGCTGCAACTGCTCCGACTTCTCCAGCTCCTTGACCCGCGAGCTCGCGCGCGTTGCCGCCAGGTGCAACTCGATGGTGCGCGTGGCGAGCACCATCCATGCCGTGCGCTGCGCGGCGGTCATGGCTTCAGGCAGCTCGACCACCAGCACCGACTGGCCCTGACCCCCATCCCAGTCCAGTTCGATGTGGTGGGCGCCGTCAGCGTCCTCCTCCCACTCAAGCGCCCTTGCAGCATCGTGAACCGCGCGATCCGCTCCGCGGGGAAGGGAATCGCGCGACCGCAGATGCAGGCGCGAGCCCGGCGGCAGCGTCGCGTTGATCATCGGCAGCAGTCCGTCGCCTCCCTCGCGTTGCACCGCAGCGGGATCGCCTGCGGCGTGCGCAATGGACGTGGTGTGGTGGCGCACTGTCAGCTTCTCCCCCTGTTGGCGCAGGCAGAATAGCGCGACACGGGCTTGGATGCGCCGGATCCGCGCCGCACGCCTTTCGCGGTGCGTCCTTTGCCGTACGGGCGGAGCGGCTTTACCCTGAGCGCCATGCAGCACGAGCGCCGCCAGCCCCCTCCCTGTATCCCTCCGCAGCTGCTCCAGCCGTGCGTCCGGAGCTTCCGGCCAGGCGTCCGGTAATGGGCGATTACACACTGGCGGGCCGCGCCAGCCACGAGATCGAGGTCAAGCACAGCCGCTTTCTTGCGCTTGCGGCGCCGGTGGACTCGCCCGAGGCGGCACTGGCTTTCGTGGCCGAGGTAGGCGATCCGGCCGCCACCCACAACTGCTGGGCCTACCGGATCGGTGAGCTGTACCGGTCCAGCGATGACGGCGAGCCGGCCGGTACCGCGGGGCGTCCCATCCTGTCGGCGATCGATGGCCAGGGACTGGACCAGACCGCGGTTGTGGTGACGCGCTGGTACGGCGGCATCAACCTGGGCGCCGGCGGACTGGTCCGTGCCTACGGCGGCTGCGCGGCGGAATGCCTGCGCACCGCGCGGCGCCGTCCGCTGATCGAGTATGTCGAGTGCACGCTCCAGTTCGGTTTCGCCGATACCGGCGTGGTCCACGCGGCACTGGCCGCGCACGGGGTCGAGAAGCTGGACGAGCGGTTCACCGCCGCCGGCGCCCACCTGAGGCTGCGCCTGCCCGCCAGCCGGCTGGACGAACTGGGCGAGCATCTGCGCGATGCAACGCGCGACCGCGCGCGGCTGGCCTCCACCGCCGCGGACACGGACCAGCCACGATGATTCCGCGACGCACCCAACTTGATAGCGGACAATACCGCGCATGAGTGACACTTCCGCAGCACCCGCACCGACCACTGAGTCCGCTACGGCGAAGCCCGCCGTCGGCAACCTCAAGGCACTCTGGCCGTTCGTCAGCCGCCACCGCGCCCTGTTTGCCGGCTGGCTGATCGCCCTGGCGTGCTCGTCGGCGGCCACACTGAGCCTGCCTGTCGCCTTCAAGACCATGATCGACCGTGGCTTCGCCCAGGGCGGCGGCAGCGCGATCGACCAGGCCTTCGTGCTGCTGTTCGCCGTTGCGGTGGCACTGGCGCTGGCCACCGCGGCGCGCTTCTTCTTCGTGTCGCTGCTCGGCGAGCGCGTGGTCGCCGACCTGCGCGGCCGCCTCTACTCGCACCTGATCGGCCTGGACGCCGGCTTCCACGACCGCAGCCGCAGCGGCGAGCTGGTCTCGCGCCTGACCGCGGACGCGGAACTGCTGCGCGGCGTCATCGCCACCAGCATGTCGGTGGCGCTGCGCAGCGTGGTGACCTTCCTGGGCAGCATCGTGATGCTGTTCGTCAGCAGCCCCCACCTGGCGGCGTATGCACTGGTCGGCATTCCGCTGGCCGTGTTGCCGATCGTGGTCGGCGGTCGCCGGCTGAAGCGGATCTCGCGTGACAGCCAAGACCGGGTCGCCGACGCCAACACGCTGGCCAACGAGACCCTGGGCGCGGTGTCCACCGTGCAGGCGCATGCGCGCGAACCCTATGAACTGGGTCGCTTCAGCGACGCGCTGAAGATCGCCGTCGCCACCGCACGCCGCCGCATCCAGGCCCAGGCGTGGGTGACCGCAATCGCGATCGTGTTGATTTTCGGCGCGATCACCCTGGTGCTGTGGTCCGGCGCCCACGATGTCGCCGAAGGCCGGATGAGCGCCGGCACGCTGGGCCAGTTCGTCCTGTACGCGATGATCGGCGGCGGCTCGGTGGGCTCGCTGGCGGAAGTCTGGAACGAGGTGCAGCGAGCCGCCGGCGGCATGGGCCGGATCGGTGAGCTGCTCGCCGAGGAGTCCAGCATTACCGCGCCCGCGCATCCCGAACCGCTGCCCGCGCCGCTGCGTGGCGACATCGTCCTGGACGGGGTCACCTTCCATTACCCGATGCGTCCGGACCACCCGGCTCTGGAGGATTTCAGCCTGCACGTGCATCCCGGAGAGACCGTCGCCCTGGTCGGCCCGTCGGGTGCCGGCAAGAGCACCGTGCTGTCGATGCTGCTGCGCTTCCACGATCCGGCCCAGGGCAGCATCACCATCGACGGCATCGACATCCGCCGTTTCGACCCGGCCGACCTGCGCGGCGCCATTGCGCTGGTGCCGCAGCAACCGAGCATCTTCGCCACCACCGCTCGCGACAACATCCGTTACGGCCGCCTGGAAGCCAGCGACGCCGACGTCGACGCGGCCGTGGAGGCTGCCCACGCCAGCGATTTCATCAGCGCGCTGCCCGAGGGACTGGACACCGAGCTCGGTGAACGCGGCGCGCGCCTGTCGGGCGGCCAGCAGCAACGCATCGCGATCGCCCGCGCCCTGCTCAAGGACGCGCCGATCCTGCTCCTGGACGAGGCCACCAGCGCGCTGGACGCACAGAGCGAGCGCGCGGTGCAGCAGGCCCTGGACACGTTGATGGAGGGTCGCACCACGCTGGTCATCGCGCATCGACTGGCGACTGTGCTCAAGGCCGACCGGATCGTGGTGATGGACCACGGCCGTATCGTCGCCGAAGGCACCCACGACCAGCTGTTGCGCGAAGACGGCCTGTACGCCGACCTGGCCAAGCTGCAGTTCCTGGATTGAGCAAAAAACAGGCCAAGAGCGTGCGCCTGCTGACGGAAGGTCCCGTCGGCCGCACGATGATCGTCTTCGCGCTGCCGATCATGGCCGGCAACGCGGCGCAGTCGCTGAACGGCTCGATCAATGCGATCTGGGTCGGCCGTTTCCTCGGCGAGGCGGCGCTGACGGCGACCGCCAACGCCAACAACGTGATGTTCTTCCTGATCGGCGCGGTATTCGGCATCGGCATGGCCGCCACGATCCTGATCGGCCAGGCCACCGGCGCCCACGACAACGCCCAGGCGCGCCGGGTGATGGGCACCAGTGCGACGTTCTTCATCAGCCTGTCGGTGATTCTGGCGGTGACCGGATGGTTCGTCACCAATCCGCTGCTGCGCTTGATGGACACGCCTGCGGCGGCGCTGCCGTTGGCGGAGAGCTACCTGAAGGTGATCTTCCTGGCGATGCCGTTCATCTACGCGTTCGCCTTCGTGTCCGCGGCGCTGCGCGGTGTCGGCGATTCGCGCACCCCGTTCCGTTTCCTGCTGCTGTCGGTGATCCTGGACGTGATTTTCAATCCGCTGCTGATCTTCGGCATTGGACCGTTTCCGGAGATGGGGATCGCCGGCTCGGCGACCGCAACGGTCGTTGGCCAGGGCATCAGCCTGCTGGCGATGCTGCTGTACCTGCGCCGCAAGCAGCATCCCTTGTGGCTCGGCCGGGCGGACGCGCACCTGTTCCGGGTGGACCTGACGATCCTGCGCGCACTCGTGGTCAAGGGCGTACCGATGGGCCTGCAGATGGTGCTGATCTCGCTGGCGATGATCGCGATGATGACGATGGTCAACGCCTACGGCATCGCCACCGCAGCGGCGTACGGCGCGGCGCTGCAATTGTGGACCTACGTGCAGATGCCGGCGATGGCGATCGGCGCCGCCTGCTCCTCGATTGCAGCGCAAAGCGTCGGTGCCGGCGACTGGAAGCGGGTGGACGCCACCGCCCACACCGGCATCGGCTACAACTTCCTCCTCACCGGCGGCCTGATCGCGCCATTGATCCTGCTGGATCGCTACAGCTTCGCGCTGTTCCTGCCCGACGGCAGCGACTCGATGGAGATCGCCCGCCACCTCAACCACATCGGCGTGTGGTCGTTCCTGTTCTTCGGCGTGACCTTCGTGGTCTCCGGCGTGGTTCGTGCCACCGGTGCGGTGATTCCGCCGCTGGTGATCCTCGCCATCGCCTTGTGGGGCGTGCGCGTGCCGTTCGCGGAGATGCTGCAGCCCTTGATGGGCGTGGACGCGGTGTGGTGGAGTTTCCCGGTCAGCGCCGCCTCGGCGATGGTGATGTCGCTGGCGTATTACCGCTGGGGCCGCTGGCGCAGCGCGAAGATGCTGCCGACCGACCCGCGCGAGGTCGCCATTCCGTCCGAGGTCCCGGCCTGCGCACCGTCACCGATCGCCGACCCCGCTCCGGATCGGGACCGGGAAGCAGACGATGTGGCAGGCGCTGCGCTGGATGTCCGCGGTAGTTGAGCTGGTGGCCGTGGAACTCTCCGCGAGCGCAGCCAGCGGGCAAAGTGGCGGTGATCCTCGAGGATTCCTCGCAACCATACGGTCAAGCATGGTTGGACTTGACCTGGATCAGCACGTGGTGGTGCACGTGCCTGACAATAGCCGCACATGAACCGCCGCCTGTTCCACCGCTGGATGAGCCACCTGGCCCTCGCCGCCATCGTGGCGTTGAGCCTGGTGCCCAGCGTTGGCCGCCTGGCGGGCCAGCCGGCAATGTCGATGCACGCGATGCCGGCCGAGGCGACGATGCGCGGGCACAGCGCAGAGGCTGGACATAACGCGAATCCGGCGCACTCCGGCAAGGCCGCCGCCGCGACCTCGGCCATCGCCATTGCCCACGGGCCTGCGTCCACCCTCGATACAGCCGATGGACAGCCGGCTGCCGGCAACGGCCATCACGGCTCGGACGACGACTGCGCGTACTGCCCGTTGCTTGCCGGGACGACCGCCCTGCCCGTTCCCGGCCTCCCGGCTGCGTTGCCTGTCCAAGGCACCGCGGTGCGTGTGCCGGCGACCCGGACCCCCGCATTGGATCGGCACCCGACCGGCCTGGGCTCCCGCGGACCGCCGATCACGGCCTGAGCTCCGCCCTCCGCGTTCCCCCTTCTCGACCCCGCATCCGCGGCAATGGCCGCGCGCACCCCGGTGCCAGGAGTTTGACCATGTTCCGCAATGCCCGTTTCCCCTCCCGCATGCCGCGGGCCCGTTCCACGCGCCTGTCGCTGGCGATCGTGACCGCCTTGGCGTGCCTGCCCGTCCACGCCGAGGTGCCCGCCGACGCGGCCCCGGCCGCACCCGCGCCGTTTGATTTCCAGCAGGTCGTGGTGACCTCCGCGCGGCCGGTCTCGGCGCTCACCTTCGAGACCGATCCGCGCCTGCCCCGGCAACCGGTTCCCGCCAGCGACGGCGCCGATTACCTCAAGACCATTCCCGGCTTCACCGCGATCCGCAACGGCGGCACCAACGGCGATCCCGTGCTGCGCGGCATGTTCGGCTCGCGCCTGAACCTGCTCAGCAACGACGGCGCGATGCCGGGCGCCTGCCCATCGCGGATGGACAATCCGATGTCCTACGTGTCGCCGGAAACCTACGACAGCCTGGTCGTGGTCAAGGGGCCACAGACCGTCCTGTGGGGACCGGGCGCCTCGGCAGGCACGGTGCGCTTCTCGCGCGACCGAGAGCAGTTCGACGAGCCGACGGTGAAACTCGCCGGCAGCCTGCTGGGCGGCTCATTCGGCCGCAATGACCAGGTGCTCGATGCCACCTTCGGCGCGCAGCCCGGCTACGCGCGCATCAGCGCCAACCGCTCCGACTCCGACGATTACCGCGACGGCAACGGCAACGCCGTGGCCTCGGAGTGGAACAAGTGGAACGCCGACCTCGCCCTGGGCTGGACGCCGGATGCCGACACCGTGCTGGAAGCGACCGCCGGCGTCGGCGACGGCGAGGCACGTTACGCCGGTCGCGGCATGGACGGCTCGCAGTTCAAACGCGACAGCTATGGCCTGCGCCTGGAGAAGAAGAACCTCCCCGGCGCGCTGGACTCGATCGAGGCCAACGTGTTCTACAACCGCGCCGACCACGTCATGGACAACTACAGCCTGCGCCGGCCAAACCCGGATGGGGCGATGCCGATGCCGATGGCGTCCAACGTCGAACGCGCCACCACCGGCGGACGCGCCGCTGCCACCTGGCTGGGCGACAGCGTCGATGTCACTGCTGGCGTGGATGCGCAGGACAGCCGCCACCGCCGCCGCTCTGGCCACGGCCGCAACACCTACCAGTTGCAGCCGTGGACGGTGGACGCGCGCTTCCGCAACCTGGGCGTGTTTGCCGAGGGCACCTGGCGTGCCGAAGCGGGCAAGCGCGTCATTGCCGGCCTGCGCGCCGACCGCGCGCGGGCGACCGACGAGCGCACCACACCCGGCAAGATGGGCCGGCCCAACCCCACCGCCGGCAGCAGCCGCACCGAAACCCTGTCCGCCGGCTTCATCCGCTTCGAGCGGGACCTGGTCGATCAGCCGGTCACCTGGTACGCCGGCCTGGGCCATACCGAACGCATGCCGGACTACTGGGAACTGTTCTCGCCCGACATGGGCCCGGTCGGCACGGCGAACGCGTTCGCCGGCGTGGCGACGGAGAAGACCACGCAGCTCGACGTCGGCGTGCAGTACCGCAGAAAGACCTGGGATGCCTGGGTGTCCGCCTATGCCGGCCGGGTCGACGACTTCATCCTGTTCCGCTACGGCGGCGCCGGGATGATGGGACCGATGTCCTCGGTGTCCAACGTGGACGCGCGCATCCACGGCGGCGAACTGGGCGTGGAGTACCGGCCGTCCGCGCAGTGGACCCTGGGTGGCACGCTCGCCCATTCCTGGGGCAAGAACCGGGACGCCGGCACCGCCCTGCCGCAGATGCCACCGCTGGAAGCGCGCCTGTCGCTGGGCTGGGACGACAGCCAGTGGTCGTTCGGGGCGCTGGTACGCGCCGTCGCTTCGCAGGACCGCATCGCGTTGGCCCAGGGCAGCGTGGTCGGCCAGGACCTGGGGCCGAGCGCGGGGTTTGCGACGTTCGCGGTGAACGGTGGCTACCGCTTCAACAGCCTGGCCCAGCTGACGGTTGGCGTGGACAACGTGTTTGACCGCACCTACAGCGAACACCTGAACCTGGCCGGCAACGCCGACTTCGGCTACCCGGCCGATCCGGTCCGGATCAACGAGCCGGGCCGCACCGCCTGGGTCAAGCTCAACCTGAAGTACTGAGCCCGGCCGGCAGCGCGCGTTCGATCAGCGCGTCCATGGGCACCCCCGCCGGCAGGGTGCCCATGGCCAGACCATGTTCGCCACCGAGACGACTGCGACAGAAGGCCTGCGCGACGGGGCTGCCAGCGCGAAGCAGCAGTGAAGCCTGCAACGCCAGGGCGAGGCGCTCCACGAACCGGCGCGCCTGGGCGGGCTCCACCGCTGCCCCTTCGGTAAGCGCGGCGCGCAGGTTTTCGATGGCCTGCGCGTACTCGCTGCCACCCTCGCCTGCAGTGACCAGTTCCGCCCACACGGCCGCGCCGGTTTCGGGCTCGCGCTGCAGCGCCCGCAGCACGTCCAGGCACTGGATGTTGCCGCTGCCTTCCCAGATCGAGTTCAACGGCGCCTGCCGATACAGGCGCGGCATGAGCGACTCCTCGATGTAGCCGTTGCCACCCAGACACTCCTGCGCCTCGTTGACGAATGCTGGCGCACGTCGGCAGACCCAGTACTTGCCCACGGCCGTACCGATCCTGGCCAGCGCGGCCTCGGCCGGGTCGCGCTCGGCAGCATCGACCGCGCGCGCTATCCGCATGGCGAGCACCAGCGCCGCCTCGGCCTCCACGGCCAGATCGGCCAGCACGTTCGTCATCAAGGGCTGCCCAAGCAGGCGCTTGCCGAACGCACGCCGGTGACGGCAGTGGTGGATCGCCCGGGCCAGCGCCATGCGCATCTGCGCTGCGCCGCCGAGCAGGCAGTCCAGCCGCGTCAGCATCACCATTTCCAGGATCGTGGCAACGCCGCGCCCTTCGGCGCCGACCGGAAACGCCAGCGCGCCGCACAATTCGATCTCCGAGGAGGCGTTGGACCAGTCGCCCAACTTGTCCTTCAGCCGGATCAACCGGAACGCGTTTTTGCTGCCGTCCTCCAGGACGCGCGGCATCAGGAAACAGCCGAGCCCGCCCGGCGCCTGCGCCAGCATCAGGAAGCCGTCACTCATTGGTGCCGACAGGAACCACTTGTGGCCGACCAGACGGTAGCCGCTGCCGTCCGCCAACGGCGTCGCCACGGTGGTGTTGGCGCGGACGTCGCTGCCGCCCTGTTTCTCGGTCATGCCCATGCCGATGGTGACGCCGGCCTTGTCGGCGACCGGCACCTCGCGCGGGTCGTACAGCGGCGCGGCCGCCTTCTCGGCCCATTGCGCCAGCGCCCGCTCGCGTCGCAGCACCGGTACCGCCGCGTGGGTCATCGTCAGCGGACAACTCGTGCCCGGTTCAACCTGGTGGTGCAGGTAGCTCAACGCGGCACGCACCACGTGGCCGCCGGGATGATCGTGGCGCCAGGACCAGCCGGCGACACCGTGCCGGATCGCCGTGTCCATCAGCGAGTGGTAGGCCGGATGGAATGCGACGCGGTCGATCCGGTGGCCGAAGCGGTCGTGGCTGAGCAGCCGCGGGCGGTCGCGGTGGGCGTCGTCGGCCCACTCCAAAGCCGGACCGCCGGCGAGCACGGCGTAGCTCGCGATGGCCTGCCGGCCCTCCTCGAGTGATCCCGGCTCAGGCTGCGGCTGTAGAAGCGACAACTCCCGCGCCAGCGCATCACGCAGCACGGCGTCATCGCGCCACAGATCACGTGGGCCGAATGGCGGCGGCTGGTTTTCCACCCGGTGGGTCTCAAACGGCGCAGCGGGCTCCTGCGCCTGCGGCAACGGCTCCATGGGCGTCTCCGATAGCGGCTTGGGACCAATCTAGCGCAAGCCCGGTTCGTATCACGGCTGCCCGTAGCGCGCACAAAAAAAACCCCACCGAAGCGGGGTTTCTTCATTCACGTGGCGCGGCTATTCGGCCGGGGTGATGTCGGACGCCTGCGCGCCCTTCGGTCCCTGGGTCAGCTCGTAGCTGACGCGCTGGCCTTCCTGAAGGCTGCGGAAGCCCTTCGCGTTGATGGCGGAGAAGTGTGCGAACACGTCCGCGCTTCCGTCTTCAGGGGAAATGAAGCCAAATCCCTTGGCGTCGTTGAACCATTTCACAGTGCCGTACTGCATATCCTTGATGACCTCGTGGCTGGGTGGTGACCCGCGCTGCGAGCGCAAGCGCGGTTGGCCAGAGTATGCAAACTGAACTTCTGCTTTACAACATCACCATTCTCAGCCCGGATTTTCCCCGGCCAGCTGCACCATCACCGCCTCCAGCAGGGCCGGCAATCCCGCCGACGCGCTGGCGACGTTGTCCAGCACGTCCTGCAGGGTGATCACCTCGCTGACATCCGGACCGGCGCCTGCCGCCCAGTTCGCGACGATGGCCAGGCACGCGTACTCCAGACCCATCTCGCGCGCCAGGCCGGCTTCGGGCATGCCGGTCATGCCCACCAGATCGCAGCCGTCGCGCCGCATGCGGCTGATTTCGGCGCGGGTTTCCAGTCGTGGGCCCTGGGTAGCACCGTAACAACCGCCATCCTCCAGGGCGACGCCGGCCTGCCGCGCGGCCGCGAGCACGCTCTGGCGCAACTGCGGCGTATAGGGGTCACCGAAGTCCACATGCAGGACCTCGCTGCCGGGCTCCTCGCACAGGGTCGAGACCCGGCCCCAGGTGTAGTCGATCAACTGGTCCGGGCAGCCGAGCACGCCGGGGCCGAACGCGGCAGTGATGCCGCCCACGGTGTTCAGGGCGAGCACGCGCTTGGCCCCCAGCGATTTCAGCGCCGACAGGTTGGCGCGGTAGTTGATCAGGTGCGGCGGTACGGAATGCCCTTCGCCGTGGCGCGCCAGAAAGGCCACGCGATGGCCGCCCAGGCGTCCCACCCGTACCGGCCCGGATGGCTGGCCGTACGGCGTTACCCGCGAGTGGGCTTCCATGCCACGCAGTTCGGCCAGTGCGTAGACACCGGTGCCGCCGATGACGGCCAGTTCAATCGATTCGCTCATCACTCAGTCCTTCATCGCGTAGATCGCCGGCAGGTTGCGACCCTGCTCCTGGTAGTCCATGCCGTAGCCGAACACATACCGGTCCGGCACCTGCAGGCCGACGTAATCGGCCTGCAGGTGCGTGATCGCACGGTCGTGGTGTTTCACCGCAAGAGCCGCGATGCGCACGTCAACGGCGCCCTCGGCCAGGCACCATTCCACGATCGCGGCCATGGTCAGGCCCTCGTCGAAGATGTCGTCCACCAGCAGCACCCGGCGGCCACGCAGCGCGGTGGCCGGACGATGTTTCCATACCAGCTCGCCACCCGACGTCGCGCCCCGGTAGCGGGTCGCGTGCAGGTAGTCGAACTCCAGGTCGAGGCCACGAACGCCGAGCTCCATCGCCAGCTGGGAGGCAAACGGCATCCCCCCGTGCATGACGGTCAGATACACCGGGCGGGTGTCCACGCCGTCGGTGTAGTCATCGCGAATGACATCGGCCATCGCGCCGATCGCCTGCTCCACCGCCGCGCGGTCGAACAGCACATCCGCGCTGGCCAGCACCTCGCGCAGGCTGGCGCTCACGCCACGCCTCCAAGACGGTCGCGGCGGTCGCGGTAGTGCTGGTCGGCGAGCAGGTTGTCCCAGCCCATCGCGCCGCCGCCGATCAGACCGGTCAGCGCCATGGTGTTGAGCTTGCGGTCTTCCACGGCCTTGAGCGACTCATCCACCAGCTCGGGATGGCACACCAGCACCACGTCGCAACCGGCATCCAGGTGCAGATCGACGCGCTGCTTGATGCCGCCGGCCGAGAACGCCGCCGCCATGCCGATGTCGTCGGAGAACACCACGCCGCGGAATCCCATCTCCTTGCGCAGGATCTCCTCGATCCAGCGCCGCGAGTAGCCCGCCGGCTCGGGAGCCACCTGCGGATAGACCACGTGCGCCATCATCACCGCGTCCGCGCGGGCCTTGATCCCGGCCACGAACGGGACCAGGTCCAGCGCGCGCAACTCCTCCAGCGGGCGCGGGTCCACCGCGTCGTCGAAGTGGGTGTCCTCCAGCACCGAGCCGTGGCCGGGGAAGTGCTTCAGCGTGGCGGCCATGCCGGCCTGGTGCATGCCTTCCACGTAGGCGACGGTGAGCGCGGCGACCACCTCGGGGTCGGCGTCGAACGCGCGGTCGCCGATGGCGCGGTTGCCGCGTCCCAGGTCGACCACGGGGGCGAAGCTCAGGTCGATGCCGCTGGCCTTGATCTCGCTTGCCATCAGCCATGCGTGCTCGCGTGCGCGCAACAGCGCCGCAGCCGGATCGGCCGCGTAATCGCGACCCAGGCCGTCCAGCGAGGGCAGCGCGCTGTAGCCCTGGCGAAAACGCTGGACCCGTCCGCCTTCCTGATCGACGCAGATCAGCTGCGGTCGCGGCGCGGCCTCACGGATCGCGCGGGCCAGATCGTCGACCTGCTCGCGCGAGGCGAAGTTGCGGGTGAACAGGATCACGCCGGCGCAGCCCTCGTGCTGCAGCCAGTCGCGCTCCTGCGCGGTAAGTTCAGTGCCGGCAACGCCGATTACGAGCATGGGCAACTCCAGGGAATTAGCGGTAGGCGGCTCGCGCCGGGTGTCATGCGGATCATGGCGCAGCCGCCCCGGCGCGTTGCTGCGCGGACCATTGCGAGAACGGGTGCGAGGCCAGGGCCAGGTTGTAGTAACGCGACTCGTCGGTCACCTCGACCCCCAGCCAATCGGGCCGCTGGAAGGATTCGTGCGCGTCGGCCAGTTCGATCTCGGCGACCACCAGACCGGCGTTGTCGCCAAGAAACTCGTCCACTTCCCACAGGTGCCCGCCGACCTTCACCAGGTAACGTCGCTTGTCGACCAGACCGCCAACCGAGAGTGCCAGCAGCGCGCGCGCATCGGCCGCCGGGATCGGGTACTCGAACTCCTGGCGGGTATGACCCAGCTCGCGCGATTTCAGGTTGAGGTGCGCGGCGTCGCCGGCGATGCGCACGCGTACCGAGGCCTTCATCGCGCCGGTGTCCATCGCCGCCAGGTCATTGAGGTAACCCTGCGCCATGGGCACGACCTCGTGCGCAGCCGCGCGCCAGCCATCGCCGGTGACCAGGAATTTGCGTTCGATCTCGATCGCCATGGCTCAGGCCTTCTCGAACATCGCAATGGACTCCACGTGGGCGGTCTGCGGGAACATGTCCATCACTCCCGCCACCTGCAGCTTCCAGCCACGCGCGGCCAGCAACGCGGTGTCGCGCGCCAGCGAGGCCGGATGGCAGCTGACGTAGACGATGCGCTGGAACTGGTCCAGCGGCAGATGCTCCAGCACGAACGCCGCACCCGAGCGCGGCGGATCCAGCAGCAGCTTGTCGAAGCCCTGCTCCATCCACGGCTGGCCGGACAGGTCCAGCGACAGGTCCGCGGCGTGGAAGCGCGCATTGTCGATGCCGTTGCGCTGCGCGTTGTCCCGCGCGCGCTCCACCAGGCCGGCATCACCTTCCACTCCCACCACCTCGCGCACACGGCGCGCCAGCGTCAGGGTGAAGTTGCCCAGCCCGCAGAACAGGTCGAGCACGCGGTCGCCGGGCTGCACGTCCAGCAGGTCCATCGCCAGCTGGACCATGCGTTCGTTGAGCCCCGCGTTGACCTGGATGAAATCCAGCGGACGGAACGCGAACTCGAGGTTCCAGTGCGGCATCCGGAACGACAGCGCCGGATCGGCCGGCCACAGGGGATGGACACTGTCGACACCGCCGGGCTGGAGGAAGATCGCAAAGCCGTGCTGCTGGCCGAAGGCGACCAGCGATGCCTGGTCATCGGTGGACAGCGGCGCCATGTGGCGAACCACCAGCGCCACGCCATTGAACTGCGCGGTGGCATCGCCGGCGATGAACTCGATCTGTGGAATGTCGCTGCGTGCCTGCAGGCTGTCGACCAGCTCGGCGAGTGCCGCGACCTTTCCGCCCACCTCGGGGATGACGGTGTGGCAATGGTGGATCTCGGCGACAAAACGCGGGTCGGTCTCGCGGAATCCAACCAGCGTTTTCCCCTTCTTCTCCACCCGCCGCACCGAGAAGCGGCCTTTGCGTCGATAGCCCCAGGCGGCATCCACCAAGGGCTCAAGCAATTGCGGCGGCACGATACCCGCCGCGTCACGCAGGTGGTCCAGCAGGACGGCCTGCTTGGCAAGGATCTGGCTGCTGCCGTCGAGGTGCTGCAGCGCGCAGCCACCGCACGTGCCGAAGTGCCCGCACCGCGGCGTCACCCGGTCCGCCGCCGCCTGCAATACCTCAACGGTGCGTGCCTCGTGGACGCAGCGCCGGCGCCCGGTGCGGGTCGCAAGCACGCGCTCGCCGGGCAGCGCGCCCGCCACCAGCATCGTCACATCACCGGCAAGACGGGCCACGCCGCGACCGTCCGGAGACAGGGCGTGGATGTCCACTTCAAACGGGGTTTTGTCGAGACGGGCCACTAGCACTGAGGTCAGCCGGGGGCCGCGTATTGTCGCAGATGCCGCGGCGGGCACGGCAGCCGCCACGCGCGCAGCCGCTTGCGCGGGCGATGGAAGCCCCTGCGAGCTGCCGCTCGGCCCGGCGCAGCGTTACTTCTGCTTCCAGCTGCCGCCGCTCTGGTACCACCAGCCGCTGCGGGCACTTTCCGCCCACTGCTTGGCGAATACCTCACGGATCTGGCTTTCCCACTCCGGGTGCCCATTGGCCACGGCCACTTCGCGATAGACGGCGTTGCGGTCGCGATTGTCCTCGGCCACCGCCTGCTGGATGCTGGCGCGATCCTTCAGCGGCAGTTTGGCCGCGTCGCGGACGACAATGGTGCCGTCGCTGGCGAAGCCCAGCGCACCGGCATCAAAACCGGCCCGCAGGGTGCTGTTGAAACGCGCCGCCATCCTGGCCTGGATCGCCTGGATGGCCGGGGTCTTGATGCTGATGTCCGGCGACTGCGCGTGGGCGCTGCCGATCCCCACCACCGCGTACAGGTCGACGCGCGAGGCCAGTTGGCGCAGCGACGAGGTGGTCCCATCGATCATCGCGGACGGACCGCCTTGCTTGTTATCGCCGGCCTCTTCCACGGGCGGGGTCGCAGTGGCTTCATCGCCGATGACCTTGTCGACAAACTCCCGCGCCGCTTCGCGCGCTTCGGCGGCGGGAAAATAAACGTTGATGGTTACGCATGCCGTGACCATCACGGCGGCAACCGGAATTCCCATCAAACGACGCATGGTGTATCTCCTGGGGGGCACCCGAAATTATGACTCGACGGTACGCTAGTCGACCACCGCTTTCACCTCTCCCTTGCCGACCGCGGCCAGGCGCTCGACCAGCGTCGGCCAGTCCACCCGGCGATTGAAACCCAGCACGGTCAAGCGCGGCACGCCCGAGCCTTCCACGAGCACGAAGCCATCGCCGGCCGGTGCAAGGCCTTGCATGGTGCAGACCTCGTTGGCCAGCTTGCAGCCGATACCCAGGCGCGAGTAGCCGAAATCATCGAAGAAGCCGATCAGTTGCGATTGCAGCGAGTTCACGAACGACGCGTTGCCGACGCTGGTGAGGTCCTGGACCGCACGCTGGCTGATGCGCTGGCGCACGCCGCGGTGGCGATCGGTGACCAGCCACGCGTCGAACGCAACCGCTTCCCAGCCCACCAGCCGCAATTCGGCGATGCTGCCGTCGAGCTTGCCGCTGATGCTGCCAAAATCGAACGCGCCGGTGAGCGCGGTGAGGTCGATGTCGTCGAGCACGATGTCGGCGGACAGGGTCGGGAGAACGCCGAAGGGACGCTCCATCGACAGTGCCGAGACACCGACCCGGCCGCCGAACAGCTGCATCTCCAGGCCACCGTCGAGGATCAGCTTTTCGTCGCGGTAGTGGGCGTCGGGAATGCTGCCGCTCAGGGTGCCGGCAAAGGCTGGCCAGTCCAGCGCTTCCGACAACCGGGCCACATCCACGTCCTCCAACGCCACGCCAAAGCGCAACGCAGCACCGTCGGCATCCAGTGGCGGTCGCAGCAGCAGGTGGTTCAGCAGCACGTTTCCGCCCAGCAGGGGGACGGCCACCGCCTCACGCAGCTGCAGGTTGCCGCCCTCGCTGCGGAAAGGCAGGCGGCCCGGCCCCAGCGCCATCCCGTGCAACGTGCCGCCACTCCAGTGCAGCGCGCTGTTGACCGGGGTGTTGGAGGACAGTTCGACATTGCCATCCAGGCCGGCGAAGGAGAAGCGGCCATCCGCGTCCTTCAGGCTCGCCCCGGACAGGCGCAGATCGGCCTCGGCCAGCTGGCCGCCGCGCATGCGCAGGGAGCCGTCGGCAGCGCCGGCGAGCGTCATCTCTCCCAGCCCGGCCATCCCCAGCCAACCGCTGAGGTAGCCGTCCCTCAGTGGCCCCAGGTTCGGCGCGCGCACGCTCAGGTCCAGCGCGTCCAGCTCATTGTCCGCGTTCAGCCCCGCGCTGCCTTCCACGGTGAGGATGCCCGGGTCGTTCCAGTACAGCTCCGGCAGCGCCCAGCCCTCACCCTCGTGGTGCGCGGCGCCGACGCGCAGATCGATCCGGCGCTGTTCCAGTGCGAGATACGTCGTGCCCCACAACAGCTCGCCGCCATCCAGCCGGCCCTCCACCAGGATCAGATCCGCGTCGCCCAGACGCGCATCGACGTCGATCGTTGCATCGAGATCCGCCGCGGCGATGCTGCCGTCTTCGGTATCCAGGCCGGCACCGCGAAGCGCCACCGGACCGCTGATCCGCAGCGGCTGATCGTCAACGGCGCGCACGGTCAGGCGCGCATCAGCCTCGCCCGCACCGATCACCGCCGCCGGCCACGCCTGCGACAGCAGGGCCTGGGTCCAGACCAGCGGAATGCGGGTCAGGTCGATCCGGGTCGCATCCGGGGCCGCGGCCTCGCGATGCACGCCGAGCCGGCTCGCCCCGCTCGCCAGTTCGGCATCAATGTCCATCGCGTCGACCGCAATCGACAGCTGCATCGGCGCGGCACTGCCGCTGCGGACCTCGCCGTCGCACGCCCATGCCAGGGAATCCTTGCGCTGCAGCCGGCAGCGCCAGTCCAGGTCGTCGAAAATGTAGCCCAGCGAGGGCGAATCGATCCGCCTGACCCGCAGCCGCAATTCACCGTGTCGGGCGCCGGCAGGCCAGAACAATCGCACGCTCACGTTGTCGAGTTCAGCGATCGCCGAATCGATGCGATCGATCTGCGCGGTCAGGGTGCGCGCCTGCGCATGCCCACAGGCCAGCATGAGCATGAAAGCGAGCAGTAACAGCGTCCGTGCAGCTATCCACCGAGCGCGCGCGCGTCGTCGAAACACGCCGTTCGACAGGGGCGATGGCGGCGGCGATAGTAGCGGCGCGAGCATCGTTGCAGCATACCCAGCGGAGCCAGTGATTCCGATGAACGAACCACGCGGACTGCCTCGAATCCTGCTGGTGGAGGACGAGCCGACGAGTGCCGCCTTCCTCGCCACAGCCGCGCGCGAGACCCCGGCGAAGGTCGATATCGCTGCGGACGTGGCAACCGGGCTCGCCATGGGTCGCAGTAACACCTACCAGTTGTGGATGTTCGACGCCACGCTTCCCGACGGCAGCGGGAGTGAACTCCTGCGTCGGCTCCGGACTGACGCGCCGGGGGTACCGGCGATTGCGCACACCGCCAGCGACGATCCCTCGCAACTGGCTGCTCTGGCCGCCGCCGGCTTCATCGAGGTGTTGCGCAAGCCGCTGCCGACGGCAGAAGTGCAGGCCGCGGTGCGCCGCGCGTTGGGCTTGCCGGCGCGATCTGCCGCCACGGAGCCTCGCACCGCGGACGCAGCGCCTCCGCTGTGGGACGATCGCGCCGCCGCGGTCGCGCTCAATGGCAATGACGAGCATGTCGCCACCTTGCGCGGCTTGTTCCTCGACGAGTTGCCGCAGGCCTGCGAGCGGATCGCCGGCGCTGCGCGCGCCGGCAATTTCGACACGGTCGGTGCCGAGTTGCACCGGCTGCGCGCCAGTTGCGGGTTCGTGGGCGCCGCGAAACTGGGCACCGTGGTGAAACTGCTGCAAGGCGATCCGTCCAGCCGCGTCTTGATGGAGACCTTCCAGGAGGCGGCGCAGGAGACTCTGAACCGACCGCCGGTGGCGACCGCAGCCGGCAGCTAGTCGGGCGTCGACCCGCGAATGGGCATGCCCGCAAGCATTTCCCAGGACTTGAGGCCGCGCGGGCCCAGATGGTGGGCGAGCACCGTGCGCAGGACGCGCCGCAGGCCGGGCAGGTCCTCCGCATCGGGCACGCCGTCGCTCGCCAGGCACAGCAGGCCCCGCCCGGACGCCGCACGGCTGCGATCCCCATGGCCACGGTCGCTAAGCACCCGCTGCGGCCCCTGCTCCGGATCGACCCGATAACGCGCGGCCGGATCGATGGGATCGCCCTCGCCGTCCTGGCTCCAGTCAAACCCCACACCCAACGCTTCCAGCAGGTCGCGCTCGAAGCGGCGCAGGGTCCAGGCCAGCGGCGCCTCGGCACGCAGGCGCTCGCGGGTCACCGCGTAGGCAACGAACAGGTCCGGCTGGGGTTCGCCACGCGGCGTCAGCCGCAAGGTCAGCTCGTTGATGTAGAAGCCGGCCAGCATTGCGTCGCCGATCAGGCGCGGCGCCGCATCAAGCGCCTCCGCCGATCGCAATTGCGCCAGCTCGCCCTGTTGCACGGCGTCGAGACGGATCGACTGCAAGGGCTGCAGGGCGGCACGCAGGGGATGGCGCTTGGCCCCACGCACGCCACGAGCGACCAGGCCGATGCGGCCGTGGTTCGCACTGAGCACCTCGACCAGCAGGCTCGTTTCGCGCCAGGCCCGCGCATGCAGCACAAAGGCAGGCTCATCACTCAGGCGCATGGCTGCAGATCCGGCGCCGCGTGGCCATTGCGGCCGCGGCGCAGCGGGCTATTCGTGGTAGCCGAAGGCGCGCAGCGCAGCTTCATCGTCCGACCAACCCTCGCGGACCTTGACCCAGGTTTCCAGGAATACCTTGGAACCGAACAGCTGCTCCATCTGGACCCGTGCGCGCGCGCCGATCTCGCGCAGGCGCTCGCCCCCCTTGCCGATCACGATCGCCTTCTGGCCGTCGCGCTCGACCCAGATGACCGCGCCGATCCGCAGCAGCTTGCCGTCGACGATGAAGCGCTCGATCTCGACCGTAGTCGCGTAGGGGAGCTCATCACCCAGTTGACGCATCAGCTGTTCACGGACCATCTCGCCCGCGAGGAAGCGCTGGCTCTTGTCGGTGATCTCGTCTTCTTCGTAGATGGCCGCCTGCTCGGGCATCAGGCCGAGCAACTGCTTGACCAGCGCCTCCAGCCCCTTGCGCTTGAGCGCGGAGACCGGGTGCACGCCGGCGAAATCGCGCCCCTCGGACACCTTCGCCAGATACGGCAGCAGCTCGGTCTTGTCCTTCAGGCGATCGACCTGGTTGACCACCAGGACCACCGGCACGCCGGCGTGGTGCAGCGCCTGATAGGCGAACGTGTCCGCGTCCTCCCACTTGCCGGCACGGACGACCAGCATCGCCGCGTCCACGCCTTCCAGCGCCCCGCGTGCGGCCCGGTTCATCCAGCGGTGCATGGCGGTCGCGGTCGACTTGCCCTGGTCCTGGTGCAGCCCGGGGGTATCGACCAGCAGCAGTTGCCCGTCGGGGAATGACGCGATGCCGAGCAAGCGGTGGCGGGTGGTCTGCGGCCGCGAGGAGACGATGCTCACCTTGGCGCCGACGAGGGCGTTGGTCAGGGTGGATTTGCCGACGTTGGGCCGGCCGATGACGGCGACGTGGCCGCTGCGGTGCGTAGGGTTCATCGGGTGATTGTAGTGGCTGGCGGCGGAACCGCGGGCAACGGCGGTGCTTTGACCCGTGATCGTCTGACCGCGCCTATTGAACGCCGATTGCAGCCAGCGCCGACTCCGCGGCCACCTGCTCTGCCGCGCGACGCGAGTGGCCTTCGCCTTCGGTCACCAGCGCCGGGCTGCCCAGGGTGCAGATTACCCGGAACACCTTGGCGTGCTCCTCGCCTGTTTCGGCCACCAGCTCGTATACCGGCAAGGGCTTCTGGCGGCCCTGCAGCCACTCCTGCAGGCGGGTCTTGGCGTCCTTGCCGACCTTGTGCGGCGGCGGCAGCGCGCCCATGGGCTCGGCAAACCACGGCACCACCACCGCGCGGCAGGCTTCGAAGCCGGCGTCCAGATAGATTGCCGCGATGACCGCCTCCAGCGCATCGGCAAGGATCGAGTCGCGACGATGGCCGCCGGTCTTCATCTCCCCCGGCCCCATCGTCAGGCGCTCGCCCAGTGCCAGGGCGCGGGCGACCGTCGCCAGTGAGGACTCGCGCACCAGCTCGGCGCGGCCGCGGGTCAACGCACCTTCGTCAGCGCCCGGCCAGTGCCGGTAGAGCGCCTCGGCGATGAACAGGTTGACCAGTCCGTCGCCGAGGAACTCCAGGCGCTCGTTGTGCGGCGATCCCGCACTGCGATGGGTCAGCGCCCGGGCCAGCAGCGCAGGCTCGGCAAACGTGTGGCCGATGAGGTCCTTCACCGGCGCGCGACGCTCAATAGCCGGCACCACCGCGACGCAGTTCCTTCTCGGTGCTGAAATTGCCGACCACATCGAGGTTGGCGATCAGCGGCTTGCGCACCTCGTAATCGACGGTGATCAGGTAGCCCGCATCCTTGCGCACGACCTTGATGTCGGCCGGCTTGACGTTCTCGGAGTAGTTGATGTTCATGCGGCGGAAAAACATGTCCTTGATCCGCGCGGGGGTCTCGTCGACCACGCCCGGCTCCTTGGCGATCCCTTCCAGGGACTGCTTGACGGCGTAGTACTCGGTGTACATCGGGATGACCTTCATGCCCATGTAGATGAACACCCCGGCCACGCCGAGCACGATGATGAAACCGACCAAGGTGATGCCGCTTTGTGCACGCTTCATATCGAATTGCTCCCCAGTGATTAGTCCAGCGCGCACCGTCAATGACACGCGCAAATCCGCTTCATGCAGCCGCCCGCCCGATGGCCGCACGCCCGCCGCTGCATGCCCCGCAGCGGCGCCCTACAGCCGTACGCCCCGTTGCTAGCGAATCCGCTCGCCGACCCGGGAGAAGTCCACCCCGCCGTCGAAATTCATCCAGATCAGGAACGCCTTGCCGCGCAGGTTCTGCTCCGGCAGGGTGCCCCAATAGCGGCTGTCTTCGCTGTTGTCGCGATTGTCCCCCATCACGAAATACTGGCCTTCCGGCACCGTCCACTCACCCTCGGCAGGATCGCGGAACGGCAGTCCCGTGCGCTCCAGCACCAGGTGCGTGCGATCACCCACCTGCTCACGCAGCTCGGTGGCACCGGTCATCTCCGAGCCGTTGCCACGTCCCTGATACGGGCCGATCTCTTCATACACCATCGGCGTGCCGTTGACGAAGACCTGGTTGTCGCGATAGCCGATGCGATCGCCGGGCAAACCCATCACGCGCTTGATCCAGTCCTGGTCGGGATGGTGCGGCGGCCGGAACACCACGACGTCACCGCGCTGTGGCTCGCCGATGCCAACCACCTTCTTGTTCGTGATCGGCAGGCGCAGGCCGTAGGAGAACTTGTTGACCAGGATGAAGTCGCCGGTCAACAGCGTCGGCATCATCGAATTGGACGGAATCCGGAAGGGTTCGGCGATGAAGCTGCGCAACACCAGCACCGCCAGCAGCACTGGGAAGAACGCCTTGGCGTAGTCCACGTACCAGGGCTCGCTGCCGTCATCGAGCAGGCCGCGGTAGTCGGCGCGGCGCCTTGCCAGCACCAGCTTGTCCAGCAGCCAGATCAGCCCGGAGGCGAGGGTAAGCGCCACCAGGGCAATTTCGAACCAACGCATGGTTTTTCCTTGTTGTGCTTCGTTGACGACTGCTGACGGCTGACGCTTACTTGTTGTCCTGCTGCAGGACCGCCAGGAACGCTTCCTGCGGGATTTCCACGTTGCCGACCTGCTTCATGCGCTTCTTGCCGGCCTTCTGTTTCTCGAGCAGTTTCTTCTTGCGCGAAATGTCGCCACCGTAGCACTTGGCCAGCACGTTCTTGCGCATCGCCTTGACCGTGCTGCGCGAGATGATCTGCGAGCCGACCGCAGCCTGGATCGCCACGTCGAACATCTGGCGTGGGATCAGTTCGCGCATCTTCTCGCAGATCTCCCGGCCACGGCGATCGGCATGCGCGCGGTGGGTGATGATGCTCAGCGCATCGACCTTGTCGCCGTTGATCAGCGTATCAACGCGCACGAACGGGCCGGCCTGGAAGCGCTCGAACTGGTAGTCCAGCGAGGCGTAACCCCGCGAAACCGACTTCAGGCGGTCGAAGAAGTCCAGCACCACCTCGCTCATCGGCAACTCGTAGCTGATCTGGACCTGGCTGCCCATGTAGGTGATCCCGAGTTGGTTGCCGCGCTTCTCCTCGCACAGGGTGATCACGTTGCCAACGTAATCGGGCGGGGTGAGGATATTGGCGCGGATGATCGGCTCGCGGATCTCCTCGGTCAGGTTCGCCGCCGGCAGTTTGGCCGGGTTGTCCAGCGAAACGATGGTCCCGTCCGTCTTGAGCACTTCATAGACGACGGTCGGCGCGGTGCTGATGAGGTTGAGATCGTACTCGCGCTCCAGGCGCTCCTGCACGATTTCCATGTGCAGCATGCCCAGGAAGCCGCAACGGAAACCGAAGCCCATGGCCTCGGAGGATTCGGGTTCGAAGCGCAACGCGGCGTCGTTCAGGCGCAGCTTGTCCAGCGCCTCGCGCAGGTCAGGGTAGTCGTCCGCATCGACCGGAAACAGGCCGGCGAACACGCGCGGCTGCATTTCCTGGAAGCCCGGGAGCGGTGAAGGCGCGGGATCGGCGAGCAGCGTCAGGGTGTCACCGACCGGCGCGCCATGGACGTCCTTGATGCTGGCATTGATCCAGCCCACCTCACCGGCGCGCAGGATCGGCATGTCCTTGCGCTTGGGGGTGAACACACCGACCTTGTCAACCAGATGCCAGCGGCCGGTCGACATGACGAGGATCTTGTCACCGGGCTTGATCTCGCCCTGCATCACCCGCACCAGCGAGACGACGCCCAGATAATTGTCGAACCACGAATCGATGATCAGCGCCTGCAGCTTGTCGGTATCGCGCGGTTTGGGCGGCGGGATGCGGGTGACGATTGCCTCCAGCACTTCCTCCACGTTGAGGCCGGTCTTGGCGCTGATGGCCACCGCGTCGCTGGCATCGATGCCGATGACCGCTTCGATCTCTTCCTTCGCGCGCTCGACATCGGCCGTGGGCAGGTCGATCTTGTTGATCACCGGAATCACTTCCAGGCCCTGCTCGACGGCGGTGTAGCAGTTGGCCACCGATTGCGCCTCAACGCCCTGGGCGGCATCCACCACCAGCAGTGCACCCTCGCAGGCCGCCAGCGAGCGGCTGACCTCGTAGCTGAAGTCGACGTGGCCCGGCGTGTCGATGAAGTTCAGGTGATAGGTCTTGCCATCGCGCGCGGTGTAGGGAACCGACACCGACTGCGACTTGATGGTGATGCCCCGCTCGCGCTCGATCGGGTTGTTGTCCAGGACCTGGGACTCCATCTCGCGGGCCGTCAGGCCACCGCACATCTGGATCAGGCGGTCGGCCAGGGTCGACTTGCCATGGTCGACGTGGGCAATGATGGAGAAGTTGCGGATCTGCTGCATGCGGTCGGCGATGGGCCCGGGGCCAGTTAAGTCAACACGCGATTATCGCATAAGCGCTCCCGCCCTCCGCGGCCATGATGCCGCAGGGGCGGGAAGCGGGATGCAGCTGCCGCGGGCTCAGCCCTTGGGGACGGTGACCGCGATGAACTGGGTCGTGCCGCCGCGCTGCACCAGCAGCATCAGGGTGTCGCCGGGCTTCGCCGCGGCCAGCCTACGGTCCAGCTCCGCCGGGCTGCCGACGCTGTCGCGACCGATCGCGACGACGACGTCGCCCGGGCGCAGCCCGGCTTCGCGCGCGGCGTCCGCATCAACCCCGGCCAGCATGACGCCCTCGTCATCGTCCAGACCCAGCTGCTTGCGCTGCGCCGGCGTCAGGTCGCGGGCTGTCAGGCCAAGCGCGTTGGAGCCCGGGGTCTGCTGGGCGGGAGCACCCGGGCTGCCGCGGCGCGGACCGGCCGCGGCCGCCGACTCGTCACCGCCAATCACCACGTTGATGGAGCGCAGCTTGCCAGCGCGGAACACTTCAAGCTTCGCCTTGGTCCCCGGGGCCAGCGCGCCGACGATCGGCGGCAGGTCGCTGACGTCCTTGATGACGGTGCCATTGAACGAGCGGATCACGTCCATGCGCTCGATACCGGCTTTTTCCGCCGCGCTGCCGGGCTGGACATTGGCCACCATCGCGCCCTGGTTGTCGGGCAGGTTGATTGCCTTCGCCGTCTCGCTGGTCACCGGCTGCATGATCACGCCCAGCATGCCCCGGCTGACCTTGCCGGTGGTCTTGATCTGGTCCACCGCACTCATCGCCAGGTCGATCGGGATCGCGAAGCTGACCCCCATGAAACCGCCCGAGTTGGAGAAGATCTGCGAATTGATGCCGACCACCTCGCCGGAGGTGTTGAGCAGCGGGCCGCCGGAGTTGCCGCGGTTGATCGCCACGTCGGTCTGGATGAACGGAACGTACTGCTGGCCGGAATAGGGATTGGACCGCCCCACCGCGCTGACGATGCCGGCGGTGACCGAGTGATCCAGGCCAAAGGGCGATCCGATGGCGACCACCCACTGCCCGGCCTCCACCGAGGTCGAGCTGCCCGGGCGCAGCCAGCGCAGGCCATCGGCCTGGATCTTCAACACCGCCACGTCGTACTGCTCGTCGCTGCCGATGACCTCGGCCTCGAACTCGCGGCGGTCCGAGAGGGTGACGGTGACCTTGTCGGCGCCATCGATGACGTGGAAGTTGGTGAGTACGTAGCCGTCATCGGAGATCACGAAGCCACTGCCCATCGATGTGCTCCCGCGCTGCGGACCCGAACCGCCGGGCGCGCCGGGCATGGGCATGCCGAAGTGGCGGAACAACTCCTCGAAACCGTCCGGCATCTGCGGGCCGCCGGAGCGGCCCCTGCGCGGCGCCGTTTCCGCACTGATGTTGACCACCGCCGGCCCGACCTGTTTGACCAGCTGGCTGAAGTCCGGCAGGCCGGTGACGATGGGTGTCGGCGCGGCCGGTGTCACCGCCTGGGCGGCGACGGGAATCGACTCAGCGGCGGGAACCGGGGTCTGCTGCGCCGTGCAGGCCAGCGGCAAGGCCGCGGCAAGCGCGCCAAGCAGGAAAATCGAGCGGAGCGGATAGGGCATGGGTCGGCCTCGTGTTGCGAAAACAGGAATCAGTGACGGATGGCTGTGCCGGCAGACGGCTCGGGCAGCAAGTGCGAAGTGGGTAACGGTTCCCGCTCGACCGCCCCGGAAACCGGGTCAATGCGCAGGGTGGCGGGTTCGAATGGGTAGAAGGAGATGGGAACCCCGGCTTCATTGCCACCGCTGAAGCCGACGGTCATGCCGGCATTGGCGGGGAATCCCGGCACGGCCGCTCGCGGCCATGGCCTGGATGCAATGGCGTCGGGCGTGAACGGACGCACGCGCGCAGCGTCGGCAGTGGCCGGCACAGGCTTGGACTGCCCGGGTGCCGGACGAGCCAGCACCGCCAGCGAAGCATCCGGGCTCGCTGCCGGGCGTGAGTTGGACACGGCGCGGGCTACCGACGGCTGGCGACGTTCGCCGCGGCGCGATACGTCGCGTGAGCCCGATGCCAGCGCCGAAGCTGCCAGGGCTGCAGCCGTCGCGCCGGTCTGGAGGGTGGCGCCCTCGTCGGGCGCGGTGATCTCCGACCCCGTTCCGGTGCCAGCGATCAACGGTGCGGCAGAATCGACGGATGCCGCGGCACCTGCGGTGGAGGCAAGCTCCCGACCCGTGGGCGCATCCGCCGCCGGATCTTCGCCGTCCAGCATCGGACGTGCTACGAAGAGCGCCGCGATGGCGACCGATGCCGCCAGAGCGCCGCCCAGCCAGCGCGGCTGGTTACGCACGGGGCGGCGCGGGGTCCGGAGGTCCGTCAACACCGCGTGTTCCTGTTCCCGCTCAACCGCGGCCATGACCCGATCGGCGAACCCCGACGGTGCCGGTGCGACGCCGTCCCCTCTCAGCACGTCGCCAGCCAGTTGCCAGCGGCCACATGCCTCGCCCCAACCCGCATCCTGGCCGAGCCGCTTCAACGCAAAGCGCGCCTCGTCGGGGCCGAGCTGGCCATCGAAAAGGGCGCTCAGCTCCCCGGCCTTGGCATCACCGTGGTTGTTTGATATCAGCGTGTTCGACATCAGTGTTTCCGCTCCTGGGAATCGGGTACGGCGTCAAGCAGGGGGCGCAGCTCCTGATCGATTGCGTCACGTGCGCGGAAAATCCGCGAGCGCACGGTGCCGATCGGGCACCCCATCTTTTCAGCAATCTCTTCGTAGCTCAGCCCGTCGACTTCGCGCAGGGAAATCGCTTCCCGCAGCTCGGCCGGCAACCCTTCGACCACGCGAAGCACCAGTTGTTCCACCTGCTGGCGCATCAGTTCACGTTCCGGGGTGTCGTTGTCGCGCAGGCGGATCGCGGAATCGAACTGCTCGGCGTCGTCGACATCGATGTCCGCGCCCGGCGGACGGCGCTTCTGCGCGACCAGGTGGTTCTTGGCGGTATTCACTGCGATCCGGTGCAACCATGTATAGAACTGCGCGTCTCCACGGAAGTTCGGCAACGCCCGGTAGGCGCGCATGAACACGTCCTGCGCCACATCCTGGCATTCGCTCCAATCGGCGATGTAGCGTCCGATCAGCGCCACGATCCGGTGCTGGTACTTGCGTACCAGGGCATCGAATGCGGTGCTGTCGCCCTGCTGCACACGCCTGACCAGTTCCTGGTCGAAATCATTCTCGGCCATACCGCGCGCCGGCACTCCTGGTCAGCTCGGCCTTGGCCGAACAGTGGGACAACCCTTTCGGGGAGAAAGTTCCTTTGACTACCGTTGGGGCGGCGTGGCGTGCCTGCAAGCGCACCCCATCGTCATCGGCCGCGCGCTCGCCGTGGCGGAGTGTTCACAACACGCATTTGACGCCGGTGAAACAACCTCGGGATGATAGCTGCCTGTTCCATACCTCAATGGATGGTGCCTGATGGCTCCCCCGACCACTCCCCTGCCCGGCTTTGACGGGTTGCGCAGCCAGCACTGGCTTGCGCAGATGCGCGACGACGGCGTCCTTGTCCTGTCCCTGGATCGTGCCGGGGAGAGCGTCAATGCGCTGTCCCAGGATGTCCTGATCGAACTCGATGCCCTGGTGGAACGCATCCAGATCGACCCGCCCAAGGGGGTGGTGTTCCGCTCGGCCAAGGACAGCGGATTCATCGCCGGCGCCGACATCAAGGAGTTCCAGGGCTTCGATCAGAAGGGAACGGTCGCCGGCGCCCTGAAGCGCGGACAGCAGGTGTTCCAGCGGGTCGCCGCGTTGCCCTGCCCGACCGTTGCGGCCATCCACGGCTTCTGCATGGGCGGCGGCAGCGAGCTCGCGCTGGCCTGCGACTACCGCGTCGCCAGCAACGATCCCTCGACCCGGATCGGCCTGCCCGAAGTGCAGCTGGGCATCTACCCGGGCTGGGGCGGCAGCGTGCGCCTGCCGCGCCTGATCGGAGCACCAGCGGCGATGGACATGATGCTGACCGGCCGCGCGGTGCGGGCCTCGGCGGCGCGCGCCAGCGGCCTGGTCGACAGGACCGTGGACAAGGCCATGCTGGTGGACGCCGCGGCGGCCATGGCGCTGAAGGGCCACCAGCGCCCACTGCGCCAGCGTTTTCTCGGCTGGGCAACCAACACCTGGCCGGCGCGTCAGGTGATCGCGCCGATGACGCTGAAGCAGGTCGCGCGCAAGGCGCCCAAGGACCACTACCCCGCGCCCTACTCGCTGGTGGCGACGTGGAAGGGCACCGGCGGCAGCCTGGACAAGCAACTGGCCGCCGAGCGTAAATCGGTGTCAAAGCTTGCCTCGACCCCGACCGCACGCAACCTGATCCGGGTGTTCTTCCTGCAGGAACGCCTGAAGAACACCGGCGGCAAGCAGCACGGCATCAGCCACGTGCACGTGATCGGCGCCGGCGTGATGGGCGGCGACATCGCCGCCTGGTCGGCCTACAAGGGTTTCCAGGTCACCTTGAACGACCGCGAGCAACGGTACATCGACGCCGCAATGACCCGCGCCGGCACGCTGTTCGCCAAGCGGGTGCGCGACGATGCCAAACGGCCGGAAGTCGCCGCGCGCTTGAAGGGCGATCTCGCCGGTGACGGCGCCGCCAAGGCCGACCTGGTGATCGAGGCGATCATCGAGGATGCCGACGCAAAGCGGGCGTTGTATGCGGACATCGAGCCACGGATGAAGGCCGACGCGCTGCTGACCAGCAACACGTCCTCCATCCCGCTGGACGAACTGCGCGACGGACTGGCGCACCAGTCGCGTTTTGCCGGCCTGCATTATTTCAATCCGGTCGCCTCGATGCCGCTGGTGGAGATCGTCCAGCACGCCGGCATTGATGAGGCGACCCGCCAGCGTCTGGCCGCGTTCTGCAAGGCGATCGGCAAACTGCCGGTGCCCGTCGCCGGTACCCCGGGGTTCCTGGTCAACCGGGTGCTGTTCCCCTACATGCTCGAAGCGGTGACGGCGTTCTCGGAAGGCATTCCCGGCGTGGCCATCGACAAGGCGGCGGTGCGCTTCGGAATGCCGATGGGCCCGATCGAACTCGTCGATACCGTCGGTCTGGATGTGGCGGCCGGCGTGGGCGCGGAGTTGTCACCCTTCCTCGGCCTCACCGTGCCGGCGGCGCTGGCGGAACAGGCAGAGCCGGGCAAGCGCGGCAAGAAGGACGGCCAGGGCCTGTACAAGTGGGAGGAAGGCAAAGCGGTCAAGCCCGACGCGCCGGAGAATTACAAGGCGCCCGACGATCTTGCCGACCGCCTGATTCTGCCGATGCTCAACGAGGCGGTCGCCTGTCTGCACGACGGCGTGGTGGCCGATGCCGACCTGCTGGATGCGGGGGTGATCTTCGGCACGGGCTTCGCCCCGTTCCGTGGTGGCCCGATACAGTACATCCGCGAGACCGGGGTGGAGTCGGTGCTGGAGCGGCTGCGCCAACTCCAGTCCCGCCACGGCGACCGCTTCGCGCCACGGCCGGGCTGGGACGCCGCGGCGCTTCGTCAGGGCTGACGGAACGTCGGACCGCAGGGCCGGTCGCAGCGCGCACCGGATTCGCGGGCGGCGCGCAGCCTCCGCCGGCAAAACCTACATCGTGTGGGTG
This sequence comes from Lysobacter avium, assembly GCF_015209745.1. Taxonomy (GTDB): domain Bacteria; phylum Pseudomonadota; class Gammaproteobacteria; order Xanthomonadales; family Xanthomonadaceae; genus Novilysobacter; species Novilysobacter avium. The sequence continues at coordinate 2,034,478 of NZ_CP063657.1, forward strand.
GCGCGCTCGGCGTCGAGCGTGCCGGCAAGCAGCGCCTCGATCTTCCCCTTGACGGTCTCGCCCTCGACGCCTTCGCTGAACTGGATGCCGATGCCGGCCGGGCGGCTGCCCTGCGCACCCGCCGGTGTCACCCAGATGACCTTGCCGGCTACCGGCATGCGCTCGCCCGACTCGGGCAGCGTCAGCAGCAGGAACACCTCGTCGCCGAGGAAGTACCGGTTCGGCGTGGCCACGAATATCCCGCCGTGGCGGATGTAGGGCATGTAGGCGTTGTAGAGCCCCGCCTTGTCCTTCAGGGCCAATGACACAATGCCCTGACGGGCTCCCGATGCACTCATGCTGCTAACCCCTTGATTGTCCAGCGGTTCGGCGTGACTCGCCGGCGCGCCATGCCCGCAACAGCTCCACCAGCACCAGGTCCGAGCGGACCGTGGTGCGCATCAGTTCACGCGCCCGGTTGGCCCGGTCGAACCACTCGGTGAGACTGCGGGTACGGGCCGGATCGGTCAAGTCGCTGGCGGTACGCGCCACCGCCAGATCCGCGGCGAACTGCAGGCGCAGGTCAGCGTTGGCGTCGGCGGCCCAGCGCTGCGCGGTTTCCACCACGCCGGCCTCGCCGGTGGCCACGCGATCCAGGTCCGTCGCCACCTGCCGGCGCAGCGCCAAGGCATCGCTTTGCAGCCATTCGGCGGCCAGTCCTGGATGCCCGCGTGCGGCATCCAGGGCCTCCTCGGCCAGCGCGGCCGGGTGCCCCGAGTCCTGCAGCCAGGCCAGCGCCTCTGCGCGCGGGGGCATGCGGAATTCGATGCGCTGGCAGCGGCTGCGGATGGTCGCCGACAGGCGCGAGGGATGCGCGCTGACCAGCCACAGATAGCGGCCCGGGACCGGCTCCTCTAGCGTTTTCAACAGGGCGTTGGCACCGGCGTGGTTGATCGCTTCGGCCGGATCGATGATGGCGATCTTGGTCTGCCCGTACTGGGCGCTGAGCGTCATCTGTTCGGACAGGCGGCGGATCTGCTCGATCACGATCTCCGTGCGCGGCTTGGGCGGGCGCGCCTTGTCGTTGATCGCGAAGCTGACCTGCAGCAGGTCCGGATGGCCACTGCGACCTTGCGGAAACGCCAGCGATCCATCCGGGCGCGTCTCGACCGGATCGGCCTGGCTTCGCGAGGCGAACATGCGGCAACTGCGGCACGCGCCGCAAGCCCCGCCTTCCGCCGTCCTCTCGGTGCACAGGAGGCGGTTGGCCAGGCGCTCGGCGACGGCCAGCTTGCCCAGCCGCGCCGGCCCACAGAACAACAGAGCGTGCCCGAGTCGTCCGCTGTCCAGCGCCAGCGCGGTGCGGTCATGCACGCGTTGCTGCCAGGGCGCGAAACCGTTCATCGCAGAGCATCCCGATAAGCCAGCAAATGGGCCACCGCCTCACCCGCCACGACCGTGGCCGGCCGGCTGGCGTCGATCACCCGGAACCGCGAGTGCTCCGCGTCGGCACGCGCCAGGTAGGCACGGCGCACGCTTTCGAAAAATCCTTGGTCCTCGGACTCGATCCGGTCCACCGTGCCGCGTCCGAGCACGCGCTGCAGGCCGGTCTCGACCGGCACGTCCAGCAGCAGGGTCAGGCCCGGCACGATGCCGACCACGCGCTGCTCCAGCTCGGCGATGAAGTCGCGGTCACCGCCGCGCGCCGCCCCCTGGTAGGCGTAGCTGGCGTCGGTGAAACGATCGCTGATCACCCAACTGCCGGCCGCCAGGGCGGGCAGGATGGTTCCGCGCACGTGCTGGGCCCGGCCGGCAAACATCAGCAGCAGCTCGGTTTCAGGCGTGGGCGGCTCATGGCCGGGCGCGAGCAGCAGGTTGCGGATCTGCTCGGCCAGCGGCGTGCCACCGGGCTCGCGGGTACAGACGACCGATTCCCCGGCCGCCTCCAGCGTCTCGCGCAGCTGCGCCAGCACGGTCGATTTACCCGCGCCTTCGCCGCCTTCCAGGGTGATCAGGCGGGGCTGCAGCTGCAGAGTCACCTGGACTCTCCGGCGCGTTCCATCCCTCTCACCCGCTGCCGGTAGTTCTGCAGGTATTTGCGCACGTTGGCCTGGTGCTCCGCGAGCGTGCGGGCAAACAGGTGGCGGCCACTGCCATCGCCGATGGCGACGAAGTACAGCGAGTCCCCGGGTGCGGGATTGGCGACCGCCTGCAAGGCACCGACACCCGGCATCGCGATCGGCGTGGGTGGCAGACCGTCGCGGGTGTAGGTGTTGTACGGCGTATCGGTGGTCAGGTGCACGCGGCGGATGTTGCCGTCGTAGTCCTCGCCGATGCCGTAGATCACGGTGGGGTCGGTCTGCAGCCGCATGCCGATTTTCAGGCGGCGCTCGAACAGGCCGGCGATCTGCGGACGTTCTTCGGCAACGGCGGACTCCTTCTCCACGATCGATGCCATCACCAGCATCTCGTAGGGCGTTTTCAGCTTCGTGTCGGGATCGCGCGCCTCCCAGGCCGCAGCCAGGGCGCGCGCCATGTCGGCGTAGGCGCGGCGCAGCACGTCCAGATCACTGTCGCCGCGGCCGTAGACGTAGGTCTCCGGGAGGAAGCGTCCCTCTGGGTGTTCGCCGGGATGGCCGAGCGCTTCCATCAACTCTGCGTCGGACATCCCTGCGCTCTTCTGGACCAGCGGCGTTGCGCGGGTCAGCGCCGCCCGCATCTCGCGGATGTTCCAGCCTTCCACCAGGGTGAAGCGGTAGCGGATGGTGTCGCCCTGGCGCATGGCCACCAGCAACTGTCGCGGCGTGGTGCCCGGTTCCAGCGCGTATTCGCCCACATGCAGGCGCGACGCGGCATCCAGCTGGCGGCCGAGCAGCTGCCACTCGTAGGTCTCACCGCCCGTCACGCCTGCTGCGCGCAGGCGGTCGACCACTTTCAGCAGCGAGTCACCGCGCTCCACCGTGATGCTGCCGCCCGCCTCCACACCTCCCAGCGGGCCGTCAGCGAAGGCCTGGTAGCGTTGCCATCCAAGCGCCCCCACGGCCAGCGCAGCCACCAGCGCGGCCAACAGCAGGAACAGCACCAGTACGCCGGACCGGCGCTTGTGGGGATGACTCACGACAACTCCATCGGACCGGGTCCGCTTGGCGGCAGGGAAAACGCGGGGTGGGCAGAGGCCAGCGTGCGGCGCAGGGCCAACAGGGCCGGGTGCGGCGCCCAGGACCGATCGCCCAGCCGGCCGACCTGAAGGATACCGCGCACCGCGTTGACAAGGACCAGGGCGTCGGCGGTTTCGACATCTTCAACGGCGAGCCGGCGTTGCTGGACCGGAATCTGTTCCAGCAACCATGCGCGCATGGTGCCTTCCACGCCGCAGCGATCGACCAGCGGGGTGCTCCATCGGTCGCCGTGCAGCACGAGGACGTTGGCTGCGGTGGCGCAGACGACATCACCGTCCGTGCTGCGCATCAGGCCTTCTCTGGCCGCGCCGTCGCCCCCGGCTTCACCAGACCCCACCTCGGCGCGGGCGAGGACCTGCTCCAGCCGGTTGCAGTGCTTGATGCCGGCCAGCGCGGGCTGCAACGACAGACGGGTCCGGCACCACCTCACCGTTACAGGCGTGGTCGTCGGCGGGGGCAAGGGGTGTCGCGACAGGATCCAGACCGGCTCGGCATGCGGCGGAGGCATATATCCGCGCCCGCCACTGCCGCGTGTCAGCAGCAGCTTCACCACGCCATCGCCGCCGGACAGCAACTGCTCGGCCTCCGACCTTGCGAGTGCTTCCGGCGGCAAGGGCAGCTGCAGTCGCCCAGCGCCGCGCTGCAGCCGTTGCCAGTGACGCTCCCACCAGGGCAGCACGCCGCCCGCGCCGCGCATCGTCTCGAAGAGGCCATCGCCGTAGGCCAGCCCGCGGTTGTCGGTGGACACGTGCTGGATACGCGTTGCACCTCGAAAGATCCGGGCGGCGGCGCTCTCTGCGTCGATCAGGGTCTCGGATGCGGCCATGTGCTCAGTGTGTGCCCGCCGGATCCACCGTCACTGGCTCGTCAGCGGCACCCAGCGCACGCAGCATCCCGCGCGCCTTGGCCCGGGTCTCTTCCAGCTCAAGCCCCGGGTGGGAGTCGGCGACGATGCCCGCTCCGGTGCGGAAGCGCACCTCTCTGCCTTCCACCTCCGCGCTGCGGATCAGGATGTTCAGGTCGAGGTCGCCGTCGCGGTTGAGCCAGCCCATCGCACCGGTATAGCTGCCGCGACCCTCGCCTTCCAGCTCGGCGATGATCTGCATGCAGCGCACCTTCGGGCAGCCGGTGATGGTCCCGCCCGGAAACGTCGCGCGGATCACCTCGCCCGGCGTGACCGAGGCACGCAACCGGCCGCGCACGTTGCTCACGATGTGATGCACGTGGGCGTAGCTTTCCACCGTCATCAGCTCATCGACCTCGACGCTGCCGGCCACGCAAACGCGTCCCAGGTCGTTGCGCTCCAGGTCGATCAGCATGATGTGCTCGGCGCGCTCCTTGGGGTTGCCGACCAGCTCGCTGATCCGTGCGGCATCACCCTGGCCGGCGATGCGCGGCCGGGTTCCGGCGATCGGCCGGCTTTGCAGGACATCGCCACGCACGGACACCAGGCGCTCCGGCGAAGCGCTGACCACTGCCCAGAACGCACTGCTCGTCGCGGGCTCGGCCGCAGCATCGGCTGGCCCGGCAAACAGGCCGGCGAACGGGGCCGGGTTGTGCTGCCGCAAGCGCTGGAACAGCGCGGACGGCTCGACCGACCGTGCGAAACCCGCGGTCCAGCGGCGCGAAATATTGGCCTGGAAGACATCGCCGGCGGCGAGGTATTCAAGCACCCGCGCGGTGGCATCCAGATAACGGGACGGAGCGTCTTCAAGCACCGTCGCCGGGATCTCCCAGTCCGGCAGCGGCGGCAGTTGCGCCACTCGGGCGAGGTCCGCTGCAATGTCGTCCAGAAGCTCCACTGCGCCCGGTTCAGCGATGGCGATGCATTCGCCCGTCACGTGATCGCGCAGGACGGCCGCCGGACATCGCACCGCCCGGGCGACCGGGACGGCTCCGGGAGCTGGCGGGAGCTCAAGCACCGGCTCGATCTGGCCGGCGAGTTCGTAGCCGAGCAGCAACGCCCAGCCGCCACGGAACGGCCACGAGCATTCGATCTGTTCGACGCGTCGCTGCTGCCACGCCGCATCCAGCACGTCGAGGAAGTCGGAACCGATCGCCCGCCCGCCCTCGTCGCGTACGACGCCGTCGCGATCCAAATGGAAGGCCTCGCCACTGGAAATCAGCAGGATGTCCCAGCGACCCTGCGCGGTACCGGCGGCACTGGATTCCAGCAGCAGCGGGTAGCGCGCCGGGTCGAGCCGGTGCAGGGACAGCAGATCGATATCGGCCGGCAGCGCGCGGGTCAGCGGCGCATCGGTCAAGCCATCACCCGCGCACGCCGGTTGCAGCGCCAAGGCCCTATGCCTGCTCAGAGCCGCTTGAACACCAGGGTGCCGTTGGTCCCGCCAAAGCCGAAGCCGTTGGACATGGCGACGTCGATCTTCGCCTCACGCGCCACGTTGGGCACGTAGTCCAGGTCGCAACCCTCGCCGGGCTCATCCAGGTTGATGGTTGGCGGAATAACACCGGTCTGCAGCGCCATGACCGAGAAGATGGCCTCCGCGCCGCCGGCCGCGCCCAGCAGGTGCCCGGTCATCGACTTGGTCGAGCTGACCATCGTCTTGTAGGCGTGATCCCCAAAGGCGCGCTTGATGGCGCGCGTCTCGGCGAGATCACCCAGCGGCGTGGAGGTGCCATGCGCGTTGAGGTAGCCGACCTGCTCCGGCGTGACCCCGGCATCACTCATCGCCGCGGTCATGCAGCGGGCCGGACCGTCGCCGTCCTCGCTGGGCGCGGTCATGTGGAACGCATCGGAGGTCGCGCCGAATCCCGCCAGCTCGCAATAGATGCGGGCGCCACGCGCCCTGGCGTGCTCGTATTCCTCCAGCATCAGGATGCCGGCGCCGTCACCGAGCACGAAGCCGTCGCGGTCCTTGTCCCAGGGGCGCGAGGCACGGGTCGGGTCATCGTTGCGGGTGGACATCGCCTTCATCGAGCAGAAACCGCCCACCGACGTCGGCGAGGAGCCACGCTCACCGCCGCCGGCGAGCATGACGTCGGCATCGCCGTACTGGATCATGCGCATCGCCATCCCGATGGAATGGTTGGACGTGGCGCAGGCCGACACCGCCGAGAAGTTCGGGCCCTTGATACCGGTCAGCAGCGAGACCTGGCCCGGCAGCATGTTGATGATCGTGCTGGGCACGTAGAACGGGGAGATCTTGCGCGCCCCGCCGGCCAAAAACTTGGCGGTTTGCTCCTCGATGCCCAGGATGCCGCCGATGCCCGAACCGATCAGCGCACCGATGCGCTCGGCATTGCGTTCGGTGACCTCCAGACCCGAGTCTTCAAGCGCCATCAGCGCCGCGCCCACGCCGTAGTGGATGAAGCTGTCCATCTTCTTCGCATCCTTCGCCGGCACCCAGCGGGTGACGTCGAAGTCGCGGATCTGGCCGGCGATGGTGGTGGTGAAACCGGTGGTGTCGAAATGGGTGATCGGGCCAATGCCCGAGCGGCCATTGACGATGCCGTCCCAGCTGCTGGCAACGTCGTTGCCCAGGGGCGAGACGAGGCCGAGGCCGGTGACAACTACGCGCCTGCTGGAGGCCGGTCGATTGGACATGGAGCAACTCCGCTGGTCGACGCGCTGGCACGGAGCCCGCAAGCGCGCCGGGAAAGTCTGGGTCGTTTAAAGACACAAGGCCGCATGATGCGGCCCCGGTCTGCATTGCCTGACGCGAGGCGCCGATCCACGACCGGTCGCAACGCGTGGGCGGATTACGCCTTGACGTGCGTCGTCACGTAATCGATGGCCTGCTGCACCGAGGTGATCTTCTCGGCTTCCTCATCCGGGATCTCGCACTCGAACTCTTCCTCGAGGGCCATGACCAGCTCGACGGTATCGAGGGAGTCGGCGCCCAGGTCGTCCACGAACGAAGCGTTGTTGGTGACTTCTTCTTCCTTGACGCCAAGCTGTTCGACCACGATCTTCTTGACGCGCTCTTCGATGCTGCTCATTGGTATTTACTCCTCCCGTACGGGATATTCGATGGAATAGTGTAGTGGAATCGAAGGCCAGCGGACTATCCGGCAGGCCCTTTCACTTCGGTTTGCGCGTCCTGCGCTGCGCCATGCGGTATCAAGGCATGCGGTTCAATGCATCGGGTATCAAGGCATGTACATGCCGCCGTTGACGTGCAGGGTCTCGCCGGTGATGTACGAGGCAGCCGGTCCGGCCAGGAACGCGACCGCACGGGCGATGTCCGCTGGATCGCCGAACCGCCCGAGCGCGATCTGTCCCAGCATCGCCTCACGGCTGTCGTCGGGCAGCCCGCGGGTCATGTCGGTATCGATGAAGCCCGGCGCGACCACGTTCACGGTCACCCCGCGGCTGCCGATCTCCTTGGCCAGCGACTTGCTGAAGGCGATGATGCCCGCTTTCGCGGCGGCATAGTTGGCCTGGCCGGCGTTGCCGGTCACGCCGATCACCGAGGCAATGTTGATGATGCGGCCACTGCGCGCCTTCATCATCGAGCGCATCACGGCCTTGGAAGTGCGGTAGACGCTGCTCAGGTTGGTGTCGATGACCGCCTGCCAATCCTCGTCCTTCATCCGCAGCAACAGATTGTCTCGCGTGATGCCGGCGTTGTTGACCAGGATCGAGATCGGGCCGATGTCCTTGCCGATCGCATCGATCAGGGTAAGCGTCGCGGCGCCGTCGACCACATCGATCACCCGGCCGTGCCCGCCGGCCGCCGACAGGCGTTCGCCGATCGCATCGGCGCCGGCTTGGGAGGTCGCGGTGCCGATGACGGTCGCGCCCTGGGCGGCAAGCTCGTCGGCAATGGCGGCACCGATGCCGCGGCTGGCGCCGGTGACCAGTGCAATTTCGCCGTTGAGGGGCTGATGGCTCATAGAGGGATCCTGTACTCGCACCGGCGCAGTGCCGGTGAAGGGTGGGTTATTTCCAGTCCGCCAGGGCGGCTTCGAATTCGGCCGGCGCGCCAAGGGCGCGGGCATCAAGGGTCTTGTCGATGCGCTTGACCAGTCCGGTCAACACTTTACCGGGACCGCACTCGGCGACGGCGGTGGCGCCGTGCCCGGCCAGCGCCAGCACGCAGCGCGTCCACTGCACCGGCAGGTAGAGCTGGCGGACCAGCGCGTCACGGATCGCGTCGACGGAGTCGTTGGTTCGCGCGTCGACGTTCTGGACCACGCCCAGCGTCGGTATCGCCCAATCAAGGTCCTCCATCGCCTCGGCGAGCTGGTCGGCGGCATCGCGCATCAGCGGCGTGTGCGAGGGCACGCTGACGGCCAGCTTGATCGTCTTGCGCACGCCACGCTCGGCCAGTTGCCCCAGGGCTTCATCAACCGCTGCAGCATGACCGCCGATGACGATCTGGCCCGGCGAGTTGTAGTTGGCAGGTACCACGACCTCGCGGCCGGAGACGCTGCAGCACACCTCCTCCACCAGCGCATCGTCCGCACCGAGGATGGCGGCCATCGCGCCGGTGCCTGCGGGCGCGGCAGCCTGCATCAACTGACCACGAAGGCGTACCAAACGAGCAGCCTGCTCCAGCGGCAGCGCGTCGGCAGCGACCAGCGCGCTGTACTCGCCCAGGCTGTGCCCGGACAGGAGGCCCGGGCGCGCGCCGCCGCGGGACTGCCACACGCGCCATACCGCCACGCTTGCAGCCAGCAGCGCCGGCTGGGTGAATTCGGTCTGGTTGAGCTGCTCGCCCGCACCTTCGCGGCTCATCTCCCACAGATCGACGTCGGCACCTTGGCTGGCCTCGGCAAAGGTCTGCCGGACCAGCGGCTCCTGCGAGGCAAGCTCGGCGAGCATGCCGGCGGACTGGGATCCCTGGCCGGGAAAAACGAAGGCGATGGATGGGGACATGGTGTTTGCTGCGGCCGACCAATCAAAGCCGGCCATGATACGCGAGCACCTCGGCAAGGCGTCTGTACTGCGGCGTAGGGTTCAGTCGAGCCACTGCACGCCTCCCTGCGAGCGCTGGTCCTCAGTAGCGCAGCAGCGCCGAGCCCCAGGTAAAGCCGCCGCCGAAAGCCTCCAGCAACAGCAGCTGGCCGCGCTTCACCCGCCCGGACCGAACCGCCTCGTCGAGTGCGAGCGGCACCGAGCCGGACGACGTGTTGCCGTGCTTGTCGACGGTGACGATCACTCGCTCCATCGGCATGTCCAGCCGCCGCGCGGTGAGCTCGATGATGCGCAGGTTGGCCTGATGCGGGATCAGCCAGTCGATCTCGCTGCGGTCGATGCCGTTGGCTTCCAGGGTTTCCTCGACCACCGCATCCAGCGCCTTGACCGCGTGCTTGAACACGTCATTGCCGGTCATCATCACCTTGACGCCGGCGTTGTGCTCCTCGGGCTTGAAGCCCACCGAGACGCCCACCGGGTTGTACAGCAGCTCCTTCTTGCCGCCGTCGGCGTGCAGGTGGGTGCTGAGGATGCCCGCCTCCGAATCGGCTTTCAGCACCACCGCGCCGGCGCCATCGCCGAACAGCACGCAGGTGCCGCGGTCGGTCCAGTCGAGCATCCGGGTCAGGGTTTCCGCGCCGATCACCAGGGCGGTCTTGGCGGCGCCGGAACGGATGAAGTTGTCGGCAATCGAGAGGGCGTAGACGAAGCCCGAGCAGGCGGCGTTGACGTCGAAGGCCGGGCAACCGTTGGCGCCGAGGCGATGCTGGACCAGGCAGGCGGTGGACGGAAAGATGATGTCGGGCGTGGTCGTGCCGAGCACGATCAGGTCGATCTCGGACGCCTCCACCCCGGCCGCTTCCATCGCGCGCATCGCGGCGTGGTAGGACAGGTCGCTCGTGGTCTCCCCTTCCGCGGCGATATGCCGCTGGCGGATACCGGTGCGCGAGGCGATCCACTCATCGCTGGTGTCGACGATCCTGGACAGGTCGTCGTTGGTCAACACCCTTTCCGGCAGGTAGCTGCCGGTGCCCGCAATGCGGGAATAAATACGTTCAGTCATCACCACTCCGCGTTCGAAGCCTTCACGCGGAGAACCGCGCCCCAGCTAGCAGACCCGATTGACGGCGCAGGCGCAAGCGTGGGTCAGCCGGCGAGGCCGCATCACGCCCTTCAGCCTTGCGTATACGACAGACACAAAAATCGCCCCGGCGCCGGGTGGCGCCAGAGGCGATCGGCATGCCGGCGATCCGGCACGCGGTCACGAAGGACTTATTCTTCGTCGACGAAGCTGGTCTTGGTGTCCATGACCTTCTTGCCGCGGTAGTAGCCGTCAGCGGTCACGTGGTGACGGATATGGATCTCGCCGGTGGTCGGGTCGGTGGACAACTGCTTGGTGCCCAGCGAGTCGTGGCTGCGGCGCATGCCACGCTTGGAGGGGGAAACGCGGGACTTCTGGACAGCCATGGTCTTAACTCCAGGAAAAACTCAAAAATATGCAGGTTGATGGCCCGGAAACCGGGCCGGATCGCAGGAACAACCCGTAATTCTAACTCGGGTCGTCCGGTTTTTTCTTCAATGACGACAGCGCGGCGAAGGGATTGACGCGCTCCAGGTCGGCTTCGGGAATCGGCCAGTCGGCCTCCATCGCCTCGGTGCCCGGTTTCACCGGTACCACCGGGATGGCGAGGATCAATTCGTCCTCCACCAGATCCAGCGCGGACAACATGCCGTCTGCTGGCATCAACAACGGTTCGTACCCTTCCGGCAGTGCCGCTTCATCGGCTTCCTGACGGATCAGACCGAGTCGCTGCACGACGTCGACCGGAAACAGGAAGCGGGTCAAGGTGCGCTGGCACAACAAGGGCAGTTCGGCTTTCGCATGCAGCTCCGCGTACGGTACCTGCAGCTCGTCGCTGCCGAAATCCAGCGTGTAGGCGACTTCGCCGTCGGTGTCGACAAGGCTTCCTGCCAGCCGCGGCAGCGACGCCAGAGGCGCGCGCCCTTCAAGCCCGCGTCGCGCCGAAACCATGCGCCACGCATCCAGCAACTCGGGCACAGGCGGTTTGGTTGAGTCAGCGGACATAAGCCGGACGATGGTAGGGATACCACGGGGGAGTGTCAAATCACGCCGGCGCAGAGCAGTGTATGCCTGAACCCGGTTACCCCGCGAGCGCGCCCGGCTGCGCGATCCTCGTTTGCCCGCCGGTTTGCCCGTCGAGAGCACTGCGGGGCAGACTGGACGTTCATCCGACTGGCCCGCTGCCCGTGAATCCACTCCTGTTTCCGGTCGTCATCGCCGCGGCGCTGATCCTGCTTGTCGCCGTCCGGTATGGTCTGCGCCGCCGTCGCTATCGGGAAATGCAGCGGCTGCTCGACTCCGCCGACGCGCTGGAAGCGCGCCTGCGCGCAGCGCGTCGACAGATCGAGGCGGTCACCGGGGAAAGCGACGCCGATCCGGTGCATGAGGCGATGCGGGAAATGCTTCGCCAGCGACTGTGGCTGCGTGAGCAGGGCGCGCAGGCGCGGGTGGCGGAGATGCACAGCGTCCGCCTCTCGATCGACCAGGCGCGCGAGCGGATTGAACGCCAACTCGAACGGGTCGAGGAAGCGCACATGTTGGAGGTCTGAGCGTGGCGACACTGATCCTCGCCTCCGGCTCGCGCTATCGGGCGCAACTGCTTGAACGGCTGCGAGTGCCGTTCACCTTGGCGTCGCCCGAACTCGACGAGACGCCTTTGCCTGGCGAGTTCCCGGCGTCCCTGACCCGCCGGCTGGCCAACGCCAAGGCCGACGCGGTCGCGTCCCGCTTCCCCGGCGCCTGGGTACTGGGTTCCGACCAGGTCGCCGATATCGAAGGCCACATTCTTGGCAAACCCGGAGACCACGCAAGCGCCGTGCGTCAGCTCACCGCCATGTCCGGGCGGACCATCCACTTCCACACCAGCGTCTGCCTGCGCCACGATGACGGCCGCCGGCTGCAGTCACTGGACATCACGACGGTGCGCTTCCGGGCGCTTTCCGCCGATGAAATTGAACGCTACCTGCAGACCGAGCAGCCCTACGACTGCGCCGGCAGTTTCCAATGCGAGGGTCTGGGCATCAGCCTGTTCAAGGAGATCCAGTCGCGCGATCCGACCGCGCTGGTGGGCCTGCCGCTGATCGCCACCGCCGACCTGCTGCGCAACGCCGGTTTCGCGGTTCCCTGAGCCCGGCAAACGGGCAGACTGGCTCAGCGCACCTCGATCGGTTGCTCTGGCCACGCCTCCACGCTGCCGTCCGCGCCGTGCAGGCGCAGGCCCAGCCAGTGGCGACCCGTGGTGACATCCGCGCCCAGTTCCACCCGCCCGCTGAAGCCCACCCGCGGCTGGTTGGGATCGTTGCTGATGCGCCAGAACGCGGCGGTGCCGGGCTGGCTGGCGCCATAGGCGACATCCGCCACCGGCTTGCCGTCCAGGGTGACCTCGACCCGCGCCAGGCCCACGCCGTCCTTGAACGCCCAGCCTGCGATATCGAAGCTGCGTGCCACCCGCTGACCGCTGACGGGGCTGTCTATCCACGCCATCGCCGGGGCGGTGCAGTTGCCCGCGGTCGGCATGGACGAATCGAAGCGGAACAGCAGGAAGCGCTGGCGCCCGTGGTCCACGTTCACTACCCGCGGTGGCGGCAGCGGCCCCAGTTTCCCGCACAGGTGGTGATAACGCTCCAGCAGGTGTTTGTACTGGACATCGCTGGACGCGATCACCAGCAGCACCGGCGCGTCGGCCCAGGCCTGACCGAACTGCGCCGGCCACGATTCACGTGGCCCTGCTGCCAGGTTCCAGAGCTGCAACTGCGGCGCGCGGCCGTGCTTGATGTTCAAGGGATGGTCCAGCACGGGGATGCGCGGATCGCCCAGGGCGAACCCGAGCTCGGCGCCGATCTTGAAACTGCCCGCCACCAGGCGCGCGTCCGGACCCATCTGCCCGCGCTCCAGGCGCACGGCATCGGCCAGCTCGTCCCAGCCGGCGAAGTTGGACGGGTACCACTTCTCCGCCGCCGCGCGCGCGCGCAGGTCCGGCACCGACACCGCGACGTAATAGCCCATCACCATCACCAGGCCGAGGCCGGCGGTCAGCCAGGTCAGGCCACGCAACCAGCGCGGCCACGCGGCCAGGACCGCGGGCAGCAGCGGCAGCAGCGCCAGATAGCCGGGCAGCGGCCAGTGGAAGCTGACCCGCTCGGTGTCAGCGAAGAACCCCAGCGAAAAGAAACCGAGCACCAGCAGACCGCCGAGCAGCGCGAAATAACGCGATGCGGGTAGCGCCCCCCGATAGCCCCGCCAACCCGCTGCCAGCAGCGCGGCAAACAACAGCGGGGTGACCATCAGTGCCTGGATGACGACAAAAAGAATGCCGTCCCAGTGGAACGCCCACGGGTGCCGGTCCACCAGCTGGAAGCGCAGCCCGGCATCGGCGTTTCCCAGGTTCCAGGCCACCAGTGGCGCCCAGGCCGCGGCGCCAATGGCGATCGCAGTCCACACGCGGGGGTCACGCAGCGCCTTGCGACCGTCGCGTACCAGCAACAAAGCCAACAGACCGACGCCGATCACGGCGATAAAGCGGTAGTGGCTCAATGCGCCGATCGTCAGGCCCAGCGCGAGCTCAAGGGAGGCTCCGGCGCTGACCTGCCGCAGCAACCGCGCGCCGGCGTCGATGCACAGCACCGTGGCCAGCGCCATCGCTGCATCCGGCAGCGCCAACAGGCCCAGCGTCCCCGCCAGTGGCAACAGCAGCGCGAAACTGCCTGCCTGCCAGCCGTGCACCGGCCCGTACTCACGCGCGGTGACCCGCGCCACCAGCCAGGGCACCGCGGCGGCAATCATCAGGAACGGCAGACGCAGCCCCAGCTCCGTATTGCCGCCCAGGCTGACGCCCAGGCGGGCTAGCCACGCCGTCAGGCCCGGCAGGTCGGAATAGGCGGGTGCCAGATGCTGGCCTTCCAGCCAGTAAAAAGTCTCGTCGACGAACAGCGGCAGGCGCGCGGCAACCAGCAGCTTGACCGCCAGCACCGCGATGAACAGCACCAGGAACCAGCGGTACGCGGAACGCTCGGCCGGCAGCGGTTGCAGGTAATCGGCCGCGGCGGACTGACGATGATCGACAGCGGGGGTTTCGCGCATCAACAGGGGTCCTAGTTACACTCGGGGAACTACTTGCAGCCGGCCGGCAACAGCCGCCAACGCGCCTGCAGACGACATGGGACGATTTCTGGAGAACACGATGGCGGTATCAACACCGACGCCGGGCCACGAGGCCGCAGTGTCGAAGCCGGGCATGCTACCTGAGCATCTGCGTAAATCCCTTGACGCCGCACAAACGCAGGTCAACCGCCTGGTGCTGGGCAAGTCGCGCGAGGTGCGCCTGTCCTTCGTCGCCCTGCTCGCCGACGGTCACCTGCTGATCGAGGACCTGCCGGGTCTGGGCAAGACCACCCTCGCCCACGCCATGGCCGCGACCCTGGGGTTGGACTTCCAGCGCGTGCAGTTCACCTCCGACCTGCTGCCGGCGGACATCGTCGGCGTGTCGATTTTCGATCCGGCGACGCGCAACTTCGAGTTCCACCCCGGCCCGGTGTTCACCCAGGTGCTGCTGGCCGACGAGATCAACCGCGCACCGCCGCGCACCCAGAGCGCCCTGCTGGAGGCGATGGCCGAGCAACAGGTGACCGTCGATGGGACCACCCATGCCCTGCCGGCGCCCTTTTTCGTCATCGCGACCCAGAATCCGACCGACCTGTCGGGCACCTATCCACTGCCGGACTCGCAACTGGACCGCTTCCTGATGCGCCTCGCGCTGGGCTATCCCGGCCATGAGGCCGAACGCGAGTTGCTGGCCGGGCGGGATCGCCGGGACCTGATCGCTGCCGTGACGCCGGTCCTGTCGCGCGACGACGTGTTGGCGCTGCGCGACGCGGTCAACCGGGTGCACGCCAGCGAAGCGCTGATCGATTACGTGCAGGCACTGCTGGCCCGCAGCCGCAGCCATCCGGGCGTGCGCGTCGGACTTTCGCCACGGGCCGGCCTGGCCCTGCTGCGTGCGGCCAGGGCGTACGCGCTCCTGCTGGGCCGCGACCATGTGCGACCCGAGGACGTCCAAGCCCTTTTTTCCGCAGTCGCGGCGCACCGGCTGGTCGCCGACGCCGAGGCCGGCAGTGACGCGGCGCTGGCCAAGGCGATCCTGCACGCCGTCGCGGTGGACTGAGCAGCGGTGGCGGGAGAAGCCGCGCCACGGGCGCCGATCGAGCCAGTGCCAATCGAGGGCGGAATCCGCAAGCGGGTGTACGGCTGGGCCTTGACCTTCACCAGACCGCGCGATCCCGAACCGCTGCCGGTCACCTTCGACCGGCGTCGGGTCTACGTGCTTCCCACCCGGTTCGGCCTGTTCTATGCCGTCCTCGTCGCGACGATGTTGCTGGGCGGCTTGAACTACAACAACAATCCTGCGCTGCTGCTGGCACTGCTGCTCGGCGGCACCGGCCTGGCGAGCCTGGTCGCCGCGCAGCTGCAGCTCAGCGGACTGGCGGTGACCGCGATCGATGCCGAACCCGTGCCTGCCGGCCAGATGATGCTGCTGCACGTGCATGCGAAGGCCGTTGACGGGCGGGTACGGCGCGGCCTCCAGGTCGCGTTGGATCCGGATTACGAGGACCCGGCTTTGCTGGACCTCCAGCCCGGCAATGGTCAGGCGCAGTTGTTGATCCCGACGTCGCAGCGCGGCTGGCTGGAGCTGCCGCGGCTGCGGATCGCTACCTGCCATCCGCTCGGCCTCGCCCGGGCGTGGTCGCACGTCTGGCCACAGACTCCGATGCTGGTGTACCCGCGCCCGGAGACCGACGGCCCGCCCCTGCCCGAGGGCTCCGGTGAGGACGCCAAGGCGCGTCTACACCCCAGCGGAGAGGATCCCCACCACCTGCGCGGCTACCGCCATGGCGACTCGCGGCGGTCCATCGCGTGGAAGCCATCGGCGCGCCACGAATCCCTGCTGGTGCGCGAATACCAGCAGCCGGCCGGGGCCGATATCGTGCTGGAATGGCACAGCCTTGGCGGCCTGCCGCACGAGACACGGATCAGCCGCCTGGCCCGCTGGGTCGACGAGGCCGAACGCGACGGCCGCCGTTACCGCCTCACGCTGCCTGCGCAGCCCGCCATCGGCCCTTCGCAGAGCCCCGGCCACCGTCACGACTGCCTGCGCGCACTGGCGCTGATGCCCGATGGCTGAGCGCAAACCCGTTGTGGCGCTTGATCCGCACAGCCGACGCTGGACCATGGCAGCTGCCGCGGCCTGCGTATTGCCGCTGCTGCTGCAATTGCCGTCGCCGCTGGGCCTGCTGATCGGTGGCAGTGCGGTCGCCGTCGCCGCGCTCTCGTGGCGCAAGCCGCTGCACGCCCTGGTGCGCCTGCTGCTCACCTTGGCCCTGCTGGCCGCCGTCATCGCGCTGTCGGGCTCGCATTTCGGCCGCGATACCGGGTGCGCGATCCTCGCCGCGATGCTGGCGATGAAGCCGGCCGAAACCCGGGGGGTCCGCGACGCGCGAAGCCTGCTCGGCTTCGCCCTGTTCGCTCCATTCGCCACCTTCCTCCTCGACCAGGGGCCGTTGAGCCTGTTGTTGGGACTGGCGGGCGTTGCCTTGGCCCTGATGGCGCTGCTGCGCCTGACCGACATCGAGTCCGGTATCCGTGACGCCACCAAGACCCGCGCTCGTTTCGGCGCGGTGACTAGACTGGTGTTGCTGGGTTTGCCGCTGGCTTTGGCCGCATTCTGGCTGTTCCCGCGGCTTGCGACCCCGCTGTGGGGCGTTCCGGAGCGCACGCTGGCACGAACCGGCCTGTCCGACGAGATGTCCCCGGGCGACTGGATCGACCTGATGGCCGACGACACCCCGGCACTGCGGGTGCGATTTTTCGGCACCACCCCGCCCACCTCGCAGATGTACTGGCGCGGACCGGTCCTGTCCGACTTCGACGGCCGCACGTGGACCCGCAGCCGGCGGTCCACCGGACTGCCCCCGGCCGCCGTGACCCGCGCCAACGTCCTGTGGGACTACCAGGTCGAAATCGAGCCGACCGAGCGCCGCCAGATGGTCGCGCTTGAACTCCCCATCGAGGCACCCGGCGATAGCCGGCTGGGCCATGACCATGAGCTGTTCTCCCCGCTCCCGCTGAGTTCGCTGACGCGCTGGCGGATGCAGTCGTCCCCGCCAGAGACCTTCGAGGCGGATCTTGCCGGCCCGCTGCAGCAGGCGTCGCTTGCGCTGCCGGCGGGTTCCAACCCGCGCACCCAGGCGCTCGCTGCGCGCTGGCGCAGCGACGCTGGCGATGACGACGCGGCGATTGTCCGCCGCGCCATGCAGTGGATCCGGAGCGAATTCGCCTACACCCTGAGCACGCCGCTGGCCGGGCGCCACGCCGCCGACGAGTTCCTGTTCGACCAGCAGGAAGGTTTCTGCGAGCACTTCAGCTCGGCCTTCGTGATCCTGATGCGGGCCGCGGGCATTCCCGCGCGCGTGGTCACCGGCTATGTCGGCGGCTACCGCAACCCGATCGGCGACTACTGGCTGGTGCGGCGCTCCGATGCGCACGCCTGGGCCGAGGTCTGGCTCGAAGGCCGCGGCTGGGTCCGGGTCGACCCGACCGCCGCGGTCGCGCCCGAGCGCATCTACGACACGCTGGATGACCGCCGCCCGGGGGCCGACAGCCTGCTCGGACGCATGCTGGGCGGGGACGCCAGCCGCCTGTTCAACGCCACCGACTGGCTGCGGCAAAGCTGGAACCAGCTGGTGCTGGGCTTCGATGCCGAGCGCCAGTCGCGAATGCTGCGGCCGCTGGGGATCGAGCGCCTGGATGGCGTCCGCCTGGGTTTGCTGTTCGGTCTGGCGGCCGTGTCGGCGCTGCTGTGGATGGCATGGCTGTCGCGGCGGGCGGAACGCCAGCGCGACCCGGTGCTGCGCGCGTGGCACGCACTGGAACGGCGTTACCGCCGCATCGGCCTGGGACGCGAACCCGATGAGCCGGCAACGATGTGGGCGAAGCGGGTTGCCCAAGCAGACATGGGATCGGCAGACGACCTCCTTCGGCTCAGCCAGCGTTTCAGCAGTTGGCGCTACGCTGGACGTGACGACGACAGCGCACGGGCGTCGCGGCAGTTGATACTGTCCCTGCGTCGCCACCGGCCGTCACCGCCCCATGCCGCTTCACCCGGAAACGGAGAACACCGATGAAGATCCGTCACGCCATGCTCGTCCTCGCGACGCTGCTGCTGGCCGCCTGCGCCAGCCAGCCCAAGCCGCTGCAGGGGGATTTCGCCCAGATCACGCCCCACGATGCCAACAGCGTCGACCGCACCGGCGCCCTGGTGCGTTGGGGTGGCCGTATCGTGAAGGTCGAGCCGCAGCCCAACCGCACCTGCTTCGAGATGATTTCCACCCGCCTGAATGTCTACGGCCGGCCCTACTGGGCGACCGATGACGTCGGTGGCCGGTTCATCGCCTGCCGCGACGGCTTCTACGATCCGGCGCTGTTCCAGACCAACCGCGAGGTGACCTTCACCGGCCGCATCGACGGCTACGAGAACCGGCGCATCGGTGAGTACGATTACCGTTTCCCCCGGGTTGCCGCCGACGTGATCTACCTGTGGCCGATCCAGGAGCGCGTCGACGTCATCACGCGACCGGCGCCGTGGCCGTGGTGGGGCTACTGGTAGGTCGCAGCGGTCGGTTCAGCCCGGCACGCCAAAACGCCCCAGCGGCGCGCCGGCCAGCAGGTGCAGGTGGATCTGATACACCGTCTGGCCGCCGTGGTCGTTGCAGTTCATCACCACCCGGTAGCCGTCCTCGGCCAGGCCTTCCCGCCGCGCGTAGTCCGCAGCCGCGATGACCAACCGACCGACCACCGCCGCCTGATCCGGGGTGAGGTCGTCCAGACGCGGAATCGGCGTCTTGGGCACGAACAGCACGTGCACCGGCGCCTGCGGGGCGATGTCACGGAACGCGATGAGGTGCTCGTCCTCGAAGACGATGTCCGCGGGTATCTCGCGGCGGATGATCTTGCCGAAGATGGTCTCGTCAGTCATGCCACTACTCCATTGGGTCCGGATGAACGTCCAGATGAACGTCCAGGTCAATCGGCCGGTCGCTCAGGACATCTCGCTGCGACTGCCAAAAGCATGGGAAAGCGTACCGCGGTCGACATATTCCAGCTCGCCACCGAGCGGAACCCCATGGGTCGGGCGACTCGGGCGCACCTTGTACTGGCGTGCCAGCTGGCCCAGGTAATGCGCGGTGGCCTCGCCTTCCACCGTGGGGTTGGTCGCCACGATCAGCTCGGACACCTCGCCCTCGGCCAGGCGTGATGCCAGCCGGTCCAGGCCCAGCTCGGCGGGGCCGATGCCATCCAGCGGGCTGAGCCGGCCCTGCAACACGTAATAGAGGCCGCGGTAACCGGTGGCCTGCTCGATCGCCAGGCGGTCGGCGGGGGACTCGACCACGCACAGCTGGTGGACGTCGCGGCTCGCACTCGAGCAGGTCGGGCACACCGGGGTTTCGCTGAAGTCGCGGCAGCGCTCGCAGTTGCCGATCCGCTCCACCGCGGCGGCCAGGGCGTCCGCGAGTCGCTGGCCCCCGGCGCGCTCGCGCTCGAGCACGTGGTAGGCCATCCGCTGGGCCGACTTCTGACCCACGCCGGGCAACACCCGGAACGCCTCGATCAGCTGCTCGAGCAGCGGCGAGCTCATCGTGGAACGCGCACTGGGCGTTTACGTGGGCGAAGCACGATCAGAACGGCAGCTTCATGCCCGGCGGCAGCTGCATGCCGGCGGTCGCCGAACCCATGCGCTCCTGCGACGCCGCATTGACCTTGTTGACGGCGTCGTTGATCGCCGCGGCGATCAGGTCCTCGGCCATCTCCGGATCGGACAGGGCCTGCGGGTCGATGCGCACCTTGCGGCACTCCATGCGGCCGGTCAGGGTCACGCTGACCATGCCACCACCGGCGTTACCGATGACCTCGATGTTGGCCAGCTCTTCCTGCGCGCGCTGCATTTCTTCCTGCATCTTCTGCGCTTGCTGCATCAGTTGGGCAATATTTCCACGCATATCGTCTACTCGTCCAAGTGGGTGAATGATGTTCGGCAGACCAGAGATGAAGGCAGCACGCTCGGCTCTCAAGGGCCGCCTTCCAGGTCTGCGCTCGGTGCCGCACGGCCCGTTGCCGCTGATCAGGCGTCGCCGCGGGGCCGGATCGAATCGGCCACCACCGTGGCGCCGCCGGCGATCAGCGCACGCACCTGCGGATCGGACATGAAGCTGTCCACGGCGGCACTCCTGCGCGCATCGCGGGCCTTGTCGTTGCGCTCGCGCAGTGACACGCCGCCAACGGTGCTCGCTTCGAAGCGGATTTCCGGATCGCCTCCCAGGGAGGTGGCCAGCGCCTTGACGATCTGCGCCACCAGAACGGGCTTGTTGAGCAGCTCGTCTTGCGGCGACAGACCCAGGCGCACCACGCGCCCCTCGCAGGCGATGAAACCCACGTGCTCGGCGAGCACGCGCGCCGGTCCCTTCAGCGGACTGGCCACCACCCAGGCGTGCCAGGCGTCGGCATCGGCGATGACGGCTCCTGCAGGCACTTCATCGGATGCAGCGTGCGGGGCTGGGTGTGGCTCGCTGACCGATGCTGTCGGCTCGGGCGCAGTCGTCGCAACGGCGACGGCCTCCGACTCGTCCTCCAGGCTGAAGAACGGGGCTTGCTCGCGCTCGTCGTGGTGGTAGGACTCCGGGCTCCGTCCGGCGGCTTTCGTGGTTTCGGGGCGCGCTTCGGCAGGCATATCGGCAATGCCCGTATCAGCGGGAGGGCGCGCACGCGTTGGCGTTGGCGCAGGACGGGGTGTGGCCGGCAGCAGCGACTCGGGCGCGGAGGCCGAGGCTGAGGCAGGCCCCGATGCGGAACCGGCTCCGGCAATGCCGCCCGCGGTCACACCAGTGCCGCCACTCGCCGGACCACTGCGGGCCGACTCCGGCCCCGAGGGACGGAACGCCAGCATGCGCAGCACGCTCATCTCGAAGCCGGCGCGCTGGCTGGGCGCCAGCGAGAGGTCGCGACGGCCATTGATCGCCATCTGGTACCACAGCTGGACCAGCTCGGCAGGCACCTTCGCGGCCAAGGTATCGATGGCCACGCCGTCGACCTCGATGCTTGCCCCGGGCACCAGCTGGCGCACCTGGATGCGGTGCAGGGCATCGCTCAGCGCTTCCAGAACGCCGGCCCAGTCGGGCGAGAACTCCGCCAGCGCGGCGACCTCCGCCATCAGCGCGGCGCCATCACCGGACGCCAACGCGTCCAGCAACGCGCCCACTCGGGTCTGGTCGACCGTACCCAGCATCGTGGCGACCGCCGCGTCGGTGAGCTGGCCACCGGTGTAGGCGATCGCCTGGTCCAGCAGCGACAGGCCGTCGCGCAGGCTGCCGTCGGCCGCGCGGCTGATCTGGCGCACCGCGCCGGGTTCGACCGCGATGCCCTCGGCCTGGAGGATCTTCTCCACCTGGCCGCCGATCTGCTCCTCGTCCAGGCGCTTGAGGTTGAACTGCAGGCAGCGCGACAGCACCGTTACCGGCAGCTTCTGCGGGTCGGTGGTGGCGAGCAGGAACTTCACGTGACCGGGCGGCTCCTCCAGCGTTTTCAGCAGCGCGTTGAACGCCGACTTCGAGAGCATGTGCACTTCGTCGATCAGGTAGACCTTCACCCGGCCGCGCGAGGGCATGTACTGCGCGTTGTCGATCAAATCGCGCACATCATCCACGCCGGTGTTGGACGCGGCGTCGATTTCCAGCAGGTCGATGAACCGGCCCGCGTCGATGTCGCGGCACGAATTGCACTCACCGCAGGGATCGGCCGACGTGCCCTGCTCGCAGTTGAGCGACTTGGCGAAGATCCGCGCGATCGTGGTCTTGCCCACGCCGCGGGTGCCGGAAAACAGGAACGCGTGATGCACCCGGCCGCTGTCGAGCGCGTTGGTCAGGGCGCGGACCACGTGCTCCTGCCCGACCAGTTCGGCGAAGCGCTTGGGTCGCCACTTGCGGGCGAGGACGAGATAGGACATCGATAACCTTGGGCAAGTCCGGCAGGGAACGCCCGCGCCCCGGAATCGGTCGGCACGGACGCAGCGCCACCATTGTGCCACGCCGCCCCGGGCTCCCATCCCGGATCAAGCTCCGGGCCCTCGCGGCCAGAGAAGGATTTGACTTGTCCCCTTGCCCGCGCGGCGCTAGACTTTGCGGCTTCGTTGCGTTCCGGCCGGATTGGCGTCGCGACGGGGATCTGAAGCGTTTCAGATGCGGAGAGGTGTCCGAGTGGTTGAAGGAGCACGCCTGGAAAGTGTGTAAGCGTCTAAACCGCGCTTCGGGGGTTCGAATCCCCCTCTCTCCGCCAGATGTTGCAGTTGTCCATGGTGGCCCCGTCGGCCCCTCGCGACGCTAGGTCGAAAACTCCGCCAGGGCCGGAAGGCAGCAACGGTATTGACTGATGCGGGCGCCGAGGCAAGTTGGCGGGGCTGCCACCTTTTCGGCTGCCGGATGTGCAGCTCAGGCGACGTCGACCTGCATTGCGGTCGTCGGCTTCAGCGCCACCAGCTCTCCCTGCCGGCCAATCCGGTAACCGCGCCCTTCCAGCGCTTCGCCCTCTTGGGCACTGCCGTAGTGGTACAGCAGGCAGCGCTCCAGCAGCTGCGGCGGGTATTCCCGCTCCAGATCGTCGATGCCGCTGTGGGAAGGGTTGCCGTGCAAGGCGCAGTCGTGGGCGATCAGTTCCCCCGCATCGGCCATCCTGGCGAGCATTTCCGGGATCGGCCGCGTATCCCCCGTCCACACCAGGCTTCCATGCAGGCGCAGTCCGAACGCGGTATCGGGCCAGTGATGGCGGACGGGAAAGACCTCCACACGCACGCCCTGGTGCCAGAACGACTCGCCCACCGGAATCACCTGGAAGGCATCCCAGAAGTTCGCCCCACCCTCGGCCAGGGGATTGGGGTAATCACCCACCCGCTGATGCAGCAACGGCACCAGTTTGGCCGGCACGTACAGCCGGATCCGCCCGCGCAGGGAGTGGTTGAAGTAGGCCTCCACGAACAGCCGCTCGAAACCGGCGACGTGGTCCAGGTGCGTGTGGGTGATGAACAACGCCTGCGGCGCTTGCCCGTAGTGGTCCAGGAATGCGGTCAGGCCCTCGCCGCCGCAGTCGATCGTCAGCCAGGGCTGGCCATGGCGCTCGATGGTCGCCATGGCCGAGCCCAGCTCGACCGCCGAGGCGTTGCCGACCCCCTGCAGGCGCAGATCCCAGGCCACGTCAGTAGCCCCGTTCCCAGACATTGTCATAGGCCCGGCGCAGGCGCTCGAAATCGCGCTCCACATCGGCCACGTCGCGATTGCCGCGCACCTTGAGCAGCGAGCGCTTTAGCCTTGCCAGGTTGCGCTCGCGCCAGCCCGTGGCCGGGATGACGATGCGGCCGCGGTCCAGATCGATCACCCAGCCGCGGCCACGCGAATCGAACATCAGGTTGTGCGCATTGAGGTCGGCGTGGTCGAGGCCGGCACGGTGCGCTCGCGCGACCAGCCGGCCCGCTTCCTCCCACGGCGCACCATCGCCGGCGACGATCGCGCGGTCCGCCAGCGTCCGCACGTCCGGCAGGCGCTCGATCAGGATCGCGCAGCGGTAGAACAGGCCCTCGCGGCGATACATGGCCGCGATCGGCGGCGGCACCGGCACCCCGCGCTCGATCATCGCCCGCGAGAGGCGGAACTCGGCAAAACTGCGCGTGCTCATGGCGCCGCGCCAGACATAGCGGTCGCGGCTCAGATTGGCCACCAGCCCGCCGCGCAGGTAGCGTCGCAGGACGGCCTGGCCGAAAGGCGCATCCACGAACCACGCGCCGCCGCGGCCGCCGCTTTCCACCGGTCGCGCCTGATGCTGCCACCAGGTCGGAGTAAACCACGCCGGCTCGGCTTGCCGTACCCGCTTGGTGTCGAACAGAATCGCCCCATAGCCGCTGCCTTCGCGGAATGGCGTCAATCCTTCGGCAGAGTCGAACCCCGTCATTCCCCGGAGTCTAGCAATTAGCATGCCCCCTGCACCCGCTTCGATCTGCCTGCTGCGCCTGTCCGCGCTGGGCGATGTCACCCACGTGGTCCCGCTGGTGCGCACGCTGCAGGCGGCATGGCCGGAAACGCCGCTGAACTGGATCATCGGCAAGGCCGAGCAGCGCCTGCTGGAAGGCCTGCCCGGGGTGGAGTTCATCGAGTACGACAAGAAGTCCGGATTCGCCGGCATGCGTGCGCTGCGCCGGCGGTTGAACGCTCGCGCCGGCGGTAAATTTGACGTGTTGCTGCAGATGCAGGTCGCCGCGCGCGCGAACCTGCTCTCGGCGGTGGTTCCGGCCCGCACCCGGGTCGGCTATGACCGCGCCCGATCACGCGACGGCCATGGTTTGTTCGTCAACCAGCGCATCCCGGCGCGCCAGGGCATGCACGTGCTGGATGCGATCGGCAGTTTCTGCGAGCCGCTGGGCCTGCGCCAGGAGCAGGTCCGCTGGGATCTGCCGGTTCCGGCCGACGCACGCGACTGGGCCCGCGCCCAGTGGGAGACAGACGATGTCCGCACGCTGATGATCTCACCCTGCTCCAGCCACGTCCTGCGCAACTGGCATGCCGAGCGCTACGCAGCCGTCGCCGACCACGCGATCGAGCGCGGCTGGCGGGTGGTCCTGTGCGGCGGCCGCAGCGAGTTGGAGCGGCAGACCACCGACGCCATCGTGCAGTCAATGCGCGGCAGCGCGCTCGACCTGGTCGGCAAGGACACGCTGAAGCAGTTGCCCGCGCTGCTGGAGCGGGCCGACCTGCTGATGAGCCCGGATTCGGGGCCGATGCACATCGCCAACGCGATGGGAACCAAGGTGCTCGGCCTGCATGCGGCCAGCAATCCGGCTCGCAGCGGACCCTACAGCGATCGTCGCTACTGCGTGGACCGCTATGACGACGCCGCGCGCCGCTACCGTGGCAAGCCGGCCGCCGAATTGCGCTGGGGTACCAAGATCGAGCAGCCGGGGGTGATGGACCTCGTGACCGTCGATGATGCGATCGCGGCCTTCGAGCGCTTTGTCAGCGACACGGCCGGCTGAGCTGCAACCTGCCTTCGTTGAAGGCAGCTCAAGCCGGGCCGCCAGCGCTTACCCGGGGTCGGCGCTGCGGTAGTCCTGGTAGGACTTTTCCTCGACATAGCTGGAGCCCAGGGCAAGGTTGATCTCGCGCTTGAGGCGGGCACGCTCATCGTTCTCGAAATAGACGCTGCGGGCGAGGCGGATGAACTCCGCATCGAACTCGCCGGCCTTTTCCTTGAGCCGGATATCGTCCTCAATCACCCAGAGCCGCTCGTTGACCGCCTTCAGCTCGCCGCGCAACTTGACCACGTCCTTGCCGGCTGCGGGGTGCTCCATCCAGGTCTTCTGCAGCGCGCCCAGTTCCTTGTGGATGTTCTCCAGCTTGGCCGCGTCGGTCATGCGCTCGGACTTGATGGACAGGATGGCGATCTTGTCGAGCAGTTCTCCAAAGGAGACGGGAACGAGGATTTCGGACATGGGACACCCGCTGGGAGGAAAGCGCACAGTCTACCGCCAGCACGGTGACCGACGGCGCCGCACGACGCTTGTACGGTGCCCGTGGCCGCCGTATCATTGCGCCCCCACGACCCCGGTCTTGATGTCGGCGGTTCACCGGAGAGGTGGCAGAGTGGTTGAATGTACCTGACTCGAAATCAGGCAGGCGTTTATAGCGCCTCGGGGGTTCGAATCCCCCCCTCTCCGCCATATTTGCATTCTGCAACGGCTGCCTTCGCAGCCCTTTGCCATGCCGGTTCCTTGCGCGCCCGTGTCCGTATGCACACGCGTGCAACGTTAACGTATGTGAAGACTCCTCCGACTACGTCATCGGCCTGATCCCCTCATGATCGAATTTGGACACCTGACCCACGTCGGCCTGCGTCGCGAACTCAATGAGGACAGCTATTACGGCGACAGCGTGCTGGGCCTGTGGTTGGTTGCTGATGGGATGGGGGGGCACGACTACGGGGAAGTCGCAAGTGCGCTGGCGCGCGAAACCATCGCCCGGGAGACCCGTGACGGCACGCCGCTGGTGGATGCGATCCGCATCGCCGACGAGGAGATCATCCGGACCTCGCGCCAGCGCCGCGATGCGCTGCCGATGGGCACCACCGTGGTTGCCGCCCGGGTCAACGGCAACCGCTTCGAGGTGGCATGGGTCGGCGACAGCCGGGTGTATCTGTGGCGCGACGAGCAACTGGTTCAGCTGTCCAGGGACCACAGCTACGTGCAGGAACTGATCGCCAGCGGCGCGATCACCCGCGAGCAGGCGCGCAGCCATCCGCACCGCAACGTGGTCACCCAGGCGCTTGGCGTGACCGACCCGCGCAACCTGAACGTGGCCACCGTCGCCGGCGAGATGCTGCCGGGCATGCAACTGCTGCTATGCAGCGACGGGCTGACCGAGGAAGTGGAGGACGAGCAGATCGCCAAGGTGCTGGCCCTGCGCGACCGCAGCGCCCAGGAATGCGTCGACACCCTGATCGCGGCGGCGTTGGACGGCGGCGGCTCGGACAACGTCACCGCGGTGCTGATCCGCAGCCACTGAGTCCGCGCAGGCGCTAGCCTCCCGCCAACTCCACCACCTCGTCCCACACCGCGTGGCCCGCCATGCTGCGCAGCGTTTCCAGGCGCGCTTCATGCGCCGCGAGTTCCGCGGCGAGGACCACTACCCGCGGTCGGTGCAGGCGGACGTCGGCGGTGTAGGAAGCCTTCGATTCCTCTCCCGCCGCAGGCCCCGGCGCGGCAAAGCCTATTTCCTCCTGACCGGAGGTCAGGGCGATGTAGACCTCGGCCAGCAGTTGGGCGTCCAGCAGGGCGCCGTGCAGCTGCCGGTGCGCGTTGTCCACGCCCAGCCGCCGGCACAAGGCATCCAGCGAATTGCGCTGGCCGGGGAAACGATGCCGGGCGAGCAGCAGCGAATCCTCGATGCGGCAGCGATCGGCCAGGCAGCCGTACTGCGCGCCCGCCAGACGCAGCTCATTGTCCAGAAACCCGACGTCGAAGGCGGCGTTGTGGATCACCAGTTCCGCTCCGGCGATGAATTCGAGGAATTCCTCCACCACGTCGGTGAAGACCGGTTTGTCGGCGAGGAACTCCAGGGTCAGGCCCGTGACTTCCTGCGCACCCGGCTCGAATGCGCAATCGGGTTTCAGGTACTGGTGATACGTGCGACCGGTAGGCCGGCGCTCGACGAACTCCACGCAGCCGATCTCCACCACGCGGTTGCCCCGCTCCCAGCTCAGGCCGGTGGTTTCCGTATCCAGGACGACCTGCCGCATCGCCATCAGACCCGCTGCGCCGAGGCGCCCTGTTTGAACCGGATGGCTTCATCGCGGGCGAGCACATCGACGCGCTCGTTGTCGGGATCGCCGGAGTGGCCCTTGACCCAGCGCCAGTCGATCCGGTGGTTCTTCGTGGCCAGGTCCAGGCGTTCCCACAGGTCACGGTTCTTCACCGGCGCGCCGCCCGCCGTCTTCCAGCCGCGGCGCACCCAGTTCGCCATCCACGTGGTGATGCCCTGGCGGACGTACTGCGAGTCCGTGTGCAGGGTCACCGCGCAGCTTTCCTTGAGCGCCTCCAATGCGCAGATCGTCGCCATCAGCTCCATGCGGTTGTTGGTGGTGTCGGCCTCTCCGCCCACCAGTTCGCGCTCGCGGCCCTTGCAGCGCAGCAGCGCTGCCCAGCCGCCGGGGCCGGGATTGCCCAGGCAGGAGCCGTCGGTGTGGATCTCGACCATCGTGGGTGTTCTGTTCGCGCCGGTGTCTTCAGTCATCGCGCCATTATCCCCGACCGTGCGCGTCCGGTCTCGTTCCGGCCTGCCCCTCGGGCGCCGGGTGCGGCCACGGATGCGGCCACCGAGCGACCTGCCATCGCAACTGCCGCACCCCTGTCGGCGGAATCAGCCCCTGCACCTGCTTGCCGGCGCTCAGCGCGAGCGCGCTGCGGAAGCGGTCGGAAAAGCCGATACCCGAACCCTCGACGCGTGGCTGCCATCGGGGACCCACCCATTGCACGCGGGTGGCGGCCGAAGAGAATCCCGCGCGCCCCAGCGCCGACTGCCATGCGCCGGCACCCGTCGCCCGCAGGCCCACCCCGGTCCAGCGCAGGCGATACGGACTCCAGGGATTCAGCGTCGCCAGCCACAGCCTGCCGCCAGGCGCCAACAACCGCGCGCACTCGTCCAACAATGCCTGCGTTTCGTGCCCATCGTCCAAGGCGTGCTGCAGGAAAATCACGCCAAAGCACTCGCTGGCGAAAGGCAATGGCAGGCGACAGCGCAGATCGCCGCAGAATCCGCCCCCATCGCGGTACAGGCGAACGCCCCGCGCTGTGTCTGGCGCCTTGGCCGCGGGCGCTCCGATCCACAGCCATGGCAGCGCAGGACACATCGCCATGACCCGCCCCAGGGCGTCTTCTTCGCTGGCCAGAACGGCGCTTCCGGCGGATCCGCGGAACCAGTCGAGGCCGGTGTCTGGCGACGTTCCGGGTTGACTGTGGTAGGTGAACGCGGGCATGGTCGCGGGTTGTCGCCCTGTCGGATGCGGAGTAATCCCCCGATTCTGCTGCAAGCCGCCGACAATCCCAAGGAGTCCCCGCATGCAGTTGCAGGCCCTGAATGCATTCAGTGACAACTACATCTGGTGCGCCACCGGTGAGGATGGATCAGCATTGGTGGTCGATCCCGGGCAGGCGCGCCCCGTACTGGAGGCAGCCAGTGCCGGCCTGCGCCCGAGCGCCATCCTGCTCACGCACCACCACAATGACCATGTTGGCGGCGTAGCGGAGCTGCTGCAGCGCTGGCCCGACCTGCGCGTCTTCGCCCCCGACGACGCACGCATTACCACCACCACCGATGTCGTGGGAGACGGCGCGCGCATCAGTGCGGCGGGATTCGAGCTGGAAGTCATCGCCGTTCCGGGTCATACATCCAGCCATGTGGCGTACTTCCACGATGCCCCTGAGGGAGGCTCGCTGTTTAGCGGGGACACCCTGTTCAGCCTGGGTTGCGGGCGACTTTTCGAAGGTAGTCCGTTGCAGATGCACCAGTCGCTGTCCCGACTGGCCGTCCTGCCCGCCTCCACCCGGCTGTATTGCGGGCACGAGTACACCCTGTCCAACGCAGCCTTCGCGCGCGTGGTCGAGCCCGAAAATGCCGCGCTTGCGCGCCGCACCCAGGAAGCAAAACACATGCGTGACAATGCCCGTCCCACCCTGCCCACGACGCTGGAAAGCGAACTGGCCTGCAATCCATTCCTGCGTTGCGGCCAGCCGGCGGTAAAGGCCGCAGTCGCCGCGCGCCTCGGCCGCGCCCCACTCGACGAGGTCGAGGTATTTGCCGAGCTTCGGCGGTGGAAAGACGGGTTCAGCGAATGAGTGCGCGGAACCGGCCGCAGGCGCGACGCTCCCTTGCGCGCCGTCTTGCGGTGTTGAGCGTAGCGGTGCTGATGGCGCTTCCGGTGGCTGCGCTGGCTGACGCTGACGTGGAAAACTCTCCGGCAGCCGCCGCCATCACCGTCCCAGCACCTCCATCGACTGCCGCCGCGGTCGAGGCCCCGCCGCCGGTCCCACGCCGTGGCCTGGAGATCTACCGCCAGTTCCAGCAGGGCCGCGCCGATCAGGAGTGCAGCAGCGATGTCAGTCCACGCTGGAGCAAGCACTTTTCAGCCGCGCCCAAGCGCCTGGCCACCCCCAGCGACGACACCCTGCTGCTGTTCGGCTATGTGCTTGACGCGGTCCGCGCGGCGCATCTGCCCAGCGAATACGCCTTGATTCCCTTCGTGGAGAGCGGTTACCGCCCCGACGCGCGCAGTCCGTCCGGCCCGGTCGGCATGTGGCAGATGATCGAGCGCACGGCGCGCAACCACAAGGTGCCGATGCGCAACGGCTACGACGGCCGCCTGTCGCCGGTGGATTCCACCCGCGCCGCGGTGCGGTACCTGAAGACCCTGCACGGCATGTTCGCCGGCGACTGGCGGCTGGCCGCGATGGCCTACAACGCCGGCGAATACCGGATCCTGGGCGCGCTCAAGAGCGGCGGGCAGCAGGCGCGCAACGCCGACCCGGCCAGCCTGGCCGGCGTTCCGGCAACCACGCAGGCATACGTACGCAAACTGCAGGCGCTCTCGTGCGTCCTGGGCGATGCCAGGCAGCAGGAGTCGTGGGTCAAGGCGATGGACCGTCCTGCGCCGCGCCTGCAAGCAGTGACACTGGACGGGCAGACCCGCCGGATCACCGATTGGGCTGACCGTCACGGTCAGGATCCGGCGCGCGTCGGCCGGCTGAACCCGGTCTTCGGCGGCGGCCAGATCGGTGCGAGCGGCGATACTCCATTGCGGCTGCTGGCACCGGAACTGGGCATCAATTAGGCGCCGACCGCGCGGGTACAATACCCCGGTTGCCCGACCAAGCCGGTCGTGGCTCTGGTCAAAGAGGAGCAACCATGGGATTTCTGCAAGGCAAGCGTGCGCTGATCACGGGCATCGCCAGCGATCGTTCCATCGCCAGCGGCATCGCCGAAGCCATGCACCGCGAGGGCGCGGAGCTGGCATTCACCTATTTGAACGACAAGCTCAAACCGCGCGTCGAAAAGGCCGCCGCAGCACTGGGTAGCGATATCGTCCTGCCGCTGGATGTCTCCAGCGATGCGCAGATCGCCGACTGCTTCGACCAGCTGGGCAAGCATTGGGATGGCTTCGACATCCTCGTCCACGCCATCGCGTTTGCACCGCGTGAGGCGATCGAAGGCGAATTCCTGGACGGCCTGACGCGCGAGAACTGGGCCGTCGCGCACGACGTCTCCGCCTATTCGCTGGCGGCCATTTCCAAGGCCGCGCGGCCGCTGATGGCGGGCCGCGACGGTGCGATCCTGACCCTGAGCTACCTGGGAGCCGTGCGCGCCCTGCAGAACTACAACGTGATGGGGGTGGCCAAGGCCAGCCTGGAGGCGACGGTGCGCTACCTCGCGCTGAACCTTGGGCCGGAAGGTACCCGGGTCAACGCGATCTCCGCCGGACCGATCAAGACGCTCTCGGCAGCGGGCATTTCCAACTTCCGCAAGATGCTGGGCCAGTTCGAGAAGACCTCGCCCCTGCGCCGCACCGTCACCATCGAGGACGTGGGCAACACGGCCGCCTTCCTGTGTTCCGATCTTGCCCGTGGCATCACCGGCGAGGTGACCTATGTCGACTCGGGCTACAACATCATGGGGATGAGCGGCGTCGGCAGCGACGACTGAGGCTCGATAGCGTCGCAAGAAAAAGCCCGGCATTGCCGGGCTTTTTCCTGTCAGAGATTCTGTTCCAGGACGCGTATCTTCATGCTCTTGCGCATGCCGGCCACGAGCGCCTGCACGTCGTCGATACCGGCAGCCTGGCCGAGCTGCTGCTGCAACATCTCGCGCTGCTCCTGCGGAAACTCCGCGACGTTGCCCGGTATTACCTTGTCGACCGTAAACAGGACGATGCGGCCGTCCTCCAACACCTTGCTGCCGCTCGCCGGGCCGCCCTCCTTTGCCTGGACGGCAAAGAGCGCGTCCGACACGCCAGGCGCGATCAGCGGGGCGCCACGCGGAACGGCCGTCAGCGCTTCCGGCTCGGGCAGCGACTCGGCGCTGGCCACGTCGGCGAGCGACTCGCCCTTCTCCAGCCGCGACCGCAATGCGGTCGCCCGCTCCCGCGCTGCCTTCTCAAGACCGTCGCGGCGTACCGCTTCCACCACCTGATCGCGAACGGCCGCCAGGGGCTGGGCCTCGGCGGGCGTGTGCGATACCACCCGGATCCAGACGTTGTGGTCAGGTCCAACTTCGATCGGGTCGCTGACCGTGCCGTCCTGGATCAGCACCTCGGAAAACGCCGCGCGCTTGACCGCGGGGCTGGCCGCGATACCGTCAGTGGAACTGGCGTCGAAGGGGCCGAGCTTCTGCACTTTGAGGTTGGCCGCCTCTGCCGCAAACCCCAGCCCGCTCGGATTCTCCAGCACGGCGTCCACCACGCGGCTGGACAGGTCGTTGAACATGCCCTCACGGTCGGCCTCTGCCTGCTCGCGTGCCAGCGTCTCACGCACGGCTTCGAAAGACTCCCGCTCGCCGGCCTTGACCTCGCGCAACCTGATCACGTGAAAGCCAAACTCGGTCTTGACCGGATCGCTGATCTCACCGGGAGCCATGGCAAACAGGGCGTCCTCCAGCGCACCCGGCATCATCCCGCGGTTGATCCAGCCCAGATCTCCTCCGGCGGACGCGGCGTCGTCACTGTTCTTCTCGGCAAGCGCGGCAAAATCCGTGCCCTCGGCGCGCGCCTGCGCCGCAAGTCCGGCTGCCTTCGCCTGCGCCGCCTGCACGGTCGCCGCGTCGGCATCCGGGTCGACTTCCACCAGGATGTGCGAGGCCAGGCGCTCCTCCTGCTCGGCGAACTTCTCGGACTGCTGGTCGTAGCGCTGACGCAGCGCGGCCTCGTCGGCCGGCGGGGGCGCGGGCATGTCAGCCGCCTCCAGCGAGATGTACTCGATGGTGACCTGCTCGGGGGCGCGGTAGTCGGCCAGATGGGCGTCGTACCAGGCCTGCACCTGCGCATCTGGAACGGCAACCGTGCCCGGATCCGCCGCTGGGACCACCACCACGGCGACGTCGCGTTGCTCGCCCAGCAGTCGGATCAGGCGATCCATCTCCGCGTCGGTCACGAAGTTGCTCTCCGCCAATGCGGTCATCACCAGGCCCTGCTCAAGACTCTCGCGCACCAGCTGGTCGAACTGCGCCGGCGTCCGGGCGGGCACCTGGGAGGCAAGCGCGAGCTGGTAACGCTGGGGATCAAACCGTCCATCGACCTGGAAGGCGGGGATGCGCTGGATCTCATCGATCACCATCGAGTCGCTCACCGTCACCCCGGCAGCCTGCGCCGCCATCGCCTGGATCTTCTGATCGATCAGGCTGTCCAGCACCGCACGCTTGTTTTCCATGTCCTCGAAGGCGCGGGCGTCGAACGCGTCGCCCTGGTCTGCCCGCTGTTGCTGGCGAACCTGCTCGAAACGGTTGCGGAACTCCTCGGTCGAGACTTCCTCATGCCGCCACAGCACCGATGCCGGCCAGAACGACGGCGCCGATGACCACCACGTGGGTGGCGCCTTGATCGAGGCCACGGTGCTGGTGCCGCTCTGGACCAGGTACTGATCCAGCCCGAACAGCGCGAACGGAACGATCAAAATCGCCAGGATCGTCATTGCGACCCAGCCGGTGGTCTTTTCTCGGATTTTTCGCAGCATGATGCAATCTGGTCAGGGCGGAAGCCGCACAGTTTACCGTGGATGGACGGCGCGGGCCCGCCGCGGCGACAACCGGACCTTGATCACTATCGGCGGTGGTGGCGGTTGTATCCCGGGGTGATCGCGGGCAATGACCTGGAATGCAAAACGCCCGCAAATCATCGATTTGCAGGCGTTCTGGATTTACTGGCGGAGCGGACGGGACTCGAACCCGCGACCTCCGGCGTGACAGGCCAGCATTCTAACCAACTGAACTACCGCTCCGCGCTTTGAACTCGTCAAACTGGCAACGAAACCGGCATGCCGGAACAGCGCTGCTGTCTGGACCGGCCGCCTCTACTGCTCAGCAAGCCTGGATGAAACTGGCGGAGTGGACGGGACTCGAACCCGCGACCTCCGGCGTGACAGGCCAGCATTCTAACCAACTGAACTACCACTCCGCACTTTTAACCTTGTAACCCGGCGCTGGTGGGTGCTGAGGGTTTCGAACCCCCGACCCTCTCCGTGTAAAGGAGACGCTCTACCACTGAGCTAAGCACCCGAAATTCAGACTGGGCAAATGTCACTGCCCGGTGGGTAGCCGCTTAGTTTACAGCGTCCTTCAGGGCTTTGCCAGCCTTGAACGCAGGATTGTTCGACGCCTTGATCTGGATGGTTTCGCCGGTCTTCGGGTTGCGACCCTGACGGGCGGCACGGTTGCGGACCTGGAACGTACCGAAGCCGACGAGTGTGATGGAGTCGCCCTTCTTCAGTGCATCGGTGATCACGCTGACCATCGCGTCAACCGCGCTGGATGCATCGGCCTTGGAAAGCTCCGCGGCATCGGCGACGGCGTTGACGAATTCAGTCTTGTTCATTCAATTTGACTCCCTGAGCGGTTTCACCGCGTGTGCTTGAAATCGAAGTGCCAGCGTACATGACAGCGCTCCGATCGACTTTGCCGCCTCGCCCTGCCGCAGGACGGCTTTCGCGAAACGGTTGCTGGCCGTTATACCAGCGGGGTTTTCACGGCGCAAGACTGAAACCCAGCAACGACGCGGGTTTCAGCCGTATTTTGCGGTTTTCGACTGCTCTTGCCGCGATCAGTGCTTGACCCCGGCACGCGCGCTGCGCTCGCCCTTGCGAGGTGCCGGCAGGTCGGCCTGCCCGGCCGGCGCCAACGGCGTCAGCGGGCGTTCCAGGGCGATGTCGAGCACCTCGTCGATCCAGCGGGCCGGGACGATTTTCAACCCATCGGTCACCGCCTTGGGAAGATCGACCAGATCCTTCTTGTTTTCCTCCGGGATGACCACCGTGGTGATCCCGCCGCGCAGCGCCGCAAGGAGCTTTTCCTTCAGGCCACCGATGGGAAGCACGCGACCGCGCAGGGTGATCTCCCCGGTCATGGCAACCTCGGCGCGAACCGGGTTCTTGGTCAAGGTGGACACGAGCGCGGTCACCATCGCGATGCCGGCACTGGGTCCGTCCTTGGGCGTGGCACCCTCGGGAACGTGGACGTGGACGTCGTGCTTTTCCAGAAATCCAAGATCGATGCCCAGCTGTTCGGTACGCGCGCGCACCACCGACAGGGCAGCGGAGGCGGATTCCTTCATTACGTCGCCCAGTTGACCGGTCAGCAGCAACTGGCCCTTGCCAGGCACCAGCGTTGACTCGACCTGCAGCAGCTCGCCGCCCACTTCCGTCCAGGCCAGGCCGGTGACCAGGCCGATCTCGTTCTGTTCCTCGGCACGGCCGAAGTCGAAGCGACGCACGCCCAGGTACTTGTCCAGGTTCTTGCTGGTGACCGCCAGCGGTGCCTTGCGTGCCTTCGGCTGGGGTCCGGCAAGGGCGATTTCCTTGACCACCTTGCGGCAGATCTTGGCGATCTCGCGCTCCAGGTTCCGCACCCCCGCCTCACGGGTGTAATAGCGCACGATGTCGTGCACCGCCGCCTCGGCAATCTTCAGCTCCCCGGGCTTGAGCCCGTTGGCCTTGAGCTGCTTGGGCAAGAGGTATCGCATCGCGATATTCACCTTCTCGTCCTCGGTGTAGCCCGGGATCCGGATCACTTCCATCCGGTCCAGCAACGGGCCGGGGATGTTGAGCGAGTTGGCGGTGGCGACGAACATCACTTCGCTCAGGTCCAGATCGACCTCCAGGTAATGGTCGTTGAAGGCGTTGTTCTGCTCCGGGTCCAGCACCTCCAGCAGCGCGGACGAGGGATCACCGCGGAAATCCATCGACATCTTGTCGATCTCATCGAGCATGAACAGGGGGTTGCGGGTCCCGGCCTTGGTCAGGTTCTGTACCACCCGGCCCGGCATGGATCCCACGTAGGTGCGGCGGTGGCCACGGATCTCGGCCTCATCACGCACGCCGCCCAGCGACATGCGCACGAACTTGCGGTTGGTCGCCTTGGCGATCGACTGCCCCAGCGAGGTCTTGCCCACGCCGGGCGGGCCGACCAGGCACAGGATCGCGCCCTTCATCTGCTTCACGCGGGTCTGCACGGCGAGGTACTCGAGGATGCGCTCCTTGACCTTCTCCAGCCCGTAGTGGTCCGCGTCGAGCACGTCCTGGGCCGCCTTCAGGTCCTTGCGCACCTTGCTGCGCTTCTTCCATGGCACGCCCAGCAGCCAGTCCAGGTAGTTGCGCACCACCGCGGCCTCCGCCGACATCGGCGACATCTGCTTGAGCTTGTTCAGCTCGCTCTTGGCCTTGGCCTCCACCGGTTTGGGCATGCCGGCCTCGGCGATCTTGCGGGTCAGCTCCTCGATGTCATTGGGCATGTCATCGATCTCGCCCAGCTCCTTCTGGATCGCCTTCATCTGCTCGTTGAGGTAGTACTCGCGCTGGCTCTTCTCCATCTGGCCCTTGACCCGGCCACGGATGCGCTTCTCGAGCTGCTGGACGTCGATCTCGCCGTCCACCAGGCCGATCAGCTGCTCCAGGCGCGCGCCGATGCCGTGGGTCTCCAGCAGGCGCTGCTTGTCGGAGATGCGCACGCCCAGGTGCGCCGCCACCGTATCGGCCAGGCGGCCGGGCTCATCGATGCCCGACAGCGTCTGCATCAGCTCCGGCGGCAGCTTGCGGTTGGTCTTGATGTACTGCTCGAACAGGGTCATCAGCGAACGCATGACGGCCTCGATCTCGCGCTCCTCGCGATCGACTTCGGCCGGGATCTCCTGCGCCCGTCCGCGCAGCGCGCCATCGGTCTCGACCACCTGGTCGACCTTGGCCCGCGATACACCTTCCACCAGCACCTTGATGGTCCCGTCGGGCAGCTTCAGCAGTTGCAGGACGTGGGAGAGCGTACCGACCTCGAACAGGTCGTCGGCACCCGGATCATCGGTCTCGGCGGCTTTCTGGGCGACCAGCAGGATCTGCTTGTCGCCTTCCATCGCCGCCTCGAGTGCACGGATCGACTTGTCGCGGCCCACGAACAGGGGGATCACCATGTGCGGGAACACGACGACATCGCGCAGCGGCAACACCGGCAGATCCAGTGGCCCCTCCTCGGTCGTCACGCGCTCTGTGGATTTGGTCATTTGGAACTCCGGTCGTTCATGCGGTCGCCCGCACAAGGCGGGGCCGCGAAAAAAAGGAAGGTGCCGGGAACGCCGGCCATGCCTTGATTTATGGGGGCCGCAGTGAGGGGTTGCAAGCGCGTTGTTCATCTGGCGCAGGCTGGAAGTCGCTGGCCGAAACGAAATCAGCCACTTGCGCGGGCAAGTGGCTGATCGGTGTCGCTCAAACGGTCGCAACCCGCTACACCTTGACTCAGTCCCCCGACGCCGCCTTCTGCGGCGCTGCCGCCGGTGCCTCGTAGATCAGGTACGGCTCGGTCTTGTGCTCGATGACCGACTCGTCCACGACCACCTTGCTGACATTCTCCAGCGATGGCAGCTCGTACATGGTGTCCAGCAGCACCGACTCGACAATGGTGCGCAGACCGCGGGCGCCGGTCTTGCGCTTGAGCGCCTTGCGGGCAATGGCGACCAGCGCGTCGGGCCGGAACTCCAGCTCGACGTCCTCCATTTCGAACAGCTTGCGGAACTGCTTGGTGATGGCGTTCCTGGGCTCGGTGAGGATGGTTACCAGCGCCGCCTCATCCAGTTCCTCCAGCGTGGCGACCACCGGCAGCCGGCCGACGAACTCGGGGATCAGGCCGAACTTGACCAGATCCTCGGGCTCCACCTCGGCCAGCACGGTGCCAATGTCGACCTTGCGGTCGCTGCTCTTCACCTTGGCGCCGAAACCGATGCCGCCGGCCTCGGTGCTGCGCTGCTGGATGATCTTGTCCAGGCCGGCGAATGCGCCACCGACGATGAACAGGATATTGCGCGTATCGACCTGCAGGAACTCCTGCTGCGGGTGCTTGCGACCGCCCTGCGGCGGCACACTGGCGACGGTGCCCTCGATCAGCTTCAACAGGGCCTGCTGCACGCCCTCGCCCGACACGTCACGGGTGATGGACGGGTTGTCGGACTTGCGCGAGATCTTGTCGATCTCGTCGATGTACACAATGCCCTGCTGCGCCTTCTCGACGTCGTAGTCGCACTTCTGCAACAGCTTCTGGATGATGTTTTCCACGTCCTCGCCGACATAGCCGGCCTCGGTCAGCGTGGTCGCATCGGCCATGGTGAAGGGCACATTGAGCATGCGCGCCAGCGTCTCGGCCAGCAGCGTCTTGCCCGAGCCGGTCGGGCCGACCATCAGGATGTTGGACTTCGCCAGCTCGATGTCGTCACTCTTCTGGCGGCTCTCGATGCGCTTGTAGTGGTTGTAGACCGCCACGGCGAGCGTCTTCTTCGCCCGCGCCTGGCCGATCACGTATTCGTCAAGCACGGCGAGGATCTCGCGCGGTTTGGGCAGGTGGCTGCGGGCGGACTGCGCCTTCTCCTCCAGTTCCTCGCGGATGATGTCGTTGCACAGCTCGACGCACTCATCGCAGATGAATACGCTCGGACCGGCAATCAGCTTGCGCACCTCGTGTTGGCTCTTCCCGCAGAAGGAGCAGTAGAGGATCTTGTTGCTGTCGCCGCTGGTGCGGCCCTGTCGGTCATCGGTCATGCGCTTGCCTGGATCGTCTTGGCTGAAACACAGCCCCGGGAACGCCTGTCCGGGACAATGGGTTCCTGCGTGGTTTGGTTTGAGGGTAGCACAGCGGGCGGGCCCGGAAAGTCACGGGCCCGCCGCCTAATACCGTTTGAAATCAGTACGTTGCGAGAAATCGCCTAGTATCCACTCGGCGCCGGTGTCAGCTCGCCTGGATCGACTCTTCGGGTCGGCGCTCGAGCACCTCGTCGACCAGCCCGTAGTCGCGTGCCGCCTCGGCACCCTTGAAGTTGTCGCGGTCGGTATCGCGCGCGATCGTCTCCAGCGGCTGGCCGGTGTGGCGCGACAACACCTCGTTGAGGCGCTGCTTCAATGCGAGGATCTCGCGGGCGTGGATCTCGATGTCGGTGGCCTGGCCCTGGAAGCCGCCGAGCGGCTGATGGATCATCACCCGCGAATTGGGCAACGCATAACGCTTGCCCTTCGCGCCCGACGCCAGCAACAGCGCGCCCATGGACGCCGCCTGGCCGACGCAGATCGTGCTCACGTCGGGCCGGATGTACTGCATGGTGTCGTAGATCGCCATGCCGGCGGTGACCACGCCGCCGGGCGAGTTGATATAGAGGCTGATGTCCTTCTCGGGATTTTCCGCCTCGAGGAAGAGCATCTGGGCCACGATCACATTGGCCACGTGGTCGTCGATGGGACCAACCAGGAAGATCACCCGCTCCTTGAGCAGGCGCGAGTAGATGTCGTACGCGCGCTCACCACGGCTGGTCTGTTCGACCACCATCGGCACGAGGTTCAGGGCTTTTGTTTGCTTATCCATCAAAACGGCACCTTGGCTGGCATTGCATGGGCTGACCCAATCAACGTGGGGTCGACCGGGCCGCGACGCAAGGGCCGCCGGAGCCCGCATGAGGCGGAAACCGGCAAGCCGGATCGACTACTGACGGATGGCGTCGGCGAACTCGAGCGGCTGCTCGGTGTGCTCGGCGCGCTCGGCGATCCAGTCGATCACCTGCTCTTCCATGACACGCCCCTGCAGGCCGCGCATCAGGTCCTGGTCATTGCGGTAGAGCTCGATGACCTGCTCGGGTTCCTCGTAGGTGGAGGCAATCAGGTTCAGGGTCTCGTTGACCCGCTTTGGATCGAGCTTGAGGTCGTTGCTGCGGGCCACTTCACCCACCAGCAGGCCGACCAGCACGCGCTTGCGGGCGCTGTCCATGAACTGCACATGCGCGTCGGCGGAAAGCTCGGCGTTGCGACCTTGGCGACGGGCCTGTTCAACGGCCTGCGCAGCCATGTCACGGGCCTCGTTCTCGACCAGCTTCGGCGGCATTTCCACCTCGGCGTAGGCCGCGACCAGCTGCTCGCTGACCTCGCGGCGCAGGCGGCTCATCAGGGCGCCCTTCAGCTCGCGCTCCAGATTGCTGCGGATATCGGAGCGGAACTGTTCGACATCGCCGCTGCGGATGCCGAAACTCTTGATGAACCCGGCGTCCACCTCGGGCAGATGCGGCTCGGACACCTTGCCGACCTTCAGGTTGACCACGACGGTCTTGCCCGCCAGCGCGGGCACGCGCCAATCGGCCGGGAACTGGACATCGACTTCCTTCTCATCGCCCGCCTTCATGCCCTTCAGCTCGGCCTCGATGGCCGGCAGCATGCCGCCGGAGCCGATCACCGTGGTGCCGCGCTCGGCGCCTTCGGCCGGCATGCGCTCGCCCTCGACCGTGGAGAAGGTCTCCAGCTCCACCGCGTCGCCGTCCTGGGCGCCGCGCTCGACTTCGTTCCAGCTGCGGCGCTGCAGTCGCAGGTTCTCGACCATGGTGTCGATGTCGGCGTCCTTCACCTCGGAGGTGTTGCGGACGATCTTCAGGCCGGACACGTCGATATCGCCAAAGTCAGGCACGACCTCGAAGGTCGCCACGTAGGCCAGTTCGTCAGCGTTGTCGCTGGCCGGCTCGATGGCCGGGCTGCCGGCGATCTTCAGCGACTGCTCGCGCACCGCGTTGCCGAAGCTGTCGCGCACGAGTGCGTCGAGGACTTCGGCGCGGACCTGCTGACCGAAGCGCTGCTCGATGACCTTGGGCGGGATGCGTCCGGGACGGAAGCCCTTGATCCGCGCCGTGCGCGAGATCTCGCGCAAACGGCCACCGACTTCACTCTGGTAGCGGTCCGACGGGAGGTTGAAGGTCATGCGGCGTTCAAGGGCACCGAGCGATTCGACCGAAACTTGCATATCCACTCCTGCAACCGCGGCGAACACCGACGGCACGTTGATTTGATGTTGGGCCAGGCAGACCACGGCGAGCCCGGGCCCGGCGCGGGTGAACGCGATAGTCTGGCGGATTACGCCCCCGGCTGCCAGTCTTTTCCCGGCACCTGCGAAGTCCCTTCGGCCGCGCCCGGGGCCACGATGGTGCGAAAGGGGGGACTCGAACCCCCACGCCTTGCGGCACTGGCACCTAAAGCCAGGGCGTCTACCAATTCCGCCACTTTCGCTTGCTGTCACATGGCCACGGCGATCGCAGGATAGGGGCGAACGCGGGTGCCAGGCAATAAAAAGGGCGCCGGGGACTGATCCCTGGCACCCGTTCTATCTGGTGGGCCGTGATGGATTCGAACCATCGACCTATTGATTAAGAGTCAACTGCTCTACCAACTGAGCTAACGGCCCGGAACACGCGGAATTGTACAGCACAATCCCTGAAAAAATTGGGGTGGAAGACGGGACTCGAACCCGCGACCCTCGGAATCACAATCCGATGCTCTAACCAGCTGAGCTACATCCACCACAGGCAAAACCACAACAGGCAAAACGACAGCAGGATCATATCCAAAACATGCGGGTGACTGGCGCGCCCGGCAGGACTCGAACCTGCAACCACTGGCTTAGAAGGCTAGTGCTCTATCCGGTTGAGCTACGGGCGCCTGTGGAAATCATACCGACGCCGTGGAACTTGTTGGTCGGGGCAGAGGGATTCGAACCCCCGACCCTCTGGTCCCAAACCAGATGCGCTACCAGACTGCGCTATGCCCCGATCCGGGCCTTCGTTGCACGCCAA
The DNA here is from genome assembly GCF_015209745.1 of Lysobacter avium. GTDB lineage: Bacteria > Pseudomonadota > Gammaproteobacteria > Xanthomonadales > Xanthomonadaceae > Novilysobacter > Novilysobacter avium. Next base: position 2,076,059 of record NZ_CP063657.1, read on the forward strand.
TGCCGCGAAAGGCCGACCATTCTGGCCCCGTGCCCCGGTGCTGTCAACGGTTCAGCAGCAAACCTGCGGCTGCGGTGTATCCTCGAGCGCAGACATCCAATTCTGCCCAGGGGGCTTGCATGATTCGCAGCAGCAATCCGGCGTTGAAGGAGTCCAGCTTCCTGGACATCAACAGCGGCACCGTCGTGCGCGGCGGCAATGACGTGATGACCCTCAATGGCACGGTCAACAAGACCGGCATGCTGTTGTTGCTTTGCGTCCTCACCGCCGCTTTCGCCTGGAGCCAGGTCTCCACCCCGGCCGGCATCGTCGGCGCAGCTCCCTACATGTGGGGCGGGCTGATCGGCGGCCTGGTGCTCGCGTTTGCCACCATCTTCAAGAAGGAGTGGGCGCCGATCACCGCGCCGCTGTATGCGCTGCTGGAAGGCTTCTTCCTCGGTGCCATCTCGGCGATGTTCAACCACATGTACGAAGGCATCGTGATGCAGGCGGTGCTGCTGACCTTTGCCACGCTTTTCGCGATGCTGTTTGCATACCGCAGCGGGATGATCAAGGTGACCGAGAAGTTCAAGCTCGGCGTGGTGGCCGCAACCGGCGGCATTTTCCTGGTCTACCTGGCCAGCATCGTGATGGGGTTCTTCGGCGTGAACATCCCGATGATCCACGAGTCGGGCATGGTCGGGATCGGCTTCAGCCTGGTGGTGGTCGTGGTGGCCTCCCTCAATCTGGTGCTGGACTTCGACTTCATCGAGAACGCAGTGGCCAAGGGCGCGCCCAAGCACATGGAGTGGTACGGCGCGTTTGGCTTGATGGTCACCCTGGTGTGGCTGTACATCGAGTTCCTGCGCCTGCTGTCCAAGCTGCAGTCGCGCTGAGGCCTGAGCCCGCACGAGTCACGAAAAGGGCGCTTCGGCGCCCTTTTTTTGCGTTCTATCCAGCAAAAAAAACGGAGCGCCAGTGGCGCTCCGTCGGGTCCGAAATACCATCAGCGGACGTAAACAGTTTTCCAGGTCAGACCCGGCTGGCGATCGCCTTGGCAAAGCCCATCGTGGTACCGGTGCCGCCCAGGTCGCCGGTGAGGCTGTCCTTGGCTTCCAGGGTCGCCACGATCGCCTCGCGCAGGCGGGTCGCATCGGCGGGCTTGCCGAGATGGTCGAGCATCTGCGCGGCGCCCAGCAACAGCGCGCACGGGTTGGCCTTGCCCTGGCCGGCGATGTCCGGCGCCGTACCGTGAACTGCTTCGAAGATCGCGGCATCGGCGCCGATATTGGCGCCCGGGATCAGTCCCAGGCCGCCGATCAGGCCGGCACACAGGTCGGAGATGATGTCGCCGAAAAGATTGGTCGTCACCAGCACGTCGAACTGCTCGGGGCGCATCACCAGCTGCATGCACGCGTTGTCGACGATCATCTCCTCGCACTCGATGTCCGGATACAGCGCGGCAACCTCGCGCGCGGTCTTCAGGAACAGGCCCGAGGTGGACTTGAGGATGTTGGCCTTGTGCACGACGGTAACCTTCTTGCGGCCGGCCGCGCGCGCCAGGTCGAAGGCGTAGCGGACGATGCGCTCGGAGCCCTTGCGGGTCGTCCGCGTGATGGAGATCGCGCTCTGGCCGTCGGCGGCCGTTTCCTGGCCTTCGGCGCTGTAGGCGCCTTCGGTGTTCTCGCGCACGGTGATCACGTCCACGTCAGCCGGGAAACGCGTGAGCGTGTTGGGAAAGGACTTCGCCGGACGCACGTTGGCGTACAGGTCGAAGCGCTTGCGCAGCTCGACGTTGATCGATGAGAAGCCACCGCCCACCGGCGTCGTCAGCGGGCTCTTCAAGGCAATCCGGTTCTTGCGGATGGAATCCATGGTCGCGGCCGGCAGCAGCTCGCCGGTCTTTTCCATCGCGACCATGCCGGCGTCGGCAAATTCGTACTCCAGGTCGAGCTTCATCGCATCGAGCACGTGGAGCGTTGCATCCATGATTTCCGGGCCGATGCCGTCGCCATGGATGACCGTAATCGTCTGAGTCATGTGGGATTCTCTTCCAGCTGGGGGAGCGCGCTGCGTGCTGCGCGGCGCCGAAGGGTTAGCCCCGTAATTATGCCGGATCGCCGGCCGGCCTGCAGGCCGGCGCGGACGGAAAGTCAGCTGTGGTCATGCACCGGCGGTGCCGTTCCCTTGCCCTGCTCGAGCTGGTCGAGGAAGTCGACCGCGCGGCGCAGATGCGGGATCACGATCGACCCGCCGACCACCAGGCCGACCGAGAACGTCTCGAACAGCTCCTCGCGCGTGGCACCGGCCTGATGGCACTGGCCGACGTGGTAACTGATGCAGTCATCGCAGCGCAGCACCATCGAGGCGACCAGGCCGAGCAATTCCTTGGTCTTCACGTCGAGCGCGCCGGCCTTGTAGGTCTGCGTGTCGAGGGCGAAGAAGCGCCGCACTACCTGGTTGGGTTCGGCCAGGATGCGGTCGTTCATGCGCTGGCGGAAGTCGGCGAAACCCTCGGCCTCTCCGCTTCCCAGCCGGTCGCCCGGCTCGCTCACTGCGCGCCTTCCAGCAAGGGCTCGAACTTGCCGGCGCGATGCATGGCCATCATGTCGTCGAAACCGCCCACGTGGGTGTCGCCGACGAAGATCTGCGGCACGCTGGTGCGCTTGGCGAGGGCGACCATCTTCTCGCGCTCGGCGGGGTCCTGGTCCACGCGGATCTCACGCCACTGCAAGCCCTTGCTTTTGAGGAAGTTGGCTGCGGCGACGCAATACGGACAGGTTGCGCTGGTATAGATCAGGATCTCGGGAGTGGTGGTGGAATTCAATTCGTCTCTCCTGCGGTGAACTCGGGGGGCGGTTGGCGGTCCAACTACACGGTCGACCACGCGCCGGTGGGTGCTTGTCGGCGCATCTCGGTCGGTCGTCTGCCTACATGGGTCCGCCGCGGGCCAAATTCCATTCTAATGCTCGCCGCGCCCGTCTCCGAGCTGCCCCGCTCGACCGGTTAACCGGCAATTAACCCGCCGCGCCACCGCAGCGACCATCCTCCACCCACCGCGCCACCCTTGCAGCACCGGCACCAGGAGCCTCACTTGCGCCGCATCGTCTTGCTAACCACCGCCCTCACCTTTGCCCTGGCGAGCGTGTGCGCGCCCGCGCAGGACTCGCTGCCCGACATCGGTTCGTCCGCCGGCGAACTGCTCACCCCGGGCCAGCAGGAGGAATACGGGGCGATGCTGCTGGCGCAGTTGCGTCATTACGACTACATCCTGGAAGACCCGTTGATCGACAGCTGGCTGGATGCGCTGGGCAGTCGCCTGGGTGCGAGCAGTGATCGCCCGACGCAGCCGTTCACCTTCTTCATGCTGCGCGAGCGCCAGATCAACGCCTTTGCCACCCTCGGCGGCTACATCGGGGTGAACGCCGGGTTAGTGCTGGCGGCCGATCGCGAGGACGAGGTCGCCGGGGTGATGGCCCACGAGATATCCCACGTCACCCAGCAGCACGTGCTGCGGGGCGCCGAGCGTGCTCAAAAAGACCAGCTCCCGCTCCTGCTGGGCATGCTGGGCGCCATCGTCGCCGCGCAGGCCGCGGGCGGCAGCTCCTCTGGGGAGGCCACCCAGGCGGCGATCATGTCGGCGATGGGCCTGGCCCAGCAGCGCCAGATCAACTACACGCGATCCAATGAGCACGAGGCCGACCGCATCGGCATGCAGACCCTCGCCCGCGCCGGCTACGACGCCGGTGCGATGGCCGACTTTTTCCTGGTCATGCAGGCGCGCTCGCGGGCCAACGCCGCCGGTGCCTACGACATCCCCGACTACCTGATGACCCACCCGGTCACCACGACCCGTATCAGCGAGGCCAAGGAGCGCGCCGAGCGGCTGGGTGCGGGCGGTCGTTCGTTCCGGGCCGGCTCGATTGCGACCGACAACCCGCTGCTGCCCAATGGGCTGACCATCCAGGCCAGTGACGCCCAGGGCACCGGACACTTCGACCTGGCCCGCGAGCGCCTGCGCGTGTTCAGTGCCGAATCGCCTACCGCAGCCATTCGCGAGTACGAGCAGATTGCCGCCCGTGGGCAGCTCGATGAGGCACAGCGCTACGGGTTGGCAATCGCACGCCTGCGCGCGGGACAGACCTCCGCGTCGGTAAAGCTCCTGCAGGCGTTGCTCAACGATCGCCCGACAGACCTGTGGATCAACCTGGGGTTGGCGGAGGCGGAGTCGCGCAGCGGTCGGAAGGCGACCGCCGATACGCGATTCGAGGCGCTGGTGCAGCGACTGCCGCGCAATCGCGCCGTGGTCCTGACCTACGCCTCCGCGCTGCTGGAACGCGACGACCTGGAATCGGGCAAGCGCGCCCAGGCAGTGCTGCGTCCGCTGGCCGGCCAATCCGGGAGTGATCCCGAGTTCCAGCGCAGTTTTGCGCGCGCCAGCGAAATCGCCGGTGAGCCGATCCGCGCTGGCGAGGCCTACGCGGAGGCGGCGTTCCTGAGCGGCCGCGCCGAACAGGCGCTCGTGCAGTTGAACGTGCTGAAGAAGCGCCCGGAGGTGGACTATTACGCACGGGCCCGGATCGAAGCGCGCATCGCCCGGATCACGCCCACGGTGCTGGAGCTGCATCGTCAGGGCATCCGCGACGAGGTACTGGAACGGCGCTAGCCTGAGCGGCGAGCGGCGTGCGTTTTCGGCGCTGTCATCAACCGGTCATGAAGCCGTGGTGTACTGCCCAAACCGGAAGCAGCCGGATCGCGGCGATTCCCGCCCTACCCTCTCGAGGCATTCGAGCTTTCCTTGCAAAAACGCATCCTGATTGTCGAAGACGAGCCGGCCATCCGCGACATGGTCGCCTTCGCCGTATCGCGCAGCGACTACGAACCGGTGACGGCGGGCGATGCACAGGAGGCGGAGCTGGCCATTGCCGACCGCGTGCCCGACCTGATCCTGCTGGACTGGATGCTGCCTGGCACCAGCGGCATCGAACTGGCCCGGCGCTGGCGTCGGAACGCGCTGACCCGCGACATCCCGATCATCATGCTCACCGCGCGCGGCGAGGAGGACGACCGGGTGGGCGGCCTGGAGGCGGGTGTCGATGACTACGTGGTCAAGCCGTTCTCCACCCGCGAGTTGCTGGCGCGGATCCGCGCGGTGCTGCGCCGCGCGCGCGAGGACGACGAAGACGGCAGCATCCGGATCGGTGCCCTGCGCATGGATGGCGCTGCCCACCGGGTGTTCGCCGGTGATCCGGGCAATGAGCAAGCGGTCGCGATCGGACCGGCCGAGTACCGCCTGCTGCATTTCTTCATGACCCACGCCGACCGTGTGTATTCCCGCCCCCAGCTGCTGGATCACGTCTGGGGCGGCAGCGTTTACGTGGAGGAGCGGACCGTGGACGTGCATGTGCGCCGGGTGCGCCGGGCGCTGGAGCCGTTCGCGCTCGACGGCATGATCCAGACCGTGCGCGGCGTGGGCTACCGCTTCTCCGCCGCCCCCACCACCTGAGCCGCGCGGGACCTGTTGGATACTGGGCCATGACTCCCGATGCCCGCAACGCCTGGCTGCGCACCCTTGGCCTGACCGCCGCCGGTCTCGTGATCGCGGGCGCGCTCGGCATCGTCGCAGGGCACTTCTGGCCCGTACTGGCGCTGGCAGCTCTGGCGATGCTGGGCTGGCAACACTGGCAACTGGGCCGTGTACTCCACCGTCTCGGCGCGCGCCGCTGGCCCCGGCTTGCCGGAAAGCCGGGGGTCTGGGACGAACTGGAGCGCCTGCACGATCGCGACCAGCGCGAGCGCCGGCTGCGCAAGCGGCGTCTGCTGGAGATGCTGCGGGCCTACCGGGCGGCGGCGGCCGCGTTGCCCGATGCGGTCGTGGTGGTGGAGCGCAACAGCCAGCGCATCCGCTGGTTCAACCAGGCCGGGGCGAAGCTGCTCGGACTGCATTATCCGGCCGATGTCGGCGCGCCACTGGTCCCACGCCTGCACCCCTTGCCCATGGCGCAATGGCTCGCCAGTGGCCGCCACGCCGACACCATCGAGGTCGCCTCACCGGTCAGCCCGGCCATCCGCCTGAGCGTGCGCCTGATCCCCTACTCGGAGAACCTGTGGCTGCTGGTGGCACGCGACGTCACCCGACTGCTCCAGCTGGAGCATATGCGTCGGGACTTCGTGGCCAACGTCTCCCACGAACTGCGCACGCCACTGACGGTGATCCACGGCTACCTGGACATGATCGATCCAGACGAGCACCGCGCCCTGTCACCGATGCTGGGCGAGATGCAGCGCCAGTCGCAACGCATGGCCAGGCTGGTCGAGGACCTGCTGGCGCTGTCGCGGCTGGAGTCCGCGGACGGTGCGCCGGTCGAAGAGCGGGTGCCGATGGCGCCCCTGCTCGACACGCTGCGCCGCGAAGGTCTCGCGCTCGGCCAGGACAGGCACCGGATCGTGGTGGAAAACACGGCAGGCGTCGATCTATGGGGATCGGCCGCCGAGTTGCACAGCGCGTTCTCCAACCTGGTCGGCAATGCGGTGCGGCATACGCCCGACGGCGGCCAGGTGCTGATCCGGTTCCGGCGTGATGACGGCCACCAGGACGGGCCGGCCGGAGAGGCGGGCGGTGTCGTACTGGAAGTCATCGACAGCGGCATGGGCATCGCCGCCGAGCACCTGCCTCGGCTCACCGAACGCTTCTACCGCGTATCCAACAGCCGCTCACGCACCAGTGGCGGGACCGGGCTCGGCCTGGCGATCGTCAAGCACGTGCTGCAGCGGCACCATGCGCGCCTCGAGGTGCGCAGCCGGGTCGGGGATGGCAGCATGTTCTCCTGTCACTTCACGGCTGCGCGGGTCCGTCCACCTGAGCCCGACGCCAGTCACCCCGCTCCCAGCGAGGCCATGCAATGAATGCCCCTGAACGGCAGACCCCGCCCTCGTCTGCGCCGCCACCGATGCAGGTCGAGCTGGAGCAGATGCTGCCCGACGACGCGCCACTGGACGCCGGTTTGTACAGCGACAGCAAAGCCGTTGGTCCGCTGCATGATCCCTCCCTTTACTTCAACCGCGAGTTGTCGCAACTGGCCTTCAACGTGCGCGTGCTGGCACAGGCGCAGGACTCCGGGGTGCCACTGCTGGAGCGGCTGAAATTCCTCTGCATCAGTTGCACCAACCTGGACGAGTTTTTCGAGATCCGGGCCGGTGCCGTCCAGCACGCCCTGGATGTGGGGGGACCGCTGGCGCCCGACGGCCTGTCACCCGCCGCCCTGCTGACCCGCATCCACGACGAAGCCGCTGCTTTGGTCGCGGCGCAGTACGAATGCTGGAACACGCTGCTTCGCCCGGAGATGGCCGAGGCCGGCGTGCGCGTGCTGGCCCGCGGCAGCTGGAGCAAGCGCCAGACCCGCTGGTTGCGCGCGTATTTCCGCGACGAGATCATGCCGGTGCTGTCGCCGCTGGGACTGGACCCCGCGCATCCGTTCCCGAAGATCCTCAACAAGTCGCTCAACATCGTCGTCGTGTTGAAGGGACGCGACGCGTTCGGCCGCAGCGGCGGGCTGGCGATCGTGCGGGCGCCGCGGTCGCTGTCGCGCATTATCCAGGTGCCCGAGCGTGTCAGCGGCGGCCCCAACGATTTCGTGTTCCTGTCTGCGGTCCTCTCGAGCTTCGTCGATGAGCTGTTCCCGGGGATGGAGGTCCAGGGCGCCTACCAGTTCCGGGTGACCCGCAACTCGGAATTGTTCGTCGATGAGGAGGAGGTCGACAACATCGCCCTGGCGCTGCGCGATGAACTCGCGGGCCGCGGCTACCTGCGCGCGGTCCGCCTGGAAATCGCCGACGCGTGCCCGGAACCTATCGTCAACCTGTTGCTGGAGAAGTTCGCCCTCGCCCCCGAGGCGGTGTACCGCATCAAGGGCCCGGTCAACCTCAACCGCGTCATCCAGGTGTACGACCTGGTCGATCGCCCGGACCTGAAGTTCCCGCCGTTCCAGCCGCGGGCGCTGCCCGGGATGGACCGGATGTTCGAGACGATCGCCGCAGGCGACGTGCTGCTGCACCACCCCTTCGATGCCTTCACCCCGGTGCTGGAGCTGTTGCGCCAGGCGGCCGAGGACCCGGCCGTACTGGCGATCAAGCAGACGCTCTACCGGTCGGGCAAGGATTCAGCGATCGTGGCTGCGCTGATCAACGCCGCGCGCAACGGCAAGGACGTCACCGCGGTGGTCGAACTGCGAGCGCGCTTCGACGAGGAGGCCAACCTGGGTTTCGCCGACCGCATGCAGGAAGCCGGCGTGCAGGTCGTCTACGGCGTGGTGGGCTACAAGACCCACGCCAAGATGATGCTGGTGGTGCGCCGCGAGGGGCGCAAGCTGCGCCGCTACGTGCACATGGGCACCGGCAACTACCATGCCGGCACCGCGCGGCTGTACACCGATCTGGGCCTGATGACGGCCCATCCGGAGATCGGCAATGACGTCCACCTGATCTTCCAGCAACTGTCCGGCCTGGCGCCGTCGATGACGCTCAAGCGCCTGCTGCAATCGCCGTTCACCCTGCACGCGGGAATGCTGCAGCGGATCGACCGCGAACGGGCCCACGCCGAGGCCGGGCGTCCGGCCCGGATCGTGGCGCGCATGAACGCCCTCAATGAGCCGCAGGTGATCCGTGCGCTGTACCGCGCGTCGCAAGCAGGTGTGGAAATCGACCTGATCGTCCGCGGTGCCTGCACCCTGCGGCCGGGCGTACCTGGTGTGAGCGAGAACATCCGCGTGCGCTCCATCGTCGGCCGCTTCCTCGAGCACAGCCGCGCCTACTGGTTCGCCAACGACGGCGCGCCGGAACTGTTCTGCGCGAGTGCCGACTGGCTGGAGCGCAACCTGCTGCGCCGGGTCGAGACCTGCTTCCCGATCCTGGACCCCGCGGTCGCCAGGCGGGTGTTCGACGAGGCGCTGAAGAACTACCTGGACGACAACCTCAACGCCTGGGAACTGCAACCCGGGGGCGGCTACCGCCTGGTTGAACGCGCAGACGACGCCCTGCCGCATTCGGCCCAGGCATCGTTGTTGGCCAAACTGTGCGGATGATCGAAACTCCCCCGATGACCGACCCCCTCCCGACCCCGCTGCCATTGCAGGAGGGCGAAATGCTGGCCGCCATCGACCTGGGGTCCAACAGTTTCCACATGGTGGTGGCGCAGTACCTGCTCGGCCAGCTGCGGGTGGTGGATCGCCTGCGCGAGACCGTGCGCCTGGCGGACGGGCTGGATGCCCGCGGCGGCCTGTCGGCGGAGGCGCGCCAGCGTGCCTACGCCTGCCTCTCCCGGTTTGGCCAGCGCATCCGCGACATCCCCCCGCAACGGGTGCGCGCGATCGCCACCAATACCGTGCGCAAACTGGCGTCACCGCAGGCCTTCCTGATGCCGGCCGAAAGCGCGCTCGGCCATGCCATCGAAGTCGTCGCCGGCCGCGAGGAAGCGCGCCTGATCTATCTGGGCGTCGCCCACACCCAGCCGGCCAAACGCGGGCGCCTGCGGCTGGTGCTGGACATCGGCGGCGGATCGACCGAATGCATCATCGGCAGCGGCCTGGACACCATCGAGCGCGAGAGTGTCCAGCTGGGCTGCGTGGCGACCACCCGCAAATATTTCAGCGACGGCAAACTCAGCCGCAAACGCTGGAATGCCGCCCTGACCGATGTCGCCACTTCGTTCCAGCCCTTTGCCGCGCGCTACCGCGAGCTGGGCTGGGACGATGCCATCGGCACCTCGGGCACCAACAAGGCGATCGGCGATGTCTGCGCGGCGATGAAGCTGACCAAGGGTTCCGTCCTCGCCGACGCACTGCCACAGGTGCGCGACCAACTACTGCGCGCGCGCAGCATCGACACCATCGACCTGCCCAGCCTGCCCGAGGACCGGCGGCCGGTCATCGCCGGCGGGCTGCTGGTGCTGGAGGCGGCCTTCCACGCGCTGGCGCTTGAGCGCATGGCGGTGAGCAAGGCGGCGCTGCGCGAAGGCGTCCTCTACGACATGCTCGAGCGCGGCGGCGATGACGACCCCCGCGACAGTTCCGTGCTGGCGTTGATGAAGCGCTACGGGATCGACACGCTGCAGGCCGGTCGGGTGGAGGCAACCGCGCTGCGCCTGTTCGACCAGGTGGCCGGAGCGTGGCAGCTGGAGATCGATGACCGCCTGATGCTGAGCCGCGCGGCCCGGCTGCACGAACTCGGCCTGACCATCGCCCACAGCCAGTACCACGTGCACGGGGCCTACGTGGTCGAGCACACCGACATCGCGGGCTTCTCGCGCCAGCAGCAGCAATTCCTTGCCGCAGTGATCCGCAGCCAGCGGCGCAAGATTCCCAAACAGGTCTTCGAGGCGCTGCCGGACCGATTGCTGCCGGCAGCGCGGCACACCGCCGCGTTGCTGCGCCTGGCGGTGCTGATCCATCGCGCGCACGAGGCGGACCCGATCCCGCGGCTGGACGCCCAGGTCGACGGTGATCGACTCACGCTGACGCTCGACGAGCGCTGGGTCGATGCGCGCCCGCTGTTGAAGGCCGACCTTGACGACGAGCCGGCCAAGATCGCACCGCTGGGAATCAGCCTGCGGTTGCAGACGCGATAACGCCGGCGCCCCCCGCCTCGTGGCCGGACTCGGCCACCGGTTGCGTCAGCCCGCCGCGCAGGCCCTGCACCCGGGTCAGGATCGGCGGTGGCGAGACTTCCTCGGGGGTGAGGAAGATGCCCCAGCGACGCAGCCGTCTGCCCGCTTCGGGGTCTGCGGTGAGCGCCACCATCGGCATCGACAGCATCAGGCCCAGCAACACCGGCGCCATCCACAGCATCAGCGAGGGCGATACCGCGAAGCTCCACGCCGCTCCTACGACGCCGCATACGGTGACGCCGCCGTAGCGTTGCCACAGCTCGGCGCGGGTCAGCGTGCCGTCGTCGCGGCGCTGGCTTTCCCAGCCCGAGTCGCGGCCGGCGAGCACCTCGATCACTCCGCGCGACTGCACGTACATCGTGACTGGAGCCATAAGGGTCGTCAGTAGCGTCTCGGCCAGCACGCCGGCGGTCAGGCGCAGCGCGCCGCCACAGCTTCGGCGTGCCCACGGATCGGTCAGGGCAAGGATGAAGCCCAGCAACTTCGGCCCCAACAGCAGGGACATGGTGAGCATGAACACCCAGAAGAACCGCTCCATGCCCTTGGGCCCGGTCCAGTCAGCCGCCGAGCCGATGACCGGGAACACCAGCGAGTCCCACTGCAGGCCGGAGCTGGCCATCGTCATCACCAGCCCGATCAGCATCAGGGCTCCCCAAAGCGGCGCGGTGATGTAATGGCCGATGCCGGTCAGCAGGTGCCAACGGCTCACCCAGTGCAGGCCCTTGGCCGGAATCACGCCGCCGTGCTGCAGGTTGCCTTGGCACCATCGCCGGTCGCGCACCAGCATGTCCGTCAGCGACGGCGGGCCTTCCTCGTAACTGCCGCCCAGCGCGGGCACCAGGTGCACCTCCCAGCCGCCGCAGCGCAGCAGTGCGGCCTCGACGAAATCGTGGCTGAGGATGCTGCCGCCAAACGGTCGCGATCCCGGCAACTCCGGCAGGCCGGCGCAGGAGGCGAATGCCGCGGTGCGGATGATCGCGTTGTGGCCCCAGTAGTTGCCCTCGGTGCCGTGCCACCACGCGTTGCCGTGGGCCAGCACCGGACCGTACACGCGGCCGGCAAACTGCTGCATGCGGCCGAAGATCGTGCTGCCGTTCACCACCACCGGCAGGGTCTGGATGAGGCCGACTTCCGGGTGCCGCTCCATGGCCACCGCCAGGCGGTTGATGGCCTTGCCGGTCATCAGGCTGTCGGCATCCAGGATCAGCATCTGCGGGTAGGCCGCGCCGAAGCGACGCACCCATTCGGCGATGTTGCCGGCCTTGCGGTCGATGTTCTGCGGGCGATGCCGGTAGTACAGGCGCACCTGGCCGCCGAGCGCGTCACGCAGACTGTGGAAGGCGGCCAGCTCGCGCTGCTGCACCTCGGGCCGGGTGGTGTCGCTGAGCACGAAGAAGTCGTAGGCGTCTTCGCGGCGGGTCTTCAGCACGGATTCGCAGATCGACTGCAGACCGGCCATCAGCCGCTCGGGATCCTCGTTGTAGGTCGGCATCAGCAACGCGGTCCGGGTGGTCAACGCGGGCAGCGGACCGGCATCGATCACGCCCAGCCGGTCGCGCCGGCGGTAGCCGTTGACGATCAATGCAAAGCCGGCGAGCGCGCTCATGAAACCCTGCGCGACCCAGACGAACAACGCCGCGAACAACACCAGGCTGAGCCACTCCAGCGCGCTGTGACCGCCGCCGCGCATCGCCCACCACAGCTGGTAGGTGGCCAGCAGGGTCAGGCCGGCGGTTCCGCCAAGGACGATCAGGCGCCGCCAGACGATGTCCAGCGGCGACCCGGCCAGGCGCGCGGCGGCGGGCGCGGCGTCGTCGAACGACTGCACGGGCATTGCCAGCGCGGCCTCGGGCGGCAACATGGCCGCGTGCACCGAACGCAGCGGGCTTTCGCCAGACGCTTTGCGCGGCTTCGTATTCGGGTCAGTAGGGGAGTAAGCCTTGTTCATGCGGTCCATCGGTACAACCAGGTTTCAGAAAGGGGGGATCCATCCGCGCCCAGCAAGCGTGCGCGCAGCTCGATGACGGGCTCGCTCCCGGGATCGAGTTCGAAGGTGATGCGCCAGGTGCCAGCCACTGCGCCCGGCTGGGCGACGACGTTGGCAACGCGGCCTGCGCTGGCTTGGACTTCGGCGCGTGGCTCGGGCGCAGCGACAGCATCCTGAAGGCGGCCGCCGCCCAGATCGATGACGAACCGACGTGCGGCGGCGCCGGCAGCAGCTGTCGGCAGGCGCCCCGCAGGCACCACGGCACCCACCCGAGTGGCGTCGACCCGGGCCAACGGGGGGTTCCAGGGGTGCCGGTAGCACCAGTGCAGGCGGTAGTCAAAGCGATGCTCGCGGCCGGCTACCAGCGGTTTCCGAGGACGCCAGAAAGCGACGATGTTGTCTTGGTACTCGTCAGCGGTGGGGAGCTCGAACAGGTGCACGGCGCCTTCGCCCCAGTCGCCCTGCGGTTCCACCCATGCACTGGGGCGCAGGTCGTAGCGCGCTTCGCTGTCACCGTAGTCGTTGAATGCGCGCTTGCGCTGCATCAGGCCGAACCCGCGCGGTTGGCGGTCCAGGAACAGGCTCTCCTGCACCGAGGCGGGATTGCGCAGCGGTCGCCACAGCTGCTCGCCGGCACCGTTCAACAGGGCCAGGCCATCGGAGTCGTGCACCGCCGCCCGGTAGTCGTCAATCCCCACCCGGTCGCCCGCGTCGAACTGGAACATGCTGGTCAAGGGCGCAATGCCGGCCCGGGCCAGGTCCACCCGGGGGTAGAGCCGCATGCTGACCTCGAACACGGTGTCTGAGCCCGGATGGATCACGAAGGCGAAGGCGGCCGCAGCGCTTGGACTGTCCATCAAGGCGTGGAGGCGGATCTGCGCGGCACCCGGCGCCGGGCGTTCCAGCCAGAACGCCTTGAAGACCGGGAATTCCTCGCCGGCCGGATCGGCGGTGCCCAACGCCAGCCCGCGCGCGGACAGTCCGTAGCGTTGGCCGCGCCCGACCGCACGGAAATAGCTCGCGCCAAGGAACGCGCAGACCTCATCGAAGTAGTCGGGCCGGTTGATCGGCGCATGCAGTCGGAAACCGGCAAAGCCCAGATCGGCGTCGTCGGGTGGCTTCGCCGCCCCACCGAAGCTGAACAGGTCCGGGCTGTAGGCCACCGGCCGGGCGATGCCGGCGGCCACCTCGTTGATTTCCACGCGCTGTAAGTGGAGGAAGCCACGGTGGAAAAACTGGGCCTGGAACGGCCGACCCTCTCCACGCCACAGGGAATGCGACGGATCAAAGCGGATATCGCGGTACTCGTCGTAGGCGATGCCGCGCAGCGCGTCCGGCAAGTCACTGACGGGAGGCTGGAAAGCCCGCGCCGCCAACGCGCGTGCCAAGGCGGGCACGGTCTCAGGGCGGAAAACCGTGTCTGCCGCACCCGCGGCCTTCTGCACGCCCTGGTCCAGCAACAAGGACAGCCGCGAGGCTCGCAACGGGCTGGCCAGCGCGGCCAACGGCAGCGACAGACCCGCGATCAGCAGTTCACGACGATCCACACGGATACCGGAATAGGGAAAAGCGCCCAGCCTAGGCGCTCCCCCATTAATGTTCGGCAACACGACGTCGACGACCGGCCGGAGTCAGCCTGTCGCTGCGGGTTGCCGGGTACGGCTGTGAGCGCGGCCCGCCTCTATGCCAGAGGGAAGACCGCTTGCCGGGGACTAGTAACCGCGCTCCAGCGGCCGCGTCCATGCGGCCTGGCGCGCTGCCGGAAATCCCGCGTTGGCCGGGCCTGCCGGCGGCGGGAGGATCAACGCCTCATTGCGCATGTAGCCGCGCCGCTTCCAGAAGGCCTCGTTGCCGCGGCCGAACGGTGGTCGCCGCGGATCGTTGTCGTCCCGCTCGACCGACGCGAAAACGGTGCTCTCGAAACCGCCCAGCGAGCGTGCATGATTCTCGCGCTCGCTGAAGAAGCGGTGCGCCAGCTGCCTGCCGCGATAGGCCGGCAGCAAGACGGAGCCTGCGAGCAGGAACGCGGTGGTGGCATCACGCCCCGCAAGTTCGAACGCCTGGCGCATCGCGCCGTGGTCGTCCTCGAGCGGAAAGCCCAGAGCTGCACCGACTGTCTGGTCCCCGTCCATCCCCACAACGGCGATGCTGCGCCAAGACAGCGCACAAGGTTCAAGCCGCGCCCGCTCGGCGGAAACATCGCCATCGTGCAGGTCCGGCCACGCCTTCAGGACACGCGCGCGCAATCGTGCGATGTCGTCCAGCACCGTCGCCGTGGCCGAGCCGGTGAGGCAGTGCACCACAAGCTTGCGCTGGCTGGGGTGGCCATCGTGGCGGGAGCGGCTCTCCGTTAGAGGTGTCATGCCGGACATATGATCGTCCACGCGGGTGATGGCAACGCGGAGTGTAGGTCACGAGAAGCGTTTTTGCCTCGGCGTCGCATGCCCTCGAAACCTCACAACCCCGTCCCATCGGATATTCCCCCGCGTTCCGCTCTGCCAGCGCGATACCCTGTGCGGATGAACTATCGCCACGCTTTCCATGCCGGCAACCACGCCGATGTCCTCAAACACATCACCACGCTGGCCGTGTGCGATGCGCTGTTTGCAAAGCCCTCGCCGCTGTTTGCCCTGGATACCCACGGCGGGCGCGGCCTGTATGCGCTGGACAGCAACTCCGCCCAGCGCACCGGTGAAGCCGAGGCCGGCATTGGCCGGCTGATTGCCGAAGCCCCTCGGCATCCGGCGATCAGCCGCTATCTGGCCGCGGTCAAGGCCTGCCGCGCGCAGCATGGGCCGACCACTTACCCGGGCTCGCCATGGCTGCTCGCGCACGCGCTGCGCGAGGAAGACCGGATCGCGGTGTGCGAGCTGTTGCCCGAAGAAGCCGCGCAGCTGAAGACCAACTTCGCCGGCGATCCGCGCGTGGCCACCCACACACGCGACGGCTACGAGGCGATGAAGGCCCTGCTGCCGCCCCGCCTGGGCGAGCTGCGCTACAACCGCGGCCTGGTGCTGATCGACCCGCCTTACGAGGCGCAGCTGCAGGAGTTCGACACCATCATCGCCGCCGTGCGCGATGCGCTGGCCCGCTGGCCTACCGCCTGCTACGCGGTCTGGTATCCGATCAAGCTGCGGCGGTCGCTGAACCAGTTCTTCCGCCGCGCCGCGACGCTGCCGGTGAAATCATCGATGCTGGCCGAGCTCATGCTGCATCCGGACGACTCGCCGCTGCGGATGAACGGCAGCGGCATGCTCATCCTCAATCCGCCATGGCAGTTCGACACCACGATGCGCGAGGTGCTGCCGCTGTTGCAGATGGCGTTGGCCGGAAACGGGGGGGCGTGGCGGGTCGAGTGGCTGAAGCAGGCCGACTGAGCCCAGCCACTGGCCACCCGCGCTGGGCACCCGCGCTCACACGCCGGCGCGCACGTCCGGCTCAAAGAAGCTCCAGCGCACTTCCGGAAACGCCTCCTTCATGGCGTGCTCGATCGTGTTGATCTGATCGACCAGCAGCGGCACGTCCTTTTCCTCGCGCATGTGCGCCTGCACCGAAACCATCGCCTCGTTGCCCAGCTGCATGGTGATCAGGCTGATCACTCGGATGATTTCCGGTCGGCCGTCGAGGAACTGGCGGATCTGCCGCTGCCGGTCCGGGTCCACGCTCTGGCCGATCAGCATCGCCTTGATCTCGATCGCAACCAGGACAGCCACCACGATCAGCAGGGCGCCAATGCCCAGCGTGCCGATCGCATCCCACACCGGGTTGCCGGTGATAATCGTTGCCAGCACGGCAAGCAGGGCAAACGCCAGTCCGACCAGCGCGGCCAGGTCCTCGCCGAAGATCACCACCAGCTCGGCTTGACGGCTCTCCCGGAACCACCGCCAGAGGCTGCGATGGCCGCGCGACTTGTCCACCTCCTGCAGGCAGGTCCGCAGCGAAATGCCTTCGGCGATGAGCGCAAATATCAGCACCGCCACGGCCCACCACAGGCTGCTGCCGGGCTCTGTTTCGCCCGCGCGCAGTTTGTGCACGCCCTCGTAGAGCGAAAACATCCCGCCCACGGTGAACAGCATCACCGCGACCAGGAACGACCAGAAGTACACTTCGCGCCCGTGGCCCAGCGGATACTCCGGCGACGCCGGCTGGCGGGCCTGTTTCATCCCCAGGAGCAGCAACAGCTGGTTGCCGCAATCGGCCAGCGAGTGGATGGTCTCGGCCAGCATCGCGCTGGAGCCGGTGAAGAACGCCGCCGCGCCCTTGGCCACGGCAATGGCGAAGTTGGCAGACAGGGCGTACAGGATTGCGCGGGTCGAATCTCCACTTCCGGACATGGCGTCTTTCCGCTTGAAGGAGCGCGAGTCTAGCACCGGCAAATGTATGCGCAGCGTGCCTTTGCGCTCCTCACCGACGCTGCCGGGCCGGCAATCACTGGATGAATACGGCCTTTACATGCCGTGTGCCACCATCTGCGCATGAGTACCCGTGAACGACTCCCGCCGTGGCACGAACGCCAGCGCCTGCCCAACGGGCGTGAGCTGCTGATCCGCCCGATCCGTCCCGAGGATGCGGAGCCACTGCGTGCCGGCTTCTCGTTGTTGCAGCCCAACGAGATCCGCCAGCGGTTCCTGCACTCCATGAAGGAGCTCTCGCAGGAATCGGTGGAGCGCTTCACCCGGATCCAGCCCAAAACCGAGTTCGCCCTGGTGGCCGCCGAGCCGCTGCCGCCCGGTGAAGCGCTGGTCGGCGCCGTCGCGCGCATCTCGATCGACCCCAACGGGCGCGATGCGGAGTTCGCCATCCTTGTCAGCCACTTCATCGCCGGCATGGGGCTGGGGCGCTATCTGATGACGCGGCTGGTGAAATGGGCGCGCGGCAAACAGCTCGAGCGCGTCTATGGCGACGTGTTCGAGCACAACCTGCCGATGCTCTCGCTGGCCGATTCGCTGGGCTTCGTGCGCGAGTGGCAGCAGGACGGGCTTGTCCGGGTCACGCTGCAACTGAACCCGACGGACGACGCGGCCTGACCCCCGACCCCGGACGGCTTCTGGCGCCATCGGCTAAAATGGCCGGCTGATGCCTGCCTCCCCCTCCCCCACTCCGCCGCTGCCGAAAGCGGGCCATCTGCGTGCCTGGTGGCGCGCGCCGGCGTCGCTGTCGGGCCTCGCTTTCCACATTGCCCGCGCTGCGGCCACCCATCCGGGGCCGCTTCTGGCGATCGTGCGCGACAACCAGTCCGCGCAGCAGCTGGAGGCGGACCTGCATACCTTGCTGGGCTCCGGCGCGTCGGCGGGCGATCCCGAGCCGCCCGGAAGCGACGCTGCATCCCTGCCGGTGCTGCACTTCCCGGACTGGGAAACGCTGCCGTACGACCACTTCAGCCCGCACCCGGAAATCATCAGCCAGCGACTGGCCACGTTGAACCGCTTGCCGCGGTTGCAACGAGGGATTGTCGTCGTGCCGGTGCAGACGCTGTTGCAGCGACTGGCGCCGCTGCGCCATGTGGTCGGCGGCAGTTTCGATGTCACCGTCGGCCAGCGCCTCGACCTGGATGCCGAGCAGCGCCGGCTGCAGTCGGCCGGCTACCACAACGTGCCCCAGGTGCTCGACCCGGGTGACTTCGCCGTGCGCGGCGGCCTGCTGGACGTGTACCCGATGGGGGCCTCGCAGCCGTTCCGGGTGGAGCTGCTTGACGACCAGATCGACACCATCCGCGGCTTTGACCCGGAGACCCAGCGCTCCGAGGACAAGATCGATGCGGTCAAGCTCCTGCCCGGCCGCGAACTGCCGCTGGACGATGCATCCCTGAAGCGCGCGCTGGATGCACTGCGCGAGCGCTTTGACCTGGACACCCGCCGCAGCGGCCTGTACCAGGACCTCAAGGCCGGTACGGCGCCGTCGGGGATCGAGTACTACCTGCCCCTGTTCTTCGACCAGACCGCCACCCTGTTCGATTACCTGGACGAGGCGACCCTGCCGCTGCTCGGCGAAGGCGTCAACGAGGCCGCCGACGCGTTCTGGCGCCAGACCGGCGAGCGCTATGAGCAGCGCCGGCATGATCTGGAGCGACCGCTGCTGCCGCCGGACGCGCTCTACCTGTCGCCGGATGCGCTGCGCGAACGGCTCAACCAGGGCGCCCGCATCGAGGTCTGCGGCGAATCGCATCCGCAGGGTACGCGTGCCGAAGTGCTGGCCAGCCAGCCGGCGCCCGCGCTGCCGATCAGTGCGCGCGACCAGGTTCCCGCCGGCGAGCTGAAGTCGTTCCTCGGCCATTATCCGGGCCGGGTCCTGATCGCCGCCGATTCGGCCGGGCGCCGCGAGGCGCTGCTGGAGATCCTCCGCGCTGCCGAGCTGGAGCCGGAGGTGCTGCCGGATTTCCAGGCGTTCCTGGGCAGCAACCGGATTACCGCCAAGGCGCCGGCAGACAGTGCGGGCGACACCCGCTTCGCCATCGCCGTGGCTCCGCTGGAAGATGGTTTCGCTCTCACCGCGCCCGCGCTCGCGGTCCTGACCGAGCGCCAGTTGTTCCCCGAACGGGCGACCCAGCCGCGTCGTCCGCGTCGCGCGGGACGTGAGCCGGAGGCGATCGTCCGCGACCTGGGCGAGCTGTCCGAAGGCGCGCCGATCGTCCACGAGGACCACGGCGTGGGCCGCTACCGCGGGCTGGTCACGCTGGAGGCCGGCGGCGAGAAAAACGAATACCTGGAGATCGAGTACGCCAAGGGCGACCGGCTGTACGTGCCGGTCGGCCAGCTGCACCTGATCAACCGCTACTCGGGCGCGTCGGTGGAAACCGCGCCGCTGCACTCGCTGGGCGGGGAGCAATGGAGCAAGGCCAAGCGCAAGGCGCAGGAAAAGGTCCGCGATGTGGCCGCCGAGCTGCTGGAGATCCAGGCCCGGCGCCGGGCCCGCGCCGGACTGGCGATCGACCTGGACCGGGCGATGTACGAGCCGTTCGCGGCCGCGTTCCCGTTCGAGGAGACCCCCGACCAGCACGCCGCGATCGAGGCGGTGCTGCGCGACCTGCAATCCAGCCAGCCGATGGACCGGGTGGTCTGTGGCGACGTCGGCTTCGGCAAGACCGAGGTCGCCGTGCGCGCCGCGTTCGCGACCGCCGCGGCGGGCAAGCAGGTTGCGGTGCTGGTGCCGACCACGCTGCTGGCCGAGCAGCACTACCGCAACTTCAGCGACCGCTTCGCCGACTGGCCGTTGAAGGTGGAAGTGCTGTCGCGCTTCAAGACGCCCAAGCAGATCAAGGCCGAGCTGGAAAAGGCGGCGGAAGGCACGATCGATGTGATCGTGGGGACCCACCGGCTGCTGCAGAAGGATGTCCGCTTCAAGGACCTGGGACTGGTCATCGTGGACGAGGAACAGCGCTTCGGCGTGCGCCAGAAGGAGGCGCTGAAGGCCCTGCGCGCGAACGTGCACCTGCTGACCCTGACCGCCACGCCGATCCCGCGCACGCTCAACATGGCGATGGCCGGGCTGCGCGACCTGTCGATCATCGCCACCGCGCCGGCCCACCGGATGGCGGTGCAGACCTTCGTGGTGCCGTGGGACGACAGCCAGCTGCGCGAGGCATTCCAGCGCGAGATCTCCCGCGGCGGCCAGGCCTACTTCCTGCACAACGACGTGGAAAGCATCGGCCGCATGCAGCGCGAGCTGGAAGCGCTGGTGCCGGAGGCGCGCATCGGCATCGCCCACGGCCAGATGCCCGAGCGCGAGCTGGAGCGGGTGATGCTGGACTTCCAGAAGCAGCGCTTCAACGTGCTGTTGTGCTCGACCATCATCGAGTCGGGCATCGACATCCCCAACGCCAACACCATCATCATCAACCGCGCCGACAAGTTCGGCTTGGCGCAGCTGCACCAGCTGCGCGGGCGCGTCGGTCGCTCGCACCACCGCGCCTACGCCTATCTGGTGGTGCCGGACACGCGCTCGATCAGCGCCGATGCGAAGAAACGGCTGGACGCGATCGCGGCGATGGACGAACTGGGCGCCGGTTTCACCCTGGCCACCCACGACCTGGAGATCCGCGGCGCCGGTGAGCTGCTCGGCGAGGACCAGAGCGGGCAGATGGCCGAGGTCGGCTTCAGCCTCTACACGGAGCTGCTGGAGCGCGCCGTGCGCAGCATCCGCCAGGGCAAACTGCCCGACCTGGACGCCACTGAGGAGCGCGGCGCGGAGGTCGAGCTGCATGTTCCGGCGCTGATCCCGGAGGACTACCTGCCCGACGTGCACACCCGCCTGACGCTGTACAAGCGGATCTCCGGCGCGCGCGACGCGCATGATCTGCGCGAGCTGCAGGTGGAGATGATCGACCGCTTCGGCCTGCTGCCCGATCCGGCCAAACACCTGTTCGCCATCGCCGAACTGAAGCTGCAGGCCACCGAACTGGGCGTGCGCAAACTCGACATCGGTCCCACCAGCGGCCGGCTGCAGTTCGTCGAGAAGCCCAAGGTCGACCCGATGGCGGTGATCCGAATGATCCAGGGCCAGCCCAACCTGTACCGGATGGACGGCCCCGACAAGCTGCGCCTCAGCCTGGAACTGGCCGAGCCCGCCGCGCGCATTGCTGCCGCGCGCGCTCTGCTGATTGCCCTGGCACCAACGTGATCGGCGCGGCGCACTGTCGTCGCCTGGGCCTGGTCGCCGTACTGGCGTTGATGGGCGGCTGCGTTTCACCCGTTGAGCGGGAAATCGAAAGCGGTGGAACCTTCGTTCTCTCGCCCGGCGAGAGCGCACGCCTCGCCGATGGCACTCGGGTGCGCTATCACCAGGTAAGCAGCGACTCCCGCTGCCGTCCTCACGTGCAATGCGTGTGGGCCGGACGGGCGGAGATCCAGCTGCGGATTACTCCAGCGTCGCGCATTGATGGCGCCGAGTCGGCTACCGGTGAACTGCTGTTCTCCACCGACCTGGATGCGAGCGCGACCTACTCCGGTTGGCGCTACCGCCTGATAAGGCTGGGTTTTGAGGCACAGCCGGTGGCGACCCTGCAGGTCGAGCGGTCGAACTCGTCGTACTGATCGGGCTGCACGGCGCACTTTGCGTCAGGCTTGCCGCCGCAGTCGCATTGATGCACTGACCGAAGCAATTCCGCCGGCAATTGTCAATCCCCGCAACGTGCTTTAAGGTCGGTAAAGCCGTGCCCTGTGATGCATTGCACGGTGCGACGCGGAGCGTTTTCCGCAACCAGGGGGAATACCAATGAACAAGACGGCGTTTTTATTGCCGCTGCTGCTGGTCGCCGGCGGCGGCCATGCACAGCAGGCCAGTGGCTGCCCGCAGCTGGACGCAAGTACCGGTCTGACATGGGAGTACCGCGGCGGCGACGGCGCGGATTTCTGCCGCGCCCTGCGTGCCGACGGGTCCGAAGCGTTCGGCATGTACATCAGCAAGAAGCCCACCTTCTCGCCGCAGCGCAGCAACCGGGTGGAAAACGGCAGCATCGGCGGGCGCGATGTCCAGTGGTACCGGGCCGAACTGGCCGGGCAGCCGGGCATCGAGGCACGCGAGACGCTGCTCAAGCTCGATGATGGCCGAAGCGCGCACGTCTGGACCCAAGCGCCGTCGCAGGATCAGCTGCAGCAGGCTTTCGAGTTGACCCGCGACATCGACTTCTCGACCCGTCATACCGCAAAGGCGATCGCCGGCCAGTAACGGCCGACTGCGTTCACTTTACGTCTGCCCTGGTTTGCCGGCTTGGGTCAGGCGACCTACGGTGGCCACACTGCGCTAGCCGTCCTGAGCGAGCAGCCCGGCGACGGCCCGACGGTAGCGCGCCGCGATCGCGTCCGCGTCCACGTGCCGCCCGCCATCGACCACGCAGCGACCGTCCACCCAGGTCTGCCGCACCAGCGGGCGGTTGCCGCTGAATATCCAGCGATCCACCGCGTCCGCATCTGTGGCGCCGGCAAACTGCGGCGCGTCGCCGTCCAGCACCAGCACGTCCGCGCCTGCCGGATCGACCCGATCGCCGGTGGCGTCCGATGCGCTGGCCAGCACGCCCCTCAGCAGGGTCTCGCCGACGCTGGACGAGTCCACGCTGACCGCGATGTTGCGTCGCCGGGTGACCAGGCGCTGGCCGTATTCGAGCCAACGCAGTTCCTCCACCGGCGATACTGACGAATTGGAGTCCGAGCCGACTCCCCAGCGGCCGCCGGCGTCGAGATAGTCGCGCAGCCGGAACAGGCCATCGCCGAGGTTGGCTTCCGTGGTCGGGCAGATCGCCACCGTGGCGCCGGATTTGGCCACGCCGGCAAGTTCGGCGTCGTCCAGGTGGGTGGCGTGGACCAGCGTCCAGCGCTCATCGACCGCCGCGTTGTCCAGCAACCACTGCACCGGACGCGACCCGCGCAGCCGCAGGCACTCCTCGACCTCGGGAAGCTGTTCGGCGATATGGATATGGACGCGGCTGTCCGTGGGCAGCGCAGCAAGCACCTCGTGCATCGCCTCCGCCGGCACCGCGCGCAGGCTGTGCAGAGCGCAGCCGATGCGCAGGCGCCCGTTCTGTTTCGCCCGCAACGTATCCAGCAGCCGCAGATAGCCATCCACGGTGTGGCCGAAGCGCTGCTGTCGCGGCTCCAGCGGCCGGCCGTCGAATCCGCCGGTCATGTACAGCACCGGCAACAGGGTCATGCGGATGCCGACGTCGGCCGCGGCCTCGACCAGCGCTGAGGACATCGCCGCGGGGTCCGCCCATGGCTTGCCTCCGGGGCCGTGATGCAGGTAGTGGAATTCGCACACGGTGGTGTAGCCGGCTTCCAGCATCTCGGCATACAGCTGCGCAGCAACGGCGTATAGCGATTCGGGGGTGAAGCGGTCAGCGAAGCGGTACATCGTTTCGCGCCAGGTCCAGAACGAGTCTTCCGGATGGGTCTGCGACTCGGCCATGCCTGCCATGGCGCGCTGGAAGGCGTGCGAATGCAGGTTGGCGATTCCGGGCACCACGCGCTGCTGCGAGCTCGACACGTGGCGTGGCGCGGTTTGGTCCGCACGGGTGCCATTCTCCGGCAGCGGTCCATCGCGCCAACCCTCGGGGCGCCAGATCCTGGCCGTCGCATTGCTGTTCATCGCCTGATTGTCGCCTGCCGCGGCGGCGCTGGCGAGCTGCCCTGGCGGCCGGCCTGGCAGGCGCAAGCGTGTTCCCTACAATGACCCGATGACGATTTCCGCTGAAACCAAGGACCTCCGCGCCACGAAGCCGGCCGCCAGCGACGCCCCGGGCACCGCCGGCGAGCGCTGGGATGGCCTCATCCTGGGCGCATCGCTGGCGACGCTCGACTGCGCCGACGGTTACGGCGAGGTCCGCAACGCCGCGCTGGGCTGGCGCGACGGACTGATCACCTACGTCGGCCCGCGCGATGGACTTCCCGACAAGCCCGAAGCGCTGGCGCACGATGTCATCACCACCGACGGCTGGATCACCCCGGGCCTGGTCGACTGCCACACCCATCTGGTGTTTGCCGGCGATCGCGCGCGCGAGTTCGAGTTGCGCCTGCAGGGCGCCAGCTACGAGGAAATCGCCCGCGCCGGCGGCGGAATCCTGTCCACGGTGGAAGCGGTGCGCGCCTGCGATGAAGACGAGCTGCTGCGGCAGTCGCTGCCCCGCGCGCGCGCCCTGCTCGCCGACGGCGCGACAACGCTGGAGATGAAGTCCGGCTATGGCCTGGACTTCGAAGGCGAGCGCCGGATGCTGCGCGTGGCGCGCCGGATCGGCGAGGAACTGGGCATCGGCGTTCGCACCACCTACCTGGCAGCGCACGCCCTGCCCGCCGAGTACAGGGAACAGGCCGACGCCTACATCGAGGAAGTGGTGCAGTGGCTGCCCAGGCTGCACGCCGAGGGGCTGGTGGATGCGGTGGATGCGTTCTGCGAGGGCATCGGTTTCACGCCGGCGCAGACGCGCCGCGTGTTCCAGGCCGCGCGCGCGCTGGACCTGCCGGTCAAGCTGCACGCCGACCAGCTCAGCGACTTGAGTGGCGCTGCGCTGGTGGCCGAATTCGGCGGTCTGTCAGCCGACCATGTCGAGCACACCAGCGAGGAGAGCGTGCGCGCGATGGCTGCGGCCGGCGTGGTCGCCGTGCTGCTGCCTGGCGCGTTTCATGTCTTGCGGGAAACCCGGGTGCCGCCGCTCGCCTCATTCCGCGAACACGGCGTGGCCATGGCGATCGCGACCGACTGCAACCCCGGCACCTCGCCGCTGCTGTCGCTGCGCCAGGCCCTCCAACTGGCTTGCACCCATTTCCGCCTCACGCCGCAGGAGGGCCTGCGCGGAGCGACCGTCAACGCCGCGCGCGCGCTGGGGCTGGACGATCGCGGCGCGCTGCGGGTGGGCATGCGTGCCGACTTCGTGCGCTGGAAGATCCGCCATCCGGCCGAGTTGGGATACTGGCTGGGCGGTGACCTCGCCGGCGGCGTCTGGATCGGTGGTCAACGCGTGCATCACCGGTAACGCCGAGCCGCCCGATTACGGCACTATCGAGCTCTCGTTACCACGCCGCACAGACCCGCGGACCCACTGGAGAGATCATGCATCGCACCCTGCCCGTCCTGCTGCTCGCACTCGTTCCCGCCCTCGGTTTCGCCCAGTCGACCTCGCAGCCGAGCGCCACGGATGCCGCCCGCGCGCTGGCCCAGGAGGCGGTGATCGTGGACACCCACATCGACGCGCCCGGCATGCTGACCGATCGCTGGATGGACCTGGGCATCGATGCGCCAGGGCGCGAGTTCGACTACCCCAAGGCTCGCGCCGGCGGCCTGGACGTGGGTTTCATGTCGATCTACACCTCGGCCAAGCAGGACGAGGACGGCGTCGCCTGGCAGGCCGCCAACGAAATGATCGACTCGGTCGAGGCGCTGGTCCAGCGCCATCCCGACCGGTTTGCGCTGCTGCGCTCGCCCGGCGACGTCGAGCGCCTGCGCCAGGGCGGGCGCGTGCTACTGCCATTGGGCATGGAAAACGGCGCGCCCATCGGCGACGACCTGGCCAACCTGCAGTTCTTCTTCGATCGCGGCGTGCGCTACATCACCCTGGCCCACAGCGCGGCCAACCGGATCGCCGACTCCTCCTACGCCATCGAGCGCAAATGGAACGGCCTGAGCCCGTTCGGGCGGCAGGTCGTGGCCGAGATGAACCGGCTGGGGATCATGGTCGACGTCTCCCACGTCTCCGACGAAGCCGCCCGCCAGGCGATCGAACTCAGCACGGTGCCGGTGATCGCCAGCCATTCCGCGTTCCGCCACTTCACCCCGGACTTCGAGCGCAACATCAGCGATGAGCTGGCCAAGGCGATTGCCGCCAAGGGCGGCGTGGTCCAGATTCCCTTCGGCACCGCGTTCGTCGATCCCCAGGGTGCGGCCGACACGCAGGCCCACTTCCGCGCCATCAACGACTTCAACCAGCGCAACGCCGAGCTGCGGGCCGCCGGGAAGCCCGAGCTTGACCGGGAGACGTTCAACCGCGACTGGTCGCAGGCGCACCCCGCGCCGCAGACGCCAATCGAGGCCGTGCTGGACCAGATCGACTACGCGGTGCAGCTGATCGGGATCGACCACGTCGGCATCGGCTCGGACTTTGACGGCGTCGATGGCGAGTTGGCCGATGGTCTTCGCACGGTGGCCGACTTCCCGAACCTGATCAGCGGGCTGCAGGCCCGTGGCCACAGCGATGCGGACATCCGCAAGATCCTCGGCGGCAATCTGTTGCGGACCTGGGCGGCGATCGAGGCCGGTGCCCGCTAGCCCAACCGGGGTGCGGAGCACCTGAAACAATCGGGGCAAAAAAGGAAAGCCCCGCATTCGCGGGGCCTCTGCTCACAACGGCATGGCGCCGGTGCTTATTCCTTGGCGACGGTCTTCTTGGCGACGACCTTCTTGGTCGTTGCCTTGCTCGCGGCCTTGCTGGCGGAAGTCTTCTTCGCTACCGGCGCGCTGGCGGTGCCGGCGGCCTTGGATACGGCCGAGCGGGAGTTGCCGTAGCTGGAGTTGAAGCGCTTGCCCTTGGCGGTCTTGCGGTCGCCTTTGCCCATGATTTTGCTCCCGGTTGGGTGTTGATACGATTGAAAAACCCGCACCTCAGGCGTGATCACCGGCGCATGCTGCCGGCGCCACGCGTGGCGCGGGAACCGCCAAATCTTAACATGGGCGTCCGCCCGGCCGTCTGCCTAGTGGTGGCAGCAGGCGTCGTGCACGTGTCCGTGGTTCAGCCGCAGATTGATCACATGCGCCACGCCCACCAGCGTGCCGCCAAACGTCATGGCAACGGCGTGCGGTACAACGCTGGCGTGCAGCGGGTGGTACAGCACCGCCGCCCAGAGCACACCCAGGCCCGTCAACAACAGCCACAGCGCCCGCGCGACACCGTGCCTCCGGTAGCCCTGGACGAGGCTGAATACGCCCAGCAAAGTGGCAAACAGCACGAACGCCTGCTCGAACCGCTCGCTGCCCAGGCTCATCAACCCGACCGCCGGAAGCAACGCGATGGCGACCGGAAGCAGCGCGCAGTGCACCGCGCAGATGATGGAACCCGATGCGCCAAGGCGGTCGAGCAAACGCTGGTTACGCGGGGACATCAGGACACCTTCGATGGATGCATGGCTTGTGGGGACTTGCCGACAGATTGGAATAATATAACATTCCGATCCCGTGCCGCTACTTTTGCAGGATGTCCGTGTCCCCCGCTTTCCAGAAGTCTCCGTTTTCGTTGCAGCCCAATCTTCTCGCCCGTGCATTGCTGTCAGCGCTGCTGGTCACGCCAGCGGCGTTTGCCGCCGGCGTCGATTCGGCATCCATGCAGGCGCACGATCCGGACCATGAGCCGGTCGACCTGAGCGCGGTCCAGGTGCGGGCATCCATCCTGCCCGGCACGGTCGAGGACCTGGCCCGCCCGGTGGAGGTCCTCGCCGGTGAACGGCTGGACGCGGCCAAGGCCAGCTCGCTGGGGGAGACGGTCAATAAGCTGCCCGGCGTGCAGTCGTCCTATTTCGGTCCCGGCGTCGGCCGCCCGATCGTGCGCGGCTTTGACGGCGCGCGGGTCCAGGTGCTCAGCGACGGGCTGGGTTCGGGCGATGTGTCCACGGTCAGCGCCGACCACGCGGTCAGCATCGAGCCCTTCCTGGCCAACCAGATCGAGGTACTGAAGGGACCGTCCACCCTGCTCTACGGCAGCGGCGCCATCGGTGGCGCGGTGAACGTGATCGACGGGCGCATCCCCGAGGCGGCCACCGACGAGCCGCTGCAAGGCCGGGCGGAACTGCGGGCCGGCACGGTCAACGACGAGAAGACCGGCATGCTGCGGCTGGACGGCACCTCCGCCTCGGGCCATTTGGTGTTCCACTTCGATGCGTTGCACCGGGAGACCGGCGATTACGCCATCCCCGGGTTTGCCGAGAGCGCCCGCCAGCTGGCCGCCGAGGGCGAGACGCCCGATCCCGCCACCTCCGGAACGCTGGCCAACAGCGCCCTGCGCACCGATAGCGGCGCGCTGGGGCTGTCCTGGGTCGGCGAGCGCGGCTTCGCGGGCGTGGGCTACTCGCTGTTCAACACCCGCTACGGCGTGCCGGGCCATTCCCACGGTGATGGTGATGGCCATGGGCACGACGCTAACGACGGCCACTACCATGGCGATGACGCCCATGGGGATGACGCCGTGCACATCCTGATGGACCAGCGTCGCACCGAAGTGCGCGCCGGCCTGGACGAACTGGGCGTGTTCGAGACCCTGCGGATCAAGTTCGCCGACACCCGCTACACCCACACCGAGTTCGAGGGTGAGGCGATCGGCACGGTGTTCGACAACAGCAGCAAGGAAGCGAGGCTGGAACTGGTCCACCAGCCCTGGGCCGGCTGGCGCGGCGCGTTCGGCGTGCAATGGGCGCACCGGAAGTTCGACGCCGTCGGCGCGGAAGCGTTCGTGCCGGGCACCGAAGGCAACGACACCGGCCTGTTCTGGATCGGCGAGCGCCGCAGCGGCGACTTCAAGTTCGAACTGGGCGCGCGGCATGACCGCAACACCATCGATGCGGTGCCGCCGCCGCTCGCGCCGCTGCGTGCCAACTCGCGAAAGTTCGAAGCGCTGAGCGGGTCCGCGGCGGTGCAGTGGGAGCTCAGCGACCGGTTCCACGCCTCCCTCGGGCTGGACCGCTCCCAGCGGGTACCGACCGCCGAGGAGCTGTTCTCCAACGGCCTGCATGTCGCCACCGGAACCATGGAGATCGGCGACGAGACCCTCGGCGTGGAAACCGCGAACCGGCTCGAGCTGGGACTGCGCTGGCACGGCGAGCGCATCGATCTGGGCGCGGCGGTGTACGGCATCCGCTATGCGGACTTCATCTACCAGGCCAGCCCGACGTCGCTGGACGACCCCGGCAGTGCGCTGTTGGACGGTGGCGTGCCGGTGCGCCTGTGGAACCAGGCCGATGCCCGCTTCCACGGCATGGAGGCGGACGCCACCATCGCGCTGGTCGACAATGACCGTGGCGCGTGGGACCTGCGGGTGTTCGGGGATATCGTGCGCGGCAGGCTCGCGCCCGGTGGCCGCGAGCGCGACGTCGACGTGGAGGTTTTCCACGGCGGGCACGTGCACCGGCACGCGGCGCGGATCAGCGAGCAAGGCAACCTGCCGCGCCTGGCGCCGGCGCGGCTGGGCAGTGAACTGTCCTGGAGCAACGGCACGTGGCGCGTGTCGCTGGGCGCGGTGCGCTACCTGAAGCAGGACCGGGTCGCGACCAACGAAACGACGACGCCCGGCTACACGCTCGTCGACGCCCACCTGGCCTGGCACCGCGACACCCCGTCGGGCAACGCCTGGGAGCTGTTCCTCGACGGCAGCAACCTGCTCGATCAGGAGGCCCGTCCGCACACCTCGTTCCTGAAGGATCTGGCGCCGCTGCCGGGGCGCGGCATCGCGTTCGGCGTGCGCGCGTTCTTCTGACGGAGCGGCTTTAGCGCGCGGCCGCCGAGCAGGCCGCGCACAGGCCGTGCACTTCCAGGATCTGCGCCCGCGGCACGAACCCCAGCCCGCGCGCGCGGGATTCCAGCGCCTCCACGATGGTGTCGTCCTCAAGTTCCGTCGCCGACTGGCAGCCGTCGCAGATCAGGAAGGGCACCGCGTGCTGCTCGCCGCCGGGATGGTGGCAGCCGACAAACGCGTTGACCGAGGCCAGCTTGTGGATGAAGCCGTGCTCGAGCAGGAAATCCAGCGCGCGATACACCGTCGGCGGCGCCGCGGCATCGTGGGTGGCTTTCATCCGGTCCAGCAACTCGTAGGCCTTCAGCGGCCGCTCGGCATCGGCGATCAGGCGAAGGGCATGGGAGCGGATCGGCGTCAGGCGCAATCCGCGCTGCGCGCACAATCGCTCCACCTCGAGCACGAAGGCGTCGCCATCGTGGACGTGGTGCTGCGGATCGGTGCAGTCGTGGACAGGGCTCATGTCGTCGGTGCGGCCTGCAGC
Organism: Lysobacter avium; assembly: GCF_015209745.1. GTDB lineage: Bacteria > Pseudomonadota > Gammaproteobacteria > Xanthomonadales > Xanthomonadaceae > Novilysobacter > Novilysobacter avium. The sequence goes on from NZ_CP063657.1 coordinate 2,106,141, forward strand.
GGGCGCGGCAAGCGCGCCCTTGCGACCGGTCTAATCCTCCAGCGGGATCCTGGCAAGCGCCGCGTCGATGCGGCGTACCGCCTCGGTCTGGCCCGCCAGGTAAACGGTGTGGGAAATGTCGGGGCTGACCTGGGTGCCGGTCATCGCGACGCGCATCGGCTGGGCGACCTTGCCCATGCCCAGCTCCAGCGCGGCGGCGGTGTCGTGCAGCGCGGCGTTGATCGCCTCCGCATTCCAGTCGGCCAGCGCGGCCAGGCGGGCGCGGGCATCCTCCAGCGGCGTGCGCGCGGCGGACTTGAGGTGCTTGGCCACGGCGGCTTCGTCGTAGGCGGTCAACGGACCGAACCAGACCGCCGCGCGCTCGGCCATGTCCTTGAGCGTCTGCACGCGGTCGCGCAGGGCCAACACGATGTCGACCGCGGCCGGTCCGTTGGCCAGGTCGTAGCCCGCCTGCTGCAGGTGCCACTGCAGGTGCACCGCCACCGCCGCGGGGTCATCGGTCTTGAGGTACTGCTGGTTGAGCCAGCCCAACTTGGCCATGTCCAGCCGCGAGGCGCTGGCATGGACGTTCTTGAGGTCGAACAGGGAGGTCATCTCCTCGATCGAGAAGATTTCCTGATCGCCGTGCGACCAGCCCAGGCGCACCAGGTAGTTCAGCAGCGCGTGCGGCAGATAGCCCGCATCGCGGTAGTCCATGACGTCGGCCGCGCCGGTCCGCTTCGAGAGCTTGGCGCCTTCGGGGTCCAGGATCATCGGCAAATGGGCGAAGTGCGGCACCTCGACGTCAAGGGCGCGGTAGATGTTGATCTGGCGCGGGGTGTTGTTGACGTGGTCATCGCCGCGCACGACATCGGTGATGCGCATGTCCATGTCGTCGACCACCACCGCGAAGTTGTAGGTCGGGTAGCCGTCGGAGCGGAAGATCACCAGATCGTCCAGCTCGCTGTTGGCGATCTCGATACGGCCCTTGACCTTGTCCTCCCAGGCGACCACGCCGTCGAGCGGGTTGCGGAAGCGGATCACCCGGTTGGGGTCCTCGCGGAACCCCGCGTTCCGGTCGCGGTAGGCGCCGTTGTAGCGCGGCTTGGTGCCGGCCTTCATCGCCGCTTCGCGCATCGCGTCCAGTTCCTCGCGGGTCTCGTAGGCGTAGTACGCGTGGCCGGCCGCCACCAGCTGATCGGCGACCTCGCGGTAACGCTCCAGTCGCTGCGTCTGGTAGACCGGCGCGCCGTCGTAGTCCAGGCCCAGCCAGTCCATGGCCTGCAGGATCGCGTCGATCGCCGCCTGCGTGCTGCGCTCGCGGTCGGTGTCCTCGATGCGCAGGACGAACTCGCCGCCGCGGTGGCGCGCCTCCAGCCAGCAGTACAGGGCGGTGCGGGCACCGCCGATGTGCAGGTATCCGGTCGGGCTGGGAGCAAAGCGGGTGCGGCAGGTCATGCGGTCAGGCTCGTGCGGGTGGACCGGTCATGGTACCGCGCCGGCCGTTCCCCGGCCGATCAGCCGGCGTCGGAATCGGTACCCTCGCCACCCGTCAGCGGGCTTTGCGCGTCGAAGGCCAGGGTCGCGATCACCCCGAACTCCCTTCCAGGCTGGACCGACACGCTCCAGCCGTACAGCGCGCACAGCCGGCGCACGATCGACAGGCCGATGCCGCCGCCGTGGGTGTGGCCGGCATGGGTGCCGCGGTAGCCGCGCTGGAAGATGCCGGCGGCGTCCTCGGCGCTGAGCCCGGGGCCGGAGTCGATCACCTGCACCGCGCCGTCCAGCATGCGCACGATGACCTCGCCTTCGGTGGTGTACTTGACCGCGTTGCCGATCAGGTTGCCCAGCGCCACGGCGACCGCCGCTTCCGGCGCATCCACCACCAGCGGGGCGGTGTTGTCCTCCAGACGCAGCACCAGCGGCTTGCCGGCCAGCTGGGTGCGATGGACGTCCAGTGACTGCGCTGCCAGCCTGGCCACGTCGGTGGCACCGTGGCCGCGCTCGTTGCGCGACAGCAGGAGCAGCGCGCTGATCAGGTCGGTGCACTGCTGCTCGGCGCGCTGGATGCGCATCAGGCGGCTCCGGGTCTTCTCGTCGAGCTGGGGGTTGGACAGCAGCAGCTCGACCGCGCCGCGGATCACCGCCAGCGGCGTGCGCAGCTCGTGGCTGACGTCGGCATTGAACTCGCGGTCGCGCTGGACCACCTCGGTGAGCCGGCCGGCGTAGTCATCCAGCGCCTCGGCAAGCTGGCCGACCTCGTCGTCGGGAAAATGGTCGGCCAGTGACTCCGAGGCGGCGCTGCGGCCGGACTCCTTGAGCCGCTTGGCCAGCTCCGACACCGGACTCATCACCCGCGAGGCCGACCACCAGCCCAGCACCAGCGACAGCAGGGTGAACACCAGCACCGAGGCATACAGGGCGTGGTTGAAACGCTCCTCGCTGCGCTTGGACGGGGTCATGTCATAGGCCAGGAAGAACCAGGCCTGCGGCGTCTTGCGCACCGCCAACTTGTACGCGAACTCGGTCCCGTCCGGGTCGCTGCCGACCATGCCGGTGATGCCGTCCGACAGCGCATACCACTCGGGCCGGCTGAGGCGCACCGACTCGAACTTGTCGGGCGTATAGACGTAGGCGCGGACCTGGTCGAAGGGGAATTCGCGGTTGTTGGGGTCCACCTCGAACTGGTGCGCGGCATTGGCGAGGTTGCGGTTCATCACATCCTCGATCAACTGGTTCTCCACCCGCGCGCGGGTCCAGTTGGTCGCCCAGGCGAACAGCAGGGTGAGGCTGAAACCCAGCAACACGAACGACAGGATGATGCGGCTGCGCAGCCGCCGCCGGTAGCGCATACGCCGGCTGGGGGCGGCGCCGCTGGTCGCCGCCGCCCTGGGAACCTCAGCTTTCGGCATCGAGCTCGGCGATCCGGTAGCCGATGCCGTGGCGGGTGTGGATCAGCGAGGTCGGGAACGGCTTGTCGACCACCGCGCGCAGGCCGTGGATGTGCACGCGCAGGCTGTCGGAGTCCGGCAGTTCCTCGCCCCAGACCCGCGTCTCCAGCTCCTGGCGGGTGACCACGGCCGGTGAGGACTCCATCAGCGACTGCAGGATCTTCAGCCCGGTGGGATTGAGCTGGAGCAGCTTGCCCTGACGGCGCACCTCCAGCGTGTCCAGGTTGTACTCCAGGTCCGCGGCGGTCAGCACACGGGTCTTGACCCCGCGTCCGCGGCGCGCGAGCGCGTTCAAGCGGACCTCCACTTCCTGCAGCGCGAAGGGCTTGATCAGGTAATCGTCGGCGCCCGAATCGAACCCGGCCAGCTTGTTGTCCAGGGTGTCGCGCGCGGTCAGCATCAGCACGGGGGTCTGCTTGCGCGCCTCGTTGCGCAGCTTGCGGCAGACCTCCAGGCCATCGATGCCCGGCAGGTTGAGGTCGAGCACGATGGCGTCGAAATCGTGCACAACGGCCAGGTGCAGGCCGGTGATGCCGTCGGCGGCAAAGTCGACCGTGTGGCCACGGTCTTCGAGGAAGTCGCCAAGGTTGGCGGCAATGTCCTGGTTGTCTTCAATGACGAGGATGCGCATGGAGTCTTCCTGTGTGGGATGACGCCGGCCGGGGCCGCGTCGGAACCGGACGGACGATTGAAAATCGCCCGGCGCGGTGCATCGCCCGATTCTGCCAGACCGCAGCGCTGGACAACGTCACGGCACGCGCGTGCATTCACCCTGAGGCGCGGCGTCAGCGTCGCTGCAGGCGCCAGCAGCGGTGGATCCGGGGATTGCGGGCGAAATCCGGCGGGATGGTCTGCGCGCTGATCTCCTCGCAGGAGGCAAATTCCGCCACCGCCGCCTCGTCCAGACGGAAGCGGCGGAAGTTGTTGGAGAAGTACAGCACGCCGTCGCGCGCCAGCCGATCGACCGCCGCACGCAGCAGCCGGACGTGGCTGGCCTGGATGTCGAAATCGTCCGCGCGCTTGGAGTTGGAAAAGGTCGGCGGGTCGCAGAACACCAGGTCGTACTCGGCCTGGTCGGCCTCCAGCCAGGCCATGGCGTCGGCCTGCACGAGCCGATGCCGTGCGCCGCCCATGCCGTTCTCGGCCAGGTTGTCGGCGCACCATTGCAGGTAGGTCGGCGACAGGTCGACGGTGGTGGTCTGGCGGGCGCGGCCGACGGCGGCGTGCATGGTGGCGGCGCCGGTGTAGCCGAACAGGTTCAGGAAGCGGGTGTCCTCGGCCTCGGCCGCGATCCGCAGGCGCAGGGGCCGGTGGTCGAGGAACAGGCCGGTGTCGAGATAGTCGAACAGGTTCACCCGCAGGCGGGCATCGCCTTCGCGCACGGTCAGGTACTCGCCGCGCTGGTCGAAACGGCCGTACTTGGAGCCGCCCTTGCCGCGCGAACGTGTTTTCAGAGCCACGTGCTCACGCGGCACGTCGAAGACCTCGCGCGCGGCGGCCAGCAACTCGTTCAGGCGCCGGCGCTGCAGGGGTTCGGGAATGTCGTCGGGCGCCGCGTATTCCTGCACGTGGAGGAAGGTGCGCGGCGATTCCTCGTCGGTCTGGTAGACGTCGATCGCGGCGGAATACTCCGGCAGGTCGGCGTCGTAGGCGCGGAAGCAGGTCACCGCCTCGCGCTGGCGCCAGGCCTTCAGCTTGCGCAGGTTCTTGCGCAGGCGGTTGGCGACCATCTGCGCGCCCTCGGCCAGTGCCGGCGCTTCTTCGCCGGTTTTGCGTTCACGCTGTTGCGGTGCCACCGGGTCAACGGTGATCAGGGTGCACTCGATCGCGCCGTTGAACATCTGGTACTTCTTGAGTGCGCGCAGGCCGGTAGCGTGGGCCAGCTCGGCGTCGCCGCACAGCAGGCTGGCCCGCCAGTCCGGCACCGCGCGCTTGAGCGCATCGCCGAGCGCGCGGTACAGCGCCGGATCGGCGGCCAGGCGCAGGTCGTAGGGCGGGTTGCAGACCACCAGTCCGCCGGGCGCGGCGTTCGCATCCGGGTCGACCTCCGGCCGGGGGAGCACGGGGATCGATCCCAGGCGCAGCCCTTCCACCGCGGCGGCTTGCCACTGGATCACCCCGGCCAGTCCGGCCAGGACCTCGTTCTCCTGCGCGGCGGCAATCGCATGCGGATCGCGGTCACGGCCGAAGAACACCGGCCGCAGCGCCGCGCGTCCGGCGAGCTCGCGCTGGCGCGCGTCATCGTGCAGCGACTGCCAGGCGTCCGGGTCGAAGCCCTTCCAGCGGGTCGGGGCGAAGCCACCGTGGCGCAGCAGGCCCGGGGCGATGTCGGCGGCCATCAGCGCGCCCTCGATGACCAGCGTGCCGCTGCCGCACATCGGGTCGAGCAACCCGCCGTCGCCGGCATAAACCTGCGGCCAGCGACCGCGCATCAGCACGCCCGCGGCCAGGTTTTCCTTCAGCGGGGCCTCGCCCTGCTGCTGGCGCCAGCCGCGCCGGTGCAGCGGGCCACCGCCGAGGTCGATGGACACGATCGCGCGGTCCTTGCGCACCACCAGGTTGACGCGTACATCCGGCGTGTCCACATCAACGTTTGGGCGCATGCCGGTGGCCTCGCGCATCACATCCACGATCGCGTCCTTGACGCGCTGGGCCGCGAAACGGGCGTGGGTCAGGCCGGTTCCCGAGACGTGCGCATCGACCGCGATGGTGTCTCCCTCGCCGAGTTGCGCCGGCCAGTCGATCGCGGCCACGCCGGCGTACAGGGCCTGCTCATCGGCGCAGTCGAAATCGGCGATCGGCCACAACACACGGCTGGCCAGGCGCGACCACAGCACCGCGCGCTGCGCATCCAGCAGGCTGCCTTCGACATTCACCCCGGCCATGGTCGCTGTCGCCCGCGCGCAACCCAGCGCGAGCATCTCCTCGGCCAGCAGGTATTCCAGACCTTTGCCGCAACTGGCGAAAAACTTCATCGCGCGTCCCCACGATCGTTCGACGCTTGCAGGCTCGACAGCAGGCCCATGAACGCGTCGGCACTGGCCTGCACGTGGCGTGAAAGCCGGTGATCGTCATCGACCAGCAACAGGCGGGCGCGGCGCTCCTGCGACCAGCCGACGACGTCCGCGGCGGGAATCAGCTCGTCGTTCCAGCCGTGCAGGATGCTCAGCGGCACATCGGCGGCATCGATGGGATGCGCCTGGTTCATGCGGATCGGCGGTGCCATCAGGAACAGGCCGGCCACCGGAACCTGCAGGGACGCGTGCGCGGAGATGAAGGCACCGAGGCTGGATCCGGCCAGCACGACCGGCCCGCGCGCGGTTGCGGCGCGGGTCAATTCCACCAGCCGCTGCAGGCGCTGCGGCACATCGCCCAGCGGGCTGATATCGGCGCAGGCGTCCAGGTCGGTGTAATCGGGTCGCTCGCAGGTCCAGCCGAGCTCCGCGGCGGCCTGCGCGAGCGCGGTGACCTTGGTCGCGTCGGGGCCGCTTTCAAAGCCGTGGGAAAGGATGCAGTGTCCGCGCATGGTGAATCCGGAAGTAAAAACGCACGGCGGCGACGGCGTGGCGGGCACGGCGCGCGCAGCGGTGGCTGGGGCCCGCGATGCTAGCATCCGGGCCATGCCCACCGAGCCTGACGCCGCCGCTGCCGGCCCTGCCATTCACCCAGCGCCGCTGCCGTATCAGGCGCGTCTGTCCCAGCGGGATCCGGCGTCAATCGACCTGGTGGTGATCCACTGCACCGAGCTGCCGGACCTGGCCATGGCGCGCGAGTACGGGGAGCGTGTGCTTTATCCGGAATCGGGCACGGGCAACAGCGGCCACTTCTACATCGACCGCGACGGCACGATCCACCAGTACGTCGACCTCGACCGCGTCGCCCACCACGTGCGCGGTGTCAACGACCGCTCTGTCGGCATTGAGCTGGTCAACAGCGGCCGCTACCCCGATTGGCTCGATTCCCGCCACCAGTCGATGGACGAAGCCTATCCCCCCGCGCAGATCGCTGCGCTGCTCGCGCTGCTGGACTGGCTGGCCCGCAGCCTGCCCTCGCTGCAATGGATCGCCGGCCACGAGGATCTGGATACCGAGCTGGCCGTGGCGAGCGACGATCCCGGCCTGCGGGTGCCACGCAAACGCGATCCGGGACCGCGGTTCCCGTGGGCGGACGTGCTGGCCGCCACTTCGCTGGAGCGGCTGCCGGGCTGAGCGCTGGCTGGCGCCTTTGTCCGGCCTGCTTAGCCCGACCGGCAGGACCGGCCGCGTGCCACCGCCGGCTATAATTGCCGGTCACCCGTATTGGTCCGCCGCATGACGCCCCCCGTTTCCGAGCTGATCGACCTGCTCTCGCTGGAGCGCCTCGAGGACAACCTGTTCCGCGGCCAGAGCCGCGACATCGGCACCAAGTACGTGTTCGGTGGCCAGGTGCTCGGCCAGGCCCTGTCGGCCGCCCGCGCCACCCTGGCGGAGACGCGCGGGGCCCATTCGCTGCACGCCTACTTCCTGCGTGCCGGCGACATCAAGGCGCCGATCGTCTACCAGATCGACCGCACCCGCGACGGCGGCAGCTTCTCGGTCCGCCGGGTGACCGCGATCCAGCACGGCCAGGTGATTTTTTTCATGGCGGCGTCCTTCCAGGCCGAGGAGCCCGGTGCCCAGCACCAGTCCTCGATGCCGTCGGTGCCCGTGCCCGAGGACATCGAGCCTTCGCCGTCGGTGCCCGACAAGGTCATGGCCACGCTGCCCGACAAGATCCAGCGCTGGCTGTCGCGCGAAGGGCCGTTCGAGTTCCGCCACGTCTATCCGCGTGACGAGCTCAACCCGCCCAAGCGGCCGCCGCAGCAGCAGGTGTGGTTCCGCCTGACCGACCGGGTCGGCGACTCCCCTGACCTGCACCAGGCCCTGCTGGCGTACGCGTCCGACTTCCAGCTGTTGGGCACGGCGACCTATCCGCACGGCATCAGCTACTACCAGCCCAACGTGCAGATGGCCTCGCTGGACCACGCACTGTGGTTCCACCGCCCGTTCCGCGCCGACGACTGGCTGCTGTACTCCATCGACAGTCCCAGCGCGCAGAGTTCGCGCGGCCTGGCCCGCGGCCAGATCTATTCGCGCGACGGCGTCCTGATCGCCAGCACGGCGCAGGAAGGCCTGATCCGCGTGGTGCCCGATGCCGCCGGCGCCGCGACCCACGTCCCGGCGCGGAGCTGAGCGCCCGCCATGCGCAAGGTATTCAGCAGCCACCGGCTGGAAAACACCGAAGGCGTCGCCGAGCTGCTGCGCCAGGCCGGGATCGAGGTGCGCATCCTCAATGGCCGCTCCTACAAGGGCAACCGCCGCCGAACCTTCAGCTATTCCGATCCGTCGGCGCCGGTATCGGAAGCCTGGGTCGTGCGCTCCGATGACCAGCGTCTCGCGCGCGAGATCCTCCGCGAAGCCGGCCTGATCGATACCACCCGCCCCGACGGGGGCTATACGACGCCGACGTTCCGCAGCGAGGTCGAATTGGCCCAGGCGCGCTCACCGGCGCGCAAGAAACTGCTGCGGGTAAAGCTGGGCGTGCTCGCGCTGATTGCAGCGGTGGTCGTGGCCGCTGCCATGCACACCCTCAACCAGCCACCGGCACCGGCTGCCGCGCCTGCAGATCCCTCGCTGGTGGAAGTCCAGACCGCATCGCCGCCTTTCGACGGTTCCATCGCGGCGACCTTGCCTCCGGTCGCCCGGCTGGTGCTCGCCAGAGCCCTGCAGGACGTCGATACGCCGGTCGCGTGTGTGGGCGTGGACCGCGGCGATGCGCCTGCGGCGATCGTCAGCGCCCTGGCGGCGTCCCATCCCCGCCTGACGGTGGTGCCCGCCACCGCCTGCCAGGAAATCGCCGACGAGGATCGAGGAAGCTTCGAGCGGGCCACCGGCCGCGCGGCCACGATCGTGGACGTGCGCGTGTTCCGGCCCGCTGGCCCGGAACACGGCACCGTGGAGGTCAACGCGTACCACCATCGTGGCTGGGCGGCTTACGAGACCCTGGAGGTCACCCGTGTGGATGGCACCTGGCAGGTAACCGACGTGATCAAGCGTGTCGAAAGCCGGGGCTTGATGGGCTTTTGACCCGGATCAGCGGCCGCGCCTTGGAGCGAGATCTTCCCTGGTGAGGTAACCGTCGCGGTCCTCGTCAAGGAAGGCGAACATCTTGGCCTTGCCCGGCCAGGCCGCCTCGTATTCGGCGCGGCTCAGGCGCCCGTCGCCATTGCTGTCGGCTTCCTTGAAACGCTGGTCGAAGCGTTCGGCCGCCTTGCGCTGGAACTCTGCACGACGACGATCACCGTCGGCCTGCAGTTCGCTGCGCACCAGGTAGCCGTCCTTGTTGGTGTCGATCTCGGCAAAGCGCTCGGCCAGCCGCGAGCCCTCGGCTTCCAGCTTGCTGATGCGTCCGTCCCCGTCGGCATCCAGGGCGATATGGCGAGCCATTCCGCCGTGACCACCCCAATGGCCCATGCGTCCGCCCCGCTCGCCGTCATGGCCACGGCGGGAACCACGTCTGGCGTGGCTTCGCTGCAGCTCGCTGCGCTCCAGCTTGCCGTCGCTGTTGCGATCCAGGCGATCGAAGTTTTCCACCAGGCGCGGGTGCCTGGCCGCTTCGTTGCGATCGATCACCCCATCCTTGTTGGCATCCAGGCTGAGCCAGCGGTCGTGGCGTGGGCTTTCGGCGCCGGCCTTGTCGGTCGCGGCCTGTGGCGATGCCAACGCGGCGCCCGCCACCAGCACGGCGACGGCGAGGGCGGACATCCGGATCATTGGGTGCTTCATGCGGGTTCTCCTGCATCGGTGCCAGTGCGGCACGGTCGCAAGGATCAACGTGTCGACCTCGCCGCCGTTGACCTGCGAGCCCAACCGCAGGTGAACGCCGCCGGTCCGGCGAGCTGCCGGTTGCACACGCCGGTGGGCGGAAAGCGGCGCTATGCTGGCCGCCATGGGTAGCGACACCGGCCAGGACATCGACGATCTACGGCTCTTCCACACGGCCGAGCATCCATGCGGCTATTGGCCGCAGCGCATTGCCCGCGACCTGGTCATGGACCCGCGCGACCCGCAGTTGGCACGCTGGTATCCGCAGGCGCTGCAGTGGGGATTCCGGCGTTCCGGCGACATCGTCTACCGCCCGCACTGCCAGGGCTGCCGTGCCTGCGTGGCGGTGCGCATCCCGGTCATGCGCTTCCGGCCCGACCGCAGCCAACGCCGCTGCCTTGCGCGCAACGCCGACGTGGTAATGCGGGTGCTCCCGCCCGAACGCACGCCGGAGCAGCTCGCGCTCTATCAGCGCTACCTCTCGGCACGTCACCACGGCGGCGGCATGGACGACCACGGCCCCAGCGAATTCGACCAGTTCCTGACGGGACGCTGGAGCAATGGCCGCTTCATCGAACTGCGCGATCCTGCCCCAACCGGTCCGGGCCGCCTGCTGGCGGTCGCGGTCACCGATGTGGTGCCTGCAGCGCTGTCGGCGGTGTACACGTTCTTCGACCCCGACGAGACCCGCCGTGGACTGGGTACGCTGGCGGTGCTGAGGCAAATGCAATGGGCGATCGAGCAGGGCTATCCGCACCTGTATCTGGGCTACTGGATCAAGGGCCACCCGAAGATGGACTACAAACGACGCTTCCGCCCGCTGGAGGGTTTCAACGGTCGCAACTGGCGCGACATGGACGCTGGAGAATCGACATGACCCCACGCCGTACCTGCACCCGACCCTGCACCCGACCCCGCCCGGACGGCCCTTTGACCTGGAGAACCGCACTTCGCTCGCTCGCCCTGCTCGTGCTGGCCCTGGCAGTGGGCGGATGCGTGCGGGTGTCAGTCCACGGCGACCGACAGGCCTACGAGGAAGCCCACCGCCCGATGACCGACACGACGCCCCTGCGGGTGGCCACCTACAACGTCTCGCTGTACAGCGAGGAGGCCGGCGGACTGATCCGCCAGTTGGAGGGCGAGGACACGCAGGCAGGGAAAATTGCCGCCGTGCTGCAGCGGGTGCGTCCGGACGTCGTGCTGCTCAACGAGTTCGACTATGACCCCGCGGGACGCGCCGCCGACCTCTTCCAGCAGCGCTATCTGGCGCGGCCGCAAACCGGCGGCGGCGAAGCGCTTGCCTATCCCTACCGATACCTGGCGCCGGTCAATACCGGCGTGCCCAGCGGCCTGGACCTGGACCGCAATGGCGAGATTGGTGGCAGCGGCCGCGACCGCGGCAACGATGCCTGGGGCTACGGCCTGCATCCCGGGCAGTACGGCATGCTGGTGCTCTCGCGTTATCCCATCGACGAAGCGGCGGTGCGCACTTTCCAGCATCTGAAATGGAGCGCCATGCCCGGTTCGCGCGCGCCGCAGGATCCGGCAACCGGTGCGCCGTGGTACCCAGCGCAGGTGTGGTCGCAACTGCGCTTGTCGTCCAAATCGCACTGGGACGTGCCCATCACCACGCCGCACGGCATCGTGCACCTGCTTGCCGCCCACCCCACTCCCCCGGTGTTCGACGGGCCGGAAGATCGCAACGGGCGGCGCAACGCCGACGAGATCCGGCTCTGGGCGGAATACATCAACCCCACCGGTGACCCGGCATGGGTGTGTGACGATCGCGGGCGCTGCGGCGGACTGGCGGCGGACGCGAACTTCGTGATCGTGGGCGACTACAACGCCGACCCGGTCGATGGCGACGGCGTTCCCGGAGCGATCGCGCAACTGCTCGGGCATCCGCGCGTCAACGCACGCTTCGTGCCGCGCAGCACGGGCGCCGCGCCACGCGCCGCCGAGCGAGGACTTGTCCGTCGCGGCGACCTGCGCAGCCACACCGGCGACTTTGGCCCGGAAGGCGGCACGCTGCGCCTGGATTACGTACTGCCCTCGACCGGCCTGCGGGTCACCGACGGCGGCGTGTTCTGGCCTGCCAGCGGCGAGCCGGGCAGCGACATCGTCGACGCCAGCGACCACCACCTGGTGTGGCTCGATCTGGTGCCGGCCAACTGACCGGCGATAGGCTCAGGACCGCAATTACGCCTTCTTCGCCGCGCTTTTCCCGGCAGGTTTGGATCTGGTTTTCGGCTTCGGCTTCGGCTTGGCCGTCGAGTCGGGTTTGGGTTTGGGTTTGGGTTTGGGTTTGGGTTTCGTTTTCGACCCCGGCTTGGCTTTCGACTCAGGTTTCGCCTTCGGCGTGGACTTCGCTGCGGTCTTGAGCTTCGGGTCCGGGTCCGGCGACGACCCGCTTGCAGCCGGGGCCGACACCGGCACCACGCCGGCCGCCTGCGCTGCCGGGACCAGGGACGAGACCGCGATGCGCGGGCCGAACCCGAATGACTCCTCGATACGCGCCGACACGATCAGCCGCACCATGCTGCCGGGGATCATGACCTCCAGCGCCACGGTGTCGCCGGCGGTGGTCTGGCCGTCCAGATCCATCTTGAACATCGCACCGCCCGTATCGATCGCGCGGCACACCACATGCGTGCCTGCGGCTCCTTCACGCAGGAAGGGCTTGATCACCTCGCCCAATGCCTCCAGCGCCTGCGGGAAAAAGAACACCGCGTAGCCGTTCATGTCTTCCATCCATCCTCCAGTTCTGGTGTTGTTCTTGGTATCGCGCTGACTGTCAGCGCAAAGTGACCCCGAGCTGCGCGGCCGAGTTGCGTGCCTTCGCGCGGGCCTGCTCGACGTCGTCACCCAGGGCGAGCGTGACCGCCACCCGCCGCTGACCATCCACCCGCGGCTTGCCGAACAGGCGCAGCTGGGTATCGGGCTCGGCGAGGGCGGCGTCGACCCCGCTGAATTCGGGCACGCCGTGGCCTTCGGCCAGCACCGCGCAGGATGCCGATGCGGGACGGGTGCGGATAACCGGAATCGGCAGACCGAGGATCGCGCGCGCATGCAGCCTAAATTCGCTCAGGTCCTGTCCGGCCAGCGTCACCAGGCCGGTGTCGTGCGGCCGCGGCGAGACCTCGCTGAACCACACCTCGTCGCCCTTGACAAAGAATTCCATGCCGAACACGCCCCAGCCGCCCAGGTCGTCGCTGACCCTGCCTGCGATCGCCTCCGCGCGCTCCAGGGCCAGCGCCGACATCGGCTGCGGCTGCCAGCTCTCGCGGTAATCGCCGTCCACCTGGGTATGGCCGATGGGCGCGCAGAAGGTGGTCCCACCCGCGTGGCGGACGGTGAGCAGGGTGATCTCATAGTCGAAGTCCACGAAGCCCTCGACGATCACCCGCCCCGCCCCCGTCCGCCCGCCGGTCTGCGCGATCTCCCAGGCCGGCTCGATGTCGCCCGCGGCGCGCACCAGCGACTGGCCCTTGCCCGATGAGGACATCACCGGCTTGACCACGCAGGGAATACCGATCGCGTCCACGGCGGCGCGGTAGTCCTCGAAGGTGTCGACGAAACGGTAGGGGGACGTGGGGACGCCCAGGGTCTCGGCGGCGAGCCGGCGGATGCCTTCGCGATCCATGGTCAGCTGCGCCGCGCGTGCGGTGGGAATCACCCGCGTCGCGCGGTCATCGGCGGCGAATTCGCGCTCCAGCTCGACCAGCGTCGACGTGGCGATCGCCTCCAGTTCCGGGACGATCAGGTCCGGGCGCTCGGCGGCCACCACGGCCCGGACCGCGGCGCCGTCCAGCATGTCGATGACGTGACTGCGATGGGCCACCTGCATGGCGGGCGCATCGGCATAGCGGTCGACAGCGATCACCTCCACACCAAAGCGCTGCAACTCGATCGCGACTTCCTTGCCGAGCTCGCCCGACCCCAGCAATAGCACTCGGAACGCACCCGGCGACAGCGGCGTGCCCAGGGTGATGGTGCCGGCAGGCGGCGCGGGGTTCTCGGTCATGGCGGTGATGGATCCAGTCAGGCAGCAAGGCGGGACAGTCTAACTTCGGCGCCGATAGTGGGCGCTTGATGCTTACTCCGATGCGGAGCCCGTGCCATCCTTCCCCGATGCCACCCAATCCGCCAGCCACCCTGCGTTCGCTGCTGCTCATCGCCCTGATGGCTTGCCTGGCGCCCGGCTGCGATGCACGCACGGATGCGGACAGCGATGCGCCGGAGGCCCGCCTGTCGGGGGTCCTGCTGGACATGCAGATGGACGAGATCAGCGGCCTGGCCGCCTCCCACATCCATCCGGATGTGCTCTGGATGCACGATGACGGCGGCAATCCGGCGCGCCTGTTTGCGGTCAGCACCCGCGGCCGGCGGCTGGCCACCTTCGGCATCGAGGACGTGGTGAAGACCGACTGGGAGGACATGGACGCCTTCGAATTCAAGGGCAAGCGCTACCTGCTGATCGCCGATACCGGTGACAACGGCGGCCTGCGACGCACCCTGCAACTGCACGTGGTCGAGGAACCGACGAGCCTGACCAATGCCCGGCTGAAGCCGGCCTGGTCGATCGCCTTCCGCTGGCCCGACGGCGCCCGTGACTGCGAGGCGGTGGCCGTGGACGCCGAGCGCGGAGAGATCCTGCTGATCTCCAAGAAGCGCGAGCCGCCGGAGCTTTTCGTCCTGCCGCTGCAACCACCCGACCGCGAGCTGTTGACCGCCGCCCGGGTAGGCCATCTTGCCGGCATCCCGGAGCCAGACCCGGAAACCCTGCGCCGGAATCCCAAGCGCGCGCGACTGGACGGCCAGGTCACCGCCGCCTCGGTATCGCCGGACCGGCGCACGCTGGCGGTCATGACCTACCGCTACCTGCTTCTCTATCCGCGCGGCGCGCAGCAGGATTGGGCAGCCGCGGTCGCCGGCACGCCTGGCACCAGCGTGTTGCCGTGGCTGCCGCAGGCCGAGGCCCTGGGCTGGTCGGCCGACGGCGAGAGTCTTTATGCAACGGGCGAATTCATCCCGGCCCCGCTGTACCGCATCACGCCGTGAACGTCCCTGCCCGCCCTTGGCGCGGGTGCTGATCGCCGGGGGGAGCCTCGTCATCAACGAGTCGAGCCGTCAATCCGCGGCACAGAGCGCGCACGGAATTTCTTGCCTTTCTGATATCAATTTGATATCACTCTTTCAGACCCAATTCCGAGAACCACCATGAAAGAGAACCCGACCCGTTCCCTCCCCGGCATTCCGGTGACACTCGCATTGTTGGCGCTGATGCTCGCAATGGCCTGGCTGGCAGTTGCCAGCATCAAACCTCTGCAGCCGGCGCCGCTGATCAGCTCGATCGTCGTGTTCGTGGCGGCGTTCATCGCGCTGTGTGGGCTCTACATGGTCGAGCCGAACCAGGCGGCCGTACTGAGCCTGTTCGGCCGCTACGTGGGCACGGTCAAGGAAAGCGGCCTGCGCTGGAACAATCCCTTCTACTCCAAGCGCAAGGTGTCCCTGCGCGTGCGCAACTTCGAAAGCGGCAAGCTCAAGGTCAACGAACTGGAGGGCAGCCCGATCGAGATCGCCGCGGTGATCGTGTGGGAGGTGGTCGATTCGGCCGAGGCGGTCTTCAACGTCGACGACTACGAGAGCTTCGTCCATATCCAGTCCGAGGCCGCGCTGCGTGCGATGGCCACCAGCTATCCCTACGACAGCGACGACAACGGCCTGATCTCGCTGCGCAGCCATCCGGTGGAGATCTCCCACCACCTGCAGGAGCAGCTCACCGAGCGTCTCAGCGCCGCCGGCGTGAATGTCATCGAGGCGCGCATCAGCCACCTCGCCTATGCGCCGGAGATCGCCCAGGCAATGCTGCAGCGCCAGCAGGCCAGCGCGGTGATCGCCGCTCGCACCCGCATCGTCGCCGGCGCCGTCGGCATGGTCGAGATGGCCCTGACCGACCTGCAGAAGAATGGCGTGGTCGAGCTGGACGAGGAGCGCAAGGCATCCATGGTCAGCAATCTGCTGGTGGTGCTGTGCAGCGAGCGCGGTACGCAGCCGGTGGTCAATGCCGGTTCGCTGTACTAGGTCCCGATGACACAGAAAAAAGGCTATGCACTGCGGATCAACGCCGAGATCCTCGCGGCCACGCAGCGCTGGGCGGACGATGAGCTGCGCAGCGTGAACGCCCAGATCGAGTACGTCCTGCGCGAAGCGTTGCGCCAGGCCGGGCGGCTGCCGGACAAGAAGAAACCTGCGAAAAAGGAGTGAGTGCGATGAGCGATCGCTGGAGTTATAAGGTGTTGGAGCTGAAGCCGAAGCTGCTGGGCGGCTCGGTGACGGTGCGGCTGGAAGACGAACTCAACCGCCTTGGCAAGCTGGGGTGGGAACTGGTGTCGGTGACCCATATGCATTTTTTGGAGCCGATCCGTTGTGTCCTCAAGAAGGAGAACTGATATGCACCTGCGATCCCTGTGCGCTGTCCTCGCCGTCCTGGTTTTCGCCGCGGTTCCCGCTGCCGCGGCGAGTGACCCGCCTTCCGCCAACGCGACGCCGGCGGCAGCCGCGCCGGCCGCCGGCGGGCCCGTGGCCATCGCGACCGGGCTGCTCGACCAGCTCGATGCGGGTGATTTCGCCGGAGCCGAAGCCCGTTTTGACGCCCAGATGGCCGCAGCCGTGCCAGCCGCCAAGCTGAAAGAGCTGTGGGCTTCCCTGCCCGGCCAGGTGGGAGCGTCCAAGGGCCGCGGCGAGGCGAAGGTCAGCGACGCGGACGGCTTCAAGATGGTCGCCATTCCGCTGCACTACGAGAAAGCGGAGCTGTTGGCGCGGGTCGCGATCAACGGCAAGGGCGAGATCACCGGGTTCCTCGTCCAACCGGCGCCAGCTCCACAAGCCGCGGCCCCGGCGGCGGATGCGGCCTTTATCGAGCAGCCGTTCCAGGTCGGCACCGGCGGACGCAGCCTTCCGGGGACGCTGGCGCTGCCAAAAGGCACTCCCGCAGGGAACGGTTGGCCCGCGGTCGTGCTGGTCCATGGCTCCGGGCCGCATGACCGTGACGAGACCATCGGGCCCAATCGTCCCTTCCTCGACATTGCCCGCGCGCTGGCCGCGCAGGGAATCGCGGTGCTGCGCTACGACAAACGCACGATGGCGCGGCCGCAGGATTTCGCCGCCGGCGATTACACCGTCGATGATGAAACCACCAACGACGCGGTCCTGGCCGTCGCAGCGCTGCGCGGCACGCCGGGCATCGACGCTTCGCGCATCTACGTTCTCGGTCACAGCCAGGGCGCGATGCTGGCGCCACGCATCGCCCGCGAGGTCGCGCAGTCCGGCGCGCCCGTCGCCGGTCTGGTGATGTTGGCCGCTCCCGCCCGCCCGCTGCTGGACATCCTGCCCGAGCAGAACCGCTACCTGCTCCAGGCCGACGGTGACATCCTCCCCGCCGAGCAGGAATTCCTGGATGACCTCGACGCCAAGATCGCGCGCGTTCGCTCCGGCGAGGCGATGCCGGACAAGGACACACCGCTCGGTCTGCCCGCCGCATACTGGCGGGATTTCGACAGGATCGATCCGGTCGCCGATGCACTCGCCGTCGACGTGCCGATGCTGCTGCTGCAAGGTGGCCGCGACTTCCAGGTCATCGATACCGATTGGCAGATGTGGAAACGCGCCCTGGCCGGCGACTCCAACGCGACGCTCAAGCACTACCCCGCGCTCAACCATCTGGGCATCACCGGAAGCGGGCCCGGCAGCATGGCCGAGTACCAGCAATCCGGTCACGTGGACGCGGCCTTGATCGCCGATATCGCGTCATGGATCAATCAGCAGCGCGCGCCCAAGTGATTCCGCACCCCGCACACGAGCGCATTGGCTCTGTCGCAACCGCGGCGCTAACCTGAGCGGATGCGCGGACAACTCCCGGTTCTCATCAGAACCTCCCTGATCAACACTCCCGACATCGAGTTGTGGCCGCACGGATTGTTGCAGGCCCGCAGCAATCACGATGCCCGGCTGCTGGCACGGGCGCATCGCGTATTCCGACGCAAGCGCGATGGGCGTTATCTCGCCGCCGCTACTGCCGCCGGACTGACGCCACTGCTGCACGGCTGGCAGCGCGAGCCCGGCATCGACGCGGCCATCGCGGCTCTTGCCGCGCACCGCGCTCCGCCAGCCGCGATCGGATCGCCCGCCCTTGGGCTGCCGCTGGACCGGCTGCAGCGGCTGTTGGACACACTCGGCATCGACGATGGGTACGGGCGGGAAACCCGGCTGCCACTGGTTGCCGAGCCGACCGAATTGGCCTTTGCCGGTTTCGACCGCTACCACCGCGCCCTGTGGCTGCAACACGGTGCAGCGCGGGCGTGGTCACGCATGCAGGCGGCTGCGCTGAATGATGACGTGGTGCTGGAGGCGATCTCCGGCTATCGCAGCCACGATTACCAGTTCGGCATTTTCCAGCGGAAGCTGGCGCGCGGGCAGACCGTCGCCGGAATCCTTGCCGTCAACGCCGCCCCCGGATACAGCGAGCACCATTCGGGCTGCGCGCTGGACATCGGCGCGCCGGGCGAACCTCCGGCCGAGGAATGCTTCGAGCACACCGGGGCATTTGCCTGGTTGACCGCCCACGCCGGCGATCACGGCTTCCGCATGAGCTATCCGCGCGACAATCCCCACGGCATCGTCTACGAGCCCTGGCACTGGTACTGGATCGGCGGGGCCGAGCGGTCCCGCTGCGACACTGCAGCGTAGTCAGCGCCTGAGCGAGGCGGCCGCCCACAGCAGCCAGCCAAGCATCATCAAGCCACCGCCAAACGGCGCCAGCATCGTTGGTGCGGCGAAGAAGTGCGCGCCAACCAGGCTGCCGGAAAACAGCAACGTGCCAGTCGCCAGGCAAGCCAGCCCGGCCAATCCGGGCGCGCGAACGGCGCGCGGTGCAAGCGCCGTGAGCGCTATCCCGTGGCCGAAGGCAAACCATGCCGCCGATTGCAGGCGTTGCTGGGCGGCGGGGTCGCCGGCGTGGACGGCGTAGGCGGCCAGCGCGATCGACAGGCCTGCCATCAAGGCGCCCACGCAAGCCAGCACTCTACTTGCGAGCGCGCGATCGGCTGCGGTAACAGCGCCGGCAGTTCGGGGATTCATGGCACTGCTCCGGCGCAAAAGGAGCCCGACGATAGCAGTCGGACCCGGACCACAAAAAAACGCGCCGCGGACAGCCGCGGCGCGTTCCTGGATCAGGCGTTGGCGGACTGGATCAGCGCAGCATCCAGTAAACCCGGAACTCGCCCTCGTCGATGAAGCCCTTCTCGATGCCCGCGTCCCATGACTCGTACGGACGTCCGGCGGTCTCCAGGCCCTGGGTCAGGACCCAGGCGCGCAGGGCGTCACGCACCTTCGGCATGTTGGCCATGTGGCCACTGAACGGGACCATCGCCACCCGGGCGGGCTCCTCGTACACGTGCTCGACCGGACCTTCCAGCTTGATGGAGAGCTTGCCTGCGGGTGCAGGCGCTTCGTCGGCGTCGGCGACCTTGTCGGCTTCGGTCTCGTCGCTCCTGGTCGCCGCAACGTCCTTGTCGTCGTCCTTGGCGTCCGCGGCACCGGACTTCTTGCGCACCGGCTGGGCCAGGTCGAAGGAGTAGGTGTCGGAACCGAACTCGTTGGTGATCACGCGCACCGGACCGTCGGCCTCGAGGTTGTTGGCCTTCATGACCTTGTCGATCCACTGCATGTTGTTCTTCATGGTGCGCTCGACGACGTCGTTGTTGCGCTCCACGGTCGTGCTCACCAGCAGCAGGTTCGCCGCCGGGCGCTCGACGATGCTGGGTGCGCGGGACGGATCGTCCTTGCTCAGCTCGGTGTAGTCGAAGTTGGGCACCGCGGCGAGCATGTTGCTCAGGCGGCTCAGGCTCATCTTCATCCTGTCACCCATGCCGCTGGCGACGTACATGCCCGCGTAGCGACCGAACAGGTTCATGCCGTAGTCGACGTCATAGGTCTGGGTGATGCGCACGTTGCGCTTCACCGCGCCCCGGCCGGTCGGCTCCAGCTTGAAGGTGGTGATCTTGTTGGTGCCCGGCTCGTTGTTGGTGATCTCGTAGGTCACGCTCTTGCCGGGAACGCTGTCGACCAGTTTCCAGCTGCCGCTGCCCACGGAACGCTCATCGGAGCTGTAGTCCAGCTGCGCGCCAGGGCCGGACTTGGGACCGGAAATCTTGATGTCCATCGCCGGATCGTGCAGCGGCAGCACGTTCCATTGCTGGAAGCGGGCGAAGCTGTTGATCGTGTCGTAGACGATCGTCATCTTGCGATTGGTTTCCACCGACTGCTCGATGTGCCGGTGCGAAGGCAGCAGGAATCCACCGATAACGAACAGGGCGGCAACGATCGCCAGCGAAATCAACACTTCAATCAGACGGGTCATACAGGTTCTCTCCAGGGCCGGACCCGGAACGGGACGAGGGCGCAGACCGGCAATCCTAACAAGGAAACCGCTCCGGCCGCAGCCCGCAGGGATGACTTAATCAGGTCATTAGGCCGCAGTCAGACCAACTGCAGCTCAAATGCCTTCAACACCGCACGCGTACGGTCGCGTACACCCAGCTTGGACAGGATGTTGGAGACGTGGTTCTTGATGGTGCCCTCGGCCACTCCCAGCGAGTTGGCAATCTCCTTGTTGGAGAAGCCGCCGGCCATCAGGCGCAGGATCTCGGTTTCGCGGTCGGTCAGTGGATCGGGCTTCTCCAGGCTGACAAATTCGTTGCGCATGTGCTCCAGTCCGGACAGCAGGCGCTGGCTCATCGCGGGCTGGACCAGGGACCCGCCGCCGGCAACCGTCTGGATGGCGCCGACCAGTTGCTCCAGCGAGACATCCTTGAGCATGTAGCCCTTCGCGCCGGCCTTGATCCCGGCCAGCACCATCTGGTCATCGTCAAAGGTGGTCAGGATGATGGTCGGAGGCAGTTCGCCGGTGCCGGCGAGCGCCTGCAGCGCCTCCAGGCCGGACATCACCGGCATCCGCATGTCCATCAGGACGACGTCGGGGCCGATCCTGGGGATCATCTCCACCGCCTGGCGGCCGTCGCTGGCCTCCGCCACCACCTCGATGCCCTCGGCCAGCGACAGCAGCGAGCGCACGCCCTGGCGGACCAGGGTCTGATCGTCCACAAGCAGGACCCGGATCGGCCTGTCTGCGCGGATGTTCTTCATGTGCCTGTTCCCTGGATGGTGGCCGCAGCAGATACCGGCAGTGCTACCTGCAGCCTGAATCCGGCCTGGGGCCGGGTGTCGATGCTCAATTCTCCGGCGAACTCCGCCAGCCGCTCGCGCATACCGCGCAAGCCGTTGCCGATGACCACCTGCGCAGCTCCCCGACCATCATCGCGCGCGTCCATGAGGATACGCCCGTGCTCGTGCCACAGGCGGATCCACAGGTTCTTCGCGTTGGCGTGGCGCGCCACATTGGTGATGATCTCCTGGGTGCAGCGCAACAGCACCTGCGCCCGCTCCGGGTCATCCAGGCTCAGCGGTTGCTCGATGTCCATGTGAATGGCAAGGCCAGGCACGTTCTCGGCCAGCGGTCGCAGGGCGACGCCGACGTCGATCGCCCCGCCCGTGCGCAGCTGGCTGACGGCCTCGCGCACGTCCGTAAGCAGCAACCTGGCCAGGGTGTGGGCCTGGGTGACGTGGTCCAGCGCCCGCCCCTGGGTCAGGTGGCCGGCGACTTCCAGGTTCAGGCTCAGCGCCGTGAGGTGATGGCCGAGCAGGTCATGCAGCTCGCGGGAGATCCGGGTGCGCTCGTTGACCCGGGCGCTCTCGGCCAGCAGCAGCCGCGTCGCCTGCAGCTCGGCGTTCAGCCGCCGCTGCTCCTCCCGGGCCTGCGCCTGCTGCATCGCCACCAGCGCCGTCACGAAGACGAAACTGGAAAAGCCCGCGTACAGCAGGGATTGGACGACGGCGATCAGCGGCGGGAAGTTCCATGGCGCGCCGACGAATACCGGGATAACGGTCATGTTGCTGGCCACCAGCCAGGCCACTCCGACCCGCACCGGCAGCAGCCAGGGCAGCAGGCCGGCGACCACCATCAGCAGGACGCTGCCCAGCCCGGTGCCGGAGAAATAGCTGACGCCGATCGCGCAGCCTGTGAGCACCAGCAGCAGGACGTGATCCACCCAGTTGCGGCGTTGCTGGCCCAGCGAACGGGTGATCCACCAGTAGACCGCGCCAAATGTCAGGTACACCGCCAGCCAGCGGCCGATGACCAGGTTGAGGGCGGGCTCGTCTTCCCCGCCCTGCCGGATGATGGACGGATCGTAGACAATCGATACCAGCCAGACGCCCAGGATCGCCCAGGTGAACAGTCCGGCGTATCGCAGCAGTCGGGTATGGTTGAGGCGTCTCAGCATTCCCGCATGCTACCGGCATCACGGCGCTCGCGGCCGCCGTCGAAAGTCACGCTGAACAGCGGATGGCGCCTGTTTTCGCCGGTCCCGCAGAGTCGCCCGCGCCACGACTGCATGCGATAATCGGCCAGCTGAACACTGGCAATGACGCACCAACCTCCTGGAGTATCGGAATGTCGATCGTCGTCCGCGACGTGCAAGAGCACGAACTGGATTCCGTCCTCGCCCTGAACAACGCCGCCGGTCCGGCCATCCTGCCGCTGGACGCCGCGCGCCTGCGCTACTTCTTCGAAACCGCGGAGTATTTCCGCGTGGCCGAGCGCGACGGCACCCTCGCCGGCTTCCTGATCGGCATGGGCAGCCACGCCGACCACGACAGCAGCAACTTCCGCTGGTTCCGCGAACGCCACCCGAACTTCTTCTATATCGACCGCATCGTTGTCGCCAGCCGTCGCCGTGGCGGTGGCGTGGGCCGCGCGTTCTATGCCGATGCGCAGAGCTACGCCGAGCTGCGCTACCCGCACATTGCCTGCGAAGTGTTCCTGGAGGGCACCAACGATCCGGTCCTGCTGTTCCATGGCAGCTTCGGCTTCCGCGAGGTCGGCCAGCACGTGATGCCCGGTACCGGGATCCGCGCGGCCATGCTGATGAAGGAGCTGTGCAGCTTCTCCTGGGTCAAGGAGACCTACGGCCGCAACCTGCCCCACGTAGCCTGGGCGTCGGCGCGCGAGCTGCCGGCCGGACGCATGTCCGCGCGGTCCACCGGTACGGGTCATTGAGTTCGGTATTGGATTACGAGCCGGCGGGTGAGCTGAAGATCGGCCAGGTCGGGATCGCCAACCTGCGTATCCGCAGCCTGGATGTCGAGCGACTGGCCGCGGAGATGAAGGACCGCGTGCAGCGCGCACCGAACCTGTTTTCCCGCGCTGCGGTGGTGCTCGATTTTGGCGGGCTGGCGCAAATGCCGGATACCGATACCGCGCGCGCGCTGATCGATGGGCTGCGCAGCGCCGGCGTGCTGCCCGTGGCCCTGGCCTACGGCACCACGGAAACCGAGCGCCTCGCCGAAGCGTTGCAGCTCCCCCTGCTGGCAAAATTCCGCGCCCAGTACGAGCGCGCCGACGCGCCGGCCACCAGCCCAGCCGAGTCGGCGCCGGTTGCGCGCAAGGTCGACACGGCGCCCGCGCCGGCTGCGTCGCGCGAGGACGCGCACGGTCCGGGACTGGTGCACTTGCCGCTGGTGCGCTCCGGCCAGCAGGTCTACGCCGACAATCGCGACCTGACCGTCATCACCGGCGTCGGCGCCGGCGCGGAAGTGATCTCCGACGGCTCGGTGCACATCTACGGACCGCTGCGCGGCCGCGCCTTGGCCGGTGCCAGGGGCAACGAGCAGGCGCGTATTTTCTGCCGCGAGTTCCATGCAGAACTGGTCGCCATCGCCGGTCATTACAAGGTCCTGGAAGAAATCCCCGCGGATCTGCGCGGCAGGCCGGTGCAGGTATGGCTGCAGGATGGCCAGATCCATCTTGCCGCGCTGGATGCCGCATGAGCCACGAACCGTGCATGCTGTCCCCCGTCGCCACGTCGCACACCGCCACAGGCGGCAGTGACGCGGACTGCGCCGCCCCCGCGCGCGCAGTACCGGCCGGTCACCCACCGGCGGCGTTTCCCCTTGCGCACCACCCCATCATTTGGAGGATTTGAACTTGGCCGAGATCATCGTTGTCACTTCGGGCAAGGGAGGCGTCGGCAAGACCACGACCAGCGCCAGCCTCGCCTGCGGCCTTGCCCGCCGCGGCCACAAGGTCGCCATCATCGATTTCGACGTCGGCCTGCGCAACCTGGACCTGATCATGGGCTGCGAGCGGCGGGTCGTTTATGACTTCGTCAACGTGGTCAATGGCGAGTCCACGCTCAAGCAGTCGCTGATCAAGGACAAGCGCTTCGAGAACCTGTTCGTGCTGGCCGCATCGCAGACCCGCGACAAGGACGCGCTGACCCTGGAAGGCGTGGAGCGCGTGCTCAACGAACTGGCCGCCGACGGTTTCGACTACATCATCTGCGACTCCCCGGCCGGTATCGAGAAGGGCGCCTACCTCTCGATGTACTTCGCCGACCAGGCCCTGGTGGTGGTCAACCCGGAAGTGTCCTCGGTACGCGATTCCGACCGTATCCTCGGCCTGCTCGCATCCAAGACACGCCACGCTGAGAAGGGCGAGCGGATCAAGGAGCACCTGCTGTTGACGCGCTACAGTCCCAAGCGGGTGGAGAGCGGCGAGATGCTCAGCATCACCGACGTGGAGGAGATCCTCGGCCTGAAAGCCATCGGCGTGATCCCCGAGTCCACCGATGTGCTCAACGCCTCCAACAAGGGCGAGCCGGTGATCCTGGACACCGAGTCCGACGCGGCCCAGGCCTACGACGACGCCGTGGCCCGACTGCTGGGCGACACCCGCCCGATGCGTTTCATAAGCCCCGAGAAAAAGGGCTTCTTCAGCAAGATGTTCGGAGGATAGTCATGGGTCTGTTCGATTTCCTGCTGGTCAAGAAGCAGACCGCCTCGGTCGCCAAGGACCGGCTGCGGATCATCGTCGCCCACGAGCGCGCAACCCGCGGTGGCCCGGACTACCTGCCGATGCTGCAACGAGAGTTGCTCGAGGTCATCCGCAAATACGTCAACGTGGACGCCGACGCGGTCAAGGTCGACCTGCTGGGCGAGGGTGACGACAAGGTGCTGGATATCTCGGTCTCGCTGCCGGAAAGCGCGGCGGTCGCCAACAGCTGACGCGTGCGGCAGCTGCTTCCCTGCCCGCGACGCCGGCACAGGTCGCGGGACGTTCGCCGGTGCGCTGGCCACACCGGCAGTTTCCTGTGAAGCCGACGGCATGCTGACCTTGTCCGACATCGGCTTTGAGACCCCGGCCCGCCTGCTGGCGGGCTACGGCCTGCGCCTGGTCGAGGTGGCGGATGGCGAGCCGATCCCCGGCAGTTACTGGGGCGATACCGAGGCCGGGCTGATCGGCGAGAGCGTGTTCGCCCGCGGCGACACGCCGGTGCATTCGCTGTTGCACGAGGCCGGCCACCTGATCGTATTGCCGCCCGCCGACCGTGCGGTGGTGCACACCGACGCCACCGACTCCATCGAGGAAGAGGACGCGGTCTGCGTGCTGCAGGCGTTGCTGGGCGATGCCCTGCCCGGCGTCGGCGCCGAACGCATCCTGGCCGACATGGACGCGTGGGGCTACACCTTCCGCCTGGGATCCGCGGCGGCCTATTTCCACCGCGATGCCGACGCCGCCTGGCACTGGCTCGCGGCGCGCGGGCTGGTGGATCCGGTTGCGCGCACGCTTGCGCCCCACGCGCGCGGGACCTAGCCTTCGGGGGTTGGCGTCATCGCGGCGCTCAGAACCCAGAGGTGAGATTCGATGAAGCCCATCCGCGCCGTGCTCGCGCTGAGCATCGCCATTGCCGTCCTCGGCCTGGCCGCCTGCGAGAAATCGCCAACGCCCGACTCCTCCGCGCCTGCGACCGGCAGCACCGCGCCGGCCAATGAGACCGCCGACCAGTTCATCGCCCGCGTCAACAGCGAGTGGAAGGCGATGCAGCCGGAGCTGACCAAGCCGCAATGGCTGTCCAATACCTACATCAACGACGACACCGAGTTCCTGGCGGCAAAGTCGAACGAGCGCTACCTCTCGCAACTGAACCAGTGGATCGAGCAGGCCAAGGGTTTCGAGGGCCAGCAGATGACGCCGGAGACCGCGCGCGCGATCCAATTGCTGAAGCTGTCCACGTCCATGCCCGCCCCCAGCGATCCGGCCAGGCTGGCCGAACTGGCTGGCATCGCCAGCAAGATGGAAGGCGCCTACGGGTCCGGCGAGTACTGCAAGGGCGAGGGCGATGCGCGCAGCTGCCGCCAGCTGGGCGAGCTGGAAGACGTCCTGCGCACCAGCCGCGACTACAACGACCAGCTGGATGCCTGGCGCGGCTGGCACACCATCGCCCAGCCGATGCGCAAGGATTACGTGCGTTTCGTCGAGCTGGTCAACGAAGGCGCGGGCGACATGGGCTTCGCCGATGCCGGCGAGATGTGGCGCTCGGGCTATGACATGAGCCCGGTCGAGCTGGCCGCCGAAACCGACCGCCTGTGGGGCCAGGTCAAGCCGCTCTACGAGCAGCTGCACTGCTACGCACGCACCCGCCTGGACGCGAAGTACGGCAAGGACAAGGGCGAGGTTGCCGGCGGCATGCTGCCCGCGCACCTGATGGGCAACATGTGGCAGCAGGACTGGGGGAACCTGTGGGACGTGCTGGTGCCGTATGAGAACGCCGGCTCGATGGACATCACCGGGGCACTGGAAGCGCGCTACGACGAGATCCACCGGCAGAAGCTGGCCCAGAACGGAGCCGACCGCAGCCCCGCGCATCTTGCCCAGTTGGAGGTGGAAGCAAGGGACGCCTCCGCGCGGCAGATGACCAAGCGGGCGGAGGACTTCTACCTTTCGCTGGGGATGGCCAAGCTGCCCGACAGCTACTGGCAGCGCACCCAGTTCATCAAGCCGCGCGACCGCAACGTGGTCTGCCACGCCAGCGCGTGGGACATGGACATGAAGGGCGACGTTCGCACAAAGATGTGCATCAAGCCCAATGAGGAAGAGTTCACCACCATCTACCACGAGCTCGGCCACGTGTATTACTACATGGCCTACAACGACCAGCCACCCCTGTTCCAGACCGGCGCGCACGACGGCTTCCATGAATCCATCGGCGACACGATCGTGCTGGCGATGACGCCGAAGTACCTGGAGTCGATCGGCCTGGCCAGCGCCCAGCAGCAGAGCGAGGAAGCGCTGGTCAACGCGCAGATGCGCATGGCGCTGGCCAAGGTGGCCTTCCTCCCGTTCGGCCTGATGATCGACCGCTGGCGTTGGGGCGTGTTCGACGGCTCCATCCAGCCGGACCAGTACAACAAGGCGTGGTGGGACCTGAAGGCCAAATACCAGGGCGTGGCGCCGGTGGAGGCGCGCGGCGAGGAATTCTTCGATCCGGGCGCCAAGTACCACGTGCCAGGCAACACGCCCTACACCCGCTATTTCCTCTCGCACGTGCTGCAGTTCCAGTTCTACAAGTCGCTGTGCGAGGCGGCAGGCCATACTGGTCCGCTCAACGAGTGCAGCTTCTACGGCAACAAGGCCGCGGGCGAGAAATTGCAGGCGATGCTGGCCAAGGGCGCAAGCCAGCCCTGGCAGCAGACCATGAAAGAGTTGACCGGCGGGGAGAGCATGGATGCCAGCGCGGTGCTGGAGTACTTCGCCCCGTTGCAGGAGTGGCTGCAGCAGCAGAACGAAGGCCAGACCTGTGGCTGGCAGGCAAGTGCCGCAGCGAACGCTCCGCCGGCGTCGACCGCGGATCCGGCGACGTCGCCGGCGCCGGCGCGTGCCGATGACGGCGTCAAGCCGGCTCAGGCCAACGTCAAGGGCTGAGCTGCGGCACCGGCGGCCGGCAGCTCAGATCGAATCGCCCGGCACCCGCGTACCGCTGCGCGAGCGGCCTGACAGCGGCCTGGAGGACATCGATTCCCACAGCCAGAACAGCCAGCCGATCAGGACCAGGGCCGCGGCAGCGATCGCCAGCGACAGGGCGCTGCCGCTGAGCCACGGCGAGATGATGCCTGCCACCACCGCGTTCAGCACCAGTGAGGTGAACGCCTGCAACGAGGACGCCGCGCCGCGCATGCGCGGGTACATCTCCAGGATCGCCAGGGTCACGATCGGGAACACCAGGGCGATGCCGAACGCGTTCAGGCTGATCGGGATCATCGCCCAGGGAATCTGCGGGGCGTCGCTCAACAGGTTGAAGATGAGCCCCAGCGTGACCGCAAAGCCGGAGACCGAGAAGCCGATCGCCACCAGCGTCGAGCCGCGGATGCGTCCGGCGGCGCGGCCGGAGGTGAACGCGCCCAGCACCATGCCTCCGATCATCGGGATGAAGAACCAGCCAAAGTCGCCCGGACCCATGGGCTCGCCGTTGCGTTGCAGCAGGTCCAGCACGAAGGCCGGCGCGGAGGCGATGAACAGGAACAGCGCCGAGAAGTTGAACGCCGCGCAGGCGGCCAGGCGCTGGAAACGCGGATTGATCAGGATCGCCTTGTAGTCGCGCAGCAGCCGGGAGGGCACCAGTGGCAGCCGCGCCTGGACCGGATGCGTCTCGGGCAGCAGCCACCAGGTGACAGCCAGCAATACCGCCGAGAACACGACCAGGAACCAGAAAATCGTCGACCAGTGGCTCCAGCCGAGGATCCAGCCGCCGATGATCGGCGCGATCGCCGGGGCGATGCCGAAGATCATCGACACGTGGCTCATCAGGCGCTGGGCGTCGTCGCCCTGCAGCACGTCGCGGATCACCGCCCGGCCGACGATCAGCCCGGTGCCCGCCGACAGTCCCTGCAGCGCACGGAACACCAGCAGCGTATCCAGCCGGGTCGACATCGCGCAGCCGACGGAGGCCAGGGTGAAGATCGCCAGGCCGCCCAGGATCACCCGGCGCCGGCCCCACGCGTCCGACAGCGGCCCGTGCAGGACGCTGGTGACGGCATACGCCACCAGATAGACGCTGATGGTCTGCTGCATTGCCAGCTTGTTCGCACCGAACTCCGCGCCCATGACCGGGAACGCGGGGAAAATGGTGTCGATGGCGAAGGGGCCGAACATCGACAGCCCGGCCAGGATCAGGGTGAGCCGGGCCAGGCTCACCGGCTTTTGCGATGTGTCCACGGAAATCCAGCGGTCGAACGACCCGTCATGGTACGGGCTGGACGTGCTCCGCGTGGCGTAAGCGGTGATGCCGATGACCCGACCCCGAAACAGGGTGCCGGCCGGGCGGTCCGGGTCTTGGCGGCTGCCGCCCCGGTGGTGCTGCATCGCCTATAATCCGCGCAGGTAGATACATCCGGTGGGAGAAGCGGATCGCGGTCTGACAGGCCGTCCCGCTGCCGAAGACGCAACGCCCGTAATCGTTCAGGCTCCCGTACCACCGGCTGTGAACCACTCTGGAGAGACCGGTTGAATCCGGCGCCGAAGGGGCACGAAGCGCAGACCCGGACCGGGTCGGCTTCCAAAACTCTCAGGCAAAAGGACAGAGGGGCGAGCGGGGATTCCCGTGGCGCAAGCCAGGGACCCGCAAGCGTCCGTCGGCCAGGAGGCGGGCGGCGTGCGAACGTCCTTCCCGCGGTCACGCACCGCACCCAGCCAACGGACCCCTGACATGAGCCACGACACCCCACTCTCCCTGCGCGAGCTTGAGCATCACGATGCGTTCGTTGCGCGCCACATCGGCCCCAACGACGCGGAAATCGCGCAGATGCTGCGCGTGGTCGGTCACGAGTCGCTGGACGCCTTCACCGATGCGATCGTGCCCGGCTCGATCCGCTCGCCAGACCCGCTGGCGCTGCCCACGGCAGTGACCGAAGTCGACGCGCTGGCCCGGATCCGCGAGATCGCCGAGCGCAACCGGGTGTTCCGCAGCTTCATCGGCCAGGGCTATTACGGCACCCACACGCCCAACGTGATCCTGCGCAACATCCTCGAGAACCCGGGCTGGTACACCGCCTACACGCCTTATCAGGCCGAG
Source organism: Lysobacter avium (assembly GCF_015209745.1). Lineage (GTDB taxonomy): Bacteria > Pseudomonadota > Gammaproteobacteria > Xanthomonadales > Xanthomonadaceae > Novilysobacter > Novilysobacter avium. Next base: position 2,135,940 of record NZ_CP063657.1, read on the forward strand.
ATTTCGCAGGGCCGGATGGAGGCACTGATCAACTTCCAGACCATGTGCATGGACCTCACCGGCATGGAGATCGCCAACGCGTCCCTGCTCGATGAGGGCACGGCGGCGGCCGAGGCCATGACCCTGGCGCGCCGGTCCAGCCGCGCCAAGAGCAATGTGTTCTTCGTCTCCAGCGGCGTCCACCCGCAGACCATCGAGGTGATGCGCACCCGCGCCGAACCGCTGGAAATCGAGCTGGTAGTGGGCGATGACGCCGACGCAGCGCAGACCGACGCCTTCGGCGTGCTGCTGCAGTATCCCGACACCTTCGGCCGCGCCAATGACTACGCCAAACTGGCCGAGGCCGTGCACGCACGCGGCGGTCTGGTCGCTGTCGCCGTGGACCTGCTCGCCCTGACGCTGCTCAAGGCGCCCGGTGAATGGGGCGCGGACATCGTAGTCGGCAACACCCAGCGCTTCGGCGTGCCGTTCGGCTTCGGTGGTCCGCATGCCGCGTTCATGGCCTGCCGCGACGCCTACAAGCGCTCGATGCCGGGCCGCCTGATCGGCGTGTCGGTCGATGCCGAGGGCAACCCGGCCTATCGCCTGACCCTGCAGACCCGCGAGCAGCACATCCGCCGCGAGAAGGCGACCAGCAACATCTGCACCGCGCAGGTGCTGTTGGCGGTGATGGCGGCGATGTACGCCGTCTACCACGGCCCGGATGGCCTGATCCGCATCGCGCGCCGGACCCACCGGCTGGCGGGCATCCTGGCCGGCATCCTGCGCAACGCGGGAGTCGCCGTCGGGGACGACTTCTTCGACACCCTGCACCTGACCGGGGTGGACGCGGCCGACATGCACCACCGCGCCGCGCAGGCGCACATGAACCTGCGCGTGATCGATGCCAGCAGCATCGGCATCAGCTTCGACGAGACGACCACCCGCGAGGACGTGATCGCGCTGGCCGGCCTGTTTGGCGTGCAGATCGACCTGGACCGCATCGACGAGCTGGATGCCGACACCGCCGACGCGCTGCCGGCTGGCCTGCTGCGCGAATCCAGATTCATGACCCACCCGGTGTTCAATACCCACCACAGCGAGCACGAGATGCTGCGCTACATCCGCTCGCTGGCGGACAAGGACCTCGCGCTGGACCGGACCATGATCCCGCTGGGCAGCTGCACCATGAAGCTCAACGCCACCGCCGAGATGATCCCGATCACCTGGCCGGAGTTCGCCAACATCCACCCGCTGGCGCCGGCCGACCAGGCGCTGGGCTACAAGGAGCTGATCGACGGCCTGGAGGCGATGCTGGCGGAGATCACCGGCTATGACGCGGTCAGCCTGCAGCCCAACTCCGGCGCCCAGGGCGAGTACGCGGGTCTGCTCGCGATCCGCGCCTGGCACCGCGCCAACGGCCAGGAGCAGCGCGACATCTGCCTGATCCCCGAGTCCGCCCACGGCACCAACCCGGCCTCGGCGCAGCTCTGCGGGCTGAAGGTCGTGGTGACCAAGTGCGACGCCAACGGCAACGTCGATGTCGAGGACATCCGCGCCAACGCCGAGAAGTATTCGGATCGGCTGGCCGCGCTGATGATCACCTACCCCTCCACCCACGGCGTGTTCGAGGAAGGCGTGGTGGAGATCTGTGAGATCGTCCACGCCCACGGCGGCCAGGTCTACACCGACGGCGCCAACATGAACGCCATCGTCGGCCTCGCCCAGCCCGGCAAGTGGGGCTCGGACGTGTCCCACCTGAACCTGCACAAGACTTTCTGCATCCCGCACGGCGGCGGCGGTCCCGGCGTGGGCCCGTGCGCGGTGAAGTCGCACCTGGCGCCCTACCTGCCGCGCGCGTTCGGCGGCCAGGGCGAGGTGGGCATGGTCAGCGCGGCGACTTTCGGGTCGGCCTCGATCCTGCCGATCAGCTGGATGTACATCACCCTGATGGGCCGCGACGGCCTGCGCCGGGCCAGCGAGATCGCGATGCTCAACGCCAACTACGTGGCCAAGCGTCTGGAGCCGCACTACCCGACCCTGTACACCGGTCGCAACGGTCTGGTCGCGCACGAGTGCATCCTGGACCTGCGTCCGCTGGAGAAGGCCACCGACGTCAGCGCCGAGGACGTGGCCAAGCGGCTGGTGGACTTCGGCTTCCACGCCCCGACCCTGAGCTTCCCGGTCGCCGGCACGCTGATGGTCGAGCCGACCGAAAGCGAGTCGCTGCACGAGCTGGACCGCTTCATCGACGCGATGATCCAGATCCGCGAGGAGATCCGGGCCATCGAGGACGGGTCGCTGGACCGTGAGGACAATCCGCTCAAGCATGCGCCGCACACCGCGGCGCAGGTCAGCGCGAGCGAGTGGTCGCACGCCTACCCCCGCGAGCTGGCGGCCTTCCCACTGCCTTCGCTGCGGCAGCAGAAGTACTGGCCGCCGATTGCCCGCGTGGACAACATCTACGGCGACAAGAACGTGTTCTGCGCCTGCGTGCCGATCAACGAGTACGAAGGCGAGATCGAGGCGTTCAGCGAGCCGATGGTGTCGTGATCGGGTTGGTTCTTACCGGCGCTTGACCGGCTGCCAGTCCAAAAAAAGCCCCGCATTTGCGGGGCTTTTTCTTAGAGGGCATCAAGCGAGGGCCGACCGCATCGCGTGGGTGCTCGTTTTGTTCAGCATCAACACGGACGCACGGGGCCGCCCAGCAGGGTTTCCAGCACCGCCATCCGCACCGCCACGCCGTTGCGGACCTGGCGCAGGACCAGCGATTGCGGCCCATCGGCGACCTCGTCGGTGATCTCCACCCCGCGGTTGATCGGCCCGGGATGCATCACCACCGCATCCGGCGCCGCGTGTCGCAGGCGGCTGGCGGTGAGGCCGTAGTCGCGGTGATAGTCCTCCAGCGAGGACACCAGCCCTTCTTCCATCCGCTCACGCTGCAGGCGCAGCATCATCAGCGCATCCACGCCTTCCAGCGCGGCGTCCAGATCGTGGCTGACGGTGCACCCCGCCAGGGTGGCGTCAGCGGGCAACAGCGTCGGCGGCGCACACACGCGGATTTCCCCGGCGCCCAGCGTGCGCAGCGCGTGCAGGTCGGAGCGGGCGACGCGCGAATGCTTCACGTCGCCGACGATCAGCACCTTGAGGCGGCTGAAGTCGGCCCCCTTGGCCTGGCGCAGGGTCAGCATGTCGAGCAGTCCCTGGGTGGGGTGATCGCTGCGGCCGTCGCCCGCATTGACCAGTGCGGTGCCCGGTCCCGCGGCGGCGGCCAAGGCGGCCACGCTGCCATCCTCGTTGTCGCGCACGATGAACCCGCGCACGCCCATCGCCTCGATGGTGCGCAGGGTGTCGCGCGCGGTTTCGCCCTTGCGGGTGGACGAGGTGGAGACATCGAAGTTGAGCACGTCCGCCCCGAGCCGCTGTGCGGCCAGCTGGAAGCTCAGGCGGGTGCGGGTGGATGCTTCGAAGAACAGTGTGCAGATCGCGATCCCGGCCAGCGCGGCGCGGTCACCCTCGCCGTCGACAAGGCACTGCGCACGATCCAGCAAAGCGATCAGTTGTGCGCGCGGCAGGTGTTCCAGGCTGAGCAGGTGGCGCAGAGGCTCGAGCACTTCGTTTGCTGTGTTCATGCGGTCTTTCCGGGGTCTGTCGTGGCGGTGCCGGACGCGGTTGGGGGATCGTCGCCGGTCGGCACGACCGCGCGGATGTCGATGGCATCGCCGGGCGCGCCCATCCAGCGATCCACGATCACCGCCGCCGCCATGGCGTCCAGGGCCACGGCATCGCGACGGCGTCTCTGGCCCTGCGCGCGCGCGCGGGCAAAACGCTGCGCCGCTTCCATCGAGCTGGACCGCTCGTCCACCAGCAGCACCTGCCGGCGGTAGCGGGACTGCAATTGCCGGGCGAACCCGTGCGCCCGCTCACGAGCGGGCTGGCTGCCGCCATCCAGGGTCAGCGGATCGCCGACGATGAACCCATCGGGCCGCCATTCGCGATACAGACGGTCGACTGCCGCCCAGTCCGGGCCGGCGGCGTGCACGTCGACCACCGCCAACGCGCGCGCCTGCCCTGCCAGCGGCGTGCCCAGCGCAACACCGATGCGCCGCGAGCCGACGTCGAAACCCAGCACGCTGCCGTCGCCGCGGATCGCCGGCAGGGCGTCAGCGGGAGATTCCGCCTCATCGCTCCCGCTCATGCGCGGCCGGAATAGCCAGCCAAGTGGGCGAAGTCCACGCCGATGCGCCCGGCGGCGGCCTCCCAGCGCGCTTCCAGCGGCACGTCGAAGAGCAGCTCCGCGTCTGCCGGTGCGGTCAGCCAGTCGTTGTCGGTCAACTCCTGCTCCAGCTGGCCGGCGCCCCAGCCCGCACAGCCCAGCGCGACCACGGCATTGGCCGGGCCCTCGCCGCTGGCCATGGCTTCGAGGATGTCGCGCGAGGTGGTGAGCGAGAGTTCATCGGTGATGGTCAGGGTAGAGTCCCAGCGGTTGCCGCCGTCGTGGAGGACGAAGCCACGCTCCGGATGGACCGGACCGCCGGCCAGGACCACCCGCGCGCGCAGCGCATCACTGCCGCCGTCGATGCTCATCTGGCCGAGGACTTCGCCCAGCGTGTACTCCGAGGCGCGGTTCACCACGATGCCCATGGCACCGTCCTCGTCGTGCTGGCAGATCAGCGCGACCGAGCGTGCGAACGCGCCCTCCTCAAGCGCCGGCAGGGCGATCAACAATTGATTGGCAAGGGGTGTGGGGCCAGAATCCATCCATGCATTCTAGCCCGCAGCCCGTGCCTGCCGCGTCATCCGGCTACTGCGACAGCGCACCGGGTCATCCGCTGCACGGCCCCTACCACGACGATGAATACGGCTTTCCCCAGCGCGACGAAGCCGTCCTGTTCGAGCGGCTGGTGCTTGAAATCAACCAGGCCGGCCTGAGCTGGCTGACCATCCTGCGCAAGCGCGAGGCCTTCCAGCAGGCTTACGGCGGCTTTGAGGTCGACCGCGTCGCAGCCTATGGCGACGCCGACCGCGACCGCCTGCTGGGTGACGCGGCGATCATCCGCAACCGGCTGAAGATCAACGCGGCAATCCACAACGCGCAGGTGATCAAGGACCTGCGCGCGAGCCACGGCGGCTTCGCCCACTGGCTGGATGCGCATTTGACGGACGGAGAGCACCGCCGGGACAAGGCCGGGTGGGTAAAACTGTTTCGCCAGACGTTCCGCTTCACGGGGCCGGAGATCACCGGCGAGTTCCTGATGAGCCTGGGCTACCTGCCGGGCGCGCATCGCAGCGACTGCCCGGTTCACGCGCGCACGGTGGCGGCCGGCGCGCCATGGGCAAAAGAACTCTTGTGCACGCCTCGTTCCGGTTCGGGCTCATAGACTGCCGCGCAATCCTCCCGCGTGAGTAGTCAGCCCATGAAATTCCATCTGCTTCTCCTGCCGCTTGCCCTTGCCGCATGTACCGCCGAACGACCGGCGACTCCCGCGACCGACACGCCCGTCCCGGCCGCCGCACAGAAAACGCCTGCGGCCGCATCGATGGCTGTCGACGATACGACCCTGTCGCGCTACCACTGGCGCCTGGCCGAAGCCAGCGACGCCGGTGGCGCCCATATCGATGCCTTGTTTGCCCGCGACGTCAAACCCGTGCAACTGGACTTCGCCGATAACCGGCTGTCCATCAGCAACACCTGCAACCTGATGAACGGCGGCTACCGGCTGGACGATGAAAAGCTGAAGATCGACTCGCTGCAGCAGACCTTGATGGCTTGCGCCGATCCCAAGCTGGCCGAACTGGATCGCGCCATCGGCAGCCGATTGGAAGGCAATCCCCGCATCCGCCTCACCGGCAGCGAGGAATCCCCGCGTCTGCAAGTGACCACCGATGCCGGCGACAAACTCGTCTTTGCGGGCGAGCCCACCGCCGCGTCGCGCTACGGCAGCGAAGGCGCGCAGGTGTTCATGGAGGTCGCCGCGCAGACGGTCCCGTGCAGCCACCCGCTGATTGCGGACAAGCAGTGCCTGCAGGTGCGCGAGCGGACCTACCGCGATGACGGCACGGTCGCCGGCGAGCCTGGCGAATGGGAGCCGCTGTATCAGGAGATCGAGGGTTACACCCACGAGGCGGGCGTGCGCAACGTACTGCGCCTGAAGCGCTACAAAGTCGCCAATCCGCCGGCGGATGGCTCCTCGGTCGCCTACGTGCTGGACATGGTGGTCGAATCGGAGCAGGTCGCTCCCTGACCTCAACGCCTCACGGATAACGAAAAACAGCCGGGATTTGCCCGGCTGTTTTTGTTTAGATGCCCAGACCCGACGTGTGCCCAGCGCACGTCGGTGAGTCAGGCTAGTCGCGGATCTCGGCCACTTCCACGCCGTCCATGCCCGCGGCGAGGGTCTGCGCATTGCCGCCCTGGGCGAGCTTGATGCGCAGGCGCACCTCGTTCTGCGAGTCGGCGTAGCGCAGTGCGTCCTCGTAGCTGATCTCGCCGGCCTGGTACAGCTCGAAAAGTGCCTGGTCGAAGGTCTTCATGCCCAACTGGGTGGACTCCTTCATCACTTCCTTGAGCTTGTGGATCTCGCCGTCGCGGATGTAGTCCTGCACCAGCGGCGTGCCCAGCAGGATTTCCATCGCCACCCGGCGCGCCTTGCCGTCCGGGGTGGGAACCAGTTGCTGGGCCACCACGCCCTTGAGGTTCAGCGACAGGTCCATCAGCAACTGGTTGCGCCGGTCCTCGGGGAAGAAGTTGATCATCCGGTCCATCGCCTGGTTGGCGTTGTTGGCGTGCAGCGTGCACAGCACCAGGTGGCCGGTCTCGGCGAAGGCGATCGCGTGGTCCATGCCCTCGCGGGTGCGCACCTCGCCGATCATGATCACGTCGGGCGCCTGGCGCAGCGTGTTCTTCAGCGCGTTCTCCCAGCTGTCGGTATCGATGCCGACCTCACGCTGGGTAATGATGCAACCCTCGTGCTTGTGCACGAACTCGATCGGATCCTCGATGGTGATGATGTGGCCGGTCGAGTTCTGGTTGCGGTAGCCGATCATCGCCGCCAGCGAGGTCGACTTGCCGGTGCCGGTGGCGCCGACGAACAGGATGATCCCGCGCTTGGTCATCGCCAGCGTCTTGAGCACCTGCGGCAGGCCCAGCTCGTCGATGGTCGGGATCCTGGTCTCGATCCGGCGCAGCACCATGCCGACCTGGTTGCGCTGGTAGAAACAGCTGACGCGGAAGCGGCCGACATTGGCCAGCCCGATCGCGAAGTTCGCCTCGTGTGTCTTCTCGAACTCCTCTCGCTGCGAGGGATTCATCACGTTGAGCACCAGGTCGCGGCTTTGCTGCGGCGTCAACGGGCTCTTGGTGATCGGCTGCAGCACGCCGTTGACCTTCATCGACGGCGGCATGCCGGCGGTGATGAACAGATCGGAGGCCTTCTGGTGCGCCATCAGCTTGAGGAACGACGTGAAGTCGATCGTCTCGTTCGTGCTCTGGGTCGTGTTCATTGCGATTTCCCCCGTCCGCAGGCACCCGGCCTGGCGGCGCGTTCAGTGGATCGGCCGGTCAATCGAACAGCCGCTTGTCCTTGGCGTATTCGCGCGCCTGCGGGCGCAGGATCAGCCCGCGTTTCACCAGATCCTGGAGGTGCTGGTCCAGGGTCATCATGCCGCTGTTCTGGCCGGTCTGGATGGCCGAATACATCTGCGCGACCTTGTCCTCGCGGATCAGGTTCCGGATCGCCGGCGTGCCGACCATGATCTCCCACGCCGCGGTGCGGCCACCGCCGACCTTCTTCAGCAGCGCCTGGCTGATCACCGCGCGCAGCGACTCGGACAGCATCGAGCGCACCATCGGCTTCTCGCCCGCCGGGAACACATCGATGATTCGGTCGATGGTCTTGGCCGCCGAGCTGGTATGCACGGTGGCGAACACCAGATGGCCGGTTTCCGCGGCGGTCAACGCCAGGCGGATGGTTTCCAGATCGCGCAGCTCACCCACCAGGATGTAGTCGGGATCCTCACGCAGCGCCGAGCGCAGCGCCTCGTTGAAGCCGTGCGTGTCGCGGTGGACCTCGCGCTGGTTGATCAGGCATTTCTGCGAGGTGTGCACGAACTCGATCGGGTCCTCCACCGACAGGATGTGCCCGTACTCGGTCTTGTTGATGTGGTCGATCATCGCCGCCAGCGTGGTCGACTTGCCCGAGCCGGTCGGCCCGGTCACCAGGATCAGACCCTGCGGCTGGTCGATCAGGTCCTTGAAGATCCGCGGCGTGGCCAGGTCCTCAAGCGTCAGCACCTCGGAGGGAATGGTGCGGAACACCGCGCCGGCGCCGCGGTTCTGGTTGAACGCGTTGACGCGGAAGCGGGCCAGGCCGGGGATCTCGAACGAGAAGTCGGTTTCCAGGAACTCTTCAAAATCGCGGCGCTGCTTGTCCGACATGATGTCGTACACCAGCGCGTGGACCGTCTTGTGGTCCAGTGCCGGGATGTTGATCCGGCGGACATCGCCGTCCACGCGGATCATCGGCGGCATGCCGGCCGACAGATGCAGATCGGATGCCTTGTTCTTGACTGAAAACGCCAGCAGCTCGGCAATATCCATACATGTTCCCCTGAACCGCGGATTTGAACCGTTGATTTCGGAAATCCGCGCCCCGCTCCGCCCGCAGCCGCCGACGGCACGCAGGCAAATGGTGATACGGATGGCCCCAGCCCGGAGTATAGCCCCGGACCGGTGCCGTCAATCCAGTACCCGATCACAGCCTTCGTCGTCCGCTGCGGGAGCACCTGGCGCGCCCCTGCGGTCGCGCTTCGCATCCGCATCGCCTCCGCGGGAGGCAGGCAATGGCGCAGGCTCTTACACTGGTCGATCCCGATGCCCTGGCAGGCAACCACCGCAAACCACAGGCAGGTTCCATGACTGATACAAGCCCCTCGACATCCCCAACCACCCCAATCGTCGCCTTCATAGGTGGCGGCAACATGGCGCGCAGCCTGATCGGCGGCATGATCGCGCGCGGCGCCGACCCGTCCCGCGTCCGCGTCGCCGATCCGGTGGCCGCCGTGCGCGAGGCGTTGTTCGCCGACTTCGGCGTGCAGGTCTTCCCCAGCGCCACCGAGGCGGTCGACCAGGCCAGCGTGTGGGTGCTGGCGGTGAAGCCGCAGGTAATGCGCGCCGTGTGCGCCGAGGTGGTGGACATTGCGCACAGCGCCCGGCCGCTGGCGGTCTCCATCGCCGCCGGGCTGTCCAGCACGCAGCTCTCGGCGTGGCTGGGCGGGGATGCGGCGGTGATCCGGGCGATGCCCAACACGCCCTCGCTGATCGGCGCAGGCATGACCGGGCTGTTCGCCAACGCGCAGGTCGACCCGACCCAGCGCGGTCAGGCCGAGCGCCTGTTGGACGCGGTCGGGCCGACGGTATGGATCGAGGACGAGGCGCAGATGGACGCGGTGACGGCGGTATCGGGCAGTGGTCCGGCCTACGTGTTCCTGTTCGCCGAAGCGCTGCAGGCGGCCGGCGTCCGCCAGGGCCTGTCGGCGGAGACCGCGCGCCTTCTGGCCAACCAGACCCTGTTGGGCGCGAGCCGGATGTTGACCGAGCGCGACGAGGCCGCCGCGGACTTGCGCCGCAACGTGACCTCGCCGGGCGGGACGACGCACGCGGCGGTGGAGACGTTCGAGAAAGGTGGCCTGCGCGAGCTGGTCGATCGCGCCGTGGCCGCTGCCGCCGCGCGTGGCCGCGAACTGTCCGCCGCCAACGATGACTGACACCGCGCCGCGGTCCCGACATCCGCTTTGCAGGAGCACGACCTTGCGAACCTCCCTGTTTTTCATGGCGCTAGGCGTCGGCCTGCTAAGCGCGTGCAGCGGTGAACCGGCCGCGCCGGTCCCGGCAGCGACGCTGGCCGACTCGCAGGACACCGTCGTCACCATCGGCGACGTGACCGCGCGGGCGACGGTGATGCCGACCGCGATGCTGGGCAGCCTGGTTGCCGAGAAGTACGGCATCCGCCGCGCCGACGACCAGATCATGCTGCTGGTCGGCCTGCGTCGCGGCGAGGGCAGCGCGGAGGTTTCGGTGCCCGCGAACGTGGTGGCGACGGTCAGCGACCTGCGCGGCGGGCGTCGCCCCATCGAGTTGCGCGAGCTGAGCAGCGGCGAGCTGATGGACTACGTGGGCACTGTGCAGGTAAGCCTGCCGGACACCTTGAAGTTCGAGATCGACATCACCCTGGAGGACGGCGCGCGCAAGACCATGCAGTTCACCCGTGAGTTCCAGCCCCAGTGACCGCGCGCGCGATGGGCCCGCAGCGCATCGTCTGCATGACCGAGGAACCGACCGAGACGCTGTACCTGCTCGGCGAACAGGACCGGATCGTCGGCATCAGCGGCTTCACCGTGCGCCCGCCGCGCGCGCGCCGCGAGAAGCCCAAGGTCAGCGCGTTCACCAGCGCGAAGATCGACCGCATCCTGGACCTCAAGCCGGACATGGTGCTCGGCTTCTCCGACATCCAGGCCGACATCGCCGCCGACCTGATCCGCGCCGGGGTGGAGGTCTGGATCAGCAATCACCGCAGCGTCGACGGAATCATCGACTACATCCGGCGACTGGGCGCGCTGGTGGGTGCGGCGGATCGCTCGGCGGAGCTGGCAGCGACCCTTGAGACGCGGCTGGAGGCCATCCGCAGACGCGCCTCGACGTTGCCACGCCGGCCGAAAGTCTATTTCGAGGAATGGGACGAGCCGCAGATCTCGGCGATCCAGTGGGTCTCCGAGCTGGTCAACATCGCCGGCGGCGACGACATCTTTCCCGAGCGCGCGGCGATGTCACTGGGCCGCGACCGCATCCTTGCCGACCCGCTGGAGGCGGCGCGGCACCAGCCCGACATCATCATAGGCAGCTGGTGCGGCAAGAAGTTCCGCCCCGGGCACGTGGCCGCGCGTCCCGGCTGGGAGGATGTGCCGGCGGTGCGCAACAGCGAACTGCACGAGGTCAAATCGCCGCTGATCCTGCAGCCGGGACCGGCCGCGCTGACCGACGGCATCGATGCGCTGGAAGCGATCATTCAGGGCTGGGCGCAGCGGCAGGCCTGACAGGACTGCGCCAGACACCGCTCGCCACGTCGTCGACGTTGCACTGAGGGTGCCGCCGACGTTGCGTCAGGGGTACAGCATCCGCTTGCTCCAGTGGCCCGCCGGGTCGCATTCGTAGAGGCAACGCTCGTGCAGGCGGAAGTTGCCGCCGTACCAGAACTCGATCGACATGGGCCGTACGCGAAGCCCGGTCCACCGTGGCGGACGCGGGACGTCGCGGCCGGCAAATTCCTGCTCGACCTGCGCCACGCGTTCGTGGAAGGTCTGCGGGTCGTCCAGCGTCTCCGACTGCAGCGACGCCCACGCGCCGATCTGGCTGCCGCGCGGGCGCGATGCAAAGTACGCATCGGCCTCCTCGTCGGCCACGATCGACACACCGCCCTCGACACGCACCTGCACGCCGGCCTTGACCCGGGGCCAATGGAACAGCAGCGCAGCATAGGGGTTGTCCTGCAGTTCCCTGCCCTTGCGCCCGTCCAGATGCGTGTAGAACACAAACCCGCGCTCGTCGTGCTGCTTCAACAGCACCATGCGGGTGGATGGCCGTGCGCCCAGGCTGGCGGTGGCCACGCTCATGGCAGTCGGGTCGGGCTCACCGGCCTGCCGCGCCTGTTCAAACAGCGCGGCAAAGGTGGCGTTGGCTTCAGACAACAGGTCGATGGCAGTCATGCGCCTATTGTGGGCCGGATGCGGCGCTGACCGCACCCGTCCTGAGTGGCAGGCGTCGCTTTACTGCACGATGAAGTTCACCTTCATGTTGACGCGCCACTCGTTGATGTTGCCGTTTTCGTCGGTCACGACCTTGACTTCGTTGACCCAGGCACCCTTGATGTTCTTGACCGATTCGGCGGCCTTCTTCAGACCACGCTGGACCGCGTCTTCCATGCTCTTTTCCGAGGCGGCGTTGAGTTCGATGACTTTTGCGACTGACATGGTTGATTCTCCTTTGCACCGGTTTGGCGTTATGCGACCGGAAGCTCCAACCCTAGCCAGCGTGTTGTGAAAGATGTGCAACAGGCGGGCAACACGGATGCGCGGCGACCTACAATCGCCGTCATGACCGAGCCCGCCCGTGAGCCGCGCAACATCATCCTCGTCGGCCCGATGGCAGCCGGGAAAACGCGGATCGGGCGCGAACTGGCGCAGCGCTGCGGACTGCGCCTGATGGACGCGGACGCGGAGATCGAGCGCGAGGCCGGCGCCAGCATCGCGGCCATTTTCGGAAGCGAAGGCGAGGCGGGATTCCGCAGGCGCGAGCGGGCGATGCTGGCCGACCTGCTGAAGCAGGACGGCATCGTGCTGGCCACCGGCGGCGGCGCGGTGCTCGACGCCCGCACCCGGACGCTGTTGTCCGAGCGCGGCTTTGTGGTCCACCTCCACGCCAATCCGGCCACCCAGCTGGCGCGGGCCGCCGGTGATACCGCTCGGCCGCTGCTGCATCACCCCGATCCGTCAGCAGTCCTGCACGCGCTGGCGACCGAGCGTGACCCGCTGTACGCCGCCGTGGCCCAGCTGCGGATCGATACCGATGGCTTCGCGCCGTCGGAAGTCTGCGCACGGATCCTGGACCGACTGCCGACCTGGCTGCGCAGCGGAGACGGTGCATGAGCGCGATCCTCACGGTCGCCGTCGATGGCGCCCATCCGTACACGATCTCCATTGGCGCGGACCTGCTGGATGACGGCGCCTTGCTGGCCGCAACCGTCCGCGGCCGCCATGCCCTCATCGTCAGCGACCGCAACGTCGCGCCGCTGTACGCCGACCGTGTACAGGCGGCATTGCAGGCCGCCCGCCCCGAACTGGCAATCGCCCGGCTGATCATCCCTCCGGGCGAACATGAAAAGACCCTGCAGCGCTTCGGCCAGGCCCTGGACGCGCTTGCCGAGCTTGGCGCCACCCGCGACGCGGCGGTGATCGCCCTGGGCGGCGGCGTGATCGGCGATCTGGCCGGTTTCGCCGGGGCCTGCTGGATGCGCGGCATTGACGTGGTCCAGATTCCGACGACGCTGCTGGCGATGGTCGACTCCTCGGTGGGCGGCAAGACCGCGGTCGACCTGCCCGCCGGCAAGAATCTGGTCGGTGCGTTCCATCCACCGCGCGCGGTGATCGCCGACACCAGCGTGCTGCACACCCTGCCCGACCGGGAGCTGCGCTCCGGGCTCGCCGAGGTGGTCAAGTACGGCGTGACGGCCGTTTCGCTGGACCCGGCTGACGCCGGATTCCTGGACTGGCTGGAAGCGCACGCCGAGGCGTTGCTGGCGCGCGACCCGGCGATCACTGCCGAAGCCATCGCGCGCTGCTGCGCGTTCAAGGCCGCCGTCGTCGGCCGCGACCTGCTCGAGCACGGCGACCGCGCCCTGCTCAACTTCGGCCATACCTTCGGCCACGCCATCGAGGTCGAGCAGGGCTATGCCGGCACCCATGGCGGCGGCCTCAACCACGGCGAAGCAGTGGCGGTCGGCATGATCCTGGCGATGCGCCTGTCAGCGGCGCTGGGGCTCGCTCCGGCCAGCGCCGGCGATCGCCTGCAGCGGCTGTTGCAGCGGTTGGAGTTGCCGACGTCCATTCCGGAAGGTCTTACCCCGGACGCGCTGCTCACCCGGATGCACTTGGACAAGAAAGCCGACGCCAGCGGCATCCGCTTCATCCTCGCCGACGGCGCCGGCCGCGCCCGGGTCGTGCCAGGGGTCGAGGAAGCCACGGTGCTAGCCGTGCTGGCTGGCTGAACAGGCAGGGCCGGCGGCCCGTGGACGCCGGCCGTCGGCTGCGCAAGCCCGTACAATCAAGCCATGCGCCTGCTGATGCAACAACGACCCGACGACGCCGAGGCGCCCCGCTTCGTGCAGCTGATGTTGCAGCCCGACCTGCTCGGCGGCTGGATGCTGGTCCGCGAGACCGGCGTGATGGGCGGTCGCAGCCAGGTCCGCCGCGAGCAGTTCCTGGACCACGACAGCGCGATCGCCGCCTTTGAACGCGCCCGCGACCAGCAGCTCAAGCGCGGCTTCCAGCAGATGTTTACCCAGGGGGCGGCGGCGCCCCGCTGAACCACGCCATCCCGCATCGGGTGCCGCCCGCTCCATTACGGCACCGCCCTGCCGCTTCGCCTGCCCTGCTCCGGGCAACGACTTTTCGAGGAACCACAGCCTTGTCCATCCAGCCCCAGAACGATCGTTTCCTGCGCGCCCTGCGTCGCGAACCCGTTGACCACACGCCGGTCTGGCTGATGCGCCAGGCCGGTCGCTACCTGCCCGAATACCGCGCCACCCGCGCCCAGGCCGGCAGCTTCATGGGCCTGGCGACCAACCCCGAGCTCGCCTGCGAGGTCACCTTGCAGCCGCTGCGGCGCTTCCCGCTGGACGCGGCGATCCTGTTCTCCGACATCCTCACCATCCCCGACGCGATGGGCCTGGGCCTGCATTTCGTCGAGGGCGAGGGCCCGAAGTTCGAGCGCCCCGTTCGCACCGCGGCCGATATCGCCAAACTCGGCGTGCCGGACATGGAAAGCGACCTGGGCTACGTGATGGAGGCGATCCGCACGATTCGCCGCGAGCTCGACAACAAGGTGCCACTGATCGGCTTCTCCGGCAGTCCGTGGACGCTGGCCTGCTACATGGTCGAGGGCAGCGGCAGCAAGGACTTTGCCCGGGTCAAGTCACTGGCAATGAACGACCCGGCCGCCATGCACCAGTTGCTGGAAGTCACCACCGATGCCGTCATCGCCTACCTCTCGGCGCAGCGCGCCGCCGGCGCCCAGGCGCTGCAGCTGTTTGACACCTGGGGCGGCGTGCTGTCGCCGTCCATGTACCGCGAGTTCTCGCTGCGCTACATGCAGCGCATCGCCGCCGAGGTCGAGCGCGGCCACGGTGCCGACCGCACGCCGCTGATCCTGTTCGGCAAGGGCAACGGCGCCTACGTCAGCGAGCTGGCCGAGACCGGCGCAGAAGGCGTGGGCGTGGACTGGACAATCGACCTGGGCGATGCCGTGCGCCGCACCGGCGGCAAGGTAGCGATCCAGGGCAACCTGGATCCGGTCACCCTGTACGCCGATCCCGAGGCGATCCGCCAACATGTTGGCCGCGCGCTGGACAGCTACCGCGACGGCAACGGCGGCTCGCGCGAGGGTCACGTCTTCAACCTCGGCCATGGCATGTCGCCGGACATGAAGCCCGAGCATGTGGCGGTGATGGTCGAGGCGGTGCACGAACTCAGCGCGCGCTGAGGACACCGGTCAGCGTTGGCTGGGTTGGTAACACGGGCAGCGCTGGGTTGGTCACGCCGGGAACGACTGCCCTTGGGTGTGAATGTCCCCCGGCACCGATGAGGCCGGTGCCTCCTCCTTGATTTCACACCCAAAGGCATTCGCACCCGGTTCTCCGGCTTGAGGTTGGCTCAGCACCGACCGGGCGTGCATGCGTGCCCCGCAAGCGAGACCTGCAGGCCTTCGGGGCGAAATAAAGGAGGAGGCCTCCGCCGCAGGCGGAGGCCGGGGGACATTCGCCCTGAAGGTCTGCAGGTCTCGCCCACCACATGCATCAGCAGACGGAGGCCGTGGGACATTCGCCCTGAAGGCCTGGAGGTCTCGCCCCCCGGTGCATCCTTCAGCGTGCTGCGGCCAGCGCCTCTCGCAGCATCGCCCCGGTCACCGGCTTGCGCAGGAAGCGATCGAAGCCGGCGGCCATTGCCTGCGGCTCGGCATCCGCGTCGGCACGCGCAGTCACCGCAATCAGCGGCTGGCTGAAGCCCTGCGCGCGCAGCTGACGCGCCAGCGACAGGCCATCGAGGCCCGGCAGATCCAGATCCAGCAACGCGGCGTCGAAGCGGTTCATGCTCGACTCGGCCAGCGCCGCCAGCCCGTGGGCTGCATGCACCACCGCATGCCCCTGGCCGCGCAGCAGCCCGCTAATCACGTCGGCAACGATCGGGTCGTCCTCCACCAGCAGCAGCGACAGGCCCGCAGCTCCCGCTTCATCCCGACCACCGTTCCTCGCAGGGATGCTGGCGGGCGATGCGAGTGTCGGCGAGTCTGCCAATGCCGACGCCGACGACGCCTGCGCGACACCCCGCTCGTCCGACGGCTCTTCTGCGATGACCTCCAGCGGCAGGCGGACCTCAAAACTCGCGCCTTCGCCGGGAGCGCTGGTGACCTCGATCGTGCCGCCCATGGCTGCCGCCAGTTCCTGGCAGATCGCCAGCCCCAGACCGCTGCCGCCGTAGCGTGCGGCGGTGCGCAAGCCATCGGCCTGCTCGAAGCGACGGAACAGGCGCGACACCTGCTCCTCGTTGAGACCGGGACCGGTGTCGCTGATGCAAAGGACCACCCCGCCCGCGTCGGCGGGTGCGATGGCCAGCCGGATGGAGCCGCGCTCGGTGAACTTCACCGCGTTGCCGATCAGGTTCAACAGGATCTGCCGGATCCGCACGGCGTCGCCGCGCACGCGGCGCGGGGTCGCAGGATCGCGGTCCACGACGAACGCCAGTCCGCGCGCCTCCACCAACGGCGCGCTCATCTCGGCCAGCTCGTCCATGAGTGCGTGCAGATCAAACTCGTCGGTGGCCAGCTCCAGCTTGCCCGACTCGATCCGGGCCAGGTCCAGCGCATCGTTGACCAGGCGCAGCAGGTGCTCCCCGGCGCGGTGGATGGACGTGGTGTAGCTGCGCTGCCGGGTATCCAGGTCGGTGCCGAGCAGCAACTCGCTCATGCCCAGCACGCCGGTCATCGGGGTACGGACCTCGTGGCCGAGGGTGGCCAGGAAGCGGGTCTTCGCCAAGGACGCCTCATGGGCAACCTCGCGCTCGTGTTCGGCGCGCTTCCACGCCTGTCGCCGCTCGATGCGGCGACGTGACTCCAGCACCGCCCACCAGGCCATCAACAACAGCAGGCAAACCATCGCCACCCTCGCCGCGCCGGTCTGCCACCACGGTGGCTGGACCCGGAAGTGCAGCACCTGTTCCGCGGCCTCGTTGCCGACGGCATCCTCCGCACGAGCACGCAGGGTGTACTGGCCTGGCGCCAGGCCGGCAAAGATCCGCTCACCCTCGGCACCGTGGTTGACCCAATCCCGGTCGTAGCCCTCCAGCAGGGTGACGTAGGCGTTGGCCTTGGGCTTGTCGTAGGCCAGCAGGCGCAGCTGCACGCGCAATTCGCGATCCCCGGGCGCCAAGGCCAGCGGTCCCTGCAGGTCCATCGGCAGCCAGCGGCCGTCGCGGCGCACCTCGAACCGGTCCCAGTGCAGTGGCGAGCGGACTGGCGGCAGATCGGTGGCGAGACTGTCGACCAGCACCACGCCGCCGTCGGCCAGCGCCGAGACCATCACACCATCGGGCGTCTGCACCAGCGTGCGGTTGACGAACTCCTGGCTGCTCAGCCCGTCGAACAGGCCGAAGTGGCGGGTCTGCCCCGCGTCGGGATCCCACCGATAAAGCCCGCGCGGCGTTGAGAGCCAGACCCGGCCCTGCCGGTCGATCTGCAAGCCGGCCCCCTCCACCGCCGGGATGCCGTGTCTTGCGCCGGCGGTGGCCACCAATGACCAGCCCTCGCCCTCGCGTCGATAGTGCTCGAGCCCCGACAGCCGCTGCACCCACAGGTCGTCGGCCCCGGCAAAACCCAGCGCAAACACCCGCCCGTCGCGACGGATGCCCGGTGCCGGCTCGAAGCGACCTGCATCCGCGCTCCAGCGCAGGACGCCATCGGCACCGCCGAACCACGGCGCGCCCCCTGCATCGAACGCCATCGCGTGGTGGTCTCCCACCCCCAGTCCGTGCGCGGGGCCTGGCGGTACCGTCAGCAGGACGCGACCGGTGGCCAGCTCACGCTGCTGCACGCCGGCACCGGCAAACGACATCCACAAGGTTCCGTCGGGCGCCAGATCCATCAGGGTCAATGGACCGGGCAGGGTCGCGTCGGGCGAACCATCCTGCCCCCAGCGTCGGACCGCGCCGTGCGCGTCGATCCTGACCAGCTCGCGGCGCTGACCGACCCACAGGCGGCCGGCGGGATCTTCGCGCAGGGTGAACGAGGTCATGCCCTGGAGGGCCGCGACGGTTTCGGGTTTCGCCGGTATCAGCAGCCCGTCCGGGTCCAGACGCTCCAGTTCGGCGCGCATTCCTCCCAGCCAGACGCCGCCGTCCCGCGCCGGCGCAATGGCGCTGTACAGATCCGCCGACAGACCATCGCGGTCTCGACTGAACTGGGCGATCCGGCGCCAGTCCGGCGGCAGGTAGCCCAGCCCGACCCCCGGCACGGGAATCCATATCGCTCCGCTGTCCTGCTTGATCATCTCGCTGATCGAAAGCGCCGGACCCTTGGCACCGATCGGCACCGGTACCGGCACCTGACCTGCAACCGCGCGCCACAGCTGACGCTGGCTCGAGATCCACAACTCGCCATCCTCGCCCGGCAGGATGTGCAGGATGGCGTTGGGCCGCTCGAACATCGCCGACCACTCCGGCTGCTCCCAGCGGCCATCAGCGCTGCGGCGGAAAACCCCCTCCGCCGCGCCCACCCAGAGGCCGCCGTCAAACGCCGCCAGGGAATAGATCAATGGGGATGCGTGGTCGCCGGGCAGCGCGACGCGCTCGAAATCCGTTCCCGTCCAGCGCGCCAGGCCCTTGGTGGTCCCCGCCCAGAGCACGCCCTGCCCGTCCACCACCAGCGACAGGACGATGTCCGACGGCAGGCTGCGGAGCGTGTCCTCGCTTGCCGTGAACCGGGTGATCGTCCCAGCGTCGTCCATCCGCGACACCCCGCCTCCGTAGCCCCCCATCCACAGCGCGCCCTCGTGGCTCACCAGTGCCCAGATGTCGTCGCTGCCGATTTGCGGATGGGTCGCCAGGCGGTAATGGCGGAAGCTTTCATGCGCGCTGTCGAGGACGCTCAGGCCATGGCCTTCGGGCGCCACCCAGATGCGACCCGCCGGGTCGACGTGGACCAGGGTCACGTAGTTGGCCGGCAGCGAGCTCGGATCTCCCGGATCGTGGCGCCATACCTGCATGCCGACGCCGTCGTACCGCGCCAGCCCGTCGGTGGTGGCCAGCCAGAGAAAGCCGTCGGCGTCGAACTTCAGGCTCTTGACGGTGCTCGATGGGAGCCCTGCGGCGACGTCAATATGGCGCAGACGCGGAACGTCGGGCACCCGTGCGCTGGCACCGGGTACCAGCAGCAGTCCGCATGCCCCCAACAGCAGCCACGCAATGATGTGTCGCATCCCTTCCTCCCGTGTCGGACGCGCGAACCCGCCGTTCCTTGCGTCCCCTCCCCGGACGCACATTCAAGGATTGTGAACCCCACGGCAAGTCGGAGCGCACCCCTGCGATGCGCGACCTGTCTAGAATCGGTCACATGCTCGTCCACCCGTCCAAACCACGACGCATCGACCCGCGCGCCTCGATCAGCGGCGCGGAGGTCCGGCATCCGCGCTGGCTGACCTCCGCGCTGGCTTTGTTCATCGCGCTGACCGTGGCTGCGCCGGCATTGGCCATGGACGCTCCCACATGGGAGCTCGATCCCGTCCACACCCGGGTGATGTTCGCGGTGTCCCACGCCGGCTTCTCGCAGGCACTGGGCACGGTGTCTGGCAGCACCGGCACACTCACATTCGATCCCGACGACTGGCAGCAGACCCGGCTGGATGCGACGGTTCCGCTGGAGCGCGTGGACCTGGGCGACCCGTCGTGGAATCGCGCAACACTTGCGCAGCGGCTGCTGGATGCCCAGGCACACCCGCTGGCCCGGTTCACGTCTCAAAGCGCCATACCGACCGGGGACGGGAAGGCCCGCGTTTGCGGCGAACTCACGCTGCACGGGGTGACAAGGCCGCTTTGCATGGATGTCACCGTCAATGCGATCAAGCGTCATCCAATGCCACCGTTCCGCCGCACTGCCGGATTTTCCGCCACCGCCATGTTGAGCCGCAGCGACTTCGGCATCACCGCGTGGCCTTCGGTCATCGGCGATGAAGTGACCATCCGGATCGAGGCAGAGGCCGTCCGTTCGCGCTCGGCCCCAGCAGAGCCCGAATTCGAGGCGGAAGCGGAAGCGGAAGCGGAAACGAAATCGAAACCCGAACTCGAACCCGGAGCTTTGCAATGAGCCTGAAGAACCCCGCCGACCGCTGGGGCGCGGTGAGCCAGTTCCTGCACTGGACCATCGCCGTGGCGATCCTGGCGATGGCGATCATCGGACTGTCGCTGGACAGCCTGCCCAAGTCGCCGAGCTACTTCTGGGTCTTCAATCTGCACAAGTCGCTGGGTCTGACCGTGCTCGCGCTGGCGGTGATCCGTTTGGCGTGGCGGCTGTACGCCGGGGCGCCGACCCCGATCGCAAGCATCCCCCGGTGGCAACTGCTACTCGCCCGGGTCACCCACTGGCTGCTGTACGGGCTGATCATCGCCATGCCGCTTTCCGGATGGCTGTTCGACTCAGCCAGCGGCCTGCGTCCGCTGCGCTGGTTCGACCTGTTCCAGGTACCCAAGCTCATTGCCCCCAATACCGGTGTGCGGGAGATCGCCCGCGACGCGCACGGCTGGATCTTCTGGGTCCTGGTGCTGCTGATCCTCATGCACGCCGGTGCGGCCCTCTACCACCACTACTTTGTCGGCGACGGCACGCTGCGGCGGATGCTGCCCGGCCGCCGGACGCCTCCTCCTTCTTCCAACCGGAATTCCCGATGATCAACCCTTCGCGCCCGAATCCCGCCCGCACCCGTCCCGGTTTGCTGCAGGTGTTGTCACTCGCAGCAGGCCTGGCCTTCGCCAGCAGCGGCGTAGTTGCCGCCGATTACGTGCAGGCGCCCGGATCCACGCTGACCTTTGCCTCCAGCTTTGAGGGCGAGATCTTCACCGGCCATTTCGCCAGCTTCACCACCCGACTGCGCTTTGACCCGCAGCAACTGGATGACGCAAACCTTGACGTGACCATTCCGCTGGCCAGCGCGACCACCGCCAACCCCGAGCGCGACGACACCCTGCAGGGCGGCGACTTTTTCGCCAGCAAGCTGTTCCCGCAGGCCCGTTTTGTCGCCACGCGATTCCGCCATCTCGGCGAGGACCGCTACGCGGCGGACGGCACCCTGAGCCTGCGCGACGCCAAACACCCGGTGACGCTGACCTTCACCTGGAAAGACGGCGCGACGCCGGTCCTTGCCGGGCGGGCCAGCGTGGACCGGCTGGCGTTCGGCGTCGGCGGCGGCGACTGGTCGGACCCGGGGATGATTCCCGCGAAAGTGGCGGTCAGCACGCGGGTCAACTTCGCCCCGGCGCCGTGAATCCCGCCGACCTCGGGTAAACCCCAGCTGGGGGAGGCCCCGAGTGACCCCGCCCGGCCGCAGTGTTGGAATGCAGGCATGACCCGCGAACCGTGGGTTACTGCCCAAATGCGAGGATCAGGGAATGACTGTTCTCAGTGCAATCTCAGCGGCCCAGCCGCAACGCATCGACGCCGGCCGCGGCCGCCAGCACACCGTCCA
This sequence comes from Lysobacter avium, assembly GCF_015209745.1. Classification (GTDB taxonomy): domain Bacteria; phylum Pseudomonadota; class Gammaproteobacteria; order Xanthomonadales; family Xanthomonadaceae; genus Novilysobacter; species Novilysobacter avium. The sequence goes on from NZ_CP063657.1 coordinate 2,157,473, forward strand.
GCATGGCGACACGCTGTCGGGGATCGCGAAGCAGTACGGCGTCAGCCTGTCCGCGTTGAAGGCCGCCAACCCGCAGGTCCTCAATCCCAACGTCATCTATTCCGGCGACCGCATCACGGTGCCGGGCGCGCAGACGCAGAGCAACTCCGGCGGTGCACCCGTACAGGCCCACAAGTCCGCCGCGGGCAGCACCGCTGCCAAAGCCGGTTCCACCCAGTTGACCATGGCCGATTACCAGCGCGCCGCCAACACCCTTGGTGTGGACGTCGCAACCGTGCGCGCGGTCGCGGATGTGGAGTCCTCCGGGGGCGGCTTCCTCGCCGATGGCCGCCCAAAGATCCTGTTCGAACGGCACATCTTCGCCCGCGAAACCGGCGGTCGCTTCAACGGCTCGCATCCGGGCATCAGCGGCTCGCCGGGTGGCTACGGCGCCAGCGGCGCGAACCAGCACGCCCGCTTCGAGCAGGCGTTCAAGCTCGACCCGGCGGCAGCGATGAAGTCGGCCTCCTGGGGCGAATTCCAGATCATGGGCTTCAACCACAAAATGGTTGGCTACGACAGCGTTGGCAAGTTCGTCGACGCGATGCGCAGCTCGGCGGGCAGCCAGCTGGACGCGTTCGTCAGCTTCATCGAGTCAGCCGGGCTGAAGGGCAAGTTGCAGAACAAGGACTGGGCCGGCTTTGCGCGCGGCTACAACGGTCCGGGCTACGCCAAGAACAACTACGACGGCAAGATGGCGGCCGCCTACGCCAAGTACGCCGGCAGCAACCCGCCGCCGGTGGCCAGCGGCGGAACCTCGACCGGGCCGACCTCCCCCACCGCTCCGACGGCGCCTGCACCGACCGCGCCGCAGGCCAGCACGGGAACCTACTCGGTGCGCTCGGGCGACACCCTCAGCGGCATCGCGCAGGCGCACGGCGTTTCACTCTCCGCTCTCGCCGCAGCCAATCCGCAGATCCGCAACATCGACCTGATCTTCCCGAACCAGGTCGTCAAGATTCCAGGCGGCAGTGGTGCGGCGGCCAGCCACACCGTTCGCAGCGGCGACACCCTGAGCGGCATCGCCCAGCAGCACGGCGTGTCGCTGGCGGCGCTGAGCGCGGCCAACCCGCAGATCCGCGATATCCACCTGATCCATCCCGGCCAGACGGTACACATTCCCGGCAATGCAGCCGTGGGCGCGCCGGCGGGCGGCACTCCCGGCAATCCCCCGGTCCGCGGCGACAGCAAGGTCGATACCCCCGCGCCGGTCGGCGGCAGCAGTTCGGATGCCGCCAGGATCGCCGAGAAGTATCTGGGCTGGTGGGCCGGCGACCTGAAGGTCAGCGGCCACCTGCCAATGGACCCAAGCGTCCCCAACACCGTCAACTGCGCGAACTTCGTCTCCGCCGTCCTGCAGAAGGCCGGGCTGATCAACTTCCACACCAACCTGGTCACCGGCTCCAACAGCGGCAACCCGCAGGCACTGGGCACGAAGTTGAAGGCCGCCGGCTGGACCGTGGTTCCCGCGTCGCAGGCGCGGCCGGGTGACGTGGCCATCGTCAACAACGGCGGACACGTCGAGCTGGTGCACAGCAACAACAATGGCAAGATCACCCTGATCGGTTCCAACAACACCGGTGGCGGCTCCGGTCCGCAGAAGGTCAGCTACGGCAACCCGTTCGGCAACGCCTGGTACCTGACGCCGCCACGCAAGTGATAGACCGGTTGCACCGGTCCGTCAGGAGACGCGCATGCGAACCCTGTCATTCTTGATGCTCCTACTGATGGGTTTTGCCTGCATGCCAACCAACCACGCCCAGACACCGTCCGCGTTGCACATCCCCAATCCAGGATCCCCCGAGCGCGCTGCCATCCTCGACAGCGCACGCGCCTCGATCGACGAGGAGATCGGCCGCACCGTCCAGTTCGTGGTCGAGCGCCTGGCCATACAGGGCGAGTGGGCCTTCCTCTACGCCCACATGCAGGCCAGTGATGGCGGCCCGGTGGACTATGCGCGCACCTCGATGGCGGAGGCGGCCGAAGCCGGCTTTGTCTCCCAGGTCTATGCCGGCCTGCTGGAGAAGGAGGACGGCGAATGGGTCGTTCGCGCCCAGGCCATCGGGCCGACCGACATGGCGTGGCAGCCGTGGGCGGCGGACTATGGCGCGCCCGAGGCGCTGTTCAAGCTCGATTGATCTGCTGGCGACCGCCGGTGCGGTGGGCGACCGCCGGTTGGCCACGCCCCCTCATCGCCCGGGCAGCGCGCCGCCGACCCGCTTCAACCGCTCCCAGCCAGCCAGGGCCTGAGCGTGCCCGCGTCGAATGGCCACGCCAGTTCCCGCATGGTGTCGAGATCGAGCAGCACCGGGACACGCACTCCAAAGCGCTGCTCCAGGTCCGGATCGTCGTCGATGAATACGCTCTCGAAGTCCGGCGCCCGGGCGCGCGCCAGCTCCAGCAGCGCCAGGTCGCACAGGTGGCAATCATCACGCTGGTAAAGGATCAGCTGCATCTTCTCGGGGCGCCTCTGCAATGGCCCGGGGGCGGCGGCTATCATAGGCGTTCATTCCGGAGGGCTCCGCAGCCGTGACCAGGTTTCTTCTTTCCGCCGCGCTGATGTTCTCACTGGCCGCGTGCAGCGCCGAGCAGGCCTCCGCGACTGCCGCGCAGTCAAGTGCGTGCGACGTTGCCGAAGCCGCCCTGATCGGCGACTGGCAGCGCAGCGGCGACGCGGGGACCTTTGAGCAGTTCTCCCTCGTCACGCAGGACGGCGAGCGCCGCTTCGACTCGTGGTTGCACGAGCGGCCGGAAGTCAGTGGCGGTTCGTGGACCTATCAGGCCGACGACTGCCGCCTCGCCCTCAACGGCGCCGACAGCAACCTGGCGTGGCACTTCAAGGTGTCCGCCGACGAGGCCGGCAACCAGCTCACGCTGAGCCCGCTGGATGCTGGCAGCGGCACCATTGAAGGCAACTACCAGCGCCTGGCCGACTGACCGGGCCGGTTGCGCGCCGGCTGGCGGCGACCCTTGCTCGCCCAACCAGCGTCGACCCTGAGCGGTCGCCACGCCCACCCACCGCTGTTTTTAGTACTGGATCCACATGTCCGTCAGCTGTTTCGACCTGTTCAAGATCGGCATCGGGCCGAGTTCCTCGCACACGGTGGGGCCGATGCGCGCCGCTGCCCGCTTCATCGAGCGCTGGATCGTCGACAACGGCGATCTCCAGCGCACCGCGCGCGTGCGCGCCGAGGTGTTCGGCTCGCTGGCGATGACCGGGCGCGGCCACGGCACCGACAAGGCGCTGATGATGGGCCTGGAAGGCCATTGGCCGGACCGGATCGACCCGGACATCATTCCGGCGACGCTGGAGCGCATCCGCGGCGGTAAACGCATCCGCCTGCAGGGTCGCCATGAGATCGGCTTCGACGAGAAGCACGATCTCATCATGAACAAGCGCCAGAAGCTGCCGTTCCACACCAATGGCATGCGTTTCACCGCCTACGACGCGGCGGGGGAGGTGATCGCCACGCGGGATTACTACTCGGTCGGCGGCGGCTTCGTGGTCAACGAGGACGAGGCGGCGGAGGACCGCATCGTCGCCGACACCAGCGTGGTGCCCTACCCGTTTTCCTCCGGCGACGAGCTGCTGATGCGCGCGCGCGACAGCGGCCTTTCGATCGCCCAGATGATCCATGCCAACGAGCAGGTCTGGCGCAGCACGGCCGAGATCGATGCCGGCCTGGACCAGCTGTGGGACGCGATGAAGTCCTGCGTGGAGCGCGGCATCCGCTCTCCCGGGACGTTGCCCGGGGGGCTGCGTGTTACCCGTCGCGCACCCGCCCTGCACGCCGACCTGCAGTCGCGGCCCGACGCCGGCCTGGACGATCCGCTGACGATGCTCGACTGGGTCAACCTGTTCGCGCTGGCAGTGAACGAGGAAAACGCCGCCGGCGGCCGCGTCGTCACCGCGCCTACCAACGGTGCGGCCGGGATCATCCCGGCGGTGCTGCATTACTACGACCGCTTCATCCCCGGCGCCAACATCGAGGGCGTGCGCACCTTCCTGCTGACCGCCGCGGCGGTCGGCATCCTCTACAAGGAAAACGCCAGCATCTCCGGCGCCGAAGTGGGCTGCCAGGGCGAGGTCGGCGTCGCCTGTTCGATGGCGGCCGCCGGCCTGACCGCGGCGCTCGGCGGCAGTCCCGTCAAGGTGGAGAACGCGGCGGAGATCGGCATGGAACACAACCTGGGCCTGACCTGCGACCCGATCGGGGGGCTGGTCCAGATCCCCTGCATCGAGCGCAACGCGATGGGCTCGGTGAAGGCGATCAACGCCTCGCGGCTGGCGATGCGCGGGGACGGTTCGCAGAAGGTCAGTCTCGACAAGGTGATCAAGACGATGCGCGATACGGGGCGCGACATGCAGGACAAGTACAAGGAAACCAGCCGGGGCGGGCTGGCGGTGAACGTCATCGAGTGCTGAGGGGTTAGAAGCGTCGCGGCTGCGCGGTCTCGGAGCACGGGCGCGGGTGCCGTTGGGTGCGAATGTCCCCCGGCACCGGTGAAGCCGGTGCCTCCTTCTTTATTTCGCACCCAAGGGCACCCGCTCCCTCGTAATGGCTTCCGGCACCGGTGAAGCCGGTGCCTCCTCTTGTTTCGCTCCACTCGCGCCCGTCGGTGGGGCATCGCGGTGTTTGATAAAGCACAGAGCCGGCCGCACCTCGCAAGGCAGAAATCGGCTGACAGACGTGACCTGCAGGGCTTCCGGGCGAAATAAAGGAGGAGGCCTGCGCCGCAGGCGTGGGCCGGGGGACATTCGCCGGGAAGCCCTGCAGGTCGCGGCCAATTCGCAGAACCGAGCGAAGACTCCCACTTTTCGTTCAATCAGGCGTTGAGCGCGCGATTCGCAATGCATCGTCGAGGAGGCCCGCGGCGGTGACTTCCGCGCCTGCGCCAGGTCCCTGGATCACCAATGGTTGGTCGCGGTAGCGGTCTGACCAGATTGCGAGCTTGTTGTCGGTGCCGGCGCCGCTGGCAAGCGGATGCGTCGCGTCCAGCGTTTCTAGGCGTACTGTCGCGCCGCCATTCTGCAGCCGAGCGATGTAGCGCAGTTGCGCGCCCCTTGCTGCTGCATCCCGGTGGCGCCGTTGGAGCAAAGCCTCGAGAGGCGGAGGAACTACGCTGTCATCGCGTCTCGCGCCATGTCGGTCTTGCCCCGTCTCCCTGCCAGCCAGATCCAGTAACGACTCCACTTCCACCTCATCGCTGGCCAGCGGGACGCCGGCGGCTCGGGCGAGGATCAGGATCTTGCGGCGCACGTCATCGCCGGTCAGATCCTCGCGCGGGTCCGGCTCGGTGTAGCCGGCCTGCCGAGCTTCGTCCACCATTTCCGAGAACGGCTTCTTGCCGTCGTAGTGGTTGAACAGCCACGCCAGCGATCCGGACAGGACGCCGGCGATGGCGTGGATGGTGTCTCCGCCGGCTTGGAGGTCGCGGATATTGCGCAGCAGCGGCAGGCCCGCGCCGACGGTGGCGCTGTCGCCGTAGCGGGCGTTGCCGTGAGCCGCGGCGTCGTGGATCGCCTGCCAGCGCTCCAGCGTCGTCCCCAGTCCCAGCTTGCAGGCGGTGACCACGTGGATGCCCTGCGCCAGCCAGCGGGGGTGGTTGTCGGCCACCTCACTGCTGGCCGTCGCGTCGATGATGATGCGGTGCGCCGGATCGTTGCCGGCAAGTGCGTCGGCGACACCTGACAGATTCGCCAGCACGGGATCGGCGTGCCACGGACTGCCGTCCAGGAGCCGGCGCCTGACGTCGGCGGGGCAAAGCCGCCCGGCGCGCAGCGCGCCGCGGGAGTTGCCCGCATGCACCAACGCCAATGAAGCTCCGCGCGGGGTGCCGGTCCAGGCTGCCAGTCGGTCCAGAACGGCCTTGCCGACGTTGCCGGTTCCGAGCAGTGCCACTCGCGCCGAGGGCTTGCTCGGCGTTGGGTTGACGCCCTGGTCGTGCTGCATAGCTACGGGAGCTTCCTCGCCCGCTTGGGTGCCCGTGCGGCTGTGGGACCGTACGCTCGCGTTGAACCGCGGACTCACGTCACCGTCAACCCGCAAACGACCCGCCAAACCCGCGCTCATCGCGCTGCACACGGCGCAAGCTGGATGCGCTGGACGCGGTCCAACGCCGCGGCCAGATCGGCCAGCAGGTCCTCGGCGTGCTCGATGCCGACCGACAGGCGCAGCAGGCCGTCGGTGATGCCGGCCGCTGCGCGCGCCTGCGCGGTCATCGCAGCGTGGGTCATCGTCGCTGGGTGGGCGAGCAGGCTTTCCACACCGCCCAGCGACTCGGCCAGGGTGAAGTACTCCAGCCCATCGAGGAAGGCCCGCACCGCCGCCTCGCCACCGGCGCCGCCGTCTTCCAGCTCCAGCGAGAGCATCGCCCCGAAGCCGTCCTGCTGGCGCGCGGCGACCGCGTGGCCGGGATGGCTTTCCAGCCCGGGATAGTGGACGGCGCGCACCGCCGGATGCCCGTCGAGCAGGTCCACCAGCGCGGCGGTGTTGCGCTCGTGCACGCGCAGGCGCGCATCCAGCGTGCGCAGGCCGCGCAAGGTCAGAAAGCTGTCGAAGGGCGAGCCGGTGATGCCCAGGCAGTTGGCCCACCACGCCAGTTGCTCGTGGTGGTCCTGCTCCCGGGCGATCACCGCGCCACCGACCACATCGCTGTGGCCGTTGATGTACTTGGTGGTGGAATGCACGACCACGTCGGCCCCAAATGCGATCGGCTGCTGCAGCGCCGGCGAGAGGAAGGTGTTGTCGACCACGACCCGCGCGCCGGCGGCGTGCGATGCCTCGATCACGAAGCGCAGGTCGGTCACGCGCAGCAGCGGGTTGGACGGCGTCTCTATCCAGACCACCGTCGGCCCGAGCGCCAGCGCCTCGGCCAAAGCGCGCGGCGAGGTCAGGTCCACGGTCGTCAACTCGAAGGCGCCCTTCTCCGCCAGCGCGTTGAACAGCCGCCAGCTGCCGCCGTAGGCATCGTGCGGCACCACCAGCCGGTCGCCGGGTTTCAGCAACGCGTTCAGCACCAGCGTGATCGCGGCCATGCCGGTCGCCGTGACCACCGCGCCCGCGCCGCCTTCCAGCTCGGCCAGCGCCTCGGCCAGCAGGTCGCGGGTCGGGTTGCCGCTGCGGGTGTAGTCGTAGGTGCGCCGGTCGTTGAAGCCGGCGAAGCTGAAGTTGGACGACAGCACCAGCGGCGGGGTGACCGCGCCGAACGCCTCGTCGCGGTCGATGCCGGCGCGTACGGCGGTCGTACAGCGATGCGACGGGCGGGCCTGCACGTGCTGCGCCCTCATGCCAGCGCCTCGGCGTCCGCATCGGCGGCAATGTCGAGCAGGGCCTCGCGCAGGATGCCGTCGATCGCGCGCGACTCCTTCAGGAACGCGTCGTGGCCGAAGCGCGAATGGATGACGTGCAGGCGGGTCTCGCCGCGCAGGCGCTGGACCAGGTCGTAGGCATCGGCCAGCGGCACCAGCAGGTCCTCCGCCACCGCCACCACGGTCACCGGCACATGCACGGTTTCCGGATCGACCGCCTGCAGATCGATGGATTCGGACAGGCGCACGAAGGCGTGCGCGGCCACGCGGTCGGCGAACTGCTGGCCGCAGTGGTCCAGATAGTCCTCGGCCGCGACCTGGACGCGGCCGTTGACCACCGTGGCGGCGCCGAAGCGGCTGTCGAACTCGTCGGCGGTGCGGTAGCTGAGCATGGCCAGCTGACGGGCGAGCGCGACGCCCTGGCTGTCATCGCACTGCAGCGCGCCCAAGGCGACCGCGCGACGCTGCAACGCGCGCCAGGCACTGGCGTAGGGATGCGCGCGGTGGAACCCACTGATCGCGACCAGGCGACCCACCCGCCGCGGATACAGCGCGGCCAGATGCAGCCCGACCATCGCCCCGTAGGAGTTACCGATGAACGCGCTCAGGCGCGCAATGCCCAGCGCGTCCAGCAGCGCCACGACCGCCGTCGCCTGGTCCACGGGATCGATCACGGCGTCCAGCGTGCCGTCACCCCCGACCCAGTCGACAGCGAGGATGCAGTGCTGCCCGGGATCCAGCGCACGGCCGGGGCCGGACTGCTCCTGCCACCAGCCGGCATCGCTGAACTGGTCGCTGGCACCGACGTGGCGGTTGGCGGAAATCCCGCCGGCCACGAACAGCACCGGCAAGGACGGATCGCCGACGCGCTCGTAGCGCAGCGTCACCGCGCGGATGCCGGCGTGGCGCATCTCCAGCTGGACGTCGATCTCGCCGCGCACCGCCATCTTCCGCGCCGCGGCCGGGAACCGCGATACGGCGACGTGGCGGGGCTGGAAAAGGGTTTCGGTGGTGCGCGAAGCGAGTTGCAGGCTCATGAGGGCTATCCGAAGTGGCGGGGAGCCATCGAGGGATGGCTGCCAACGCACACTGGATCGTGCCGGCAACCATCTTCCGGCCACCGCTGAAACGCGGCGCCGCAGGATTTGGCACCCGTTCGCGGCTTGCGCTGCGATGGGTTGCCCCGGCTTCAAAGGGCCTGTCCCTCTGCCGGTCTCGATGGATGGCAGGCAGTGTGCCCACGCTTTTCAGCGATGTCAATCGCTTTATCCGCATAAAGCGATGCCTTGCTCGATCCGGTTGTTGCGCACCGGCCACCGCCCCGCGCACGTGCAGGCACTAGACTGCCCGCCATGACTCCCTGCCGATTCTTCGCCGCGACCGGCGTGCTCCTCGCCCTGGCCGGCTGCGCCACCGGACTGCAACGCAACAGCGACATAGCCCCTGTGAGCGATGTCGACACCGCGACCTTCCCCGTGGATGAGCGCGTCGTGCCCGAGCGCTATGTCTCGCCGGCCCATCCCGGCGTGGAACTGGACTCGCTCGCCACCTGGCCCGCGCCGGACGGCCGCACCTGGCTGATCGCCAGCGCCAAGACCGCGCACACCCTGATGGTGTTCGACGCCGACACCGGCGAATGGCTGCAGACTGTGGGCGGGACGGAGGACGCCGCGCGCACGTTCAAGCGTCCCAACGGCCTGGCCGTGCACGGCGACCACCTCTTCGTCGCCGAACGCGACAACCACCGCGTGCAGATGCTCGCGTTGCCCGACTTCGCTCCGCTCGGCACCTTCGGCGAGGACCAGCTGCGCAGCCCCTACGGCCTGTGGATCAACGAGGTTTCGCCCGGCGGGCTGGACGTGTACGTCACCGACAGCTTCATGTACGGCAAGCGCTTCGAGATCGTGCCGCCGCTGGAGGAGCTCGACCAGCGCGTGCGCCGCTTCCACGTCGAGCTGGAGGACGAGGGCTTCCGGGCAAGTTATCTCGGTTCGTTTGGCGACACCGCCGAGCCCGGCGCACTGCGGGTGGTGGAATCCGTCGCCGGCGACCCGACCTTTGACCGCCTGATGATCGCCGACGAGCGCTTTCCCGGCAGCACCGGCCGCAACGCATCCACCCTGCGCGAATACACCCTGGCCGGCACCTTCACCGGCCGCAGCCTGCCCGAGGACACCTTCGCCACCGAAGCCGAGGGCGTCGCGCTGTGGGCCTGCGGCCCCGACACCGGCTACTGGGTCGCGGTCGACCAGCGTGAGACGCGGACCGCCTTCCATCTGTTCCAGCGCAGCGACCTGACCCCGGCTGGCAGCTTCCGCGGGGAGACCACCGCGATGTCCGACGGCATCGCCGTGCATGCCGCCAGCACCGCCGCCTTCCCGCACGGCGCGCTGTTTGCCATCCACAACGACGAGTCGGTGAGCGCGTTCGATCTGGCCGATATCGCCCGCAGCCTGGAGCTCGCCGCGGAATGCACCGGCTCGCGGTGAGTCGCGCGCGGCATCTGGGCTTACGCGCGACGTTGCTACTGGCGTCGGCGGTAGTGGCGCTGGACCTCGCGTCGCTGGCCGCCGTCAAAGCTGCCCCTCCCGCTGCGGGCGTCGCAGACAGCGGCGCCGCACGCGTCCGCATCGAAGCCACCGACGACGGCTACCACGCCTGGGCCGACAACCCCTTGCCGGGCCCGATTGAAGTGCGGCTGCGCTATCGCCAGCGCCACAACACCGTGGCATCACCGGCCCTGCCCGCGCGCGCCACCATCCCGACCGACGGCAGCACCGTGGTCGCCGTGTTCCGCGCCGCCGACCCCTCCGGTGCCGTCGATTTCGACCTGATCCTGGACAGCGTGCCCGGCAATCCGAGCGCACAGCCGCGTGATGTGACCTACCTGCTGCCGCTGACGAAAGACACGCCCATCGCCATCGACCAGGGCTTCGCAGGCAGCTTCAGCCATGACGATGACGAGAACCGCTACGCCATCGACTTCGCCGTACCGGTCGGCACCGCCGTACTCGCCGCGCGCGACGGTGTGGTGATGCAGGTGATCGACCATCACCTCGATGCGCTCCGCAACAACCCGGCCCAACACCGCGGCGCTGGACCGGCTGACAAACTGCTGCGCAACACCAACCACATCCGCATCCTGCATGACGACGGCAGCATGGCCGTGTATGCGCACCTGCAACAGGGAGGCGCGGTCGCCAAACCCGGCCAGCGCGTGCGCACCGGCCAACACATCGGCTGGTCCGGCAACACCGGCTTCAGCACCGGCCCGCACCTGCACTTCGCCGTGCAGGTCAACCGCGGCATGCGCCTGGTATCGCTGCCGTTCCGGATGGAAGGGGTGGAAGCGGAAACGCCCCACTGACGTTCAGTTGGTGTGGGACTCCGCCGCCGCCTCGTCTCGCAGCTGTTGAAAGGTCGTAAGCACTTGGTCTTGTACCCATTGCGGCGCAGCGCTCAATGCAGCATCCATTTGAAACCCGGCGCCGAAAGGCGGGTCATTGCCCACTCTTACCGGCGTCTGTCCTTCCAATACATACGAGTCCCCGCCTTCGCGCAGGCACACGGTGACATCGCGAGGGTCGATCCCTCCACCGCAGAAGCGGTGGTACGCGAACGTCAACTCTGCGGTGCCATTGCCGTCCAGGTCGGTCACAGAGACGCTATCGGGATAAAAGCCGGCCTCGATGTCCACGCCGTCGCATTCGATGTCATCGGTGTGCTGCCAGCCTGCGGCTGTTGGTGCCCGTGTTGCGGGTAGGGAGTACACCTCTGCAGAAAGCACGATGCGGTCGGCTACCGTCCCGTCCACCGGATCTTCGGCGTGCTTGGCCAGTCGGGAGCAAACGACCGCTTGGTCGCCGTGGCGGTCGGTGAAGTGCAGAGTGTCGATGACTGGCTCAACAAGTGAGAGTGTCTGCAATTCCGACGCGCCGAGGGACTGTTTTCCTGTCTGCACGGAAGGAGTGGGCGCCACGGCGACCGCCGGCATGGGATTCTCCGATTGCACCCTTTTCACCCCATCGCAGCCGGCCAGCAACAGCATGCTGATGGCGACCATGGCCGCGCGCAATCCAGTGTTCGTAGGACGTGAAGTTGTTGATCTAGTCACCTTGGTTTCCGCCCAGCGAGATTCCCGACAGCGACGGCAGCCACTTGGCTCCCAGCTTGTGGTGATAGTTCATCATCTGTATCGGCTGAGCAGATATGCTCAAAAACTCTAGCGCGTCTTTTCAATCGCTCTGCGAATAACGCTATGGGGAGAGTCATTCCTCAATCCCCAGAACACCAGAACATCATCTGCCAAGTCCGCTTCACTCGGAGAGAATTCAACCCCCCGGAGCTGAAAGACAGGCTCAAGGTTCCTAGAAAACACTTCGATTGAGATATCCTCCGTAAGCTCATTGGAGCTACCGGCATCGCAACGCAATATGTGGTAGCCACTGAAGTCGATCCCCATCGCGGCGGGGCATCGACCACTGATGCTTACCGCTTGAGCTATCCAAGGATAGTTTTTTGAGTAGGACACTAGATGCTTTTCGCTAATCGCATCCTCGAGGGAATCTCGCGTTGCTTCCGATGACCCTCGGCAATAGGCTCCCACCCGGACCCCCCGGGTCAAGGTGTCTTCCGACTTAACATATGAACAATCAACATATATGGCTCGATCACTCGCCCCGACTATGGGCGTAATAGTTTTATATGTATTTCGCGACCCTGATGTTTCTTGAATTATAAGCAGATCACCTCCCGTCGATTTTTCGAGGTAAGTGTATAGAGACGGGTAATTTTCTATAATGCCAAGCTCACTTGCAACATCGACCACATCTTCGTAGACAATATCTCCACCCTTGCGTAGATACTGATCCACGGTACTTTCCACAATTTGCTGAGGCGCGTCGCTACGCAGAAGCTCGCTCCCAGGAGGGCCTTCTTTGCAAGCGATTGGGGCACCTACTGCAAACAGAACAATAGCAAGCGTTGGAGGAACCCTGCTTTTTAACATTTCACCCTCTCTAAAATGGCCTCAAAAATTTCTGCATGCCCCGCAATTACCTCTGCTTTGTCCACTCCGTTAATAACCCTGCGGGCGCTAACATAATCAGATCTTGCTTTATTTATGTACGTGGTAACTTTCTTGCCAGTAAATATCCCAGAGTACATCCCGTAGGTCATACAGCCTGCTGCGACCGAGGGAGCTAGTGCTAGATCAGGATTTCCAACCAAGTCCAACCCTAAGTTATCGCCACATTTCCGATAATTATCTTTCCATGTGACTTGGACATACCCCCGACCTCTGTATTTGTATCCATCACCCTCTTCAGTATTCCCATTGGCAAATGCGCGGTCTCGATGGGCCTGGGTACTCGCAAGAACTGGATCGTACTTATTGAAGTAAGACCTCCCGCCACCTTCGCCGCGGGATTCAAAATAGGTTCCGGCCCACAACGTCTCATGCCCGGCTGTGGCCAGCATATAGGCGATATGAGGAACGTAGCATTCGCGCCCATGAACCCTATGGTAGTCAACGATTCCGTCGACCAGCAGTCTGAGATTACTCTCGGACGTTGCATCCAGCTGTTTTCCCGTGGAGTTTGAGAAGGTGCCGTGCTTTAGTCGATATTCTTCTATAAATCGATCAACGTCTACACAGTTGCAGCCGCCACCGCATGAGAAGCTGGAAATCACCCCTACCGGATGGAAGTGCATGGGCTTTGGGAGCGTTGCAAAGTCATCCCCCACCTCTCGAATACCATCCCACCAAAGCAAAGACTCAATCCGCCTTTTCTCCTGCGTCCAGTCGGCCTTGCGCGCTTCCGGGATCAACTCATCGAGCGCGTCCCACTTATCCATCGGACCAGCCCACTCGCTGTCGTGGCGGACAATCAGGCGGGAAATGGCCTCGGCCAGCCAGGGTTGACTGAGGGCTTTGCGAATTTCGGTAGCAACCAGCTTTTTGTCGCCATCCAGATCGATCAGGTCATACAGCTTGGTGAATAGTTGCGAGCTTTCGGCGCTGGCACCTTGTGCCGCGAGGGTTGACTGTTCGTCTTTCGGCGTCCGGGGATGTTTGGCCACGTGGTTGGCGTAGAGAGTCGCCGGTATCATGTCATCGGCTGTGACCAGCTCAAATCCCGGCCAATCCCACGGCGTGCACAATCGCACCTTGGCTTGCCCTTTCTCACTTGCCCAGCCCGCGCGTCCGCTGCCGTCACTCGCGCACACCACCACTCGCCACCAGCGCGTGCCGTCGGCTTCGGTGGCGATCTCCTCCAGGGATTTCAACGCGACCACTCGCGGAGCGGCGGCTTGCGGCCCAGTGGCATCACCCGCAGTCAATGGGAACCGGCTCCAAGCCTCCAAGGAACGGCCGGTCATCAACGGACCCTCGCCAAGCATCCCGCGCTCTACCCAGACGGCATCCCCGCTGGGTACCATGACTTCGCGTCGGGTATAGGCGGCCTTGTCTGCAGCCGAGAGTGCGTTGTAGGCGTCCACTTCAATTGCATTGCCGCCGGCATCCACCACCCGCGAAAGCACGTTGCCATTGCTGTAAGTGCGGGTCGCGGTGGTGTAGCGGGTCAAGCCGGTCTTGCCAACCACTTGCAGGGGGCCTTTCCGGACCTTGGCCCACTGACCGGTTTTCGGTGACGTCGCGTCCAAGACCACGCCGTCGCTTTCGGTAATCCGCTGATCGGCTTTGGTCGGTAGCGCCAGCTTCGCCCCGGCCTCAATAAGCAACAGGGTCTTGTGTTTCTCGTCCAGCTCGCCGGCGCGTTCGCGGCTCTTGGCGATGAATGCTTCGACATCGTCGCAGGTAAACACGTCCAGCTGCACCAGCGGCCTTTCGCTGCAGCTCGACCCCAACGGGTTGGTATCGACGTATCGCTGGTACTGGCCAAGGTGTCCCATCAGATCACCGGCATTGACCCCGATCGGTTTGTCGAGCACGACCACCCTGTCGGTGGCAGGGTCGGCGGTGGTCTCGGTCAGCTCCTTCTTGTACGCATACGCGCCGGTCAGCCCGGCAGGCGCCACTTCACCGCTCACGACCCCTGTAACCGCGTAGTAGCCCTTCTTCTTGCCCTCTCCACCGAGCTTGAGTTTGACGCCGCGCGGGGCGTACCCGGCGATCTTGCCGGCGGCGTCGCGCAGGTTCAGACCGATGCCACCTTCGGGGATATGCGGGTTCTTGCCCCGGTCGGCATCGTTGGCGGATTCGGCTACCGCGTATACCGCGTCACCCCAATAGGCCGGCCGCGCCTTCTTCGTATCGGCCCGGTAGCCCTCCCAGTGCTGAAGGTGCATGTACAGGCTGTACAGAATCAGCGACGGCTCTTCTTCTTTTTGCGCGATTGCCGTGTCGTTGGCGGAATCTCCCGCGGCTGCACTTTCGTTCTTCTTTGGCGCCGGCGGCAGCTGCAACCGGTGCCGGACCAGCGCGAAGCCGGTCGAGTAGGTCGCCGGGCCGCAGGAGTCATAAGCGACCGTGGGATAGGTGTCATCGATCCGGTAGGCGATCACTTCGCCATCGGCGATACAACGGATACCGGCATCCTGCACCAGCGTTGCGCCAGTCTGGCTGCCGAAGTGGATCCCACCATGCCATTGCCCGTTGGCACCGATCGGGTAGAACCCGTCTTCGGCCTTGGCCAAGGCGCTGTAGTAGCTCTGCGGGTCGACGACGTCGGTCGCCGTTGAAGCCCCTTGGCCGCCAGCCGAGGCCGCCTGGAACGGGTAAACGAAATTTTTCAGGGGAGTCAGTGTCTGGGTTTCGTCGGTCATGTAGACGTCCTTGTCTAAGTCAATTGGCCCGGTCAGCCGGAGAAATCCGGCATCCGATCGGGCTTGAATTTCAGCAGTCCATCCGGCAGTGACAGGCTGACATCGCCACTCGCCCCACCCTTGAACGGCACCTGCCCCGCCTTGACCCGGAACTCGCCCGGACACGCAAAGGTGATGTCGCCCGCCTCCAACGTGATCTTGGTCTGCCCGGCCTGCAGGACGATCTTGTCCTTGGCCAGTACATCGATGCGCTCGTCACTGGCGGTGATCGTGACGCTCTGGTCGGCCAGCACTTCCAGCTTTCCGGTGTGGGCCTGCAGGCTGACCGGGCCGTCGGCGGCGATGGCCTTGATCGGGCCGCGCTGGGCGAACAGGGCCAACTGCCCACCGGCAACCCCGGCCAAGGTCTGCCCGGCCGCGATGTGGGCGTCCTGCTGGCTGGTCAGATGGATGTTGCCGGCGGCGTGGGCGAGCGCGCTTTTCGGTGTGGCCAGAGCGATCGCGTCGGGGCTTTCGATAAACAGCAGCGGGGTCGCCAGCCGCTCGACCGGGGCCGCTCCTGCGCTTCCTGCGCCCGCGGCACCCGCACGTCCAGGTGCGTCGTCGCCACCGTCCCGCTCGCCGCCGGACGGCTTGGTCGCGGACTGGCCGTTGACGGCGCCGTTGTAGTGACCGTCCTGATCGGTGTCCACGTGGGCCAGCATTTCGGTTTGGCGTTCGTTGGCAGACAGCGGGGCGACCTGCGCACTGCCGAGCGCGTCATCCAGCGCCTGCGCAGTGCGCTCGGCACCCTTGAGCTGGCCGACGGCTTCGGCGACATCCATCTGGGTCGACACACCTTCATTGCGCGCGGTGGTCGACAGCAGCACGCCCTGGCCGGCACGCAGGTTCGCCCAACCCAGCGTCGCCAGATCAAACCCCGATCCCCGCAGACTGCTGCGGCGGGCATTGTCGTGGTCGATCAGGTAGCCCAGTTCCAGCCGGCTGTCGGCCAGGCTGGTGTGCAGGCGCTGGCGCAGTTGGCCGGGGGCGTCGTCGATCACCCATTGCTGGGTATCGCCGCCGTCCAGGCTCTGGGTGTGCAGCCCGCTCAGGGTGCCGGGGTGGTTGCTGGCGTCGGCCAACGCAAACGGCGGGGCGACCTTGCCGTTGTAGAGCTGGCCGGTGATCACCGGCTGGTCGATGTCGCCATACAGGAACTCAACCAGCACCTCGCTGCCGACGCGTGGCAGGGCATGGCTGCCCCAGTTCGGGCCGGCCATCCATTCGGCGACACGCACCCAGGTGCCGCTGGTGTCGTCGCCGGGGGCGTGGCCATTCGGGTGGGCGGTGGAGCCGGTCTCGGTCAGGCCGCCCGGATTGGGCGCGGTGCCGCGCTGCCACGGGAACTGGATCCGCACCTGATGGTCGCGGGTGGAGGTCAGCGCCGACTCGGGCAGGCCGACGACGATCGCGGTCTGCAGGCCCGGCGCGGTGGGCTTGTAGCGTGCGACCGGCACGACCGGCGTCTCGGCAGTGACGGCGAGGAAGCGGTTGCGGTAGTTGCCGCGCTCGATTCCGCCCGCAGGGCCCAACAACTCGGCGATGCCGCTGTCCAGATTGTTCGCGGCGCGGTGTTCAATCACCAGTGGCAGGAACGCCTGCCCGGACAGGTCCGGGTGCTGGGTCAGGGTGAACGCAAACCCCGCCGCCATGCTGCGGGCGCTGCCGGCGCCAGCGTACAGGCGCTGGGGTAAACGCAGCGCATCCAGTTGCAGTGCGGCGTGTTGCTCGGCGTCGCTGCGGCTGGCGAAGCGTCCATTGCGCACCATCGACCACGCCTCCAACGCCGGCGCATTCGACCCGACCGCAGCACCAATCGCGCTGCCCGCCACGGCTTCCACCTGCTCCGGCTGCCAGCTGGCGGTGCCCAGGATGCTGGCCGTTGTCTGGCGCTGTTCGCTGAAGCGCTGGATCCCATCGCTGGCCTCGGTCGCATCACTGCGATGGAAGCGCAAGGTGGACTCCATCGCCTCCGGCACGGTCGCGTCGCGATCGAACACCACCAAGGTGACGCCGCCCTCGTCGTCCTGCGCGTGCTCAAACCGCCACGCCAGCCCGGCATCGGCCAGCAGGCGGAACACGAACGCATGGTCGCTCTCGCGGTACTGGGTGGTGATCGGGTACACCGGCAGCGACTGGGTCGCATCCACACGCAGCGCCGCCTGCGGATAGTCATCCAGTACCCGCTCCAGCACGCCCAGCGCATCCAGATCCTGGAACACCAGTGCGTTGCGGCGCAGCTTCAGAAATGCCGTCCACGGCGCCATCACCAATCGGTAGCGGGCAAACCCGCCGTCGCTGCCCAACGGCATGACCCGGGTGCAGTGGCCGTGCCAGTGGCGCAGGCTGCCACCGGCCAGCCGCAGGCGCAGCGCCATCGGCTGGCCAAGCAACGCGCGGGCCTCCAGAAAGGGATCGGTGGACAGGCAGTCCACGCTGAAAATGAAGTCGTCGCAGACCGACTCAATGCCTTCAAAGCGTTCGACGACAAGCGCGTCAGGCAGCGCGGTGTCGATCTCGATCAGGCGCTGGTGCTGCGACACACGCGACAGTGCGCGCGCCACGACAGACTGGATATCCGTATCCATGGGTTCCATCCAATTGCTTGAGGTTAGGCGAGCCGCCGCTGTGGGATCGCGCGGCAACGGCCTGAGACTAGCATCACCGGCGACAGCCCCGCTGCGGGGTCAAGCCGGCGCCGCTGGTGTTCGTCAATGTGGAAATGCTTGATGAAGGGCCGCCAACGTGACCATTTGCGTCACACCACCCGCCAAAACGGACCATTAAGGTCACCTGAAAGACCGAAGTCACCGGCCAAACGTGACTGCCGATTCAGTTTCGGCACCCCAACTAGCAAAAACGCCACTTGGCACGGGAAATGCGTACCTTACCGAGCACGTGCCGAACGAGCACTGCAGCCCGAGGACCGGAACGCCGGCTCCGACGGTACGTGAAACACATATCACTCCTAGGGGAAACACCATGAAGAACGTACAGAAAGGCTTCACCCTGATCGAACTGATGATCGTGGTTGCGATCATCGCGATTCTGGCTGCGATTGCGCTGCCGGCTTATCAGGACTACACCATCCGCGCGCGCGTTTCCGAGCTGGCTGTCATCGCCAGCGGCATGAAGGCTACCGTTGCTGAAAACATTGCCAACAATGGCGGTGCGTTGACACCCAATGATCCGTGCGCGGGCACCGGCGCCACCACCGCCGCAACCACTAACTTGTCGACTATCACGTGCACCACGGGAACCGGCGTCATTATTGCCACCGGCACCGCCGTCGCCAAGGGCACCATCCTGACTTTCGCCCCTGTGATTGGTGGTACGAGCTCAGCAGTCGGCACCACCTGGTCCTGCGTCGGAAGCGGCAGCAACCCCAAGTACTACCCGGCCGAGTGCCGCTAATCGAAATACGATCATACAGCTAAAAAAAGAACCCCCGCTCCGGCGGGGTTTCTTTTTGGCACGGTTCATGCATTCACCTTCAAGACCTGATGGGGAAATCGGTCATGAAAAACACGCGCGGGTTCACATTGATCGAACTCATGATCGTCATCGCGATCATTGCAATCCTCGCTGCCATCGCTCTACCCGCATATCAGGATTACACCATCCGCGCCCGGGTCTCCGAGCTAGCCGTCTCAGCCAGCGGACTCAAGGTAACGGTCGCCGAAAACATCATCAACAACGGCGGCGCATTGCCCACCGACGCCTGCGCGCCGGTCTCGACCGCTGTTCCGACCGGCAACCGCAACACCGCCAGCATCGCCTGCACGCCCGCCACCGGCGCTATCGCAGTCACCGGCACGACGCTCACACGCGGCACCATTCTCACCTACACCCCCACTACAGTCACCAGCGGCGCCATTGGTACCTCGTGGCGTTGCGTTGGCAGCGGCAGCCAGCCGAAGTTTTATCCGGCAGAGTGCCGCTAGGCCCCCAAGCAAACACGAAACATATCGAACACCGCTCCGACAAGCTGTGCCGTGACACCAACGGATACTCGTTTCCCCATGAATCGCTATCTCTATGCGTCACTGGTTGGCGCGGCCGTCCTCGCTTTCCAGTTGGTGACGGCAATCAGTTCTCGACTGCAAGCCCTGGCAAATGAATCTACGGAATTCATTGCCCGTGCCGTCACCGATGGCTTGCCGCTCACGCTGGCCCGGGTGCTGGGCGGATACCTGCTGGTTAGCCTGCTCGCACATATAGCGCCATTGCTATTGGCCAGCAGGGTGCATCACGATCTTTTGACCCGCGGGCCGAGTTGGGTCCGTAACGCACTGGCTCGGCGTGGCAGCCACACGATGGCATTGACCGCGACCTTGATGCTGATGGTGATTGCCAACCACAACATTTTTCCCGTCTCGCGCGGCATCCCCAATAGCGACCTGCTCTTGATACAACCTGCCAGTCCAGCGCTGATCTATGGGCTGTCAATTGGCTGCGGCGCATTGCTAATGTATTGGGTAGTGCGTATCGCCACTGTCCCCACACGCACTGTTCTACTCGCCGTCATCGCATTGCTGATCGCCGGGCGGGCACCACTGCCGCCGTATTCCTCATCTAATACGCCACCACGCGCGCAACCCGACATCATCGTGATTGGCGTCGATTCGCTACGTCCAGACCATTTGAAGGCATTCGGCTACGACGGCGAGACGCTGACGCCGACCATCGACGGGTTCCTACGCAACGCAATCAATTTCGAGCAAGCCTATACGCCAATGGCGCGGACCTTCGTCGCCTATATGAGCATCCTCAGCGGACGCTATCCAACTCGGCACGGCGCACGCGAGAACCTGTATCCCTCCGATAAGATCGATAAACAAGCTTCAGTCGCCCACCGATTGAAAGATGCCGGCTACACCACCATGTTTGCGATGGACGAATCGCGCTTTGCCAATTTCGATCAGGGCTATGGATTCGATACGTTGGTGACGCCCCCGCCGGGGGTGTTCGATTTTTTGGTGGGTGACTTCCTCGACACCATCGGCACCAATCTGGCGCAGCTATTGCCCTATGCAGACGTATGGATGCCGCACGTAGCCGGCAATCGAGCCGCCGCTACGATCTATCGACCAGCAGCACACGACAACAGACTCGCCCGTGCCGTTGCGGCTGCAGACAGCCAGAAGCCGTTGTTCCTTGTCTCTCATTATTGCATCGCACACGTTCCTTATGTCCAGGCGACCAATGTAGATGGCAACGCCCGCACACCTTATGAAGGTGCGCTGCAGGTTGCCGACGGCCAAGTCGCTAAAATCATGCTCCAACTAAAAGCTGCTGGCCGCCTGCGTAACGCTGTGGTGGTGATTCTGTCCGATCACGGCGAAGCATTGGGCCTGCAGCCCGACCAATGGCTGGAGGAGCCTGCTCAGAACAACATTGGCAACCAAGCCTCTATCGGACCATATTTCGGCCACGGGTCGCCCGCTATGGACGAGTCACAGATGCACGTCTTGCTCGCGATGCAACGCTATCGTGATGGCGAGCCGGTATGGCCATCGGCCACATCACAGCATCCGGCGAGCCTGATAGATGTCATGCCAACGGTACTGTCGAAAATTGGAACTAGTTTCTCAGACATCGACTTTGATGGCAGAGAATTGATTAATGCAAAAGGGAACTCTCTGCCATATTCGGAGCGTCCTATTTTCTTCGAATCCGGAATATCCGGCGCGTCGCTGCAGAAGAAAAACATTGACCCGGATGAAGTAGCCACAGAGCTCAGCCGACTATTCGAACTGACGCCTGACCACCACCTTCAATTGCGACAGTCGGATGTACGCGAACAACTGCGGCTCAAACAACGCGCTGTGTTTTTCAAGCGCTACGGCGTGAGTAGCTGGCCATCGGGGATGTTCAATGGTCCAAATGATTGCTGGATGAAGCTCGACCGCACCACGCTGGCTGCACAATGCCTACCTCTGCTAACCACGGATCCTGTGGTCACTGCATACAAGACATTACTGTGCCGGCACTTCGCGACTGACCATGAGTTCGAGGCGCACTGGTGCGCCTCGGCGGGCAACGGGGTGACGGCAATCGAAGCGGCCACACTCGGCAACGCGGCGCAATGAGCCGGCCAAGCGTGGCGCCGCCAGCAACCCCGGCAAGCAATCTCCTACCGGACAACATATCCGCGCGTTATCTACTTACCGTTAGTATATTGGCGTGCATCGTCTCAACGCTTTTGTTCCTGTACTACACATACCCGCAATACCTTCATTCGGATTCGGCCAGTTACATTCTTTTGGCCGAAGACATCCTTCGCTCCGGCACGTGGCTTCCGCAATCGTGGCATTACGTCAGCGGCAGCATATCCATCGTCGATGTCGGACAAATCGCACTGCCATTCGTGAAATGGCTCGGCATCACGCCACTAGCCCTAGCCTGCGCCGCTACCGTTGGTGCAAGCATTCTGGTGGCGGCCATGTATTACCTTGGCCGCACGCTCGGACTGGACAAGGCGGCTTCAGCCTGCGCGGCACTTCTGGTGATCAGCGGTCCATCGATGCTGTACTTGGACCTCGTGCTCGGCTATATGATGTCCGCGGTCCTTGCGCAAAATGTCCTGTTTCTCGCAATGGTGTGCAAGGTCGTCGACGGCAAGTTTTCGCGTCGGTATATCATCGTCGCCGCCATGCTGCTGGCGCTGCTCTTCGCCTCCAATCCGAAAAAGGCGTTCGCATTCACACTGCTTCCAAGTGCCTGTGCGGCGATAGCCTGCTGGCTTTCCGCCCGCATTGCCGGCGAGCAGGTCGTCAAAGAAATGGTGCGACGGCGCGATTGGCTTTTACGAGCTATCGTTGCCGCCGTTGTCGTTGGCACCGCTTTCCATGTCATCGCCGCCGACTTCCTCAGCATAAATACCTCCTACGCCCGGCACCAGCTAATCTCGAATTCGGCTCAGTTCATTATCAATGCGAGAACCTTGTGGCGACTAGCACTGGAATTCCTCGGCATCACCAATCTCGCTACCAACCCGAATGGTATCGTTCACAGCCTCGGCACGATCTATCGTGTTGCCCTTATCGTCACCGTCGCTGCAGCTTTCGTCTTTGTTTCCGCCCGTGCGTTCAGGCTACGGCAGCGGTCACGGATGTTTTTGGTCAGTTATGTTTTCTTCGGCACCGGCCTGATCACCGGCGCATTGCTCGTAGGCGAACCGATCAAGGAGCACTACGGAATCTATTATCTGGTCTTCACCCTCATTCCCGTAGCAATCATTCTGATTTTGGCAATGGGCGAACTTCCAAAGAAGTACAAATCCATTGCCGTCACCACAATAATTTCGCCTGTCCTCCTGCTTTCCACAGGCAGTCTCGTGCTCTCATCGCTGACCAGCGCCCAGCCAATTTATAGCGGCCCTGGAATCAACCAAAAAACCACCAACGCTGACAAGGAAAACCTCATCCGTTGGCTTGGGGAAAACGGCATCCATCACGGTTATGCACCATTTTGGGATGCTAATGCCATCACCGTGCTCTCAAAAGGGCGTGTCCGTGTCATCGCCGCCCGTCTACTTTACGGCGACGGAATCTCACCAATCAGGTGGCTGGTCAGCGATGAGAAGATCACCGGTGTGCAGGCCGAAACACCGGTCTTTATGGCATTGCACAACAACACCTTTAGCGATACCGCCATTGCGCAATGTTTCGGTACCCGTCCGTCATATCTGGTGCGGCCTTACCGGGTTGTCATCTTTCATGACGGCGTTACTGACTGCCTTTCCGCACCACCAGCCGTCGCCCTCCCCGGATAAAGGCAAGCCACCCGGAAGGCGAGTCAGGGAACATTTCCGCTTGAATCGGCAACCCTGAAGCAAACGGCACCCGACTCACTCGACCTCGCCTTCCTGGCAACACAAAGAACCCCAGCACCCGCCGGGTTTTTTTTGTGAGCGCAAGACCGCCGCGCTGCCACCTGCAACCCCACCAAAAACCCCGGCCACGTCAGCCAGCGGCGGGAACTTGCGCGGCGGCCGGCCACCCCGACGGGGCAATGCCCTGCGCTTATTGCGCCAGATTTCGCTGATGCGACCAAAGGACTGGAACCTCATGGCTTGGCAGTTGCGACAGTCCCGCCATGGGACTACGATGTGTGCATGCGAATTATCGCCCTCTCCACGCTCAAGGCGTTCTGGCAAGACACGCCTGTCTACAAAGACGCAGAGGAGCCCACGCTGGCGTGGTACAGGCATGTATTGGCCGCCGACTGGGCACAGCCCGCGGCCGTGAAGGCTGACTTCGGCAACGCCAGCATCCTCCAGGACGGCCGCGTCGTGTTCAACATCGCGGGCAACAAATACCGACTGGTTGTCTGGATCAACTACGACTATCGCGTTGTCTACGTGCGCTTCATCGGCACACACACGCAGTACGACAAGGTCGACGTTCAAACCATATGACCCACACGAGGGCATCATGAACATCAAACCCATCAAAACCGAAACCGACTATCGCGACGCCCTCAAGGCGGTCGAGGGCGTCATGAACGCCAAGCCCGGCACGCCAGCAGGCGACACGCTGGACGTGCTGGTTACCTTGGTCGAAGCGTATGAAGCCAGGCACTACGCCCTGGACCCTCCCGACCCCGTCGAGGCCATCAAATTCCGCATGGAACAAGCCGGCCTGTCCGTGAAGGACCTGGAGCCGGCCATCGGCAAGTCCAATCGCGTTTATGAAGTTCTCAACGGCAAGCGCTCGTTGACACTCCCCATGATCTGGCGGCTGCACAGCATGTTCGGGATTCCCGCCGAAAGCCTGATCAAGCCGCCTGAGAAGCACCGCGCGGCTTGACCTCCGGGGCAAAATGCGACCTCAGGCATGCGCTGCAGATGGCCACACCTTGAGGGAGGGTGCGCCGCCCCGCTAAAGGCAATTGCAGTAAAGTTGTCCGCACGGAACCACAGGGGATCACCATGAATGCCGTAGCTACTGCCAACCTTGTTGGCATCACCGGTATTGCCCGCCGCCTGGTGCAGGATGGCGCGCTGTCCGAGTCTGCTGCACGTGAGGCCATGGCCGCCGCCACCGAGCAACGCAAGCCGCTCGCCGCGTACATCATCGAGAAGCGACTCGTCGCTCCCGCGCATCTTGCCGCGGCCAACTCTGTCGAGTTCGGTGTACCGATTTTCGATGCCGCCGCGATGGACCCGGAGCAGTCGGCGATCAAGCTGGTCAAGGAAGAGCTGCTTCGCAAGCACACGGTGCTGCCGCTGTTCAAGCGCGGCAACCGCCTGTTCGTCGGTATTTCCGAACCCACCAACACGCACGCGTTGTCGGAGATCAAGTTCCAGACCAACTTCACCGTCGAGGCGATCCTGGTCGACGAGGAAAGCATCAAGCGCCATCTGGACCGCTGGCAGGAGAACGCCGATGCACTCGGCGACGCCATGGGCGAGGACGACGAGGGGCTTGAGAACCTGGACATCGGCGGCGGGGAGGACGAACTCTCATCCGAGAGCGGGGTCGACGCCAAAACGGACGACACCCCTGTCGTCAAGTTCATCAACAAGGTGCTGGTGGATGCGATCCGTCGCGGCGCGTCTGACATCCACTTCGAGCCGTATGAAACCGAGTACCGGGTGCGCCTGCGCATCGATGGGCTCCTGAAGCAGTCGGCCAAGGTGCCGGTCAAATTGCAGCCGCGCATATCCGCACGCCTCAAGGTGATGGCGCAGCTGGATATCGCCGAGCGCCGTGTACCGCAGGACGGGCGCATCAAGCTCAACCTGAGCAAGACCAAGCAGATCGACTTTCGAGTCAGCACGCTGCCGACTCTATTCGGCGAGAAGATCGTGCTGCGTATCCTCGACGGCAGCGCGGCGAAGATGGGCATTGAGAAGCTCGGCTACGAGGACGACCAGCGCGACCTGTTCCTGGCCGCGGTCAAGCGTCCCTACGGGATGGTGCTGGTCACCGGCCCGACCGGCTCCGGCAAGACGGTGTCGCTGTACACGGCGCTGAACATTCTCAACGACGAGACGCGCAACATCTCCACCGTTGAGGATCCGGTCGAGATCCGCGTGCCGGGCATCAATCAGGTGCAGATGAACGTCAAGCGCGGCATGACCTTCGCCGCCGCGCTGCGCAGCTTCCTGCGCCAGGATCCGGACGTGATCATGGTCGGTGAGATCCGCGACCTGGAAACCGCCGAGATCGGCATCAAGGCCGCGCAGACCGGCCACATGGTGCTGTCCACCCTGCACACCAACGACGCGCCGCAGACCATCGCGCGCCTGATGAACATGGGCGTGGCGCCGTTCAACATCACCTCGTCGGTGTCGCTGGTGATCGCCCAGCGTCTGGCCCGCCGCCTGCACGACTGCAAGCGCCCGGTGGAACTGCCCGAGCACGCGCTGCTGGCCGAAGGCTTTACCGCCGAGGAGATCGCGTCTGAAGACTTCACGATCTACGAGGCGGTTGGGTGCGCCGACTGCACCGAAGGCTACAAGGGCCGTACCGGCATCTACCAGGTCATGCCGATGACCGACGAGATCCAGGGCATCGTGCTGGCGGGGGGCAACGCGATGCAGATTGCCGATGCCGCGCAGAAGTCCGGCGTGCGCGACCTGCGCCAGTCGGCCTTGATGAAGGTCCGCAATGGCGTCACAAGCCTGGCGGAGATCAATCGGGTGACCAAGGACTGATCGGACCGCAGTGTTGTCTGCTGGCGCACTGAAAGATTCCTTTCTATTGCCTGGCTGTAAAGAAAGGTATCGTTCCTTACGTTGACGGCAACGTAAGGAGCCTTTCCTATGCCACGCATCACGGGCAGCTACTCCACTACCCGGACGCACGATGAGTGCGTACGGGCATTCGTTCCTTTAGCGCTGCCGCCGTCAGATCCGGAATTGGACCTGACGTGCTACGAGCACCAGAACCGTCGCGCTGAGCTCGCCTTGGCGCGCTTGTCGGGCATGTCAGGACTGGTGGCGTCGACCGAGTGGCTGATTTACAGCGCAATCCGGAAGGAGGCGCTGCTGACCTCGCAGTTGGAAGGCACCCAAGCCACTCTGACCGACGTCTTCGACGAGGAGGCTGGGTTGACTGTGGCCAACGCCGAGGACGTCGAGGAGGTCACCAATTACCTTCAGGCATTTCGATTCGCACGCGAGCAACTGCACTCCCCCGACGGCCTGCCGATCTCTGTCCGATTGCTGACAGAGGCACACCGCATCCTTCTGGATGGTGCCCGCGGGGCGTCGAAGCAGCCCGGGGCCATCCGGACGACCCAGAACTGGATCGGCGGCACACGACCGGGCAATGCCGCGTTCGTTCCCCCGCCCGCAGAACAGGTGCGTGGACTACTGGGAGACCTGGAAAAGTTCATCCACACCGATGCGCCTACCCTCCCGCCTCTGGTGCGTATCGCATTGGTCCATGCGCAGTTTGAAACGATCCATCCGTTTCTTGACGGGAACGGCCGTATCGGACGCTTATTGATCGCAATTCTGCTGGAAGCGTGGCAACTGCTAGCCGCGCCGTTGATATACGTGTCCGGCTACCTCAAGGCGCATCAGAACGACTACTACCGTCGTTTGACCGCGATCAGGACCGACGGCGATTGGGAGTCTTGGGTGTCCTTCTTTCTGGTCGGCGTAGAGGCTTCGGCGGAGGAGGCGCAGCGAAGCATCGTTGCCATTGCCGCGCAGATCGCCACGGATCGGAAGCTCGTGCTGGGTACGGGAGCCAGCACGCTACAGGCTTTGCGGCTGTTCGAGATGCTGCCCACCATGCCAAAGCTCACCATTGACCTTGCGCAGCGGGCGTTGCAGGTGTCCCCACCCACGGCCCGGGGAGCCGTCAATGCTCTCGAGGCGGTCGGCGTGCTTCGAGAAATCTCCGGCCGGGCACGGGGACAGATCTTCGCGTATGAGGCATATCTGGACCTGCTTCGCGGCTGATCCAGCAGAATCGTGCCAGCGACGGCCACGCAACGCAGATCGCCGACGCCGCGCAAAGGTCAGGCGTATGTGACCGGCGTTGCTATCGCGACGCACTGGGTCAGGATATGCTGGCGCACGGCATGTCCCGTTTGAGCTTGCGGGCGCGTGCCGGTGATCCGTGGCCCGGGGATGGCGGCGGGTTGCCCGGGGATGGCGTACCGATGCCGGCGCGCCGCGCTGCAGTAATCAACAAGTGACACTGGGGAAACACGCTATGTCTGTCAGCCGCACTGCCGCCAAGAAACCCGTCGTGGCGCCACGCCGCGCCGAAGCGACGCCCGTTTTCGTGTGGGAAGGCACCGACAAGCGCGGTATCACCATGAAGGGCGAGCAGACCGCGAAAAACGCGAACTTCGTGCGCGCCGAACTGCGCCGGATGGGCATTACGCCCAAGGTCGTGAAGATCAAGCCCAAGCCGCTTTTCAGCGCCGGCAAGAAAGTGTCTCCGCAGGACATCGCGGTGTTCGCGCGCCAGGTCGCCACGATGATGAAGGCCGGCGTGCCCATCGTCGGCGCGCTGGAGATCATCGCCAGCGGCAACAAGAACCCCAGGATGCAGAAGCTGGTCAACTCGATCCGCTCGGAGGTCGAGAGCGGTTCGTCGCTGAGCGAGGCGCTTGGCAAGCATCCCGTCGAGTTCGACCTGCTGTTCCGCAACCTGGTGGCAGCCGGTGAGTCTGCGGGTGTGCTGGAGACGGTGCTCGATACGGTGGCGACCTACAAGGAAAACACCGAGGCGCTGAAGGGCAAGATCAAGAAGGCGATGTTCTACCCGGCGGCCGTGGTTGCCGTCGCATTGATCGTCAGCGCGATCCTGCTGGTGTTCGTGGTGCCGATGTTCGAGGACGTGTTTGCCAGCTTCGGCGCCGAGCTACCGGCGTTCACCATGCTGATCATCAAGCTGAGCCGGTTCATGGTGGCATGGTGGTGGCTGATCCTGATCGTCGCGGTGGCTACCGTGGTCGCCTTCATCATGACGAAGAACCGCTCGGTCGCGTTCCAGTTCTTCCTGGACCGGATGATCCTGAAGGTGCCGGTGGTCGGCCAGATCATCCACAACTCCGCCATTGCACGTTTCGCGCGTACGCTGGCCGTGACCTTCCGCGCCGGCGTGCCGTTGGTGGAAGGCTTGGATACCGTCGGCGGCGCCACCGGCAATATCGTCTACGAGAAGGCTGTGCACCGCATCCGCGACGACGTGGCCGTCGGCTACTCGGTCAACATGGCGATGAAGCAGGTCAACCTGTTCCCGCACATGGTGGTGCAGATGGTGGCCATCGGCGAGGAAGCCGGCGCACTGGACACGATGCTGTTGAAGGTCGCCGAGTTCTACGAGCAGGAAGTCGACAACGCGGTGGACGCATTGTCCAGCCTGCTGGAACCGATGATCATGGTGTTCCTGGGCGTGGTGGTGGGCGGCATGGTGATTGCCATGTACCTGCCGATCTTCAAGCTCGGCGCCGTGGTGGGTTGAGGCAAAATAGCGCATGGCATTCCTCGATCAGAACCCCGAAATCGGCTACCCGTTGGTCGCCGGTTTCGGCTTGCTGCTGGGCAGTTTCCTCAATGTGGTAATCCTGCGCATGCCGCGCCGGATGGAGTGGCAGTGGCAGCGCGACAGCCGCGAGATCCTCGGCGAGCCGGAGACCTACGATCCGCCGCCGCCGGGTATCGTGGTGGAACGCTCGCACTGCCCGCACTGCAAGCACCAGCTGTCCTGGTACGAGAACATTCCGCTGTTCAGCTGGCTGGCTTTGCGTGGGCGCTGCCGGAGCTGCAAGGCGCGCATCTCGGCCCAGTACCCGCTGGTGGAGTTGCTGACTGCGGTGCTGATGGTCGCCTGCGTCGCCCGCTTCGGCTTCGGTTGGCAAGGCTTCGGCGCGATGGTGTTCACCTGCTTCCTGATCGCGCTGTCCGGCATCGACCTGCGGACGCAACTGCTGCCCGACCAGCTGACCCTGCCATTGATGTGGCTGGGGTTGATTGCGGCGGTCGACAACCTCTACATAGCCGCCAAACCGGCGGTGATCGGCGCGGTTGTCGGCTACCTGAGCCTGTGGGTGGTGTGGTGGCTGTTCAAGCAGATCACCGGCAAGGAAGGCATGGGCCACGGCGACTTCAAGCTGCTGGCCGCGATTGGTGCCTGGACCGGCCTGGCAGGCATCCTGCCTACGGTGCTGCTGTCATCGCTGGTGGGCGCCATCATCGGCTCGATCTGGCTGGCGGCGAAAGGCCGCGACAAGGCCACGCCGATTCCGTTTGGGCCGTATCTGGCCGTGGCGGGCTGGATCATCTTCTTCTGGGGCGAGCAGTTGATCGGCGGCTATATGCGGATCTCCGGTTTGGCCTGACGGAAGTGCGCGCGAGCAGCGTGGCTCCTTGTCCGCTCGTGTCGCGATCCACGAAATCCCGCGCCATGACATCCTGTCCCGCATGAGCCACTACATCATCGGAGTTACCGGCGGCGTGGCTGCGGGCAAGAGCGAGGTCACGCGGCGCTTCGAATCGTTGGGCGTGGTCGTCGCCGACGCCGACGTCGCCGCGCGCGAGGCGGTTGCCCGCGGCTCGGACGGCCTGGCGGAACTCGTCGATGCCTTCGGCCCCGGCATCCTCACCGCCGACGGTGACCTGGACCGCGCGGCGATGCGCGAGCGGGTCTTCACCCACACCGATGAGCGCAAGCGGCTGGAAGCCATCGTCCATCCACGTATCCGGACCAAGGTGCGTGCCATGTGCGAGCAGGCAGCCGGTGCTTACGCCATTGCCGCCGTGCCGCTGCTCGCCGAAGGTGGCGGACGCAAGGCCTATCCATGGCTCGGGCGCATTCTGGTGGTGGATGTGCCAGTCGCGGTCCAACATGCCCGGCTGATGCAGCGCGACGGCGTGGATGCGGCGCTGGCCGACGCGATGATCGCCGCCCAGGCCACTCGCGTGCAGCGCTTGGCGATCGCCGACGACATCATCGTCAACGACGGTGGCTTGGAGACGCTGGATGGGCACATCGCGGCGCTGGATCGGTCCTATCGCACGCTGGCGATGGCGGTCGCGGGCTGAGAATCGCGGCCCGCGTCAGCCAGCCCAAAGCCCACGTATCGCCGCAATCCCCTGCGCACCGTGCGCGCGGGCGTCATCCATGTCGTCGATTCCCACTCCACCGATGGCGTAGATCGGCATAGAGACGTGTTCGCGCATGGCGGCGAAGGCCTCCCAGCCGATGCCGTCCCGGGCGGGGTGGCTCGCGGTCGGCTTCACGTTTCCCAGCACCACGAAGTTGCAGCCCAAGCGCTCTGCCGCGCGAAGTTCGTCCACTGTGTGGCACGACGCCGCGAGAGGCACATCGGCACCGACCGGTCGATCGAAGTAGACACAGAGCTGATCCGAGCGCAGGTGCACGCCGACGCCCAACCGCGCGGCGAGCTCAGGATCGCCGTTGACCAGGACTTCCGCTGAAGCGCTCCGGCACAGCTCTACGGCGGATGCGGCCAGACGAGCCGATCGCTGAGGATCCGCGGTCGGTGAACGCACCTGGACACGGCAGATGCCGGCGGCCAGCGTTCGCTCCAGCGCATCCAGCCACGCCTGCTCAGCCGCCTCGAGTTCCGCACCACTGAGCCCGGCAGTGAGCTGCCCCACATCCGGTGTCACCAGATACCGGTCAGGCTGCTGCAACGCCGCGACCACCGGCCGGTCGGCGGGCGGCATCCGGTAGAGGGCGAGCTTGCGCGGCGGCACCCACAGCAGGGCCTGCCCTTCCCGTCCGCGCGGGTTGCCCTGCCACCGGGTGACGTGGCGCACGTCCAGGGTCAGGCGCTTGTCCGGGTAGAGCTGCGGCACGGTGATGACCGCCTCGCCGACCTCGGCGTGGATCCCCAGCTCCTCATCCAGCTCGCGCGCCAGCGCGTGCTCGGTGCTCTCGCCGGGGTCGATCTTGCCGCCGGGAAATTCCCACAATCCGCCCAGATCGCTGGCGCCGGTGCGCTGGGCCAGCAGGATGCGGCCGCGCGCATCGCCTATCACTCCGGCAACCACGCGCACGAAGCGCGTTGGCGCTGTTTCGCTCATCGTCGATGCACCGCCGGGGCGTTCATCGGGGCGGATGCACCGGGCATCCGCCATCTACTGCCATCGGGGCTGGGGTCAGACCAGCTGACCATGGCAATGCTTGTATTTCTTGCCGCTGCCGCACGGGCAGAGCTCGTTGCGGCCGACGCGGGTGACTTCGGCATTGGCCGCGCCGCGGGCCAGCGCCTGCTGGGCTTCGGCCGCCTCTTCATCGGCGCTGTAACCGCCCGAGCTGGCGTGCTGGAACTGCATCTGCTTGGCCTTGGCCTCGGCCTGCGCGCGCTCCTGCGCCTCCAGCGCCGCGACCTCTTCCTCGCTGCGGATGCGCACGCGCGCCAGCAGGCTGATGACGTCGTGCTTGACCTTTTCCAGCATGTTGGAGAACAGCAGGTAGGCCTCCTGCTTGTACTCCTGCTTCGGCTGCTTCTGGGCGTAGCCACGCAGGTGGATGCCCTGCCGCAGGTAATCCATCTGGGCCAGGTGCTCCTTCCAACTCTGGTCGAGCACGTTGAGCATGAAGTGCTTTTCCAGCATGCGCATGGTTTCCGCGCCCAGCTGGCGTTCGCGCTCGGCAACCTGGCGGTTAACCTCTTCTACGACGAACTCGGTCACTGCCTCGTCGTCGACCTCCTCGCGGCCATTGACGAAGCCCTGCACGTCGATCTGCATGTTGAAGTCCGACGCCATCAGGGCCTCCAGACCGGGCAGGTCCCATTGCTCGTCGATCGAGTTGGGCGGCACGAAGCGGGCGATCGCGGCGTTGATGACGTCCTCGCGGATGCCCTCGATGTTGTCCTGGACGCTCTCGGCTTCCAGCAACTCGTTGCGCTGGCCGTAGATCACCTTGCGCTGGTCGTTGTTGACGTCGTCGAAGTCGAGCAGGTTCTTGCGGATGTCGAAGTTGTGGGCCTCGACCTTGCGCTGCGCGTTGGCGATCTGCTTGGACACCAGCGGGCTTTCGATGATGTCGTCTTCCTTCAGGCCCATCCGCGCCATCACCTTCTGCACCCAGTCGGCGGCGAAGATGCGCATCAAGTTGTCTTCCAGCGACAAATAGAAGCGCGAGGAACCCGGGTCGCCCTGGCGGCCGGCACGGCCACGCAGCTGGTTGTCGATGCGGCGGCTTTCGTGGCGCTCGGTGCCCACGATGTGCAGCCCGCCGGCGGCCTTGACCGCCTCGTGGCGCTCCTTCCATTCGGCCTTCAGGCGCGCGCGGGTGGCCTCGTCGACGGGCTCGCCGGTCTCGGCTTCCAGCATCGCGATCTCGTTGTCCACCGATCCGCCCAGCACGATGTCGGTACCGCGACCGGCCATGTTGGTGGCGATGGTGATCGCGCCGGGGCGGCCGGCCTGGGCGACGATGGTCGCCTCGCGCTCATGCTGCTTGGCGTTGAGCACTTCGTGGTGGATGCCCTCGGCGGTCAACTGCTGGCTGAGCATCTCGGAGACCTCGATGGAGGTCGTGCCGACCAGCACAGGCTGGCCCTTGGCGTGAGCCTCCTTGATCTCGGCGGCGACCGCGCGGTACTTGCCGGCGCGGTTGAGGAACACCGCATCCGGGCTGTCGATGCGCTTGACCGGGCGGTTGGTCGGGATCACCACCACTTCCAGGCCGTAGATGCTCTGGAACTCGAACGCCTCGGTGTCCGCCGTACCGGTCATGCCGGCCAGCTTGTTGTACATCCGGAACAGGTTCTGGAAGGTGATCGAGGCCAGCGTCTGGTTCTCGCGCTGGACCGGCACGCCCTCCTTCGCCTCCACCGCCTGGTGCAGGCCGTCCGACCAGCGCCGGCCGGCCAGCGTGCGGCCGGTGAACTCATCGACGATCACGATCTCGCCGTCGCGGATGATGTAGTCCACGTCCTTCTGGTAGATGGCGTGGGCGCGCATCGCGGCGTTGAGGTGGTGGACGACCGCCAGGTTGGCCGGCGAGTACAGGCCTTCGTCCTCGTCAGGACCGAGGATGCCGGCGTCGCGCAGCAGCTGCTCGGCGTGTTCCTGGCCTTCCTCGGACAGGTGGACCTGCTTGCCCTTCTCGTCGACCCAGTAGTCGCCCTCGCCTTCCTCGGTCTCCTGGCGTACCAGCGACGGCACGATGCGGTTGACCTTGATGTACAGCTCGGGCGAATCCTCGGCCGGGCCGGAGATGATCAGCGGCGTGCGCGCCTCGTCGATCAGGATCGAGTCGACCTCGTCGATGATCGCGAAGTTCAGGCCGCGCTGGTGGCGGTCCTCCTTCGACAGCGCCATGTTGTCGCGCAGGTAGTCGAAGCCGAATTCGTTGTTGGTGCCGTAGGTGATGTCGGCGGCGTAGGCCTCGGCCTTGTCGCCGTGGGGCATGTTGGGATACACCACGCCCACGCTCAGGCCCAGCCAGTTGTAGAGCTCGCCCATCCAGGCCGAGTCGCGCCGGGCCAGATAGTCGTTGACGGTCACCAGGTGCACGCCGTCACCGGTCAGCGCGTTGAGGTAGACCGGCAGCGTGCCGACCAGGGTCTTGCCCTCGCCGGTGCGCATCTCCGCGATCTTGCCCAGGTGCAGCACCATGCCGCCGATCAGCTGGACGTCATACGGACGCATGCCCAGCACGCGGCGCGATGCTTCGCGGCAGACCGCAAACGCCTCGGGCAGGAGGTCGTCGAGCTTGGCGCCATCTTTCAGCCGCTGCTTGAACTCCGGCGTCTTGGCCTGCAGCTCGGTGTCGCTGAGCTTCTCCATGTCCGGCTCGAGCGCGTTGATCTTGACGACCGTGCGCTGCAGCTGACGGAGGAAACGGTCGTTGCGGCTGCCAAAGACACGGGTAAGCATGTTGTTGAGCATGGATGGTTCCAGTCGGATTACATGACGGCGGAAACAAAAACAGGGCGCGGGGCACCCTGTCTTGGTAAACGCCTATTCTAGCGTGGGGGCGGGCGGGCGCCTATCAAGCCCGCCGCATCGCCACCCACCAGCGCAAACTCCCTCTGCGCGCGACCGGATCAGCCGTGCAATGGCGACTGCTGGTTGAGGAACTTCTTCGGATTGACGGCCTGGCCGTTCTGCCACACCTCGAAGTGCACGTGGGCACCGGTGGAGCGGCCGCTGGAACCCGCCTTGGCGACTTCCTCGCCGGCGCGGACCAGGCCGCCGACCTTCAGGCTCAGCCGCGAGTTGTGCGCGTAACGGGTGACGTAGCCGTTGCCGTGGTCGATCTCGATGGTGTTGCCGTAGCCACTGCGCACTCCGGAGAAGCTCACCACGCCGTCAGCCACGGCCATCACCGGATCGCCGACGTTGGCCTTGAAGTCGATGCCCTTGTGGAAGGCGCGACCGCCGCGGAACGGGTCGGCGCGGTGGCCGAAATTGGAGGTGATGTAGCTCTCGATCGGCTCGCGCGACGGCACCGCGTTCATGTCCAGCTGGCGATTGAACAGCAGCGATTCGAGCACCGAAAGCTGCTCGCCGGAAGCGCGGAACTGCTCGCCCAGTTCCGACAGGCCCTGGTCGAGCTCGCCCTTGGGCATGTCTTCCACCGGGCCGACACCGCCCATGCCGACGGGCTCGTTGAAGTCGAACTCGCCATCCTGCAACTGGCCGATGCGGGTCAGGCGCTTGCCCAGGGCATTGAGCCGGTTGGCTTCGGCCTGCAGCTCACCCAGACGCGCCGCCAGGGCATTGATTTCACGTTGCGCGTCGGCCTGGGCCGAGTCGATCTGCACCTGCTGCTGGGCGACCTGGTCGCGCAAGCCGTGGTTGGCCGCGTAGCCTGTACCCAGGCCGAGCATCAGTCCGCCACCCAGAAGTACCGCGCCGGCGCCCAGCGGGCGTTGCATGGCGGCCTGAAGCGCGCGGTGGGCGAGTGAAGCCCAGGTACCACGCGATTTATTTAGGATGTCTTGATAGGTCATAAGTCCGATGTCTGAATTCCAACCCAAACCGGCGAAGTCATCGCGCCTCCCTTCGACTCCGACCGCGGCGCTGGATGCGCTGCTGGCGGTGCCTGCGGGTAACACGATCCGCCGTGCCCTGTGGCTCGACGAACTGGACCGCCGGTTAAGGCCACTCCTGCCGTTCCCGCTGTCCGCGCATGCGCGGCTGGCGAATCACGAGCACGGCAGGCTCGTTTATCTGGTGGATTCCCCGGTGTGGCGGGCCAAACTTCGCCTGCTCGCTCCGGAACTGTTGTCAGGTGCCCGCTCCATGGGTCTGGACGCGGCGAAAGTCGTCATCAAGACAAGCCTTCCTTCGCGCGCACCGGCCCCTCCGGCGCCCGCGAAAACCGTGACCATGTCCGCGGCCGCGAAAAAATCACTCGAGGCTGCGCTGGCGTCCCTCAAAACCACCGACCCCGATGGGACGGATGACGCCGGATGAATCCTTGCAACGTCGTAGCGCGTTAATCGCCGTGACGAACAAGTGAACATCGACGGGGCATCCTAAAGGTCAAAAACCCCGGATTTGTTAAAAACCCGAGGTCATATCGTGTAGAAAACGTTAAAACGGCGTGAAGCAGTCACATTCGTGATGCATGCACGGCTAACGCTGGACGGGCACTGGTGTAACGCTCAGACCGTCGCGAGGCGGCCAAACGCGGTCGAAATCGCCTGGGGATCCTCGTCTTCGGTGTAGCTGACGATCTCCCAGGCCGACTGCTCGGCGAGCAGCGCGCGGACCAGCTTGTTGTTGAGCGCATGGCCGGACTTGAAGCCTTCATACGCGCCGATGATGGCGTGGCCGGCCAGGTACAGGTCACCGATGGCGTCGAGGATCTTGTGGCGCACGAACTCGTCGGCGTAGCGCAGTCCGTCCTCGTTGAGGACGCGGAACTCGTCGAGCACGATGGCGTTGTCCATCGACCCGCCCAGGCCGAGGTTGCGCTCGCGCATGTACTCCAGGTCGCGCATGAAGCCAAACGTGCGCGCGCGGCTGACTTCCTTGATGTAGTTGATGGTCGAGAACTCGACCTCGGCGCGCGACTGCGAATCGGGGATCGCCGGGTGTTTGAACACCACGGTGAAGCCGACCCGGAAACCGTCGTGCGGCTCGAAGCGGGCGAACTTGTCGCCATCACGCACCTCGACCGGGTGCAGGATGCGGATGAAGCGCTTGGCGGCGTCCTGCTCGACGATGCCTGCCGACTGCAGCAGGAACACGAACGGGCCGGCCGAGCCGTCCATGATCGGCACTTCGGCCGCGGACAGGTCGATGTAGGCGTTGTCGATGCCCAGTCCCGCCAGCGCGGACATCAGGTGCTCGACCGTCTGCACGTTGGCCGGACCCAGGCTGAGGCCGGTGCACAGCGTGGTCTCGGTGACCAGGTCGGCGCGCGCGGGGATGTCGACCACCGGATCCAGGTCGATGCGCCGGAAAACGATGCCTGCGTCGGCGGGGGCCGGACGCATGGTGAGGAAGACCTTTTCGCCGCTGTGCAGCCCCACGCCGGTGGCGCGGATCACGTTCTTGAGGGTGCGCTGACGCAGCATGGAATAGGTGTGCCTGAAGAGGGAAAAACCGGGTAACGGTACCACGCAGCCTATTGGAGGCAGATCAATTGGCGCTGAACAGCGCGTGTGCGCCCACGGCCGAAAAATGACCGGTCGCCGCGCCTGATGGCGGACGACCGGTCCAAATGCCCCGCGAGGACACCCGCGGAGCCAAGACGAACCGGACTACGGCATTACAGCTTCAAGCGATGGCAGTACACGGGCGGCAGGCGGGTCAGTCCGCCTGGCGGCGCAGGAATGCCGGGATGTCGAGGTAGCTGTCGGGACCGAAGTCGGCCGCGCCGGTCGCCGCGGCCGGCTCGGATTTGGTCGATTCACCGCGCAGGCTGCTGCTGAAGCTCGGCACCGACGGGGCGCGCGACTCCGACGAGGAGGCTGACGAGGAGGAAATCGCGTCGACCGGGAACTCCGGCTGGCCGGTGGTGGCGTTGCGGACCAGCTGGATCGGCGCACGGTTGCCCTCGACACCCTTGATCTTGCTGCCGGCACCGCGGTTGAGGCCGGTGGCAACGACGGTCACGCGCACTTCGTCCTGCATGTCGGGGTCCAGCACGGTACCGATGACGATGGTCGCGTCCTCGGACGCGAACGCCTCCACCGTGCGACCCACCTCGTCGAACTCGGCCATAGTGAAGTCCGGGCCGGCCGTGATGTTGACCAGGATGCCGTTGGCGCCCTGCAGGTTGACGTCGTCCAGCAGCGGGTTGAGCACGGCGGCCTCGGCGGCGGCCTGGGCGCGGTCATCGCCCTTGGCGGCGCCACTGCCCATCATCGCCAGGCCCATCTCGGACATGACGGTGCGCACGTCGGCGAAGTCGACGTTGATCAGGCCCGGACGCACGATCAGGTCGGCGATGCCCTGCACGGCGCCCAGCAGCACGTCATTGGCGGCGCGGAACGCCTGCACCATGGTCGCGTTGCGGCCCAGCACGGTGATCAGCTTCTCGTTGGGAATGGTGATGAGCGAGTCGCAGTGGTGGCTCAGCTCCTCGATGCCCTTGAGCGCGACCTGCATGCGGCGGCGACCCTCGAACGGGAACGGCTTTGTCACCACGGCGACAGTCAGGATGCCCATCTCCTTGGCCAGCTGGGCCACGACGGGCGCCGCGCCAGTCCCGGTACCACCGCCCATTCCGGCGGTGATGAAGACCATGTCGGCGCCTTCCAGCGCGTCCATCAGGCGCTCGCGGTCCTCCAGCGCGGCCTGGCGGCCGACCTCGGGGTTGGCACCTGCACCCAGGCCCTTGGTGACGTTGTTGCCCAGCTGCAGCTGCAGCTTGGCGCCGCAGTTCTTGATCGCCTGCGAGTCGGTGTTGGCGGTGATGAACTCCACCCCGTCAACGTTGTTGCTGACCATGTGGGCGACCGCATTGCCGCCTCCGCCGCCGACGCCGATCACCTTGATGATCGCGTTGGGAGCCATGCTTTCCACCAGTTCAAAATGTGCCATGTCCGTGTCCTCGTTGGTCTAGTTTTGGTTGCTGCCGTGGTCTTTCGTGTTGCGTGCCGCGTTTGTTCTGTTGCCTGCCGTCCCCCGCCCGCCGCTGTCGTGCACCGCCGCTCAGAAGTGGTCGCTGTACCAGCTCTTGAGCTTGTTGAAGAGCGAACCTGCGCGGCCGGTGTTGATCACCGGACGGCGCGGATTCTCGAATTGGCTGCCCATCAGCAGCAGCCCCACACCGGTGGCGTGGACCGGGTTGCCCACCACCTCGCCCAGACCGGTGACGTGCTGGGGGATGCCCACCCGCACCGGCATCTGCAGCATTTCCTCGGCCAGTTCCACCACCCCTTCCATCTTTGAGGCCCCGCCGGTGAGCACCATTCCGGCGCGCACGTGCTGCTCGAAGCCGCTGCGGCGCAGCTCGGCCTGGACCATCTCGAAGATTTCCTCGTAACGGGCCTGGACGGCCTGCGCCAGCGAGGCGCGCGGCATGCGCCGGGGCGCGCGGTCTCCGACGGAAGGCACCTGGATGGATTCCTCGGCGGTGGCCATCTGCGCCAGCGCGCAGGCGTAGCGGACCTTGATCTGCTCGGCCTCCGGCGTCGGCGTGCGCAGCATGTGGGCGATGTCCTCGGTGACCTTGTCGCCGGCGATGCCGAGGCTGGCCGAGTGCGCGATCGCGCCCTGCACGAACACCGCGATGTCGGTGGTGCCCGCGCCGATGTCGACCAGCACCACGCCCAGCTCGCGCTCGTCGCTGGTCAGCACCGCGTTGGCCGAGGCCAGCACGCCCAGGATCAGGCTGTCGACCTGCAGGCCGCAGCGCTGCACGCACTTGCTGACGTTGGCGGCGGCCGACTGCGCGCACACCACTAAGTGGGCATGCACTTCCAGGCGCACGCCGGTCATGCCGATCGGGTTGCGGATGCCTTCCTGCGAATGGTCCAGCACGTAGTCGCGCGGGATCGCGTGGAGGATCTTCTGGTCGGCCGGAATCGCGACCGCCTTGGCCGCGTCCAGCACCCGGTCCAGGTCGGCCACGCTGACCTCACCGTCGCGGATCGGGGCGATGCCCTGCGAGTTGCGGCACTGCACGTGACTGCCGGAAATGGACGCGTAGACCGAGCGGATCTCGCAGCCGGCCATCAGCTCGGCCTCCTCGATCGCGCGCTGGATCGACTGCACGGTGGATTCGATGTCCACCACCACGCCCCGGCGCAGGCCGCGCGACTCGTGGCTGCCGATGCCGATGACCTCGATCGGGTTGTCGGGGCCGGTGTCGCCGGGGCTGTACTCGCCCACCAGCGCCACCACCTTGGAGGTGCCGATGTCGAGGCCGACGATCAGATGTTTGTCACCCTTGCGATTCATGGTTTTCCCTGCTGTCGGCCCACACGAGTGCGAAACCGTTGGTGTAGCGAAGATCGGCGCGCGCCAGTACCTGCGTCTGCTGGGCCAGCAGTTGCGGCAACAGGCGCACGAAGCGGTTGAGGCGACCGCGCGCCTCGTGGCGGCCGACGATGACCTCGGCGCCGTTGTCCAGGCGAAGCGTCCAGCTGCCGCGCGGGTCCAGGCGGGCCTCGCGCACCTCCAGTCCGAGCGGGGCAAACATCGTCCGCGTCTGGTTGTAGAGCTCGACCACCTCGTCGATGCGCGTGTCCGGCCCGCCCAGCAACGGCAAATCGGCGGGGATGTCGATGTTGGCGGCGGGAAACAGCCGGCCCTGCTCGGACAGCAGCTGGTTGTCATCCCAGCGCGCGAACGGGACGTGCTCGGCCAGGTGCACTTCCAGCACGTCGGGCCAGCGCTTACGGACCTCGGCGTGCTCGACCCAGGGCAGTGCCGCCACGGCCGCGCGCGCCGCGTCCAGATCGACCGCGAAATAGCCCTGGCGCGCGAACGGCATCAGGGTGTCGCGCAGCAGCGTCTCGTCCACGCGCTGGAACTGCGCGGTGGCGCGCAGCTTGCTCAGCGGCCAGTGCTCGGCACCGACCCAGCCGTTGAGCAGGCCGACCACCGGCAGGACGACGAGCGCCACCGCGAGCAGCCAACCCAGCAGGCGCAGAAGGGCGTTCACCGGCCTGCCACCTCCGCGAGGGTCCCTTCCAGAACGCGCCAGCACAGTTCCTCGAAGCCGATGCCGAGCTGGGCGGCGGCCTTGGGCACCAGCGAGTGGCTGGTCATGCCGGGCGCGGTGTTCACCTCAAGCAGGTAAAAGGCGCCGGTGGCGCGGTCGCGCATGACGTCCACCCGGCCCCAGCCGCGGCATTCAACGGCCTCGAAAGCGGCCAGCGCGATGCGCTGCAGCTCGGCTTCGGCGCTGTCTTCCACGCCGGGGCACAGGTACTGGGTGTCGTCGGCCATGTATTTGGCGTTGTAGTCGTACCACTCGCCCTTGGGAACGATCCGGATCGAAGGCAACGCGCGCGGGCCGGTGCCGTCATCGAGCACGCCCACGGTCAGCTCGTCGCCGACGATCATCTGCTCCATCAGCAGCTCGCCGTCGTAGTTGGCGGCAAAGGCCTGCGCGGCGGCGAGATCGGCCTCCTCCAGGATCCGGAACGCGCCGACGCTGGAGCCTTCGCAGGAGGGCTTGACGAACACCGGCAGGCCGAGCGAGCGCGCGGCGGCGTGCATGTCATCGCCGTTGCTCAGGCGGACGAAGCGCGGCGTCGGCAGGTCGCAGCTGAGCCAGACCTGCTTGGTGCGGATCTTGTCCATCGACAGGGCCGAGCCGAGTACGCCGGAACCGGTGTAGGGCACCCCCAGCACCTCGAGCACGCCCTGCAACACGCCGTCCTCGCCTCCGCCCTTGTTGCCGTGGAGGATGTTGAACACGCGGTCCACGCCGCCCTGGCGCACACGCTCGACCAGCGCCGGGATGCCGTCGACGGCAAACGCGTCGACGCCGCGCGCCTGCAGCGCTTCGAGCACGTTGCGGCCGGAGGCCAGCGAGACCTCGCGCTCGGCGCTGGTGCCACCCATCAGCACCGCCACGCGGCCGAAGCGGGCCGGATCGGTGGTGCGTTGCGGGGCGATGTGCGGGGCAGTCGGGATACTCACGCGTCACCTTCCTGGATCGTGGGGAGTCCATCGAGGGCAAGCTGTTGCGCGGCGTGGCCGATATCGCCGGCACCCATCAACAGCAGCAGGTCGCCGTCCTCAAGCACATCGGCGAGGACCTCGGGCAGTTCGGCCACCGGCCCGATCACGACCGGGTCGATGCGCCCTCGCGCGCGGATCGCGCGGGCCAGGGCGCGCTCGTCGGCGCCGGCGATCGGCGCCTCGCCGGCTGCGTAGACCTCGGTGAGGATCAGCGCATCGACGTCGGACAGCACGGCGGCGAAATCGTCGAACAGGTCGCGGGTGCGGCTGTATCGGTGCGGCTGGAAGGCGACCACCAAGCGGCGCTCGGGCCAGCCGCCGCGGGCAGCCTGGAACACCGCCGCCAATTCGTTGGGGTGGTGGCCGTAGTCGTCGACCACGGTGGCCGTGCCGCCCCGGGGCAAGGCGATGTCCGCCAACACGTTGAATCGGCGACCGATGCCGGCGAATGCCTCCAGCGCGCGGGCGATCGCGGCCGGCTCCACGCCCAGCTGCCAGCCCACCGCGGCCGCGGCCAGCGCGTTGAGCACGTTGTGCCCGCCGGGCAGCGCCAGGGTGACCGGGCAGCGCTCGCCGCCGGGCAGGCACAGGGTGAAATGCATCCGCGCGCCGGTCTGGGTGACGTCTTCGGCGCGCACGTCGGCCTCCGCCGACAGGCCGTAGGTCATCACGTGGCGCGGCGTGCGCTCGGCGAGCGCGGCGACTTCGGGATCGTCGATGCACAGCACCGCGAGGCCGTAGAACGGCAGCCGCAGCATGAACTCGCCGAACGCCGCCTGGACGTTGGCGAAGTCGCCGCCGTAATTCTCCAGATGGTCGGCATCGATATTAGTGACCACCGCGATCTGCGGGCTCAGGCGCAGGAAGCTGCCGTCGCTCTCGTCGGCCTCGGCCACCAGCCAGTCGCCGCCGCCCAGCTTGGCGTTGGCACCGGCGGCGAGCAGCTGCCCGCCGATGACGAAGGTCGGATCGATGCCGCCCTCGGCCAACACGCTGGCGGTGAGCGAGGTGGTCGTGGTCTTGCCGTGGGTGCCGGCAACGGCGATACCGCGCTTGAAGCGCATCAGCTCGGCCAGCATTTCGGCGCGCGGGACCACGGGGATGCGCTGCGTGCGCGCTTCGACCACTTCCGGGTTGTCGTCGCGGATCGCGCTGGAAACGACCACGCAGTCGGTGCCGAGCACGTTGGCGGCAGCGTGGTCCTGATGGACGTCGATGCCCAGGCGCGACAGACGCCGGGTCACCGCGTTGTCGGCGCGGTCCGAGCCGGACACCTGGTAGCCCAGGGTGCACATCACCTCGGCGATGCCGCTCATGCCGGTGCCGCCGATACCGATGAAATGGACGCGCGGGAAGGCCTTGGCCAGATCGCCATCGTGTTGCAGCCGGCGGCGCACGGTACTGCTCATGCAGCGGGCTCCTGGGAAGATTGGGGGGAAGAAGGAAGCCCGCGGCCGGTCGAACCGGCCAGCACGATGTCGGCGACCCGCCTGGCGGCGTCCGGCAACGCAAGCGCCCGCGCGGCAGTGGCGAGGCGAAGCAGCTCGTCGCGCCCGGCGATGCTCTCGATGGCCGCGACCATGCGCACGGCAAGGTCGTCGGCAGGCGCCTGCGGCAGCAACACGGCCGCGTCGCGGTCGACCAAGTAACGCGCGTTGCGGGTCTGGTGGTCGTCGACCGCCTGCGGGAACGGCACCAGCACGCTGCCCACGCCGACCGCGCACAGTTCGGCCAGGGTCAGGGCACCGGCGCGGCACACCACCAGGTCGGCCCATGCATAGGCGTCGGCCATGTCGGCGATGAAGGGCTCGATGCTGGCGGGCACACCGGCTTCGGCGTAGCGGCGCTCGGCGTCCTCGACCTGCGCCTGGCCACACTGGTGTCGCACCTCGACCGGTCCAATGCGCTCGCGCAGCCGTGACAGCGCCTGCGGTACCGCCATATTCAAGGCGCGCGCGCCCTGGCTGCCGCCCAGCACCAGCAGGCGCAAGGGCCCCTGGCGGCCGGCGAAGCGCTGCGCGGGAGCGGCGACCTGCACGATCTCCTCGCGCACCGGGTTGCCGACCACCTCCTCGTTGGCAAAGGTGTCCGGGAACCCCGTCAACACGCGCTGGGCGAGGCGCGCCAGCACGCGGTTGGTCATGCCTGCCGCGCGGTTCTGCTCGTGCACGAACAAGGGGATCCGGGCCAGGCGCGCCGCCAGGCCGCCGGGCCCGGCCGCATAGCCACCGAAGCTGATCACCGCGCGCGGGCGCCGCGAGCGCAGCACCGCCGCGGCGTGCCGCACGGCGGACAACAGCTTGACCGGCGCGGCCAGCAAGGTGGTGACACCCTTGCCGCGCACGCCTCGCACCGCAATGGTGTCGATCGGGATGTTCTGGGCCGGCACGAGGCGCGTTTCCATGCCGCCTTCCGCGCCCAGCCAGGTGACCGGCACGCCGCGCGCCGTCAGTTGCCGGGCCACGGCGAGGCCGGGGAAAATATGCCCACCGGTGCCGCCGGCGAGGATCATCACCGGACGCGGGTCAACGGCGGCGTTCATGCCATTCCCCCAAGCGTCCGTTCGATGCGCTGCTGCAGCCGGCTCGTGCCGCGGCCTGCATCGGCGCGCTTGCGGGCAAATACCGGTGCGGCAGCCGGAGGATTCGGCGCGCTTGCGGATGTGGGTCCGGCGACGTGATGCGGTCTGCCGCCTGCGCTCACGGCCGGCTCTGCATGCACGCTTTCGCG
Source organism: Lysobacter avium (assembly GCF_015209745.1). Lineage (GTDB taxonomy): Bacteria > Pseudomonadota > Gammaproteobacteria > Xanthomonadales > Xanthomonadaceae > Novilysobacter > Novilysobacter avium. Next base: position 2,201,440 of record NZ_CP063657.1, read on the forward strand.
CGCGGCGTCACCGCGCAGTCGCGCCATCTGGCGCTTGGCCCGCTCCAGCTCGTAGGACACCCGCAGCAGCAGTCCCATCGCCGCGCAGGTCATCAGGACACTGGAGCCGCCCGAAGAAATCAGCGGCAGGGTCAGCCCCTTGGTCGGCAACAGGCCGAGGTTCACCCCGATCGAGACGAAGCTCTGCAGGCCGATCCACAGCGCGATGCCAAACGCCAGGTAGGCCGAGAAATGGCGGCGCATCTCAACGCACTGCAGGCCGATCCAGAACGCGCGCCCCACCAGCACCGCGTACAGCGCGATGATCGCGCAGACGCCGACAAAACCGAGTTCCTCGGCGATCACCGCCAGGATGAAGTCGGTATGCGCCTCGGGCAGGTAGGAGAGCTTCTGGATCGAGCTGCCCAGCCCCACGCCCAGCCACTCGCCGCGCCCGGCGGCCATTAGCGCGTTGGTCAGCTGGTAGCCGGAATTGAACGGGTCCGCCCAGGGGTCCATGAACGAGGTCAGCCGGCGCATCCGGTACGGCTCAAGCACGGCGATGAACGCCAGCGCCGGCAGTCCGATCAGCACCGGCAGGAACATCCGCGGCATGTTGACCCCGCCCAGCACCAGCAGTCCGGCGGTGATCGCCAGCAGCAGCGAGGACGAACCGAAGTCCGGCTGCAGCAACAGCAGCCCGACCAGCGCCGCCACGACCACCAGTGGCTTGAGCATGGCGATCCAGGTTGCATTGACCTCGTCGCGGAAGCGCACCAGGTAGCTCGCCAGCCAGATGATGAAGAGGACCTTGACCGCCTCCACCACCTGGAAGTTCGACACGCCGACGTTGATCCAGCGGTGCGCGCCCTTGACGCTGACGCCCAGGCCCGGCACGAACACCAACAGCAGCAGCACGAAACAGGCCAGCAGCATCAGCTGGTTGTAGCGCTCCACCGTGCGCAACTCGATCCGCGTCGCCCACACCGCCAGCACCAGGCCACCGGCAAGGAACACCAGGTGCCGGGTCAGGTAGTGGAAGGGATCGGGGTGCTGCGAGATCGAGCTGGAACCGACCATCACCAGTCCCAGCGACGACAGCGCCAGCACCACGGCCAGCAGCCACGGGTCAAGGCGACCCTGGATGTCGTCGATGCGGGTGGCCTGGCGCGCGGAATCGTTCATCAGCGCACCTTCAACGTGGCCAGTCCGACCAGCACCAGCACCACGGAGATGATCCAGAAACGCACGATCACCCGCGGCTCCGGCCAGCCCTTGAGTTCGAAGTGGTGATGGATCGGCGCCATCCGGAACACGCGCTTGCCGGTCAGCTTGAACGAGGCGACCTGGATCATCACCGAGAGCGTCTCGATGACGAACACGCCGCCCATGATCACCAGCACCAGCTCCTGGCGGACGATCACCGCGATCGCGCCCAGCACGGCGCCCAGCGCCAGCGCGCCGATGTCGCCCATGAACACCATCGCCGGGTAGGTGTTGAACCACAGGAATCCCAGTCCGGCGCCGGCAATCGCGGCGCAGATGATCACCAGCTCGCCCGCCCCCGGCACCGGCGGGATCTGCAGGTATTCGGAAAACACCGCGTTGCCGGAGGCATAGGCGAACACGCCCAGCGCGCAGGCGACCAGCACGGTCGGCATGATCGCCAGGCCGTCCAGCCCGTCGGTCAGGTTGACCGCGTTGGAGAAACCGACGATCCAGAAATAGGCCACGACGATCAGCCCGGCACCCATCGGGAAGGCGAGCGACTTGAACATCGGTATGTAGAACGTGGTGGCCGCCGGGACATCCGCGGTCATATAGAGGACCACACCCGCCGCGAGCCCGAAGATCGACTGCAGCAGGTATTTCCAGCGCGACTTGAGTCCGTTGGGATCGCGGTGGACGATCTTGATCCAGTCGTCGTACCAGCCGATGGCGCCGAAGGCGACCATCACCGCCAGCACCACCCACACATACTTGTTGCGCAGGTCGCCCCACAGCAGCACCGAGGCCAGCACGGTCAGCAGGATCAGGCCACCGCCCATGGTCGGCGTACCCGCCTTGGAGAAGTGGCTTTCGGGGCCGTCGCTGCGGATCGGCTGGCCGCCCTTGTACTGGGCCAGCTTGCGGATCGCCGCCGGCCCCCACCACAACGACAGGGCGAGTGCGGTCAAGGCACTCAGGATGCCCCGGAATGTCAGGTAGTTGAACAGACCGAACAGGCTGTCCAGTTGCTCGAGCCAACGCGCCAGTTCAAGCAGCATCGGTATCGTCCTCCGGCCCCGTGGGGCGTTGCATCGACAGCAATGCCGTCACGACCTTGTCCATCGCGCTGCCGCGGGAACCCTTCACCAGCACGTTCACCGGCGTGCCCTGGTCCTGCATCAGCGCGTCCTGCACCAGCGCGGCCTGCTCCAGCGCGGTCGCCAGCGCGTCGGCCAATGCGGCGTGGTCGGCATGCACGCTGGCGCCGTCGCCGAATTCCGCAGCCGCGGCGGCGCTCAGGCTGCCCAGCGCAAACAGCCGCTGCAGGCCCGCGGCCCGTGCCTGGCGTCCGGCCTGGGCATGCATGGCCTCGGCATCGGCGCCCAGCTCGCGCATGTCGCCCATGACCAGCCAGCCCGCGCCGGGCATCGCCGCCAGCGTGTCGATCGCCGCTGCCAGCGACCCGGGATTGGCGTTGTAGCTGTCGTCGATCAAGGTGGCGCCGTTGCCCAACGACCGGGCGACCATGCGGCCATCGACCGGCACTGCCGCCTGCAGGCCTTGCGCAATCGCCTCCAGCGACACGCCCAGGCCGACGGCCAGCGACGCGGCAGCCAGCGCATTGCGCACGTTGTGACGCCCGCGCAGGGCAAGCGTCACCGGAACGGTTCCGTCCGGCGTGACCAGGGTAAAACGCGACCCGTCCACGCCGGCAACGACGTCGCGCGCGGTCACATCGGCGCTGGCATCCAGGCCGAACCGGACCAGCCGGCGGCCGTGGGCGCGCTCGGCAAAATACGGCGCGAACGCGTCATCGGCGTTGATCACCGCCACGCCCTGCGGCGGCAGCGCGTCGTAGATCGCCGCCTTGGTATCGGCCACGCCGAGCAGGCTGCCCATCCGCTCCAGGTGGGCGGGCGCGATGTTGTTGACCAGGACCACGTCCGGGCGTGCGATCGCGGCGAGGTAGGCGATGTCGCCCGGCTTGCCCGCGCCCATCTCGTAGACCGAGAAACGCGCGTCTTCGGGCGCGGCCAATACCGACAGCGGCAGGCCGATCTCGTTGTTGAAGTTGCCCGGGTTGGCGTAGGCGGGAGCGACGCGCTCGAGGATCGCCAGCAGCATCGACTTGACGCTGGTCTTGCCGTTGCTGCCGGTGATCGCGACCACGTGGCCACTGCGCTGGCGCTGCACGGCAGCGGCGAAGTCGCCCAGCGCGCGCTCGGTATCGGCGACCAGCACCTGCGGCACGGACACCTCGAGCAGTCGCGACACCAGCACCGCCGCGACCCCGCCCTGCACCGCCGCTTCGACGTGCTCGTGGCCGTCGAAGTTCTCGCCCTTCAGCGCGACGAACAGCGCGTTTCCACCGCCCGGCAATTTGCGGGTGTCGGTCGCGATCGCATCGACGACGACGTCGTCGCCGTGCAGGCGGCCGCCGACCATGCGGGCAATTTCGGATAGTTGCAGCGGCTTCATGCCCGGCGCTCCAGTGCCGCGCGGGCGACCTGCGTGTCATCAAAGGGGTGTTTGACGCCGGTGATGTCCTGGTCGGGCTCGTGGCCCTTGCCGGCGATCAGCACGATGTCGTCCGCCCCGGCCCGGCCGACCGCATGTGCAATCGCGGCGGCCCGGTCGCGCAGCACGACCACGTCCGCAGGCTGGGCAAACCCGGCGAGGATGTCGGCCACGATCGCATCGCCGTCCTCGTGGCGCGGGTTGTCATCAGTGACCACGACTGCGTCGGCGCCGGCCTCGGCGATCGCCGCCATCTGCGGGCGCTTGCCGCGGTCGCGCTCGCCCCCGCAACCAAACACGCACCACAGACGGCCGGTGACGTGGTCGCGCAGGGACGCGAGCGCCTGCTCCAGCGCATCGGGCGTGTGGGCGAAGTCGACCACCACCAGCGGCTTGCCATCCGTGCCGCCAAGGCGGTTCATGCGGCCGTGGATCGGACGCAACTGGTTCAGCGCGGTCGCGATGTCCTGCGGCGCGACCCCCAGCCCGAGGAGCGCGCCGGCGACCGCCAGCAGGTTGTCCACGTTGAACCGGCCCAACAGCGCCGAACGCACCGGGTGGCGCTGCCCGCCCTGCTGCGCGTGGAACACGAGCTGGAACGTGGCGCCGGCGTTGTCGAGCTGCACGTCATCGGCCTGGATCGCCGCCAACGCATTGCCGCGCGAACTCACGCCGATCGCATTGACGCTGGCGGGGAGCGCCGCCTGCATCGCGCGTCCGTGCGCATCGTCCAGATTGACCACCGCCGCCTGCAGTCCCGGCCAGGCCAGCAGGCGCGCCTTGGCCGCCGCGTAGGTGTCCATGTCGCCGTGGTAGTCGAGGTGGTCGCGGCTGAGGTTGGTGAACACGCCCACGTCGAAATGGACGCCATCGACACGGCCCTGGTCCAGGGCGTGCGAGCTGACTTCCATCGCGACCGCTTCGGCGCCGCCGTCGCGCAGGCCGGCCAGCAACGCGTGCACGTTGAGCACCAGCGGCGTGGTGAACCCGGTCGGCACCAGCGCACCGTCGAAGCCGACGCCCAGGGTGCCGATGCTGGCGCCGCGCACGCCCAACAACTGCCAGGCCTGGGCCAGCAACTGGACCGTGGAGGTTTTGCCGTTGGTGCCGGTAACACCGACCATCCGCATCGCGGCGCTGGGCCGGGCGTGGAAGCGGTCGGCCATCGCGCCCATGCGCGAGCGCAGGCCGGGCACGGCGATCGCATCCGCCGGCGCCGGCGTGTCGGCGCTGGCGGGCGGCTCGTAGAGGATCACCGCCGCGTTCGCAGCGCGCGCCTGCTCAACGAACTTCAGCCCGTGGGTACCAAAGCCGCCGATCGCCACGAAGGCGTCGCCGGCGCGGATCTCGCGGCTGTCCTGGACCAGGCCAGAGATTTCCAGCCCGGCCGGAATCCCGGCCACGTCCGGCAGCAGTTCGGCCAGTGGCATGCGGCGCGGATGTGCCTGCGGAACGCGCAGCTTCGGCATGCCGCTCATGGCGCGACTCCGATGCTGACCGGCGCCGGCAGGTCGGCGGGCTCATAAACCGGCGGCTCGGGCTCCTGCGCCGCCTGCGGCAGCACCGGCACGCCCGCCAGCGGCTTGCCACCATTGGCGCGAATCCGCTTGTCACGCGCGTCCGCCTGGGCCGCCAACCAGGTCTCGATATCGTCAGGCTGCACGTCCATCAGGCGCAGCGTGCCTTCCATCACGCTCTTGAACACCGGCGCGGCAACCGCACCGCCGCCGTAGCCGTGGCCCTTGCTGGCGTCGGGATCGTCGATCACCACGACCATCGCGAACCGCGGGTTCTCCACCGGCACCACCCCGGCGAACAGGGCGATGTACTGGCGCGAATAGCCACCGGTGCCACTGAACTTGCGCGAGGTCCCGGTCTTGCCGGCGACGTGGTAACCCAGGATCGCAGCACGGGTGGCGGTGCCGCCGTTCTCGGTGACCGTCTGCATCGCCGTCAGCACTTGGCGTGCGACTTCCGGGCTCATCGCCTGGGTGGATTCGTTGCGCTGGCCCTTGACGAAGGTCGGCGCGATGACCCGGCCACCGTTGGCAATCGCCGCGTAGGCGACGGCAATCTGCAGCGGGGTGGCCGAGAGGCCGTAGCCGTAGGACATGGTGGCCTTGGTCGTGCCGCTCCACTGGCCCGGCGCGGCCAGCAGCCCGGAGGCTTCACCCGGGAACCCGCTGCCGGGCTTGTTGCCGTAGCCGAAGCCGTGGATGAACTCGTAGAAACCGGCGTCCGGCAGCGCCAGCGCCAGCTTGGCCGCGCCGACGTTGGAGCTCTTGGTCAGCACGCCGGTGACCGTCAGCGCGCCGTAGTTGCGGAAGTCGCTGATCGTGTAGCGGCCGTTGCGCATGGTGCCGGGGTTGGTGTTGACCACGGTGTCCAGGCTGACCGTGCCGGCGGTCAGCGCGGCGCCGACGGTGATCGGCTTCATGGTCGAACCGGGTTCCACCACGTCGGTGACGGCGCGGTTGCGGCGGGTGTCGCCACCGCCGCCATCGAGCTGGTTGGGGTTGTAGCTGGGCAGGTTGGCCATCGCCAGCACCTCGCCGGTGTCCACGTCCAGCACCACCGCCGAGCCGGCCGAGGCCTTGGCCTCGTGCAGCGCGTGGCGCAGCTCGCGGAACGCCAGGTACTGCACCCGGCGGTCGATGGTCAGGGTCAGGTCGTGGCCGGGCTCGGCGGGGCGGATCAGATCGACGTTCTCGATGATCCGGCCCTGGCCGTCGCGGATCACCCGCTTTGCCCCCGGCACGCCGCTGAGCCAGCTGTCGAAGGCCAGTTCCAGGCCTTCCTGGCCGCGGTCGTCGATGTTGGTGAAGCCCAGCACGTGGGCAATCGCCTCGCCCTGCGGGTAGAACCGGCGGAACTCGCGCTGGTTGAACACGCCCGGCACGCCCAGATCGAGGACCTGCTTGGCGCGCTCGGGGTTCATCCGCCGCGCCAGGTACATGAACTCCTTGTCGGCGCGCTGGCTGAGCTTGCTGGCCAGCTCATCGGCCGGCACACCCAGCGCCTGCGCCAGCTCGGAGATGCGGTCCGGATGCTGCAGCAGTTGCGGCGGATTGGCCCACAGCGAATCCACCGGGGTCGAGACCGCCAGCGGTTCGCCATTGCGGTCGGTGATCATGCCGCGCGAAGTCGGGATCGGCAGTTCGCGCAGCGAGCGCGCATCGCCCTGGCGCACGTAGAAATCGTTGTTGAGCACCTGCACGTCCAGCGCGCGCGCCACCAGGGCGACCGAGCAGATCGCCAGCGCGCCGCCGACCAGGGCCATGCGATGACGGATGTTGTAATTGCTGCGACCGCGCATGCGGGTCCTGGCGCCCAGGCCAAAACGCTCGCGCAGACAGCTCCACGCACTGCCGCCGGCATCGCCGTCGCGCGGGCGCGTGCTCGAACGCAGGCTCATGGCCGGATCACCACGGTTTCCTCGCTTTCGGGAAACTTCATGCCGAGGCGATCGCGCGCGACCTGGTCGATGCGGTTGCTCTCCGACCAGGTGGCCTGCTCCAGCTGCAGCCGGCCAAAGTCGATGTCCAGCTCATCGCGCGCCTTGTCCAGCTGGTTGAGCTCGACAAACAGCACGCGGTGGCGATGGCGCGCATGCACGACACCCAGCGCGGTGACCAGGTTGGCCACCACCAGCACCGTCAGCAGCAGGCGCAGGATCATGCGGCCTCCGGCACGGCGAGCTTCTCGGCGACCCGCAGCACCGCCGAGCGCGAGCGCGGGTTCACCGACGTCTCGGCGTAATCGGCCTTCTGCGCGCCGCCGATGGCGGCCAGCCGCGGAGTGAAGGCGATCTCCACCGGCAGCCGGCGGCTGGACGGCGGCGCCTTGGCATGGCGGTTGATGAACTGCTTGACGATGCGGTCTTCCAGCGAATGGAAGCTGATCACCACCAGCCGGCCGCCGACCTTCAGGCAGTCCAGCGCCGCATCCAGACCCGCTTCCAGATCGGCCAGCTCGCGGTTGATGAAAATGCGGATCGCCTGGAAGCTGCGGGTGGCCGGGTGGATCCGGCTCTTGTCGGAGCCGGGCTTGCCGCGCGGCATCACCGCGGCGATCAGCTCGGCCAGTTGCGCGGTGCGGACCAGCGGCTCCTCGGCGCGGCGGGCGACGATGGCGCGGGCGATGCGCCGGGACTGGCGCTCCTCGCCATACGTCCACAGCACATCGGCGATCTCCTGGTCATCGGCGCTGGCCAGCCACTGCGCGGCACTCTGCCCGCTGTCGGGGTCCATGCGCATGTCCAGTGGACCGTCCTTGCTGAAACTGAAACCACGCTCGGCCACGTCCAGCTGCGGCGAGGACACGCCCAGATCAAGGAACACGCCATCCAGACCGGCGTTGGCCGCATCCCAGCTGACCATTGCGGCGAAGCTGCCGCGGAAGATCGACACCCGCGGGTCGCCGCCAAAGTCGCGCTCGGCCACCGCGATCGCGTCGGGATCCTTGTCCATCAGTAACAGGCGGCCGTCGGGCCCGAGCAGGTCGAGCACACCGCGCGCATGGCCGCCGCGACCGAAGGTGCCGTCCAGATACGTGCCCTTCCCGTTGACCTGCAAACCGTCCAAGGACTGCCGGTACATCACGGGGAGGTGGCCGGAGGGCGCTGCTCGCTCCACGCCACCGGCCATCATAGCTGCAGGTCGAGAAGGTCCTCGCTCAGATCATCGTCGGATACCGTCTGACGGATCTGTGCGTGGTGAGCCTGCTCGCTCCAGAGTTCGAATTTCTCGCCCATGCCCAGCAGCACGGCCTTGCGCTCGATCCCCACCGCAGCGCGGTGGCTGGCGGGAATCGTCACGCGGCCGTTGCCGTCCAACTCGACGAACGCCGCGGCGCCCACCAGCTTGAGCTGCATGGCCCGGTTGACGCGCTTGGCCTTGGGCAGCTTGTTGACCTGGTCGCGCACGCGCTCCCACGCCTCGACCGGATACAGGTACAGGGAGCCAACCTCGAACGGGTTGTAGGTGATCACCAGGCGGTTGCCACAGTCACGCGCGACGTCGTCGCGGAAGGCGGTGGGCACCGCCATCCGGCCCTTCTCGTCGATCGTGATGGCGGTTTCGCCCTGGAACATTGCGCACCCTGGTTTTGGCCCGCCTCGGGGGACGGTTTACCGGTCGGGCAACCGGGGCTCCCCGGCTGCAGCCAAGGAAAACCACAAAAAACCCGGCTTTCCCACTGATCACCACCTTAGGGAGCGCCCCTGGCGATGTCAACGACTTTCAGGGGCAAATTCACCAACGGGATCAATGGCTTGCATAACACTTGAGAGTTCAATTCAAGACTTGGCCACTAAGCGTTGTTTCGTCTCACATTTTGAGACGCAGCGCTCTGGACAAGCGAACGGACTTCAAACTCCGCCTTCACAAAGCCTTAATGCTGCAATGCAGGATCCGCGCTAAATGAACAGCGCCACGGCCGTGCGCACGACCTGGCCGGCACGTTCCCGCCAAGGGGCAGCAGCAAAGAAGAAAGTGGCGGAGCCGGCCGATAAGCCGGGTTCTGTCGTGGACAGTCATTCCTCTAGGCGCATCGTCACCGATACGCTCAAGCAACCTACCCGGACCCGACGCGGGCCGCGCCATGAGTCCCTATTTGGTCTTGCTCCCGGTGGGGTTTGCCATGCCGGTCTGTTGCCAGACTCGCGGTGCGCTCTTACCGCACCGTTTCACCCTTGCCACGCATCGCGCATTCCTGCGAACACCCGACCGTTCGGCGGTCTGCTCTCTGTTGCACTTTCCGTCGGCTTGCGCCGCCCAGGCGTTACCTGGCACCGTGCCCTGTGGAGCCCGGACTTTCCTCGGCACCGCGACAGATTGCTCCGCTGCGATGACGCGACTGTCTGGCCGACTCCGCCACGGGCAGTTTACCGCTTGCGTGGGTGCTTCGGTGCGTTGTTGCGTTCCGAATGACGTCTGGGTTCAGCGAGGATTCGCGGGGACAGCGCCTGCCGGGAATCCCGCTCAGTCGCTCCACGATATTCGCTTGGTGAGCGGGACACCCGGCAGGCGCCCTGCGACACTTCGGTGGCCGACGACGGCCAAAGCCAGCCGGTTGTGGGCAACGCTGTGATCGGCAGCGTGCCTCTGTCAGCTATCGCCGCCGTAAAGCGCCTTGCGGGGAGCGCCGCTGAGTTCGGCGGCGAGCTTGGCAGCGGCGGATGGCGGCAGGTGCGCAGAAAGCTTGCCGTACAGACGGCGACCTTCGATCAGCTGCGATTCGGCTTCGTCGCCCACCCCTTCCACCACCAGGACAAACTCGCCCTTGCGCTGGTTGGGGTCGGCCTGCACACGGGCGAGCAGTTCAGACAGGCCGCCATCGAGGACGGTCTCGAACAGCTTGGTCAGCTCGCGCGCCAGCACGACGCGGCGATCAGGGCCGAATGCCGCGGCCATGTCGGCAAGCGACTCTTCGATGCGGTGGGCGGACTCGTAGAACACCAGGGTGCGCGGCTCGGAGGCAAGGCGGGCCAAGCGTTCGCGGCGCGCACCGGACTTCGCTGGCAGGAAGCCTTCGAAGGCGAAACGGTCCGAGGCGATGCCGGCCACGCTGAGGGCGGCGATTGCGGCGCAGGCACCGGGGACGGGCGAGACGCGGATGCCGGCAGCTCGGGCGGCACGCACCAGGCGGAAGCCGGGATCGCTTACCAGCGGCGTTCCGGCGTCGGAGACGAGTGCCAAGGAGTCGCCTGACTGCAGGCGGGCGACAAGCTGGCCCGCCTGGGCCTCCTCGTTGTGCTGGTGCAGGGCCAGCAGCGGCCGCTCCATGGCGAAGTGGGACAGCAACTGGCGGGTGTGGCGGGTGTCCTCGGCGCAGATCGCATCGACACTGCCCAGTACCTGCAGCGCGCGGGCGGAGATGTCGCTCAGGTTGCCGATGGGGGTTGCGACGATGTGCAGGGTGCCGGGCTTGTCCATCGCACCGATGGTAGGGATGCGCGAGGCGGATGTCGCCCTTGGGGAGGTCGCGCCTGATCCAGTCACGCCCGATCGCGCGGAGGGCGGAAATCGCACACACGCTGCAGACATTCCCCGGCCGCGGCGACAGGTAGAATCGGCCCAACTCCACAGTAAACGCCGCCTCGCGGCGAGCGCTTGCCGATGAATGCTCCTACTCGACGTCTGCTGCACGCCTGGTTCCTCGCTCTTGCCACCGCGGCCTTGCTGGTCGGCGGTTGCACCACGATGGAACCGGTCCGCGGTCCATCCGTGTCGCGCGTGGATCCGGTTGTCAGCCAGGCCGCTGCATTGCTCGCTGGCGGCGCCGACGCGCAGCAGGTGGCCGCCCTTCTCGGTCAACTGGACGATGCCACGTTGGCCGCGCAGGCGGCGGCGCTGCCGGAAGGCGATCCGCTCTACAACCACATGGCGCGGGCGCTGTTGGCCCGCGGCCTGGCGCTGCCGAGGCCGATGGACCGCGCCGCCTGGGGCTTTGACGCCGACGGACGCCCGCCGGCGGACCGCGACGGCTACCGGCCGCCGGTCAAGCTGGGCGTGCTGCTGCCGCTGAGCGGCGACATGGCGGCACCGGCCGCCGCGGTGCGCGACGGTTTCCTCACCGCGTACTACGCCGAGTCACGGCGACGTCCCGACATCGCGTTCTATGACACCCATGGCACTGCCGGAGGGGCACTGGCCGCCTACGACCAGGCTGCCAGCGCCGGCAACGATTTCATCGTCGGTCCGCTCTCTCGCGAAGGCGTGGACGCGCTGTTCCGTCGCGGCTCGCTGCCGGTCGCGATGCTCGCGCTGAACCAGGGCAACGTCGACCCACCGGCGGGCAACGTCAGCTTCTCGCTCTCGCCGGAGGAGGAAGGCGTGGCGGCCGCGGATCTGCTCGTCGAGCGCGGCGCGCGCCGGGTGATGGTGATCAACGCCGGTGACGACAATGCCCGTCGTTCCACCGACGCGCTGCGTGCGCGTCTGGCCGAGTTAGGTGGAACGGTGACCGACGTGGTTGGCGCCGGCATCGCCGACCTGACGCCGTTCGCGCAAAAGGAAGGTGGAGTGGATGCGATCTACCTGGCCATGCGCGGGCCCGCCGCGCGCGAGCTGATGCCGCGCCTGGCGATGGCTGGGCTGTCTGGCAAGCCGCTGGTGGCGACCTCGCAACTGCTTTCCGGTACCGGTGACGCCGAAGAGGACCGCGTACTGGACGGCATCGCCTTCCCGGCCGAAAGCTGGACCAGTGGACGCCACGTTCCCGGTCTGCCGTCCGCCGCGAGCGTCAGCCCAAGACTGCAGACCGCGCGCGGCGCGGCGGCACGTCTGTTCGCATTCGGACACGACGCCTGGTTGCTGACCGCCTACCTGGAGCGGCTGGCCCAATCCCCGGATGCGCATGTTGCCGGCGCTACCGGCGGGCTGGCCATCGATGCTTCCGGCAAGGTCCTGCGCACGCCGGCGTGGTCGACCTTCCGTGGCGGGTACGCGTCTCCGCTGGCCAGTGCCGGCAACTGACCGCCGCGGTCTCGGTTCGGCGGTCGAAGCCGCCGCCCGCGATCACCTGATCGATGCGGGACTGCGCCCGGTCGCCGCCAATGCCAACTACCGGCTGGGCGAGCTGGACCTGGTCATGCTCGACGGCGACACCCTGGTGTTCATCGAGGTGCGCTACCGCCGCGACGACCGCTTCGGCGGCGGTGCGGCCTCGGTGGATTTCCGCAAGCAGCGCAAACTGGTGCGGGCCGCGCAGTTGTTCCTGCAGCGCCACCCGCGCTATGCCGACAGGCCCTGCCGCTTCGATGTGGTCGAAGCTGAAGGGGAACCGGCAGCGCCCCGTCTGAACTGGCTGCGCGACGCTTTCCGCGCCGACGATTGCTGATGTCTACGCGGAGCGCGTGATGCCATTGCCTGCCGCACTCCGGCGCGAGATGGCGGGTCTGCTTGGCGATGCCTGGCGGACCGATGACAGCGAGCGGCTCGCCTACGCCTACGACAACTCGCGCCGGCTCGCCCTTCCCGATGCGGTCGCACTGCCGACCACCACCGCGCAGGTGCAGGCGCTGGTACGCGCGTGCCGCTACCACCGGGTTCCGGTGATCGCGCGCGGCCGCGGCACCAACACCACCGGCGCGGCGGTGCCGATCCAGGCCGGCGTGGTCGTCTCGTTCGAGCGCATGGACCGGATCGTCGACATCGCGCCCGGTGACCGCTGCGCCGTCGTCCAGCCCGGCGTGATCAACGGCGACCTGCAGACCGCCCTCGCCGCGCATGGCCTGTTCTGGCCGCCGGACCCGACCAGTGCCGGGTTCAGCACCATCGGCGGCAACCTGGCCTGCAACGCTGGCGGCCCGCGGGCGGTGAAGTACGGCGCCAGCCGCGACAACGTACTGGCGCTGACCGCGGTCACCGGGGCGGGCGAGTTGATCCACTGCGGAACGCGCACCACCAAGGGATCGACCGGCTACGACCTGCAGCGGCTGCTGGTGGGCAGCGAAGGCACGCTGGCCCTGATCGTCGAGGCGTCGCTGCGTTTGACCCCGACACCGGTGGCGCGGCGTGCGCTGCGGGCGATCTACCGCGATGTCGACAGCGCCGCCCGGGCCGTGGCCCGGTTGATGGCGCAGTCGGTCACGCCCTCGATGCTCGAGTTCATGGACGCCAGCGCCGTGCGACTGGCGCACGAAATCGGCGGCGCGGATCTTCCTCAATCCGCCGGGGCGCTGCTGATGATCGAGGCGGACGGCGATCCCGCGCACCTTGCCGATGACATCGATTCGTTGCGGCGGGCCGCCTCCGGCGATGGGCTTGTCGCGCTCGACGACGCAGCCGACGAGTCCGCGCGCGCGCAGCTCTGGGCCGCACGCAAGGCACTTTCGCCGGCCCTGCGTACGCTGGCGCCGGGCAAGATCAACGAGGACGTCGTGGTGCCGGTCTCGCGCATCCCGGAACTGGTCCACGCCGTGCAGCAGCTTTCCGTCGAATGCGGGCTGCCCATCGTCTGCTTCGGCCACGCCGGCAACGGCAACCTGCACGTCAACCTGATGTACGACCCGGCCGACGGCGATCAGGCCACACGCGCTGCCGCAACGATGTCGCGCGTGTTTGCGCTGGCGGTCGCGCTCGGCGGCACCCTGTCGGGTGAGCACGGCATCGGCTTGGCCAAGCGCGATTTCATGCCCACCGCGATCACCGCGCCCACCTTGGCGCTGATGCGGCAGATCAAGACCGCATTCGATCCGGACGGGATCCTCAATCTCGGCAAGCTGCTGCCGCCGTGACCCATCCCATCGACACGCGGGCACCGCGCACGACCACGACCGATACCGCACTGGAAGACCTGCTGGTCGACATCCGCGCCTGCCGGATCTGCGAGGCCTGCCTGCCATTGGGACCTCGCCCGGTACTGACGGCCGCGCGCAGCGCCCGCCTGCTGATCGCCGGCCAGGCGCCCGGCCGCAGGGTGCATATGAGCGGGGTTCCGTGGGATGACGCCAGCGGTGCGCGCCTGCGTGACTGGCTGGGGATCGACAGTGAAACGTTCTACGACCCGACGCAGGTGGCAATCGTCCCGATCGGCTTCTGCTATCCGGGCAAGGCCGGTTCCGGAGACGCACCGCCGCGGCCCGAATGCCGCGCCACCTGGCATCCGCGCCTGCTGCCGCTGCTGCCGGAGATCCGTCTCAACATCCTGATCGGCCAATACGCGCAGGCCTATTTCCTCGGTCCGAGCCGCCCGGGAAACCTCACCGCGACGATGCGCCAGTGGCGCGATTTCCTGCCGCGCTACCTCCCGCTGCCCCACCCCAGCCCACGCAACGTGGCGTGGTTCAAGGCCAATCCGTGGTTCGAGGGCGAGGTATTGCCGGAGCTTCGCGACGAGGTACGACGAGTGCTGGGGAGCCCTACTTCAGCGGCTTGACTGGCGGCACGTCGACACCGGTGCGGATGGTCATGACGCCGTCGACCTCGATGTACTCGACATCGGGATCGGCCGAGAAGCGGTCCATCAGTTCCGCCGCCGCCTTGCGGTCCAGCGGACGGTCGGTCTTGAAGACATCGGCTTGCACGCCAAGGCGCCGCAACCATTCCATCTCGACCCCGGTCCGGTCCTGCATTGCGTCCAGTCGTTCGCGGGCGGCGCCAGCGTCACGGCCCGGAGCGCTCCCGTCCCGGTACTTGACGATGAAACGCTGGAACTGGCTGTCCGCCGGCAACTGATCGAAGTGACTTGCCTTGGCCGTTCCGTCCGATGCGCCCGGCGCGGCTGCGGTCGTCGTATCTGCCGACAAGCGGGTTGCTGGCGATGTGGTTGACGGCGATGCACTCCCGGCCGGTGCAGTTTCCGGCGCCTTGCCGGAAGAATTGTCGCCGGCGGCCGCGCAGCCGCTCATGGCCACCACCGCAGCGACGGCGAGGGATGCGGCAATTCGCCGGTTCGGGAAATGGGCAGTCTTGGCATGCATGCGCTCCTCCAGTCCTTGCAGCGGGTCAGGGGCCGATCATGCCCGAGCGCAGGTGAATGCCGATGCTTACCGGGACCATGCCCGTTTAAAACATCCCCACTTCCAGCCGCGCGGCCTCCGACATCATGTGCTGCGTCCACGGCGGTTCGAACACCAGTTCCACGTCCGTATCCACCACGGTCGGGATCAGCTTGAGCTTGTCGCTGACGTCGGACACGAGGACCTCCCCCATGCCGCATCCCGGCGCCGTCAGGGTCATCCGCACCTCGACCAGGCGCTGGCCGGGTTGCTCGGGATGTGGCAGGACCTTGGCTTCGTAGATCAGGCCCAGGTCGACCACGTTGATCGGGATTTCCGGATCGAAACACGTGCGCAGCTGGTGCCAGACGAGCTCCTCGACCGCGTCGTCGTTGGCGCCCTCGGGCAGCACGAGCGGCGGGGTGGGTTCCTTGCCGATCGCGTCGGCGTCCTGCCCGGCGATGCGGAACAGATTGCCGTCCACGAACACCGTGAAACTGCCGCCCAGGCCTTGGGTGATGTAGCCCACCGAGCCGGCTGGGAGTTCCACCTCGTCGCCCTGGGGCACGAGGATAGCGGGACAATCGCGTTCGAAACGGACAGGTTCGCTGCTACGGGAATACATGCGTTCTGGCTGCTGGCTGAAGTCGTACCATTCTAGTCCAATATGCCGGCCGACGCCCACCCGTTATGCTGGGCAGCTGCCTGAGCCGATTGTTTCGATGACCCCTCCCCTGCCTTCGACCGGGCGCGCACGCCGCGCGCCTGCCCGTGTGTTTTCCTGCGTCCTGCTGGCGCTGGGCGTGTTTGGCTTTGCCGCCGCCTGGGTGCTCGTCGCCCTGTCCAGTGGCCGCCTGGGCAGCTGGATGGCCATCCTCGGGGCGATCGACATTGTGATCGTGCTGCGACTGGGCGGCTGGCGTCCGGGCCCGGCGCGTGCGCTGCTCGCCGCCGTTGCGACCGCGTGCATCGCCATCCTCGCCATCTGGTGGATCATCGCCGCCCATCTGGGTGCGATGCTGGGCCTGACGCCGTGGGGCTCAGCAGTCCGGCTGGGTTTCCATCACGCCTGGACGCTCGCGGGCATCGCGATCGGCCCGATCGACCTGCTCTGGATGGCGGCGTCCGTCGTGCTGGCCGCCGTCGCCAGTCGCTGAACCTGGCGTAGCGTTGCCACGCGGCAGCCGCGCGATGCCACCGCGGGCTGCCGCCAGCCTCAGGCGTCCAGCGCCTTCAGCTCCGACACCAGTGCGCCCACCGCCTCCGCCCCGTCGCCGTAGAGCATGCGGGTGTTGTCGGCGTAGAACAGCGCATTCTCGATGCCGGCAAAACCGGTGCCCTTGCCGCGCTTGATCACCACGGTGTTGCGTGCATTGACCACGTCCAGGATCGGCATGCCGTAGATCGGGCTGGCCGGATCGGTCTTGGCCACCGGGTTGACGACGTCGTTCGCACCGATCACCAGCGCCACGTCAGTCTGCGGGAACTCCGGATTGATGTCGTCCATGTCGACGATCAGGTCGTAGGGCACGCCGGCCTCGGCCAGCAGCACGTTCATGTGTCCCGGCATGCGCCCGGCCACCGGATGGATCGCGAACTTCACTTTGACCCCGCGATCGATCAGGCGCTGCGCCAGCTCCCAGACCTTGTGCTGGGCCTGGGCGACGGCCATGCCATAGCCGGGCACGATCACCACCCGCTCGGCGAAGGCCATCATCGAGGCGACATCGCCGGCCTCAATGGGCTTCTGCGAGCCACTGATTTCCTGCGCTTCGCCGGTCGCGCCGAAATGCGAGAACAACACCCCGCTGATCGGCCGGTTCATCGCCTTGGCCATCAGGCGGGTCAGCAGCATGCCGGCCGCGCCAACCATGGTGCCGGCGATGATGAGCGCCTCGTTGCCGAGCACGAAGCCTTCGAACGCCACCGCCAGGCCAGTCAGGGCGTTGTACAGCGAGATCACGACCGGCATGTCCGCGCCGCCGATCGGCAGGGTCATCAGCACGCCCAGCAGCAGTGCGAGGACGAAGAACGCAACGATCGCCGGCATCTGCAGCGTGGCCACGGCCCAGCCGCCAGCCAGCAGCATCGCCAGGAACACCAGCGCGCTGAGGAGTTGTTGCGCCGGGAAGACGACGCGCCGGTCCAGGCGTCCGTCCAGCTTGGCCCAGGCGATCACCGAGCCCGACAGCGACACCGCACCGATCGCTGCGCCCAGTACCGCCAGGGTCAGGGTGAAGGTGGACAAGGCCGGCAACGTACCCGCCAAGGCGGGCGTCGCAACGCCGACCATCGAGGCGGCGCGCAACAGCTCCACCGCGCCGATCGCCGCAGCGGCGCCACCGCCCATGCCGTTGTAGAGCGCGACCATCTGCGGCATGTCGGTGATGGCGACCTTCTTGCCCGACACCCAGGCCGCCACCGTGCCGATGACCAGCGCGGTGACGATCAAGCCCAGGTTGTGCAGGTCCGGCAACAGGAAGGTGGCGGCGGTCGCCACCAGCATGCCCGCTCCCGCCCAGCGGATGCCGCTGCGTGCGGTCTTCGGCGAGGCCATCCGTTGCAGGCCAAGCAGGAACAGCGTGGCAGCGACGAAGTAGCTGCTCGCGGCGACCAGCGACTGCAGTTCGGCCGCGCTCACGCGCGGGTGTCCGGTGCTTTCGACGCTTCATCGACGGGTGCACGCTTCACGCTCGGCTTGAACATGTCCAGCATGCGTTCGGTCACCACGTAGCCACCGGCGGCATTGCCCGCGCCCATCAACACGGCGACGAAGCCGATCACTTTCTCCAGCGTGGTATCGGCGTGGCCGAGCACCACCATCGCGCCGATCAGCACGATGCCGTGGATGAAGTTGGAACCCGACATCAGCGGCGTGTGCAAAATCACCGGCACCCGCGAAATAATCACATGCCCGGCGATCGCCGCCAGCATGAAGATGTAGAGCATCGCAAACGCCTGCACGATCAGCCCTTCGCCCATCGTTCCTTCCCCGCGCGGTAGTTCCCCATCATAACCACGCATTCAGGGGCGCCGGCAAAGCCGCTGGCGTTTGATGGCAATTCCGCGCGGCCTGTCAACCTGCATCCACCTCACGCGTTTCCCTGTCTGCAGCAACCGCTGCGACCCGCCGCGCGACGCGATTGTCGCGAGCGACCGGATGCCGGCCGTATATGCTTGATTTCGTGACCCATGACGCCATCGAACCACCTGCGCAGGCCGCCGTTGCGCCTGATCCGACCGACGCTGGCGCCGCGTCCTTGCGCGAGCCGAGGACGCTGGACGAGTTCCTCGCCCGCCTCGGCACCCGGGCGTTCCGTTTCGCCGAAATCGGCCTGCGCCAGCGCGAGGATGCGCTCGACGCGGTGCAGGACGCGATGATGAAGATGATGAACTACCAGGACCGACCGCCGGCGGAGTGGACGCCGCTGTTCTGGAGCATCCTGCGCAGCCGGATCATCGACATCCATCGTCGGCGCACGTTCCGCATGCGCTGGATGGCGCCTGCGATCGGGCGCGACGACGGCAGCACGCCGGACTGGCCCGATCACGGCCCCGATCCAGCCCGCAATCACGACGGCCGCGAAGGCTACGCGCGCCTGGTCGAGGCGCTGCAGCAGTTGCCGCGTCGCCAGCGCGAGGCGTTCAGCCTGCGCATCCTGGAAGAGCTTGACGTGGCAACCACCGCCAAGGCGATGGGCTGCAGCGAGGGCTCGGTGAAAACCCATCTGTCCCGTGCACGCACGGCGCTGCAGTTGCAGCTGGAGGACTGGAAATGAACCGCTACGCATCACCGCCGACTGCGGACCCGCGGAACAGTCCGCAGAGCCGGTTTGACGCCCACGCGCGTGAATGCCACGCCGACGCGCTGGCCCACGTCTCGCCGCATGTCCTAAGCCGGCTGCAGCAGGCGCGTCGCGCCGCGGCGCTGGGCGCTCCGCGCAGGCACAGCCGGGTGTGGGCGTGGTCCGGCAGCGCCGCCGTGCTGGCGCTGGCGCTGGGCGTGGGCGTGCAGTTCCAGCGCGCGCCCGATTCAACTCAGGGCGCCAGCGTCCCACTGGCCAACACGGCCGATCTGGCGGCAGGACAGGCCGTGGCCGCGCTGGACGAAGTTGACAGCGAGGTCAGCGGCCTGCTCGCCGCGCTGGACGAAAACCCGGACTTCTATCTCTGGCTGGCCGCCAACGACGGCGCGCTGTCACCACCCGCGGAGCGATACCCATGAACCGTCCATTGCGCTTGACCTTCCTGACAGTCCTGGCCGCCGCGGTGTGCATGCCGGCGATGGCCTCCGAGCCGACTATGCCCGAATGGGACCAGCTCAGCGCGGAGACGCGCGCCACGCTGATCGCGCCGATGCGCGAGCGCTGGAACAGCCAGCCCGACGGGCGGGAACAGATGCTGCAGCGCGCGCAGCGCTGGAGCGAGATGACGCCGGAACAGCGCGGCAAGGCGCGCCACGGCATGGACCGCTGGCACCACATGTCACCCGCCCAGCGGCTGGAGGCGCGTGCGCTTTACAGCAGGATGCGGGGAATGGATCCGGACGCTCGCAAGGCACTGCGCGAGCAGTGGCGCCGCATGACACCGGAGCAACGCAAGGCATGGGTGGAGGCCAACCCGGCGCCGGAAAGTGGGGATCGCCCGCGCTGACCTGACGATACTGGCTGGCATCGGCTGAGCCGGGCTCGCGCCGCGTTGCCGGAGACGGCCCCGCCTTCACGACGTGAACGTATTCGCACGGCCGGACTTTCGATATCGACTTCGGACCGTCCACACGTTCGCCTGAAGCTCAGGCGCCGGTGGCTTGTCCGGCTGCGGACACCTGCGGCTAGGTCGCCGATGCCGGCGCCTCGGACGGTGCTTCCGGGCGCGGCGGCCACACCGTCTTCGCCAGCAACTCGTCGCTCCAGTCGAAATCGATCGTCCCGTCTCGGACGAACAGGCTGACGAAATTCAGGACGTTGCGCGCTAACATCTCGCTGGCGTGGGTGGCGCCGCTGCTGGGCAGGTTCAGCGGCCCGGCCACGGTGACGCCACCCACATCGACCGTCTCACCAGGCCGGGTGCACTCGCAGTTGCCGCCGGTTTCCGCCGCCAGGTCGACGATGACGCTGCCCGGCCGCATCCCTCCCACCATCTCGGCAGTGAGGATTTTCGGCGCCGGCCTGCCTGGTACTGCGGCCGTGGTCACCACGACATCGACGAGCTTGAGGTGTTCACCGAGGCGGCGCTGCTGCTCGGCCCGTTCCTCCTCGGTGAGCTGGCGCGCGTAGCCGCCCTCGCCCGCTGCGCTGACGCCCAGGTCGAGGAATTTGCCGCCGAGCGATTCGATCTGCTCCCGGGTCTCCGGGCGCACGTCGAAACCCTCGACCTGCGCACCCAATCGCTTCGCCGTCGCGACGGCCTGCAGGCCGGCAACGCCTGCACCGATCACCAGCACACGTGAGGGGCGGATCGTCCCGGCGGCCGTGGTCAGCATCGGAAAGAACCGCGGGGCCAACTGGGCGCCCAGCAACACCGCCTTGTAGCCGGCCATGCCCGCTTGCGAGCTGAGTACGTCCATCGCCTGGGCGCGGGTGGTGCGTGGCAGGCGCTCCAGCGGAAAGGCGACCAGTTGCCGCGCGGTGATCGCTTCGCTGCGGGCGGGGTCGGCCTCGGGCGCCAACTGGCCTACCAGCACGGTTCCGGGCTCCAATGCCTGCAGGACGTCCGCAGGCGGGCTCTGCACGCAAAGCACGACGTCGGCTCCTGCAAGGGCGCTGACGGCATCAGCGACGACCTCGACACCTGCCGCTGCATACGCGTCGTCGGCAAAGCCCGCTGCGCTGCCGGCGCCGCGCTCGATGCGCAGTTGCGCACCCAGGGCGCCCAGCTTCTTGGCGGTCTCGGGGACCAGGGAAACGCGACGCTCGCCGGCCGCGGTTTCGCGGGCGACGCCGATGGTGATCGACATCAGGCATTCCTTATGCGGGTTCAGCCCATCCTAGCGAATGCCCTGGCAATTGGGCGCACCGCGATGCCGGAACGGCAGGCCAAAAGGGGGAGCTACGGCTGCGCGCACATGGCGAGCCGCGCTCGACCCGGCGCTAGCGGGCCACGGAACCGGCGGCACGGTCAAGCTGCTCGCGCACGTGCTGCATCGCCTGCTCGAACGCGGTGGGCTCGCAGCCCACCTTCAGTCGACCGGCAGCGGCCATCACCGCCAGCTCCTCCACCGTGGCCACCAGGACCCGCAAGCCGCGGCGGTTGACCAGCAGCCTGCGGTCGCTGAGCGGGCTGACCCAGGCGATCTTCGCGGCCAGCGACTCGCCCTTCAGGTCGCTGATCTGCAGCCACGACCCGGCCTCCAGCGCGCGCAGCTCCTCGACCTGCGCCGGCCTGGCGCGCGCGCTGCCGCGCGGATCCAGCCACAGGCTGCGCTCGTCGTCGTCGTCCTGGGCCTGCCGGGGCGGCGGCGGATAGAGGTCGCGCGGGGTGTGCGGGTAGACCAGCCCCTTGACCAGCAGCGCGAGCGCGTGCTCGGCCGCGGACTGGTCCAGTCCGGAGCTGGCCAGGCATTCGGCGATGCGCGGCTCCAGCGCCAGCAGGTGATCGGCCAATTCCGAACCGCGGCCTTCCGCCGCCAGGCGGTCGGCAGCCACCAGTGCATCGCCCAGGGACACCGCGTCGACCAGGCGCTCGCGGTCGTCGCCGTCGCGCAACCAGGTCTGCACCAGGTGATGGCGCCAGGATCCGCGCAGGAACTCGGCAATCGCCGGGCTCAGCGGCGGGGCCGACAGGCGCCGTGCCAGCACGGTATCGGCCTGCTCGCGGGCGTGATTCAGCCGTTCGCGACCGTTGGTGGCCTTGGCCGCACGCTCCTCCTGCAACTCGATCCGGCGCCGCTGCTGCTGCAACAGGGCGTCCAGCTCGCGGTGCGCGGTCTCGAAGATCACCAGATCCTCGGTGTATTCGGCGACCACGCGCTGGGAAATCGAGGTGGCCCGGTCCAGCAGCTCGCGCTCCTGCGGGGTGTTGCCGGCGTTGCCCGCGACCGCCTCGGTGATGGCATCGAACAGGCGCCGCGCCGGGTGGGTCGGGCTGACAAACAGTTGCTGGTCGGTCAGCGCGACCTTGACGTAGGGCAGCACCAGGCGCGCGTACATCCGCCGCGCGCGGTCCTGCAGTTGCTGGCTGCGGAACAGCGCGTCGAACAGCAGGCCGACCAGGTCGATCGCGTCCTCGTCCTCGGCGCTGAAGCTGATCTGTTCCGGATCCAGGCCGAGACGGCGCGAGCCGGTGTTGAGCTGGTCGCGGATCGCGCCCGCCAGGGTGCCGGTACCGGCCAGCGCGCGCGCGAAGACGTCCGCCGGTTCGGCCTGCATCAGCGAGGCGACGTTGACCAGTTCGTCCAGGCGCAACTCGCGGCGACCCGGCGTGCCCGTGGAAGTGCCGGCCCTGGGAGCGGGCGCCTCGTCGCGGCGACCCTCGCGCCAGGCGTGCAACATGCTGCGCAGCTCGTTCAGCTCGGCCGGCGTCGGGGCCTCGGCGCCGCCACCGGGAGCGCCCGCGCGCCCATCGCCCCAACCCGCTCCGCCGGCGCCGGTACCAGTGCCGGACGCGGCGTGTCCGCTAACCGCGTGACCATGACCGCCATACGCGGGCTGGCCGGCAACGCCTGCAAACCCGGCGGGACCCGCGCCGTGCTGGCCCTGCCCCAAACCCCCGCCAGCCGCCCCCTGGGCCGCGGTGGAGTAACCCGTTGCCGGCACCGGCCCCGGCGCTCCGGGCGTTCCACTGGATGCACCAACCGCGGCCGCAGAAGCCGCCGCCGCTGGCGCCTCCGGAGCCGCCGGCAATCCGTAGCCACCGCGCGCGAGCACCGCGTTGGCCGCGTCGTAAAGCTCACCCAGGACGCTGCCCAGCGCCTTGGCGTAGTGCTCGAACAACAGCGTCCGCAGCAGTTCGGGGATCTGCTCGTCTTCAAACGTGTCCACGAAGGCCATCGCCAGGCGGGTCGGGCCCAAGGGGTTCATCGAGGGCTCCGCGCCCAGCGCGCCGGCCAGGATGTCCAGGCGTGCGCCCATCATGTCGAGGCTGGCGCTGTGCCGATGGTCCAGGCTGGCGGCCAGCGCCTGCCCGGCCAGATGGAAATCGATCTGGCCTTCGTCGATCAGCCCCAGCGGAACGTCGACGCTGTCGCGGGCATGCAGCAGGCGGAAATCGTCGAAGCCGCGCGCGATGCCCTGCCGGAAGCGCATCACATGCGCGGCGTGGTGCTGGCGCAGCACCCACAGGGCGGCCTGCGCCTGGTAGACCACCTGCGGCGAATGGTTTGCATCGCCACCGGCGGTGATGGCCGCCAGCGCGGTGTCGATCGCCGGGTAGAATTCGCCCGGCAGCCCGGCAAGGCGCTCCAGCACGAGGCGCTTGATCTCCTCAAGCACCCGCGTGGGATCCACGGGGGTGGAATGGAAACCGCGGGCGGATGGGATAGACACGTGTGCTCCAGACCTGGGTGACGCAGACCGCTGCCCACAAACCTGTATGGGAGCATAGTGGCAATATGGGTCAGGTTTCTCCGCTCAATGTTTGAACTGTGACTTATGACCCCCAAAGCCGATACATCGTATCAACAAGGGCCCTCGCTCGACGCCTTGGATGCTGCGCTGGCGCACCTGGATCGCCGCCGTTCCGTGCCCTTCATGCGCTTGCAGGAGCCCGGGCCGGACCGCGCGGTGTTGCTGCGTCTGCTCGCCAGCGCGACCCGCGTGCCCGACCATGGCGCCCGCGTGCCGTTTCGGTTCATCAGCCTGCGCGGCGATGCCCGGCGGGTGTTCGGCGAGCGCCTGGCCGCGCGCCATCCCCAGGCCGATCCCGAGGCCAGTGAGGGCGCGATTGCCAAGGATCTTGACCGCTACCTGCACGCGCCGCTGATCGTGGTGCTGGTGGCCGAACTGGGCCCGGACCCGAAGATCCCGGAGCAGGAGCGCCTGCTCAGCGCCGGGTGCACCGGCTTTGCGCTGCTGCAAGCGGCCCAGGCCGCGGGCTTTGGCGGCTGCTGGTTGACCGGCTGGGCCGCCTACGACCGCGGCGTCGCAGCGATGCTCGGACTGGCGGACCACGAGCACATCATCGGCTTCATCCACCTGGGCACGCCATCGCAGGAAATCGGCGAGCGTCGCCGCCCCGATCCGGCGGCATTGCTGTCCGAGTGGGTACCTTGAGCCACGCTGGCGTCGCTGCCTCGCCGCGCGCTGCCACGCCGACCCTCTACCTGGTCGACGCCAGCCTGTACGTGTTCCGCGCCTGGCACTCGATGCCCGACGATTTCCGCGGCGCGGATGGCTCGCCGACCAACGCCGTCCACGGATTTGCCCGCTTCCTGCTGGAGTTGCTGGATCGTGCGCGCCCGCAGCACATCGCGGTGGCCTTCGACGAGGCGCTGGACTCGTGCTTCCGCAACGCGATCTACCCGGCCTACAAGGCCAACCGCGAGCCCGCTCCGGAAGCGCTCAAGCAACAATTCGTCCACTGCCGGGAACTGTGCGCGGCGCTCGGCCTGAGCGTGCTCTCGCACCGCGAGTACGAGGCGGACGACCTGATCGGCAGCGCCTGCATGAGCGCCCGCGCGCACCGGTTCCGCTCGGTCATCGTCTCGGCCGACAAGGATCTCTCGCAGTTGCTGGGAGATCACGACGAGCAGTGGGACTTCGCCCGCGGCCAGCGCTGGGGCGCCGACGGCGTGCCCGCGCGCCACGGTGTGGAGGCCAGCCAGATGGCCGACTACCTGGCGCTGACCGGCGATGCGGTCGACAACATTCCGGGAGTGCCGGGCATCGGTGCGAAAACCGCCGCGGCGCTGCTGACGCATTTCGGCAGCTTGGATGCGCTGTTGGAGCGCATCGACGAGGTTCCGTACCTGCGCCTGCGCGGCGCGGCGGCGTGCGCGGCCCGGCTGCGCGAGCATCGCGACCTGGCCCTGCTGTGTCGCCGCTTGTCGACGGTGGCCTGCGACGTGGCCCTCGGGGATGCGGACACCCACTTCGTGCGCCGATCCGCCGCGCCCGCCCGGCTGCACGCGCTGTGCGAGCGCGTCCGCTTCGGACCACTGACCCGGCGCCGGCTTTACGGCGCGGCAGGCCTGGAATTCAATCCGGGCACGTGAACAAGCGCGCCGGGAAGGTTTAGCATCGGGCCAATGGACGATCACGCGGACGATCACGAAAAGCCGGTTGAAACCATCTACGACGGCAAGTGGCTGCGGATGTTGCGCCGCGGCCGCTGGGAGTACGTCGAACGCACCCATGGCAAGGGGATGGCGGTGATCATCATCGCCGTGACCCCGGCCGACGAGGTCCTGTTCGTGGAGCAGTTCCGCGTACCGCTGGGTTCACGCACCATCGAGATGCCGGCCGGGCTGGTCGGCGACGATGACGCCTCCGATACGCTGGCCGCCGCCGCGCATCGCGAACTGGTCGAGGAAACCGGCTGGGAGCCCGGCCGGGTCGAGGTGCTGCTGGTCGGTCCCACTTCGTCGGGAATGAGCAGCGAACGGATCGCCTACGTGCGCGCCCGTGACCTGGTCAAGGTGGGCGAAGGCGGCGGTGTCGGCAATGAGGACATCACCGTCCACCACGTGCCGCGCGAGCGGGCGCCCGCCTGGCTGATGGAGAAACAGCGCGAAGGCTTCGAGCTGGACCTGAAGCTGTGGGGCGGCCTGTGGATGATCGACCGCGACCCGGACGGATCGCCGGTCGCGCCCTGACGGTCATTGACCAGTTGGGCTCGGCAGGCGCGCTGGCCTCAGCCGGCGAACCCGTCGGTGGCCCGCACCAGCGAGTCGACGTTCTCGGCCTCGAAGGCCGAATGCCCAGACGCCGGCGAGATGGCCAGCGTCGCCTTCGGCCACGCCTTGTGGAGGTCCCACGCGTTCTGCACCGGGCACACCACGTCGTAGCGGCCGTGCACGATCACGCCGGGAATGTCGGCGATGGCGCCCACGTCGCGCAGCAACTGGTCGTCGACTTCGAAAAAGCCGCCGTTGACGAAGTAGTGGTTCTCGATCCGGGCGAATGCCAGCGCGAACTTCGGGTCCTCGTGGCTGGTGGTGAAGTCGTCGTCGATATGCAGGAAGCTGGTCGCACCTTCCCAGACGCTCCACGCCTTGGCGGCCGCGAGCTGCGTGGCCTCGTCCTGGCTGGTCAGGCGGCGATGGTAGGCGCTGATCAGGTCGTGGCGTTCAGTGACCGGGATCGCCTCCAGGTAGTGCTCCCAGGGCTCCGGGAAGAGGCGGCTCGCGCCTTCCTGGTAGAACCACTCCAGTTCCCAGCGACGCAGCATGAAGATGCCGCGCAGCACCAGCTCGGTCACGCGCTTGGGGTGCTTCTGCGCATAGGCCAGCGCCAGCGTCGAGCCCCAGCTGCCACCGAAGACCTGCCACTTGTCGATGTCCAGCTTGACCCGCAGCTTCTCGATGTCCTCCACCAGGTGCCACGTCGTGTTGGCGACCAGGTCGGCGTGCGGAGTGGAGCGACCGCTGCCGCGCTGGTCGAACAGGATGATGCGGTAGCGCGCCGGGTCGTGGAACCGGCGCATCTTCGCACTGCATCCGCCACCCGGGCCACCATGCAGCAGCACCACCGGCTTGCCGTCGGGATTGCCGCACTGCTCGTAATACAGCGTGTGGCGTTCGTCGACGCCCAGCGTGCCGGTGTCGTAGGGCTGGATCTCGGGATACAGGGTGCGCATGGCGACTCCGCCGCAGGGTGGGCCGGCAATTCTACCGAGCGCTGTGCGTGCTCGCAGCCTGACCCAGCGAGCTCATTCAGCGACCCGGCCAACGCTCACCCGGTCGCGCTGCTCCAGATCGACTACCGTTTCCACGTCGCGCAGACCCGCCTGGACCATCAGTGCACGCACCGCAAGACCCTGCTCCAGCCCGTGCTCCAGGAGCAGCCAGCCGGCCGGCGCCAGCAGCGCCGGTGCATCGCCGATGATGGTGCGGATGTCGTCCAGTCCGTCGGCACCCGCGGCCAGCGCGTTGCGCGGCTCGAACCGCAGGTCGCCCTGGACCAGGTGCGCATCATCCTCGGCGATATAGGGCGGATTGCTGACGATCAGGTCGAAGCGCATGCCGGCCAGCGGTTCCAGCCAGTTGCCGTGGCGGAATTCCACGTTGCCCAGATCCAGCGCCCGCGCGTTGCCGGCGGCCACTTCCAGCGCCGTTTCGCTGGCGTCCGTGGCGATCACCCGGGCCAGCGGGCGCTCCATCGCCACGGCGAGCGCCACCGCGCCACTGCCCGTGCCGAGATCTGCAACCCGAAGCTCCCGATCCGCTGGCAGCCGGGCCAGGGTTTGCTCTACCAGGAGCTCTGTTTCCGCCCGCGGGATCAGCGTGGCCGGGCTTACCTGCAGGTCGAAGCGCCAGAACCCGCGTTGGCCGGTCAGGTAGGCGACCGGTTCGCCCGCGCGCCGGCGCTCCAGCAGCGCTCCGAAATGCTGCGCGGCCGCGTCATCGAGCTCCTCGTCGCCGTGCGCGTAGAGCCAGGTGCGCGAGCGGCAGAGCGTGTGGGCGAGCAGCAACTCGGCCTCGCCCGGCTCCGTGCCCAAACGCGCCTCGCGCAGGAGTGAATCGATTCGCGCCATAGGTTCTACCGAACGTTGGAAAGCCGCGCGCCTCCGATCCGACTGCGGCGCATCGAACGCCATGATAAGCGAGCCTGCTTTGCCACAATCGAGAACGGCCGGGGTTGATAAGCGCTGCTCACGCCGCGATGTCGAAAGGGTCGCCTTCACCGGCGATGTGCGTTTTCGAACGTCCGCCGCGAATGATAGGTCTTGGCTATTGAATCAATCATATCAATCGATTTGATTAATCCCATAGGCCCCACTAACCTGTGATTCGTAGCTTCTTCTCCCCCATCCACTGCAAGAGGATCCAGCGATGTCCCTGATCAATACCGAAATCAAACCGTTCAAGGCCCAGGCGTTCAAGAACGGCGAATTCAAGGAAATCACCGAGGCCGACCTGAAGGGCAAGTGGTCGGTGTTCTTCTTCTACCCGGCCAACTTCACCTTTGTCTGCCCGACCGAGCTGGAAGACCTGGCCGACAAGTACGAGGAGTTCCAGAAGCTCGGCGTCGAGATCTACAGCGTCTCCACCGACACCCACTTCTCGCACAAGGCGTGGCACGACACCTCCGAGTCGATCAAGAAGATCAAGTACACGATGATCGGCGACCCGACCGGCACGATCACCCGCAACTTCGGCGTGATGATCGAGGACGAGGGCATCGCTGACCGCGGCACCTTCGTGATCGACACCGAGGGCAAGATCCAGATCGTGGAGATCAACGCCGGTGGCATCGGCCGCGATGCCAGCGAGCTGCTGCGCAAGGTCAAGGCGGCCCAGTACGTCGCTGCCCACCCGGGTGAGGTCTGCCCGGCCAAGTGGAAGGAAGGCGAGAAGACCCTTGCTCCTTCGCTTGATCTGGTTGGCAAGATCTAAACCGCTGCAACGGCGATGCTCCGGCGTCGCCCAGATGTCACCCCCGGGCGCTGTAGCCGCCCGGGCGCATGATCCGAGCCCCGGGTGTCCTCCACCCGGGTCTCTTCAGGGCTGGTTTCGCCTGATTCCACACCGATTCCACACCCGATCTCGCCGTACGCGAGTGGGTGACGCGTCACCGGTTGCTTGCACAAGCGGCCTGGGCTGAGCCGGATGCTGGAGATATCCACCGGCACCCCCCACCGGCCCCCTCCCCCGGCCCAGGCCGCTCCTGCAAGCATCCACACGCCTTCTTTCCACCTTCAATGGAGCCGTTGCCATGCTCGATGACAGCCTCAAGACCCAGTTGCAGACCTACCTGGAAAACGTGACCCAGCCGATCGAGCTGGTCGCCTGCCTGGACGACGGCGCCAAGTCGCAGGAGCTGCATGCACTGCTGACCGACATCGCCGCGATGTCCGGGAAGATCACGCTGCGCCGCGATGATGATTCGCAGACGCGCAAGCCGTCATTCGCGATCAACCGCGTGGGCACCGATATCGGCGTTGCCTTCGCGGCGATCCCGATGGGGCATGAGTTCACCTCACTGGTGCTGGCGCTGCTCCAGGTCGGCGGCCACCCGGGCAAGATCAGCGATGAGCTGGCCCGGCAGGTGCGTGAGCTGAAAGGCGAGTTCAACTTCGAGACCTTCATGTCGCTGTCCTGCCAGAGCTGCCCCGACACGGTGCAGGCGCTGAACCTGATGAGCGTGCTGAATCCCGCCATCCGCCACGTCGCCATCGATGGCGCGCTGTTCCAGGACGAAGTGGAATCCCGCGAGATCATGTCCGTGCCCACGGTGCTGCTCAACGGCGAGGCCTTCGACACCGGGCGCATGACGGTCGAGCAGATCGTTGCCCGGCTCGACACGGGCGCCGGGAAGCGTATGGCCGAGGAGATCAGGACCAAGGCGCCGTTCGAGGTGCTGGTCATCGGCGGCGGCCCGGCCGGAGCGGCGTCGGCCATCTACGCCTCACGCAAGGGCATCCGCACCGGCGTGGTCGCCGAGCGCTTCGGCGGCCAGGTGCTGGACACGATGTCCATCGAGAACTTCATCTCCGTGCCGCACACCGAGGGCCCGAAGTTCGCGGTGGCCATGGAGCAGCACGTGCGCGAGTACGACGTGGACATCATGAACCTGCAGCAGGCCACAAAGCTGGTGCCTGCCAGCGAACCCGGCGGCCTGGTGGAGGTGCAGCTGGCCAATGGCGCATCGCTCAGGTCGCGCAGCGTGGTCCTGGCCACCGGCGCGCGCTGGCGCCAGATGGGCGTGCCCGGCGAGGAGGAGTACCGCAACAAGGGCGTGGCCTATTGCCCGCACTGCGACGGCCCGCTGTACAAGGGCAAGGACGCGGCGGTGATCGGCGGCGGTAACTCGGGCGTCGAGGCCGCGATCGACCTGGCCGGCATCGTCAAGCACGTCACCCTGATCGAGTTCGACAGCCAATTGCGTGCCGACGAGGTGCTGCAGCGCAAGCTGCGCAGCCTGCCCAACGTCAGTATTGTCGTCAGCGCGCAAAGCACCGAGGTGCTCGGCGATGGCAGGAAGGTCACCGGACTGGTCTACAAGGACCGCGAGGGCGGCGATATCCACCGCGTGGAACTGGACGGCATCTTCGTCCAGATCGGCCTGCTGCCCAACACCGAGTGGTTGAAGGGGGACCTGGACCTGTCACCGCGTGGCGAGATCATCATCGATGAGCGCGGTGCGACCTCGATGCCCGGCGTGTTCGCCGCCGGCGACGCGACTACCGTCCCGTACAAGCAGATCGTGATCGCCATGGGCGCGGGCTCAACCGCGGCGCTGAGCGCGTTCGACTACCTGATCCGCACGCCGGCACCGGCCGAAGCCGCAGCAGCCCTGGCCGCGGCCGCGGACACCGCCGCGGCCTGACGGCCAACCGTTGCCGCCGTGCCCATCGGCCGGCGGCAGCGGGCCTGGAATCCCCGGATGAACCTTCGCGACCTGAAGTACCTCGTCGCCCTGGCCGAACACCGCCACTTCGGCCGCGCCGCAGCGTCCAGCTTCGTCAGCCAGCCCACCCTGTCCACCCAGATCCGCAAGCTGGAAGAGGAGCTGGGCGTGACCCTGGTGGAGCGCGCACCGCGCAAGGTGATGCTGACCCCCGTCGGTCGCGACATCGTCGAACGCGCCCGGCGGGTGCTGGCGGACGTCGACCAGATGGCCGAGATCGCTCGCCGCAGCCAGGATCCCGACGCCGGCTCGATTCGTCTGGGCATGTTCCCCACGCTGGGGCCCTACCTGCTGCCGCACGTGCTGCCGGGCCTGCGGGAGAAGTTCCCGCGCCTGGAAATGCTGCTGGTGGAGGAGAAGACCGACGCGCTGCTCGAGCGCCTGCGCGAGGGACGGCTGGACGCCGCGCTGCTGGCACTGCCGATCCACGACGACCAGCTTCACGTGGAGACCCTGTTTGAGGAACCCTTCCTGCTCGCGGTTCCACGCCAGCACGCGTTGGCCAAGCGCAGCTCGCTGGCCATCGACGACCTCGACCGGATCCCCTTGCTGCTGCTCGAGGAAGGCCATTGCCTGCGCGACCAGGCGCTGGACGTGTGCCGCCTGACCGGCGCGGGCGAGCGCGACGGCTTCCGCGCGACCAGCCTGGAAACCCTGCGGCAGATGGTCGCCGCCGGGGTGGGACTGACCCTGCTGCCGGCGCTGTCGGTGCAACCGCCGATGCCGCCGTCGCCGGACATCGCGCTGTTGCCTTTCGAGGGCGAGTCGCCGCACCGCACGATCGCCATGGTCTGGCGCAGGAGCTCGGCGATGGCCTCGTTGCTGGAGCGCATCGCCGGCCAGCTGCGTGAACTGCCACCCGGTTTGCTGCTGCCGCCGGCGGAATCGTAGAAACTGCGCGGAACTCCGCCGCCGATCACTCAGCCCGCCGGCGCTGCCCCATCCAGCCAGTCAATCTGGTCGTCTTCGAGCGAAACGGGATTACCGAGTTCCAGCGCGTCGATCACCTCGCGCGCCTGGGTCCACGCCGCTTCCGGCACGCAGACCTGGACCAGACCGAACATCGGCAACTCGCCCATGCCGCCCAGCAGGGCCTCGCCCTTGACGAAAACCGGGATCCCGGCCGCTTCCAGCGCGTGGCGCACCAGGTGGGCATCGATGATGCCGGCGGCTTCGTAGACCACCCGCATCATGGGCGCGCTCCGGGGCGGAGAAAATGATCGCTTTGCATCCCGCCACCATACGCTGCCGCGCGTGAGCGCCAGCAGTCCGGCGACACCGGCTAGACTGGTCGCTTCCCCACGCCGATCCCGCGCCGCATGTCCGACCCGACCGCCTCAGCATCCATTCCTCCGGCCGACGAGCCGATCAAGCAGGACTTCGTCCGCCAGATCGTCCGCGACGACATCGCCAGCGGCAAGCACACGGCAATCAAGACCCGCTTCCCGCCCGAGCCCAACGGCTACCTGCACATCGGTCACGCCAAGGCGATCTGCCTGGACTTCGGCATCGCCGACGAGTTCGGCGGCGTGTGCAACCTGCGCATGGACGACACCAACCCCTCGCGCGAGGACATCGAGTACGTCACCGCGATCCAGGAGGACGTGCGCTGGCTGGGCTACGAGTGGAACGAGCTGCGCCATTCCTCGGACTACTTCGAGGTCTTCTACCTGGGCGCGGAGAAGCTGATCGAGCAGGGCGATGCGTTCGTCTGCGACCTCACCGCCGAGCAGGTGCGCGAGTACCGCGGCAGCCTGACCGAACCCGGCCGCGAATCGCCTTGGCGCAACCGCAGCGTCGAGGAAAACCTCGACCTGTTCCGGCGCATGCGTGCCGGCGAGTTCGCCGAAGGCGCGCACACCCTGCGCGCAAAGATCGACATGGCCAGCGGCAACATCAACCTGCGCGACCCGGCCATCTACCGCATCCGCCACCTGGCCCACCAGAACACCGGCGACGCCTGGTGCATCTACCCGATGTACGACTACGCGCATGCGCTGGGCGACGCAGTGGAAGGCATCACCCACTCGCTGTGCACGCTGGAGTTCGAGGACCACCGGCCGTTGTACGACTGGTGCGTGGACCGGGTCGACTTGGCCGGCCACCCCGAATTGCTGCGCCCGCTGACGGGGCAGGGCATGCCGCTGGAGGCCGCCAAGCCGCGCCAGATCGAGTTCTCGCGCCTCAACATCAACTACACCGTGATGAGCAAGCGCAAGCTGATGGCGCTGGTGCAGTCCGGCCTGGTCGACGGCTGGGACGATCCGCGCATGCCCACGCTGCTGGGCCTGCGCCGCCGCGGCTACACGCCCGCGTCGCTGCGCCTGTTCGTCGAGCGCCTGGGGGTGAGCAAGGTGAACTCGGTGATCGATTTCTCGGTGCTCGAAGGCTGCTTGCGCGAGGATCTGGACGTCAGCGCTGCACGCCGCATGGCCGTCATCGACCCGCTGAAGGTGACGCTGACCAACCTGCAGGACGGTCACAGCGAGTCGCTGGAGTTCCCCAACCATCCCAAGGACGAGTCGTTCGGCACCCGTCAGGTCCCGTTCTCCAATCGCCTGTGGATCGAGCGCGACGATTTCGCCGAAGTGCCGCCGAAGGGCTTCAAGCGTCTGGTGCCCGGCGGCGAGGTCCGCCTGCGCGGCGCCGGCATCATGCGTTGCGATGAAGTCATCAAGGACGCGGACGGCAACGTCATCGAGCTGCGCTGCACGCTCGACCCGGAATCGCGGCCCGGCATGGAAGGCGCCAACCGCAAGATCAAGGGCACCATCCACTGGGTCAGCGCCGAGCACGCGGTGGCCACCGAGATCCGCCTGTACGACCGCCTGTTCTCGGTCGCCGATCCGGACGACAACAGTGACGGCAAATCCTACGAGGACCACCTCAATCCCGAATCACGCCGCACCGTCACGGGCTATATCGAGCCGGCCGCGGCGGACGCGACGCCCGAGCAGTCCTGGCAGTTCGAACGCCTGGGCTATTTCGTCGCCGATCGCCACGACCACAGCCCGCAGCGCCCCGTGTTCAACCGCAGCGTCACCCTGCGCGACATCTGGGCAGCCAAGGCGTGACCGATTCACGGCTGCAGCACCCTGCGCAGCCTGCCAAGGAGTTCCAGCCGATGCTGTACGCCCAGGTGCACCTGACCCTGCCCGCGTGGATTCACGAGGGCATCGACACCAGCGCGCCCTATCCTGGCGATGAGGCGAAGGTCGCCCTGGCAATCGAGCTGTCGGCACGCAACATCGAAGCGCGCAGCGGCGGCCCGTTCGGCGCGGCGGTATTCGGCCCCGATGACCGCATCATCTCGGTCGGCGTCAACCGGGTGATTCCACAGACCTGCTCGCTCGCCCACGCCGAAACGATGGCCTACATGCTCGCCCAGCAGCGCACCCAGCGCAGCCGCCTGAACGAGAGCGAGCCCGGCGTCCGTGCTGGACCGGTCACCCTGGCCACCTCGGCGCAGCCGTGCTGCCAGTGCTACGGCGCGACCATCTGGGCCGGCGTGGACCGCTTGCTGATCGGCGCCCGCAGCGAAGACGTCGAAGCGCTCACCGAGTTCGATGAAGGGCCGTTGCCGGGCGACTGGGTCGGCGAACTGACCCGCCGCGGCATCGACGTCGTGCGTGACATCCAGCGCGACGCGGCCTGCGACGTGCTGAAAGACTATGCCCGCTCCGGCGGGGCGGGCTATTGACGATGACCGATGCCCTGTTTTGCTGGTGCCGCGCGGGGTTTGAACCCGAACTGGCCGCCGAACTCACCGAGCGCGCCGCCCTGGCCGGCCACCCCGGCTATGCCCGCGCCGAACGCGGCAACGGCTACGTCGAGTTCATCGCCTCCGGGGCGCGTGCGTTGGCGATGGCCTTGCCGCTGGAGCGGATCGTCTTCGCCCGCCAGAAGCTGCTGCGCCTGGCCGACCTGCCCGGCCTGAACCCCAGCGACCGCATCACGCCCATCATGCAGGCCCTGGACGCCCTGAAAGAACAGGGCGAAGTGGCGCCGGGGATGTTCGGCGAGCTGTGGGTGGAGCATCCCGATTCCGACGACGGCAAGACCCTGGCCGGGCTGGCCCGCAGCTTCGGCAACGCGCTGCGTCCGAGCCTGCGCAAGGCCGGCTGGCTGAGCGCGAAGGACGACCCGCGCCGGCCGCGCCTGCATGTCGCCTTCCTTGGCGGGCACCACGTCGTGCTCGCCACCAGCGATCCGCGTGACAGCTCGCCGTGGCCCCTGGGCATTCCGCGCCTGCGCATGCACGCCGAGGCGCCCAGCCGCTCGGCCCTGAAGCTCGAGGAGGCGTTCCTGACCCTGCTCGACGAGCGCGAACGCGGGCTCCTGCTTCGCGACAACATGCAGGCGGCCGATCTGGGCGCCGCGCCCGGGGGTTGGAGCTGGGTCCTGATGCGCCACGGCATGCTGGTCACCGCGGTCGACAACGGCCCGATGCGCGAGCAGCTGCTCGACAGCGGCCGGGTCGAGCACGTCAGGGCGGACGGCTTCCAGTGGCAGCCGCGGCGACCGGTCGACTGGATGGTCTGCGACATGGTCGAGCAGCCGCGCAAGGTCGCCGACCGCATGGCGACCTGGTTCCGTGAAGGCTGGTGCAAGCAGGCGGTGTTCAACCTCAAGCTGCCGATGAAGAAGCGCTGGGAGGAGACGCGTATCTGTCTGGAAGCCTTCGAGCTGCAGACCCACCGGCCGATGACCATCCGCGCACGTCAGCTTTATCACGATCGTGAAGAGATCACGGTTCTGGCGATGCCCTCGCGTTGAGGTTCGCCGACGCGCGCCGTCGGATCCGTTCAGGCAAGCCGCCTGTTTATTGACGTCGGATTAACCCGTGGCGCCGCACGCTTTTTGCCTCCCCCGCAGACTGTGAGGTGGCACCATGAAAATGCAAGCGAGCCTGCTCGGCCTGGCCCTTGTCACCGCAATGGGCGTATCCGCAACCGTCACCGCGCAGGATGCCCGGCTTGATCCCCAATCCAGGGTCGACGCCGCCAATGCAGCAGAACAGGCAGTTGACGACGCGCATGCCGCCAGGGACGCCGCCGAGATTGCAGGGGAGGCCGCGCGCGAAGCGAAAGCGATGGAAGCCGGTGCGCTGACCGCCCATGGCGCCGCGATCGCCGCGGATGCAGCCTCCGTCGCCGACCAGTCCGCCGTGGAGGCGCGCGAAGCGTCCAATCTGGCTGGACAAGCGGCAAACGAGGCGCTTGGAGCAAAGAGCTACGCGGACGTAGGCAACCAGCCCGAACGCGCGGTGGCCGAGGCACGCGATGCCGCGACCGAGGCCGAACGCGCCGGCAACCTCTCCGCTGATGCGGCCGCCAACGCAGCAGCCGCGGCCGCCGCAGCCGAAGACGCGGCTGCGATGCTGCCGGCACCGCCGGTCTCCGAAACCCTGATCGTTGCCGAAGTGGTCGAGCCCGAGGTGACCATCGTCTCCCAACATCCCGATTCAATCGTGGGTGAGTACCACGTCGACTTCGCGGCGATGGATACCAACGATGATGGCGTCATCGACGCCGCGGAAGCCTCCTCGAACCCGACACTGACCGCGGAATTCAAGGCGGTCGATACCGATAGGGACGGCAAGCTCAGCAAGGCCGAGCTCAAAGGTTGGACCCGCTGAAGCAATCGGCGCGCCGCGCTGCGCGGGACGCTAGAGGCCGGCCGCGTGGCGCCACAGGGCCCGCGTAAGGGGTGGCGCCCGGCCCGCCAGCGCCAGCAATTGCCCACGCACCAGGGTCGGCATCAGGGAATCATTGGAAAATACGAGATTGATCGCCTCGAACGCGTAGGCCGATACCGCAGCGTCGCTGCGGCGCTGGCGGTTCCAGCGCGTCAATCGGTGCGATGCGCCGACATCGTCATCGCGCCGGGCGCCATCGCGCGGTGCGGACGACGCCAGGGTCGCCAGGAGAGCATTGATATCGCGCAGGCCCAGATTGACGCCCTGACCTGCCAGGGGATGGACCGCGTGGGCCGCGTCGCCGACCAGCACCATCCGCCCACTGAGCTGCGTGCCCGCCAGCTGCCGCCGCAGCGGAAACGCCGCCCTGCGCGAGACGCCGGTCAGCTCGCCCAGAGGCCCATCGAAGGCACGCGAGAGTTCGCCCAGGAACGCAGCGTCATCGGCCGCCAGCAGACGCTCGGCGTCCGCGTCCGGGAGGCTCCAGACAATCGAACTGCGCGGGGTGCCGTCATCGGCATCGGCGAAGGGCAGGAACGCCAGCGGGCCGCCGGGGAGAAAGCGCTGCCAGCAGGTCGACTGGTGCGATCGGGAGTGACGGATGAAACCCACCAGACCGCGCTGGCCGTACTCGTGGCGCGGCGCGTCGATTCCGGCCATCTGCCGCAGCTGTGAGTCGGCGCCGTCGGCGGCCACCACCAGCCGGGCGCGTAACCGATTGCCGGACGCCAGCGTCAGGACTTCGCTGCGATCATCCTCGTTGTGCTCCCGCGCGGTGACCTTGTCGGGGCAATGCAGTTCCACCCCGGCGCCCAACGCGGCCTTCCAGAGTCGATCGATCAAAAGCCCGTTCTCGAGGATCCAGCCCAGATCGCGCCGCCCAAGGCGGTCGGCGTCGAAGGCCAGCGTGCCACCACCTGCTGCATCCCACACCTGCATGCGTCGATACGGCTGGGCCCGGGCACTACGGATCGCTTCCCATACGCCGAGGCGTTCCAGCAGCTCGATGTTGTCAGGGGCAACGGCGAACACGCGCAGGTCAGGCAGGTCGTGGCGCCACGGCGCTGGCTCGCGGCCCTCGACCAGCGCGACCTGCCAACCTTGCCGGGCGAGCTCGAGCGCTGCCGCGGTACCGACGACCCCGGCACCCACCACCACCGCATCCAGCACGCCGCGGCGACTCATGATTGCGCTCCGTCCCGGCGGCACAGCGCGGGCACATCGGCCCGGTAACCCAGCGCGCCCGCCACCACCTCGGCCTGCAACGAGGGCAAGCGGTCGATCGCCAGCAGGCCAATGCTGCGCAGCGGTCGGAGCAGCTCGGAAGGGTTGGCCGTCAGGCGCGCCAGACCATCGGAAAATTCCAGCGTCCGCCGCCGGTCTTCCGCGCGCGCAGCGACATAAGCGGACAGCAGCTCGGCGTCACCGCAATCGACCGGCGCCGAGGCGTCGCGCGCGTTGCTGATCAGCTCGGCCAGCGTCAGGGCATCCCGCAGCCCCAGATTGAAACCCTGGGCGCCCAAGGGGTGAATGGTCTGGGCGGCGTTCCCGACTAGGACGACGCGCTCACCGACCTGTCGATCAGCCAGCACGCGCACCAGCGGATAGGCGACCCGCGGACCGCAGGCCAGGAAGCGCCCGGCGCGCCAGCCGAAGGCTTCCTGCACCCGACCTAAAAAGCCTGCTTCATCCAGGGCCGCCACAGCGTCGGCCTCATCGCGCGCGACAGCATGGACCAGTCCGTAGTGGCGATCGCCACGGGGCAGCAGTGCGGTCGGACCGTCATCGCCCAGACGCTCGTAGGCGGTGGCGTCGGGAGCACGGTCGGTCCGCAGCCGGGTGACAAAAAGTGTCTGCCGGTAATCGTGCTCACTGGTGCCGATGCCCAGCGCGCCGCGAACGGCGCTGCGGGTGCCGTCGGCACCCACCACCAGCCGCGCCAGCACGGTGCGCTCACCGTCGCCTTCCGCCAGCCGCACCGCCCTGCAGCCGCTCTGGGCGGTCTCCGCAAACCCCAGGAAACGCGCCGGGCGGTAGCGATGCAGTTGCTGCAGTCCCGACAGGCGCTTCTCCAGCGCATCCCCGAAGTCGCGCGCGACCACCACCCTGCCGAACTCGCTGCGATCGTGGTTGGCAGCTTCCAGAACGCTGCGGCCGAAATCACCGCGGCGGCTGACATGGATCCGCTTGATCGGACCGCCTGGAGAGGCAAGCTCCTGCATCACTCCCAGCGCGGTCAAGGCGTTGACGGTCGCCTCGGCAAAGCTGAGGTTGCGCTGGTCGAACACGCTGGTATCGGAGGGACCCGGAGCGACCGCTTCCACCAGCCCGACGTTGATCCCCAGCGGCTCCAGCGCGATCGCAAGGCTGGAGCCGACCAGCCCGCCGCCGATGATCAGAACGTCATGGATGACCGGCGCCTCAGCGGTGCCCGCAGCGGCGTCGCCTGCGGCATTCGCCGCGTTGCCGGGGATGGGTGCGGATTCGGGGGATCGGGACGATGCGGCCATTGCGCTATGCTAACGGCTCCGTCGTTCCACACCCAGCCACGATGAAAAATTCCGATTCCCGCTCCCTGCTGACTGCCGGCCCGCTTGTGCTCGTCGCACTGATCGTGCTCGCCGCGCTGACCCGGGTCCTGCCGCACCCGCCCAACTTCTCGCCGATCACCGCGATCGCGCTTTTTGGTGGGGCGTATTTCGCCAACCGCAGCTGGGCGTTGCTGATGCCCCTGATCGGCCTGTTCGTGTCCGACCTGGTCCTCGCCGGCGTCAACGGCGGCCTGTATGCCAGCTGGTTCAGCGGCGCCGGCATCTGGGTCGTCTACGGCTGCATCGTGCTGACCACCGTGATGGGCTTCGGGATGCGGGGCAAGGTCAGTGGCGGCTCGGTACTGGGCTACTCGCTGGCCGGGTCGATCCTGTTCTTCCTGGTAACCAACTTCAGCGTGTTCGCCTTCGATGCCATGTATCCCAAGACCGTCGCCGGGCTGACCGCCGCCTACGTTGCCGGCATTCCGTTCTTCAAGTGGAGCGTGCTGGGAACGCTGTTCTATTCGGCGGTCCTGTTTGGCGGCTTCGAACTGCTGCGCTCGCGCGTGCCTTCGCTGCGCCCGCAAACGGTCTGAGCCGGCGCCATGGGCAACCGTCTTTCCCGGATCTACACGCGCACCGGTGACGATGGCAGCACCGGCCTGGGGGATGGCAGCCGGACCGGCAAGGACTCGGCCCGGGTCAACGCGTACGGCACGATCGACGAGGCCAATTCGACCATCGGCCTGTTGCTCGCGGTGGAAGTGCCGGATGCGATACACGACCTGCTGGTCTCGATCCAGCATCAACTGTTCGACCTGGGCGGGGAACTCTGCATCCCCGGCCATGCGGCGATTACCGCCGCGGACGTGGACCGCCTAGAACAGCATCTGGACGCGTTCAACGAAGACCTGCCGCCGCTGAAGGAGTTCATCCTGCCCGGCGGCGGCGAGGCCGGCGCGCGTTGCCACATCGCGCGCACGGTGGTCCGCCGCGCCGAGCGCGCGACGGTCACCCTTGCGCGCGAGGAGCCGGTCCGTCCCGAGGCGATCCGCTACCTGAACCGGCTGTCGGACCTGCTGTTCGTCCTGGCAAGGGTCCTCGCGCGCGGTAGCGGCCACGGTGAAGTGGTGTGGAACCACGAGCGCCGGAAAGGCTGATCGTCGTGGGCAAACGCGCACCGCTGTTGCGCCTGTATACGCACCCCACCTGCCTGGAACATCGACCCGGACCGGGGAACCCCGAAAGTCCTGCGCGCCTGGAGGCCGTGGTGGAAGCCATCTCCGCGCGTTGGCCCAACGAGCGGTGGCACCACGCGCCTGCGGCCACCCGCGAGCAGATCATGCGGGTGCATCGCGCTGATCTGGTCGCCCTGATACTCGACAGCCGCTTCCAGGATGCCGACGACACACTCCATATCGATCCCGACACGGTGCTCGGCCCGGGCTCCGCGGACGCGGCACTGCACGCCGCCGGAGCAGGAATCCACGCGGTGGATGGTGTACTGGGCGGCCAGGCCCGACGTGCGTTCTGTGCGGTACGCCCGCCAGGCCACCATGCAACATCGATGCAGGCGATGGGTTTCTGCCTGTTCAACAACATCGCCCTGGCCGCCGAACACGCGATCTGGGTCCACGGCTTGACCCGCGTCGCCATCGTTGACTTCGACGTGCACCACGGCAACGGCACCGAGGCGATTTTTGCCGCGGATGCCCGCGTGCTCTATCTCTCCACGCATCAATCGCCCTTGTTTCCCGGCACCGGCGCAGCCGGCGACGTCGGCATCGGCAACGCGATCAATCGTCCCCTGGCGCCGCAGACCGGCAGCGGGGCGTTTCGCGGACTCTGGTCGGGCGACCTGCTGCCCGCACTGGCGGCGTTCCGCCCGCAGCTCGTCCTGGTATCGGCCGGGTTCGACGGCCATCGACGTGACCCGCTTGCCGACCTGCAGCTGGACGCGGACGATTTCGCCTGGTTGACCGGTGAACTGCTAGCGATCGCCGAACGCCACGCCAGTGGGCACCTCGTCTCGATGCTGGAAGGTGGTTACGACCTGAAGGCGCTCCAGGAGTGCGCGATTGCCCACGTCGACGCGCTGCTTGAAAACTGAAGACGGCGCAAACATGAACGCTGAACCAGTGCGGACCTGCACCGCGTCGTTGCCGCGCTCCGGGCGATGCGGCAAGCTAGCGGCCGCTCCATGCCTACCGGATCGCCGCGTGCACAGTCGCTTCCCCCTGCTCCGTTTATCGATGTGCATTGCCCTGGCACTGCCGGCGTTCTCCGCGCGCGCCTCCGAAGACTGGAGTCTTTGTCCGCTGGAAGACGCCGTGCCGGCGTTTGACGATGCGCCGCAACCCGTCGGCATCGACGGTGCCCGCATCGATCAGCCCACCGACATCTCCGGCGATGCGCTCGACGCACGCGAGACCGACAACACCGTGTTCCAGGGCAATGTCGCATTGCGTCGCGGTGACCAGTTCCTTGGTACAGACCAGCTCAGCTACCGCAGCGATGACGGCACCTACGTGGCCGACGGCAGCGTCCGCTACCAGGACTCGGGCATGCGCATCGTCGCCGAGCGCGCGCACGGGGACCAGGACGCGGACACGCATACGATCGAAGACCTTCGCTACCAGCTGATCGAGCAGCGAGGCAACGGTGGCGCTGAGCGCATCGAGATCCAGGGTGACAGCGGCTCGCTGATCGGTTCGACCTACTCGACCTGTCCGCCCTCGCAGCGCAGCTGGGAGTTGCAGGCCAGGCGGATCGACTTCGACACCGAGAAAGGCACCGGCGTCGCGCGCAATGCCGTCGTCCGCGTCGGCCGCGTGCCGATCCTCTACGTGCCATGGCTGATGTTCCCCATCGATGACGAGCGCCGCACCGGGCTGCTGTACCCGGCGGTGAAACTGTCCGGCCGCAACGGCTTCGACTGGCGCCAGCCGATCTACCTCAACCTGGCGCCCAACTACGATGCCACCCTCACCCCGCGCTGGATGAGCAAGCGCGGGGTCCAGTTGGGAGGTGAATTCCGCTGGCTCTACGACGGTGGCAGCGGCGAGGTGTCCGGCGACTGGATGCCCAAGGACCGGCTGCCGGAAAACCAGCCGTATCGGTATCTGCAGGATGCCAACGGCCGGCCTATAGCCGGCGCCACGCTGCCGGGCGACGACCGCGGCCAGTTCCAGTTCCGCGGCGTACACCGGATCAATGGTCAGTGGCGCGCGCAGGCCAACCTGGGATGGGTCAGCGACACGCACTACCTGGAAGACTTCAGCAACACGCTGTACGGCCTGTCAACGTGGCAGATACGCAGCTCCATGGGCCTCTACGGCCGGGGCGCAAACTGGGATGCCGGGCTGATGGCAGACCACAATCAGCTGGCCGACTACACCCTGAGCGAGAGAAACCTTCGCTACGACCGGCTGCCGCGGGCCTACTTCAACTGGTCCCAGCCCTTCGGCAACTGGTTCGAGGCCGGTGTGACCGCCGAGGCCGTCCGTTTCCGCCACGAAGTCCGCAACGAAGGCAGCCGCCTGGACGTCATGCCCTATGTGAGCATGCCGCTGGAGGGTTCCAGCTGGTATGCAACGCCGAAGATCGCCTGGCGCCACACCGCCTACGACCTCGACGACGCCCTTGCCGCGGCGAATGGCGGTGATGCCAGTCCCAGCCGCAGCCTGCCGATCGCCTCGCTGGACGCCGGGATGTTCTTCGACCGCAAGGTCAGCTTCGGCAAGGACACCTACACGCAGACGCTGGAACCGCGGATCTATTACCTGAATGTGCCGTATCGCGACCAGAACGGCCTGCCGCGTTTCGATACCAATCCGATGACG
Organism: Lysobacter avium; assembly: GCF_015209745.1. Lineage (GTDB taxonomy): Bacteria > Pseudomonadota > Gammaproteobacteria > Xanthomonadales > Xanthomonadaceae > Novilysobacter > Novilysobacter avium. The sequence continues at coordinate 2,244,165 of NZ_CP063657.1, forward strand.
TTCAGCTGGGGCCAGTTGTTCCGCGACAACCGCTACACCGGCCCGGATCGCCAGATCGACGCCAACCAGCTGACCACCGCCCTCACCACGCGCTTCATCAACGACGCCAACGGTCGCGAGCGCCTGTCGGCCAGCCTCGGCCAGATCCAGTATTTCGACGACAGCCGCGTGGTCGTGCCCGGTGAGACCGCCGTGGAGCAAGGCAAGTCGGCGTGGGTAGCCGACGTGGGCATCTCGCCCACCAGGCGCTGGAGCATCAACATGGCGTACCAGTGGGATCCCAAGTACCGCCGCCAGGACCTCGCCAGCGTCCGCACCCGCTACCTGGTTGGCGACAAGGGCGTGGTCAACCTGGGCTACCGCTACCGCCGTGACCTGACCGAGCAGGTCGACTTCTCGTTCCTGTATCCGATCAACAATGCCTGGAGCGTGGTCGGCCGCTACTACTACGCGATCGACGACCGCAAACTGCTGGAATCCATCGCCGGCGTGCAATGGGAAAGCTGCTGCATGGCGGTCCGCTTCATTGCGCGCCGCTACGTGCGCGAGCGCAACGGCGACCTGGATGACTCGCTGCGGTTGGAATTCGAACTCAAGGGCCTGGGATCGGCGGGCCAGAAAACCGAGACGATTTTGAGCCGTGCTATCCTCGGTTACGATCGTGATGATCTCTATCTTGTGCCGCCTTCCTCTCTGGAAGACGACGATTTCGACAACTCCCTCGATCAAATTCCATGAAGAAACTATTCGCGTCTCTCCTCGCCGGCGCGCTGCTGCTTGCGCCCGCATTCGCGCAACAGGTGGCTCCCATCGACGGCATCGCGGTGGTGGTTGACGAGGACGTCATCCTGCAAAGCGAGCTCGACCGCGCGGTGGCCAACATCCGCGCCCAGTACGCCGGTCGCACCGAGCAACTGCCGCCACCGGAAGTGCTTGAGCGCCAGGTGGCCGAGCGTCTTGTCCTGCTCAAGCTGCAAGTCGCCCGTGCCAACAGCACCGGGGTGAAGGTCAGCAGCCAGGAAGTCGATCAGACCATCGGCGCGATCGCCGCCCAGAACCAGGTCAGCGTCGACCAGCTCGCCGCGCAACTGGCGCGCGACGGAACCTCGCTGCCGCAGTTCCGCGAATCCATCCGTGACGAACTGCTGGTGCAGCGTTTGCGCCAGCGCTTGGCGCAGTCGCAGATTTCCGTCAGTGACGCCGAGGTCGATGCCGCGCTCGCCGCCCAGCAGGGCTCAGGCACGCAGTATCACCTGGCCCATATCCTGGTCGCGGTGCCCGAGGGCGCCACCCCGGAGCAGATCGCCACGGCCCAGTCCAAAATCGAAGGCGTGCAGGGGTTGATCAAGCGCGGCGAGATGGATTTCGCAGCCGCTGCGGTGCGTTATTCGGACAGTCCCAATGCGCTTGAGGGCGGCGATCTGGGCTGGCGCAGCAGCGACGAGATTCCGTCCGCGTTTGCCGACCTGGTGCGCGGCATGAGCCCGGGCCAGGTCACCGAGCCGATCCGCGGCCCGAGCGGGTTCCAGATGCTGCAGGTGGTCGAGAGCCGCGATGCATCCCAGGCCGCTCCGAGCATGGTCACCCAGTACAAGGCCAGCCACATCCTGATCCGTGTGGACGAGACCACCAGTGCGGCGGAAGCAAAAGCCAAGGCCGACACCCTGCACGCCCGCCTGCTCGGCGGCGCTGACTTCGCCGCGCTCGCGCGAGAGGAGTCACAGGACCCCAGCTCCCAGGCCCGCGGCGGTGACCTGGGCTGGTTTGCCCGCGACCAGTTCGGTCCAGACTTTGGCGGCGAAGTGGCCCAGCTCGACGACGGCGCGGTCTCCGCACCGTTCCGTACCCAGGCGGGATGGCACATCGTCAAACGCGCCGGATCGCGCCAGAGCGACGTGGGCGATACATCCCAGCGCGACCAGGTCCGCGAGACGATCGGCCGGCGCAAGCTGGAAGACGAATGGAACCGGTTCCTGCGCGAAATGCGCGGCGAGGCCTTCGTGGACTTCCGCAACGTCGCCGGTGCCGGCGACGCGAACGGCGACGCGGGCGAAGCGGGCACGACCGACGCCAACGGCAACTGATTGAACCAGCTCCGGCTCGCGCTGGTTCCGGGAGAACCGGCCGGCGTCGGTCCGGAGTTGTGCGTGCGGCTTGTGCAGTCGGCGCGCACCCACCGGCTGACCGCCTTCGGCGATCCGGAAACCCTGCAGGCTGCCGCCCATGCGCTCGATCTCCCCTTGCGCCTAGTCGCACCTGAAGACGATCAAGGCCGCGCCAGCGAGCTCGCCCTGCATGCCATTCCCAATGCCGTTGGCGTCGCCTTCGGCCGGCCCGATCCCGCCAACGCCCGTGCGGTGATCGATGCGCTGGAGACTGCTGCCAACGGTTGCCTGGGAGGCGATTTCCACGGTCTGGTAACCGGCCCGGTTCACAAGGCGGTGATCAACCAGGGCGGCATTGCCTACACCGGCACCACCGAGCTGCTGGCGACCCAGGCGCGCTGCAGCGTGGTGATGATGCTGGCCAATGAGACGATGCGGGTGGCACTGGCCACCACCCACCTGCCCCTGCGCGACGTCGCCGATGCCATAACGCCGGGCGCGCTGGTCGCCACGCTGCGCACCCTGCATGCGGCGCTGCGAAGCGACTTCGGTATCGAGCGTCCGTGCATCGCCGTGCTGGGCCTGAATCCGCACGCAGGGGAAGCGGGTCATCTGGGCCAGGAAGAAATCGAGGTGATCGAACCGGTTCTTGCCTCGCTGCGCAGCGAGGGCATGGTACTGGAAGGTCCGCTGCCGGCGGACACCGCCTTTCTGCCCGCCCGTCTGCGCCACTACGATGCCCTGCTGGCGATGTATCACGACCAGGGCTTGCCGGTGCTGAAGTTCAGCGGCTTCGAGCGGGCGGTCAATATCACCCTGGGACTGCCGTACCCGCGCGTGGCCGTCGACCACGGCACGGCGCTGGACCTGGCCGGCAAAGGCAGCGCCGACCCGTCAAGCCTGATCGCCGCGATGGCCACGTGTGCACGCATGGCACGCGCCCGCAGCGCCATAATGGCGCGATGAGTTCCCACAAAAGCACCGCCCGCCCGTTCGGCTCAGCCTTCTCGAGTCCGGCCAAGAAACACCTCGGCCAGAACTTCCTCCACGACCGCTCCGTCATCGACAGGATCGTGCAGGCGGTGAACCCGAAACCGGGCGACCGGCTGGTTGAAATCGGGCCGGGCCAGGGCGCGCTGACCTTTCCGCTGCTCGACCGCCATGGCCAGCTGACCGTCATCGAGTTCGATCGCGACCTCGTCGGGCCGCTGATCGAGATGGCCAAACAGCGCGGTCAGCTGGATGTCATCCATCGCGACGTGCTGCAGGTCGACTTCACCGCGCTGGCGGCCAGCAGTGACGCCGACAGCGATCCTGGCGCGGGAACGACGAACGCGCGCATCCGACTGGTCGGCAACCTGCCCTACAACCTGTCCTCGCCCATCCTCTTCCACGCCCTCGAGCACGCCGCTGCCATCACCGACATGGTCTTCATGCTGCAAAAGGAGGTGGTGGACCGGATGGCCGCGGGCCCGGGTAGCAAGGTGTACGGCCGGCTGAGTGTGATGCTGCAGGCCTACTGCACCGTCCACCCACTGTTCATCGTCCCCCCGGGCGCCTTCCACCCGGTGCCCAAGGTGGACTCGGCCGTGGTGCGCCTCGTCCCGCGGCCCGCTACGGAGATTGGCGTGGCCGATCGCACGGTGTTCGCCAACGTGGTGCGTGACGCGTTCGGCCAGCGCCGCAAGACCCTGCGCAACGCCCTCTCGCGAATATGCGATACCGCGACGATGGAGGCCGCCGGCATCTCGCCGCAGGCGCGCGCGGAGCAGATCCCGGTGGCGGATTTCGTCCGTCTGGCGAACTCGCTGACGGAACGGCCCGCCTGACCAGTGCCGCGAACCGGTCGCAGACGCTCCCTTATGCTGCGGCCAGCCTCTACACTGTCTGACATGAAACACCGTACCGGCCCCGCCATCACGATCGATGTGACCACGCGCTACCTGGATGAGCAATCCGAGCCTGCCAACGGCCACTTCCTGTTCGCCTATACGATCCGGATCGGCAACGCCGGCGATGAATCGGCGCAACTGGTCTCGCGACGCTGGGTGATCACCGACGCCAACGGCAAGGTCGATCGGGTCGAGGGCGACGGCGTGGTGGGCGAGCAACCCTGGCTGCATCCCGGCGAAGGCTTCGAGTACACCTCCGGGGCGATGCTGGACACCGACCTGGGGACGATGGAAGGCAGCTACACAATGGTCACCGGTGATGGCACCCGCTTCGAGGTCCCGATCCCCGCGTTCACCCTGACCGTGCCGCGCACCCTTCACTGATGGCGGTTCCGGCATGAGTGTCTGGGCCATCGGCGATCTGCAGGGCTGTTACGACGAATTGCAGCGCCTGCTGGAGCGCATCGCCTTCGATCCGGCCAGTGACCGCCTGTGGTTTTGCGGCGACCTGGTAAATCGCGGTGGCCAATCGCTGGAAACGCTGCGCCTGGTCCATTCCCTGCGCGCCAACTCCAGCGTCGTGCTGGGCAACCACGACCTGTCACTTCTGGCCATTGGTGAGCGCCGCGAGGAAGACCAGCGCAAGGTCAACGCCGACCTGCAGCGAGTGGTGTTCGCGCCCGATCGCGACGAGCTGCTGACGTGGTTGCGCATGCAGGAGATGGTGCACATCGACCGCGAGCTGGGCTGGATGATGATCCACGCCGGACTCGCGCCGAAATGGACCTCGCAGCTGGCCGAGAAGCACGGACGAGAGGTCGAGGCGGCCCTGCGTGGCGACCAGTACCGGCAGTTGCTCAGGCACATGTACGGCGACGCCCCGGCGTGGAATCCGCGCCTGGGCGGGATCGATCGCCACCGCGCGATCATCAACCTGCTGACCCGCATGCGCTACTGCTCACCCAAGGGCCGGATCGCCTACGAGGAGAAAGGCGTCCCGGGTACCCAGCCCCCGGGCCTGTACCCCTGGTACGCAGTTCCCGGGCGCGTCGAGCGCGACCTCAAGATCGTCTGCGGGCACTGGTCGGCGCTGGACCTGTTCATCGGCCATGGCGTGCACGCGATCGACACCGGTGCCGTCTGGGGCGGCAAACTGACCGCGCTGCAGCTGGACACCGGCGAGTTGCGGGTCGTGCAGGTGCCCGGACGCGACAAGCCCGCACCACCGCCGAGGCCGCGTCATCGCTCACGACCGCAGCGTGCGCCGCAGACATCGCAGAAGTAGGTCCGGCGGCGACGGCACGTCGAAGCATCGGAGCCACGGAATGCGCCGTCTCAGGGCTTGCGCACGTACTCTACGAGCTCGAACGCAAACCGGTGCCGCTCATCGGCCGGGTGTGACTCGCGCGAGGTGACGGTCCAGTTGTTCGCGTCGAAAGCCGGAAAGAACGCATCTGCATCTTCCACAGCCGTGTCGACGTGGGTCAGCTGCAGCTGCGTCGCGATCGGCAGGCACAGCGCGTAGACCTCGCCGCCGCCGATCACGCACAGCGCATCGGACCCTCCGCTTTCCGCTGCCGCGAGTGCCGCCTCCACGCTGTCGACCGCCTCCATGTCCGGGAAGGGGACGCGACCGCTGCGGGTCAATACCAGATTGCGCCGCCCGGGCAGCGCCCTGCCCAACGAGTCGGCGGTCTTGCGGCCCATCAGCAGTGTCTTGCCCAGGGTAAGCGCCTTGAAGCGTTGCAGATCGTCCGGCAGCCGCCAGGGCAGGTCATTGTCGCGCCCGATCGCGCCGTTGCGGTCCAGCGCCGCGACCAGCACCACCGGCGGGTTCACACCGCCACCGGCGCCTTGATGGCGGGCAGCGGATCGTAGTCCTCGATGCTGATGTCATCGATGCTGAAGTCGAATATGCCGGTGACCTCCGGGTTGAGGCCAAGCCGCGGCAGTGCGCGCGGCTCCCGCGACAGCTGTTCGCGCGCCTGCTCGAAGTGGTTCGAGTACAGGTGCGCATCGCCCAGGGTGTAGACGAAGTCGCCGACCTCCAGCCCGCACACCTGCGCCACCATGTGGGTCAGCAGCGCGTAGCTGGCGATGTTGAAGGGCACGCCCAGGAAGATGTCGCCGCTGCGCTGGTACAGCTGGCAGCTGAGCCTGCCGTTGACCACGTAGAACTGGAACAGCGTGTGGCACGGCATCAACGCCATCTGCGGCAGCTCGGCGACATTCCACGCCGACACGATCAGGCGCCGCGAGTCCGGATTGCGCCGGATCTCATCGACCACCCACTGGATCTGGTCGACCTCGATCCCGTCCGCTCCCGCCCAACGCCGCCACTGCTTGCCGTACACCGGGCCGAGCTCGCCGGCCTCATCGGCCCATTCGTCCCAGATGCGCACCCGGTTCTCGCGCAGGTAGCCGATATTGGTATCGCCCTCCAGGAACCACAGAAGCTCATGGATGATCGAGCGCAGGTGCAGCTTCTTGGTCGTGACCAGCGGGAACCCGGCGGCAAGATCAAAGCGCATCTGCCAGCCGAACACGCTACGGGTGCCGGTGCCCGTGCGATCGGATTTTTCATCTCCGCGCTCGAGCACATGGCGCATCAGATCCAGATACTGGCGCATCTCAGGCTCCCGGGGCGGCCGGCTGGACCGTGGGCGAACGCCGCGACAGCCACAGGCAGAACAGTCCCAGCACGATCAGTGGCAGGCTCAGGACCTGGCCCATGGTCAGCCAGCCGAACGCCAGGTAGCCCAATTGCACGTCGGGCACGCGCACGAATTCGACGAGGAAGCGGAAGCTGCCGTACAGCAGCAGGAACAGCCCCAACACCGCATAGCGCGGCCGCGGCTTGCGCGAGAACCACCAGACCAGGCAGAACGTCACCAGCCCCTCGAGGAACGCCTGATAGAGCTGGGACGGATGCCGGGCGAACCCGTCCAGCGCCCCGCTGGCGAATTGCGCTTGCAACCGCTCCGCGCTCCAGCCGGCGAATTCGGGCGCCCGCGGAAACACGACGCCCCAGTCGGCGCCGGTGGGTTTGCCCCACAACTCGCCACCGATGTAGTTGCCCAGCCGGCCCAGACCCAGGCCGGCCGGCACCAGCGGCACGACAAAGTCGGCCACATCGAAGAAATGCTGGTGCTGCTTGCGCGACCACCACAGACCGGCGGCGGCGACGCCGAGCAGGCCACCGTGGAAACTCATGCCGCCCTCCCATATCCGCAGCAGCATCAGCGGATCCTTCACCAGGTCGGCAAACCCGTAGAACAGCACGTAGCCGATGCGGCCACCGAGGACGACGCCCAGCATTCCGTAGAACAGCAGGTCACCGAACGCCTGCTCTGTGACGCCAGGCAGCCGCCCGGCGCGGATCCGCCGCACGCCCAGCCACCAGGCGATGCCGAAGCCCAGCAGGTACATCACGCCGTACCAGTGGATGTGCAGCGGGCCAAGGCTGAGGGCGATCGGGTCGATTTGATGCAGGATGATCATTGAGTCGCTGGAGTCCGGTCGAAGTGGGGCTGCGTCGCCTATTGTCGCCGCTGTGGGCGCGATTTACAGGCGGTGGGGCTGATTGGACAGCTGGTTGTCGTCCGCTTGCCCCGGAATGGCCGGGAAGGCGCCCGCCATCAGGGTCGAAAGCGCATCCACGCCGCCGAGGATCGCGGCCTCCGCGTCGCCGGCCTGCAGATGCTGCTCGATCAAGCCGCATGCCTGGCGCCACTGGACCGGTTCAACCCGGCCGTCAAAGCCGCGATCGGCGACCACTTCGATCCGGTGCTCCGCCAGCAGCAGGTAGAGGAGTACGCCGTTGTTGTCCCTTGTGTCCCACACGCCCAACTGCCCGAACAGCTCGCGCGCCCGTTCTCGCGCACTCACGCCGGCAAGTACCGCCCGCAGTTTCAGCGCCGGCTCCACCGCAAAGCACAGCTCGCCGCTATGCCGCTGCTCGCCAGCCGCGATCGCCGTGGCAATGCGCGCCATGACGGGGTCGGGAAACCAGCGCCGGCTCGAGGGTGGGAAGAGGTGCCGGAACCAACGCATCAGCAGAACCCCGAGTTATGGATTGAATGCATCACCAACTGCCCGAGGCGCCACCGCCTCCGCTCATTCCGCCACCGCCGCTCCATCCACCACCGCCCCCCATGCCTCCACCCCCACCCCAGCCGCCGCCCAGGCCGCCGCCGCCCAGGCCACCAAAGCCGCCCCGGCGGGCGAAGCCGCCACCGCCGGAACCGGCGAGCGCGAGCACCAGTCCCATCACGGCGCCGATGCCGCCGATTACCAGCAAGGAGGACAGCAGCCACGCAACCCCGCCTGCCGCGGCCGCTCCGGCCATGCCACGAATCGGCTTGGGCGCGCGACCGAACATGCCCGCCACCATCCGCGCGACGATGAAGGCGGCCATCAGCGCGAACAGCCAGTTCCCGCCTCCCGCGTCCGGGCGGTTGTCGGCCATCGGTGCCGGCAGGGGCTCGCCATCGATGAGGCTTGTCAGTGCAGCGGTCGCCTCGACAATCCCGCCGGCGTAGTCGTCGCGCCGGAAGTGGGGAACCAGGTATTCCTGGATCACCCGGCTGGCCGTCGCGTCCGGGATCGCACCTTCCAGGCCGTAGCCCACCTCGATGCGCGCCCGCCGATCGGCCTTGGCCACAATCAGCAACACCCCGTCGTCGACCTTGCCGCGGCCCAGCTTCCACTCGTCGTAGACGCGGGTGGCGTACTGGGCAATGTCTTCCGGCGAAGTGGTTGGCACCACCAGCACCTGCAGCTGACTGCCCTTGCGGTCGCGCAGCGCGACCGCCTGGGCTTCCAGCTGCTGCCGTGTCGCTGAGTCGATGGTGCCGGTGGTATCGACCACGGGCGAGTCCAGCGCCGGCACCGGCGCCAGCGTTTGTGCGTGCAGCACCCCGGCCGCGAAGAAGAGCGCCAGCATCCAGACCCGGCATGCCAGCGAACGGAAATTCCGGCGCTTCGTTGGCCCACCCAGATTCATGCAAGCCGCGCGGACTGGACGAGGTGCGGAAAGCGCACGAACGCAATATCAACCATTGGCAGGCGCGGGAGCCGGCGCAGGCTGGCCGAAGTCGACCTCCGGCGGACGCTGGATTTCCTGCACGTTGTCGACCGTGAAGTTGGGCTTGGGCTTGTAGCCGAATACCTTGGCCGTCAGGTTGGTCGGAAACTGGCGGATATAGGTGTTGAAGTCCTGCACGGTCTGGATGTAGCGTTGGCGCTCGACCGTGATCCGGTTCTCGGTGCCTTCCAGCTGCGCCTGCAACTGCAGGAAACTCTGGTCCGCCTTCAGGTCGGGGTAGTTCTCGCTGACCATCAGCAGTCGGCCGATCGCACTCTGCAACTGGCCCTGGGCCTGCTGGAACTGCTCCAGTGACGCCGGGTCGTCGGTATCGACGTTGATGCTGCCGACCCGGGCGCGCGCCTCCGTCACCTGGGTCAGCACCTGCTGTTCGTGGCTCGCGTAGCCCTTCACCGTTGCGACCAGGTTGGGCACCAGGTCGGCGCGGCGCTGGTAGACGTTGAGCACCTGTGACCAGGCGGCATCCACCGCCTCGTCCTTCTGCTGGATGGTGTTGTAGCCGCAACCGCTGAGCAAGGTCGCCAGCACGAGCAGAAGCAAAATGCGCATGGAAGTACTCCGTTCAGGTCAATACCGGCATTGCACCACCCGGGACCGGGGGGTGCAATGGGCGCGCCGTGAAGTGCGCGCCCCCGCGCATCGCGAGCCCCGCGCGCAGGCGGATTACTCGCCAAGCTCGCGCAGGGTGGCCCGGCGCTTCGCCCAGAGGTTGAGCCCTTCCACCAGCGCCGAGAAGCCCATCGAGCCGTAGATGTAGCCCTTCGGAATGTGGATACCGAGACCATCCAGCAACAGGTAGGCACCGATCAGGACGATGAAGGCCAGCGCCAGCATCTTCACGGTCGGATTGCGGTCGATGAAGCGGCCCAACGGCGTGGCCGCGAACAGCATCACCACAACCGCCAGCAGGATGGCGGCGACCATGATCCAGGTGTGGTTGGCCATGCCCACTGCGGCGATCACCGAGTCGAGCGAGAAAACGATATCGATCACCGCGATCTGCGCCATCACCATGCCAAAGGTCGCGACAGGCTTGGCCGGCAGGCCATCGGACTCCTCGCCGCCGAAGATCGAGTCGCGGATCTCCATCGTGCCCTTCACCAGCAGGAAGATGCCGCCGACGATCAGGACCAGGTCGCGGACCGAAATTCCCTCGCCGAAGAGCTCGAACAGCGGCGTCTTCAGTCCCGCCAGCCAGGCCAGCGCCAACAGAAGGACAATGCGGCTGACGCACGCGACCGCGATTCCCAGCTTGCGTGCCTTCTCCCGGATTTCCACCGGCAACCGGCTCACCGCGATCGAAATGAACACCAGGTTGTCGATGCCCAGCACGATCTCGATCGCGCTCAGGGTCATCAGGGTGATCCAGACGTCCGGATCCATCAGCATTTCAATCACGGGGATTTCCTAGGTTCGGCAGGGAACGTGGCGCAAGGGTAATAACTGAGGGTGCGCGCGGGACTATCAACCCCCGGCCGATCAGTCCGTGCCGGCAAGAAGACGCGGCAGCAGGATCAGCGACCAGGTCATCAGCACGTTCATCATCAGCACGAACACGGCCGCCGAGCCCATGTCCTTGGCCCGACCGATCAACTCATGGTGCTGGTTGCCGAAGCGCTCGATCACCGCCTCAATGGCGGAATTGATGAGCTCGGCCGCCAGTACCAGCAGCATCGTGCCGACCAGCAGGACCCTCTCGACCCCGGTGGCTCCGAGCCAGAGCGCAATCGGTGCCAGCAGCACGAAGGCGCACACCTCCAGGCGGAAAGAAGACTCATGCAGCCAGGCCGCTTTCAGCCCCTGGATCGACCATTGGCCCGCCTTGATCACCCCACGTGGCCCGCGCGGGACATGGCCATACCGGTCCGCCATCTCAGCGCGCCACGGGGACGGCAACGAGGCCAGAAGGGATGCAGCGCCAAAGCCTCAACATCGAGCTCATCATCGATAACGGACCGCGGCGGCGCCGCAACAAGCGCAGAAGTCTGCCACATCGACCCATACCGCGTCTGTCCGACCATCCCAAACCTGGCTTGGTGGCAGCAATCTACTCCTCGAAAATCGCCACGCCGCGGCTGCCATCGGGCCTGATCCAGGCGCGGTACATCGTTCCGCTGTTGAAGGGCATGGCGATGTTGCCGTCCCGGTCCAGGGCGATCGCGCCACCGTCGCCGCCTGCAGCCGGCACGATCCGGTTGACCACTTCCTCGGCCGCATCCGCCAGCGAATCCCCGCGGTAGGCGACGCGTGCGCAGATGTCGTGGGCGACGGCATTGCGGATGTAGAACTCGCCCCAGCCTGTGCCGGAGACGCCGCAACGGTCATCGGCCCAGGTGCCCGCGCCGATGATCGGCGCATCGCCGACCCGTCCCCATTTCTTGTTGGTCATCCCGCCGGTGCTGGTCGCCGCGGCGATGTGGCCGTGCCGGTCCAGCGCCACCGCTCCGACAGTGCCGAAGTACCGGCCCGGCTCATCGCCGATGACTGTACGTGCCTGCGCCTTGCGCTGTGCCGCGTCCAGCTGCCGCCGGCGCTTGTCCGTGTCAAACCAGGGGTTGCGAACGCGCTCGATCTCGGGCTGTGTATCGGCGAAGGCCTCCGCGCCACGGCCGGCAAGCATCACGTGCGGGGAGTGGTCCATCACCGCGCGGGCCAGCGCGATCGGGCTGCGCACGGTGGTGACTCCCGCCACCGCTCCGGCGCGGCGGGTGTGGCCTTCCATGATCGAGGCGTCCAGTTCGTGTCCGCCTTCGGCATTGAACACCGCGCCCTTGCCGGCATTCAACCGCGGCGACTCCTCCAGCACGTGCACGGCCGCCTGCACCGCGTCCAGCGCGGCTCCACCACTGGAGAGGACCGCGTTGCCTGCATCCAGGGCGGCGTCCAGATCCGCGCGGGCGGCCTTCTCGTCCTCGGCGCTCAGGGCGTCGCGCGCTACGTAACCGGCGCCGCCGTGGATCACCAAAGCGGTCGTGGGAGTTTCCGGCGTGGCGATCGCTGGCCCCAGCTGCGCTTGCGTGACCGGAGCGGCAAGGCCCAATACCAGAGCCGGCAACACAAGGTAGGTGCGCATCGCGAGATTCCCGCTGAGAGAGCGATGAGGATAACGCGAGCCGTCGCGCTACTGCTGGCGCAACGCCTCGATCGGGTCCAGCAGGGACGCCTTGCGCGCCGGGTAGTAGCCGAAGAACAGCCCGGTCGCGATGGAGAACCCGGCCGCGAGCAGGATCACCTGCGCGTTGAGCACCACCGGCAAGGCACCGAACTTGCCGACCAGCAGCGCGCCGGCGATCCCGATCGCAATCCCCACGGCGCCACCGATCAGCGATATCAGCATCGCCTCGGCGAGGAACTGGGAGCGGATGTCCGACGGTCCGGCACCCACCGCCATGCGCAGGCCGATCTCGCGGATCCGCTCGGTCACCGAGACCAGCATGATGTTCATGATGCCGATGCCGCCGACGATCAGCGAGATGGTCGCCACCGCCGCCAGCAGCAGCGACATCAGGCGCGTGGTCTGGCTGCGCGCCTCGACGATTTCGGCGATGTTGCGCACGCGGAAGTCATCGTCCGCGCCCGGCTGCAGCTTGTGGCGCTGGCGCAGCAGGGATTCAATCTGCTCCTGCGCCCACGCCAGGTCATCCGCGCGCGCGACCCCGACCGCGATCTGCTGCACCGCGCCCGGTGGCAGGCCCATCGCTCCCATCAACCGCCGCCGACCGGTTTCCAGCGGCACCAGCATCACGTCGTCCTGGTCCTGGCCGAAGCCGCCCTGCCCCTTGGGCGCCAGTACGCCGACGACGGTGAAGGGCACCCGGCCGATGCGCACGCTTTGTCCGACCGGGTCCTCGTCACCGAACAGGGAGCGACGCACGGTCTCGCCCAGAATCACCGGCTTGCTGCCGCCGCCATATTCGCGCGCGTCGAACTCCTCACCCAGCGCCATTGACCAGCTCTCCAACGCGAAATAGTCCGGCTGCACGCCGTACCAGCTGGTGGCCCAGTTGTTCTCGGCAAACACGACCTGGGTGCTGCCGCGCAGCGTGCCAGCGACGTACTGGACCTCCGGCACCTCCTCGCGGATCGCGTCCACATCCCCGGTGGTGAGGGTGTAGGCGCTGCCGGCGCTCATGCGCACGCCGCCGGCGCCACGGCCCGAGTTGGAGCTGATGTCCAGGCGATTGGACCCCAGCCCGGACACCAGCTTGTCGATCTGCGCCTGGGTGCCCTGGCCGACCGACACCATCACGATCACTGCGGCGATGCCGATGATCACCCCCAGCGACGTCAGGGCGCTGCGCAGCCAGTTGCCGCGCAGGGCGAAGATGGCCGTCCGCAGGACCTCGGTGAAATTCATGCCGGCGCTCCCTGCTCGTGCAGCTCACCGTCGTGCATGACGAAGGTCCGGTCCGCGTGCGCGGCCACTTCCGGGTCATGGGTGATCAGGATCACCGTGTGGTCGTCGTCGCGAAGCTGCTTGAACAGCGCCAGGATCTCCTCGCCGGTCTTGCTGTCCAGCGCGCCGGTGGGCTCGTCGGCCAGCAGGATCGGCGGCCGGTTGATCAGGGCGCGGGCGATCGCCACGCGTTGCTGTTGGCCGCCGGACAGCTCACTGGGCCGGTGCTGCTCGCGGCTGCCCAGCCCGACCGCCGCCAGTGCCGCGTGGGCCCGCTGCGCGCGCTCGGCGGCCGGCACGTTGGCGTAGCCCATCGGCATGGCCACGTTCTCCAGCGCGCTCATGCGCGGCAGCAGGTTGAAGCCCTGGAAGACGAATCCGATCTTGTCGCGCCGCAGCAGCGCGCGCTCTTCGGCGTCCAGACTGGCGATGTCGACGCCATCGCAGTGGTAGGTGCCCGTGCTCGGACTGTCGAGGCAGCCCAGCAGGTTCATCAGCGTCGACTTGCCCGAGCCGGATGGACCCATGATGGCGACGAATTCGCCGCGCTCGATCCGCAGGTCGACGTCGCGCAGCGCGACCACCTCGGCTTCGGTGCCCGGCGAGTAGACCTTGCCCAGGCCGCGGGTCTGGATCACCGCGACGGCAGTGCTCATCGTGCCGGACGCCCGCTGCCGATGATCACCTGGTCGCCCTGGGCGATATCGCCCGCCACCTCGGTCCAGCTGCCATCGCTGACGCCAAGGCGCACGGTGATCGGCTTCGGCTTGCCAGCCACCAGCAGGTACAGCGGGGCGCGACGGGCGGCGAGCAGCGAGGCCAGTTCGCCGTCCCAGCGGGCCTTCTTCTCATCCGGGAGCGTCTCGCGGAAGGCGGCGAACTGCTGGGTGAAGCGCTCCTGCATCCGCTGGCGCATCGCACCGCTGTTGCCGGCGCCGGCATTGGCTGGGCCGCGCCGGCCGCCCATCATCGGCGGTCCGCCGGCGGGTGGACGCGAGGGTGCGGCAGTGGCGCGAGCGGCGGCGCGCTCACGCATGCCGGCCAGCGCCTCATCGAAGGCCGCCTGCTGGTTGGCGTCCAGCTCCAACGCGGCGGCCATCCGCGGCAGTTCCTCGGTCGGGCTGGTGCGCGTGGCGGTGGGCGCCGCAGCCGCGTCGCCCTCGGCGGGCTTGTAACGCAGTGCCGCGTTGGGCACCCGCAGCACGTCATCGCGCCGGCTCACCTCGATCTCGGCGTTGGCGGTCATCCCGGGCAGCAGGATCTGGTCTGGGTTGTCGACCGCCACCACCACGGGGTAGGTGATCACGTTGTTGGTGTTGGTGGCCGACAGGCGCACCTGCTGCACGCTACCGCGGAACTGGCGATCCGGAAACGCATCCACCCCGAACGACACGCCCTGGCCGGTCTTGACCTGGCCGATGTCGGCCTCGTCGATGGCCAGCACGATCTCCATCTTCGAAAGGTCCTCGGCGATCTGGAACAGCACCGGCGCCTGCAGGCTGGCGGCCACGGTCTGCCCGGGCTCGACGGTTCGGGTCAGGACCACGCCGTCCACCGGCGAACGGATCTCGGTGCGTTCCAGGTTGAGCTGCGAGGTGCGGGTGGATGCGCGCTGCTGGGTGATCTGCGCCTGTGCCGACTGCACCTGCGCGCGTGCCTGATCGCGCGCGGTGCGCGCCAGGTCGATGTCACTGCTCGCCACCAGCTGGCGCTCGCCCAGTTCGGTCTTGCGGCGGAAATCGGCTTCGGCGTTGGCAGCCGCGGCGCGGGCGGTCGCCAGGCTGGCCTGCGCGGCCTGGACGGCGGCATTGCCCTGCGCGATCTGCGCATCAAAGGTGCTCGGATCGATCCGGGCGATCACCTGCCCCTTGCTCACCGTGTCATTGAAGTCGGCGAGCACCTCGGTGACCAGACCGGAGATCTGGCTGCCCACGTCGACGGTGGAGATCGCGCCGAGCGTGCCTGTAGCCGAGATGCCGACCCGGACATCGCCGCGCTCAGCGGTGGCGGTCCGGTAGTCGCCGGCGCCCGCGTCGGCTCCGCGCTTTTGCCACACATACGCGCCCGCCACGACGAGCAAGATCAACCCGCCAGCGACAAGAATTCGACGCCATGGCCTGGGCGATCGGCGGGAAGCGGATGTTGTGCGGGCGGCTGCAGTCATCGTTGGCGTCGTCAATCCGGGGAGTCAACGCGTCAACGTTCGAGAAGGCCATCGGTTGACCGCCATCGGACTCTCGCTCACGGCGCCACCGATCAGGGAACCAGCCGGATCGTCGCCGTGGTGCCCTTGCCGGGCTGACTGCGCAGATTGACGGACCAGCCCACGCGGTCGCCAAGGCGGCGGGTAATCGCAAGCCCCATTCCCTTGCGATCCTCGTGGGCGATGTCCGCACGGTAGAACGGCGTGAACGCTTTGGCCAGGGTTGCCGGATCCATGCCGATGCCGCTGTCGATCACCTCGATCTGATCGGCTGACATGCGCACCTGGATCCGGCCCAGGTGGGTGAAGTGCGCCGCGTTGCTGAGCAGGTTGCCAACCATCACAGCGAGGACGTGCGGGGACCCGACCACGGCCGGTGCACCTTCATCGAGCACCTCGATCGAGACGGGCTTGTCGGCCAGGCGCGGCTGCATCCGCTCCACCTGGTCGCGCACCACCTCGGCCACGTCGAACTCCCGGTCCTGTGGACCAACATCGGTTTCGCGGGCGAGGATCAGGAATGCGTCGATCACCGCCTCCATGTCGCGCCCGGCACGCTGCACGCGGGCCAACGAACGACTGGTGGCCGGCAGTGTGTTCGGGTCCGCCAGCAGCATGTCTGTCGCCATGCGGATGACGGTCAGGGGCGTGCGCAGTTCGTGGCTGGCGTCGCGGGTGAAGTCACGCTCGCGCTGTACGAACTCGGCGACGCGGTCGGTCAGGCCCACCAAGGCCTCGGCAAGCTGCTGCACCTCCACGCCGGAATCGCGCGGCAGGCTGCCGGCCTTGATCGCCGTCACGTCGGATTCGCGCGGATCCCAACGCGAGACCACCCCGGCCAGCCAGCTGACC
The DNA here is from genome assembly GCF_015209745.1 of Lysobacter avium. Lineage (GTDB taxonomy): Bacteria > Pseudomonadota > Gammaproteobacteria > Xanthomonadales > Xanthomonadaceae > Novilysobacter > Novilysobacter avium. The sequence goes on from NZ_CP063657.1 coordinate 2,260,720, forward strand.
GGCGCGACCAGCCGCTTGGATGTGCGGTAGGTCAGCCAGGTCACCAGATACGTGGCCAGAAGCGACAACACGAGCGAGACAAGCCCGGTCAGGCCGATGGCCCGATCGATATGACCCGATTCAAAGCTCAGGTAGAAGGTGTCAGCCCCCCGTGTCTCGACCAGAACCACTTCATCGATGGAGCGCTCGCGGAACGCGCGGTCGGGCCGCGGCGCAACAGGTGGCGTCACGCGATGACGCCCCGCAGACAGACCGCGCATGTACTCCGGGACCGCGCGCTGGCCGGCACCCGCGGGCACGATGTAGCCGGTAAGCGTCGCGGTCTTCGGCAGCGGGTAGGCCGGATCGGCCGCGCGACCGGCCCAGAACGTGTCCGCTTCGGCATCCAGTCGCTCGCTTATGACGCTGTCGCGCACGATCAGGCCCGTCACCAGCACGCCAGCGGTGATGACGATGCTGGCGATTGCCGCCTGCATGAGGAACGCCAGCTTGATCCGGCGCGGCAGTCCAGGACTCATTGAGGCAACCGCAGAATCATTCCTGCGGCTGCGAGATGTCCGCCACGCGGTAGCCGGCCGATTGCACGGTATGCAGCAACTGCTTGTCGAACGGCTTGTCGATCGTCTTGCGCAGGTTGTAGAGGTGGCTGCGCAGGGTGTCGGAATCAGGCAGGCCGTTGCCCCAGATCTCGCGCTCGATTTCCTGGCGGCTGACGACCCGTGGCGATTCGCGCATCAGGATGGTGAGCAGGCGCAGGCCAATCGGCGAGAGCTGCAGCTCACTGCCGCCACGGGTTACGCGCAGACTCGCCGGATCCAGCACCAGATCGGCGACCTTGAGCACCTCCCCGCCGACCTGGCGACGCTCCCGCCGGATCAATGCGCGAAGGCGTGCTTCCAGTTCCTGGATGGCAAAAGGCTTGGTCAGGTAGTCGTCCGCGCCCGCCGACAGGCCGGTGAGCTTCTCGTCCAGGGTGTCGCGCGAGGTCAGCATCAGCACGGGCGTCGACTTGCGCGCTTCCTCGCGCAGCCGCTTGCACACCTCCAGCCCGTCAAGGCGCGGCAGCATCAGGTCCAACACGATGACGTCGTAGCTGTTCTCAGCGGCGAGGCGATAGCCGTCAAGCCCGTCGGCGGCGAAGTCCACTTCGAAGCCCTTGCTCTCGAGGTATTCACCCACCATCTCGGAAATATTGCGGTTGTCCTCAATGATGAGGACCAAGCCGCCATCTTGCGTGTTCTGCATGTACGTCCCCTTGGCTTCAGTTTTGTGAAGACTGACGCCGTCCGGGTCTACAGGATGTGAAGACGAGAAGGGTTTCCCGGTACTTTCGTTGCGCCTTCATCGGCCGCCATGGGTACTGCGTTTTCTTGACTTGAACGCATCGCAGCCGGTCATGCTCAAGCGCCAGCCCAGTCCCGCCAGGGCAGCGACGTGTCACCCAATGCCACGAATCCGCCATTCAGCAGACCCGCGCGCTGGTTGTAGCGGAACGGACGTCCTTGCAGGTCATACAGGCCGCCGCCGGCGCCCTCCAGCACGGCCTGGCCGGCGGCCGTGTCCCACTCGCTGGTCGGTCCGAAACGGGGGTAGACGTCGAGTTCGCCCTGCGCAAGGAGGCAGAACTTCAATGACGAGCCAATGCCCAGCGGTTCCGTATCACCCATGCGGTCGATGAAGTCCGAGCTGCGCTGATCGCGATGGGAGCGGCTGGCGGCCACCCGCAGCGGCGCGGTTGCCGGTGCGCGTACATCGATCGCTCGTTCGCGGCCGGCGCTGTCACGGCGGAACGCCCCCAGTCCGGCGCCTCCGTGCCACAGCACGCCGGTTACCGGGGCCTGGACCACGCCCCAGGTCGCCACGCCACTTTCGATCAACGCGATGTTGACGGTGAACTCGCCGTTGCGCTTGATGAACTCGCGCGTCCCATCGAGTGGATCGACCATCCACAGGCGCGACCACTGGCAGCGCTCGGCGATATCGACGGCGGCCGACTCTTCCGAGAGAACAGGAATGGCAGGCGTCAGACGCGCCAGTCCATCAACGATGCAGCGGTGCGCAGCCAGGTCGGCGGCGGTAACGGGCGATCGATCGTCCTTCTGCTGGATGTCGAATGCACCTTCGTACACCTGCAAGATTTCCGCAGCAGCCTGATCGGCAATACGGATAACGCGCTCACGAAGTGCAGGCTCGATCATGTTGTTCCTCCCGGGTCGGTCGGCACGCCGCGTGCACGCGGATCAGCCATGCATGCGCAACCATTCGCGCACGATGAACAAGGCCGCCATGCTCCGACCTTCGGAGAAATCCTCGCGCAGGACCAGCTCGTGCAACGCGTCCAGTCGCCACGGCACCACTTCCAGCGGTTCCGGCTCATCGCCTGGCAGCCGCTCCTCGTAGAGATCACGGGCGAGGATCACGTGCGCCGAATGACTCATATAGGACGGCGCCAGGGTCAGCTCGCGCAGGTTGAGCAGCGAATGCGCGCCGTAGCCGGCCTCTTCCTTCAACTCGCGGTTGCCCGCCTCTACCGGGGTTTCGCCTGCGTCGATGCGGCCCTTGACCAGGCCCAGCTCATAGCGGTGGACGCCAGCGGCATACTCGCGGACCAGCAGTACCGTATCCGCGTCCAGTACCGGCACCACGACAACGGCGCCGTGCCCGCGTCCGTGCATGCGCTGGAACCTGCGCCGTTCGCCGTTGCTGAATTCCAGGTCGAGGTCTTCAACCCGGTATGGCCCGACGTCGCTCTCTACGACGCGGTGGATGATCGGCAGCTTGCGGGTCATGGATGCGAGCCGTGAGGCGGCGCGGCTCGGCGCGGAAAGACGATAATGGAGGAATGACTGATAGAGATCACGATCCCACGATGCTAGCAGAGCCCGGCGACCGCGCCGCGCGCCGGTTGTTGCGCACGCCTGTCCGCCACCGGACTTTCGCGGCGCTGGCATGCGACTGACCCGGGTCTACGTGGAGATGCCGCTGGCGGTTGGCGCTGAGCTGGCCCTGCCCGACGGCCCTGCGGCCCATCTGGCGAGAGTGTTGCGTCTGGCGGTCGGCGACCGCTGCGTCCTGTTCAACGGAGATGGGCAGGACTATCCGGCGATCGTCACCGCGGCCGGCAAGCGCGAGCTGCGGGTGCGCCTGGATGCGCCGGTCGCGGTCGATAACGAGTCATCACTGCGGATCGTGTTGTTGCAAGGAGTTGCGCGCGGGGAAAAGATGGACCTGATCCTGCAGAAAGCCACCGAACTGGGGGTGGTGGAGGTGCGCCCTCTGGTTTCGCAGCGAAGCGAGGTGAAGCTCGATGCTGCCCGCGCGGCGCGCCGTCTCATCCACTGGCAGGGCGTCGTCATCGCTGCGTGCGAGCAATGCGGGCGCGCCCGGGTCCCTCTGGTAGCGGCTCCCCTGCCGCTGTCAGCCGTGCTGGCCGGACTCGGCACGTCGCCGCACCGTGAGCGGGTACATCAGGCAGACGATCTGCGATTGCTGCTGGATCCGGACGGAGATCTCGCCATCAGGGATCTGACCATCGCGAACGGCGTTACCGAAGTCGTCCTTGCCGTTGGCCCGGAGGGCGGCTGGTCACCGGATGATCGTGGGCAACTGCTTGCGGCGGGATTTGGCGGGCTGCGCCTGGGCCCGCGGATCCTGCGCACGGAAACGGCCGGCCTGGCGGCGATCGCCGCGTTGCAGGCGGGCTTCGGCGACCTCGGCTGAGCCCGATCGGTTCGAATTCGTTCGAGTGCATTGGGGCTCTGCAGGCACTGCGTCGCCGCGAGCGCGCTTCAGGCTGCGGCCGAAAGCGTGTCGATGATCAGGTTCTCGACCTCGACCAGGTCCGGCACGTAAGCGTCGTCTTCGTTCAGGCGGACGGCGGCAAGCACCATCGAGGGCAGCTCCTCGGTGTCCTCATTCACGCCGAGTGCAGCGCGCGACACGGTGACCAAGCGCGGGAATCCCTGGCTGAGAATCGCGAAATAGGGGGCTTTGGGATCGCCGCCCAGCGCTTTCAGCACAAGCACCTTGCTGCTCAGGCTGCCCTGCTCATCGGCAAGCCCCGCCAACTGGGAGAAGCCGATCAGCGGTACCTGCCAACCCCGCCAGCGGGTCAGGCCGAGCAGCCAGCCGGGCGCGCCGGGAACCGTCTCGGGCTGGGCAAATGACATCACCTCGGCCACGGTGGCGTTGGGCAACAGCAGGCGCGCGCCAGCGACCTGGATCAGGACTCCCCGGATGTCCTGGTCGGAACCGTCGAACGGCGCGGATTCGTTGTGGTTCGGTCGTGGATTTTCTGCATCATTTGACATGCTTATTCCTCAGGCCGGCCAACGTTCGCCCAGCCGCTGCGCCAACTCGGCCGGAGTTGCGGTGTCGCCGCCGCGTGATGCCAACGCAGCAGACGCGGTGGCGTCGTAGCAGCCGTCGGCGGATTGTCCTGCGACCAGCGCCCCGGCCCAGCCCAGCCGCAGGGTCGCGTCGACCACCGAGGGGTCGGTGCCACTGAGCAGAAGCACCGCGCTGTCACTGGACGGCAACGACGCCACGAGTTCGCTTCCCGTCTGGAAACGGATCCCGGCGTCGCTGACGTCAATGCCCAGCTCCTCCGCAAGGATGTACACCGTGCCCGCCATCGCGTACTGATCGGCTTCGGCAAGCCGGACCGGCAATTCGGTGGCACGCTGCATCTGCGCGACCAGCCGGTCATGGCGCCCGCCGTCCAGGCGTTGCTGGATCAGGACAGGACGCGGGAACCCGGCGGGCATCGCGGCAACCAGTTGTCGCACTGCATCGGGTCCACCCAGGCCCGCCAGGACCAGCACCGCGCCACGCGCGTGCTCGGGCTCCTTCCTGGGTGAGTCGTCCACGAGGGTCAATCCGGAGATCCGCTCTTCCAGTTCGACGATGTCGCGAGCCAGGCGGTCGTCCGATTCCTCCGAGTCGCCCGACACCAGCGGAGCGGATCCATCGTCCAACGTCAGTACGCCGAAGCGCCCGGCCGCCTCGCCTTCCTCATCGGAGGCGACGGCAGTGGCAGGCGATCGAGGCTCGGCGGAGGCTTCAACGGCTGCGGCGTCTTCATTGTCGACCACCGGGTCGAGGGTGAGGCTCAGGTCAAGTCCGTCGGCCACATCGCCGGGTTCAAATACGGGAACGTGGCCGGATTCCTGGTCCGCGGTCTCGGCGAACACGGGATCGAACGGGTTGGTCGTCTCCGCCGGAGCGGCAGACCCGCCTTGCCATTCGCGCTCCGGGGCATCACCCGCATCGGAGCTGATGTGGTCAAACCGGGTGGACTGCCCAGGTTCTGGCGCTTCCTGTTCGGTTCCGGGCGGCAGGACGTCGCCGTGGCTCTGCATCTTTGCCACCAGGTGGCGCTGCCACCGGGCCATGTCCCAGCCCTCGCGGGCAGCCGCCAAGCTGGCTTCCTCGTAGATGACTTCCACGTCCGGGTCAGCCAGCACCTCGTCAAACGCCTCCAGCGCATCCTCGGTCTGGGGATCCAGCGCCACCAGCACGACTTTCGCCTCCGACGTCGGGACATCCGCGGGGTCGATTTCCTGCGGGTCCGACTCCAGCACGCACTGCGCCCCCGCCGCTTCGATCGCCTCCCGCAGCCGGTCACGGGCGGGACCGGCCTGGGCCAACAGTGCAACTTTCAGCGGATTACTGCTCATGGCGGCTTTCAAGGGCGAGCAGCTCGTACACGTTGCGCATCAATTCGGGTTCCTGATACGGCTTGCCGAGGTAGCGATCCACGCCGATCTCCATCGCGCGCTGGCGGTGCTTGTCTCCGGTCCGCGAGGTGATCATGACGATCGGAACGTCGCGCAGGCGGGCATCGCCCTTCATCCGCGTCGCCAGTTCATAGCCGTCCATGCGCGGCATCTCGATATCCAGCAGCATCAGGTCCGGCACCATGTCCGCCATCCGCTCCAGCGCATCCTGGCCGTCGCGCGCGGTGGCGACTTCGAAGTTGTGCCGCTCCAGGATCCGGCCGGTGACCTTGCGCATGGTCACCGAGTCGTCGACCACCATGACGAGCGGGACAGGGCGCGACTCCACTGTCGGTGCGGGCGCGGCAATCATCGAGGCCGGCATCGAGATCATGCGGCGCACCAGCGGCGCAACGTCTAGGATCACCACGACCCGACCGTCACCCATGATGGTCGCGCCGAAGATGCCCGGCATCGAACCCACCTGCGGCCCGACCGGCTTGACGACGATCTCGCGGTTGCCGATGACCTGGTCAACCGTCACTGCCGCGTGCAGATCGCCGGAGCGTATCAGCAGCACCGGCATCTGGATCTGCCCTTCGGCGACCGCCGGCGCCTGGCCGACGAGTTGGCCCAGGTCGTGCACCGTGTAGTCGTCGCCACCGTAGCGATAGCTGGCCTCGCGCGGCTGGCCCTGCTCGTCGACCAACTCCTCGCGTGCGATGCGACCCACGCCGCGCACCGAGGCAATCGGCACTGCAAAGGTGGTCTCGCCGATCTTGACGAACACCGCCTGGGTGACGGCCAGTGTCTGCGGCAGGCGCAGGACGAACGTGGTCCCCTGCCCGGGACGGGACTGGATGTCGAGCGAGCCGCCGAGCTGGCGAACCTCGCTGGCCACCACGTCCATGCCGACGCCGCGACCGGCCAGCCGACTCACTGAATCGGCCGTCGAGAACCCGGCCTGGAGGATCAGCGAATGCAGTGCGAAGTCGCTCATCACCGCATCGGGCGCGACCAGGCCTCGCTCCTCGGCGCGACGACGGATCGCCGCGCTGTCGAGTCCGCGACCGTCGTCGCTTACTTCCAGCACGACTTCGGAGCCTTCGCGCCGGATCGCGATGCGGACCGTGCCTTCCTCGGGCTTGCCGGCGTTGCGGCGCTGCTCTGGGGTCTCCACGCCGTGCGCGATGGCGTTGCGGAGCATGTGCTCCAGCGGCGCGGTCATGCGCTCGAGCACGTTCCGGTCCAGCTCGCCCTGCGCGCCGTCCAGCTTGAGCGCGACCTGCTTGTCCAACTCGCCGGAAGCCTGGCGGATGACCCGGCGCAGACGTGGCAACAGGCCATCGAAGGGCACCATGCGGGTGCGCATGAGGCCTTCCTGCAGGTCGGAACTGACGCGCGACTGCTGCAGCAACAAGGTTTCGTACTGGCGGGTCAGGTCGTCGAGCGTGACCTGCAGGCTGCTCTGGTCGGCGGCCGATTCGGACAGGCCGCGCGAGAGCTGCTGCAGGTTGGAGAACCGGTCCAGCTCCAGCGGATCGAAGGTCTGCTCGGCATCCTCGCCTTCACGTTGGTAACGGGCGACGATCTGCGCTTCGGTCTCCATCTCCAGCCGGCGCAACTGGTCGCGCATGCGCTCGTTGGTGGCCGCCATTTCCCCGATGGCACCGCGGAAGGCACCCAGCTGCTGCTCCAGCCGTGCGCGGTAGATCGCCACTTCACCGGCGTAGTTGACCAGGCGGTCCAGCAGGTCCGCGCGGATGCGCACCTGCTCCTGTGGAGCGCGGATACCGATCTCGTCGTCGTCATCCTGATGTTCGACGATCGGAGCGGAAAGCGGACCAAGGATGTTCGTCTTGTGGACGAACTGCGTCACTTCAGCCGGGGCAGCCGGCTCCTCTGATGGCTCCGGGACCTGTGGCGCTTGCGCAATTTCCGGCTGCGCCTCTGAATCTTCTGCGACGTCTGCACCGGGCCCATCGACGGGTTGGGCACCGATTGGTCCTGACGTCCATGGGGCAACGACTGGCTCGGCTTCGGTCGTGGAGAACCCGGCCTCGGCAACCACCGACTCGCCGCGCGCGCGTGCTTCGAATTCGTTGACCAGCGCGGCGGGCATTGCGATGGCGCGGCGATCGCCGACCCGCGTCAGCATCGCGTGCAGGCGGTCGAATCCGCGCTCGAGCAACGGTACGCCGTCGCCGCCCAGCTCGGACTGCTGCCCGACGACCGCCTCGAGCAGCGATTCCATGACGTGGCCGAGTTCGCCCACTTCCATGATCCCGCACATGCGGGCGCCACCCTTGAGCGTGTGGAGATCGCGCTGGAGGCCGACGAGAAGCTCGTCGTCGCCCGGGCTTTCGCGAAGCTGGGCCAGGAGCGAGTCGGAGTGGTCCAGCAGATCGCTGCCCTCTTCCACGAAAATGTCGATCAGCTCCGGGTCCAGATCACTCAGGTCGAGCGGCTCATCCGGATCCTCGACCGTCGAGAATGCAGCGGACGGCGCCACAATGATCGGCTCAGCGCCAGCGACGACCGCCGGGATGCTGGACTCGATATCGGCTTCGATCTCCGATTCCGCAGTCGGCTCGGTCTCGGTCTCGGCTTCGATCTCGGCCTCAGCCTCAGCCTCAGCCTCAGCCTCGGTCTCGGTCTCGGTCTCGGTCTCGGTCTCGGGTTCGGGTTCGGGTTGAAGCGCGCGCTGTGCTGATTCAGCCTCTTCGACGGAGACGTCGGTCTCCTGCTCTTCCAGGTTTTGCGAGGAATCCGGTTGCTCACGGGCAAGTCGCTCGGCCTCGTACTGCGCCTCGAGGAGGGCGTATTCGGCCGCCTCTTCGGCTTCAATACGCTCGGCTTCGAGCCTCTCGGCCTCCACTCGCTCGGCTTCGATGCGCTCGGCTTCGATGCGTTCAACTTCGATGCGTTCTGCTTCAACTCGCTCGGCTTCGACACGCTCGGCTTCGATCCGCTCGGCTTCGAGGCGCTCAGTCTCAATCCGCTCTGCTTCGACGCGCTCGGCTTCAAGCCGCTCCGCTTCGAGCCGCTCGGCTTCGAGGCGGTCAGTCTCAATGCGCTCCCCCTCGATCCGCTCTGCCTCGATCCGCTCTGCTTCGAGCCGCTCGGCTTCGAGCCGCTCGGCTTCGATCCGCTCTGCTTCGATGCGCTCCGCCTCGATCCGCTCGACCTCGAGACGCTCTGCTTCCACCCGCTCGGCTTCGATCCTCTCCGCTTCAACGCGCTCGGCTTCGAGCCTCTCTGCTTCGAGCCGCTCCGCCTCGAGTCGCTCTGCCTCGAGCCGCTCGGCTTCCACGCGCTCGGCGTCGAGGCGTTCTGCTTCACGCGCCTCGGCCGCAGCGTCCTCGATGTCGCTGTGCGCACCTTCCTCTTCCGGCTCGATATAGGGTGTGAGGTCGGCCACGGAGGGGGCGACAGCAGACACGCCTGGCAGCGGCTCGTCCGCGTCGGCCGGGTGGTGCGTGCGCACTTCGGGAAGACTGTCGCGCAGTGCAAGCAGTTGCTCTGCAACGTCGGCGAAGGCGGGAATCCGCGGGTGGCTGGATTGCAGGGCCGACAACGTGCGCTCGACGGCGTCGCAAACCGCCGCGATGCCGGCAACGCCTTCGGCAGTGGCAGGCTCGCCGGCCGCCAGCAAGCGGCGTACGTACGCCTCGGCTGGCGTGGTGATGTCGGTGATCACCGGCACTTCGGTCATCGCGAAGGCGCCGTTGAGCGTATGGATGGCGCGCTGCAGGCGATCATCGGCGGGCTGCGGGACCAGATGCGCCTCACTCAGCCACTGGTGCAGCGTCTCCAGGTGGCCGGCGACCTCGCTGCCCAGGATCTCCAGCAGCACGGCATCGACCGAGGCCGGAATGCCCTCGTCCAGCGCCAACTCCGTGTCCACCGTCGCCGGCTCGGGCGCAATGCTGTCCGCTTCGATTTCGGAAACTTCGGCCGCGACCGCTTCCTCGGCCGGTGCGGCATAGAACGCTTCCTGCCCGTCCGCAATCCGGTCGGCAACCGCTTCCAGTCCAGCCAGGTCGGCGCTGACGCTACCGGTGCCCGCAAGCGCTGCGTGCAATTGCGGCAGGACCGCGTGAGCCTGTTCGACCAACGCGACGACCGCCGGACTGGCAAGCCGGGTTCCGCCGAGCACGCCGTTGAGCATGCTTTCCACTTTCCAGCTGAACTCGCCCAGGGTCCTCGCCCCGACCAGCCGGCCGCTGCCTTTGAGCGTGTGGAACACACGGCGGATGCCGCGCAACTGCTCCATGTTCTCCGGTGCGTGCCGCCACTGCTCCAGCATCGTACCCAGATTGGCGATTTCCTCCTCAAGCTCCTCGAGGAAGACTTCGCGGATTTCATCGTCGATGTCGTCGCTTTGCGCAAAGCCGTCAAGGCTGTCAGCGGCAGCCACCGTTGGTGCGGCAACCTTGTCTTGGACAGGCGTCGGGGTAGCGGAGGTATCCAGCGGGACTTCTGAAAGGGTCTCAGCCACGCTTTGGGAGTCCGGCTGCTCGGCCGGCGGGGTGGCGTCCGATGCGGCCTCGGTCCATCGCGGCGCATCCATTTGGCGCGCCGTGGAGGCCCACTGGTCCAGCGCAGCGGCGGCGTTCTCTTCGTCCTGCTCCGAGACCGGCGAGGACGGCTGTTCCGTCTCGGCCTGGTCGCCGGGCACGGGCCAATAGCCCAGTGCCTCAAGGCTGAAGCGGGCGATTTCGAGAATCCGGTCGCGGTTGGGCCGCTGCTCGCGCAGCGCCTCCAGGTAGTACTCGACGCTGGCCAAAGCGTCGGCCAGCGTGTCCAGCTGCTTGCCGTGGGGAATCCGCTTGCGGCCGATCAACTCGACCTCGATGTAGCGTTTTACCCCGTACAGGTAATCCGCCGGCAGGTGCAGATCCAGAATGCGCAGCGCGCCGCACACCTCGTCCAGCAGGCGCGGGATTTCCACCAGCTCGGCGTGGTCCCAGTTGGTCTCGACGAAGGCGACGAAGGACTGGCGGGCGTCACCGAAGTTGCCGATGGCCTCGCGCACGACCACTTCGAGTACCTTGCGCGACTCGCTCTCCAGCAGGTCCTTGTCGGCGCGCTCGTCCGACAGGCCGAGGCGTGCGACCTGGTCGTCCAGCGAGGTCTCCACGTACAGCAACGCACCGGCCACATCCAGCAGGGCCGACTCGTCGGCCGCGCGGTTGCCGGCGACGATTTCGTGCATCGCGTCGCGCTGCTGCATCACCACGCCGCGCGCGACGCCCAGCCCCATCATTCCCAGGGTGTCACTGACCCGACCCAGGGCGTCGACCTGCGGGCGCAGGTCCTCGACCCCTGTCTGGCCGGTGCGCAGGTGCAGGTCCAGCGCATCCTTCACCCTCAGCAGGTCTTCCTTGATCGCCGCCGACACCGTGTCCAGCAGGGCGCGGTTGCGCCCGCTCAGGCTGCCACGGGCGTGATCGAGCTCCGATTCCGACGGCAGCTGGCTGTCGAGTTCGAAGGTCTTGCGCAGGTTGTCGAGGGCCGGATGCCCACCATCACTGTGGGCGACGTGATAAAGCAATTGGCGCGTCGGCTCGGCATTGGGCTCTATGCCTGGGACGCTGAAATCATCGCGCATCAGCTGGCGCGCTTCGCGCTCGACGCCACCGAAGGCCTGGCGCAGCGCGCGGGTTGCCGGCAATGCACCGTCGCGCAGTGCGCCGGCCACCGAGGAGGCCACCCACAGCATCCGCCGCAGCGGCTCCACCGAGACTTCGGCCAGCAGGCCATCCACCACTTCAGCCAACCGCGCCGGATCGGCAGGCTCGCCACCTTCGGGCCACTGCGCCATGGCCTCGCGCAAACCGGTCAGGTTGGCACTCAGTGGCTGCACACCGGTACGGATGGTTGGAGCGTCTTCCACGACCGGGGCCGGCAGGTCGACAGGCAAGGGGCGGTCGAGATTGGGCGCGAAAAGGACGCTTTCGTTCAGGCCCGACTCGCCCCGCGTGGCACGCAGCTCATTGAGCAGCGGCAGCAGGACGATGGGAATGTCCCGGTGCCCACCCTGCAGGCGCTCCAGGTAGTCGGGCAACTGGACGGCGCCGCGCATCAGGATGGTGCACGCGACGTCGCGGTTGGCGATCTCGCCGTGCAACAGCCCGAGGGCGAGACGCTCCATTTCCTCTGCGACCATTGCCGGCGCGTACAGCTCGACCATGCGCAGGGTGCCGTGCACCTGGTGCAGGTGGCTTGCACAGATCCGCATCGCCTCGCTGTCACCCGGCGATTCGGCGAATGCCTCGATCTGCTCGCGCGCCTGGCGCAGGGTCTCGTCCAGCTCCGGCTTGATCCAGCCCAGCGTGGTGGTGTCGATGGCATCGCGCATCACCGTCATGGCGCGATGCTCCATTGCGCTGCGCACTGGCGCAGCGGGTGCGGGCGGCGGCCGGGGGTCATGCTGTTCATCCTTCGATCCAATGCAGGGCTCAGGCAGGAAGCGTGAAGTCGGCGACCGAACGACGCAGGTCGGAGGCCATCTGCGCGAGGTTGCCAATCGACTGCGCGGTCTGGTTGGCACCCTGCGTGGTCTGCGAGGTGATCTGCTGGATCGTGTTCATGGTCTCGGTGATGTTGGCCGCCGCGCCGGACTGCTGCTGCGAAGCCAGCGAGATGCCCTGGATGAGCCCGGACAGGTCGGAGGAGACCTTCTCGATCTCGCCCAGCGCGGTGCCGGCGTCCTCGGCCAGGCGTGCACCGGCGACCACCTCGGTGGTGGTCTGCTCCATCGAGCTGACCGCCTCGTTGGTATCGGCCTGAATGGCCTGGACCAGCGACTCGATCCGCTTGGTCGCGTTGGAGGAGCGCTCCGCCAGTCGCTGCACTTCGTCGGCCACCACCGCGAACCCGCGGCCGGCCTCACCGGCGGAGGCCGCCTGGATCGCCGCGTTCAGCGCCAGGATGTTGGTCTGCTCGGAGATGTCGTTGATCAGTTCAACGATCGAGCCGATTTCCTGCGAACTCTCACCCAGGCGCTTGATGCGCTTGGAGGTTTCCTGGATCTGGTCGCGGATGGAGTCCATGCCCTGGATGGTCTGGCGGACCACGCCCGCACCGGCGGTCGCGATCTGCACCGAGCGTTGCGCCACGTCCGCGGACTCGGCGGAGTTGCGCGAGACCTGGTCGATACTGGTCGCGATCTCGCTGATGCGGCTGGACGCGGAGGTGATCTCCTGCGCCTGGTGCTCGGCGGCCTCGGCCAGGTGCATGGCGGTGGCCTGCGTTTCCTGCGCGCTGGAGGCGACCTGCACCGAGGTGTCGGTGATCGTCTGCACCAGGGTGCGCAGCTGCTCGACGGCGAAGTTGATGGAGTCGGCGATCGCGCCGGTCATGTCCTCGGTCACCGTGGCCTTCACCGTCAGGTCGCCTTCCGCCAGCGAACCCATTTCATCCAGCAGGCGCATGATCGCCTCCTGGTTGCGGTCGTTGAGTTCCTTGGTGGTGGTGTAGCGGTCGCGCTGCGCCTTGCTCAGGGAGAACAGAAGGCCAACGATGGCGGCCAGGGCGAATGCGCCGGCAATGATGGACACCCAGAGGTTGCCCAAAAGGCTGGGATCCTTGAGGGTGCCGAGGGCGTTGAATGCGTTGAACAGCGACTCGCTGTCGGCAAGCAGCTTGTCGGAGCCGTTGGTGATCGCATCCGCCGCCGACTGCGCCGCAAACAGGTCCTGCGAGGTCGCCAGGATGGCGTCGAGGTCGGTTTTCATCGTCTGCCACAGCGCTTCGGCCTGGCCGAGCGCGGCCACCGCGCCCGCATTGCCCAGCGGAGTGATGCCGGTCGCCTCGTCGCCGTTGCGCAGGCCGGCCAGGACGTTGCCGAACACGGCTGCGTCACGCGCGAGGCCTTCGCCGGCCGCTTCGGCGTTGCGCCCGCCTGCGCGGATCTCGGTCACGCGACGGGCCATGGTTCCCGACAACACCACCTGGCGCAGCGCGTAGTAGACCTGCGAGGACGGCGAGCCGCTGGCGGACATCGCCCGGACGAGTTCATCCAGGCGCGCCTGCAGGTCGGGCACTTGCTGCTCGAAGCTGTTGGCGTTGGTCGCCAGGCCCAGCACCGCCTTCTCGCTGGCGATCAACTGCTCCGCGCTCTTGTCCAGCGGCGCCCAGGTCTGGGTCACAATGGCGATCGGCCCGGACACGCCGGGGGTGTCACCGAAATTCGTGTTCAGCTCGCCGATATCGGCAACCACCTCGCCGCGGGTGGTCTTGAACGCCGAGTAGGCCGCCTGGTCGCCACCCACCGCCTCGCGTCCCTGCACCGCCAGGCGCTGTGAGGCCACCTGCAGACTGCTGGCCGACGCGCCGGCGCCGCTGAGCAGGCTGGCCTTGTAGGTGGCATAACCCACGTTGAGCGCAAGCACCAGTACGGAAATGCCCAGCACCACGAGCCAGGTGTTGGAGCCAACGGTACGGCCCTTGCCGGCGACGGAATTCATCTCAGTGCTCATGATCGACCTCAATTTCGGTGCTGGCGTGGTTTTCGGTAGCGGGCTGCTCGACCCGTGGGGTATCGAGCGCTGCGTGTCGGAACTCGGGGGTACGTGCCAGCCGGTCCAGGCTGAAAACGCCCCAGGTGTGCTCGCCCAGACGGTAGGCCCGGTCGATGAAGTAGGAGTAGCGGCCCTCGCCAAGACCCGTCGCGAGGACGGCCTCGGCGTCGAGCTGTGACTCGTTGAAACTGCGCTGACCGAACAGTTCGTCGATCAGGACGGCCACGTCGCCACCGGGCTGGCGGACCAGCAACATGCGCTGGCCTTCGTGGAGGACCGTCCGCTCGCCCTCCAGGAAGTACTTGAGGTCAACCACCGGCAACAGGTTTCCGCGCACATTGGCCAGGCCCAGCAACCAGGGCTGGGCGCCGGGCACGGGCGTGGCCTGCGGCAAGGGCAGGATTTCGAGCACTTCGTCAAAGCTCGACGCCAGCCGGCGCGAACCCACGCGATAGCCCACGCCCCGCCACATCCCCGGCGCGTCCAGCTGCTCGGGCAGGCCGGCCACGTGGTCCAGGCTGCGACGCTCGTAGTCGTGGAGGATCGCGAACGGGTCGATCCGCTCGATGCCGGCTCGACTCACGGGCCGAGCAACTCGTTGATGCGCGCGACCAGTTCGTCTTCGCGCGGCGGCTTGACGATGTAATCGCGCGCGCCCTGGCGAAGGCCCCAGGCCTTGTCGGTCTCCATGCCCTTGGTGCTGACGATCAGCACGGGAATGGTGCTGGTCTTCTCGTCACGCGACAGTGCGCGGGTCGCCTGGAAGCCGTTCATGCCGGGCAGGATCACGTCCATCAGCACCAGGTCGGGCTGCTCGCGGCGGCACATCTCGATGCCGTCCTCCGCATTCCCCGACACCAGTACTTCGTGTCCGTTGCGCTCCAGCAATTGGGTGAGGACCGCCGTATCCGTCGGCGAATCCTCGATCAGCAGAATGCGTGCCATATATGCCCTACCCCCCGGTCAGGCGTTGACGTGTGTTCGTATGGCGTCGAGGAGTTCCCCGCGCGTGAATGGTTTGGTCAGGTACTGCTCGGAGCCGACGATGCGGCCACGGGCCTTGTCGAACAGGCCGTCCTTGGATGACAGCATGATCACGGGTGTGTTCTTGAAAACCTGGTTGTTCTTGATCAATGCACAGGTCTGATAGCCATCCAGCCGCGGCATCATGATGTCGACAAAGATGATCTGCGGCTTCTGGTCGGCGATCTTGGCCAGTGCCTCGAAACCATCGGTGGCGGTCACTACTTCGCAGCCTTCGCGCTTGAGCAATGTTTCAGCGGTGCGGCGGATGGTCTTTGAGTCGTCGATCACCATGACTCGCAGCCCATCGAGGCTGCCGCTGCGGACCTCGTCTTGCATGTTCCCTGTTCCCCAGTATTGCGAAGCGCTTGCGCGAATTCCCCGACGCGCCAGCTAGGGTCCCTTTATTCCAAGCCGGGCGCAAGGTGTCAAGCGCGTTTGCGCGCTGCCTCGATGCTGAATGCGCGCCGCTGCGGGATTGCCCGGATGGCTGCCTGCTACCATCCACGCGACCCCTGCCAAGGCCACCTGCCATGCCGCTTGATATCGTCGTCGTGATGGATCCGATCGAATCCATCACGATAGCCAAGGACTCCACGTTCGCGATGCTGCTGGAGGCGCAACGGCGCTCGCACAGGCTCTGGTACGTGATGCCTGGAGGACTCGGACTGCGCGACGGAAACGCGATCGCGACGATGGCGCCATTGACCGTTCGTGACGATCCGGACGGATGGTTCGATCTGGGCTCCGCGTCACAGTTCGATCTGGGTCCAGGCCACGTCGTGCTCATGCGTCGCGATCCGCCGGTGGACAACGACTACATCCACGACACCCAGATCCTCAGCCTCGCCCAGCTTGCCGGCGCGATGGTGGTCAACGATCCGCAGGGGCTGCGCGACTACAACGAGAAGCTGGCTGCGCTGCTGTTCCCGCACTGCTGCCCGCCGACGGTGGTCAGCCGCGATCCGGCGGTGCTGAAGGCCTTCGTCGCCGAACACGGAGAAGCGGTGCTCAAGCCGCTGGACGGAATGGGCGGCCGCTCGATCTTCCGCGTGGCCCACGGCGATTCGAATACCAATGTCATCCTGGAAACGCTGGTTGGCGAAGGCAGCCTGGCGATGGCGCAGCGTTACCTGCCGGAGATCAGCGAGGGCGACAAACGCATCCTGCTGGTCGACGGCCAGGTGGTGGACTACACCCTGGCGCGCATACCGCAGGGCGACGAGTTCCGCGGTAACCTCGCTGCGGGCGGTCGTGGCGAGGGGCGTCCGTTGAGCGATCGCGACCGCTGGATCGCCGCCCAGGTGGCGCCGGAAATGAAGCGGCGCGGCATGCTGTTCGTCGGCCTGGACGTGATCGGCGACTACCTCACCGAGGTCAACGTGACCAGTCCGACCTGCATCCGCGAGCTCGATGCCCAGTTCGGCCTGAACATTTCCTCCGGCCTGTTTGACGCGATCGAAGCGCGGGTTGCTGCCACGGCATGAGCGTGGTGGCGGCATCGATGACCGGCACGGTTGAGCGCCAACGACTGGGCGCGACGATGGTGCTGTCGCTGCTTTTGCACGCGGTGCTTCTGCTGGGTGTGGGTTTCAGCATGGAACTGGCCGCGCCGGTCGTGCCCACTCTCGACGTGATCCTTACCCGCACCACCAGTGCGCTGACCCCCAAGCAGGCCGACTTTCTCGCCCAGGCCAACAACGAGGGCGGCGGGGAAAGCGAGCGCGCGGTGCGCCCGCGCGACAACCAGTCGGGGCCATTGCCGCAGGACGCCGACGGCCAGGCGCCGCGGGAGCTTCGCGCGCAGTCGCCCACGCAGCAGCCACCGCCGCAGGCGCGGATCATCGCCAGCGCCCGCGGCGAGGACACGGTCGCCAGCGCGCAGGAGACCCCGGAGCCGGCCGAGCGCACGCTGCCGCCTGGCCAGGAAAAAATCGACCGCGACATGGCGATGGCGAGGCTGGCCGCCGAGATCCACCTGCGATCGGAACGCTATGCCAAGCGCCCCAAACGCAAGTTCGTGTCCGCCAGCACCACCGAATATGCGTGGGCGGGTTACCTGCGCGAGTGGGTCGACCGCGTCGAGCGGGTTGGCAACCTCAACTACCCCGATGAAGCGCGGCGGCGGCGCCTGGCGGGCCAGGTGGTGATCAGCATTGCGATCCGTCGCGACGGCAGCGTGGAGAACTCCCAGATCGTGCTGAGCAGCGGGATTCCGCTACTGGATGCCTCGGCGTTGCGGATTGCCCGGCTCGCCGAGCCTTATCCGCCGCTGCCGCAGACCGACGACAACCCGGACATCCTGCATGTCACGCGGACCTGGGCCTTCCTTGCCGGCGGCGAGCTGGTGGATCGGTGACGCCTGCGCTCAGCCTCGGTGTTTTTCCGCGCGCAGCGCTTTCTGCTCGCTGATCGTCAGTGCTACCTGGTTGCGCAGGTACGCCGGCTCGACCCGCTCGGGCGCGAGCGCCTCACCGCGCAGCCACATTCTTGCCGCCAGCCGTGCGACATCGCCGGCGCGCGGGAGTGAGTCCGCATCGACCGCCGCCAGCTGTGCCGACAGGCGCGTGCGCAGCGCGCCCTCGGCGGCGACGAAGCCGGTACCGGCACCCAGCCAGCCGGCGTCGCCATCGGGCAGCGTAACCGCATCGGGGGCCAGCACGGCCTCGCTGCCGATCAGGACCGCGTCGCCGTCGTGCACGCGAAACGCCCCCACGTAAACCTCGCCCATGCGCGCATCAATCGACGCCAGCACGCGATGGGCGACACCCTCCTCTACTTGGTCTGCCCTTGGTTGGTCGGGATGGTGGTCAGCGCGGACCGCGCCCACGGCGAGGGCGGCAAGCGTCGATACGGGCAGTATCGGACGGTCCAGCGCCAGGGCGATGCCCTGCCCGATCGCGATCGCCAGCCGCACGCCGGTAAAGGCGCCCGGGCCCCGCCCGACCGCAATAGCGTCCAGTTGCGCGCGGGCGATACCCGCCTCCGCGAGCACCGCATCCGCCCACGGCAGCGCGAGCTCGGCATGGCGACGCGGGGCGATCTCGAAACGCTCAAGCACCTCGCCGTCGACCCACAGCGCGACCGAGCACGCCTCAGTGGCCAGCTCAAACGCCAGCAGTTTCACAGCAGCATCCCCGTCTCCTGCGCCGCGGCCGGCGCGGACGCCGTTTCGCCTGGCTGACTGTCATGGAAGAAAGACTGCACGTCCGCAATCTGCCGCGTGCGTGGCAAGGGCGGCAGGGAATCGAGAAACACCTTGCCGTAGCTTTTGGCCACCAGCCGCGGATCACACAGCACGAGCACGCCGCGATCGGTCTCGCTGCGGATCAGGCGCCCGGCGCCCTGCTTGAGTGCGATCACCGCCTGCGGCAGCTGCTCGTCGCGGAACGGATTGCCGCCGGCGCGCCGGATCGCCTCCAGCCGGGCCTCGAACACCGGATCGTCCGGCGCGCCGAAGGGCAGCTTGTCAATGACCACCACGCTGAGCGTATCGCCGGCGACATCCACGCCCTCGCGGAAGCTGGCCGCACCCAGCAACACGCCATTACCCGAAGCGCGGAAGCGCTCCAGCAAGGTGGAGCGCGGCGCTTCGCCCTGGACGAACAACGGCCATGGCCCGTTTCGCAGCAGGTCGGCCACTTCGCGCAACGCGCGGTGCGAGGCGAACAGCACGAACGCCCGGCCACCGGAGGCTTCCAGCACGGGCCGGATCGCGGACACGAGTGATTCGGTGTAGTGCCGGGCCGACGGCTCGGGCAGGCCGGGCGGCAGGTAGCACAGCGCCTGTTGCGCCCAGTCGAAGGGGCTGGGGGCAAGCAGCGTGGCCGGTTCGCGCAGGCCGAGCTTGATCGCGTAGTGCTCGAAGCGTCCGCCGATGGCCAGTGTCGCGGAGGTAAAAACCCAGGCCGCATGCGAGCGCGCGCGGTGCTGCGCCAAGGGGCCGGCCACGTCCAGCGGGGTGCGGCTGAGGCGGAAGCCGCGCGCGGTCAGCTCATACCACAGCACGCTGGGCGCATCATCGGCGTTCAGCGGTGCGCGGTCATCGGGATCGGCGGGAGCGATGGCGTCGTCGCCTTCATTGGCGGGAAGCGGTGGAACCGTTTCCTCGAAGGGGTCGAAGTCGGCATCCGGCACCGCGTGGGCGTCCGCGGCCGCATCGGCCCCGCCGCGCCAGCGCATCAGGCGCATCTCGAACTCGCGGGCGCGCGCCGTGCAGCTGTCCAAGCCCGGGGCAGCTTCGCGCAAGGGCAGCAGCGCAGCGTGCAGGGCACGCAGCGCCTCCAGCAACGCATCCAGCCCGGCCTCGGCGACGGGGTCTTCGGCGGCACGCAGGCGGGTACCGCGCACCGGCAGATCATCCATGGCGGCACGCAGTCCGCGCACGGCCTGTTCCAACGCGCGCGCCGGCTCCTGCAACACCGCCAGCGCAGCAGGAACCTGCCTGCATTCGGCCAGCGCGTCGCGGGCCAGCTCGACCAGCGGCCGGGCGCTGAGCGCATCGCCGAAAAACTGCGCGGCCAGCTCGGGCAACTGGTGGGCCTCGTCGACCACGAAGGCCTGCGCACCGGGCAGGATCTCGCCGAAACCTTCCTGTTTCAAAGCCAAGTCGGCGAGCAGCAAGTGGTGATTGACGACCACCAGATCCGCCGCCTGGGCGCGCTGACGCGCCTGGACGACAAAGCACTCGGAGAAAAACGGGCACTCGCTGCCCAGGCAGTTGTCCGCGGTCGAGGTGACCTGCGGCAGCAGCGGCGAGTCATCGGGCAGGGTCTCCAGCTCGGCCAGATCGCCCATCCGGGTTCGCCCGGCCCACGCGACGATGCGCTGGAACTGCGCGGCCGTCTCCCGGTTCGCGAACCGGCCCTCGCCCTTGGCCTGTTCCAGGCGGTAGTGGCACAGGTAGTTCGAGCGCCCTTTCAGCAGGGCCGTCTTCAGGCCGATGCCCAGCGCCTCGCGCACCCGGGGCAGGTCGCGGTGGTAGAGCTGGTCCTGCAGGGCGCGCGTGCCCGTGGAGACGATGGTCTTCTGCCCCGACAGGATCGCCGGCACCAGATAGGCGAAGGTCTTGCCGGTGCCGGTGCCGGCCTCCGCCAACAGGACGCCGCGGGTATCGAACGCGTGCGCAATCGCGGCGGCGAGGTCCTGCTGCGCCTCGCGCGGAGCAAACGCGGGGATGTTGCCAGCCAGGTCGCCGCCCTCGCTGAGCGCGGCGCGTGCGGCCTGACCGAGGCGGCTGGAGGCGGCGCTCATCTCAGTACCGTGGCGGTGCGGCAACGGTGCACGCGTCGCGGCTGGCCTCAGCCTCGGCCAGGGCGTCGCCGTCCGACGCGCGCGCGAGCAGGACCTGGACCACGGTCTCCCAATGACGCCGGCAATGCGGTCCTGCCTGGGCGCCGACGGCCGCCGCGCGGCGCGCCATGTGTTCCGCGGTGGCCAGGTCACGCTGCAGGATCGCGTTCTCGGCCCGGGCCTGGAGCAGTTCGGCATCGTCGGGCTGGGCTTCCAGCGCCAGCTCCAGTTGCTGCCCCGTTATCGCCAGACGGTCGGGTGCACGCAGATCGCCCAGTTCCTGCTTGAGGCCATCCATACGCCCATCGGTGAGCGGGCGCACCACCAGTTCGCGGCTGTCCGCAACGCCCGCCTGGTCGATGGCTGCGATCATCGCCGCCGGATCGAAAGTGGCGGCGACCGGCCTTGGCGCAGGCGGCGCCGAGGCGCAGGCCGACAGCAGCAGGAGCGCCAACGCGGCGCCGGATCCGGAACGGCTCATGGCGAATCCTGCGGTTCGGTACCGGTGTCTTGCGAGTCGTTGCGACGGCCACTGCCAAAGCCGAACCACTCCCGCCAGCCTCCGCGGCTGCCGGATTCCCCGGCGGAGGGTGCGGCTTCGGCCGGCATTTCAGGCAGCGCGGGCCGGCAGGGCATGTAGGCCGGCGCATAACCGTTGGCGAAGGCGAAACGGCTCGCACCCGGGCAGCTGGCATCACTCACATTGCTTCCGCTGACCCACTGCCAGTCGATCCCTTCATCGCCCACTTTGAGCGGCGCGCTGGGCAGCAGCTTGAACAGGTTGGACCACACCCGCATGCCGCCGGTGGCGCCGAACAACCCGGTGGCCTCGTTCTGGTCGTTACCGACCCAGACCACGGCGAGGTGGTCGCCGGTGTATCCCGCAAACCAGCTGTCCCGACCGTCGTTACTGGTGCCGGTCTTGCCCGCGGCGTTCAGGTGGCCAAGGCCGTCCGCCACCAGCTGCCGGCCGGTGCCGGCGGTGACCGCCCGTTGCAGTGCGATGGTGACCAGACGCGCGAATACCATGTCCCCTTCCTGCGCCGCGTCGGGACGATCGTCATAACGGTTGAGCGCCTTGCCCTCGGTGTCGAGCACGCCGCGCACCGAGTGCAGCGGCTGGATCTCGCCCCCGGACGCGAGGAACTGGTAAAGCTGCGCCATCGCGTAGGGGCTCTGGTCGAGCGATCCCAGGATCAACGCCGGATTCGGCTCTGCGGTGATGCCGGCAAGCGTGTGCACCAGCTCGGCGATGCGTGCCGGCGCGACCTGCATGCCCACGCGGACGGTCGCCTGGTTGTAGGAACGCGCGAGCGCATCGATCAGGCGAACCGTGCCGTGACTGCGGCCATCCGAGTTGCCCGGCGTCCAGCGCTTGCCGTTGCCAAGGATCACGGTGACCGGTGAGTCATCCACCCAGCTGGCCAGCGACCATTGCTGTGGACTGGCCAGCGCCAGCAGGTAGACAAAGGGCTTGAGCAGCGAGCCAACCGGCCGCTGCGCCTCGACGGCGCGGTTGAAGCCCGGCTGCGCGGGGGTGCCGCTGCCGACCACCGCCAGCACGTCGCCGTGCTCGACGTCCGTGACCACCACACCGGCCTGCAACGCCGGCCGGTTCTTCCCCTCCAGCCCTTTCAGCGTCTTGATCACCGCGCCTTCGGCGTAGGCCTGCGCCGATGGCGCCATGGCGGTCATCACGCTCAGCCCGGCGCCGGCGAGGGCTTCGGAGGAATAGTCGCGGGCGAGTTGGCGCCTGACCAGGTCGACATACGCCGGGAAACGGTTGGCCGAGGTGCGTCCCGGATCGGTGCTGATTCCCAGCGGTGCCTCTTGTGCGCGCGCGTGTTCGGCGGCATCGATCAGAGTGGACTCAAGCATCCTGTCGAGGACGAAATTGCGCCGCTGCGTCGCCCGCTCCGGGTTGCGTCGCGGGTCGTAGTAGGACGGGCCGCGCACGATGCCGATCAGCAATGCGATCTGCTCGGTGCTGAGGTCGGCCAGGTCCCGCCCGAACCAGAACTCGGATGCCGCGGCCATGCCGTGGATGGCCTGGGCCCCGCGCTGACCCATGTAGACCTGGTTGAAGTAGGCCTCCAGGATCAGCCGCTTGTCGTAGCGCGCCTCCATCAGCAGCGCGTAGATGATCTCGTTGAACTTGCGGGTGTAGGTCTGTTCGCGGCCGATGCCCAGCAGGCCGCTCCTCGCCAACTGCTGGGTAAGCGTGCTGGCGCCCTGGCGCGCTTCACCGGAGCGCATGTTGATCCACGCAGCGCGCACGATGCCCGACAGGTCGATGCCGTGGTGGCTGGCGAAGTCGCGGTCCTCCACGGCCTGCAGGCCCGTGACCAGCAACTCGGGCACCTCGTCCAGCTGGACCAGGCGGCGCTCTTCCTGTTTCTGCCCGTACAAGGTGGCGATGCGGGCGGGATCGAGTCGCAGCCGGGGCGGCGCATTCTTGCCGCCGGTCGCCTCGAGCTTCGCTACCCGGCCGCGGCCCAGGGTGAGCTGCGCCATCCGGGGGGCAACCGCCCCGTCGACGTCATTGAAGCCACGACTCGAGATTTTCCAGTTCGCGTCGTCGTGGAGGTACGTGCCTGGACGCACACCATCGCCGGCGTGGTAGCCCGCGGCGCGAAGCTCGACTTCCAGCGTGCCGGCATCCATCGCCACGCCCGGGGCCAGCTCCAGTGGACGGCCGTACACGCGGGTGGGCAATTGCCAGCGCAACTGATCAAAGCGCTGCCCGACCTCGTGGTTGAGGTAGAGCGAGTAGGGAATCAGGAAGCCCAGGCCCAACCCGATGACGGCCAGGATCGCCGTGGACAGCAGGCGCGGCCAGCGCGGCCCGGGCGAATCGCCCTGTTCAACGTCGTCTTCGTCGTAATCGATTCGGGCCACGGCATGGGACAATGACAGGGCTGCGCCCTCACAGACCCGAGTCTAACGCAGCCGGAGCGGACGGCCCTGTGGGTCCGCGCCGGCCGATTCGTTGCAGGTTCAGCGCCCGACCGGACGATGGCCGCACGGATGTCCCTCACCAACGGAGTTGCAAGATGCCGATATCGCGGGCCGAACTGCGGTTCCTGTTCAACCGTGGCAGCGGCCTGCTCCAGCGCGGCCTGACCAGCCTGCGCACGCGCGGCCTGCGGGCGTCGGTGAGCCGGGCGATCACCCAGCTCCAGCCGGTTCCGAAGGCGCAGCGGGCCGCGTTGTATCTGCCCGAGCAATCCCTCGCCGCACCTGCTCGCGTCCCCGCGAGCGCGCGCCCTTTTGCGAGCGTCATCGTCCCGGTCTTCAACCAGCTCGAGCACACCCTGGGGTGCCTGCGTGCGCTGGCCGCATATCCGCCAAGCATGGAAATAGAGATCATCGTTGTCGACGACGGCAGCAGCGATGACAGCGGCACGGTTTTGCCGGTCATCGAGGGACTGCGCTACCACCGGCGTGCGGACAACCAGGGATTCATCGCGGCCTGCAATGACGGTGCGTCATTGGCCCAGGGCGAGTTCCTCGTATTTCTCAACAACGACACCGTGCCGCAGCCCGGCTGGCTGGACAGCCTGCTGGGCACCTTCGAGCAGTTCCCCGATACGGGCCTTGCCGGCGCGCAACTGGTCTATCCCGATGGTCGTCTTCAGGAAGCTGGCGGAATCGTCTTCGCCGATGGCAGCGGCTGGAACTACGGGCGCTTTGAGGCGCCTGACGCGCCGCGGCATGCCTTTGTGCGGGAAGCAGACTATTGCTCCGGCGCGGCCATCGCCATCCGTCGATCACTGTTCGCGAAGTTGGGGGGGTTCGACCCGCGCTACGCGCCCGCCTACTTCGAAGACACCGACCTGGCGTTTGCCGTGCGCGATGCGGGCCTGAAAGCCCGCTACCAGCCGGCGTCGCGGGTTGTCCATCTGGAGGGCGTCAGCGGCGGTACCGATGTACGCCATGGCCCGAAGGCCTACCAGGTGCGCAACCAAGCGACGTTTGCGGAAAAGTGGCGGGCGGCGTTGGCGTTGCAGCCTGCGTCGGGCACTGATGCGGATCGTGCTGCGACCCATCGTGGCAACAGCACCCTTTTGATCATTGATGCCTTGACTCCCCAGCCCGATCGCGACTCGGGTTCACTACGTCTGTTCAACCTGATGCTGATGCTGCGCGAGGAAGGCGCGCATGTCGTGTTCCTCCCCGCCGACCGTGGCCACGCGGGGGACTACACGCGGGAGATGCAGCAGCTGGGCATTGAAGTCTGGTACGCCCCCTTCGCGCAGCCACTGCCCATCTGGCTGCGCAAGCACGGCCCACGCTTCGACAGCGTGCTGGTTTGCCGTCATTACGTGATGCGTGAGGTGCTGCCGCTCCTGCGCCGGCACGCGCCGCAGGCGCGGGTGATTTTGGACACGGTGGATCTGCACTACCTGCGCGAGCAGCGTGGCGCCGAACTGGCCAACGATCCGGCGCGCGCCCGCGCCGCGTTGCGCACCCGGCGCAGCGAGCTGGACGTGATCGCCCGCAGCGATGCCACCTTCGTGGTCAGCGAGGTGGAGCGGGACCTGTTGGCCAACGAGCTGCCCGACAGCCGGGTGGAAGTGCTGTCCAACCTGCACCGGATGGGCGGCGAAGGCCTGCCGTTTGAGCAGCGCCGCGACCTGATGTTCGTCGGCGGGTTCCGCCATCCGCCCAACGTCGATGCGGCGTGCTGGTTCGTCGACGAGGTGTGGCCGTTGCTGCGCCAGCAGGAGCCGGAACTGCAGTTCCACTGCATCGGCGGCGATGTGCCGCCGGAGGTGCAGGCCTTGTCGACGCGGCCGGGGGTGATCGTGCACGGCCACGTCCCCGACCTGACGCCGCTGCTGGCCGGGGCGCGACTGACCGTGGCGCCGCTGCGCTACGGCGCCGGCGTCAAGGGCAAGGTGAACCAGCCCATGGCCCACGGCCAGCCGGTGGTGGCGACCGCCTGTGCGATCGAGGGCATGCACCTTAGGCCGGGCGTTGACGTGCTGGTTGCCGATGACGCCGCCGGGTTCGCTGCCGCGGTGCTACGTGTCTACAGGGAGCCTGAGCTGTGGCAGCAACTGGCCCGCAACGGGCGGGAAAATATCCAACGCCACTTTTCGCTGGATGCCGGACGTGGGGTCGTACGCAAGGTATTGCTCGGGCGAGGGTGACGCGGCGCATTCGGGCCCTGTCATTCCCCGCGGGGCGGCACCGACGCGCGCTCCAGACGACGCGAGAAAGCATCCAGCCCGTCGGCGGAAGGATCCAGCGAACGGGCCATGCCCAGCGCGCGCCGGGCCATCTGAAGGTCGCCGGCGCCCACGCGTTCGTCGCCCACCGCGATCCAGCGCAGCGCCAGCTGGCGACGGGACGCGTGCACGCTGTTCTCCTCACCTTCC
Source organism: Lysobacter avium (assembly GCF_015209745.1). Taxonomy (GTDB): domain Bacteria; phylum Pseudomonadota; class Gammaproteobacteria; order Xanthomonadales; family Xanthomonadaceae; genus Novilysobacter; species Novilysobacter avium. The sequence continues at coordinate 2,286,664 of NZ_CP063657.1, forward strand.
AGCACGGCGTAGGCATCCAGGCATCCGCCTGCGGTGGCCAGTTGGTTGCGCCGCAGAGCCGTCACGAAGCACGCGTGCGCCGCGGGGCGCAGGCGTCGCGTCATCGCGATCACGTCCGGATCATCGGCTGCGATCGCGCGGGCTGTGCGCAGCTTGTCGTAGGCGCTGTCGCCGGGCGGCGACAGCAGGTCGCCGCGCGCCTCGGCAGCCGCGGCGGCCTCGAGCAGTTCGCGCACGCGCTTTTTTTGTTGTGCCGGCGGAAGGTCACTTTGCAGCCGTGCCTGCAGCAAACGGGTTTGCGCCAGATGCTCGTTGGCCTCAATCACTGCCGGGGCGTCCGGCGCAATGGCCGCAGCGGCGCCGAGCTCCTGCTGCGCCTCGCGGATCCGGAAATCCGCGGCGTGGCGCTGGCTCAGCGCCGCATGCGCATTGGCGACCCGCAATCGACCGCGCGCGGCGGCCTCATTGCCGGGCTGGATCCTCGCAATCATGTCGTAGCCCTCCAGCGCACGCTGCAGGCGTCCCCGCCTCAGGTCCGCATCAGCTTTCTGCAGGCGTTGCTCGGCCCGGCTGGCCAGCAGCGAGACCACCCGCGGCAGGTCGATATGGCCGGGATCCAGCTCGCTTGCGCGCTCCACCATGGTCGCGGCAGCGAGAAGGTCGCCGGTCTCGCCCGCCTGGCTGGCCCTCTGCAGCAGGTCCGACAGCGCGTCCTCGCGCCCTTCCAGGGCACCGATGTCGTTGGGCCGCAGAGCGAGCGCCTGCTGGTAAAGCGGCAGCGCCGCGTCATCGTCGCCATCGAGCCGGCCCGCGGCGCGCGCTGCGTCGGCGCTGCGAATGAGTTGCTCGATGTCGCCCGCGCTGTCGCCGATGCGCTCAAGCCGGGCGGCGACTTCGTCCATCGCCGCCCGCGGCATCGCCATTTCGCGTGCCAGTTGCAGGGACGCGCGCGCCTGCTTCAGCTGGCCGAGATCGATCTGGGCGTTTGCACGTGCCAGCGCCGCCTCGCCGACCTGCAGCAATCCCTCGCGGGTGTCGCCCCGATCCGGATCCAGCGCCAGCGCGGCCTCGTAGAGCTCGCGTGCGCCGCGGCCGTCGGGCCGGCTCAGCTCGCCGGCCTGCAACGCGCGCGCGGCATCGGATTGCAGTTGCTGGATGCGGGTATCGGGCCAGATCGCCTCCGAGATCGGCTTGTGCCACCACAACAAAGCCGCGGCGAGGAGAGCGCTCAGCGCCAGCGAGCCCCAGCGCCGCGCGCCACGGTCGCGCGGGTCAGCAGCGGCGCGCATGCTCCACTCCCGGCACGGCGCCCAGCTTGCCCAGCAGCTGCGTCAGCTGGTCGAAATCCTCGACCTTGACGCGCATGCGGATGCGCATCCGGTTGTGCTGCGAATCGCTGCGGATGCCGCCCATGTTGACGTTGGCCTGGGCGATGACGTTGGTCACCTCCTTCAGCAGCCACTTGCGGTCCACCGCCAGCACTTCGATGTCGACCTCGTAGCCGCCGCTGGCACCCCACTCCACCGTGAGCACCCGGTCGGGATCCTTGTCGGCCAGGCGTTGCAGTGTCGCGCAGCCTTGCCGGTGGACCGTCACCCCGCGCCCCCGGGTCAGGTAACCGGCGATCGGCTCCCCGGGCAGGGGCTGGCAGCAGCGTGCGGGCTGCACCAGCAGGTTGCCCAGGCCCTGCACCGTGAAGTCGCGCTGCTTTCCGGCCGATCGCCGCCGCGCGCGCTCCGGCGCGGGCGCGGTTGCGGTCACCGCGGGAGCGCTCTGCGCGCGCTGATGATCCTGCAGCAAGCGGCCGACCTGATGCGGCCCGACGTCGCCGAGTGCCACCAGGACGTACAGCTCGCTGTCGCTGGCCAGGCTGAAACGCTCGCGCGCCGGCGCGAGGTCTGTACCCAGCAGGCCCATCCGGCGCAGTTCCTTGTCCAGCAACTCCCTGCCGGCGGTTTCGTTGCGCTCCCGGTCCAGGCGGTGGAACCAGTTGCGGACCTTCTCCCGTGAGCGGCTGCTGGCGAGGAAACCGTTGGATTCGATGAGCCAGTCGCGCCGCGGCTCACCGGTTTTGGCGGTCATGATCTCGACCCGGTCCCCGCTGTGCAGTCGGTGGTCCAGCGGAACGATCCGCCCGTCCACCTTGGCGCCACGGCAGCGATGACCGACCTCGGTATGCACCCGGTAGGCGAAATCCAGCGGGGTGGAGCCGGCCGGCAGGTCGATCACCTCGCCCTTGGGCGTCAGCACGTAGACGCGGTCCTCAACCAGTTCGGTATCCAGCTCGCGCGCCAGCGCCGCATCGTCGGCGCCGCCTTCATCGGCCTGCTCCAGCAGCTTGCGCATCCAGGCGATCTTGCGGTCAAACGCCGCATCTCCGCCGGAGCCTTCCTTGTAGCGCCAATGCGCGGCGACGCCGAGTTCCGCCTGGCGATGCATCTCCACGGTGCGGATCTGCACTTCCAGGGTCTTGCCTTCCGGCCCGATCACGGCCGTATGCAGGGAACGGTAATCGTTGCGCTTGGGCCGGGCGATGTAGTCGTCGAACTCGCTGGGGATCGGAGTCCATGTGGCGTGCACGACCCCCAGCGCGGCGTAGCAGGCGGCGACGTCGTCCACCAGGATGCGCACCGCGCGCAGGTCGTAGAGTTCGCTGATCGGCGCCTGTTTGCGCTGCATCTTCTTCCAGATGCTGTAGATGTGCTTGGGCCGGCCGGCGATGTCGGCCGCAAGACCCTGCGCGTCCAGCGCCTCGCGCAGGGTCTGCTGGACCTGCTCGATGTAGCGCTCGCGGTCGCCGCGCTTCTCGTCCAGCAGGCGGGCGATCTGGCGGTAGGTATCGGGATGCAGGTAGCGGAAGGCGAGGTCCTCCAGCTCCCACTTCAGCTGCCAGATGCCCAGCCGGTTGGCCAGTGGTGCGTGGATGTCGCGGGCCAGGGTCGCCAGCGCGAGGCGTCGCTCCTCCGGCAGGCTGGCGGCCTGCTGCATCCGCGCCAGCTGGCGTGCCAGCAGGATCGGCACCACCCGCATGTCACGGACGATGGCGAGGAGCAACCGGCGCAGTCCCTCGCTGCCGCTGCGCCCCTGCTGCTCGGCGTGCAGGACCCACACCTGGGCGGAGGCGCGCTGGCCGTCCAGCAGGGTCGCGATGGACGGGTGTTCCGCCTCGAACTTCGGCCCCAGCGCGGCCAGCAACTGCGGGTAGGTGTGCAGGATCGCGGCGGCGAGGCTGTCGCTGTCGGCGTCCAGACGCTGCAACGCGCGCAACATCCCGCGGACGACGTCCGCCGGGTCGCGCGGCTCATCGGCGACGTTCGGCGATGTATCCGCTGCGTGCCGCAGGCGCTCCAGCAACGGCGCGGCAATGGCATCCGCCGGAGCCACGTCGAGCAGCGCGCGCAACGCATCGACCGGCGGCCCGATGGCTGCCGTCAGACCGGCGGTGGCCGGGGATGGGCGCGCGGGCGGCTTCATTGCAGTGCTTCGTATCGACCTGGAGGACTGACTACACTATCGACCAACCGTCTGCAGGAACAGCCCATGTACGCCATCCTTCGCGCCCCACGCCTGGTTCCACTCGTTTTTGCCACCGCGATGCTTATGGCCTCTGCCGCCATGGCGCAGGAACCGGCGCGCATCGAGCAGCAGATGACGACCGAGCAGTTCCGCGCGGCCGGCCTGGACCGGCTGGACGCCGCGCAACTGGCCAACCTCAACGACTGGCTGAATCGCACCATGGACATCGAGGTGACCAAGGCCGCCAAAGCCGCCGAGGAGAAGGTCAACCGCTGGAACCTCGGATTTGGCGGCAGCGCCGCGCGCGAGCCGGTGACGGCGCGGCTGCAGGGCGTGTTCAACGGATTCGGCAAGGGTCGCAGCTTCGCCCTCGACAATGGCCAGGTCTGGCGCCAGACCGACGATTCGACCCTGTACGGCGTGAAGCTCGAGAACCCGCAGATCCGGATCACCCCGAGCTTGGTCGGTACCGCCTGGTATATGCAGGTCGAAGGCTACGGCAGCCGGGCCAAGGTCGAGCGCGTCGAGTAAGCCTCACCCGCGCAGCCGGGCCAGCTGCGCGGCCAGTTTCTTGGCCGAGACGCCGCGTGTGCCCAGTTCCTGGGCGAACAGCGACACCCGCAACTCCTCCAGCTGCCAGCGCAGCGCCTGCCATCCGGATTGCTCCAGGTCACCCCGCGCGGCAGCCTCCGCCAGCGCATCGCTGAACGGCGTCAGCTCCAGCATTCGTGCCTGGTCGCGGGTGGGATCGCGCAGCGCGCGCTCGCCGCGCAAGGCCAGCGCCTTGAGGTAGCGCGGGTACTCCTTGAGCACGTCGGCCGGCACGTCGCGCAGGAAACCCGCCGGCGTCAGCGCGGCCAGTTGCGCGCGCATGTCGTCGAGATTGCCGCTGGCCCACCCCATCAGAGGCGACTCCAGGCTGGCGCGGGCGTGCGAGACCGCGGTCAGGATCTCCTCGGCCTGCTGCAGGCGCGCCATGGCCTCGCCGAACAGGGCCTTGGCGACCTCGGCACGACGTGCCTCGAATGCCGCCGGATCGCGGATGCCGGCGACGTCGTTGGCCACCAGGGCGGCAAACGCGCCATCGACGAGATCCGCGCGCAGACGGTCGCCTTCCGGCGGCGCCTGCGTGCGCGGGGCGGCGGCCTCGATCGCTGCGTACAGAAGTCCCACCTTGGCCGAGACCGGCAGTTGCTTGCGCGCCTGTTTGCGCGCATCACCCAGGGTCAGCCACAGGAGCCTGCGGACGCCGCCTGGATGCGCACGCTCGGCCTTCTCGCGGTCCGCGTGGACCTGCAGGGAGACACTGTCGCCGTCATCGTGCAGCGCCGGGAACGCCGGCATCCCGGCGACTCCCGGAACGGTGGCGGGAATAGGTTCATCGGGGAAGCGCACCAGACCGCGCTGGCCCATGCCTTTGGCCGCGCGTGCGGCAAAGGCCCTGGCCGCGCGCTCGCCGAAGCGCGCACGAAGCTCGTGCAGGTCGCGCGACTCGGCCAGTACGACGTCGGCACCGCGCTGTCGCTCGTCCGCAGCGTCCAAAAGGCGCAGGTTGACGCGCAGGTGCGGCTCAAGCGCCGACTCGTCGAGTTCTCCGGCCTCCAGCGTGCTGCCGGTGACCTTGCCAAGGAAGCGCGCGAGCACCTCCGGCATCGGCGCATCCTGTGGGTCGGGGAACGCCTCGTGGAAGGCCCGCGCAAAATCCGGCGCGGGCACGTAGTTGCGCCGCTGCGCCTTGGGCAGGCCCCGGATCAGCGCGGTGGCCTTGTCTTCCACCAGCCCCGGCACCAGCCATCCCAAGCGCACCGGATCGAGTGCATTGAGCAGGTGCAGCGGCACCGACACGGTCATGCCGTCGTCGAGCGCCCCCGGCTCGAAGCGGTAGCTGACCGCCAATTGCACGCTGCCCAGCGCGATCGATGATGGGAAGCGGCGAACGTCGGTGCTGTCGCCGACCATCAGGTCATCCAGCGTCCACTCCAGCGCGGCTTTCTGCAGGGCGGGCAGGCGGGCGTACCAGGCATCCAGTGCCTGCGCGTTGTGGACATCGGCGGGCAGGCGCTGCAGGTACCACTCGGCCATCCACGTCTCATCGACCACCAGCCCGGCGCGACGCTGCTTGGCTTCCTCCTCCAGCGCCTTCTCCAGGGTCGCCAGGTTGCGCTGCAGGAACACGCTGCGGGTGTTGATCTCGCCGGTCACCAGGGCGTCGCGGGCGAAGATCACCCGGCTCTCCTCCGGATACAGCGCGCCGTAGTGCACCGGCCGCTTGGGTGCGAGCACCAGGCCGAACAGGCTGACCTGCTCGCTGCCCAGCACCTTGCCCTGCGAGCGCGCCCAGCGCGGATCGTGATGGCGGCGCGCAAGCAGGTGCTGCAATTCGTCGATGACCCAGTCCGGCTCGATCGCGGCGTTGGTCATCGCCCACAGCTGGGCGGTATCCAGCAGCGTCGCCGACAACACCCACGGCGGCGGTCGCCGCGCCAGCGCCGATCCGGGAAACAGCTGGAAGCGGCGACCGCGCGGGCCTTCGTAACCACCGGGCTTGCGATCAACGACCTTGCGCTCGCCCGGCTTGGTCGTCGCCGCGGGCTGTGGCGCGTCGGCCGGTTTAATGCGGTGACCGATCTGGGTTGGCAGGCCGGCGATGAGGGCTCGGTGCAAGAGCGCGTAGGCGCCGCGGCCAAGGCGTTCCTCTTCACCCTCAGTTGTCGGCGCCACCTGGCCGTCCCCTGCCGTGGCCGGCGGGTCAAGCGGCGGGCGACCGCCGCGGCGACGCCGCCTCGCGCGTGGCGCCGGAGTGGACGCTGGCACCGCGGTCTTGTCCTTGCGTCCGGTGCCACCGGCGGCGACCGCGGACGCGCCCGGATCCCAGCCCAGTTCGACCGCCATCAACTTCAGCTGGCGGTGCAGTTCGCGCCACTCGCGCATGCGCAGGAAGCCGAGGAAGTGCTTCTCGCACCAGCGTCGGAGCTGCGACTGGGTGGACGCCTCATGCGCGTCCTGGTAGGCGTCCCAGAGCTTGAGGATGCCGGCGAACTCGGACGCCGGATCGGCGAACAGCGCATGGGCGTTGTCCGCCGCAGCGCGCTGGTCGGCCGGGCGCTCGCGCGGGTCCTGGATGCCCAGGAAGGAGGCAATCGCGAGCATCTCGCGCATGCAGCCGTGGGCGTTGGCGGCCACCAGCATCCGCGCCAGCTTCACGTCCACCGGCATCCGCGCCATCAGCCGGCCGACCGCGGTCAGCTTGCGCTTCTCATCGACCGCGCCCAGTTCGGCCAGTTGCTGCCAGCCGTCGGCAATCGCGCGGGTATCGGGGGGTTCCAGGAACGGGAACTGCTCGATGTCGCCCAGGCCCAGCGACAGCATGCGCAGGATCACGCCGGCCAGCGCCGCGCGGTGGATCTCCGGGTCGGTGTATTGCGGGCGCGACTCGAAGTCCGCCTCGCTGTAGAGCCGGTAGCAGATGCCGTCTGACACCCGCCCGCAACGACCCTTGCGCTGGTTGGCGCTGGCCTGGCTGATGGGCTCGATGTGCAGCCGGTCCAGTTTGCTGCGCGGGCTGTAGCGCTTGACCCTTGCCAGCCCCGGATCGACCACGTAGCCGATCCGCGGCACCGTCAGCGAGGTCTCGGCGACGTTGGTGGCCAGCACGATGCGGCGCTGGGTCCCGGGCTTGAACACCCGGTCCTGGTCGCGCACCGAAAGGCGCGCGTACAGCGGCAGCACCTCGGTGTGCCGATACTTTCGCGCCTCCAGCGCCCGGTGGGCGTCACGGATCTCGCGCTCGCCGGGCAGGAACACCAGCACGTCGCCACGCGGATCCTCGCGGCTGATCTCATCGCAGGCGGCGACGATTCCGTCATTGATCGTGCGTTCGCCGTCGCGCGCCGCGGCGCCATCATCGGTCTCGCCGCCGCCTTCCAGCGGCCGGTAACGCACCGACACCGGATACCCGCGCCCTTCGACATCGACCACCGGCGCGTTGTCGAAATGCGCCGAGAACCGCGCGGTGTCGATCGTCGCCGAGGTCACGATGACCTTCAGGTCCGGCCGCTTGCGCAGCAGCTGCTTGAGATACCCCAGCAGGAAGTCGATGTTGAGGCTGCGCTCATGCGCCTCGTCGATCAGGATCGTGTCGTAGCGCGACAGCCAGCGATCCGACTGGATCTCCGCCAGCAGGATGCCGTCGGTCATGAACTTGATCGCGGTGTCGTCGCCGACGTTCTCGCTGAAGCGGACCTGGAAGCCGACGGTGGTGCCCAGTGGCGTGTTGAGTTCTTCGGCGACGCGCTTGGCCACCGCGCGCGCGGCAATCCGTCGCGGCTGGGTGCAGCCGATCATGCCCGCCGCCCCGCGCCCTGCCGCCAGACACAGCTTGGGCAACTGGGTGGTCTTGCCCGAGCCCGTCTCGCCGGCGACCACGATCACCTGGTGCCTGCCGATCAGCTCGACGATGCGCTCCGCCTGGCTGGCAATCGGCAGAGACGGGTCGACCGGTGCGCGCGGCAGGGTTGCGGCCCGCGCCTCGCGGCGGGTGATCGAGTCCTTCAGCGCATCCTCAAAACGCGCCTGCAGCGCCGCATCGGCCGGCGCATTGCGCCAGCGCGACCACAGGCCATGCAAGCGCCCGCGATCACGCGTCAGCGCGTCGTCGATGTTGCGACGCGCGGCATCCAGCCCGGCACCGTCGGGGCTGCGCGGTCGTGACGCGGCGTTGCCATGGGAGTTGCTACGGTTCATCGGGTTGATTCAAAGAAACAGCGCATTGGTGTGTCACCCGATGCGCCATTGTCATCGCAGTTGTCGATCAAAGGAGAACCTCCATGGCCAAGACAGCACCGGCTGCAACAAAAAAATCCACCGACTCCAAAGCCAAGGGCAAGGACAGCGGGACGCGTCCCAGCCCGGTGGCATCGCCGGCCAAGGGTTCCGGGGCTCCGCCTGTGGATATCGGGATGAGCAGCACCGATCGCAAGAACGTCGCCGACGGCCTCTCCCACTTCCTCGCCGACGCCTACACGCTGTACCTGAAGACGCACAACTTCCACTGGAACGTCACCGGCCCGATGTTCAACACGCTGCACGTGATGTTCGAGACCCAGTATGCCGAGCAGTGGGTGGCGCTGGACGAGATCGCCGAGCGCATCCGCGCGCTGGGCTTCAACGCCCCGGGCTCCTACAAGGAGTTCACCAAGCTCTCCTCGATCCGCGAAGAGCCGGGCCTGGCGGATACCGCCGACTGGCGGGAGATGGTGCGCCAGCTCACGGTCGGCAATGAGGCGGTCTGCAGGACCGCCCGCTCGGTGCTCACCACCGCCGATGACGCCAGCGACGATCCGACCGTCGACCTGCTGACCCAGCGCCTGCATACCCACGAGAAGTACGCCTGGATGCTGCGCTCGCTGCTGCAGTAAGCGATTACTTCACGCGCACCCTGAAACCCATCTCGACGATCTTGCCCGGGGGGAAGGTGCCCCTGGGCTTCAGCCTGATATGCGTCACCGCGGCATCAACGCCATTGGGGTCGGCAATCGGCACATGGGTCCACGTGGCGCCTCCGTCACTGGAAAAATCGACGTCGTCGGTGAGGTCCGCCAAGGTGTTGAAGTTGAGGGACAGCGTGCTGCTACCCGGGGTGAAGATCACCGGAGAAATCCCGGTGATGTCAGGCAGGTCGCTGACGAACAGCACGGTGTTGACCGGAATCGGATCGGTCACTACCAACGAGTTGGCATCCGTGACGGTGCCAGCCGGACTGGTGACACTTATGCGGTAAGTGATAAGTGCGCCCGGGATGGCCTTGGGGTTGGCGGTGCCATTGATCGGGTCGGAGTAGACCATGGACAGTTTGACGATGGTCAACGGCGCGGCAGCCACCTGGAAACCAGCGTTTCTCGTATGGGTGACCGTTCCTTCGGTCCCTTCCCGGCCGGTGACGCTGGCAATCCAGCTGCCTGCTTTCGCATCCGACGGCAGCGTGTAGCTGTACTGATAGGTTTTGCTGGCGGCTGTCGGCGCGCCAACTTCCACCATCGCTCCGGCTAGCACTTTTACGACGCCTGAAGGGTCGGTCAGCTTGATACTGGCGCCGCTTACATCAAAGGCGCCAAAGGGATCGCTGATCACCGCGCGAACGTGGACAGTGTTGCCGGCGACATAGTTGGTTTGGGTGGTGACTGCCGGGTGCGGGGCGGAATACACCGCGACGCTGTCGACGTTGATGACCGTGGGTGTGTCAAACGTCAAGATGCTGGCGTTATTTGGGCCTGTGATCTTTTGACTTACCGTGATCCGCCGGTTTGAGCCCTGCGCTCTATTGATGACACGCAGGACCAGATAGTCGCCTGCTGACAGGGTGGTAAGGAGCACAGGAAGACTGAGATTCACTGCCTGAGGACCGTTATTTACGTTCGCTGTCGCCGTGGCCAAAATATCGCCCGCATTGGTGCGCAGCTGAATGTCGATCGACCTGGCAGTGCCCAGATTACTGCCCGTCGCTGCCACGACAAGCCGCGCCACGACGTTTTGTGCGCTCAGGGTCAGTGTCCTGCCTACCGGGACGACTGGTGTCATTTTCCAGTCCATCGCGATATTCTGAGCGATCTCTACCGGTGCAATGGAATTCGCCGCTTGCGGCGTGCGCGTCAGCTCTTGGCTGTCGTACACATAGAGGATCTTGTTGCCCTTGCCAGGTTCCGGCGTCCCCACAATCACGGTCGCGTCGCGGCTGACGTTGTTGGTGAGGTTGAAATCGAAGGTCGGGTTCGAGACCGAGGCAACGTTCTCCACACTGGCTGGCGCATTGAACGCCACGCTCACATTGAGGGTTATTTCCGGGAGGCTCGCTCCGTTGGCAAGCACGCTCGGGTTCGTGCAGGTCACCACCTGCCCCGCCGCGCCACACGTCCAACCGGTGCCGCTTGCAGAGACGTAGCTCAAGCCGGCAGGCAGGGTGTCGACCACCTTGGTTATGCCACTGGTCGCCCCGGTGCCATTGTTGGTCACCGCGATGTCGTAGCTGCCGTTGCCACCTGCACTGAAACTACCCACGTGCGACTTGCTGATGGCCAGATCGGCCGACGGGAACTTCACCCCGAACAGCGCGCCCTGCAAGCCGCCGGCGACCAGTTGTGCGGTCACGTTGCGCAGGTTTCCGGCGGTCGCGAAGGCGTAGCTGCCAACGTCGCCAGCGACGCCCGCTTGGTTCACCGTGTTGGTGCCGACGCCCGTCAACACGGGATAGGCCGCCGCGGTGCCATAGGCGATCTGCGCCAACACCGTCCATGGATCACCGTCAGTGGTAAATCGCAGCGATTCACCGTTGTTGGTGGATTCCGCGTCTGCCGCGACAAACACAAACGGCATGCCGCTGCTGCCATTGGCAACCACGGTGATTCCCGACAGCGATGCCGTCACCGTAGAGCCATTGTTTACCGTGTATAGAACCGGTTTTCCTGTTATGCCCTGGAATGCGGAGTTGCCGAAGGCGCCGCCCGTCCACGTCGGCACTTGACGCGCCACGAGTGAATTGCCGGATACCTTCAGGGTAAAGCTCAAGGTGGCGCCCCCAGGCAAGCTCACCACGAAGGGCTGTCCTGCAGCGCTGCGAGCGAGCGTGTCGCTGTAGCCCGACATGTCAAACCAGCAATAAGTTGCGTAGTCCGCCGGGGCCGTGCCCTTGGTGGTCGACGCGGAGCAGGTGGTAGTGGCCGCGAATGCCGGGATCGCAACCAAACAGCCAAGCAGAACGAAAGCCAGTGCCACCACCATTCGGCAGGCAGACGCCTGCAGCGAGCGATTCACCTGAGCCGGGATCATCGCGCGCCCCCTACCGAGCCAAGGATTCCACTCAGCGCCGGCGTCGCCTGGTCGAACTTGAAACGCATCATCAGGTAGGCGCCTTGCCGGGTGTAATGGGCTGAATCGAAATCACGGTCCTCAAACCCCACCACGTTGTAGCCAACGCTGAACCAGGCATTGGTGAAAGGTGACACACCTACCACCGGACCACCCGCGTAGCTGAAATTGTGCTGGCCCCAAGCATGCCTGACGCTGCCGCGCAGACCGATGTCCAGCCTGGGGTTGACGTCGAACCGCCATTCCAGGCCAATGATGTCGGTGTAGCCGGAGTAATCGCGGCCGTCATAGCCGTAGCGGTCAAACACGTACTTGGAACCGTAGTACAACGACCACTGGCTGCGCTGGCCCGCTTCAAACAGGTTGCCCTTCATATCCTCGGTGGTCCATTCATCGGACACATGGTTGATGACGAAGTTGTTGACCAGACGTCGCGAACGGACATCACCGTTGACCGCAACCGTGTTTTGGCCGATCACGTTCTCACCGTTGCCGTTACGCAGTTCGTCGACGCGCAGTTCAAGGCGGTTGAGAAGCGCCCACTGGCTGCCGAGCGGGCGCCAAGCCCAGGACAAGCCAACGTTGGCCAGCAAACCACGGCTGCCGACCGCCTGCCCGACGGAGAACGCCTGCACCGACGCGGCAAACGCCATGCCGGTGTCGACCTGGCGCAGGAATGCGGTCGTGAATCCATAGCGGTCGGAGGTAGCAGCCTCGCGGCCTTCGATACGCCCGTTCCAGGTCCACAGTTCACTGCGGTAGGTCGCCCCCGCCGACAACGCGGTGAAGTCCTCGGTCAAGGCGCCCCCGTCGCGGATGCCCCCGGAAGTGATCGGACCCGCATCGGGTGACGTCAGCGGCGGCGCGTCGGCGGACTCGTGAAACGCATGGCTGCTGTCCAGCGCCAGGTCCACCGCCCAACGCTTGCCAATCTGGAGCGACTGGCTCAGTCCGAACAGACCGAACGTACGCGGACCGTACTCGGAAATCTGGCTCTGGTTGAGGGTGCTGGTCAGGCGTGCACCCGCCCATGGTGCGACTTCGAAACCGAAACGGGTGGTCGCCGTATCGCGGGTGTCACCGTCGGTGAACTCCTGCGCCGCGATCAGTCGCACCGCATCGTTAATTGCGTAGGCGGCGCCAAGCTGCAGCCGGGTCGGGAAATCCACGCTCTCGTTCTTTCCGCCCAGCCCGAGCTCCGCGGCGGCGCTCAGCTCCAGCTTGTTGTCCAGCAACGAGCGATTGGCGCCCAAGGTGATTTGCCGCGATTCGTTCACCTCACCCGCCTGCGACTGGTCGCGCACCACCTGCACACCGGCCCGCGCGCCCCAGCGTTCCGCGCGGTAATCCAGTTGCGCATTGACTGCGTCCCGTGTGGCGCCGCCGACGAGGTCTTCCTGGCGGTAGGCCTGCTGCTGCACAGCGAATTTCTCATCGATCCGCCACTGGGTGTCCAGACCGATCTTGTACATACCCGACTCGCTGGCATTCTGCTGGTTGAGGCCGAATCCCGGCGCTTGGCGACGCACGTAACCCAGCGCATCGAACCGCTCGCCGTGATGCTCCAGCTCGAACAGATAGGCGTTGCCGGAGTGATCCTGCAAGCCGTCTTCACCTTCACTGCTCGCCACCTCCACCCGCAGTTCAGTGGCGTCGCGCAGCTTGAGCTTCGCATCCACCCCGGCCAGGCGTGTGCTGCCGCGGGTGTCCTTCTCGGAGATGTAGGACACACCACCGGTAAGGCGGCCGTCGAGCAAGGCCACCCCGACCCGTCCACCCGCGTTGAGCTGCTGGTCTCCTCGACCGATGGTTTCGTACTCGACCACGATGACATTCGGGTTGAAGCCAAAATCCCGGCTGGCGATCGGCTCACGAAAGAACAGCGTGCCTGCCGCGTAGTCGATGTCGTAATCAAGGTGCCGAGTCAGCGTACGGGTCTCGATGATGAGCTCGCTGCGGAAACGGTCGCGGGTCTCGATCCGCACGCGCTCGCCATTGATGGCGACGTTGCCACGCGACAGCCGGTACAGCCCCGATGTGCCGTTGCCCTGGATCTCGTCGCGGGCATAATTCTGCGCGGTCTCTGCAGCAAAACCGTTGAACTCGACCACCGGCCCGCGGTATTCGACTTTGATCCCGTTCAGCGTGCGGGTATAGCGCGACAGCTGTGTGCGATCCAGGCCAGTTACATAGTCGCCGAACAAGGCATAGAACTGGTCGCGTTCCAGCTTGACGTAGAGCTTGTCGGTGCTGGACGCGTCGTAGCCTTGCTGGGTGGTATCGCCATAGAGGGTGTAGAACTTTTCCGGATCGATCGTCGAAAGCAGGTTCTGGCGGTTCAGGCGATCGGTTGGTTTGTCGGAGTCATAGGCGAGGGTCAACATCCACTTGCCCTGCACGCGCCCCTTGGCATACAGAGAGAGTTGGCCGTCGGTATACATGCCCCCATGTTCACCCTGCTCCGCCAGTGCTTGCAGGTTGCCCTTCAATGTGTCGTAGCCGACCGTGCCGGATGCGAAACCCACCACTATCCAGTCGCGCGGCGTGGACTCCAGCCACACGCTGAGCCGATCTTCGCGAACAGGCCCACCGTTGCTGCCCTGGAACGGGAACCGCAGCTCCGCACTACCCGCCACCGAGGTGGGAGCCAGTTCGATGTAGGCGACGCCTTCATCGCCCTCGACGTGCCAAGTCGGCTGGAACCGGTCCAGCCCCGCGAGTTGCCGCTCTTGCTGCGCCTGAACCGTCTGCGCCGGCAGGTAGGGGGCGGAAAGCTGGAAGCTGCCGGTGACGCCGGCACGCAACGGGCGTCCGCTGCGGTCAAGCAGGCGCACCGCGATCACCGGCTTCTGGATGCCGTCCGCCGCCAGGATCGACTGCTCCGGCACCAATACCGCACGCGCCGCGGCGCCGGAATAATGCACGGTGCGGTCCAGGCTGGCGACCACGGTGCCGTTTGCGTCCTGCAACTGAGCGCGAAATACGTTGCTGCCATCCGCCAGCGGCACGGCAACCCAGCGGGTGACCGCGACGGTCTTGTCGGAACTCGTTGAGCTCCCGTCGTAGTTGATGGCCGACACCGGTTCACCATTGCGCGTCAGCACGACTTTTTGCCCAGGTGCGTGTTTGATCACGATGCGGGTGGTGGGCGAACGGGGGTTGTGATCCAACTCCGGGAACAACCACGCTTGGCCAGGCGCCTGCCCCGCCAGCCAGTCGACGTTGCCACCGCCGGCCGCGGTCGCGTCGTCGAGGGTCTCCGGTCGCGCATGCTGCTGCGCCACGCGTTCGGTGTCCGCGTCGGACGGCGACGTCGCTTCGGACTGCGCGTCGTTCGTACCGGTCGCCGTGACCTTCTCGCGGAGGCGGAAATCGGCCCGCCAAAGGCTACCTCCGTTGGCCTCGACGAACTGCGAGAACGCACGTCCGGCAAACCGCGAGTCGGGGTTGCAGGACACGGCCTCAAGGTTCGACGGCACGGTGGCCACATCCAACTGCACTACATGAGTACCGGGGCGCACGCCCTCGAAATGGTAGGCACCATCCTGATCGGTGGCGACGTAGGTGCCGTCGTCGAGCAGCAGACGCACACCGGGCACACCTTGTAACTCCGCCGCTGGCAACCCGCATGCACCGTCAAGCACCCGGCCGATGATGGTGAAGTGCGAGGTGAACAGAGGCTCCTCGATCCGCACGGCAGCCTGCGCCTCGTTAGAGACCAGCCGTCCCAGTCCCGTTGCCTGTGCGCGGTTGATTGCCTGGCCGGTGCGGATGTCACTGGCGACCGCCACCAGGTAGGTAACTTCGATTGCCGCATCCATTGCCAGGTCACCGACGGCAATCCGCAGGCTGCGGCCGTCGGGAGTAACCGAAGGGTCAAGCACAGCCTTGTCGCCGATCCGCAGTGATCCGGGCTGGTAACGCATGCCCTGCGGCAGGGTGTCGACAATCACAACGCTGCGGATTGGCTGGTCGTGACGGCTCTGCAAGGACAGTCGGTATTGCAGGATGTCGCCAGCCGATGCCTGGGGCAGCGACACCTGCTTGGACAGAAGCATGCCCCGTTGGACTTGCAGCGCGTAGCTCTGCACCGTCAGCGTGACGCGGTCAGCCGGGAAGTCCGGGTCGGCGTACACGGCGGTGAGGGTTCCCTCGTCGGCCAGCGACAACATGCAATCGCCGATCACCGCCGGGGGCGGAACCGCCAGACTCGGGATGACGATGGCGAATACACCGGTATTGACGCCGGTTTCCTGCAGGCGAAGCGTTTCCTCGTCACCGGTGGACGTGGTCAGCGTGACCTGGACGTACTCGCGGATTGCCGGATCGCGATTGCGGTTGGCATCGTCCAGGCGCAGGAGGACGGGTTGGCCGGGGTAAAACCTGTCGGTTGTGGTGGCGTCGGCGACGTCCATACCCAGGGGATTGCCGTCCTGGTCGATCAAGGTGGGCAGCGGCACGAAGGTGCCTGCGCCGGGGTTGCCGCTGGGCAGCTCGCACTGGCCGCCGTCCACCGGCAACGGCGCGCTGCCCGGCAACGTGGGCGAATGAGTGAGGAAACCCAGCGACGCGATCGTGGGCGCCGGCAGGGTGTCGAAACTGACGGTATTGCTGAGCAGGCCGATAACGTCGCCGACCGGCGTGCCGGTCGGCGACGCGTTTTGATAGCTGACGCTGGCGGTGTTGTCGATGGTCGCAGCCGCCGCCGGAACGCAGGCAAACGTACTCAACACCGCACTGACAAGTGCGATGACATGACGCGGAAGGCTCCGTGGCGATGACATGTATGGCTTTCGATGGTCGCAGCACTAGCTCCGCCGGCGCACATGGCGCCAGCGGAGTTGGTGCCCCGCCGATATCAGTCGATGGTGACGTTGAAGATCGTGGTTGCGGTCGCGTTCGCCCCGACGGTTGGGACGAGGGTGCTCACGGTGCCACCCACTACGCTGCCACTGGTCCCGTTAGAGTTGCTGTCCCCTGCGACGTCGGTCTGCAGCGATGTAGCCGTCGGTGTGCAGTTCGTATCCCCCGCGTGGAGGGTGCCGGCGACATACGTGGTGCCGGTCGGGATCGGGTCGGTGACGGCGATGTTCGAAGCGGCCGTGGTCGTGCTGGCATTGGCGACCGCAATGCAGTACTGCACCACGGCGCCCGGAATCGCCTTCGGGTTGACCGTGAGGTTGAACGGGTCACTGATGACGGTCGAGGTCTTGGTGACCGAGATCGTCGCGGCCGCGACCTTGTACGCATCGCTGGCACTGTGCTTGCCATCGCGCACGCCGTCGCCAGCCGCCGTGCCAGCCACGTCTCCGAACACGTTGTCGACACCCGCGGTGTTGGCGCCTGCGGTCTGTACAGTGAGCGCGCCCTCCGTACCCGCCACGCCACCGTCACGTGCGGTGGCCTGCAGGCTTACGCCGGCAGTCTGGCCATCCACGACCGCCACCGGGATATCGGCGACGACGTGCACCGTACGGATTTCATCCGGCGCCATCTCGTCGAGGAAGGTCACGAGGGTATCGGCGGCGTTGAAGATGCCGTCGCCGTCATCGAGGTAATACGTGTACATGCCCGGATCGAAGCTGTCCGTCCCGCCGTGAGGATCGGCGGCGTTGGCGGCGTCGAGCCGATAGTCCATCACGCTGTTGGTGTTGTTGGTCACGGTGAACGTCACCGCCTGGGCCGTCTGGCCTGGCGTCACGCTCGTGTATCCACCGCTGACTTCCGCAACGGTCACGTTCACCAGCCGGTCGACCTGGAACGTCGCCACGCCGGCCGCCGGTGCGGTCTGCGTCACACCACCGACCTGATAGCTGACGCTGGCCGTGTTGGTGATGGTGGTATCGGCGCGCGTGCCCGATGCCGGACCGGCGGCAAAAGCCGATTGCGCGCCGCCCAGCAGGAGCGCTGCTGTCAGGAGTTTCACTTGTAGGTGCTTGTGGTTCATTGGGTTCCCCGATGTAACTGGTTGTAGGAGTGATTAGCTGAAGTGATGGGTGACGTCGTATTTGCGGACTCGAGGCATCGCGCCGGCTTATTTCACCCTGGCTACGAAGGAAACCGTGCCTTCGGCACCTGCGACCAAGCGGCCCAGCACCCAGCGAAGGTGGGTGACGTCGGCGGCCTGCGCCGGTCGCGACTGGCCGTCCTGCCCGACAACCGTCAGTCCCGCGAGCACGCCGTACTGCGTGCCACCATCGACCGAGACTGCATCGACCGCGCGATCTCCCGCGGAGGCGACGTACACCAGGTCGGCCGGAACCGGGTTGTCGATCTTCACGGCATCTGCCGCAGTAGCCCCGGTGTTGCGGTAAGTGACCACATACGTCACTTCACTGCCGGGAACGACGCTGTTGGCTGGCTCGGCCTTCAGAGTGATGGAACCGTCAGCATTCTTGACCTCAACTTGCTGGAACACCTGAGCGTTCAACTCGACCCCGCCCGCCGCGGCGGCAGTCCCCATGGACAGCATTGCCATGCCGGCCAGCAGCCAGCCCTGATATCGACGGGCCGTGCTTCGTGGGTTCATCATGGAGATTGTCCTTATGGTTGAGCGTGTGTGTACTTGGAAGGGCCTCTTGCGGCCCGGTGCACCGTCGGGTGAAGTACCCGGACGGGAAAGCAATGAGCAATATCTGTGCCAACCTGCAATAACGAATTTTTAACTCACAAAGGCGACACCCATCACTATTTTCAACGCTGCGTGTGAACATGATCACTGCTGTAATGGACGCATGCCCATTTCAACGGTGCTGGAGTCGCCATGAAAACGGCGGCACTGGACACACTACGAAGCACTTTCGGCTTTGATGCTTTCCGCGGCGAGCAGGCCGCGATCATTGACTGCCTGGTCAAGGGCGACGACGCCCTGGTGCTGATGCCGACCGGCGGCGGCAAGTCGTTGTGCTACCAGTTGCCGGCGATGCTGCGCGAGGGCTGCGGGATCGTCGTCTCACCGCTGATCGCGCTGATGCAGGACCAGGTCGAAGCGCTGCTCCAGCTCGGCGTGCGCGCCGCCTACCTAAACTCGACCCTGGACGCGGCCACCGCCGCCGACGTGGAGCGCCGCTTGCTCGACGGCGAGCTGGACCTGCTCTACGTCGCTCCCGAGCGCCTGCTCTCGGGACGCTGCATGAGCCTCATCGACCGCGCCCACGCTTCCGGCGGGATCGCCCTGTTCGCCATCGATGAGGCGCATTGCGTCTCCCAGTGGGGGCATGATTTCCGCCGCGAGTACCGCGAGCTGACCGTGCTCCACGAGCGCTGGCCCGACGTGCCGCGCATCGCGCTGACCGCAACGGCGGACGAGCCGACCCGGCTGGAGATCGCCGAGCGCCTGGCGCTCGAAGACGCGCACCAGTTCGTCAGCTCCTTCGACCGTCCCAACATCCGCTACCTCGTGGCGCAGAAGGATGGCAGCGGCCAGCGCGCCCTACTCGACTTCCTTGCCGGCCACCGCGGCGAGAGCGGCATCGTCTATGCCTTCTCGCGCAAGCGCGTGGAGAAAACCGCCGAGCAGCTGTGCGAGGCCGGCGTCAACGCGCTCGCCTACCACGCCGGAATGCCGGCCGAGGTCCGTGCGGCCAACCAGCGCCGATTCCTGCAGGAGGACGGCATCGTGATGGTCGCCACGATCGCCTTCGGCATGGGCATCGACAAGCCGGATGTGCGCTTCGTCGCCCACGTCGACCTGCCCAAGTCGGTCGAGGGCTACTACCAGGAGACCGGCCGCGCCGGCCGCGATGGCCAGCCCGCCGAGGCCTGGCTCAATTACGGGCTGGGCGACGTGGTC
Source organism: Lysobacter avium (assembly GCF_015209745.1). Lineage (GTDB taxonomy): Bacteria > Pseudomonadota > Gammaproteobacteria > Xanthomonadales > Xanthomonadaceae > Novilysobacter > Novilysobacter avium. The sequence goes on from NZ_CP063657.1 coordinate 2,305,832, forward strand.
AACCTGAGCATGCTGATCAAGCAGGGCGATGCCAGCGAGGAGCGCAAGCTGCTGGAGCTGCGCAAGCTGGACGCGCTGCTGGGCTACTGCGAGTCAACCCAGTGTCGGCGCCAGGCCTTGCTGGGCTGGTTCGCCGAGGAGCATCCCGGCAACTGCGGCAACTGCGACAACTGCCTGCAGCCGCCGGAGAGCTGGGACGGCACCGAGGTCGCGCGCAAGGCGCTGTCGTGCGTGTTCCGCACTGGCCAGCGGTTCGGCGCGGGGCACGTCATTGATGTGCTTCGCGGCGTGCCAACCGACAAGGTCGCCCAGCACGGCCACGACAAGCTCAGCACCTGGGGCATCGGCACCCATCTGGACACGCGCCAGTGGAGCAGCGTGTTCCGCCAGCTGGTCGCATCCGGCCTGCTGGCGGCCAATCACGAGCGCCACGGCGCCCTGTACCTGACCAGCAAGGCCGGCCCGGTGCTGAAGGGCGAGCAGACCCTGCGCCTGCGCCGCGATGCGCCCAGGCCGGCGGGCCGCCGCGGGCGCACCGGCTCGGCACCACCGCCGATGGACCTGGCGCCCGAAGCGGCCAGCCGTTTCCGTTCCCTGCGCGGCTGGCGCGCGGAATTGGCCAAGGAGCAGAACGTGCCGGCCTATGTGATCTTCCACGACGCCACCTTGCGCGAAATCGCGGAGAGCGATCCGGCCGATCTGGACGAGTTGGGCCGGATCGCCGGTATCGGCAGCAGCAAGCTGGAGCGTTACGGCGAGGCGGTGCTGCAGCAACTGCTGGATTGCGACGTCGCCTGACGGCTCGCGCTTTCAGCTCGAGGGCGTGTCGCCCTCGCCCGCTTCACCGGATGCGGCATCGACCCGTCCGATGTGATGCACATGCACGTCGCGCTGCGGAAACGGAATCTCGATCCCCGCCTCGTGCAACGCCGTCGTCAGTGCGACAAACAGGCTGTGCGTGGCCGCGCGGCGGTCGTCGATCTGGGCCACGTAGAAACGCACCTCGAACTCCAGCGCGCTGTCGCCCAGGCTGGTGAACAGCACATCGGGCGCCGGCGACCGCAGGACCTTGGGATCCGCCGCCGCCACACTCTCCATCACCGCGCGCGCCTTGCGCAGATCACTGCCGTAGCCGATTCCCACCTTCAACACCACCCGGGTGATCGGACTGGTCAGCGTCCAGTTCTGCACGGTATCGGTGATGAATGCCTTGTTGGGCACGAGCACCTCGAAATTGTCGAAATCAGTGATGGTGATGGAACGCATCTTGATGCGGCTGACGGTACCGGTGGTGTGATTGATGGTGACCACGTCGCCCACCCGGACGGGACGCTCGAACAGGATGATCAGCCCGGAAACAAAGTTGGCGACGATCTCCTGCAGGCCAAAGCCCAGTCCCACGCCCAGCGCCGCCACGACCCACTGGAGTTTCGACCAGTCCAGACCGATGCGCTGGAGCGCGATGACCAGACCGATCGCGGTGATCACGTAGCGCGCGATGGTCGCGATCGCGTAGCGCGTCCCGGAATCAACGCGGGCGCTCGGCAGCAGCATGATCTCCAGGAAGCCCGGCAGGTTGCGCGCCGCGATGGCCGTCAGTCCCACTATCAAGAGGCTTATCAGCACGTCACTCAGCGTGACTGCGACGACGCTCTCGCCAATGCCCTCAACCACTCGCGACCACAACACGACATCGTTGAACACGTTGAGCGCCGGGATCATCTCCCGCCACAGGCCCACAATCAGCACCGCCAGCGCGACGCCAAATGCGGCACGCAACAGCGCCCGCGTCTGCTGGTTGACGGTCACCGCGTCGATCTCGGGCTGCTGGTTCTGCAGTGCCAACACCTCGCTGCCATCCTGGCCGTCCTCGCCGCCCGCCGCCGCCCGTGCCTCGGCCAATGCCCGGGCATGAACCGAGTCGGCCTGCAGGTACGCGGCGCGGCGGCTGGCCACCATCACTCCCCGTATGACGATGTAGTAAACGATGACCACCGCCAGGATGATCCAGCCTGAAGTAAACAATCGCGACTGCACCTCTCTGGCACTGGTGTAGTAGCCGACCGCGGCAAGCACGGCGAAGACCACCGGAACCGCCACCAGGACGCGCGCCCAGCCTGCGGATACGCGCCGGATCCATGCCCCTGGCGCGCGCACGGTGGTGGGAGCGCCATCGGAGGGTCGAAGTAGCCGGTACAGGAACCACGCCGACGCCAGCGATCCCACCATGAAGCCGAGGCGACCAATGCCATCGATCAGTTCCGGGTCTCCACTGGCGTCCGTCATCCCGGTCAGCACGGCCGTTGGGGCGATCATCAGCAGGAGCGTCCGCAGCGCCCGCGCCAGCCGCTTGGTGCCCTGCGGACCCCAGTGGAAATGGGCGACAAACAGACCCTTCGGGCGGCACATGTCAATGAACAGGCCCAGCATCAACCAAAGCAGCGCCAGACTGAGCAGGCCCTGGCCGAGGAAGCTCGCGAAACCGCCGCCGGACCAGCCGAGGAACCAGCCAACGGTTGCCACGGCAAAAGGCCACGCCAGAGCGAGCAGGAACGTTGCAGCCCAGGCCAGCAGTGTGGTGCCGAAGTTGTCATCCCGGTGACCGACGGATCTCGCCAGCCGCGGCAAGGCGGCTTGCAGTCGCCCACGTGCGCCGAACAACGCGGCCACTGTCAGCAGCATCAACAGCAGCCGCACCGGATGGGCGCGCAGCGCGGCAAGCAGTGCCCGCGGCATCGCGGACCAGTTGGAGGGCGCGAGCAGCCAGCCAACGCCGACGCCCAGCTGCTGCAGCCAGTCATCGCCCAAGGGAGCCGTGCTGGGCAGCCACAAGAGGCGCTTGTCGAGCACCCCATGCAATTGCTCGCTGGCACTCAGCAGTTCGGCATCAATCGCGTTGTTTTCCGATAGCGCGTCGATCAGCTGTTGCTGGACGTCTGCCATGTCGGCCACTCCGGCGCGGCGGTGCTCGACGAGTTGCTCCAGCAGATGCTCCCGGGCGTCGATGGTCGCGATGCTCACCCGTTGCCCGTCGGACGCCGGCAAGTCGCGAAGCGCCTGCTGGGTCTTGAAATGGCGTACGCGCAGGTCGACGAGCGTCCGGTTCCGCTCCCCCATCCGCCGCTTGATCTGCTCGCCGCTGACCAGGCTCGTCTGCAGGCTGCGCAGCAATCTCGCCGCATCGTCGCTGAGCGCACCGATGGCGAGAATCTGATCGGCGTTCCTGCGCGCCTCGACGGCGTCGTCGAGCAGCACCCTCGATCGACGTTGTTCATCACGGGCGCGATCCAATCGCTGGACCAGTTGCGAGGTCTCCGTTCGCAACGCAACGCTATCGCGGGCCAGCTCGCGTATCTCCGCCGGCTGGCCCGCCAGGCTTAGTTCGAACTCGCGCGCGCGCGCCGCGTCCGCCTCCACCTGCTGCCTGCGCCTGCTCACCAGCCGCGCATCCAGCTCCTCGATGGCCGCGTCCACCTCGTTGGCGCGACGCTCCACCAGCTCATGCTGGGCGGTCGCAATCGACTTGCGCGTCGGCAGGCTGGACAACTCCTGCTCGATCATCTCGATGCGCGCGGACAGTTCCTCGCGGGCAGCCTCCTGCCGCACCCTGGTGGCCTCCGCCAGCAAGGGGGATGCGGTGGCGGCGACGGGGGTCGGGGCACGATCAAGCTGCGTGCGCAATTCGCCCAGTTCGGCGCGGGCTTCCGCGGGTCGGCTCTCCATCGCGCGCAACTGCTCGGCGAGCTTGCGTTGCCTGCCGTGCAATGACACCGATTCGGTCTGCAGTGCTGCCAATCGCAGCTGCGTTGCCACTGGATCCGCGTCTTCCGGCAAAGCGTCACGCTGGGGTGGCACTGCGGACTGTGCACTCAACGCGGCGATGGTATCCGGCGCAGACTGCAGCCCGGCGGCATACTCCGCCGCGCTCCTGCGCGCCACCTCCGCGGCCTCTGCTCGCGAAGCGGCGGCACGGAGTTGTTCAAGCACAAGCTCGCGCTCGGTGGTGGAAAGATCCGTCCGGGTTTCAATGACGTCGATCCGGCTGGCGAGATCCGCGGCGCCGATGCCGGCGATCGCGTCAGTCGACTCCAATGCGGGCGTGTCCACCTGCGCGATCGCCGCGGTCGACGCGAGCGCCAGGACCAGCCAACAAGCCAGTCCGGGCCAGATTGTCCTCCCGCAAAAGCGTTTGGCGATGGCGGCGACCTGCCTCATGAGCGAGTGCGGCGTGCGCCGGATGCGCCCCATGAGGAGCACGAACAGGGATCGAATTTCGCCCGGTCGAAAACACGAGCGACCATTGACGCAATTGAATCGGCGTTGATGAACTGCCTGAGGCTCAGCATCTGTCGCCCCCGGCGATCAGTGACAACCCGCCAATGCGGGCGATCCACCATAGCGCCAACGTGGAGAACGCGGCGCCAATACCAGCGGAAGTCGGCGTGCACAACAGAAGAGAGATATGGGCCGTGATGGATTCGAACCATCGACCAGCGGATTAAAAGTCCGATGCTCTACCGACTGAGCTAACGGCCCACAGGCCCCGACGTTGCGCCGGGGGCGTGAATTCTAACGCAAGTACGCGGAGCTGTGCGAAGCCGCTTCATCCGCAGCGTCGATGTTCCGTGTCCAGGTTCAGGCGTAGCGAGTCGGGTCGGCGATCCCTGCGGCGGCAAAGCCATCCGCGCGCAAGCGGCACGCGTCGCAGTGGCCACACGCCCGGCCTTCGCCGTCTGCCAGGTAGCACGATACCGTCCCGGAAAAATCGACGCCCAGCCGCGCGCCTTCGCGGGCGATGTCCGCCTTGCTCAGGTGCTGCAGCGGCGCGTGCACGCGGATGCCGGCGCCTTCCACGCCTGCCTTCGTCGCCAGGTTGGCGAGGCGCTCGAAGGCGCTGATGAACTCGGGACGGCAATCCGGATAGCCCGAATAATCGACCGCGTTGACACCGCAGAACAGGTCGGATGATCCCAGGACTTCCGCCCAACCCAGCGCCACCGACAGCATGATGGTGTTGCGTGCGGGGACGTAGGTCACCGGAATGGCATCGTCGCCTGCGACCTCGTCCAGCGGCACGTCGATGTCGTCAGTCAGCGCCGATCCCCCGATGCTGCGCAGATCGATGCGCACCGTCTTGTGCGCGATCGCCCCCTGCTGCGCCGCCACGCGCGCCGCTGCCTCCAGCTCCGACGTGTGGCGCTGCCCGTAGTCCACGCTCAATGCGTACGGAGCGAAGCCCTGCTCGCGCGCCATCGCCATGACGACCGCCGAATCCATGCCGCCGGAGACGAGGACGACTGCTTTCTTCTTGTCTGGTGACCCGTGCATGTCAGCGACCCGGCTCGTCATCCCAGAGGATCTTGTGCAACTGGAGCTGGAACCGGACCGGCAGCCGGTCGGCGACGATCCAGTCGGCCAGCTCGCGCGCACTGAGCTGGTTGAAGCTGGGGGAAAACATGACGTCGCAGATCGCGGTCAGGCCATGCTCGTCGATCACCCCGCGCGCCCAGTCGTAGTCCTCGCGCGAGCAGATCACGAACTTGACCTGGTCATTCGCAGTCAGCTGGCCGATGTTGCTCCAAAGGTTGCGCGAGACCTCCGCCGATCCGGGCGTCTTCAGGTCCAGTACGCGCGACACGCGGGTATCCACCGGACTGATGTCGATCGAGCCGGAGGTCTCCAGCGATACCTCATAACCGGCATCGCACAGGCGCTCCAGCAAACCAATGCAACGCTTCTGCGCGAGCGGCTCGCCACCGGTGACACAGACATGGCGCACCCCATGCCGCGCGACCTCGGCCAGGATCGCGTCGAACTCCCACCACTGCCCGCCATGGAACGCATACGCGGTGTCGCAGTATTGGCAGCGCAGCGGGCAACCGGTCAGGCGCACGAACACGGTCGGCCAGCCGATGCTGCGCGACTCGCCCTGCAGGGACAGGAAGATCTCGGTCAGGCGCAGGCGATCAGGCGCCAGTACGCCCGCTGCGGAGGTAACAGGGTTCATGCCGCCATTTTAGCCGACGCGGCTCCTTGCCGTGCCGGCTTGCCTAGCGCAGGCGGCCCAGTTGGATCGCGCCCAGCCGGTCGGTGGCGATGCGCGCGGCATCGCTGCCGGCGAATCGTGTCGTCACCTCGGTGAGGGTGCGCTCGGCGGCGTCCTCATCGCCCTGCCCGTATTGGGCCAGGCCGACCTTCAGCAATGCGCCAGGCGCCTTGTCGTGGGTGGGATAGCGATCCAGCAATGCCTTGAACTGGGTTACCGCCAACTTGTAGTTCTGGGTGACGTAGTAGCTCTCGCCCAGCCAATAGAGCGCATTGGGCGCGTACACACCGTCCGGGTAATGGCCGAGGAAGGAGTGAAACAGGCGCGCGGAGTCGACGTAATCGCCGTTCTTCAACGCATTGAAAGCGACATCGTAGGCCTCGCGCTCGTCCGCCCCCATCGCCAGCGTGCCGGCGTCGCCATGCACGCTCGGCGCGCGCTCGGCGACGGGCTTTGCGGGCGGTGTTGGTGGTGCATCGGAGCCGACCGCCGCCGCAGGCCGCGGTGCCGCGCCCCCGCCCTCCAGATCCTCCAGACGCTGGTCGATATCGAGGAACTGCGCCCGGCTGTTGTCCTTGAGCTGCCCCAGCGAGTGATTGAGCTCCTCGACCTGGGAGCGCAGGGACGTGACCTCTTCCTTGAGCATGTTCACCTGCCGCAGCAGGTCGACAGTCGCGTCATTGTTGCCAGCCTGCTGTTCCAGCACGCCAACCCGTTCGGCCAGGCTCATGCGCTGGGCCGAAACAGGTGCGGCGGCCACCAGGGCCGCCGCTGCAACCAGCGATGTCGCAATTGTGATGGACAATTTGCGCATCATCATCGTTACCTTTTACTTGGCGGTGTAGATGATCTCGACGCGACGGTTCTTGGCCCAGCAGTCTTCGTTGGACGCCGTGCATACCGGGCGCTCTTCGCCGTAGCTGACCACGTTCTGCTGGCCGCCCGAACCACCGTTGGCCTGGATCGCGGAGGAAACCGAATTGCCGCGGCGCTCGCCCAGGCCCATGTTGTATTCACGGCTGCCGCGCTCGTCGGCGTGGCCTTCCAGGGTCATGCGCGAGGACGGACGGTCACGGAGGTACTTGGCGTGGCAACCCACCAGGGCCTGGAACTCCGGACGCAGGGCGTCTCGGTCCAGGTCAAAGTAGACCACCCGCTGGCGCAGGCAGGAGTCGGTGTCCAGATCGTTGGGACCGTAGACGCCGGCGGCGGTGCCCGGAGTGGTCTGCGCGCCGGGGGCGGTGGTGCCGGTATCGACCGGGGGGGTTTCCTTGACCTTCTTGGAGCAGCCGATGGCGGCTGCACACAGCAGTGCGACCATCAGGACACGGGTGGTGTTGTTCATGGTTGTTTCCTCGTCTTGGCGGAATGGGAGGGTGGAACGATGGAGCGGAGCGGTGGTAGAAACACTGGAACGGAACGATTGAGCTGGAAACGGTCCAACGGGTACTGCGCGGCCAGCGACGCCCACTGATCAGGACGGCATCACTGCGGTTTCCGGTATGGACCCCAGGCCGGTTCACGTACATCGCCATCGGCCAGCACCAGGCGCTGACGCACGCGGCCGTCGGACGACACCGCATAGAGCACACCCCGGGTGCCTTCCCGCGCAGCATAGATGATCATCGCGCCGTTGGGTGCGAAATCAGGCGACTCATCCAGCGAGCCCGGTGACAGCGTGCTCCAGCGCGGCGAACCGAGACTGGAGTCGGCCATGGCGATGCGGTAGGTATTGCCCGCGCCTTGCGCGGTGGCGAGCTTCTTGCCGTCGAAGGACAGCGACGGGCTGGCGTTGTAGGTGCCCTGGAACGTGACCCGGCTCGCGCTGCCACCACCGGCGGCGACCTTGTAGATCTGCGGATTGCCGCCGCGGTCGGAGGTGAAGTAGATCTCGCTGCCGTCCGCGCTCCACTCCGGCTCGGTGTCGATGCCGAAGTGGTTGGTCAACTGGTTGAGCGCCTTGCTGCCCAGATCCATCACGTAGATTTCGGGGTTACCGCTGCGCGACAGGGTGAGCGCCAGGCGGCGGCCATCCGGGGAGAAGGCCGGAGCACTGTTGATGCCGCGGAACTTGGACACCACCTCGCGGCTGCCGGTGCTGATGTTCTGGATGTAGATCGCCGAGTTGCCGCTCTCGAAGCTGACGTAGGCCAGACGATTGCCGTCCGGGCTCCAGCTGGGCGAGAGCAGCGGCTCGGGCGAGCTCACCACTGTCTGCGGGTTGTACCCGTCAGAGTCGGCGACCATCAGCGAGTAGCTGGTGGAACGGCCCAGGCCCTTGGCGGTGATGTAGGCGATGCGGGTGAAGAAGGCGCCCGGCACCCCGAGGATCTTCTCGTAGACCGCATCGGCAATCTGGTGCGACACGTCGCGCATCGCAGTGCCGCGCGCGGTCATGGCAAAGCCGAGCAGGCGCTGCTGGCTGGCGACGTCGAACAGTTCGTACTCGACCCGGTAGCCACCGCTGGCATCCACCACGCGGCCAACGAGCAGGTAGTCCTGGTTGAGCGCGCGCCAGGTCGGGTAATTCACCTCGCTGCCGCGGGTCGGCCGCTCGACCAGATCGGCCTCGCGCAGGGTGCGGAACTGGCCGGAACGATTGAGGTCGGCGGCGATCACCGCCGCGACGTCGGTCTCGGGTGCCGTACCACTGCCCTGGTAGGGCATCGGAACGATGGCGATCGGCAGGGCCGACGCGCTGCCGCCGACGATATCCAGCTCCAGGCCGCGTTGCTGCGCCATCGTTGAGAAGGGCAGCACGAGCAGGAAAGCCAGGATCGCGAACAGCGCAGGCAGTCTCGGGGTGATTCGTTTCATTCGGCAAGTCCCGTGGTGAGGCTGAAGGTGTACCAGCATCCGTGTGAACGCTTTCTCAAAGCTGAACGCGCGAAGCGGGCGAACGCGGAGGAAACTAGCGGTCGGCGGCCTGGAAATTGAGCGTCAGGGTGCGCGCGAAGACCGATTCAAAGCCGGTATACGGCAGCGGTTGCGCCTTGAGGACAGCGGCCTCGATCGAACGCCTGCCCTGTTCATCGTAGGCGCACGGCGACGACACTTTCGCGCTCGTCACCTCGCCACCGCGCAGTTGCTTGATGACGATCGTGCATTTGGAACCCAGTGGCACGGTTTCCGGACGCGTCCATTTGGACACGATCGCCTGTTGCAGGGCCGCCGCATATTGCGATTCCAAACCGGTATCGCGACCGTTGTTGCCCGATGGCGGGCTGGCGCTTGACTCGCCGCTGCTCTCGGCGCTGCGGCTGGCAGTACGCGCCTGCGCGTCGGCGACCTGCTTGAGTCTCTGCTCGGCCAGCTTGATCTCGCGTTCGGCCTCGGCGCGCTTGCGCTTGATTTCTGCGAGCTTCTTCTCACGCTCCTCGTTTTCCCTGGCTTCCTTGGCCTGCTCGGCCAGCCGGCGCTTGCGCTCGGCTTCCTGCTGGCGCTCGCGCTCGGTCAGGTCCACCTGCGCTTGGCGGCGCTTTTCTTCCTGCAGCTTCTTCTCGTCGGACGGCGTCGGAGTCGGCGTGGCGACCACTTCGGCCTGCTCGACGGTATCGGGCTTGGGGATGAAGTCCTGCGGCTGCGACTGCGGCGGGGTCGGCGAATCCTCCGGGACAGGCGAGGGCAGCGGCTGCGGTTGCGGCGTCGGCGCAGGAGACGGCTCGACGGGCTCGTCAACAGGCTCATCGATCGGTTCGGGCAGCGGCTGCGCCGGCTCCGGGCGATCCTCGAGCACGCTCTGCATGGCAGCGGAGAGCGCGTTGGCATCCACCAGGTCGGCTTCCACCGGCGCACCTGCGGCCGACTGTGGCGCAGCGCTGCGCGTCCAGAGCATGCCGGCGAACATCGCGGCGAACAGGATCACGTGCAGGACGATCGCCAGCACGATGGCCTGTTGGGTGTCGGCGCGCGTTTCCCTCACTTTGGCGGAGTCTCCGCCTGCCGGGTCAGCAGGGAGACGCGTGGCACGTTGGCCGACTGCAGCAGTGCCATCGCATTGAGCACCACCTCGTAGTTGGCCGCGCGATCACCGGCCACGTACACCGGCACATCGGGGTTGTTGTTGACGAACGCGGCGACGCGGGCAGTGAGTTCCTCGGGCTGCATCGCTTCCTGCGGCGCGCCCTGCAGGGTCAGGAAATAGTTGCCTTCGGCGTCCACGCTGACCACCACCGGCTCCTGCTTCTGCGCCAGGCTCTTGGCGTTGGAACGAGGCAACTCCACGCCCACGCCCAGGTTCATCAGCGGCGCGGTGACCATGAAGATGATCAGCAGCACCAGCATCACGTCGATGTAGGGGACCACGTTGATCTCGGCCTTGAGCTGGCGCTTGCGGCGTCGTCGGTAGGGGGCGGACATAGGGGGTTTCCGGATTCTTGGGGCGGCGGAAGGTCAGGACCGGCGTGGGCGCGCAGGGTTGCGGCGCGCGCCGTCGATCACTCCTGCGGCACCTGGCGCTCAAGGATCGAGGAGAACTCCTCGGAGAAGGCGTCGTAACGCACCGCGATGCGTTCGACCTTCGTGGCGAAGCGGTTGTACGCCCACACGGCCGGGATTGCGGCGAACAAGCCCATCGCGGTCGCGATCAGGGCCTCGGAGATGCCCGGTGCGACGCTGGCGATGGTCGCCTCGGTGACGTTGGCCAGACCCTGGAACGAGATCATGATTCCCCAGACGGTGCCGAACAGGCCGACGTAGGGCGCGATCGAACCGACGTTGGCGAGGAACTCCAGGTTGCGCTCCAGGCCGTCCAGCTCGCGCGCGCTGGCCACCCGCATGCCGCGCTGGGCGGTTTCCAGTTGCATGCGCGTATCGGCGACGCGGCGCTGGCGGGAGAACTCGCGGAAGCCGCTTTCGAAGATCGACTCCATGCCGCCGGTGTCGCGGTTGCGGCTGGTCGCACCGGCGTAGAGCTTGCTCAGTTCGGTCCCCGACCAGAAGCGCTCCTCGAAGGTCTCCGCTTCGCGCTCGGCGCGGTTGAGCACCTTGGTCTTGCGGAAGATGATCACCCACGAGGCGATGGAGGCGAACAGCAGCAACACCATCACCAGCTGCACCGGCAGGGAGGCATGCAGGATCAGCTGCAGGATATCCAGGCCACCGTCGCTGGTGATCGCCGGCGGCAGCGTGGCAGCCAGGTTGGTGCTCGCGCTGGCGGCCTCCTCGGGCAGGGGTTCGACGGCGGTGGCGGCCTGCATCAGGCTCAGCATTGGGGTCATGCCTGGATCTCCGGTGCCCGGTGCGTGGGCGAAATATGCGTTGGATTGGGGATGGAAGCCTGGATATACATCGTCTTGTCGCGGTGGCCCGTGGCGGTCAGGTCGCGGGAAGCTGCTGCGCCTGCAACGCCTCCAGCAATGGCGAGGGAATCGCCCGTGGCCGGAAGCCGCCGGCATCCAGCGCGGCGATCCGTACCGTCGCGGTCAGCAGCAGGCGGCCTTCGCAGCGCACCTCCTGTACGAACACCGCGCTGGCGCGGCGGCATTCCTGCAACCCGACGCCGACCTGCAGGACGTCGTCGAGCCGCGCCGGTTTGAGGAAATCCATCTCCATCGCCCGGACTGCGAACACCAGACCATGCTCATGGCGCAGGAGTTCCTGACCGTAGCCCTGGTCGCGCATCCACTCGCTGCGCGCCCGCTCCAGGAAGGCGACGTAGCGCGCGTGGTAGACCACGCCACCAGCGTCGGTATCTTCCCAGTAAACACGGACGGGGAGGCTGAACGCAGGCATAGCGAAGGACTCCAGTGACATGCGGTGGGAACGGACCGGTTACTGGCCAGGAGAACCCGGCATGGCATCGCCGGAAACCGGGTCGTCGAAGAGCTCGCCCACCGGCGAGCGTGGGGTCAGGCCGATGTGGCGGTAAGCCTTGGGCGATGCGATGCGGCCGCGGGCGGTCCGGATCAGGTAGCCCTGCTGGATCAGGTAGGGCTCGATGACATCTTCCAGCGTACCTCGCTCCTCGCTGAGCGCGGCGGCGAGCGATTCCACCCCGACCGGGCCGCCATCGAAGGACTGGATGATGGTGCGCAGCAGGCGGCGGTCCAGCTCATCGAAGCCTTCCGGGTCGACCTTCAGCATCTCCATGGCGGCGATCGCGGTGGCATGGTCGATGATGCCGCCGGCGCGCACCTGGGCGAAGTCGCGTACGCGCCGCAGCAGCCGGTTGGCAATGCGCGGCGTGCCCCGCGAGCGCCGGGCGATCTCCGCCGCGCCTTCGGGCGCGCACGCTATGTCGAGTATTCCGGCCGAGCGCCGCACGATCCGGGTCAACTCCTCCGGGCTGTAGAACTCCAGCCGCTGGACGATGCCGAAGCGGTCGCGAAGGGGCGCAGTCAGCAGGCCGGCACGGGTCGTCGCGCCGATCAGGGTGAAGGGCGGCAGGTCGAGCTTGATCGAGCGCGCAGCGGGACCCTCGCCGATCATGATGTCGAGCTGGTAGTCCTCCATCGCCGGGTACAGGACCTCCTCGATCGCCGGCGACAGACGATGGATCTCATCAACGAACAGCACGTCGAACGGTTGCAGGTTGGTCAGCAGCGCGGCCAGGTCGCCGGCCTTCTCGATCACCGGGCCGGAGGTCTGGCGCAGGCCGACGCCCAGCTCGTTGGCGATGACGTGGCTCAGGGTGGTCTTGCCCAGGCCGGGCGGTCCGAAGATCAGCACGTGGTCGAGCGCCTCGCCACGCCCCTTGGCCGCCTCGATGTAGATCTTCATCTGCTCGCGGACGGGCACCTGGCCCAGGTACTCGTCCAGCCGCCGGGGCCGGATCGAGGTCTCGAGAGCCTCGTCCTCGGAGGTGGCGTCTGCGGCGATGATGCGGTCCTCGTTCATCGCGCTATGGTCGCATGGTGCGCGGCGCCCGGCATCGGTCGCTCACTGACGGACACGCGCACAGAGAACACCGCGCCAGGCAGTCAGATCTCCACCTGCGAGCCAAGCTCGACCAGCCGGTTGCCCGGGATGCGGAAGAACCCGGTCGCCGGCGCGGCATTGCGGTGCATGAAGGCGAACAGTTTGTCCCGCCACACCGGCATGCCGCCACGCGCTGCGGCCACCACCGTCTCGTGGCTGGCGAAGTAGGTGGTTTCCATGGGATCGAAGGCGATGCCGTCCTGGTCGCAGGAACGCATCAGCGCCAGCGGCACGTCCGGGGTTTCCATGAACCCGAAACGCACCACCACGCGATAGAAGTCATCCCCGATGGCATCGATCTGCAGGCGCCGCTCGCTGGGGGCGTAGGGGACCTTCAGGGTATCGACGGTCAGGAACACGTTGCGCTCGTGCAGCACCTTGTTGTGCTTGAGGTTGTGCAGCAGGGCGTGCGGCACCACGCCCTTCTCGGCGGTCAGGAACACCGCCGTGCCCGGCACCCGCACCGGCGGAGCCAGCATCAGGCCGGGCAGGAAGCTCTCCAGCTGGATGCCGCCCTTCTGCATCTCCTCGCGCAGCAACTCGCGGCCCCGGCGCCAGGTGCGCAGCAGGGTGAACAGGACGACGCCCACGGCGAGCGGAAACCAGCCGCCCTGCAGGATCTTGGCGCCGTTGGCGATCACGAAACCGATGTCGCCGATGATGAACACCACGCACAGCGGCAATACCCAGCGCCGCAGATGCTTCCAGGTCGCCTGGGCGACGATCGCCAGCAACAGGGTGTCTATCAGCATCGTGCCCGACACCGACACGCCGTAGGCGGTCGCCAGCGATGACGAGTTGCCGAACGCCAGCACCAGGGCGATCACCACCACCATCATTCCCCAGTTTACCGCGGGGATGTAGATCTGGCCGATCGTGTCGCGTGAGGTGTGCTTGGTGTGCATGCGCGGGATGTAACCCAGCTGCATCGCCTGGCGGGTGACCGAGAACGCGCCGGTGATGACCGACTGCGATGCGATCACCGTGGCCATGGTCGCCAGCACCACCATCGGCATCCGCGCCCACTCCGGCACGCCCACGTAGAACGGGTTGCGGATCGCGGCCGGATCCTCCAGCACCAGCGCGCCCTGGCCCAGGTAGTTGATCACCAGCGCCGGCAGCACGAACCAGTACCACGCGTAGCGGATCGGCTTGGCACCGAAGTGACCCATGTCGGTGTAGATCGCCTCGCCACCGGTCACCGCCAGCACCACCGCGCCGAGGATGAAGATGCCGTGCCAGTGGTGGACCGCAAAGAACTCCACCGCCCACATGGGATTGACCGCGTGCAGCACCTGCGGCGCGTGGGTGATGTTGAGGATCCCAAGTGCGGCCAATGACAGGAACCAGATCCCGGTGATCGGCCCGAACACCTTGCCCACGCGCCCGCTGCCAAAACGCTGGCTGGAAAACAGCGCCACCAGCACGACCACGGTCAGCGGGACCACCCAGGCCCCGAACTCGGGGGCGATGACCTCCAGCCCTTCCAGCGCGGAAAGCACCGAGATGGCCGGAGTGATGACCCCGTCGCCAAAAAACAGCGCCGCGCCGAACACGCCCAGGATGCCGACGCCGTAGGCCGACCGCGAGCCTTTGGGCAGGGTGCGCTGGGCCAGTGCCATCAGCGCCATGATGCCCCCCTCGCCCTCGTTGTCGGCGCGCATGATGATGGTCACGTACTTCACCGTCACCACCAGCATCAGCGCCCAGAACACCAGTGACAGGATCCCCAGCACGGTGTCGTGGTTGGCGGTCAGGCCGTAATGCGGACTGAAGGCTTCGCGCAGGGTGTACAGCGGGCTGGTGCCGATGTCGCCAAAGACGACGCCGATGGCACCCATCATGAGCCCGGCCAGCCCCACCTGGCCATGGCCGGCAGCGTCGGCGCGGGCGCCGTTGCCCGCGGGGGGAATCTTGGGTGTCGACATGGGGCAGTGGGTCAGCGGCGAAAACAGGTGAGCGGCACGCTCAACGAAGCGCGGACTGTAACGCCTTGCGGATGATGGCGGCGGCGTCATCGGCCGCGCCGGGGGAAGCGTCACGCACCATACGCGCAGCTTCGGCCGGTTTGTAGCCCAGTTGCTGCAAGGCAATGACCGCCTCGCTCTGCGGATCGCGGGGGATGTCGGAGGGCGACAGGATCACGCCCTCCCCGCCCATGTCGCCGGCGCGGTCGCGCAGCTCGACGACCATTCGCTCGGCGGTCTTCTTGCCGATGCCGGGGATGCGGCACAGCGCGGCCACGTCGCTGGCCTGCACGGTGCGGACGAAATCGTCGACGCTGATGCCCGACAGGATCGCCAGCGCGATCTTCGCGCCGATGCCCTTGACCTTCTGCACCTCGCGGAAGAGCTGGCGCTCGGAATCGCGCAGGAAGCCGTACAGCGAAACGCTGTCCTCCTTCTGCGCGTAGTGGGTGAACAGCGAGACTTCCCGGCCCAGCTCGGGCAGGTCGTAGAAGGTGCTCATCGGCGCCTCCAGCTCGTAGCCCACGCCATTGACGTCGACCACCAGCCAGGGCGGCTGCTTGTGGATGACGTTGCCTTTCAGTCTGCCGATCATGTGCCGCGTCTCCGTAATTGGGTCACCGCCACTCCGGTGCGGGCCGCGGTGGCACTCATGTGCGCGTGGGTCAGGGCGACTGCCAGCGCATCGGCGGCGTCCGCCTGCAGCTTCATCGCCGACAGGTTCAGCAGCAACCGGACCATGTGCTGGACCTGCAGCTTGTCCGCCGCGCCCTTGCCGACCAGCGACTGCTTGATCACCCGCGGGGCGTATTCGCTGATCGCAAGCTTGCGCCGCACCACCGTCGCCATCGCCGCGCCGCGGGCGTGGCCGAGCTTGAGCGCGGACATCGCCGACTTGTCCATGAACACGGTCTCGATGGCGACCTGCTGCGGCTGCCACTGGTCGAGCACGCGCTCCAGGCCTTCGCAGAGAAGCCCCAGGCGTGCCGGGAAGTCCGGCGCCGACAGCAGCTTGAGCGCCTCGCAGTGCACGTAACGGCAGCGCCCGTCGCTGCCCACGTCGATCACCCCGATCCCCGTCCACTGGGAACCGGGATCAATGCCCAGGATGCGGATCACGTCGCCGGCCCACGCCCTCAGGCGTAGGCGTCCAGGCCGAGGTCGGCGTTGGAGTAGACGTTCTGCACATCGTCGAGGTCTTCCAGCCAGGCCAGCAGCTTGACCACCTGCTCGGCCACCTCGCCCTCCACAGCGATGTCGTTGTCGGCGCGCCAGGTCACCTCGGCGTGGCCGGGCGGATGACCGGCGTCCACCATCGCCTGCTTGACCGCCTCATAGGCGTCCTGGGTGGTGAACACCTCGATCGCGCCGTCTTCGGGGTAGACCACGACATCGTCCGCGCCCGACTCGATGGCCGCGTTGGTGATGCCGTCCTCGTCGGCATTGGCCCCGTAGGTCAGCACGCCCAGCTTGTTGAACATGAAGGCAACCGAGCCGTCGGTACCCAGGTTGCCGCCGAACTTGCCGAATGCGTGGCGCACGTCGGCCACGGTGCGGACCTTGTTGTCGGTCAGGCAGTCGACTATCACTGCGACTCCGCCGGGCGCGTAGCCCTCGTAGCGGATTTCCTCGTAGTTGACGCCTTCCAGCTCGCCGGTTGCCTTCTTGACCGCGCGCTCGACGACGTCCTTGGTCATGTTGGCGCTGTAGGCCTTCTCGATGGCCGAGCGCAGGCGCGGATTGCTGGTCGGGTCGCCCCCGCCGGCACGCGCGGCGACCGAAATCTCGCGGATGAGCTTGGTGAAGATCTTGCCGCGCTTGGCGTCCGAGGCGTTCTTGCGACCCTCGATTGACGGTCCCCTACCCATGTGCAGTGTCCAATTGAGTGAACGGTGACAGCCGGATACTTTACTCCAACCAGTGAAGCCGGGCCGCCGGTGGGCGAACTCTGTCGGCCCGCCCCAATGGGCTTGGCACCTCATCGGCCATGGTCGAAGCGACCGCTGAGCAGGAACGCGATGACCTGGCGCGACACGGGCGCGGAGAGCAGCATGCCGCTGTGGCTGGTCGGCAACACGATGTGATCCGCCAGCCCCGGTACCCGGGTCTCCGCGATCGCCACGGTGCCGTCGCTGGAGCCGCCGAAGTCGCCAAAGAAACGTCCGAGACCGCGACCCGAGTTGCCGGCCACCATGCCCAGCTCTGCGTCGCCGTCCCACGCCTGGCAGCCCCGGCGCAACAACCGCGCGCTGCGGCCCAGAAAGCGTCGAAGCACCGGCAGTTGCGCGATCCCTGTGGCCGCCGCGCTGCCGGCCAGCGGCGTGCCCAGACAGACGACGCGCCGCACCGGCAAGCCCGGCTCGCGCTCCAGTGCGCGCACGGCGATCAGCCCGCCGAGGCTGTGGGCGACGATGTCCGCCGGTTCGCGCAAGGCCTCCGCCAGCTCGGGGACGGCCCGTGCGGGGCCGCCGCCAACGGTGTCATAACCGAAAAATTCGGGCGCAAACCCGGCGCGCCGCAACCGACGCGCATGCCAGGCCATGCATGCACTGGGCATCCAAAGGCCGTGCAGCAACAACACGCGACGGCCCGGCGCACCCGCATGATCGGAACTGGCGGGATTGCCCTCGGCGTCTGCCGCCACGCTCAGGGCGCCGTGAATTCCCGGCGCAGCCAGTCGTCCAGCACGCGCTTCTCGTAACGCAAGGGATCGTTGTCGCGGCCGATGCCGGAACGCGACAGGTAGGCCATGTCGGTGAGCTGTCGGCGGCCTTCGTCGATCACCTGCCCCGCTGCATCAAGACGGCGGAACTCCAGGGTGATCCGCGGCGGGTAGATGTCGCGCATCATCCGCACATCGTCATAGCGCGGGCCCTGCCACGGCTCGTACTCGCCGGCGCGGTCCACGTCGAGCAAAGTCACCTGCAGTTGTTCACCGGCGGGCAGGCGGCGCTCCGCCTGGGTCCGCAGGTAGGTCGCCAGCTGCTCGATCCAGACGCCACGCCGGGTATCGATGAGGTCGCGGCCGTAGCTGATTTCGCGGAACGTGGCCGGATCGTTCCACGCGACCTGGACCGGTCCCACCGCGGGAAGCTGGCCGGGCCCCGCACCGGCCACCGGTGTGCTTGCGCAGGCGGCGAGTCCAAGGGTCAGAACGCATGCGGCGATGCCCGCAGTCATGGCTTTCATGGTCGAACTCCCTGTGCCGAGTGAGCCTCCATTCTGCCTCGTTGCAGGGGGCAGCACCGTGTAGGTGCGGGTTGGCTGGCGAAGCCCGTTCAGGCCAGCGGCACGGGCGGGCGACGCAGGACGAACTCGTGATCGCGGACGCGACCGACCGGGAATTCGTAGTCGCCGACGTGCTGGAAGCCGCGACGGGCGTAGAACCGCTGGGCGGCGAGGTTGCGCGACCAGACTCCCAGCCACAGCGTGCGTGGCCCGTCGCGCAGCAGCCACTCCAGCGCGACCCGACACAGCTCGCCGCCGAGCCCTCCGCCCTGCATGTGCGCCAGCAGGTACAGGCGCTTGAGTTCGCCATCGGCGGGATGGACGTCCGGATGCGGCAGTCCGCACGGGCCGGCCGCGGCATGGCCGACCGCCTCGCCGTCCTGCTCCACCAGCCAGACCCCGTAGGCCGGGTGGGCCAGGATGGTCCGCTGCCGATCGACCGTGTAGTTCTCGCCCAGGAACGCAGCCAGATCCTCAGCCGGATAGAGGTGGCCGAAGGTCTGGGAGAAGGTGCGCGTGGCCAGGTCCGACAGCGTTGCCGCGTCGGCGACCGTGGCCCGGCGGATCACGGGGGTCATGGCTGAAACCTACTTTTTCGGGCGCACCGCAATGTGGATCTCGGCCAGTTGCTCATCGGCGATCGGCGATGGCGCGCCGGTCATCATGCATTGCGCACCGGTGGTCTTGGGGAAGGCGATGACGTCGCGGATCGACTCGGTGCCGGCCATCAGCGCGGCGATGCGGTCGATGCCGAAGGCGATGCCGCCGTGCGGGGGCGCGCCGTACTTGAGCGCGTCCAGCAGGAAGCCGAACTTCGCCTGCTGCTCGTCGGCGTCGATGCCCAGCAGTTCGAACACCGCCGCCTGCATCGCCGGGCGATGGATACGGATCGAGCCGCCGCCGATCTCGTTGCCGTTGAGGACCATGTCGTAGCCGCGCGAGACCGCCGTGTGTGCATTGGCCCGCAGCGAATCGACATCGTCCACAGCTGGCGCGGTGAACGGGTGATGCAGGGCGACGTGGCGCTGGGCCTCCTCGTCCCACTCGAACATCGGGAAGTCGGTGACCCACAGCGGCGCCCAGCCCTCGCGGACCAGCCCCAGGTCCTTGCCGACCTTCAGCCGCACCGCGCCCATGAAGTCCGTGGCGGTGTTCCACGCGGCTGCGCCGAACAGCAGCAGATCGCCGGCGCTGGCGGCCGTGGCCTGCACGATCGCCGTCAGCGTCGCATCGTCGAGGAACTTGGCGATCGGCGAATTGACGCCCTCGCGGCCCATCGCCGGGTCGGTGACCTTCATCCACGCCAGGCCCTTGGCGCCGTACTTGGCAGCGTGAGCGCCGACCTCGTCGATCTGCTTGCGCGACAGGGTTGCGCCGCCGGGCACGCAAAGGGCGACCACCCTGCCCTTCGCATCGTTGGCCCAGTCGGTGAAGACCTTGAACTCGCAGTCCTTGACCAGTTCGGCGATATCGGTGAACTCCATCGCGATGCGCAGGTCCGGCTTGTCGGAACCGAAGCGACGCATCGCCTCCGCCCAGGTCATGCGCGGGAAGGGCTGCCCCAGCTCGACGTCCATCACCTCGCGGAAGGCATCGCGGATCATCGCCTCGGCGGTGTCCTGGACGTCGGACTCCTGCACCCAGGCGAATTCCATGTCGAGCTGGGTGAACTCGAGCTGGCGGTCGGCGCGCAGGGCCTCGTCGCGGAAGCAGCGGGCGATCTGGTAGTAGCGGTCGAAGCCGGCCACCATCAGGATCTGCTTGAACAGCTGGGGCGATTGCGGCAGGGCGTAGAACTCGCCGGGATGCATCCGCGCCGGCACCAGGAAGTCGCGCGCGCCTTCCGGGGTCGCCTTGGTCAGGATCGGGGTTTCGATGTCCTGGAAATCCCGCTCGTCCAGCCAGCGGCGCAGCGCGCGCACCAGCCGGGTGCGGGTGCGCATCTTGCGCTGCATCTCCGGGCTGCGCAGATCCAGGTAGCGGTACTTGAGGCGGATGTCCTCGCCCGGGTTTTCATGGGCGTGGAACGGCAGCGGCTCGGCCTTGTTCAACACCTCGATGGCCGTTGCCACCATCTCGACCTGGCCGGTCGGGATCTTGTTGTTGACCGATTCGCGCCGGCGCACCTGGCCGGTCACGCGCAGACAATCCTCGTAGCCCACATGCGCGGCGGTGGCGATGACGCGGTCGTTGCCTTCCACGTCCGCCGGCTCGGCCACCACCTGGACGATGCCCTCGTGGTCGCGCAGATCGATGAAACACAGGCCGCCCAGGTCGCGGGCGACGTCGGCCCAGCCGCACAGGGTCACGGTCTGGCCGATCAGGCTTTCATCGATCAGGCCGCAGAAATGGGTACGCATGGTGGCTCCGGAAACGGGACGCGCCGGGCAGTCCCGGCTGGACCGGCTAGTTTAACGGGCTGGCTGCCCGTTCCGGGAACCCGTTCAGGCGCCGGCGGCTGGCGCCGGCTTGGCTGTGGCCGGCGCACCCGCGGTCGCTTTGGCTTCCGCCGGCTTCGCCTCGGGCTTCGCTTCGGGCTTGGCCTCGCCGCTCTTCGCTGTCGCATTCGGCGCTGCACCGTCGCCGGCCAGGTTGCGCTTCGTGTCGCCGTCCTTCTTGAAGTCGGTCTCGTACCAGCCGGTGCCCGACAGGCGGAACTGCGGCGCGGTCAGCTGGCGCTTGAGTTCGGGCTTGCCGCACACCGGGCAATCGATGGGATCGGCATCGGACAGTTTCTGCAGGCGATCAAAATCGTGACCGCAGGCGGCGCATTCAAAAGCATAGATCGGCATGGGAACAGAACCCTTGAGTGAGCAAACGCGTCGGATCGACAGTCGGTGAGCTGCGCCGGCCGGGAACCCCGTTTATCGCGGTATTTGCGGCGCGGTGCGCGAGGTAGCTGGAATGGGGACGAAAGCCGCCCGTTCAAGTCGCGCCTGGAAGTGCCCATGCGTCCGGGCACTTATATAGTTGTGTTTGGCCCGTGCGACACCGCAGGCGCCTCGCCCGCGTCGCCCGCAGTGCCCATCCGGTCCTCCGGATGCGGCGGCAGCGGAGCGTCGAACAGGTCGACATCGAACGGGGAGCGGAACACCAGCGACGGCAGCAGCGTGTTTAGCGTGGTGTAAAGGATAAGCGCGCCAAACAAGGTGGCGGACAGATCGAACTCCTTGTGCAGGATATTGGCCAGCACCAGCGTGAAAACCAGCGTCGGGGCCAGCGCGACGGAGACCTTCAGGCTGCTCTTGTGTCCCTCGCCAAACATCACCCGGCGCTGCAGCCAGACCAGGCCGATCCGCAGCGGCACGATCACCAGTGTCAGCACGACACCCAGGCCGGCGGCCTCCCAGGTCAGCGCATCGCGGGAGATCTCGGTGCCGGCGTGGAAGAAGTAGAAGGGCACGAAGAAGGTCGCAAACAGGCGCAGGGCGTGGATGTTTTCGTCCGAGGCCAGCAGCGGCATGCGAAAGCGCAGCAGGCGCGCGACCAGGCCGGCGATGAATGCGCCCACCAGGTAATACACGCCAAGGCTGTAGGTGATGTACGCCGCCACCATGCCGACCATCACCAGCAGGGAAAATTCCGAGCCCGGCGCGTGCGGCATCACCCAGCGGCCGAGCGCGATGAACACCAGCGGCAGGCCGACCATCATCAGCACCATCGCCCCGGAGGAAATCGCCAGCTGGGTGGGGTCGCCCGCCTGTAGGACCACGAACAAGGCCGTCAGCGCCAGCAGTTCACCGGCAATCGCCTTGCTGGTCACCCAGAACCGCTCATCCGCGTTCAGCCCCAGGCGCTCCAGCGTGTCGACGATGAAGCCGGTGGACGGCGTCAGCAGCGCCAGTGAGACCAGCGCCGCGGCCTGCCATCCCAGCTCGGCGTACTTCCACCCCAGCCAAGCGACGCCGACAAGGCAGGCGATCTGGGTGGTGAGGTAGACCAGCAGCCGGCCGACCTCCTTGCGCAGCGCCGTGACCTCGACCTCGAGCCCCGCGAACAGGAACAACGAGGAGATGCCCAGGGTGGAGAGCAGCACGATTACCGAGTCGTTCATGCGCTCCCCCACAACAACACCGCTCCCAGGCCCAGCAACAGGCAGGTGATCGGAGCCGGCAACTGGAAGCGTTGCAGCGCGCGGGGGATGACCAGCAGGCCGAATATCAGCAGCAGGTAGATCAGTTCGTTGTTCATGGCAGCAGCCGTGGGCGCACGCGACGTCGGCGTGCATAGTCGGCGCCCCGGGGGCCACTGACAACCCCGACCGGTCTTGGGGAGTCAAACCTGCTGAAGAGATCCGGGTTGTGTACGCTTGCCTGACACCACGTCGGAAAACCCGAAGATGTCCAATATCACCGTCCGCCCCGCGCTCCCGATCATCGCCGCCGCCCTGTTGATGGTCGGCCTGGCTGGCGCCGGCTGGTTCGCCGCCAAGGGCATGGAACGTCTCAAGACCGCCGACCGCTACGTGGTGGTCAAGGGCTCGGCCGAGAAGATCGTGGATGCCGACCTGGTGGTGTGGCCGCTGCCTCATACCGTCGGAGGCAATGACCTTGGCGAGGTCCAGCGCCACCTGGACGCGAACACCGCGATCATCCGCGGGTTCTTCGAGGCCGCCGGTTTCAAGCCCGATGAGATCGTGGTGTCGCCGCCGCGGCTGGAAGACCGCTGGGCGTGGGCCTACGGCGACAGCCGGCCGCCGGAGCGCTACCGGTACGCGACCACGGTCAGCCTGCGCACGACCAACGTCGCGGGCGCGCTGGAAGCCGTCCGGCGCACCGGCGAGCTGGTGACCCAGGGCGTGATGATCGGCGAGGACAGCTCGCCGGAGTTCGACTACACCAAGCTCAACGACATCAAACCGGCACTGATCGCCGAGGCAACAGCGGCCGCGCGCGACTCCGCGGTCCAATTCGCCAAGGACTCCGACTCACGCCTGGACGGGATCCGCAGTGCCAACCAGGGCGTGGTCAGCATCAGCGACCGTGACCAGAGCAGTCCGCAGATCAAGCGGGTGCGCGTGGTGACGACGGTGGAATACTTCCTGCGCGATTGAAGCCGGCACGCGAGCAACGGTCGCCGTGCAGGCGCCGCGTGCAACAATCCGTTCCCCTTATTTTTGCGTCGCGCATGGCGCGTCCGCACCGTCAGGAACCTCCATGAAGCGACTCCTACTTGCCGCGGCGTTCGGCATGCTCAGCATCTCCGCGTGCGCCAAGGCCCCCGCCACCGCCGACGATGTCGAGGCGGCACAGGCCGCTGCAGCGAACGCCCCCGAGTCCACGAAGCCGGCGCCCGGCTCCCCCGAGGAGCGCGCGGTCGCCGCCATCGCCGCGCTCAACCCCGAGGTCAAGGTCGAGTACGTCGGCAAGGCCCCCATGCCCGGCTTCCGCGAGGCGGTCGTCGGCGGGCAGGTCATCTACGTCAGCGACGACGGGAATTACCTGTTGTTCACCGGCGCCGGCGGCGCGCTGCTCGACACCCGGACCCAGAAGAACCTCAGCGAAGCCACCCTGGGTGGCATGCGCAACAAGCTGTTGAAGACGATTCCGGCGAGCGAGCGGATCGTGTTCGCTCCGCCCAACCCCAAACACACCGTCACCGTGTTCACCGACGTGGAATGCGGCTACTGCCGCAAGATGCACGAGGAGATCAAGCAGTACAACGCCGAGGGCATTGCGGTGGAATATCTGGCGTTCCCGCGGATGGGGATCGGCAGCGAAGGCTATAACGACATGGTCTCGGTCTGGTGCTCGCCCGACCGCAAGAGCGCGCTGACCAGGGCCAAGTCGAGCGGTGAGGTGGAGAGCCGCAACTGCCGGAACACCGTGGCCGACCAGTACAAGGTGGGCCAAAGCGTCGGGCTGACCGGCACGCCGATGATCATCGCCCGCGACGGCAGCCAGCTCGGCGGCTATCTGCCTGCCAAGGCGCTGCGAGCCGCACTGGACAAGCTGGAAGCCAGCGACGGTTGACCACCCACTGATGACCGTGGCGGCGCCGCCTGCGGGCGGCGTCATTGCATCTGGCCCGCGACCATTGGCCGAACGTACGCTTCGGCCCGCAGCGGGCGTCGCGCTAGACTGGCGTCATCCCGAACAAGGAGTTTCGTCATGGCCCAGGCCAGTGCCGTGTCACCGCCGGTCGGCGGAGCAAAAAGCAAGATCTACCCCGATGCAAACACCGCCCTGCAGGGTGTCGTGGCCGATGGCCAGACCTTGGCGGTTGGCGGATTTGGGCTGTGTGGCATCCCAGAGGCACTGATCGAGGCCCTGCGCGACTCCGGCGTGACCGGGCTGACCGCGATCTCCAACAACGCCGGCGTGGATGGCTTCGGCCTGGGCCTGCTGCTGGAGACGCGCCAGATCCGCAAGATGGTGTCGTCCTACGTCGGCGAGAACAAGGAATTCGAACGCCAGTTCCTGGCCGGCGAGCTCGACCTGGAATTCACCCCGCAGGGCACCCTGGCCGAGCGCCTGCGCGCCGGCGGCGCGGGTATCCCGGCCTTCTTCACCGCCACCGGCTACGGCACCGTGGTCGCCGAGGGCAAGGAGACCCGCGAGTTCAACGGCAAGCATTACGTCATGGAGACCGCGCTGGTCGCCGATGTGGCGCTGGTCAAGGCATGGAAGGCGGACAAGGCGGGCAACCTGCTGTTCCGCAAGACCGCGCGCAACTTCAACCCGGCCTGCGCCATGGCGGGCAAGGTCTGCATAGTGGAAGTGGAAGACATCGTCGAGGTCGGCCAGATCGACCCCGACCAGGTGCACCTGCCGGGCATCTACGTGGACCGGATCGTGCACAACCCGAACCCGGAGAAGCGCATCGAGCAGCGCACCGTGCGCGAAGGAGGCAAGTAATGGGCTGGTCACGCGAGCAGATGGCGCAGCGCGCCGCGCAGGAACTCACCGACGGCGCCTACGTCAACCTGGGCATCGGCCTGCCGACCATGGTCGCCAACTACATCCCCGACGGCATGGACGTGTGGCTGCAGTCGGAGAACGGCCTGCTCGGCATCGGACCGTTCCCGACCGAGAACGAACTGGACGCCGACCTGATCAACGCCGGCAAGCAGACCGTCACCGCGCGCCCGGGCGCGAGCTATTTCGGCAGCCACGACTCGTTCGCGATGATCCGCGGCGGCCACATCAACCTGGCGATCCTGGGCGCGATGGAGGTCACCGACAAGGGCGACCTGGCCAACTGGATGGTGCCGGGCAAGATGGTCAAGGGCATGGGCGGCGCGATGGACCTGGTCGCCGGCGTGCAGCGCGTGGTCGTGCTGATGGAGCACACCACAAAGAAAGGCGAGCCGAAGATCCTGCCCGAATGCACGTTGCCGTTGACCGGCCTGGGTGTCGTCAACCGCATCATCACCGACCTGGCAGTCATGGACATCACCGACGATGGACTGAAGCTGGTCGAGCTGGCGCCGGGCGTGAGCGAGGACGAACTGCGCAGCAAGACCGGGGTTGAGTTCACCCAGGCTTGAGCGGTGCCTGATCTGAATGACGAGGCCGCCTGAGGGCGGCTTCGTTGTTTTGGCGTACTTGCCGGGAAGGGGCGCACGGCCTATGCAGTAGCATCAAGCGTTGTCCCGCCCTGCCCGGGCCCAACCCACACCGCACATGCCCGAGTCGACCACCCTCACCCACCTTGACCGCCTGGAAGCGGAGAGCATCCATATCCTCCGGGAGGTCGCGGCGGAGTTCTCCAAGCCGGTGATGTTGTACTCCGTCGGCAAGGACAGCTCGGTATTACTGCACCTGTTGTTGAAGGCCTTTCATCCCGCCCGGCCGCCGATCCCGTTGCTGCATGTGGACACCGGTTGGAAGTTCGCGGAAATGATTGCCTTCCGCGATCGTCGTGCCCGCGAGACCGGCGTCGAGCTGCACACGCATATCAATCCCGAGGGTCTGGCTGACAGGGTTGGACCGCCGACCCACGGCGCGACTGTCCACACCGACGTGATGAAGACCCAAGCCTTGAGACAGGCGCTTGATGCTGGTGGCTTTGATGCCGCGATCGGTGGGGCCCGGCGCGACGAGGAAAAATCCCGCGCCAAGGAACGCATCTTCTCGTTCCGCAACAACAACCACCGCTGGGACCCGAAAAACCAGCGCCCCGAACTGTGGAATATCTACAACACCCGCATCCACAAGGGCGAATCGGTGCGGGTATTTCCGATCTCCAACTGGACCGAGCTGGATGTCTGGCTGTACATCCTGCGCGAGAGCATCCCAGTCCCGTCGCTGTATCTCGCTGCGCCGCGCCCCGTGGTGGAACGCGACGGCGCTCTGATCATGGTCGATGACGATCGCCTGCCACTGCGCCTCGACGAAACGCCGGTGATGAAAATGGTGCGTTTCCGGACGTTGGGCTGCTACCCGCTGACCGGTGCCATTGAGTCCAATGCCGACACGCTGGAAAAGGTGATCGCCGAGATGCTGGTGACCACGACGTCGGAACGCCAGGGACGGGTGATCGATCACGATCCTGCGGCATCGATGGAGAAGAAGAAACTGGAAGGCTATTTCTGATGGGCGCCACAAGTGACGGCAGCGCCGTAAAAATCACTCGCAAGGCTGTCCACGCAAACGATGCTGGCGATTCGTCCGGCGCGATAACCGAATACCTGCAACGTCACGAAGCCAAGGGCTTGTTGCGCTTCATTACCTGCGGCAGCGTGGATGATGGCAAAAGCACCCTGATCGGCCGGCTGCTGTACGACGCACGGGTGCTGTTGGACGACCAGGCCGCAGCGCTGGTCGCCGACGTCGCCCACACCGGCGCCAACGGTAATGGGATCGACTTCGCATCGCTGGTAGATGGACTCAGCGCCGAGCGCGAGCAGGGCATCACAATCGACGTCGCGTACCGCTACTTCGATACCGACAGGCGCAAGTTCATCGTCGCCGACTGCCCGGGACACGAGCAATACACCCGCAACATGGCGACCGGCGCATCCACGGCGGATCTGGCCATCGTGCTCGTGGATGCCCGCAAAGGGTTGCTCACACAGACACGGCGCCACAGCTACATCCTGTCCCTGCTGGGTATCCGGGACGTGGTGTTGGCCGTCAACAAGATGGATCTCGTCGACTATCGCCGGAACGTATTCGAGGCGATCGCAGACGACTACCGTCAACTGGCCGCACAGCTCGGCATTGATAAGGTCACCTGCATCGCACTCTCGGCGCTGAAGGGCGATAACGTGCTGGAACGCTCCCCGCATATGCCGTGGTACCAGGGACCGCCTTTGCTGGGTCACCTGGAAAGCGTCTTGATAGATCCAGCCACAACGACAGGTGGATTCCGTCTGCCAGTGCAATGGGTGTGTCGATCGGACCAGGATTTCCGTGGGTTTGCCGGCACGCTGTTGGCGGGATCCGTGGCAGTCGGCGATGCAATCACCGTGTCGCCTTCGGGCAGCGCCTCGACCGTGACCCGCATATACAGCGGAGATAGCGTGGTAACCCGGGCCGGTCCAAGCCAGGCCGTCGTGGTTGGCCTGGCCGACGAGATCGACATCGGCCGCGGCGATATCATCTGCGCGGCCGATGCTCCGCTGGAAGTGGCCGACCAGTTTGCCGCCAACCTGCTGTGGTTTGACGCGCAGCCGCTGCTTCCCGGCCGCCCCTACTGGCTCAAGATCGGCGCCCGCACGGTCGGCGCAACCGTCACCGAGTTGAAGTACCAGATCGACGTCAACACCCAGACCCACCTGGCTGCCAAGTCGCTCGAATGCAACCAGGTCGGGTACTGCAACCTGTATCTCAGTGGGCCGATCGGCTTCGAATCCTATTCTGACAGCCGCGCACTGGGCGGTTTCATTCTGATCGACCGCCAGAGCAACGCGACGGTGGCCGCGGGCACCCTGGACTTCGCGCTGCGCCGTGCCGGCAACATCCGCTGGCAGCACGTCGACGTGGACAAGACCGCACGTGCGCTGATCAAGCACCAGCGGCCGCGATGCCTCTGGTTCACCGGGCTGTCGGGTGCCGGGAAATCCACCATCGCCAATCTGGTAGAAAAGCAGCTTCTGGCGATGGGCCGGCATACCTACCTACTGGATGGCGACAACATCCGCCACGGCCTCAACAACGATCTTGGCTTCACCGACGAGGACCGCGTAGAAAACATCCGTCGCGTGGCGGAAGTGGCGCGCTTGATGGTGGATGCGGGACTGGTGGTGCTGGTGAGCTTCATATCGCCGTTCCGCGCGGAGCGGAAGATGGCACGGCGCATGTTCAGTGATGGCGAGTTTCTCGAGGTTTTCGTTGACACGCCCCTTGCGGCAGCCGAGAAACTGGATCCCAAAGGCCTCTATGCGAAGGCCCGCGCCGGCGAGCTGCGCAACTTCACCGGCATCGATTCGCCGTACGAGGTACCGGAGAACCCGGACATCGTGCTTGACACGCAGAAGCACGACGCTGAAACCCTTGCCGGGATGCTGGTGCGGGCGTTGGAGGATTGAGCAAGCCTGGACGACTGCCCCGTCGCCAGAACCCAACCCACGATCTCGCCGGTCACCGCGTGCAGCGCCTGGTCGAATGCCTGCACCACGTCCTCGATCGAGGTAGTGGCGGCTGGCGCCTGCTGCAGGAACGTGCGCGAATCGACAACGCTCTGGCTGGCGATGTGCAGCAGCTTGGCGTTGACCTCGATCACCACGGTCGGCGGCATCCCCGGCGCGGCATAGTCGGACTCGAAGCGACGCAACTCCAGCATCAGCCGGTATTTGGCACTCATTCCGCTGCCCTGCCGGGCCACCGCGCCGATGCGCCCGGAGTCTTCCAGGGTGCGCAGTATCGCGCCTTCCAGCATGTCGGTCGGAATCCGGGCCCAACTGGCTCCCTTGTAGATCTGCAGCTCGTTGGCGGCCGGGCGCACCGCGATGCGCAGGCTGTCGCCTACCCGTGTTGCGTTCACCTTGGCCAGCGAGAGCTGCCAGTCCACTTTCGACCAGGCGGGATCGGCCTGCACCCGCGGGTCAAGGTCGTACACCGTCGCCCGATCCCGCGTGTTGTTGCCCAGCACCGAACACGCCGAAAGCAGGATGCAAACGACAATCATCAATGACGCGCGGGCCCATCGAAGCCAACGCGAGCGCGACGGGAAGGTTGGCATGTGCGAATTCATTCGGGTTCGAACTCCTTGAGCGCGTCGCGGCCGAGCAGGTAGCGGGCCGGGTTGCTGTCGAGGCGGTCACTCACGCGCCGCAGGTCGCGCACCAGCCCACGCAGTTCGCTCAGCGTGGGCCCAAGCTGGGACAGGCCGTCATTGGCGAAGCTGTTGATGGCGGCGCGGTTGTCATTGATGATTCCATCGGCCCCGGTCGCGGCCGAGTCGAGGCGGGTCAACGTGCTGTCCAGCCGCGCGACGAGCTCAGGCAGCTTGCTCACCAGTTCGCGGTCGATGCTCAGCACGGCCTTGTTGGCATTGCCCATGGTCGCTTCCAGCTGCTCGCTCGACGCGCGCGCATTGGCGATCAACGCCCTCAGGTCTTCGCGCTGGTCGGAAATCGCCCCGGTCAGTGTCTCGATATTGGCCAGCGTCTGCGCGACGCTCTCGACGTTCTCCTCGCTCAACAACTGGTCCATGCGCGCGACGAGCCGGTTGGCGGTATCGGCGATGTTCTGCAGCGCGGAGGCCTCGGTCTGGATTACCGGAATATCGCTCTTGTCCTCATCCACCAGACGCGGACTGGCAGGATCGCCTCCCGTCAGCTGGATGATGGGGCTGCCGGTAATGCCGGTCATCGACATCTTGGCGCGCGTGTCCGTCTTCACCGGCGCGCTGGCCTGGACCTTGAGCGTGGCGATCACCCTGCGCGGATCATCCGGTGCCAGCCGCAGCTTCTCCACGGTGCCGACGGAAATGCCGTTGTACTGCACGCTGCTGCCTTCGCTCATGCCCGTGACCGGCTCGTTGAAGATCACCCGGTAGCTTTGCCAGCTTTTGTCGGTCGAGTACTTCGCCGCCCACAGGGCGAAAAACAGCAGGAACAGCGTCAGCACGATGGTGAAGGCACCGATCAGGACGTAGTTGGCCTTGGTTTCCATCAGGGGGAGACCTCGTTGGGCGGGCGGGCTGCCGCGCCGGCGTCCTGCGCGGCGCGGGCACGGGGGCCGTGGAAGTATTCACGCACCCACGGGTGTTCGCATTGTTCAATTTCATCGATCGGGGCGCAGGCCACGACCTTGCCGTCAGCGAGCACGGCGATGCGGTCACATATAGCGTAGAGGGTGTCGAGGTCGTGTGTGATCAGGAACACCGTCAGGCCCAGTGCCTGCTGCAAGGTGCGGATCAGCCGATCGAACGCGGCCGCGCCGATTGGATCCAGGCCGGCGGTGGGTTCGTCGAGAAACAGCAGCGGCGGATCCAGCGCCAGGGCGCGGGCGACGCCCGCGCGCTTGCGCATGCCGCCCGACAGCTCTGAGGGAAACTTCTCCAGCGCATCGCCGGGTAGGCCCGACAGTTTCACTTTCAGCAGCGCGAGCTCGTAGCGCAGCGAGTCCGACAGGTCGGGACAGTATTCCTTCAGCGGCACCTCCACGTTCTCCCCCACCGTCAGCGAAGAGAACAACGCACCGTCCTGGAACAGCACGCCGGTGTTCTGCTCGATATGCCGGCGCGTCGCGTTGTCGCTGCTGCGCGCATCCACGCCCAGTACCTCGATGCTGCCTTCGTTGGGGCGGCGCAGGCCAAGGATGGAGCGCATGAGGACGGACTTGCCGGTACCCGAGCCACCCACGACGCCGAGGATCTCTCCGGGCATCACGTCCAGGTCCAGGCCGTCGTGCACCACCTGCGCACCGAAGCGGTTGACCAGTCCGCGTACGCGGATGATCGGCGCGGGATCCGCAGCCGCCGTCACCAGCCCATCTCCATCAGCCAGATGGCAAAGAACGCGTCCAGCACGATCACCAGCGATATCGATTGCACCACGCTGGAGGTGGTGCGCTCGCCCAGCGATTGCGCGGTGCCCTTCACCTGCAGGCCTTCCAGGCAACCGATCAGGCTGATGACCAGGGCAAACACCGGCGCCTTGCCGAGCCCGACCCACAGATGCTTCAGCGACATCGTGTCCTGCATCCGCGTCAGGTATTGCTGCGGCGGGATGTCAAGGTTGAATGCGCCGACGGTCAGCCCTCCCAGCAGTCCGGCCATCATCGCCACGAACGTCAGCAGCGGGAGGGTCACCAACAGCGCGAGCACGCGCGGAATCACCAGTAAATCGACCGGATCCAGGCCCAGGGTCCGCATGGCGTCGACCTCCTCGCGGCCCACCATGGCGCCGATCTGCGCGGTGAACGCGCTGGCGGTGCGGCCGGCAAGGATGATCGCGGTCAGCAGAACGCCGAACTCGCGCAGGAACGCGATGCTGACCAGCTCGACCACGAAGATGGTGGCACCGAAGTCACGCAGGACGTTCGCGCCGAGAAACGCAACCACCGCGCCTACCAGGAAGCACAACAGCGCCACCAGTGGCACCGCGTCAAGACCCACCTGCTCCATATGGAAAACGGTGGCGATCGGGCGGAATCGCCTTGGATCGCGGACCAGCCGCAACATCTTGACCAGCACCTCGCCGAAGAATCCCAGCAGCGAACGCGCCTCGCGCCAATTGCCGGCCACAGCGCGACCCAGCCGCGCGAGTGCTTCGCGCACGCCGAACTCGCGCGGACGGGGCAGTCGCTCATCGGTGACATCGTCGATTACCGCAACCAGTGCGCGATGGTCGGGGTGGAATTCAAACTCCTGGAACTCCAATTCGCGCTCCCGTGCGAAGCGCAGCAACTGCAGCACGCCCAAGGAATCGAGCCGGTCCACGCCGGTGGCATCCAGCACGCGGGTGTCTTCTGACATCGAGGCGAGCTGATCGCCGACCGCCTGCGCCTGCTCAAGTGTCCATTGGCCGGTGAGCACCTGGCGACCGGCGTCGCGGTCATCGGGGGCGAAGCTCGGCGGAGAAGGGTCGGATTCACTCATGGGTGGTCGAAGGATACATGCGTGACCCATGCACGACGCGTGTGGTCCGGGCGTATTCAAGAGCTCCCTGCGGGAGCGCGCATGCGATCCTAGGGCGATGATCAGCACGCCATCCCACGCCACTGCGGCCATCCCGCTGAGCAACGCCAGCTATCCGGACCGCATCGCCTTCATGGTCGAGCTCGCCGAGCGCCTGCACCTGTACGGCACGACCGCGCAGCGACTGGAAGGAGCCCTGCTGTCAGTCGCCGATCGCCTGCGCGTGGACTGCGAGCCATGGGTCAGCCCCACGGCGCTGATCATGTCATTCAGCGACCCGCAGCAGTTGCCCGGCCATAGCGACATCACCCGCGTGATCCGCCTGCCTCCCGGCGACACGGACCTGCAGCGGCTGGTGGAGACCGACCGCATCGCCGAGGCGGTGATCGCCGGGGAGATGGGGCTGGCAGCCGCGTTCGAGGCATTGAGCGAGTTGGACACCCCACCCTCCCGCTGGTCCCAGGCCTTGCATGTCATGGCCTTTGGACTTGTGGCGGCGGCCGTTGGTGGACTGCTGCGGCTGCCGTGGCTGGACATCGCAGTGGCTGGATTCAACGGGCTGCTGATCGGCCTGCTCAGCCTGCTGGCGGCGTCCCGGCCACGACTGCGGGAAGCGTCCGACGCGCTGCTGGCGATGGTCGCCACGCTCGTGGTCGTGCTGGTGGCCACCTTCATTGCACCGCTCAACCAGAACACGGTGATCATCGCCTCGCTGATCGTGTTGCTGCCGGGTCTCTCGCTGACCAACGCCATGAACGAGTTGACCAGCCAGCACCTGGTGTCCGGCACGGCGCGCGCGGCGGGAGCGCTGTCCACCGTGCTCAAGTTGACCTTGGGGACGGTGATCGCCCTTTACCTGGCTCACCTAATTGGCCTTGAGCCGGCGGTGCGCGCACTGCGCCCGCAGCCGCCGTGGGTGGAATGGCCCGCGCTGGCCGCCGCGTCGCTGGCGTTTGCGGTGTTGTTCCGCGCGCACGTGCGCGATTACCCGCTGGTGATGTTGTCCGCCGCGGCGGGCTATCTCATCTCACGCTACGGGGGGCTGGCCTGGGGCAGCCCGGTCGGGATCTTCCTGGCGGCGCTGGTGTTGACGGTCGCTGGGAACGGCTATGCGCGCTGGTTTGACCGCCCCGGCGCGCTGGTCCGGGTGCCCGGAATTATCCTGCTGTTGCCGGGCAGCGTCAGCCTGCGCGGGATGATGGACCTGATCCAGCGCCAGGATGTCGCCGTAGGCCAGGATGCACTGATGGCGGTGGTGAACATCCTGTTGGCGGTCATTGCCGGACTGCTGTTTGGCAACCTGCTGCTGCCAACCCGCAAGAACCTGTAGAAAATCGAAAAGAAAACGCCGGCATTCGCCGGCGTTCTCCTTTGCTGCTCCCATTGCCTGGAACAGCAGCAACCAGGCTGCACCCGAGCATCAACCCTCGGGGTTGATCAGGAACTCGTCGCGGTTACGGCCGGCATCGGTGAATGCGGTCAGCCAGCGCGGCTGGCGGCCACGGCCGGTCCAGGTCTCGTTGGCGTTTTCCGGATTGCGGTATTTCGGCGCCACCTTGCCCGTGGTCTTGCGCGCCTTGCGCGGCGCACTCGTGCGCGTACGCGTTTCAGCGGGAGCCGCGCCGGATCCACCAAACAGCTCGGCAATCGTGTATCCCTCGTTTTTGGCAGCCTGCATCACGCGCTTGCGCGCCTGGGTGATCGGCTTGCGCTTGCTGAGCGTGGTCTTGCGCTTCTTCGCCTCGTTGATCAGGGCGGTGAGCTCTTTTGCCGACAGGGATTCAATATCAACTGACATGGGGGATTCTCCGGGAAGTGATGGAACTCGACCGTGGCACGGCCGACGAGGTAATACTAGGCCGATCAGCTTGCTTAGTAAACGCAGCTTATTATCGAAGCCGGCCCTGCACTCGCTTTTTGAACCCGGGTTTGCCGAATGAGCGGTTAGATCGCCGCTCCAACCCGCGTCAGCAACGCGTCGAGCCCGATGTTTTCAGACGCTTCGGCCAGGCGATGACGGTATTCAAAGGTGCCGGCGACAATACCGCGCTCTGAAACCACGATCCTGTGCGGAACACCGATCAACTCCATGTCGGCAAACATCGCCCCCGGCCGCAGGCCCCGATCATCCATGGCCGCTTCGATGCCCATCCCGTTCAATTGACGATGCAGCGCTTCGGCCGCCACCACCACCGCCGGATCCTTTTTCGGATTGATGATGCATATCACCGCCTGCCAGGGCGCCATTGCCTCGGGCCAGACGATCCCGCTGGCATCGTGATTCTGCTCGATCGCTGCGGCCACGATGCGTGACACGCCCACGCCGTAACAGCCCATGGTCGGCGTCACGGCCTTGCCGTTGGCGTCCTGCACCGTGCAATCCATGGCCTTGGCGTAAGTTCGACCCAGCTGGAAAATGTGGCCCACTTCGATACCGCGGGCAATCTGGAGCTTGCCACTGCCGTCGGGCGAAGGATCTCCGGCCACGACGTTGCGGATATCGGCCACCACGTCCGGTTCCGGCAAGTCGCGACCCCAATTGACGCCCGCCAGATGGAATCCCTTTTCATTGGCGCCGACGACGAAGTCGGCCATTGCCGCGACGCTGCGATCGGCGATGACGTGCACCGGTTTCCCGGGCATTACCGGACCAATGAAGCCGGGCTCCGTGCCGAGGTTCTCGAGAATCTCGGCCTCTGTCGCCATCCGGTATTCGGCCAGTCCGGGAAGCTTCGCCAGCTTGATCTCGTTGATCTGGTGATCGCCGCGCACCAGCGCGAGGACGAAGCCTTGCTCCCCGATCAAAGCAATGGATTTGACGGTACGCTCCAGACCGGTTCCGAGAAGTTCCGCCACCGCCTCGCAGGTGCGTTGATACGGAGTTTCCACCCGGGTCATGTCCGCGCCCGCGGCGGCCCGCGAACCCGGCGCAAGCGCCTCGGCCAGCTCGACATTGGCGGCATAACCGGAGGCATCGGAGAACGCGATCGCATCCTCACCGGACGCGGCCAGCACGTGGAACTCGTGCGACGCGCTGCCCCCGATCGCACCGGTATCGGCAAACACCGCGCGGAACTCCAACCCCAGGCGGGTGAATATGCGGTTGTACGCCTCGTGCATCACCTCGTACTGGCGGTCCAGGTCGGCGTCATCAAGATGAAAAGAGTAGGCGTCCTTCATCAGGAACTCGCGAGCGCGCATGACCCCGAAACGCGGCCGGATCTCGTCGCGGAATTTGGTCTGGATCTGGTAGAAACACGCCGGCAGCTGCTTGTAGCTGGCCAGTTCCTGGCGCGCAAAATCGGTGATGACTTCCTCGTGGGTCGGGCCGTAGCAGTACCAGGCGTCCTTGCGGTCCTGGATCTTCAGCAACTGGCCGCCGAACTTTTCCCAGCGCCCGGTTTCCTCCCACAACTCGCGAGGCTGTACCGAAGGCATAAGCATCTCGATCGCGCCGGCAGCATCCATCTCCTCGCGCACCACGCGCTCGACCTTGCGCAGCACGCGCAGCCCCAGCGGCGTCCAGGTGTAGAGGCCGGAGGCGAGCTTGCGGATCATGCCGGCCTTGAGCATCAGCTTGTGGCTGATGATTTCCGCCTCGGCGGGGACTTCCTTGCTGGTGTGGAGATGGAATTGCGAGAGGCGCATGGCGGCACCGGCAGAATGATCGGGCGCCTATTCTGCCTCAGTGCGCGCGGTACCGGCCGACCTGTGTTCAGGACCGGCCGTACACATCCTCCAGGCGAACGATGTCGTCCTCGCCGAGGTAACTTCCCGACTGCACCTCGATCAACTCGACCGGTCCGGTGCCTCGATTGCGCAGCCGGTGCACGCTACCCAGCGGAATGAATGTGCTCTCGTTCTCGTGCAGGTCGAACACGCGCTCGCCGCAGGTCACCTCGGCAGTCCCCGACACCACGACCCAGTGCTCGGCGCGGTGCCGGTGCTTCTGCAGGCTCAACGCCGCGCCGGGCTTGACCACGATGCGTTTGACCTGGAAACGCTCACCCACGCCGATGGAGTCGTAGCTGCCCCAAGGGCGATAGACCTTGCGATGGAACAGGTGCTCGCTGCGCCCGGCCGCCTTGAGCTGGTCGACCACGAGTTTCACGTCCTGGACCCGGTCCTTGCGCGCCACCAGCGTGGCGTCCGGCGTATCGATGATGATCAGATCCTCGACGCCGATGGTTGCAATCAGGCGACGTTCCGATGCCTTCACCAGACTGCCGGTGGTGTCCACCGAGATCACGTCGCCTTCCTGGCGGTTGCCGTCGGCGTCGTGCTCGGCGACCGACCACAGGGATGACCACGAGCCGATGTCGCTCCAGCCGCAACTGACCGGTACAACGGCGGCGCGGTCGGTTTTCTCCATGACCGCGTAGTCGATGGAGTCACTGGGACTGGCCGCGAAGGCGGTCTCGTCGATCCGGATGAAATCCAGATCAGTGGAGGCCTTCGCCCAGGCGCGCTCGACCGCATCGACAATCGTCGGAGCATGCCGCGCAAGCTCGTCCAGATAGCCACGGGCACTGAACAGGAACATTCCCGAGTTCCACGCGTAGTCGCCGGCGTCCAGATACTGCTGCGCGGTTTCCAGATCGGGCTTTTCCACGAATCGGTCGATGCCATAGCCGTCGGTGCCCAACGCCCCGCCCTGACGGATGTAGCCGTAACCGGTTTCCGCGTAGTCGGGGGTGATGCCGAAGGCAACCAGCCAGTCCTGTTCGGCCAACGACAGCGCGCGGCCGAC
Organism: Lysobacter avium; assembly: GCF_015209745.1. Classification (GTDB taxonomy): domain Bacteria; phylum Pseudomonadota; class Gammaproteobacteria; order Xanthomonadales; family Xanthomonadaceae; genus Novilysobacter; species Novilysobacter avium. The sequence continues at coordinate 2,342,772 of NZ_CP063657.1, forward strand.
GGCGTCGCGGAACGCCGCCTCGTCCTCGATCAGGTGATCGGCGGGCATCACCAGCAATGTCGCCTCGGGATCGGTGCGCAATGCCTGCATCGCCGCCAGCGCGATGGCCGGCGCGGTATTGCGGGCCAACGGCTCCAGCACGATGCCGCCATTGCCCATCGCAATTGCCTGCAACTGCTCGCCCACCATGAACCGGTGCAACTGGCTGCAGATGGTAATCGGCGGCTGCACGCCGGGCAGACGGCTGGCCCGCAGTACGGTCTCCTGATACAGCGAGCGCTCTCCAATCAGGGTCAGGAACTGCTTGGGCTGGTTCTGGCGCGAAAGCGGCCATAGACGGGTACCGCTGCCGCCGCTCAGCACAACCGGATGAAGCATGCCGATTCCTTGGGATTATGTGCCCGACAGGATAGCCCGCTGCACGCTGCGATGCAGGTCGCGCTCGGATAGAATGGGCGTTCTTTCGGCCCCTGATCCAGGCTTTTCCGGAGCGGCCGCAGACGTAAAGCAGACTCATCAAGGACCCCCCACAACGATGAAAATCCTGGTTGGTTACAAGCGCGTCGTGGACTACAACGTCCGCGTCCAAGTGAAGCCGGACGGCTCCGGCGTGGTCACCGATGGCGTGAAGCTGTCGGCGAATCCATTCGACGAAATCGCGCTGGAAGAGGCGCTGCGACTGCGTGACAAGGGCATTGCCACCGAGGTGGTGGTCGCGACCATCGCACCCGCCAACGCCCAGGCGCACCTGCGCAACGGCTTGGCGATGGGTGCCAATCGCGCGCTGCACGTGGTGATCGAGGACGGCCAGGACATCCAGCCGCTGACGGCCGCGCGGGTCTTTCTCAAGCTGATCGAGAAAGAGCAGCCCGACCTGGTGATCCTGGGCAAACAGGCCATCGACGATGACGCCAACCAGACCGGGCAGATGCTGGCCACGATCTGGAACCGGCCGCAGGCGACCTTCGCCTCCAAGCTGGAGATCGCCGACGGCAAGGCGACCGTGACCCGCGAGGTCGATGCCGGCCTTGAGACCCTGGAAGTGGACCTGCCGGCCGTGGTCACCACCGACCTGCGCCTGAATGAGCCGCGCTTCATCAAGCTGCCCGACATCATGAAAGCCAAGAGCAAGCCCATGGAGGCCATCCCGTTCGCCGAGATGGGTGTCGAGTCGGGCAACCTGCTCAAAACGACCCACTACGCGCCGCCCGCGAAGCGCAGCAAGGGCGTCATGGTCAAGGACGCGGCCGAGCTGGTCGCCGCACTCAAGTCGAAGGGGTTGCTGTAATGAGCAAGGTACTGATCATCGCGGAGCATCACGAGGGCGTGCTCAATTCCGCCACCGCCAAATGCGTTACCGCTGCGCAGGCGCTGTCGCCCGAGTCGATCGATATCGTCGTCCTCGCCGAAGCACCGGACGAAGTCGCCAGGCAGGCGTCCACGATCGCCGGCGTGAGCCGCGTGCTGACGGTGGCCAATGCCGCCAACGCCCAAGCCATCGCGCAGACCCTGGCGCCGCAAATCGCCAAGCTGGCCGCTGGCTACACCCACGTGTTCGGACCCTCCACCACCTTCGGCAAGGACCTGATGCCCTGCGTGGCCGCCCTGCTCGGCGTTGCCCAGGTGTCGGACGTGATGGAAGTCGAGTCCAGCCATGTCTTCAAGCGGCCGATCTACGCCGGCAACGCGATCATCACCGTGGAGGCGCCCGCCGCCGACACCGTGGTGGCGACCATCCGCACCGCGTCCTGGTCGGAAGCCGCCCAAGGCGGCGACGCACCGGTGGAAGCCGTGTCGGTGGACGGCTCGCTGCCAGAGCACACCCGCTTCATCGGCCTGGCGGGCGCGAGCTCGGACCGCCCTGATCTGCAGAGCGCCAAACGCGTGGTGTCGGGCGGACGCGGCGTGGGTTCGAAAGAGAACTTCAAGATCGTCTATGAATTCGCCGACAAGCTCGGTGCCGCAGTGGGCGCCTCGCGCGCCGCGGTCGACGCCGGCTACTGCGCCAACGAGATGCAGGTCGGCCAGACCGGCAAGATCATCTCGCCCGAGCTGTATGTTGCCATCGGCATCTCCGGCGCGATCCAGCACCTGACCGGCATCAAGGATGCGGGCACGATTGTCGCGATCAACAAGGATGGGGATGCGCCGATCTTCGAAGTTGCCGATATCGGGCTGGTGGGGGATCTATTCCAGATTTTGCCTGAGCTCGAAGCGGCGCTCTAGGCAACTCGTGGAAGGTCGGTCAGTACGATCGATCTTTCCCCACTACTCAGGCTTTACCGTCTGTCCAGTGCACCTGCGCTACCGGAGGCCCAAGCCTGCAGCCGTTGAAGAGCCGGGCGCAGGCCGTGCCGTAGCGCCCACCAACAAGGGCTTTAGCGCACGCAGCTCACAGACAGGTTCGCAACCTGTGATGCGTTTGGTTTGGCCAACGGATCCAAGCGAAACCGGTCCTGGAACCCATCACGGCTCACCACCGTAAACTCGACCCGCGTCGACACCTGTCCGGGCACTGCTACCTTGCTTGAGAAGGCTTCCTTGAAGCGTGGCTCTCCCAGCGGCAGGTAGAAAAGCTGGGCAAAATCCGCCGCCGGCGTGGTGATGTCAGCGCTTACCCGCAGAGCCAGGCATTCCCGCATGGCGGCCCGCTTGGCACCGGTGACGAAATACACGTTCACGTCCTTTCCGGCAGAAATGCTCAATTTGCCCGAATCGGACAACTGACCGTCCGCATGCTTGATTTCATATCCGCCCGCCGGCTGCCGGAGCGGATGATATTGCTTTGCAGCAGTTGGCTTGCCGTGGGCAAGCAGCATGGGCGGAAAATAACGCGTGAACGATGCGCCCGTTTTCAAGCCGTAGGTATATGCCGCCGTAAGACTCCGGCTGCCGAACAAAGAAGGGCATACCACGTCCGACTCGTCGAGCAGACTCTTCTGGATACACGGAATATCGTTGGCCGACCGCCGGGCCGAAACGTTGCTGAAGTAGTCGTTGTGCGCCATGGCGCCTTGGCTCAGCGCAAACAACGAGAGCACCACGGCCAGGGCGCCCATACCGGCACTGACCCATCGACCACGCGCGACCGGCCATTTTTTGATCAGTACGAACGCCGCCGCAAACACCCAAGGCCACAGTGCCGTCGCCCAGAAGAAGTGGAAGCGGCGATACCCGAACTGGAAGATCTGGATGTCCGTATCGACGGAAGCCGGACGAAGGTTGGCGCGGCCTGCCGCCACCATCAGCAGATAGCTCGCAACCACTCCGACCAGGGAAAGAAAGATGATCAGAACGGCCCGATCGACCTCTGCGCCATCCTGCTTTCGCAGCAATCGAACGACCCCACAGCCAACCAGCGTCACAACGACCAGCAACGACACAATCGCCAGGCCCAGCGACCAGCCCCCCGCGGATGCCGGAAACATCAGGCTCCGCCCGACTTTACCCAGCAGGTAGAACCAGAAATCGGCATCTGTCGGCAGGGCCCAGGCAGCATCCGCCCGATGCGTCTTGCCATCCTGGACGACCATGATCACCCGCAGTTGGACTGCCGTCGTGATGACGCCGCCCGCCAATACCGCAAGACCCGCCGCGCCGTACTTCGTCCACAGGCCGCGATCGATCGCACAGGCCAGCAGCCAGGTCGTGCCAAGCACCAGCGCGGCAAATGCGCCGGAGATATACGACAAGCCGGACACCAGCGCGACCGTGAACAGCGCCGCATGTTTCAACGCCGGGCGCCATGCGCAACACGTTACGAGGTACAGCATCGCGAACACACAGACCAGCGGAATCGCCTGCACATACGCCATGTTCTGCCAGCCCCAGTAAGAGTCCGGCTGCAGCATCAACAGCGTCGTCGAAAACGCGCACGCGGCCAGCAGCCGACTTGGCAGGACCCGCGCAAGCAATTTCCATTGCAGCCACAACAATGAACCCAGCACGGCGAGCATTGAAAGCAGTTGATAGGCGATTGAGTTGCCGTCCAGGTAGCGCTGGGCCAGCGCGTCCAGCACGCGGGTTGTCACCGACAGCGTGTCGTTCTCGGACTTGAACAGATGCGACAGCTCAAACGATGCGGCGTTGCCGGTCACGTAAGCGCGAAAGTCGTCGAGATAAGGCAAGTCGATCCCATACCGCAACCACGCCAGCGCCATGAAGAACAGGCTGATCACCGGCAAGCCGATCAGCACCCTCTCCAAGGTCGCAAAGGAGCGCTGGCCGTGCGCTTCTTCGTCTGAGACCGGTGTGGTCGATGGGGTCAGGTTCTCGTGCATGCGACGGCTATTCCGTAGTCATCAATAATGGGGTCGGGCAGACGGTACCCGGGATTTCAAACATGCCGATCATTGCTCCGACGTTCTGCTCGAGCGTGGCAGTAGCACCGCCCGACTCAGAAAAAATGTCAGCGGCAGGGTAACGCAGGCCGAAATCAGCGGCGCCAGCCACTCATCGATACCTAACTTGGCCACCGCCAATGCAAGCACACCCGCACCCACGGCATAGCTGATCAGGTACACCAGCGGATAGAGCGCCAGCTTTTTCCAGGAATGGATGGTCTGAAACACAAAACGGGTGTTCAACACGTAACCCAGCGCAATCCCCGCCACAAAACTGATGGCATACGCCGCCTGATACCCCACCACCAGCAACAGCAGCCAATACAGGCCAAACGTGGCGGCGGTGTTGAAACCTCCACTGAGGAGAAACGAGACACCTTGTTTGAACAAGGCGCGCCCGATCACGCTTTCACACCCGGATCAACAACACTCATCAGCCGGACTGCCCGTCACGCAGCTGTTGCTGCCATGCGGTGTAGCCGATGCCTTCCCACGGCATGCCCCGGTCGAAGGTCTCGCACCACGGATACACCGGCGAGCCATCGAACCTCGACTTGATGTCGCGGATCGAGGCCACCTGCTTACCGGGATTTCCCACCACCACCGCTTCGTCGGGCACATCACTGCGCACCAACGACGACGCGCCGACCAGCGCATTGCTGCCCACGGTCACGCCGGGAAGAATCACCGACATCGTCGCGATCACCGCAAACTCCTCCACGGTGACACCAACAAGGGTGTTGGACGGCGGGTGCGGATCATTGGTCAGTACCACGTAAGGAAAGATCCAGACATAATCCTTCACGACACTCTTGTGGCCGATATGCACGTTGCTGTGCAGCCGCACGTAATTGCCGATATCGCAATGACCTTGAATATCCGACAGCGTGCCGATGCGGACGTGATGCCCAATGCGGGCACCTTCACGGATGGTGACCCGGTGACCACATTCGAAATGGGCACCCAACTCGGTGCCCGCATAGATGATCGTGCCGGAGCGGATGATCGCGCCGGAACCGATGTTCAATACCGGGTTGCGATAGCCCTCTGGGTCGCTGTAGATGCCGGCCTGGGGCTCTCCCAGAATACAGTCCGCACCCACCACCGTGTTGTCGCCTATCACGACGTTGTCGTACACGATCGTGCGCACGCCCAAGGTCACATTGGTACCCAGGGTAACGTTGTCACCGATCAGGGCCGTGGGGTGGATTCCTTGAAAATTACGCATGGCAACATCCTCGACTGATTGTGCCGTTTGCCCGGGGCTGCCCGTGTTGGCCCCTCACAATGCGGCGTGAGCGTCCTTGCGGGAGTTCCGAAAGCCTCTTGTACAACCTCATTGCAACCGGCGACTACTGCCGCAGTGCCAGGAACTCCGCATAGTCCCGGATGTACTCGGCGCTGTCGTAGTACTCCGACGCGAACACCAGCAACACGGCATCCCGCGAATATTTGTACTGCACACCCCAGGTCAACGCCGGCAGATACAACCCCGTCGCCGCGTCGTCCAGAAGAAACTCCTCTCGATTCACGCCATCGTCGGCCACCACGCTGCAGCTGCCGTGCACGCAAATGAGGAACTGCTTGCAGGTACGGTGGGCATGCTCGCCGCGCACCTCGGCATTTGGCACGCCAAACACCATGAAGTATCGCTTCGGCTCGAACGGTACCGAACGGTCGAACTCACCAACCGTCAGGTTGCCGCGCAGATCCAGAATGCGTGGAAAGCGGTGCAAGGTCACACCACGCACCGTCGTCGGGTAGGCCCCAATCTCGCGCTCCCTCGTCGTCGCCGGTGAAGCGGCCTCGGGACGATCCGCCGACAACGTGTACCCGGTTATCTGGGCCGGATTGCCAGCCACGATGGCATGAGGCGGCACCGAACGCAGCACGACCGTGCCGGCCATGATCCGCGCGCCGCGTGCCACGGTGACCCGGGTGGCAATCGTCGCGCCGGCGAGCAACTGCACATCCGTCTCGATCACCAGCTCGCCGCCGGTAGTATCCGCGCCCGCATCCAGGATGCAGCCGGCACCGACCGTCGAATCGTTGCCGATACAGCAAGGGCCGGTGAGCAACGCGCCCGGACCGACGCGAACGTTGTCGCCCAGCAAGACCTCCGGGCCAATCACGGCACCGGCTGCGATCTGACATCCCGCACCAATCCGCGCGGCAGGATCAACACAGGCGTGCGGGCTGATCATGGACTTGTCTCATCCTTGCGCGTGGTCAAAGTCGCCGTATCGGCGGGAAACGTCTCCACCAGCATCGGAATACTGAGCGGACGTCGTTTGGTGTTTTCATAAGCCCGCCAGGCGTAGTTGCCCACCAGACCCAGGCCAAGTGCGTTCAAACCGCCAAAGAACAGGATGGCGAGCATCGTTCCGGCGTAACCGGGAACCGCGACCACGCCAGCTATCTTGGCGATCAGCACGATCACACCAAGCAAGGCGGAAACCGTCAAGCCGAACAAGCCGATACCCAGCAAGATCCGGATCGGTGCGTCGGTGAAGGCGAAAATACTGTCCAGCAGGTAGTTCCACTTTTTACCGAATGTCCAAGCACTCTTGCCATGCTGGCGTTGCTGCCGTGCATAGGGTACGAAACGCCGCCGCCCCCCCATCCAGAACAACAACCCCAGCAGGCTGCCATTGGCCTCTTCGAAACTCACGATCCGATCAAGAAAGTCACGGTTAACTGCGAACACATCTACCCCGCCCGCCGGAACGTCGGCTTGCACGAAGCGCCGATAGATCCACCAGAAAATTCCGGAAGCGAGCTTGGTGCTCCACGGATCGCTACGGGATTCACGCACCCCGAAAACGACATCGACATCGCCACCATCCAACAGGTGAAAGAACTGCGAGACCAACTCCGGAGGCTCCTGCAGATCGGCAGCCATTACTGCTGCATGCTTACCAGAAGCACGGATCAAGCCTTCACGGATCGCGGAGAATGATCCGAAATTACGGGACAACGCCACCAGCGTCGACGGGAATGCGACACTCGGCAACGCATCGCGCAAGCGGGCGTAGCTGGCATCGGGGCTACCATCGACCACGAATATCGCTTCGAGTAGCCCGTCCAGTTCGTCGTTCAGCTTGCCGACAGCGGTTACCAAGTCCGGAATCGAACCTTCATTGCGGTACACCGGAATGACGAGCGAGAACCGCGGCGTCAAAAGCTGTTGCATGCATCCACCACTTGCCCAACTTCTGCATCCGTGAGTTCGGGAAAGCAGGGCAGACTCAACACGGTTGCTGCATCACTTTCAGTCACGGCAAGCGTGAGCGAGTCGAAGCGACCTTGGTGGCAAGGCTGACGATGGTCCGGATTCGGATAATGCACTTCGCTTTGCACACCGTTGGCTTCCAGATGTGCGCGAAGCTCTTCGCGTGAATCACATCGGACAACATACAGGTGGGCAACATATTGATCCCCGAGAACGGCAGGTACCTCAATGCGTGGATTGCATATTTCCCGGGAATACCGGTTGGCGACGTCCCGTCGCCGCGCATTCCAGCCATCGAGCATCGGTAGCATCACCGACAGCATGGCGGCCTGGATTTCATCGAGGCGACTGTTACGGCCACCGGGGATCTCGTTCGTATATTTGGATGTCCAACCGTACTGACGCAACTGCGCCGCGCGGGTGGCGACATGCTCGTGTCGGGTGACGATGGCGCCACCGTCACCGAGCGCCCCAAGATTCTTGGTCGGGTAAAAGCTGAAACTGCCTGCGTCACCGATCGACCCTGCCCTGCGGCCATCCGACAGCCTCGCGCCATGGGCCTGAGCGCAATCCTCCACCACCATCACACCTGCCGCATGCGCCATCGATACGATTTCGTCGATTTTTGCCATCCGACCATACAGATGGGTCACGATCACCGACTTTAACGGCCGACCATCGCGCAGTACTGCAGCAAAGCATTCCGGGTCCATCGTCCCGCACCCGGGCTCGATATCCACGAAGACGACCTTAGCCCCCGCGGCGTATGTTGCGGACGCCCCGTACATGGCAGCGTTTGCAGTGACCGCCACTCGGTCGCCTGGCTCGACACCGACCGCCTTTAGCGCAAGCTCGAGTGCGTCGGTGCCATTTGCAACGTTCACGCAGTGAGGTGTGCCGCAATACGCGGCAAATTCACGCTCGAATGCCGCGACGTTCGGACCGAGTATATAAAAGCCGCTTTCGATCACCGTCGAGGCTGCATGAATCAGTTCCGATCGAATCGGGTCGATATGGCGTGACAAGGAGTTAAGTGGAACAGGTGCTGTCGTCATGGTGTCGGTGACTGGAGGTGATGGTGTGAGAACCGGCCGTCGCATCGGCTATACCGACCGGATCAAAAGGACGTTCTAGATAGCAATTGCAACCGAACTTGATGAGGGCAACTGCCAGCGTGGATCGATCCATCCGAACGCTCAGAAGCTGACGAATCTTACGGCAAACGCCGGGAACTTGCGAGAGACATCCTCTTTCGGCGAAACCTGTAGAATGCGCGCGCAATCGAGGTCACTGTTGGCTGATCCTCGCACGTAGTACGGCATCAGCCTCCCAGTCTTCGATGCGGCTGCGCGGAGCGACGATTTCGGGGCGGTCGTAGATTGACCGAGGATCGGCAAAGCGTCCGGGGGTGAGGCAAACCGTAGCGGCGGCGCCTCGGATGACATAGATGATGGCGTAATACGTCGTGGTGTTGCTGACCTGATCGTCCCCGCCGCTCGACGAATAGGCCCCCATGTGTGGTGACGGCATTCAGCACCTCACACCTCACATCGCACCAACGGACGAGCACTGGTTACCGCCAACATCCACTACCCAAGTAAGGCAGCTTCGCTTGCGCTCCTACACCTCAGAGCCCATCAGACACGTGATTTCCCGTTACGCCCCTTGGCTGCTTTTGATCCCAACCACTAATTCTGCGTTGCTTAACATCAAGCGCCGCCTCACCCCACTCACGAACCAGTCCGCGAATATTTATGCATAGTCGCCACTGGATCACGCAAAGCGGGAGGTACCTGCTTTTTGGCGTTCTCCAGCTAGCACTGGATACAGCAATCTACATTGCCCTGACATCACTCGGGGTGATGGTGGTCCCTGCCAACGTGATAGGTCGACTGATCGGCGCATCAGCCGGCTTCATGTTCAATGGGCGCATCACTTTTGCATCGCCGCACGGTCACCAAATCAATCGCGGCGCTTTTGCCCGCTATGCGTTGCTGTGGTTGATGCTGACCTTGGTCGGGTCGACCATATTGCGCGTGGTAGAGCAGCAAACCGGATTGATCGACACCTGGTACGCAAAGCCGCTGGTGGAAGCCAGCTTGGCGGTGCTCGGATTCACCGGCTTGAAATTCTTCGTATTTCGTCGCCATAGGCTCAGCGACGGCCGATGAGGAAGTAGGCCTCGTGAAGGCGCTGGATCGCATCGACGTTGATTGCCATCACGCCCACCAAGATGGCCGTCACAAGGACCGCCCGTATCGGTGGTGCTGACCGGAACGAGCACCACACCAGTGCGAACGCAGCCGTCACCGTGAAATATCGCCCCTGCAAGCCGCGGATCACTGGCGAATCACCCGGCGTCCAGGAGATCAGCAACGGCAGCGCGATCACCATCATCGAGCCGACAATCGCCACCAGCGCCAGTGCCAGCACATGGCGCTGCAATTGCTGCACGGATGAGCCATTGGCAAAGAGTGCCGCCAGTCCGAGCAGGCCGGCCAATGGGTAGACCCACGACGACAACGACACATCCAACCACCCCAGCACCCCGACCATCGTCGAAGCCAGATCCACGCCCTTGTGCTGGACGGTCGCCAGCAACGTCCCCAACGCGCCTGCCGGATGGCTCATCAGACTCTCCAGATTGGCGGCTGCGTCGACACCTTTGGCGACGGCAACGTTGCCCGCGGCGACGAGTGTCCACGCCAGATGAATCACCCAAGGCAATGCCAGATGCTTGGCCAGTGCCACGGTGAACGACATCCTGGCAGCGTCATAAGCCGGCTTGCAGAACAACAGGCACACCAGTACCCACGCTGTCCCGGGCTTGAGGAAGGCGATCGCCAGGCTCAATCCCCACAACGCCGGCGCGGCGCGGCGCGGAGAAAGACTCCCGCCGGCAATACCCGACACCACCCCAAGCCATCCCAGACTCAATGACATGACCAGCGAATCTGCTGAGATGGAGCCCATCTGAAAAATTGACATCGGCAGCAAGGCCACCAGGAACAGGCCCCACTTCCCCCGCCCGGCATGCGCCAGGCCGAAGGCGATCAATGCCGTTGCCAGCAGAAGGTTGAGCGCGCGCGACAGATACAGGAACCATCCGAACGATGCGTCCGCCTTGCAGCCGGCGAGGTACACAAGCGTCGGCAACAGGTAGTGATGCGGCGCATAGCCATTCGCGCCTCGCGCCAAGCGCGCGGGGCCCGGCTCGCAGACCAGGGGCTTTGCCATCTGGGCAACAAGCTGATCGCGGGTAAACGCCTCCTTGTTGATCAGATAATCCGAAAACGGGCCATACATCATCCGCGGGTCGGGCATCGGCCGATCACCGGAATCGCCAAGTGGAACCCCCTGACTGATCCGGACGATTTTGGCCAGGTGCGCCTCTTCATCAGGCACCGCGCCAGGCGGCGTGACGACGATATAGGCCGCGCCGAAGCCCAGCATGATGACCACGAAAATCCAGTGGATCTGCTTGTCCAGGTCTTCGCCCCGCATCCACCCGGGTAGCCACGCCTGCATCCACGGGCCGGACAGATGGACCAGCCTGACGGCCATCAAACCCGCCAGACCCCATCCCGCCAGCGCCAGCCACCACCACCTCTGCGCCGCAGCGATACTGCTTGCCGAACGACCGCGGAAGTGAATGACGAACTGGGGATCAGCGGCATCGGAACCGGCCTGTACATGGAGGCAGCCGGCCTCTTCGCGGATAGAAACTTCCGACGCGCGCGAGAGTTCGTATCCGGCCGGGGTATCCACTCCGGATACCTGGACGTGGCAAAGACGCGTCGTTGTCCCGCTCGGCGGGTCAATCCGCAGCCACATGGCGCCGCGCCCGGGGAGCGCCATCGCCACGGTCTGATCGACGGGGCCGATATCGTGCAAGCGGGAATGTCTTTCCGTGAAATTCGCCCGGCCGTCGTGGAATACCTGCAGATGGCCGGGCGACTGCGATGCGACCCCCAGCGTGACCACAGTCTTTCCGCGATGGCCCGCGTAGGCGGCAAGACACGCCAGTACCAACAGCAGGGCCAACGCTCCGACGGGGCTGGACAACGTGGCCCGCAGATCACTTCCGGTCATTGTCACTCTGCCGCCGTCGCTGGAATCGGTCGCGGCATTCTGCCACCATCTGCCGCGAGGGACCCACCTCTGGCAGGCGCGTCATCGCATCTACAATGCCGCCATGAACTCTTATCCTTCGGACTTGGCGGCAGGCATGCACATCGCCGTGGTCATCCCCTGCTATCGCGTCCGCGATCACATTCTGGATGTACTGGCTGCCATCCCCGCACCGGTATCGGCGATTCATGTAGTGGATGACGCCTGTCCGGAAAACACCGGCCACCACGTTCAGGCCCATTGCGACGACCCGCGGGTACGGGTGCATTCCAACCCGCACAACCTGGGCGTGGGAGGCGCGGTGTTGCGCGGTTATTCCGAAGCCCTGGCCGGCGGCGCCCACATCGTTGTCAAGATCGACGGCGACGGCCAGATGGATCCGGCGCTCCTGTCCGCCTTCATCGCGCCGATCGTCTGCGGCGACGCCGACTACACCAAGGGCAACCGGTTCTACGACCTGACCAATATCCGGCGCATGCCGAAACTGCGGATATTCGGGAACGCGGTGCTGTCTTTCATGGCCAAGCTATCGACTGGCTACTGGGACATATTCGACCCCACCAACGGGTACACCGCGATCCACGCCGATGTCCTGCGTCGGCTGCCGGTGGCGCGGATAAGCCAGCGCTACTTCTTCGAGTCCGACCTGCTGTTCCGCCTGAACCTGCTGCGCGCAGTCGTCATCGACATTCCGATGGATGCACGCTACGGCAACGAAACCAGCAACCTGCGTATCTCGCGCGTGATGGGCGATTTCTTCTTCAAGCACATGCGCAACGGGTTCAAGCGGATCTTCTACAACTACTTCCTGCGTGATCTGTCCGTGGCATCGCTGGAACTGGTTGCCGGCGCCATCATGATGCTGGCCGGCGCAGGGTACGGCGCCTATCACTGGATGCTGTCGATCCAGAGCGGCCAGGTCACGAGCGCAGGCACGGTGATGCTGGCCGCATTACCGCTCATCGTCGGCCTGCAATTGCTGCTGGGGTTCCTCAGCCATGACATTGCATCGGTTCCGCGCAGGCGCATTCATCGATGCCGGCACTGAGTACCGGACTGGTGACGGCTATCGGGCTCCACCGTCCTCATGAGGTGGGCGGAATTATCTGCCCTTGTTCCACATGATATGGATGGAACCCAATGCATCGGGGTTTTTCAGATCGGGGCCGACATCGACCGGCTGCGCAAGAATGTACAAGCTTGCCACGCCCTTCTTGACGTAGGTGCTCTTGCTTTTCCCGCCTTCGTCGACACCATCTTTCCTGGCATAACCCAAGGCGACAATCGAATCATCGAACTGCTGCACCGCCGCCGGGAAGTCGGCTCCCAGCACTTCAACAAGCACGCGGTGGCGGATCGTGCCGTTCCGGCTTTCGTCGATGATGTCGTAATTTATCGCATGTGGAAAATCCAGCACGAGTCCCATGGCGACAAGCTTGTCGACACCCTTGTCGCCGTCCGCCGCTGCCTTTGGCCGCATTCGCTTTGATGTTGAATCCGACTGCAGTCCAGACGGCTCGCCGGACGCTGGCGCGGCAACGGACGACGTTTCCACCGGATTGTTCCCACTCCCTCCGCACGCGCTCAAAAGCATGGTCAGGGCAACTACGAAGAATATATTTTTCATATTAAAAACAAGCCTTTTGATTATTTTAGACGAGACCACTGGATATAAGCGATCGATATGGCCACGCCGGTAGATCCCCGGCCCTGAAGTCCACTGCCGCGGGCCCCGTGCCGGGTAACGCCGGACGCATCGACACCGATCGCAACCATTCTTCAACAAGAACCGTTCATCGGGAACCGGATCAAGCCGACAATTCACAAACGAGACTGTCAAGGGAAAGGTTCACATTGTATGCCGGGTCGCGCAGAAGCTGGGCACCCCAGCGCTGCCGCATCAGATCGACCTCGCGCGCGAACCGCTGCTTCTTCTCTTCGGTGTCCTCGCTGCCGCGCGAGGCCGACTCGTGGTGATACAGCTCGGCGAATGGCGTCCAGATATTGCGGTATCCCGCTTCACGCACCCGCAGGCAAAAGTCGATGTCATTGAAAGCGACCTGCAACTGCTCGTCCAGACCGCCGACCTGATCGAAAACCTCGCGCCGCACCATCAGGCACGCGCCGGTGACCGCCGAGAGGCTCTGCGCCACTCTTGCCCGTCCACCGTGCCCGGGGTAGCCGCGCGGCAATCCGGAGTAGATGTGCGCCGCGACGCCGTGGATGCCCAGCACCACGCCGGCGTGCTGGATGGTGTCGTTGGGGTAGTACAGCATCGCGCCCACCGCGCCGACGTCGGGCCGCATGGCCTGGGACACCAGCTCCTCCAGCCACTCCGGCGAGATCACTTCGATGTCGTTGTTGACCAGGCCGATCACCTCGCCAGCGCATTGGCTCGCCGCCCAGTTGTTGATCGCAGCGTAGTTGAAGGCTGCGTCGTAGCGCAGCACCATGACGCGTTCGCGGCCCTCCAACTCCGCCAGATACGCCAGCGCGCCCGGCTCGGAGGACTGGTTGTCGACCACCACGATCTCGTAATCCGGGTAGGTGGTCTTGCTGACAATGCTCTCGACACACATCCGCAGCAACTCGACCTTGTCACGCGTCGGGATGATCAGGCTCACCTTCGGGGGTATCGCCGGCAGCGGCCAATGCACACGGTAGTGCCCGTGCGACAACTCCTCGGCCCGGGCGCCGGGATGCTGCCGGTCCAGGTGCCCGGCCACCGCCCGCGCGCCTGCCGAAGACGCATAGTCCTTCGCATCGCGGGTCAGTGCCGTGGATCCGGGAATCGCACGCCAGTGGTACAGCACCTTCGGGATATGCCGGACCTGGCCCGGTTGTAGGCGCTCGACGCAACGCAGGATCAGGTCATGGTCCTGACTGCCTTCGAAGCCCTTGCGGAAACCACCGACCTCACGCATCAACTCCGCCCGGATCGTGGTCAGGTGGCAGATGTAGTTCTGGCTGCGCAACAGGTCGGAATCGAAATCCGGCTTGAAGTACGGGTCGAAGCGCCGGCCCTCGGCATCGATCTTGTCCTCGTCGGAGTACAGCAGGCCAGCATCCGGATGGCGACCGATCTCCTCGGCCACTTCCAGCAGCGCGTGCGGACGCAGCTCGTCGTCGTGGTCGAGCAGCGACACGTAGTCGCCCGAAGCAAGCCCCAGCGCACTGTTGGACGCTTCCGATATGTGCCCGTTGCGATCGCGGCGCATGACCCGGATACGGAAATCGGTCTGCGCGTACTCCTGCACGATCTCCATCACGCGCGGGTTCGGCGACGCATCGTCGACGATGCACAATTGCCATTTCGAATAGGCCTGATCAAGCACACTCTCGATGCAGCGGCGCAGCCAACGCTCCGGGGTTTGATACACGGGCAACAGGATGGAAATCAGCCGGCCTTCCGGGGTGATCGCAATCGCCCGGCAACGTAATTCGTCCATCCGCTCTGCGGTCAGCGTGTCGAACCGAGCCACCCAGCCGTCATAGCTGTCCGCACCTGCCGGCACCACCCGGCGGCGATAGTCGCGATACAGCGTATCGGCTGCCCGGGACACCCCGTCGCGGAGCGATTGCCTGATGAACCTGATGCTTCTTGACGCCAGCCCTCCCGGTGCGTCGGCAGTGGACTCCAACATGCGTCGCAACGCCCGTACGCGAGCAATACGGCGTACGGCGAAATCCCCCATCCGAAAACGCAGCGGCCCGCGCCCCATGCTGAATCCCAGGGCCGTCACGTCATGCTTGAACAGCACCAGTGCACGAATCCGTCCATTGCCGCCGGACGTCGGCAACGCGATCCGTGCCTCCCCGTCAGCGCCGCGCGCATAGACCGGGTACAGGCACGGGGCAACAACCGCGTCCTCCCGCGCCGACATGCTTCCGGTGATCTCGTACCACCCCGCGGGGATCCGCTCCAGCGGATCACGCAACTCCGCAGTGAAGCATGCACGCTCACCGACCGCCTTCCACTCCGTGAAAACGCCATCCCGTCGAGACGTCAGATTGACATCGGGCACAAGTTCCACGGTCTGTGGACGCTGGTGGGTGTCCGGCGCAATCGTCCAGACCAAGGCCTCCACGCCCTGCTCGGAATTCGGATCTGGGTTCAAGGGATCTCCAACGTACAAGCCGGGACAATGCCCCGCCACCGGCAAAATCATGCGCCAATCGGGCTGCGTAGCATAACGGCTGGCGCATGCACGAGTACGGTGGCTACCGGCCCTGGGGCCCGCCGTATTCCGCTCCGCATGCCGCCCGCATTCGCGGCTCGGGGCCTGCCCCCAGCCTGTACCGGGCCACTGCGACATCGCCCGCCACCCCGGCGGCCGATATGATTGGTGATCCGGAGACCTTGCTCTCTCCGTCCTTCCAGCGCTTCGGATCCTTCCCGTCACCAGCCGGGCGCACGCGAGCGGCGGCTGCACGCCAACACAAGTCCGAGCCCCGATACAATCAGGCGATAGGCACCTGCCTGCGCCAACCCGGCTGACCCGACTCCACAAGATGACCCACGCCATGCACTCGGTATCAAAATGCAGTTGATCGTCTTGGGAATGCACCGATCCGGGACCTCGACACTGGCCCGATTGCTGAACCTCATGGGTGTCTATTTCGGTCCCGAGGGAATGAGCACCGGCGCAAACCCGGAAAACCCCAAGGGGTTCTGGGAGCGGCGCGATGTACGGCAGCTAAACGACGCACTGCTGCACTCCGATGGCTGTGACTGGAACCGCATCAGCAGCTACGACGCAGACCAGACCCCGGAAGATGTGATCACGCGGTTCGAGGATCACGCCGGGAAACTCATCCTGGAGATGGATGCCCACCGTCCGTGGCTGATGAAAGAACCTCGCCTGTGCCTGCTGCTGCCACATTGGAAGCGCGTGCTCGAAGTACCGGTCTGCATCCATATCCTCAGGCATCCGGTCGAAGTCGCATCCAGCCTGAACAAACGCAATGGCATGCCTTTCCCCGCAGGTCTGGCCCTGTGGGAACGCCATGTCCGCGCGGCATTGCATGCGGCCGCGGACTTGCCGGGCATCCTGGTCTCGCACCACCGGCTCATCAATGACCCGATGGGCACCGTCGAACGAATGCATGCCCAACTGGTCGCACACGGCGTCACCGGCTTGCACCTGCCCTCCAGGCGCGAGATCGAATCGTTCGTGACACCGAAGCTGCATCGGGAACGCCGGGATCGGCCTGATCTTTCAATCCACCTCGATACACCCCAGGCCCGATGGTTCGATGCGCTCATCACTGGCAGTTGGCCTCCTGCCGCCGTCGAGGCTCCCTCTGCGGCCGTCAACGACACCTTGAGGGAATACGAGTCGAGCCTGCCGCCCATGGACACCACCCGCCCCAACCTCCTGCTTGCCTCCGGCAACCGCCGGCAGCCGGAGAAAGATTCATTTCCCGGCGACCGCCAGACAAGCCGGCATGCGCGCGAAATCCTCAAGCTGA
Organism: Lysobacter avium; assembly: GCF_015209745.1. Taxonomy (GTDB): domain Bacteria; phylum Pseudomonadota; class Gammaproteobacteria; order Xanthomonadales; family Xanthomonadaceae; genus Novilysobacter; species Novilysobacter avium. Next base: position 2,359,950 of record NZ_CP063657.1, read on the forward strand.
CCCGGCTCGCCCTCGCCTCCGAGGAGCGTTTCAGGCACCAGATCGCCAAACTGGAAGCGGATGCCAGCACCGCCAGCGCGCGGGCGAACCTGACGACCGGACTCGAGCAGGCGATCGACACACTGGAGCAAGAGAAGAAGCAACTGGCAATCGCGGAACGACTGGCGCAGCAAGACAGAACCAGGTCTGCGATCGCGCTTGAGCGGACGACCGGTGAACTGGCACGATCCAATAAAAGCCTGGCTGCCGCCGAACAACAGGCATCGCAGGCCAAAGCGGAACTTTCCGGATACCGGGCGAAGATCCAGCAGATGCGCCGCAAGCATGACCGGGAATCCAACACGCACGCACGCCACCGTGAAATCGCGGCCGGGATGATCCAGGAGTATCGGGTGCGCGTAGAGCATCTGATCGCCGCAGTCGAGTCGCGGGAAAACGCCTTGCGACAACTCGACCGCCATCCGGTCTGGAGGTTGACCGCGCCGTTGCGCCGACTCGCCAGCCTGGTCACCGGCCGACGTCCTCCCTCCGTCACCTCGCCGCTGGGGATCCTGCGCGACAGCGAGCTGTTCGATGCACACTGGTATCAATCCCGTTACCCCGACGTGGCCACCAGCGGGATCGACCCGGCCCGGCATTATCTCGACCACGGCGCCGCGGAAGGCCGCGACCCTTCACCCCACTTCAACACGCGCGCCTACACGGATGCGCACCGTGAAGTGACGATAACCGGCGAGAATCCCCTCATCCATTTCATCGAACAACGCAGGCTGCTCGCGACAATGCCTGCCGGCGCACCGCATACCGGCCGTGACGGCGAGGGAGACCAGTGATGCTGCCGCTGCCTGACACCGTTCGCGAAATCCGCGACTCCGGCCTGTTCGATGAACACTGGTACCTGCGTCGCTATCCCGACGTGGCCATGCTCGGCATGGACCCGGCCGAGCATTACCTGCGCTTCGGCGCCGCGATGGAGCGCAGTCCGGGGCCCGGCTTCGACGGTGCGGGTTATCTGGCGATGTATCCGGACGTTGAGCGGGCCGGAGTCATTCCTTTGCTCCACTACCTCCGCCATGGTCGCGCCGAAGGACGCATCCCCGGGTTTCTCCCGCCGCCAAGCACCGGGATAGCGCGTGCCCGGCTGGTCGCCTTGGCGGAAACGCGATTGCGCGGTGCGCCAAAACGGCACCTGCCAGCACTCGGCAAGACGTCGCAAGCTCTATTCATCGGCAACATCCAGACCATGTATGCGGCGTCGCAAGAAGCCATCGACCACCGGCTGGCCAGCATCGTCATGCCGACTTACAACCGGAAAAAGCAGATTGTCCGGGCCATCGAATCGGTACAGGAACAGACACACCGCAACTGGGAGTTGCTGATCGTCGACGACGGCAGCACCGACGGAACGCCCGATGCCATCCGCCCGTATCTGCGCGACCCAAGGATCCGCCTGATCGGGCAGCCTCGTCGTGGCGTCAGTGCTGCACGCAACGCGGCGCTGGCCCTGGCCCGTGGCGACACCGTCTTCTATCTGGATTCGGACAACCGCTGGACCCCGGACTTCCTGCATTCGATGCTGACCTATCTGCATGCCACCGGAAACCCGTGCGGCTATAGCGCGCTGGCAATCGAAGGCGATGACGGCAAGATTTCCGGTTACCGTGGCGAGCCGTTTTCCTGGTCTCATTGCCTGCAGTCGAATTACGTCGACCTCAACGTGTTCTGCCACGACATCAAGCTCTACCGCGATCTTGGCGGCTTCGACGAAAGCCTGCGGCGGATGGTCGACTGGGATCTGATCCTCAGATACGCCAGGGATTCGAAGGTGGCCTACGCACCGTTCATCGGTTGCTACTACACCGGCTCCGAGACAGACCAGAGCCGGATTTCGCTGTCCCAGCCGTACGCCTATCGCGCGATCGTACAAACAAAAAACCGGCTCAACACCGGGGACCCGCAGGTCGTCGCAAACCACCTGCATCTCAATTTCGCCATCAAGATCGCCGCCCCGAGCGACAAGCGGGATGAGTGGGGCGACTACCACTACGCCGTTTCACTTGCCGAGGCGCTGCGTTCGCTCGGGCACTCCGTAACGATAGATTTCAGGGACCAGTGGTACGCCCGCCATCAGCACCGCGACCAGGTCATCATCGTGCTGCGGGGGTTGCAACGTTACAAACCCAACCCCGAACACATCAATATTTTGTGGAACATCAGCCACCCGGACCAGGTGAGCTACGCGGAATATGAAAGCCACGACATCGTTTACGTGGCTTCCCCATCGTATCCTTCGCTTCTCAACCAGATCCTCGGAAAACCGGCCCGGACGCTTCTGCAGTGCACCGATACCAGGCGCTTCGGCTTCTCCGGCCCCGCAGGGGATTCACTGGACGGCCTGCTTTTCGTCGGCAACTCCCGCAACCATTTCCGGCACACGGTCCGCTGGGCAACCGAGCTTGAAATGCCGGTCAAGGTTCATGGGACGCGCTGGTCGCAGTTCATCGATGCACGGCACATCGTCAGCGAGCATGTTCCCAATACCGAACTGGCCGCTCACTACGCGTCCGCGACCGCGGTGCTCAACGATCACTGGGAATCGATGCGGAATTTCGGACTGATTTCCAACCGTGTCTTCGACGTGCTGGCCTGTGGCGGCACCCTGATCTCGGACTCGATGCCATCGATCCAGCAACTGTTCGGCGATGCGGTACTCCAGGTCGATTCCCGCGACACCCTTGCCCAGGCCCTGGCAACGCTCGAATCGGCACCGCGCAGTGCCGCCGACGCCTTGCGGATCTCCCGACAGGTCCATCAGGCGCACTCCTTCGATGCACGCGCGGCAACCATCTGGAACGACGTGCTCGGACAATTGGGACTGCCGCCGCGCGCGCACCAGCAGGATCCCGGCACGCCCGAAGTCGCCGCCCCATCGGCGATACCAGCGGCTCCCAAGCGCAAGCGCGCGGGATTACTGTTGCAGCGCCGGGCGCACGGCCCTTCCAGTTCCGCCTACATCCGCCTGATCGCCCCCCTCACCACCGACCTGGCGCACGCGGACATCGACATGGTGCTGCTCGACGGCGTGGAGGACGGCCGCCTGGACAACTGCGATTACTGCATCGTCCAGCGCGTGGCAGTGGAAGACATCGACGATGCGGTTACCCTGGTTGAACGGGTACGCACCCTCGGATGCAGGTTGTTCGTGGACAACGACGATGCATTCGGCGCGCTGGACAAGACGCATCCAGAACACGAGTTCTATCGTGAGCGCGATGCGGTGCTCCGCTATCTGATGGGCCAGGCGGATCAGGTGTGGTTCTCGACGGAACACCTGCATTCCCTCTATCGCGACGACGCACGCAATGGCATCGTTTTGCCGAACAACCTCGATCCCCGCCTGTGGCGCGACTACCGCAAGCCCCGGTGGAGCCGGTCCGGGGGGCCCTTGCAATTGCTGTACATGGGTACCGCAACGCACGACGCCGATTTCGCGGCCATCCTGCCAGCCCTGGATGCGCTTGCCGAGCTGCGCCCCGACAGTTTCCAGCTGACCAACATCGCCGCCGTGCGCTCGCCGCCCCAACGCAGCTGGCTCAAGAACCTGCCGCCTCCGCGAAATGCTTTGAGCTACCCGCACTTCGTCCGCTGGCTGGTCGCCCAAGGCCCCTTCGACGTCGGTCTGGCACCGCTCGCGGACACCGGCTTCAATGCCTCCAAGTCCGACATCAAGATCCTGGACTACTGCGCACTGGGCTTGATATCGCTGGTTTCGGACGTGCCCTGCTACCAGCATCAACGTGAACAACAGCCCTTTGCACTGCGTGTTGCAAACAATCCGCAAGCATGGCTCGCCAGCCTGTGCGACGTGATGGACGACTCGGCAACCCATCGGCAACTCGCGGCGCAAGCTGCCGACCATGTCTGGGATCAGCGCAACGCCACCCACAGCGCCCAGGCACTGCTTGCAACGCTGGGCCGGACACCCTAGCGCGTCAAGGACTGCTTGATCTGGGTGGTCGACACATCGGGCGTGCGCGGCAGGTAGCACACCTCGCAGTACGGGGAGAGAAAGTCGAATTTCCCCTCCCAGTCGTGTCCCATCACGAAAATGTCCGCCGAATACCGGCGGATGTCGTCGACTTTCTGTTCCCAGGTGTGCTCGGGGAAAACCTCGTCGACCCAGCGGATCGATTCGAGCACCGCCTTGCGATTCTCGTAATTGAGCAGGGAGGACTTGTGTTTGCCTCGATTAAACTCGTCCGACGATAAACCCACCACCAACCGGCTGCCCATCTCGCGCGCCCGCCTAAGCAGTTTGATATGCCCCACATGCAGGATATCGAACGTCCCGTAGGTGATGATCGTTTTCATGATTGCCCCTGCATGTTCGCCACCGGCCTGCCCATGCCACCGCAGTCGGTAAGTTGTCTGACCTTCTCCACCACGCGCGCCGAGCTGCCGTCATCGACATGGTCGAAGAACAGCCGTCGCTTCCATTCCAGCGATGCCCGTTCGATTTCCGTTCGCGGTTCAAACAGGGTTTCCAGGGCTTGGCGAAACTCCTGGAAATCATGGCAAACAGGCCCCGGGAAGATGAAATCCAAGTCGTAGAAACCACCACGCTCAAGCAGATAGCTGTCGTGGTCGTAGGCAAAGCTGACCGCCGGCTTACCGGTCAGCATGTAGTCGATAAAGCAACTGGAGTAATCCGTCACCAGCGCCGCGGACAAGCGGTACAGGATCTCGACGTTCGGGAAATGTGCATCCGACAGGTCCAGCGGCCCCAGGCTCTCAAGCTGACGGGTGAACACGCGGGCGTTGTCCGCCATGTGCTCGCGGATGCCAAGCACCGCATCGTTGCGCTCAAGCCAGTCCCCCAGACTGGCGACTTCCTCGTCGGTGAAGCGGTAGTAACCGTCCTCCTGGGCATTGCGGAAGGTCGGCATCAGCAACACCAGATGCCTGCTGCCGAGCAGGCTTTTCAGCCGTGCGGCCTCGGCCTGCATGTCCGCGGGCAGGCGATCGAAATCACGCAGGATGAAATCGTTGCGCGGAAGGCCGGTATTCCAGATCTCACCAAACGACAGCGGATAGAACGATGTCGCCATCGCCATTGTATCCACCTTCGAGGAGCTGATCACGGCGCGGCAGCGCTCGTGCTCCACGGCAATCCGGTCCAGCTTCTGCACCATGTCCTGAGACGCATAGCCGATGCGCTTGAACGGGATGCCGTGCCAAAGATTGATAATGTTATGCAGATCGCTGGCCACCGGATACACCAGATTCCGGGTGGGGCTGTGCTTGATGAACAGGTTTTGCCGCAGCGCATCAGCAAGTGCTGGCCACGCGGGCTCTTGAGCGGCACCACGGTGACATTGGCGCCCGTTACCTCAACCGGCCGGCCAAGCGTGAAAATTATCTTGCGGATCAGCGGATCATCGCGGACCTGCTCGAAAACCGCACGTTCGTTACCCGAGAAAACATCGCTGAAGGCGCAAACCGGAAAACCCCACCAGGTGGCATGTTTGGGCGTGACCCGATCGGCCGCCAGGAATTCTCCATTTCCCAACAGTTTCCGTGGCTGATCCAGGTTGTCCACCAGCCGCTCCGTCCCGATATGCAGGTTGCGATGGAGCCTGTCCGGATCGACGACCCGATCCAGGTTCCTCTGGATGATGTCCACGTCGGCACCCGGGAGTTTCTCGAGGATCCTCTCTTTCCAATTCCACAGGCCCGGTACGAAATAGTGGTTTTCCGACAGCAGGTAACGCTTGAGCAGGGGGAAGCCTTCCCCTAGCAAATGGAAATACCAGGTCGTGAACATCGGATGGAATGGATACAGATACGGCATGAAGGTATCGAACGCATACCCTCGCGCAATCAGATGTCGAGTCAGGCCGACCTCGTACTTCAGGATGATATTGCGCTTGTTGTCCTGGGCAACCACCGAATCGATCAGATTCCTGAATTCCGGATCGCTTGTCACCGGCCGGCGATAAGCCACGAAATACGAGGCGACATGGAAGTCATAGTGGTAGTCGCGCTCATACTGATCCAGTAGCGCTCCCCGTACCGTCTCTACCGGGATCGGTTGGCGGAACTGGTTGGCCGGGTTTTTCCGGGTGGACGCCAGCCCCTTGGTCGCCTGCAGGCCCCACCAGTCGCAGGCACGGGCATCCATCCGCTCGAACACCTCATCCAGGCTCCTGAGCAGGTAGCAACTATCGTTGACCAGCAACAGCTCGTCGTACTCCGCCAGCAGGTCCCACCCGAGCTTTTTCGCCAGCCGCGAATAGGAGCCGAAATCGTATTCGCCGTGCCGCTCCGCCCATGCCTGCTTGACGTGGGGAGTCAGCTTGTCCAATTCCTCCGGCGGCATCTCGCTGTCGGCGAGGTAGTAGATATCCGCATGCCGGGCCAGCTCACGCAGGTATGCCAGGACGTAGTCGTCAACCACGCCATCGGCATCGTAGGCGGCAAACAGGCAGACCCGGCGCACCGGTTGTCCTGCGACATGCCGATAGCCGCTTGCGGGATATTGATTCACTCGTGCCGGCGGACGGGTATCCAGCCCCAGTTCCCGTCCGACCCGCATGTAATGACCCAGGGGGTTCTCTCCCTCCACGGCCGGATCCATGTGCGTGGACCAGTACCACCAGACATCGAAGTCGCGGCACGGATTACGCAGTTGCTTCCAGCCGTACTGGCAGAAGTGCAACAGCGGATTCCGCTTCTTGCGCGCCACATCGTGGTTGTTTCGCAGGTACCACGCGCCGTCGAACAGTGCCGACGGATTCCTGTTTTCGCGGGCCCCGTGGCGCACGTAATGCACCAACGGGTCCATACCCGACTCGAGCACATCCGGGTATTGCTCCAGGTAGTACTCGACATCAAATACACCGGCGTCCTGGATCGCCTCGACCCTGGGGTCGAGCACCGGCCAGGCCTCCAGCCCACGGCGGCGACCCTCGGCCAGATAATGCAGCAAGGGGTTTTCCTCGGTCTTGTCTGCCCTGAAGTGCGCCTGCACATACCGGTCCACGTCGAAATCCGCGCTGGGATTGCGGGATTCCCGCCATCCGGATTCGCAGAAGTGCAGCAAGGGGTTCAGCCTCGCCTTCCGGACATCGGGATTTTTGGACAGGTAATAGACCCCATTGAACAGGTCGCAGGGACTCCGACCTTCCCTCGCTCCGGAGTCGACATAGTGCCGGAGGGGATCCACCCCGGCCGCTTTCACATCCGGATACAGATCCAGATAACGCGCACGGTCGAAAATCCCCAGCGCATCCACCGCCGCCATTTCGGGATGGCGATAGCCGCTTCCCAGGCGTCGAATAGCTGCCTTCACCACCCGCTTCATTGCCCTCATTCCCACTCCCCCAGAGGTTGATTCTGCATTTGATTCCCGTGAAATATCCTGTCGCGCGCATCCGCCAGACGAAAGACAACGCCTTCGGGCACGAAAACCTTGAACCCACTGCCCAGATCCGACGCCTGGCGCACGCCGGTGGAGTCCAGGCTCAACCGGTATCCCACCAGCGCGTGGGGCAACCCGAGATGGGACTGGACATCCGGGCGCAATTGCCGATCCACCCTCTCCGCCTGCAGCGTGCGCCGGCCGATTTTCACCGCAATATCCTTCGGAAGATTTCCCCCCGCATCGACGGCCCAGCCGCGAATGACGAGCGCATTGCCTTCGACGGAAATTTCATCCACGAACCCGACCGGTTCAATACGCACCGCGGACTCCCCATCGCGCTCGGAATCCTGTTCCACCATGGATAGATAGAACGCCTCCGCCTGCTGCGTCATTACCGCTCCCGACAGTGGCGCCTGGCCGATACGGTCCCAGTTCAATCGCACCGGCATGTAACCGCGCGCCGAAAGCAACGCCTCCACCCGGGCCTGATGCGCCTCCGGCACGTACATGTCCAGCACGAAACTCCGGCCATCGGCCTCGGCGAGCCACGCATCGACCAGCCCGGACTCCAGCCCGCCGTCAAACACCCTGCGGATGGCCTCGTCTATGCGGAATGGGGAATACCCATCGGCTACCGCCTGGCGCAATGGCTCCGATACCGCGATGTTTCCCTTCGCCAGAAGGCTGATCTGGCGGTCGCCCGAAACCACCGGCATCGCCGTTGCGTGGAACAACTCCGACGCCAGGCTGCTTTTTCCATACCCGGGAGGTTGCATGAGCAGATAGGCCACCGGCCTGCGCCTCGCGATGTGCACGACGTGGCGAGCCACTGGGTCACCGGCCTGGTTGACGCTCGGCCCCATCCATTTCCAGGCAAACCCCGCCAAAGTCAGCTTCAACTGCGCCATGGTCGGGAAATAGCGCTCGTCGATGCCGCGTTTGACTTTCACCCACTCGGCTGCGGGAGACGAAACCAGCCCCAGTTCCAGCACCAGGACACCGTCGGGTGCGAGCTTGTCCACCAGGCGCTTGATCAGTTCCGGCTGGTCATCCGCATAATGCACGGCGGAGGCCAGCAGGATCACGTCGAACAGCCCCTCCGGCAGTTGGCTCCAGTCCTGCGCAAGGAATTCGCAATCCGGGAACCGCGACTTTGCGCGGTTGACGAACTCGGCGGAACGATCGATGCCGACCGAGCGTGCCGCACCGAGAAACCTGGCGAACCCGCAGAAAAATCCCTCGTTGCAGCCGACATCCAGGAAGCTGCGGCCACTAAGCTCGGGCAACTTCAAGGCCAGCAGTTTATCGAGGGTACGGGAGTCGCCGGCCGCGCTTGGAAATGATTGGTATTGGACCATGGGATAGCCGGTTCTCGTGCATCCAAAACAGATCGATGCAATGAAATGAATCGATGGACGGGGTCAGTCAGTCTCGCGCAATGTCGCGGCAACCGCCGCCGCAATACGCAACGGTGCGTCGGCATGATCGGACGACGATCCACCAAGAACCCGCAACTGTTCCCCGAGCTGGGAGGGTCGCAAGACGCCGGAGACATGGACGCTTGCAAGGAAACCGCACTCATCGGTGTGCAGCCCCAGATGACGCATCACGTCCGGACGCCGCACGCGCTCGACCGCATGGGCGACATAGCGGTGTCCATCCATTTCCAGTGCAATCCCGCTCGGCAGCGCGCCCTCGGTATCGACCATCCAGCCTTTGACCAGGAACAGACCGTCGCCATCGCCTTGGCGAATTTCCTCGATCACCCCGTAGATCTGGGCGGCAGGGGATGGCGCCGCGTCTTCGATCGTGATGACCTTGTTGGCGCGCAGCTGCGCCATCATGCCGTGATAACACTTCAGCGACGAAGTGATGTCGCCCGCGTAGGCCAGCTTGCCACCTTCCAGCACGATGCCCTTGTTGCACATGTCGCGCAGCAGACCGACGCTGTGGCTGGCGAGCACCACGATCTTGCTGCCACCGACCCGGCTCTGCATCCGCTCCTTGGCCTTGGCCATGAACTCCGAATCGCCGGCGCCCACCCACTCGTCCATAAGCATGATGTCGTGCTGGACCGAGGTGGAGATTGCGAACCCCAGACGCATCTTCTGGCCCGACGACAAGGTCCGCAGGCGGTGGTTGACCTTGTGCTCCAGTCCGGCGAATTCCAGGATCGACTCCACCTGCGGGCGCAGAAACGCCGCCTTCAGGCCCATCGCGATGCCACGCAGGAAGATATTCTCCCGCACCGTCGCCTCGCCACTGAAGCCCAGCGACATGTTGAGCAGTGCCTGGCAGCTGCCCTGCACCGTCAGCTCGCCACTGGTCGGCTGATAGACGCGGTTTAGCACCCGCAACAGGGTGCTCTTGCCCGCGCCATTGCGCCCCAGGATGGCCAGCCGGTCGCCCTCGCGGATCTCAAAACTGATGTCGTCCAGCAACCGGATCAGGCTTCGCTTGGGGGTATCGAACGCCGCACCGAGAAACATCCCGCCCCAGCCCGTTGCCTCGCGCTCGCGCTGCAGGAAGATCGGAACGTCGAGATTGATCCGGTCGGCCCGGATGAATGCGCTCATCGGGTCAGATCCATAACGGTACGAAGCGGGCATAGCGGCGGTACACGAACGTCGCCGCCACCAACCCGACGATGGTCATCGCGCCGACATACCAATACGTCACCATTTCAACCGGCTCACCCAGGATAGGCGCGCGGAACAGGGTGACGAAATGGTAGAACGGGTTGAACCGCATCAACTGCCCGCGCACGCTCTCGGCCGGCATCAGGTCGGGATACCAGATGATCGGGGTCAACAGGAACAGGAAGATCGAAGTGTGGTTGAGGAGTTGGCCAAAATCCGAAAATCTGGCGCCTATCAGCGAAAAGATCACGCTGATCCACAGGCCGTTCAGATAGATCAGCCCGATGGTCAGCGGAGCCAGCAACAAGCCCTGCAGCGCCACGCCCTTGTACATGAGCAGGGCGATGACCGTAATCGGCACATAAGTGCAGAAGTCGAAAAACGATTTGGCCAGCGATTGCAGCAGGTAATCGGTCAGCCGCATGTGGCCGTCCATGATGAACGACTGGCTGGCGACCAGCACGTTCGCGCTGCCGATCACCGACGACATCAGGGTCCGGAACACCATCGCCCCGAGCGCGACATGGGCGGCGAACTCGGCGATCGAGCGACCCTGCATGCTGGCGAAAAACGACCCCAAGCCAAACACATACACAACCGCCGGCGCCATCAGCCACAGCATGCCGAAACGGGACTTGCGCGCCCGGACGAGGATATCCAGCCAGCTGGAAAGCGCCCAGAACTCGGGGTTGCGAAAACTCTCGCGAAGCTCGCGCCAGAATTCGTTGGTGGCCTGCGATCTCGGGGAAGCGGGCACGAGCACTGCGTCCTGCCCTTCGCTCACGACAGGGCGCTGTCCAGGTCGGCCTGCAGGTCCACCACCGTCTCGACGCCCACGCTCAGCCGCACGAGGTTGTCGGTCACGCCCAGCGCCGCGCGCCTTTCCGCCGGCACCGACGCGTGGGTCATGATCGCCGGGTGGTTGACCAGGCTTTCCACGCCGCCCAGCGATTCGGCCAGCGCAAACAGCTTCGTGCGCTCGCAGAAGCGGTTGGCGGCATCCGCCCCACCCTTCAGGTAGATGCTGATCATGCCGCCGAAGCCATCCATCTGGCGCTTGGCCAGTTCATGCTGCGGGTGCGACTTCAGGCCGGGGTAGAGCACCTTCTCGATCGCCGGATGGGTATCCAGCCATTCGGCCAGCACCTGCGCGTTCTCGCAATGCGCCTTCATGCGCAGGTGCAGGGTCTTCAGCCCGCGCAGGGCGAGGAAGCTGTCGAACGGGCCCTGCACCGCGCCGATGGAGTTCTGCAGGAACGCCATCTGCTCGGCCAGGTCGTTGTCGTCGCCGACCACTGCCATGCCGCCGACGATGTCGGAGTGGCCATTGAGGTACTTGGTCGCCGAATGCATGACGATATGCGCGCCCAGCTCCAGCGGACGCTGCAGGATCGGCGAGCAGAAGGTGTTGTCGACCACCACGATCAGGCCGCGCCTCCGGGCGATCTCGGCGATCTGGGCAATGTCGACCAGCTTCAGCAGCGGATTGGTCGGGGTCTCGATCCAGACCATGCGGGTCTCGGGACTGATCGCGGCCTCGAAGGCGGCCGCATCGCTGAGGTCGATCCAGCTGAAGTCCAGCCCGGCGCTGCGCCGGCGGACGCGCTCGAACAGGCGGTAGGTACCGCCGTAGACGTCGTCCATCGCTATGACGTGGCTGCCGGTGTCGAGCATCTCCAGGATGGTCGAGGTCGCCGCCAGACCGGAGGCAAACGCAAACCCGCGGGTGCCGCTTTCCAGCGCGGCGACGCAACGCTCGTAGGCGAACCGGGTCGGGTTGTGGCTGCGCGAGTACTCGTACCCCTGGTGCACGCCCGGGCTGGACTGCACGTAGGTGGAGGTCGCGTAGATCGGCGTCATCACCGCGCCGGTGCTGGGGTCGGGAGACTGGCCGGCATGGATGGCGAGGGTGCCGAGGCCCGGACGACGGCCGGACTCACCGGTGGGATCTTGATCCATGGACATGGCAGAGGTTTCCGTGAACGGCAGCGGGACGACCCGGAATTCTACCACCTGCCGGCCGGCCGCCCTTGCCCTCAGCCGACCTGCCGACGCGCAGCCGCAGGCGCGGCAGCCGGCAGACGCAACTCCCGCCACGGGCGTTCAAACACCAGAAACGACGCCATGGCCACCAGCATCAAGGCGGCAAGTACCGCCCAGGCCGAAAACACACTCGTCCCGAACCAGCGGGCCAGTGGACTGGCGAGCACCGGCATGTGCCACAAGTAGGCGCTGAAGCTGACCGCTCCCACCAGCCGCATCGGGGCCCAGGAGAACAGCCCGCTCAACCAACCCGGTCCATGCAGCACCGCCAGCAGCAGGCTGGACCACACCAGCCCGAAAAACAGGAACCAATGGTGATTGAGCTTGTTGTCAAGCGCACCGCCGGTAATCGCCGCCCAGACTCCCGGGGTGGTCGCCACAAAGGCGACCAGCGCCGCCAGGCCTGCAACACCCCAGAGACGCGGAAAGGCGTGCTTGCGCGAACCAAGCCATTGATCCAGCCGCGCCGCGAAGCCCCCGCACAGGAACAACACCAGATACGGCCCCAGCCGCACATCGTTGCGGCCGGTCTCGCCCGGCGGCCAGAACCACAGCGCCGCCGCCACTACCAGCACCGCCACGGCAGCCTCCAGCGCCCACGGCCAACGCCAGGCGCGCATCCACACCAGCCCAAGCGCGTCCATCGAGCAGCGCGGCCAAGGTGCTGGCCCAGCGACCTACTTCGGACTCGATCAGCCATTGGCCGACGATGGGCAGCCGGACCGTCGACTCCGCCAGGCGATCGACGAAGCCCGGCAGCTTGAACAACGCACGGACGCCGACGGCCAGCAGCACCACGGCCAGCGCCACCAGCCAGGCGTGTTCGCTCAACCAGACTCCGGTGGCGATCGTCCACCGGGACAGCGCGGGCATGTTGTTGCCCTGCTGGGTCAGCAGGCCACCGAAGCGCGGCACCACCCACATGAAGATGATGCCGACCGCGGCAAGACCCGAGCCCACGAGCACGATGGGATAGATCATCGCGCCGGTCATTTCCTGTCGCACCCGCTGGTCGTACTCGAATTGCTGGACGCCGTTGCGCACAGACTCGGCGAGCCGGCCGGTCGCCTCGCCGGCATGCACCAGCTGGTGCAGGTATTCGGGTATCGGCAACTTCGCCGCACGCAGCGCCGCGCTGAAACTCTCGCCCCGGCGGACCGAACGCTCCATCTCGGAAAACGCGCGGGTCAGGCTGGGGTGATGGCTGGACTTGGCCAGTGACGACAACGAGGTGACCAGCCCGACGCCGGCTTCCAGCAGGGTAGTGAACTGGTTCAACACCAGTTGCAATTCGCGCGATGAGGCGGTCCGCCGACGCGGTCCGGTCCACCCGCCTTTGCGTACTGCCTTCATCGCATAGGGCGTCAGCCCCTGTGACGCCAGCCGGCGTGACGCCTCTCCCTCGGAGAGGGCATCCAGCGTGCCGGAGACTTTCTTGCCGGAGCCGTCCATGGCCTCGTAACGGAACGTGGCCACCTCAGCCATCCGCCACCGCCCCACCGGTCACGCGGATGACCTCATCGACGGTCGTCAGCCCGGCGCGGGCCTTCAACAAGCCGTCTTCGCGCAAGGTCCGGCCACCTTGACGCGTTGCCACCTGGCGCATGACTTCGGCGGTCGCTCCGGAAATGATCAGTTCCTGCAACTCGGGGCTCACGTCGACCAGTTCATAGATGCCCAGGCGTCCGCGATAACCGGTGCCCTGGCAATGGGTGCAACCGACCGGCCGGCGCCATGCCGGATCACCATCGGACTCATCCAGCGATCCGACCAGATCTGCGACCGCCGCCAGGACCTCGGCCGGCTCGCTGCAACGGGTGCACAGGCGCCTCACCAGACGTTGCGCCTGCACGGCACGCACGCTGGTGGCGACGAGGAACGGTTCCACGCCCATGTCGACCAGGCGGGTAAACGCACTGACCGCGTCATTGGTATGCAGCGTGGAAAGCACCAGGTGGCCGGTAAGGGCCGATTGCACCGCGATTTCCGCGGTTTCCAGATCGCGGATTTCGCCAATCATGATCACGTCCGGATCCTGTCGCAGGATGGCGCGCAGGGCACGCGAGAACGTGTAGCCGATCTCGGCATTGGCCTGGATCTGGGTGACCCCGGTGACCTCGTATTCGACCGGATCCTCGACGGTGATCATCTTGCGATCGCGCTGGTTCATTTCTTCCAGCGTGGCGTAAAGGGTCGTCGACTTGCCCGAACCGGTCGGTCCGGTGACCAGCACGATGCCATGCGGCTCGCGCGCCCAGAGCCGGAACGACGCCAGATCCCGCTGCGAAAATCCCAGCCGCTCCAGGCTCAGGTCCTGCCGCTCTTTTGGCAGGAGCCGAAGCACGATGGACTCGCCGTGCAGGGCAGGCACCGCAGAGGCGCGCACATCAACCTCCTGACCGCTGACCCGGGTCGTCAACCGCCCGTCCTGGGGCAACCGCCGCTCGGCGATATCCATCCCGGAGATGAGCTTTACGCGGGACGCCACCGCCGGGTAACGGCTGGCCGGCAGCGTCATGCGCGTATGCAGGATTCCATCGGTCCGCATGCGGATGTGGAATACCATTTCTTCGGGCTCGATATGGATATCCGAAGCCCGTTGATCCATCGCCTGGGCGAGGATGTTGTTCACCAGCTCGATGACGGGAGCTTCTTCCGCCAACTCGCGCAGGTGGCCTACGTCGTCATCCAAGGCGGAGTCATCTCCGGCACCACCTCGCCCGGCCATTTCCAGCAGGCGGTCCAAGTCCTGGGTTCGCGTCAGGCGCCAGTCCCACGCGTTGGTTCCAAAGTGCTTCCCGAGCGCCTCGTTGATCAGCGGATCCAGCGGATCACGCGCGACAGCGATGATCGGACCGGATGCCCGGCTCCAGGCCACCACGCCGTTGTCGACCCACCAGTCCACTGAATACCCTTCGGTACCCAGCAGTGCGCGGATCGCATCGGGACTCTCGGGCCACTCGTCTCCCGACAGCAGCGGCATCGCGAGCTGGTTCGCCAGGACCGGGAGCAAGGTTTCTTCCGACAAGGCCCCAAGACGCACCAGGATGCTGCCGATACGGCCGCCGAACTGCTTCTGAAAAGCCAGGGCCTTTTGCACATCCGAGGCGGACACGGCGCTCTGCGCGACAAGCAGATCGCCCAGCAATTGAGTCCGGGGCGATCCCTCGGGCTGATTCGAGGCGGAAAGAAGGGAGGTCTGCATGTTCATATCAGGCATGGGAAAGACAAGCATGACGGAATCCGAGGAGCTCTCCCCGGATTTGTCGATTCACTCCACCCGCCTGCGCAAATGATTCAGCAGGTCGATCCGCGTAATCAGGCCGAGGAACTGATCACCGTCGGCGATGATCGCGACATGGCCGCGGTCGAACACCGGCAGCAGCGCCTCGACCGGCGCGCGCACGTCGATCTTGTCCAGCTTGCTGACCATCGCGGTGGACACCGGATCACGGAAGCGGGCCTCGTCGCCGTACACGTGCAGCAGCAGGTCGGACTCGTCAATGATCCCGACCAGTTCGTCGCCGCGCATCACCGGCAACTGGCTGACGTCGTACAGCTTCATCCGCTGGTAGGCGGTCACCAGCAGGTCGTCCGGGCCGATGACGACGGTGTCGCGGCGCGAGAACGGGCGCAGGATCAGGTCGCGCAGGTCGCCGTGGCGCTCGGCTTCCAGAAAGCCGTTGTCGAGCATCCAGTAGTCGTTGTACATCTTTGACAGGTACTTGTTGCCGGTGTCGCAGACAAACACCAACACGCGCTTGGGCACCGTCTGCGCGGCGCAGTATTTCAGCGCGGCGGCCAGCAGTGTGCCGGTGGAGGAGCCGCCGAGGATCCCTTCCTTCTCCAACAGCATCCGCGCGGTCAGGAAGCTTTCCTTGTCGCTGATCGCGTAGGCCTGCTTGACCCGGCTGAAGTCGGAGATCGACGGCAGGAAGTCCTCGCCGATGCCCTCGACCATCCAGCTGGCGGACTTGTCGCTGAGCGTGCCCTCGTTGATGTACTCGGTCAGGATCGAGCCGACCGGGTCGGCCAGGATCAGCTCGGTATGCGGAGACTTCTCGGAGAAACAGCGCGACAGGCCGGTCATGGTGCCCGAGCTGCCGCAGCCGAAGACGATCGCATCCAGGCCGCCGACCTCGGCCATCTGGGCGAGGATCTCCGGGCCTGTGACCTGCTCGTGCGCGGCCGGGTTGTCCGGGTTGCCGAACTGGTTGATGAAAAACGCGCCCGGCGTCTCGCTGGCGATACGCGCCGCGAGGTCCTGGTAATAGTCGGGATGGCCCTTGGCGACATCGGAGCGGGTCAGCACCACCTGCGCGCCCATCGCCTTGAGGTTGAAGATCTTCTCCCGGCTCATCTTGTCAGGAACCACCAGCACCAGCTTGTAGCCCTTCTGCTGGGCAACCAGCGCCAGTCCCAGACCGGTGTTGCCCGCCGTACCTTCGACCAGTGTGTCGCCGGGCGAGATGTCCCCGCGCGCCTCGGCCGCCTCGATCATCTTCAGCCCGATGCGGTCCTTGATGGAGCCGCCGGGGTTCTGAGATTCCAGCTTGAAATACAGTTCGCACACACCGGTATCGAGGTGCTGCGCCTTGACGATCGGCGTGTTGCCGATCAGGTCGAGTACGGAGCTAGCAATTTGCATGCGAATCACGGGTTCTTGGCGCCGGCAATCGCGGCTGACCCGGGGATTCTAAGGGATGCCGGCACCGGCGGCCGGGTACGCGGCAGCCGGCGTCGACAGCGCAGCGCGGCTCAGTTGCCCTGGGCGGCGTACATCCTGACCAACTGGTCCTTGGCCGCGAGCTTCTCGCGCTTCATCTGTGCCAGCGTGGTGGGGTCGATCGGCAACACGCCCAACTCGGCGTCCATAACCTTCTTGTCGAGCTTCTTGTGGCGCTGGTACAGCTGCTTGAACTCGCGGTTGGAATCGATCAGGGCATCTATCTCGGGCTGGGATTGATCATCGAACATTGAAGCCTCCTTCAGCACAGGGGAACCGCCGGGCGGGAATCGACCGCCCGGTGATTCGACCCTACTCCGCACGTCCGGCAGCGGCAATATGCGTCGGTCGGGCCGAGTGCGCGCCCGAGGCAAAGGGCTGACAAGAGCCTTGTCCCCGCACGCTATGCGGACTTAAACCGCTGACAACCAACGATTTATTGACAAAACGCCCGGGGCGCGCAGCGGCGGTTACTTCTTCTTGGGCTTCTCGTCGGGCTTGCCGCCCATCAGCTCGGCTTCCTGACGGGCCAGTTCGGCCTCGCGCGCCCTTGCAGCTTTCAGGCGGGCCGCCTGGGCGCCGGCGACATCCTTCAACGCCGTCTCCACATCGGCCATGGCGTCGGCATCGCTCAGGGACTGCATACGCAGGCGCTCCGCCTCCTCGGCCCGGACCTGGGCCTGGATGCGCAGGCGCTCGGCTTCGGCGCGTGCGGCGGCGGCATCGCGGCGGCTGGCCTCCAGCAACAGCTCGGTGCGCTCCCGCTCCAGCTCGCGCAACTGCTGCTGCATCGCCGCCGTCTCCGCGGCCGCCTCGGCAATCTGCACCCGGCGGTCGGCGACGTAGTACGCCGCCTCGTATTGACTCTGGCGGGCGTTGGCCAGCGCATCCACGGCGTTGCGCGCCTGCAGTCGCTCAAACGACGCGGCGTTGGCATAGTCCGGATTGGCATCCAGTGCGACCAGCTTGCGCCCCAGTGCCTCGACGCCGGCATCGGTGCGGCTTTGCGCGAGGACGGGGACGATGGACGCGGCGAGCAGCAGTCCGATGGCCAGGCAACGAATATCGGTGGAAATCCTCATCGGCTGCTCCCTCCCTCGAAGCGGTCGCGCAGTTCGCGCACTTCACGTCGTCGCTGGGCCAGCTCGGCGGCGGTCTTGGCGTTGGAGCTCAGTGCGATCGCCAGATCGGCATCGGCGCTGGCGGCATTGGCGAGCGCGCGCGCTGCGTCATTGCGACCCTCTGACATCGCCACCTGGGCCCGCCCCAGGCCATCACGTGCCAACGCAAGCTGCTCGCTGGCGTACTGGTCCGCGTCCAGGTCGGTCGCCCTGGAAACGGCCTGTCGCGCATCGGCCAGCTCATTGGTCGGCGGCGGCAGCGTGGCGCATGCGCCGAGCACGCAAGCGAGAACTGTGCACGCGAGCAGGCTGCGGAATTGTGAGAAGCTTGTGAGCATATGGGGAGCCGTGGCGGAGGTGTATCGCCCGGCCATTGTGGGCAATCCGGCGTCAAGGTTGCAATGACGGCGTCCGGTCAACGGGGAGTGGGCGCATGGACATCGGCTATTTTTTGAAGCTGATGACGGAGAAGAACGCGTCGGACATGTTCTTGAGCACCGGCGCGCCGGTGTACATCAAGATCGAGGGCCGGCTGCATCCGTTGGGCAATACCGGCCTGCCGCCCGGCATGGTCAAGAAGATCGCCTACTCGCTGATGGGCGACGGTCAGGTACCGCAGTTCGAGCGCGAGCTGGAACTCAACATGGCGTATTCGCTGTCCGATGCGGGTCGCTTCCGCATCAACGTGTTCAAGCAACGCGGTGAGGTCGGCATGGTGATCCGCGCGATCCGCAGCGTGATCCCGTCGATCGAGGAACTGCAGCTGCCGCAGGTGCTCAAGAACATCATCCTGGAGCCACGCGGCCTGGTCCTGATCGTGGGCTCCACCGGCTCGGGCAAGTCGACCACGCTGGCCTCGATGATCGACCACCGCAACAGCAGCGTCTCCGGGCACATCCTCACCATCGAGGATCCGATCGAGTACCTGCACCGGCACAAGCGCTCGCTGGTCAACCAGCGTGAGGTCGGCCTGGACACCCACGCCTTCGGCAGCGCGTTGAAAAACGCGATGCGCGAAGCACCCGACGTGATCCTGATCGGCGAGATCCTGGACCAGTCGACGATGGAGGCGGCGATCGCCTTCGCCGAGACCGGTCATCTGTGCCTGGCCACGTTGCACTCCAACAACGCCGACCAGACGATCGAGCGCATCCTCAACTTCTTCCCCGAGGCGGCGCACAAGAACGTGCTGATGAACCTGTCGCTGAACATGAAGGCGGTGATTTCCCAGCGCCTGGTGGTCGGCGTGGACGGCCGCCGCGTGCCCGCCGCCGAGGTGCTGATCAACACGCCACACATCCGCGACCTGATCCGGCGTGGCCAGATCCACGAGATCAAGCAGGCGATGGAGGAGTCGCTGGAGGAAGGCATCGAATCCTTCGACCAGTGCCTGTTCCGGATGCAGAAGGAAGGCAAGATCGATATCGACGAGGCGTTGCGCGCGGCCGACTCACGCGACGGACTGGCGCTGAAGTTCCGCCTCTCCGAAGGGGCCGATGCCGAGCACGACCAGTATGCGTCGGTGTTCTGAGCCGAGCCGGCCCCGCTGCGAGCGCCGGCCGGGCTGAGCTTCTCAGTCGGAGGCAGGCTCCGGCGCAGGCGCGTCGGGCTGGTTTTCCGGCCGTGCCGCGTCGAATTCCGGCAGCGCCAGGCAGGCCTGCTCGACCCGGACCAGGGTGGGATACGGCGTCAGGTCCACCGCAAATCGGCGCGCGTTGTACATCTGCGGTATCAGGCAGCAATCGGCCAGGCCGGGGATGTCGCCTTCACAGAAAACGCCGGTGGACGGGTGGTCGTTGAGCATCGCCTCGATCGCCGCGAAGCCCTCGGCTACCCAGTGCCTGACCCACTCCTCGCGCTCCGGCTGGGGCACGCTCCAGGTGCGGTCGAAATACTGCAGCACGCGAAGGTTGTTGAGCGGATGGATGTCGCAGGCGAGCACCTGGGCAATCGCCCGCGCACGCTGCCGGTCGCGGCTGGCCGCGGGCAGCAGCGGCGGCGACGGCCAGGTCTCATCGAGGTACTCCAGGATCGCCACCGACTGCCGCATCACCCGGTCCCCGTGCATCAGCACCGGCACCAGTTCCTGCGGATTGAGCTGGCGATAGGCTTCGGCGTGCTGCTGGCCGCCGTCGCGGACCAGGTGCACCGGCACAGTCCTGTAGGGCAGCCCCTTCAGGTTGAGACCGATCCGGACGCGGTACGCCGCGCTGGAACGCCAGTACGAATACAGCGTCAACTGCTCGGTCATGCCTCTCTCCCGGGAGAACGCGAGCTCATCCGTCGTGGCGTTCAATGCGCTGCTCGATCGCGCCAAAGATGCTGGCTCCCTCGCTGTCGAGCATCTCGATGCGGACGGTATCACCGAAGGACATGAACGGGGTGCTGGGCTTGCCATCGTGCAGCGCCTCGACCGTACGCAGCTCGGCAAAGCACGATGCGCCCAGAGACGTGTCCTCGTTGGCGATGGTGCCCGAGCCGACGACCGTTCCCGCCGACAGCGGGCGGGTGCGGGCGGCATGCGCGACCAGCTGGGCGAAGTTGAATTGCATGTCGACACCCGCCTCGGGCGCACCGAACCATTTGCCGTTGACGTGGGTGAGCATCGGCAGGTGCAGCTTGGTGTCGCGCCAGGCATCGCCCAGTTCGTCGGGAGTGACGAACACCGGGCTCAACGCCGAACGCGGCTTGGCCTGCAGGAAGCCGAAACCCTTGGCCAGCTCCCCCGGAATCAGGTTGCGCAGTGAAACGTCATTGACCAGTCCCACCAGCTGGATGTGGCCGGCTGCGGCTTCGGGCGACACCGCCATCGGCACGTCATCGGTGATGACCACCAGCTCGGCCTCCAGGTCGATGCCGAATTCCTCGCTGGTCACCCGCACCGGATCGCGCGGTCCCATGAAGCCGGCACTGACCGCCTGGTACATCAACGGGTCGGTGTAGAAGCTCTCCGGCACCTCGGCACCGCGCGCGCGGCGGACGCGCTCGACGTGCGGCAGGTACGCGCTGCCATCGAGGAATTCGTAGGCGCGCGGCAGCGGCGCGGCAAGGCTCGCCACGTCCAGGTCGAACGCGCCCTCGGCGTTGCCGGCATTGAGGGACTCGTACAAGGTGTTCAGGCGCGGCGCGATGTTGCTCCAGTCCTCCAGCGCGCGCTGCAGGATGCCGGCGATGCCGGTGGCGCGGACCGCCCGTGTCAGGTCGCGCGAAACCACCACCAGCGTGCCGTCGCGGCCGCCTTCCTTGAGGGAACCAAGCTTCATCGGGAACTCCTTATAACGGCGCCGCGGCGCGATGGTTTCAATTGTAACCGCTTGCGCGCAGGCAACAAAAAACCCGCCACGTGGGCGGGTTCTTCGTTGTATGGCAGCCCCGGATGGATTCGAACCACCGAATGCCTGAGTCAGAGTCAGGTGCCTTACCGCTTGGCGACGGGGCTATAAAGCGAATTGTACCGCAAGGAATCTTAGCGCTTGGAGAACTGGGTCGCGCGGCGTGCCTTGTGCAGACCCACCTTCTTGCGCTCGACTTCGCGGGCGTCGCGGGTCATGAAACCGGCCTGACGCAGCTCGCTCTTAAGCGACTCGTCGTACTCGACCAGCGCACGCGAGATGCCCAGGCGGATCGCACCGGCCTGACCGGTGGTGCCGCCGCCGGCAACGGTGACGTTGACGTCGAACTTGTCGGTGGACTTGGTCAGCTCGAGCGGCTGGCGCACGATCATGCGAGCGGTCTCACGACCGAAGAACTCTTCGATGCTGCGCTTGTTGATCGTGATCTTGCCCTCGCCCTTGCGCAGGTACACGCGGGCGGTGGAGGACTTGCGGCGGCCGGTGCCGTAGTTCTGCTGGATTGCCATGTCGTTGACCTTAGAGTTCCAGCAGCTGTGGCTGCTGGGCAGTGTGCGGATGCTCGGAGCCTGCGTAGACCTTGAGCTTGCGGTACATGGCGCGGCCGAGGGGATTCTTCGGCAGCATGCCCT
Organism: Lysobacter avium; assembly: GCF_015209745.1. Classification (GTDB taxonomy): domain Bacteria; phylum Pseudomonadota; class Gammaproteobacteria; order Xanthomonadales; family Xanthomonadaceae; genus Novilysobacter; species Novilysobacter avium. The sequence goes on from NZ_CP063657.1 coordinate 2,381,884, forward strand.
TGACCGCGATCTCGATGACGCGCTCGGGATGGCGCTCAAGCGCCTGGCCCAGGGTCTCGGACTTCAGGTTGCCGATGTAACCGGTGAACCGGTAGTACTTCTTGTCGGCCAGCTTGTTGCCGGTGACCACGATCTTCTCGGCGTTGATGACTACCAGGTAGTCGCCGGTGTCGACGTGCGGGGTGTAGACCGGCTTGTGCTTGCCGCGCAGGCGGTGGGCAAGCTCGGCGGCCAGGCGGCCCAGGGTCTTGCCGGAGGCGTCGACCACGTACCAGTCACGCTGGACGGTCTCGTTCTTGGCGCTAAATGTCTTCATGACTGATCTTCTTGGGTACCTTGCCGGGCTTGTTGCGCCCGTGACCCGCGGAAGGGATACGGCCGGAACTTCGCCACGCGTTGTGGTGAAAGATGCGCTGTGGAGCGTAAAGAGGCGGAATGATAACGGTCGCCGCAATTCAGCGCAAGCCACCGAGCCGCACATGCTAGCATCCGGCAATGCCCGCTGCCAGCCGTCCGCTTGCCTCCGACCCGCTGGTCGCACTGGCTGACCGGTGTGTCCAATGCGGACTGTGTTTGCCGGTATGCCCGACCTACGGCCGCGAGGGGATGGAAGCCGAATCGCCGCGCGGTCGGATAGCCCTGGCGAGGGCGTGGGCACTGGACACGATCGAGCCGGGCCCGCTCGGCGATGCCCATCTGGACCACTGCCTGGGGTGTGGCAACTGCGAGGCCGTCTGCCCGGCCGGGGTGGAGTATGACGCGCTGCTGGTTTCCGCGCGGGGTCGCCAACGCGAGCGCCGCGGCGCAAGTGCGCTTCAAAAGGCGCTGGAAGCCCTGGTAGTCCGGCCCCGGCTGTTGGGCGCACTTTTGGGCCTTTACCGCCACACCCGCAGCCTGCTTCCTCACGGACTTCAGCTGTTGCCTGCGCCGCCGGCACTCCCACGCGACGGCATGCTTTCGCTGCGCGATGCAACGGCGGCGCAACCCGCGACGTCGACGCCATCGGCCGCCCTCTTCGTCGGATGCATTGCGGGCTCCTACGAGGGTCCGGCCCGGGACGCGCTGACCCGGCTTTGTGCCGCTGGGGGCATTCAACTGGTGATGCCGGACGCGCAAACCTGTTGCGGCGCCCTCCACGCGCACGCCGGCAATCTCGACGGCGCGGCGCGCCTGGCGGCATGCAATCGCGAGGCCTTTGCGGGACACGCGCAGGTTCTCACTCTCGCCAGCGGCTGCCACAAGGCCCTCGCGGGCGCCATCGACGGGGAAACGGTGGATGCGCTCTCGCTGCTGGACGCGCGCAGCGATCGGCTGACGTTCCGGTCAAACCCGGAACGCGTCGCGCTGCACCTGCCGTGCACCCAGCGCAATGCCAGTGGCAGCGTGCCGGCACTGCGTCGCCTGCTGACACGGATCCCGGAGCTGACGGTGATCGAGATCGATGCCGGCTTCGGCTGTTGCGGCGCCGCGGGCAACCAGATGCTGATCGACCCGGTGCGCGCCGGCGAGTACCGCCAACCCCTGCTGGATCAATTGGCGACCAGTGGTGCGACGCGCCTGCTCAGCGCCAACATCGGCTGTCGCTTGCACCTGGGCAACGGAACGATGCTGCCGGTGCAGCACCCGCTGGAGTTTCTCGCCGAAAGACTGGCCACGCCGGATGCCGCCGACCCGGCACACGGCCGCCCCGGTGCCAGCAGCGCGCGCTAAACTGGCGGCATGCAAACCACCCGCCGCCTCAGCCGGATCGACCGTGTCCTTGACGATGCCCAGCGTGCGCTGGAAACCGTCCTGGGTTCCCCTGCCGCCATGCGCCCCAACCCGGCCGCTGATCGTGCGGATGTCGTGCTGGAGGAAAGCGAGCGGCGCCATGCCGCCGGCCTCATGCGCGTCAACCACGTCGGTGAGGTCTGTGCACAGGCGCTGTACTGCGGTCAGGCTGCAGTGGCTCGCGACCCGTCCACCCGCGCCCATCTGCTGGAGGCCGCGCAGGAGGAGACGGACCACCTGGCCTGGTGCGCCGACCGTCTGGTTGAGTTGGACGACCGTCCCAGCCTGCTCAACCCGCTGTGGTATGGCAGCAGCTTCGCGATCGGTGTCCTGGCCGGCCTGCGCGGCGACGGCTGGAACCTGGGCTTCGTGGTGGAAACCGAGCGTCAGGTCGAGGCGCATATCGACGAAAACCTCGCCTCGCTGCCAGCGGCCGATTCCCGCAGCCGGGCGATCCTGGAGGTGATGAAGGAGGACGAGGCCCGGCATGCGGACAATGCCGAGGCCGCCGGCGCGAGGATCCTGCCGCCGCCAGTGCCGTCCATCATGTCGGCCGCCTCGCGGGTGATGAAGGCGATCGCCTACCGGGTCTGAGCCCGATCAGTCGACCAGGTTGCGCCCGTGGTAGAGCTCTTCGATCTCGCGCTTGAGGCGCGCCTCGATCTTCATCCGCTCCTTGAACGAGAGGTTGCGCGCCTTCTCCTCGAACAGGTACTGGTCCAGGTCGAAGTCCTTCAGGTGCATCTTGGTGTGGAAGATGTTTTCCTGGTAGACGTTCACGTCGAGCATCTCGTAGCGCGACTTGATGTTCTTGGCCAGGTAGTCCTGGATCGAGTTGATGCGGTGGTCGATGTAGTGCTTCTTGCCCTTCACGTCGCGGGTGAAGCCGCGCACGCGGTAGTCCATCACCACGATGTCGGACTCGAGCGTCTCGATCAGGTAGTTGAGCGCCTTCAGCGGTGAGATCACCCCGCAGGTCGCCACGTCGATGTCGGCGCGGAAGGTCGCGATGCCGTTGTCGGGGTGCGTTTCCGGATAGGTGTGCACGGTGATGTGCGACTTGTCCATGTGCGCGACCACCGCCTCGGAGATCACGCCCTTGGCATCGGACTTGTCGATCACCGGCTCCTCGGAGATGAGGATCGTCACCGACGCGCCCTGCGGATCGTAGTCCTGGCGGGCGATGTTGAGGATGTTGGCGCCGATGATGTCCGCCACATCCGTCAGGATCTGGGTCAGGCGATCGGCGTTGTATTCCTCGTCGATGTACTCGATGTAGCGCTGCCGCTCCTCTTCGGAGTAGGCAAAGCTGACGTCGTAGATGTTGAACGAGAGCGCTTTGGTGAGGTTGTTGAACCCCTGCAACCTCAGACGCGGCAACGGCTTGACCACTAGGCTTTATCCGGACAATGACAAGATGCCGGATTATGCGGCAATTGGCCGCGGGTTGAAAACGCGCGTCCAGCGACGGTTCACCGGAAGTGCCCCAGATGGGCAAAGTTTGCCACTCAGCGCCCATTCACCCTAAGCTGGCTGAATCCGAATTTTTTCCTACACGACGCCATCCCGGTGGACCAATTGACTGCTTTGCGCAAATTCAACAGCCCCCTGACGCCTGACGGCCCCACAATCGAACGCTTCCTGGCTCACTGCCACCGTCGTCGCTACCCGACGCGGACGGACGTGTTTCGGCCCGGGGATCCCGCCAGCACGCTGTATTACATCATTTCCGGATCGGTCAGCATCATCGCCGAGGAGGACGAGGACCGCGAGCTGGTGCTGGGCTATTTCGGCCCCGGCGAGTTCGTCGGCGAGCTTGGCCTGTTCGTGGAAAGCGACCAGCGCGAGGTGATCCTGCGCACCCGCACGCCCTGCGAGCTGGCCGAAATCGGCCACGAACGCCTCTACGACCTGATGCTGACGCGCCTGGCCGACGACGCCCCCAAGCTGCTGTATTCGATTGCCTCGCAGATCTCACAGCGCCTGCTCGACACCAGCCGCAAGGCCGGCCGGCTGGCGTTTCTGGACGTAACCGACCGCATCGTCCGCGCGCTGCACGACCTGGCCCGCGAACCCGAAGCGATGAGCCACCCCGACGGCACCCAGTTGCGGGTCTCGCGCCAGGAACTGTCGCGGCTGGTGGGCTGCTCGCGCGAGATGGCCGGGCGGGTCCTGAAGAAGCTCGAAGCGGACGGCAAGCTGCACGCCCGCGGCAAGACCATCGTGCTCTACGGCACGCGCTGAGGCGCGGTTTCGACTGACCCGGGCACCGGTTCGCCGGCCCGCCCCGGGCAACCCCAGTTGAGGATCGGCGTGCCCGGCGGCAGCACCTTGCGGAACATCGCGACGTTGGCCTGCTTGGGGTTGACCACGACCGGCCGCTCCGCCGCCAGCAGCAGCGGCAGGTCCGCGCTGCTGTCGGAATAGGCCACCGCCACAGGCGCAGTGAAGCCTGCCTCGCGCAGCATCGTCATCTTCATCTGGAAATGGCAGTGGCGCGCCGCTCCCAGCCCGCCCAGGCGCGGACCGACCAGCGTTCCCACCACCGGCACGTCCTCGTGTGCGACGAAGGCCAGGATCGCACGCGCCAGTTCGGGCGGGGCACCGGTGGCCACCACGACCTGGTCGCCGGCAACGCGGTGCTGCTGGAACACCTCCAGCGCGACCGGCAGCAGGCGCGCGCGGATCTGCTCGGCGTGCAGCTCGACATAGCGGTCGATCAACGCATCCAGTTCGCGCGGACCGTGCAGACCGACGGTACCGGCCCAGACGAACCCGGAGATGCCGACACGCCGGGTCGGCTGGTACGCGACCATCGGCCCAAACAGGGGCGCCAGCAGCAGGGCCAGTGCCGTTCGCCACCAGCGACGCCGGATCATCCACGCAAACAGGTGGCTGCCCGAATCGCCGTCGTACAGGGTGTGGTCGAAGTCGAACACGACCAGCGGCGGCGTGTGGCCTGCGGCTGGCGGAACGGCCCCGCTCACGCCTGGAACATCCGCCGCAGCGCCGCCCCGGGGTCGGCTTCGCGCATGAAGCTCTCGCCGATCAGGAAGGTATCGATGCCGGCGCCGCGCATTTTCGCGACATCGTCCCGTGTTGCGATACCGCTTTCGGTGATCGTGATGCGGTCCGTCGGCACCGCGGCCTTCAGCTCGATGCTGGTCTGCAGCGAGACCTCGAAGGTGCGCAGGTTGCGGTTATTGATGCCGATCAGCTCGCAGTCGGTCTGCAGCGCGCGCTCCAGCTCGTCGATGTCGTGGACCTCCATCAGCACGTCCATGCCCAGTTCGTGGGCGAGGTTGGCCATCTCGATCATCGGCCCGTCCTCCAGCGCCGCGACGATCAGCAGGATGCAGTCGGCGCCGATCATCCGCGCCTCGTAGACCTGGTAGGGATCGACGATGAAATCCTTGCGCAGCGCCGGCAGCGAGCACGCCGAGCGTGCCTCGCCCAGGTAGCGGTTGCTGCCCTGGAAGAAATCCACGTCGGTCAGCACCGACAGGCAGGCCGCACCGCCGGCCTCGTAACTGCGCGCGATCGCCGCCGGATCAAAGTCCTTGCGGATCAGTCCCTTGGAGGGGCTGGCCTTCTTGATCTCGGCGATCACCGCCGCCTCGCCGGCCAGGTGCCGCTGCTTCAGCGCGTCCACGAAGCCGCGCGTTGGCGGCTGCGATTGGGCCCGCGCGCGGACGCTGTCAAGGGTGCGGATCTGGCTGCGCTGGGCGATCTCCTCGTGCTTGCGCGCGAGGATGGTGTCGAGGATGTCACTCATGGCGTGCAACGAACTCCGGAAATGGGGGACATCACGGCTTCGCCAGCGCGCGCGTGGCTGCCACGAACTCGTCCAGCTTGTGCCGCGCCGCGCCCGACGCGAGGGCCGCGCGCGCGAGTTCCACACCCGCGGCGATGGTGTTGGAAACGCCGGCGACATACAGCGCGGCGCCGGCGTTGAGGGCGACGATGTCCAGCGCCGGGCCGGGCTCGTTGTCGAGTACGTCTGTGAGCATCGCGATCGACGCCTGCGGACTGTCCACGCGCAGGTTGCGGCTGGCCGACATGGCGATGCCGAAATCCTCCGGATGCAGCTCGTACTCTCGCACCTTGCCGCCGCGCAGCTCTCCTACCAGCGAGCCGGCGCCCAGCGACAGCTCATCCATGCCGTCGCGGCCCCAGACCACCAGTGCCCGCTCGGCGCCCATCTTCTGCAGCACACGGATCTGGATGCCGACCAGGTCCTCGTGGAAGACGCCCATCAGGATGTTCGGCGCACTGGCCGGGTTGGTCAGAGGACCGAGGATGTTGAACAGGGTGCGCACGCCCATCTCGCGGCGCACTGGCGCGACCACCTTCATCGCCGGGTGGTGCATCGGCGCATACATGAAGCCGATGCCGGTATCGGCGATGCACTGCGCGACCTGCCCCGGGCTCAGCTCGATCCCCGCCCCCAGGGCCTCCAGCGCGTCGGCACTGCCGGACTTGGAGGACACGCTGCGACCGCCGTGCTTGGCGACCCGGCCGCCGGCCGCGGCAATGACGAAAATGCTCGCGGTGGAGATGTTGAAGGTGTTGGCACCGTCGCCACCGGTGCCGACGATATCGACCAGATGGGTGCGGTCGGCGACCTCGACGGGAACCGCGAACTCGCGCATCACCTGCGCGGCGCCGGCGATCTCGCCCACGGTCTCCTTCTTCACCCGCAGGCCAGTCATGATCGCCGCCGTCATCAGCGGGCTGACTTCGCCGCGCATGATCTGGCGCATCAGCTCGACCATCTCGTCGTGGAAGATCTCGCGGTGTTCGATCGTGCGTTGCAGGGCTTCTTGCGGGGTGATGGGCATTGCTGGCTCGTATTGTCGAGGTGGGACGCGGCCTCAGCCGTCGAGGAAGTTCTTCAGCAGGGCGTGGCCGTGCTCGGTCAGGATCGACTCGGGATGAAACTGCACGCCCTGCACGGGGTGCTCGCGGTGGCGCAGGCCCATGACCTCCTCCATCGAACCGTCCTGGTTGTCGGTCCACGCGGTGATTTCCAGGCAATCCGGAATACTGGCCTTGTCGACCACCAGCGAGTGGTAGCGCGTCGCGGTGTAGCCATCGGGCAGCCCGGCGAACACGCCGGTGCCGAGGTGGCGGATCGGCGAGGTCTTGCCGTGCATGATCCGGCCGGCGCGCACGACCTGCCCGCCGTAGACCTGGCCGATGCCCTGGTGACCCAGGCACACCCCCAGCAGCGGCGTGTGCGGTCCCAACTGGCGGATGACCTCCAGTGAGACGCCGGCCTCATCGGGTGTGCACGGGCCGGGCGAGATCACGATCCGCTCCGGCGCCAGCGCCTGGATCTGCGCCACTGACAGCTCGTCGTTGCGGACGACCTTGACCTCCGCGCCGAGCACCTGCAGGTACTGGACGAGGTTCCAGGTAAAACTGTCGTAATTGTCGATCATCAGCAGCATGTCACAGCCCCCTTGCCGCTTCGGCGACCGCGCGGAACAGTGCCCGGCCCTTGCTCATGGTCTCTTCCCATTCCTTTTGCGGGTCCGAATCGTGGACGATGCCGGCGCCGGCCTGCACGTGCAGGCGGCCGTCCTGGATCACCGCGGTGCGGATCGCAATCGCGGTGTCGGCATCGCCATGCCAGCCCAGGTAGCCGATCGAGCCGGCGTAGACGTTGCGCTTGACCGGCTCCAGCTCGCGGATAACCTCCAGCGCGCGAATCTTCGGCGCGCCGCTGACGGTGCCGGCCGGGAACGTGGCGCGCAGCACGTCGGCGTAGGACAGCCCAGGTTTCAAGGTGCCGGTGACTTCGCTGACGATGTGCATGACGTGGCTGTAGCGCTCGATCACGAACTGCTCGCCGACCTCGACCGTGCCCGGCTGGCTGACCCGGCCGACATCGTTGCGGCCCAGGTCGATCAGCATCAGGTGCTCGGCGCGCTCCTTGGGATCGGCCAGAAGCTCGGCCTCCAGCGCCTCGTCCTCGGCCGGGGTGGCGCCGCGCGGGCGCGTGCCCGCGATCGGGCGCACCGTCACCATGCCCTGCCCGGCCTCGTCGAACTGCAGGCGCACGAGGATCTCCGGCGAGGAGCCGACCACCTGCATGTCGCCCACGTCCAGGAAGTACATGTAGGGCGACGGGTTGAGCGCCCGCAGCGCGCGGTAGACGTCCACCGGACGCGCCTTGAAGGGGACGCTCAGGCGCTGGCTGAGGACGACCTGGAAAATGTCGCCATCGAGGATGTATTGCTGGGATTGCTCGACGGCCTTGATGAAGCCCTCGCGGGTGAAACCGGAGACGAAGTCGGCCTCGTCCAGGCCGTAGGAATCCAGGGTTTCCGGATACGCGGTGCCGCTGTTGCGCAGGCGGTGGACCAGCTGGTCCAGGCGCCGGTTGGCGCGCGCCCACGCCTGCGGTTCGGACGGGTCGGCATGCACGATCAGGTAGAGCCGGCCCTTGAGGTTGTCGAACACCGCGACTTCCTCGCTGAGCATCAGCAGGATGTCGGGGGTGCCCAGCTCGTCGGTCTTGGCCTCGCCGTCCGCGCCGGGCCCGCCCAGCCGTGGCTCGATGTACTGGATGCACTCAAAGCCGAACCAGCCGACCAGGCCACCGGTGAATCCGGGCAGGCCGTCGATGCGCGGCACCGAGTGTTGCGAGCGCAGGCGCTCGACCTCGGCGAACGGATCGGCCACATCGCGCGCCTCGACCAGCTCGCCGTGCTCGGTGACATACAGGGTGTTGCCGGCAAACGCGTACACGCGACGCGCCGGTAGGCCGATGATCGAATAGCGCCCGAAGCGCTCGCCGCCTTCGACCGATTCAAACAGGTAGGTGTGCGGCCCGTCGGCCAGCTTCAGGTACACCGACAGCGGCGTGTCCAGGTCAGACAGGACCTCGCGCACCACCGGGATGCGGGTGTGGCCGTCAGCGACGTGCTGCTGGTATGGCTGGTACTGCGGACTGTCTGGCGGGGACATGCGGCATTTCCTGGGGATGCGACGGATCGGGAACGACGGCGACAAGCGACCATCGCCAACCGGTGTCGGCATTGCGGAAATGCAGGTTCGCCCTTGGAGTCATCGCGCTACTGTAGCGGTTCGGGGGCCGGGACGCGACGGGATGGCGCGCAATCAAGCGGTCCCTATCCGGCACTCCCGGCCAACTGGCGCCGCGCACGCGTGGGGGTGTCCGGTGCGATCGCCGGGATTCGGATGACCAAGTCGGTCCCCTCGCCGGGGGCACTGCTGACATCGATCCTCCCGCCGGCGTCGCCGACCATCGAGGAGACCAGGGCAAGGCCCAGGCCGGTGCCTTCTCCACGCGCCTTGGTGGTGAAGAACGGCTCCAGCACCTGGCGGCGAACGGGCTCGCTCATGCCGATACCCGTGTCGGAAAAACGGATCCGCGCGTGCCCGTCGCTGGCAGTCACGGAGATGCTGAAGTGCCCGCCCTCACGCATGGCGTCGCCGGCATTGGCGGCGATGTTCAACACCATCAATTCAAACTGTGCCGGATCGAACCGGATATGGACCGGGACAAGCGGCCCTTCGATATCGATCGCGATGTCGGGGCTCAGGAGTTGCCGCAACACCGGCCGGAGGTCATTGACCGCAGTTGCCACGTCAATCGTTTCCAGGGAGCGGGCATCCGCGCGCCCGAAGTCGAGCAAGCGGGTGGCGACCGCGGCGGCCCGACGCGATGCGCCATCCACACCCTGCAGTGCTTCACGCATGGCAGCCGGCTCCGCACTCTGCAGCCCTTTCCCGGCGTATCCCTGCACCAGTCCGAGCAGATGGTTGAAATCGTGCGCCAGTCCGCTGGACAGTCGTCCCACCACCTCCATCTTGCGGGCGTGGACGAGCTGGTCCATCACGCGCTCTCGCTCACGGATTTCCGCCTCCAGCTGCTCGTTTGACACCACAAGTTGATCGCTGCGGAGCTTCTCAGCGGCAAGGCTCTCACGCAGCGCTGTCGCGGCCCGGTCCACCACGGCCGTGATGAGCACGAACATCAGACCGCTGATGATCCCGTCGGTGACCATCCCGCTCGCGGGCTCGCCGGCCATGACGTCCACCCGCACGCCGAGCGCGAACGCACCCAGAACGGCGAGACACATCGTCCAGACGGCGGTCCGGCCAATCATCAACCCGGTGGTGACGATCCAGACGGTGAGCAACGGGTGCTCGAACCGGTTGCCTGTGAAACCCACGCTTGAGTGGGACACCAGCATCAGCATTGCCGTCACCACCATCAGCTGCCTGACTGCCCACTGGAACCTGCCGGTACGCACGAGATAAAGGCTGAAGCCCGCCAGCGCATAGAAGCCCATGCTCAAGGCAAAGCCGAGCGTCTCGTCTTCGCGCCACGGGACGTCTTTGAGCAGGGTGAAGCGGTACGCCCAGATTGGCGGTGCCGTGCCCAGGATGACCAGCATGACCAGCTGGAGGACCGGCGCATTACGCCTGTCAACGGGGTCGGCGATCGGAACATCGCGAAGCCATCGCATGAACGCCTTCCACGGCGGCACGCGGGCAGACCTGACGGAAGCAGCCTCAGACGTTGCAACGGGATCCATGAGCGACTCGGACGGCAGTGGATGCGGCGAGCGCCTGACTCGCGCCGACCTCGAAGCACCATAGGCTAGCCCGGCCGCGCGATGCGGTCATCCGTTGCCGGTCGGGCTTGCGCACCGCGGGACCCATCGAAGCGCTCGCGGCGTCAACCCTCCTGTGTCAGTAGCTGCCGACCAGGTTGATGAACCAGCCCTTGTGATCGTAGTCGAAGTTGGTCAGGTCATCGCTGAAGTCGGTGAAGTTGTAACCGACCCCCAAGCGGAAGTTGCGGTTGATGTCACGGTCCACTCCCGCCAGCCAACCCTGCCTGGTGCCACCGTTGTCCACATCGAGCCAGCGATACTCGGCCAGCGCGTGCCACTTCTGGATCAGCTCGTAGCGGACCTGGCCGGCGGCGAACGTCGTCGCCGAATCCGCCCACGCGCCCGTGCCGCGACCGTAACGGACTTCGCCTGCGCGACGGGCCAGCTTGGCGGCGTACTCCCAGTGCTGATCCTGCTTGTAGACGCCTTCCAGCGAGAGGATCTGCGAGCGCTGGTCGTAGTCCGCGCCGCCCACCTGACCCAGTGTCGACAGGTCGTAGAGGTAGGTATACCGGCCGAACAGACCCCACCGAGTGCTGTTCCACGGACGGTAGGCGAAGCCCAGGTTGGCTTCGGCAAAGCGGGCACCGGCGGCGGAATCAAGCTTGTCCGTGGTCTCGGAATAATTCGCCCGCGCGGCCAGGCTGAGGCTTTCATTGAGCTTGTGCATCAGGCGGTTCGTGGTCACCCACTGCTCGCGCTGCTCGGCACCGGTGTCGCGACGCCACTCCAGCTTGCTCTGCCAGTCGGTGCCCGGCGAGGTGCGCCCGCCATTGATGCTGACGGCGCGGCGGTCGACGTTGCCACCATCGGCATTGGTCAGGTCACCCTGTTGCAGTGTGAAACCGGTGTTCCAGCCCTGGGCCGGATAGAGATCCATCCCGAATGTGTGCGCCAGGCCGGACGCGCTGGGCGTCTTCAGGAACTGGCTCTCGTTGAACAGGTTCACCTGGTTGGACAGGCGCCAACGCTGGCCGAGCGTCCAGCCGTTCTGCCGGTTGGTGTTGAACAGCGGGTCGTACTCGGTGCGGTCGGTCGAGTAGGTGTAGGCGCCGTAGAGGCTGTGATCGGTATCGATGCGATATTCGGCATCGACCTGCGCCGAGTCGCCACGATCACCGGTGGTGAGCTCCGCGCCGACGGTGGACAGATCGCCAAACAGGTACTTGCCACCGAGGGTCAACGCATCGTTGTCAGCGTAACGGCCGCTGTCGTCATCCAGGGTGAGCTGTGCGGTGCCGTAGAGCTCCAACGAAGTCCCGAAACGCTGGGCGTACTTCAATGCACCCAGGGTGCCATTGGCATCGCCGCTGCCGCGCTTCTCATCGACCCTGCGCACCTCGCCGCTGAGGGTGCGGTCCTCATCGATGCGCCACTCCGCCGTCAGCTGGGCCTGGGTCAGGCTTTCCGCGCCCCGCTCGGCGCGGCTGGCGCGGGCGTAGATGCCCAGCGACCCGCTCAGCTCGCCAGCCAATTCGGCTCCGACCTCCTTGATATCGGCGCCGATGTCAAAACGGGAGACCGAGTAGCCGGCATCCACGCGCCGCCACCACGCACCCGCGCTCCAGTCGCGGTCGGTCACCCCCAGCTCCTTGAAGTTCGCCCGTGCATCCACGGCGCTGGCCTCGCCGGTGCGGGGACCGACCGGGTTGAGCTGGGTGAAGGTGAAGCCGCCGTTGTCGGAAAAGAACACCGGCGCGCTGGTGGACTCGGTACGGGTGTGCTCCAGCTTCAGGTAGGTGCCTTTGCCCGCCTGCAGGGTGAGATCGGCACCGGCGAGGGTGTAGTCGTCGCCTGCACGGCTCTCGTCGACGTAGGTCAGGCCGACTCCCACGTGGTCGCCAAACCAGTGCTTGCCGCGGAACCCGGCCGCCACCTGGTCGGCGTCGAAGCTGGTCGGCACCCATTCGTAGTCGACCAGAAGGCGCTGTTCAAATCCGTCCAGCGGGTAGTCGCGGGTCAGCGTCGGGATGTTCTCACGCGTCAGTTGGGCCAGCGGCCGGGTCAGCAGCAAGCGGCCCTGCAGTTCGTCGATCTCGTAGTCGGCGCCACGCAGCAGGTCGATGCGGCTTTCCACCCGGCCCGTGGTGCGGTCACGCACTTCCAGCACGACGATGTCCGAACCGGGCAGCACGTCGGTGTGGCGCAGGTAGTACAGGCTGCCGCCGGTGCCGATGAACTCGCTGTGGCCCGGAGCCGTCTGCGCCTCTGAGCCAAAAACGCGCACCTGAGTGGTCGGGTCGCCCCAGACGTTGTTGGCCAGGGAACGCCAATCCAGCGCCGCGCCATACAGCGAGCGCACGTACTGGCCGTACTGGGTGCCGGTGAATCCGGTCGAGTAGTTGCCCCACAAGGCCTGGTTCTTGTCCCAGTCGGCACGCAGGTAGAAACGCCCCATCGTGTCGACGTCGCGATAGGTGGTCGAATCGTCTCCGTAGGTCGGGTAAACCATGTCCGGATCGAGACGACGGAAGATGTCCTGCGGGTCGGCGCTGGTGAAGCCGGTGAACAGCTGCTTCACGTCCCGCTGGGTGGTGTCGGCCTGCGCAGTGACGAGGTATTTGCCGTCGAACTTGCCCTTGGCATAGAACGCCAGCCGGCCATCGGCAAGGATGTCGTCGTCGTAGCGACGGTCATTATCGAACGGCGTCGTCGACCCTCTCACGTTGTTCTGGGCGATGGTGACATCGGCCAGCGCGACGGCGAACAGGTACTTGCCCGACACGTCGACATCCAGGGTGTGACGCAGCGGCTGAGCGCCACCGTCCAACGCGATCTCGAACGGGTGCTGACCCACCGGGGCGAGGAACTCGGCGACGAACTTGCGCTCCAGATCGACCGGGTAGCGCTCGCCGTTGATCTTGAGGGCATGGTCCTGCGGCAGGTTGCGGCCTTGCAGGCGGATGCGCGAGCCGCGAATGGGGATGTTCTGCTGGCGCAGCCCATCACCGGCAAACACCCGATCCACCAGGCTTTGCGTTTGCGCCTGCTCCACGCTCAAGGCGGTGCCCAGGGATTTTTCCAGGCTGTCGCGGATCTGGCTCGCTCCGCGCGAGGCTTCTTCCTCGCTGACCAGCTGCAGGGTGCGCGGCTGGGTTTCGTCGAAGCGACCGTCCTTGTCGTAGGCACGCAACACGTAAACCAGCTCGTCGCCCTTGCGGAAGCGGAACTTCGAGGGCAGCGCGCCGTCCCAGTCGGCATTGGAGACGGCAGCCACGTCGATGGCCACCTGGGTCAGCGGATCGATCAGGTCGCCGTCGGCCGCCCGGTAAATTGTCAGCTCATAGCGATCAATGAACGCGGGATAGTTGCTGCGCACGTAAAACGCCACCGGCCTGGTGATGCGCTCACCATCGAAGGGGACCATGGACGGGGCAGAGATCGAGAGTTCCGGTTGGCCAAGCGTCGGGTCCTCGGTGGCCCAGATCACGCCCCCATTGGGCAGCGCCATGCTGAACTTGCCGCTCACCTGCGCCTTGCCGGGCGCGACCAGGCCGACGGACACGCGACGGTCCGGCGCGAGCGCCTCGGAGGACGATCGCACGCCGGTACCCTCGGTCACCGGTTCGGCCAGACCGCGGGTGCGCAACTTGAACAGCAGGCCTTCGTCAGTGCGGCAACCGTCCGCGCCGCACTCCACCGCGACCGGCGCGTCATCCGCGTCATTGGCCGCATCCGGCGCTGCCTGCTGAGCTGAGGCGGTGGACGCCATTCCCGCCAGCAGGGTGATCAGGGTGTAATCCAACAGTTTCATTTGCATGCTCATGATCCGCCCCTCACTTGTTGCCGGCGGCAGGGGCTGCCGCGTCATTGCTGGCCTCGACCCGCAGACCCGCGCGGACCTCCGGACTCAGGTGGCGTGCTATCGCTTCGTAGACCGCGGTGGCACGGCGCAGGCCAAGGGCACGGTTGTAGTCCGCAGATCCGCGCACGTCGGTGTGGCCAACCAGCACGACCGTGCCGCCGCCGCGCTGCTCCAATGCAGCGGCAACCTCTTCGATCAACGCAGCAAACTGCGGCCGGACGGTGGACTTGTCGGTATCGAACAGCACCGTCCCCAGCAACAGCTCATCGCCCTGCAGGCCGACCAGCGTCGAGGTTTCATCTGCCACGTCCTCGCGCATCGAGAGGGTCGTTTTTGCGGCCACGTCGTCCGGCAGCGGGCCGATCAGCAGTGCCTTGACGGCCGATGCCCGTGCCAGCGCCAGGCCGTCGGCACCGCTCGCCTGGATCGCGATTTCGCCGCCATCGTGCTGGACCAGCTTGTCCGCCAGGTCCGCAATGGTTGGCAGGTAGCTTGGGTTCACCTCGGCGCTGCCCGGAGCGAACAGCATCTCCTCCAGGATCACCTCGATGCGCTGCTCACCGCCGGGGATCAGCTCGACCGGCAATTTGACGCCGAAGTCAAAGCGCACCGGCAGCCCCGGGGTGATGCGGCGAACCAGCGGGTTGGCCGTGGTGAACTGTGCACCGGCCGGCAACGTCGACGGATCCACCTTGAGGATGAAATTGCGTCCACGCGCCCACTCACCACCGGCCATGCCCGCCAGGTGATAGCGGCCGTACTGGTCGGTCTCGATCAGCAGACCTTCCACCGAGGCGATGCGCACGCCGGGGATGCCGCGCTCGTCGATGCCGGTGTTGGTGATCACGTAGTCCACCACGTAACCGTCCGCGACCTTCGCGACGCGACGCTCGACCGTTGGAGCCGCCGAGCTCAGGCCCTTGGCGGCTTGGCCGTGATGCTCGACCGTCGTCTTGCCGGCGGCGTCCATGCGTACGGTCGCGCCCTGCTTGCTCGTCAGCACGAAGTCGCCGGTGAAAGTCGGCTCCGAGAGGCGCTGACTGATCACCACCCGATGCGCCGACGCCGGATCGGCCTCGGAGGCACGACCGCTGAGCTGGCCGACACGAATGCCGTGCAGCAGCGGCGCGCTCGCGTCGGGATCGGCAACCGGGCCCTGGCCGCGATCGATCGTGGTGGAGCCGGCGATATAGGCCGAGGCGGCAAACCCGCCCTGCACGGTGACGGCGTCAAGCGTGGCGCTGTCCTGCCAGCCATCGCCGTCGCGGTCGCCAAAGACCGTACCCATCAGCAGGCTGTCATCCAGCAATGGATCGGCTGCGAGCGACACTTCGGCGGTCGCCACGTTGGACAACGGTGTGTTCCCATCGGCTGCGAAGGCCTGAGCCTGATTGACGTGGTTGCCCGGACGGACACCCGCGCCGACCCGCATCAGATAGACCAACGTGGCCTTACGCCCAGCGGCGATGTCCAGCCCGTCGAAGAGGAGCGGATTCTGGCCACTGACGGTGCCGGCGTTGTCGCCATCAGCGACCGTCAGCGAGCCCTCCACGTAGGTGAATCCGGCCGGCGGCGTGTCCAGCACCGACACTGCGGCAACGTTCGCGGCGCCCACATTTTCGATGTCGAGCGTGTAGCGCACCAGGTCGCCGACCTTGACTTCGCGGACGCTGGCGGTCTTCACCAGACGCAGTGCGGCCTGGCCGGTGGTCGTGACCAGGACGGTGGCGTCGTCGCAGACCGGCGTGGGCACCGAGGTGTCGCAGATCCTGTAGACGTAGCGGTCCTCGCCGGTGAAGCCCGGGTTGGGCAGGTAGACGATGCTGCCGTCGTCGTTGATCGTGATGCTGCCGTTGGACGGCGGGCTCAGCTGGGTCACCGACGACGGATCCAGCGGCGCACCGGTGGAGGTGTCGTTGTCGGGCACGCGGATCGTGACCGGCGTATCCACCTCGGTGCTGTCCTCATCGTCGATGGCCACGACCACGTTCGGCAGGATCGTGATGGTCACGGTCGCGACCGCGCAGTTGGACGGATTGACCGCCTCGCAGATCCGGTACTCGTAGGTATCGGTGCCCGAATAACCCGGAAGCGGCGTGTAGGTGATCGTCCCATCGGGGTTAATCACGACCGTACCGTTGCCGGGCTGGCGCACGACCGTCACCACAACGTCACTCGGGTCGATCGGCGAACCGTTGAGCAGGTCGTTGCGTAGGGTCGCGGTGGTGACCGGGGTGTTCTGCGGCGTGGTGTCGCTGTCATCGTCCGCGTCGATCTGCGGGGTGACAACCAACACCTCCACGCCCGGATTGCACTCGGCGGCCGTGGACCCAATGGTGCACGCGGCGCCATCCGAGATGACCGCGGTGTTGATCACCACACCCGCTTGAGCATCAGCCGCGGTGACCACATAGCTGCCTGACAGCGCGCATGCCGCTCCTAGCTCAAGCGCGGGACAGGTGATCGATGCAGGCGTGATCTTCGCATCAGCCACTTCCACATCGGTCAACGTCACATTGCCGGTGTTGGTCACAGTGATGGTGTAGGTCAACGTGTCGCCGACCGTCACCGTGCCGCTCTGGTCCTCGTCGGCATTGGCCGAATTCACCTTTGTCGAGACGACGGCGGGCTCCGCGTCGATCACCGTGGTCGTTGTCGACGGCGGGCTGTCGATCGGATCGTTGCCCGGCGGCGTGCCGCCCGCAGTCGCGCTGTTCACGACGTCGCCATTATCGATGTCGGCCTGGGTCAGGGTGTAGCTGCCCGTGCAGGTCGTGCTCGCACCCGGGGCCAGCGTGGTCACCGGGCAGACCGGGGCCACGGCCAGCAGGGGGTCGCTCACGACCAGATCGTTGATCGTCACGTTGCCGGTGTTGGTGACCAGGAAGCTGTAGGCAATGGTGTCGCCCACGGCGTTGCCGCTCGGCGTGCCGGCGGTCTTCACCAGCGTCAGCGCCGCGTTCGGGGTGATCGGGGTGGTCGTCGTCGACGGCGGCGTGTCCACCGGCGGCGGCGTCGGATTGCCCGGGGTTGTCGGCGGCGTGCCGCCCGCGGTCGCGCTGTTCACGACCTCGCCATTATCGATATCGGCCTGGGTCAGGGTGTAGCTGCCCGTGCAGGTCGTGCTCGCACCCGGGGCCAGCGTGGTCACCGGGCAGACCGGGGCCACGGCCAGCAGCGGATCGTTGACCGCAATACCGGTCAGGGTCACGTTGCCGGTGTTGGTGACCAGGAAGCTGTAGGCAATGGTGTCGCCCACGGCGTTGCCGCTCGGCGTGCCGGCGGTCTTCACCAGCGTCAGCGCCGCGTTCGGGGTGATCGGGGTGGTCGTCGTGGACGGCGGCGTGTCCACCGGCGGCGGCGTCGGATTGCCCGGGGTTGTCGGCGGCGTGCCGCCCGCGGTCGCGCTGTTCACGACCTCGCCATTATCGATATCGGCCTGGGTCAGGGTGTAGCTGCCCGTGCAGGTCGTGCTCGCACCCGGGGCCAGCGTGGTCACCGGGCAGACCGGGGCCACGGCCAGCAGCGGATCGTTGACCGCAATACCGGTCAGGGTCACGTTGCCGGTGTTGGTCACCAGGAAGCTGTAGGCAATGGTGTCGCCCACGGCGTTGCCGCTCGGCGTGCCGGCGGTCTTCACCAGCGTCAGCGCCGCGTTCGGGGTGATCGGGGTGGTCGTCGTGGACGGCGGCGTGTCCACCGGCGGCGGCGTCGGATTGCCCGGGGTTGTCGGCGGCGTGCCGCCCGCGGTCGCGCTGTTCACGACCTCGCCATTATCGATATCGGCCTGGGTCAGGGTGTAGCTGCCCGTGCAGGTCGTGCTCGCACCCGGGGCCAGCGTGGTCACCGGGCAGACCGGGGCCACGGCCAGCAGCGGATCGTTGACCGCAATACCGGTCAGGGTCACGTTGCCGGTGTTGGTCACCAGGAAGCTGTAGGCAATGGTCTCGCCCACAGCGTTGCCGCTCGGCGTGCCGGCGGTCTTCACCAGCGTCAGCGCCGCGTTCGGGGTGATCGGGGTGGTCGTCGTCGACGGTGGCGTATCCACCGGCGGCGGCGTCGGATTGCCCGGGGTTGCCGGCGGCGTGCCGCCCGCGGTCGCGCTGTTCACGACCTCGCCATTATCGATATCGGCCTGGGTCAGGGTGTAGCTGCCCGTGCAGGTCGTGCTCGCACCCGGGGCCAGCGTGGTCACCGGGCAGACCGGGGCCACGGCCAGCAGCGGATCGTTGACCGCAATACCGGTCAGGGTCACGTTGCCGGTGTTGGTGACCAGGAAGCTGTAGGCAATGGTGTCGCCCACGGCGTTGCCGCTCGGCGTGCCGGCGGTCTTCACCAGCGTCAGCGCCGCGTCCGGGGTGATCGGGGTGGTCGTCGTGGACGGCGGCGTGTCCACCGGCGGCGGCGTCGGATTGCCCGGGGTTGTCGGCGGCGTGCCGCCCGCGGTCGCGCTGTTCACGACCTCGCCATTATCGATATCGGCCTGGGTCAGGGTGTAGCTGCCCGTGCAGGTCGTGCTCGCACCCGGGGCCAGCGTGGTCACCGGGCAGACCGGGGCCACGGCCAGCAGCGGATCGTTGACCGCAATACCGGTCAGGGTCACGTTGCCGGTGTTGGTCACCAGGAAGCTGTAGGCAATGGTCTCGCCCACGGCGTTGCCGCTCGGCGTGCCGGCGGTCTTCACCAGCGTCAGCGATGCGTCCGGGGTGATCGGGGTGGTCGTCGTCGACGGCGGCGTGTCCACCGGCGGCGGCGTCGGATTGCCCGGGGTTGCCGGCGGCGTACCGCCCGCAGTCGCGCTGTTCACGACCTCGCCATTATCGATATCGGCCTGGGTCAGGGTGTAGTTGCCCGTGCAGGTCGTACTCGCACCCGGCGCCAGCGTGGTCACCGGGCACACCGGGGCCACGGCCAGCAGCGGATCGCTCACGACCAGATCGCCGATCGTCACGTTGCCGGTGTTGGTCACCAGGAAGCTGTAGGCAATGGTCTCGCCCACAGCGTTGCCGCTCGGCGTGCCGGCGGTCTTCACCAGCGTCAGCGCCGCGTTCGGGGTGATCGGGGTGGTCGTCGTCGACGGTGGCGTGTCCACCGGCGGCGGCGTCGGATTGCCCGGGGTTGCCGGCGGCGTACCGCCCGCAGTCGCGCTGTTGATCACCTGGCCGGCGTCGATGTCGGTCTGGGTCAGGGTGTAGCTGCCCGTGCAGGTCGTGCTCGCACCCGGGGCCAGCGTGGTCACCGGGCAGACCGGAGCCACGGCCAGCAGCGGATCGTTGACCGCAATACCGGTCAGGGTCACGTTGCCGGTGTTGGTCACCAGGAAGCTGTAGGCAATGGTCTCGCCCACGGCGTTGCCGCTCGGCGTGCCGGCGGTCTTGAGCAAGGTCAGCGCCGCGTTCGGGGTGATCGGGGTGGTCGTCGTGGACGGCGGCGTGTCCACCGGCGGCGGCGTCGGATTGCCCGGGGTTGCCGGCGGCGTACCGCCCGCAGTCGCGCTGTTGATCACCTGGCCGGCGTCGATGTCGGTCTGGGTCAGGGTGTAGCTGCCCGTGCAGGTCGTGCTCGCACCCGGGGCCAGCGTGGTCACCGGGCAGACCGGAGCCACGGCCAGCAGCGGATCGTTGACCGCAATACCGGTCAGGGTCACGTTGCCGGTGTTGGTCACCAGGAAGCTGTAGGCAATGGTCTCGCCCACGGCGTTGCCGCTCGGCGTGCCGGCGGTCTTGAGCAAGGTCAGCGCCGCGTTCGGGGTGATCGGGGTGGTCGTCGTGGACGGCGGCGTGTCCACCGGCGGCGGCGTCGGATTGCCCGGGGTTGCCGGCGGCGTGCCGCCCGCAGTCGCGCTGTTGATCACCTGGCCGGCGTCGATATCGGCCTGGCTCAGGGTGTAGCTGCCCGTGCAGGTCGTACTCGCACCCGGCGCCAGCGTGGTCACCGGGCACACCGGGGCCACGGCCAGCAGCGGATCGCTCACGACCAGATCGCCGATCGTCACGTTGCCGGTGTTGGTCACCAGGAAGCTGTAGGCAATGGTCTCGCCCACGGCGTTGCCGCTCGGCGTGCCGGCGGTCTTCACCAGCGTCAGCGATGCGTCCGGGGTGATCGGGGTGGTCGTCGTCGACGGCGGCGTGTCCACCGGCGGCGGCGTCGGATTGCCCGGGGTTGCCGGCGGCGTACCGCCCGCAGTCGCGCTGTTGATCACCTGGCCGGCGTCGATGTCGGTCTGGGTCAGGGTGTAGCTGCCCGTGCAGGTCGTGCTCGCACCCGGGGCCAGCGTGGTCACCGGGCAGACCGGGGCCACGGCCAGCAGGGGGTCGCTCACGACCAGATCGTTGATCGTCACGTTGCCGGTGTTGGTGACCAGGAAGCTGTAGGCAATGGTGTCGCCCACGGCGTTGCCGCTCGGCGTGCCGGCGGTCTTCACCAGCGTCAGCGATGCGTCCGGGGTGATCGGGGTGGTCGTCGTCGACGGCGGCGTGTCCACCGGCGGCGGCGTCGGATTGCCCGGGGTTGCCGGCGGCGTGCCGCCCGCAGTCGCGCTGTTGATCACCTGGCCGGCGTCGATATCGGCCTGGGTCAGGGTGTAGCTGCCCGTGCAGGTCGTGCTCGCACCCGGGGCCAGCGTGGTCACCGGGCAGACCGGGGCCACGGCCAGCAGCGGATCGTTGACCGCAATACCGGTCAGGGTCACGTTGCCGGTGTTGGTGACCAGGAAGCTGTAGGCAATGGTCTCGCCCACGGCGTTGCCGTTGGCCACACCGCTCTTCACCAGGCTGAGTTCGGGGGTTGGCGGCACCGGAACATCGAGCGTTGGATTGCACTTGGGCTCGACGGAATCCGCCGGACAGATTTCCTGGCTCCGCACAACCGCGGTATTGCGCACGTACCCCAGGTCGGCGTCGGCCTGGGTAACCACGTAGGTGCCGGACAGCACACAAGTGTTATTGGGGGCCGTGGGCGACAAGGTCGCGCACGTTTGGCTCGACGGGGTGATCAGCTCATCGGTGACCACGACATTGGTGAGGCTGAAGTCACCGTCATTGGTAACCGTCACTGTGTAATTCAGTGTGTCGCCGACGCTGACCGAGCCCGATCCATCCTCGTCATCATTCGACGTCATAGCCTTGATCGACGACAACGACGGCTGGCCCAGCACTGGGCCTGATACCGTCGAGGACTCGCCTTCAAACGGATCTGGCGCAACCAGCGTCTGCGCGTAGTGCGAAACTTTAGCTGTGTTGGTGATACTGGTGTTAACAAGCGTCGGGTCGGCGTCGACCTTCACCCGGAAACGTACGCTTGCACCCTCGTTGGGAAGGACAAGACCACCTTCGGTAGTCGTCGCGCCGGAACCAAGCCGGAATACCACCTGATTGCCGTCAAACTCGGCGATGTCATCGCCTGGTCCGTCTGTCACTGGACCGGTGAATGCACCTCCTGAGTTCGTCAGAACCGTCATGGATGCCGGCACGTAGGTTGTGCCTGCGGGGATCGGATCGATCAAAGCTACCTTCGTCGCGCCATCCTTTCCGGTGTTATTAAAGGAAACTGTGTACTCCAGCTCATCGCCCAACTGCACGGCGCCGCCATTGACGTCAACTACGCTCTTCTGCAGCGATGTCACCAGATTGGGAACAAACAGGTCGGTCACAAACACCAGTGCATGCGGGAAATATGCGTCCTGCGAACTGGTAAAGCCCAGCGTCGCACCGGTGTCACCATTCGTCAGCAGCCCCGAGATATCGACAAAGTCGATATCGACCGCAAACTGGTT
Organism: Lysobacter avium; assembly: GCF_015209745.1. Classification (GTDB taxonomy): domain Bacteria; phylum Pseudomonadota; class Gammaproteobacteria; order Xanthomonadales; family Xanthomonadaceae; genus Novilysobacter; species Novilysobacter avium. Next base: position 2,403,887 of record NZ_CP063657.1, read on the forward strand.
AACGTAGTCCGGATTCTTGGCTGATATACGTGTACCGAGTCGGCTGATGCTGCTGTTCCAGAAGTTGTTCGCTGGATTGACTGCATCCGAGACGGCCGCGCCGTTGAACAGGAATTGGTCTCCGCTGAGGTTTCCGTCACCCTCCCATACCAGAGCACCCATATATGCATTGAAGGCGCCCCAGGTCGGGGTGAGCAAGCCGCTGACGGAAACTGATGCTTGAGTAGTACCGCCCACATATCCGGCGTTACCATCAAACACCATGAGCCGCCGGAACGGCTGCGCAATGTCCTTGTATGTGACGATCAGCGACCAGCCACCGTAGTAGCCCAGCCCGCTGCCCGTGCCGCCCTCCAGCGCGGTCAGACCGGCTACATAGTAGTCGCCGGACCCCGCCGCCTTTACATGGATGGTGACGTCTGCATATGCGTGATACGGGCGATTGGAGTTTGCCTCGCCTTGCGAATTGAAGGTGTGCAGGTCCGCCGCTGCCGCACTTACTGTCTGGTAAAGCCCCGAGTTGGCAACTCGAAGCTTGATATTACGCCGGGCAGGATCCGTGTTGCCGGCGCGACCGCCCCAATACAAACCCGCCGAGAGCACCTCAGCGCCCGGGGGAAGTGTCAAGGTCGCCATTGATGAATTGGTGCCGCCAGCGCTCGGGTCTATGTTGACGTAGCGCATTTGACGATTTGCATTGCCGCCAGTCGTGCTGCTCTCGCGGTGGGCGGCGCAATTGACGCTTCCCGTTTCACATGACAACAAGGCGTTGCCGATCATCTCGATGTTGCCTGGCGCGTTGAAGCTGTGACGCTGGATCAGTTCGGCGGATGCCGGGAACGAGACCAACAGGGTCAGCACGAGCGCAGCAGATCTGAGCAGGCTGCTCATACGCGAGGGCATCGAGCGCACTCCTGCTGGCAAACGTCCAGAGACGCATGACTCGAGCTCGCCGATCTGGCAGCCTCTGAATAATTCCTTACCCATCTCACTCTCATCCTGTTTTTTCGATCCAGCGCGCACAGGCACGCCGGTGTTCGGGGGCTCTAGAGCTCCCGAGCAACTGGTCAACCAGGGTGATTGCGGCCATCGAGGCCGATGGATATCCCTCTAGCGCCGCAGGACGCAGCGCCACCCCCCGGTTTTGCGATGCAGCATATAGACGCGCATCACAAAACAAAATCTCACTTGATCACCCCTTGGTGGGCAAAAGTAAGGTTGGGCAATAATCGGAAATAGAGGGAAATAGTGTTCCGTTGTTTTACTCAGCTGGCTAAAACGTAGCCAACTCCGCGCACGGTATGGATTGGAAGCTCCCTGCCCGCCGCAGCTGTATTGGCTTTGCGGCGCAACCGGAAGATCAGCATTTCCAGCCGCTCTTCCTCGAACCCCGCGATCTTGCTGGCAAGACTGTCGAGTATGCGTTTTCGGGGTACCACTTCGCCGGCAGCACCCACCAGTAGTGCGAGCAGCTCGCGCTCGGCGACCGAAAGCTTGACGGTGCCGCCGCCCGGAGCGAGCAGACGCCAGCGGTCCAGGTCGAAAGTCCAGCCATCAGCGTGTTGCTTGCTTTCAATGTCCGCCGGCCTGGCACCGTCTGAAGCCGCGCGTCGACCGATGCTGCGCAGAGTCGCAACCAACACGGTCGGATCGACGGGCTTGGTGAGGTAGGCATCGGCGCCGCCGTCGAGACCGCGCACCTTGTCGGAGGATGATGCGCGTCCGGTAAGCAATACCAATCCCGCCCGGGTGAGGCCACGAAGGTGCGTGACAATGCTGAACCCGTCTTCGTCCGGCAGCCCGACGTCTAGCACGAAGAAATCAAACTCGCGGCCCACCATCGCTCGATACATTTCCAGCGCGCTGGGCGCGGTGGCAACGTTGAACCCCGCGTTCGCCAATACGGGCGCCAGAATCACCTCACGCAGTTCGTTGTCATCCTCGACCACCATTACCCAAGGGCCGTCTCCCAATGCCATAGGTCCTCCGACCTTTCAGCCCGCTTACCGCGGGTCGACCACAACGATACGACATCGTGCGCCGCTTCCAGGTATTTGCACGGCTCCGTTTGACCCCGATCAAGGCACCGGCGGTGGGCGCTACGTAACCTGAGCGTCATGTCCAGTCCCCTCCAATTCGACGCGTCGCTGTTGCAGCGCTACGACCGGCCCGGTCCGCGGTACACCTCGTACCCGACCGCGCCGCAATTCTCCGCCGACTTCGGTGAGGAGGCGCTGCGCGAGGCCATCCTGGCGAGCAATGGCGATCCGATCCCGCGCCGGCTGTCGTTGTACGTGCACGTGCCGTTCTGCATGAGTCCGTGCTTCTACTGCGGCTGCAACCGGATCATCACCCGCGACCTGGCGCGTGGGGAGACCTACCTGGTGCGCCTGTACCGCGAAATCGCGATGACGGCGGCGATGTTCGACCGCGACCGCGAGGTCATCCAGCTGCACTTCGGCGGCGGGACGCCGAACTTCCTCTCCCCGGTGCAGCTGGGCGAAGTGGTGGACTCGCTGCGCAGCCATTTCCATTTTTCCGACTCGCCCAAGCGCGACCTCTCGATCGAGCTGGACCCGCGGTTCGTCAAGCCCGCCGACATCGCCGAACTGGCCGCGATCGGCTTCAACCGCGCCAGCCTGGGCGTGCAGGACTTCGACCCGGCCGTGCAGCAGGCCGTCAACCGGATCCAGTCGGTCGAGGAGACCGTCGCGATCATCGATGCCTGTCGTCAGAGCGGCATGCGCTCGGTCAACGTGGATTTGATCTACGGCCTGCCCAAGCAGTCGCTGGAAGGCTTCTCCAAGACCCTCGACACGGTCATCAAAGTGCGTCCGGACCGGCTGGCGGTGTACAGCTACGCCCACCTGCCCGACCTGTTCAAGGCCCAGGGCCAGATCAACGCCGAGGACCTGCCTTCGCCGGAGGTCAAGCTGGGGCTGCTGCAGCTGGCCATCGAGAAGCTCACCGATGCCGGCTATTCCTATGTCGGCATGGACCATTTCGCGCTGCCCGAGGATGACCTGGCGACCGCGCAGGACCGCGGCGGGCTGCACCGCAACTTCATGGGCTACACCACCCATTCCGATACCGACCTGATTGGGCTGGGCGTCAGCGCCATCAGCCATATCGGCGACAGCTTCAGCCAGAACCCGCGAGACCTGCCGAGCTGGCAGATCGCGCTGGACGAGGGCCGCCTGCCGGTGTTCCGCGGCATGCGCCTGAGCGAGGACGACCAGCTGCGCGCGGACGTCATCCAGCGGTTGATGTGTCAGGGCGAGATCCCGATCGACGCGCTGGAACGGCGCTACCTGATCGACTTCCACGACTACTTCGCCGACGCGATCGCCCAGCTGGAGCCACTGGTCGCCGACGGTCTGGTCAAGGTGGAGCCGTCCCGCATCACCGCAACGTCGCGCGGACGCCTGTTGCTGCGTAACATAGCGATGTGCTTCGACCACTACCTGACCCGACCGACCGCCTCGCCCCGCTTCTCCCGCGCCATCTAGACGCGGCGTGGAGGCGCGCGTGAGCCCGACCGCGTTCCCGCGGCAGGACGCGACCACGATGGCGGACGACGGCGATGAGCTGACGTTCTGCTCGACCTGCGCGTTCTCCCAGGCCTGCCTGGCCGAGGGCATGGACAAGCGCTCGCTGATGGACCTGCACGTGCTCGTCGAGCACGTCGGTCCGTTCCACGCCGGCGAGCACATCTTCCGCGAAGGCGACCCCTTCGAGGCGATCGCCGCGGTCCGCGCCGGCACTGTGAAGACCTACATGATCGACCGCGACGGCCGCGAGCACGTGCTCGGCTTCCACCTGCCGGGCGAGGTCATCGGCCTGGACGCGATCGATGGCGAGACCTACCCCTGCAACGCGGTCGCCTTGGACACGGCGATGCTGTGTCGGTTCTCGTTCCCGAAGATCGCGGTGCTGGCGAGCAAGTTGCCGGGACTGCAACGCCACCTGTTCCGGCTGCTCAGCCGCGACATCGGTCGCGCTGCGCTGCTCGCCGGCGACTGGTCGGCCGACCAGCGCATGGCCGCCTTCCTGATCGGCCTGTCCCGACGGCTGGCGGCACGCGGCTTCTCCGCCAACCGCTTCCAGCTGACGATGGCGCGCACCGACATTGCCAACTACCTGCGCCTGGCGCCGGAGACGGTGAGCCGGGTGCTGCGCCGCTTCCAGAAAGACGGTTTGCTGCTGGTCGACCGCCGTGAAGTGGAACTGCTTGACCGCGACCAGCTGGCCGCCCTCGCCGATCCCGTTCTGCACCGTTGACGCACCGCTTCCACGCGCGTGCCTTCCCAAGTGATTAATGCACGCCGGTCGCACTATGCGGCCGGCGGGGTTGCGCATGCCCGAAGCACCCGGCACCGTTGGCGGCGGGAGCGAGGGTTTCGCCATAGCCCTTACGCCTGGTCCAAGCGCGATTTATCCCGGCTCGACAGTCTGCCTGCAGCGGCTCACGGAGACCTGATGGAATGCGTCCATGGTCCCGCGGGTTGGGCGCTTGATCCAGGTCAACGAGACCTGAACCCCGACTGGCCAATATGGCGGCCATTATCCGGGAGAAGCATTGATGGAACCAAAAAGCGTGCAGATAACGAGGCGACTATGGCTGGGCCTGGGGGCCCTGCTCATCGTCAGTTTCGGCATCATGTTGTGGATCGGCAAGGACCTGTATCAGACGGCGCCGCCGATGCCCGAGCAGGTGGTCACCGAAAGTGGCGAGGTGCTCTACACCAGGGCTGACATCGAGGCCGGACGACGCGTCTGGCAGGAGATGGGCGGCCAGCAGAGCGGCTCGATCTGGGGCCACGGTGCGCTCGTCGCTCCCGACTGGTCGGCCGAGTGGCTGCACAAGGAAGTCGTGGCGATGCTCGATATCCGTTCGCGGATCGAGTTCGGCATGCCCTACGAGCAACTCAACGAGAGCGAGCAGGCCAAGCTGCACGCGGAGATCAAGCCCGAGATCCGGGCCAACACCTACGATCCCCAGACCGGCTCCATCGTGGTCAGCGACGAGCGCGCGCAGGCGATCTCGCAGGTCGCCGCCCACTACATGAGCGTGTTCTCCAACGATCCGGCCACGCAGGAACTGCGCGAGGCCTATGCGATCCGCGAGAACCCGGTGCCGGACGAGAACAACCGCCGCCTGATGACGGGCTTCTTCTTCTGGGCCTCGTGGGCGACCGCCACCAACCGTCCCGACGACGTCAAGTCCTACACCAACAATTTCCCGCACGAACCGCTGGTAGGCAACACGCCGACCGCCAGCAGCTTCATGTGGTCGATGTTCTCGATCCTGTTCATGATCGCCGGCATCGGTTTGCTGTCGTGGCACTACGCCGCGTATCACGGCAAGGAAAAGCCGCTGGCACCACCCGCCCAGGATCCGGCGCGGGCGATCGTCGTGACCCCGTCCATGCGTGCCACCGCCAAGTACTTCTGGTTGGTGATGGCCCTGTTCCTGGTGCAGATCCTGATGGGCGCGACCACCGCGCACTACCAGGTCGAGGGCCAGGAGGCCTACGGGTTCGCCCTCTCCGAGTGGCTGCCGTATGCGGTTACCCGCAGCTGGCACACGCAGCTGGCGATCCTGTGGATTGCGACCGCGTGGCTGGCCACCGGCCTGTACCTGGGGCCGGCGATTTCCGGGCATGAGCCGAAATACCAGAAATTCGGCGTCAACTTCCTCTTCATCAGCCTGATCATCATTGTCGTGGGCGCGTTTGCCGGCCAGTGGATGGCGGTGATGGGCAAGCTGGGCAAGATCCCGAACTTCTGGTTTGGCCACCAGGGCTGGGAATACGTCGACATCGGCCGTTTCTGGCAGATCTACCTGTTCATCGGACTGATGCTGTGGCTGACCCTCGTCGGTCGCGCCCTGTGGCCGGCGATGCGGGCCAAGAACCAGACCTCCTCGATCGCGGGCCTGTTGTTCCTGTCCACCGTCGCCATCGGCATCCTGTATGCCGCCGGCCTGATGTGGAAGGAAAACACCCACATCTCGATCGTCACCTACTGGAAGTTCTGGATCGTCCACCTGTGGGTGGAGGGCTTCTTCGAGGTGTTCGCCGTCGCGGTGATCAGCTTCATCTTCGTCAAGCTCGGCCTGGTGCGCGGGCGCTCGGCGACGATCAACGTGCTGTTCGCGACCATCGTGTTCATGGCCGGCGGCGTGCTGGGCATGTTCCACCACCTGTACTTCGCCGGCGTCACCACCGGGGTGATCGCGCTGGGCGCGAGCATTTCCGCGCTGGAAGTGGTGCCACTGGCCTTGATCGGCCTGGAGGCGCACGAGACCTGGAAGAGCAGCCGCGCCACGCCATGGATGCAGCAGTACAAGTGGCCGATCATGTTCTTCCTGGCGGTGAGCTTCTGGAACCTGATCGGTGCGGGCCTGCTGGGCTTCCTGATCAACACCCCGCTGGCGCTGTTCTACATGCAGGGCACCAACCTGACCGCCGCCCACGGCCATACCGCGCTGTTTGGCGTGTACGGCATGCTCGGCATCGGCCTGATGCTGTACTGCCTGCGTGGCCTCAAGCCGGACCTGGTCTGGCGCGAGGGACTGCTGCGCAGCGGCTTCTGGGCGCTCAACATCGGCCTGCTGCTGATGATGACGCTGACCCTGCTGCCGATGGGCGTTCTGCAGCTGGAAGCCAACCTGGAGAACGGTTACTGGTACGCACGTTCGGCCGAGTTCATGACCCGTCCGATCATCGATGTGCTGGTCTGGCTGCGGGTACCGGGCGATACGATCTTCGCCGCCGGTGCCTTCATGATCGCGCTGTTCGTGCTCTCGCTGTGGCTGGGGCCAAGGCGGGCGCGCAAAACGGTCAGCGGTCGACTGGAGACCGAGTCGAGCCTCTGACCGGCCCGACTGCTGACAATGGAAGGGGCGGCGCAAGCCGCCTTTTTCATGCGCGTGGTTTCGTGCGCGTGCTTGTATCTGCGCGCTCATGCACGCGGCCCGGCTGACCCAGGTCAATAACGCCAGCACCCATCAAAGGCACACTGACGCCCATGGACAATCATCCCGAACCCAGGCCCGCTGCGCTCTCGCCGGGCCGACTTGCCATCGCACCGCACCGCCTGATGTTCTTCATCGGCTCGATGAACCTGCTGATCGCCATGGCGTGGTGGGCGGCATGGCTGGTGGGGACCCGCTGGCCCGCTGTGGCCATACCCCATGCCCAGCTGCACACCGGGTGGGTGCACGCCTTCGTGATGCAGTACCAGGTGCTGCCGAGCTTCTTCTTCGGCTTCCTGCTGACCACCTTCCCGAAATGGCTGGGCCTGCCGGACATCGACCGCTGGCGCTACGTGCCGGTCGGGTTGGGGATCTTTGGCGGCCAGATCGCGACCCTGCTGGGTGCGCTGGGCTGGGAGGCCGGAATCATCGTCGGGGTCCTGATGACCGCCGCGGGCTGGCTCGCCGGCCTGACGGTGATGGCGCCGCTGCTGTGGCGCGAGAGCGGCACCACCTGGCATGCGCGTTCGTGCTTCGCCGCGCTGTGCCTGGGCTTCCTCGGCGTGCTGGCGTGGGGTGCCTACGTCCTGGGCGCCTCGCCGGTCTGGGTTTTCGCCAGCATCAAGATCGGCAGCTTCGGGCTGCTGCTGCCGGTGTATTTCACCGTGGCCCACCGGATGTTCCCGTTCTTCGCCAGCCGGGTCGTGCCCGGTTACCAGCCGTGGCGGCCGATGTGGCTGCTGGCCGCGGCCTGGCCGCTGTTTATCGGCCACCTGCTGCTGGAGCTGTTTCATTTCTACGGCTGGCTGTGGCTGGTCGACCTGCCCCTGCTGGCGTTGACCGCGACGATGGTGTGGCGCTGGTGGCCACGCGGAAAGAATCCGGGCCTGCTGTCGGTGTTGTTTGTCGGCCTGTCGTGGTTGCCGCTGGCATTCGCACTGTATTCCGCCCAGAGCATCAGCTATGCCATGACAGGCGTGTACTGGCTCGGTCGAGGCCCGGCGCATGCGCTGTTCATCGGCTTCTTCGGCAGCATCCTCATCGCGATGGTGACCCGGGTGACCGAGGGTCACGCCGGGCGGCCGTTGACGATGTATCCGGTGGCCTGGTTCGCCTTCGTCGCAATCCAGATGGTGGCGGTGATCCGGGTAGCGGCAGAGGTATTTCCCGACAGCACCGCGTGGCAGGCGGTCGCCGCGGTGGGCTGGCTGGTCGCCTTCCTGCCCTGGGTCGCCCATGTGGGGCGGATCTACCTGGCCCCGCGCTCCGACGGCCGTCCGGGCTGAGTCACGCACAGGAAATCCCATGATCGAGTTCTACCCGCAAATCAAAAGCATCCACATCGCCATGGCGATCACCAGCGGGCTGATTTTTGCCCTGCGCGGCGCCGGCGTGCTGGCCGGCATGCGCTGGCCGCACTGGCTGCCGGTGCGCTGGACCAGCTACACCGTCGATACCGCGTTGCTTACCGCCGCGCTGATGCTGCTGACCATGCTGCCAGGCGCGATGTTCGCCAACGGCTGGTTGACGGTGAAACTGCTGCTGCTCGTCGTCTACATCGTGCTGGGCGTGTTCGCCATCAAGCGCGGCCGCACCCGCCTGGCCAAGGCGGGCTTCTACGTCGCGGCCCTGCTCACGTTCGGCATGGTCTATTCGATTGCGCGCGCGCACAGCCCCTGGGGGTTCCTCAATGCCTTCCTCGGTTGAGCGCGCCGCTGCCGCGGTTTCCGGCAACGCCCTGGCCATCGCCGCCGGCACGCCCGGGGTCGCCGATCCGGACCGGCCGATGCTCGATGCGCTGTTCCTGGGCCCCTACGGCGAGAACGACACCCTGCTGGAAAAGCTCGTCGTGGAGTTCCTGCGCGACCACGTCTACTGGCGGCGCAACTTCCACCCCGAGGACCCGCCGGCGATCCCGACCCACGCTGCCCAGCATCCCGACTACAAGGCGTTCGAGTCGCGCCTGCGCCGCGAACTGCACCAGCTCTCCGCCTCGCTGAAGCGCTCGGTGCCCTTCCACAGTCCACGCTACATCGGGCACATGGCCTCCGACCTGCTGCTGCCGGGACTGGCGGCGCAGATGCTGACCCTGCCCTACAACCCCAACAATGTCAGCGAGGACGCGGCCCCCGTCACGATCGATCTGGAAGTCCAGGTCGGGCTGCAGCTGGCGCGGATGCTCGGCTACCCCGATGACACCGACCGCCCCGACTGCGCGTTCGGCCACCTGACTTCCGGCGGCACCGTGGCCAACTACCAGGCGCTGCGCCTGGCGCTGGCATTGAAGGCGTTTCCAGTCGCCCTGCGTGCCGCGCAGGTGCCGGGTTTGGCGTTGCCGGACGATGACTGGCAGGCGTTCAACCTCTGTCCGGACGCCGGCATCGAGCTGCTCGGCCAGTGGCAGCTCTGGCTGGCCGGGCAACCCGCGCGCGATCGCCGGCGCTGGCGCGATGCGGTGCAGTCCCAGCGGCTGGAGCATCTGGGGATGGTGGAGTTCTTCGCCCGCCACCGCGACCTCAAGGTGCCGCTGGTGCTGGCCCCGATCACCGCTCACTACTCCTGGAGCAAGGGCCTGAAGCTGCTCGGCCTGGGCCGGGAACAGCTGCGCCTGTTGCCGGAAAAAGGCATGCGTCTGGATGCGCAGGCGCTGGAGCAGACGCTCGAGCAGTGCCGACGCGAGCGCCAGCCGGTGCTGATGACCGTCGCCGTGCTGGGCACCACCGAGTACGGCACCGTCGACCCGGTGGATGCGGTGGTCGACCTGCGCGATCACTTCCAGGCCCAGGGGTTGGGCTTCAGCGTGCACATCGACGCCGCCTGGGGCGGCTACCTGGCGACCCTGTTCCGTAACCCCGACGGCAGCCTGCGCGGCATCGACGAGGTCCGCGCCGGCTTCGCCCATTTCCCGCAGCCCGAAGTGCATGCCGCTTTTGCCGCACTGGGCCGCACCGACTCGGTCACCGTCGATCCGCACAAGCTGGGCTACCTGCCCTATGGCGCCGGTGCGTTCATCTGCCGCGACCACCGCGCCACCGCGCTGCTGGCGGAGGCTGCCGACTACGTCTTCCACGACACCCGCGCCACCGACTACCTCAGCCGCTACCGCCGACTTGGCCAGTTTGTCCCGGAAGGCTCCAAATCCGGCGCGGCCGCGGCGGCGGTGTATGTCACCCACAAGGTGCTGCCGCTGGACCACGCCAACTTCGGTCGCCTGCCGCGGCAGACGGTGCTTGCCGCCGAAGCCTTCCACGCACGCGCCGAACGGCTCGCCGTGGAACTGGATGGCATCGCCCGCGTCACCGTGCCCTTCGCGCCCGACAGCAACCTGGTCTGCGTGGCCATCAACCCGACCGGCAACGCGGACTTGGCACGGGCCAACGCCTTCGTCCGCCGCCTGCACGATGAGCTGCGCGCCGACGCCAGCCAGCCCCTCCAGCTCAAGCAGTTCTTCGGCTCGATGACCACGCTGCGCCCGGAGGCGCTCGGCGAGACGGAGATGAACCGGATCCTGACGCAGTTGCAGCTGGACCCTGCGACACTGGTCGATGACGACGAGGACACCGATGCCGATCGGCTGGTGATCCTGCGTCACACCCTGATGAACCCGTATCTGATCGATCACGAGAACGGCATCAGCTACATCGACCTGTATCTGGCACACCTGGGCCGAAGGATCCGGGCGTTGCTGGGGAGCCCAAACCCATGAGTCCCGACGCATTCCATCCAGGCAATGACTTCCTCCCGGCCGGCGCGGCCAAGCCGCCGGCCGCCGTCTGTGACAGCGCGACGATGCGCAGCTGGACCGCGCGGGCCCTGTTGTGCCTGCGCCAGGAAGCCGCGCGCTCGGCCGACACCCACCTGTTGCGGCTGGAGTTTCCCGGGTTCCCGGGCATCGAGTTCTACTTCAAGGACGAGGCGGCGCATCCCACCGGCAGCCTGAAGCATCGGCTGGCCCGCTCGCTGTACTTGTATGCGCTGTGCAATGGCCGGCTCAGCCCGGGCCAGCCGGTGGTGGACGCGTCCTCGGGCAGCACCGCGATCTCCGAGGCTTGGTTCGCACGACTGCTCGGCCTGCCCTTTACCGCGGTGATGCCGACCGCGACCGCACCGCGCAAGATCGCCGACGTGCATGCGCTTGGCGGCCACTGCGACCTGGTCGACGACCCCGCGCAGGTGCACGAGCGCGCCGCCTGGCATGCCGCCAACGGCGCCTGTCACCTGGACCAGTTCGGCCTCGCGGAGCGCGCGACGGACTGGCGCGGCAACAACAACATCGCCGAGTCGATCATCGGCCAGCTGGCCTGCGAGCCGCACCCGCAGCCGGCGTGGATCGTCTGCGGCGTCGGTACCGGCGGCACCTCGGCAACGATCGGGCGCTACATCCGCTACCGCGCGCTGGAGACCGGCCTGTGCGTGGCGGAACCGGCCGGCAGCGCCTTCGTGCACGGCTGGCGCACGCGCAACCGCAGCGCGATCGCCAGCCAGCCGACCGCCGTCGAAGGCATCGGCCGGCCGAGGGTGGAGCCGGGCTTCCTGTTCGAGGTGGTGGACGAGGTGATCGAGGTGGCCGACGCCGCCTCCGTGGCCGCGATGCACCTGCTGGAAGAGCAGCTGGGCCGTCGCTATGGCGGCTCGTCGGGGACCAACCTGGTAGCGTGCCTGGAGCTGGCTGCGCGGATGCGCGCCGCCGGCGAGCGCGGCAGCATCGTCAGCCTGTTGTGCGATCCCGGAGAGCGCTACGACCAGACGCTGTACGACCCCGCGTGGCTGGCAGAGAACGGCATCGACCCGGCCCCGGCGCAGGTCGCGTTGCGCGCCACGCTGGCCACCGGCGAATGGCATCCGATCAACTGACGGCGGCGCGCCATTATCGGGCCGGCTGAGGCCTGCCCGGGCCGATCAGAGCCCGGGCCGGCGTCGAAGCACTCAGTGCGCGACGTGCTCCCCGCCGGTCTTCGCATCGCTGAATCCCGGATCGTCGAACAGCCGCGGATAGTCCGCCAGCGCCGCGCTCATGTCCGCGACCGGTGCCGGATCGGCCGGGTCGGCGTGCAGCGCTTCGGCGCCCGCCATCAGCCGGGCGAGGACGCCGTGCAGGGCCACGTCGGGCTCCGCCTCCAGTTTGCAGTTGGCGAACATGTACGCCGCCGCCTCGTCCACCTGGGTGGCCAGCTGGTCGACCTGGGTATCGTTCAGGTGTCCCATCTGGTGGTGATGCAGGCCGGCCATCGCCTCGCGCATGCGGCGCATACCTTCCATCAGTGGCGCGTCGGGCTCCCATTTGACGTGGTCGGCCGGGATCGGCATCACCGCCGCTTCGGGGTGATGGTCGGCATGGGCGTGGGTGTCGTGCCTTTGGGTGTCGTGCGCGTGGGCGTCTTGCGCGTGGCTGCCATGCGCGTGCGCCGCCGCCGTCGCGGACTTGGCCTGCTCGTGCTCGGCGTGGCTGTGCGTCTTGTCCTGCGCCTGGGCCAGCGACGGCGCGATTGCCGCGCCGAGTCCGATCGCGGCAGCGAGCGCAACGGCCAAAGTGGTCTGTGTCTTCATACGATCCATCTCCTTGAAAAACGGGGGCGCAATCAGACCCGCGCGAACACGAGGCTGGCGTTGGTACCGCCGAAGCCGAAGCTGTTGGACATCACCGTGTCCAGCGTCGCATCGCGGCTTTGCTGCACGATCGGGAAGCCTTCCACGCGCGGGTCCAGGTAGTCGATGTTGGCCGAGCCGGCCATGAAGCCCTCGCGCATCATCAAAAGGCAGTAGATCGCCTCGTGCACGCTGGCGGCGCCCAGTGAGTGGCCGCTGAGCGCCTTGGTCGACGAAAGCGGCGGCACGTCGTCACCGAACACGGTGCGGATCGACTGCAGCTCGACCACGTCGCCGACCGGCGTGGAGGTGCCGTGGGTGTTGAGGTAGTCCACCTTGCCGACCGGGGTGCCGTGGATGCCGGCCATGGCCATCTGCATGCAGCGCACGGCCCCTTCGCCCGACGGGGCGACCATGTCGACGCCATCGGAGGTCACGCCGTAGCCAACCAGCTCGGCAATGATGTTCGCGCCGCGGGCGACCGCGTGCTCGTACTCCTCCAGCACCAGCATGCCGCCACCGCCGGCGATGACGAAGCCATCGCGGTCCGCGTCGTAGGGACGCGAGGCCTTTTCCGGAGTGTCGTTGCGCTTGGTCGACAGTGCGCCCATCGCATCGAACTGCGAAGTCATGCCCCAGTGCAGTTCCTCGCCGCCGCCGGCAATGATGATGTCCTGCGCGCCGTGGCGGATCAGGTCCGCCCCGGCGCCGATGCAGTGCGCGGAGGTCGCGCAGGCAGCGGAGATCGAATAGCTCAGGCCGCGGATACCGAATGCGGTCGACAGCGTCGCCGACACGGTCGAACCCATCGTGCGCGGCACCATGTACGGACCGACCTTGCGCACCCCGCGGTTGCGCAGCAGGTCGCCGGTCTCGATCTGCCACTGCGGCGATCCGCCACCGGACCCGGCGATCAGCCCGGTGCGCACGTCGTGCACCATCTCGTCGCTGAGCCCGGCATCCGCAATCGCATCGCGCATCGCGACGTAGGCGAACCCGGCCGCGTCGCCCATGAAGCGCTTGACCTTGCGGTCGATCTCCTCGGTGAGATCGATCTGCGGCTCGCCGGCGACCTGGCTGCGCAGGCCCAGTTCGGCGTACTCGGGGATGAAGCGGATACCCGGGCTGCTGCTGCGCAACGCCGCGGTCACGCTGGCCTGGTCGTTGCCCAGGCAGGACACGATGCCCATGCCCGTCACCACCACGCGCCTGTTTGCCACACCGCCCATGCTCAGAACCCCTCCGTCGAGGTGAACAGCCCCACCCGCAGGTCCGAGGCCACGTAGATCTCGCGTCCGTCGACCAGGGTGCGGCCGTCGGCGATCACCAGTTCCAGCTTGCCGCGCATGACCCGGCGGATGTCCAGTTCATAGGTCACCAGCTTCGCATCGGGCAGCACCTGGCCGCTGAACTTCACCTGGCCCACGCCCAGCGCGCGACCGCGGCCGGGCGCGCCCAGCCACGGCAGGTAGAACCCGCACAGCTGCCACATCGCGTCCAGCCCAAGGCAGCCGGGCATGACCGGATCGCCCTCGAAGTGGCACGGGAAGAACCACAGGTCGGGGCGGATATCCAGCTCGGCGCGGACGAAGCCCTTGCCGTACTTGCCACCCTCGGTGCTGATCTCGGTGATGCGATCGAACATGAGCATCGGCGGCGCCGGCAGTCGCGCGTTGCCGGGGCCGAACATCTCGCCGCGGGCGCAGGACAGAAGCTGCTCGCGATCAAAGGAAGAAGGTCGATTCATGTAGTCACACAGCGCAGGGGAAACCTTGGATTCTGCCGGTTTGGCGAAAGAAATGTGTTGACTGCGGTCAATCCGCGGATACGTACGCAACCGTACTGTTTGATCGTACGCTGCCAGTCCGCGACGGCAAGCGTCCCGCCGACAAAAGCGGCTTGACCTGATCCCGGTCAAGACCGGTTCGAAAATACGCCAACAGCAGGGCGAAATTTGATCCTGATCAAATTCGCCGTCACGGTAGCTGCAACCCTTGTCCCAAATCCAGCGCGCGCCCGGACCAACCCTGCAAGGGTCCCGACGCCGCTACAGGCATCACCCATCAAACCACCACAGAGAGCCCCGGATGAAGCGCAAGAACGTCTACTTGATACCGCTGCTGGCGGCACTGGCACTGGCATTGCCCGCCTGTGACCGCTCCAGCCCGTCGTCCGACACGCCGGCGGCCGACGCCAGCCAGGACAGGATCGTCGGCTCCCGCAAGGGCGACTTCGGCCCGCCGCAGGGCGAGCCGGTCAACGCCATCCTGACCAGCCCGCCGATGGTGCCGCCGGCCACCGGGCGCACCGCGCCGGCCAAGGTGATCGTCGAGCTGGACGTGATCGAGAAGGTCATGCCGATCTCCGAAGGCGTGGACTACACCTTCTGGACCTTCGGCGGCACCGTGCCGGGCAGCTTCATCCGCGTGCGCCAGGGCGATACGGTCGAGTTCCACCTGCGCAACATGCCCGACAGCAAGATGCCCCACAACATCGACCTGCACGGCGTGACCGGTCCGGGCGGCGGCGCCGCATCCAGCTTCACCGCGCCCGGCCACCGCACCCAGTTCACCTTCAAGGCGCTCAACGCCGGCCTGTTCGTCTACCACTGCGCAACCGCGCCGGTTGGCATGCATATCGCCAACGGCATGTACGGCATGATCCTGGTCGAGCCACCGGAGGGCCTGCCCGAGGTCGACCGCGAGTACTACGTGATGCAGGGCGATTTCTACACCACCGGCAAGTACCGCGAGAAGGGCCTGCAGCCCTTCGACATGGAAAAGGCGATCGACGAGAACCCGACCTACGTCCTGTTCAACGGTTCGGAAGGCTCCACGACCGGTGACAACTCCCTGACCGCGAAGGTGGGCGAGACCGTGCGGATGTACGTCGGCAACGGCGGCCCCAACCTGGTGTCGAGCTTCCACGTCATCGGCGAGATCTTCGACAAGGTCTGGTACGAGGGCGGCACCAACTACCAGGAAAACGTGCAGACCACGCTGATCCCCGCGGGCGGCGCGGCGATGATGGAGTTCCACCTGGAAGTCCCCGGCAGCTACGTGCTGGTCGACCACAGCATCTTCCGCGCGTTCAACAAGGGCGCGCTGGCGATCCTCAAGGCCGACGGTCCGGAGAACAAGGCGATCTACTCGGGTCTGGAAGTCGACGAGATGTACCTCGGTGACCGCGCCGGCGACAGCCTGGGTGCGGTGGCGGTGGCGGCCAAGGCCCAGGCCAGTGGCGAGCTGACCGTCGAGGAGCAGATGGCGGCGGGCAAGGAACTGTTCATGGGCACCTGCTCGACCTGCCACCAGGGCAACGGCGAGGGCATGGCCGGCGTGTTCCCGCCCATCGCGGCGTCGGACTACATCAAGGCCGATCCGAAATCGCTGCCGCGGGTGATCCTGCACGGCCTGCAGGGCAAGGTCACCGTCAACGGCGAGGACTACGACTCGATCATGCCCCCGATGAACCAGCTCACCGACGACGAGGTGGCCAACATCTCCACCTACGTGCTCAACAGCTGGAACAATCCGGGCGGCAAGATCAGCAAGGAAGAGGTTGCCGAAATCCGCACGCAGAAGCCGGCCAACGCCTCGGCGGGCCACTGACGTGATCCGCGTGATCGCCGCCGCGGTACTGGTGGCAAGCCCCTTCGTCGGCGTCCTCGCCGCCGAGGGGGACTACCTGCCGATACCGGCCGGCAGGTTTGCCAGCGCACTGAACTACGAAGACGCGCCCGGCAAACAGCCGGTCGCGGCCTACTCGATGATGCGCACCCCGGTCACCAACGCCGACTTCCTGGCTTTCGTGAAGGCCAACCCGAAGTGGCGGCGCGACCGGGTGCCGACCGTCATTGCCGAGAAACGCTACCTCTCGCACTGGGCCGGTCCGCTGGAGTTGGGCGATACCGCCAAGCCGGACCAGCCCGTGGTGCAGGTCAGCTGGTTCGCCGCCGACGCCTACTGCGCGGCCGAGGGCGCGCGCCTGCCGACCTGGACAGAATGGGAATACGCCGCGGCCGCCGATGAGACGCGGCGCGACGCCCGCAGCGACCGCATCTGGCGCGAACGCATCCTGCGCTGGTACTCGCGTCCGTCAAACACCGCCCTGCCCCGCGCCGGCCTGCAACCGGCCAACGTCTACGGCGTGCAGGACTTGCACGGGCTGGTCTGGGAGTGGACGGAGGACTTCTCATCGATGCTGATGGACGCCGACAACCGCAACCAGGGCGACCCGGACAACGCACGCTTCTGCGGCGCCGGCGCGCTGTCCATGAACGACCGTGACAACTACGCGGTACTGATGCGCGTGGCGATGCTGTCCTCGCTCAGCGCCGAGGCGACCACCGCCAACCTGGGTTTCCGCTGCGTCAAGGACACACCATGAAATCACTTGCCCTTTCCATCGCCATGGCCGTGCTGGCCGGCTGCACGGTGGCGATCCCGGCTTCGGCCATCGCCGCCTCCCCCGCGGCGCAGAAGGTTCCCTTGCCGGGCAATTCGGTCTACCAGTTGGATGTGCAACTGACCGACCAGGCCGGCCGCACCAGCGCGTGGCGCGACAGGCGCGGCAAGCCGCAGTTGGTGTCGATGTTCTACACCTCCTGCCAGTACATCTGCCCGCTGATCATCGACAGTGGCAAGGCGGTGCAGAAGCAGCTCAGCGACGCGGAGCGCGCTCGGCTCGGCATCACCCTGATCAGCATGGACCCGGCCCGGGACACACCGCAGGCGCTCGCCAAGGTCGCCACCCAGCGCAAACTCGATCCCGCGCAGTGGACCCTGGCCAGTCCGGCGCCCGATGACGTCCGCTCGGTGGCCGGCGTGCTCAACATCCGCTATCGCGCGTTGGCCGACGGCGAGTTCAACCACACCAGCGCCCTGGTCCTGCTCGACGGCGAGGGCCGCATCCTGGCGCGTACCGAGAAGATGGGCAGCAAGCCCGATCCGGAGTTCGTCGAGGCAGTGCGCAAGGCGCTGAAGTAAGCCGCCAGCCCGGCTGATTGAAGGCGGACCCGCCAGATCCGGCACAGCGTCCCGCTGCGCCGGCGTCGGGCATGGCTGCGTTTCACTGACGCGATCATCTACAATGTCCGTACCTGCCCGCATGCAGTGCTGGTCTCCAGCGGCGGCAGGACGGCGGGCAGTCGACGCGCCCAGCCGGTCCATCACGAGCGGCGCTTTGTCCGTTCGCCCGTGTTGATACCGGTGCGCGCCAGGACCAGCCACGGAATCACCGGGAAGTGGTCGGCGCCGGCATCCCGCTGGCAAGCCATTACCACCCACCGCACCCCACCAGATTGATCCAGATCAAGTACCCGTCAAGTTGTATTCGGGAAAATAGGTGCTAACGCAAATGAAGGTCCATTCATGACTGTGCATCAGGATGCCGTGGCAAGGCCGGGCGCTCCCGGCGTACCCGAGGCCGCAGCGCCTCGCGGCTACTACAACGACAAGGTCGTTCACCAGTTCGTGGTGGCGACGATGTTCTGGGGCATCGTGGGCATGGCGGTCGGCGTGTTCATCGCCGCCCAGCTGTACTGGCCGGCGCTGAACTTCGACACCCCGTGGCTCAGCTACGGCCGCCTGCGGCCGCTGCACACCAACGGGGTGATCTTCGCCTTCGGCGGCTCGGTGCTGTTTGCCACCAGCCTGTACGTGGTCCAGCGCACCTGCCATGTTCGCCTGCTGTCGGACAAACTCGCCAGCTTCGTCTTCTGGGGCTGGCAGCTGGCCATGGTCAGCGCGGTGATCACCCTGCCGCTGGGAATCACCCAGAGCAAGGAATACGCCGAGCTGGAATGGCCGATCGACATCCTGATCGCCGTCGTCTGGGTGGCCTATGGGTGGTTGTTCTTCGGCACCATCGCCAAGCGCAAGGTAAAGCATATCTACGTCGCCAACTGGTTCTA
Organism: Lysobacter avium; assembly: GCF_015209745.1. Lineage (GTDB taxonomy): Bacteria > Pseudomonadota > Gammaproteobacteria > Xanthomonadales > Xanthomonadaceae > Novilysobacter > Novilysobacter avium. The sequence continues at coordinate 2,422,366 of NZ_CP063657.1, forward strand.
CGGCGCGTACATCATCGGCGTGTGCATGCTGCACATCGTCAACAACCTGGCGATGCCGGCCGGCCTGTTCAAGTCCTACTCGCTCTACACCGGCGCCGTGGATGCGATGGCGCAGTGGTGGTACGGGCACAACGCGGTGGCGTTCCTGCTGACGGTTGGCTACCTGGCGATGATGTATTACTTCGTGCCCAAGCAGGCCCAGCGCCCGATCTACTCCTACCGGCTGTCGATCGTCCACTTCTGGGCGCTGATCTCGGTCTACATGTGGGCCGGCCCGCACCATCTGCACTACACCGCGCTGCCCGACTGGGCGCAGTCGGTGGGCATGGTGTTCTCGGTGATCCTGCTGGCACCCAGTTGGGGCGGCGCGATGAACGGCATCCTGACCCTGTCGGGTGTGTGGCACAAACTGCGCACCGACCCGATCCTGAAGTTCCTCATCGTCGCCATCAGCTTCTACATGATCGCGACGTTTGAAGGTCCGTTGCTGTCGATCAAGACCGTCAACTCGCTCAGCCACTACACCGACTGGACCGTGGGCCACGTCCACGCCGGTACCCTGGGCTGGGTAGCGATGATCTCGTTTGGCTCGCTGTACTCCCTCTACCCGCGCCTGATCGGCGCCAAGGAGATGTACTCGATCAAGTGGATCGACGCGCACTTCTGGCTGCACACGATCGGGGTGGTGTTCTACATCGCCTCGATGTGGATCGCCGGAATCACCCAGGGCCTGATGTGGCGCGCGACCAACGCCGACGGCACGCTGACCTACAGCTTCGTCGAGTCGCTCGCTGTCACCTATCCGTACTACCTGGGCCGCCTGCTGGGCGGGGTGATGGTGCTGGCAGGCATCTGCCTGATGTCTTGGAACATGTGGCGCACGCGTCAGAACGTGCTCGCACCCGCCGCACACCCGGTCCTGCCGCCGCACGCGGCAGCGGCAAAGGGCTGAGGACGAAAAAATGGCTTTTGGACACGAGAAGATCGAGAAGAACGTCGGCCTGCTGGCAGTGCTGGTGGCCGTCGCGGTGTCGCTGGGTGGACTGGCGGAGATCGTGCCGCTGATGTACCAGGCCGAGGCGATCAAGCCACTGCCCGGCGTCAAGCCCTACCCGGCGCTGCAGCTGGCCGGGCGCGACGTGTATGTCCGCGAGGGCTGCTACAACTGCCACTCGCAGATGATCCGCACGCTGCGCTTCGAGACCGAGCGCTACGGCCACTATTCGCTGGCCGGGGAGTCGGTGTACGACCGTCCGTTCCAGTGGGGCTCCAAGCGCACCGGGCCTGACCTGGCCCGGATCGGTGGCCGTTACTCCGACGACTGGCATCGCGTGCACATGGTCGACCCGCGCGCGCTGGTGCCCGAATCGAACATGCCGGCCTTCCCGTGGCTGGCAAAGAACGAGGTCAGCGGCGAGAAGATCACCCGTCACATGAAGGCGCTGCAGCGGCTGGGCGACCCCTACACCGACGAGGAGGTCGCCAGCGCCGCCGAGGACGTGGCCGGGAAGACCGAACTGGACGCCGTCGTCGCCTATCTGCAGGGCCTCGGCCTGCACGCGCCGCGCGGAGGTTGAGTCATGCTTTCTGGATTCATCACCCTATTCCTGATGCTGGTTTTCATCGGCATCTGGGTCTGGGCCTGGCGCCCGGAGAACAAGGCGTCATTTGACGAGACCGCCCGTCTGGCACTCGAAGACGAACCGGGCGAGATCGCCAACGCCGCCAACGACGCAAGGAAACAGGACGCATGAGCACCAGCTGGTCGTGGTATGTCATTGCCCTGGCGGCACTCAACCTGCTCGGGATCACCTGGCTGCTGTGGTGGACCTCCAAGCGCCGCCCCGGGGATCCCAAGCCCGAGGAGACCAGTCATTACTGGGACGAGGACATCACCGAGTACAACAAGCCGATGCCGCGCTGGTGGATCCAGGGCTTCTACATCAGCATCGCGTTCGGGTTTGCCTACTTCTTCTGGTACGGCGGCCTGGGCAAGTACCCCGGCTACAGCGGCTGGACCTCGAAAACCGAGCACGCGCAGGACAAGGCGGTTTGGGACGAGACCCTGGCCGAGACCTTCCGTCCCTACGAGGGTCAGCCGATCAACCAGCTTGCCGGTGATCCGGTCGCGCTGAACCTGGGCCGATCGATCTTTGCCAACACCTGCGCGACCTGCCACGGCTCGTCCGCCCAGGGGGCCATCGGCTACCCGAACCTGACCGATGACATCTGGCATTGGGGTGGCGAACCGGAAACAATCCTGGAGACCATTCTTGACGGCCGTGAAGGCGTGATGCCCGAGTGGGGCAAGGTACTGACCGGCATGGGTGGAGAGAACGCAATCGACTACGTGATCGCCTATGTGCGCACGCTTGGCGCTGATCAGGCATCCCGCAGCGACTTCATGGCCGCGCGTGGCAAGAAGCTGTATGACGGTGTCTGCGTGGCCTGCCACGGGGTCGAGGGCAAGGGCAACCAGGCGCTGGGCGCTCCCGACCTGACGGACGGTTACTGGATGTACGGCGACAGCAAGGAAAGCCTCTACGAGACGATTGCGAACGGGCGCCATGGCGTGATGCCGGCGCACCGTGACCTTTTGGGCGAGACGCGCACGCGTCTGGTCGCGGCCTACGTCTGGTCGCTGTCCAACACGCCGGCGGACAGCAAGGCGACCCAATGAGCCAGTACGCCCGGCCCACTGCAATGGACCACCCGCCCCGTCCGATGGCGCAGCGGGTGGGGGCGATCCTCTGGCCGAGTTTTTTTGCCGCCGGGGTCGCCACGATGGTCTTCTTCGCCCTCGTCGATCCCTTGCAACTGCGCGACATGACCTTCCCCGAGGTGTCCATCACTCCGGGGCTGGGTTACACGATCGGCTTCTTCATGTTCTGGCTGGCGACGGCGTCGTCGAGCCTCTTCACCTGGCTGCTGCTGCGGCCCGCAAGCCGGTTCAACCAATCGTTACCCCCGAAGTAACCATCAATACAGGCAGTCTGCGGTGAGCAAGAAAATCGACATCGACCTCCTTGACGACGGCAGCGGAAGCTCCGTCTACGTCAAGGAGCGGAAGGTCTATCCGCGCGATGTCACTGGCCGGTTCGATCGCCTGCGCAAGGTGGCGGTGTTCTGGTTGCTGGGCATGTACTACGTGTTCCCCTGGCTGCAGTGGGACGGCCACCAGGCGGTCCTGTTCGACCTGCCGGCGCGCAAGTTCCACGTGTTCGGACTGACCTTCTGGCCGCAGGATTTCACCTTCCTGGCGATGCTGCTGATCATCCTGGCGATGGTGCTGTTCTTCGTCACTGCACTGGCCGGACGCATCTGGTGCGGTTACGCCTGTCCGCAAACGGTGTGGACCGAGGTGTTCCTGTGGATGGAGCGCTGGACGGAGGGCGACCGCGCCAAGCGGATGAAGCTCGACGCCGGGCCGTGGAACGGCAACAAGATCCTGCGCAAGGGCAGCAAGCATTTTCTGTGGATCGTGTTCGCGCTGTGGACCGGCTTTACCTTCGTTGGTTTCTTCACCCCGATCGTCAGCCTTGGCCAGCGCATCTGGCCGTTCGACTGGAACGGCTGGGAAACCTTCTGGGTGTTCTTCTACGCCCTCGCCACGCTCGGCAACGCCGGTTTCCTGCGCGAGCAGGTGTGCCGCTACATGTGCCCGTACGCGCGCTTCCAGAGCGCGATGTTCGACCGTGACACCCTGATCATCGCGTACGACCCGATGCGCGGCGAGCCGCGCGGTCCGCGCCGCCGCGGCCTGGGCGACGTGGTCTCGCGCGGCCGCGGCTTGCTGGACAAAGTGCTGGCCTACGAGCTGGTGTTCCGCGCCAGCCACCACGACGCCGCCGGCAACGCCATGGAGGTGGCGCGCGCCGACGCCGGGCTGCCGAACGACGCCGAATTCGGCGCCAGCCTGGAGGTCCCCCTGCCACGCCCTGACCCCGAGCTTGCCGGCGACTGCATCGACTGCACGCTCTGCGTCCAGGTCTGCCCGACCGGGATCGACATCCGCAACGGCCTGCAGTACGACTGCATCGCCTGCGGTGCCTGCGTGGACGTGTGCGATGAGGTCATGGACAAGATGGGCTACCCGCGTGGCCTGATCCGTTACTCCACCCAGAACGCGATCGACGGAAAGCCGACCCGCGTCCTGCGCCCGCGCGTGTTCGTTTACGCGGCCCTCCTGCTGGTGCTGATCGGTGCGTGGGCCTGGGGCATCGCCGCGCGCAGCCCGCTGATCGTGGACGTGCTGCGCGATCGCAACGCGCTGTACCGCGTCACCGCCGACGGCATCGACAACGGCTACACCCTGAAGCTCGTCAACAAGACCGACCTGGAGCAGGACTACCGCATCACCCTGGACGCCAAGACGCCCGGGATCGAGCTGCGCGACGCCGGTACCAACGTGCACGTGCAGGCTGCCCAGGTCGCATCGGTGCCGGTGGAAGTCACCGCGCCGGCCAGCGTGCAGGGCCGCCACGAGGTGCGCTTCATCATCGAGTCGGCCGACGGCAGCATCCGCCAGGTCGCGGACAGCAGCTTCTTTGGACCTACCCCATGACCGATCCGACCCCGGAAAAACCCGGCAGTACGCCCGACCCCAACGACAAGCCGGAATCGCCCTGGCGCATGCCGATCGTCTGGCTGGTGATCGCGCTGCCCGCGGCCGTGGTGATCGCCAGCATCGGCCTGATCTTCATCGCCGGTGGCGACGGCAACGACGTGGTCCGCGACGATGTCCAGCGCACCGCGCAGATCCAGACCGCCGACCTCGGGGCGGATGCGGTCGCCAGCGAGCAGAAGCTCAGCGCGATCGTGCGTACCGACGCGGAGGGCGGGTTCATTGAGGTGCTTCCGGTCAGTGGAACGTTCGACCACAACGCGCCGCTGCGGCTGACCCTCGCCCACCCGTCCGACTCGGCCCGCGACACGGTGTTGCTGCTCGCCCCGGGCGAGCTGGGCTGGCGCGTGGACGCCGAGCTGGACGACAGCCACGACTGGAAGGTCGAGCTGGGGCCGGAGGACTCGCATTGGCGCCTGAGAGGGCGTCTTCCCAAGGGCCAGCAGGCCACCAACCTGCGGCCTTCGTTGCAGGCCCAGTAGGTCCGTGCAATGGCTGCGGCCATGAGCGCAGGCGTCACCACGCGCAACGATTCGCTGCTCGCGGATACCGACGGTTGCTACCACTGCGGCGAAGCGCTCCCCGCATCGCCGGCGCGCGTCGAACTGGATGGCTCATCGCGCCGGTTCTGCTGCGATGGCTGCGCGGCGGCTGCGCAGTGGATCCGTGAAGCCGACCTGGGCGACTACTACCAGCTGCGCAGCCAGCATGCCGGCCGGGTCGATACCGATCCCGTCGATCTTGCCGTTTGGGACCGCGACGAACTGCTGGCCGAACACGCCCACGACATCCCCGGCGGCCGCGAGATCACCCTGCTCACTGACGGCATGCGCTGCGCCGCGTGCGCGTGGCTGATCGACCGGGTGCTGGCCCGCGAAGCCGGCGTGCTGGAGGCTGGCGCGAATGCCGTCACCGGACGGATCCGGGTGGCCTGGGATCCAGCGCAAACGACGCTGTCGGCACCGTTGCAGCGGCTCGTGGCACTGGGCTACCGACCCTACCTGGCCAGTGGCGAGGCGCGTGAGCGCGCCCATCGCCGGCAGCGCAACCGCGACCTGATCCGCATCGGCGTCGCTGGCCTGGGCTCGATGCAGGCGATGATGCTCGCCGGCTCGCTGTACCTGGACACGACCGGCTCGATGCCGATCCCGACCCGCGACTTTTTCCGCTGGCTGACCTTCCTCGTCTCCACGCCGGTGGTGTTCTACGCGGGCTGGCCGTTCATCAGCGGGGCCTGGCGCGAGCTGCGCCACCGCCAGCTCGGCATGGACACGCTGATCGCCGGCTCGACCTTGCTGGCGTATTTTGCCAGCGTGGTCGGCACCGTCCGCGGCAGCGAGCACGTCTGGTACGACGCCGCGGTGATGTTCGTGTTCCTGCTCTCGATCGCACGAATGCTGGAGCAGCGGGCGCGCAACATCGCCAGCGCCCAGGTCGATGCGCTGGCCCGTGCGCGTCCGGCCTTCGCGACGCGTGAACTGGCCGATGGCAGCCGGGAGTCGATCCCGTTGCCGGCATTGGTGATCGGCGACATCGCGTGCGTGGCGGTGGGCGAGGTCGTTCCCGCCGACGGACGCCTGCTGGATGCCCATGCGCGCTTCGAGGAAGCGCTGCTCACCGGCGAGTCCAGCCCGGTCGACAAGTCCGCGGGCGATCCGGTGTACGCCGGCACCGTCTGCCGCGAACACCCGGCCCGGCTGGCGGTCACCGAAACCGGCAGCGCCACCCGCCTGTCGCAACTGGCGCGGCTGGTCGAACAGGCGCAGGCGCAGCGCCCGGCGCTGGCCCGCACCGCCGAGCGGATCGCCCACTATTTCGTCAGTGGTCTGCTGGTGGCAACGGTCGCGGTGTACTTCGGCTGGCGCGCCTACGACCCGTCGCGCGCCTTCGAGGTCACCCTGGCGCTGCTGGTGATCAGCTGCCCGTGCGCGTTGTCATTGGCCGTGCCCGCCGCGCTGGCGGCAGCGCACGGTGCGCTCGCCCGGCTTGGCGTGCTGGCAGTTCGCGAGAATGCCCTGGACCGGCTGGCCGACGCCACCGACATCGTGTTCGACAAGACCGGCACCCTCAGCGACGGCAAGCCCGCGCTGGCGGCGGTGGAGGTGTCGGGCGACCTGGATCGCACCCAGGTGCTGCGCATCGCCGCGGCGCTGGAGCGCGACAGTGGCCATCCGATCGCGCGGGCGTTTGCGCGCGTGGAGGACGCTCCCCTGGCCCGCGATGTCCGCGCCGTTCCGGGCCAGGGCATCGAGGGTGTGGTCGACGGCCGGTTGTGGCGTCTGGGGCAGGCGGGTTTTGCGGCCGGTGCCAGCGACGACGGTTGGCTCTGGCTGGGTGACGGCGCGCGGGCAGCGGCCCGTTTCCAGCTGGCCGAATCGGAGCGCGCCGATGCCCGCGTCGCGGTGGTGTCGCTGCGTGAATTGGGACTGTCGGTCCACCTGTCCAGCGGCGACGCCGCCGGCGCGGTGGAGCGCTTCGCCCACCAGGTTGGCATCGAGGACGCGCATGCGCGGCAGAGCCCGGAGGACAAGCTCGCCTACGCCCGCGCGTTGCAGGCCCAGGGACGCATCGTGGCGATGATCGGCGACGGCCTCAACGACGCGCCCGTGCTCGCCGGCGCGGATGTCTCGCTGGCGATCGGCGAAGGCGCCGCGCTGGCCCAACGCGCCGCCGACCTGGTGCTGACCGGCTCCTCGCTGTCGCGCATCCCAGAGGCCATTTCGGTCGCCCGGCGGACGCGACGGATCATCCACCAGAACATCGGCTGGGCAATAGGCTACAACGTGCTCGCCCTGCCGCTGGCGGCTGCGGGCATGGTCACGCCCTGGATCGCCGCGCTGGGCATGGCGGTGTCCTCCCTGATCGTGACCGCGAATGCACTGCGCCTGACCCGCGCGCCGGCCGCCGCGCCGACGCTGCCCCGCTCGCGACTGACGGCCGCGGAGGGTCGATCATGAATATCCTGCTGTTCCTGATTCCCGTCAGCATGCTCGGCCTGGGTCTCGCGCTGTGGGCCTTCATATGGGCGGTCAAGCGCGGTCAGTTCGAGGACATGGATACCCCTGCGCTGGATATCCTGCGTGAGGACGAGCACGACCGCCCGGTGCTTGATCCGCGGGCCGGCAAGCTTGATCCGCCCGGCGCGGAGACCTCGCCTGCCGCGCCAGCGCCGGCGACCGGTGACGGCGCCGAAGTGGATGCACGCCCGCAGGGCCGGAACGACTGACGATGCCGCTGGACTGGCTGACGCTGGGCGCCGCCCTCCTGACCGGGCTGATGGGCGGCGTGCATTGCGCCGCGATGTGCGGTGGCATCGCCACGGGCTTCTCGGCGATGGGACCGCGGGCGAGCTGGAAATACGCGGTCGAACCGAACCTGGGCCGCGTCCTTGGCTACACCCTGGCCGGTGCGCTGGTCGGCGGCTTCGGCCACGGCATCCTGGACCTGGCGCGGGTGGAATGGCTCGCGATGGCGCTGCGCGCCGGAGTCGGCCTGGTGCTGGTGGTGGTCGCCATCCGCCTGCTGGATCGTAAGGGGCGCCTGGCATTCCTGTCAGGCCCGGGCACCGGCAAGTTATGGGCAACGTTGCGGCCCCTGCAGCGCCGCCTTTTGCCGGCCAACACCAGTGCCAAGCGGATCGGCCTGGGCATGCTGTGGGGCTGGATGCCGTGCGGCCTGAGCACCACCATGCTCGCCGCGGCATGGCTGCAGGCCGACGCGCGCAACGGCGCGCTGACGATGGCCGCCTTCGGCCTGGGCACACTGCCGCTGATGGTCTCGCTGACCTGGTCCGGCGCGCGCCTGGGCCAGCGTCTACAGCGCGGTGGATGGCGCCTGGGCGCCGGCCTGCTCGTGCTTGCCGCCGGCCTGCTCACCATTGCCTCGCCGTGGCTGATGCAGGTGCCGGCGCTGCACGGACTGCTGAGCGCGCTGGGCTGCCTGCCGCGCACCGTGTAGCTATCCGGGACAACGCCCACGCGCAACGCCCGCGCGACGGGGTCGTGCAGTCGATTCAGCCCGTCGCGCCGCGCTTCACCGGACACGGCAGCTCCCCACCCTGCGCCAGCCGCTGCAGCTCCACGGCGTCGAGGATTTCCACCTTGCGCCCGACCACGGCGATCACGCCATCGTCCTGCAGCCGGCTGAAGCCACGGCTGACCGTTTCCAGCGCCAGTCCGAGGAAGTGGGCGATGTCCTCGCGGCTCATCGGCAGCCGGAACTGGGTGGCCGATTCGCCGATGTTGCGCAGCCGCTCGCACAGGCCGACCAGGAACAGCGCAATGCGCTCGTTGGCCTGGCGCCTGACCAGCATCTGCAGATGATCCTGATCACGCGCCATGCTGTGGCCGATGACCCGCATCAACTGCTGCTGCAGGCCTGGCACCTGGGCAGCCACGGCAGTCAACTGCTCGAACGGCACCTCGCACACGTTGGCCGCGGTCAGGGCCACGGCGTCGCAGCGGTGGACCCCCTCGCCCAGCGCATCCAGACCGATCAGCTCGCCGGCGATATGGAAGCCGACGACCTGCGCATCGCCCTCCGCGCTGGTGCTGACGGTCTTGAAGGCCCCATTGCGGGCGACGTACACCGCGCCGAGCCGGTCGCCGGCGCGGAACAGCAGTTCGCCGCGCCCGACGGGGCGCCGGCGTTTCACGATTTCGTCCAGTTGCTGCAGGTCGGTGGCACCGATTCCTGCCGGCAGACAGAGCTGTCGCAGTGAACACTGGGCGCAACCGTGGCGCAGCGAGGCCAGGTCGATGACCGGCGTCGGCTTGGATTGGGTTTCCATGTCCCTCCATCTTGCCACCACACCACGCTGGCGACGAATCGCCAAGGCTGCTGATTCAGGTCGTGGCACCGGGCGCGCCACGCCGTGCCGATACAATGGGGACCATGAACATCTTCAAGAGTTTCACCCTCGAGGCGGCGCACCGGCTCCCCAATGTGCCGGAAGGCCACAAGTGCGCGCGCCTGCACGGCCACTCGTTCCGCATCGAGATCCACGTGGAAGGCGAGCCCGGGGAGCACACCGGCTGGATCATGGATTTCTCCGACATCAAGGCCACGTTCCAGCCGCTCTATGACCAGCTCGACCACCACTACCTCAACGAGGTGCCGGGGCTGGAGAACCCGACCAGCGAGCGTCTTGCGCTGTGGATCTGGGACCGCCTGAAGCCGACGCTGCCCTTGCTCAGTGAAGTGGTCGTGCATGAGACCTGCACCTCGGGCTGCCGCTATCGCGGCTGACCTCTTTTACGACGGCTTGGACGCACGCTGAAAGCCAGGCTGAACGGACCTGAACGCCATATGTTGCATCGCACCATAAGGCGCGATATGCTGCAACGCACAAATCGACAAACCTCTTGTCGAGATCAGCAGGAGAGTCCGTCATGTACACCCAGTTCAACGAGCAGTTTGCCGCCGCTACCCGCGAATTCGCCGATGCTGTCGCCCAGGTCAATCGCCTGGCGATCGAGAGCACCGAGTCGATCTTCGCCCTGCAGCTGGCCGCCATCCAGGACCGCGCCAACGCCACGTTCGCCTTCCTCGGCGAAGCCGCCGAAGTGCGTGATGCCGATGGCATGAAGAACATCTGGCCCAAGGGCGTGCAGGTGGCGCGCGAGAACCTCGAGCGCGGCGTCGCCGTCACCCAGAAGGTGATGGAGCACAGCAGCAAGGCCAACGAGCAGATCGCAGACATCAGCAAGTCGCAGCTTGCCTCGGCCGCCAAGACCGCCCAGTCCAGCGCCGAGCAGGTCGCCAATGCGGTCAACGAGAAGACCCAGTCGTTCGCCAAGAACGCGAGCAAGGCATCCAAGGCCAAGTAAGACTGGCCTCTTTTCCGCCCCGGCGGGAAGACAGACCCGGAAGCGCAAGCCTCCGGGTTTTTTATTGTCAGCTAGACTGGCGGCCATGTTCACAGCCACCACGCTTTCCGGCAGCAAGCCGGAGCAATACGCCGAACTGGCGTCGCAGGCGCGATCCCTGCTCGCCGGCGAGCACGACCGTATTGCCAACGCCGCCAACCTGTCCGCGCTGGTCTATCACGCGCTGCCCGCGCTGAACTGGGTCGGGTTCTATTTCCATGACGGGAACGAACTCGTGGTCGGGCCGTTCCAGGGCCAGCCGGCATGCGTTCGCATTCCGCTGAACAAGGGCGTTTGCGGCGCCGCGGCAAGCACCCGGCAGACCCAGCGCGTTGCCGACGTCGACGCCTTCCCCGGTCATATCGCCTGCGACTCCGCGTCGCGCTCCGAGGTCGTCGTTCCGCTGGTCGCGGGTGGCGAGTTGATTGGCGTGTTCGATATCGACAGCCCCGAACTCAACCGCTTCGACGCCGATGACCAGCACGGGCTGGAGACGCTCGCCGCCGTGTTCGTGGACTCGCTGGCTTGAAGGACAAGCTGCGCAACATCGGGCCCAAATCCGCTGCGTGGCTGCACCAGGTCGGCTTGCGCACGCGCGGGGACCTGGTGGAAGCCGGCCCCGTCGAGGCCTTCATGCGGGTCAAGCGCGCCGGCTTCCGGCCCACGCTCAACCTGCTGTATTCGATCGAAGGCGCGCTCCAGGATTGCCACTGGCAGGACGTGTCGCAGGAGCGTCGCAGCGAACTGGTGGCTGCCGCGGAAGCCGCCATCGACGAGCTGCCACCGCCGCGCCATGCGCCCCCCGCAGGACCGGTCACCACCACCGTGCTGACCGCCGACACCGTCGCCCCCCGCCCCGACGAACACGAATCCGACTGAGCGCCGGCTCGATGGCGTACAATGCGCCCGCTTCGAGGTGACCTGACGGCGTCATGCCAACGGGTTGAAACGGGAAGCCGGTGACGTCGCCAAAGCGGCCATGCCGGCACTGCCCCCGCAACGGTAAGCGAGGGGATCGGCCACATTGGCAGGTCCCGTCACGGCTCACCGCCACTGTGCTCCGGCATGGGAAGGCGCCGTGGTTGGTGTCGTGGTTCTGACGCCCCGCAAGTCCGGAGACCGGCCACGAAGTCGACTGGTTGCGATGCGGAGGGCATGGCGGCGGCGAGATTGCGCCCTGCGCCCGCCTGCTGCCCGGTTCCCGCGTTGCGACTCCCGCAATGCAACGCATCGCCACCCCGGGGACGGAGGGGCATGCGCAAGGAGAACCACCCATGCGATCCACCCCCACCGTGCTTGCCGCAGCCATTGCGGCCGGCCTGGCCGTAGCCGCCTTCGCCACCGCCGCCAACGCGGCGCCCACGCCCGCGCCGCTGGCCCAGGCCACCGACCTGGACCAGGTCATCGTCACCGCCACCCGCACCGTCAACCCGGTCGCCGATGTCCTGGCGCCGGCGGAGGTGATCGACCGCGACGCCATCGAGCGCAGCCAGGCCCGATCCGTGACCGACCTGCTGCGCGGCCGCGCGGGCATCTCGATTTCCAACCAGGGCGGCGCCGGCAAGCTGACCAGCCTGTTCCTGCGCGGCGCCGATTCCGACCACACCGTGGTGCTGGTGGATGGCGTGCGCATCGGCTCCTCGACCTCGGGACTTGCGGCCTGGCAGAACCTGCCGGTCGAGCTGATCGAGCGCATCGAGATCGTGCGCGGGCCGCGCTCCAGCCTGTACGGCGCGGACGCGATCGGCGGCGTGATCCAGATCTTCACCCGCCGCGACGGCGACGCCGGCTTCGCCCCGCGCATGCACGTGGGTGGCGGCAGCAACGGCGCCCACGAGTTCGGCACCGGCTTTGGCGGGCGCACGCAGCGCAGCTGGTTCGGAGCGGACTACGCCTTCCAGCGCACCGAGGGCTTCAATGCCTGCGACCCCGCGCCCAGTCCGTTCGGCGGCTGCGGTCTTGCGGCGCCCGAGCCTGACAAGGACGGCTACATCCAGAATGCGCTCTCGCTGCGCGGCGGCTACGACTTCAACGACGCCTGGCAGCTGCAACTGCACGCCATGCGCAGCGAAGGTGAGAACGAGTACGACGGCGATTACACCAACTACGCCGAGACCGTGCAGCAGGTCGTCGGCGGCAACCTGTCCTGGCAGGCCAGCGAGCGCGCGAAGCTGAGTTTGACCGCCGGCCGCAACGTGGACTCCTCCGACCAGTACAAGGATGAGGCCTTCATGGGCGGCTTCAGCACCGATCGCGACAGCGCGACGCTGCAGGCCGACCTGACCCTCGCCCCCGCCCACGTGCTCACGCTGGGCGCGGACTGGTCACGCGACCAGGTCTCCGGCGACACCGCCTACGAGGTCGATTCGCGCTCCAACCGCGCCGCCTTCGCCCAGGTCCAGTCCCGCCTGGGCGCACATCGCCTGGAGGCCAGCGTGCGCCGCGATGACAATGACCAGTTCGGCGGCCACACCACCGGCGGCCTGGGCTGGGGCATGGACATCGCCGGCGGTTGGCGCGTCAAGGCCGGCTGGGGCACCGCGTTCAAGGCGCCCAACTTCCTCGACCTCTACTACCCCTACTTCGGCAACCCCGACCTGGTGCCCGAAGAGTCGGAGACCGCCGAGATCGGCCTGGGCTGGAGCGGCCACGGGTGGAACGTGGATCTGGATGCGTTCCACACCAAGGTCGACAACCTGATCGCCTTCGACGGCGCCATCGGCCTGCCCGGTAACGTCGACCGCGCGCGCATGCGCGGCGCCGAGCTGGGCGTCCGCGGCGAGGTCGCCGCGTGGACGGTGGATGCCAGCTTCAGCGTCGTTGATACCGAGAACCGCAGCGGCGGTTTCCAGGACGGCAACGAGCTGCCGCGCCGCGCCGGCAAGAGCGCACGGGCCTCGCTGGACCGCGCCTTCGGCGACTTCCGTTTCGGCCTGACCGGGATTGCCGAAGGCTCGCGCTACGACGACGTCGCCAACACCGTGTCGCTGCCGGGCTATGCCACCCTCGACCTGCGCGCCGAGTACGCGCTCACCGACGCGCTGAGCGTGCAGGCCAGGCTGGCCAACGCGTTCGACCGCGATTACCGCACCGCCGCCTACTACAACCAGGCCGGTCGCGAATGGCACCTGACCCTGCGCTGGACCCCGCGCCAGTAAGTGCGCAGGCGCTGCGGCGCCAACACTGCAACACCGGAACCGGCGGGGGTCCCGCCGGTTTCTTTCGCCCGCAAACCTTTCCCTCCGACCCTAGGCGGGCTCGCTTCCCGGCGCCTCGGCTGTCGCGGCCGCCCGCTCCCGCCGCCGGATCCAAAGGTTGACCAGTTCCACGAACACCGAGAACGCCATCGCCACATAGACGTAGCCCTTCGGGATGTGCAGCCCGAAGCCGTCGGCGATCAGGACCAGACCGATCATCAGCAGGAAACTCAGCGCGAGCACCTTGACCGTCGGATGGCGCTCGACGAACTCGCTGATCGGCCGCGCAAACGCCAGCATGAAGACGATGGAGATCACGATCGCGGTCACCATCACCCAGCGCTGCTCGACCATGCCGACTGCGGTGATGATCGAGTCCAGCGAGAACACGATGTCCAGCACCATGATCTGCGCGAGCACGCCGCCGAACGTCGCTGTGGCTGCCGCCACAGCGGTGACGTGGGCAGGCGGGCCGTCGACCCGCTGATGGATCTCGTGGGTGGCCTTGGCGATCAGGAAAAAGCCGCCGCCGATCAGGATCAGGTCGCGCCAGGAAAACGCGTGGCCGAATACGGTGAACAGTGGCGCGGTCAGGCCGATGATCCAGGCGATGGTGAACAGCAGCCCCAGCCGGGTCACCGCGGCCAGCAGGATTCCCAGCTTGCGCGCACGATCGCGTTGCTGCACCGGCAAGCGGCCGGCCAGGATCGAGATGAAGATGATGTTGTCGATGCCCAGGACGAGTTCCAGGGCGGTGAGGGTGGCGAGCGCGACCCACACTTCGGGATTGACGAGCAGTTCCATCGGATTATTCCTTCGCGTTGCCGACCGGCTGGCGGAATGCCAGCGTCTGGTCGGTCGCCACCGCAAAAGCCGTCAGGCGTCTTGCAGTGACTCGCGAAGGTCTTGCTCACATGCCGTGGTGGCCATGCCGCTGCGCCGGAGCCGAAGCTCGTATTGACGGGTACAGCGTGTGGGAGCTACTCCCCTTCGAGCGCGCAGACTAGCACGCGCTTTTACCCATTGGATAGCGAGCTGACAGGCGCTATTCGACCGTGACGCTCTTGGCCAGGTTGCGCGGCTTGTCGACGTCGGTGCCGCGCACGAGGGCCACGTGGTAGGCCAGCAGCTGGACCGGAATGGTGTGGATGATCGGGCTCAGCACGCCGACGTGGCGCGCGGCGCGGATCACATGCACGCCCTCGCTGGGATGGAAGTTACTGTCGGCATCGGTGAACACGAACAGCTGGCCACCGCGCGCGCGCACTTCCTGCATGTTGGATTTGACCTTCTCCAGCAGGCTGTCGTTGGGCGCGATCACCACCACCGGCATCTCGTCGGTGACCAGCGCCAGTGGGCCGTGCTTGAGCTCGCCCGCCGGGTAGGCCTCGGCGTGGATGTAGGAGATTTCCTTGAGCTTGAGCGCGCCCTCCAGCGCGATCGGGTAGTGCACGCCGCGACCGAGGAACAGCGCGTGCTCCTTGGGCGCGAAGTGCTCCGACCAGGCGGTGATCTGCGGCTCCAGGTTGAGCGCGTGCTGGACGCTGCCGGGCAACCGGCGCAGCGCGTCGATGTAGTCCGCTTCGCCGGCCTCGTCCAGGCGGCCCTGCAGCTTGGCCAGGGTCGCGGTCAGGGTGAACAGCGCCACCAGCTGGGTCGTGAACGCCTTGGTCGAGGCCACGCCGATCTCGGCCCCGGCACGGGTGTAGTAGACCAGCCGGCTGGCCCGAGGGATCGCGCTCTCGGGCACGTTGCAGATCGACAGGGTGCGCTCCTGACCCAGCGACTTGGCGTACTTCAGCGCCTCCATCGTGTCCAGGGTCTCGCCCGACTGCGTCAGCGTCACCACCAGCGTTTTCGGATTGGCCACGGCGTCGCGGTAGCGGTACTCGCTGGCGATCTCCACCGAGCAGGGCAGACCGGCGATGCCCTCGATCCAGTAGCGCGCGGTCATGCCGGCGTAGTAGCTGGTACCGCAGGCGAGGATCAGCACGCCTTCGATGCCCTCCAGCACCTCGGCCGCATCGGGCCCGAACAGCTCGGCGGAGAATTCGCCGGCATCGATCACGCCCTCGATGGTGTCGGCGACCGCACGCGGCTGCTCGTGGATCTCCTTCTGCATGAAGTGGCTGTAAGGGCCGAGCTCCAGCGAAGCCAGCGAGACGTCGGACTGGTGCATCGCGCGCTCGACGGGCTGGTTGTCCGCGCCAAACACGGTCACGCTGTCGCGGGTGATCTCGGCGGTGTCGCCCTCTTCCAGGAAGATGACGTTGCGGGTCGCCTGCAGGATCGCGGACACATCGCTGGCGATGAAGTTCTCGCCCTCGCCAACGCCGATCAGCAACGGGCAGCCCATGCGCGCGGCAATCAGCTTGCTTGGCTCCTTGCGGCTGACCACGGCCAGCGCATAGGCGCCGTGCAACTCGCGCACCGCCGCCTGCACCGCGGTCAGCAGGTCCGCGCCGTGGACCAGGAAGGAGTGGATCAGGTGGGCGATGACCTCGGTGTCGGTCTGCGATTCGAACTCGTAACCCATGGCCATCAGCTTCTCGCGCTGCTGGTCGTGGTTCTCGATGATGCCGTTGTGGACCAGCGCCACGCCGTGACTGACGTGGGGGTGTGCGTTGGCCTCGGTCACCCCGCCGTGAGTGGCCCAGCGCGTATGGCCGATGCCCAGCTGGGCCTGCAGGTCCTCGGCCAACGCGGCAGCCTCCATCTCGGAAACCCGGCCGGTGCGCCGGACGCGCCGCACGTCGTGGTCGTTGATCACGGCGATGCCGGCGGAATCATAACCGCGGTATTCCAGCCGCTTCAGGCCTTCAATCAGGACCGGGACCACATCGCGATCAGCGATCGCACCAACGATTCCACACATGACTCGGACTCCTGCAGGTAGCCCCACAGTTTAGCCGGGAAGGTCAACCGGTTTCGCCTGCCGCCTGGTCCCAGAACGGCCGCGAGCTTGAAACGAACGCGTTTTGCACGCGCTTACGAGACGCAGCGGAGTGCTGATGCAGCTGCCCGGTGCGCCCGTCCTCAGTTCCCGGGCTTTTTCACCGGTCGCTGCCAGCCCTCGACCACCGACTGGCGTGAGCGCGCGACGCTCAACCGGCCCTCCGGTGCGGGCCGGGTAATCACCGAACCCGCCGCGATCGTCGCATCCTTGCCGATGCTGACCGGCGCCACCAGCGAGCTGTTGGACCCGATGAAGGCGCCATCCTCGATCGTCGTGCGCGCCTTGTTGACCCCGTCGTAATTGCAGGTAATCGTGCCGGCGCCGATGTTTACGCCGCTGCCGATCACCGCGTCGCCCAGATAGCTCAGGTGGTTGGCCTTGCTGCCGACCCCGACGTGGGTGTTCTTGATTTCAACGAAATTACCGACGTGCGCGCCGTCTGCCAGCACCGTACCGGGCCGCAGGCGTGCGTAGGGACCGATCACGGCCGCGCCCTCCACCACCACCCCGTCGAGGTCACAGTGCGCGCGCACCTCGGTTCCGGCACCCAGGGTGACATCGCGCAGGCGGCAGAACGGGCCGATCCGGACGCCGTCACCGAGATCCACGCGGCCCTCAAGGACGACGTTGGCGTCGATCTCCACGTCGCGGCCGACGGTGACCTCGCCGCGGATGTCGACCCGTGCCGGGTCGGCCAGGCGCGCTCCGGCGACCGTCAGCGCCTTGGCCGCGCGCAGTTGGAAGGCCCGCTCGAGCTGGGCGAGCTGCCACGGGTCATTGGCGCCCTCGACCTCGACCGGATCGTCGACGTGGACCATCCCGGCCGGCGCGAACTCGGCCGCAGCGGAGGCGAAGATATCGGTCAGGTAGTACTCGCCCTGGGCGTTGTTGTTCTCCAGCCGCTCCAGCCAGCGTCGCAGCGGTTCGCCATCGGCCACCAGGATGCCGGTATTGACCGTGCGGATCGCGCGTTCCTGCTCGCTGGCATCCTTCTGCTCGATGATGCGCGCGACCATGCCCTGCGCATCGCGCAGCACTCGCCCGTACCCGGTGGGATCCTCCAGGTCGGCGACCAGCACGCCCACCCGGCCGTTGGACTCCAGCAACCGTCGCAGCGTCTCGGCCCGGATGAGGGGCACATCGCCGTAGAGCACCAGCAGACGCGCGTCCTGCGGCACCGCCGGCATCGCCTGGCGCACCGCATGGCCGGTCCCGAGCCGCTCGGTCTGCTCGGTCCACAGCAGGTCGGAATGGTCGCGGAACGCATCGCGCACCTGCTCGCCGCCGTGCCCGTAGACGATGTGGATGCCGGCCGGCTCCAGCGCGCGCGCGGTAGCCAATACGTGGCCCAGCATCGGGACCCCGGCGATCTTCTGCAGCACCTTGGGCAAGGCTGACTTCATACGCTTGCCCTCGCCGGCGGCGAGGATGACGACGTGCAGGGGGGCGGGCATGCGGACTCCGGAAACAGCGACAAAACAGGATGGGTGCGGGCGAGCTCGGGGAACTTGTTCTCGCGCCAGTGATTCTAGATCGTTCCTGAAAGGACCGGGAAATCCAGGACTCGATAAGTAGCTGGTTTGTGCCGACGCGCCCGCCACGCTCCCCTTCCGGCCACCCGGCCATCTGCTAGGATTCCGCGGTGCCCCACCCTGCTGCCTCTTCGCGCAGTCCAATGCTTGCCCAAGCGCTGATCTGGGCGGCCGCGGGTGTTTGTTTCTTCGGCCTCGAGTTGACCGCCGACGAGGGTCAGTGGTGGCGCATCCCACGCGAAGCAGTGGCGTCGTCACCATGAACCTGCCCCGACAGGGACAGCACTACCTGGTCATCGGGCTCGGTCAGTGGCTGCTGGACTGGGCGGTGATGGTCGCGCTGAGCCACTACGGGCTGTCGGTCGAGTTGGCCAACATCGCCGGCCGGATCAGTGGCGCGCTGATCGGCTTCTGGTTGAACGGGCGCATCACGTTTGCCGGCGACGACACCGTAATCGGCAGCCGCCAGTTGCTGCGCTTCGTGCTGATGTGGGCGTTGACCACGGCGATCAGCACGTGGGCCATGGGCGCGATCAACCACCTCGGCGGCCTGAAATGGGCGTGGCTGGCAAAGCCGGCGGTGGAAATCGCCCTGGGCGGCGTCGGTTTCGTGCTGTCGCGCCACTGGGTCTACCGCCGCTGACGCGCCCGCCTCGACAGCACCGAAATGGGAAGCGCAGATACGACAACGCCGGCGCGGGGCCGGCGTCGTCGGTGCAGCGTGTGCGCAGCGTACGTCAGTGCTTCATGTTCCGGCGCAGGCGCTCCAGCGCCTGCAACTGCACGGTCACCTCGGCCAGGCGCGCCTGCGCCTCGGCCACTTCCATCGGCTCGGCACGACGGGCGAGGATGCGCTCGGCCTCTTCCTTGGCAGCACGCACCGCGGCCTCATCGATGTCCTGGGCGCGGATCGCGGTGTCTGCCAGGATGGTCACCACCTGCGGCTGCACCTCGAGGATGCCGCCGGTGACGGCGAAGTCGAGCTGGTCGCCATTGGGCAGGGTCACCACGATCTTGCCCGGCTTCAGGCGGGTGATCAGCGGGGCGTGCTTGGGCGCGATGCCCAGCTCGCCCATCTCGCCGGTCGCCACCAGCATGGTGGCGTCGCCGCGGAAGATTTCCTCTTCGGCGCTGACGATGTCGCAACGGAAGGTGCTAGCCATAGAATTCTCTGCCTGGAGTCGGATCAGGCGGCTTCGCCGGTGATCTTCTTGCCCTTCTCGACCGCGTCCTCGATGCTGCCGACCATGTAGAACGCCTGCTCGGGCAGGTGGTCGTACTCGCCGTCCACGATGCCCTTGAAGCCGCGGATGGTGTCCTTCAGCGGCACGTACTTGCCCGGCGAGCCGGTGAACACCTCGGCCACGTGGAAGGGCTGGCTGAAGAAGCGCTCAATCTTTCGCGCCCGCGACACGGCCTGCTTGTCTTCTTCAGACAGCTCGTCCATGCCCAGGATCGCGATGATGTCCTTGAGCTCCTTGTACTTCTGCAGCGTGGCCTGGACCTTGCGCGCGGTGTCGTAGTGCTCGTGGCCGATCACGTTGGGATCCAGCAGGCGCGAGGTCGAATCCAGCGGATCGACCGCCGGGTAGATACCCAGCGAAGCGATGTCACGCGACAGCACCACGGTCGCGTCCAGATGGGCGAAGGTGGTCGCCGGCGACGGATCGGTCAGATCGTCCGCGGGCACGTACACGGCCTGCACGGAGGTGATCGAGCCGGTCTTGGTGGAGGTGATGCGCTCCTGCAGGACGCCCATTTCCTCGGCCAGGGTCGGCTGGTAACCCACCGCCGACGGCATGCGGCCGAGCAGCGCGGACACCTCGGTACCGGCCAGGGTGTAGCGGTAGATGTTGTCGACGAAGAACAGCACGTCGCGGCCCTTGCCGCTCTCGTCCTTCTCGTCGCGGAAGTACTCGGCCATGGTCAGGCCGGTCAGCGCGACGCGCAGGCGGTTGCCCGGTGGCTCGTTCATCTGGCCGTACACCATCGCGACCTTGTCGAGGACGTTGGAGTCCTTCATCTCGTGGTAGAAGTCGTTGCCCTCGCGGGTACGCTCGCCCACGCCAGCGAACACCGACAGGCCTTCGTGCGCCTTGGCGATGTTGTTGATCAGTTCCATCATGTTGACGGTCTTGCCCACGCCGGCGCCGCCGAACAGGCCGACCTTGCCGCCCTTGGCGAACGGGCACATCAGGTCGATGACCTTGATTCCGGTTTCCAGCAGCGCGTTGGCCGCGGCCTGCTCTTCATAGCTCGGCGACTCGCGGTGGATTTCCCACTGCGCGGTGGCCTCGACCGGGCCGGCCTCGTCGATCGGGCGACCCAGCACGTCCATGATGCGGCCCAGCGTGCCACGACCGACCGGCACCGAAATGCCCTTGCCGGTGTTGCTGGCCACCAGGTTGCGCTTGAGCCCGTCGGTGGAGCCCAGCGCGATCGTACGCACCACGCCGTCGCCCAGCTGCTGCTGCACTTCCAGCGTGATCTCGGTGTCGTCGACCTTCAGCGCGTCGTAAATGCGCGGAACCGCATCGCGCGGAAACTCGACGTCGACGACGGCGCCGATGATCTGAACGATCTTGCCCTGGCTCATGATGTTTCCTCGTATCTCTGAAGCTGCTTGCGGATCGCACATCGCGGCCGCGGGATTGGGGTGTGGAGTTCCGGACGGAAGCCGGTCGTACCGCGGTCAGACCGCAGACGCGCCGCCGACAATCTCGGAAATTTCCTGGGTGATCGCGGCCTGGCGGGCCTTGTTGTAGACCAGCTGCAGGTCACCGATCAGGTTGTTGGCGTTGTCGGACGCGGACTTCATCGCGACCATGCGCGCGGCATGCTCGGACGCCACGTTCTCCAGCACCGCCTGGTAGACCAGCGACTCGATGTAGCGCGTCATCACGTGGTCCAGAACCGTTTCGGCGTCCGGCTCGTAGATGTAGTCCCAGTCGTGGCGCGACATCGCCTCCTCGGACGGCGGCAGTGGCAGCAACTGGTCGAAGGCGGCGCGCTGGACCATGGTGTTGATGAAATCGTTGTAGCAGATGAACACGCGGTCGATATTGCCGGCGCTGTAGCCATCCAGCACGACCTTGATCACGCCGATCAGCTGCTCCACCCGGGGCTGATCGCCCAAGTGGGTCACCGTGGCGAGCATGTTGACCTTGATCCGGCGGAAGAACACCGAGGCCTTCTGGCCGATGGTGACCACGTCGACCTCGACGCCCTGCTGCTGCCACTTGTGGATCTCGCCCAGCAGCTTGCGGAACAGGTTGTTGTTGAGCCCGCCGGCCAGGCCACGGTCGGAAGACACGATGACGTAGGCCACGCGCTTGGGATCGGCGCGCTCGATCATGTACGGATGCTGGTAGTCGGAGTTGGCCTGGGCCAGGTGTCCGATGACCTGCTTCATCACCCGCGCATACGGGCGCGAGACCTTCATCCGCTCCTGCGCCTTGCGGATCTTGGAAGCCGAGACCATCTCGAGCGCGCGCGTCACCTTGCGGGTGTTCTGCACACTCTTGATCTTGGTTTTGATTTCACGTCCGCCTGCCATCGTCTTTTCCGCCTTACCAGGTGCCGGTCTGCTTGAACTCTGCGATGCCCTGCTTGAACGCCGCCTCGATCTCGTCGTTCCACGCGCCGCTGCTGTTGATCTTGCTGATCAGCTCGCCCTGGGTGTTGGCGAAGTGCGCATGCAGACCTTCCTCGAACGCGAGGATCTTGGCCACGGCCACGTCGTCGAGGAAGCCCTCGTTGACCGCGTAGATCGACAGCGCCTGGTCGGCGATCGACATCGGGCTGTACTGCTTCTGCTTCATCAGCTCGGTCACGCGCTGGCCGCGCTCGAGCTGCTTGCGGGTCGCCTCGTCCAGATCGGACGCGAACTGGGCAAACGCCGCCAGCTCGCGGTACTGCGCCAGCGAGATACGGATGCCGCCCGAGAGCTTCTTGATGATCTTGGTCTGCGCCGAGCCACCCACGCGCGACACCGAGATGCCCGCGTTCACCGCAGGCCGGATGCCGGCGTTGAACAGGTCGGTTTCCAGGAAGATCTGGCCGTCGGTGATGGAGATCACGTTGGTCGGCACGAACGCGGACACGTCGCCGGCCTGGGTCTCGATGATCGGCAGCGCGGTCAGCGAGCCGGTCCTGCCGGTCACCTCGCCGTTGGTGAACTTCTCCACGTAGTCCGCGGACACGCGCGCGGCGCGCTCCAGCAGGCGGGAGTGCAGGTAGAACACGTCGCCCGGGTACGCTTCGCGGCCCGGCGGGCGGCGCAACAGCAGGGAGATCTGGCGGTAGGCCACGGCCTGCTTGGACAGATCGTCATACACGATCAGCGCATCTTCGCCGCGGTCCATGAAGTACTCGCCCATGGTGCAGCCGGCGTAGGCGCTGATGTACTGCATCGCCGCCGACTCGGACGCGGTCGCGGCAACCACGATGGTGTGGGCCAGCGCGCCGTTCTCTTCCAGCTTGCGCACGATGTTCGCCACGGTCGACGCCTTCTGGCCGATCGCCACGTACACGCACTTGATGCCGGTGTTCTTCTGGTTGATCACCGCATCGATCGCCATCGCGGTCTTGCCGGTCTGGCGGTCGCCGATGATCAGCTCGCGCTGACCGCGGCCGATCGGGATCATCGCATCGACGGACTTGTAGCCGGTCTGCACCGGCTGGTCGACCGACTGGCGCCAGATCACGCCGGGAGCGACGCGCTCCACCGGGGCGGTCAGCTTGGCGTCGATCGGGCCCTTGCCGTCGATCGGCTCGCCCAGCGCGTTGACCACGCGGCCCAGCAACTCATTGCCGATCGGCACTTCCAGGATGCGGCCGGTGGTCTTGGCCACGTCGCCTTCGCGCAGGTTCTCGTAGCCGCCCAGCACCACGGCACCGACCGAGTCGCGCTCCAGGTTCAGGGCCAGCGCGAAGATGCTGTTGGGCAGTTCGATCATCTCGCCCTGCATCACGTCGGCCAGGCCGTGGATGCGCACGATGCCGTCGGCCACCGAGGTCACGGTGCCTTCGTTGCGCGACTCTGCGGACAGCTTGACCTTCTCGATGCGGGTCTTGATCAGTTCACTGATTTCGGACGGGTTGAGCGTGGTTTGCATGGGTGTTTCCCTGGTACCCGGCGCGGGCGCCGGAAGTAGATGATTCGGATCGTCGATTGGAGCCGATCAGCCGGCCAGCGCCGACTGCATGCGCGAGAGCTTGCTCTTCAGCGAGCCGTCGATGACCACGTCGCCGGCATCGATCACCGCGCCACCGATCAGCGACTCGTCGATCGCGGTTTCCAGCTCAACCTCGCGGCCGAAGCGGCGCTTGAGGCCAACGCGGATCGACTCCAGCTCGGCGGCCGGCATTTCGCTGGCGGAGGTGACGCGCGCCTTGACCACGTGCTCGGCTTCCGCGCGCAACTGCTCGAACATGCCGGCGATCTCCGCCAGCAACGGCAGGCGGCGGTTGGACGCCAGCAGCTCGATGAAGCGGCCGAAATCCTCGCCGGCACCGTCGACGGCCAGCAGCGACGCGGCCTCGGTGGTCGACAGCTGCGGATGCTTCAGCAGCGCCTCCACCTTCGGATCGGCGGCAAGGCGGGCGGCAAGCGCGAGCGCCTGCGACCAGCTGGCCACCTGGCCGGCCCCGCTCGCCGCTGCGAACGCGGCGCGGGCGTAGGGTCGGGCGAGGGTCATGGTCTGGCTCATTGCTCAGGGCATCCGGTCGTTGGCTGGATCAAAGCTGGGCGGCGAGTTCATCGAGCAGCGCCTTGTGGGCGTTGGCGTCGATTTCCCGGCGCAGCAGCTTCTCGGCACCGCTGACGGCCAGCGACGACACCTGCTTGCGCAGGTCCTCGCGGGCGCGGTTCTGCGATGCAACGATTTCGGCATCGGCCATCGCCTTCTGGCGGGTGGCTTCCACCATGGCGTCGGTCTTGGCCTGCTCGATGATCTGGTTGGCGCGCTGGTGCGCCTGGTCGATCACTTCGTTGGCCTTGGTCCGCGCTTCGCGCATCGCGGCGTCCACGCTCTGCTGGGCCTGGGCCAGGTCGTGCTGGCTGCGCTCGGCAGCCGCCAGTCCGTCGGCGATCTTCTTCTGGCGTTCTTCAATCGCCCGGTTCATGGGCGGCCAGATGAACTTCATGGTGAACCAGATGAGCAACGAGAACGAGATCATCTGACCAAAGAAGGTCATGTTGATATTCATGACAGCTCCGTATGCGGGCTGCGGGCGCGGGCGCCCGGGAAGCGCGCCCGGTATCCCGGACGCGCAGGTTCAAGCAGTTGGCTGATCAGCCAACCATGCGGCTGGTGAGTTCACCCAGCAGCGGGTTGCCGAAGGCGAACAGCAGGCCGACGGCCAACGCGATGATGAACGCGGCGTCGATCAGGCCGGCCAGCAGGAACATGCGGCCCTGCAGCATCGGCACCAGCTCGGGCTGACGCGCGGCCGACTCGAGGAACTTGGCGCCCATGATGGCGATGCCGAGGCACGCGCCGATCGAGCCCAGACCGACCATCATGCCGATCGCGATCGCGGTCAGGCCCTGCACACTGGCGATAAATTCCATGGTTTTCTCCTACTGAAACGTTGGTTTGATTGGCGGAAGGATGAAGCGGTGAAAAGCGGTGCAACGTGGAGCGATGACGCGATCAATGACTCTCGTAGGCGCCGGCGATGTAGACGACCGAGAGGATCATGAAAATGAAGGCCTGCAGCAGCACGATCAGGATGTGGAAGATCGCCCAGGCGAGGTTGAAGATCACGCCGGGAACGAACATCAGCAGCCCGCCACCCAGCAGCCCGGCGATCAGCATGAACACCAGCTCGCCACCGTACATGTTGCCGAACAGTCGCATGGCCAGCGATACCGGCTTGACGCAGTACTCGATGATGTTGAGGCCCAGGTTGGCGGGCATCAGCACCGCGCGGGTCACCGGGTTCTCGGCGGCAAACGGCGAGGTCAGCAATTCCTTGCCGAAGCCGAAGCCGCCCTTGGCCTTGAGCGAGTGGTACAGGATCAGGAAGAACACGACGACGGACATGGCCGCGGTGGTATTCAGATCCGCGGTCGGCACCCAGCGGAAGAACGTATGCGCGGCGACGTCAGCGCCGGCAACGGCCTGGATGGCCACCCCGGGCGTGTCCAGCGGCAGCAGGTCCATGCCGTTCATCAGCACGACCCACATGAAGATCGTGATCGCCAGCGGCGTGATCGAGCTGCGATCGCCGTGGAAGTTGTCCTTCACCTGGTTGTCGACGAACTCCATCGCCATCTCGACAAAGGCCTGGCCTTTGGAGGGCACCCCGGAGGTCGCCTTGCGCGCGTAGAAGCCGAACCATCCAATGAATATCAGGCCGCACACCAGCGACACGACCCACGTGTCGATGTGGAAGGCAAAGCCGCCCAGATCGATCGTGTTCTGCTGCAGGTGGTGCTGGATGTATTCGTTCAGGCCGCCAGAGCCGGTCTGTTCACTCACGAAGGACACCTTCTCGATTCAGGATTTGAGCCAGCACGTAGGCCAGCATGGTTGCCACGACCGCTACCAGCATCGGCAGCGGCGGCAACTGGAACCCCGCCAGACCAACCGCGAGGACTGCAAACACCACCAACCACTTCACCAGCACACCGGCGAGCATCAGGCCGAGGACCGAGCCTGCCGGCTTGACACCCCCGCCCAGCGCCACCAGCGCCGCCAGACCTCCACCGGCGACCAGAGCGGAACCGCCCACCAATGCCGCCAGTGCGGGCTGCGCACCGTGGGCAAGGAAGGCCAACGCGGTCAACGCTGTTGCGCCCGCCTGAAAGGCGATCGCGCGAAACGCCAACCGGCGGCCTGCGGACATTGGATCGTGCACGCTCGGCTCTTCGGTTTTGGAGGGCGGGCAGATAAACGCCCAATGAAGCCGCCGAATTATAGGTTGCGCGGACGGCGGCGGCAACTGCCGGGTCCTGTTCAGCATGCGTCAGCTGAACCGACCCGAAGCGGGGCGCCATTATTTGCGCGTCCGGGGAACCTTGCGGTGCGCCACAGGTCAATATCCTCGACACCCCGTCGCCCCTCTCTCCTCGTCAAGGCAAACGGCAAGCGGCGGGTCCGGAGCCCCGGCCTGATCCGCCGGGGCTTCCTCTTGTCCGCGCGGCGCTCAGGCCTTCTTTTTCGGCGCGTAGAGGTCGGTGATGGTGCCGTCGAACATCTCCGCCGCCATGGCGACCGATTCCGACAGGGTCGGGTGCGGATGGATGGTGTGGGCGATGTCGCCGACCTCGCAGCCCATCTCGATCGCCAGCGCGATCTCGGCGATGAGTTCGCCCGCATGCACGCCGACAATGCCGCCGCCGATGACCTGGCCGCTGGCCTCGTCGAACAGCAGCTTCGTGAAGCCTTCGGTGCGGCCGATGCCGATCGCCCGGCCCGAGGCCGCCCACGGGAACTTGCCCACCCCCACCTTGAGGCTGCGCGCCCTCGCCTCGTTCTCGGTGACACCGACCCAGGCGATTTCCGGATCGGTGTAGGCCACCGACGGGATCACCCGCGCGACCCATTCCTTCTTTGCGCCCGAGGCGACTTCGGCGGCTAGCTTGGCCTCGTGGGTGGCCTTGTGGGCGAGCATCGGATTGCCGACCAGATCGCCGATGGCGAAGATGTGCGACGCGGTGGTGCGCATCTGCCGATCAACCGGAATGAAGCCACGCTCGGTGACCTTGACGCCGGCTTTCTCCGCGTCCAGCTTGCCGCCGTTGGGCGCGCGGCCTACCGCGACCAGCACGCGATCGAACACCTGCGCATCCGGTGCCTTGCCGCCGTCCTGAGCCGACTCGAAGCTGACCTTGAGGCCCTTCTTCTGCGCGTCCACGCCGGCGGCCTTGACCTGCAGGTGGATTTCCACGCCCTGCTTCTTCAGCCGGTCCGCCAGCGGCTTGACCAGATCCTTGTCGGTGCCGGGCATCAACTGGTCCATGAACTCGACTACGGTGACCGCGCTGCCCAAGGCGCTGTAGACGGTCGCCATCTCCAACCCGATGATGCCGCCGCCCACGACCAGCAGCTGCTTTGGCACATCGGCCAGTTCCAGCGCGTCGGTGGAATCCATCACCCGCGGGTCGTCCCAGGGGAAGCCGGGCAGTTTGACGGCCTGGCTACCGGCGGCGATCACGCACTGGCGGAAGGCCACCAGCTGGGTTTTGCCGTCATCGCCGGTGACTTCCAGCTCATTGGCAGAGAGGAAGCGGCCAACGCCGGTAATCACCTTGACCTTGCGCTGGCGGGCCATGCCACCCAGCCCCTTGGTGAGCTGGCCGACGACCTTGTTCTTGTAGTCGCGCAGCTTGTCGAGAGTGATCTTCGGCTTGCCGAACGCGATGCCCATCTCGTCGGCCTGGCTGGCGCCATCGATCACCGCTGCGGCATGCAGCAGCGCCTTGGAGGGGATGCAGCCGACGTTGAGGCAGACGCCACCCAGATCCGGATAGCGCTCGACCAGCACGGTATCCAGGCCGAGATCGGCAGCGCGAAACGCGGCCGTGTATCCGCCGGGACCGGCGCCCAGCACCAGCATCGCGCACTCGACATCGGCCTTGCGTCCGCTCGCTGCTCCCGGCTGGGGGCCCTGGGCGGCGTGTTTGCCTGCGGCGTCATCGGTGCTCGCCGGACCGCGCCCACCCGATGGCGATTTGTCCGGTTTTTCGTCTCCGGCGTCAGCCTTGTCGTCGGCGTCCTTTTTGCTCGCAGCGTTGTCGCTTGTGGTCTTGTCGCTTGTGGCCTTGGCAGCCTGGTCCTGTTTTGCGGGGGCGGCGGCGCCGGCCTCCTCGGCGTTTGCGGCCGGCTTGTCCCCCGTCGCCCCGGCGTCGGCGGTTTCGAGCACCGCGATCACCGCGCCGTCGGCGACCGTGTCGCCCACCTTGACGTGCAACTCGCTGATCACGCCGGCGGCGCTGGAGGGCACCTCCATGGTGGCCTTGTCCGATTCCAGCGTGACCAGGCCCTGGTCGACCTCCACGGTATCGCCCACCGCCACGAGGACCTCGATAACGGGTACGCCGTCGTAGTCGCCGATGTCGGGAACCTTGATCTCGATCTTTGCCATGCCTGTGCCTCCTGGGGTCGCGCACCTGCAGGGGTGCAGCGACGGTAGCGGGACCCGGGCGCCCGGCGGGCGGCCACGGTGTGGGATTTGCCCGGCGCTCGCCTCCGCTTAAGGGGCGGTGGCGAGCTGGGTGTCGAGTTGGTCGAGCAGCTTGACCAGCGCGCTCCAGCGCTTGGGCAGGTGCTTGTCCTTGGAGTCGGCCGCGTCAATGAGCACCTGCGCCTGACGGGCGAGCAGACGGCTGGGACCGCAGCTCGGCTCGGTGCCGCTGACGCGGCGGTCATTGACGGCGAACACCAGCAATTCGTTTTCCTGGAAGGCGGCGGCGCGGTCTTCGGGAACGACCGCGCTCAGCGCGCGTCCCCACGAGGCGACCACGCGCTCGGCCAGCGCTGCCGGCATGACGGACTCGCGCACCTTCGCCGGCTTGTCGACCTTGAGCGTGCGCTCGATGCCGCCGGGAATCGTGGTCATCGCGTCCACGCGCTCGGCGGCGACTGCGGAGCGAACCGTCCACGTCTGGCCATTGGCCGAGCGCACCAGCATCACGCCGGTCTCCTTGCCGCGCGGGGGCAACCGCACCAGGCTCAATACCGGCGTATCGCCGGCGGCAAACAGCGCTTCCACCGCGGTGCCGTGGTTGCGTGTGGCCGGCGGCCAGCCCTGCCCGAGATCGATCTGACACTCGCTCTTGGCCAGCGCCAAGGGCGAGACGGCCAGTAGCGCGGCCATTGCGAGCGCGGCTCGCATCACAGCAGCACCCGCCGCATGTCCGCCAGCAACTGGGCAAGGTAGGTGGTGAATCGCGCGGCCGCAGCACCGTCGATGACGCGGTGGTCGTAGCTCAGCGAGAGCGGCAGCATCAGGCGCGGCTTGAACTTCTCGCCGTTCCAGACCGGCTGCATGGATGCGCGCGACACGCCCAGGATGGCCACTTCCGGCGCATTCACGATCGGGGTGAATTTGGTCCCGCCGATGCCGCCCAGCGAGCTGATGGTGAAGCAGCCACCGCTCATCTGCGCCGGCCCCAGCTTGCCCTCGCGCGCCTTGGCGGCCAGCTCGCCGGTTTCCATGGCGATCTCCATCACGCCCTTGGTGTCGCAATCGCGCACCACCGGCACCACCAGCCCGTTGGGCGTATCGGCCGCGAAGCCGATGTGGAAGTACTGCTTGAGGACAAGGTTCTCGCCGGTCGCATCCAGGGAGGCGTTGAAGTCGGGGAACTGCTTCAAGGCACTGACGCTGGCCTTCATCAGGAACGCCAGCATCGTCAGCTTGGTCGCGCCGCCCTTGGCGATGGCGCGCTCGTTTTCCTTGTTGAGCTCGACGCGCAGCTTTTCCAGCTTGGTGATGTCGGCGTCTTCGAACTGGGTGACGTGCGGGATCATCGCCCAGTTGCGCGAGAGGTTCGCCCCGGAGATCTTCTCGATCCGGCTCAGTTCACGGGTCTCGACCGACCCGAACTTCGCGAAGTCGACCTTCGGCCACGGCAGCAGGCTCAGGCCGGCACCGCCGGCACCGGGGGCCGCCGCGGGGGCGCCACCCGACTGCATCGCCTGCTTGACGAACTTCTGCACGTCGTCCTTGTTGATCCGGCCGCCGCGCTGGCTGCCTTCCACCTTCATCAGGTCCACGCCGAGCTCGCGCGCGAACAGGCGCACGGCGGGACTGGCGTAGGGCACCTTGCCCGGCAGCAGCTCGTCGGCGTCGAAGCTCACCGGCGGGGAATGCGGGCCGGCGGCATCATCAGCGGTGGCTGCTTCGCCGGAGGCATCGTCGCCAGCGCGGGCGATTTCACGCTGCGCCAGCTTGTTGGGAGTGCCGACGTGGTCAGGCTCCACGGCCGTGGCGGTTTCTGCAGTGCGCGTCTCCTCGGAGGCGGCAGCGGGCTGCGCGCGCGGCGGCTCGGCATCAGCCGTGCCCTTGGCCGCAGACCCCGAAGCGGATTTACCGTCGTCCTTTGCCGCCTCCTTGTCCGGGGCGGCTGGCTCGCCCGCGGCTTCCGGCTCGATCATCGCGACCACGCTGCCTTCGGCGATCTCATCGCCCACGGCCACCTTCAGTTCGCGGATCACGCCGGCAAACGGGGAAGGAACCTCCATCGTCGCCTTGTCGGACTCCAGCGTGACCAGGCCCTGGTCCAGCTGCACCGTATCGCCGACCGCGACGAGCACCTCGATCACCGGCACGCCATCGTATCCGCCGATATCCGGGACGCGCGCTTCCTTCAACTCAGCCATGTGCGGCTCCGACTAGCACCAAAACCCTATTGTGGCCGCTGGCGGCGGGAGGCGCCAATAGTGCCGCCGTGTCGCCAGCGACTCTTTTCGGACTCGGCATCGACGTGGGCACAGGCCAGCGACCGCGGCGCAGCTAACGGCTCGGGATCTGTTCAGATGTCCGGTGCACTTCGGCGGCCAGGCCCTTGCCGGACCGCAAAGACTCCGCGCGAGTGTCGCAAGCCACTGATTATAATCGTTATTCGTCGGCAAAATCGACGTAAACGCGACTTTCACAAGGGCTCCGGCACGCGCGCGGCATCGCTCCGACGGCGCATCGGTGAAAGTTCCGCGGGACCGGTCGGCTCGCACAAGCCGCATTCATTTTCCGGTGGCTAGGGTGGCCACGCCTGCCGGGCAACCGGCCGGTTCCCCCACAAGTCAAAAGAAGCTTGGAGAGTTCCCCATGATCCGTTTCCGCCACCTCAGCGTTGCCCTGTTGGGCGCCATGGCCATTGCACCGACCGCCTTCGCCCAGGACACCAGTTATGACTCGACCAATGACGGCAAGCGCTTCGCCGTGGTTGGTGGCTTTGCCGTCAGCGAGCCGACCAGCGACCCCACCATTGCCGGCGCGAGCACGCAGTTCGACGGCGGCACCGCCGCGACCCTGAGCGCGAGCTGGTACTTCCACGAGAATTTCGCCGTCGAGGCCTGGGGCGCGGCGGACAAGTTCGACCACCGCGTGCGCGACGCCAACAACTACAAGATCGGCAGCGTTGAGTCGCAGCCGTATGCCCTGAGCGCCCAGTACCACTTCGGCAACAGCGAGCAGATCGTGCGTCCGTTCCTGGGCCTGGGTTACTACGAGAGCAACTTCGACAACGAGACGCCCGAGCCGACCGGCCCGCTCGCCGGCCAGCGCATCGGCGTGGAGACCGCCAAGGGTGCCATGGCGACCGCCGGCCTTGACGTGACCCTGAGCCCGAGCTGGTTCGCCCGCGCCGACCTGCGTTACCTGCACGGCGATTCCGACGTGAAGGTCAACGGCGACAAGGTCGGCAATGCCAAGCTGAACCCGGTCGTGGTCGGTCTGGGTCTGGGCGTGCGCT
Organism: Lysobacter avium; assembly: GCF_015209745.1. Classification (GTDB taxonomy): domain Bacteria; phylum Pseudomonadota; class Gammaproteobacteria; order Xanthomonadales; family Xanthomonadaceae; genus Novilysobacter; species Novilysobacter avium. The sequence continues at coordinate 2,453,968 of NZ_CP063657.1, forward strand.
TCTAAGGCGTTCCCGGAAAAGACCGATCCATTCGTTATGGGTTGATCGTGCCGCTGCCGTTCCGGACCGTCGGGGTCCCGGCGTCAGCGCATGATCCGCGGCGGGCCTTCGGGCCCGTCGTCGTGTGTGTCTTCCGCGCGCACGCGCTCGCGGCGCAGCATGTAAAGCCCGCTGGCAACGATGATGCCCGCCCCCAGCCAGGTGATCGCGTCCGGCAACACGCCCCAGATGGTGACGTCCAGCAGCACGACCCATACCAGGCCGGTGTACTCCAGCGGTGCCAGCAGGGATGCGGAGCCGGAGCGGAATGCCGCGGTGATCGCGTACTGGCCGATCGCGCCTGCGAGTCCGGTTCCCACGATGATCCACGCATGTTCGGCCCGCAGCGGCACCCAGTTGGGCCACGCCAGCGCACCGGCGCCGATGGACAGCATCACCAGCAGCCACACGATCATCGAGGCATTCGAGTCCGTGCGTGCCAGCACCCGCACCGTGATCGCGCTGACCGCGTAGCCGGTCGCCGCCAGCAGCACGGCCAGCGCCGCCCAGCTGAACATGCCCTCGCCGCTCGGTCGCAGCAGCACCAGCATCCCGACCATGCCGATGGCAATCGCGGTCCATCGCCGCGGCCCCACCTTCTCGCCCAGCACGGGCACCGACAACGCCGTGATCAGCAGCGGGGCCACGAAGTAGATCGAGTAGCCCGTGGTCAGCGGCAGGGTGCGCAGCGCAAACGCAAACGATGCGGTCATGCCAATACCGATCGCGCCGCGCAGCAGGTGCAAGGGCCAGCGCACCCGCAGCAACGGGCGCAGGCCGCTTGTCGCCATCACCCAGACCAGGATGAAGGGCAGCGAGGCTGCCCCGCGCAGCGCCGCGACCTGCATCGCCGGATAGGTCCCGGCCAATGCCTTCAACCCGGCGTCCATGAATGCAAACGTCGCCACTGCCAGCAGCATCATCACCGGCGCTGGCACCCGGACCGGGAACACGGTCATGGATGCGCTGCCCGCGCCGGCCCAGCGGCCGCGGTCATTCGCGCAGGCTGGCGATGTCGATGACGAAGCGGTAGCGCACGTCCGCCTTGAGCATGCGCTCGTAGGCGGTCTCGATCTGATCGATGTTGATCAGCTCGATATCCGCCGCGATGCCGTGCTCGGCGCAGAAGTCGAGCATCTCCTGGGTCTCGCGGATGCCGCCGATCAGCGAGCCCGAGAGCTTGCGCCGCTGCATGATCAACGCGCCCGCCGCAACCGGTACCGGCTCGTCGGGGATGCCCAGCAGCACCATCGAGCCGTCGAACTTCAGCAGGCCGAGGTAGGCGTTGTAGTCGTGGGGGGCGGAGACCGTATCGATGATCAGGTCGAAGCGGCGCGCGAGCTTCTTGAACGTGGCCGGGTCACGGGTCGCCTCGAAGTCGTGCGCGCCCAGCTCCAGCGCCGCCTCGCGCTTGGACTCCGAGGTGCTGAGCACGGTCACCCGGGCGCCCATCGCCGCTGCCAGCTTGACCGCCATGTGGCCCAGGCCGCCCAGGCCCACCACCGCCACGTCGTGACCGGCGCGGACGCCGAACTGGCGCAGCGGCGAATAGGTCGTGATGCCGGCGCACAGCAGGGGTGCGGCGCGGTCCAGCGACAGCGCGTCGGGGATGTCCAGCACGAAATCCTGACTCACGGTGATGCGCGTCGAATAGCCGCCGTAGGTCGGCGAGCCGTCATCGCGCTCACGGGAGTTGTAGGTCCCGGTCATGCCTTCGACGCAGTACTGCTCCTCGCCGGCCTTGCACTGCGCACAGTGGCGGCAGGAATCGACGAAACAGCCCACTCCCACCGCATCGCCGACCTTGAACCGCTCCACGCCCTCGCCCACCTGGGCGACGCGTCCGACGATCTCGTGGCCGGGCACCATCGGGAAGATCCCGTTGCCGCCCCACTGCGCGCGCACCTGGTGCAGGTCGGAGTGGCAGACACCGCAATACGCGATGTCGATGAGCACCTCGCCGGCACGCGGCTCGCGGCGCTCGATGGTGAAGGGCGCCAGCGGCGACTGGCCGTCGGGGGCGGCGTAGGCGGGGGTCTTGAGCATGGAATGGCTCGCATCGGCGTGGGTTGGCCAGTGTAGACCCGCCTGTCCGCAGCGACGATCACCAACCCGCGCGGCGGGGCCCGGCGTGCGCGACGGCGTCTGCGCTACCCTTGATCGCTACAAACCTGGCTGCACCTCACGCCTGCTTCCACCCCACGCCTGCTTCCACCCACGGAGTACCGCAATGCCTTCCTTCGACGTCATCTCCGAAGTCGACAACCACGAACTCACCAACGCGGTCGACCAGGCCAGCCGTGAGCTGACCACGCGCTTCGACTTCAAGGGCGTGGACGCCAGTTTCAGCCTGGAGGACGAGGTGATCTCGATGTCGGCACCCAGCGACTTCCAGCTGCAGCAGATGACCGACATCCTGCGCGCGCGGCTGATCGCCCGCGGCATCGACGCGCGCTGCCTGGAGTTTGGCGACATCGAGACGAACCTGGCCGGTGCGCGGCAGAAGATCAGCGTCAAGCAGGGCATCGAGCGCGAACTGGCCAAGAAGATCCAGACCGCGCTGAAGGAATCCAAGATCAAGGTCGACAGCCAGATCAACGGCGACAAGCTGCGTGTCAACGGCAAGAAGCGCGATGACCTGCAGGCCGCGATGGCGCTGCTGAAGGGCGGCGAGTTCGAGCGTCCGCTGCAGTTCGACAACTTCCGCGACTGAGTGCATGCCTGCCGAGGACCCGATTGCCGCGACCCGTCGCTGGCTGCAGCGCGCGGTGATCGGCCTGAACCTGTGCCCGTTCGCCAAGGCGGTGCAGGTGAAGGACCAGATCCGCTACGTGGTCAGCGAGGCGGATACGCCCGATGCGCTGCTGGCCGACCTGGCCGATGAGCTGCTGTGGCTGCACGAGGCGGATCCGGAGGTGGTCGATACGACCCTGCTGATCCACCCCCGGGTGCTCGCCGATTTTGCCGACTACAACGATTTCCTCGACCAGGTCGACGCCGCGATCGATGCCCTGGGACTGGAGGGCGAGATCCAGGTGGCGAGCTTCCATCCGGACTACCGGTTCGCAGGCAGCGACTTCGACGACGTTGCCAATTGCACCAACCGCTCGCCCTACCCGATGCTGCACCTGCTGCGCGAGGAGAGCATCGACCGAGCGGTGGAGGCGTTCCCGGACCCGGAGGAAATTGTCGAGCGCAATATCGCCCGGCTTGAGCGGCTCGGGCTGGAAGGGTACAGGCGGCTGCTAGAGGATTAGTACACCAGCAAAAAGCAATGGTGGGTGGTTGAAGAACCGTGCGACCTCGAGGTCGCACGGCACCCCCAATCAGCCGGCCGGCGGCGGGTTGGTCTTGTTGGCCTCGGCGCCCTTGCGCAGCGCCTTCTCCACGGCCTTGGCGGCCGCCGGCGTGCCTTTCCATTCCTTGTACTGCGCGTCCAGCTGCGCACGTTCCTCGGTGCTGAACATGGACCGCGCCATCTTGAACATCGTGTCTTCTTCCTCGGTGGCGTGGTGGTCAACGAACTCGCCCAACACCTTGGCCCGGCCGGCGAACTCGGTGGTGGTCGGCGACGCGGCTTCCAGGTCGGGAAGCACGCGCAACTCCACGGCACGGTGCTCGGCCACGGCTTCAGCGTGGGTCTTGCGCCCATCGCGGTCGGCGCGCTTCTTGAACTCCGGATAGAAGACTTCTTCCTCCCACACCGCATGCGGAATCAGGCCCTGCTTGATCTTTTCGAGCAACTCCATCCGTCCTTTTTCGGCGCGCTCGGTGGTGTCTTCCATCTTCTTGAACAGGTCGCGCAGATGGTCGTGTTCTTCCTTCAGGGTTTTGAGGATGTCGTCTGCCATGGGGGTCTCCGTAATGGTCGGGGTGATAGATCGAACTGATGGGCAACGGCGCGGGCGCGCCCGCCAACACTGGAATGGCTGCGGTGAAATGGCGGTGATTTGGGGTCAGCTACGAATGTGCATCCACACGGTCTGCCGTGACGCCCGGCTCCGCTGTCGCCGGTGGATCCTTGCCACCCGGAACGCGCAGGTAATCAATGAGGTCGCGTTTCCCGGGCTTGGAGTCGTTCAGGACGACGGTGATTTCACCGGTGACCTCCAGGATCGCCAGTTCGACCTGGGACAACGCTCTCGCGCCGTTCTGGCGGAGGATGGCGTAGAGCTCGCGACGCGTGGTGCGCTCGCGCTTCAAGGTCGCCATGTCGATCTCGCCGTCCTGGACCAGCACGCAGGGGCGTGATTCCAGATAGTCGCGGAACTTCCGCGAGTGGCTGGCCGACTTCTCGATGGCGATCGTCAGGCCGGTGACGCCAACCAGTACCATCGCCGCGTAGCCGATGGATATCTCGGGATATAGCATCACGTCGCCCGCCGCGGATCCCAGCGCCACCATCAGCAATTGCTGCATCGGGCTGAGGTTCTGTTGGCCGCGCTTGCCAAGAATGTGGACAACCAGCAGCAGCAGCGCAATCAACATCAGGATGCGAACTGCAATTTCCGCGTAGAAAAGCGGGGGATACGGTCCAAACAACAGGCGGCCCCACTCCAGCGGCGTTACGTCATTACCCACCGCGCTGCTCCTCAGATGCCGGACCAATGCCGGCGGCTCAGCAAGCTTCAGTCACCGCTTTTCGAACCACCGCCCTTTTTGCCGCCTCCGTCCTGCTTGTTGACGGTGGCCCAGGCGATGCGTTCGGCTTCCTTCTCGCTCTTGCCTTCCTTTTTCTCGCTTTCTTCGATGTGTTCGGCCTGGCGCTTCTGCTTGTCGGTATAGCTCGACTTGTCTCCGCGGGGCATCTTGAACACCTCCTGATGTGCAGAAGGCCCCCCGCCCGGAAGCGGGGAGCCGGATGATCAGCTCACTGGATCAGCGGCCGTCGCCATCAAAGTCGCCCGGCAGGGCGCGTTCGACGTTGTGCCACGCATCGCGGACCGCGTGCTTGGCCTCGCTCCAGCCCATGCGTGACGTGGACTTGGCGTTGTCCCAGCGGTTGCCCAACTCGGCTTCGAGGTTGTCGTCCCACTCGCGGTTCGGATGTGCGCTGCGAGCCTGCGTGCCATAGCGGTAGGCAGGCCGGTAATCGTTGTCGTAGTCGTACTCGGGCTTGTAGTAAACGGCGTTCTTGTACTGGTCGCGGTAGTAATTGTCCGTCGCGCCGTAGGTGCGGTAGGTGCGGTCGCTGCGATCAAATGCATCGCGGGTGGCGTCCTTGGCCTCTTCCCAGGAAAGGCGCGACTTGGCCTTGGCCTTTTCCCAGCCGCTGCGGATGTCCTGCTCCAGCGAATCGTCCCACTTGCGATCGGCGTACTGGCTGCGCACGGTGTTGCCGTACTCGTAGGCCGGCGCGTAATCGTCGTCGTAGTTGTACTGCGGGTTGGCGTAAGGACGGTTGCTGTATTCGTTGCGCCAATAATCGTGTTCGCCGGTCGGGTCGATACTCTCGGCAACGCTCTTGCCGGCGCTCGCGCCAGCCAGCGTGCCGACCGCGCCGCCCACCAGCATGCCGATCGGGCCAAACAGTGCGCCGATGCCGGCACCTGCTGCTGCACCGCCGACGCCGCCGACACCCACGCCGACCGGGTGTGAGCCGGGGGCCTTGGTAATCGGATCGCGGTTCATGTCACGGGTTTCGTTGGGGTCCTTCGTCATCGGTATGTCCTCGTTCGGTTGGCCGCGGCAGCGCCGCTGGTGCAAACGAAATTGACACCGCCCGCGTCGTGACCGCGTGCAAGAAATGTCAGGGTCATGCGAAGCGTTCACGAAAAGTCCGGCGAAAGGTCTTTCGCAGAACCCGGCACGAAAACGCCCTTTCGTACAGTGGTGGCCGCACAGCTGGCGTAGCAGGATCGAGCGACAACCGCACACTTCTGGAGTACGCCATGCGCCGTTCCAACGTCGGTTTCAGCCTCCGTCCGAGTCGTTGCACCCGCTTCCTCCTCGTTCTGGCCGCGTGCGCGGTCGGCGCTCTCTGGACCCTCCCGGCCGACGCGCTGCAGTGCACCAGCAACAACGGTTACACCTGCACGCCGGCGACGCAGTACGCCGGTGGCTTCAAGCCCGGTGCCGGATACGGAGGTTTCGGCGGCGGCAACTGCACCGCCACCCGGACGCCAGTGGTCTTCATCCACGGCAACGGTGACAGCGCGACCAGCTTCGACATGCCCACCGCCGCTGTCGCCGGGTATGCCAAACCGGCCCGGTCGGTCTACCAGGAGCTCAAGGCGGCCGGCTACAACGACTGCGAACTGTTCGGCGTGACCTACCTGTCGGATGTGGAGCGCAGCAATCCGCAGGCCAACTACCACGAGCCGTGGACCTACAACCAGCTGAAAACCTTTATTGATGCTGTTAAGGCCTACACCGGTAAGTCCCAGGTCGATGTCGTTGCCCACTCGCTGGGCTCGTCGATGGCGCTGGCGATGATCAAGTACCACGGCTACCAAGGCAGCGTCCGCCGTTTCGTCAACATTGCCGGCGGCATCCGCGGCCTCCAGACCTGCCGCTTTACCGGTTATCAGTCGCCGCTGGCACCGACCTGCAACGCCGAAGCCTACGTCTATCCCTACAACCACTACACCTTCGGCCTGTATCCCAGCACCGGCGTCACCTGGTACGGCTACAACCGCTGGACCGGCAGCGGGAGCGGCAGCATGCGCACCATGCCGGCCAGCTATACCGGCATCCGCTTCTACACGATCACCGCAGGCTCGCGCGATCAGGTCCACTGCTTCATGACCAACAAACGCGACTGCGCGTCCGGCGCCCTGTTCAACGCGCGCGCCAACGTGATCGCCCAGGTCGATGTCGGGCTGGGCAGTGGCAGCTACCAATACGACTGGGACTGGGCCGACGGCAGCCCGTACAACGCCGGCGGTGGCGACACCAGCCAAGGGGTCGGCCATTTCCGATCCCTGGCCAACACCGGGATCATCGTCCGCAACATGCTGACCACCACGTGCGCTGGTGCCTGCAGCAACGGGTACGTCGGCGCGCACGGCCCGGCCAGCGCCCTGTAGCCGAGCTGTCCACGGCGCGATAACGGGATCTGCGCAAGGGTGGGAGTCCGCCTGATCACGGAGATGCCGATGAGCCGCCTGCCCAATGACGATCGCAAGGACCCGCCTTTGCCGGGGACGGGCCCGGATGCACCCGTGACCGAGCCCGATAGCGAGCGGGAACCGCCGGTGAGGGAACCCGATCCAAAACAACACAACAGCGACAACCAGGACGAGGCGCTGGAGGAGACGTTTCCCGCCAGCGATCCCGTGTCACCGTTTATCTCGGCCACCCGTTTGACGTCACCCACCTAGGAGGACGTCGGATTGTTTCGAGCAAGCGACGCGACCGGGGTAAAGCCACCGTAGATCATCTGCTTGCCGTCAAACGGCATGGGATTGTTTTCCTCGCCCATCCGCGGATCGGTCATCATTTTCTCCGGGTGCTCGCCAAGGGGGATGTCAACGTCCCGGCACTCGTTACGAAAATCGAACACATTCTGCGCGGGCGCGCCCTAGGATGCGTTTGGGTTCTACCCCGATTCCACGGACGGTTTGATTAAGGCCTGAAACTCCCGATCACGCCGGGCAACTCTACGGCGCATTCGCGGGTTGTGGAACCGCTCGAAGTAGTCGAACAGATCCGCCCGCGCCTCGTCCCGGGTCCGGTAGTGGGTGCGGTGCACGCGCTCCCGCTTGAGCACCCCAAAGAATCCTTCGCACGCCGCGTTGTCGCCGCAATGGCCGACCGCGCTCATGCTGCAGACCAGGGCGTTGCCGCCCAGAAACTTCTGGTACGTGCCGCTGATGAACTGCCCGCCGCGATCCGAATGCAGGATCACTTCGTTCTCGCCTTCCCGCTGCCACACCGCCATCTGCACGGCCCGCACGACCATGTGCCGGTCCTGGCGATGGTACATCGACCAGCCCATCACCCGTTTGCAGTACAGGTCCAGCACGACGCACAAGAACAGCTTGCCCTCGATCGTCACGATCTCGGTGATGTCCGTCACCCACTTGGTCTCCGGCTCGACGGCGTCGAAATCGCGTTCCAGCAGATTCTCGACCCCAACCGGTCGACTGCCCGGCTTCTGGCCAAAGCGACGCTTCTTGCGCTGCGGCCAGCCCTGAAGCCCATTCGCCGCCATCAGTCGCGCCACCCGGTTGAGGCTGGCGCTTTCGCCCTCGTCGCCCAGGTCTTCGTGCATGCGCGGCGCGCCGAGAACGCCTCTGCTGTCCTCATGCATCTCCCGGATACGCACCAGCAAACGCGCATTGTCCTGCGCCCGCGGTCCGGGCTTGCGCCCGGACCAGGCGTAGAAGCCGCTGGTCGACACTTCAAGGCAACGGCACATCATCCCGACGGGATAGTCGCTGCGGCAGTACTCAATCACCGCGTACCGTTCGGTGACTGCTTCGCGAAGTACGCCGCCGCGTCTTTTAAAAAATCACGCTCCTTGGTCACCCGCGTCAGCTCGCGCTTGAGGCGGGCGAGTTCCTCGTCGCGCGGGGTTCCACCGCCAGGAAAGGCTTTGGTTCCTCCGGCATCGGCCTCCCGCACCCAGCGGGTCAGCAGGGCCGGGCCGACCCCGACCTCCAGGGCGATCTTTCGGCAGCTCGAATTCGACCGCCGGACCAGCTCGACGAGCTCGTGCTTGTACTCAGGGCTGTAACGCTTGCGCTTGGACATGGACACTCCTCTGATCCAGTATGGATCTTAGTGAAAGTGTCCGCAGAATCGGGGTAGAACCCAAGGCGGACCTGGCGGCTCCGAAAGAAGAACCGCTGGTTGACCTGACTGTGGCGTTCTTGAAGTTCCAGTTCGATGGCCAGCCGGCCGCGGAAGTACACCAGCTGGCGGCTCGGGAAGTTCACGATTTGGAGATCGAAGTGCGCGTGTCCCGTTGGCCGCAAGACAAGCGAGAGCTTCGGCTGACACCGATCTCCGTGGAGCCGAAATCGACTTATGACTTCCCCAGTTTTCAGTTCGAGAAGCCTGACAGCGATGCCCCATACACGATGCGGCAGAGTGGTCGCGCTGCCTTGCTGCTGCCGCAGGGCATGCACGCGCGCCCTTTCGAGTTCAAGTACACCGCCGAATTCATCCCTGAACGCGGGGATCAACCGGTGGCCGTTGTAGGCCACCGCACGCTGATCGTGGACGGTGCCGACACCACAAAACTGCAGATCTGCGGCTATCAAGGGCTGGACCAAACGCTGTTCGCACTTCGGGAAGTGCTGCGTCGCCGCCCGGGTGTGCCGCAAGCGGAAACCGCCGATGCGCTGCTCGTGCTCGCCGCGCTGTGCAATTTGGCCGGCCGTGCGGTTCAAGATGCCGAGTTCAAGGGAAGATGGGATGAAGCAGCGTTTCAACGGTACGTACGCGCAGAGTTGCGTCGCCATCCGTTGATCGGCGCGGATCTGGACGAGCACGCCCATGCAGCCGGCGGCATCACTGATCTGTCATTGCGCGGAATGCCGATCGAGCTCAAGGCCGTTGACACGCTAGTCAGCTCTGTTGATCAGTGCGAACCATTCCTCGCCCAAACCGCCAGCTATGCCGTAGCCAAATCCAAGCGCACGGCGATCTTGTGCGTGCTCGACAGTAGCGATAAGAAGACGGCGCCGGTGCCGCCGGAGACGCTGCTGGACATCCGCACACATGCCCAAGACGCCGTGTCGATCTGCGTGCTGGTGATCCAGGGCCACTTGGCTCGGCCGAGCGCGTTGTCGCGCTGAAGACGCGTCGGCTCTGCTCTCATGTGTGAAGCGTCAACCTATGTCTGTTCTGCCATCTTTCTGGTAACCGCGTTTGGCTGATCAGAATCCACTCTTAGCAAGTAGCTTAAATGTCCCGTTCTGGGTCACGGAACTGCTCTTTCCTACCCCCGATAAATCCATCGAATCCCTTGGAGAACAGAGAATGAGCACGTTAAGCGATGAAAAGTTTGATTCAATAATCTCGATATTCAATCGTTCAAGAGATTTATCAAAAGGAGCTCCCCTCTCGGTCGATGATGTATCTCGCGCTATAGACATCAAGATGCTTAGTATCGATAACGTAACTCAGGATGCATTTAGTGAAATTCTTGATGATTTTAAAGAATTGAAGGAAGAGCTCAAAGCAAGGATTGTAGATAGGTACCCAGATGGCCTTCAGGCATCAAGTGAAGTCGCGAAGGACCCGAATCTCTCTTGGCAAATTATTAGGTTCGGCGACCTTAAGAAGTTAGCCGACAACGTTCATGACGCAATGGAGGAACTCAAGAGCATAGAAGATGAAGTCATTAGTTTTGCAAACCTGGTGCTCGGCATCGCGAGGTACAAGCTTGAGCAAGATGTGGTTCCTTTGGTCGCCCGAGGCATGGTTGCCGTAGGCGTTCAAGAGGCACTCCAATTTTGGAACGACATGCGCGACGCAGCGGCTAGGGACACAGAGGCTGTTTGGCAGGATGAGCTTGCCTCCCGCTCAATGCTTCTGTCACGCGTTTTGGGTGGACATGTCGTGGTTGTGGGAGAGCAGCAACATGTTGGCACAGGCAGTTTGGATGGATCCGGAGATCGGATTACAGACTACCTAGCGAAGCACTCAATAACTAACAACGTCACTTTAGTTGAACTCAAGACCCCCGGAACGAAGCTGCTTGGAACTGCGTATCGCAAAACATTTCCTCTTTCATTAGAACTTTCCGGGAGTATCTCGCAAGTTATGTCGCAGCGAGCGGAGCTCACTAAAAACTACTTCCAAAAGCAGCATGAAGCCGCATTCGAGTTCCAGGTCGATGCGGCAAGGTGTGTTGTTATCGCAGGCGATGCAGAGAGGGAACTTGATACGCCAACGAAACGAGCTGCATTTGAGATGCAAAGAGACGCACTGGGATCACGGGTGCGCATCATCACCTTCGATGAACTTTATTCCGAGTTCGAATCGTTCAACCGTTCCATCTAGTTCGCGGCGAGGGCGGATATTTCCTAGTCCCGTCGTTCTGAACGGGACAAGCGCCCGTCAAGCGTCGAAAGCGGACTCCCCTACCCCCGATAAACGTCCCAAATCGGACCCAAGTTCCGGGCTTGGCTGCGACAAGGTCAACCATTGGCACGCGGAACCTCCCCCTGCGCACGAAGGGCCTCGTAAAGCTGCGCCGGTCCCATCAGGATGTCTTTGAGGCCCTCGCGCACACGCTCCGAGGCCAGCGCCTGGCTGCTCATTGTGTTGTGCGCGTCCAGCGCGTCCATGATCGCGTTCATCAGCGCCTGCTTGAGGTCGGGCGAGTTGGCGAACTGTTCCTTGCTGTTGCCGGCTGCCTGCTGGATCAGGGTCTCATTCTCCAGCAACTTCCCCTTGAGCACGCCGTTGACGTAGACCAACTGGTCGTCATCCGTCAGCTGCCCCTCGAACAGGCCGTTGACCTTCTCGATGATCTCGGCGAGGTACGCCTGCTGCTTGTCCTGCACCCGGCCACTGCCCACCGCATCCAAGGGCGGCAACTTGTAGCTGCCGTCGGCATTGAGGTTAAGCGGCTGCTTGCCGCCACTGCGCAGGGTGTGGTGTGTCAGCACCACCTTTGACAGATCCACCGTGTCACGCTCGCGGCCGAACTCAAGCAACGGCAGCAGGCGCAGGTAGAACATGAATCGCTTCTCGATAGCGGTGTTGCCGTAGTCGAACATCTGCGACAGGAAGGCATACAGGCGATTGAACGAGGCCATGTCGCCCTTGAAGAGGACCAGTGCGTCCAGCTCATCCTTTGCTGACTTTTCCGCCTCGCCATCATCGGCCTCCATCGCCGCCGTACGAGACTGCTGCACCGCCTTGTAGCGCTTCAGCAGCCGGTCGGCGACTGGGTGGATGGCAGCCACCAGCTGCGCCTGTGTGGCACGCGGGTCCATCTCGACCTTGGCCAGCCGCTCTACCTCGAAGTCGTCGTAGTGCCCAGCGGCGTCCAGCTTCGCCCGCAGGTCAAAGATCAGGTTGGGGTCGGTGGTCGCCTCGAGCTCGGCGGTCTCGTAGTACGTCTTGAACGCCTTGAGTACGTCGCCCGCTTCGTTGACGAAGTCCAGCACGTAGGTGGTGTCCTTGCCCGGGTGGGCGCGGTTGAGGCGCGACAACGTCTGCACGGCCTGGATGCCGCCCAACTTCTTGTCCACGTACATGCCGCACAGCAGCGGCTGGTCGAAGCCGGTCTGGAACTTGTTGGCCACAAGCAGCAGATGGAACTCCGGCTGCGCGAAGGCCTCGCGGATGTCGCGATTCTTCAGACCGGGATTGAGCAGCTTGCTGGTCTCGGTGACCGGCTCCGGGTAGCTATCCGGGTCATTTACCTCGCCCGAGAACGCCACCAGCACACCCAGCGGGTAGTCGCGGCTTTCGATGTAGGCGCGAATAGCCTTCTGCCAGCGCACCGCTTCCTGCCGGGACGACACCACCACCATCGCCTTGGCCTTGCCTTCCAGCAGCGGCCGCACGTTCTCGCGGTAGTGCTCCACCACGATCTGCACCTTGGCGGCGATGTTGTACGGGTGCAGGCGGACCCACTGCATGATTCCCTTCATCGCGGTGCTGCGCTCGACCTGGGTGTGGTCGATTTCCTTGCCGTCATGGGCGAGGCGGAAGGCCAGGTCGTAGGGCGTGTAGTTGCGCAGCACGTCGAGGATGAAGCCCTCCTCGATTGCCTGCCGCATCGAATACACGTGGAACGGCTGCGGCAGCCCATCCGGGCCGGGACGGCCAAACAGCTCCAGCGTCTTGCCCTTCGGCGTGGCGGTGAAGGCAATGTAGGTTAGGCCGGACTCGGCGCTGCGCGCGCCCATCTGCGCGGCCAGCAGCGCCTCTGTGTCGATCTCGCCACCATCCTGCAGCTCGGCCCATTCCTGCGAGCTCAACAATTGTTTGAGCTTGGCCGCCGCCTGCCCGGTCTGCGAGCTATGCGCCTCGTCGGCAATCACCGCGAAGCGCTTGCCCTCGGTTGCGGCCAGCTCCTGCACCTCCTGCAGCGCGAAGGGGAACGTCTGGATGGTGCAGACGATGATTTTCTTGCCGTCCTTCAGCGCCTGCCCCAGCTGTGCACTCTTGCTGCCCTGCTCACCGGTGATGGTAGCCACCACGCCGGTAGTGCGCTCGAAGTCGAAGATCGCCTCCTGCAACTGGCTGTCCAGCACGTTGCGGTCGGACACGACCAGCACGCTGTCGAACACCTTCTCGTTGTCGCGGTGCAGGTCGGCGAGGAAGTGCGCGGTCCACGCGATCGAGTTGGTCTTGCCCGACCCGGCCGAATGCTGGATCAGATAGCGCTGCCCTGCCCCGTTCTCGTGGACATTGGCTACCAGCTTCCGGGTGGCGTCCAGCTGGTGGTAGCGCGGGAAGATCACCGCCTGCAGCTGCTTCTTCTCGTCGCGCTTGCCGATCAGGTAGCGGCCGAGGATCTCCAGCCAGCTGTCGCGCTCCCACACCTCCTCCCACAGGTAGCGGGTGGCGAAGCCCGCCGGGTCCGGCGCGTTACCGGCGCCCCCCGCATTGCCGCGGTTGAACGGCAGGAAGCGCGTGGCCTCCCCCGCCAGCCGCGTGGTCATCTTCACCTCGGCCTGGCTGACCGCGAAGTGCACCAGCGCGCCGCCGGGGAACGCCAGCAGCGGCTCGCTCAGCCCGCCCTTGGGGTGCGGGTGCCGGTCGAACCGGTACTGGTCCACCGCATCGCTCACGCTCTGGGTGAAATCCGACTTCAACTCCGCCGTCGCCACCGCGATGCCGTTGACGAACAGCACCAGGTCCAGGCAATCGTTGGGCCGATTGGGCGAGTGCTTGACCTGCCGCACCACCCGCAGCCGGTTGGCGGCGTAGTGCTGCTGGGTCACCGGGTTCATCGCCAGTGCCGGCCTGAACTGCACCAGCGACAGCGGCTGCTTGAGCCCCAGCATCTCCACCCCACGGCGCAGGACGTCGAGCGTGCCGCGCTCGTCGAGGTTCTTGCGCACGCGCTCGGCCAGCCGATCGCCCAGTTGCGGGCCATGGGTCTTCAGCAGGCGCTGCCAGCTGTCGGGCTGGGTCGCTTCGATCCATGCGAGCAGGTCGGGTAGGAACAGACCGTGCTGGCGGTCGTAGTGGGCGGCATCACCTTCGGCATGGAGCCAGCCGTTGGCCGCAAGGTGCGCGCAGATTTCGCGCTCGAAGTGGTGCTCCTGGTGCAGGTTCATGCGTCCATCCTCGGGCAAAGCGCGACACGCGTGCTCACTTGGGCAGCTTCTCTATGCGCGGGACCAGCACATCCGTCATTCGGTACGCCAAGTCGACCAGTCGATCTTGAATAAGCGGCCACTCGCTCTCGTCAACGGACCAGCCTCCGTCGGTCAATGCCCGGATCTTTGACCTCTTTCGATCGGCCTGGCCCAGCCACTCCAACGGAGCGCCGAACGCTTCCTCGATCTCCGCACGCTGGTCATGGAGCAAGTCGAAGAGCGCCGTCCCCCCGTCTTCGTGATGGATCAGGCAGCTCACGCGCGCTTCTGCCCGTGTCATGGCCACGTTGAACCGAAACCCGCTTCGACCGATGCCCACTCCAAGCCACGGGTTGGAGCTGCGGTTTCGCCTCTGGAAAAGCGTGCCCCGCTCGTTGGCCTTGACAAGGAACTGGTCCCAGAAGCGCCGATACACCTCCTCCCTGGCGTCGTCATCCCCTTCTTCCGGTTCGTGTTCGCCGGCGGGGACTCCTTCCTCCCACTCGGCGTAGGACCTTCCGGTGCCTTCCTCTCGCCAGCTCAACCGACCGTTGGCCGACCGTCCCCACACCACGGCCGCAGCTGCACTTGGACTGCTGAACCAGGTATCGCGAAGAAACTCCCGACTTTCTCCCACGGCTGGAGCAAGAGTGCCGTTCTCGACGAGATCCTGATGCAGGACCTTATAACCGGCATCGACACCGACCCAATCCGCTCGCGCATGGGAGCCTGCGAATACGACGAACTGTCCATCGACCTGCTGGCCCGTCGCCCGAATCTGCTGGTTAAGCCCCCCGAGCACAAACACCGGTGAGTCCACGTCTGGCGTCACGGCCGGAGCGACTACCCGGGCGCGTCCAGCTAATTGCCAGTGATCCTCTGCCAGCTTGAGGAGGGCAGCCTGCCGAGCCTGTAGGACAGCCGTATCCCATTGCGTCTCTTGGAGCACTTGCGTTGTCAATGGAAACGCACAGGCCCCACCCTTGCTGAAGTACGCCTGCTTTTTGCGGTCGAAGTCGTAGTTGTTCGCCGCACTGTTCTTCTTGCGGTTGAGCAGCGCCAGGTTGCCCAGACGATGAACCCACCCCTGGCGCTCTTGTTCGCTTGGCATCCACTTCACCCAAACGCTGTCCGGGCGCGGCTGCTGCGGGAGCACGTGCTCAACCGTGACCTGCTGGTGCTGCATGGTCATGCTGCCGTCCGAGGCCAATGCGTCCATCCGAAGCAGGATGAGCCCCAGCGCTCGCGCCGAATGAGTGCGATAGAGCGGCCCCTCGAGCATGCTGTACATCTCGTGCTGCTCGGCGGGCGGTAATTGCAATGGCGAGCCTGCGGCTTCCAGGTCATCGCCGGCCTCCACGGCAGCCGTGAGACGCGAGAAGCGCTCGATTCGCTCGTTGACCCCTGCCTTGCGCACCAGCATTGAATACGCCAAGCGCTCCAGACCGGCTACAAACGAAAGCAACGCGTCCGGATTCGACGAGTGTCGCGTGAAATAAGCAAGCGCCGGGGGCATCCAGTCCTTGAACTCCAGCCGGTTGAGCCAGCGCAGCGAGTCGTTGATCGCCTCGGCGTGTCGGGTGCTCGCGTGGTCCGCATCGCTGATCTCGCGATAGGCCTGCGCCATCGGCGACAGCACCTTGTCCACAAACAGCCGGGGGTCGGACGGGCCCACATGCTCGCGGAACTCCTTGAGCAAGGTGCCCTGTGGCTTGGCCTTGCGATAGACCATGCGGATGTGGCTGAACAGTTCACCAAAGCTGTCCCGCCCCAAGTCGGACTCCAGACCTTCCCACTTCTCGGTGTAGCCCGAACGAGCCGCCTCCGGGACCGCTCCGATGATTTCCGCCTTCAGGATATCCGTGGCCGACAGATCCAGCCCTCGGCTGTTCATGACGCCGAAGATCCGGTACGCGGAATCCAGATCGGGCGTCGCCACGGCGACCAGATAGCAGCGCGTCACGATGAATTGGACAAGTCGCACCAGCAGGGGGGCGTCGAGATTCGTGAGCACCGACATGAAGTAACGCGCGTTTTCACGCAGGCGGGCCTGACTGTCCGGCAAGGACTCATCACCGGACACCAGCTTCTCGATCCCTCCCTCGTGCTGCACACGTTCCCGGAAGAACTGCATGTCTCGCTCCCGCAGCGTCAGCCGGTAGTGGTTATCAGTGGCCGAGACGATGTCACCTTGGTCATAGATCCGGCGCGTAATGCCGCGGCGCACGTTCTCGTCCTTCACCACAGAGCGTATGCAGGCCAGCAGCAGCGTGAGCGTCGTCAGGCGCTGCTGGCCGTCCACCACTTGCGCGGCGGGGGACGACTCGCCCTTGATAAGCACCAGGCTGCCAAGGAAGTAGGGCGGAATCTCCCCGAGCGTTTTGCCCGCGTCGCGCATGTAGCCCAGCAGGTCATCCAGCAGCTCCTGTGCCTGGTCCCTGCCCCATGAATAAGGTCGCTGATACGCAGGGATGGAGAACATGTACTCGTCGCTGAAAATCTTGGCCAGCGGCTGTTCCTTGGCCGACAAGGTATGCCTCATATCGCTTCATTCCCTTTCATGTGGATGGCGTGCCTGCCAGTGAACCAGCGGCCGGTGACGCGGCTTCGGCGGTATTCACCCAGATAGCCGGTGCGGCGATCAAACACCTCGACGCGCCATGAGCGGTCGACGAGGGGTGGAAGCTGGGTTTCGAGCGCGCGCAGGTCGGACAGCCAGTGGTCCAACCGCTCCGTGACCAGCACAGCGCGGCGCTGTTCCGGAATCAGGTGCACCAACGGATTCGCCGACGGCTCGGCGGTGGGTGGGCCGTGATGGATAGACAGGTGCAGCGGATCGCTGCCGCCGTAGAACGGATCGTGGTGGTGGACCTGACCGCGCCGGGCGAAGCTGCGCCACCAGTCCTCGTCCGGCCAGCGAGAATGCCGGGCGAGCCAGGTAGGCGAGGGGCCGCCGCCGATCAAGGCGGACTGCGGCAACTCGTAGCCCACACCCAGCGGCAACCAGGACCACGCGGCGTAGTAGTCGATGAGGTCATCGGCGCCCCACACCCGTTGCACGAGCGCCAGCACGGGTGAATCGCCCACCGGCTGGCCGGCGGCGTACCACCACGCAAGGCCGCGGCCAACATCGGCCCACCCCAGCAGGCTGGACAGCGTGTAGTGCAGCGCGCCCCAATGGGCGCAGGCCTGTTCGAGTGGTCCGGTTGTCGGCCGCGGGATCGCGCTTTCAAGCCTGGGGTCGGCCAGTGCGCGGAACACTGCGGGGACATCGCGGAGCCAAGGATCGGTCACGCCGCCTCCGCCTCCACTGCACCGCGCACGTCAATCTGGCCGGTGACGGCAGCAGCGATCAGGGCGGTTCGGCGCTCCCGCAACAAACTCGCCGACCGCTTCGCTTCTGCCCCAAGCCGATCAATCCTTGCGCACTCTGCGACCACGAAGTCACAGACGGCTCCTTGCTCAGAAAGCGGCGGCACAGCAATTTGAATCCCATTCAGCGTGCCGATGTTGATCACGTCCATCGTCCCGCCACGACTGAGCAGCGAGAATTGCTCGAACACAATGTTGCTACGGAGGACCGTAACCAAGAACTCAGCCAGGACATGCGACCTCGAACGTAAACGAATGAGGCGAGGATTGATCACGCCGGGATGAATCCCTTCTGGAACGATGGCGACTTTTCCGAATGTCCCAACGCAGCTGATCAAGATATCGCCTGGTGTGACGGCATACTGCTGAAGCTCTGAGTACTTCTCACTGCCGATGAAATAATCGCCCAGCGTGAAATCTGCAGGAATTACCTGCTCCTGCCCGTAGACGCGATAGCCACTAGCGCAGTACATGTCTTTCGTGAGTGCTGATCCGAACGGACCAGCCTTGGCGCTCGCGATCACCTTCTTCAACGGCCTCACCTCCCAATGCGCCGGCACCCTGCCCAGCCACGGGGTGCCGGATTCCATCATGGGGGCGTTGGCGTCGAGGCCGCGGGTGACGGCGCGGGAGATGGTGGCCTGGCGCTTTTCGGCCAGCAGTGCCAGCAGCTTTTCCTGCTCGGCGATCAGTGCGTCGATCTTGGCGGTTTCGCGGTCCAGGAACCTCGCAATCTGGACCTGCTCGGCGTACGACGGGAACACCCCCCTCTCGTTGAAGTACTGCGACTGGTCCAGATTCTGGATGCCAGACGTCTGCTTGATGGCAACGATATTCACGCCATAGGCGTACGCGGCGGCGTGCTGATACATCCAGAACCTAGGAGCCATCCCCTCCGCCAAAGTCACCTTGGCCACGAAGTTTGAACAAACCGCAGGCTCATCACGGTCGTAAAGCACGACTTGTCCAACCGGCTGCCTCTCACCGCCGCCCGATTTTTCAAGGAGCAGATTGTCTCTTTGCAGCGTTCTCCCAGCGCGCTCCGACTGCGTCACGGAACGTTGCGTCGGCACTACTCCATCAACCACGAGTCGCGCCCGATCGAAGTCTGCGACACGCACGCAATCGATATCACTGTCGTCACCCTTCGGCTCCTCACCCCAGATGCCGTTCTTGCAGGACGTGATCGCCGCCTTCAGCCGATCGACCTGCCAGTGCGACGGCACAGTGCCCAGCCAATCGACTCCGCTATCCCTGTACGCCGGATACCTCGGCAGACTCATTCCACCAGCTCCCCCAACATCCGCATGATGTTGCCGGCCACCTGCTTCAGCTCGGCGTCGATTTCCTCCAGCGGACGAGGCGGCTCGAACACGTAAAAGTGGCGGTTGAACGGTATCTCGTAGCCGACCTTTGTCTTGCCCTCATCGATCCACGCGTCCGGGGCGTGCGGCAGCACCTCGCGCTCGAAGTACGCCTGTATGTTCTCGCCCAGCGGCACGTTCTCGGTATCGCGCAGGCTGCTGTCGGGCTGCGGCTGGCCTTTTTGCTTGCCCTTCTCGAACTTGAGGATGTTGCCGGACTCGTCGCGCAGCGGGCGATCGACGGTGATGGTGGTGTAGCCGAACGCCTCGTTGTCGAAGATCCGCGAGACCGGCACGCGCTTGAGCTTGCCGCCCTCGGGCGCCATCGGCGGGGTGTCGGTGCCGGTGACGATGCGCTGCTCCACCTCGTGGCCGTCGGCATCCAGCACGGTGACGCGCTCGGCCTCGGTGAAGTCGCCAAACAGGCGGGTGACGGTGGCGATGTCGTCCTCGCCCATCTCCTTGCGCTTGCTCCCCAGGCTCTTACGCATCTTGCGCCAGAAGCCGCTGGCGTCGATCAGCTGCACCTGCCCGCGGCGATCGTCCGGCTTCTTGTTGCTGACGATCCACACGTAGGTGGCGATACCGGTGTTGTAGAACATGTCGGTCGGCAGGCCGATGATGGCCTCGACCAGATCGCTCTCCAGCAGGTAGCGGCGGATCTCGCTCTCGCCGCTGCCGGCGCCACCCGTAAACAGCGGCGAGCCGTTGAGCACGATGCCGAAGCGGCTGCCGCCCTCCCCGTTGACCACCGGCGCCATCTTCGACACCAGGTGCAGCAGGAACAGCATCGAGCCGTCTGACACGCGCGGCAGGCCGGGGCCGAAGCGGCCATCGAAGCCCTTCTGCTCGTGCTCGTCGCGCACGGCCTTCTGCACCTTCTTCCACTCCACGCCGAACGGCGGGTTGGACAGCATGTAGTCGAACTTGCGGTGGGTGAAGCCGTCCTCGCTGAGGGTGTTGCCCGGCACGATGTTGTCCACGTCCTGCCCGCGGATCAGCATGTCCGCCTTGCAGATGGCGTAGGACTCGTCGTTGAGCTCCTGCCCGTACAGGGTCAGGCGCGCGGCCGGGTTGTGCTCGATCAGGTGCTCGGCGGCGACCGAGAGCATGCCGCCGGTGCCGGCCGTGGGGTCGTAGATGGTGCGCACCACGGCGTTGCCGGGGGTCAGCACGTCGTCGTCCTCGATGAAGATCAGGTTGACCATCAGCCGGATGACTTCGCGCGGGGTGAAGTGTTCGCCGGCGGTCTCGTTGGACAGCTCGGCGAACTTGCGGATCAGCTCCTCGAACACGTGCCCCATCTGCGCGTTGTCCACGCGGTCCGGGTGCAGGTCGATGTTGGCGAACTTCTCTGTGACCAGGTACAGCAGCTTGTCCTTGGCCAGCCGCTCGACCTGCGTGTAGAAGTCGAACCGCTCGAAGATGTCCCGCGCCTCCGGCGAGAAGCCCTGCACGTAGGCGTACAGGTTCTGGCGGATGTGGTCCTGGTCGCCGAGCAGCTTGGGCAGGTCCATCGGCGAGGTGTTGTAGAAGCGCGCATCGCCGACGAGGCGCCGCAGGAACGGGTCGGGGTTGATGCCAGCGTCGGTCTTCTTCTTGAGTTCGGCCAGCACCTTGTCCTTGGTGGGCGCCAGTACGCAGTCGAGGCGGCGCAGGACGGTGAAGGGCAGGATGAAGCGACCGTACTCGTGCGGCTTGTAGTTGCCGCGCAGCAGATCGGCGACGGACCAGATGAATGACGACAAGGCAGCTTGGTTCATGCGACGAGGATCCCCAGCCCAGTTCGAAGCTGAATTGTAGTCGAGGCGGTCGCTCAGCCTGAGACTCGCAGCCTTCAGCGAGATCGCGCCAGCCACGTTCCGGCGCCGGCTGCGTAGCGATCGTCGTGGATGTGGCGACTGACGGAGACCGACTCCAGCCCCTTACACTCGGCCAGGAGACAGGGAGATCCGATGGCAGAACTAGCCAAGCGAGAGGCCAGTACGGCGGGACTCAAAGTGCCTTTTGGAGCACGCGATGGTCTCCTGTACTCGCCGTCGGCCGTCGACGGTGGGCTGGCCTGCGGCTGCCATTGCCCAGGATGCGGCCGAAAGCTGCTGGCGAAGAAAGGCGGGACCCATCGCTGGCACTTCGCCCATTATTTGGGCGGGGGCGACGAGCACTGTTACGAGACAGCCGTCCATAAAATGGCCAAGCAAGTCCTGCTCGCCGCGCGGCAACTCGACCTGCCGGTTTGGGAGCGCATCGCGCACTTGTCCGATCTGGACCACCAGTTGCATCAGGAAACCCTGGAGCGCCCGGGTCGATCGTGGGAGTACGCCCAGGCCAAGGAGGAGGAGTGGATGGCCGGCATGCGCCCGGACGTGGTGCTCGAAGATGAGCATCCCACCACGGTACCGCTGCTGGTGGAGGTCAAGGTCTCCCACGCAGTCGGCCACGAGAAAGCCGCGTTAGTACGCAAGCGCGGCTGGGCCATGATCGAGATCGACTTGTCCAAGCTGGACGCGGATGCTGTGCTGGGCGATGCATTCGAACGCGCCGTGCTTCAGGACGCTCCTCGATTCTGGATCCACTCGCCGACGGCGGAGCGCTTGTTCGAGCAGGTCCAAGCAAAGGTTGAGCAGCAGGTCGCTAACCGAAACGCCCTGATTCTCGCCGAGCGCGCCAGGCGCGACGCCGAGCGGCGCAGCTCGGAAGCCAAGCTGGACGCTGATCGACGGCGCAAGGAGCGGTTCCGCCAGAAGCTGCGTGCTCGACACTTGCCTGACCTAGAGGCACTCAAAGAATTGTCGTCGCCGGCGGCCGCGCGCGAGCAGCTGACTCGGCTGGCCGAACGCGACGCACTGGCGATCGATCTGGCCTGTCGGCGCTACCTGGGCGGGGCTCCCCTGCCCCCATTCCTCACGCAGATCCCGACCGGATGGCAGCTCATCGATACCCATCCCCACCTCTGGCAGCTGAAGCTGTGGGGCCAGTTCGTGTGTGGCCAGCCCGTGGGCACCCGGTTGAAGCCCGGGAAGTGGGTGCCGCACCTGGGCCGGATGGTTGGCTTCAACGCGCCCCTGAAACGGCTGTTCGACGCGCAACAGCAAGATTGGCAGCAAGCTCGCGCCAAGGGATTTCGGCGGTCTTACCCGTATTCGGCATGGTTTTTCGAAGACTGGGAGAACGAGCTGATTCCCTCACCGTTCGACTTGATCGGCGATCTCGCGGACCAGCTATGGGCAGCCTCGCTCCTCGAGTTGCAGGAGAGGGGCGTATACGAGGTAATCAGCACCGAGCCGGATCTGGCCGCTTTCGAACCCGACCGCCGCGTCCAACCGGCGACGCCGAGCCCACCCCCGGCATCGCCTCGCGACAATCCGCGCCAGACCCACGAGCGCGTGCCCGCCGAGGAGCTCCTCAGGCTTGAGGAGCGGGGGGAGCCCTACAACGTCTGTGTCATCTGCGAGATGCCATTCCGTTCCGGCGACCGATGTCGGTGCGGCACCAAGCTGCGGCCGAGGATCGTCAGAGCGTCGCCTCCCTACCCCCGATAACCAGCCCTAATCCGCGCGCTCAGGCGAACACCCGCTTCGTGCAAGCAAACAGCCAACCTCGCTCAACGCAGGACGGCTGGCTAGGGGCTTGCTGTGCCCTTCTCATCGTGTGAACCTGATGCCTGCCAGCCTATGCGCGCTCCGCTTAGGATCGACCGGCGCGCAAGCGGTGCCGACCCGCGCCGGAACGACGACGCCTGCTGCGGGCGGTCGAGGTTCTGAGCGGACCTGCCGACTGCGCGACATGCGCCGGCTGGCCCGGCCCGCGGTCGCAGCGGACAATAGTCCCCATGAAACCCCATGACAGACCGGCCGAAGCCACGCCGGACCTGAGGAAGTACGCGTGGCTGGCGATCGTGACGGCGGTGCTGACGGTGCTGCTCAAGGGCAGCGCCTGGGCGATCACCGGTTCGGTGGGCCTGCTGTCGGACGCCGCCGAATCGATGGTCAACCTCGTGGCCGCCATCGTCGCCCTGGTCTCCCTGACCATCGCCGCCCGGCCGGCCGACGACGACTACCACTTCGGCCACAGCAAGGCGGAGTATTTCTCCGCTGCGCTGGAAGGGATCATGATCTTCGTCGCCGCGGCCTCGATCATCTACCTGGGCATCGATCGCCTGCTCAACCCGCAGCCGCTGGGAGCGCTCGGCATCGGCCTCGCCATTTCGATCGTGGCCGCCGTCCTCAACGGTGTCGTCGGGCGGATCCTGATCCAGGTCGGCACCGAGCACCGCTCCATCACCCTGCGCGCCGACGGCAAGCACCTGATGGCCGACGTGTACACCTCGGTCGGGGTCGTGGTGGGCCTGGGGCTGGCGTGGCTGACGGGCTGGAACTGGCTGGATCCGGTGATCGCGATCTTGGTGGGCGTGAACATCCTGGTCACCGGCTATCGGCTGATGTCCGAATCCGCCTCCGGCCTGATGGACGCGACCCTGTCGCCGGAGGACAACGCAAGGATCCAGGCCATTCTGGACGCCCACGCCGAACCGGGCCGGATCGAATTCCACGCCGTGCGCACCCGCGAGTCCGGGGCACGCCAGTTCATGGAGATGCACATGCTGGTTCCAGGCGACTGGACCGTCTTGCGCGGGCATGACGCCATGGAAGACCTTGTGGAGAAGATCGTGGCGGAGTTTCCCGCCATGCGCGTGACCGGGCACTTGGAACCGGTTTCCCATCCCCGCAGCTACGAAGACATGGCCCTGTAGCCGACAAGCTGCTGGAGGCGCCGGCGAGCGCATCTGGTTTCGACGGGCGCGCAGGGGCGGGATGCAGCTACCTGGCGGTCATGCCGCACTGCCTTGACCATCCGTCCATCTCGCGGAGTAGCCGGCATGAACTCATCATCTCCCGACATCACCATTTCGACAGGCTTACGCCGCTTCCCGATAGCTTTTGAACGCCGAACGCAGCACCCGCCACGCCGAGCGTAGGAACATCAGCAACAGCACCGTTGCAATAACAAGATCCGGCCAGCCGGCGTCGAACATCCACACACTGGCGGCAGCCAAGAGCACTGCGAAGCCTTCATAAATGTCGTTGCGCGAACACTCCCACGCCGACGCCATGTTCACGTCGCCGAATCGGTACGGGGTCAGCAACCACAGGCACAGGCCGTTGAAGGCAAGGTTGACCGCCGCCGCAAGGCCCATGGCCTCGAAAATCGGGACACCCGGGTGGGCGAGGCGCCAACCGATCTGAGCGGCCACAGCGATTGCTGCTCCCAGGATCAGCAAGCCCTTGACCACGGCAACCGCGGCCTTGGCGCGCAGGCTGGCACCGACCACCGCCAGGCTCAGCAGATAGGTGAGTGCGTCACCGAGGTTGTCGAGGCTGCCCGACAGTAACGAGGACGACCCGCTGTATAGCGCGGCGGTGATCATCATCGCGAAGGTGGCGATATTGATCGTCAGAACGATCAGTAGAACGCGCCTCTGTCCCGCTTCGAGCGCGCGGACATCCACCGTGCCTCCGCAGCCGCACGAATCAGCCATTGTCGAGTCTCCAGATGGGTTGGGTTGCAGTGATTGCGCAGCGCCGACAGGCGAGTAATCCTAAAGCCTGTAGCCACTACGGGGTCAAGGGCGATGAAGATGGGAGAGGCTGCGAGACTCAGCGGATGTCACCCGGAGACAATGCGCTACTACGAGCGCATCGGGCTGCTCGCTGCACCGCCGCGCACCACGGGCGGGTACCGCGACTACCGGCCGGCGGACGTGGACCGATTACGTTTCATAAGCCGGGGTCGCAACTTGGGTTTCTCGCTGGAGGAGATCCGTAGCCTGCTCGCTTTGGCCGAGGACGATGGCCTGTCCTGCCAGGAGGTGGATCACTTGGCCCGTCTTCACCTTGTGGACATCCGAGCCCGACTCGGCGATTTGGAGCGCATGGCTTCGGAGCTCGAGCGCGTGATCGACGGCTGTAGCGGCGGCGAACGGGGGGACTGCGCCATCCTCGACACGTTGCGGCATCCTCCGCCGTAGCCGTTGTGTGGAACGGTCCACACCGATCTAAGATGGGTGAGTGAAGGGCTCCGGGCTGCGCCGCCTGCTTTTGCTCCGCCTGTGGTTCTGACTAGCGGCCTGCAGGGTGCCTCCGGCACCTTTAGGTACCTGGACCAGCGGAGGGTTGCCTCCAAAGCGTGGACTCGCTGGCCGCATACAACGTGCGCGCATGTACCGACCGATTGTTATTGTATCCCCAACGAAGACCCCCTATAATCCGCCGATGCATCGTTTGCTGAACAACTTGAGCCGGAGGGTCGCCATGCTGCTGATTGCAGCCATGCTGATCGTTCCCGTGCTCGACGCGTTCGCGTGTGCGCTGGAGCCGGCA
This sequence comes from Lysobacter avium, assembly GCF_015209745.1. Taxonomy (GTDB): domain Bacteria; phylum Pseudomonadota; class Gammaproteobacteria; order Xanthomonadales; family Xanthomonadaceae; genus Novilysobacter; species Novilysobacter avium. Next base: position 2,479,342 of record NZ_CP063657.1, read on the forward strand.
TCAGGCCATTCGACCGAAATGGTCACGGATGAAGCTGAAGACTCGCCCGGTGAAAGGGATGATTCCGAGAAGCCACATGGCGTTTGTGCCCACAACCATTGTCATCACACGATGGGAAGCGTTCCTTTGAACGAAGCTGTGGGTCTGCGGATCTATCAGGGTGGCGCTCATCTAGCGTTTCAGGACGATGCTCATCGTTCGATTGTCTCCGACCGACCCATAGAGCCTCCCAGGATCTGATGTGCTGCGCCCGCCGCTTGCGGGCATCCCACGTCATTTTTGATCCAGGAGTTCCCAATGCACAATTTGCTTGGTCGACCGCTCGCAGCGGTTGGTCTGGCTGTGGCTGTCTTGGTGTGCGCAGCGCCGTCCATGGCGTCGCCACCAGGCCTGGTCGCACCCTCTTACGAGTCCCTGATCGCCAGGCTCGAGCAGACGCCTTCCGCGATGGAAGCCGAAGCTCTATCTGACGCCGCCAATGCGCGCGCCCAGCAAGCCCGTGCGCTTCCCAATCCGACCATCGGGCTGGAAGCCGAGAACGTCTACGGCACCGGCCCGTACACCGGTCTTGGAAATGCCGACACCACCGTGTCGATCAGCCAGCCGCTTGAGCTGTTTGGCCAGCGTGGCGCCCGGATCAACGCCGCCCGTGCCGAGGCCAACGCAGTCGGCTTGCGGAGTGAGCAGATGCTCTGGCAGGCCGCTGGCCGCTTGGCACTGGTGTATGCGGAGGCCGAGGCGGCAGCCCGTCGCTATGAACTTGCGGCAGAAGCGCTGTCGCTGGCCGAACAGGATGCGCGTGCGGTGAGCCTGCTGGTCAAGGAAGGACGCGAGGCCACGCTGCGCAGCGTCCAGGCCGACAGCGAAGCCGAAGCCGCACGCGCGACCTTGGGCCAGATGCAGGCGATGCGCGATGCGGCCTTCGCGCGTCTGTCTGCAATTGCCATGCTTGACGAACCGGTCCAGGCGATCCGCGACAGCCTTTTGGATCGCAGCCCCCCGGTGAATGCGCTCGATACCGATGTCCCGCTGGCCGTTCGTATTGCACAAGCCGAATATGAAACGGCCAATCGCCGCATCACAGTTGAACAGCGGCGTGCGCGTCCCGCCGTCAACGCGACGATTGGCGCGCGTCGCTTCCGGGAGACGGGAGATGACGCGTTGATTGTTGGCTTGAACGTGTCGCTGCCGTTGTTCGATCGTAACCGCGGTGGTATCAGCGCCGCCTACGCGGATCAACGCGCTGCGGAGGCGCGTCTTGTCGCGCAACAACAAGATGTGAAGGCTGCGCGACTTGCGGCAGAAGCAACGCTCTCCGCCTCCAACATGCGTGCGCAAGCTTCGGATAGCGGCGTTGCTGCTGCTGAGGAAGCCTACCGGCTTGCCCGCATCGGCTTCGATGCCGGCCGCATCTCGTTGCTTGAACTTCGCAGCACGCGCGCGGCATTGAATGCATCGCGCGCTACCGCCGTGGACGCACGTATCGCACGCGTCCTTGCAGAAATCGACCTGGCGGGCCTGGAAGGCCGCATTCCGTTCCGGGAAGCACAATGAACATCACTACAAAGAATCAACTGATGCTTACCGCTGCGCTTCTCGCGGCCCTCGTGCTTGGTTTCGGCCTGGCGAAGCTCCCTATTGGATCGGGGACGCAAACCCTCAGCGCGGGCCACTCCGATGATGACGGTCATGCGTCGCAGGGGGACGATCAGAAGCAGGAAAGCCACACGGATCATGGCGCGAAAGACGGCCATGATGAAACGGAACAGCAAGGCCGTGACGCTGGAGAGGGCAAGGACGAGGAGGGTCTCGTTGCCTTGACGCCGGAGCAGATTGAAGCTTCGGGTATCAATGTCGTCGCAGTGGGCCGTGGCGGTGGTGAGGAAACCAGGCTGAGTGGCCGCGTCGAGCCTGCCATCGGGGCACGCGCCACTGTCGCAGCGTCGATCAGCGGACGCGTCGAACGCGTCATCGTGGCGCCGGGGACGCGCGTACGCGCGGGCGATCCCCTTGCAGTGGTAGTCAGCGGCGAGGCGGCAACGACGCGCGCCAACGCCGATGCCGCACGTGCGGAGGCTGAGGCGGCGAGGTTGGTGTATCAGCGCGACCGGTCGCTGGTGACTCAGGGCGTCGTTGCGCGCCAAGATCTGGAAACCTCTCGCGCAAGGTCGCTTGCTGCCGACGCGGGTGCCCGTGCAGCGGCTGCTCAGGCGCACGCAGCAGGTGCGCCCGATTCAGGCGGGCGGGTGACGATTACCAGCCCCGTCCAGGGCGTCGTGGGGGCAGTACAGGTGGCTCCCGGTGGTTTCGTCAGCGCCGGCGACATCATCGCGAACGTCTCCGATCCATCGAAGACTGAGCTGGTCTTTTCGGCGCCACCGGCGCTTGCGGCGCAGATCGCTCCCGGAGCGCGGGTCGAGGTCATTGCCCCGAGCGGAAACTTCGCCGCCATCGTGCTTGGCGTCGCAGCCGATGTACGCGAACAGGGGGGCATGGCGATCATCCGTGCGCGGCCGGAATCCGGTCCATTGCCACCTGCAGGGTCTGCGGTCGCCGGTGTGATCGTCTCCGGTGAAGGTAGCGACAGCCTGACCGTGCCTGTTGATGCCGTGCAGAACGTTGACGGACGTTCTGTGGTGTTCGTGGCGGGCGACACGGGCTTTCGTGCACTGCCGGTGCTGGCAGGTCGACGGGCGGGCGGGCACATCGAGATCCTGAACGGACTGTCTGGCGATGAACGCATCGCCGGAAAGAATGCATTTCTGCTCAAAGCCGAGCTCGCCAAGGGCGAAGCCGAGCACGGTCACTGAGGACCCCACATGTTCAAGATCATCATTGAAACGGCCGTCCGCTACCGATGGGCCGTTGTCTTCGCCGCGGCTGTCATCGCGGCCTACGGCTTGTTCCAGCTCAGCACGCTTCCCGTTGACGCAGTGCCGGACATCACCAATCGCCAGGTTCAGATAAACACGATCGCCCCGGCGCTGGCGCCCGGCCAGATCGAGCGCCAGGTCACCTACCCTCTTGAAACGGCCTTGGCCGGTATCCCGGGACTGACCAGCACCCGCTCGATCTCGCGCAACGGATTCTCGCAAGTCACCGCGATCTTCACCGACCAGACCGACATCTACTTCGCGCGCCAGCAAGTGGCGGAACGCATGCGCGAAGTGCAGGAGGACTTGCCCGAAGCAGTGACGCCGATGATGTCACCGGTGACCACGGGGCTTGGCGAGGTGCTGATGTGGACGGTGGACTTCACGTCGTTCGATCCAGAGAGCGTTGTTCCACCGAATGAGCCTGGCTGGCAGGCCGAGGGCGTCTATCTGACGCCCGAAGGCGACCGGCTGACGACGCCGGAGGCGCGCGCCACCTACCTCCGCACCGTGCAGGACTGGATCGTCGCACCGCAGATGCGCTCTGCCCCGGGACTCGCGGGTGTCGACACGATCGGCGGCTACGTCAAGGAGTATGCGATCCGCCCGAACGCCGAACGGTTGGCGGCCTACGGCCTGGGCTTGGGTGACCTCGTGGTGGCCTTGGAACGCTCCAACGTCCAGGCGGGCGCCGGGTTCATCCAACGTGCGGGCGAAGGCCTGATCGTCCGGGCTGACGCCCTGGCGCAAACCGTCGACGATCTCGCACAGGCGCCGGTCGCCAACCGCGACGGCCTCGTTATCCGCGTCGCGGACGTGGCGAGCGTTGGCCTGGGGCAGGCACCGCGTCTGGGCGCTGCCACGCGCGATGGTCACGAAGCCGTGCTTGGAACGGCGTTGATGATTGCTGGGGGCAACAGCCGCACCGTGGCGCAAGCCGCGGCCGAACGCCTCGCCGAGGTCAATCGTTCCTTGCCGCCCAGCATCGTGGCCGAACCCGTGCTCGATCGCAGCGTGCTGGTGAATTCGACGGTCAAGACGATCGCCAAGAACCTGACCGAGGGCGCGTTGTTAGTGGTTGCCGTGCTGTTCCTGCTGCTGGGCAACTTCCGTGCGGCGGCCGTCACAGCGCTGGTGATCCCGTTGTCGTTCCTGTTTGCGGTCATCGGCATGAACCGCTTCGGGATCAGCGGCAACCTGATGAGCCTTGGCGCGCTCGATTTCGGCATCCTCGTCGATGGCGCGGTAATTGTGATCGAAGCCACTCTGCTCATGCTTGGCCAGAAGCGGGCCGAACTGGGTCGCGCACTGTCTACGGGCGAGCGTCTGGGCGTGGCGATCCAGGCGGCGCGCAAGATGGTGCGGCCTGCCGCGTTCGGTCAGCTGATCATCCTGCTGGTGTTCGCGCCCATCCTGACGTTGGAGGGTGTCGAGGGCAAAACGTTCCAGCCGATGGCGGCGACCTTCATGCTCGCACTGATCGGTGCGTTCATCTTCTCCTTCACGTTCGTGCCGGCGATGGCTGCACTGTTCGTGCGCGAGCCCAAGGCCCCGCCTGCGCAAGCATCGGATCAGGGAGCTGGGAACGGTCACAGCGGCGAACATGAAACCCGCATCATCCGTATCGTGCGCAGCAAGGTCGAACCGGCGATTCGCATCGCGGTTACGCGGCCACGCACCGTTCTGGCCGGTGCCGTCCTCATGCTTGCGATCGGCCTGACGGCGTTCCTCTCGCTTGGCCGGGAGTTCATGCCCACACTCGATGAAGGCAACCTCGCGATGCAGGCCTTGCGGGTTCCATCCGCTTCGCTGGAACAGTCGCTGACGATGCAGCTCGAGCTGGAGAAGGCGATTACGAGCGAGCCGGAGGTAGAGACGATTTTCTCTCGTACCGGTACCGCGGAGGCAGCCATCGATCCGATGCCCACGAACATCTCCGACAGCGTCATCGTGCTCAAGCCGCGCTCCGAATGGCCTGACGGATCACTGGGCAAGGACGAACTGATCAGCCGGCTCGAAACCGTCGTCGGCAACCAGATCGGCAACGCCTATGATTTCAGCCAGCCCATCGAGCTGCGATTCAACGAGCTGATCTCCGGCGTGCGCACCGACCTGGCCGTCATGGTCTTCGGGGACGACTTCGACACCATGCAGAAGGCCGCGGACCAGGTTGCACTCAAGCTACGCGCGGTAGAAGGCGCGGCCGACGTCCGCGTGGAGCAGGTCTCGGGATTGCCGACGCTTACGGTGCGGGTTGATCACGCAGCAGCCGCGCAGTACGGCTTGACCGCCGCGGACGTCAGCGAAGCGCTCGCGACCGGCGTCGGCGGGGCCTCAACGGGCAAGATCTTCGAAGGTGATCGTCGCTTCGATGTGGTGATCCGGTTCGGCGAGGAAGCGCGCAACGATCCGGCGCAACTCGCTGCGCTGCCCATCGTTGCGCCGGACGGCACGGTGGTGCCGCTGTCGTCTGTCGCACGCATCGAGATCAGCGAAGGTCCCAACCAGATCAGCCGCAACAACGGCAGCCGGCGGATCGTGGTGCAGGCCAACGTCCGTGGCCGCGACCTGGGCGGCTTCGTTCAGGAGGCGCAGGCTGCGGTAGCCGACGTGTCGCTTCCAGCGGGCGTGTACCTGACCTGGGGCGGACAGTTCGAGAACCTCCAGCGCGCGGAGGCGCGATTGATGCTGGTGATTCCGATCGTGTTCCTGCTGATCGGAAGCCTGCTGTACATGGCGCTGGGCACGATCCGAGAAGCCGCACTGGTATTCGTCTGCGTGCCATTGGCGCTGGTAGGTGGTGCATTGGCGCTGCTCTTCCGCGGCATGCCCTTCTCGGTATCGGCAGCCGTGGGCTTCATTGCCGTCTCGGGCGTAGCCACGCTCAATGGGCTGGTGATGATGCAGGCGATCCGCGAGCATCTGACAGCCGGCGATTCGCCGCTGGAGGCTGCCGCCGCCGGCGCGGCAAGTCGCCTGCGTGCGGTGCTGACAACGGCGCTGGTGGCAATCGTGGGCTTCATCCCGATGGCCATCGCAACGGGATCCGGTGCCGAAGTGCAAAAGCCACTGGCAACCGTCGTTATCGGCGGCCTGATCACGGCCACAGTGCTGACCTTGCTGGTGCTGCCCACTTTCGCTGCGCAGGCCTTGAAGCAGCATCGCCCCCGGCGACATGCGACATGACGGCCGAAGTCGCCTCGCACAAGCGCATCCTGCGACAGGTCCTGTTGTGGAACCTCGGCCTGTTCTCCGGGCTGGGGGTGGCCGGTTGGATGGCCGACTCGAGCGCACTGCTCGCGAACGCCCTAGACAACGGGTCGGATGCGGCTGTGTATCTGCTGAGCTACATCGCCATCGACCGTCGTCCCGCGTGGAAACGTGGGGCGGCGTCGGTGTCGGGCGTCATGCTGCTGCTATTCGCTGCTGCAGTCATGGCGGACGTCGTCAGGCGATGGCTCTATGGCGCGGAGCCGCTGGGCCCGGTGATGATGGTGCTCGCACTGGTGGCGGCTGCCATCAACATGTGGTGCCTCGTCCTGTTGCGGCGCATCCGTTCCGACGACGTCAACATGAAGGCCGCGGAGACCTTCAGCTTGAATGACTTCATTTCCAATGGCGGCGTCATCGTCGCAGGTGGACTTGTGCTGTGGCTGGGCACGTCGTGGCCGGATCTCGTGGCGGGCGCATTAATCGCCGCAGTCGCTTTCAAGGGCGGGATCGAGATCCTGAAGAGCGTACGCGAGGACAGGCAATCTCCAGAGTAGGCGAATCGGTTTGCGCGGCGGTCGACGACCTCCGAGCAACCATCCGGACACACATGGCAAGCCACTCCGCCGAGCGGTGTCATGCTAATTAAGACGCTTTTGCAAGTTCTATAGCAACCCTCACCTTGACCTCAAAGTAGGATGGCCATGACCGAAACGCTGCGTATCGACTTGCACATCCTGCTGCCGCAAGTACCGCATGAAGCGGATGCCTGCGTCGGACGATTGATCGATGATTTAAAGGGACGCAACGGCATCCAAGAGGTGCACGTACGTGCTGGCGTCGGCAGCACGCCAGCGCAGGTGTGTATTCATTACGACCCGGATACCGTGCCGCTTGCGCGCATCCGTGACTTGGTGGAAGGGGCTGGTGCGGCCATCAGCGACCGTTATGGACATGTCTTGTGGGAAGTAGAGGGCATTGGTCACGAGCGTCGTGCGCGCACCGTGGCGGAACGGCTCAAGTCGCTGCCGGGCATCCTGGGGGCCGAAGCCAGCGCCACCGGCATGATGCATGTCGAGTTCGACCGCTCGGAAGTTTCTGAGGATCGCATCCTCGCCGTTCTTGCCGGCATGAAAATCGTGCCGGCCAGCGGCAAGGGGAAGCAGCACGGCAAAGCGGAACATGTGCACCGCGATGGCGACGGCCATGCACACGGCAAGGACGAGAGGCATGCGCATGGTGGCCTATTGGGACCCAACACCGAACTGATCTTTGCGCTGATATGCGGGGCCTTCCTGGTGGTCGGCTTCGCCATGGAGAAGCTCGCTCCGGGGGCGCCGGCATGGGCGCCCCTGGCGTGCTACGTCGCGGCCTACGTCTTCGGTGGCTTTTACACGTTGCGCGAGGCGATCGACAACCTGCGCCTGAAGCGTTTCGCAATCGACTCGCTGATGCTGGTCGCCGCCGCGGGCGCCGCGGCGCTCGGCTCGTGGGCCGAGGGTGCGCTGCTGCTGTTCCTGTTCAGCCTGGGGCACGCACTCGAGCACTACGCGATGGGACGTGCCAAGCGCGCCATCGAAGCACTGGCCGAGCTCGCCCCGGAGACAGCCACTGTGCGACGCGACGGTACGGTGCGTGAGGTTCCGGTTGAAGAGCTCGCAGTCGCCGACGTGGTGCTGGTCAGGCCGAACGAACGTCTGCCTGCCGATGGCTTCATTCTGCTCGGCACGACCAGCGTCGATCAGGCACCTGTCACCGGCGAGAGCATTCCGGTGGACAAGCGTCCCGTGGGCGACCCTACGGAAGCCCGTGCACAACCCGATAGCATCGATGCAGAGTCGCGCGTATTCGCCGGCACGATCAACGGCAGTGGCGCGATCGAGATCGAGGTCACAAGGCGATCGGGCGACTCGGCGTTGGCGCGGGTCGTCAAGATGGTCAGCGAGGCCGAAACACGCAAGTCGCCGACGCAGCGCTTCACAGACAAGTTCGAGCGCATCTTCGTTCCAGCGGTTCTGGCGCTGGCCATCCTGCTGCTTTTTGCGTGGGTGGTGATTGACGAGCCATTCCGTGACAGCTTCTACCGCGCAATGGCGGTGCTGGTGGCCGCCAGCCCGTGCGCGCTGGCCATTGCCACACCAAGCGCGGTGCTGTCGGGCATCGCCCGCGCGGCACGTGGCGGGGTGCTGATCAAGGGCGGCGCGCCACTGGAGGAACTCGGGTCGCTCAACGCGATGGCGTTCGACAAGACCGGCACCCTGACCGAAGGCCGTCCGCGCATCACCGACGTCCTGCCGATCGAGGGCGTGTCGGAAGACGAGCTGTTGACGGTCGCCGTCGCTGTCGAGTCGCTGAGCGACCACCCCTTGGCAGCCGCCATTGCGCGCGACGGCCGCGAACGATTGGGTGACATCGCGATTCCAGCCGCCAGTGGCATGCAGAACCTCATCGGCCGCGGCGTGACCGCCACGCTTGGTGACGAGACTGTCTGGATCGGCAAGGCGGAAATGTTCGGCACCGAGGGCATTGCGCCGCTCGGCGCGTCCGCTGCCGCGTCCATCGCGCAACTGCGCGAAGCGGGCCGCACCTCGATGGTGGTGCGGCGCGGCACCCGGGATCTTGGAGCGATCGGTCTGCTCGACACGCCACGCGCCGGGGCTCGCGAGGCGCTTCAGCGTCTGCGCGAACTCGGTATCCGCCGCATGATCATGATCTCCGGCGACCACCAGAAGGTCGCTGATGCGATTGCACGGGATGTGGGTCTGGATGAGGCCTGGGGCGACCTGATGCCCGAGGACAAGGTCGAGTCGATACGCAAGCTGAGGGAGCAGGACAAGGTCGCGATGGTCGGAGATGGCGTCAACGACGCACCGGCGATGGCCAATGCAACCGTCGGCATCGCGATGGGTGCGGCCAGCTCCGATGTGGCGCTTGAAACCGCAGACGTTGCGCTGATGGCGGACGATCTGCGCAACCTGCCCTTCGCGGTCGGGCTCAGCCGGCACACCCGTGGCGTGATCCGCCAAAACGTGTTTGTCAGCCTCGGCATCGTCGCCTTGCTTGTGCCAGCTACGATCTTCGGCCTCGGGATCGGGCCGGCAGTCGCGATTCATGAAGGTTCGACGTTGCTGGTTGTCTTCAATGCACTTAGGTTACTTGCCTATAAGGATCGCAGTTGATGCAGATCGTGCCGCTGCCGATGCCGTGCTGAACTGGCGGTCTGATGATCGCAACCTGGTCAAACAGGCTGAGGTCAGCCATTACCGGATCAGTAGGCAGTCGAACGCATCGAGTTCTGTGCCAGTGTCCTGATTGTTGTTTCCTTGCTCGGACGCTCAAGCCGAGGCATCCGCGCCGGACCCGACTCCTTGGGCGCGGCGCCTGCCGGCCGGCTGGCCGGCATCGCCGCGAAACGTCAACCACTTCGCACGCACATCGCTGGTTGAGCTGCGCACCTACCGAGGTGGCACAGCCGAGATCGCAGCCTGCCTGTGCAGTCACTATCGAAGTCGGGTTCTACCCCGTTTCCACGGACGGTTTGATTAAGGCCTGAAACTCCCGATCACGCCGGGCAACTCTACGGCGCATTCGCGGGTTGTGGAACCGCTCGAAGTAGTCGAACAGATCCGCCCGCGCCTCGTCCCGGGTCCGGTAGTGGGTGCGGTGCACGCGCTCCCGCTTGAGCACCCCAAAGAATCCTTCGCACGCCGCGTTGTCGCCGCAATGGCCGACCGCGCTCATGCTGCAGACCAGGGCGTTGCCGCCCAGAAACTTCTGGTACGTGCCGCTGATGAACTGCCCGCCGCGATCCGAATGCAGGATCACTTCGTTCTCGCCTTCCCGCTGCCACACCGCCATCTGCACGGCCCGCACGACCATGTGCCGGTCCTGGCGATGGTGCATCGACCAGCCCATCACCCGTTTGCAGTACAGGTCCAGCACGACGCACAAGAACAGCTTGCCCTCGATCGTCACGATCTCGGTGATGTCCGTCACCCACTTGGTCTCCGGCTCGACGGCGTCGAAATCGCGTTCCAGCAGATTCTCGACCCCAACCGGTCGACTGCCCGGCTTCTGGCCAAAGCGACGCTTCTTGCGCTGCGGCCAGCCCTGAAGCCCGTTCACCGCCATCAGTCGCGCCACCCGGTTGAGGCTGGCGCTTTCGCCCTCGTCGCCCAGGTCTTCGTGCATGCGCGGCGCGCCGAGAACGCCTCTGCTGTCCTCATGCATCTCCCGGATACGCACCAGCAAACGCGCATTGTCCTGCGCCCGCGGTCCGGGCTTGCGCCCGGACCAGGCGTAGAAGCCGCTGGTCGACACTTCAAGGCAACGGCACATCATCCCGACGGGATAGTCGCTGCGGCAGTACTCAATCACCGCGTACCGTTCGGTGACTGCTTCGCGAAGTACGCCGCCGCGTCTTTTAAAAAATCACGCTCCTTGGTCACCCGCGTCAGCTCGCGCTTGAGGCGGGCGAGCTCCTCGTCGCGCGGGGTTCCACCGCCAGGAAAGGCTTTGGTTCCTCCGGCATCGGCCTCCCGCACCCAGCGGGTCAGCAGGGCCGGGCCGACCCCGACCTCCAGGGCGATCTTTCGGCAGCTCGAATTCGACCGCCGGACCAGCTCGACGAGCTCGTGCTTGTACTCAGGGCTGTAACGCTTGCGCTTGGACATGGACACTCCTCTGATCCAGTATGGATCTTAGTGAAAGTGTCCGCAGAATCGGGGTAGAACCCTGACCTGGAATGCCGACTCGGTGGTCGACCTGGTCGGCCAGTCGCAGGAAGTGTTGTGGCGACCGCACTTCGTGGTCGACGCCGACGTCGGCTTTTTCCGCAAGCTCTCTCTGGGTTACGGGATGCTGAAGGCGGAAAAGAATCCGGACGGCGCGAAGTTGGCGGACGTGCTTTCCCCGGAGCTCTATGCGCGCTGGACTGCCGCGAAGCAGCGCTACCTGCCGCGCGACCGCGGGATCGAACGGAAGCGTCCGATGGTGGCGGCGCAGGAGCTATTCACCGCCGCCATTCGTGAGGCAGGCCTCGGCCCAGCGAAAATCGTCAACCCCCCCATCCGCGCGGTGATCCAGGCCCAGTCCATCAAGGAATCCATTCCGAAGGTCACCGTGAAAATCGACGACCCGGCGGCGGCGATCAAGGATGTCCGCAGGATGTCGCTCAACGATTCGGCCTGCCTGGAAGCGACCCTGGATGCGATCGACCGGTTGCTGCCCCGAATGATCACCAACGCCAACGGATGGGCAACCGGAGACCTCAAGCAGATCAGCTTCGACCAGTTGGGTCGGCGCAATAACACCTGCGCGGATGTGTTCTCCAACGCGGAGTTTTCGCGCAAGTGGGGCATCCCCGACATCCGCGCCAGCATCCGCGACGAATGGCTGCGGATGGCCGAAGCGTCGCTGGCAACAAATGCGACCACCTTTGCCGTGCTGCCTCTGGAAGACCTGATGGCACCGGACGGCTACGTGGCCCGGCTGCGCGCGCTGGGTTACGAGATCGACGCACCCTGATCCGCCTCATCGACCGTCGCCCGCTGCTTATTCCGCGTCGATGGCCCGCTTCACTCGCTCGACCAGCTCGCGCCGCGCGGCGACCAGCTCGTTGGACGTCGCCTTCGGCCACGCCGCCACCTGTGCGATGACCAGCTCGCGCGCCGGATCGACGTACACCATCTGGCCGAAGATGCCGACCGCCGCGTAGCTGCCGTCGGTATCAGTCCACCACAGATAGCCGTAGCCGCGCTCGGGCGCGTCGGTGCTGGCCTGCTCGCGGGTTCCCCCGCGCAGCCAGGCCTCGGCGATCACCGGCTCGCCATCGATGCGGCCGCCCTCGAGCATGAACTGGCCCAGCCGTGCGTAGTCGCCCAGCGTTGCCGACAGGCCGCTGCCGCCGGTGTTGCTGCCGTCGCACTCGTCGCGGATCCAGAACGCATCGGCAGCCATGCCGTAGGGCTTCCAGATCGTGTCCGACAGGTAGCTCGCCAGCGAACGACGCGTCGCGCGCTCGACCACGATCCCGAGCAGGTCGGTCTCGGCGGTGTTGTAGTTCCAGTGGCTGCCGGCCGGCCATTGCCGCGGCAGGCGCGCCAGATAGGACAGCACGTGGGCCTTCCCATCGACGCAGGCGCCGCGATACATCTGGGCCACGTCCGACTGGTCATCGGCGTAGTCCTCGTTCCACTTCACCCCGGACGTCATCGTCAAAAGCTGCTGCACGGTGACGTCGGCGTAGGCGCTGTCGGCGAGTTCGGGGATATAGGTGACGAGGGTGTCGTCCAGGCTGGCGATCTGGCCCTGCTGCAGCGCGATGCCGAGCAGGACCGAGGTCACCGATTTGGCGACCGAGAACGACTCCCAGCGCTGCGTCGGGCCGAAGTCGAGCGCGTACTGCTGCATGCGGACGCGGCCTTTGTGCAGGACCATCACGCCGGCGATGTGGTGTTCGGCCATGTAGCCGTCCAGCCAAGGGCCCTTGCCCGCGTCGGCCAGGCTCAGCGCTTCACCCTCCGGCAACTCGCGCACATGCGGGCCGGCCTGCGCGCGGTCGCTGGGGAAGCGCGCACCCATGTCGCGGAACTCGGCTTCGCGCTGGGCCTGCGGCCAGAACAGCACCGCTTCGCGTTGCTCGCCGATGGTCGGCGTCGTGGCTTCCCGCGCAACGGCTGGCGAGGCCGCAGCCAGGCAAATCGCGAAAACCAGAGAGCGGGCGGCAAGGTTGAAGGGCATGGCGGCGAGCGTCGGGAGCGGGCGGAGGGGCCATTCTACTGATGCCCCACCCGCGGCCGCCGCCTCCCCTTGCCGGAGGCTTTCAACCGCCAGCGTTACGCTTGCCCCGTAGTCCCGGTCGCGAGCGCGTCCTGCCCTTAGCGCTGCGTTCGCGCGGCACGCCCACTTCAACCCAAGGGAAACACCATGACCCTCCAACCAAAAAAACTTCAGATCGACATCGTCTCCGACGTGATGTGCCCCTGGTGCGTCATCGGCTACAAGCAGCTGGCCGAGGCGTTGGAGGCCACCAACACCCCGCATGAGATCCGCTGGCACCCGTTCGAGCTGAATCCGGAGATGCCCGCCGAGGGTCAGAACATGCGCGAGCATCTGGCCGAGAAATACGGTTCCACCACCGAGCAGTCGAGCGCCAACCGCGAGGCCATGACCAGGGCAGGTGCGGAGCTTGGCTTCGAGTTCCGCTACACCGACGACATGCGCATGCACAACACCTTCAACGTGCACCAGCTCATGCACTGGGCCGATCAGCAAGGCCGCAAGCACGATCTGGAGATGGCGTTCTTTACCGCCCACTTCACTGACGGCCGAAACCTGTCCGACGACGCCGTGCTGGCGGATGTCGCGGCGGAAATCGGGCTGGATCGCGACGAGGCGCTGGCCGTGCTCGCCGACCAGCGGTTTGCCGCCGACGTACGCAAGGCCGAGCAATATTGGACCGCCCAGGGCATCCGCGGCGTGCCTGCGGTGATCTTCAACCAGCGCCACCTGGTCAGCGGTGCGCAGGGCGTGGAGACCTTCACCGACGTCCTCAAGCAACTGGCGGCGATGCCGGATGAGGGTGCCAGTTCGCCTTGAGTGCAGCAGATGCCTGAGGGCGGACCCGCAAAGCCAGCGCTATGCCCTGCCGGCCATACGAGCGGCAGCGAACGAAAAAGGCGACCAGCGGCCGCCTTTTCCTTATTGCATGACGCGCCTCAAGCCCCCAGCGGGTTCGGCTTCTCCGCATCGATCTTGTAGGTCTTGATGGCCCGCGCGACGCGGCATCGCCGACGCGCTGGAAACCGAACATCGAGTAGTAGATGTAGAACGGCATCAACGCGAAGTCGTTGGTGCTGTAGCTGGTCGCGCACGCCAGCCATGACGCGAACGCGCCGGCCTCGGTGATGCCTTCCTGCAGCACCTGCCCGGCGGTGTCCTCGCGGTAGTACATCAACTGGTCGCGGTCGACCGGCTTGTACTTCTGCCCGAACGGGGCGTAGATGCCGATCTGGCGGAACAGGCCCTCCATACCGAAGGTGCCGGCCTCGTCGGCGACGATCGGAACCACTCGGGGACCGACTCCCTCACCTTCCCTCCCTCGCACCAAGGTGTCACCAGCGCAACGGACCCCCCTTCGGCAGCATAGGAACGATTGTATTGAGCCAACCCCATACTTGGTTCATATGATCGCCCGAAAGTTCAGAGTCTCGGATCTTGTCCATCGAATTTGTAACCTGCCATTGATCGGCCTGGTGACCCAGCATGCGAGCTGCCGTCGATGCCAGCACGGCCTCCATCCTGCGGATTGGCGCCGGCGCTGGAGACACCGGCAGGAGATAGAGAATCCGCAACTTCTCAATGGAAGCCTGCAGCACCGCTCTCACTTCTCCGCTCAACTCATCGAAGCGGAGGCCTTCCCTCAGCTCCTTACCCAAGCTGCCGTATGGCGGGTTCACGTCGGGGTTGACCTCATAGATCCTGTCGATATGCCGCGCATTTCGAATGTGTGCCTTCGTGCGCTCAGCCAGCGTACTGGCACCCTTCTCTGCGATTCCAACATGCACGAACCGGTATATTTCAGGGGACAGTGGATACAGCCAGATATAGACGCCTTTTTGATGCAGGGGCGTCGTTCCCCTGAGCCAGTCGGCATAACTACATCGACCGTGGGAAAGCGGCGACTTGAGGACGGGGTCCGTGGACAGCCAGTATTTCCACTGGCTTCCCCCCACCTCCGGTATTTTATTCGGAATCATGGGTGTGTACTGAGCATCCAGAGCTGAAGCAATCATCGATACCTCCTTAGGGCTTCCATCATTTCGTTCTTTAGCCAATCCCGGAGCACGCTGGGGTGCACGACTTCCAGCTGACTCCCGAACGAGAGCAGCCACCAACGCAACGTTTCGTCGTCTTCCACCGTTGCACTCACCTCAACTTGATGGGTTCCGTCCAAGCGCACGACGACCTGATCCGGCGATAGCTTCTGTTCTCCAAGATGCGTAGCTGCGGGGCCATCGATTCGCAGTACCAGTCTGACCTTGCCGCGGGACAGGAAGACGCTGCCCTGTCTACGGGCATAGCGATGGAAGTCGAACCCTTCTGGCTTCGCGGCTTCGCCAAGCAACGCAGCCACCCCACTGATCCGGTGCAAGGCGAACTGACGCGGATCTTCGTAACCCTCCACCACGGCGACAAGGTAGAGCAGCCCCCCACGACTCAGCAGGCCAAGCGGGGAGACGATGAACTCGCGATTCTCCTGCGCCCATTTTGACCGGTAGTCCAGTTGTGCGCGGCGTTTGCTCACAAGAACTTTCTGCACCCCTTCAAGAATCTTCGGGGCCACTCGTGGGAGCTCAAGTCTCAGATGGGTAGGGACGACGGCAGTTTGCTGGTGCCAGTGCGACCAACCGCTTCGATCGAGAGTCTCGCGCGCCAATTCCTCTATCGTCCCCAGTTCCTCGGTGAGAACCCGCGGCAGCAGCCCATGAAGATGCGTGCGCGCCAGTAGTATCGCGACCGCCTGCGCGGGAGAAAGTCCGGGCATCAACGCTGGTCGCGCGTTAGGGTCCCAACTCCATCCAAAGGGCTTTTCACGATCGTCGATCTGGATGGGGAAGCGACCCGACAATGCTTGCAAGTCTCGCTGGACCGTTCTCGCCGTCACCTCAAACCCGTGGTCAGAAAGTCGGGCACGCAGCTGGGCGGCATCGGCACGACGAGGCGCGCGAGGGATCATTTGGAGCATGGCCAGAAGGCGTTGGAGAGTTTTCGTGGAATCAGCTTTCATGCGCATTGATGGGTTAAAGATCCAAGCGGGCGACAAGCTGCGACCAGATGGGTCGCAGCTGACTGGGATGATGCCGTTTATGGAGACCGCTTGCTTCCCACAGTGGCTGGACGACCGGCTGGATGATCTGGCTCACGCGTACGCCGGCGCCCTCGGGGCCCATTCGAATGCCGGTAGGTACCAGACTATGGCCTCACTCCCAAAGAGCGCCGCACGCGCATCCGACCTGCATTGGCTGGGAGAGTCGCTACTGCTTGCAGGCCAAAGCCTTCCCGCTCCACCGGTTGACCGTCTTGAATGCATTTTGGCGGCCGCGCGGCAGCTGAAGGCGAGCCATGTGCTTCGCGATTGGATGGTGGCTCTGTGTGCAGCCCATGTCGCAAGACACGGTTGGCGAAACACCCCGCAGACGGGATTCCTCGAATCCCAGCCGAGTCGCCACCTGTTTTTCCTGTATTGGACGCGCGTTTCGCTCCTGATACGGAATAACAACGGTGGCGTCGGGCATCAGGCGATCAACAGGTCAATTGCGGCACTCGCTTGGCTCTATCGCGAGGAGGGTCTTGATGGTCTCAGCCATCGTTTGACTCTCATCCAGGCGATACCCGTCGCGGATGTGGCCGAAGAGTCACCGACGGAACCCGACCCAGCTGCCTTACATGATCGCGCTGCACAATATCGGACAGAGGAGCAGGTTCGTCGCGCGCTGCTACCCGGAAACATTCGACGATATGTACCCGGACTCGGAAACAATCACCTCGCAAAAGCTTTCGACATCGCTTGGCAAAACGCCCATGTTGGCCGGAGCTCCTGACATGGCATTCACATCGATTGGCCCACCCGAACGTCCAATAGGATGCCCCCATCCACTCGAGGTAGCACTGATCGGCGCAGAATGGGATGGGCTTCGTGACCTTCCCGCTTATGGCGGAGGAGTTCAATGGGTGGAACGAGCTACACCAGCTACCGCATTCGTCCTCCAGGTCAACGCTGGCGGCTACGCCGGAGAAGGCGTTTCGATCATCGTCAATGCTGGTCAGGACACCCAAACAGAGGTAGACCCCATCGATGCGGCCTGGCAATGGCCGGGGTCAATGCGAACGGCACTCGATGCCTTCGCCGCAGCGGTGTTGATTCCGTGCAGTTTTCCCGGACTGATCTCGTTGGACTACCAGGACTTCCGCGTCGGATTGCAGCGCAGGGCGGCATGCATCACGGTGATGCGCAAGACCGGCGGAAACCTGGAGTCGGTACTCTCTCAATTCGACCGGGAAGTCACGGGGCCGCTCGCGGCAACCACCCGGGATGACTTCACCTCCGTGCATGTTTCGGTACCCGTGGACTTGGCGTCCATGTCCACCGTGGATTGGGTGGCCTCGAAGATCGAACCATCAGCGCACATTGGGGAACTTATATTTTCGCTGACCGCGCATCGCGGCGACGAAATCGAGGTCACTATATTTACGGTCCGCCCCCCTCCGTCAGTCCTAGGATGCCAATAGCCGGCGTTGATAAAAAGAGCGCAACTTCCCAGCGGAAGAGCCAGATTTATCTTATGACACGTATTGATTTTGCGGCCTCCAAGGCGTGGTCTGGGTATCCCTACTGGGTGGTTCGACGGTTGAGGCGTCTCCACATCCGCTTCGCACTTGGCAACAGCAAACCGGGGATGAGCGCGGTACGGCGCAGTTACGCCAGCTTCAATTACGGTGACGGCCGATACCTCTCCCAGCACCCTTTGGAGTTGTTTGGGCACGCGTGGCTGTCCGTCGGCCCACACGTTCAAGCGCCGCCACTCCATCGGGTGCCATGCGTCGTATATCTTCTTAATGCGCTGAGGAGGGAGGATTCCTTGCTTGAGGGTTGGCTGCTGTCGTTGGCCAGCGACACCTTGCGCCACCATCCATGGGTTGAGGACATGGAAGACCTGTGCACGTTAGGCACGCTTTTGCGTCGAGGGCAGATCCGCCGATATTGGGAGTGGCTCACCGACGTCATCAAAATCCACTGCGCGCAAAACACCTGCGTGGATGGCGACTGGCAGCGACACGTCGTTGCGTCCAGGGTGGCGATCGCGCTGTACTCGGGCTGCGGTCTATCCTCCCTGGTTCGTCGTGTCGACGCATGGCATCACTTCTCGGTTCCACTGAATGAAGCTGGCTCCCGGTTTTTCGCGGCCGATGAGCAGGTGGAGCGCACCTGCCCCTGTCCCCTACTCGACGATTCAATGGGCGTCATTCGTGGCGACGTCCATGTCCAGCACTTGGCCACGCTTCCGGCACTGGTCGCCGAAGGCAATGACATGAACAACTGCGCCGGCCACCTGCTTGATGAGGTGGAAGCGCGGTTGATTCTTGTCTTTTCACTCCGGGGCCGGAACTCCGGGAGTCGTGCCACCGGGACGGTGGCTGCAGATGAGAACGGACTTTGGCAAGTCGGGGAATTGAACGGGCCCTCCAACCAGCCGCTGGTGGCCACAGATGTCCGACACCAAGTCATGCGCAATCTGTGCTTGGAGCTGGAAGCCGTAGGGAGCCGCCACCCACGAGTTGCCGAGTGCCTGATGGCTGGATCTACATCGAAGCGGCGCCGGGAGCTCCATGCACAAAGAACTGCGACACATGGGCGAATCCAGCAGTTCGTCCCTGGCATTGGTTCCCGCGATCCAGCACTAGTCATCCAGCGTCTATGGACACGCTGCGCCAGTGAGTGACCCATGCCAAAGTGGACCATGCTTAGGCGTGGTTGCGATCGGAGCCCGATGGGTGCTGGTGTCGCGGCTTGAGGCGAATGTCCGCCAGCCGGCGGGGGCTGGCGGACAAGTGCGCCCTGGCTTTGGGGCGATAGCCCCCCTCAACCGCCAAAGAAAAAGGCGACCACTGGCCGCCTTTTTCTCTTACTTGTGACCCGCCTCAAGCCCCCAACGGGTTCGGTTTCTCCACATCGATCTTGTAGGTCTTGATGGCCCGCGCCACATCCTTCGCGGTCATCTTGCCGTCCTCCGCCAGGGCGGCAATGGCGGCGTGGGCGACGTAGTAGCGGTCGACCTCGAAGTGGCGACGCAGGTTGGCGCGGGTGTCGCTGCGGCCGAAGCCATCGGTGCCCAGCACGCTGTAAGTCATCGGCACGTAGGCGCGGACCTGCTCGGCGTAGGCGCGGATGTAGTCGGTGGCAACGATGGCCGGGCCGGCGCGACCTTCCAGCAACGAGGTGATGTGTGCCTTGCGCGGCTTCTTGGCCTCCGGGTGGAAGCGGTTGTAGCGTTCCACGTCGGCGCCGTCGCGTGCCAGCTCGTTGAAGCTGGGGCACGACCAGATGTCGGCAGTGACACCGAAATCCTTCTCCAGCAGTTCGGCCGCAGCGATAACCTCGCGCAGGATGGTGCCACTGCCCATCAGCTGGACGCGCAGCTCACCGTTCTTGGCTTTGCCGGCATCCTTGAACAGGTACATGCCCTTGATGATTCCCTCCGCGCTGCCCTCGGGCATGTCGGGGTGGGCGTAGTTCTCGTTCATCAGGGTGACGTAGAAGTACTCGTCGCGCTGCTCGGCCAGCATGCGCTGCATGCCGTGCTGGATGATGGTGACCACTTCGTAGCTGAAGGTCGGATCGTAGCTGCGGCAGTTCGGGATCAGGCCGGCCTGGACCATGCTGTGGCCGTCCTCGTGCTGCAGGCCTTCGCCGTTGAGCGTGGTGCGGCCCGCGGTGGCGCCCAGCAGGAAGCCGCGCGCGCGCATGTCGCCGGCCTGCCAGGCGGCATCGCCGACGCGCTGGAAACCGAACATCGAGTAGTAGATGTAGAACGGCATCAACGCGAAGTCGTTGGTGCTGTAGCTGGTCGCGCACGCCAGCCAGGAGGCGAACGCGCCGGCCTCGGTGATGCCTTCCTGCAGCACCTGCCCGGCGGTGTCCTCGCGGTAGTACATCAGCTGGTCGCGGTCGACCGGCTTGTACTTCTGCCCGAACGGGGCGTAGATGCCGATCTGGCGGAACAGCCCTTCCATGCCGAAGGTGCGCGCCTCGTCGGCCACGATCGGCACCAGCCGCGGGCCGGTGAGCTTGTCGCGCAGGGCGATGTTGAGCATCTGCACGAAGGCCATGGTGGTGCTGATCTCGCGCTCGCCGGTGGACTTGAGCAGGCGCTCGAAGTTGGCCAGCGGCGGTACTTCCAGCTCCTGGCTGGCCTTGCGCCGGCGCTGCGGCAGGAAGCCGCCGAGAGCCTTGCGACGCTCCAGCATGTACTCGATTTCCGGAGAGTCCTTGCCCGGGTGGTAGAACGGCACCTTGCCGTCCTTGAGCTGGGCGTCGCTGATGGGGATGTTGAAGCGGTCGCGGAAAGCGCGCACGTCATCGTCGTCCATCTTCTTGGTGCCATGCGCCGGGTTCAGCGACTCGCCCGCCACGCCCATGCCGTAACCCTTGACCGTCTTGGCCAGGATCACCGTCGGCATGCCCTTGGTGTTCACCGCCTCGTGATAGCTGGCGTAGACCTTGTGCGGGTCGTGACCGCCGCGGTTCAGCCGCCAGATGTCCTCGTCGCTGAGGTTGGCGACCAGTTGCGCGGTCTCCGGGTATTTTCCGAAGAAGTTCTCGCGCGTGTAGGCGCCACCGAACGCCTTGCAGTTCTGGTACTCGCCGTCGACGGTCTCCATCATCAGCTGGCGCAGCTTGCCGGAGGTGTCGCGGGCCAGGAGCGGATCCCAGTAGCTGCCCCAGATGTTCTTGATCACGTTCCAGCCGGCGCCGCGGAACTGGCCTTCCAGTTCCTGGATGATCTTGCCGTTGCCGCGCACCGGCCCGTCCAGGCGCTGCAGGTTGCAGTTGACCACGAACACCAGGTTGTCCAGGCCCTCGCGGCCGGCGACCGAGATCGCGCCCAGGGATTCGGGCTCGTCGGTCTCGCCGTCGCCCAGGAAGCACCAGACCTTGCGGTCGGTCTTGGGCATCAGCCCGCGGCCTTCCAGGTACTTGAAGTTGCGTGCCTGGTAGATCGCGCTGATCGGGCCCAGGCCCATCGACACGGTCGGCGTCTGCCAGTAGTCCGGCATCAACCAGGGATGCGGGTAGGAACTGATGCCGCGGCCGTCAACTTCCATGCGGAAGTTGTCGAGCTGGTCTTCGGTGAAGCGGCCTTCCAGGAACGAGCGCGCGTAGATACCCGGCGAGCCGTGCCCCTGGATGAACAGCAGGTCGCCCGGATGATCCTCCGACGGCGCACGCCAGAAATGGTTGAAGCCGACGTCGTACAGCGTCGCCGACGAACCGAAGGTGGCGATATGGCCGCCCAGGTCGCCCGGCTTGCGGTTGGCGCGCACCACCATCGCCATCGCGTTCCAGCGGATGATCGAGCGGATCTTCCACTCCAGCGCGTGGTCGCCGGGGCTCTTGGCCTCCAGCTGGGTGGGGATGGTGTTGATGTACTCGGTGGTCGGCTCGAACGGCAGGTGGGTACCGGCACGCCGCGAGACCTCGACCATGCGCTCAAGCAGCTGGTGCGCGCGCTCGGGACCATCGCGCTGGATGACCGCCTCGACCGACTCCACCCACTCGCGGGTTTCGGTCGGATCCGGGTCGTTCTGCATCATCTCGTTGAGCGGGCTTTCATAGGTATGGGTCATGCGCCTCGCGGCCCCGTGGCCACGCCTCATCATCAGGTGGGATCTATGCCGGTGATTCTAACGCGCGAGGGCAAGCCGCGGCTGTTGGGGCCTGGCCGCCGGCGTGACCAGGTGCGCAGGTGTTCATTACCGACCCCGCGATGGTGCTTCTCCTGATTCGCGCAATCCGGCGTGGGCGGCAGGCTGGCTCGCATGGCCACGATTCCTGCTGCTTCGTTCGAAAGCGAGCCCGCGCCGCAGCGCCGGATCGGGCGCGCGGCGCGGCTGCACCGGGTCACGATCGCGACGGCCGGGCACCAGCCGCATTTCGGCGACTGGGCATTGTCGGCGGAAGCGTGCCGGGTCATGGCGGCACCGGCGCAGTGGCAACGCTCGCAGCTGATCGCCTGGGTGTTGATGCCCGACCATTGGCACGGGCTGGTGGCGCTCGGCGGCTTTGATGATCTTGGTGCCTGCATCAGGCGGCTGAAGCTGCGCAGCGAGCGGGTGCTGGCCGCACGCCATCCCGGCCTGGCCGGGTTGTGGGCATGCGACTTTGACGCCGCGCGCGTGAACGACGAACTGGTCGCCGCGCGCCGCCTGGTCATGACCCCGGTGCGCGCCGGTCTCGTGACGCGCGTCGGCGATTACCCGTTCTGGGACGCGCGCTGGCTGAACGACCGCAGCTACGCGGCTTCGTCGCCCGGAGCGGTGGCGACCACCAGCCAGTTGTTGAACGGCGTGTTGCCGTACAGCGGGGTGAAACTGGAGGTCAGCCCCGCGGCGTCGAAGCGTAGGCGCAGCTCGTCTGGATCCGGATAGGAGCGCGGCCCGGCATTCATCCAGCCGATCGCACGGGAAAACACGTCCACGCCGCGGGTAATGCGGGCGCGCCGGCTGCCGTCATCCAGTCCCGTACGGATCACCAGCCGCGCGCCGGGGACGAGCATGGCGAGGGCGGCATCCAGGGTCCGCTGCTGGGCGTCAGGCGAAAGGAACTGCAGGACATCCAGGATGGCCACGCTGCCCCGGTGGCGGGGAAGTGCGGCGGCCAGGTCCAGACATTCGAAAGTCACGTTGTCGAGGCTCCGCCGACCCGCGGCCCGGGTTGCGCCGAGGATCTTGCCGGCGTCGTTGTCCACGCCGCGGTACGCCAGCGCGATGCTGTCCGCGCGCAGCGCATGGGCGAGCAGGCCCAGCCCGCACCCCAGGTCCAGCAACGGCTGCGTGCTGCCGCGCAGTGCCGCGCAGACACCCGGATACAACGGGTCGCTGCGCAGCTTGGCCAGGCTGTAGTGGTAGTCCCAGTGCTGGCGGAAGCCACGTTCCGGGGCGAATGCACCCGCGATCGCGCGCGCCTGGTCAGCCGAGAGGGGCGCGCCAGTGACGGCCATCAGCGCGGGGTGATCCCGCCGGTTTCCGCATCGGGCACGACTTCCCGGTTTGCATCCGGTCTCGCACCCAGCATTTGCGCGACCACCGGGAAGGCCGCCTCGGCCCACAGCGCGTACATCGCCTGCGACGGATGCAGGCCGTCATCGACCAGCATGGCCACATCGCCGCCGCGCTCCCGGCTGAGCGGCGTGATATCGACAAAGGCGACACCGTGGCGGGCGCACAAGTCCGCCGCCGCGGCGTTGTACTGGTCGATCTCGTCGGCGATCTGCGTCGCGTCGCGGCCCTGGGCGGTGGCGAAGGCGGTCACGCCCCAATCCGGAATCGACAACACCAGCACCCGGTCGGGGCGATCTCCGGCCAATGCGATCGCACGTTTGAGCAGTGCCTGGAACTCGCCGCGGTAGTCGGCGACGCTGCGTCCGCGATACTGGTTGTTGACCCCGATCAGCAGCGAGACGAGCTCCCAGCGCCCGAGCGGCTCGGCGAGATCCATCGCGGTGGACAGCTCGTCGGTGGTCCAGCCGGTGGTGGCGATGATCCGCGGCGGGCCGACGGGGAACCCGTCAGCAGCCAGAAGCCCGGCCAGCAACGCCGGCCAGCGCCCGTCCTCCGCCACGCCCTCACCGATGGTGTAGCTGTCGCCGAGGGCGAGCCAGCGGAGCGCGTCGGCCGTGCGCGCCGACATTCAGGCCACCGCGACTCGCGACGCAGGCTCGGCAACCGCCTCGGCCTGCACCGCGCGACCGCGCTCGGCGGACCGGTCCAGCACGCGCTCAATGCGCCGGAACACCTCGGCCAACTGCGCCGCTTCCGGCAACAGGGTGATGCGGAAATGGTTGCGGTACACCACGTTGAAGCTGGAACCGGGCACGACCAGCACGTCTTCGGTTTCCAGCAGCTCCAGCGCGAAGGCGTGGTCGTCGAAACCCACGGCCGCCGCGCCGACGACCGCCGGGAACGCGAACATCGAGCCGCCGGGCGCCACCAGTTGCATGTGCGCGCTGGCGGCGACACCCTCGATCACGGCCTGGCGCGCGGCGTGCAGGCGACCGCCGGGCGCGCACAGCGCCGATATGGTGTCCGCCCCATGCAGCGCGGCATGGATCGCCAGCTGGCCGGGGACGTTGGAACACAGGCGCAGCGCACCCAGCAGGTCCATCGCGTGGTGGAAGTCGCCGGTGCGGGCAGGATCGCCGGAAAGCACCGCCCAGCCGACCCGCCATCCGCAGGCACGGTGGACCTTGGACAGCCCGCCAAACGACAGACACGGCACGTCGCCGGCCAGCGGCGCCAGCGGCTGGAAGGTCGCGCCGTCGTACAGTATCGAGTCGTAGATCTCGTCGCACATCAGCAGCAGCCCATGGCGGGCGGCGATGTCGACAATCTGCTCCAGCAGTGCGCGCGGGTAGGTCGCGCCGGTCGGATTGTTGGGATTGATCAGCACGATCGCGCGGGTGCGCGGGGTGATCAGCGCCTCGATCCCGGCCGGATCGGGCATGAACGCGTTTTCCGGCGCGCAGGTGTAATACACCGGACGGCCGTCGTTGAGGATGGTCGAGGCCGACCACAACGGGTAGTCCGGCGACGGCAGCAGCACCTCGTCCCCGGGATTGAGCAGCGCGCGCAGCGACAGGTCGATCAGCTCGCTGACGCCGTTGCCGATGAACACCTGGTCCGCGGTCACGTCGGTGCCACGGTCGCGATGGAACGCGGCGATCGCCTCGCGCGCGGCGGGAAGGCCCTGCTGGTGGGTGTAGGGATCTGTGCCCGAAATGCCTTCGGTGATCGCGCGCTGCAGGTGCTCGGGCGCGCGGAATCCAAACGCTCCGGGGTTGCCGATATTGAGCTTGATCAGCGTCCGGCCCTGGCTTTCCAGGTCGCGCGCACGGCGGGCGAGCTCGCCCCGGATCTCGTAGCGCACTTCGGACAGGCGGGCACGGGTCTGCAGGCGGTTTGACGACATTCTGATGGGGAACAGCGACGTAGGGGCCGCCAGCGTAGCCGATTCGCCGCCAGCGGACAGCCGCGTGCATGCCGGATTCGCCCCTTCGCTATGTAGAATCGCGGCATGGAACGGTGCCCGCCTCTTGCATGAACGATAACCACGCCCTGCAGGCGATCGGTTGGCCTTTGGACGAGCACGGCCGGCCCGCCGTCGCAGCGTGGCGCGAAATGCTGGAGGATTTCCCCACCGCATACCCCGCGCGGGTGGTGGAACAGCACCGCACGGGTTACGTGGTTGCGGTTGGGCCTGAGGAAGGCGTCGCCGTCGAATCGCCGCCGCACTGGCAGCGCGCGCCCAGCTACAAAAAGGGAGCTACCCCGACCGAGCAGCGCGCCGGCGTCGGCGACTGGGTGCTGGTGGAGCCCGCGCCCGAGGATGCGATCGTCACCAAGGACCAGATCGTCGCCCTGCTGCCCCGGCGCACCGCGATCAAGCGTGGCGCCGCCGGCGAGCACTACAAACAGCAGTTGATCGCCGCCAACGTGGACACGGTGTTTGTGGTGTGCGGGCTGGACTCGGACTTCAACCCGCGCCGGATCGAGCGCTACCTGCTGCTGATCAGCGGCAGCGGCGCCGTCCCCGTGGTGGTGCTGACCAAGCTCGACCAGGCCGATGACGTGCCCGGCTCTCTGGAGGCGCTGATCGACCTGGCCGCGCAGGACGTACCTGTGCGCGCGGTCAACGCGCTCGACCCCGACAGCGTCGCCAGCCTCAACCCGTGGCTGCGGCCGGGCACGACCGCCGTGCTGGTGGGCAGTTCCGGCGCCGGCAAATCGACCCTGACCAACACCCTGGTCGGCAGCGAACGCATGAAGACCGGCGCGGTGCGCGAGAGCGACGAGCGCGGCCGCCACACCACCACCCATCGCGCGCTGATCCCGCTGGAAAGTGGCGCCTGCCTGATCGATACCCCCGGCATGCGCGAGCTCAAGCCGACCGGCGAGGAGGACGTGGCCGAGAACTTCAGCGACATCGATGCGTTGGGGGCGAACTGCCGGTTCCGCGACTGCCGCCACGCCAGCGAGCCGGGCTGCGCGATCCGCGCTGCGATCGAGGACGGCAAGCTGGACCCGCGCCGCTTCGCCAACTACGTGAAGTTGCAGGACGAAGTCGCCGGCGCCGCCGACAAGCTGGCCGAGCGGCAGACCCAGCATGCCGCCGCGACAACCAATGGAACCGCTGCGCCACCCGCGTCCGCCCGCCCGACGCGCAAGCCGGTGGAGAAAGCACCCGGAAAACCGTCGCGGCAACGACCGCGGATCGACGATGACTACGGCGAGGACTGAGCCCGACATCGTCCATCACGCCGCGCTGGATGTGCGCATGGTGCAGGCCGCACGCGGGATCAAGGTGCTGACGCTGGCCAGTTGGCCGGCCAAGCACGGCGCGAGCTTCCTCGCCGACCATGCCCGCGGCGTGACCCGGCTGCCGCATGTGGACTACCCGCAACACGACTTCCGCGAGGCGCGCGCCGAGTTGGCCGCGATTGCGCGCGAAGCGGACGCCAGCCACCCGCTCGGCCAATACCTGATCGACGCGACCGCCAGCTGGGATACCGCTGCCCGCCTGTGCGAAGCCCTGGGCACGGCCGCGGTCAGTGACCTATCGCAACAGCTCTACGGCAGCGTGGACGGCCCGCTGCCCGGCAACGGCCCCAGCGCCCGCGTGGCGGCGCAGCACTTCATCGCGATCGCCGACCAGTTCGACCATGAGCTGGCCTCCCCCGCCGAGCAGGTGGAGATTTCCGCCACCGCCCTGCAACTGCAGCTGCAGCGCGATCTGGACGACTACTTCAACGAGCGGTTGATCGAGGTGGTGCTCGACCCGGACCTGATCGCCAAGGCCGCGGCCGGCGCGACCCGGATCCGCCTGCGCACCAGCGCCGCCTTCACCGACTACGACCGCCAGCAACTGCTGCAGCACGAAGCCTTCGTCCACTCGCTCAGCGCCCTCAACGGCCGCGAGCAACCGGTGCTGGGCAGCCTCGCGCTGGCGTCGCCGCGCGCGACCGCGACCCAGGAAGGCATGGCGACCTTCGCCGAACAGATCACCGGCAACATCGACATCGCGCGCATGAAGCGCCTGAGCCTGCGCATCGAGGCCATCGCCTGCGCCCTGGACGGCGCGGATTTCATCGAGGTATTCCGGCTGTTCCTGGACGCCGGCCAGAGTCCGCACGAGGGATTCGCCTCCGCCCAGCGCGTGTTCCGCGGCGTGCCGACCACCGGTGGCCACGCCTTCACCAAGGACACCGTCTACCTGCGCGGCCTGATCGGCGTGCACACGTTCTTCCGCTGGGCCCTGCGCCGGCAGCAACTGTGCCTGTGCCGCTGGCTGTTCGCCGGCAAGATGACACTGGGGGACGTGCAGCGGCTCGCGCCCATGTTTGAATCCGGCGTGCTGGTGCCCCCGCGCTGGTTGCCCAGTTGGGTGGCGCGGGCGAATGGACTGGGTGGAATGCTTGCGTTCTCGCTGTTCGCGAATCAGATCCGGCTGGATACGATCGACGATACGGATTTTGCGGATATTTAGCCAAATGTCCTGACTGATTGGATCAGCGGACGCGTGCCGGAAAAGCTTTAGATTGCCCATTGCTTGAGCGCGTCACTCCCATCCGGCTCACGCACCGCCTTTAGCGCGCCAATTATTCTATACTTCAGCGACTCGACTATCCGTCCGCGACTCAGTGCGACTCTTGCCAAGCCCGGATAACCAAGCAAATTACCAAAAGCCACTGCGTTCAAAAAACATGCTTCCGCAGTATCCAGATTCCTCCGCCGCCCGAGACCCTGAAAATTAATGTTGCCAAGTGCGAGCCAAGCTGAGGCGCAATTTGAATTCTCTGCCAGGAAAGAGAAACACTCAAATGCCCTTGAGTAATCACGCACCATCTCGGGGCCGGACAGGGTTATTCGACCGATGGCCATCCATGAGTCCGCGGAAGACGACTTAACAACGCTTTCTTCGTAAAAAAGCAGTGCTTTGGAAATATTCGGATGAATATCGCCGGCTCCGAACTCATAAATTAGACCTAGAACACCGTCAGCGTGCCCATCCCCTTCTTTAGACAGCAATTCCAACTTTTTAACCGCCAAGTCAACGCTGCCGAATTTCAGCATAGAAATAGCATGCTGAAAAGCCTCGATGTTTTTACGTGAATCAGTCAAGGCGAAATGCTCTTTCGCCCTGCGCGATCCCTTGCTTCCCTTCCTGAATTGCTTCGATCCCAGTGGCAAAAGGCCGCCTTCTGATCGTAACTAGGCTCGAACGGCTCCCGATAGCCGTCTTCAAAATCCAACGATGCGGCAGCATTAAATTTAGATTGGCCCAAGTTTATACCGCTGTCGCCGTCCGCAGCCACAGGATCTACGCTCAGGAATCTCCCAATGACAGGATCGCAATAACGCTGCTGCATGTACGTCAGTCCCGTCGCGGCATCCTGCACGTGCCGGGTATGCCCCGGCCCATCGCTGAGCGCCGATGTCAGCTGCGCGCCGTACGGTTCGTACTCGCGGCGCTCAATGATGTTGCGGTTGACATCCGTCACCGCCACCACGCTGCCCAAAGCGTCGGTGTGGATATAGTGCACGGTTTGCGCGCCGAGCGGCGCAGCGATCGTGAGCAACATCAACGCCAGAGTTATCCCGGCGGCGACCCAACAAGTGTTTTCTCGGGTAATCATCGTCTGCAATCCTTGCGTCAGTAGGAGTAGGCCGGCGCAGACCACGCCGAACACGAGTGGGCGTTCAGGCGCGTACGGCATACGGGTTGGCGCAACCGGCATCCCATATGAACTTGTTCATGCTCCCGCTGCAAATGACATGTGCTGGGATGACGCTGCTGAGATCGTAGTTGGTTGCGCCTGACGAGTGGTTCCACGAAATATCGCACCGCTCCGAACTCCACTCCTTAACGGTGAGCCCCGTAGGCACCGCTGGCGGCGGGGGCGCCACCACAACCGACTTGATCGCCGAGTAGCCACCGCGGCCACCGGCGTTGCAGGCACGGCCACGGTACTGGGAGGTGCCGCTGGCCTTGCCCGAAAGGGCCGTACCTAGCTCGCGCTCGGCGCAAGCCCCTGTGCGTCGAGTTCAACGCCGCTCCCCTCCTGGATCTCGCCGATAACCGACTTGAACAGACTGATGAATTCCTCGGCCGCCTTGGATGGCCGGCGATCTTCCAGGAATACGCAGTCGACGTTGAACCGGATCGGCGGCGCGAAGGGTCGGAACGCCACGCCGTGGTGGACGGAGGCGCGTGCGGTGAACTCGTCCACCACGGTCATCCCGGCGCCGTGGCTGGTGAGCGCGGCCGCGGTGTAAAAGGTCTGGTTGGAAACCACTTCATGGACCTCGACTTTTCGCCTCGCCATCTCGCGGGCCAGTGCGTCGCCCACCGGGCCGCTGGCGGTCATGCCGACCACGTCGCGTCCGTCCAGCAGGGACAGCGATACCGAATCGCCCACGTCCGGGATGTCTCCGTGCTGGAACAGCAGCACCATCTGCGCGGTCTTCAGCAGTCGCCGCTTCATTCGCGGGTGCAGGGGTGGCGCGTAGGCTATCGCGATGTCGCAGGTGCGCTCATACAGCGCCTGGAACAATTCGTCGTGGTGCAGCGTCTGCACATCGAACGTCACTTCCGGATGCAAGCGGCGAAAGCGCGCGATGGCCAGCGGCGCGACGTGCAGGCCCAGCGACGGCACCACGCCGAGGCGGATGTGGCCGCCCCCGATGTTCTTGATGTTGCTGATCGTCTTCTGCAGCGACCCGAGACGTTCGAATATCTCGTTGACTTCGACAAACAGCGCGTGCGCTTCGTCGGTGGCGACCAGCCGTCCGCGCACCAGCGCGAACAGCTTCAGGCCGAGCTTGGACTGGGTGTGGTGGAGCACCTTGCTGACCGAGGGCTGGGAGACGTGCAGCGCCCGCGCGGCAGCGCTGATCGAGCCGGTCGTGTAGACGGCGTGGAAGACTTCAATTTGACGAAGGCGCATGCCTTGATCTTAGGGCACTCGTCCGAGAGGCGACAAAGCGTCGGCCGCGCATGCGCCGAGAAAAGCCGCCCACCCGGCCTACTTCGCCAGCAACGCATCCAAGGCGCGCTCGCCCGATCCCATTGCCAGCGTCCAGCCCAGCATGCCGTGGCCGACGTTCACCGCCACGTTTGGACGGACACGCCGGATGATCGGGACCGAGCTGGGGGTCATCGGGCGCAGGCCCGCCCAGGTGCTGTCGATAGCGTCGTAGGTGGCCGCGTCAGGAAGGGATTCCCGCGCCATCGCCACCAGCCGCTGCGCCCTTTGCGGATCGACCGCGGCGTTGTGGTTGCCAACCTCGGCCAGTCCCGCGACGCGCAGCTTGTCGCCGAGCCGGCAGAACACCAGCTTGCGGTCGGTGTCGGTGATGCTGACTGCGGGAGCCAACGCTCCCGGCGCGGCGGTAAACGAGTAGCCCTTGACCGGCATCAATGGCAGCCGCAAACCGTTGCGGCGCGAGAGCGCGACGGCGTCGACGCCGGCGCAGGACACCAGTTGTCGCGAGCGCAGCGGCTGGCCCTCGCGCGAGGTCAGCCTCAGGCCGTCACTTGCCGGAGTCGCGCTGGCGACCTCGAAATTGAAGCAGGTCGTTACGCCGTAATCGGCCCGAAGGATCGCCAGCAGACCGGTGCAGAACCGCAACGGGTCGCCGACTTCCTCGGCCGGGGAATGCACGACGCCGGCAAGGCCGGTGGCACCGGCAAGCGCCGGTTCCAGCGCGACCGCCTCGCGGGGACTCAGCACGCTCTGCTGGACGCCGTACTCGCGCTTGACCGCCACCATGGCCGCCGCATCGTCGAGCCCAGCCGGGTCGCGGTACAGGTGCATCTTGCCCGGTGCGGTGTGCTGGAACTCGATGTTGTGCTGCCGCAGCAGGGCGTCCATCGCGCCGCGCGATTCCGTGGCCAGCTCGAGCACCGCAAGCGTGTTTTCGCGGAACCGATCCGGGGTGGCATTGCGCAGGAACGCGATGCCCCAGCGCAGGAAATCCGGATCCAGCGACCAGCGCATCGACAGCGCGCGGTCCCTGCCCAGCGCGATCGAGGGCAGCTTGCTCCACAGTGCGGGGCTGGCCATGGATTCGGTGTACGCGTAGCTCAGCTGGGCGCCGTTGGCGAAGGACGCACCCATCGCCGGGCCCGCCGCGCGATCAATGATCCGGACCGAAAGCCCGCGCCGCGCCGCCGCATACGCCGTGGCGATGCCGACCACACCGGCACCGATCACGGTCACATCGACGAGGGCATCGTCGACACCGCCGGTCGGAAGGGAAGCTTCAACGGTGCTCATCACTGGACGACCTCTTTGCCCACGCCTTCGCGGCGCGGGTCGGCGGCCCATTCCAGCACGCCATCGCGGTAGAAAACACCGTGCAGGCCCGAGTCCTCACCCGAGCCCGCGCGGACCGTCATGCCACGCTGCGACAGCGCGTCCAGCACGCCCGGAGCGAACCGCGACGCCTCACCGTTGAACCGCTGCCCCCGCGCGACCAGGTTGGGCAACGCCACGGCGTCCTGCAGCGACAGGTCCCAATAGACCAGACCGACCAGGGTCTTGCCGATGTAGGCCGGGATCGCCGACCCACCGGGCGAGCCGAGCGCGCCGACAAAGCGGCCGTCGCGGTCAAGGATGATGACCGGGGTCATCGAAGAGCGCGGGCGCTTGCCGCCTTCGATCGCATTGGCGGCGTCCGGATCGCTGCCGCTGGACCAGGAGAAGTCGGTCAGCTGGTTGTTGAGGAAGAAGCCGTCCACCATCCGCCCCGAGCCGAAGAAGGACTCGATCGTGGTGGTCACCGACACGGCATTGCCCCACCGGTCGACGACGACGAAATGGCTGGTGCCGCCGGGTTCCTCGGTCCGGTCCGGACCGTGCGACGCGGCTCCTGCAGGCTGCCCGTACGAGTGCGAAGGGGCTGCCGTCTTGCCGATCAGGGCCCGGCGCTGGTCGACGTAGGCCGGCGCCAGCAGGCCCTCGACCGGCACCTCGTCAAAGCGCGGGTCGCCGACGTAATGGTCGCGGTCGGCGTACATGATCCGGCTGGCCTCGGCGAACAGGAACCACGACTGCGGGTCCTCGGGGCCGCGCTGGTCGATGTCGGTCCCGTCCAGCATCGCCATCAGCTGCAGCAGGCCGACGCCACTGGTCGGCGGCCGCGGCACGCACAGGACGAAGGCGCGCAGCGGGCTGCACAGCGGCTCGGCCTTCTCGGGCGCGTACTCGGCGAGGTCACGCGTGCTCAGCCGGCCGGGCCGCGGCGCCGCGTGGGTTCGCGCCACTATCGCCTCGGCGAGCTCGCCGCGATAGAACGCCGACGCGTTGCCTTGCGCCAGCTTGCGCAGGGTCGCGGCGTATTCCGGGTTGCGCACCAGATCCCCGGTCCGCATAGGGCGCCCGTCGGGGTGGGAGAAAAACCGCCGCACGTCGGGCGCCGAGGCCTGCGGGAAGGTGCCATCGATGTGTTCCTCCAGCCGCGGCGTGACCTGGAAGCCCTGCTCGGCTTTCTCGATCGTCTCTGCAAACAGCTGGTTCCACGCCAGCTTTCCGTGTTCGCGCTGGGCCTGCGAAAACACCGCGACCGCGCCCGGCACGCCGGTTGCGCCGCCCGAAAGCATTGCATCGCCGCGTGACAGGGGCTTGCCGTCTTCGCCCTGGAACAGGCTGCCGTCGGCCAGGGCCGGCGCGGCTTCGCGACCGATGTAACTGGTCACCGCCTGGCTGCGCGCGTCGTAGGCCATGATGATCGCGCCGCCGCCAATGCCCGAACTCTGCGGCTCCACCAGGCCCAGCATCAGCTGCACCGCGACCGCGGCGTCCATCGCGGTGCCGCCCCGGCGCAGGACCGCGGTGCCGGCATCGACGGCCAGCGGGTTGGCCGCGACGACGACGCCGCTGGTCTGGACGTCGTCGGCAACCGGAGCGGGCGTGGTCTGGCAGGCGCCCAGCACCGCGGTCAGCAGCAGCGCTCCCAGCGGCAGCCGCATATCGACACGGAGCTTGGCCTTCAGCGGAGGTGGCACGGAGTCCGAGCGCAGTGTTTTGATGATGGGGAGCACGTTCTTTCCGGTGCGTGGTGGCCAATGCGGCCATCTTTCAACAATTGGCGGCTGTGTGCGGCATCGACCGAATCGCTGACAGACCCCGCGCGAGGCCTGTCAGCTGTTGCGGAGGTAATGCTGCCTAGTCGAACGTCTTGGTCACGGTCAGGTAGTAGCCCCGGCCCAGTGCGTTATGCAGGCCCGAGTAGAAGCCCAGGCTCCGCGGTGCCAGGCGTGGATCACGATCGGTGATGTTGCGGACGTTGAAGCGCACGGTCGTGTCTTCGAACACGTTGCCGGTCTTCTTGAAGCGGTGCTCGGCCCACAGATTGGTCGTGGTCCATGACGGCACGCGGAACAACGTGCCGTCAGGCAAGCTGGCACCGGTCGAATCAAACGGGCCGACGTAGCGGACAAACGCACCCAGGCTCCAGTTGCGGTAGCGCCAGCTACTGCTCAGGGTCGCGCGCCATTCCGGCGTGCCGTTGATGCCCAGCAGGCTGCCGGCGTTGCGGATCGTGAAGCCGTCATTGATCACGCCGTCCTGCTGCGCGTTCATCACCAGGTCCTCCAGGTCCGAGGGCATCTGCATCTGCTCGAGCAGCCGGCTGCCATTGAGGTTGGTGGTGAAGGTGCCCCAGTCCGCGGTGCGCAGGCGATGCGAGATGCCGTAATCGATGCCCCGGGTCCGGCGCGGCAGGCGGTTGGTGTACTGGTCACGCACCTGCAACACGTTACCGACCGCTTCCAGCCCCGTGCCGGCGAAGTTGGCGATCTGCTCATCGCTGGGATCGTCGCGCAGCACGTTGGGATTGGACGAGCCCTGGATGCGCATCAGGTAGTCGAGCGCCAGGTGGGTTTGTTCGCCGGTGATGGCGATCATCTGTTCCTGATCGATCTTCCAGTAGTCCGCGGTGAAGGTGAAGTCGCCCATGGCGTCGGGCAGGAAGCGGGGCTGGAACACCAGGCCGACCGAGGTCGCCTCGGAGGTTTCCGGCTTGAGGTCGAGGTTGCCCTCGCGTACGGCCTGGGTGCTGAAAGACTTGCCGCAGGCGCTGAAGCTGGAGATGCGCCCGGCGCGCAGGTCCGCCTCGCACTGGTAGTAGTCCAGGCGGGTATTGCTGACCACGGTCCCGTCGGAATGGATCTGCAGGATGTTGGGCGCCAGGAAGCTCTCCGACCAGCTGCCGCGCATCATCAGGCCATCCAGGATGTCCCAGGCAAACGCGACCTTCGGCTTGGACACGCTGCCGAAGTCGGAATAGCGCTCGTAGCGACCGGCGATCTGCAGATCAAGCGAGCGAACCAGCGGAATCGCCATCTCGCGCGACACCAGCGGCACCGCGATCTCGGCATACGCCGAGGCCACCGAGCGCGAACCGCCGTTGTTGCCCGACGGGCTCGCACCGAGTACGTCGCTGGTCGGGAGATCGGTCAGCGGGTTGGTGTAGCCGATCTGCCCGTTGAGGCGCGGATCGCGCTGGTCGTCAAGCTTTTCGTGACGCCACTCGGCGCCGAACGCCAGCCCGACATCGCCTGCCCACCACTCGAACAGGTCGGGGCGGGCGAAACGGGTATCGACCTGGAACAGCGACGCGGTACTGCGGCGCACCACCGGGACCAGGAAGCCGGCGACCGTGTCGGCGTTGGTCATTGCCGGCGGCTGGCTCCAGTCGTCCAGGTTGCCGCCTGTGAACGGGTTGTAGGCACTCTCGTCAGCGCGCGCGAGGGCCTCGGCGAACGAGGTGTTGCTGATGGTGCCGAACTGGGTATCCACGGTGCGGGCGCGCGAATACAGCACGGCACTTTCCCAGTCGAACCCGCCCAAGTCACCGCGGACCCCGCCCAGGACGCGATACGACTTGTCATCGACCTCGTAGGGGCGGGTGGTCTCGGTGGCGCGATAACTGCTGATGCGCACGTCCAGGCCCTCTTCGGGCGCATCGATGCCCTGCAGGCGGTTCGGGTTGAGACTGCCGTCGGGCAGGTAGGTGGCACCAAACGGGTTCCAGTAGTTGGACTTGGGGACGATCATCGGCGCAGCGGCCAGCGAGGCAGCCTGCTCCCGCATGCCGTCGTAGCTCGACTGGTAGTAGCTGACCTCGCCGAATGCCACGAAGTCATCGTTGAGATCGTGCTCGATGGTCGTGAAAAGGTTGCCGCGATCGACGCCGCCCATCAGATAGCGCTGCGAGTTGGCGTTGAAGCGCAGTGGCCGGTCGATGGTGCTGTTCTGCAACCCGGTCTGGATGCACACGTCCTCGTACAGCGCGGTCACGCAGCCGTTGGCGATCGGCTCGATGTGGAAGCTGCCGGCGGCGGTCGTGATCGCCTTGCCGTCCTGCCGCACCCGCACCCGATCGACCGTCTGGAACGCGCCCCAGGCGCTGGAGGTCATGCGGTCATCGAATGCCGTCATCCCCTCCCATTGGGTGCCTTCAAAGAACGGCCTGTGATCCTGGCTGGCGGCGTAGTCGCGCTCGGAGTTCTCGAAGATGCTGCGATAGGTGTACCCGCCCAGCAGGGAGACCCGGGTGCGTCCGTCGTTGAACCACCTGCCGGCCTTCACATTGAAATTGCCCTGGCGGAAATCGGTGCCTTCCGAGCCGCCGTACTGGGCCTGGGCGCGCAGGCCCTGGAAGTGTGTATCCATGACCACGTTCATCACGCCGGCCACGGCATCCGAGCCGTACAGCGCGGAGGCGCCGCCCAGCAGGGTTTCCATGCGCTGCACGCCGTAGAGCGGGATGGCGTTGATGTTGGCGGTCTGGCGCGGCACGTAGGTTTCCGTCTGCGTGCCGGGGTGGTTGACCATGCGACGACCGTTCACCAGCATCAGCGTGTTGCCGGTGCCCAGGTTGCGCAGGTTGACCGAGCCGACGTCGCCGCGCGCGGCGTTGAGGTTGCCCGCGGTATCGGTGTTGTCGAACATCATGTCGCCGACCTGCGGAAGCGACTGCAGCAGGTCTTCGCCGGAGACGGCACCGGTGGCAGCCACGTCCTCCTCCGAGACCACGAACACCGGGAGCATGCCGGTGTCGTTGTTGCCTGCAAGGTGGCTTCCGACCACCACGACCCGATCAAGGTCCTTGGCCTTCGCATCGGCTGTCTGGACAGCTGGCGGGGCCGCATCGTCCGTTGCGATCGGCGTGGCGTCGGTCTGTGTGGCCTGGGCGGGCTGGGCCGCGTCCTGAGCCAGCGCGGTGACCGGCTCCATGAGCATCGCCGAGGCGAGCATCACGCTGAGAATCGTGCGTTTGGGTGCGTAGTTCATTTGATGTCTCCCCCGGAGAGCGGCTGTCTGTGGCAACGCTTGTCCCGATCTTAGCCACCGCGATCGCGCGGCAAGACCACCAATGCTTTGCCAGGGGATAGCCTGGGGCTATGGGATGAGCCAAAGAAACTGCGGGACATCGGTAAGGTGCGGCGGCATGCTCGAATGCACTCCGCCCTTGCGAGCGCTGCTTGCGCGCCTGGCGTCGACCATAAAAAAGGATCCCGGAATGCCCCTCAGAAGCCCTCAGGCGATTTCATCGCGCGCCCTTGTCGCACTTCTCGTCAGTGCCGCGCTCGCGCTCTGCTCCGTGCAGGCCACCGCCCAGACCCGGCAGCTGCTGAACTACGCCGCGATCCACAAGCCGGTGCAGGGCGAGAAGGGCATGGTCGCCAGCCAGAACGAGGCCGCCAGCGATGTCGGTGCGCAGATCCTGCGCGACGGCGGCAATGCGGTGGACGCCGCGGTGGCCACGGCCTTTGCCATGGCGGTGACCCTGCCGCGCGCGGGCAACATCGGCGGCGACGGCTTCATGCTGGTGCACTTGGCCGAAGACAAGCGGACGGTGGCGATCGACTTCCGCTCCAAGGCGCCGGCGCTGGCCACGCTGGACCGCTTCATCGGCGACGACGGCAGGATCGCCGGTGACAAGCAGGGCTACAGGGCCGCCGGCATCCCCGGCACGGTCTCCGGGCTGGCCACCGCGCACGGCAAGTATGGTCGTCTGCCCTGGGCGCAGCTGCTGCAGCCGGCGATCGCCCTGGCCGAGCACGGCATCGTGCTCAGCCGCGACGAGGCCTTCGCGCTCGACTGGGGACGCAAGCGCCTGGCCCTGAGTCCGGCCGGCGCGAAGGTGTTCCTGCATCCCGATGGCAGCGCGCTGCGGGCCGGCGAAAGACTGGTGCAGACCGACCTGGCCTGGTCGCTGAAGCAGATCGCCGCGCACGGCGCAAAGGCCTTCTATGAGGGCGAAATCGCCGAGCGGCTGGTCGCGGGCATGATCGCCAATGACGGCCTGATCCGGAAGGACGACCTGGCCGCTTACCGGGCCGCCGAACGCGAGCCGCTGCGCAGCAGCTACCGCGACCACGAGGTGGTGACCATGTCGCCGGCCAGCGGTGGCGGCGCCGGCATCATCGGCATGCTCAACATCCTGGAGAACGTCGATATGCCGGGCTACGGCGCGGGTTCCGCCGACGCCATCCACTACATGAGCGAGGCGATCAAGCTGGCCTGGGCCGACCGCCGGCTGCACCTGGGCGATCCGGATGCCCTCGACCTACCGCTGCGCGGGCTGGTGTCCAAGGCCTACGCCGCCGAACGGGCCAAGCGTATCTCGCCGCGCCGCGCGAAGCCGGCATCCAAGGTGCCCGGCGGCGATCCATGGGCGCATGAGAGCCCGCAGACGACCCATCTCTCGGTCATCGACGAGGCCGGCAACGCGGTGGGCATCACCTACACGCTAGGTTCGGATTTCGGCTCCGGGATCATGGTCGACGGCACCGGCTTCCTGCTCGGCAACCTGGTCGGCAACTTCTCCATGCGCGCCCAGCTGAAGGCGCGCGAGTCCGGCCAGCCCGAGCCCCCCAACTCACTGCATCCGGGCCGGCGCCCGGTCTCCAGCATGGCGCCCACCTTCCTGTTCAAGGACGACCGGTTGCGCATGGTCACCGGCAGCCCGGGCGGCAACACCATTCCGGGCACTGTGATGCAGAGCATCGTGGACGTCGTCGACTTCGACCTGAACATCGCCGAGGCCACCAGCCTGCCGCGCATCCACCAGGAGATGGACAGCGACGGCGTGATGCGGGTGGAGCGCGGCATCAGCCCCGACACCCTGCGCCTGCTGGAGAAGCGTGGTCACCGGATCGAGACCGGCGAGACCATCGGCAGCACCCAGATCCTGTGGGTCGGCGAGCACGGCGTGGAAGGCGCCGCGGATCCGCGCCGTCCGGGCGCCGCCGCCGTCGCCCAGTAGCGAGGAGGCGCTGGCGCTGAGGCCGGGTCGGCGCAAAGACCGCTAGCGGGCGAAGTTCATGAACCCGGTGATGATCAGGGCGTTGGTGAAGTCGATGAAGAACGCGCCCACCAGCGGCGCCACCAGGAAAGCCCGCGGCGCCATGCCGTAGCGCTGCACC
Organism: Lysobacter avium; assembly: GCF_015209745.1. GTDB lineage: Bacteria > Pseudomonadota > Gammaproteobacteria > Xanthomonadales > Xanthomonadaceae > Novilysobacter > Novilysobacter avium. The sequence goes on from NZ_CP063657.1 coordinate 2,517,700, forward strand.
AGCGTGCGCATGACCGCCATCGCGTTGGCGGTCGTGCCCAGCATGAAGCCGATGAAGCCACCGCCCATCACCGCCGCGTCGTAGTCCTTGCCCATCGCGCGGAACACCACCACGCAGAACGCAACGACGATGGCGACCTGTACGACCATGTTGACCGCCAGCGGCAGCGCCATGCCGGCCAGCTCCCACAGCTTCAGGTTCATCAGTGCCACGGCCAGGAACAGGGCCAGGCAGATGTTGCCAATCAGGTCGATGGTCCGCAGCGGGAGACCGATCCAACCGGTCACGTCGTCGATGTTGCGCACCACGGCCCCGATCAGCATGGCGCCGATATAGGCCGGCAGGGTCAGGCCGAGGGCTTCGAATCCCTTGCCGATCCAGGCGCCCAGCCACATCGCGACCATGATGAAGATGATGCTCTTGAGCGCACTGAATTCGCGTTGACCCTCGGTCTGCGGCGGATCCACCTTGGCCTCGGTCACATCCGGGACCTCGGTGGGATGGCCGCCGGGCGTCTTCAGGCGCCAGCGGCGGATGATCACGGTCGCGACCGGGCCGCCCACGATGCCGCCGCAGACGATGCCCGCCATGGCCGAGGTGATGGCGATGGACTCCGCGCCGACCAGACCCGCTTCTTCAAACAGTGGGGCGAAGGCCAGACCCGTCGCCGGCCCGCCGGCCATCGTCGCCGAACCCACCAGCACCCCGAACAGCGGGTGCAGCCCGAACATCGAGGCAATCCCGAGGCCAACCAGGTTCTGGACCACCACAAAGCCCGTCGCCATGGCCAGGAAAATGCCGACCTGGCGTCCGCTGATGCGCAGCAGGGCCAGGCTCGCGTTGACCCCCAGCGTGGTGAAGAACGCCACCATCAGCGGCGTCTGCAGGGTCGTGTCCAGCTCGAACAGGGTCGTGCCCTGGCCGTGCGCGAACAGCACGATGAGCGCGATCACCAGCCCGCCGACCACCGGTTCGGGCAGGTTGTAGCGCCGGAAAATGGGAATGGCGCGGCACAGCGCGTACCCACCAAGAAGAGCCAGGCCGCCCAGGGCGACGGTTTCCACCGCGTCAAGTTGAAGCAATTGGGTTCTTCCCTTGGTTGTGAAAGGTGATCAAACGCGCATCCGCAGTCACGGACAAGTGCCTTCGGTTGGCACATGGTGAAGCATCCGGCCGCCCAGCTCATCCGTCTGCGCGCCGTCGCTGATGGCGACCACGCCATTGACGATCAGGTGACTGACGCCGACCGAGAGCTCGCGCGGCTCGACATAGGTGGCCCGTGCCGCCAGCGTGGCCGGATCAAACACCACGACATCGGCAAAGTACCCGGGTCTCAGGTAACCGCGTTGCTGCAGGCCGAGTATGTCGGCGGTCAGGCCGGTGGAGCGATGGATGAAAGTGGCGATGTCGAGCAGTTCACGCTCGCGCACGTAGCGGGCGAACTTCTCCGGGAAACTGCCGTACTGGCGGGGATGGCCGTTGGATCCGTCCGAACTGGTCACCACCCAGGGTTGTTGCATCAGCAGGTCGACATCGTCCTGGCGCATGTTGAACGAGGCGATGGAAGCACTGCTGCGCACGCCGGGAGGGCGCTCGTCCTGACCGATGATGCGCAGTGCGGCGTCGATGGCGGACACGCGCCAGTCAGCGGCAACCTGAGCCAGCGTCCTACCGGTCCATTCCTCGCCGATGGAAGTCAGCAGGATCGCGTCGGCACCGCCACGGCGGCGCAGGTTGTCGTCCATCTCCTCGCGGATGCCAGCCAGCTGCGCGGGGTCGGCGAAGCGTTTCAGCATCGCCTCGCGCCCGCCCTCGCGTGACCGAGGCGGCAGCAACGCGGCCGCCAGTCCCGTCCCGGAGGCCAGCCATGGATACTGGTCGGCGGTCACCCGCTGGCCGTCCGCGCGCGCCTGCTCGACCAGCGCGACCAGTTCGGCGGCCTTGCCGTGCACATCCACCCCCAGCGCCTTGATGTGGGCGATGTGCACCGGCATCCCGGCGCGGCGGCCGATCTCGATCGCCTCGCGGGTCGACTCGACCAGGCCGACCCCGTAGGACGATTCGTCGCGCTGATGGGTGTCGTACAGCCCGCCGCGGCGCGCGGCCTCGCCGGCGACGGCGACCACCTCGTCGGTGCCCGCGTAGCTCTGCGGCACGTAAAACAGTCCGCTCGACAGGCCGAACGCTCCCTCGCACATCGCCGATGCGACCAGCCCGCGCATCCGCGCCAGCTCGGCCGCGTCGGGCGCACGCGCGCTCTGCCCAAGCACCTGCGAGCGGACCGCGCCAAACCCCACGTATGGCACCAGGTTGGTGCCGACCCCGTTGGCTTCGAACCACGCCCGCTGCTTCGCGATATCCGGGCTGCCGCCACCGTCGACGCCGATCCCGATCGTGGTCACGCCCTGGTACAGCCACGGCGCGTTGCGCCGCTGCGCCGGGTCGTCGGAACGCATGTAGGTGTCGGGATGCGAGTGCGGATCGATGAAGCCCGGTGCGACCACCTGGCCGGCGGCCTCGATGGTGCGCGCGGCCCGATAACGCTGCATTGCGTCCGGTCCGACCCAGACGATGCGGTCATCGACGATGGCGACGTCGGCCCGGCGCATCGCGCCGGTGCCGCCGTCATGCAGCGAGCCGCCGACGATCAGCAGGTCCGCCTGCGGCAGTTCTGGCGCGGGCCCGTGGGCGCATGCCGCCAAAGCGCCCGCAATGACGGCGACGCGAAGCAGACGGGCGACGGTAAATCCAGCAAAGCGTGGCAAGCGCAAACCCCCTGATGCGATGCAGTGCACTCGACCATAGGTCAGCACCTGCGCTGGCGACACTGATAAAACGCGGCCCGTCCATAACCCCGCGTTATGGGCGGTTTAGCCGGCGCCGGTGGCGCCGCCGGCGCAGAGCGATAGAATCGATGGCTTCTCCCGCCTCGCGTACGCAATGGCCACTCACGACGATTTCAAGCAAGCCGCCCTCGACTACCACAGCCAGAATCCGCCGGGAAAGATCAAGGTCGCACCGACCAAGGCGATGGTGACCCAACGCGATCTGGCGCTGGCGTACTCGCCTGGGGTGGCCTACGCCTGCGAAGCGATCGTCGCCGACCCCAACACGGCACGTGACTACACCGCGCGCGGCAACCTGGTCGGGGTGATCACCAACGGCACCGCGGTGCTCGGACTGGGCGACATCGGACCACTGGCGGGCAAGCCGGTGATGGAAGGCAAGGGCGTGCTGTTCCAGAAGTTCGCCGGCATCGACGTGTTCGACATCGAACTGGACGAGCGCGATCCCGACAAGCTGGTCGACATGATCGCGGCGATGGAGCCGACCTTCGGCGGCATCAACCTGGAAGACATCAAGGCGCCGGAGTGTTTCATCGTGGAGCGCAAGCTGCGGGAGCGGATGAAGATCCCGGTCTTCCACGACGACCAGCACGGCACCGCGATCATCGTCGGCGCGGCGGTGTTCAACGCGCTGGAAGTGGTCGGCAAGCAGATCCAGGACGTGCGCATCGCCACCACCGGCGTTGGCGCCGCCGGCATCGCCTGCCTGGACATGCTGGTGGCGCTGGGCGCGCGTCCCGAGAACATCCTCGCCTTCGATCGCGATGGCGTGCTCTACACCGGCCGCGGGAACCTCGACCCGGAAAAGGCCCGCTATGCGCGCGACACCAAACTGCGCGAGCTGGCGGAAATCGTTGACGGTGCGGACGTGTTCCTCGGCCTGTCGGCCGGCGGCATCCTCACCCCCGAAATGGTCGCCACGATGGCCGAGCGCCCGGTGATCATGGCCCTGGCCAATCCCTACCCGGAGATCCTGCCCGACGACGCCAAGGCGGTGCGCCCGGATGCGGTGATCGCCACCGGCCGCTCGGACTACCCCAACCAGGTCAACAACGCGGTCTGCTTCCCCTACATCTTCCGTGGCGCGCTGGATGTCGGCGCGACGGTGATCAACGAGGAGATGAAGCTCGCCTGCGTGCACGCCATCGCCCAGCTGGCAAGGCTGGAAGCGGGCGATCTGGCGTCTGCCTACGGCGGCGAGGTGCCGACCTTCGGCCCCGAGTACCTGATCCCCCGTCCCTTTGACCCGCGCCTGATGGTGATGGTGTCGGCGGCGGTTGCACGCGCGGCGATGGATTCGGGCGTGGCTTCGCGGCCGATCACCGACATGGCGGCGTACGAGGAGCAGTTGGGCCAGTTCGTCCACCGCACCGGCCTGCTGATGAAGCCGGTCTACGACCGCGCCCGCCGTGATCGCAAGCGGATTGTGTACGCCGAGGCCGAGGAGGAAGTCGTCCTGCGCGCGGTGCAGACGGTGATCGACGAGGGCCTGGCGACGCCGATCCTGGTCGGCCGCCCGGACGTGATCCAGCACCGCATCGAACGCCTCGGCCTGCGCATGCGCCAGGGCGTGGACTTCGAGCTGACCAACATCAACGATGACCCGCGCTTCCACGAGTACTGGCAGCAGTACCACGCGCTGACCGAGCGTCGCGGCGTGACCATCGAGGCGGCCAAGGCGCTGATCCGCTCGCGACCGACCCTGATCGCGGCGCTGATGGTCGAGCGCGGCGAGGCGGATGCGATGATCTGCGGCATCGTCGGCCGCTTCAACAAGAAGCTGGGCTACCTGCGCAGCGTGTTCGACTTCGACCGCGGCATCACCGGCACCTCGGCGATGACCGGGGTGATCAACGACGCCGGCGCCTGGTTCTTCCTCGACACCCACGTCCAGCTGGACCCCAGCGCGGAGCAGATCGCCGAGGCGACCCTGCAGGCAACCTATCGCCTGAAGCTGTTCGGGGTGGAACCCAAGGTCGCGCTGCTGTCGCACTCCAACTACGGCAGCCACGACAATCCGTCCGCCAGCAAGATGCGCCGGGTCCGCGAGATCCTCAGCGCGCGCGCGCCCAAGCTGGAAGTCGACGGCGAGATGATGGCCGACACCGCGTGGAACGAGGCGCTGCGCAAGCGGGTCTTCCCCAACACCACGCTGCACGGGCGCGCCAACCTGTTCGTCCTGCCCAACCTGGACGCGGCCAACATCACCTACAACATGTTCCGGGTGGCCACCGACGGCGTCGCCATCGGTCCGATCCTGATGGGCCTGGACCAGCCCGCGCACATCCTCACCAACGACTCCACCTCGCGCCGGGTGGTCAACCTGACTGCGATTGCGGCGGTGGACGCGCAGATCCGGGCGGCGCGCCGGCGCTGACGGTTCGCGGAACCGGTCGGGCTTGTCGCCGGCCGGTTCCGCGGTTCATCAATACGGGTTTCCCGCCGTGAAGCGGGCGCCGCGCTCGCCGCGGGCTCAACCGGTGTTCTGGATCCCCGCGGCGATACCGTTGACGGTAGCCATCAGCACCTGCAACAGCTCCTCGTCCTTGCGCTCGCCCGCGCGCCAGCGTTTCAACAGGTCGACCTGCAACAGGCTGATCGGGTCCACGTAGGGGTTGCGCAGCCGGATCGACTGCTGCAGGCGCTGGTCGCCGTTGAGCAGCTCGTCCTCGCCCTTGATCGCCAGAACGGCGCCGCGGGTGCGGCGGAATTCGGCGGCGATGGCCGGGAACATCTGCGCGTGCAGGTCAGGCGTGCCCGTTGCCGACGGGGTGTCGCGGGCCAGCTGCGAATAGCACTCGAAGATGCCCAGGTCCGACTTGGCCAGGACCATCTCCACGTCGTCGATCAGGGTGGCGAAAAACGGCCAGTCGCGCGCCAGCTCGGCGTAGGCGTCGGCGCCATGGCGTTCAAGGCCGCGCTCCAGAGCGGTGCCCACGCCGTACCAGGTGGTCAGGCCGGAGCGGTTCTGCGACCACGAAAACACCCACGGGATCGCCCGCAGCGATTCCGCCCCGCCGCTGCCGATGCGCTTGGCGGGACGCGAACCGATGCGCAGCCGCTCAATAACGTCGATCGGGGTGACGGCGCGGAAGTAGGCGGAAAAATCCGGATGCTGGTGCACCAAGGCGCGGTAGTGGGCGCTGGAATCGCGGGCCAGCTCGGCCGCCATCGACCGCCAGCGCGGCGCCCGGGTATCCAGCGGCCGCGGGCGCAGGGTCGCCCGCATCACAGCGCCGGTGGCCTGCTCCAGGTTGCGCAAGGCGATCGCGCGCGTGCCGTACTTGCGGTGGATCACCTCGCCCTGCTCGGTCAGCCGCAGCACGCCGTCCACCGAGCCGCGTGGTGCGGCGATCACCGCCCGCTCGGTCTTGCTGCCGCCGCGGCTGGCGGAGCCGCCGCGGCCGTGGAAAAACACGATGCCGACCCCGCTCTCGCGGGCCAGCGCGGTCAGGGCCACCTGGGTCTGCTGCAGCGCCCAGCGCGAGGCAATGATGCCGCCGTCCTTGGCACTGTCCGAGTACCCCAGCATGACCAGCTGGCGGTTGCCGCGCGCCGCCAGGTGGGCGCGGTACACCGGGTCGCCAAACAGCGCCCGCATCGTGGCATCGGCCGCCTCCAGGTCGGCCACGGTCTCGAACAGCGGCGCCACGTCCAGCGGCACGACCTGCTCTGCATCGGCGCCGGCGTCCGCGGGCTCCACGCAACCGGCCACGCGCGCCAGCGCCAACACCGCCAGCGCATCGGCGGCGCTGCGGCTCATGCTGATGATGTAGGGACCGAACACGCGCTCGCCGTAGCGCGGCCGCAACCCGGCCACGGCGCGGAAGACATCCAGGGTACGCACTGCCTCGCTGGCGTCGGCGTCGGCGGGAACCAGATCGCCCGCCATCATCCGGTGCAGGCGGTCGGCCCGCTCCTGCGCGCTGCGCTCGGGCCATTGCGGATCCTGCAGGACAGCCGCCAGCGCGGCGTCGTGCACGGACGAGTCCTGGCGCAGGTCGAGGCTGGCGAGGTGGAAGCCGAAGCAGCGCGCGCGCCGCAGCAGCCGGCGCAGCACGAAGTCCCCGGCATGCTCGCCGCGGTTCGCCATCAGGCTGGCGTGGATGCATTCGATGTCGGCGACGAAACTGGCGGCGTCGGGATAACCGGTGGCCTCGTCGTGGCTGGTGGCGCGCAGCCGGGCCGCCATCAGCATCAACAGGTTGCGGTACGGCATGTCGGCGTGGCGCGGGTGCAGCTCGGCCGCCGCCTCGGGCAGCAGTTCGCGGTAGGCGGCGACCTGCCCGATCACCGCATCGCTCACCGACACCCGGCTGAGCGACTGGCTGAGCAGGTCGGCCAGGCGGGCGATGTCACGGCGGTAGGCGGCCAGCACCAGCGCGCGCTGTCCGGCCAGGGTGTCGGCGATCGTGTCCGCGCCCACGTTCGGGTTGCCGTCCATGTCGCCGCCGACCCAGCTGCCGAAACCCAGCACGTCGGGCAGTTCGACCGCATCGCCGTAGTGCTCTCGCAGCGCGGTTTCGAAGTTCTCGAAGAACACCGGTAACACCCGATACAGCACCTCGGACAGATAGAAACCCACGTGCTCGAACTCGTCGGCGACGCTAGGCTTGGCCGCGGGCGCCTCGACCGTCTGCCAGCTCGCGGTGAGGGCCATCCGGATACGGCCATGATCGGCACGGCGCTCGGCCGGCGTGCGGTTGCGGTCGATGTCGTTGACCAGGCTGCGCACGATCTGACGCTCCTTGTGCAGCAGCACGCGGCGCACCGCCTCGGTCGGATGCGCGGTGAATACCGGCTCGATGCGCATGCGCGGCAGCAGTTCAGACAACTCGGCCGCTTCCACGCCCTGCTCGGCGAGAGAACCGACCACGTCAAGCAGGCCGCCGGGTTGGGCGCCCTGCTCGGCGCGCTCGTGGTCGCGCCGGCGGCGGATGCGGTGCACGCGCTCGGCCAGGTTCACCGCCTGGAAATAGGTGGAAAAGGCGCGGCCGAGATCGCTGGCCTTCTGCAACTCGTGGCCGGCCAGCGCCTCGGCCAGTTCGGTGACGGGCTGGTCGTTCTCGCGCCGGCTGATGGCGGCCCGGCGCAGCGCTTCCACCTCGGCGAGGAAGTCCGGGCTGCGCTGCTCGGCGAGGATCCTGCCGACCATGCCGCCCAGCAGATTGACGTCCTCGCGCAGGAACGTATCGACCGCGGCGAACTTCACCGTGCGCAGCGAATCGTCGTTGGTAGCGGTAGTGGAATCGTTGTCTGTGCTCATCCAGCCACGTTAACGCAGCTGGTGTTGCGGTGCATCATTTCGTGCGCGTCGGGCACATTGCAGCCCGCCTCAGTAGGCGAACTCGCGGAATACCGGATCCACGTTGCCGCCCCACACGCCGTGGTAGAGCGCGAGCTTGCGTTCGGCGGGCGTCTCGCCGGCCTCGACCAGCTCCATCAGCGGCGACAGGAAGATCGTCTCGTCGCTACCCACATCGTTCAGGCGCGCGCGCCGGGCCAGTCCGTGGGCGGAGATCTGCAGCGCCTGGCGGGCCACGTCCAGCACCGTGCCGTTGCGGAACGGCAGCTTGAACGCCTGCCGCGGCACGCCGTTGCGCAGCGCGTGCAGCTCTTCCAGGCTGTAGTCCTTGACCAGGTCCCAGGCGGCATCCAGCGCGCTGTCGTCGTACAGCAGGCCGGTCCAGAACGCCGGCAGGGCGCAGATCCGGTTCCACGGCCCGGTGTCGGCGCCGCGCATCTCCAGGTATTTCTTCAGCCGCACCTCGGGGAACGCCGTGGTGGTGTGGTCGGCCCAGTCCTGCATCCTGGGAAGGTGACCGCGATGCGCGGGCAGCTTGCCGGCCATGTAGTCGCGGAAAGACTGGCCCGCCGCATCGATGTAGTTGTCGCCGCGCTGGATGAAGTACATCGGCACGTCGAGCAGGTAGTCGACGTAGCGCTCATAGCCAAAACCTTCCTCGAAGACGAAATCCAGCATGCCGCTGCGATCGTTGTCGGTGTCGGTCCAGATGTGCGAGCGGTAGGACAGGAAGCCGTTGGGCTTGCCTTCGGTGAACGGCGAGTCGGCGAACAGCGCGGTCGCAATCGACTGCAGCGCCAGCGACACCCGGAACTTCTTCACCATGTCGGCCTCGGAGGCGACATCCAGGTTGACCTGCACGGTGCAGGTGCGGGTCATCATGTCCAGGCCGAGGCTGCCGACCTTCGGCATGTACTCGCGCATGATCTTGTAGCGGCCCTTGGGCATCCACGGCATCTCGTCGCGGCGCCACTTGGGCTGGAAGCCCATGCCCAGGAAACCCAGTCCCATCGGCTCGGCGACGGCGCGCACCTCGCGCAGGTGCGAGGACGCCTCGCGGCAGGTCTCGTGCAGGTTCTCCAGCGGCGCTCCGGACAGCTCCAGTTGCCCGGCCGGCTCCAGCGACACCGACGCGGCATCGCGGGTCAGTGCGATCACCCGGCCGTGCTCCTCCACCGGCGCCCAGCCAAACTGGACCAGGCCCTTGAGCAGCGCCTCGATGCCGCGCTCGCCGTCGAAGGTCGGCGGACGCAGGTCATCGAAATGAAAGCCGAACTTCTCGTGCTCGGTACCGATCCGCCAGTCGTCGCGCTCGCGCGTGCCCGAGCTGAGGTAATCCACCAGCTGGTTGCGGGATTCGATCAGGGGCTCTTCTACGTGACTGGAACCGGACACGCTCACCTCGTCATGGGTCATGGGTATCGCACTGGCAGATGTGTGGGGACACACCATCTTCGCAATGCCGCCGTGATCGGGGCGCCATTCCGTTGCAGACGGATCACAGTTCCAGCCAGCCCTCGATCACGCGACGGGCCTCATCGACCCCGAGCTTGGACTCGCCGGAAAACAGCTGCGCAGTGACCGCATCGCCATGCTCGGCCTTGAGCGCCTTGCGCACTTCCAGCAAGGCGGTGCCCTGCGCGCCGCGGCTGAGCTTGTCGGCCTTGGTCAGGATCGCGTGCGCCGGAAGACCGCGACTGACCGCGTAGCCCAGCATCTGCCTGTCGTACTCCTTCAGCGGATGACGGATGTCCATCACGACCACCAGACCCTTGAGCGCCTCGCGGGTACGGAAATAGCGGTCAAGAAACGCCTGCCAGTGTGCCTGCAGGTCCTTGGGCACCTTGGCGTAGCCGTAGCCGGGCAGATCGACGAGAAAGCGGTCGGTACTTGGCGGGAGTTCGAAAAACACCAGTTGCTGGGTACGCCCGGGGGTCTTGGACACCCGGGCGAGCGCGTTCTGCTGGCAGATCGCGTTGAGCGCGCTGGACTTGCCGGCGTTGGAGCGCCCCGCGAACGCAACCTCGAAGCCGCCGTCGGGCGGCAGTTGCGCCGGGGTGTGCGCAGCCAGCAGATACTGGGCGCGGATAAGGGGATTGGCCATGGCGCTAGGATCGCACGGCCGGCGCGGCGACGCGCGGGAATCACTGTCCCACGCTTGCAGATCCCGCTGCAGACGGCCGCGGAAAGCAGACGCACCGGGCACTCGCGTTGACCCCATGCGCCGCGCCGATGATAATTCTGCAGTTAGACAGCCGTTGACAGGCTGTCACTTCAGTGTTTTCCGGAGCCCAGCCCCATGAGCCACGCCCGCGTCCTAGGTATCGCAGGTCTTGTCGTCTTCGCAGCGGCGGCTGTTGCCTATGCCCAGACCACGGTGACCCCGGTCCCCGACGCCGCACCGGTGGAGACTGCCCCGCTGGAACCCGCAGCGCCCGAGCATGCCACCTGGGGGGATGTCCAGAACGGCCAGACTCTCGCGGGCACGTGCGCCGCCTGCCACGGGCTGGACGGAAACTCCGAGATCCCGATGTATCCGCGCATCGCCGGCCAGAGCGAGCGCTACATCGCGCACCAACTGGCCCTGTTCAAGAGCGGCGAGCGCAATGACGGCATGGCCGCGGTGATGAAGCCCTTCGCCGACATGCTCAGCGCACAGGATGCGCGTGATCTGGGTGCCTACTTCGCGACCCAGAAGTCCGGCGCGGGCGTGGCCGACGACAGCGTCGTGACCAGCGGTCCCTACACCGACATGAAGTTCTACAAGATCGGCGAGAAGCTGTTCCGCGCGGGCGACGCAGCGCGCGGCATCCCGGCCTGCATGGCCTGCCACGGACCGGCCGGAAGCGGCAACCCGGGCCCTGCCTACCCGCACGTCGGCGGCCAGCACGCGGAGTACGCCCAGCAGCGGCTGGAGCTGTATCGCGCCGGCACCACCTCGCGCACCGATCCACGCCTGTTCAACATCATGGCCAGCATCGCCAAGCCACTGACCGACGAGGAAATCGGCAGTCTGGCCAGCTACATGCAGGGCCTGCACCCGACCGCTGACGACATCGGCGTGGACGCGACCGCCATGGCTGCCGCGCCGGCGCCGGTCGCTGCCGCCGACGTGGTTACGCAGGACGGTGAAACGGCGGAGGGCGTGGCCAATGGTGACGGCAGTGACGCGTCGGACACCGCACCCGAGCCCGCCGCTGATGTGCCGGCCGATGACGCGCCGATCGATGCTGCAACCGCTACCGAAGCCGGGCCGGAAGATCCCCAGGGCTGAGTTTGCGAACGCCCTGCTCCAAAGCTCTGCGCTTGTCGTTCATCGCGCCGGCCGTATCGTTACGGTCGGCGTTCTTGTTTGAGGGAATCCTGCCAATGACGTTTCGTTCCATATTGCCCATCTCCCGCCGCACGCGCTTTGCACGTGTTGCCGCGACCGCGCTTCTGGCCGTGCTGCCCCTGCTCGCCTGCGCGGCGCCGCCCGCGGCCGACGCCCTCGTCGCCGGCAAGGATTTCGCCTTGATCGCCGATGGCGCCCCGTTCGAGCCACGCCCCGGCACGATCGAGGTGGTGGAAGTCTTCGGCTACACCTGCCCGCACTGCGCGAATTTCGAGCCCGCGCTGCAGGCGTGGAAACAGCAGCAGAAAGCCGACGTCAACGTCGTGTCGGTTCCGGCGCCCTTCGGCGGCTACTGGATCCCCTATGCGCAGGCGTTCTATGCGGCGCAATCGATGAACCTGGTCGAGCGCACCCACAGCGACATGTTCCGCGCGATCCACGAGGAGCACCGCCTCCCGATCGGTGGCGCGACACCGGAGGTGATCGCCAGGTTCTACACCGAGTACGGCGCCGATGCGGACGACTTTGCCGCCCTCATGACGGGCAAGCCGGTACACGCAAAGCTGGTAGCGGCGCGGGACTTCCTTACCCGCAGTGAAGTGGAAGGCACACCGACCATCGTGGTGGCGGGCAAGTACCGGGTGCTGGGCAAGACGTCCCAGGACGTCCTGCGCATCACTGACGCGCTGGTCAACCGCGAGCGCGCCGCGCTGGCGCAACGGAAAAAGTAGGCTTTGCTGCCGGCATTCGGGGTGATCCACCGCGATGCCTGCGAACCGATTACCGAGCACTGCGGCTGCGGCCGCGACCGATACGACACTTTCTGGAGAACCACCGATGACCTTGTTGCCCCGCTTCGGCTTGACCCTTGCAGCCGTGCTTGCCCTTGCGGCCTGCTCATCGGAGGCGCCGACCAGCGCCACGCAGGATGTCGCGCCAGCGTCCACCGCCGCGCAGACGTTTGGCGACCCGGCTCCGTCCGTGGCCGCAGATCGTCCGGCTGCGGATGATGCCGGGGTCGCGACTGCGGGTGATCAGCTCAGCGGGTCGGAAACACTGGTGCGCACGCCCGGCCCGATCGTCGCTCCCGAAGGTCCCGCTCCGGTCGCCGGCGTGGACTACGTGGAGATTCCCAACGGACAGCCCTTCCAGCCGGGCAGCAACAAGATCGAAGTGGTGGAGGTATTCGGCTACACCTGCCCCGCCTGTGCCGGCTTCGAGCCGTTGGTAACCGCTTGGGCCGCCAAGCTGCCCGAGGACGTGCAGTTCACGCCGCTGGCGGCGCCGTTCGGCGGTTACTGGGACCCCTTCGCGAAGGCCTTCTACGCCGCGCAAGCCAATAGACTGCTGGCGCAGAGCCACGACGCGATGTTCAACGCCATCCATCTTGAGCGCAGCCTGCCGCCGGACGCGAAGGAAGACCGGATTGCGCAGTTCTACAGCCGCTTTGGCGCCGACCCCAAGCAGTTCGCGAACACCATGGCCAGCTTCAGCGTCAAGGCGAAGATGGGCCGCGCACTCAAGTTCATGCAGCGCTCCGGTGTCGAGTCCACCCCGAATCTCGTGGTCGACGGCAAGTACCGCATCACTGGCAAGAGCTGGGAGCAGAACCTCAGCATCGCCGAGCACCTGATCGCCGCCGAGCGGGCTGCCAAGGCCGCCCCGACGACGGACGCCGCCCCAGCCGCCGACGACGCAGCTGCGGACGACCAGGGCTGATTTGCCGCGCGCCCTGCCCGCCATGCCTGCTTCCGAGCACAATCCGCGTGTAGACCAGGGCGCCACCGACGGCGCGGGTCCGCCGACGGGCTCGCGCCGGCTGCGCCTGCTCAGCGCGAACATCCAGGCCGGATCGAGCACTCGGGGCTACCACGACTATGTGGCGCGCAGCTGGTCGCACGTGCTGCCTGCCGGCAACAAGCGCGGCAGCCTTGACCTGATCGCGAAGCTGGCGGGCCAGTACGACATCGTCGGCCTCAACGAGGCGGATCCGGGAAGCCTGCGTTCGGGCTTCACCAACCAGACCGAGTACCTGGCGCGGCACGGCGGCTTCGACTACTGGAGCCACCAGCCCAACCGGCGCATGGCCGGGGTCGCCTCAAGCGCCAACGGCCTGTTGAGCAAGCTGCAGCCGATCGAGGTCACCGACCACTCGCTGCCCGGCCGCATCTCCGGACGTGGCGTGCTGCTTGCACGCTTCGGTGAGGGCGCCGACGGCCTGGTGGTCGCCATCGCCCATCTGTCGCTGGGTGCCAACTCGCGCAGCGCCCAGCTGGGCTTCATCGCCGAGCTGCTGCAGGACCACCGCCACGCCGTCCTGATGGGTGACTTCAACTGCGCGGTCGAGCGACCGGAGATGCAGGCGCTGTTCCGCAACACCCGGCTGCAACCGCCAAGCTGCGCGGTGCCCACCTTCCCCAGCTGGCAGCCACAGCGCGCGATCGACCACATCCTGATCAGCAGTGACCTGGGCTGCTCGGGCGCCCAGGCGATGCCCGCCGCACAGTCGGACCACCTCGCGCTGTCCCTTGAACTCGACGTGCCGGACACGGCGCTGCGCTGAGTCGCTGTCGCGCTGGCGACCATCAAATCCTTCCGACGAAGCGACAGCGACCGGTTGTCCCGGCCGCGGTCGCATTGCACGGGGTCAGAATCTCAGGTCGGCACGCAGATAGAAATAACGGCCGCCCGGGATGTCGTAGGTCGACGCGTCATAGCCGTTGAGCGAGCACGACAGGCAGATCGGCGGATCCTTGTCGGCGAGGTTGTTGACGCCTGCGGTCAGCTGCAGGCCCTGCTGCCAGTCGAAGCGGTAGCCAACCTGCAGGTCGTTGTAGGTGGTGGCGGGCAGGGTGTTGGTGCCGTCAGCCGGATTGCTGCACACCGCAAAGGCGACCGCATCCCCGCATTCCTCCTTCAGCTCACTGATGTGGCGCACGCTCCATGAGGCGTTCCATTGGTCGCGGCGCCAATCCAGCCGGGCCGTCGAAGTCCAGTCAGGGATCGCGCTGTCATTGACCTCGATCCCCACGGCCCGCGGCTGCACTTGCCCGGCGGCACCGACTGCCTGGTAACGGGTGACCAGCGTGTTCTGCCAGGACAGCTTGAACCGCCCGGCCGCCGTCTCCGGCAACGACCAGAAGAGGTTGGCATCCCATCCGTCGGTCTTGATTGAGCCAAGATTGGTGAGCCGGTTGCTGAAACTGTTGATGCCGCCGATCGAGGAGCGGGTGATGCCATCGCAGTACAGCGGGTCCAGGGTCTGCACGCACAGGTCCAACTGGGTCTGGGCGTCGATGGCCTGCACCGCGCCCTCCAGACTGTGGCGATAGAAGGTCAGCTCCAGGTCGAGCCGGTCCGACCACGAGGCGCCGCTGGCGAATCCGGGGCTGAACACCAGGCCGGTCGTGAAGCTGCGCGCGGTTTCCGGTTCCAGGTCGCGGTTGCCGCCGGTGGTGACCGAGATCTGGCTGTTGGCCTGCACCGCGCCGGTGGGCACGCCCAGCGCGGCGCAGTTGGCGGGATTGCCGCGCGGCGCGCTGCCATCCAGGCCGATCAGGCACGGATCGCTGATCTGCAGGTCGGCGCGGCTTGCCGAGCCGAACAGCTCACCGATGGATGGCGCCCGGAACCCCTCGGCATAGGTCGCGCGCAGCAGCAGCTCGTCGGCAACCTGCCAGCGCAGTCCGTACTTGGGCGTGAACTGGCTGCCAAAGGTCGAGTAGTCCGAGTAGCGTCCGGCCAGGCTCAGCTCCAGGCTCTTGCCGAAGGTATCGGGCTTGAGCAGCGGCACGTTGAGTTCGACATACGCCTCGCTGACGTTGTAGTCCCCCGACGTCGGCAGCGATGGCACGCCGTTGTAGAAACCCGCGACCGTCAGCGCGTCGGGCTGGTAGGACCCCTCGTAGCGGCGGTGTTCGGCGCCGGCGGCGAAGGAAAGCGGACCCGCCCACAGCTCCGCCAGATCGCCGGAGATATTGGCGCTGAACACGTCCAGCGTCTGCTCACTGCGATCACGCACCACCGGCTGGATCCAGGCCAGCATGTCGGGGGTCAGCGTGCCCGGCCCGCCAAACACGTTCAGCGGCACGCAGCCTGCGGTCGCCGCGCAGACCGCCGGGTCACCCAGGGCAATGGCGATGTTGCGGATGTCGTAACTGCCGTAGTTGGTCTGGCGCGCCTCGTTTTTGGCGGTGGAGAAGTTGGCGTCCCAGAACCACGAGCGGTCGCCGGCGTCCAACCGGCCCTCCAGCCCGGCAGCGAAGTAACGCGTGTCCACGTTCTGCTCGTAGACCCGCGGTCCGCCCTCGACCGGGCGCCGGCCGATCATGACCAGGTTGATGTCGTTCTGCGGGGTGTTCGGATCATCCACCGAGACCAGGTCGAAGCCGAACGGGTTGTACGGATTGGCCGCCGACACGAACATGCCGTCAGCAATCGCATTGCCGGTGCCGGCATCGGCGCCCAGGAACAGCGGCTCCGGCGCGGCCTGGTTGACCGACTCGCGCCGGTTGGCCAGCACCTTAGCGTAGGCCTGCACCCTGTCGTTGAAGTAGAAGCGGTACTGGCCGAACACGCCGGTGCGCGTGGACGGCGTCAGCAGCATGTTGTATTCGGCGAAGTTGAACCGGTCGGCGGTCGCAAAGCAGTGGAACCCGTCGGTGCGATCGCAGCCGGTCTGCGCCGGGTCGTAGAACGGGTCGTTGTCGCCCTGGTTGGGCGTCAGGTCGAGCTCGGCGCCGGTGTTGGGATCGATCAGGATGAATCGCCCGCGCGGCGTGCCCGAGCTGCCAAATGTCAGCCCGGTGCCCGGGGTGGGAAAGCGCGACTGCTCGCGGGTGCTGGCGTAGATCGGTTCCTGCTCCACGCGGCTGGCGCCGATGAAGAAATTGCTGCGCTCGGTGTTCATGCCCCAGGCCAGGTCCAGCCCCTTCTGGGTGCCGTCGCCCTTGCCGTACTGGCCGTAGTTCAGGGTTACCTGCCCACCGTCGAAATCACGCCGGGTGATGATGTTGACCACCCCGGCGATCGCGTCGGAGCCGTACAGCGAGGACGCGCCGTCCTCGAGCACATCGATGCGCTCCACCAGCGCCAGCGGGATGGTGTTCAGGTCGGTGGTTGCGCCCACCCCCGACGCGGAGGACTCGTTGACCCAGCGCACGCCGTCGACCAGCACCAGCACACGCTTTGCGCCCAGGTTGCGCAGGTCGACCTGGGCCGAGCCGGCACCCACGCCGTCGCCATTGGGCGAGAAACCGAAGTTGCCCGAGGAGTTGAACTTGGTGTTGAGCGCCGAACCCGAGCCGGTCAGCGACTGCAGGATGTCGCCCACCGAGGTCAGGCCGGTGCGGTCGATGTCCTCTCGGGTAAGGGTCTGCACCGGCGTCTGGCTTTCAATCTCCGCCTTGCGGATGCGGGTACCGGTGACCTGGACACTGTCCAGGGTGGTCGCGCTGCGGCCGTCTTGCTGGCCGTCGGCGGTTGGCGGTTGCTGCGCGGCGGCGGGCAGCGACGCGCCCAACAGGCACAGCGCGACAGCGGCCACCAGTGGGTGGCGACAAGGTGCGTTCATCGACTTCTCTCTCCCTAAGAATGTTTCGAAGCGCCACACCCCTGTTTGCGACGACGCACTGTTGTAAACAATCCCGGGGCCCGCCACAAGATGCACAGCTTCCCGCCCGAACCTGCATGAGCGGTCGAGAGGTGTCCCAACTCAAATTGCGCCGGTCACCAGCAGGCTCACCGCCACCACCACCAGGAACACCGCGAATATCCGCTTCAGCGCATCCCCGTGCAGGCGGTGCGCCAGCCGCGTGCCCAGTGGCGCGGCAAAGATCGACGCGATGGCCACGCCGATCGCCGCCGGCAGGTAGACATAGCCGATGGCATGCGCGGGCAAGGCCCCGGCCGGCGCGTGCATCGCATAACCCACCGCGCTGGCGAATCCGATCGCCACGCCGCACGCCGACGAGGTACCGACTGCGCGCACCGGCGCAACGCCGCGCCACACCAGCAGCGGCACCGTCATGCTGCCGCCGCCGATCCCGACCACTGCCGACAGCGCGCCGATGCCGCCGCCGGCGGCGAGGATGGGCCAACCTCGCGGCGCCGGCTGCCCGGTCGCGCCTCCCTGTCGCGGACGGCCGAACTGCAGTTGCGCCGCCGCCAGCAGGCAGTAGCCGGCGACGATCCAGCGCAGCACGTCGTCACCGATCTGGACCGCCGCCCCGCTGCCCAGCCAGCCACCCACCAACAGCCCCGGCACCATCCACGCCACCGTCGGCCACAGCACACTGCCGCGACGCGCGTGGGCGCGGGCGGACGCCGCCGCGGTAAGGATGATGCTGGCCAGCGAACTGGCCAGGGCGGCGTGCATCGCCGCTTCCGGCGGCACGCCCATCAGCGGCAACAGCCACACCAGCGCCGCCACCAGCACCAGTCCACCGCCGACGCCCAACAGACCTGCAAGCACACCCACCACCACGCCCAACAGGGGGAACAACAGCCACCACGCGCTCATCGCAATTCCCGTCATCAAGTGCCGATAGTGGAACATAGCCGGGCCGTGAACCCGGTCGGTTCGCCTCCGGTGGCAAGAGCCGGATGGGCATGTGCGGCCCGTGGAGTTCATTGACGCTCGGATATAGTCGGCGGATGCGATCCAACGCCCTGCTCCTGCCTGTGCTTCTAGCCGCGCTCGCGATTCCATCGGCCGCGTTCACCCAATCGAGTGCCACCGCCGGCCGGCCCGGGGGTGGTCTGGCGGGTTCGGCCCACTCTGTCGCAACGCCACCTGGCGCGGCCCAGGTTGATCCGCAACGCGAACGCATCGGCAATGCGATTGCGGAGGCTGAGCGCGGTCAGTTCAATGCCGCCCAGTACGCCGACCTGTCCGGCCACCCCCTGTTCCCGTGGGTGGAGTACGCGGCGATCGCGCGCGACATCAATACGCTGCCGCGGTCGCGCGCCGAGGCATTCCTCAAGCAGCACCAGGGCACCGCCGTCGCCGGGGTGTTCCGCCAGGCGTGGCTAGCTGCCAGCGACCGTCGCGACGATCCATCCGCCGTGCTTTCGGCGTGGAGCGAGGACATCAAGAGCACGGCCCTGCGCTGCGCGTGGCTGGATGCGCGCCACGCGCTGGGCCGGGTGGACACCGACTGGACGCAGCAGGCGCAGGCGGTCTGGACCAGCACCGGCAAGTCCCTGCCCGATGCCTGCGACCCCGTCTTTGCCACCCTGGAGAGCCGCGGCGAACTGCCTTCCTCGCTGCGCTGGCAACGACTGGAGCTGGCCGCCGAGGAATGGGACGGCGGGGTCATGCGCGCGATTGCCCGCGGCCTGCCGGCCGCCGAGCGTGGCCTGGCGGAGGACTACGCGGCGTTCATCGACACTCCCCATGCACGCGCCCTGCAATGGCCCAAGACCGACCGCAGCCGCCGCGTCGCCTCGCAGGGGCTGGCCAAGCTGGGCAAAGCCGACCCGGATCGGGCCGAGTCACTGCTGCCGCAGTACGCCAGCGCGCTGAACTTCAGCGAGGCCGATCGCGGCCGCGTGCTGTACCAGATCGCCCTGTGGACGGTGGCGTCCTACCTGCCCGATTCGGCGCGCCGCCTGAACGCGGTGCCCGCGGCAAGTTACGACCCGCGCCTGCATGAGTGGCGCGTGCGCGAGGCGCTGTCGCGCTCGGACTGGCCCGCGGCGCTGGCCGCAATCCGCAAGATGGGCGCTGAGCAGCGAAACGACTCGCGCTACACCTATTTCGAGGCCCGCCTGGCCGAGCTGGGCGGCGACAAGGCCACCGCGCAGGCGAAGTACCGCGAGGCCGCGCGCTTCCCCGAATTCCACGGGTTCCTCGCCGCCGACCGCATCGACCAGCCTTACGCGCTGTGTCCGGCCACCGTCCAGGCCGATCCAGCCACACGCGCCGCGGTGGCGGCCAACCCGGCGCTGCAGCGCGCGATCGGCCTGCACCTGCTCGGCCGCAGCGGCTGGGCGGCGAAGGAATGGGCCGACGCGGTGGCAGGTTTCAACGACACCCAGCGCCAGGTCGCGGTGCAGATCGGGCAGGCCAACGGCTGGTTCGACCGCGCCGTGTTCTGGCTGGGCAAGGCGCCCGGGGAGCTGCAGCTTTACGACATGCGCTTTCCGCTGCACCACGACACGACGATCCGTCGCGAAGCGGCGCGCAACAATATCGATCCTGCCTGGGTCGCAGCGGAGATCCGTGCCGAGAGCATCTTCAATCCGAAGGCGCGCTCGGGGGCGAATGCGATGGGCCTGATGCAGGTCCTCCCGACCACCGGCGAAGCGGTCGCGCGACGCATCGGCCGCGGCTGGGGCGGCGCTTCCAGCCTGTACGACCCGGACACCAACATCGTCCTGGGCACCGCCTACCTGCGCCAGATGCTGGATCAGTACGGCGGCAAGCCCTACTTCGCCATCGCCGGCTACAACGCCGGCCCCGCACCGCTGACGCGCTGGCAGACCCAGCGTCCGAACATGGACGCGGACTTCTGGATCGAGACCATCAGCTACAAGGAAACCCGCGAATACGTTGCCCGCGTGCTCGCCTTCAGTGTGATCTACGACTGGCGCCTGGACGGCGATGCCCTGCGCCTGAACGATCGCATGCACGGTCGCACCAACGCAGCGCGCAAGCCGTTCGCGTGCCCCGCGCCTGCGGCGGGACGGTCATGAGCCGGGGGTCGGCACGGCGCGTGCAAGTGGTGAGCCGGTGAATATCTACCTGGTCGGCGGCGCGGTGCGCGACCGCCTGCTCGGGCTGCAGCCTGGCGACCGCGACTGGGTGGTGGTCGCTGAGACGCAGGCGTCTATGGAAGCAGCCGGCTTCAAACCGGTCGGCCGCGACTTCCCGGTGTTCCTGCATCCCGACACCGGCGAGGAGCACGCACTGGCGCGCACCGAACGCAAATCCGGGCGTGGCTACCGCGGCTTTGTGGTCGACGCCGATCCATCGGTGTCGCTGGAGGAGGACCTGGGCCGGCGCGATTTCACCATCAACGCCATCGCCCAAGATGCCCACGGTGGACTGGTCGATCCGCACGGCGGCGCCGCCGACATCCAGGCGCGGGTGTTGCGCCACGTCGGTCCGGCATTCGTGGAAGACCCGCTGCGGGTGCTGCGCGCGGCGCGCTTCATGGCCCGTTTCGCCCCGTTGGGATTCACCGTCGCTCCCGAGACGATGGCCCTGATGCGGGAGATCACCGCCTCGGGCGAGCTGGCCGAACTGGTGCCCGAGCGCGTGTGGCAGGAACTGCGCCGCGCCCTCGCCAGCCAGCGGCCCTCGGCCTTCCTGCGCACCCTGCACGAGGCCGGCGCACTGGCGGTCGTGCTGCCGGAAGTCGAGGCGCTGTATGGCGTCCCGCAACGGGCCGAGTTCCACCCCGAGATCGATACCGGCGTGCACGTCGAGCTGGTGTGCGACATGGCGGCCCGGCTGGCGCCCGGTGACGAGCTGATCGGGTTTGCCGCCCTCACCCACGACCTGGGCAAAGCGCTGACGCCCGCGCATGTGCTGCCGCGCCATATCGGCCACGAGCAGGCCGGCATTGCGCCGCTGCGGGCGCTGTGCGAGCGCCTGAAAGTCCCCACCGAGCACCACCAGCTGGCCGTCATCGCCTGCCGCGAGCACCTCAACGTGCACCGTTTCGACGAGCTTCGCGCCAGCACCGTGGTGACCCTGATCGAGCGCTGCGACGGCTTCCGCAAACCGGGCCGGATCGACCAGCTCGCGACCGTCTGCGAGGCCGACAAGCGCGGCCGCACCGGCCATGCCGACGACCCCTACCCCCAGGGCGACAGCCTGCGCGCAGCCCACGCCGCGGCACGGGCGGTGCGCACCGACGCCCTTCGGGAAGGCCTTAGCGGTCCGGCGATCGGCAAAGCGATGCGCGAGGCCCGGATCGCCGCGGTGGCCGCCGCGACCGGCAAGCGCACCTAGCTTCCTGCCGTCCCGCGTTCGCGTAGCCGGCTTACGGGAGACGCGCGTCCAGCCGCTGCAACCACCGCGCAACCGGTGTCGCCGACAGCAGCAGGCCGGCCAGCACGCCCAGCGAATTGGCCAGCGCATCGGCCACGTCGCCCATCCGGTCCGTGGTCATGCTGGCCTGGGCGAATTCCAGGCCGATGCCGAACGCGATGATGACCAGCGCCATAAGCGCCTGGGTGCGCATCCGCGCGAACAACAAAACCGCGCCCGCTGCAAGCACGCCATAGCCGAGAAAGTGCTGCACCTTGTCGAAGCCGGAAATATCCACCGGCGGCAGGTCATCGGGGGACATCAGCGAACCGACCGCCACCAGCACGAACAGCAGCAGCCACAGCGAGAGCCACAGCCACGGCCGCCGGAACGGCCGCATCAACGGCAGACGCTGCGGCGTCGCGGTCACAGACGGAAACTCAGGTCGCCGGCGAGGAAGGCGGCACCGAATTCAACGTCCTTCTCGAAGCCCATGACCTGGAACCGCTCGCCCATCTCGCTGGGCAGGGTCAGCCGCTTGACCTCGTTGATCCGCTGCTGGCGCAGCGCATCGTCCTTGATCGACTCGATGCGCTCCAGCACGCCTGCCATGCCGTTGCCCAGCAGGAAGCTGGCCTGGCTGCAGTAACCGGCAAAATCGAAACCGGCCGCATCCCCCGCTTCGGCCAGCGCGGTGAAATCCACCGACGCGGTGATGTCCTGCAGCCCCGGCCAGAGCAGCGGATCGGCGTGCATGCGGTGACGGTAGTAGGCGCGCAGGGTGCCGTCGCTGCGTTCGAGCTGGTAGTACTCGCCGCGCGGATAGCCGTAGTCGACGAACAGCATCGCCCCCCGGCGCAGTCCGCCGGCGACCGCCTGGATCCAGTACGGCAGTTGCGGCAACACCTCCGAGCGGTAGCCGTCGGGCAACGGCTCCTGCAGGCGCAGGCCGACATGATGCACGGCGCTGGCGAGGAACGCGTCGGCCAGGCGCAGTTCGCGGGCGAACCCCTGCGCGGTCGCCACCACGTGCTCCTCGTGCACCTGCCCGTCCTGCAGCACAAAGCGCGGCGTCGGCAAGGCATCGATCACCTCGTTGGCAAACACCACGCCGTCCCAGTCATCATCGAAGGGGGCGTCCAGCCACTCCACCAGGTCGAAGACGGGCCCGATCAGCGTCTCACGCAGCCGTTCGCGCTGGCGCTCGCGCAGCTGCGCGCTGGGCTCCAGGATGGCGTAGCGGTCGGGAAGCGCGTCCAGCTCCAGCAATCGCTTCAGGGCGACCTCGGCGAATGCGCCGGTACCGCCGCCCAACTCGAGGATGCGCGCCTCCGGCCCGCATTGCTGGATGACCGGGGCAAGCGATTCGGCCACGCAGGCGGCGAAGATCGGCCCCAGCTCCGGGGCGGTGATGAAGTCACCCTCGGCGCCGAACTTGCTCGCCCCCGCGCTGTAATAGCCCAGCCCGGGCGCATACAGGGCCAGCTCCATGAAGCGGGAAAACGGGATCGCGCCGCCGTTGTCGGCAATCTGCTGCTCGATGACGGCCTGCAGCTGCGCGCTGTGGGCGAGCGCTTCGGCGGCCGGTGGCGGGAGGTCGAACGGGTTGGGAGAGGCGTGGCTCACTGGGGTCGCTCGCATTGGCATTGCGGTGGGCAGTCGAGCAGGATAACGACTTGTGCCTTAAGGAATCCGCCATGTCCCGCCCCGTCGCCCTGGTCACCGGCAGCGCCAAACGCATTGGCGCGCAGATCGCCCGCACCCTGCACGCCGCCGGATACGACCTGGCGCTGCACTACCGCAGCTCTCGCACCGAGATGGAGGCGCTGGCGGCCGAATTGGAGGCGGCGCGTCCCGGCAGCACCCTGATCGTGCAAGCCGACCTGGCCGATTTCGACCGGCTGCCGGAAATGATCGTCCGCACCGTCGGCCGCTTCGGGCGGCTGGACGGTCTGGTCAACAACGCCTCAGGCTTCACACCGACGCCGATCGGCAAGGCGACGCCGCAGCAGTGGGACGCGCTGTTTGCCAGCAACGCGCGCGCGCCGTTTTTCCTCGCCCAGGCCGCCGCACCGCATCTGGCGGTCCACGGCGGCGCGATCGTCAACATGATCGATATCTACGCCGAACGCCCGCTGGCTGGCCACACGATCTACTGCATGGCCAAGGCCGCGCTGCTCATGGCGACCCGCTCGCTGGCCGTCGAGCTCGGACCGCAGGTGCGGGTCAATGCCGTTGCCCCCGGCGCAATCCTGTGGCCGCACGACGCCACCGCCGAGGACCCCGCGGCCGCCGCGCACGGATCCCAAATCCCGCCCGCCACGGCGGACCAGGCGGAAAAACTGGCACGCACGCCCCTGCAGCGCACGGGCACCCCGGCCGAGGTGGCCGAGGCAGTGCGATGGTTGCTGCAGGATGCGAGCTATTGCACCGGCCAGGTCGTGCACGTGGACGGCGGCCGGATGCTCGCCGGCTGAGGCAGGCTACTCGCCCGCAGATGCCTCGGCGCGGCGACGCAGTTCGTACTCCTTCGCTTCTTCCCCGCCTTCGTCGTTGCGGATCTGCCGGCGCAGGAACAGGTGGATGCCCAGCGGCACCATCACCAGCAGGAAGATGGAGCCGCCCAGGGACAGCCAGCCCACGGGCTTGGTCAACAGTTCAACCAGGATCGGATGCATCGCGCGCCTCCTTGTGGCGGTGTCGATGCGTCCATCGTGCCCTATTGCGGCGCGGCGATCTTGAGCGCGATCAAATCCCGACGGCGTCGTCGAGTGACACGGTGGGCAGTGCCATGTCGCGCTCGGGATGGATGTCCCACAACTGTGCGAGGGTGCGGCCGTCGCCGGGCACCACCACGTCAGGGGCGATGTCCGCCAGCGGACGCAGCACGAAGGCGTGTTGCAGGTCCGGCCGCGGGATGCGCAGGTTGCCGGGACCCGACAGCACGCGGTCATCGAACAGGACGATGTCGATGTCCAGGGTGCGATCGCCGAACCGCGGCCCGCTGCGATCGCGCTGGTGCGTGTCCTCCAGCGCGTGCAGCCAGTCGTGCAGGGCCACCGGGTCAAGCTCGGTTTCGATCACCGCCGCGGCGTTGAGGAAATCACTGCCCTCGAACCCCACAGCGCGGGTGCGGTACACCGGCGAGAGGACCATGTCACCAAAACGCTCTTGCAGTTCCTGCACCGCGCGGCGCAAGTGCAGCACCGGTTCCAGGTTGCTGCCCAGGCTGAGGTAGGCGCAGCTCACGCCGGCGCTCCGGTCATGATTCCAGGTCGTCCGATGTGCCGGCGGGCGGGCGCTCTGCTCGCGGCGCGCCACCGCCCTGATCCGTGGCGGATTGGTCACCCCCATCGGGCTTGTCCAGCTTCGTGCCGCTGCCCGGATCGATCGCATCCAGTGTCGGCGACTGCCGGCCGGTCACCAGCGCTGATACGTCCGCGCCGCTGGGCGCCTGGTACAGGCGCAGGCCGAACTCGGGCAGCATCGCGATCAGGTGGTCGAAGATGTCCGACTGGGTGTTCTCGTACACCGCCCAGGCCACGCTGTTGGTGAAGCAGTAGAGCTCCAGCGGCAGGCCGGTTGCCCCCGGCTCCAGCTGTCGCACCAGCAGGGTCATGTCCTGGTGGATGCCCGGATGCGCGCGCAGGTAGTGATAGACATACGCGCGGAAGGTACCGATGTTGGTCACCCGGCGGGTGTTGACAGGGTCCTTGCCCTTGGCCAGCAGGTTCTCGTTGTAGGCCTCCAGCTCGTGGCGCTTGTCGTCCAGATACTCGTCGATCAGGGCGATCCGGCGCAGGCGGGAACGCTCTTCCGGCTCCAGGAAGCGCACCGAGGACTGGTCGATCAACAGCGAGCGCTTGATCCGCCGCCCGCCGGACTCCTGCATGCCGCGCCAGTTCTTGAAGCTGTCGCTGATCAGGCGGTAGGTCGGGATGGTGGTGACGGTCTTGTCCCAGTTCTGCACCTTGACCGTGTTCAGCGCCATGTCGATCACGTCGCCATCGGCCTGCAGCGAGGGCATCTCGATCCAGTCGCCGACCCGCAGCATGTCGTTGCTGGACAACTGCACGCTGGCCACCAGCGACAGGATGGTGTCCTTGAACACCAGCATCAGCACCGCGCTCATCGCGCCGAAACCCGACAGCAGCAGCAACGGCGAGCGCTCGATCAGGGTCGCCACCATGACCACCAGCGCAAACACGAACACCACGATCTTGAGCACCTGCAGGTAGCCCTTGATCGGCCGCTCGTTGGCGCGGCAGTTGTTCGCGACGTACAGGTCGTTGATCGCGTCCAGAACATTGCTGATCGCCAGCGCGATGGTCAGCACCACGAACGCCCAGGCCACGTTGCGCACCACCGTCTCCAACCCGGCGGGCAGGTCGGTGATCGCGGCGATGCCGCTGGCGATGATCAGCGCGGGCACGATATTGGCCAGCCGTGCCAGCACCTTGGGCGACATCAGCGCATCGTCCCAGCGCATCGGCGTCGCCTGCACCACGCGGGTGACGACCCGGACCAGGATCATCCGGGTCAGCCAGTTGGCCAGCCAGGCAGCCAGCGCCAGGCCGGCCAGCTGCAGCACGGTGTAGGCGTAGGGGTAGGCCTGGAGCGGCTCCAGGAAGGCCAGGTTTTCGAACAGGGTCATGGCGCCACCATAGCGGCCGAGCGTTCGATCATCACGCCGACCGAGCGTGCACCGCGCACGGCGCCGGGCTTGCCCAGCTTCAGGCGCACATGGGCCACCCCGAACTCCTCCAGGATCAGCGCCGCGACGCGCTCGGCCAGGGTCTCGACCAGGCCGAAGTCGGACTCGCCGACGTAGGCGATGATCCGCTTGCTGACCGCCTTGTAGTTGAGGGTGTCCCCGATGGCATCGCTGGCGGCCGGAATCCGGTTGTCGAAGCCCATCTCGACGTCGAAGACCAGCGGCTGCCGGATCCGGCGTTCCCAGTCGTAGATGCCGATCAGGGCCTCCACTTGCAGCCCTTCGATGAATACCTTGTCCATAAACGGTTACCTGTGTGTGCCAACTGCGCAATAGAGCAGCGCATGAAAAATGGATTGGGCGTCGCGCGCGCGGGCGCGCTGGCGCGGTCGGTCGATACCCCGTCGTACCGCCGCTCAGAGCGCCGGCAGGGTCGCCATGTCCCAGCGCGGCCAGACCTGGACGCTGGCATCGCCGTGTTGCCCGGCCTGCAGGCGAAGTGCACCGGCGAAGGCGATCATCGCGCCGTTGTCGGTGCAGAACGCCGGCCGCGGGAAGCTGACCCGGCCGCCGCGCCGGGCAGCCATGGCCTGCAGTTTCTCCCGCAGCCGCACATTCGCGCCCACCCCGCCGGCGACCACCAGCGTCTCGCAGCCGGCCGCTTCCAGGGCGCGCTCGCACTTGATCGCCAGCGTGTCCACCACCGCCTCCTCGAACGCCCGGGCGATGTCGGCCCGGGCCTGGTCCGACTGGTCACTGTCGCGCCAGGCGAGCATGACCTGGGTCTTGAGCCCGCTGAAGCTGAAATCCAGTCCCGGGCGGTTGGTCATCGGCCGCGGGAAACGGTAGGCCCCGGCGACCCCCTGGCCCGCGAGCGCGGCAAGTTGCGGCCCGCCGGGGTACGGCAGCCCCATCAGCTTGGCGGTCTTGTCAAAGGCCTCCCCGGCGGCATCGTCCAGCGTCTCGCCCAGCAGTCGATAGCTGCCGATCGCATCCACCGCGATCAGCTGGGTATGCCCGCCCGATACCAGCAAGGCCACGAACGGCGGTTCCGGGCGGCCCAACGGGTCGTCCTCCAGCAGCGGTGCCAGCAGGTGGCCTTCCATGTGGTGGACCGCGATCGCCGGTTTGTCCAGCGCCCATGCCAGCGAACGCGCCACGCCGGCGCCGACCAGCAACGCGCCCACCAGCCCGGGACCGGCGGTGTAGGCCACCCCGTCGATGTCGGCAACGGCCATGCCCGCCTCATAGAGGGTCTGGCGGATCAGCGGCAGCAACTTGCGCACGTGGTCGCGACTGGCCAGTTCCGGCACCACGCCGCCATACTCCGCATGCAGCGCAATCTGGCTGTAAAGCGCATGCGCCAGCAGGCCCTCGCGGGTGTCGTAGACGGCCACGCCGGTTTCGTCGCAACTGGTTTCTATGCCCAGGACTTTCATTGGCGGTATGCGGCCTGACCGCAATCGGGGATGGCAGCAGGGTACTCCAGCCGCCCCAACGCCACGTATCTGTCGGGATTGTGCGTCGTGATGTGCGTGGTGACTTGCATAGGCGATGCGGGCCTCGCTATCATATGCGGCTCGCCCGGACTTGCCGGGCAGTTCACCCGAACCGAGATACCGCATGCCCGCCGTTAAAGTCCGCGAAAACGAGCCATTCGAGTTTGCCCTGCGTCGCTTCAAGCGCACCTGCGAAAAGGCCGGCGTCCTCGCCGAGACCCGCAAGCGCGAGTACTACGAAAAGCCGACCCAGGAGCGCAAGCGCAAGGCCGCAGCCGCCGTCAAGCGCCAGTCCCGTCGCGTCGCACGCGATGTGACCAAGCGTCAGCGCCTGTACTGATCGCCTGGTAGAATGGGCTGGATCCGGCGCTGCACAGGCGCTGTTGATCAGATTCCGTTCGACCCAGTTACCCTGACCTCGCCGGCAACGTCGCGGTCCGGGCCTCAAGCAGCAAGCCGGCCGCGCCACGATGCGCCGCCGGCTTTTTGTGTCCGCCGATTTCCTGCCGAGAACCTGCCATGACCCTCAAGCAACAGCTCACCGATGACATGAAGACCGCGATGAAGAGCGGTGCCAAGCACGATCTGGGCGTGATCCGCCTGATGCTGGCAGCGATCAAGCAGAAGGAAGTCGACGAGAGGATCGAGCTGGATGACGCCCAGGTACTGGCGATCCTCGACAAGATGGTCAAGCAGCGCCGCGACTCCGTCAGCCAGTTCGAAGCGGCCGCGCGCGAGGACCTGGCCGTGATCGAGCGCGAGGAGATCGTGGTGATCGAGCGTTACCTGCCGGCCAAGCTCGACGGAGCCGCCATCAGCGCCGCCATCGACGCGGCGCTCAGCGAAACCGGCGCGACCGGGCCGGCCGACATCGGCAAGCTGATGGGCGTGCTGAAGCCGAAACTCGCCGGCCAGGCCGACATGGGCCTGGTGTCGAAGCTGGTGAAGCAGCGCCTGAGCGCATAAGCGCGCATCGCCGCGACCGATCACCGCTGCCATGACGGACCGTCATATGCGCATCCAGGAACTCACCGAGCGACTGCAACAGAGCTGGCCGGCGAAGTTTGTCCAGCGGTTCATCGCCTACGACATTCTCGCCCTGGCAGCGGCCCTGTCGTTCTTCACCCTGCTTTCGCTGGCGCCGCTGGTGGTGATGCTGCTGTGGCTGACGACCTCGCTTTATCCCGTCGCGCAGGGCGAGTTCTTCCACCAGATCGGCCTGCTGGCGGGCCCGCAGGTGGAGCAAACGGCACGCCTGATCGTGGCCAACGCCGAACAGCAGCCTGGCACCGGCTCGCTCGCGGCGATCCTGGGTACCGCCGCGCTGCTGGTGGGCGCATCCATGGTGTTCGGCCAGCTGCAGGTGGCGCTGAACCGGGTCTTCCGCAGCGACGCGACCCACCTGGGCGGCGTGCTGGCGTGGGTGCGCAAGCGCCTGCTGTCCTTCGGCATGGCGCTGGGCGTGGGCTTCCTGCTGGTGGTCTCGATGGCCGCGCAGGCGGCGCTGGCGATCATGCTGCGCTGGTTGCCCGACCTGATGCCGGTGCTGGCGGAACTGGTGTCGTTCCTGCTCTACACGGTCGTGTTCTCGCTGATCTACCGCCTGCTGCCGGACCGCCCGGTCAGCCGGCGGCGGGCGCTCCTGGGCGGCGCGATGACCTCGGCGCTGTTCATGG
The DNA here is from genome assembly GCF_015209745.1 of Lysobacter avium. Lineage (GTDB taxonomy): Bacteria > Pseudomonadota > Gammaproteobacteria > Xanthomonadales > Xanthomonadaceae > Novilysobacter > Novilysobacter avium. Next base: position 2,547,053 of record NZ_CP063657.1, read on the forward strand.
TCGGGCGCTGGGCGATCGGCCTGTACCTGGGCCAGTCCACGCTGGGCAACGCCTACGGCCCGGCCGGCGGCCTGGTGGTGATGCTGGTCTGGCTGTACTACTGCGCGGTGGTGTTCCTGGTCGGCGCGCTGATCACCGCGATGCTGGATGAACACGCGCGGGTAAAGCGCCGACTGGCCGACGAGCACGCAGCCGGCGAGGCCGCCGAGGCGACCGCCGCGGCGGATCCGGCGGCGACCTCCCACGCCCCCACTGCCTGAGCCCAGCCGGCGCGCACCGGTACGGCGTCGGTGGCATCCTAACGTCCCCTTCCTGACGAGACGGATGTCCGACGGACACGCCGGACACCCCTGTATGGCCCGTATTCCCGACGCCTTCATTGACGACCTGCTCGCCCGCTCCGACCTGGTCGAGGTGATTGGCGCTCGGGTGCCGTTGAAGCGCCAGGGCAAGGAATACTCCGCCTGTTGCCCGTTCCACGACGAGCGCACGCCCAGTTTCACCGTCTCGCCGGCCAAGCAGTTCTATTACTGCTTCGGCTGCCAGGCCAGCGGCACCGCGATCAGCTTCCTGATGAACTACGACCGGCTCGAGTTCCTCGATGCGGTCGATGAACTGGCCCGCCACGCCGGCATGGAGGTCCCGCGCGACACCCTGCAGCGCAACGCCAACCCCGACGGGCAGGCCCTGTTCGACGCGATGGGCGCGGCGGCGGCGTTCTTCCAGCGCCAGCTGGCCCAGAGCCCCAGGGCCCAGGCCTACCTGGACGGACGCGGGGTCGATGCCGGTATCCGCGAGCGCTTCGGGATCGGCTATGCGCCCGACAGCTTCACCGCACTGCGCGACGCGCTGGGCACCGACCAGCGCCGGCTCGCGCTGCTGGAACGCGGCGGCCTGTTCTCCAGCAACGACAGCGGACGCAGCTACGACAAGTTCCGCGACCGGGTGATCTTCCCCATCCATGACCGCCGCGGCCGGGCGATCGCCTTCGGCGGCCGGGTACTGGATGCCCAGGACAACCCGAAGTACCTCAACTCCCCGGAAACCGAGCTGTTCCACAAGGGCCGCGAGCTGTACGGCCTTTGGCAGGTGCGCCAGGCGCACAACAGGATCCCGCGGCTGATCGTGGTCGAGGGCTACATGGATGTCGTTGCGCTGTTCCAGCACGGCGTGGACACGGCAGTGGCGACCCTGGGCACCGCGACCACGCCCGATCACGCCGAACTGCTGTTCCGCAACGCACCGGACGTCTACTTCTGTTTCGACGGCGACCGCGCCGGCCGCGCCGCTGCGTGGAAAGCGGTCGAATCGATCCTGCCGCGGATGAAGGACGGCCGCCAGGCGTTCTTCCTGTTCCTGCCCGATGGCGAGGACCCCGACAGCATCGTGCGCGCCGAAGGCGCCGCCGGCTTCGACAAGCGCCTGGCCGGGGCCACGCCGCTGTCGCAGTTCCTGTTTGACTCGCTGTCGGTCGACGCCAACCTGACGACGTTGGAGGGCAAGGGTCGGCTGGCCGAGCGCGCCAAACCGCTGCTGGCGCAGATCCCCGACGGCGCCTTCGCCGACCTGATGCAGCAGCGCCTGACCGCGTTGACCGGTGTGGGCGCGCGCGAGCCGGCATCTCCTCCGCGACCGGCCGCACTGCGCAGCCGCAACAGCCATGGCGTGGCGGCACCGCGCCGCAGCCTGGTGCGCACGGCGATCATGCTGTTGCTGCACCAGCCAGCGCTGGCGATGGAACTCGAGCCGCCCTTCCCGTTTGCCAGCCTGCAGCAGCCCGGGGTGGACCTGCTGCTGGATGTGCTGGGGGTGATCTTTGAACGCCCGGACATCACCACCGGCGCGCTGGTCGCCCACTTCGAAGGCCGCGACGAGCACGCCGCTTTGCAGAAGCTGGCGGCGACGACGGTGCCCGGCGACGACGCCGCGCCGCGGACGATCCTGCTCGACACCATCGCCCAGCTCGACCGCCAGAGCCGGCACCAGCGCCTGACCGAGTTGCAGAGCCGGTTGGCCAGCCTCGGCGATGAGGAGAAGGCCGAGCTGCGCGCTTTGTTGAGCACGCGTTTCGACTAGCGTCGGCAGCTCCGCGGCCACGAGACCCGGCCGCACCCCGCCCGCCGGCCCACGTCGCCCTCAGCCAACCGGGACGAACTCCAGCGGCGAGCCCGGCTGCAGGAACGGCAGCAGCCAGTGGTCCAGCAGCAGGAAGGCGAACAGGGCCATCAGGTAGACGATGGAGAACCCGAACACCTTCATCGCGTACATCTCGTCGGGCGGATCCATCAGGCGCCACGCGTAGTACAGGAACGCCGCGCCCAGCACCGCCGCGCCGCCCAGGTACAGATCGCCGCTCATGCCGATGATCCGCGGCAGCATCGTCACCAGCACCAGCAACACGGTGTAGAACAGGATCTGCCAGCGGGTGTATTCCACGCCATGGGTCACCGGCAGCATCGGCACCAGCGCCTTGGCGTAATCGGCGCGGCGGAAAATTGCCAGCGCCCAGAAATGCGGTGGCGTCCACACGAAGATGATCAGCACCAGCAACAGCGCGTGCGCCCAGTCCCACGGATTCTGCATGCCGGTCACGGCCGACCACCCGAGCAACGGCGGAGCCGCGCCGGCGAGCCCGCCGATGACGATGTTCTGCGACGTGGCGTGCTTGAGATACACGGTGTAGATCACCGCGTAGCCGATCATCGAGGCGAATGTCAGCACCGCGGTGAGGACGTTCACCCAAACCAGCAGGATCAGCATCGAGAGCCCCGCCAGCGCCAACGCGAACAGCAGTGCCTGCCGGGGAGTGACCTGCCCGACCACGATCGGCCGCCACGAGGTGCGGGTCATTTCCGCATCGATGCGCGCATCCAGCAACTGGTTGATGGTGGCCGCCGACGCTGCCGCCAGCCAGATGCCGAGGAAGCCCAGAACCGACTCCTTCAGCGGCGGCAAGCCTGGCACGGCGAGGAACATGCCGATCGCCGCGGTAAAGATGATCAAGGCGACCACCCGCGGCTTGGTCAGCGACCAGTACTCCCGGCACACCTTGGCGAACGTGCGCGCCATCATGCGTCCGGAGCGCGCAGACGCGCGAGCAGGGACACCAGGACAAACAGCAGCAGTACCGCGCCGGCGTTGTGCAGCACCGCCGTCCACAGCGGCAGGGCCAGTTTCACGTTGGCGATCCCCAGGCTGGCCTGGGCGATGATCGCCACGCCCAGCGCCGTCGCCCACCCGCGGATCCCCGGCGTACGCGAAAGGCGCACCGCCAGCCATAGCAGGTAGATAAACAGCACCACCGCCATCAGGCGATGTGCCATCTGGATCGCGATGCGGCTGGCGCCGTCCAGCACCCCGCCCTCGTAGTCCACCCCGATGCCGCGCCACAGTACGAAGCCTTCACGGAAGTCGGTCGGCGGCCACCAGCGGCCCACGCAGGTCGGGAAATCAGTCCCACACGCGAGCGCCGCGTAATTGGCACTGGTCCAGCCCCCCAGCGCGATCTGCATGGCGAGCAGGACCAGCCCGGCCAGGATCCAGCGGCGCAGTTTCAGCGCATCGGCAAGCCGGATCGGCAGGTCGGTGGCGCGCCACGCCATCCACAACAGCAGCGAGAACGTGAGCAGCCCGCCCAGCAGATGGCCCATCACCACCAGCGGCTTCAGCAGCCAGGTGACCGTCCACATTCCCAGCAACGCCTGGAAAACGATCACCCCGAGCGTGAAAACGGCAACCCGCGCCAGGTCCAGATTGCTCCAGCGCAGCGCCGCAAACATCAGCACCGCCTCGCCCGCCAATGCAAGTACGGCGGCGGGCACGTGCATGCCGCGCATGTACAGCGGGATCGCCACGGCGACCATCAGCGAGGCGGCGATGACCTGCGCCACCCCGTAATGGCGTCGGCGGGCGGCCAGCAGTGCGAGAGCGAGCGTGAGGACGCCCAGTGCGCCGGCGATCATGCGGTGGAACTGTTCGCGCCAGGCCTTGTGCACCTCGACCGGACGGATCGCAATGGCCGCGTGGCCGTCTCCCTGGTCCACGGTGGTGGGCCAGGCCGCACGGCCATAGCACGTCGGCCAGTCGGGGCAGCTCAGGCCGGCATCGGACAGGCGGACGAACGCGCCAAACACGATCACCCCGACGGCCAGCAGCACCGCCAGCCATGCCAGGCGGTGGAAATTGCGCGTGGGCCGGACCGTGGTGGGGCGGACGGGTTTATCGCCGGGTCGGGGACCGGGCGAAAGCTCGGAGATGGGGGCAGTCATGCAGGTCTCTTGCGGTGGAACGGCATCGAGCGTGACGCGGACAGTAACCCGATCACATCAACTTCAACAATTTGGCGAGGTCGGCGCGCAGCCCGCCGGCGTCGAATCCGGGTGCGTAGCGCAACACCACGAAGCCATGCGGGTCGATCACATACACCGGCACGCCGGCGGGGTCGGCGAGGCCGGGGATGCGTTCGCGCCATTGTCCGGCGCCTTGTATCACCTTCAGCGTCCGCGGCACTTGGGCATCCGGCGGCGGCATACAGCCATTGCTGTCACAGACCCACAACACGTGGACGCGGTCCGCATCCTTGCCGAACAGGCGCCAGACGGTATCCAGGTCATGGGCGAGCCGTTCGCACTCGCTGCCGCAGGCGTCCGGCGGGGCCAGCATGATCCGCCAGGTGCGCTCGCCGGGATTCCAGGCGTATGCGCCGCCCTCGGCCGTTTCCGGCACCAGCTCGCGCAGGTCGGTGGGCGGCTGCAGCAGTTCGCCGTGGTTCTTGCGGCCCTCGGGCTGCCATCCGGAAAACCGCAACGCACCGGCAATCAGCATGCTGCCGAAGAACAGGACACCGATCGCTACCAGCATCGTCCGGTTGCGGTTGCGCGCGCGGATATCCACCGTCGGCGGCGTCTCGGGCTGCGAAGTGCTCATCAGTGCTTGTCCATGGTCGGCGGGCGCTTGCGGCGCCGTGGTTTGCGGAAAGTCAGGATCAACGCGGTCACCAGTACCGCGAGCGCCAGGCCGAACCACTGCAGCGCATAGCCGCGGTGCTTGGCCGGTGGCAGCGTATTGGGCAGCAGGGCGAGGTCACGCTCGTAGCCCAGCGGCGAGGCCGGGTCCAGGCGCAGCACCCGCGGCGCCAGCGGTGTGCCCGCGGCGGCACTGATGGCCGGGATATCCAGGCGCAACATCAACCAGCCTTCGGCCTGCTGGGCCATGCCGGCGCCCAGCGCAATGCCGCCCGACGGAGGCGGTGCCAACAGGCCCTGGACCTCGATGTGCCCTTCCGGGCGCTCCACCGACGGCATCGCCCGGTCACCGGGCAACGGCAGCCAGCCCAGGTCCACCAGCAAAGGCTGGCCCTGGCCGGGGACAAAGATCCGGTACGCCTGCACCCCGACGCGCCCATCGCGCTGCTGGTTGTCCAGCAGCCACTGGGGGCCGGGCGCGAACTCACCGCTGCCCCGCGCCCACTGGTAGCGGTCCTGCGAGCCGGGATCGGCGGCCGCGTCGAGCCCCACCGGCTGGCGTGAGGCAAGGACCTGCGCCGCGTCGTCCAGCATCGCCTGCTTTTCCACCGCCCGCTGCGATTGCCATACGCCCAGCCGCGCGAAGCCGGCGATGACCGCCAACGTCAGCAACCAGCCCAAGACAAGCTGCGACCTGCGACTCATGTCATATCCACGCCACGCTGCGATAATGTCGACCCGCAGGCCGAAGGCCGAACTGGGCGCATCGGCGCTGGAGCATATTGATGAAGACCCTGGTGATCGTAGGCTTCCTGATCCTGATTCTCTGGAACCTGGGCGCCGGCCTGTACTACATGCTGGTCGACAAGGGCGGCAGCAAGCGAACCGTCAATGCGCTGACCCGCCGTGTCGCCCTGTCCATCGCCATGATCCTGGTCGTGATCATCGCCGCGAAGATGGGCTGGATACAGTTCCACGGCGTCAACGGCTGAGCGTGCGGACCGGTCGCCATCGAGCCCAGGAGCGGTAGCCGCATTGCCTGCGGCCGACAGCCGCGGTTCCAATCCTGCAGTTGTCGAGGGTGCAGGGCCATCACGGTCGACATCGGCACGGTCAACAGCACCACCGTCGACAGCACCGGCACCGGCACCGGCACCTGCAACAGCAGCGCTGCCTGCAGGCCGGCAGCGTCTGGCCCAGGTAGGCGTCGCGGTAGGGGTAGGCGTCGCCGATGTACCGCCTACAGCACGTACACGAAGATGAAGAGCATCAACCAGACCACGTCCACGAAGTGCCAGTACCACGCCACGGCCTCGAAGCCGAAGTGGTCGTCCTTGGTGAAGTGGCCCTTCAGGCAGCGGAACCAGATCACCGCAAGCATGATCGTTCCCAGGGTGACGTGCGCGCCGTGGAAACCGGTCAGCAGGTAGAACGTCGAGCCATAGATGCCCGAACCCATGGTCAGGTTCAGCTCCGAGTACGCGTGCATGTACTCCTCGGCCTGGAAGAACAGGAACAGGCAGCCCAGCAGCACCGTCAGCCCCAGGCCAACCAGCAGCGCCGTCCGGCGACCGGCCTTCAACGCGTGGTGGGCGGCGGTCAGCGTCACGCCGGAGGTGAGCAGGATCAGCGTATTCACCAGCGGCAGGCCCCAGGCCGGCACCGTCTGGTAGGCACCACCCACCGCGCCGGGACCGTTGCTCGGCCAGGCCGCGCTGAACCCGTCCCACAGCAGCGCGTTGGTCATCATGCCGTCGCCCGCGCCGCCCAGCCATTGCAGTGACAACTGCCGGGCGAAGAACAGTGCGCCAAAAAAAGCGCCGAAGAACATCACCTCCGAGAAGATGAACCAGATCATCCCCATCCGGAACGACACATCCACCTGGCGGTTGTATTTGCCGCTGACGGATTCGCGGATGACGTCGCCGAACCAGCCAAAGAACACCGCGATCATCAGCACCACGCCGACGATGAACGTCCAGCGGCCCCAGCTCGTCTGGTTCAGCCATGCCCCGGCACCGGTCATCATCACGAACAGTGCGACCGAACCCAGGATCGGCCAACGGCTGTGGTGCGGGACGAAATAGGCTTCTGGTGACTGGGCTTGGGCTTGGGCCATGGCGGCGGTTCCGTTATGCAAGGGGTGCGATGGAGCGTTCAGGGCGCGGACACCGGCACCGGTGCCGGATGGTCCGCCAGCGCCTGCTCGGCGGTGAGCGAGTCATTCTTGAAGAACGTGTAGGACAAGGTGAGCGTCTTGATGTCCTTGGGCAAACTGGGGTCGACGATGAAGCGCACCGGCATGTCGCGTGACTCGCCTGCCGCCATCGTCTGGGCGGTGAAGCAGAAGCACTCGGTCTTGCTGAAGAAGCCCGAGGCCCGCGCCGGCGCAACCGACGGCACTGCGCTGCCCACGATCGTGCGGTCGCTCTTGTTGTGGGCGAAATACGTCGTCTCGTACTGCTGGCCGGGGCGCACCTTCATGCTCATCTCGCCGGGCTTGAACGCCCACGGCAGCTTGGAGTTCACCCCGCCGTCGAACTGGACGGTGATGATCCGGTCCTCGTCCACCACGCCGGGCTTGCGCGATTCGCTGGCCGTGTTGTCGATGCGGATGCCGAACACCTTCTGGCAGGCAATGCGGTACAGCGGCACGAGGCTGAAGCTGAAGGCGAACGCGATCGCCGCCGCCACCAGCATCTTGGTCAGGCCGGTCGTCGCGCGCCGCGGCGCCGGCTCGGGCGTCGGGCCGCTCATCGACCGATTACCCCGGTGAGGATGAACCCGACATAGATCACCACCGCCACCAGCCCCATCCACAGCGCCGTGCGCACCGCCGCCTTGCGGCGGCCTGCGACCTGGTCAGCGGGCAATTTGGGGCGTTGGTCGGTCATTGCCAAAAACTCAGTGGGTCACGTCGCCGTGCGCCAGGTCACCATCGCGGATCACCGGGGGCAGGGTGAAGGTGTGGTGCGGCGCCGGGCTTGGCACGGTCCACTCCAGGCCACGGGCGCCTTCCCAGACACGCATGCTGGCCTTGGCGCCGAACTTCTTGGAGTGCAGCAGGATGGCGAACATCATGAACGGGGTGACGAACATCCCGAACGCACCGATCGAGCTGACCAGGTTCCAGTCGGCAAACACCACGTTGTAGTCGGGAATGCGGCGCGGCATTCCAGCCAGGCCGAGGAAGTGCTGCGGGAAGAACAGCAGGTTGACGAACACCATCGTCCACCAGAAATGGATCTTGCCCCAGGTCTCGTTGTACATGCGGCCGGTCCACTTGGGCCACCAGTAGTACACCGCCGCGATCAGCGCCAGCACCGAGCCGGTCACCAGCACGTAGTGGAAGTGGGCGACCACGAAGTAGGTGTCGTGGTACTGGAAGTCCGCCGGCACGATGGCCAGCATCAGGCCGGAGAAACCGCCGATGGAGAACAGGATCACGAAGGAGACGGCGAACAGCATCGGCGTCTCGAAGGTGATCGAACCGCGCCACATCGTGGTCACCCAGTTGAAGATCTTCACCCCGGTGGGAATGGAGATCAGCATCGTGGCGTACATGAAGAACAGCTCGCCGCCCAGCGGCATGCCGGCGGTGAACATGTGGTGCGCCCAGACGATGAAGGACAGGAACGCGATCGCCGCGGTCGCGTACACCATGGCCTGGTAGCCAAACAGCGGCTTGCGGCTGAAGGTTGGGATGACCTCGGAGACGATGCCGAACGCCGGCAGGATCATGATGTAGACCTCCGGGTGCCCGAAGAACCAGAAGATGTGCTGGTACATCACCGGGTCACCGCCGCCGGCGGCGTTGAAGAAGGAGGTGGCGAAGAACTTGTCGGTCAGCAGCATCGTGACCGCACCGGCCAGCACCGGCATCACCGCGATCAGCAGGAACGCGGTGATCAGCCAGGTCCAGGTGAAGATCGGCATCTTCAGCAGGTCCATGCCTGGCGCGCGCATGTTGAGCACGGTGGCGATGACATTGATCGCGCCCATGATCGAGCTGACGCCCATCATGTGGATGGCGAAGATCTGGAAGGCCACGTTGGAACCGCCCTGCAGCGACAGCGGCGGGTACATGGTCCAGCCGCCGCCCATCGCGCCGCCCGGCAGGAACAGGGTCATCAGCAGCATGGCGAAGGCGAACGGCAGGATCCAGAACGACCAGTTGTTCATTCGCGGCAGCGCCATGTCGGGCGCGCCGATCTGCAGCGGGATCATCCAGTTGGCCAGGCCGACGAAGGCCGGCATCACGCCGCCGAAGATCATCACCAGCGCGTGCAGGGACGTCATCTGGTTGAAAAACTCCGGATCGACGAACTGCAGCCCAGGCTGCGCCAGCTCGCTGCGGATCACCACCGAGAAGGCGCCGCCGATGATGAACATCATGAAGCTGAAAAGCAGGTACAACGTGCCGATGTCCTTGTGGTTGGTGGACAGCAGCCAGCGTTCGACGAAGCCCTGTTTGTGGGCGTGGTCGTCATGCGTATCGGTGACGGGGTGCGTGGCAGCCATGGCCTACCTCTGGGATTCGTTGGGTGTAAACGCCGGCATGGCGATCAGCGGGCGACCGCGACAGCAGCCGCGGCGTCGGTTTCGGTGGTGATTTCGGTGTCTGGCGGGAGCGCGGTCGCAACATCCGCGCCGGCCGACTTCTTCGAGGCCAGCCACTGCTGGAACTCCGCCTTGGGAACGGCCCGGACCACGATCGGCATGAAGCCGTGGTCCTTGCCGCACAGTTCCGCGCACTGGCCGCGATAGATGCCGGGAGTGTCGATGTCGGCCCAGGCCTCGTTGATGATCCCGGGCACCGCGTCCTGCTTCCAGCCCAGCGCGGGCACCCACCAGGAATGGATGACGTCGTCGGCGGTGATCACGAAGCGGACCTTGGTATCGACCGGCAGGACCAGTTCGTTGTCGACCTCCAGCAGGTAGGTCGGGTGCTCGTCATGGCCTGGCACGACCCCGCTCTGGCGGATGCGGTCGTGCTCGCGATCCATCCGGCTGACGAAGCTGACATCCTCGCCCAGGTACTCGTATTCCCACATCCACTGGTAGCCGGTCACCTTGACCGTGATTTCCGAATCGCGATGGTCGTACATCTTCACCAGCTTGGTGGTCGCCGGTGCGGCCATCACCACCAGCAGGATCACCGGGATCACCGTCCAGACGATCTCCAGCCGGGTGTTGTGCACGAAGGTCGTATCCGCCACCGCGCCGCGCGACTTGCGGAAGCGGAACATGGCGATGCCCATCGCGATGAACACCGCCACGCCGATCCCCAGGCAGATCCACAGGGCCAGCATGTGCGCGTCGTAGGCGTTGTTGGACAGCGGGGTGACGCCGCGACCCATGTTGAGCTGCCAGCGCACCGGATCCGCGCTCTGGGCGAACGCCAGCATGGGAGTCGCCATCGCGGCGAGCGCCACGGAGGTTTTCGTGAAACGACCGGCTTTCATCAATTCGAGCCCCAAAGTCCGCTTGTAGGTCAGGTGGTACCGCTGTTCCGCTCCGCGAGTCGCCGCTGCGAGGTCCGCGTTCGGCTGCCGCGGGTGGTCGAACGGTTGCTGGCGAGCCCGCGCGGGGCCCGTCACGTCGGTGGAGACGCTACGGATAGTGCTGAGAAGGGTATCCGTGCAGATGGACCGCGGCAAGCGATCTCCTGCCAGAGACGGGGCGGACTGTCCTTGACCCGGGTCATTTCGGCCTGGCCGACCCGCGGCTGAACGCGCCCATGCCGGGAGCTGAACGAGCGCCGAAACGCCCTTCGCGACTTCTCTGAAACCCCCACCGTGCAAGGCATTGCGCACCCTTTTCCCCTAGACTTCAGACCTGCCATCCTCCTGCCCCCTGTACGCCTTCCAGCCCGAGCGGTATCGATGACCACCCAACCTCCTTTCACCGGTCTGTCGACGCCGCATGCGGCGTTGATCAGCCCGGAGTTGCCCCCCGCCGGCTCCGGCGCACGTGCCGCCCTGACGGCCGCCTGGTCCCGCGACGAGGCCGAGCATGTCCACGCGCTCGTCAAGCAGGCCACCCTGCCCCCGACCGAACAGGCCGCCGTGCAGGCGATGGCCGCCGACCTGGTGCAGCGCGTGCGTGCGCGCGCATCGGAGCAAGGCGCCATCGAGGCCTTCATGCGCCAGTACGACCTGGGCAGCGAGGAAGGCGTGCTGTTGATGTGCGTGGCCGAAGCCCTGCTGCGCATTCCCGATCCACTCACCACCGACAAGCTGATCCGAGACAAGCTCGGCGATGCCGACTGGAAGCGCCACGTCGGCCAGTCCGACTCGGTGCTGGTCAACGCGTCGACCTGGGGATTGATGCTCACCGGACGGCTGGTGGACCTTGCCGATGACACCAAGCGGGACGTGCACGGCGCATTTTCCCGGCTGGTGGGGCGCGTTGGTGAGCCGGTGATCCGGCTGGCGGTGCGCCAGGCGATGCGGATCATGGGCCACCAGTTCGTGATGGGGCAGAACATCGGCGAAGCGCTGGCGCGCGGGCGTAAGGGCAGCAACGCCCATTACCGCTACTCCTACGACATGCTGGGCGAGGCCGCATTCACCGCCGCCGATGCGGAGCGCTACCTGCAGGCCTACCGCGACGCGATCATCGCCATCGGTGCCAATGCGAACTACGTGGGCAGCGACGTGTTCGCCACCCCCAGCATCTCGGTCAAGCTGTCGGCGCTGCACCCGCGCTACCAGCACGCCCAGCGCAGGCGCGTGCTCGCCGAACTGACCCCGAGGGTGCTCGAACTGGCACAGCTGGCGCGGCGCCACGGCATCGGCTTCACCGTCGACGCCGAGGAAGCCGACCGCCTGGAACTGTCGCTGGACGTTTTTGAAGGCGCCTACACCGATGCCTCCCTGGAGGGTTGGGAGGGCTGCGGCCTGGCGATCCAGGCGTACCAGAAGCGCGCTCCGGAAGTGATCGACTTCATCGCCGAACTGGCCCGCCGCACCGGCCGCCGGATCCCGGTCCGCCTGGTCAAGGGTGCGTACTGGGACAGCGAGATCAAGCGTGCCCAGGTCGACGGCTATCCCGGCTATCCGGTATTTACCCGCAAGCCCAACACCGACGTGTCCTACCTGGCCAATGCGCGGCGCATGCTGGCCGCCGCCGATGCGATCTACCCGATGTTCGCCACCCACAACGCGCACACCATCGCCGCCGTGTATGCGATGGCCAACCGCGACGGCAAGCGGGTGGAGTTCGAGTTCCAGAAGCTGCACGGCATGGGCGATGACCTGTATGCCGAGGTGATTCCCGCCGACCGCCTCGACGTGCCGTGCCGGGTGTATGCGCCGGTCGGCAGCCACGAGGAATTGCTGCCCTACCTCGTCCGCCGGCTGCTGGAAAACGGTGCCAACTCCAGCTTCGTCAACAGCATCACCGACGAGAGCGTCCCCGTTGCCGACCTGGTGCGCGATCCGCTGCAGGCCGTGGCCGCGTTCGACGGCATCCCCCACCCGCGCATCCCGCTGCCGGTGGACCTCTTCCGTAGTTACGCCGATTCACTGAAGTATTGCGACAGGAGCAATTCGATGGGCGTCAATCTTGCCGACGATGACCGGCTGCGCGCGCTGGCCGAGCAGGTCAACCACGCCGCGGCCCAGGAATGGCGCGCCGCGCCGCTGGTGCCGGGCGCCACCCCGTCGGGCGACACCCGCGCGGTCACCAACCCGGCCGATCGACGGCAGGTGGTCGGCCATTGGCTGCCCGCCAGCACCGATGTGGTGGAGAAGGCGCTCAGCAACGCCGTCGCCGCGTTCCCGAAATGGAACCTGACCCCGGCGGCTGACCGCGCCGCGATCCTGGAGCGCGCGGCCGACGTGCTGGAGTCGCGCATGGCCGAATTCATCGCCATGTGCAGCCGCGAGGCGGGCAAATCGATTGCCGATGGCGTGGGCGAGGTCCGCGAGGCGGTGGACTTCCTGCGCTACTACGCCAGCCAGGCCCGGATCATGTTCGAGCCCGAGCCGCTGCCCGGCCCGACCGGCGAGTCCAACACGCTGGAACACGGCGGCCGCGGCGTCTTCGTCTGCATCAGCCCGTGGAACTTCCCCCTGGCGATCTACCTGGGCCAGGCCGCCGCTGCGCTCGCCTCGGGCAATACCGTGATCGCCAAGCCGGCAGAGCAGACCAACCTGATCGGCTACGCTGCCACGCGCCTGATGCACGAGGCCGGCATTCCCGAGGACGTATTGCAGTTCGTGCCCGGCGAGGGCGCCACCGTGGGCGCGGCATTGACCGGCGACCGCCGCATCGCCGGCGTTGCCTTTACCGGGTCCAACGAGACCGCCAACGCGATCAACCGCGCGCTGGCGGCACGCGACGGCGCGATCGGCACCCTGATCGCCGAGACCGGCGGCCAGAACGCGCTGATCGCCGACTCTTCCGCGTTGCCAGAGCAACTGGTGCAGGACGCGATGGCCTCGGCCTTCACTTCGGCCGGCCAGCGTTGCTCGGCGGCGCGGGTGTTGTTCGTGCAGGAGGACATCGCCGACAAGGTGGTGACGATGCTCGCCGGCGCGATGGCCGAGCTCAAGGTCGGCGACCCCGGCCTGCTTTCCACCGACGTGGGTCCGGTGATCGACAACGACGCGCTGAAGATGCTGCAGAAGCACGCCGACCGCATGGACCGCGAGGCCACCCCGATCGCGGTGGTGACGCTCGGCGAAGACACCGCGCACGGCACCTTCTTCGCGCCACGCGCCTACGAGCTGCGCTCGCTCGACCAGCTTAAGAAGGAAGTGTTCGGGCCGGTGTTGCACGTGCTGCGCTGGAAGGCCGACGACCTGGACGGGGTGATCGACGCGATCAACTCCACCGGCTATGGCCTGACCCTGGGCGTGCACTCGCGCATCGATGCCACGGTGGACCGGATCGCGGCACGGGCGCGCGTTGGCAACTGCTACGTCAACCGCAACCAGATCGGTGCGGTGGTCGGCGTGCAGCCCTTCGGCGGCCAGGGACTGTCGGGCACCGGTCCCAAGGCCGGCGGACCGCAGTACATGACCCGCTTCACCACCGAGAAGACCGTCACCATCAACACCACGGCGTCGGGTGGCAACGCCTCGCTGCTGACGCTGGGCGACTGATCTTTCACCTCTGACCCGGCGTGGTTGGACGGGTCGCATCGCATCCACGCGTGCGCCGACGGCGCCGCGGCGATGCATGCGCGTCACAGTTACCTGTGCGATAAAAGTCCGGCGCAGCCACTGCGCCAGCACCAGGTGACCCATGCCGGACGAGAACGACAAGGACGCGCGCAAGCGCGCCGATGAACAGGCCGAGGCGCGCGACGAAGCCGAAGTCGAGGAAACCCTGAAAGAGGAATCCGACAGCGGCTTCTCGCTCTCGGACGAGGAGCGGCGCGACGTCGAGGAGCGCAGTGCGCCGCGCGCGGCGCTGCTGCACGAGATCATCCGCCGCGCCGGCCAGGAGGAGCTCAAGCGCAACATCGCCACGCTGGCATGGTCGGCGTTTGCGGCCGGGCTGACGATGGGCTTCTCCTTCCTCGCCCGCGGCGTGCTGCACCGGCACATGGAAGGGCTGCCCGGCGCGTTCCTGGTCGACTCGATGGGCTACACCTTCGGCTTCCTGGCGGTGATCGTGGCCCGCCAGCAGCTGTTCACCGAAAACGTGCTCACTGCCGTGCTGCCGCTGATGACCAAGCCCAGCGCGCACAATTTCGGCCGGCTGTTGCGGCTGTGGTCGGTGGTGCTGGCTGGCAACCTGGTGGGGGCGACCGTGTTCGCCTTCGGCCTGTTGCACATGGATCAGTTCGATGCCGCCGGACAGGCGGCGTTTGTCGCGGTCGGGCGCGAGCTGATGGACAACAGCGCGCTGGAGATGTTTACCAAGGGCATCCTGGCGGGCTGGATCATCGCGATGATGGTCTGGATGATGGCCGCCACCGAGCGCTCGCGCGTGGCAATCATCGTGATCTGCACCTACGTGATCGCGATCGGCGGTTTCACCCATATCGTGGTCGGTTCGGCCGAGGCGATGTACATGGTGTTCGCCGGCGAGTCCTCGTTTGGGGACGCCGCGCTGCGCTTCGCCCTGCCCACCCTGGCCGGCAACGTCGTCGGCGGCAGCCTGATCTTCGCCCTGCTCAGCCACGCCCAGGTGCGCAGCGGCGGCGAGTGATCGGGCGCGAGCGGGCGAGATGCGCCGGCGGGCCGCTGACCGGACGCCGGGTTGATCGCCCTGCCCGGCCGGACGACTACACCAGTGCGCCGCCGCAGCTGGAGCCCTGCCCCGCCGTGCAGCCGTAGCAGTGCTCCGCGGTAGCGATCGCGCGGGTCACCGGACCGCCGAGCAGGTCGCGCAGGTGCGGCCGGGGTGCATCGCCGGCGGACGGTTCGCGCGCGCCCAGCGGCAGGTGCAGCATCTGGTTGAAATCGCAGTCGTAGACATGACCCAGGTAGTCGACGCTGATCAGTGAGCGGCACATCACACCGGGCAGGTTCTCCTTGCGATGGGCCTGCTTCAGGGTCGCCATGTAGGGGGCGAACTCACCCTTGGACAGCAGCCACGAGCCGTAGCGCTGGATCGGCATGTTCGCCATCGTGTAGAGCCGGTTGAACACGATGCCGAAATTGTCGTGCAGCAGGCGCTGGTAGTCGGCCTCAAGCTGTTCCTGCGGGGGCGGCAGAAACGCGCCATTCGGGTTGTAGACGAGGTTCAGCACCAGGCCGCTCCCGGGGCGCCCGTAGCCCAGCGCATTGAGGCTCTGCAGCGCGCGGATCGATGCCTCGAACACGCCCTTGCCGCGCTGCTCGGTGACATTCTGTTGGCTATGGCAAGGCAGCGAGGCGATTGCTTCCACGCCGTGGCGGGCCAGGAATTCGCCCACCCATTCGTAACCGGGCTCTTTCATGATGGTCGGGTTGAGGCGGTCCATGACATGCAGGCCGGCATCGCGGGCCTGCTCGACCAGCCAGCGGAAGTGCGGATTCATCTCCGGCGAGCCACCGGTCACGTCAAGCGTGCCCACACCGTGGCGATCGGCCACCTGCAGCGCCAGCTCCATCGTCGGCCGGTCCATCAGCTCGGTCCGGCGTGGGCCGGCGGCGACGTGGCAATGGACGCAGCTGAGGTTGCACAGATAGCCCAGGTTGAGCTGCAGGGTCTGCAGGCGGCCACGCGTGATGCGCGGGAAATCGCTGTCGCGCAGCAGCGGCCAGGTGTCATGCATCGGGGGCTTCCTTGTCGGCGAAGTGAGCCGGCGTTTCTCCGCCCACCGGCGCGGCACGGAAGGGCTGCAGCAGCAGCGCGGGCAGCCCGAGCTTTTTCGGGATGCGCCACTCCGACAGGCCGATCGGCATCTCGCGCTCCGGGCGCAGTGGGCGTGGGGTGTAGCTGCCGAAGATGCGATCCCACGCCGACAGCAGGAAGCCGTAGTTGCTGTCGGTCTCGTGGCGCAGCACCGAGTGGTGGGTGCGGTGCATCGAGGGGGTCACCACGGCCGCGCGCAGCCGCTGCTCGATGCGCGGCGGGAACGCGAAGTCGGCGTGGGTGAACAGGCTGGCGGCTGCGAGCAGGATCTCGAACGCGACCACGCCCAGCGCCGGAGCCCCGAGCAGATAGACGAGGCCGAGTTTCACCCCCATCGAGAAGGCCATCTCCAAGGGGTGGAAGCGCACCCCCAGGGTGACGTCGAAGCCCAGGTCGGAGTGGTGCACGCGATGCATCCGCCACAGCAGCGGGACCGCATGCAGCAAGCGGTGCTGGGCGTAGATCGCGGCGTCCATCACCAGCACCGTCAGCCCGATCTCGAGCCATGGGGGCAATCCGAGGAGGCCAAACAGGCCGCCACCGCGGGAGTGCACCGTCATCGCGACCGCCACGGCAAGCACCGGGAACACCAGCCGCAGCAGCCCGGTGTTGATGAGCATCAGTCCGAGGTTCGCCAGCTGCCGGCGCGCCGGGCGGGTGTCGCCACGCGCGGGCCAGATGCGCTCGGCGATGGCCAGCGCGCCGAGCACGGCGACGAAGCTGCCCAGACGCAGCGCCGCCTCGTGTTGCATCAGCCAGTCGCTCGGATTCATTGCGGCGCACTCGAGACGCTGGGGCACGAGTTCGGGCGGCATACGCGCGGGCAGGCGTGGATCGGGGCGTGCGCGGGAGTCATTGGCTCGGGTCCCTGTGCGGCATCGCAGGTGTGTCGTGCATCCATTGCGCCAGTGTGCGCTGCGCGGCGGTCGGCCCGGCGAGCAGGGCGAGCGCGCGTTGCACAGGCTTCAGGTCCTCGGCCCGATCCACGTCGGTCAGCGGTAGCAGCGTCTGCCAGCTTCCGTAGCCATCCAAAGAGTCGCGGAAGCGGCTTGCGGTATCCATCTGGCTGTAGCCGACGCGGGTCCAGGCCGGCAGCGGTATCGTCTTGTTGCTGCCGAACAGCCAGAAGCCGCCATCGCTGGCCGGACCCAGCGACAGGCGCGGCTCCGTGGGCCCGGGGGCGGCCAACCAGCGCGTCGCCTCACCGATCAACGGCGCCGTCAGTTGCGGAACGTCGGCACCGATCAGAAGCGCGAAGCCGTGCCGCTCCACCAGCGCCGAATGCACGCGGGCCATGCGCGTTCCCAGATCGCCATCGCCTTGGGCGATGGTGGGCAGTCCCGCCCACGCGCTCTCTGCGCCCGCTTCCGCCACCGCCCAATACGGGGCGATACCGAAGTCCGCCCGTGCCTGGATCGCCACCGATGCGACCGCGTCCGCTGCCAGCGCGTACCACTGCCGCGCGTAGGCCGTTCCGGTGCCGGCGGCCAGCCGTGTCTTCAGCGCCGATCGTCCCGGCGTCTTGACAAAGATCGCCAGCGCGCCGCTCACCGCGGCTGCTCCGGGCGCGAGAAGCGCCACGCCTGGCGCAGGGTTTCGCCGACGTGCCGCATCGTGGTTGCGGCCCAGCCACGCGCGGCATAGCGGCGGGCGCTGGTGTAGAGCGGCGCGCCGAGGGCGACAACCGGCGCGCCGGCGCGACGCACGCGCCAGACCAGTTGATGGTCCTCGCCGCGGGTGGTTGCCGGATCAAATCCGCCCACCGCAGTGAACAGGCTTCGCGGCAGCACGAGTCCCTGATCGCCGAATGGCAGGCGCAATCCGCGGCTGCGCATCCAGACGCCGGCGCTGTTGAGGCGCATCAGCGCCGGACCGTCGCCGAGGAAGCGCAGATCGAAGTAACCCAGCCCCGATCGACCTTCCGCGACAAAGCGCGCCAGCGCCGGCAGCGTTTCCGGGGCGAGCGCGGCATCGGCATGCAGGAACCAGAGCCACTCCCCGCCCCCCGCCGCGGCACCGGCGTTTTGTTGCAGCGACCGGCCCGCCGGTGAGTGCAAGACCTGCCAGCGCGATCCGGCAGGCGCATCCACGGCTGACATTCCGGCTGCCACCGGAGACTGTCCCTGGCGCACGGGCGGCGCTTCGCATCCCACCACGACCACCTGCGCACCGGTCGGGAGCCGGCGGAGCTGCTCGCGCAGTCGCGGCGACAGGCTGTCGCCGGGACCCACCGGAACCACGACGGTCAGCCGGGCCAGCGGCGCGAGCGCGGTGTCTGGCTGCACAGCCGCATCCACTGCTCAGCCCCGCCGCCAGGCGAAATAGCGCTTTGCCCAGCGCAGCACACCGGTCGGCGCGTTGGCGCGCTTCCAGTTGCCGGCGACGTGCTTGTTGGCTTCGGCAAAAGTCGGATAGACGTGGATCGTCCCCAGCAGCTTGTTCAGGCCGATGCCGTGTTTCATGGCGAGCACGAATTCGGCCAGCATCTCGGAGGCATGCGCGCCCACGATCATGACACCCAGGATGCGGTCCTTGCCCGGCGCGGTGAGCACCTTGACGAAGCCGGCATCGGCGCCGTCGGCGATCGCCCGATCCAGGCCGTCCAGTGCGTAGCGGGTGACCTCGACCGCGATCTCCTGCTCCCTCGCCTCACCCTCCGACAGGCCCACGCGCGCCACTTCCGGATCGGTAAATGTGGCCCAGGGAATGACCCCGTAGTCGACCTTGAACGACCACCACGGCGCCAGCAGCGCGTTCACCGTCGCGTACCAAGCCTGGTGCGACGCGACATGGGTGAATTGGTAGGGGCCGGTGACATCGCCGCAAACCAGGATGTTGGGGAAATTGGTGCGCAGCATCGGGTCGGCATCGATGGTCTTGCGCTCGTTGAGGCGCACGCCGAGCTCCTCCAGTCCGAAGCCTTCCACGTTGGCGCTGCGGCCCAGCGCCACAAGCAGGGCGTCGTATTCGAAGACCACCTCGGCGCCGTCGTGGTCACACACCAGGCGTTCGCCCGCGCCGCTGCCCTCGACCCGCGACGCCTTGTGGCCGGTGGCCAGATGCACGCCCTCGCGCTGCAGTTGGCTGGCGACCGCTTCGGCGGCGTCGGCATCCTCGCGTCCCAGCAGGCGCGGCGCCATCTCCACCACGGTGACCTGGCTGCCGAAGCGGGCGAAGGCCTGCGCCAACTCGCAACCGATCGGCCCGCCGCCGAGCACCAGCAGCCGTTTCGGCAGTTTGCGCAGGCCCCACAGCGTGTCGCTGGTCAGGTATTGCGCGCCGTCCAGTCCGGGAATCGGCGGCACAAGCGGCCGCGCACCGGTGGCGATGATCAGGCTGCGCGCGCTCAGGCGCTGCCCGTCGACCTCGATCTCCCACGGACTCAGCACCTTCGCTGCGCCGGTGATGACCTCCACCCCGAGGCCGGTATAACGCTCGACCGAATCGTGCGGTGCAATCCGCGCGATGACCTGCTGCACCCGCTCCATCGCGTCGGCGAAATCGAATTCCGCGGACATCCCGCGCACGCCGTAGCGCTGGCTGCGGCGCCCCTCGGCCAACAGGCGCGCGGTGCGCAGCAGGGCCTTGGACGGTACGCAGCCGGTGTTCAGGCAGTCGCCGCCCATGGCGTCTTTTTCCACCAGCCCGACCCGCGCCTTCACCGTGGCTGCGATGTAGGCCGACACCAGTCCGGCCGATCCGGCCCCGATCACCAGCACGTTGTAGTCGAACCGCGGCGGCTTCCGGTGGCCGCGGTACATCCGGCGCGCCGCCAGCCACGAGGTGAATCCCTTGGCGAGCAGCGGCAGTGCGCCCAGCAACACCAGCGCGACCAGCAGGCCGGGGGAAAGCACCCCGGCCAGCGAATCAATCCGCGCCAGTTGGGTGCCGGCGTACACGTACACCACGGTCGCCGGCAGCATGCCCAGCTGACTGACCCAGTAGAACGTGCGCAACGGCAGCGCGGTCAAGCCGGCCAGCAGGTTGACCAGGAAGAACGGGAATACCGGCACCAGGCGGAGGGTCAGCAGGTAGCGCCAGCCATCGCGCGCGATCCCGGCGTCGATTTTCTTCAGCCGCTCTCGGTAGCGCGCCCGCAACCGCTCGCGCAGGGCAAACCGGGCCACCAGAAACGCCAGGCTGGCGCCAATGCTGCTGGCAAACGAGACCAGAACCGTGCCTTCCAGCAGCCCGAACAGCGCGCCCGCGGCAATGGTCAGCACCGCCGCGCCAGGCACGGATGTGGCCGCGAGCGCGACATAGACCAGGAAGAACGTGCCCGCCGCCAGCCAGCGGTTCTGCCCGACCCATTCGCCCAGGTCGGCCTGACGGGCCTTGAGCTGCTCCAGGGTCAGCAGGTCGGCCAGCCCCGCGTGCCACGCCCAAAGCAGGGCCGCGATGGCGAGCAGCAAAGCGAGCCAGCCCCAACGTCGCTGGAACGCGTGGTCGTCCATCCTGCCTCCGGAGTTGCGGTGATCGGGTTTGCCGGACGCGTTCACCCGCCGGCCATCCCACGACCCCCAGTATGAAGCGTGCACGTGCGGCTTAATAAAGCGGTGCCTGCGCAAGTTGTTACGGATTTCCAGGGCAATCGGATGCCCGGCTTCAGTCCGTCAGGTCGGCGATGCAACCAGACAGCCCCGACGCACGTACGTAAAGGACAGGCCAGGAATGTCGCCGCTGCTCCCGCCGCAAAGCTCGACAGCGCCCTCCTGCCCGCCCCGAACCGGAGACCTCCATGAATCGACGCACCGTATTGCAGGGGCTCGCCGCTTTTGCAGCACTGCCTTTCCTTCCTGCGTGTTCCCGTGCCGCGGCCCCGGCTGTCGCGGCCGGAAACGCTGCGGTCACCTCCTTGGCGCACCCGCCGGCGTTCTGGCGCGACATGGTCAGCCCCGCGGCGTTCAGGGTGCTGTTCGAAAGTGAAACCGAGCGCGCCGGAAGCAGTCCCCTGAACGAGGAAAAACGCGACGGCACATTCGTTTGCGCCGCCTGCTACCTGCCGCTGTTTGAAAGCGCACATAAATACGAAAGCGGAACGGGCTGGCCCAGCTTCACCCAGCCGATCGCCGGCAGCATGCAGACCAAGCGCGACTTCGTGATGCTGATTCCACGCACGGAATACCACTGCACGCGTTGCGGTGGCCATCAGGGCCACGTGTTCAACGACGGCCCGCCGCCGTTGGGCAAGCGCTGGTGCAACAACGGCCTGGCGCTGCGCTTCGTGCCCGGCTCCGAATCACTTCCCGCGTTGAGGGGTTGAACATGACTGCATCCCGGTTTCCCGCTGCCTTGCGACGTGGCCTCGTACGGCCCGGCTGTCTGGTCACCTTGCTGCTGCTCGCCGCGTGCGCCCAGCCCGGGGCTGACGCGCGCGCGAATGGCAGCGCGAACGCCGGCCCGGGCGTTGCAACAGTGTCAGCGCCGTCGTCCTTCGCAGGCGCTGACGCGTCGCGCGCGAGCCCGCCAACCTCCGCGCAGGCCACCGCGTTGGATAAATCCGCGTCTCCAGCTGCGCCGCCATCGGCGACCGGGACCGCGATCTTCGCCGGTGGCTGCTTCTGGTGCATGGAACCCCCCTATGACGCGCTGCCCGGCGTCATCTCAACCCAATCGGGCTACATCGGCGGCACCGTAGCCAACCCGACCTACGCGCAGGTCTCCGCCGGGCGCACCGGACACGCCGAGGCGTTGAAGGTCACCTACGACCCGGCCAAGGTCGGGTATCCGGAGCTGCTGGAGGTGTTCTGGCGCAACATCGATCCGCTCGCCGTGGATCGGCAGTTCTGCGACGTCGGCGACCAGTACCGCAGCGCGATCTTCCCGGTCAACGATGAGCAGCGTCGCCTCGCCGAGGCCAGCAAAAAATCGCTCCAGGCCGACCCGCGCTTCCACCAGCAGACCATCGCGACCAGGATCGAGCCGACGGCGAGGTTCTACCCGGCCGAGGACACCCATCAGGACTACTATCGGAAGAACCCGGTCCGCTACAGGTACTACCGCTACAGCTGCGGCCGCGACCGTCGGCTGGAGGAAATCTGGGGCGAGGCAGGCTGAGGTCGGCCTGCCACCCCGACTCACCGGCGGTCTGGCAGACATTTCTTCGCCGTGCTCCAAGCCCAACGCGTTGCCAACCAGACTGGAATTCCGCATGCGCCTTTCCCGCTTCGTCCTTGTCATCGCGCTGCTTGGCGCGCTCCTGCTGTTGCTCGCCGGGCCCGGCACGCGGATGGATCTGTGGGATTTCCGCACCGGTTTCGGAGTGATGCGCTGGGCCGCCTACATCGGCCTGGGTGCGGCTGCAGTGGCGGTGCTGCTGTTGCTGGTTCCCTCATTCCGTCGGGCAGAAGGGATGGCGCTCGCGGCGGCTTTGCTGATTGGCCTGGTGGTTGCGTTCGTGCCCTGGAATGCGATGCGCGGCGCCAGGCAGGTGCCGCCGATCCACGATATAAGCACCGATACCGAGCGTCCGCCGCAGTTCGTGGACATCCTTCCCCTGCGCGCAGATGCACCCAATCCCGCTGACTACGGCGGCGCGGAGATTGCCCGGCAGCAGCTCGCCGCCTATCCGGAACTGGGTCCCTACACCAGCGCGCTGCCGCCAGCACAGGCATACGGGAAGGCGCTGGAGGCGGCGAAGAAAATGGGCTGGGACATCGTCGCCAGCGATCCGGCGAGCGGCCGCATCGAGGCCAGCGACACGACGATGTGGTTCGGCTTCACCGACGACGTGGTTATCCGGGTGGAAGCCGAAGGTCACGGCAGCCGTATCGATGTCCGCTCGGTGTCGCGGGTTGGCAAGAGCGATGTGGGGACCAACGCGAAGCGTATCCGGGCCTATCTGGCCGCGCTGGCACGCTTGGGATAGTGGCGCGAGAGGTCCTCGTCGATCTGGATCGGGCGGCCCCAGCGATCGTAGGTCGGCACGAATCCGCGCTTGATGCGGTCAAACCGGTCTGATCCCGGGGCGATGCCGAGTTGCTCGGCCACCGCGCTCCAGCCCTGCGCGTGGTCACGCTCCCACAGCTCAACCACGTGACGGCACGGGCGACCAAGCACTTCGGCGGCGGCGCAGGCGTAGTAGATATCGCCCGGCGCCCAGCGCTCATCTTCCAGCAGATTCTCCACCAGGTTCCGGGGCGCGCCGTAGTAACGCACCATCTCGTCGATGAAGGACTGGCGGTAACGCGCGCCGTAGCGATTGACGTCCTCCAGCTGGCTGTCCACCCATGGATCGCCGCTGCGCGGATTCCAGTCGAAGCGGAAATCCTGCGCGTTTGCGGCGCCGGCGCCGGCCAGCGTCGCAAACGCCGCGGCCATCGCGAAGACGCGTGTGCGCAGCTTCACGGAGATGGGGGGTGGAATGGACATGATGGGCTACCTCGAAGGCGATGCCGCCGTTGATCGGCGGCCAGGTGACCATGTTCGGATTGCGGCAGTGAACCCCTCCCGAACTCCGCCCGGCCTCGGCCGGAGCCGTTCAGGCAGGGCGGACGTGCGTCCTGAAAACGGACGTGATCAGCGCGAAATCACGAACTTGCCAAAGGCCACGCCAAGGTCCCAACCCTCGCCCTTCCCGGCCAACGCCAGGGAAACATCGCCCTTGGTCATGACCTGCGCCTTGGCCGATTTGCCTGCGCCGGCGTGGGCTTCTGCGGTGACATAGGTGCCGAGCACTTCATTGATGCTGTTGATGCCGGAGAACTCGCCGCGACCATCGGTGATACGGGTCTTGCCGAAGGTGATGCCGCCGCCCTTGGTGCGGATCTTCACCGCCATCGACGCGCCATTGTCACAGGTCACCGTGCCGGTGCCAGAGCCGGTCTTGTAGAACGCCGACCAGCCGGACAGGTTGAAGCGCAACTCGCAATCGGCGTTGCCAGCGGCGGCCACGGGAAAGGCCGCGGCGGCCAGCAGGGTGGCGAAGACCAGCGGAGCAAGACGGGTATGACGTTGTGGACTGGGCATGACCAACCTCCTGAGGGGATGCCGCCAGACTAATCGATGACCCTATTGCCGAGAGTGATGTGCGGCGGCCGTTGAAACGGCAGCGGCACCGTTTGGGCGGTGCCGCTGTATTGACCACTTGTCGCATCGCGGGCGGAAGCCGCGGGGCAGGCTCAGTCGTCCCAGCGGTGGTGACGTTTGCCGCGACGGTCGCGGTCGTAGCGCGGATCGTAGTACGTGGTCTGCGTCTTGACCTTGCACTTGCCGTGCTTGTTGCACTTCACGTCGC
The DNA here is from genome assembly GCF_015209745.1 of Lysobacter avium. Taxonomy (GTDB): domain Bacteria; phylum Pseudomonadota; class Gammaproteobacteria; order Xanthomonadales; family Xanthomonadaceae; genus Novilysobacter; species Novilysobacter avium. The sequence continues at coordinate 2,571,551 of NZ_CP063657.1, forward strand.
GGTCGCCGTGACCGCGGTAGCGCGACGAGCTCCCGTAATTCGAACGACCGTAATTGTTGACGTACGCGCGGCGTGGCGCGTTGCGGTAGTAGCGCGGGTGGCCGCGATCGTCGCGTACCACAACCAAGCGGTCGTTGTAGCCGTAGTTGCCATTGCGGTAGTACGGCTGGTCTCCACGGAGAACGACGTCCGCCACGTCCACGAGCACCCGGACCAGGTCATCGCCACTGTCGGCATGGGCAGCGGTGGGAGCCAACGCCACGGTGCCGAAACCGGCGGCGATCACGAATGGCGCTAGCCAGCGGGAAAGATTCGACATGAGGGCTAATCCTTGGTTACGCCGGTGCTCCGGCCCTGTTCCGACCATGCCGTGGCGCGCCTGAACGGATTTCCAACACTCCATGAAACGAGGTGATTTTGTTCACATAGCCACCGGTGCGGCCGTCGACCGCAGTCCCGCGCCAGCGCAGGGCGAGCCACACCCGGCCAGGACGCAGCCACGTCGAACCCTGCTACGGCGCCCGCTGTGCGACGGCGGCCAGTTCGGCTACCGCTGCAGGCAGCGCCGCCGCGGTGTTCACCTGGCGGAAACGCCGCTCGCCCTCGGGGACGGGCGCGGCGCGCTCGTGCACCCATGTCGAGTGATACGGCACATGGATGCCCCAACCGCCCAGCGCCAGCACGGGAAGGATGTCGGAGCGAAGGGAATTGCCGATCATCAGGAACTGCGGCGCCTGCAGGCCGAACTCGGCAAGCAAACGGCGATAGGTCGCTGGATCCTTCTCGCTGACGATCTCGATCCGGCCGAACAGGTCGGCCATGCCGCAATCGCGCACCTTGGATTCCTGGTGGAAGAGGTCGCCCTTGGTGATCATCACCACCGGGTGCTCGCGGGCGATCGCCTCTACGGCCTCGGCGATGCCCGGCAGCAACTCCACCGGATGGCGCAGCAGTTCCTTGCCCAGGCCGAGGATGCGCTGCAGGTCGGTGGCGCTGATGCGCGCGTCCGACAGTTCGATCGCGGCCTCCAGCATCGACAGCACCATGCCTTTGACGCCATAGCCGAACACGCCGATGTTGCCGCTCTCCACCTGGTAGAGCCGATCCCGTGCACCGGGCCGATCCAGGTCGGCCCAGGGCGCCAGGATCTGCTCGAAGGCTTCCTGGGCCTCGTCAAAATAATCCTGACTGCGCCACAAGGTGTCGTCGGCATCAAAACCGACCATCCCGATCATCTTCTCCATCCGTCGATTATGCCCCGCGGTGCAACGCCGGCCGACCCGTCACGCACGCCTAACCGCGCCCCTTACACGATCAGGCGCTCGACGATGCCCCTGGAGACGCCATGACGGAACGCCACGTTTTCTGCACCCCCGACATCAACACCGCCTCGCAGGTCATGGCGGCAGCGCGTTCGTCGGGGATCGAGGACGACAACATCCTGCTGGTCGCGCGTTCCGACATCGAACTGGAGCAGATCCCCGACCAGCGCAAGGAAGCGGACACCGACATGCTGCCCGCCGCGGCGCGCGGTGTCGGCTACGGTGCCGGCGCAGGCCTGCTGGCAGGCCTGATCGCCGTCGCGATCCCGCCGGTGGGGATCACCATGGCCGGTGCCGCCGCGGCGACACTCGCCGGTGGAGCGATGGGCGGATGGATCTCCGCGCTCATGGGTTCCAGCCTGCCCGACCCGGTGCGGCAGCAGTTTGAAGACCGTATCGAGGCGGGCCAGATCCTGGTCATCCTGGACGGGGATGAGGACGTGCTGGAAGCCGCCGAGCCCGCCATTGTCAGTGCGGGCGGCAACCGGCTACCGTTCTAGATCCTGTCGCGCCGTAAAAGCTGAGGATTCACCATGCGAAACGCCATTCCCACGATTCTCGCCCTGGCGTTGCTGGTCGCTTGCAGCGATGGCAACGGCACGCCCGCAGCGACGACAGCGACCGACGACGCGAGCCAGGGGATGGAGACCAGTGACCGCCCGTTCGCCGTAAACGAAATCGCCGTTTTCGACGAGCCGTGGGCAATGAGCTTCCTGCCTGACGGCCAGCACCTGCTGGTCACGCAGAAGCCGGGGCAGCTGAAACTGGTCGGCCTGGACGGCAGGTCCGCCGAGATCACCGGCGTGCCGGAGGTTGCCTACGGCGGCCAGGGCGGCTTGGGCGACGTGGTGCTGCATCCGGATTTCAGCAGCAACGGGATGATCTACATCAGTTACGCCGAAGCCGGCGAGCGTGATACCCGCGGTGCTGCGGTGGCGCGTGCCAGGCTGGTTACCGACGCCAAGGGCGGCGGCAAGCTGACCGGGCTGGAAGTGATCTGGCGCCAGGTCCCCAAGGTCAAGGGTGAGGGCCACTATGGCCACCGCATCGCGTTTGGTCCCGACGGTTACCTGTGGATCAGCTCCGGCGAGCGACAGAAGTTCGACCCCGCGCAGGACATGGCGTCCAACCTGGGCAAGGTGCTTCGGCTCAATGACGATGGGACTATCCCGGCCGACAACCCGTTTGCGGGCGACGGGAAAGTCGCATCACAGGTGTGGTCGCTGGGCCATCGCAATCCACTTGGAATCGCCTTCAACGCCAAGGGCGAGCTGTGGGAAATCGAGATGGGTCCGAAGGGTGGCGACGAGCTGAACCTGATCGAGCGCGGTGCGAACTACGGCTACCCGATCGTCTCCAACGGAGATCACTACGACGGCCGCCCGATTCCCGACCACGACACCCAACCGCAGTTCAACGCTCCCGCCATCAGCTGGACGCCGGTGATCTCGCCCAGCAGCCTGATCTTCTACAGCGGCGACCGCTTCCCTTCATGGAAGGGCAGCGCCTTTGCAAGCGGCCTGTCCTCACAGTCGCTGGTGCGGATCGCCTTTGACGGCGACAGGGCCAGCGAGGCGGAACGCTTCGACATGGGCGAGCGCATCCGCGCGGTGGCGCAGGGCCCCGACGGCGACCTGTACCTGCTCGAGGACGGCCCCAAAGGCCGGCTGCTGCGCCTGGCACCCCCGTCGACGGAGTGACGTGCGCCCCCAGCGGGTTGCGCCCCCACGCGATGCGGACGGGGCGGGCGGGATGAGCTCCAGCAACCGCCAATGAGATCCCGAGCGCTGCGGCGTGTCGCGCGGCAGCGCCGGGGTCCGCTCAGTTCTGCTCGTCTTCCTCTTCCAGCTCGGGTTCATCGAGCTTGCTGCGGGCGTCCCGCTCCGCGTGGGTGACGTAGCCGTCGCTGTCGGCGTCGGTCATTTCAAAGTTGCTGTCGAAACCCGGATTGGCACTGCCTTCACTGCGACTGATGCGGCCGTCCCCATCGGCATCCAGTTCGTCCCAGCGAAAGTCGTCGCGCACTTCCGAAGGCGGCGCTTCAGCGGCCGGGTCAACCACCAGTTCGTCGCCCTCGCTGATGATCGGCGGTGGGGATATTGCCTCCTCGACCTTCTCCAGCGGATCGGCGGTTTGCTCCTGGGCTGCGGCGGGGGTGGCAAAGGCCAGGCCGCTGACCAGCGCCAGACTGGCGGCACCAGCGAGCAGTGAGTGAGTCATCGATCGGTCACCGGAACGTTTCATGCGCACTCTCCTGAGGATGTGGGTGCCTTGAGCCTTTGCCTTGCCGGCTGTACGCCCGATAAGCCGCGTCCCGCTTGACGGTGCGCTCACAACACGACGACGTTGCGTTTACGAATCCGCCTGTTCAGCTGGCCCCGCCGAGCGGATGTTGGTGCGTTGCAACATGCGTCTGCGACGATCGCTGCGCTTACGTTCCGGATGCCGACGGCAACTCCATCAATTGCAGCTGCAGGTCGTAAAGGAGCTCCGCATCCCCTTCGAGCCACTCGCGGTCCTCGCGGCCACGGAAGTGGCGATGGAATGCCGCCAGCGCTGCTTCGGGGTCACGCAGGTCGTAACCGACCAGGCGCAGCGCCGCCCAGGCATCGAATCCCGCCGGAACCGGAGCGCGGAGCTCGCGTGGCCACAAGCCATAGCCGGCCTGCGCCACGCGCTGCCAGGGAAAATGCACGCTCGGGTCGTCTTTCTTGGTCGGCGCGACATCGCCATGTCCCACCACCAGATGCGGCTGGATGCCCAGGCGGTCGGTGAGGTCGGCCAGCAGCACCAGCAGCGACTCGATCTGCGCATCGCTGAAAGGCTCGTTGCCGTCGTTGTCGAGCTCGATGCCGATGGAGATCGAGTTGATGTCGTCCATGCCGGCCCAGCGGCTGGACCCGGCGTGCCAGGCGCGCTCCTGTTCGGCGACCAGTTGGTAGCGGCGGCCATCCTCGCCGATCAGGTAATGCGCGCTCACCCGGCCGCCGGAGTTGCGCGTCTGCAGGACCAGCAGCGCACCCTCGGCGCTGCGCATCGCGGTGTGGTGGATAACGATCATGCGCGCACGCCGGGGCTCATGATTGGGCGAGGCGTGCCAGTCGGCCAGCGGGTTGCGCGGCGGTGCGGTGGCACAGGCGCTGACCACAAGCAGGCACAGCACGGCAGCAATACGTTGCAGGGCTCTCATTGGCATTCCAGGATTTGCAATCGATCGCCTACGGTAAGCCAAGCACGCGCGTCGCTGGCTGTTCACGCCCGCGCCACCGTGGTTCCGCTCTCATGGCCGCCCTCCCCCCAAGGACCAGCACCATGCCCAAAAGTTTTCCGCTGCAGTTGCTTCTGCTCGCCTCCGGCGTCGCCCTCGCCCTTCCCGCCCACGCCATTGACGACGATCGCTTCACCTTGCGGATCGGCGCGATGAACGCCGATGCCCAGAGCACGTTGCGCGGCCGCACGGATATTGGCGGCGACTCGATCGGTTTCAGCGAGGACTTCGATTTCGGCGGCAAGGAAACCGTGCCACGCCTGGAAGGCCAGTTCCGCTTCAGCGAGCGCAACCGCCTGCTGTTCAACTATTTCAACTACAACAAGGACCGCCGGCTCACGCTTGACGATGACCTCGACTACGACGGGAATGTGATTCCCGCCGGCAGCTTCGCCAAGAGCGAGGTGGATTTCGAGGTCGCGAGCGTCGTTTACGATTTCGCGGTAACCGAAACCGAGACATTCAGCTGGGGCCTGCAGCTGGGCGCGGAGTACGCCAAGCTGGAAGCCAAGGTCGTTGCCGAGGCAGGGGAGGAAACCTACCGCGAGCGCGAGAGCTCCGACGGTTTCGCTCCGGTCATCGGCACCCGGTTCACCTGGGCGCCTGCGGATGCGTGGCGCGTGGTGGCCCAGGGTCAGTACTTGAACGCGTCCTGGGGCAGCTTCGGCGACTACCGCGGCGACCTGAGCCGGGCCAATGCGCTGGTCGAATACCGCTTCACCCGGAACTTCGGCATCCACGTCGGCTATGACTGGTTCAAGCTGGACGTCGACAAGCGCGGCAGTGACGGCGTGCTCGGCCTGGAGCAGGAGTTCAAGGGACCGATTGCCGGAATCACGCTGGCGTTCTGATCCGCTCCGGACGTCGCGCGCAGGCTCCCCGCGGGTTGGTCGGGGCAAGCTCAAACAAAACGCCCGCATCCCTGCGGGCGTTTTGCTGTCTGCGACGACCCCGCTAATTCCCGCGGGGCCTCTGTGCGACTGCCGGCCACACCCGCCAATCCGCGCTTGCTGATGGGCTAGCTCGTCACGCGTCAGACCCCGGTCGCCGCGTCCAAGGCCTCGCCGGGACCATCGGCCAGGAATACCTGCACCTCGCGCGGGTTCTGGTCGTCCAACAGCCGGAACGACAGGTCCGCCTGCGCCACGCCGTCCAACAGCAGCCGCGTCGCGTCGCCTTCGTGATCGCGCGACACCTCGATCCGGTATTCGGTATCGCCGTAGCGGTAGCGCATCTGGAAGCCGGGCCAGTCGTTTGGCAGCGTCGGATCCAGGTGCAGGCGGCTGCCTTCGCGCCGGATGCCAAGCAGTGACTCGACCATCAGCCGGTACATCCAGCCCGACGAGCCGGTGTACCAGGTCCAGCCGCCCCTGCCGACGTGTGGCGGAACGGCGTACACATCGGCGGCCATGACGTAAGGCTCCACCTTGTAGGTATGCAGCGACGCGGCCGCGCCGTGGTTGACCGGATTGATCATCCGCATCAGCTCCCACGCCCGCTCGGTGTGGCCGCTGCGGGCGAAGGCCATCGTCGCCCAGACCGCCGAATGGGTGTACTGGCCGCCGTTTTCGCGGACACCGGGCACGTAGCCGCGGATGTAGCCAGGGTCCTGCGCGGTCTTGTCGAACGGCGGATCCAGCAGCTGGATCAGGCCGGCCTCTTCGCGCACCAGGTGCTCGTCCAGCGAGGCCATTGCCTGCGTCGTGCGCTGCGGGTCGCCCGCGCCCGACAGCACCGCCCAGCTCTGGGAGATCGAGTCGATGCGGCATTCGTCGCTGTCTTTGGAGCCCAGCGGCGCGCCGTTGTCGAACCAGGCGCGCTGATACCACTCACCGTCCCAGGCGTGTTTCTCCAGGTTCTGCTGCAGCGTTTCGGCGGCTTGCAGGCACTCGGCGGCGAAGCGGTGGTCGAGGTGCGCCTCCGCCAGCGGCGCGAAGTGCTGGAGTACGTCGTAGAGGAAGAAGCCCAGCCACACGCTCTCGCCGCGGCCGCGCTCGCCGACACGGTTCATGCCGTCGTTCCAGTCGCCGGTGGCGATCAGTGGCAGGCCGCGTTCGCCGGTCAGCTCCAGGCCACGGCGGATGGAACGCACGCAGTGCTGGTACAGACTCTGGCGCAGGGTCGAGCGCAAGGGCAGGTCGAAGTAGGACTCCTCGCCCGGAGCGACCGGACGGCCCTCGATGTAGCTGACCGGTTCTTCCAGCACGTCGCGGTCGCCGGTGGCTTCCACGTAGCGGCATACCGCGAGCGGCAGCCACAGGTAGTCGTCCGAGCAGCGTGTCCGCACGCCGCGGTCCTGCGGCGGGTGCCACCAGTGCAGCACATCGCCCTCGGGGAACTGATGCGCCGCGCTGCGCAGCAGGTGGCTGCGGACCATGGCCGGCTCGGCGTGGACCATCGACATGGAGTCCTGCAGCTGGTCGCGGAATCCGTAGGCACCGCCGGACTGGTAATAACCGCTGCGGGCCAGGAACCGGCAGGCGATGGTCTGGTACATCAGCCAGCCGTTGGCGAGGACGTCGAACGCTGGCTCCGGGGTGTCGACCTGGATCGCCCCCAGCGTCTGCAGCCAGTACATGCGGACCCGGTCGAGGGCGTCATGGGCGGCGTCGTTGCCGCGATGGCGGCGGGCGACGGCGACGCACTCGCCCCAGTCCTCGCCCATGCCGAGGCGGAACACGGTCTCGTTGCGTTCGCCCGGCTCCAGGGTGATCGGGACCTGGATGGCGGCCACCGGATCCAGCCCGGCACCGATCTGGCCCGAGAGGCGCTCGCGGGTCAACCCCGCCGGCGCCTGCAGGGTGCCGTTGCGGCCAATGAACTCCAGGCGGTCGCCGGTGATGCTGCGCTCGTCGGCGCCGGCGTCGGTGTCGAAGAACGCGACCCGGCCTTCGAACTCGGTGTTGTAGGGGTTGCGCGCGGTGAGCACGCCACTGTCACCGTCGATCTCGGTGATGACGTGCATGCCCGTCTTGCCGTGCAGGTCGCCCAGGATCCACTCCACGTAACCGGTGGCACTGAGGCGACGCGGACGACCGGAGCGGTTGGCCAGCTTGAGCACGCTGAATTTCACCGCGTCGTGCAGGTCCACGTAGACCCAGAGTTCACTGATGATCCCGTTTTCCTCGTGCTCGTAGACGCTGTAGCCAAAGCCGTGGCGGGTGCGGTACGGCCCGGTGCCGCGGCACGGCAGGGGCGTCGGCGACCACACGTGGCCGGTGTCCTCGTCGCGCAGGTAGAACGCCTCGCCTGCTGGATCGCTGACCGGATCGTTGTGCCACGGGGTCAGCCGGAACTCGTGCGCGTTCTCGCCCCAGGTGTAGCCCGGCGAGCTTTCGCTGACCACGCAGCCGAACTGCGCATTGGCCATCACGTTGGACCACGGGGCGGGTGTCGTCTGCCCGTCGACCAGGTCGATCACGTATTCGCGCCCGTCCGGGGAGAAACCGCCGATGCCGTTGTCCAGGATCAGCTCGCGAGCGCCGGGGTCGAACGGCCACGCGTCGAAGCTGGCCCGCGGCGCCGGGCCCTCGCCCGCGTGGCGCGGCATCAACTCGTACTGCTCCGGTGCCGGGCCCAACAGGGCGGCCAGCGGCGGCGCCGGCGGGCGCACCTCCAGTTGCTCGGCCAGGCTGCCGCGCCTGTCGCTGAGCACGACCCGGGCGACGGCCTGCATGAGGATGCGGTCCTCCTGCGACATCTGCTGGGTCGGGCGCACGAAGATGCCGCCGGGACGGTCGATCAGGTGGGCGCCGGCACCGGCGGCGATCAGGCCCAGGACCTGGTCCTGCAACTGCTGGCGGTAGCCGGCCTGGTCCTCGTTCCAGATCACCAGGTCCACCACCAGACCTTTGAGGCGCCAGTAGGCATGCGCCTGGGCCAGCTGGCGGACCAGTTCGATATTCGCGACATCGGCGATCTTCACCAGCACGATTGGCAGGTCGCCGGAAATCGACTGCCCCCACAGGCCCGACTGGCCGCGGCGGTTCTGCCGCAGCAGCGCTGGTTCCGCACGCAGCGCGGAGTTGGTGTAGAGCACCAGTCCGGCCAGACGCTCGTAGAGCTGGGCGTGGATCTGGGTGGCGTTGATCTGGTTGCGCACCACTTGGCTGTGCGTCCACGCCATGTCGAACACGCGGTCGGCCAGGCCACGGTCGCGGTACTTGTCGATCATGCCGCTGGCGTCACCGCGGGTCGGGCTGACGCCGGAGACCATGTCGATACTGGCCACCTGACCTGGTGCCAGGGTGATGCGGCAACGGATCGCCACGATCGGATCCAGCACCGACCCTTCACTGCCCGAGAGCTGGTCGGATGTGGTCAGTGCGTCCGGACTCTGCAACGTGTTGCCGCGGCCGATGAAGCGCGAGCGGTCGGTCTCGTAGGAGATCGCATCCACCGACGCATCGTGCACGGCGACCAGATGGAACATCCACGGCGGCGTCTCGTCGAGCTCGCGGCGGCGCCGGGTGCACAGGATGGCCTGGCGGCCGCGATCCAGCTCGGTCTGCACAAACAGGTTGCTGAAAGCCGGGTGCAACTCATCGGCAATCGCCGGCGCGAGCACCACTTCGGCGTAGGTGGTGATCTCCACGGTGCGGGTGGTGCTGGCGCGATTGGCGATGCGCAGGCGGCGCAGCTCGATGTCGTCCTCGGGTGACACCGCGATCGCCGTGTGCATCTCGAAATCGCGGCGACGCCCGCGGAACTCGGCCTTGGCGTCGGAGAAGATCGCCTCGTAGGCATCCACGGCGACCAGACTGGGCTGATAGGAGGTCGACCAGAAATCGCCGTCGTCCACATCGCGCACGTAACAGAAGCTGCCCCAGTGGTCGCGCACGGCGTCCTCGCGCCAGCGCGTGACCGCGATGTCGTCGGTACGGCTGTAGCCACCGCCCGCGCAGCCGACCATCACGTGGTAGCTGCCATTGGAGAGCATCTGGATCGCCGGCAGCTCCATGTTGGGCGTGCGGAAGATCCGCAGGCGGGTTTCCGCCTGGTCGGTACGCTTGCCGGCGCTCGCCGCTTCGGCCGCGTGCGGGTGCAGCATGCCGGTGCGCGGGATGCGCTCCTGCAGCAGCAGCAGCGTCGCTTGCAGCTCCGGATCAGCCATGAAGCGGCGCTGCATGGGCTGGTCGCGGAGCAGGTAGTCCAGCGCCAGCAGGCCCATGCCCTGGTGGTGGACCATGAACGAGCGCACGACCACATGGTCCTTGCCCGGCGGCAAACGCGCCGGGGTGTAGTCGATCGCCTCGTACAGGCCGAAGCGGCCGGTGAAGCCCTTGCGGGTCAGCACCCGCAGGTTCTCGGTGGCTGCCTGCGGGGCGACCATCAGCGCCATCATGCTGGCGTAGGGCGCGATCACCAGATCCTGCGCCAGGCCCCGCTTGAGGCCCAGCCCGGGCACGCCGAAGGCGCGGTACTGGTAATTCATGCGCGCATCGAACAGCTGGTAGCCCGACTCCGATATGCCCCACGGCACGCCGCGCTGGCGTCCGTACTCGATCTGGCGGTCGACGCTGTTGCGCGCGGTCTGGTCCAGCAGTGTGCCGCGATAGCTCGGCATGACCAGTTGCGGCATCAGGTACTCGAACATCGAGCCGCTCCACGACAGCAGGGTCGGGTCGCCGTCCACCTCGGTCAGCAGCCGGCCCAGGGCGAACCAGGTCTCCTGCGGCAACTGTCCCTGGGCGATGGCGACGAAACTGCCCAGGCGCGCCTCCGATGCCAGCAGGTCGTAGTAGCCGTTGTCGCAGCGCTGCTCATCGACGTTGTAGCCGATGACCAGCAGACGCCGCGCGGGGTCGTAGAGGAAGCCGAACTCGGCCTGCGCGCACTGCCCGGCAATATGCGCCAGCCGCTCCAGCTCGGTGATCCGGTCGCGCGCCTGCCCGGCGATAGCCGGCGACGCGTGTGCGGTGAGCTCGCGCAGGCTGGGGATCGCGCCCGATGCCGCGTTGTCCGCGGAACTTGCGTTGCCCTCTGCGTCGGCGGACATCCACGCAAGCTCGGCGGCCAGGGCGTTGCACTGGGACTGCAGCGCGTCGGCCCAGTACGCCGAGGCCTCGCTGCCGGCGGCGTGCTGGCGCACCTGCTCGGCGTGGTCGTGCAAGCGATGCGCAAGCGCAGCGGCAGCGCCCAGCGTTGCAGGCGGGGTGGCCATCGCCGCATCCAGCTCGTCGGACATCGCGGCGATGGCAGTGACGGTCGGCACATCGCCGAGCGATTCGCGCAGTACGTCCAGGGTGTCGGCCACGCCCTGCCAGGCCACCGGGGTGACGACCGGTGCGTCCAGCATCGCCAGCAGTCCCTGGCGCAGGGTCAGCAGGTGGCCGGAGAGGTTGCCGCTGTCGACCGCGGAGATGTAGCGCGGCGGCAACGGCTGCAGGGTCTGGGTGTCGTACCAGTTGAAGAAGTGGCCGCGGTAGCGCGGCAGCGCCTGCATCGTGCCCAGCGTGCCGCCGACACGCTCCATCAGCGTTGCCGTGGTCACGTAGCCAAAATCCCATGCGGCCAAGTCGGCCAGCAGCGACAGGCCGATGTTGGTCGGGGAGGTGCGGCGCGCGACCACCAGGGCCGGGTATTCCTGCACGTTGTCAGGCGGCAGCCAGTGGTCCTGCGCGGTAACGTGGCTGTCGAAGAACGCCCAGGTACGTCGGGCCAGGCGCCGCAGGAATTGCAGCTGGTCCTGCGTCAGCGCGGTCGCCGGTTCGGCGCGCGGCGAGCCCAGCCACCACATCAACCACGGCGACGCGAACCAGGCCAGCAGCACCGGCGCGGCCACCAACAGGGCGCCCGGACGGACCAGCGCCAGCGCGACGCCCACCACGATCGCCACTACCGGCGCGGTCCACATCGAGCGCACGGTCGCCAGCGCATCGACCGGCAGGCTGCGGGCGACTTCGCTTGACGGGTTCCATTGCAGCAGGTGGCGCCGCGTTGCCAACCGCCACAGGGTCTTGCCGATCGCGGCGAGGCTGAACGCCGCCTCGTACGCAAGGCACGCCACTGCGAGCGGGGCGTGGACAAAACTGCGCAGGCTGGCGAACGCCGCCTGGCGCAGGTGGGCGCGAACCGACAGATCCGGCGGCCTGCGGGCGAAGTCGACGATGGATGCCAGCAGCGGCGGAATCAGGTAGATCGAGAAGATCCACAAGGTCCACGCCAGCGGCATCTTGGCCTGGAACCAGCCGATCAGCAGCAGCGCCAGCACCGCGGCGGGCACCAGGCTGCGGCGCAGGTTGTCGACCAGCTTTCCGCGCGAGAGCATCGAGAGCGGATTGCGCTCCCACTTCCGTCCAGCGCGCTGGACCCAGGGCAGCAGCCACGGCAGCAGTTGCCAGTCACCGCGGATCCAGCGCTGGCGGCGCTTGACGTCCACGGCGTAGCGCGACGGGTACTGCTCGTAGAGCTGCACGTCGCTGACGACCCCGGCCCGCGCGTAGCACCCTTCCAGCAGGTCGTGGCTGAGCACGCGGTTGGGCAGGATGCGGCCGTCCAGCGCACGCTCGAAGGCATCCACGTCGTAGATGCCCTTGCCGACGTAGGAGCCCTCGTTGAACAGGTCCTGGTAGACGTCCGACACGGCGCGCGTGTAGGGGTCGATGCCCGGCTCGCTGCCAAACAGGCGCGCGTACCAGGAACTTTCCTCGCCGCTCATGTTGATGCCGACCCGCGGCTGGAGGATGCCGTAGCCGCGCGTCACCACGCCGCGCACCAGGTCGAATACCGGGTGGTTCAAGGGATGTGCCAGCGTGCCCACCAGTTTGCGGGCAGCGTCACGCGGCAGGTCGGTGTCGCTGTCCAGGGTGATCACGTAGCGCACGCCTTCCAGCTCCGCGATGTCACCGGTGATCTCCATGAAGGCGGCGCGGGTGCCGCCACGCAGCACCCGGTTCAACGCAGAGAGCTTGCCGCGCTTGCGCTCGTAGCCCATCCACACGCCTTCGCGCGGGTTCCATGCACGGGGACGGTGCAGCAGGAAAAACAGGTCGTGGCCGTTCGCGTAGCGCTCGTTCAACGCGGCAATCTGCGTACGCGCAGCCGTCAGCAGCGCCTCGTCACCGGGCATCACCTGCTCGGGCGCATCCAGGAAGTCCGATAGCAGTACAAAACGCAACTGCGGGTCGCGGTTGGCGAGGAACCGGACCTCCAGCGCCTCGACCAGCTCGCTTACCGCGGCGATGCTGGACAGCATGGTGGGTACGGTCACCACGGTGCGCGCGGAAGCGGGGATGCCAGTGGAGTAGTCCATCCGCGGCAGGGTGCGCGGCGTCGCCAGCAGGGTCGCGCCCCAGTTCACGCAGGCCACGCCCAGCTCGCTGAAGGCGACCACCCCGAGCAGCCCGATCAACAACAGCAATCCGTCGCTGATGGCCAGACGCGCGGCCTCCACCACCAGGCCCTGGGTGAAGAACGCCACGATCAGCGCAATCGGCAACATGTAAGCCAGCAATGGGACCCGCCGCGCACCCTTGCGGATCGAGGCCTCCAGGGTCGGTCGTGCGCCCAGCGCATGTTCCAGCGTCGCGCGCCCGTCGTCGGCGAGATAGAAACCGACATGGCTGCGGATGTCCTTGGTCTGCGCCGCGCTCTGACGGGCCAGTTCGAGCGCCTTCTTCGCGACGTCGATCTCCTCCAGCCGCCCGCGACGAGCGATCTCCTCGGTGAGGTGGCGGTAGCGGTCGCGGGTGGCGAAATCCATGCGCGAGTAGGTCGCGGTGGGGTCCTGCCGCAGCACCGCATCCACCAGGCTGGCCGACTCGACGAACTCCTGCCAGTCCACCAAAGTCAGGAAGCGCAGGCTGCTGATGCTGTTGCCCACCGACATCTGGTCCGAAGACTGGGTCTGGCCGTCGGCGTGGACGATCTGTTCGACATCGGTGCCGCCATCGGCCAGCCACTGCTCCACCCAGGTCAATGCCAGCGCCAGCACCGAGCCCTGTCCCTGCACCTGGCGCACCAGCTCGGCGACGAAGGCCGGCGTCATCGGCGGCTGGCTGCGGGCCATGTCGGCGATCACCAGCACCAGGTCCTTGGGCCGCTTCTCGGCGGCGGTGGTGAGCCGGTCCGCCCAGATGTCGGCCAGATCCATGTGCACGCGATCGGCGGCGATGCGCAGGCCGACCCGGCGCAGGTTTTCGATCAGGGCCAGACGCAGCATGATCGGAATCGCCCACAACTCACCCAGTTTGAGCGGCGCAACTTCCTGGTAGGCGGCGACGAACCGCGCCAGGCTTTCGATCTCCAGCCGGCCATCGCCGTGGGAGATCGCGTTCAGGGCAATGTCGTACACACGCGGCAGGCCGGCCGAGGGTCCGTTGGCCAGGCGCGGCAGTTCGCGACTGTAGCCGCGCGGCAAATGCCGGCGCGCGATCGCGATCTGTTCCTGCACCAGGTAGATGTTGTCCAGCAGCCAGTCGCTGGCCGGTGTGATGCGCCGGTTGGCCTGCGCCGATTCGGTGAGCATCGTGCAGGTGTGGTCGAGCAGACGCCGGTTGTCGCTCAGGCGCTCCAGCAGCGACTCGGTGTGCGGCTCACTGGCCGACTGGAGCTGGTGGACGGCGGCGAGATGGCGGCCGTGCTCTTCCATGCGCTGGGCGCTGAACAGCGAGTCGCGCAGCGGCGGCTCCTCGACGGCGGCCACCGGCTGGGGGCGGCGCGCGAACCTGCGCAGCAGGCCCGACTTCCGGTCGGACGGCGGCGTGGATTGCGGCATGCGAACAGATTTCCCGTTATCGCGCGTGGATTACGCGTCCGCGCATGCTCGCAGAGGCCACACCAAAATTCCGTGAAACGCGGGCTACCTCCGCACTGCCGGAAATTCCCCGCCATCCGCAGGGCTCAGCCGCACTTGGAATAGCCGCAATTGAGGCAGGTGGCGCAACCGTCCATGATCACGACCGCCTTGGTGCTGCACTTGTGGCACATCGCCGCGGAGGGCGGAAATGCCACGCCGCCATCGCCGGTGACCGCCACATCCTCGCTGCGCGGAGTGTCGCTGACCCGCGGCTCGGGAAACAGGTGGCCGCTGAGTTCGTCCCGCGGCGGCAGCTCGGCGGCGTCGACCTTCTGCGCAAGCGGGGTTACCTCAGTTTTTTTTTTGGACTCCATGGCCGCGTACGCCGCGCGCTTCTCGGCGATCAGCTCGCGCTGGGAGGCGCTCATCTCCGGGTCCTGGATCATCCCGATCGATTTGAGGTGCTCCTCCACGATGCTGCCCAGCTCGGCCACCAGCGAGGGCATGTAGACGCCACCGGCCTTGAAGTAACCGCCGCGCGGATCGAACACCGCCTTCATCTCCTCCACCAGGAAGGTCACGTCGCCGCCCTTGCGGAACACCGCCGACATGATCCGGGTCAGCGCCACGATCCACTGGAAGTGGTCCATGTTCTTGGAGTTGATGAAGATCTCGAACGGCCGACGGTGCTCGTGCTCGCTGCCGGCGTTGAGGATGATGTCGTTGATGGTGACGTACAGGGCGTGCTCGAACAGCGGCGTCTTCAGCTTGTAGGTCGTCCCGATCAGCGTCTCCGGGCGCTCGATCTTCTCGTGCATCTGGACCACGTTGCTGTCCATGTCGGCGGCCTGGGCGGCATCCTGCGCCGCGGTTTCGCGGACCCGGTCCTCGGCGCTGACGACGCTGTAACCCTTGATTTTCTGGTCGATCTTCATGGCCATGGGCCAGACTCCTGCTGCGTTGGTTGGCGACGCGCCGGCCGTGGGGCTGCGCGCGGGGATGCGTGGCTCAGAACTTGCCGTAATACCCTTCCTTGAGGGCATCAAACAGGTTGGCGGCGGTGTGCATCTCCCCGTCGTACTCGATTTCCTGGTTGCCCTTGGCCTCCACCACGCTGCCGTCCTCCAGCTCGAAGCGGTAGGTGGTGTTCTCCAGGTCGGCCTCCTTGACCAGCACGCCCTGGAAGGCGGCCGGGTTGAAGCGGAACGTGGTGCAGCCCTTCAGGCCCTGCGCGTGCGCATAGGTGTAGATGTCCTTGAAATCCTCGTAGGGATAATCGGTCGGCACGTTGGCGGTCTTGGAGATCGAACTGTCGACCCACTTCTGCGCCGCGGCCTGCACGTCCACGTGCTGTTTGGGCGTGACGTCGTCGGCGGCGATGAAGTACTCGGGCAGGCGCGTGGCCGGCTCATCGGAGAACGGCATCGCGCCGGGATTGACCAGGCTGCGGTAGGCCAGCAGCTCGAAGGAGAACACGTCCACCTTCTCCTTGGACTTCTTGCCCTCGCGGATCACGTTGCGGCTGTAGTGGTGCGCAAACGACGGCTCGATGCCGTTGGACGCGTTGTTGGCCAGCGACAGCGAGATGGTGCCGGTCGGGGCGATCGAGCTGTGGTGGGTGAAGCGCGCTCCGACCTCGGCCAGTTCGGCAACCAGCTCGGGGGCGACTTCGGCCACGCGCTGCATGTAGCGCGAGTACCTGGCGTGCAGCACCTTGCCGGCCACTTCCTGGCCGATCTTCCAGCCATCGGCGACCATTTCCGGGCGTTTGCGCAGCATCTCGGCATCGACCGTGAACTGCTCGTCCATGATCGGCGCCGGGCCCTTCTCCTTCGCCAGCGCCAGGCCGGTTTCCCAGCCGGCGACGGCCATCTCGCGGGCCACCTGCTCGGTGAACTCGCAGGACTCGGGCGACCCGTACTTCATCTGCAGCATGGTCACCGTCGAGCCCAGGCCGAGGAAACCCATGCCATGGCGGCGCTTGCGCATGATCTCGTCACGCTGCTGCTGCAAGGGCAGGCCGTTGATCTCCACCACGTTGTCGAGCATGCGGGTGAACACGCGCACCACTTCGCGGTACTCGTCCCAGTCAAAGCTGGCCTGCTCGGTGAAGGCGTTGCGCACGAACTTCGTCAGGTTGATCGAGCCCAGCAGGCACGCGCCGTAGGCCGGCAAAGGCTGCTCGCCGCAGGGGTTGGTCGCGCGGATGTCCTCGCACCACCAGTTGTTGTTCATCTCGTTGACGCGGTCGATCAGGATGAAGCCCGGCTCGGCGTAGTCATAGGTGGACACCATGATCATGTCCCACAGGTGCCGGGCCTTGATGTGGCCGTAGACCTTGCAGGCAACCAGGCCATCGTCGCGGACGATGTAGTTGCGGTGGGTCGGCCAGTCGCGCCAGACCACCTGGGCGGGATCGTCGAGATCGACGTCGCCCTTCTCCTTCAGGTTGACCGGGAACACCAGCGGCCAGTCGTCATCGTCGGCCACCGCCTGCATGAAGCCGTCGGTGATCAGCAGCGACAGGTTGAACTGGCGCAGGCGGCCGTCCTCGCGCTTGGCCCGGATGAAATCCTTCACGTCCGGATGCGAGACATCGAAGGTGCCCATCTGCGCGCCGCGACGGCCCCCGGCCGAGGACACGGTGAAGCACATCTTGTCGTAGATATCCATGAAGGACATCGGCCCGGAGGTGTAGGCACCGGCGCCGGCGACGAATGCCCCGCGCGGGCGCAGGGTGCTGAATTCATAGCCGATGCCGCAGCCCGCCTTCAGGGTCAGGCCGGCCTCGTGGACCTTCTCCAGGATGCCGTCCATGGAATCCTCGATGGTGCCCGAGACGGTGCAGTTGATCGTGCTGGTCGCCGGCTTGTGCTCCAGCGCGCCGGCATTGGAGGTGATGCGGCCGGCGGGAATAGCGCCGTGGCGCAGCGCCCAGGTGAAGCGCTCGTGCCAGTAGGCGCGCAGCTCGTCGGTGGACTCCGAGTCGGCCAGCGCACGCGCAACGCGGCGGTAGGTGGCGTCGATGTCGGCGTCCACCGGCGTGCCGTCCTTGGTCACCAGCCGGTACTTCTTGTCCCAGATATCCAACGACGCCGGCTGCATGGCGATTTTCATCACCGCCGGTGTCTCGACGCCGGATGTATTGGAATTGCCGGAAGTTTCCATGCTTGCTGCCTCGAGGCGCACCGTGCTCATGCCTGAACTTTCTCCTGGGTGGTCGCTGCTGGCGCGACCGGAATGCGTGATTCGGGCCGGATCGTCCGGCGCGGAATGGCGTCTTGCGTTGGTAGTGCGGATGACGACGGCGCCGATAGCCACGAAAGCGCCAGCGAAGGGCCTCCCACAACCCCTTCGGACAACGATGCGGCATCAGCCAGCGCAGCCGAAAGACCCAAATGCTGGGCTTATCGCCCGCCATGACCACAACATGTTGTGTCGATGACAGGAAACAAAGCTACCGCCCCGATCCGGTCAAGTCAACGCTGGCGAACAATGCCGTTTGCCGCTAGGGGCAGCCCGCCGGTGCACCGGAAAAGACCCACTTCATCGACGATTTACCGGCGTTGAACCACACTTGGAGATTGGTCTTGCCACCTGCCCGGTACCGCGTATGAGCAACCATTCCACGTCCCATCGACCTTCCCTGAGCATCTTGGCGATGCTGGCCCTGGCAGCGCTGTTCGGCGGCGTGGTCGCCGGCACCGTCCTGCACGGCCTGCAAACGCCGGCGATGGCCGCGCCTGCCAGCCAGACAGCCGCGCCCGTGGTCACGCCGATGAGCGCCTCGCTCCCCTCGGCGGTAGGCGGGCAGCCCCTGCCATCGCTGGCGCCGATGCTCGCCCGGGTCACTCCCGCGGTGGTGAGTGTCCAGGCCAAACAGCGCGTGCGGCTCAACAACCCCTTCGCCAACGACCCGATCTTCCGCCGCATGTTTCCGCATATCCCGCAGGAGCGCATCGAGCAGTCACTGGGGTCGGGCGTCATCGTTGATGCCGGCCGCGGCTATGTGCTCACCAACCACCACGTCATCGAGGGCGCCGAGGAGGTCACGGTAACGCTCGCTGACGGGCGCACGCTGGCGGCGGAGTTCATCGGCTCCGATCCGGACACCGACGTGGCGGTGATGCGGATTCCTGCCGAGGGACTGCAACAGGTCACCCTGGCCGATTCGGGCGACCTGCGCGTGGGCGATTTCGTGGTCGCGGTCGGCAATCCGTTCGGCATCGGCCAGACGGTCACCTCCGGCATCGTCTCCGCCGTCGGCCGCACCGGCCTGCGCGGGCTGGGCTACCAGAGCTTCATCCAGACCGATGCCTCGATCAATCCGGGCAACTCCGGTGGCGCGCTGGTCAACCTGGACGGCCAACTGGTCGGCATCAACACCGCCAGCTTCAACCCGCGCGGCAGCATGGCCGGCAACATCGGCCTGGGCTTCGCGATTCCGGCCAACCTCGCGCGCAATGTCATGGATCAACTCGTCACCAGCGGCGAAGTCCGGCGCGGCACCTTTGGACTGGATGCCCAGGATGTCGACGCCCGCCTGGCCAAGGCCCTGAAGCTGGACGACGCGCGCGGAGCCCTGGTGACGCGGGTCCACGCGGACTCCGCTGCCGCGGCTGCCGGGGTGAAATCCGGTGATGTGATCGTGGCGGCCGACGGCGAACGGATCGACAGCCGCGACAGCTTGCGCAACTTCGAGGGGTTGCATGCCATCGGCAGCAAAGTGCAACTGGACATCCGTCGCGACGGCAAGCCGCTGCGCCTGACCGCCACCTTGAAGGAGCAACCGCGCGCGTTGGCCGGCGCCAGCCTGGATCCGCGATTGGACGGGGCCGGCTTCAGCGAGCTGCCGGAGCGTCTGCGCCAGGCCGGGGTGTCCGGCGTCCTGGTGGAGTCGGTCGCCCAGGGCAGTCGCGCCGCGGCCAGCGGCATGCGCGAGGGCGATGTGGTGATGGCTTCCAGCGCCGGCGCGTTCGAGGATCTGGCCGGCTTCCGCGCGGGCTTCACACGACCTCCTGCACAGTTGGTTTTGCAGATCGTTCGCGGCAATCAACGCGGTGTGCTGCAGATGCAATAAATCCCAAGATCCCCCATCAGGAGCGATATCAATGAATCCGACCGATACCACCGCCAACAATCCGTCCAGCACCCTCGGAACCAATCCGACCCAGTCGGTCAAGTCGAACCTCGGCGAGGCGGGCAACCATCTCAAGCAGGCGGCGCAGCACACCGGCGAGACATTGAAGGGCGCCGCCAGCGCCGCAGGTGAGGAACTCCGCTCCGGCCAGACCAGCATCAAGTCCGAGCTGTCCGAGAGCGCATCGGCAACCAGGAAGGCCGCGGGCGACGTCGCCGGCGCCGCACGTGAACAGGCCGACGAGTTGATGGAGAAAGGCCGCGACCTGCTGGACAGCGCCTCGGAGTTGATCCGCGAGCGTCCGATGGCCGCCTTCGGTGCCGCTCTCGCCGCCGGCTGGGTGCTTGCCAAGCTCACCCGCAACAACGACTAAGCCGCCGCGATGGAAAGCCACGGCGAAGACGAGCGGCGTCAGGATGATCCACCCGTGGCCGATGAGCTGCGGGAGGCCTTGCGCCAGATCGGCCAGACCGGTCAGGCCAGCCTCTCCGCAGCAGGGGATACGGCCAAGGCATTGCGTGCACTGGTGGCGGCGGATGTGTCGCTCGCGCGCAGTGCCTTGGGTCGAACCCTGGCGATGAGCGGGGTGGCCATCGTTTGCGGGGCCACCGCGTGGCTGTTCCTGATGGGCGCCCTGGTGGTGTTCCTCAACGGTGCCACGGTGCTGACCTGGACTGCAGCACTGCTCATTCCGGCGGCACTGAGCCTGGTGGCTGCCGGCATTGCCACATGGGCCGCGGTGCATTACTTCGGCTTTACCCGCCTGGACGCAACCCGGCGCCAACTTGCCAGGCTCGGGGTCGGCGAGCTTTCGGACGTGATGCCGTCCCCGGATTCCGCCGAGTGCGCGCGCGATGCGGAGTCCGCGAATGACGAGAAGCAACGTGCGCTGAAGCAGGCACAACGCGTATCGACCGGGCAGGCAGGTCCGTGAACTGCGTGCCGGGGTGCCGGTGCCGCGGTCGCTGCGCAACTTTCACTTCTGCGGAGACCCGCCAGTCTGCGTCGCAACGCCATGACGGCGCAGGGGAAAAACGATGAATTTCGAAAAGCTCAAGAACAAGGTCGACCAGGCCGAGAACACTTTGGAGGCCAACGAGCGTCAGGTTGGCGCGGACATGCGCCAACTCAGGGACTCGTGGCGGGCCCTGTGGTCACCGGGCCGGATCATCGTCGTCGGACTGGCGAGCGGGTTCCTGATCGGGCGCGCTGAACCATTGCAGACGGTCGCCCGCAGCGGCGGCTTGCTGCGCATGAGCAGCACGCTGATGAACCTGTTTTCCGGGGTCACAGCCGCTTCGGCGGCAAGCGACGCAGAAGACGCGGAAGAAGCCGTCGACGAGAAGGTCCAACGATCCGGTTTAGCCGACGGGCCCGCCGCTGCTCCCGCACCCCGGGTCGCGGCCAGCGCCGATTCGGCACGCCGCCAGCGACGCCAATTGCCCCCAGATACCAATGACAGCGCGGCACAGGATTATCTGGAGCGCTTGGCCTCCGCGGCCCGCCAGGCAGGAGGCAACGGCTGACCATGGCCGCAGGGCCTGCGGATCCGGGCTCGCCTTCCGCGCAGGGTGACCCGTCCTTACCGCTCCCTGCCACGGTGGATGTTGGCGCGTCGGCATTGGCCGGCGATGAGGATCCGCCGCTTTCAGCCGTACGACCACGAGCGTCACACGCGCTCAATCTGCTCGCCACGCTGGCGGTCGGCTATACCCTCTGGCTCGCTCAGGGGGTGGTGCTTCCGATTCTGCTGGGGATGTTCTTCGCCCTGATCGGCAACCCCATCATCCGCGGGCTGCGACGATTGCACGTTCCACGCGTGCTCGGCGCAACCATCGTTTTGCTTGGCGGGCTGGCGGCCACGGTCGCGCTGGGCTACCAACTGGCCCAGCCTGCCGCCGAATGGGCCCGCCAGGTGCCCAAGGAGCTCGGGCGGCTGGCGCCGAAATTGCGCGAGATGAGCAAGCCGGTCCACGCCGCCAGCGAAGCGGCGGAGAGCATCGCCCGCGCCACCGAGTCGGGGGATGGCAAGAAAGTCGATGTCGTCCGCACCGAGGTCAACGACCCCTACAAATCGCTGACGGCCACCCCCATGATGCTCACGTCCCTGCTGGCAGTGATCCTGCTGACCTTCTTCTTCATGGTCTATGGCGAAAACCTGCAACGCAATGCGATATCGCTGCTGCCGAGCCGCCAGCAAAAGCGCGTCACCGTGGAGATCATGCAATCCATCGAGCGCGAGATATCGCGCTATGTGCTCACGATCAGCGCGATCAACCTGATCCTCGGCCTGGCGCTGGCGGGATCGTTCTACCTGCTCGGCGTCCCGTTGGCCGAAGCACTGCTGTGGGGCACCATGGCCGCGGTGCTCAACTTCGCCCCCTACGTCGGGCCGCTGATCGGCATCATCATCATGTTGCTGATGGGGTTCGTGGCCTTTGACGAGGCCTGGATGTCGCTGGTGCCCGCTGGTATCTACCTGGCCCTGCACACACTCGAGGGCCAGATCCTGACGCCGGTCATTCTGGGCCGGCAGATGCGCTTGTCGCCGCTGGTGCTGATCATGGCGCTGATGGCGTTCGGCTCGCTGTGGGGCATCATCGGACTGCTGCTGGCGGTGCCATTGCTGGTCTGCGTCAAAATCAGCCTGTCGCGGATCGAGGGCCTGGAAGGCTGGGCGCGCCTGCTGGAGTGATCGCCGTTTTTCGACGGGCTAGAATGAACGCGTGAGCTTTCCCGTCCGCGCCATCACCCTCGACCTTGACGACACGATCTGGCCGATCGCGCCGGCCATCGTGGGCGCGGAGGCTGCACTTGAGGCGTGGATGGCGGCAAACGCACCGCGCGCCGCACGGATGTGGCCGCCCAGAGAGCGCCAGCGGCTGCGTGAACTGGCCAACCACGAGCGTCCGCGGCTCGCCCACGACATGACCGCGCAACGCCAGTGGATGATCGAGCGCATGCTGGTGCTCGCCGACGAGGACGTCGAGTTGGCCGATTCGGCCTATGACGCCTACTTCGCCGCGCGCTGCGATGTGACGCACTACCCCGACAGCGTCGCCGCGCTGGAGCGCCTGGCGGCGCGGGTGCCGCTGGCCGCCGTCAGCAACGGCAACGCCTGCCTGGACACGATCGGCCTGATGCACCTGTTCCGGTTCCAGCTCGGCGCGCGCGAACACGGGGCCGCCAAGCCGGACGCGAGCATATTCCACGCCGCCTGCGAGCGCCTCGGCCTGCCCCGCGAGCAGGTCCTGCACGTCGGCGACGATCCTTACATGGACGTGATCGGCGCGCGCCGGGCCGGCCTGCGTGCCTGCTGGATCAACCGTTCCGACGATCACGGCCGGTCCCAGCCGTGGCCCGATGCGCGGCCGCGTCCCGACCTCGAATTTCCCACACTTGCCGCGTTGGCCGACTGGCTCGACGCGGCGCACGCCAAGGAGTCGATCCGTCCATGAGTCTGCCGTCTGGCTTTACCGATGCCACCACCGATGCCCTGCCCCTGCACATCGTCAGCCCCGACCGGCTGGAGCAGTGGCGCGCGACCCAATTACCGGCGCATGGCAAATGGCTGGACGCGCAGGCGTTCGATGCCAGCCCGGGGTCGGTGGCGTTGCTGTCGGCGGGCGATGGCAGCATTGCGGGTGCGGTGATCGGCGTGGCGGACCGCGCCGACGCCTATTGCTACGCACATGCGCCTTTTGCGCTGCCCGCCGGCACGGTCTGGAAGCCCGCCCAAGACTCGGACCCGGTGGAGGCGACCAACCTGCAACTGGGCTGGGGCCTGGGCAGTTACCGCTTCGCCCGCTACCGCAAGCCCAGGCGCGCACCGGCCGAGCTGGCGGCTGCTCCATCGCAGGAAGTGCGTGACGTCATCGCCGCGTGCCTGCGGGTGCGCGACTGGGTCACCACGCCCACCGAGGACATGGGTCCGCAGCAACTGGAGGATGCCGCGCGCGAGCTCGCCGACAGCCACGGCGCGACGCTGGAAGTGATCGCCGGCGACGCCCTGCTGGAGCAGAACTTTCCCACCATCCACGCCGTGGGCCGCTCATCCCATCGGGTTCCCCGTTTGATCGCCCTGCGCTGGGGCAAGCCCGGGCATCCTCACCTGGCCCTGGTCGGCAAGGGCGTGTGCTTCGACACCGGCGGGTTGGACATGAAGGCCCCTGATGGCATGCGCAACATGAAGAAGGATATGGGCGGCGCCGCTCACGCCCTGGCCCTGGCCGGGCTGGTCATGGCGCAGGCCCTGCCGGTTCAGCTGACGGTGCTGGTGGCGGCGGTGGAAAACGCGGTCGGCCCGGATTCCTTCCGCCCCGGCGACGTCATCACGACGCGCAAGGGCATCACGGTGGAGGTCGACAACACCGACGCCGAAGGGCGGCTGGTGCTCTGCGACGCGCTGGCCTACGCCTGCGAGCAGGGCCCCGACACCATCATCGATTTCGCCACCCTCACCGGCGCCGCCCGCGTGGCGCTTGGGCCGGACCTGCCGGCGCTGTTCGCCAACGACGACACCCTGGCGCGGCAGTGGCTCGATGCCGGCGAAGCGACCCGCGATCCGGTCTGGCGCATGCCGCTGTGGCGACCCTACCTGCGCTACCTGGACAGCAGCATCGCCGACATCGCCAATGCCGGTTCGCGCATGGCCGGCTCGGTGACAGCTGCGTTGTATCTGGAGCGCTTCATCAGCGAGGGCCAGAAGTGGGCCCACCTGGATGTCTACGCGTGGAACGACAAGGACCGCCCGGGACGCCCGGCCGGCGGCGAGGCGCTGGCGCTGCGCTCGGCGTGGACGATGCTCAAGCAACGCTACGGGCACTGAGTCATCGGGGCGCGCGCCCAGTCGGATCCGCGCACGAGCTTGGCGCCGTTGGAGCGCAGGTCCACTCGTCACCGCTTTCCCGATTGCGAGGGTGTATGAAGGGGTGACAGCCAGCGGACCTTGCCATGACCTCACAGATGCCCACGCCCGACGGGCGCCCGCCGCGACGTTCCTTGCTCCCGCTTGCCGCGATCGGCCTGATCGCCCTGGGTGGGGCCGCGGCGTTTGCCTGGGCCGCGGGCTGGATCGGCAGCAGCGGGCGCCTCACCTCGCAGCGATTCGTTGACACCATCGAAGCCACCGGCGCCGACCACCCCGGTTTCCGGCGCGCGCACAGCAAGGGCGTTTGTGTCAGTGGCAGTTTTCAGGGCACGGCCGAAGGCGTCGCCCTGTCGAGTGCGAGGGCGTTCTCGCAGGCCGCCGTGCCAGTCTTGGGACGGATGTCTATTGGCGGCGGGGATCCGCATGGCGCCGATGCCGCCGCCCGGGTGCGGAGCATGGCCTTGCTCATCCGCACCGACGATGGCCAACAGTGGCGCATGGCGATGAACAGTTTTCCGTTCTTCGGCGCGCCCACCCTGGAGGCCTTCCTGGAGCAGACCCGCGCCGGGATCCCGGACCCGGCGACCGGCAAGCCCGACCCGGCGAAAATGGCCGCGTTCCTGGCCAGGTACCCGCAGGCACGTCGCTTCCAGGCCTGGGCCGAATCGGCGCGCTGGTCGGACAGCTGGGCCAATACCGCCTACAACGGCGTCCACACTTTCCACTTCATCAACACTAACGGCGAGCGCCAGCCGGTGCGCTGGTCGATGCGGCCACAGGCGCCTTTCGTGGAGATGGACAAGGCCAAGCGCGAGCAGGCCTCCGCCGACTACCTCGCCGAGGAGCTCGACCGCCGCCTGGCCACGGGCCCCCTGCGATGGGACATGGTGGTGACATTGCCCGATGCCGGCGATGCGCTGGACGACCCGTCGCAACCGTGGCCGGAAACGCGCCGTCAGGTCACCGTCGGCACGCTCAGCTTTGAGCAGGCGCAGCCGCAGGCCACGGGCCCGTGCCGCGACGTGAACTTCGATCCGCTGATCCTGCCCACCGGCATCGCGGCATCGGATGACCCGATCCTGGCCGCGCGCTCGGGCGTGTACGCGCAATCCTTCTTCCGCCGTGAGCGCGAGATCGCCAGCGGCAAGGCCTCCGATGCCACGGACCAGGAGGCGTCGCCATGAACTCCCGCCCGCCTGCGCATTTCAACCTGCTGGCGCGTGTGCTGCACTGGAGCATGGCGGTGCTGATCCTGACCATGCTGTTTGTCGGCGTCACCATGGTCGCCTCCCTGACCCTGCGCCCGATGCTGATCGAGCTGCACCGGCCGATCGGCATTGCCATCCTGCTCTTGGCACTGCTGCGGCTGGGCAACCGCCTGACCCACCGTCCGCCGCCGCTGCCCGCCGACCTGCCCGCCATCCAGAAGTCCGCCGCCCGCGCCTCGCACTGGGTGCTGTACGCGCTGATGCTGTCGATGCCGCTGATCGGCTGGGGAATGCTCTCGGCGGGCGGCTATCCCATCGTGATGTTCGGCAGCGTCAGCCTACCGGCCATCCTGCCGCATTCGCCGACACTGTTCGCCCTGCTCCGCGGCGCCCACGGGCTGCTGGCCTACCTCCTGTTCGCCACCGTGTTGCTGCACCTGTCGGCGGCGCTGTACCACGCATGGGTGCGGCGCGACGGTGTGTTCGCCAGCATGGCGCGCGGCCCGGGTCGCGACGCGAACCGATAACGCCGCGGTCTCCAGCGACGCGACGGCGCGCTTGATTGGTGGGACGGAACATCCTGGTGCTTGACAACTCTGAAAACCAGAGTACTTTGTCATCCATCAACCGGAGGAACAGGACCATGCAACAGGCTGAGCAGCTCAAACAGGATCTGGATTACGTGGTCGGTGCGGTACGCCGGCACGACCGCAGCGCAGGCGTGCCGTCGATCTACTTCATGTGGGCAGTGATCGTCGCCGTGGGCTGGGCATTGCCCGACTTTGCGCCGCAACTGGCGGCACCGTTCTGGGTGCTGTTCGGCATCGGCGGTGGGCTGGTCAGCATGTGGCTGGCGGCGCGGGATACGAAACACAGCGGCTCGGTGGATCAGGCGCACGGGCGTCGCCACGGCCTGCACTGGCTGGTAACCGGCGCCGCCTTCCTGGTCTGCTGGTTGCCGGTGATGCGCGGCGCGCCGATCGAGACCGCGGTCGGCAACTTCATGCTGGTGGCCGCGATTTCCTATGCCCTGGCCGGCGTGCACCTGGAGCGCCCGCTGCTGTGGACCGGCTTGCTGATGCTCGCGGCCTACGTCGTGTTGACGATGTTTGCATGGCCCTACACCTGGACCGCGACCGGTCTGCTGGTCGCGATCGCCCTGGCCTGGGCCGGTTTCAGCAGCCAGCGCTCGCGGTCGCCGGTCCATCCGGAATGAAAGCGCTGGACCGCCTCGACAGCGCGTTTGAACATCGCGCGCGGCTGGCGATCGGCGTCCTGCTGGCACGTCATGACGAGATCAGCTTCGCGCGTTTCAAGCAGAGTCTGTCACTCACCGACGGCAATCTGGGAGCGCAACTGCGGAAACTCGAGGACACCGGCTACGTGGCGCTGCGGCGCGACTTCGTCGAACGCAAGCCGGTCACCTGGTACCGCCTCACCGAGGCCGGACGCAACGCCCTCGACAGTCACCTGGGTGCGCTGCAGTCTATGATCGCGACCGCGACGGGTTAGCCATGGCGGCCTCGCAACACCCCGCTCCGGCATGGCGCGATGGCAAGCCTGCGTGCCGCCGCGTTTGCCGGGGTGGCTTGGCACTGAACGAGCCCCGCGTCACACTCGGGCGAACACCACTGCAAGGGCGCATATGACTGAGTCGGCCGAGCTGCTCAAGTCGCTCAAGATCGACCGTTCGGCTCCGCCGGAGCCACGGAAACGGTGGCCGTGGCTGGTCGCGGCCGCGGTGCTGCTGGTGCTGATCCTCGCTGCCGGGTTCTTCCTGCGCGGCCAGGGCGGTGTCGAGGTACGCACCGCGCCCGCGGTGGCGATGTCCAGCGGCAGCGCGGCGGTGCTGGATGCCACCGGTTACGTGGTCGCCCGCCGGATGGCTACCGTATCCTCCAAGATCACCGGCAAGGTTCGCGAGGTGATGATCGAGGAAGGCCAGCAGGTTCAGGCCGGGGAGATCATGGCCACCCTGGATCCCGTCGATGCCAATGCCGAGCGCCGCCTGGCCCGCGCCCAGCTCGCCGCCGCGCGCAGCCAGATCAACGCCGCCCAGGCGCAGTCGCGCGAAGCTGCCGCCAATGCCGGCCGGCTGCAGGCGCTGGCGCGGCAGCAACTGGTGTCGGCCGCGCAGTACGACCAGGCCGTCGCCGAGCGCGACGCCTTGCGCTCGCAACTGCAGACTGCTCAGCGCAACGCACAGGTCGCCGCCGACCGCCTGGCCATCGCCGACAACGGCGTGGACAACACCGTGGTCCGCGCACCGTTCGCCGGCGTGGTGATCGCCAAGGCGGCCCAGCCCGGCGAGATTATCTCGCCGCTGTCGGCCGGCGGCGGCTTCACCCGCACCGGCATCGGCACCATCGTCGACATGGACTCGCTGGAGGTGGAGGTGGATGTCGGCGAGGCCTACATCGGCCGGGTGACGCCGAAAATGCCGATCGAGGCCGTGCTCAACGCCTACCCGGACTGGCGCATTCCCGGCTCGGTGATCGCGATCATCCCCACCGCCGACCGCGGCAAGGCGACGGTGAAGGTGCGCGTTGCGCTGGACGAGAAGGACCCGCGGATCGTGCCCGACATGGGCGTGCGGGTCAGCTTCATGGAAAAGGCCGGCGAGGAGGCGCCGCCGGGGGTGCGCGTGCCGGCGGCGGCAGTGGCGAGCCGGGACGGCAAGGACGTCGTCTTCGTGCTGGGTGAGGATGACTCGGTCGAACAGCGGGCCGTGGAAGCCGGAATCACCACCGGCAGCGACCGCCAGGTGCTCGCCGGTCTGACGGCCGGGGAGACCGTGGTGCTGGATCCACCCCCCGAGCTCACCCACGGGGACAGGGTGACGCTGCAAAAGGACGCACCGCAATGAAGACCCTGGTCAGCATCCGCGAGCTCACCAAGACCTACCAGCGCGGGCCGGAGAAGATCGAGGTGCTGCACGGCATCGACCTGGACATCGCCGAGGGCGATTTCGTGGCCCTGATGGGCCCCTCGGGTTCGGGCAAGACTACCCTGCTGAACCTGATCGGTGGCCTGGACACCCCCAGCGGGGGCGAGATCTCCATCGAAGGGGAGCGTATCGACCGCATGAGTGCAGGGCAGCTGGCCACCTGGCGCAGCCGGCATGTGGGCTTCGTGTTCCAGTTCTACAACCTGATGCCGATGCTGACCGCGCAGAAGAACGTCGAGCTGCCACTGCTGCTGACCACGCTCAAGGCCGCCCAGCGCAAGCGCAATGCCGGCATCGCCCTGCAGCTGGTCGGCCTGGCGGACCGCACCTCGCACAAGCCCAACGAGCTTTCCGGCGGCCAGCAGCAACGCGTCGCCATCGCACGGGCGATCGTGTCCGACCCGACCTTCCTGATCTGCGACGAGCCCACCGGCGACCTGGACCGTCATTCCGCCGAGGAGATCCTGACCCTGCTGCAGTCGCTCAACCGCGACCACGGCAAGACCATCATCATGGTCACCCACGACCCCAAGGCGGCCGAATACGCCAGTCACACCATCCACCTCGACAAGGGCGAGCTGGTGGGCGCGCCCGAGCTGGCGCACTGAGGCGGCGATGAAATACCTCTGGCTGGTCTGGGCCCAGTTGCGGCGGAGCAAGACCCGCACGCTGCTGACCCTGCTGTCGGTGGTCGCCGCCTTCCTGCTGTTCGGCATGCTCGACTCGGTCCGGGTGGCATTCAACTCCGGCGGCAGCGTGGACGGGGCCAACCGGCTCATTGTCGCTTCGCGCCTGTCGATCACCCAGACCCTGCCCATCCGCCTCCTGCGCCAGATCGAGGGCGTGCCGGGCGTGCGCAACGCGACTTACTCCATGTGGTTTGGCGGCATCTACCGGGATCCGATGAACTTCTTCCCCAACTTCTCGGTGGCCGACAACTACTTTGACGTCTACACCGATTTCGAGATTCCGGCCGACCGGTTGCAGGCGTGGCAGGCCAACCAGACCGGCGCCGTGGTGG
This sequence comes from Lysobacter avium, assembly GCF_015209745.1. Classification (GTDB taxonomy): domain Bacteria; phylum Pseudomonadota; class Gammaproteobacteria; order Xanthomonadales; family Xanthomonadaceae; genus Novilysobacter; species Novilysobacter avium. Next base: position 2,601,066 of record NZ_CP063657.1, read on the forward strand.
GCGAGGCACTGGCACAGAAGTTCGACTGGAAGATCGGCGACACCATCCCGCTGCAGGCGACCATCTTCCCGCGCAGCGGCAGCAACGACTGGCCGCTGCAGCTGGAGGCGATCTACCGCTCGCGCGACCGCGACAACGTCGGCGCCGAGCAGCAGCTGCTGATGCACTGGAAGTACTTCGACGAGGCCAACGACTACATCAAGAACCAGGTCAGCTTCTTCACCGTGCAGCTGGCCGACCCCGACCAGGCCTCGCGCGTGGCGCAGGCGATCGACGCGCTCTCGGCCAACTCCGACCACGAGACCAAGAGCCAGACCGAGTCGGCGTTCCAGCAGTCGTTTGCCAAGCAGTTCGCCGACATCGGCCTGATCGTCACCGCGATCATGGGCGCGGTGTTCTTCACCCTGCTGCTGCTTACCGGCAACACCATGGCCCAGGCGGTGCGCGAGCGGGTGCCCGAATTGGCAACGTTGAAGACGCTGGGCTTCCACGACTCGACCATGCTCGGGCTGGTGATGGCCGAGTCGGTGCTGCTGGTGATGATCGGCGGGCTGACCGGGCTCACGCTGGCCGCGGTGGCGATGCCGGGGATCTCCGCCGCCAGCGGCGGCATCCTCGGCCTGCCGCAGGTGCCGGCGCAGACGTGGCTGGTCGGCATCGGCCTGATGGTCGCCATCGGGGTGGTGGTCGGGCTGCTGCCGGCGCTGCGGGCCAAACGCCTGAAGATCGTCGACGCGCTGGCCGGGAGATGAGGATGCGGGCCGTGAACAAGCAGCGCTTGTGGAACCTGCTCACCATCGTACTGCTGGTGACCGGATTGGCAGCATGGATCGCGCTGCCCTGGTGGGGCCTGCTCGCCCTGGCGGTCACGCTGGCGGGGTGGCTTGTCCTGACCCGCAGCGGGCGGCTGTCCCTTGCGGCGACGCGGATCGGCATTTCCAGCCTGCCGCAGCGGTGGGGCGCGTCCTCGGTGATCATCGTCGGCATCGCCGGGGTGGTCGGCGTACTGGTGGCGATGCTGGCGATGGGCGAAGGCTTCAAGGCGACGCTGCAGGCCACCGGGAGCGATGACACCGCCATCATCCTGCGCGGCGGCTCACAGGCGGAAACCAACTCGGTCATCCTGCGCGACCAGGTGCCTCTGGTGTCCAGCCTGCCCGGGATCGCCCGCGACGCGCAGGGCAAACCGTTGCTGACCGCCGAACTGTCCCAGGTTGTCGCACTGAAGGCGCGATCCGACGGCAGCGATTCGAACGCGCAGCTGCGCGGCGTCGGCGAGGAGGCCTGGCAGGTGCGCCCGGGTGTTCGCCTGGTGGAAGGCCGCAGGTTCCGGCCGGGACTGCAGGAGCTGGTGGTGGGCCAGGGAGCGCAATCGCAGTTCCGCGGCTTGGACGTCGGCAGCACTCTGGAGTTCGCCAACCAGCAGTGGGCCGTGGTCGGCAAGTTCGCCTCCGGAGATGCCTACGATTCAGAGTTGTGGGGCGACGCGCAGACCATCGCCTCGACCTACCGGCGCAATGCCTTCCAGTCGATCACCGTGCGCACCGAGGGTGCGGACGGCTTCCAGCGCCTCAAGGCGGCGATGGACGCCGACCCGCGCCTGAAGCTCGACGTGGAGACCACCCGCAGCTACTACCGCAAGCAGTCCGGCCAGCTGAGCACGCTGATCAACGTGCTCGGAACGGTGATCGGCGCGATCATGGCGGTCGGTGCGGTGTTCGGCGCGCTCAACACGATGTACGCCGCGGTCGCCGGCCGCGCGCGCGAGATCGCGACCATGCGTGCGATCGGCTTCCGCAGCCTGCCCGTCGTGCTCGCCGTCATGCTGGAAACGATGCTGCTGGCGCTGCTGGGCGGCGTGTTGGGTGGGCTGATCGCCTGGGCGATCTTCAACGGCTACACGGTGTCCACGCTGGGCAACAACTTCAGCCAGGTGGTGTTCCAGTTCAAGGTCTCGCCGCAGTTGCTGTGGACCGGCCTGAAATGGGCGCTGGGCATCGGCCTGGTGGGCGGCCTGTTCCCGGCATTGCGGGCCGCGCGCCTGCCGGTGACGGTCGCGTTGCGCGACGGCTGAAACAAAGCGGGCACCCGAAGGTGCCCGATAAGTGTTTGCGGTGGAAAGCCGTCAAGCCTGAGCGCGGCGGTTCTGGCCCTCAGTCCGCCCAGTGTCCGGCGCGGGTCGAGATCGGCAGCACCAGCGCCGACAGCTTACGGTCGTTGGCCAGCAGGTGGATCGCATCGGCCAGGATCGCTGCAGACTCCTGCAGCAACGGGTCGGGACGGTCCTCGGCGGCCTTCTCGCGCGCGGCGTCCTGGACGATGTCGCGCTCGTTGGCGGTCAGCCCGTCGTCGGCGGAAATCAGCGCGAGCGGATCCAGCGCCAGCCCGAGCTCCTCGCGGGTTTCCTGGCGCTTCTTGCGCCGCGCCTCGCTGGCGTCGCGCTCGCGGCGCCGCTCGGCCTCGTTGAGCGAGATCGTGGTCTTCGCGGACTCCTCGCGGAAGCGCGCCACGTCCTCGCGCCACCACTGGAACTCCAGGTTGTTGGCGACGCGGGCGGTGTGCAGTTTGTCCAGCGTGCCCAGGATGTGGCTGAAGTCGCCGTAGACCTTGTGCGGCACCGCGGCGATCCGCGTCCACGGCAGCGCGTTGTCGTAGGTGCTCTCGCCGTATTCGGTGGCATCCACCGAGGCCGGGAACTGGATGTCCGGCACCACGCCCTTGTTCTGGGTCGAGCTGCCACCGGGCAGGAAGAACTGGGCGACGGTCAGCTTGACCTGGCCGAAGCGCTCCTCCTCGCCGCCCGGCCAGCGGTCCAGGTCAACCAGGTTCTGCACTGTGCCCTTGCCGAAGGTGTTCTCGCCGATCACCAGCCCGCGGCCGTAGTCCTGTATCGCGCCGGCGAAGATCTCCGACGCCGACGCCGAGCCGCGGTTGACCAGCACTGCCAGCGGCCCGTCCCAGGCCACGCCCGGCTCGTCGTCGCCGTTGACCGTGACCCGGCCGCCGGACTCGCGCACCTGGACCACCGGGCCCTGGTCGATGAACAGGCCGGTCAGCTCGATTGCCTCGTTCAGCGAACCACCGCCGTTGTTGCGCAGATCCAGCACCACGCCGTCCACGCCCTGCTTCTTCATGTCCACCAGCAGCTTGGCGACGTCGCGGGTGGCCGAGGCGTAATCGCCGTTGTTGAGGCGGCGGCCCTCGAAGTCCTGGTAGAAACCGGGCAGCTCGATCACGCCCACGTGCTTGGCCGGCGCATCGCCAATGCCGGGAATCTCCAGCACCTTGGACTTGGCGGCCTGGTCCTCCAGGCGCACCTTGTCACGGGTAATCACCACCCGCACGGGCTCGCTGTCCAGGCCGGCGCTCGCCGGCACCACGTCCAGGCGGACCTTGGAATCCTTGGGCCCGCGGATCTTCTCGACCACGTTGTCGATGCGCCAGCCGATCACGTCTTCCATGTTGCCGCTGGTGCCCTGGCCGACCGCCACGACGCGGTCGCCTGGAGCAAGCACGCCGGACTTGTCGGCGGGGCCACCGGGCACGATCTCGCGGATCGCGACGATGTCGTCCTGCTTCTGCAGCACCGCGCCGATGCCTTCCAGCGACAGCGACATGGACAGGTTGAAGTTTTCCGCCGAACGCGGGGTGAAGTAGCTGGTGTGCGGATCGATCGCGTTGGTGTAGCTGTTGAGGAAGGTCTGGAAGACGTCCTGGCCTTCCAACTGGGCGACGTTGTCGGCCAGGTTGGCGTAGCGCTTGTCCAGCGTCTTCGCGATGTCCTTCGATTCCTTGCCCGCCAGCTTCAGGCGCAGCCAGTCGTTGCGGACCGACTGCTTCCACAGCTCGTCCAGCTCGGCGGTGTCTTCCGCCCACGGCGCCTTCTTGCGGTCGTAGTGGAACTGCTCATCACCGCTGAAATCGAAGATGTCCTGCTTGAGCAGCCCGCGGGCGTGGCGGATGCGCTCGTTCACCCGCTGCCGGTAGAGCGCGAAGATCGCGTAGCCCGGCTCCAGCTCGCCGCTCTTGATGGCGTCGTCCAGCCGAGTCTTGTAGCGGTCGAACCCGGCGATGTCGGCGGCGGTGAAAAACTGCTTGCCGCCGTCCAGCGCTTCCAGGTAACGCTTGTAGATATCAGCCGAGAGCGCGTCGTCCAGCGGCTGCGGCCGGTAGGCATAGCGGCTGTCGGAGAGCAGTCCATAGACCAGCTTGGCCGCAGTGGCCTGGTCAGCGGTCGGGCCGCTGGGCAGGACCGCCGGCTTGCTGCTGGTGGTGCGGGTCGTCGTCGCCGGCGCCTCGATGGAGGTCGGCGCGGCCACCGGCGCATTGTCGGCGCGCGCCAGCAGCGCCCACGGAGCGGTCAACAGCAGGGCAAGCAGGGGAGTCTTGGAGATCATGAAATTGAGGCTGGAGGGCCGACAGTGAAGGGGATGCAACGGACTGGCGCAGTACGGGAAATTCAGATTGCTGACCGCTGGAACCCCCTGACAGTGCCGAAAGTCGCGGGCGCTGTCACGCCGTCATGGCACGGTCAGGAAGCGATCAGGAGCGGGCGGAGCAAACGCTCGGGGGAAGCTTAGACACGTCAATGCGAAGAACGTGTACGCAAGCACCCAGCGGACGGATGCGCCGCGTCGGCCAACGCTGACGCCGACGCAACACACCCGGTTGTCGCCTCGCTCAGGCGGAAACGGCCAGACCGGCCTCCGCCGCGCTGCGGTCGGCGTGGTAGGACGAGCGCACCAGCGGGCCGGAGGCGACGTGGGTAAAGCCCAACGCCAGGCCGAACGTTTCGAAGTGCTTGTACTCCTCCGGCGTCCAGTAGCGCATCACCGGATGGTGGTGGGCGCTGGGCTGCAGGTACTGGCCGATGGTGATCATGTCCACGTCGTGTGCGCGCAGGTCCCGCAGGGTCTGCTCGACCTGTTCGCGCTCCTCGCCCAGTCCCAGCATGATCCCGGACTTGGTCACCACGTCGGGATGCTGGGCCTTGAACTTCTGCAGCAGGGTCAGCGACCACTGGTAGTCGGCGCCGGGGCGCACGTTGCGGTACAGCTCGGGCACCGTTTCCAGGTTGTGGTTGAACACGTCCGGTGGGTTGGCCGCGAGGATTTCCAGCGCGCGCTCCATCCGGCCCTTGCCGCGGAAGTCCGGGGTCAGGATCTCGATCCGGGTGCCCGGGCTCTGGGCGCGGATCGCGGCGATGCACTCCACGAAATGGGCGGCGCCGCCGTCGCGCAGGTCGTCGCGGTCGACCGAGGTCACCACCACGTATTTCAGGCCCATGTCGGCGACGGTGCGCGCCAGGTTGGCCGGCTCGGACGCATCCGGCGGCTTGGGCCGGCCGTGGGCGACGTCGCAGAAACTGCAGCGGCGGGTGCAGACCTCGCCCAGGATCATGAAGGTCGCGGTGCCGTGACCGAAGCACTCGTGAATGTTGGGGCAGCTGGCTTCCTCGCACACGGTGACCAGACGGTTCGCGCGCAGCTTCTCCTTCAGCTTGGCCACCGCGTTGCCCGATGGGATGCGGACCCGGATCCATGACGGCTTGCGCAGCACCGGCGCTTCGGCGAACTGCACCGGCGAGCGGCTGATCTTGTCGCCGGCCAACTGCTTCACGCCCGGCTGCAGGGACGCGGGAGCGTCGCCGCTGACAATCGCGAGGGGGATGGACTTGCTGACGCTATCGCTCATGGAGAATCCGGGACGTGGATGCGGGGGACGCCGCTCAGAGCGTGGGCAGGGCCGGCGGCGGGGCCTCGTCGACCTTCAGGCCAAACTGCGCGGCGAAGTGTTCGACCAGCGCCGGCTTGACGGCCTGCAGCCCCGAGGGACCGCCCAAGTCTACCATCGAGGTCACCCGCAAACCCGCGTAACCACAGGGATTGATGCGTGTGAACGGGGACAGGTCCATGTCGATGTTGAAGGCCAGGCCGTGGAAGCTGCAGCCTCGGCGGACGCGGATGCCGAGCGCGGCGATCTTGGCTCCGGCGACGTACACGCCGGGCGCGCCGTCGCGGCGGCCGGCCTCGATATTCCAGTCCGCCAGCGTGTCGATCACCGCCTGCTCCACCCGGGCCACGTAGTCGCGTACGCCGACCTTGACCCGGCGCAGGTCCAGCAACGGATACAGCACCAGCTGGCCGGGGCCGTGGTAGGTCACCTGACCGCCGCGGTCGACCTGGACCACGGGGATGTCGCCAGCCGCCAGGACGTGCTCGGCGCGACCGCTCTGGCCGAGGGTGAACACCGGATCGTGTTCCACCAGCCACAGCTCATCGGGCGTATCGCCGTTGCGGTGATCGGTGAAGTCCTGCATCGCGCGCCAGACCGGTTCATACGGCCGCCGGCCGAGGTCGCGCAGCACGGCGTTAGGCAGAGTGCGCGCGGCCGTGCTCGACTGCACCGCTGCGGCTGGCATTGCGTCGGGGGCGAGGCCAGGGTCGTGGGGTTCGAGGGCGTTTGCAGAGCGCGTTACAGCGTCCACTTCACTTCCGGATGGTCGCGCAGCAGCTGGTGGGCAAAGTCGTACTGCTCACGGCTCTCGGCGTGGAAGGTCAGGCGCACGCACACGTAGCGGCTGTTACGCGAATGCCTGCAGTCGGTGCGCTCGGTCAGCACCTGGATGCCGCCATCGATCAGTCGCTGGGGAAGTTCGGTCTCCAGCCCGGAGTCGGCGGCGCCCATCGCGCTGAGCTCGAACTCACCGGGAAACTGGAAGCCATGTTCGGGATTGTCGGATGTCAGTTCCATGCTTCAACTCGCTTGTCTGTCAGCTCTGAATCGGTCAGGTCGACTTCCACCACATCAGCAGCTCGTGCCACAGGCGCTTGAAGAAGCCTGCGCGCTCGACCGCCTGCAGTGCAACCAGCGGGCGCTCGGCGACGACCTCGCCATCGAGCATCACTTTCACGGTGCCGATCGCCTGCCCCTTCTCGATCGGGGCGACCAGCGTGGCCGGCACGTCCATGGTGGGCTGCAACTGCTCGTAACGGCCGCGCGGCACCGTCACCAGCAGCGGCTCGGCGACGCCCAGCTCCAGCGTATCCACGGCGCCCTTCCACAGCTTGTGGGTCGCCACCGCGGTGTTGCCGTCGTACAGCTTGTGGGTTTCGTAGAAGCGGAAGCCCCAGTTGAGCAGCGCCTGGCTGTCGCTGGCCCGCTGCTTCTCGGAGGTGGAGCCGAGGACGACGGACACCAGGCGCTGATCATCCCGCTTGGCCGAGGCCATCAGGCAGTAGCCGGCGCCGGAGGTATGACCGGTCTTGATGCCGTCCACGGTGCTGTCGCGCCACAGGAGCACGTTGCGGTTGGGCTGGGTGATCGGCCCGACCGTGAACTCCTTGATCTTGTTGTAGGAGTAGGTCTCGGGGAAGTCGCGCGCAAGGCCGATGCCGAGCAGCGCCAGATCGTGCGCGGAGGACAGGTGGCCCTCGTCGGGCAGTCCGGTCGCGTTGGCGAAGTGGGAGTTCTTCATGCCCAGGCGCTTGGCGTACTGGTTCATCAGCGCGGCGAAGGCGGATTCGCTGCCGGCGACGTGCTCGGCCAGGGCGATCGCGGCATCGTTGCCGGACTGCACCACCATGCCTTTTTCCATCTCCAGCAGCGGCGCGGTCTGGTTGACCTGGAAGCCGGAGTAACTGCCGTCGGTGCCCGCCCCGCCCTTGCGCCACGCGTTCTCGGTCATCATCACCTGGTCGGTCGGCTTGACCTTGCCGCCGGCCATCTCGGCGGCGATGACGTAGCTGGTCATCACCTTGGTGATGCTGGCCGGCTCCAGGGGTTCGTCGATGTTCTCGCCAGCCAGGACATTGCCGCTGGCGGCATCCATCAGGATCCACGCGGTGCCGACGATCGCCGGAGGCGGCGGTACCGGAAGCGCCTCGCTGGCCGGCGCCTGTTCGGCAGCCTCGGGCTGCGGAGTCGGTTGCGGGGTGGGCTGGGGCGCCGGGGTCTGTGCGAACGCGAGGCCGAAAGCGAAAGTGGTGAGCGCGGCGATGCCAATTGCGCGGTAGGACTTCATTGGTGAACTGCTCCGGGTCGGCGCGGGGCCGATGGGTATCGATGTCGAAAGGGAAACGAAACTAGTCTTTGACGCGTTGCGGCGTGCCGAAGCCGAGGCCGGCGATACGGCTGGCCAGGCCGTTGGCGGCCGCCGCTTCCAGCGGACCGACCCGCACGCGCCAGACCTGGCGGCCGTTGGCCATGCCGTCGTGCAGGTTGGCGGCGGCGATGCCGGCACCGCGCAGGGTGGCCAACGCGCGGTCGGCATTGTCGCGCGCGGTGAAACTGGCCACCTGCAGGACCACGCCCTCGCCAACGTCGCTGGCCTGGATGACGCCGGCGGTCGCGGCAGATGCAGGAGCCGCCGCTGGAACGGTGTTCGATGTGGCCGGGGCGCCCGTCGGCGCGCGAGCCGGGACTGCGGCAGCGGTCGCCTGGGCAGAGGCTTTCGCGCCCTCAGGAGCGTTCCGCACGACATGGCCACCAACGATGCTGATGTGGCGCTCGGCCATCCACGCATCGAAATCATCGGCGGTCATCGCGCGGCCGTCGCGGCTCATCTGGAACCGCCAGTCTTCGGCGTCGCCCTTGGCCGCGACGGACGCGGGGGCGGGGACGGAGGCGGCAAGGGCCACAGGCGCAGCGCTGGCTGCGGTCGCTGAAGTCGCTGAAGTCGCCGCAGTCGCCGCAGTCGCCGCAGGCAGTTTGGCGACCAGCGAATCCATCGAACTGGTGGTGGTCGGCGTCGCGGCAACCCGCTTGGATGCAGTAGCGGTCGGGGTGGTAGCAGAAGCCGGCGCCGGCGCGGCCACAAATTGCGTCGGCGGCGACTCACCGGGTTGCAGCGCGCGCACCTCGACCCGGCCGGTACCGGCGGGATGGACGCCCAGCTTGACCGCCGCGGCGTAGCTCAGGTCCACCACCCGGCCATCGTGGAACGGTCCGCGGTCGTTGACCCGGACCACCACCGAGCGGCCGTTGTCCAGGTTGGTGATCCGGGCAAAACTGGGCAGCGGCAGCGACTTGTGCGCGGCGGTGAAGGCATACATGTCGTAGACCTCCATGTTGGAGGTGCGCCGTCCGTGGAACTTGTTGCCGTAATAGGACGCAGTGCCGCGCTCGACGAAACCCGTGGTGTCGTTGAGCACCTGGTAGTTCTTGCCCAGCACGGCATAGGTTGGCCGGTTGCCGTAGGCCGAACGTGGCTCGGCGACCACTTCGGGCTCGGGAATCAGCGAGACATCGATGTCGATGTTCGGCGCGGAGTCCTTGATGTGCGGCGCGTAGAGCCCGCCGGCCGTGTAGTGGCCGCGCTTGGACAGGTCTTCCTGCGCCGGCGGATACGGCGACTTTCCGCGCACCGTGTGACCGGCCGCCTTGGCCGTGCCCGCCGTGTCAGCCGGAGGATCGGATTTCTTGCCGGGACCGCTGGCGCAGGCGGCCAGGCCGAGGACGAGGCCGGCCCCCAGCAGCCGCTTCATGCGCCCGGACGGCCACTGGCCGGAACTGCCGCGAGCGGATTCTCCCGCCCCGCGATCGCCTCGGACAGCTGGTACACCGCCATCGCGTAGTGCTTGGAGATGTTGTAGCGGGTGATCGCGTAGAAGTTCTGGTAGCCCAGCCAGTACTCCGGCCCGTTCACGCCGTCCAGGTTGAGCAGGGTTGCGTTGCCGGCACCGGCGATGGGCGTCTGCGGCTTGTAACCCCGTGCAGCCAGCTGCTCCAGCGTGTAGCGCGGCTCCAGACCTTCCGGCTCGAACGCAGCGGCACCCTTGGCCCGCACCGCGCGCGAGACGATCGGCTCGCCGCGCTTCCAGCCGCCCTTCTTGACGAAGTAGTTGGCGACCGAGGCGAACACGTCATCGAGGTTGTTGAACAGGTCGACCTTGCCGTCGCCATTGCCGTCGACCGCGTAGTCGCGGTAACTGGACGGCATGAACTGGCCCCAGCCCATCGCCCCGGCGTAGCTGCCCTTGAGCGTGGTCACGTCGAAGCCGTTTTCCTTGCCCATCGCAAACAGCTGGGCGAGCTCGTCGCGGAAGAACTGCTCGCGGTTGTTCTCGCGCTCGATCCGGCCGGGTTCGTTGGTCCGCGGGTACGCGAAAGCGAGGGTGTACAGGGCATCCACCACCGGGTAACTGCCGGTGTTGCCGCCGTAGCTGGTTTCCACCCCGATGATCGCGACGATGATCTCGGCGGGGACGCCGTATTGCGCCTCGACCTTGTGCAGCGCGGCGCGGTGCTTGGCGAGGAACGCCTTGCCGGCGGTGATGCGCTGCTGGGAGATGAAGATCGGCCGGTAGTCCTTCCACGGCTTGGCTTCGGCCGGCCGCGACATGGCCGCGATGATGCCCTCGCGCATCTGCGCCTTGGCCATCACCGAAGTGATGTAGGCGGCATCGACGTCGTACTTGGCCGAGGTGGTGCGGATGAACTCGGGGACGGCGACCGAGAGAGGTTGCGCGTTGGACACCACCGGCTGGCTCGGCGGCTTCGGCGGGGAGGTCTCGTCGGGCACCAGGATCGTGGATGCGGAGGACGGGTTTTCAGTGGGCTGGACCGGCGTGGCGCAGGCGACCAGGGCGAACGGGAGCGCACATAGCAGGGCGCGGCTGGCAAGGGTTCGGCTCATTGGGACGAGGTTAGCACTTGTTCGCAAATGCCTGAACCGCCCCAGGGCGACGAATGACGCCCAGTCAGCGTGTGTTGTCGATGCATCCGGACCGCCGTTTTCAATGGCCATGGACCGGGCGATGGGCGCGCACCGCCATGACCACGCCCATCCCGGCCAGCAGCGACACCGCCGAGGTGCCGCCGTAGCTGAGCAGCGGCATCGGTACCCCGACCACCGGCAACATGCCGGCGACCATGCCGCCGTTGACCACCACGTAGACGAAGAACGCCAGCCCGAGCGCGCCAGTCAGCAGCCGCGAATACCCGTCCCGCGCCTGCGCCGATACCCACAGGCAGCGCCCGACCACGAACAGGTAAAGGCCCAGCGTGATTGCCACGCCGATCCAGCCGAACTCCTCGCTGAGGACGGCGAAGATGAAGTCGGTGGTGTGCTCGGGAATGTAGTTCAGGTGCGACTGGCTGCCATCGCCCCAGCCCTTGCCGGTCAGGCCGCCTCCGCCGATGGCAATCTTGGACTGGATGATGTTCCAGCCGGCGCCCAGCGGGTCGCGCTCGGGATCCAGGAACATCAGGATGCGGTCCTTCTGGTAGGGCCTGAACATCCAGAACCACGCCGCCGGCGCGGCCACGGCAATGCTCCCCGCCGCGGCGACGAACCACCACCACGACAGCCCGGCCAGGTAGAGCACGAACGCGCCGCTGATGCCGACCAGCAAGGCCGTGCCCAGGTCCGGTTGCAGCAGGACCAGTCCGGTCGGCAGCGCGATCAGGACCATCGCGACCACGGTGGCGCGGAAGGACGGCGGCAACGGCGCGCGGTTGAGTTGCCAGGCGACCATCATCGGCAGGCTCAGCTTGAGCACCTCGGCCGGCTGGAAGTAGAACACCCCCAGGTTGATCCAGTGCCCGCCGTGGCGGCCCTGGCCAATGAACAGGACGATCAGCAGCGGCACGATCGTCGCGGCGTAGGCCAGCGGCGTCCAGTTGCGCAGTTGCAGCGGCGATACCCGCGATAGCAGCCACATCACTCCCAGGCCGATGACGAAGCGCGAGGCCTGCGCCATCACCAGCGCCTCGGACTTGCCGCCGGCGCTGTAGAGCACGGCCAGGCCAATGCCCATCAGCGCCAGCAGGGCCGCCAGCAACAGCAGGTCCAGGGTGCGGGTGAATCGCGCGGCCATGTCCAGCAGCCAGCGCAGGATGGTCCTCATTGCGCCGGGTCCGTAGTGGAGTCAGCCGCGGCTTCGCCGGCGTCCGCGCCCGTTTCGGTCGCGGCTTCGGCATCCACCGCGTCCTGCGCCATCTCCACCGCGGCCTCCAGCGGGTCGGTCACCGCGTCGTCGGTCGGCTCCATGCCCTCGGGCATCTTGCCCAGCAACCAGGCGTCGAAAATCGTGCGGGCGATGGGCGCGGCCGCGCTGCCGCCGTAACCGCCATGCTCCACCACTACGGCGACCGCGATCTGGGGATCCTCGGCCGGCGCGTAGCCGGTGAACAGCGCGGTATGGCGCAGGTGGTAAGGCAGCGTGTGCGGGTTGAGGCTGACGTTGCCCTTGCGGCTGGAGCGCTGGGCGGTACCGGTCTTGCCCGCCATCGTGTACGACGCGCCAACCGCCATGCGACGGGCGGTGCCGCCTGGTCCGTTGACCGTGGCGATCATGCCCTCCTGCACCGCGCGCAGGTTGGCCGGCTTGTCGGTGATGCGGTGGCTGGGCGTGGGCGGCAGGTCCTGCCACGGCGACTCGTAGCCGTCGCGGCGCGACTGCAGCAGGCGCAGCTCGTGCAGGTCACCGCCGTTGGCGACCGCCGCGGTGGAGCGGGCGATCTGCAAGGCGGTGGCGATCCAGTAGCCCTGCCCGATCCCGGAGATCACCGTCTCGCCCGGATACCAGGACTCCCTGCTGATGGTGCGCTTGTACTCGCGCGAGGGCACCACGCCGGCGTTCTCGCCCAGCAGGTCGATGCCGCTCTTCTCGCCGAACCCATAGAGATGCATGTACTCGGAGAGCCGGTCGATGCCCATGTCCAGGGCGAGCTTGTAGTAGTAGGTGTTGACCGAGCGGGAGATCGAATCGCGCAGGTCGGTCCAGCCGTGGCCGCCGCCGGAGGCATCGCGGTAGCCACGCGCCTGACCGGGGATGCGGAACTCGCCGGTGGAGAGGATGCGGTCGGACGGCGTGCGCAATCCGCTGTCGAGCCCGGCCAGCGCCATGACTGGCTTGATCGTCGAACCCGGCGGGCCGCCGCCGAGCACATTGCGGTTGAACAGCGGGCGCGAGGGATTGTTGATCAGGCCGTTGTAGTCGGCGTGGGAGATGCCGTTGACGAACAGGTTGGTGTCATACGAGGGCAGGCTGACCATCGCCAGCACCTGGCCGGTTTTGGTGTCCACCGCGATCGCCGAGCCGTCGGCATCGCCAAACGCGGCCACCATCGCCCGCTGCAGATCCAGGTCCACCGACAGGCGCAGGTCCGCGCCGGGCACCGCCGGCACCCGGCCGACGATCCGCATCGGCCGGCCGTCGACGTTGGTCTCGACCTTCTCGTAACCCAGCTTGCCGCGCAGCGCTTCCTCATAGGAGCGCTCCAGCCCGGTCTTGCCGGTGTGGCTGAAGACGCTGCCGGCCTCGCCCATCTCGGCCAGGTCGGCCTCATCGATGCGGCCGACGTAGCCGATCACGTGAGCGAACAGCTCGCCGTGCAGGTAGCGCCGCTGCAGGTAGGAGACCACCTCCACGCCGGGGTACTTCCACCGGTCCACGGCCAGCCGCGCCAGTTCGTCGGGCTTCACCCGCAGCTTGAGGATGATCGGCTTGTAGCTGCGGGTGACCTTGCGCGCGGCCAGGAAGTCGTCGATCTCCTGCTCGGACAGGTCGATGATGCCGGCCAGTCCGGGCAGCCAGTCTTCCGGGTCACCGGCTTCGCGCGGGGTGACCTCCAGGCGGAACGCGGGCACGTTGTCGGCCAGGATGCGGCCCTTGCGGTCGTAGATCAGGCCGCGACCGGGCACCACCGGGCGCAGCTTGATCCGGTTCTGCTCCGCACGCGTCGCGTACTCGTCGTGATGCCAGACCTGCAGGCGGTAGTAGCCCAGCGCCAGTCCCGACAGCACCAGGGTCACGCCGATAAAAGCAATGATCACGCGGGTGCGAAAGTGGCGGACTTCGGCCGCGGCGTCCTTGAGCACGCGCCGTGGGCGGCGCCGGATCGGGCGCATCGCTCAGCTCCTGCGCCAGCTGCCCAGACGCAGCGCGTCCAGCAGCAGGAACACCGGCGGCCACAGCGCCATCCCGGTCAGCGGGGCCAGCCAGAACATCGCCGGCAGCGAGGGAATGCCGAGGGCCACGTGTACCGCGGCGACCACGATGCGGTCATTCAACAGCAGGCCGCCGATCGCCAGCGCCTGCTGCCACAGCGGAAAGAAGCGCAGGCGCGCGCGGAATCGCTGGATGATGAAGGTCATCACCACCAGCCGCAGTGCCTGCTCGCCGAGCAGGCCGCCGAAGGTGATGTCGGCCAGCACGCCGGCAAGGAATGCGAATCCCAGCCCCACGCGCTCGGGATCCTCGATCACCCAGTAGGCGACCACCAGGGCCAGCCAGTACGGGCGCAGGCCCTGCAACAGCAGCGGCAGCGGCAACAGCCCCAGCAAAAGGGCGGCGACGATGCTGGCCGGCAGCAGCCACGGCTGGTAGCGGCGGGTCATCGCCGGTCACCGGAGGCGGGGGCGGTCGCCGGTACGGGCAGCGCGTCCGGGGCGGCCTTCTGTGCAGCGTCCGCGGTGCCGTGCGCGGCGCCAGGAGCAGCGTCCGGCGCTTCTTCCGCATCGCCGTCCAGCGAATCGCTTCCGGCCGCTGCCGATCGCTCGTCCGGACCGCCGCGCAGCAGGAGGACGTCGCGGCCACGGTCCAGCTGCGCTGCCGGCATCACCTCGCCGATCAGGAACGCGCGGCTGTCATCGGGCTGCAACGACACGATCGTCCCCACCGGGAAGCCGGCGACGAAGCGCCCGCCAAGCCCGGAGGTCAGCAGGCGGTCACCGACCTTGACGTCGCTGGACAGGGGGATGCTGTGCAGGCGCAGCATGTCGCTGCGTCCCTCGCCGTAGGCCACCAGGCGAACGCCGTTGCGCTCGATCGCCACCGGCACCGCGTGGGCCGCGTCGGTGACCAGCAGCACGGTGGACACCGCCGGCTGCACGTCGATGATCTGGCCCAGCAGGCCGCCGGCGTCGATCACGCTCTGGCCCGGTCGGACCGACTCGTTGCTGCCCGCGCCCAGCACCAGGCGTTGCCTCGTGGGGTCCAGGTCGATGTCCAGGATCGGCGCCAGCTGCACGTCGAGCTGGTTGTTGTGGGCCGCATCGAGCAGCCCGCGCAGGCGCGTGTTGTCGGAGGCAAGCGTCTGCAGCCGGGCCATGCGGGCGCTGTTGACCAGCAGCTCATTGCGCAGGCGGCGATTGTCCTCGGCCAGCTGGCTCAGGGTGCCGGCGTCGTCGTACAGGCGGGTGATCGCCCGACCCGGCCAGCCCGCGGCGATCCACAGCGGCTGCACCAGCAAGGTGGCATGCCCTCGGGCCTGGTTCAGCCAGCCGCCACGGTGGTCCAGCACGATCAGCACCACCGCCAGCGCCAGGTAGGCCGACAGCCACAGCGTTGCGGACACGTCGCCTGGACGGTTCGGAGTCGAAGGGCTGGCGTAGGAGCGCAATGGAAGGGAAACCGGCTGATCTGGCGTGGCGGACCGTCAATGGTGGCACAGGCCGCCGGCCCACCCGCCGCGGCATGCTTCGGTGTCGCGGCAATCAGGCGCGGCACAACGCCGTGACGGTCACCGCATCGCCATTACTCGGGAGCGAAAAACTCGTTGCCGTGCATGTCCAGCAGGTCCAGCGCGCGACCGCCGCCACGGGCGACGCAGGTCAGCGGGTCCTCGGCGACCTGCACGTGGACGCCGGTCTCCTCGCTCACCAGCCGGTCAAAGTCGGCCAGCAACGCACCGCCGCCGGTCAGCACGATGCCGCGCTCGGCGACGTCCGCACCCAGCTCCGGCGGGGTCTGCTCCAGGGCCAGCTTGATCGCGGTGACGATGCCGGCCAGCGGCTCGTGCAGCGCCTCCAGCACTTCGTTGGCGGTGATGGTGATCATCTTCGGCACGCCCTCGGCGAGGTTGCGCCCGGTGATCTCCATGCTGGTGTTCTCTTCCTGCTGGTAGGCGCAGCCCAGCGTTTCCTTGATCCGCTCGGCCGTGGCCTCGCCGATCAGGGTGCCGTAGGTGCGGCGGACGTAGGCGATGATCGCCTCGTCAAACCGGTCGCCGCCGATACGCACTGACGCGGCATAGACGATGCCGTTGAGCGCGATGACCGCCACTTCGGTGGTGCCGCCGCCGATATCCACGACCATCGAACCGCGCGCCTCGGCGACCGGCATGCCGGCGCCGATCGCCGCCGCCATCGGCTCCTCGATCAAATAGACCTCGCGGGCACCGGCCTCCTCGGCCGATTCCTTGATCGCGCGCCGCTCGACCTGGGTCGAGCCGCACGGCACGCACACCAGCACCCGCGGGCTGGGCCGCAGGAAACGCGACTTGTGCGCCTTGCGGATGAAATGCTTGAGCATTTCCTCGGTGTAGGTGAAGTCGGCGATGACGCCGTCCTTCATCGGCCGGATCGTGGTGATGTGGCCCGGCGTGCGGCCGAGCATCAGCTTGGCCTCCATGCCGACCGCCGCGACGGTGCGGTTGCCGCCGACCACGCGATCCTGGCGCACCGCGACCACCGATGGCTCGTTCAGCACGATTCCCTGGCCGCGGACGTAGATCAACGTGTTTGCCGTGCCCAGATCGATGGACAGGTCGTTGGAAAACATGCCGCGAAACTTCTTGAACATCGTCGATTGGGCCGTGGGAGGGGTGCCGGAAGCGGCCGACAAGACTAGCAACCGCCCCCTTGCCGGGCAAGGAGAAATGGCGTAACCCGTCGCTAATGGGCGTTTTTGGTCGCCCACCGCGGCGGCGACCCGATGCCCCGCGCGGAAGGTCCGCGACCGGGGCCGCAACGGCGCCCGGCTGGCCGCGACCCCGGCCAGCGGATATTCTATGCGGTGCGCACCAAGCGGTGACCTGCGCCCCCCCCACCCATCGTCAAACCACGCTCCCGCCAGGACCACGCCGGCGGAGCTCCCCGGAGTGCGATTACCGATGTCAGCCCTGATCTGCGGCTCGCTGGCCTACGACACCATCATGGTGTTCCCTGACCAGTTCAAGAACCACATCCTCCCGGACAAGGTGCACATCCTGAACGTCTCCTTCCTGGTGCCGCGAATGCGCCGCGAGTTCGGCGGCTGCGCGGGCAACATCGCCTACAACCTCAAATTGCTGGGCGGCGACCCGATCCCGATGGCGACCGTCGGCCAGGATTTCGGACCGTACCGCGAGTGGTTCGAGCAGCAGCAGATCCGCCTCGACCACGTCAAGGTGATCGACGAGCTGTTCACCCCGCAGGCGTTCATCACCACCGACCACGACAACAACCAGATCACCGCCTTCCACCCCGGCGCGATGATGCGCTCCTACGAAAACCACGTGCGCGATGTACCCGGCGTCACCATCGGCATCGTCAGCCCGGACGGTTACGAGGGGATGATCCAGAACGCCAACGAGTTCGCCGAGGCCGGCATTCCCTTCATCTTTGATCCCGGCCAGGCGATGCCGCTGTTCAACGGCGAGGAACTGCGCGCCTTCATCGAGCAGGCCGACTACGTGACCGTCAACGATTACGAGTCCAACCTGCTGCAGGAGCGCACCGGCTGGGACGAGGCGACCATCGCCAGCAAGGTCAAGGCCTACATCGCAACCCGCGGCCCCAAGGGCGTGATGATCCACGCCGACGGCGAGGTGTTCGACGTCGCCCCCGCGCACGAGAGCCGCATCACCGACCCGACCGGCTGTGGCGACGCGTTTCGCGCCGGGCTGATCTTCGGCATCCAGAAGGGCTACGACTGGCCGACCATCGGCCGCATCGGCAACCTGATGGGCGCGCTGAAGGTCGAGCATCCCGGCACCCAGAACCAGCGCTTCGACTACGACGAGTTCGCCGAACAGTTTGTGCAGCAGTTCGGGTACGCGCTGTAGCAGCACGCTGACGGCGCATGCGAATCGACCGGTTTCCAGTGCGGTTAGCACTGCTTGCCGCAGTGACGCTGGCGCTGGCGGGCTGTGGAATCCGGCAACTGGCGCGCGCCGAGGCCCTGGTGCCGGATCACGGTGGGCACGCCGTCAGGGTGCTGACGATCGGCAATGTGGGGCTCTACGACTTCATGTCGGTACTGCCCGGCGGCGCAGGTGATCGTTGTCCGTTGGCTGAAGCCAGCTCCAAAAGGATCACGGTTGGCGGCTGCGGCAACGATGCGCGGGAGATGCTGCCCTGGCTTGAGGCCTTGCTGCCTGCGATCGAGGCCTACCTTCCGGAGATTCACGTATCCCGGCTGCGGGTTTCCCTGCACCGGCCCGGCTCCAGGGTGCTGAAGAGGGGATGGCGATCGTCCGCACTGGACAACATGACGGTGGCGATGTCATTTCGCTACGCGCCGGGGAGCGAGCGACATGCGAGATACGCGGTGCGCGTCCTGGCGCACGAGCTGACCCATGTCGCGCACAAGCGCAGACCCCTCCAGGGCGAATCAGAAGAGTATTTCGGCGCCCTCGCCGAATCCTGCGTCGAGTACGCCGGATTCGGGTCCACGTCTGGCTACGCGTTCGAAACCGACGTGAAGGCAACGATCTCCGACGACTTTAACGACGCGCAACGGGAATCAGCGACGGAGGCCCAGCGCGCCTACAGGTCGGTCATCGAATTTGCGGGGGATGACGGAACCGTCCGTCAGCCCAATACGGCTTTTGAGGCATTTTGTACTGCAAGCATTGGAGTCAGCAAGGCATGAGCATCGCGGTGGTCGCAACAAAGGCAAACTGCGCGACGCAACTCCGACGACCCGGCAGTTAGTTCCAGCCCGGCATCCGCTCCGGATCGAGCCCGCCGACCTCGAATGACGCGGTGCGTTTGCCGCCAGCTTTGACCGGGAACTCGATGCTGAGCACGCGCGCCTGTTTGGCCAGCTTCCACAGGGTCTTCTCGTCCTCGACGAACATCGCTATCGCATCGTCGGTGTGGGGGCGGCTGCCGGCCATGGAGCGCGGCTTTTCTTCGTCGACGGTGACGGCGAGCTTGCAGCCCTTGTAGCAGTCGAAGTCACCGGCCTCCAGGACGAGGTAGCTGCTGCGGCCCCACTCGGGGTGGTCGCGGAAGATCAATCGCACCGGCCGGGCTGAAGTGCCGTCGGTTTCGACGTTTTCACGCGCGTAGATCGCCGCCGACAGCTGCTCCTTCTTGCCGACCGGCTGGCTCTGGTAGGTCCATAACCCGGTCAGCCGTCGGGTCTCGCGTATCTCATTGGCTTTTGCCGCCGCCTCCTCGTGCCGACCGGCGATGCGTTCGGCGGCCGCGCTGTCGGGGTATTCGGCGATCAGCACGTCACCGTGCGCCTTGGCCAGGTCCCACTTGCCGGCATCGAACTGGGCGTCGAACTCGGCCGCCATCGCCTCGGCCTGGCGGTCCAGCGCGGCGGCCTGCTCGGCGCGGGCGATCTCGGGATCCGGCTCGGGCTTGCACCCGCCCAGGAGCACCGCGCACGTCAGGGCGACGAGCATCGGCAATCCGCGCGTCAGTTGTGGACCGGATTGCGGTGGGTGGTCGGCGGGCTCGAAGGGCTTACAGGTCATTGCGTGGTTCTCTTTCAGTTCAGGACTCAAGCGTGCCTGATTTTCAGTCGGTCTTCCCGCGTTGCCGTGTGGGTCCATGGCGTCCATGGGGTCTTTGGTCGGGCTCTGGCGGGAGAGCCGGGGGTGAACGCCCTTGCGGCGAATGTCCCCCGGCACCGATGAAACCGGTGCCTCCTCCTTTATTTCGCCGCAAGGGCATTCACCCCCGTCATTGCGAGAACGCGGTGGTTGCAGGAGCGAGAATCCACCAGTTCCGGCGCGGTCTGTATGCCTTCCGGGCGAAATAAAGGAGGAGGCCTGCGCCGCAGGCGGAGGCCGGGGGACATTCGCCCGGAAGACATGCAGATCACGCCCCGAAATCCATCCAGATGAGCGCGGATACGAAAGCCGGAAGCCGGATACAACGCGACCGCCCGGAGGCGGCCGCGAAGAAGACGTCCAATCAACTGAGCGATCAGTCGACCGGCTTGGTCACCGACTTGTCGCCCTTGGCCTCGGCGATGACGGCATCCACCGAACCGGTGGTGATCGGATGGTAGCCGGGACGTGCCTGGGCGAGCACCTTCTCGGCCATTGCCAGGCCTTCCGGAGTCTTCACCAGCTCGGCGTAGGTCGGCATGATCAGCTTGCGGCGGCCGACGCGCTCCAGGAACGCGGCAATCGCGTCATTGGCTTGCGGATAGCCGCTACGCACGGTCAGCGGGTACCAGCGCATCGCGATCTCGCCGTTGGGGGTGCCGGTGAACTTGTAGGCGGCGTCCAGCGCGGCCAGCTGCTCGTGGCTCAGCGTCTGCGGCATGCCTTCCAGGAAGTGCAGCCACTCCTGCGTGCTCCACTTGGCGGTGACGTCGCTGGCCGGCAGGGTGCCGTCGTCCAGCCAGGCCTTGCGCACGGTGTCGACCGCGTCGAACTGCGGCGACCTGGTCACCGGCGCGGACTCGGGGATCCCCTGGCCGTAGATCCACTCGTCCAGCTCGGCCTCGGTGACTTTGCCGGGGTGCTTGGCCAGCAGGTTGTCCTTGGCGTACTGGATGAAGGTCGTGGTCGGGATCGACTGGAACGCGAAATGGTCGAAGTAGCCGCGCAGGAACGGGTCGAAGTCCTCGCGGCCGAAGCGGTGCTCCAGGAACATCATGAACCAGGCGCCCTTGTCGTAAGCGACCTCGGTCAGGGTGTCGCCGGCCTTGACGTGGATGTCGGGGCGGATCGCCAGCGCCTGCGCCTGCGGCTCCATGTCGCCGATGGTCTTGCGCAGCTCGTTCTGGGCGATCGCCGCTTCCATGTTGGCGAAGTCCTTGCCGTACAGCGACTCGATGATGCGGTTCTCGACGTAACTGGTGATGCCCTCGTTCATCCACTGGTCTTTCGGGCTGGAGAAGGTCACCAGGTTGCCGGCCCAGCTGTGCGCCAGCTCGTGGGCGATCAGCGAGACCAGCGACTTGTCGCCCACGATCACGGTCGGGGTGGCGAAGGTCAGGCGCGGGTTTTCCATGCCGCCGTAGGGGAAGGACGGCGGCAGCACGAGGATGTCGTAGCGGCCCCAGCGGTACGGGCCGTACATCGCCTCGGTGGCCTCGATCATCTTCTCGGTGTCGGCGAACTCGGCGGTGGCCTTGTCGACCATGGCCGGCTCGGCCCACACGCCGCTGCGATCGGAGATCGGCTTGAACTCCAGGTCGCCGGCGGCGATGGCCAGCAGGTAGGACGGGATCGCCTGCGGCATGGCGAAGGTGTAGTCGCCGTCACGCTCCGCCTTGGGATCGTTGTCGGCGCTCATCAGCACCATCACGTCCTTGGGGCTGGTCACGTGCGCGCTGTAGGTGAAGCGCACGCGCGGCGTGTCTTGCAGCGGCACCCAGGAGCGGGCGTGGATCTGCTGCGACTGGCTGAACATGAAGGGCTGCTTGCCGCCCTCGGTCATCGCCGGGGTCAGCCACTGCAGGCCCGATGCGTCCGGCGAGGTGCGGTAGGTCACGCGCACGCGCTTGTTGCGGTCGGGCACCTGGATGGTCAGCTTGCTGCCCAGGCGCTTGTCGGCATCGGCCAGCTCGTACTTGAGGTCGGTCCACTTGTCGTCGCTGCGCTCACCGACCACCTTCTCGATGGTCAGGTCGCGGGTGTCGAGCACCAGTTCGTTGGCGTCATCGGCGACCCAGTCCAGGTCGTAGGTGGCGCTGCCGCTGATTTCCCTGGCGTCGAAGTCGACGTTGAGGGCGAGCGCGAGGTCCTTGATGCGGACCTTGTCGGGCTCGGCGTAGGACAGCGAGTCGTACTCGGCGGGTGCGGCGGTGGCCACATCGCCATCGGGTTTGGCGGCCGTATCCGCGGCCGGCGCGTTGTCGCGCGAGCAGCCGCCCAGTACCACGGCGGCGGCAAAAAACAGGGTCAGGATCGAGGAGCGCATGGGCAGGCCCGGGGTTGCAGGACAATCCCCGAGTGTAGCCGCGCCCGCGCGGGGCGCGAAGTGACTTCCGTCCTACACCTTGTAGCCGGTGTGGATGGCGACGATGCCGGCGGACATGTTGCGGTAGCTGCAGCGGGCGAAACCCGCGCGCTCCATCATCGCTTTGAGCTCGTCCTGCGGCGGGTGCTTGCGGATGCTCTCGGCCAGGTACTGGTAGCTGTCGGCATCCCTGGCGAACAGCTGGCCCAGGCGCGGCAGGATCTTGAAGGAGTGGAAGTCGTAGATCGGCTTGAACCACTCCGGCTTGACCTCGGAGAACTCCAGTACCCGCGCCTGGCCGCCGACCTTCAGCACGCGGTGCATCTCGGCCAGCGCCGCGTCCTTGTCGGTCACGTTGCGCAGGCCGAAGGCGATGGTGACCAGGTCGAAGCTCGCGTCCGGGAACGGCAGCTTCTCGGCATTCATCTGCACGTATTCAAAGCCGGCGACCTTGCCCTTGTCGGTCATCCGGTCGCGGCCGACGCGCAGCATCGCGCCGTTGATGTCGCCCAGCACGATCGAGCCGGTATCGCCGACGCGGTCCTTGAGCAGGAGCGCGATATCGCCGGTGCCGCCGGCCAGGTCCAGCACCCGGTCGCCGCGCTTGACCTGCGCGGTGGCGACGAAGAACCGCTTCCAGATCCGGTGGATGCCCATCGACATGAGGTCGTTCATCAGGTCGTAACTGCCGGCGACCGAGGAGAACACCTCCTCGACCAGCTTCTGCTTGTCTCGGGTGGGAACATCGCGGAAGCCGAAATGGGTCGTGCCGGCGGGACCGGCCTGCGGCGCCGGCGGCGCCGTGGACGCATCGGGCGCGCGAACGGTGTCGGCGGCGGTATCGGAGGCGTTATTCGGGTTTGGATCGTTCATGCGCCGATTATCGCACCGCCCCGCCGGCGTTGCGCTCACGTGCTCGACATCCCGCGTGGGCGCGGCGACGATCCCTCCACCCACCGCTACCGGCCGACCGATGATCAGCACCCCCGACTACCCCGCCCTGCTCGCCACCGCCGTCGCCGAAGCGCGCCAGGGCTTGGCCGAAGGCGGCATCCCGATCGGCGCCGCGCTGTACCACGCCGACGGCCGCCTGCTGGGCTGCGGCCACAACCGCCGCGTGCAGGACGGCGACCCGTCCAGCCACGGCGAGACGGACGCGTTTCGCAAGGCCGGACGCCAGCGCAATTACCGCGACACCATCATGGTCACGACCCTGGCGCCGTGCTGGTACTGCAGCGGCCTGATCCGGCAGTTCAATATCGGCACCGTGGTGGTTGGGGAATCGGAAACGTTCCGCGGCGGGATCGACTGGTTGCGGGAAAACGGCACGAAAGTCATCGATCTGGCGGATAGGAATTGCATGGAGATGATGCAGCGCTATATTGCGGCTAATCCTGAGGTTTGGGATGAGGATATTGGGGAGTGAGAGGACGTTTTCTACCCGAAACAGACGGCACTTTGTCTGAGACGGATTGATTAGGGTGAGGGGGCTCCCGCACATTGCGCCGGGTAACTGGAAATAGACACAAGGAATAGGCACCCATTTGGCGCCTGACAGGTGTTGAACACAGCTTTGGGAGTAGGTCGCGGACATGGATAAGACGCAAGCTGATGCGATTGCTCAGGCGATACTCGATCCTGAGCCACTTGCAAAAGAAGAATCCCGTCGGAAGCGAGCCCGTCAAGCGGAGAAGGTTGCAAGCCAAAGGCGGCAAGCTAAATTCGTCCTCGCAGGGTACGCGTTGGGTGCCGCAAGCGGCTACTTTATCTCCGGAAGAGTTGGCTCTTTTGGGCTATTGGGCGCGTTAGTTGGCATATTACTCAGCATCGTATTGAAGCGGTTCCATGAAAGCGCCGCTGTCTAGCTGGTCGCTCAGGCCCAGCTCGCGAAGTTTCATTTCCAAACAGATTCATGGTCCGGTTTCGATCAACAGCCGGCCAACTCGCTTGGGGGGCGGCCTAACTACGGTGTTAGAGGGACAACGTAACCATGTTGCAAAAAGCGTTTGGAATACTGGGATGCTTGCTCGGTCTAGGGCTGGCCTTTTCGCACGGCGGCCTAATGGGTGTCGGCATCATCGCTCTTTCGCTCGCTGTGTTTAATGGTCTCGCGCACGATGCCTGGATGAGTTTTGACATGAGCGGAGACGATGACTTTGGAGACGGATCAGACGGTGCTGACGGTGGTGGAGGAGATGGCGGAGGCGGCGGTGACTAGCGGCAGGCCCCTAAGAACTCGTTCAAGTTGAAACGGTAGTTCTTTCCGTCCAGTGGACCGGCGCCACGGCGGCTTCTGACCCCTGATACCTCAGCAGCGAGGCTTTTTTTGCTCAACGTCGGCGCCGGGTGCTCGGCGAGTGGGGTTCATAGTTGCCCGCAAGGGCGTGCAGCGGCTGCCGCTATCTATCGAACGTAGAATTGCTCTCTCCCCCCGCGGACATTTCCGATGATCAAACGGGTAGGCGGCGTCGCGGTCCAACCCAACCACCGGGCGTCCTGCCATTGCGGCGCGGTCGAGCTGGAGCTCGACCTCGCACACGGTATCGTCGATCCCCGTCGCTGCGACTGCTCCGTCTGCAGGCGCAAGGGCGCGATCGTTGCCTCGGTTGCCTTGGACGGGTTGCGTGTCACGCAGGGATCGGAGCAGCTGACGCTCTACCAGTTCAACACCCATACGGCGAAGCACTACTTCTGCCGGACCTGCGGCATCTACACGCATCACCAGCGCCGGTCCGATCCAACGCAGTACGGCTACAACGTCGGCTGCCTGGAGGGCATCAACCCGTTTGATCTGCCCGGCGTGGAGACCGAAGATGGTGTCCACCATCCGGCAGACCGATTTGACTAGCGAAATCCCGCTCCCGACCGCCCCCGCCGGCGACGCCCGTCGCCGACCGATCACGCGTGAAGACCTGATCGAGGCGGCGCTGGCGATCCTCGGGCCCAACCGCAGCGTCTCCACGCTCGGCCTGCGCGAGGTGGCGCGCGAGGCGAAGATCGCGCCTAACAGTTTCTACCGGCATTTCCGCGACATCGACGAGCTGGCCGTGGTGCTGATCGAGCGTGCGGGCACGTCCTTGCGCGCCATCATCGGGCGGGCGCGCAACCGTGCAGATCCCAACGGCGGCGTGGTGCGCAGTTCGGTGGAGGCGTTCTTCGAGCAACTGCGGGCGGACGACAAGCTGCTGCACCTCTTGCTACGCGAGGGCCTGGTGGGCTCGGATGCGTACAAGGAGGCAGTCGACCGGCAGTTGCGCTTCTTCGAGGAAGAGCTGCGGGTGGACCTGATCCGGCTATCCAAGCTCAACCGTGTGCCGATGCACGAGCCGGCCCTGGTGGCCCGGGCAATCACGCGGCTGGTGTTTGCCGTCGGTGGCAGCGCGATGGACCTGCCGCCGGAGCGCTACCCGCAGCAGATCGACGAGCTCACCACCATGGTGCGGATGATCGTCAATGGTGCCCAGGCGACGAACCTGGCGGGCAGATAACGGTCAGCGCAACAGCTCGGCGCGCTCGCGGCGAAGGCTGCGGATCCTTCGCAGCATCTGCCAGGTGCGCACGCCCAGATAGGGCAGATACAAGGCGCCTGCCAGCACGGTGCCGCTCTGCACCTTCTCAAGATGGATGCTCGGAATCAGCACCCACGCAAAGGCGACCATCACCAGCGCGATGGGCACGCCGGCCCAGTGCGTCGCCAGGATGAAGCGGGCGCGGCCAATCTCGGCGTCGATCAACCCCACCAGTCCGCGCTCGGGCGAGCCGAACAGGCGATAGCGCCGACGCAGCACGAGGTAGATCCCCTGGCAAGCGACCAACAGCACGCCGGCGACCACCAGCCAGCGGCGCATGCCGGGATCATCCACCCACGCCCACCCGATCATCGCCAGGGCAAGCGCGAACGCACCCAGCTCGCCAATCAGCCCAAGGTGCGTGCGGCGCGCATGGCGACGCAGCCGTTGCTGCAGGACTGCCGGATCGCCCACGCTCATCGAGTCCCATTGCGCGGCGAGCGCGTCCCATTCCTGATTGCTCATTTCGCGGCCTCCAGAAGCGTGCGCAGATGCTGTCGCGCCCGCGACAGGCGTTGATCGACGGTGTTGCCGGGCATGCCGAGGATCTCGGCGATCTCGCGATTGCTGAAGCCCTCCAGCACCAGCAGCACGCACTCGCGCTGGCCGACCGGCAGGTTGCGCACTGCCTGCAGCAAGTGCTGGCGGCGCTGCGATTGGCCGGCGTGCTCGTCGGGACGCGGGTCGTGGCTCTCAAAGCTGTCGTCGATGGCGTCCCCGTCGAAGCGGTTGGAGCGCTTGCGCACGTGATCCAGCGCAGCGAACTGCGCGGTACGCGCGACGAAGGCCTTCAGCGGGCCGTCGCCACGGAAGGCGGGAAGCGCCTTCCACACCGCCACCGACATCTCCTGGGCAAGGTCATCGCGCGCCGCGTTGGTGCGTGTGTAACCCGAGGCGATGCGGAACAGCATCGCGCCGTGCTCGCGCAGCACCGCATCGATATCGGTCACCGGCCGGGCCCGACTCATTCTGTCGCGCCCTGCCCGTGCGCCGCTGTTTGCGAGCTCCATGCACGCCTCGTTTGCATCCACATAGCCTTGTTAGACGTGGGCGTCGCAGGAAACCTGACAAGTCCGTCGCGGGAGCCCACGCGCGAACGCGCCATCAACTCGTGAACGTGCGCGTCTCCCCAGGAAAAAGCCCGCCGGTTGGCGGGCTTTCGGTCCAGCGATTTAGAGGATGTAGCGGCTCAGATCCGGATCCTTCACCAGCTCGCCGAGGTTGGCATCGACGTAGTTGCGGTCGATGGTGATCGCCTGGCCGTCGCGATCCGGCGCCTCGTAGCTGAGGGTATCCAGCAGGCGCTCCAGCACGGTGTGCAGGCGGCGGGCACCGATGTTTTCCTGGCGTTCGTTGACCAGCGCGGCGATCTCGGCGATGCGCTCGATGGCATCGTCGGTAAACGCCAGGCTGACGCCTTCGGTCTTCATCAGCTCGATGTACTGGACGGTCAGGGCCGCCTTGGGCTCGGTCAGGATGCGGATGAAGTCGCCCTTGGTCAGCGCCGACAGCTCGACCCGGATCGGGAAGCGGCCCTGCAGTTCCGGGATCAGGTCCGATGGCTTGGCCATGTGGAACGCGCCCGAGGCGATGAAGAGGATGTGGTCGGTCTTCACCGAGCCGTATTTGGTGCTGACGGTCGAGCCTTCCACCAGCGGCAGCAGGTCGCGCTGCACGCCTTCGCGGCTGACATCGCCGCCACCCACATTCTCTCCGCGCTTGGCAACCTTGTCGATCTCGTCCAGGAACACGATGCCGTGTTGCTCGCAGGCCTCGATCGCGGCTTCGCGGACCTCGTCCTCGTTGACGAGCTTGCCGGCCTCCTCTTCGATCAGCAGTGGGCGCGCGGTCTTGATGGTCATGGTCTTGGTGTTGGTCTTGCTGCTGCCCAGCTGGGAGAACATCTGCCGCAGCTGCTGGCCCATCTCCTCCATGCCCGGCGGCGCCATGATGTCCACGCCGCTGACGTTGACCGCGGTCTCGATATCGATCTGGCGCTCGTCCAGCTCGCCGGCGCGCAGCTGGCGACGCAGCTTGATGCGTGTCTCGGACTCCTGCGCCGACGGCTCCTCGGCCGCCGCCTTGGGATCGAAACCGATACCGCCGCCCAGCCCCTTGGTGCGCCTGGGCAGGAGCGCATCGAGGATGCGGTCCTCGGCGCGCTCTTCGGCCTCGGTGCGGACCTTCTGCTTGGCCTGCTCGCGATACAGCTTGACCGCGGTATCGGCCAGGTCGCGGATGATCTGCTCCACGTCCTTGCCCACGTAGCCGACCTCGGTGAAGCGCGTCGCCTCGACCTTCACGAACGGCGCGTTGGCCAGGGTCGCCAGGCGCCGCGCGATCTCGGTCTTGCCCACGCCGGTCGGGCCGATCATCAGGATGTTCTTGGGCATGACCTCGTTGCGCAGGTCGTCGGCGAGCATGCTGCGACGCCAGCGGTTGCGCAGCGCGATGGCCACGGCGCGCTTGGCGTCCTGCTGGCCGATGATGTGGGTATCGAGCGACTGTACGATCTCGCGCGGCGTCATCGTCGCGCTGGTGTGGTTGAACTTCATGCTTACAGCTCCTCAACCACGACGTTGCGGTTGGTGTAGATGCACACGTCGCCGGCGATGTTGATCGCCTCGGTGGCGATGGTGCGGGCGTCCAGTTCGGTGTGGGCGTACAGCGCGCGGGCGGCGGACAGGGCGTACATGCCGCCCGAGCCGATGGCGATGATGCCGTCGTCGGGCTCGATGACGTCGCCGGTACCGCTGATGATCAGGGAGGTTTCCTTGTCGGCCACCGCGAGCAGCGCCTCGAGCTTCCCGAAGCGGCGCTCGGTGCGCCAGTCCTTGGCCATCTCGACGGCGGCGCGGGTCAGCTGGCCGTGTTTCTCGAGCTTCGCTTCGAAGACTTCAAACAGGGTGAACGCATCGGCGGCGGCGCCGGCGAACCCGGCGATGACCTGCTCGTCGCGGCCGAGGCGGCGGATCTTGCGGGCGTTGGACTTCATCACCGTGTTGCCCAGGGTGACCTGGCCGTCACCGGCGATGGCGACGCGGCCGTTGCGGCGCACCGAGACAATGGTGGTGGCGTGGAAGACGGTGGGGTTCTGGCTGGGATCCATGTGGGCTCCGTGGTCGAACCTCATGGATGGGGGTCGCGCGGCGCTGTTCAAGCGCTGCGGGCTGAATGGTGGGGATGCGCGGGGGCGGCTGCCGGGTACCGTTTCCAGTCGCTCCACGAAATTCGCTTTGTGGAAACGGCACCCGGCAGCCGCTCTCGGAGGCCACGGTGATCTGGTGGGGCAAGCAAGAGCACGGCGCGCAAGCGTGTATCTCTTCGGTGACAAATAGCGCCACGTGCTCGACGACTCACAACCCACGTTTTGCGACGAGGCAAGATGCGATGTGCAATGCGATTACCTAGGATGCGGCGCACTCCAACAACCCGCGGTCATCGGCGCCTGCCAAAGCCAGACGCGAGTGAACGCGAACGCAGGAAGCAAGGCCGCTCGCCCCCAAGTCACGGCGTAAACCGTTGGGCGGGGCGCGGGATCCGGTTCAACCAAGCGAATATCGTGGAGCGACTTGAACCGGGTCCCGCGCCCCGCCCGCTCGTGCTTTAAACCCAACCCCCTCAATCTTTCGAAGGCGGTCTCCGTTTGGCACGAGGGTGAGCCGCGTCGTACACCGTCGCCAGGTGCTGGAAGTCGAGGTGGGTGTAGATCTGCGTGGTGGCGATGTCCGCGTGGCCAAGCAGCTCCTGCACGCCGCGCAGGTCGCCGGAGGACTCCAGGATGTGGCTGGCGAAGCTGTGGCGGAGCAGGTGCGGGTGGACGGCTTTGGTCAGGCCCTGGCGCTGGGCCAGTTGGCGTAGCCGGTATTGCACCGCGCGCGGGGTAATCGGGCCGTTGCGGCCGGGGAAGACCGGGCTGTCATTGCCGGCGCCGGTCGAGCCGCGCCACTCGGCCAAGGCGGCGCGGGCGTAGGACCCCAGCGGCACGCTGCGTTGGCGGCTGCCCTTGCCGAGCACGGTCACCAAGCCGTCGTCGAGTTCCAGGTCGCGCCAATGCAGGGCGCACAGCTCCGACAGGCGCAGGCCGGAGGAATAGAACAGCTCCAGCAGGGCGCGGTCGCGCAGGCCGAGCGGCGCGTCGGTGGGGATCTCGACCAGCACTTTGACCTCGTCGGCGTCCAGGACCTGCGGCAGCTTCCGCGGCGCGCGCGGGGCGCGGATGGCGGCGGCGGGGCTGGCGGTGATGCGGCCGTGGCGCAGGAGCCACGCGTAGAAGCTGCGGCAGGCGGACAAGCGGCGCTGCAGGCTCTTGGGCGCGAGTCCGCGGCGGTGTTGGTCGGCGATAAAGCTGCGCAGGGAGTCGGCCTCCAGCCCGACCAGGTCGAGTGCCTGCCCGGCGGCCCACTGCGCCAGCGCGGTCAGGTCGCGGCGGTAGGCATCCAGCGTATGCGCGGAGACTGCACGTTCAACCTGCAGATGGTCCAGGAACTGGGCGACCGCGGGATCAAGCGGCGCAGCCGGCGCAGCCGCCGGAGCACCGGAATCAGCGGGCATACCTCGCCAGCGCTGTTTCCAGCGCCTCGCCCATCATCTGCAGGAACAGCGTGCCCATGCCCGGAAAGAACCGGTTGGGATCGCGGCTGCCCACCGCTACCAGGCCCAGCGCGGGCAGCGGCAGCAATGCGGTCGACTGCACCTGGTCGGCGTTGTCGCCGTAGAGCAGCGCGTGCTTTTCCGGCTGCAGGCGGCCGCATAGGGGCTCGCCGTCGGCCAGGCAATCGCGGAACGGCTGCAGGCGCGCGTCGTCGCGCTTGACCACCTGCAGCCACTCGTTCTCGTCCAGACCGTCGATGGGCTCGAACAGGACCAGTTGCACCAGGTCGCCGTTGAAGTCCTCCGCCAGCGTCGCCGCCATTGCGCGCACGGTGTCGGCCGCGGTGTCCTGGCGCATCAGGGCCAAGGCCAGCTGATGGGTCCGCACCGCCAGCCGCTCGTTTTCCTCGGCGTTGGCGAACAGCTCGCGCAGGCGCTTGGACAGTTCCCGATTCTTGTCGCGCAGCACCTCCAGCTGGTAGCTGGCCAGCGAGGCGGCCGAGCCCTCCTCGCGCGGGACCACCAGGCTGACCGACAGGTCGGGGAACTGCTGCAGGAAGGTTGGATGGCGGCGCAGCCAGGCGGCGACCTCGTGCGCACCCAGGGTTTCGGTGGTCTCGCTCATGCGTTCCATTCTCCTTCAAATACGAATTCGGCCGCGCCGGTCATTACCACCGGCTGGTCGTCGGCGGGCCAGCTGATCTGCAGGTCGCCGCCGGGCAGGGAGACCTGCACGTCGCGATCGACCAGGCCGCGACGGGCGAGGATGGCGACGGCCGCGCACGCGCCGCTGCCGCAGGCCAGGGTTTCACCGACGCCGCGCTCGTACACGCGCAGGCGGATGCGGTCGCGGCCAAGGATCTGGGCGAAGCCGACATTGACCGATTCGGGAAACGCCGGGTGGTCCTGCAATCCAGGACCGGCCATCTCCATGTCAGCGGCGTCGATGTCCTCAACCTCGATCAGCGCATGCGGATTGCCCATCGATACCGCGCCCACCGGCATGATGCTGCCGCGCACCGGCAGCACGTAGGGATCGCGCGGAGCGTCGAAGCCTTCCATGGGAATGCGTGCCGGCTCGAACTCCGGCACGCCCATGTCGACGCGGTAGCGGCCATCCTGGAGGCTGTGCACCGTGTGGGCACCGATCGGGCTGTCGAGCTGGAAGTCGCCTGACGCCGGTGCGCTGCCGTCGCGCACCAGCCAGGCGGCGACGCAACGGGCGCCGTTGCCGCATTGCTGCGAGGTCGAGCCGTCCGCGTTCCAGATGCGGTAGCTGGCGATGGCGGCCGCGGTGCGCGGCGCCTCGATGGTCAGGATCTGGTCGCAGCCCACGCCGTGGTGGCGATGGGCGATGGCGCGGCACAGATCCGGTTCGGGTGCGTGGCGGTCACCGCGCAGGTCCAGCACGACGAAGTCGTTGCCGGCGCCGTGCATCTTGCTGAAAGGCAGGGCGGAACTGGATCCGGTCCGCGCTGCTTCAGTCATTCCCGTCGTCGTCACCGCCCACCTCGGGGATCGGGTCGGCACCGAGTTCTTCGATCGTATCGTCGGTCGTGGCGTCGTCATCGACCGGGGTATCGGCAGGAGCGGCCTGGGGGAGGACCAAGGGGCCGGTGTTGCCGCAACCGGCAACCGCCAGCGGCAGGGCAATGACGAGGGCGAGCAGGCGAATCGGGAGTCGTGCGTTCATCGCCGCAGTGTAACGGCGCCAGCGGGCAAGGCGATACCGCTCAGCGCTCCGGCTCGGGCCGCAGCCACAGCCAGCACGCGATGACGGCCATGGTGGCCGTGGCGATGGCGGCGATCCACAGGTGCGGAGCCGTCAGGAACGCGATGGCAGCGGCCAGCAACATCGACGCGCTGGCAAGCCACTTGGCGCGCCGCGAGACCGCACCGTGACGTTGCCAGTCACGGATCATCGGGCCGAACACACGATGGGTCAGCAACCGCTGGTGCAGCTGTTTGGAGCCCCGCGCGGCTGCGTACGCGGCCAGCAGCACGAAAGGCACCGTGGGCAGCAGCGGCAGGACCACGCCTGCCGCAGCCAGTCCCAGGCTCACGTACGCGAGCAACAACCAGGCCCAGCGCACGGGCCCATGCGGGTCGCGCCCCATCGGCATGGCGGCTACCGGGAAGCGGCTGTCCCGACCGCCAACTGGTCGAGCATGAACGCGTACATCTCGGCCAGCTCGCGATAACGCCGGAAACGGCCGGACTTGCCGCCGTGGCCGGCGTCCATGTTGGTGCGGAACAGGATCGGCGCGCTGCTGGTGTCGAGGTCACGCAAGCGGGCGACGTACTTGGCCGGCTCCCAGTACTGGACCTGCGAGTCCCACAGGCCGGTGCCGATGAACATCGCCGGGTAGTCCTGCGCGACCAGGTTGTCGTACGGCGAATACGCCAGCATCACGTCGTAGAACGCCTTGTCCTCCGGATTTCCCCACTGGTCGTACTCGTTGGTGGTCAGCGGGATGCTGGCATCCAGCATGGTGGTGACCACGTCCACGAACGGCACCTGGGAGAGGATCACGCGGTAGTCGTGGGGCGCCTGGTTGGAAATCGCGCCCATCAGCAAACCGCCCGCGCTGCCACCGTAGGCCGCCACACGATCCTTTGCGGCGTAGCCCTGCCCGACCAGGAACCGGGTGACGTCGATGAAGTCGTTGAAGGTGTTCTGCTTGTGCTCCAGCTTGCCGGCGTCATACCACTTGCGGCCCATCTCCTGGCCGCCGCGGACGTGGGCGATCGCGTAGACCATGCCGCGATCGAGCAGGCTGACAACCGGCAGGTTGAAGGCCGGGTCCATCGAATAGCCGTAGCTGCCGTAGGCGTACTGCAGCAACGCGGCGGTGCCGTCCTTCTTGAAGCCCTTGCGATAGACCACCGAGACCGGCACCTTGCTGCCGTCGCGCGCGCTCGCCCACAGCCGCTCGGTGGTGTAGAGCGCGGGGTCGTAGCCGATCACCGGCTGCTGCTTGAGCTGGCGGCGCTCGCCGGTGCGGGTGTTGAGCTCGTAGGTGGTGTCCGGCGTGGTCAACGAGGTGTAGCTGTAGCGCAGCCAGTCGGTGTCGGGCTCAGAATTGGTCGACAGGCCCATCGAGTAGGCGCTCTCGTCGGCCTTGACGTATTCGGAGGCCGGGTCGACCTGGCCGACGTCGCCGCGGATCAGGCGCAGCCGCTCCAGCCCGCCGGAGCGCTCGGCCACCGCGGTGAAGCCGTCAAACAGCTCGAAGCCGTCGATGAACACGTCCTCGTCGACGCCGATCCACTCCTGCCACTGCGCGCGCGAGGTCGCGTCGCTGGGCGCGGTCATCAGCTTGAAGTTGTCGGCCGGCCTGCCGTCCGCGCCGGGTGCGTTGGTGCGGATGACCCAGCGACCGTCGTGGTGGTCGGCGCTGTATTCCACGTCGCGCTCGCGCGGGGCCAGCACGGTGAACGTGCCCGGGTCGGCGGCCAGCGCACAGCGGCTCTCACTGGACACGGTGCTTTCCACACCGATGCAGATGTACCGGTCATCGCGGGTGCGACCGATGCCCATGTAGAAGCTGTCGTCGTGCTCCTCGTAGACCAGCACGTCATCGGCGACCGGAGTGCCGAGCACGTGCTTCCTGACGCGCACGGTGAGCAGGGTCTCCGGGTCGTTCTCGACGTAGAAGACCGTGCGGTTGTCGTCGGCCCAGACCACGTTGGCTGACACGCCTGGGATGGCATCGTCGAGGATCCTGCCGGTGTCCAGGTCCTTGAAGCGGATCACGTACTGGCGCCGGCCTACGGCGTCATCGGCCCAGGCCAGAAGGCGGTTGTCCTGGCTGACCTGGTAGTCGCCGACGCTGAAATACTCCTTGCCGGCGGCCATCGCATTGACGTCCAGCAGGACCTGCTCGTCGGCCTCCATGGAACCCTTGCGGCGCGCATGGATCGGGTAATCCTGGCCGGTCTCGAAGCGCGTGTAGTACCACCAGCCGCGCTCGCGGTAGGGCACAGAGCTGTCGTCCTGCTTGATGCGGCCCACGATTTCCTCGTACAGCGTGTCCTCAAGCCCCTTCAGCGGCGCCATCACGGTGTCCACGTAGGCGTTCTCCGCTTCCAGATAGGCCAGCATCGCCGGGTCCTTGCGGGTGTCGTCGCGCAGCCAGTAGTACTCGTCCTGCCGCGTTGCACCGTGCGGGGCTGTAACCACGTGCGGGCGTTTCTCGACATCGGGCGGGGTGATGCGCGCGGCGGGGGACGGTGCGGAATCGACAGACATGGAAGAACTCGTGGCGAGGGCCGGCGTGGCGGCGGTCATCAGGACGGCAAGCAGCAAGGCGGGCTTCATGGATGGGGGCTCCCGGGAGAAAGCGCAACGGCGAAGCAACTGGAGGTCGGCGGACAGCGTGCCCGCAGGCGGACAAAAGGTGGTCCCTGGGACCCGAAATTCCATGAAAAGAGGCCGGGCGACAGACCCGGCCTCTCTGAATCCGGTGGCGTCTCACCTGCCACCCGGGCGCGCATCAATCGGCCAGCTGGTTCCACAGGAAGGTGTAGGCCAGCGCGCTCATGTGCGCGGCCTGCTGGTTGTTGGCCGAACCGCCGTGGCCGCCCTCGATGTTCTCGTAGTAGCGCACATCCTTTCCGGCCTCCATCATTTTGGCCATCATCTTGCGGGCATGGCCCGGGTGGACGCGGTCATCGCGGGTGGAGGTGGTGAACAGGGTAGGCGGGTAGTCCTTGTCGGCGTCGAACAGGTGGTAGGGAGAGAAGGTCTTGATGAACTCCCACTCCTCCGGCTTGTCCGGGTCGCCGTACTCGGCCATCCACGACGCGCCGGCCAGCAGCTTGTGGTAGCGCTGCATGTCCAGCAGCGGCACCTGGATCACCACCGCGCCAAACAGCTCCGGGTACTGGGTCAGCATGTTGCCGGTGAGCAGGCCGCCGTTGCTGCCGCCCTGGATGCCCAGGTGCTTGGGAGATGTCACCTTGCGGGCGACCAGATCCTTGGCCACCGCGGCGAAATCCTCGTACGCCTTGTGCCGGTTGGCCTTCAGCGCGGCCTGGTGCCAGCGCGGACCGTACTCGCCGCCGCCGCGGATGTTGGCCACCGCGTACGCGCCGCCCTTCTCCAGCCAGCCCTTGCCGACCGCGCCGGAATACCCCGGCGTCAGCGAGATCTCGAAACCGCCGTAGCCGTACAGCAGGGTCGGTGTACTGCCATCCAGCGGCATGCCCTTGGGATGGACCAGGAAGTAAGGCACGCGGGTGCCGTCCTTGCTGGTGGCGAAATGCTGCTCGACCACCTCGTTGGAGGCGTCGAAGAACGTCGGCATGGTCTTCAGCACTTCCGGCGCCTGGCCGATGGTTGCCAGCGACAGCGACTGCGGGTTGAGGTAGTCGGACGCCATCACCCACAGATCGTCGTTGTTGTCGGCGTCCACCGCGGCGACGCTGACCGTGCCTTTGGGCTGGTCAACAAAAGCACTGCGCTTCCATTCGCCGCCCGCCTCCTTGGGCGGGGTCAGCACGCTGAGCCGGTTCTTGACGTCCTCCAGCACGTTCAGCACGAGGTGGTTGGCGGTCCAGGTCGAGCTTGCGAGCGATGACGTTTCCGTCGGCACGAACAGGTTGGTGAAATCGCGCTTGCCGGCCATGAAGTCGTCGAAGTTGATCGCGATCAGGCTGCCTGCCGGCCAGGTCCTGCCGCCGGCTTCATACGGCTCGCGCAGTTCCAGGACCATCCAGTCCTTGTGCACGGACTTCATCGCCGAGTTGGGCGCATCGATCTTGGTCAGCTTGCCGTCGGCGCCGCGCAGGTAGAGCTCGTCGTTGTAGAACGCCAGGGTGCGGGTGACGAAGTCGCGCTCGTAGCCCGGCGTGTGGTCGCGACCGGCGGCGATGTACATGTCGTCGGGCTTGCCCTCGTAAACCAGCGTCGCGCTGTCCATCGGCGTACCGCGCTGCCATTGCTTGACGATGCGCGGGTAGCCCGACTCGGTCATCGTGCCGGGACCGAAATCGGTGAACAGGTAGACGCTGTCGCGGTCGATCCAGCCCAGGCCGCCCTTGGCCTCGTCACGGAAGAAACCGTCCGTGACCCAGCCCATCGCGCCCAGGTCGAACTCGCGGGTGACGTCGGCATCGGCGCCACCACGCGACAGGGCGACCAGGCAGCGCTGGTACTCGGGCTTCAGGCAGTCGGCGCCGTGCCAGACCCAGTTCTCGCCCTCAGCCTTGTTCAGCGCATCCAGGTCGATCACCGTCTGCCACTGCGGCTTGTCCTTGCGGAACTCGGCCAGCGAGGTGCGACGCCAGAGGCCGCGCTGGTGCTGCGCGTCCTTCCAGAAGTTGTAGTAGTAGTCGCCGATCTTCTCGACGTAGGGAATCTTGGCGTCCGAATCGAGGATCGCCAGGATTTGCGACTCCAGCTGCTTGAAGGCGGGCGTGTCGGCCAGTTCGGCCTCGGCCGCGGCATTGCGGGCCTTGACCCACTCCAGCGCCTTGGGCGCTTCGACGTCTTCCAGCCATTGGTACGGGTCGGACACGGGGGCCTCCTGGGCGTGGGCGCTGCCCATCGCCACTGCGAGGCCGGCAACAAGGATGGCGGCCCGACGGGCCTTCAGCAGCTGCGACATGGGCGCTCCGGTGTGCAAATTGGGGACAGGGTGAGACAACCATGGAAAGTTAGCACAGCCCCACTTCCCCCCCGGCCGGTGGCGCCAGTTATGCGGCCTCGGCGATGCGCCGGCGCGCGCCGCCGCGCGCCGGACGCAGCGGCAGCGTGGCTGAAGCGCGGAGATGGGCTGCGGGCCACGCCTGCGTACCGGCCCGGGCTCCGCGACGCAGCGCCGGAGCGGCGGCCTGCCGACGCGCGAGCCAGTGCAGCACGGCAAGGGCGCTCAAGGGCATGCCGAGCAGCCACAGCGGCAGCCAGCCGATCAGCTCGTGCGAGCCGCGCGCGGCGGGCAGCACGATCAGCAGCGTTATGCCGACCGCCAGGGCATGGCACAGGGCCGCATGCAGGCGTGGCGCCAGGCGATGGGCGGGCAGCGGGCGGTTGGCGGGATCGGTCATGGCAGAGCTCCTCGGTGGCGATGCGCCGAGGATTGCGCCGGACCATCTCAAGGGCTGCGACCGCGCAGCGGACGGGCCAGGCCGGCGTCAGCGCGCGAGCCGGCGGCTCAGACCGGATCGCGGTCGTAGTTGCTGATCGCCAGGCTCAGCAGGGCCCGCGCCTGCTCGCGCAGGGACGGCGGCGCGGTGATCTCCGCATCGCTGCCGTAGTGCAAAACGTCCATCAGCAACTCGCGGCCGGAGCTGAAGGGGATTTTCAGCTCGTAGCGCCCGTCCGGCAGGAAGCGGCCTTCCTGCTGCGAGTGCCAGTGCTCATCGGCCACCCAGCGCGCCGCCTTGGCACTGAACACGATCGTCGCCCAGCCCTTGGGCGTGCCCGAGAAGATGCCGTAGCTGGAGGCCAGCTGGCGGTCGAGCTCCTCGTTGGGCACGTCGCGGGCGACCTCCTCCAGCTGGCGGGCGGCGCTGATCCGGTCCACGGCGAAGCTGCGCAGCGCGTCGCGGTCGTGGTCGAAGGCGTCCAGGTACCAGTTGTCGCGGTAATGGGTCAGCCGCTGCGGCGATACCGTGCGCCGGGTCAGCTGGTCCGTCGAGCGCGCGCGGTAGTCGAACACCAGCTGGCGCCGGTCCAGCACCGCGGTGGCGACGTGGCGGAACGCGGTTTCTTCCAGTCGGCGGGTGCGATGGGCGACCACCCTGACCCGCTCCACCGGCACCCGGCGCCCGCCGGCGTGGTCGTCGAGCAGTTTCTCGATGCGCTGCTGCAGCGGCGCCAGCGCATTGGCCAGCACGCCTCCGCCGCTGCGCAGCATCAGCTGCTGTGCCGCCAGCAAGGAGTGCAGCTCGTCCGAGCTCAGCCACAGGCCCGGCAGCTCGAAGCGGTGGCTGTCCTCGGGGTCGTAGCGGAAGCCGGCCTCGCCGTTGCCGATCACCGGGGCCATCAGCTGGTCACGCAGATAGGCCAGGTCGCGGTAGACCGTGGCCCGCGAGCACTCGAGCTCTTCCTGCAGGCGTGGCACCGTGACCGGATAGCGCGCGCCGGTCAGGATGCGGTGGAGGGCGTGGATGCGTTCGATACGTTCCATGGTGCGCACTTTAGACGGTTCCACGACGTCCTACGCCACCAACGCACTCCGGCGCAACTCGCCCACGTTCCCCGCCAGCGGGCACAATGCGCCCCATGCATGACAGTCCCCGCCCCATGACAGCGCCGGCTCCCGCCATGCGAACCATGCCCGAGCCCCGCCCCGCGCGAGCCAGCCGCTGATGCAGATCGACCTCTGGCTGACGCTGGCCGTCCTGGCCGGCGCGGTTTACCTGTTTGTCAGCGAGAAGCTGGCCACCGACGTGGTCGCCCTGCTGGTGCTCGCCTCGTTGCTGGTGCTGGGGCTTGTGTCGCCGACGGAGGCGTTGTCGGGTTTCAGCAGCGAGGCGACGATCACCGTGGCGGCGATGTTCGTGCTCAGCGCCGGCCTGCAACGCAGCGGCGCATTGGAGGGCCTGGGCGAGGCGCTGGCGCGGATCCGCTGGAGCTGGCTGTTCGCGCTGGTGATGATGGTGGTGATCGCCTTCATCTCCGCCTTCGTCAACAACACCGCGGCGGTCGCGGTGTTCCTGCCGCTGGTGATCGCGGCCGCCATCTCCCAGCGCCGCGCCCCCTCCAAGTTGTTGATCCCCCTGTCCTACGCTGCGCAGTTCGGCGGCGTGTGCACGCTGGTGGGCACCTCGACCAACCTGCTGGTGAACTCGCTGGCGGTGCAATCGGGCCGTGAAGGTTTCGGCCTGTTCGAGTTCGCGCCGCTGGGAATCATCTTCGTCGGCATCGGCATCACCTACCTCATGCTGTTCGGTCGCTTCCTGCTGCCGGACCTGGGCGTGCCGGAAGTCGATGACGGCGGCCTGGACGGCATCTTCCTGGTCGAACTGTTGGTTCCGGAAGGCTCGCCGGTCATCGGCACCGAAGCGATGAAGGCACTGCCGGAGGACATGGCGTCCAGGATGACCCTCAAGCTGGTCCGCGACGGTGCGATCCGGCCGCGCCGCAACACCAGCGTCGAGGCCGGCGATCGGCTGCTGCTGCGCGGGGAATGGAGCCTGATCCAACGCCTGCGCAAGCAGCTCAAGCTGGAGTTCGACCACGTCGCGCGCGATCTGGAGGGCGACGTCGAAGCAGCGCGCCTGCACGCCAAGGTGATGATCGCGCCCGGCTCGCACCTGGTCGGCCACACCCTGGCCAGCCTGCGCTTCGGCCATGTCTACCGGGCCCGCGTGAGGGGCATGCAGAGGCAACAGCGCGCACCGTTCTGGCAGCACATCGACCATGCGCCACTGGCCGTCGGCGACATCCTGCTGGTGGACAGCACCGAGGCCGCGCTGTCGACGCTGCGCGACGACGCCAATTTTGTCGTTTTGGCGGAACGCGTGCAGCCGCGGGTGGACAAGCAGCGCGCGTGGACCTCGTTCCTGGTCATGTTCGCGGTGATCGGCGCGGCGGGTCTGGGCCTGCTGCCGATCGTGGCCTCGGCGATCCTGGGCTGCGTGGCGCTGATCGTCCTGCGCTGCCTGGAGCCCGACGAGGCCTACGCGGCGGTCGACTGGCGGGTGGTGATGCTGCTGGCCGGCGTCCTCCCGCTGGGCATCGCCCTGGAGCGTTCGGGCGGCGCGGACTGGCTGGCCCATAACGCCATTGGCCTGGTCGGACATATGGGCCCGGTGGTCTCGCTGGCGGTGATCTACCTCATGACCTCGGTGCTGACAGAGATGATGAGCAACAACGCCGCCGCGGTGTTGATCGTGCCGATCGCGATCGCCACGGCCGAGTCACTGGGCGTGGATGCCAAGCCCTTCCTGGTCGCGGTGGCCTTCGCCGCCTCCACCGCCTTCGCCACCCCGGTGGGCTACCAGACCAACGCCATGGTCCACGCGGCCGGTGGCTACAAGTTCTCCGATTTCATGCGCATCGGGCTGCCACTGACGGTGATCTTCTGGGTCACCGCGGTACTGCTCATTCCGGTCTACTTCCCGTTCTGATCCCGCGCCGCCCGCCACGGCGGGACCGGCAACCGCCCAACTGGCCCGCGGCGGCGCAAGCGGGGACAATGGCGCCATGGAAACCAACGCTGCAATGCTCGAGACCGTCGAGCACGAGACCGGCCCGGCGCCGGAATGGTCGGTGATCTGGCTGCATGGCCTGGGTGCCGACGGCAACGACTTCGCCCCGATCGTCCCGGAACTGGTGGGTCGCGACTGGCCCGCACTGCGCTTCGTGTTCCCGCATGCGCCGGTGCGCGCGGTGACGGTCAACAACGGCGCGCGGATGCGGGCCTGGTACGACATCCGCGATTTCGACCTGGCCAACCGTGCCGACGAGGTCGGGGTGGAGGAATCCGTCGCCCAGGTCGAGGCGCTGATTGCACGCGAAGTGCAGCGTGGGGTGCCGGCTGGTCGGATCCTCCTGGCGGGGTTTTCCCAGGGCGGCGCAATCGTGCTGGCCACCGGGCTGCGCCGGCGCGAACCACTGG
Source organism: Lysobacter avium (assembly GCF_015209745.1). Lineage (GTDB taxonomy): Bacteria > Pseudomonadota > Gammaproteobacteria > Xanthomonadales > Xanthomonadaceae > Novilysobacter > Novilysobacter avium. The sequence continues at coordinate 2,641,661 of NZ_CP063657.1, forward strand.
CCGGGCTGGTCGCGCTGTCGACCTACCTGCCCATGGCCAACCGCGCAGAGGAACTGCTGCAGGCGGGCGCGGGCGCGCAGCCGCTGTTCATGGCCCACGGCACGCACGATCCGGTGGTGCCGTTCCAGGCCGGTGAGCGCAGCGCGGAGGCGATGCGCAAACTGGGCTTCAACGTCGAGTGGCATGCCTACCCGATGGCGCACCAGGTGTGCGCCGAACAGATCCAGGCGCTGGGTGAGTGGATGGCGGCGCGTTTCGTCGCGGCTTGAACGGGGAAGCGGCTGCACGGCCGCAATGGGGGAGAAGCGATGAAGGTGGTCATAGCCGACGATGAGCCGCTGGCCCGCACGCGCCTGCGCAGCCTGCTCAACGACATGCCGGGGATCGAGCTGGTCGCCGAGGCCGGCGACGGGCACCAGGCCCTGCAGGCATGCGCGGAGCATGCACCGGACCTGGTCCTGCTGGACATCGCCATGCCTGGCATGGACGGGCTGGAAGCCGCGCGCCACATGGCCACCCTGGAAGCGCGCCCGGCGGTGGTGTTCTGCACCGCCTACGACGCCCACGCGCTGTCCGCCTTCGAGGCCGAAGCCATCGACTACCTGGTCAAGCCGGTGCGTGCGGAGCGGCTGACCGCGGCGCTGGACCGCGTGCGTACCTTCCGCGCCGGCGCGGCGCGCAGCGCAACCGCGCTTGACGGAGCCACGCCGCCGTCCGCCGTTGATAGCGCCCCGCGCAGCCACCTGTGCGCGCGGCTGCGCGGTGGCCTGCGGCTGATTCCACTGGACGAGGTGCGCTACCTGTTTGCCGACGAGAAGTACGTCGTGGTCCACCACGCCGGCGGCGAGGACCTGATCGAGGAATCGCTGCGTTCGCTGGAGGAGGAATTCAGCGAGCGCTTCGTGCGCATCCATCGCAACTGCCTGGTGGCGCGCGACCGCATCGTCGAGCTGCGACGCAGCCCGGAGGGCCAGGTCACGGTGATCCTGCGCGCGGTGGAGCAACCGTTGGAGGTCAGTCGCCGCTGCGTCGCGGCCGTTCGTGAAACCCTCCTGCAGCTGTAACCGGCGATAATGGGCGCATGACGACCCTGCGCATCGCCACCCGTAAAAGCCCGCTCGCCCTGTGGCAGAGCGAACATGTCGCCACCGCCCTGCGCGCCGCCCATCCCGGCCTGCAGGTCGAGCTGGTGCCTATGAGCACCCGGGGCGACGAGGTGCTGGACCGGCCGCTGGCGGCGATCGGTGGCAAGGGTCTGTTCCTGAAGGAGCTCGAGGTCGCGATGCTGCGCGGCGAGGCCGACTGCGCGGTGCACTCGCTCAAGGACGTGCCGATGGACCTGGAGCCCGGCTTCGCCCTGCCGGCCATCCTGGAGCGTGCCGACTACGCCGATGCCTTCATCAGCAACCGCTTCGAGGATATCGGCAGCCTGCCCCAGGGCGCGGTGGTCGGCACCTCATCGCTGCGCCGGCAGGCCCAGCTGCGCGCGCTGCGCCCGGACCTGCAGTTGCGCGACCTGCGCGGCAACGTCAACACCCGCCTGGCCAAGCTGGATGCCGGCGACTACGACGCCATCGTGCTTGCGTGCGCCGGCCTGCACCGGCTCGGCCTGGGCGATCGGATCCGCTCCCGGCTGCTGGTGCCCGACTGGCTGCCGGCACCCGCCCAGGGCGCGATCGCGATCGAGTGCCGGGACGACGATCCGGCCATCGCCTCCATCTGCGCGGCGCTGGATCACGCCCACACCCGCACCTGCGTGGAGGCCGAGCGCGCGATGAACCGCGCCTTGCACGGCAGTTGCCATGTGCCGGTCGCCGGCTACGCCGCGCTGGACGGTGATGCGTTGTCGCTGCACGGGATGGTCGGTTGCGCCGAGGACGGCCGCTCGGTGCGCGCATTCAGCACCGGCCGCGCCGATGACCCCGCAGCGCTGGGTCGCGACGTGGCGGAAGGGCTGCTCAGGCAGGGTGCCGGCGAGTTCCTGCCGCCGCGCGGCTGACACGCGCACGGCCTGACCGAAGCAATCAGAACCTCCGACGCAGCTTGAGCGTCGACTCCGCGGACTCCGATCCGCTCTGCCCGGTTTCCCGGTGGCGAATCTGGAAATCGCTTTCCAGCGTCCACTCCGGCCACAGCGACACGTCCAGCCCGAAGGACTGTTTGACGAAGGTGCTGCCGTCCTGGCCGGCCTCGAACTGGATGCGCTGCGACCAGTTGGCGCGGTCGTTGATGCGATGGCCAAAATCCACCGCCCCGCGCAGCACCGCGCCACGATGGTCGATCCCGTCATCGTTCAGCGGCGCCAGGCGGTAACCGGCGCCCACCTGCAGGCCGAGGCGGGTCGGACCGTCACGCAGCGCATCGACGTGGTAGCGCGTGCCGACGCGCCAGTTGTTGGAGTAGCTGGCTGTGCGATCGCGTGGGCGCGCCGGTGCCCACAGACTGATCCAGCGCTGGCTGCCCGGCAGTGCCGGCCGTGCCTTGCGCTTGTCGTGGAAGGTCAGGCTTGGTGCCAATGCCGAGCCGCGCCGCCACTCCTCGTCGCCGCAGCGGGTGGAGTAGCAGAACTGCCGCAGTTGCGCCGGATCGCTTCCCAGCTGGACCAGCGTGGGATCACCGGACACCGCGGAGGCAGCAGGCAAGGTGGTGAACGGAATGACCGCCAGGGCCATTCCCAGTACGACGCTCATTGTTGAACATGCTTAACACGGGCCCGTGAGTATGCCCCGAAGCCCGCGCCAGGTTGGATACCGCGCTTAAACGGCGCACCGACGATCGATGCCGACGTCAGCGCTTTTCGTGCGCTCGCTCGTCGGGCAGGTCGCGCTGCGCGCGAACGATCCCCCATGCGCCCAGCGTCATGCCCAGCGCGACGAAGATGCCGGCCGCAAACACCATGCTCGAACCCAGCACCGCGAGCGCCTTGTGCAACCACACGAAGGTCAGGTCACCGCCGCGGTAGACCACCGTGTCGATCACCGCCTTGGCTTTGTAGCGCGACTCGCGGTCTACACGCGTGTACAGCGTCTCGCGCGCCGGCTTGGCCAGGGAGAACTCACCGGAGCGGGTCACCACCTGCACGATCGCCACCATCAGCGGCAGCGGCGAGGCTGCCAGCAGGCAGTAGCCCAGCAGGATCGCAATGGCCGGGCCCAGCAGCGCCGGCGCCACCCCGAAACGCTGAAGCAGCGAGCGGGTGACGAATATCTGCACCAGCAGGGTCACGCCGTTGACAGCCCAGTCGACCGTCGCGTAATACCAGGTGCCCGCCTCCGCACCGGGATAGAACTGTTTCACGATCGCCGCCTGCTCGTTGTAGAGCAAGGTGCCCACACCGACCCCGAAAAACATGGTGATCGCCAGCGCGCGCAGCAGGGGCCGCTGCCAGACCAGTTTCAGCCCGGCCAGCATCGAGCCACCCATCGCCTGCTCGCCGCCGGTCTCGCCGTGCTGCTCCTCGCGTCGCCGCGCCCACGGGCGCAGCTTGAGGATGCACAGCAGGCAGATGGCGAGGAATCCGGCCGACACCAGCAGCAGGTTGGCCACGCCGATCACCTCGACCAGCAGGCGGGTGATGCCGGGCCCGACCAGCGCACCGATCGTGCCGCCCGCGCCGATGTAGCCGTACACCAGCTTGGCCTGCTGGTTGTCGAACACGTCGGCCATGAAGCTCCAGAACACGGTCACCGCGAACAGGTTGAACACCGCCGTCCAGATGAAGAACGCCCCGCCTCGGCCGGCGACGCCGGTATGGAAAAGGCCGAAGAAAAACAGCAGACAGGCGATGAAAAACAGATACACGACCGGCAGGAACACGCGCCGCGGAAAGCGCGCGACCAGCGCGCCGTACACCGGCTGCAGCACCACCATCGTGACAAACGTGCCGGTGAACAGCAGTTGCAGGGTGTACTCGCCCAGGGCGAAGCCCGCGCCGTCGGCCAAGTCCAGCAGCCACTGCGGAAACACCGTGCTGGGATCGCCGGAGGCGCCCATCGCATCGCGTACCGGCCGCACCACGTAGTAACCACACAGCAGGCTGAAGAAATACAGCAGCGACCACCACAGCGGCGGCGACTCGGCCAGCGCCGCGCGCAGTCGCCGGACCCGGCCCAGACCGCTGGAATCGCTCACGCCTGGGCCAGCATCGGCGGCAACGGGCAGTGCAGCACGCCGCAGACGGTGCGCAGCAGCTCCGATTCGGCTACCGTCACGCGGCCGTCGTGACCGATCGCCAGTGTGATCGCCTCAACCAGCAGGCGCTTGGCCAGCGGGTCCAGGGAATCCAGCGGAACCCACACATCCTCCAGCGCCAGCACCCCCTGCGATGGAACCACGTACGGCAGGGTCGCCTGCGGCAGTATCCGCTGCATGCCGGCGATGTAGGCCCGCCGCGCCACCGCGGCATCGGGATGACCGGACGAGGCCACCACCGCGAGCATGATGGCGATTTCCTGCTTGACCTTCGGCGGACTGCGTCGGCCGGTCCGGGCGTAACGCGACGGATCCAGCGACTCGCGCAGCTGCACTGTCAGCAGACGACCCAGGCAATATTCAAACAGTGACACGCTGCCATCGGCGAGCACCATCGCATTGGCAGCATCCAGGAACAGCTCCAGCTCCGGCCGGGGCCGCCGGCGCAGCACCGGGAACGCCAGCGCGGCCAGCGGCATCCGCAACGCCGGGTGCAGGCCCCGCAGTGGCTCTGCCATCGTCGCCAGGTCGGCGGCGACCGCACGACCCAGCCGCGCGCCGACCCCGAAAAGCTGTTTGTCGGCAATCGGCCTCTGGTCGTCCAGCAACAGGCCGAGGATCAACGGCATGACCTTTTCGCGGTCGGCGGCGAACACCCGCAGCTCTTCGGGAATCGCGGCCACGATGCCGCCCGCATGGCGGTAGTCGGTCGCGTCGGGCTGGCCTACGTGGCCCGACACCCGCTGTTCGTCGACGCGATAGTCGGCGCCGCTGGCCGGCAGCGGGCTGCTGTCATGCAATCCCAGTTGCACATCCTCTTCCAGCCCATGCGGCGGATGGTCCATCCAGCGCCGGGCCAGGGTGTCCAGTCGGGCGTTGGTAAATGAAGGATCCAATGCCTTGATCCGTTCCAGCACAGGCGGGTGCGTGGCCAACATCGGACCAAACAGGCTGCCGAAACGCAGGCCCTCGCCAAACAGCATATGGCTGATTTCCTCCGCGTCCGCGACGGCGAACAGATGCGAGCCGTCGGGCAACCCGGCGATCTTTTTCAAAGCCCCCGCCAGGCCCGTCGTCTGGCGCGTGAACTGGACAGCGCTTGCATCGGCCAGCCGCTCGCGGCTGCGGCTGATGCCGGCACGGATCATGCGCGCGAAGAACAGGCCGATCCAACCGACCACGAGGGCCACCACTGCGCCGGCCATCATGAAGATCGCTGCGGTGGGACCGCGCCCGCCGTCGCGCGAACCGTACAAGCCGAAATGCAGCACCTTGTGCCCGATCAGCGCGATCATCGAGATCCCGAACAGCACTCCCACCAGACGCAGGTTGAGGCGCATGTCGCCATTGAGGATGTGGCTGAACTCATGCGCCACCACCGCCTGCAGCTCGTCGCGGTTCAGCCGCTCCAAGGCGCCACGCGTCACCGCGACCACCGCATCGGACGGCGAGTAACCGGCGGCGAAGGCGTTGATCCCGGCATCGTGCTCCAGCACATACAGCCGCGGCATCGGCACACCGGAGGCGATCGCCATTTCCTCGACCACATTGCGGAAGCGCCGCAGGTCCGGATCGGTGCTGTCTTCCGGCGCGGGCTCGCCACCCATCTCCATCGCGATCGACTCGCCACCCCGACCCAGGCTCGCAAGGCGGTACAGCGAACCCATCCCGATCACCAGCAGGGTCAGCACCGTGCACCAGGCCAGAACCGCCACGTTGCTGCCGGCCACCGACCACGCGACGAGGTCTACCGCCAGCACCACCGACACGACGGCAAGCGAAAACAATGCCAACAGGCGCGCGGAACTGCGCCGGGCAGCCGCCTGGTGTTCGAAGAAGTTCATCCGATCAACCCATCGTCGACGGCTTGACGCCGGTCAGAACGCGACTTTCGGGCTCTGCCGCATCTCGGCCTCTGCGCTCGGAATGGCGAGCAGGCCGGCCGGTCTGAAGCCGCAGTTCCCGGCGATCAGGCTCGCCGGGAACACTTCGCGGCGGTTGTTGTAAACGGTTACCCCGTCGTTGTATGCCTGACGGGAGAACGCTACCCGGTTCTCCGTGCTTCGCAGCTCTTCGGTCAACTCGCGCATGGTCTGGTTGGCCTGCAGTTCGGGGTAGGCCTCGGCCACCATCATGAGACGTCCCAGCGCGCCGCCGAGTACTCCTTCGCTGCTGCCAAGCCGGGCCATCGCCGCAGGATCACCTGGCACGCTCTTGGCCGCGGCCGCACCCGACATCGCCGCCGAGCGCGCGGTCATCACCGCTTCCAGGGTCTCGCGCTCGTGCGCCATGTAGCGCTTGGCGATCTCGACCAGGTTGGGGATCAGCTCGAAACGCCGCTGCAGCTGCACATCGATCTGTGCGAACGCGTTCTTGTACGCGTTGCGGGCCGCGATCAGGCCGTTGTAGATCGCCACTACCCAGAAGATGAACAGGAGGACTAACCCCAATAGAATCAGGAAGCTGAACATCATTGCTCGCAAACCTCTGGAAAACGGCGTTATGATCGGGTGAACCCAGCATACGCAGGCGATGCGACCGATGAAAGACGAATCGAACCGGCGGACAAGGCTCGCCAGGCGCGTAGCCGCACTGACCTTCCTGCTTACGGTGGCGTTGGCGTCTACGGCGCAGACCTCGCTGTTGGGCGGCGATCCGCAAGCCAGCGCGCCGCTGCCCGTCCACAGCTCGCCGATGGACGCCTTTATCGCGACCCAGGTCGTGCCGGACCAGCGCCCGGTGCAGGCGTCGCCTGCGCCGCTTGCGCTCAAGCCGCAAGGCCCTGCACTGCCGGCCGGATTCGACGTCGCCACCTTTGAAGCCATTGCCCAGCAGATGGTTGCCGACCAGCGCGTGCCGGGCATGGCGATGGCCATCGTGCACAACGGCCAGGTGCTCAGCGCCCGCGGGTATGGCATCACCGATGTCAGCGACGCGCAGCCGGTCGACGCACACACCGTGTTCCGTCTGGCGTCGCTGTCCAAGAGTTTCGCCGGGACCATGGCCGGACTGCTGGTCAACAACGGCACCCTGCGCTGGGACAGCCACCTGACCGACTACGTGCCCGACTTCCGCATGAGCCAGCCCGGTGCCGCCCAGCAGATCACCGTTGCCGACATCCTCAGCCACCGCGTCGGCCTGACCAACAACGCCTACGACCGCGACCTTGAGGGCTACGTGCCCTATCGCGACCTCAGCCGCAGGCTGGCGGCAGCGCCCATGAAGTGCGCGCCCGGCACCTGCTACGCCTACCAGAACGTTGCCTTCAGCCTGATCGGCGACATCGTGTTCGCGACCACCGGCGACTTCTACAGCCAGGAAGTCAGCCGTCGCCTGCTCAAGCCGCTGGGCATGAACGACGCCAGCCTGGGCCTGGAAGGGATCGAATCGAGCGCGCGCTGGGCCAAGCCGCACGTTCGGGGCAAGGGCGGCTGGGTGTCGGTGATGCCCAAGTCCACCTATTACGAAGTGGCGCCAGCGGCCGGAGTCAATGCCAGCGCCAGCGACATGGCGCAATGGCTGCTCGCCCACACCGGTCATCGCCCTGACGTCCTGCCGGCGCCACTGCTTGCCACCCTGCACGAGCCGCTGGTGGATACGCCTGACCAGACGCGTTCGTCGGCATGGAGGCGCGCGCGCCTGGATTCCGCCGGCTACGCACTTGGGTGGCGGGTGTACGAATATGCCGGCCACCGCGTGGTTTACCACGCCGGCGCGGTGCAGGGTTACCGCGGCATGATCGCCCTGGTGCCCGATACGGATCTGGGCATTGTGATGTTGTGGAATGGCGAAAGCACGCTGCCAACCGGCCTGCTGCCGACCATGCTGGATCGGGCGCTGGATATCCCGTCTTCGATGACCGCATGGCTTGATCCGAAGATCGATCCCAGCATCCGCTATGCCTCATGGCCGCAGCAGAACAGCGACGCTCCGGGTTCGACCGCAACGCGCTCGACCGCCGCTCCGCAGTAAGCACCCGGCGTCTTCGTCGGCTGATGATCTGCCGCGCTCTCTTTCACCTGACACGGCCCGCATTGAAAAAGCCCTCTACCGCACCGATCGGTAGAGGGCTTTTCTGTCACAGCCTGTTTGGCCCGGCGTAGCTCCCTAGAGCAGGGCCTTGGGCGTCTCGGGGGTCGCGGTCGGCGGCATGACCGACTTTTTCTTGCTGGAGGACTTCCGGGCTGCTGCCGGCTTCTTGCCTGCGCCCGACTCGCCCGCCGACTTTGCTGCGCGCTTCGCGGGGGTCTTTGAGCTTGCGGAGCTGGCGGGCTTCTTCGCAGCAGCTTTCTTTGCCGGAGCCTTCTTGCTCGCCGTCTTGGCGGTGGCGGCCTTCTTCGCGGGCACCTTCCTGGCGGCCGCCTTCTTTGGCGCAGCCTTCTTTGCTGCGGTCTTGCTGGCTGCGGCTTTCTTCGCACCGGTCTTCGCCGAGGCGCTCTTGCCGGCCGTGGCCTTCTTCGTTGCGCTCGTCCTGGTTGCCGCCTTCTTCGTCGCGGTCTTCCCGGCTGCCGCTTTCTTGGCTGGAGCCTTCTTGGCCGAGGTCTTCTTCGCCGTTGCCTTTTTGGTCGCGGCGCTCTTGGTCGCCTTCGCTGCGGTTGCGGCCTTGGCGGTTGCCTTCTTCGCAGGTGTCTTTTTCGCCACTGCCTTCTTGGCTGTGACCTTCTTTGCCGTTGCCTTCTTCGCAGTCGCCTTCTTGGCAGCGGCCTTTTTCACTGCGGGCTTTTTCACGCTGGCTTTTTTCGCCGTCGCTTTTTTCGCGGCGGTCTTGGTGGTCGCCGCTTTCTTCACCGTCGCCTTCTTTGCCGTGGCGCCAGCGGAGGCCGACTTGCTGGCAGCGGATTTCGTGGTGGCAGTCTTCTTCGCGGCAGCCTTCTTGGCCGGCGCCTTTGCCATCGCGGTCTTCTTGGATGGCGTCTTGCGTGCGGCGGGCTTGGCGGCGGCCGTCATCCCGTCCGCCTGCGCGGCGCTGGCACCCATCCCATCGGTGGCCGCGCCGTTGCTGCCGGAGTTGGTGGCCGACGGTTTCGCGGCTGATTTGCTTGCCGTCTTTCTCGGGGTGGGCGATTTCGTTGCAGCTTTTCTCATGGCCATGCGATGGTTCCTCGTCAGTGGTCTATCGTGGATACAACCCGGTTCCAGGCAACGCCGTCTGCACGGCTTTCCGACGCCAACACGCCGCACCCTGAAAAACAAAAACCCGGCTCTCCACGAGGGAAGGACCGGGTTCGGCGCGATACGTATTCCGGAGCTCGGACCTCGCCGAGTGGATCAGCGACGTCGGAGACATGACCGCCACGCCATCGATATGGGCGGTGGTCGGTTCAACAATACGACTGGTCGTCGTGGCTTTGCTCACTCTTATCCGCGCAAGTCTGTACTTCGCGCAACCTAGTCACGCGATTTGCCGGTGTCAACAAAGTTGACGCGCCGCGCGCGTCCATCGATCCCGATGACGCTGAGGTGCGTGATCGAAGCAACGGCGCGGCATCCCGACCCGCACCAGAAAAACCCGCACACGATGATGGGTTGATCGCTGCAACCCGCGCGGCACAAGGCTGGCACCATTTCCCGCACGCGTAGAAGGAAGTGGTGAAACTTTAACCACCTTCTATTGGGTGGTGAATTATTGACCAGTTGGCGCTGCAGCAAAGTGACGCGAATCCATCGCCGGTTTCGCGCTGCACCAAAGCATTTGCGCAGCACCGGAGCACTTCGCGCACGACGTACGCAGTGCGCGGCGGACAAAAAAACACCCGCGCCGTTTCCGGCGCGGGTGCGATCAGGCCATGTCGGGAAACTCAGGCGTCGTCGTCTTCCACCATCGCCGTGTACGCGTCGGGATCGAGCAGGTCGTTGAGCTGGTCGGGATCCTCGATCTTGATGGTGAACATCCAGCCTTCGCCGAACGCGTCCTCGTTGATCGTCTCCGGCTTGTCCTCGAGGGCGTCATTGATCGCCTCGACGGTGCCGGTGACCGGCGCGTAGATGTCCGATGCCGCCTTGACCGACTCGACCACGGCGCAGGCGTTGCCGACCTCGACCCGATCGCCCACCGCGGGCAGTTCGACATAGACCAGGTCGCCGAGCATGCCCTGGGCGTGGTCGGAAATACCGATGGTGACCGTGCCGTCATCTTCGACGCGCACCCACTCGTGTGATTTCAGGAACTTCAGGTCGCCGGGGATCTCACTCATGGCATTGCTCCGCTTACCGCTGGTGGATGAAGGGTCGCTAGTGTAACCAAGCCGGCCGGCGGCGAGCGCGCGGCCTGGAGTCGGCGTCAGTCGAGCACGCCCGGCTGCGCCTGGCCATCGCGGACGAACGGGAACTTCACCACGCGCAGAGGCACTTCCTTGCCACGGATGTCGACGCGCACGTTGCCCGCGCGGCCCTGCGCGATCTCGCCCGCCGGCACCCGGGCGAAGGCGATGCCCTTGCCCAGGGTCGGCGAAAAAGTCCCCGAAAGGATCTCGCCGTCGCCCAGATCGGTGAGCACTTTCTGGCCGTGCCGGAGCACGCCGCGATCGTCCATCACCAGGGCGATCATCTGCCATCCGGCACCGTCGCGGTGTTGGCGCTCGATGACGTCGCGGCCGATGAAATCACGGCCTTCGTCCAGGCTCACCGTCCAGCCGAGCGCGGCCTGATAAGGCGTGACGTCCTCGTCCATGTCCTGCCCGTAGAGATTCATCCCCGCCTCCAGGCGCAGGGTGTCGCGCGCGCCCAAGCCCGCCGGTTTGACGCCGGCATCCAGCAACGCCTGCCAGGTGGACACCGTCGCCGACTCGGGCAGGACCAGCTCGAAGCCGTCCTCGCCGGTGTAGCCGGTCCGCGCGATGAAGATGTCGGTGCAATCGCTGCCGCGGGTCTGGGTGAAGGAGAACTTGGGCAGCTTGCCGATGCGCTCGCGCTCGGCGGGATCCAGCAGTTCGATGACCCTGTCGCGCGCCTGCGGTCCCTGCACCGCGATCAGGCCGAAGTCGGCGCGCTCGTCGACGCTGACATCGAAGGCCTTGGCGTGGCGTTCAATCCAGGCCAGGTCCTTGTCGCGGGTGGACGCGTTGGAGACCAGGCGGAAGAAGTCCTCGGCGATGAAGTAGATGATCAGGTCGTCGATCACGCCACCGCGCTCGTTGAGCATGCAGGTGTAGAGCGCCTTACCCGGCTTCTTCAGCTTGTCGATCGAGTTGGCCATCAGCAGCCGCAGCAGCTCGCGGGTGCGCGGGCCGCGCAGGTCGATGACCGTCATGTGGCTGACGTCGAACATCCCGGCGGACTGGCGCACCAGATGGTGCTCGTCGATCTGCGATCCGTAGTGGATCGGCATGTCCCAGCCGCCGAAGTCGACCATCTTGGCGCCAAGCGCTCGGTGATGGGCGTTGAGGACGGTGTGCTGCGGGGCCTTGGTGGGGGTCATGGTCGATCCTGGCAGGAATGATCCGGCCATTATCCCAGACAGCACGGCTGCCACGGGGCACCGGCGTACGGTGGCCGTGGCCGCGCGCGAAACGCGGCGCCTATTCCGCGATCTGCACCCGCAGCGTCATGCCTTCGCTGCCGACCACGCGCACCCTCGTGCCGGCGGGGAGCTCCGGCCCGGTCACGTCCCAGTACGCATCGGCGATCTGGACCCGGCCGCGCCCCTGCACGATGTCCGTGTGCAGGGTGGCCACATGGCCGACCAGCGCATCGGCGCGGCGGTTGAGGCTGGGCCGGTCACTCTGGCGGCCGCGACCGCGGAAGCGGGTGCGATAGATCTGGATGGAGATCACGCTGAGCACGACGAACGCCACCGCCTGCGAGAGCAGCGAGAGGTCGAACAGCAGCAGCAGCACGAACACCGCCGCGGCGGCGACGCCGAGCCAGAGCAGGAAGGCGCCGGGTATCAGTGTCTCCGCGGCGATCAGCACCAGCGCGACCACCGCCCATGTGACCGCCTGCCAATCCCAGTGCATGGCTCAGCGTCCGATCCGGGGCGCTGCGGACGCGGCGCCGGGTTGCGCGCCCAGCGCGTCCTTGGCCAGCTCGGCGATGCCGGCCAGCGAGCCGATCACGCCGGCCGATTCCATCGGCATCAGCACGAACTTCTGGTTGGGCGCCTCGGCCAGCGCCTTGAACGCCTCGATGTACTTCTGGGCGACGAAATAGTTGATCGCCTGCACGTTGCCGTTGGCGATCGCGTTGGACACCATCTCGGTTGCCTTCGCCTCGGCCTCGGCCAGCCGCTCGCGCGCTTCGGCTTCGCGGAAGGCGGCTTCCTTCTCGCCCTCGGCGTGCAGGATCGCGCCCTGCTTCTGGCCCTCGGCCTTGAGGATCTCGGCCTGGCGGAAGCCCTCGGCCTCCAGGATGTTGGCGCGCTTCTCGCGCTCGGCCTTCATCTGCCGCGCCATGGCATCAACCAGGTCGCGCGGAGGCGCGATGTCCTTGAGCTCGATGCGGTTGACCTTCAGGCCCCACGGGTGAGTCGCCTGGTCCACGGCCACCAGCACCTTGGCGTTGATCTCGTCGCGCCGCGACAGCGATTCGTCCAAGTCCATCGAACCGATCGAGGTGCGGATGTTGGTCATCACCAGGCTGAGCGTGGCGATCTCCAGCTGGGCGACCTCGTAGGCGGCCTTGGCGGCGTCCAGGACCTGGAAATAGACCACGCCATCGACCTTGACCACGGCGTTGTCCTTGGTGATGACATCCTGGCTGGGCACGTCGAGCACCTGCTCCATCATGTTGATCTTGCGTCCGATGCTCTGGTAGATCGGGATCAGGAAATGCAGGCCGGGCGAGAGCGTGTGGGTGTATTTACCGAAGGCCTCCACGGTCCATTCGTAGCCCTGTGGAACCATGCGCACGGCCTTGAACACGACCACCACGAAAACCACCAGCAGCACCACCGCCAAGCCCGATCCCAGATTCATCCCTGCATCCCCTTCAGTGAGAACGCGAGTATAGACACGCGCCGGCGCCAATCGCGCGGCGCGCGGTCCGCGCCGCATTGGGTCGTTGGCAGGCGCGTCGGCGTCAGTTCGCTACCACGCGGATCTTGTGCCAGCAGGCTTCCTCCAGCGTCTCCAGCACCTCGAGCGCCTGCAGGTTCTGCAGCAACTGATCCACGCTGGTTGCTCCCAGGATCACGCTGGACACGTGCGGGTTGCGCAGGCACCAGGCGATCGCCAGCGGCGCGGGGGCTACTCCAAACTCACGGGCCAGGCTGGTGAATTCGCGCGCGCGCTCGATCCGGCGCTGCTCGGGGTCGCCGATGACGAAGCCCCGCAACCAGCTGATGGCCGGGTCGGCCAGCCGGCTCTGCTCGGGGATGCCGTCGTTGTACTTGCCGGTGAGCAGGCCCGATGCCAGCGGCGACCACACCGTCGCACCCATTCCGTATTCGGCATACAGCGGCGCGTACTCGAGTTCGACGCGCTCGCGGTGCAGCAGGTTGTACTGCGGCTGCTCCATCGTCGGCGCGACCAGATGGTTCTGCCGCGCCACCTTGTGCGCTTCGCGGATCTGCCCCACCGACCATTCCGAGGTGCCCCAGTAGAGCACCTTGCCCTGGCGCACCAGCGCGTCCATCGCCCACACGGTTTCCTCCACCGGTGTATCGGGGTCGGGGCGGTGGCAGTAAAACAGGTCCAGATAGTCGACCCGCAGCCGGCGCAGGGCGGCGTGGCAGGCGTCGGTCACGTGCTTGCGCGACAGCCCGCGCTGGGTCGGCCGCGGATCTTCGTTCGCGCCGAAGAACACCTTGCTCGACACGCAATAGCCGTCGCGCGGCAGGCGCAGGTCGGCGATGACGTCGCCCATCAGCGATTCGGCCACGCCGTGCCCGTAGCCCTCGGCGTTGTCGAAGAAGTTGATGCCGTTGTCCCAGGCCGCCGCGATCAGCTTGCGCGCGGTCGTTCGTCCCACCTGGCCGCCGAAGGTCACCCAGGCGCCGAACGACAGCGCTGACAACTGCAGGCCGGATGAACCGAGGCGACGGTATTGCATGGTGGCTCCTTGCTGGATGGCGCGGGGGCGCATGCCCGCAGTGTAAGCGCCGGCATCGCCAACCGCGGTGGGCTCGCTGCATTCCCGCTTGCCGGCTAGACTGTCCGCGCTGTTCCTCCGGGGAGTAGCTCGTCTGCGCACTGCGCAGAAGCACGCATCAACATACTTGGCCCGCCGGCCATGGTGCATGCGGCCCGCGCCCAGTCGCGCAGGCTGAGCGAGACCGAAGGCAGGTTTGCGCGAACAACCCATGCTGGCCACCGGCCATCGGGGCCGGGCCGCGCGGCCTGCTTTCGCCTCGCCGCCCGGCCCCTTGCAGAATCCATGATTGATGCGCTTCCGTTTTCGACCGCACTGATTTCCACCGCCACCGTTGCCTTGGCGGAAATCGGCGACAAGACCCAACTGCTGGCCCTGCTGCTGGCCGCGCGATTCCGCCGGCCGTGGCCGATCATCGCCGGCATCGCCGTGGCGACGGTGCTCAACCATGCCGTAGCCGCCTGGGCCGGCAGCGCGGTAGCCGTCTGGCTGCAGCCGGACGTGCTGCGCTGGGTGGTCGCCGCCAGCTTCATCCTGGTGGCGCTGTGGACCCTGAAGCCCGACACCCTGGACGAGGAGACCCCGATTGCCACGCGCAGCGCCTTCATGGCCAGCACGGTGGCGTTCTTCATCGCCGAGATCGGTGACAAGACCCAGATCGCCACGGTGCTGCTCGCCGCCAGATACGTGCCGCTGTGGGAAGTGGTGGTCGGCACCACGTTGGGCATGCTGCTGGCGAATGTTCCGGTGGTGCTGCTCGGCAGCCGCTTTGCCAACCGCTTGCCGTTGACCGCCGCGCGCAGGACAGCCGCGGCGGTGTTCCTGTTGATCGGGTTGTGGGTGGCACTGCGCGGCCTCGGCTGAACACGACGCGGCGCGCGCTATCCTCACCCTTCAGGCCGGGGGAAGCGCGATGGATGGCAACCGCAGTATCGGCGCGATGGTGGGCACGGTGCTTTCGCGGCCGGACGAGATCATGCTCGCCGCCGGCGCGTCGGGTGAGTTGCTGGTCGCGCGTCTGCGGCTGGTATTGACCGCTTCCCTCCTGCTGCTGCCGCTGGCCAACACACTGGCTGGCGGCGAGAAGGGCGAGAGCCTGATCGGCTTCGGTGCCGCCATCGTCGTCAACGTCTTTGCGATGTTGTGGTTGCTTCTCGCCCACCGCTCCCGGCACTACCGCTGGCTGCCGTTTGCCACCGCAGCCTTTGATGTCACGGCCACCACCTCGGTGCTGGCCTTGCTCGGGTCGCAGCATCTCTCGGCAGCGCTCAATTCGATGGTGGTCTGGTGCCTGTACGTGCTGGCGATCCTGATGACCGCGCTGCGCAGCGACGGCCGCATCACCCTGTTTGCCGGCCTCCTGGCGCTGCTGCAGTACGGCGCGCTCAACGCGGCCGTGTTTGCGATCGCCTCACCGGAGCAGTTGGTCTCGCCCGAATACGGCGCGGTCACCCGGGCCACCCAGATCCAGCGCCTGATCCTGCTGGCCCTCACCACCGCGCTCACGGCCACCATCGTCTATCGCATGCAGCGCCTGGTGCACATGTCCGGCATCGACGGCCTGACCCGCCTGCCCAACCGGACCTGGTTGATGCACCGCATGCCGCGGCTGCTCGAAGCCGCGCACGACCAGGGCCTCAGCCTGAGCCTGGCGCTGATCGACCTGGACAACTTCAAGGCGATCAATGCCGAGGTTGGCCATCGCATGGGTGACCGCGTGCTGTGCCACCTTGCCCGCGTCCTCCAGGATGGGCTGGAGGAAGACGAGTGGCTGGTCCGCCTCGGCGGCCAGGAGCTGGTCGTGGTGATGCCGCTGCCGGTGGGCGCGGCCTGGGAGCGCATGGAGGCGCTGCGGCGGCGGGTGGCCGCCCACCCGTTCGATCCGGGCACGGTCAACGACGAACCGATCCGGGTGACGCTGAGCGCGGGTATCGCGGCAAGCCCGCAAGACGGACGCGACACCTCGCATCTGCTGGGTCGCGCCGACCGCCGCCTGAAGATCGCCAAGCGCGAGGGACGCAACCGCGTGGTCGTCCGCGACGACTGAGCGGGCGCTTCACTACGTCGCCGATTGCCACTACGCTGCCCGATTGCCGCGCGACGCCGCCGCGCACCCCGAGGAAGAGAACCGGTGAGCCTGAAACTCCGACTGATCCTGCTGAACTTTCTGCAATTCTTCATCTGGGGCTCGTGGCTGCTGACCATCGGTGCCTACTGGTTCCAGAACAAGGGCTGGTCGGGCACCGGCTTTGGCGCGATCTTCTCGACCATGGGCATCGCCTCGCTGTTCATGCCCTCGCTGATGGGGATCGTCGCCGACAAGTGGATCAACGCCGAGCGCCTGTACGGCATCCTCCACTTGTGCGGCGCGGCGGTGCTGTTTTACCTGCCACAGGTGGACAATCCACAGACGATGTTCTGGGTGATGCTGCTGTGCATGCTGTTCTATATGCCAACCATCGCGCTGGCGATCACGGTGGCCTACAACGCGCTGATCGTGGATGGCCGCGACGTGGTCAACGACTACCCGCCGATCCGGGTCTGGGGGACGATCGGTTTCATCGTCGCGCTGTGGACGGTCAGCCTGCTGCAGCTGGAGCAATCGGCCGCGCAGTTCTACGTCGCCGCGGGTGCGTCGCTGGTGCTGGGCCTGTACGCCTTCACCCTGCCCAAGTGTCCGCCCAAGCTGGGCAAGGGTGAGAAGCGCAGCCTGGTCGACGTGCTGGGGCTGACCTCGTTCCGCCTGTTCCGCGACCGCAACATGGCGGTGTTCTTCGTCTTCGCGATGCTGCTGGGCGCGGCGCCGCAGCTGACCAACGCCTACGGCGACACCTTCCTGCACGACTTCGCCAACGATGAGCGCTTTTCCGGCCTGCTGGCGGTGCGCTACCCGGCCATCATCATGTCGATCTCGCAGGCCTCCGAGGCGCTGTTCATCCTGACCATCCCGTTTTTCCTGAAGCGATTCGGGATCAAGGCGGTGATGACGATGAGCATGCTGGCCTGGTTCCTGCGCTTCGGGCTGTTCGCCTACGGCGATCCGGGCCCGGGCCTGTGGATGATCGTGCTGTCGTGCATCGTCTATGGCATGGCCTTCGACTTCTTCAACATTTCCGGCTCGCTGTTCGTGGAGAGCCAGAGCGATCCGAAGATCCGCGCCAGCGCGCAGGGCCTTTTCATGATGATGACCAACGGCTTCGGCGCCGTGCTGGGCAGCGTGCTCAGCGGCTACATCATCGAGCACTTCTTCACCTATCCCGACCAGAGCAAGAACTGGCACGGCATCTGGATGACGTTCGCCTTGTACTCGCTGACCCTGGCGGTGCTGTTCGTGCCGCTGTTCAAGCACAGGCACACCCGCGGCCCGGCGGCCGAGCGCGCTGCCGCCCGTCTCGGTGTCTGAGGACGCCGCGATGGACACGGCCGTGCCCGCGCAGGTGGTGGTGATCGGGTCGTTCAACATCGACCACGTGTGGGCGCTGCCCGCGTTGCCACAGGTCGGCCAGACGCTGGTCGGCGAGTACCACACCGGGCCGGGCGGCAAGGGCTTCAACCAGGCCACCGCCTGCGCGCGGGCCGGCGCCGCCACCGCGTTCGTGTGCTCGCTGGGATCCGACGCGGGCGGCCAGGTAGCACGCGAACTGGCCGATGCGGACGAGATCGCGCTGCACGTGCAGGCCAGCGATGCGCCCACCGGCACGGCCGGCATCTACGTCGACGCGCACGGCCGCAATACCATTGTCATCGGCGCGGGCGCGAACGCCTCGCTGGACGCCGACTTCATCGGGGAGCAGTCAACGGCGCTGGAGGGCGCGGCGGTGGTGATCGCCCAGCTGGAATCACCCGCCGCGGCGGTGGAAGCCGGATTCCGCCTCGCCCGCGATGCCGGCGCTACAACGGTGCTTAACCCGGCGCCGGCGGACGCTGTCCCAAGCGCCGCGCTGCTGGCATTGAGCGACGTCATTACCCCCAACGAGACCGAGTTCTGCGCGCAACTGCAGCGCCAGCAGGGTAGGCAACTTGCCGCCGATGCGGTCGCCGCGCTGGATGATGCGCAGTTGCACCGGTATTGCCGCGCCCTGCTGCCCGCCGGCAGCGTGGTCATCACCCTGGGCGCGGCGGGCTGTTTCGTCTCCCACCCGGAGGATCAGTGCCGCGGCGACGACGACGCGCATTACCGCGTCGCCGCCTCGCCGGCGAAGGCGATCGACACCACCGGCGCGGGCGATGCGTTCAACGGCGCACTGGTCGCGTCGATGGCGCAGTTCCCGGCGCGCGCGTTTTCGCGCCATGTCGCCTTCGCGACAGCGTACGCAGGCCGCGCCACCGAACGGCGCGGCGCAGCGGCGGCCATGCCCCGGCAGTCGCCACCGGCGGACTGACTTCGGCGCAAGGCCGACCTTCGGCGCAGCGGTAGAATGGCGCGATGCAGATCGGCGCTTACACGATCGACCCCAAAGTGATCCTGGCACCGATGGCCGGGGTCACCGACAAGCCGTTCCGGGTGCTGTGCAAGCGGCTGGGCGCGGGGCTGTGCGTGTCGGAGATGACCACCTCGGATCCGCGTTTCTGGACGACCAGCAAGTCGCTGCACCGGATGGACCACGCCGGTGAGCCGGCGCCGATCAGCGTGCAGATCGCCGGCACCGTGCCGGCGGTCATGGCCGACGCGGCGCGCCACAACGTCGACCAGGGCGCGCAGATCATCGACATCAACATGGGCTGCCCGGCGAAGAAGGTCTGCAACACGTGGGCCGGCTCGGCGCTGATGCGCGAGCCGGCGCTGGTGGCGGCGATCCTCGAGGCCGTGGTCAGCGCGGTGGACGTGCCGGTGACCCTGAAGATCCGCACCGGCTGGGCGGCCAACCACCGCAACGCGCTGGAGATCGCCCGCATCGCCGAGTCGGCCGGCATCGCCGCGCTGGCGGTGCACGGGCGCACCCGCGACCAGCAATACAAAGGGCTGGCCGAGTACGACACGATTGCCGAGGTCAAGGCCGCGCTGTCGATCCCGGTCATGGCCAACGGCGACATCGACTCGCCGCTCAAGGCCGCGGAGGTGCTGCGCTACACGGGATGCGACGCGGTGCTGGTCGGCCGCGCCGCGCAGGGCCGGCCGTGGATCCTGCGCGAGATCGCCCACTACCTGGCATCCGGCGAGCTGCTGCCGTCGCCGGGCCTGGGCGAGGTGCGCGACGTGCTGCTGGAGCATCTGCACGATCTGCACGCCTTCTATGGCGAGCGCTCCGGCGTGCGCATCGCGCGCAAGCACCTGGGCTGGTACGCCAAGGATCACCCGGAAAACGCGGCCTTCCGCGCCGTGGTCAACCGCGCCGAGAGCGCCGAGCTCCAGCTACGGCTGACCCGCGGCTACTTCGATGCGCTGATTGCAGGCGTGCCACCGGAACTTTGTGCAGCCGCGTGAGCCGTGCACCTTGACTGGCATTAACGGCGGGCAAACCCGCGCCCGGAGCTGGTGCGCCTTTACGGCGATGCCTGTATGATTCGCACCCATCCCTCTATCCGAATGCAAGGATATAGCCCTGATGTCCAGCTACCTTTTTACCTCCGAGTCGGTCTCCGAAGGCCACCCGGACAAAGTCGCCGACCAGATTTCCGATGCGGTGCTCGATGCGATCCTGACCCAGGACAAGCGCGCCCGCGTGGCCTGCGAGACCATGGTCAAGACGGGCGTGGCGATTGTCGCCGGCGAGATCACTACCTCGGCCTGGATCGATCTGGAGGAGCTGACCCGCAAGGTCATCGTCGACATCGGCTATAACAGCTCGGAAGTCGGTTTTGACGGCGCGACCTGCGGCGTCCTCAACCTGATCGGCAAGCAATCGCTGGACATCGCCGCGGGGGTGGATGGCAACGACAAGAAGCTGAAGAAGCCTGAGGAGCAAGGTGCCGGCGACCAGGGCCTGATGTTCGGCTACGCGTGCAACGAGGCGCCCGAGTTCATGCCTGCGCCGATCTATTACAGCCACCGGCTGGTCGAGCAACAGGCGAAGATGCGCAAGAAGCGCAACTCCCCGATGCCCTGGCTGCGCCCCGACGCAAAGAGCCAGGTCACCCTGCGCTACGACAATGCGGGCCAGATCGCCGGCCTGGATGCGGTGGTGCTCTCGACCCAGCACGACCCGGGCATCAAGCAGAAGGATCTTATCGAGGCCGTGCGCGAGCATATCCTCAAGCCGGTCCTGCCCAAGGAGTGGCTGGACACGCTGCCCAAGAACAAGATCCACATCAACCCGACCGGCATCTTCGTGATCGGCGGCCCGGTGGGCGACTGCGGCCTGACCGGGCGCAAGATCATCGTCGATACCTACGGCGGCATGGCCCGTCACGGCGGCGGTGCGTTCTCGGGCAAGGACCCGTCCAAGGTCGATCGCTCGGCGGCGTATGCGGCACGCTACGTGGCCAAGAACATCGTCGCTGCCGGACTGGCCGACAAGTGCGAAGTGCAGTTGTCGTATGCCATCGGCGTGGCCGAGCCGACCTCGATTTCGGTGACGACCTTCGGTACTGGCAAGCTCAGCGACGACAAGATCGAGCTGCTGATCCGCAAGCACTTCGACCTGCGCCCGTACGGCATCGTCAAGATGCTCGACCTCATCCATCCGGTCTACCAGTCCACCACAGCCTACGGCCACTTCGGTCGCAAGCCCAAGGTGGTCAAGTACAGGGACTCCGATGGGGCCGAGCACGAGGCGACGGCGTTCTCCTGGGAGAAGACCGATCGGGCTGAAGACCTGCGCAAGGCTGGCAAGCTGAACTAGCAGCCAGCCAACTCAACCCGCACTCTCCAAACAGAACGGACCGCATTGCGGTCCGTTTTTTTATGTCCGATGAACCCGAAGACTCCCGCGATGCCTGACGATCCAGACGTATCCGTACTGTCCGGGATCGCTGCCGGCAGCGCCTGTGCAGCGAGGAGCGGGGCGGGAAGTGACCGGGATCTCAATTTCGCGCACTTTGCGGCAAGTGACAGTCGACGTCACATAGTGACGCACTGCAGCATCGTGTCCGGACCAATGTGCGGGAGCCCTTTGGCCATGCATGTCGCGGCGATTTACTTGGAGGAACGGAACGAAATCCGGCGATTTTGCTGTTCACCACACAGTCATTTTTATGCTATCGCTATAGCCGACGTGGTCAGTGGGATAACGATCACGTGCCTCCTGATCGCATCCCATGCTTGATGCCAACCAAGGACATCGGGCGTGTGGTGTGACTGACGATTGGACAGACGCAATCGTCCGACCTGCGATCCGGGAGGCAGAGTTTACGGGGGGCCACCGCGGTGAGCGCGGGCTCCGAGAACCTGATGCCCCAACGAGAGAAGATCATCCATGCCCGTCTCTAAGACACCCAACAGCGCCGTTGCATCCGCCAACTCCGACCGACACTCACTTACCCGTCGCGCCCCACTCTACGTCGCTCTCGCCACCGTCCTGGCGATGAGCTCGGCCGGGGTCATGGCCGCGGAAACCTGCAAGACCACCGATCCGGCGAACGGCTCGGTCGCCAACGGCGCCGAGGCTCTTGCCTGCGGCGAGGGCAGCGTCGCCAGCCGCAAGGGCGCCACGGCCATTGGCGCCTACAGCAGCGCGACGGGCAAAGAGGCGACCGCGGTAGGAAACAACGCAAGTGCATCGCGCGCTTCCGCAACGGCACTGGGTGCCAACGCCACGGCAAGTTCAAAGGGCGCCACGGCAGTCGGCGCATCGGCGGAAGCCAGTGGCAGCGACTCGATCGCCACCGGCGATTCGGCCTACGCCGAAGGCGCGGGCAGCAGCGCGGTCGGCAGTGGCAGTTACGCTGGCGGAGATGAATCCACGGCGGTCGGGTATCTGGCCGAAGCCACTGCGGACAACAGCGTCGCATTGGGAGCCAACTCCCTGGCGGATCGTGCAAATACCGTGTCTGTCGGATCTGCCGGCAACGAGCGCCAGATCACCAACGTCGCCGCTGGTATCGAAGGCACCGACGCGGTGAACCTGGATCAGTTGGACGCGGTGGCTGCGGTCGCGGAAGAAACCGACCGGCACTTCAAGGCCACCGGCGACAGCGAGGCGATCGTGGATGGCGAGGACGCGGTTGCCGCAGGCAGCAACGCTTATGCCGGCGCCGACTACGCCACTGCCGTGGGCGCCAGCAGCAGCGCGTTTGGTGAAGGTGCCTCTGCTTTCGGCAGCGGCGCATTCGCATCCGGGGATTACGCCACCGCCAGCGGCTACAACGCCACCGCCACCGGCACCGACAGCCTTGCCAGCGGCAGTGGCAGCCAGGCAGCGGGTGACGACAGCACCGCCGTCGGCTCCGGCGCGGCCGCGCTTGAGGTCGGCAGCACCGCCATGGGCGCGGATGCGCAGGCTTCCGGCGCCTATGCGACCGCCAGCGGCACCGAGTCGGTCGCCTCCGGCGGCCAGGCGACCGCCAACGGCTTCCGCAGCGAAGCGGACGGCGATGGCAGCAGCGCGATCGGCGGCTATTCCAGCGCCACGGGCTTCCTTTCCTCGGCGATCGGTTACAGCACCGACGCTTCGGGTGACTACGCCACCGCCGTCGGCGTCGGCGCCGCCGCAGCCGGGACGAGCAGCACAGCCGTCGGCGAATCGGCCGACGCTTCCGGCCTGGAAAGCACCGCCGTGGGCGGTACCGCTTACGGGTTCTTCGCCACCGAGGCCACCGGCGACGGCAGCGCGGCGTTTGGTAATGGCGCCTGGGCCAGCGGCGATGAGAGCACCTCATTGGGCTGGATGAGCAGCGCCGATGGCGCCGGCTCCACCGCCGTGGGCGCCGCATCCTGGGCTGCCGAGGACGACTCCACTGCACTGGGCTACGGCGCCAACGCCGATGCAGCCAACAGCGTTGCGCTCGGTGCCGGTTCGGTGGCCGATCGCGAAAACAGCGTGTCCGTGGGTGAGGTCGGCGGCGAGCGCCAGATCACCAACGTCGCCGCCGGTACCGAGGGCACCGATGCGGTGAACCTGGACCAGCTCGACGCGGTTGCGGCCGTTGCGGACGAGACGAACAAATACTTCAAGGCGACCGGCAGCGACGACAGCGATGCTGGCTCCTACGCGGATGGAGATGACGCCACCGCCGCCGGCGAAGCCGCCAATGCTATCGGCGATGGCGCTTCCGCCTTCGGTGCCGGCGCCAACGCCATTGCGAACGGTGCCACTGCCGCGGGCTACAACTCGCTGGCACTTGGCGAGGACAGCACCGCCGTCGGCTCCGGCGCGGCCGCGCTTGAAGTCGGCAGCACCGCGATGGGCGCGGATGCAGAAGCCTCCGGTGCCTACGCCACCGCCAGCGGCACCGAAGCGGTCGCCTCCGGCGGCCAGGCGACCGCCAACGGCTTCCGCAGCGAGGCCAGCGGTGACGGCAGCAGCGCGATCGGTGGCTACTCCAGCGCCTCGGGCTTCCTGTCCTCGGCAATTGGTTACGGCACCGATGCTTCCGGTGACTACGCCACCGCTGTGGGCGTGGGCGCTGCGGCCGCGGGCGCGAGCAGCACTGCCGTCGGTGAATCGGCCGATGCTTCCGGCCTGGAAAGCACCGCCGTGGGCGGTACCGCTTACGGGTTCTTCGCCACCGAAGCCACCGGCGACGGCAGCGCCGCGTTCGGTAACGGCGCATGGGCCAGCGGCGATGAGAGCACCTCGCTGGGCTGGATGAGCAGCGCCGATGGCGCCGGCTCCACCGCCGTGGGCGCCGCATCCTGGGCCGCGGAAGACGACTCCACCGCGCTGGGCTACGGCGCCTACGCCGATGCAGCCAACAGCGTCGCGCTCGGTGCCGGTTCGGTGGCCGATCGCGAAAACAGCGTGTCCGTGGGTGAGGTCGGCGGCGAGCGCCAGATCACCAACGTCGCCGCCGGTACCGAGGGCACCGATGCGGTGAACCTGGACCAGCTCAACGAGGTGGCCGGTGTCGCCGACGAGACCAACCGCCTGTTCAAGGCCAGCGGTGACGGTGAAGCGATCGTGGATGGGGAGGACGCGGTCGCGGCAGGCAGCGATGCCTACGCCGGCGCCGACTACGCCACCGCGGTTGGCTCCAGCAGCAGCGCGTTCGGCGAAGGGTCTTCCGCGTTCGGCAGCGGCGCATTCGCATCCGGCGATTACGCCACCGCCAGCGGCTACAGCGCGACGGCGACTGGCGACGACAGCATCGCCAGCGGCAGCCACAGCCAAGCCAACGGCACCTCCAGCGTGGCGGTCGGCGGACGCCGCGCGATGCTGGATGACGACGGCAATCCGGTCCTGGATGGCGACGGCAACCCCGTCTACACCAACACCGTCGCTACGGCGGACGACAGCACCGCGATCGGTGCCGGTGCCAACGCGTCCGAGACCGGCGCCACGGCGCTGGGCGCAGGCGCCGACGCATCGGGTGCCTACGCCACCGCCAGCGGCACCGAAGCGGTCGCATCGGGCACCCAGGCCACCGCCAACGGCTTCCGCAGCGAGGCCAGCGGCGACGGCAGCAGCGTCATGGGTGGCTACTCCAGCGCCTCCGGCTTCCTGTCCTCCGCCCTCGGCTACGGCGCAGAGGCCAGCAGCGACTACGCGACTGCGGTGGGCGCCACGGCATCCGCCAGCGGTGCCGACAGCACCGCGGTGGGCAGCGCCAGCATCGCCAGCGGCACCAACAGTGTCGCCGTCGGTGGGGCCCTGTTTGGAATCCTTGCTTCCGAGGCCTCGGGTGATTACTCCACTGCCGTCGGCGGCGGCGCCTGGGCACCGGGCTACAGCAGCACGGCGCTGGGCAACGCGGCGATGGCCACCGCCGACAACAGCGTCGCCCTGGGCGCCGACTCGTACGCCGACCGGGAGAACTCCGTCTCGGTGGGCGATGTAGGCAACGAGCGCCAGATCACCAACGTCGCTGCCGGTACCGAGGACAACGATGCGGTGAACCTGGGCCAGCTCAACGCCATCGCCGGAGTCGCCACGGAAACCAACAAGTACTTCAAGGCCAGCGGTGAGCTTGAAGCGACCGTTGACGGCGAGGACGCGGTGGCGGCGGGCAGTGACGCCTACGCCGGCGCCGACTACGCCACCGCGGTCGGCTCCAGCAGCAGCGCCTTTGGCGAGGGTGCCTCTGCGTTCGGCAGCGGCGCATTTGCATCTGGTGACTACGCCACCGCCAGCGGCTACAACGCAACCGCGAGCGGCACGGACAGCATCGCCAGCGGCAGCAGCAGCCAAGCCACCGGCAACTCCAGCGTGGCGGTCGGCGGACGCCGCGCGGTGATGGATGACGATGGCAACCCGGTGCTCGATGGCGATGGGAATCCCCTCTACACCAACACCGTGGCATCGGCCGACGACAGCACCGCGATCGGTGCAGGTGCCAACGCGTCCGAGACCGGCGCCACGGCGCTGGGCGCAGGCGCCGACGCATCGGGTGCCTACGCCACCGCCAGCGGCACCGAAGCGGTCGCCTCCGGCGGCCAGGCGACCGCCAACGGCTTCCGCAGCGAGGCCAGCGGTGACGGCAGCAGCGCGATCGGTGGCTACTCCAGCGCCTCGGGCTTCCTGTCCTCGGCAATTGGTTACGGCACCGATGCTTCCGGTGACTACGCCACCGCTGTGGGCGTGGGCGCTGCGGCCGCGGGCGCGAGCAGCACTGCCGTCGGTGAATCGGCCGATGCTTCCGGCCTGGAAAGCACCGCCGTGGGCGGTACCGCTTACGGGTTCTTCGCCACCGAAGCCACCGGCGACGGCAGCGCCGCGTTCGGTAACGGCGCATGGGCCAGCGGCGATGAGAGCACCTCGCTGGGCTGGATGAGCAGCGCCGATGGCGCCGGCTCCACCGCCGTGGGCGCCGCATCCTGGGCCGCGGAAGACGACTCCACCGCGCTGGGCTACGGCGCCTACGCCGATGCAGCCAACAGCGTCGCGCTCGGTGCCGGTTCGGTGGCCGATCGCGAAAACAGCGTGTCCGTGGGTGAGGTCGGCGGCGAGCGCCAGATCACCAACGTCGCCGCCGGTACCGAGGGCACCGATGCGGTGAACCTGGACCAGCTCAACGAGGTGGCCGGTGTCGCCGACGAGACCAACCGCCTGTTCAAGGCCAGCGGTGACGGTGAAGCGATCGTGGA
This sequence comes from Lysobacter avium, assembly GCF_015209745.1. Classification (GTDB taxonomy): domain Bacteria; phylum Pseudomonadota; class Gammaproteobacteria; order Xanthomonadales; family Xanthomonadaceae; genus Novilysobacter; species Novilysobacter avium. The sequence goes on from NZ_CP063657.1 coordinate 2,667,999, forward strand.
TGGGGAGGACGCGGTCGCGGCAGGCAGCGATGCCTACGCCGGCGCCGACTACGCCACCGCGGTTGGCTCCAGCAGCAGCGCGTTCGGCGAAGGGTCTTCCGCGTTCGGCAGCGGCGCATTCGCATCCGGCGATTACGCCACCGCCAGCGGCTACAGCGCGACGGCGACTGGCGACGACAGCATCGCCAGCGGCAGCCACAGCCAAGCCAACGGCACCTCCAGCGTGGCGGTCGGCGGACGCCGCGCGATGCTGGATGACGACGGCAATCCGGTCCTGGATGGCGACGGCAACCCCGTCTACACCAACACCGTCGCTACGGCGGACGACAGCACCGCGATCGGTGCCGGTGCCAACGCGTCCGAGACCGGCGCCACGGCGCTGGGCGCAGGCGCCGACGCATCGGGTGCCTACGCCACCGCCAGCGGCACCGAAGCGGTCGCATCGGGCACCCAGGCCACCGCCAACGGCTTCCGCAGCGAGGCCAGCGGCGACGGCAGCAGCGTCATGGGTGGCTACTCCAGCGCCTCCGGCTTCCTGTCCTCCGCCCTCGGCTACGGCGCAGAGGCCAGCAGCGACTACGCGACTGCGGTGGGCGCCACGGCATCCGCCAGCGGTGCCGACAGCACCGCGGTGGGCAGCGCCAGCATCGCCAGCGGCACCAACAGTGTCGCCGTGGGTGGGGCCCTGTTCGGAATCCTTGCCTCCGAGGCATCGGGTGATTACTCCACTGCCGTCGGCGGCGGCGCCTGGGCACCGGGCTACAGCACCACGGCACTGGGCAACGCGGCGATGGCCACCGCCGACAACAGCGTCGCCCTGGGTGCCGACTCGTACGCCGACCGGGAGAACTCCGTCTCGGTGGGCGATGTGGGCAACGAGCGCCAGATCACCAACGTCGCTGCCGGTACCGAGGACAACGATGCGGTGAACCTGGACCAGCTCAATGCCATCGCCGGTGTTGCCGACGAAACCAGTCGCCTGTTCAAGGCTAGCGGTGAAGGCGAGGCCGTCGTCGATGGCGAAGATGCGGTCGCTGCCGGCAGTGATGCCCTGGCCGAGGGTGACTACACGGTCGCACTGGGCGCCAGCAGCACTGCGATCGGCGAAGGTGCCAGCGCGATGGGCTCCGGCGCCACCGCGCTGGGTGATCAAGCCACTGCGAGCGGCTTCAACGCCGTTGCCGCAACCGACGGAGCCAGCGCCTACGGTGCCGGCAGTGCCGCGGCGGGCGAAGCTGCCACGGCAACCGGCGCCTACAGCAGCGCGTCCGGCGAGCTCGCAACCGCGACCGGCTCGGAAAGCGAAGCGTCAGGCTACCTCGCCACGGCAACGGGAGCGGGTTCCGTCGCCAACGGCGATGGCAGTGTGGCAACCGGCGCACTGAGCGAGGCATCGGGCGTTGAATCCACCGCCTCGGGCTTCTACAGCGCAGCCAGCGGCGACGCTGCAACCGCCTTGGGTGCGGAATCCTACGCCAGCGGCGTTGAGTCGGTAGCAGCGGGCTTCCTTGCCGAGGCCAGCGGCGACGTCGCCACGGCAGTCGGTGCGGAATCCATCGCGAGTGGACTGGCATCCGCAGCGGTCGGAGCATTCGCCGAAGCCAGTGGCGACTTCACCACCGCGGTGGGCGCTTTGTCCGCCGCCACCGGCTACAACAGCACCGCGCTCGGCAGTGCCGCCGAGGCCGAGGGTGAGGACGCCACTGCACTGGGTTCCGACAGCCTTGCCGAAGCCGACGGCAGTGTCGCGCTGGGCGCCGGCTCCTACGCGGACCGTGCCGATACGGTCTCGGTTGGCAGCAGCGGCAACGAGCGGCAGATCACGAATGTCGCCGCTGGCAGCATGGACACCGACGCGGCCAACATGGCGCAGATGGGAGCCATGGCCAGCGCCTTGGGCGGCGGCGCCGGGTTCTCCGGCGGCGTGTTCAGCGCACCCAGCTATATGATCCAGGGCACTACCTACGGCAACGTGGGCGATGCCTTCTCCGCCGTGGATGGCCGCTTGACCTCGCTGCAAAACAGCGTTGACAACTTCACCGGACCGCAGGGGCCGGCAGGCCCACAGGGCCCGATGGGCCCGACCGGGCCGACGGGACCGCAGGGTGCGGACGGCGCGACGGGGCCGTCGGGTCCCACTGGACCCACCGGTCCGCAGGGTCCCAAGGGTGACAGCATCGTCGGCGACACCGGCCCACAGGGTCCCCAGGGGCCGACCGGACCGACGGGTCCCACCGGGCCCACCGGTCCGACTGGCCCGCAGGGTCCGCAAGGCCCGCAGGGCCCCAGCGGTAACGGGGTTGCCGATGGGAACTCGCACGGCCTACCGACTGATCCTGTCGGCGTAGGTCAGGGCAAGTCCGGCGGCCTGGCGGTCGGCGAGGGCAGCATCGCCGTCGACGAGAACGACACGGCGATCGGCAACCACGCGATCGTCGGCGCTGCCAACAGCACCGCGCTGGGCAACAACAGCAACGTGGATGCCGCCGCGAGCAATGCGGTGGCCATCGGTGCGGATACGGATGTCACCGCGAGTGGCGGCGCGGCCCTGGGCCAGCGAGCCTCGGTGACGGCGCAGGGCGCGGTTGCCCTCGGCCAGGAATCGGTCGCCGACGAAGCCAACACGGTCTCGGTAGGCTCGGCCACCAATCAGCGCCGGGTCACGAACGTCGCTGCGGGCACCCAGGCCAACGATGCCGCCAATGTCGGCCAGATGCAGGCCGCCAGTGCTGCGACGCTGGATGCATCGCGCAGCTACACCGACACCACCGCCACGCAGACGCTGAACGCGTCGTACAACTACACCGACACCAGCACGACCAACGCGCTGAACTCGGCCAAGGCGTACACCGACCAGCGCATGACCGTCATCACGGACGACTTCAACATGCTCCGCGGTGAAGTGAACGATCGCTTCTACGAGGTCGACAAGCGCTTCGACCAGATGGGCGCGATGAGCGCGGCGATGCTGAACATGGCCACCAGCGCCGCCGGCGTGCGCACCCAGAACCGGGTGGGCGTGGGCGTGGGCGTGCAGGGGGGCCAGGCCGCCCTGTCGCTGGGTTACCAGCGGGCCCTGTCTGACCGCGCCACGGTCACCTTTGGCGGTGCGATGAGCGGTGACGACACCTCTGTCGGCGCCGGTGTCGGTTTCGGCTGGTAAGCGGTGGCGTCGCGGGTTCCGGCCCGCGACGCCAACCTCTGATTTTGTGATTGCCGCTCGTGTTTCAAATCTTTGCTCCTGATCCTGCAACTGTTCCAAGCACCGCTTCGTGCAACACCTGACAAACACCACAACCAGGAAGAACCAGATGACTCGCAAGAACCCATCGTTCCGCATCAGCCTGCTCGCCACCGCGGTTGCCGTCACCCTCGCCGCCCCCGCAGCGATGGCCGCCAGTCCGACCAAGCTGGAGACCCGTGAGGCCCCCAGTGCCGCCCCCGCCGCCGCTCCGGGCGCGCGATTGATCGTCACCTACCGCGACGCCGCGGCCCCCAAATCCGTCAAGCTGCGCACCGTTAACAATGCCGCCGCGCGCAGCCGTTCCATGACGACCGCTTCGGCGCGCACCGGCAGCAAGGCGCCCTCGGCGATGCTGATGCGCAAGCTCGCCGTCGGCGCCGACCTGATCCGTCTGGACCGCAAGCTGGGTGTGGCCGAACTCAACACCCTGGTGCGCGAACTGAAGGCCGATCCGGCTGTCGTCTCGGTGGAGATCGACGAGCTGATGCAGCACACCGGCACGGCGCGCATCAAGACCGACGTGCAGCCGCAGCTGACTCCCAATGACCCGTATTACGCGCAGTACAACTGGCACCTGCAGGACAATGCGGGCGGCATCCGCGCGCCGTCGGCCTGGGACGTCTCCACTGGCGAGGGCGTGGTCGTCGCGGTGATCGATACCGGCATCGTCGAGCATCCCGACATGGACGCGAACATGCTGTTTGGCTACGACTTCATCACGGACGCGTTCGTATCCCGTCGTGGAACCGACGATCGTGCGCCCGGTGCGCATGACTACGGCGACTGGAACGACGATGCTGCCCAGTGCCAGGTGAGTGGGAGCTCTTTCCACGGCACGCACGTCGCCGGCACGGTGGCCGAGCTGACCAACAACGGCGTTGGCATGGCGGGTATCGCCCACAACGCCAAGGTCCTTCCGATCCGCGCCCTGGGTCGCTGCGGCGGCTACACCTCCGATATCGCCGACGCCATTGTCTGGGCGGCCGGTGGCGAAGTGCCCGGCGTCCCGACCAACCCCAATCCGGCCGAGATCATCAACATGAGCCTGGGCGGATCGGGCTCGTGCAAATCGATCAGCCAGACCGCGATCAACCAGGCCGTCGCCCTGGGCACCACCGTCGTGGTTGCCGCGGGCAACAGCAACTCGGAAGTGGCCAACTTCAGTCCTGCCAGCTGCGACAGCGTGATTTCCGTCGCCGCCGGCCGGATCACCGGTGGCCGCGCTTCCTACTCCAACTTCGGCGCCAAGATCGACCTGACCGCCCCGGGCGGCGGTGGCGGCGCGGACGGCAACCCAAACGGCTATGTGTGGCAGGCAGCCAACAACTCCGATACTTCACCGGAGGAAGGCGAGCCCAGCTACATGGGCATGGCAGGCACCTCGATGGCGTCGCCGCACGTGGCCGGCGTTGCCGCACTGGTGCAGAGCGCGGTCGTAGCCGCTGGTGGGGCGCCCAAGACCCCGGCGGAGCTCGAAGCGATCCTGGTCCAGAGCGCACGTGCGTTCCCGGCCACGCCCGACAAGCCGATCGGCAGCGGGTTGCTGGACGCCCCGGCCGCACTGGCCAAGGCGATGGAGGTCCCGTGTGACCCCGACGTCGAAGAGTGCGCACCTGACGCGATCGAGCTGACCAACATGGTTCCGGTTGGCAACCTGTCGGGTACCTCGGGCACGGAGACGCTCTTCAGCTTCGAAGTTCCCGCGGGCACCAACCTGTTCAACCTGATGACCTACGGCGGCACCGGCAACGCCAGTGTCTATGTCAGCGCCGACGAAGCACCTTCGGCAGACGCGTATGACTACAAGTCGACGCGTCCGGGCAACAACGAGACCGTGCGCGTGCGCAACCCGCAAGCCACCACGTATTACATCCTCGTGACGGGCAGCTACAACGGCATGACCATCCAGGCGCGCGCGAACTGATCCGCAAGCGCCACATGTAGAACAGGACCCCGGCTCCGGCCGGGGTTTTTTGTGCCCGGAAAGCCGGCACGCGTGCTCGGCTACACTTCCATGACCTTCACCGATGGGGAGCCTGTTCCATGCGCCGCCACCTGCCTGCATTCCCCGTCCTGGGTGCGCTGTTGCTGCTCTCCGGCTGCCAGCACATCGCCACCGTACCGGTCGGAAAAACTCCGGGATCCACCGGCAGTGCGGCCATCACGACGCCGGCCGCCGATGACAACCTGCACGCCGTCACCTGGATGCAGACCTCGGCCGAATACCGGGCCAATTCGATCCAGACCTACCGCGCCGCACTCGCGCAGCTGGATTCCGCCCTGGCCGATCCGCAGTGGGATGCGCTGGTGCCGGAAGACCGCGTCGTTCCCGCCATCGGCCTTGAGCCGGCGGTGGTGGTCGACATCGACGAGACGGTACTGGACAACTCGCCCTACCAGGTCCGGCTGATCCGCTCCGGGCTCGCCTACGACGACGCGACCTGGGCGCAATGGGTCGCCGAGCAGAGCGCGCGCCCGGTACCCGGATCCGTGGAGTTCGCCCAGGCCGCGGATGCACGCGGCATCACCGTGATCTACCTTTCCAACCGCACCCTCGACCAGCGCGCGGCCAGCCTGGCCAACCTGCGCGCGCTTGGCTTCCCGGTGGCCGACGAGTCGGTGTACCTGGGCAAGGGCATGCCGGTCGAGGGCTGCCAGCAGGCCTCGGGCAGCGAGAAGCATTGCCGTCGCCAGTGGGTGAGCCGCAAGTACCGGGTTCTGATGCAGTTTGGTGACCAACTCGGCGACTTCGTCCAGCCGCGTCCCAACACCGCCGAGAACCGTGCCGCGCTCATGAAACGGCATGGCAGCTGGTTCGGCGAGCGCTGGTGGATGCTGGCCAACCCCAGTTACGGCGACTGGCAACCGGCTCTGTTCGACAACGATTGGAGCCTGCCCCCCGCTGTGCAACGTGCGGCCAAACAACGTGCACTGGATGCGAGCGACTGATCCAGCGTCGCTCGCCGCAGCAGCTCAATCAGCCATTCCGCGACTGGCTTGGCTTGTCGCCGACGCCACGCACACCCAAGATGGCCGATTGCGACTGGGGAGCCGCAACACATGACCCTGATTCGACGCAGTGTTTTCGCGCCCGCGCACTATACGGCGGCGATCGTACTCGCCGCCGCCATCATTGCCAGCGGCTGCAACCGCAATCCGGAACGAGCATCCGTCGCGCCCACCGGCGACACGCCCGTGGCAGCGGTCAATCAACTCGTCAAGGACCTGCGCGACAACGACCTGGTGGCTTACGCCGAACACGCGCTGCCGCCCACGCTCCACCAGGAGGTTGCAATGGCATGGTCGGAAGGCCGCACGACCTGGCCGCTGTCGGAACTGCCCCTGAGCGAGCAACTGCCTGGTTTCATCACTACCCTGGCCGAACCCGAGGCTGAGAAGACCCTGCTGGCCGCCTTCCGACGCCAGTTCTCTGGTGCCGACCGCGAACTGCGCACTGCGGCGTCGACGCTGGGATTGTTCGCCGCGCAGTACGTACAGCGCAGCAGCAGCTACAGCGACGTTGAGCGCGAACACTACGTGCAGTTGATCGTCGCGCTCAGCAACTGGGGAAAAAATGCCCCGCTTGCCGATCCGTCACTGGCGAAAGTCGCCGTGCCGCAGCTGGTCGCTGCCGCGCGCCTGACGGGACTTGGGCAGCCCGGCGCGCTGCGCCAGGCCGGCATGCAACGCAGCCTGACCCGCCTGGGCCCATTCCTGTCCCGGCTGAAGGTCGTCCTGGATCCGTATGGCCTGGATATCGATGCCACCCTGGACGGCGCCCAGGCCCGCCTGATCGAACAAACCGGTGACACCGCGAAGGTCCGCCTAGATTACACCCTGGCTGGGGAAGCGGTGGACGCGCAAATCCTCCTTGAGCGCCGCGATGGGCGCTGGTACTTGAGCAACCTGCTTCGCCACGCCGAGGCACAGGCTGTGGCCCCGTCTCCGGCAGCGACACCGGCAGGGCGCGAGGCCCTGTCCAAGTCGCTGCCGCACTGAAACGCGGCCGCGGCCAGCGAACCGGCATAATGGCGCAGATGCCAAACCAGCCCCCCCTGCCCTTCTCTCCGGAGGATCAACCGGCTCCCGACGACGCGGCGATGACCCGCAGCGACGGGTCCGGCGACCAAGCTCCCGGCGAGGCCACCAGCGCGTTCGAACCGGGCGCAACCCTGGGTGGCGATTCCGTGTCGGTGGACGCCGGGGACGCGCCCGCGCCTGCCGTGCCACGCGCCGTCAGCCGCCGGCCCTGGTGGGCGCGCCTGCTGGGAGGGCTGCTGTCGCCGTGGATTTCCCTCACGGTCGAGCCGGCGAACCCGCTCAGCCATGCGCCGGAACTGGGCGAGAAGCCCGTGTGCTACGTCATCGAGCACTACGGCATGTCCAACGCCCTGATCCTGGACCAGGCCTGCCGCAGCCAGGGCCTGCCCTCGCCGCTGCAACCATTGCCCGGCGACCCGCTGGGTCGAAAGCGCGCCTACGTCGCCCTGTCGCGGCGCAACGCCAGCGCGCTGGGACCGCTGCAGCATCCTCTCAGCCCGCAGCAACCCACCTCCAAGAGCCACTCCACCTCGCTGGCACGCCTGCTTGACGCGCATCGCGACGACCCTGCGCTGGATGTGCAACTGGTACCCGTGTCGATCTTCGTCGGCCGCGCCCCGGACAAGACCAGTGGCTGGTTCTCGGTGCTGTTCTCAGAAAACTGGGCGCTGGTGGGGCGCTTCCGCCGTTTCCTGGCGATCCTTCTCAATGGCCGCAGCACCACCGTGCGGTTCGCCCCGCCCATCAGCCTGCGCGGGATCATCGCCGAGGACCTGCCGGCCGAACGCACCGTGCGCAAGCTTTCACGTGTGCTGCGAACCCATTTCCGCCGCATCCGCGCCGCGGTGATCGGGCCGGACCTGTCGACCCGCCGCCTGCTGGTGGACAAGGTATTGGCGACCGACTCGGTCAAGGATGCGATTGCCGACCAGGCGCGGCGCGACAATTCCACGCCCGCCGAGGCGTGGAAGAAGGCACATGGCTACGCCTATGAAATCGCCGCGGACTACTCCCACCCGGTGGTGCGTTCGGCCAGCTTCCTGCTGACCCCGGTGTGGAACCGGATCTACCGCGGCGTGCTGGTCCACCATCTGGACACGCTCAAGCAGGTCGCGCCCGGCCATGAAGTGATCTATGTGCCCTGCCACCGCAGCCACATGGATTACCTGCTGTTGAGCTACCTGCTCTACACCCGCGGCATCGTGCCGCCGCATATCGTCGCCGGCATCAACCTTAACCTGCCGGTCATCGGCACGCTGTTGCGCAAGGGCGGCGCCTTCTTCATCCGCCGCAGCATCCGCGGCAGCGCGCTGTACTCCACCGTGCTCAGCGAGTACGTCGCCAAGCTGGTATCGGGCGGGTACTCCATCGAGTATTTCGTCGAGGGCGGTCGCTCACGCACCGGCCGCCTGCTGCCGCCCAAGGGCGGAATGGTGTCGATGACGGTGCGCGCGTTCCTGCGCCAGCCCACCCGCCCGGTCCTCTTCCAGCCCGTCTACATCGGCTACGAGAAGCTGATGGAAGGCAACAGCTATCTGGACGAGCTGTCGGGGAAGCCGAAAAAAGGCGAGTCCGTCTGGCAGTTGCTGGGCGGCATTCCGAAGGTGCTGCGCTCCAACTACGGCCAGGTGGTGGTCAACTTCGGCGAGCCGATCAAGCTCGATGAGGTGCTGGCCGAGCACGCACCGGAATGGGACGGCAAATCGCTGCGCGACGACGAGAAGCCGGCCTGGCTGTCGGGCGCCGTCGACTCGCTGGCCCAGCGCATCCAGGTCAACGTCAATCGCGCCGCCGACGTCAACCCGATCAACCTGCTGGCACTCGCGCTGCTTTCCACGCCCAAGCACGCGATGGGCGAAGGCGACCTGCTCGCCCAGATCGCCCTGTCAAAGACGCTGCTGGCCGAACTGCCCTACTCCGACCGCGTCACCGTGACCCCGCACACGCCTGCCCAGATCATCGCCCACGGCGAGGACATCGGCGTGCTGACCCGCACCGCGCATCCCCTGGGCGACGTGTTGCTGGTGGCCGGCGACCAGGCGGTCCTGCTGAGCTATTTCCGCAACAACGTGGTGCATCTGTTCACCGCGACCTCGTGGATCGCCTGCTGTTTCCAGAACAACCGGCGGATGGCGCAGGAAAGCGTCCTGCGACTGGGTCGCAGCGTTTACCCGTTCCTGCAAACCGAGCTGTTCCTGCCATGGAGCGAGGAGGAGTTCGTCCAGCGCCTGACCCGCACCATCGATGTGTTCGTGCGCGAAGGCCTGCTGGAGCGCGTCAACGACGAGGAAGGCGGCATCCTGGCCCGCAACGCCGGCCAGACCGACGAGGTGTTCCGCCTGCGCGCCATCGGCCATTCGCTGCAGCAGGCCTTCGAGCGCTACTACATCACCATCTCGGTGCTGGTGAAGAACGGCAGCGGCACCCTGTCCACCGGCCAGCTGGAGAGCCTTTGCCAACTGGCCGCGCAGCGGCTGAGCCTGCTGTATGCGCCGGCGGCTCCGGAATTCTTCGACAAGACCCTGTTCCGCGGCTTCATCCAGAAACTGCGTGAGCTGGGCCTGGTCCGGCTGGACGAGAACGCCAAGCTCGTGTTCGAGCTGCCGCTGGAAGCCTGGGCGCGCGATGCACGCTTCATCCTGGGCCGGGAACTGCGCCACAGCATCGAGAAGGTGAGCCCTGAAGCAGCACGCACGGGAGAGGATGCCGGCGCCGTCGAATGAGTGCGGCACTTCCGCCGACCTGCTTTGCCGGCGGACGCGCCCAGGGCTAGGATGAAACGTGGCGATCGGCACAGTCGCGAACCGAACGCCGGAAGCAGTCGTTGAAGTGCATCCAACGCGACCCCTGACCGAGGTTGCCGCCATGTCTTCATCGCCCGCTCCGTCGCCCCACGCCCAGCCCAAGTACACCAGCCCGCGTCCCGCGCCCGCCGTCCCTGTCCTGGACACCGCGCCACAGCAGCTGGTGGCGGGACTGCTGGGCAAGGCCGACATCCGCGTCAACGGCGACCGTCCGTGGGACATGCAGTTGCACGACCCGGCCGCGCTCGAGCGCGCGCTGGCCGAAGGCAACCTCGGTCTGGGCGAGGCCTACATGGCCGGCGCCTGGGACTGCGAACAACTCGATGTCTTCTTCGAGCGCCTGTTGCGCGCGCACCTGGATCGCGAAGTCCATCCGGCCCGCATCGCCTGGCACGCGTTGCAGGTACGCATGTTCAACCGCCAGAACCGCACCCGGGCCTGGCAGGTCGGCAAGGCCCACTACGACCTGGGCAACGATTTCTACGAAGCCATGCTCGACCCGCGCATGGTCTATTCCTGCGGCTACTGGAAGGACGCCACCGATCTGGCGTCCGCGCAGGAGGCCAAGCTCGAGCTGATCTGCCGCAAGCTTGGGCTGCAGCCGGGAATGCGCGTGCTGGACATCGGCTGCGGTTGGGGCAGCTTCATGGGCTACGCGGCCGAGCGCTACGGCGTGCAATGCATCGGCGTGACCGTGTCCACGGAGCAAACGCGCTACGCGCAGCAGCGCTACGCCGGACTGCCGATGGAATTCCGCCTCCAGGACTACCGCGAACTGGACGGCGGGAGCCTGGGTGGCCGGGTGGACCGCATCGTCAGCGTCGGCATGTTCGAGCACGTGGGCCACAAGAACCACCGCGAGTACATGGAGGTGGCGCAACGCTGCCTGGCCTCCGACGGCCTGTTCCTGCTGCACACGATCGGCAAGAATGAACGCGATGCCACGCCGGATCGCTGGATCGACAAGCACATCTTCCCCAACGGCGAGACGCCCTCGATCGGCCAGATCGGTGATGCCATCGATGGCCTGTTCATCGCCGAGGACGTGCACAATTTCGGCGCCGACTATGACCGCACGCTGATGGCATGGCACGCCAATTTCGAAGCCGCCTGGCCGCGTTTCGCCGATCGACTGGATGACGCATTCCAGCGCAAATGGCGCTATTACCTGCTTTCCTGCGCAGGCGCGTTCCGGGTCCGGGAACTGCAGTTGTGGCAGTGGGTGCTCTCGCCCGAGGGCGTTGCGGGGGGCTATCGCCGGCTCAGCTGAGAAGGTGATCGCGAGCCACGGCCAGCCTTTGACTGCACCGATCCCGGTCCCGCGCCTGCGCTGGGCCGCTCGCCTGTGCCGCGTTTTGCTGCTTTCCATGGTGGTCGGGCTGACGGGGTGCGTACTGGAGTACAGCGAAGAGGATCTGGTGCGGTCGATGCCTTCGCCGGCTCCCTCCATCAGCGAGCTGAAGAGCGAGTTCCCGTCCCTCGACGCGGTGGAGGAACGCCTTCGTGTTGCCGGCGACGCGGAGCTCTACGTGCTGCGCCTGATCCGCCGCGACGCGATGGCGACCGTCCTGTATTTCGGCGGCAACGCGTATCGCACCGGCCTGATGGGGGGCCGCACCGCCGCCAGCTACTCAGCGCTGCCGGTCAACCTGGTGCTGGTGGATCATCGCGGCTACGGAGCAAGCTCCGGAATACCCGGTATCGATGCGCTGATGGCAGACGCGCTGATCGTGTACGACCACCTGCGCGCGGACCAGGCGCTGGCGCACCTGCCGCTGATCGTGCACGGTCAATCGCTGGGAAGTTTCCTCGCCGGTCACGTGGCCGCCACGCGGACACTCGATGGGCTTGTGCTGGAAAGCTCGGTGACCTCCACCGAGGACTGGGTGGCACATGCCCGGCGCCAACAACCGTGGTGGCAGCGGATCCTGGTGCGTCGGGTGGATATTGCACCGGAACTGGCGGGGCGCGGCAATCTGGAGGTCGCGCGCCAACTCGATGAGCCGGTGCTGTTTGTCGTTGGCGAACTCGACCCGCTGACACCGCCCGCGTTTTCGGGGGCCCTGTACGAGGCGGCGCCGCTGGCAAAGGAACACAAGGAGCTTCTGGTCGTGCCGGGCGTGGCGCACAACGACGCAACGGCAAGCCCCGCGTTCGAGGACGCGATGCGGGATTTCGTCGAACGTGTCCGCGGAGACTGGACGGATCCGGAGAGACGCGGCGCCCCGTAAACCTGCACCACCCGGTCGGACCGGATGCCCACAGCCCGATGCCGGCATCTCCCGCAGGGCGGGCCGGTAGAATGCCCGGTCCGAAGTCGCAACACCCGGACGCCCAACCTGGATTCCGCCCGCATGTTTTTCCGCAACCTGACCCTGTTCCGCTTCCCCACCTCCACCAAGCTCGATGACCTGGATGCAGGCCTTCAGGAGTGCGCGCTCAAGCCGGTCGGCGCGCTGGAGCTGTCATCGCGCGGCTTTGTCTCGCCCATCGGTCGCGACGGCGAGGAGCTCTCGCAGCGCCAGGGCGACGCGATCTGGCTGACCGTGGGCGGCGAGGACCGCCTGCTGCCCGGCGCCGTGGTCAACGACATGCTGGCCCGCAAGCTGGAGGAGATCGAGCAGACCGAGGGCCGCAAGCCCGGCGGCCGCACCCGCAAGCGCCTCAAGGACGAGCTGATCACCGAGCTGATGCCGCGGGCGTTCATCAAGCCCAGCCGCACCGATGCCCTGCTGGATCTGGAGCACGGCATCCTCGTCGTCGACAGCTCCAGCCGCAAGAGCGCGGAGAACGTGGCCTCCGAGATCCGCCGCGCGCTGGGCAGCTTCCCGGCGATGCCACTGAACCCGGAGATCGCGCCGCGCTCGATCCTGACCGGCTGGGTCGCTGGCGAGCCGCTGCCCGAAGGCCTGGGCATCGGCGATGAGTGCGAGCTGCGCGATCCGGCCGAGCACGGCGCGGTGGTCAAGGTGCAGCGCATGGACCTGGACAACGACGAGATCGCCAAGCACCTGGAAACGGGCAAGCAGGTCACCCGCCTGGCGCTGACGCTGGATGACCACGTCTCCTTCGTGCTTGGCGAGGACCTGATCGTGCGCAAGTTCAAGCTGCTCGATGGCGCGGTGGACCAGCTGGAGTCCACCGACCACGACGACGTGCGCGCGGAGATGGAAGCCCGCTTCGCGCTCATGAGCGGGGAGGTCAAGCGCCTGTTCGCGGTGTTGCAGTCGGCCTTCAAGCTCAGCGCGGCCGACTGAGGCGCGGGGCGCAGGCACCACCATGCTTCGCCGCCTGCACGGCCTGGTCGGCACCAAACGCACGCCCGCGGGACGCGCCGTGCAACGCGACACCTTCGAGCTGACCCTGGACGACGGCCAGTCGCTGGAGGTGGAGCGGCGCCGGGACCCACGCGCGCGCCGGATCAAGCTCTCGGTCAGCGACCGCGGCGTGCGCCTGACCCTGCCGCCGCGCGCCAGCGCCAGTGCGGCGGCACGCTTCGCCCACGAGCACCGGCAGTGGCTCGCGCTGCAGTTGGAGCTGCACACCCGCGACGTTCCGCCGCCGCTGCTGTGGGACGTCTCCACGACGCTGCCACTGCGCGATGCCGAGCGTCCATTGCGCTGGGAACGCGGCCGGTTCACCCGGATCGAGTCCGCGGCCGACGACGCGCTGGTGTTCCTGCTGCCCGAGCGGGCCGGACCGGCGGCGCAGGCCCGGGCATTGCGGGATTTCTACGAGGGCGAGGCGCGCGCCGACCTGGCCCGCTGGATGCCGGACTACCTGGACGGACTGCCGCGCGCACCGCGGCGGTTCCGCTTCAAGCTGATGTCCTCGCGCTGGGGCTCGCTGGCACCCGACGACTCCGTCGCGCTGGATCTGTCGCTGGTGCTCGCCCGGCCTTCGGCCTACCGCTACGTGCTGGTGCACGAGCTTTGCCACCTGCTCCAGGCCAACCACTCGCCGGCATTCTGGGCCGAGGTGGAGACACGCATGCCGCATTGGCGCGAGGAGCGTGAGTATCTGCGAGTGCACGGCTCGCGGCTGAAGGCGGCGATGCGCTCGCTGCTTGCCACAGGGACCCACACGGCGTAAGTCGGCATCGCCGGCCGCGCTCTGGAGCGTGGCGATCCGGGCGCGCTGATCTGGCCGTGGCTTCAACCGCGCTGATCAGGCCCGGTGATCAGACCGCGCTGAAAAAGTCCGCGAACACCGCCGCGACCTCCGCCGGCTGCTCCATGTGCAGGTGATGGCCGCCCGGCATGGTGCTCAGTTGCGCATCGCGCAGGCAATCGAAGCGCGCCCGGCGTTGCTCTTCGGGGAAGTAGACCTGCGCCTGTTCGGCGTAGAGCACACGCACCGGGCACTCCACCGCGCGCAGCAACTCGCGCACCTGCTCCTCGCTGATGCGGATGGCCGTCGGGCGCGTGAGGCGCGGATCGCTGCGCCAGCTGAAACCGCGCGGGCCGCCCTCGCCGCGTACCGGAACCAGGCCGCGTTCGACCAGCAGGCGCGCCGCGTCGGGCTGGATATCCCCGGCCTGCAAACGCGCGCGGACCGCTGTGGCCGGATCGGGAAACACGCGCAATGGCTTGCGCGGACCGCCCGGGCGCGCGAATGCTTCGCGCAGGGATTCCACGTGTCGGCCCTGCTCGGCCGACAGCGCGCCCAGCGCCTCGATCGTGCCCAGTCGCTGGATGCGCTGCGGCGCGGCAGCCGCCATCAGGCTCGCCACCGCTCCGCCCAGCGAGTGGCCCAGCAGCGAGAACTCGTCCCAGCCCAGCGCATCGGCGGCGGCAAACACCGAGCGCGCGGTGCTGACCACGGTGTACTCGGCGGCCTCGGGAAAGTGGTCACTGGCGCCATGGCCGGGCATGTCCAGTGCGACCAGCTCGATGCCCGGCAGATACGGGTGCAGCGGGATGAAGCTGGCCGCGTTGTCCAGCCAGCCGTGCAGGGCCAGCACGCGCGGCACTGTCCGACCGGCCGGCGCAGCACGCAGGCCGGCCAGACGACCCAGTCGGGTATCAAGGACGAAGTCGTGCAGGCGGTTCACGCCTGGGCCATCGGCCAGGCGTCGAGGCCGCGCCGCGCGACGCCGGCAATGACACGCGCGTGTGCCGGCGAATCGTTGAGGCAGGGAATGTAGCGCAGCGTGCCGCCGCGCCCGGCAACCTCGTCCGCCAGTTCCATGGAGATCTCCTCCAGCGTCTCCAGGCAGTCGGCCGCAAATCCGGGCGCGACCACGTCGATGCGCTGCACGCCGCGCTCGCCCAGGGCCGCCAGCGCGGTGGTCGTCGCAGGCTCCAGCCAGCGCTCGGCGCCAAAGCGCGACTGGTAGCTGATCGTCCACTCATGCGGCTCCAGCTCCAGCGCCTTGGCGATCGCCTGGGCGCCGGCCTCGGACTGGCGCTGATACGGATCGCCGTTGCGGATCACCCGTTTGGGCAGACCGTGGAAGGAGAACACGAGGTGATCACCGGCGCCGTTGCGGGCGCGATGCTCGCGGATCGAGTCGGCAATCGCGGCCACCCAGCCCGGATCCACGTGGTAGTCATCGACCATGCGCACCTGCATCGCAGTCTCGCGCGCGAGCACGTCGCCGACAGTCGCCGTGGTGGTGGTCGAGTACTGCGGATACAGAGGCAGTCCGAGTACACGGCGGATCCCGCGCCCGCGCAGATCCTCCAGCACTTTGGTCAGCGCGGGGTTGCCATAGCGCATCGCGTCCACGACCAGTACATCGGGCATTTCGCGCTGGACACCCTCGGCCAGGCGACGCGTATAGACCGCCAACGGGGAACCGCCGTCCAGCCACACGCTGGCGTACTTGAGCGCGACCTTGGGCGAGCGGCGCGGCAGGATGATCCCGTGCAGCAACGGCAGCCAGAACAGCCGCGGCAACGCGACCACGCGGCGGTCGGACAGGAACTCGCCCAGGTAGCGGCGCACCGCCTCCGCGGTGGGCGCGTCCGGCGTGCCAAGATTGACCAGCACGACGGCGGTATCGGGGGAAGGGGAAGCGGATTGAGTCATTCGCATAGGATGCCAGTTGCCGGTGGTTCCCACAGGATTCATCGCCGCCTCACTAGCCTGAATAAAACTCCGGTACGAACTTCGACGCGCGTTTGCGGTCGATGGGGATGTGCCGGCACCCGTCGGGTTCCATCCGCAGTCCCGTTTCCGGAGTCCTCCATGTCGATAGTCCCCCGCCTTGCCGTGATCCTGCTCGCATTCGTCGTCGCCGCACCCGCCGTTGCCGGGGTAACCGAAGACGAGCGCGCCCGCAACGCGGTCCGCGTGCTCAACGAGATCCAGGCCATTCCGGAGTCCGGCATTCCCGATGCGATGCTCGACCAGGCCAGGGCCATCGTGGTCGTGCCCGACACGCTGAAGATCGGTCTGGTTCTGGGCGGCCGCCGCGGCCATGGTCTGGTGTCGATCAAGACGCCGCAGGGGACGTGGTCGAACCCGGCCTTCGTCAAGCTCACCGGCGCCAGCATCGGCTTTCAGGCCGGCGTGCAGTCATCCGATGTGGTGCTGGTATTCACCAGCCAGCGCGGGCTGGACTCGATCGTCAACGGCAAGCTGACCCTGGGCGCGGACGCCAGCGTCGCCGCTGGGCCGGTCGGCCGGACCACGGGGCTGGCGACCGATGGGCAACTGAAGGCGGAAATCTGGTCGTGGTCGCGCGCGCGCGGCCTGTTCGCCGGCGTTGCCCTGGACGGCGCGGTGCTCAGCATCGATGACGCCGCCAACCAGAGCGTCTACGGCAGCGGCACCACGCCGCGGATGATCTTCGAGGACCGCGCCGGCCAGCGCGCCTCCGATGCGGTGGTGGGCTTCCGCGACCAGCTCGAGGAAGCGACCGCTACGGCCCGTGCGGCGCGCAAGCACGAACCGGCACCGCCCGCGCCGACTGCCTACGGATCCACCACGGCGACCAACGCCCCGGCCGCACCGGTTTCGAACCCCCCGCTGAATGCCCCGCGCGATGCGTCCGATGGGGCCAATCCCACGCAGCCGCAGCCGTTCGAGACGGTGGACAGCCCGCAAACGCCAACCATCCAGACCGAACCGCTGCCGCCCAACGGCTGAACGTCCCGGGCCGATCGGCCCTGATCAACCGGCAGTGGCCGGTGATTGCGGGTATTCTGGAAGCTCTGGTTTTTCTGCGGACACGTCGATGGGTAGTATGAGTATTGGGCACTGGGTAGTCGTGCTGTTGATCGTGGTGCTGGTGTTTGGCACTAAGCGCCTTAAAAACGTCGGCAAGGACCTCGGTGAGGCTGTGAAAGGCTTCAAGAAGGGCGTGCACGACGATGACGATGTCGATGCCAACGTGCCTCCCGCACGGCTTGGTGATGACGCACGCCGCGACGAGCGTCCGGTGCGTGATCAGAGGACCGCGCACGACGTGCGCGATGACGAGCAGGTTCCGCGCTGAGCGCGGACTGTTCCTGACCCGGGCGCAAGTCCCGGCGGCCTGACATGTTCGATATCGGTTTTTCCGAGCTATTCATCGTAGCGATCGTCGCCCTCATGGTGCTCGGTCCCGAGCGACTGCCTCGCGCGGCGCGCTTCACGGGTCTGTGGGTGCGACGTGCGCGCGCGCAGTGGTACTCGGTCAAGTCCGAACTGGAGCGCGAACTGGCCGACGATGAACTGAAAAAGAGCCTTGCCCGTACCCGTGACGAACTGCGCGACCTGGGCGCCGAGCTGCAGAATCAGGGCCGCGAGCTCCACGATGACCTGCGCCGGGAAGGCCAGGGGATCGAGAAGTCGGTGAAACACGCCGAGAAGTCGGTAAAGGACGCCGTGGCGCCGGTCACGCGTGCCGCGACCACCGCTGCGGCGCCTGCGCTGGCACAGGAAACGGCGGCACAGGACGGCGGCGAAGATGCGGGGGATGCCGCTGATGCTGGCCCGGTGGAAGACGCTTCCGATCTGGCAAGGCAGCCGGCCGCCTCATCGCACCGGCAGCCGGGTCCGCAACCATGAGCCCGAACCCGGCGCACGATTCGCGCGACCCGATGGACGATGACACCCAGACTGCGCCCCGACTGATCGACCACCTGATCGAACTGCGCGGCCGCGTGCTGCGCGCGGTGACCGGTCTCCTCGCCGTGCTGCTGTTGCTGCTGCCGTTCGGCAACAAGCTCTACGCCGCGCTGGCCGCGCCATTGCTGGCCAAGCTGCCCCCGGGCGGTCAGTTGATCGCGGTCGAGGTCGCCAGTCCGTTCTTCGCCCCGTTGAAGCTGGCCTTCTTCGCCGCCCTGATGATCTCGATGCCTTGGCTGCTGTATCAGGCCTGGGCGTTCGTCGCGCCGGGGCTGTACCAGCGCGAGAAGCGCCTTGCGGTGCCGCTGCTGGCCTCCTCGGTGGCGCTGTTCTATGCCGGCTGCGCGTTCGCGTTTTTCCTCGTACTGCCCGCGGTGTTCGGTTTCCTGACCAAGATCGCGCCTGAAGGCGTGGCAATGATGACCGACATCAGCGCCTACCTGGATTTCGTGCTGGTGATCTTCCTGGCCTTCGGTGCCAGCTTCGAGTTACCCGTGGCGATGGTCATCGCGGCCTTGCTGGGCTGGGTCACGCCTGAGCAATTGAAGGAATCGCGCGGCTACGCCGTGGTCGGGATCTTCGTCCTGGCGGCGGTCATCACGCCGCCCGACGTGGTCTCGCAGCTGATGCTGGCCGCGCCGATGTGCGCCCTCTACGAGGTCGGCATCATCGCCTCGCGCTGGCTGGTGCGCGGGGACAGGACAGCGGCCGCCAGCGACGCGGAATGAAGGCGTCGATCGGACCGGCCGGACTGTGGCAACGCAGCGCCGCCTGGACCCTGGACGGCGCGGTGCTGGGACCGATGTCGCTGTTGCTGGCCTGGCCGCTTCTTTCCAGTCGAGTCGCCTTGTTCTCGCAACGGATGAACGACCTGCTGGAAGCCACTGGCCATGCGATGGGCCGGGCAATCATCGACGGCGTGCCGTTGCCGGCGCTGGAAATAACGGTGATGCAGGACCCCTCGATCAGGGCGTCGACCGCCGGGCTGGAGCACGCGTTGTGGGCGCTGGGATGGCCATCAGTGGCGACTTTGTTCGTGGTGTCGGCGATCTACCACACCGCGTTCGAAGCCGGGGCATGGCAGGCCACGCCGGGACAACGATTGCTGGGGCTGCAGGTCGCCGATGCCCGGCGGCAACGGCTGCGCCCAGGCCGCGTGCTGCTGCGGCATGTCGCCGGCGTCGCGTCGTGGTTGACCCTCAACATCGGCCACCTGATGGCCGCCGTCCCGCCGCTGCACCAGACCCTGCACGATCGACTCAGCGGCACCCGGGTATGGGCCGCGCGGCCGGGGATGCCGGCCTGGGCGGTCGCCTGGCTGGCGCTCGTCGGAACCGTTTCTCTGGCGCTCGGCGCCTGGGGGATGGCAAGCGCGATGGCCACCATGCAACTGGCATTGGAACGGTCGCTGCAGTGACGCCCCGCAGGCGGATGCCGTCTAGGGCGTGACACCGGATCGTCAGGCGGCGACGCCTTCGCTGGCCAATGTATGCGTGACCGCACCCGCGCCGCCACCGCATACGTCCCGCCACAGGTGGTACATCGCGCCAAACATGACCACGTACATGGCCAGGATGCCGGCGATGTACAGCGGGATCGCCAATACAACCGCCAGCCAGGCGCCGGCGAACTTGGCCAGCAGGCCGATCAGCATGGCCAGCAGGAGGACCGCGATCGATACCAGGATCATCGCCACGATGGCGGCGATCATGAACACCAGCAGCGGCAACAGGTTCTTGAACGCGCCAACGACCCCGTCGCCCAGTGCGGAAAACACCCCGCGCCCGCGCAGCACCACCTGGCCCAGCGCAATGGCCTGCACGCCGTAGGACACCAGCCCGACCACCAGCATCGCCACGCTGGCGATGCCCATGCCCGCCGGCAGCTGGTCCAGCATCGCCGGGTCGCCGCCGCCGGCCATCGAGGACTGCAGCATCTGCAGATACCACTGCACGAATCCGCCGGCGAAGGTCATCAGCACGGCGATCAGGATCACGTTCTGCAGCACCGCCAGCATCACCATCAGGCCGATCGTGCGCAGGGAGGTGGAGAAGTCACCGAAACCGGCGAACACATCGGTGGCGCGCGCGCCGCTGCCACTTTCCACCCTGTCCAGCAGGCGCAGGAAACCGACCACCATCATCGCCATGACCACGATCACCAGCACGCTCATCACGGCGGTGCCCAGCATCATGCCGGTGAGCCCGTCTCCCATCGTCGCCGCCAGGGCGAACTGCACGGCGACACCGGCGAACACCGCGGCGAGCACGACCACCGTCATCAGCGCGGCACCGCCGAAAACCGCGCCCGGACCGTTGCGGCCGACATTGATTGCGCGCGTCAGCCAGCCCAGACCGGCCATGGGCCCCATTGCACGAGTGCTCATCGTTTTTCTCTCCCCTTGATTGATCCCTGGAAACCCCGCGACGCAGGGCCGTAAACGCTCTCCCCCGAGAGCTCGCGCGCCGCCGTCAGGCCTCGAAGCCGCCCGCGACCGTTTCAGTCACCGGCGCGTCGCCCACCATCTGGCGCCACGCAAGATACACCGCGCCGCCCAGCACCGGCAGCAGGATCGCCATCAGCAGCAGTTGCACCGCGAACATCGACGCGTGGGCGCCGATCGCGAAGGCCAGCAGCGCGCCCACCAGCTGCAGGGCGAGGCTGAGCGCGATCATGCCGATCACCAGCAGCACCAGCATGACCAGCAGCGCGCCCAGGTTGCGCAGGCAGGCACGCAGGCTCAGCTGCATCGCCGCGAAGGCCGTGCGCGGGGTGAAGATGATCTCCGGAATCGCCACGAAGGTGAAAAACCCGGCGACGACGCCGACGACCATCGCCGCCACCATCCAGCCGAACAGTGCGCCCAGCGGCAGGGACTCCACCAAGGCCGGGTCGGGATTGGTCTGCAGCTCGATCATCACCGTGGAAAGGCGCTGCAGCTGCTCCGGCCCCACCATCGCCACCAGCAGGATCACCAGCACGACCATGGCCACAAGCTGCGGCAGCAGCATCGCCAGCAGGCGCGGCCCCTTGCCATCGCGTACGCCCTGCAACAGGTGGCGCGGGCTGGCCGGCAGGCCACGGTCCACCTCGCGCGCGGCATAGATGATTCCGGCAAACAGGATCGGCCCGGCCACCGCCATCAGCGCGCTCAGCCACACCTGCCCGCCCAGCGAGCCCAGCGCCGAGAGGCCTCCCCAGATCAGGCCCAGCAGTCCCAGCGTCAAAGGCGCCCTGCGCAGCAAGGCAATGCCGCCGAGCAACCACTCGGCCCCGGCGCCCATGGGCACTTTGCGAATCTCGTTCATCCCGCTCATCTCCCTGATACCGCTGATCCGTGGCCGCACCTGCGGCGCCGTGTCGCGCCTGCCTGCTTCCCCGCCCGTGCCGCCTGAGTCCGTGTTTTCAACCGTTCGTGCGCGCCAGCCCGGTGGCATGGTGCACGAACCGGCGCATCACCCGCCGGCCCTCCGGCGTGGCCGCGACCTGGGCCACCATCGCCGCAGGATCCAGCCCCTCGCGCTGCAGCGCAACCTTGCGCGCCTGGATGTAGCCGCGCATGTGGGTGGCGCTGAGCTCGGGATGGAACTGCACCCCCCAGGCGTTGTCGCCCCAACGGAAGGACTGGCAGGCGTCCAGCGCGGAGCGTGCCAGCACGGTGGCGCCATCGGGTGCCCGCAACACGCTCTGCTCATGGGTCAGCTGCACCGGGAAACGCTCCGGCAGCGGCGCGAACAAGGCGTCGGCGGCCGCCGCCGGCAGCAGTTCGATCTCCTGCGTGCCCATCTCGCGACCGGCCGGGTTGTTGCCGACTTCGCCGCCCAGTGCGTGCGCCAGCAGCTGGTGGCCGTAGCAGATGCCAAACACCGGGAACCCGGCACGCGCCGCGTCCGCAAGCCAGGCCGCGGTGGCCTCGCTCCAGTCGTGACGCTCGGTGACCATCGCGTCGGAACCGGTCACGATGACCCCGGCGAATCCCTCGGTGGTGGGCAGCGTGTCACCGGCCTGGGCATTGATCGTCACCGCGCGGTCGCGTGGCAGCCCGCTGGCAACGCGGATCCAATGGGGGAAAGTGCCATGGCGGCGCATCGAAGCGACCGGCTGACCGGTCTCGATGATCAGGAAGGGAGCAGTCAACGGCAGGGTTCCAGTCAGGTGCGGCCCGCCGCGCGGGGCGACAGGCCGGTGTGAAAAAGCGGCCCTCGCAGGGCCGCACGTATACTACCGTGCTTTGTTCCCACGGCCTCTCCAGCATGTCGAAGACCGCTCCCGGCACCCCGGCTCCGCCGACCTTCCAGCAGCTGATCCAGCGCCTGAACGAGTTCTGGGCCAACCAGGGTTGCGTGCTGATCCAGCCGCTGGACCTGGAGGTGGGCGCGGGCACCTTCCACCCGGCGACCTTCCTGCGCGCGATCGGACCGGAGCCATGGAACGCCGCCTACGTGCAGCCCTGCCGACGTCCCACCGACGGTCGCTACGGCGACAATCCCAACCGCCTGCAGCGCTACTACCAATACCAGGTAGCGATGAAGCCGAGCCCGGACAACATCGTCGAGCTGTATTTCGACTCGCTCAAGTCGCTCGGCGTGGATCCGCTGGTGCACGACCTGCGCCTGGTCGAGGACAACTGGGAGTCGCCGACCCTCGGCGCCTGGGGCCTGGGCTGGGAGGTCTGGCTGAACGGCATGGAAGTGACCCAGTTCACCTACTTCCAGCAGGCCGGCGGGATGGAGTGCCGGCCGGTGCTGGGCGAGATCACCTACGGCCTGGAGCGCCTGTGCATGTACCTCCAGGGCGTCGACAACGTGTTCGACCTGGTCTGGACCCATGGCCCGGACGGCCATCCGGTCACCTACCGCGATGTCTACCACCAGAACGAGGTCGAGCAGAGCACCTACAACTTCGAGCACGCCAACGTGGAGGTGCTGCTGCGCCGGTTCGACGAATGCGAGGCCGAGGCGCTGGCGATGGTGGAGCTCAACCTGCCCCTGCCGGCCTACGAGCAGGTGATGAAAGCCAGCCACTGCTTCAACCTGCTGGACGCGCGCCGCGCGATCTCGGTGACCGAGCGCCAGCGCTACATCCTGCGCGTGCGCAAGATCTCCCACGGCGTCGCGGAGGCCTACTTCGCGCAGCGCGAGAAGCTCGGCTTCCCCGGTGTCCGGAATGCTCCGGCCGCTGCAACCCCGGCGGAGGCACTGTGATGGCGACTCGGGACCCCAACACCATGCAGCCCCTGCTGATTGAACTGGGCACCGAAGAACTGCCGGTCAAGGCGCTGCCGGGCCTGGCGCGCGCGTTTTTTGACGGCGTGATCGAGGGGCTCGCCAAGCGCGGCATCGCCTTCGAACGCGACGAGGCCAAGCCGCTGTACACACCGCGTCGCCTCGCCGTGTTGCTTCCAGGCGTCGCCAGCGAGCAGCCCGAGCAGTCGACCGAGGTGATGGGCCCCTACCTCAACATCGCCCTCGACGGCGAAGGCCAGCCGACCCGCGCGCTGCAGGGCTTCGCGGCCAAGGCCGGCGTCGAATGGACGGCGCTGGAGAAGACCACCGACAACAAGGGCGAACGTTTCGTCCACCGGTCGGTAAAACCCGGGGCGCGCACTGCGGATCTGCTGGGCGACATCGTCCGCGACGCGCTGGCGGCCATGCCGATCCCCAAGCCGATGCGCTGGGGCGACCACGACTACAGCTTCGCCCGGCCAGTGCATTGGCTGGTCGCCCTGCTGGGCAGCGAGGTGGTCGAGATGGAACTGCTGGGCGTGCGCAGCGACCGCATGAGCCGCGGCCATCGCTTCATGCACGACAGGCCGGTGTGGTTCACGGCGCCGGACGATTACGTGGAATCGCTGCGTGCCGCGAAGGTGCTGGTGGATGCCGACGAGCGCCGCGAACGGATCGTGCAGCAGGTGCGGGCGGCAGCGAGCGCGTGCGGCGGCGAGGCGCGGATCGATCCGGGCATCCTGGAAGAGGTCAACGGGCTGGTCGAATGGCCCAGCGCGGTGACCTGCGGGTTTGAAACCGAATTCCTCGCGATCCCGGCCGAGGCCCTGATCGCGACCATGGAAACCAACCAGAAGTTCTTCCCCGTGCTGGGCGCGGACGGCAAGCTGAGCGAGCACTTCGTCGGCATCGCCAACATCGAGAGCACCGATGTGGAGCAGGTGCGCAAGGGCTACGAGCGGGTGATCCGGCCACGCTTCAGCGATGCGAAGTTCTTCTTCGTGGAAGACATGAAGCAGGGGCTGGCATCGATGGTCGAGGGGCTGGCCCAGGTCACCTACCAGAACAAGCTGGGCAGCATGGCCGACAAGGTCGCCCGCGTCGCCGCGCTGGCCGAGTCGATCGCCGGCCAGATCGGCGCCGATCCGGTGCAGGCGCGACGTGCGGCCGAGCTGTCCAAGGCCGACCTGCAGTCGCTGATGGTGGGCGAGTTCCCGGAGCTGCAGGGCATCGCCGGGCGTTACTACGCCGCGGTCGAGAACGAGCCGGAGGCGGTCGCCAACGCGATCGACGAGGCCTACCTGCCACGGGTGTCCGGCGACGCCATCGCGCCCTCGCCGCTGGGCCAGGTGCTGGCGATCGCCGAACGGCTGGATACGCTTGCCGGCGGCTTTGCCGCGGGCCTGAAGCCGACCGGCAACAAGGACCCGTTCGCCCTGCGCCGCAATGCGCTGGGCCTTGCGCGCACGCTGCTGGAAGGCGGGCACGAACTACTGCTGCACGACCTGGTGGAGCGCGCGCTCGCCGCGCAGCCGGTCCAGCATCCCGACATCAGTGCCTTCGATATCACCGCCTTCGTCTACGATCGCCTGCGGGGCTATTACGCCGACCGCGGCGTGTCGCCGCAGCAGTTCGAGGCGGTGAGCCATGTCGCCCACGACTCGCTGCCCGACTTCGGCCGCCGCCTCGCCGCAATCGGCGAGTTCGCCACCCTGCCCGAGGCGGCGGCGCTGGCCGCGGCCAACAAGCGCAGCCGCAACATCCTGCGCAAGGCCGAGGGCGTGGTACCGGATACCGTCGATGCCGCGTTGTTCGCCGAACCCGCCGAGCGCGAGCTGGCCGATGCGATCGATGCCGCCATCGCCGACACCGACCCGCTGCTGGACGCGGGCGACTATGTCGCGGTGCTCGGGCGGCTGGCGCGGTTGCGGCCGCAGGTGGATGCCTTCTTCGAGCAGGTGATGGTCAACGCCGACGACCCGGCGGTGCGCAGCAACCGCCTCGCCCTGCTGCGCCGCCTGAGCGACCGCCTCGGCAGCGTGGCGGCGATCGAGCACCTGTCGGTCTGAGGCGGCGTAAGCGCTGGTTCTGCCGCCGATTGCGCGACCCGTTACGCCTCGCTGCCGCTAGCGGGCGGCGGAGCCGCCGAGGGGTGGAGCAATTGGGTGCAGAGCTGTCACCAACCTCGACGGCGTCTGGGGCGAACCACTCGGCTTGGCTTTGCTGCGGCCTTCAGCCGGTTCGCGTCACTGCTTCCTGGCTGCCGCCCAGACGGCCAGCTTCTCGCGGCCGATCTTGGCGTTGTGGCGGATGTCGACCGGGAATCCCGGGTGCAGGGCAAAGCGATCTATCATGACCAGCGACGGATGCATATTCGCGATCCCGCGCAGGTCCCGCTCGATGGAGGGCCACTGGTCGCGTGGTACGTCCGCCTCCAGCTCCACACACAGCACCGGCTGCTGCGCGCCCACGGCACCGACGCCGACCAGCGCCGTCCGCCGCACCTGCGGATGCGTGTTGAACACCGGCTCCACCTGCTCGGTGTACAGCGGGCCGGCGGCGCTCTCCACCCGGTGCGACTTGCGACCGCAGAACCACAGCCGGCCCTGCGCATCGAAATAGCCCAGATCGCCCATGCGATGGACGATGCGCTCGTCATCCGCAGTCGGAACCGTCCCGGGCGTGGCACCTTTGCGTCCGGCAGTATCCGACCCATCGGGCCCGTCACCTGTGCGGCCCACACGCTCGTGGATCTTCGCAGCCCGCGTCTGCGCGTCGCGATTGAAATACGTGTCGGTCGCGGTCGGTCCGGCGACCGTGATTTCGCCGACCTCGCCGTGGGGCACGCACAACGCGTCGGACCACTCGCCAATCGGCGCGTCGGTGATCGCGATGATGCGAACCACGTTGGGCGCGGTCGGCCACCCAACACAGGTGCCCGCCCCGGCCTCGGTCGCCTCGCGCGTGGCCTGCAGCTCACGGCCCTCGATCATCGTCACCGGCAGGCATTCGGTCGCGCCGTACGGCGTCCAGAAACGCGCGTCATCGGGCAACAACCGGCGCAGTGTCGCCACCACGTCGGCCGGCACCGGCGCACCGGCCGACATCACCCGCTTCAGTGTCGGCAGGCGCTCGCCGTGGCGCGCCAGCACCGCCATCAGCGCCGGGGACCCAAACAGCTGATCCACGCCGAAACGATCGATCGCATCGTGCAGCTTGCGCGGGTCGGCCTCGGCGGGCCGGGTCGGGTCCATGTCGGGAATGATCGAGGTCACCCCCAACGCCGGGTCGAACAGGGCGAACGGCGGGAAGGTCGGCAGGTTCACTCCGCCGGGGACGATGCCGAACGCGTCGCGCAGCATCGCCCCCTGGGCGAGGAAGTGCCGGTGCCGGTAGACCACGCCCTTGGGCACGCCGGTGGAACCACTGGTGAAGAGAATCGCGGCGACGTCATCGGCGTCTGTCGCCGCTGGCGAAGCCGCCTCACCGGACGCGATCACGCGCGCCCCGTCTTGCTCCACCTGCGCCAGCGTCGCATCGCTCAGCCACGGACGCCGCGCGGTGGTGATCGCCAGCCGAGCGGACTTCGCCCAGCCCAGCAGGCGACGCGCAACCTGCGCCAGGCCGATGCCGATGAAGGCATCCGGCTGCGCCTCGTCCAGGCATTGGCGCAGCGCCCGGCGGTCGATGCCCGGATCGACCAGTACCGGCACAGCGCCGGCCTTGAACAGCGCGAACATCAGCAAAAAAAATTCCGGCGACGGCCGCACCATCACCACCACGCGGCTGCCGTGGCCGACTCCGCGCAGCGCCAGTCCCGCGGCGATCGCGTTGCTGCGCGCTTCCAGTTGCGCATACGTCAGGCTGAGGTCGTAACTCGCCAGGCCGTCGCGCCGGCGCGTGCCGGGGCAGCGCATCGCGACGCCATCCGGATGCTGCGCCGCCAGCCGCGGCAGCGCGTCGGCGATGTTGGCCCGCTCAGTCACGGGGCAATGGGTGGCTGTCCACGGGATCGTTGTCCAAGGCATGCTTGTCCAGGAACGCGCGGATCGCCGGCACCAGCGCTTCGTGGCGGTCTTCCAGCACGTAGTGGCCGGCGTCCGCGAAGGCGTGCACCTCCGCGTCAGGAAGCGCGTCGGTGAAGCCCTTGAGGAAGTGGCGGTCGAACACAAAATCCCTCAGGCCCCAGCCCAGGAATACTGGACGGTCGGCGAACTCCGGCAGGCGGCGTCCGGCCTCGGCGACCAGCGGCCAGGCCCGGTCGCCCTCGCCCAGCGGGATGTCCTGCATGAAGCGCAGGGTGCTGATGGCGTTCTTCCAGCCGGTGTAGGGCGCGATGTAGCCGCGGCGCACGTCGGCCGGTAACGAGCGCCTGGTGCCCATCCACGCCGCGCCGCGGGCGAACAGGTTGAAGCGGCGGATCAGGTAGCCGCCGATGCGCGAATCGCGACCGAAACCCAGCCGCTTCGGCATCCGCTTGGCCGCCGGCAGCGGGAATGCCGCAGTGTTCAGCACCACCAGCCGTTTGACCCGGTCAGCGTGAGTCAGGGCCCAGCCGAAGCCGATCATGCCGCCCCAGTCGTGCACCGCCAGCGTCACCGGGCCGCTGATGCCCAGGTGTCGCAGCAGCGCAGCGACGTCATCCACCCGCGACTGCAACGTGTAGTCGTAGCGCGGCGAGGCATCCGGCCCGTCGTCCGGCCGATCCGACAGGCCCATGCCGACGTGGTCCGGCACGATGCAGCGGTAGCGGTCCGACAGACCGCGCACCAGGTGCCGCCAGTAGAAGCTCCACGACGGATTGCCGTGCAGCATCACGACTATCTCGCCGTCGCGCGGGCCTTCGTCGAGGTAGCTCATCGCGATGCCCGGGCGGACCTCGAACCGGGCCGGCGTAAAGGGGTAATCGGGGAAATCGCTCGCTGTCATCGCCGGCTCTTGCAGGTCCCGCACGACGACCCGAGGCCAGGCGGAGAGTGGGCCATTATCGGCGGCTGCGACGGCGAATGCACCGCGACGCCGGCCCGCGCCTCCAGCCGCTGACCTGCGGTCGCGGGTCGCCGCCGCGGATACGGCAACGAACCACCCAGCACCGGTCCCGCGCCGGCGCCCCCTTTCATGGCTTCAAGCCTCGCCAGACCGTCCGGACGCGCCGTTGCGAACCGGGTAAAATGGCCGGTTCCGCCGCACCGTCGAGTTTCCGTGAAAGCCACCCTGCACGCCCTGATCGCGCACGCCATCGACGCCCTGCGCGCCGCCGGCACCCTGCCCGCAGATCTGCCGACGCCCGATTTCGTCATCGAGCGACCGAAGGCGCGCGTGCAGGGTGACTTCTCGACCAACGCCGCGATGCTGCTGGCCAAGCCGGCGCGCTCCAATCCGCGCGCGATCGCCCAGG
The DNA here is from genome assembly GCF_015209745.1 of Lysobacter avium. Classification (GTDB taxonomy): domain Bacteria; phylum Pseudomonadota; class Gammaproteobacteria; order Xanthomonadales; family Xanthomonadaceae; genus Novilysobacter; species Novilysobacter avium. The sequence goes on from NZ_CP063657.1 coordinate 2,696,769, forward strand.
CGATTCTCGACGCGCTGCCGGCCAATGCCGATATCGGCAAGGTCGAGATCGCCGGTCCGGGCTTCATCAACTTCCACATCGACGAGGCCGCCTGGCGCCGGCAGCTGGGCGAGGTGTTTGCCCAGGGCGCCCGCTACGGCCGCAACCTCACCGGCCAGGGCCGGTGCGCCGGCGTGGAGTACGTCTCCGCCAACCCGACCGGTCCGCTGCACGTCGGCCACGGCCGCGCGGCGGTGATTGGCGACTGCATCGCCCGCGTGCTGGACGCCAACGGCTGGGAAGTGGCCCGCGAGTATTACTACAACGATGCCGGCGTGCAGATCGAGAACCTCGCCCTGTCGGTGCAGGCCCGTGCCCGCGGCATCGGCACCGATGATCCGGCGTGGCCCGAGAACGGCTATCGCGGCGACTACATCGCCGACGTCGCCCAGGCCTACCTGGACGGCGCGAGTGTCGAGCTCGACGGAGAGATGCTCACCGGCGCCCGCGATGCCGACAACCTCGACGCGATCCGCCGCTTCGCCGTCGCCTGGCTGCGGCGCGAGCAGAACAGCGACCTGGCCGCCTACGGCGTCGGCTTTGACGTCTATTTCCTGGAGAGCTCGCTGTATACCCAAGGCAAGGTGGAGGAAACCGTCGCCGCGCTCACCGCGAACGGCCACACCTACGAGGACGGTGGCGCGCTGTGGCTGCGGACCACCGATTTCGGTGACGACAAGGACCGCGTGATGCGCAAGTCCGACGGCAGCTACACCTACTTCGTGCCCGACGTCGCCTACCACCTGAGCAAATGGCAGCGCGGCTACCAGCGCGCGATCACCGAGCTGGGCGCCGACCACCACGGTTCGCTGGCCCGCGTGCGCGCCGGCCTGCAGGCACTCGATGCCGGCATCCCGCAGGGCTGGCCCGAGTACGTCCTGCACCAGATGGTGACGGTCATGCGCGGCGGCGAAGAAGTTAAGCTGTCCAAGCGCGCCGGCAGTTACCTCACCCTGCGCGATCTGGTCGACGAGGCCGGACGCGACGCCACCCGCTGGTTCCTCGTCGCGCGCAAGCCCGACTCTCAGCTGACCTTCGACATCGACCTGGCCCGCAGCCAGTCGCTCGACAACCCGGTGTATTACGTCCAGGTCTCGCACGCCCGGATGTGCGGGTTGATGCGCCAGCTGGATGAGCGCGGCCTGTCATTCGACCGCGACGCGGGCCTGCAGCTGGGCCTGGAAGACGACGCCGCGACCCACGAGCTGGTGACGACGATCCTGCGCTACCCCGATGTGGTGGAGACCGCCGGGCGCGACCTGGAGCCGCACCAGGTCGCCGCCTATTTGCTGGAACTGGCGCAAGTCTTCCAGTCGTATTACAACGACCATCAGTTCCTGGTGGATGATGCCAACCAGCGCCACGCCCGTCTGGTGCTGGCGATGGCGACCCGACAGGTGCTGGCCAACGGTCTGGAATTGCTGGGCGTAAGCGCCCCCGAGGTGATGTAAGTGGCAGCACGACGCGGTAAATCACAGGCGCGACGCAATCAGGGCAACAGCGGCATGCCCGGCTGGGCATGGATGATCCTGGGCATCCTGATCACCATCGTGGCGATCCTGCTGCTGCCCAGGGTGCTCAAGTCCGACGGCGATGGCTTCTTCCGCCCGCAGCCCAATCCCGACGCGCAGCCGGCTCCGGTTGCGGTGGACGACAGCGTGGTGAGCCCAGGCGCCACCGGCAAGCCGCCCGCCAGCGACGGGCCCAAATACGATTTCTACACCCTGCTTCCCGGGAAGGAAGTCGCCGTCAGCGACGCCGAGCTGGCCGCTACCGAGCGCGCCGAAGAGCAGCGCGCGGAAGCCCTGCGCGCTGCGGCCGCGTTGCGCGGCGAGACGCCCGCGGCAGCGGTCGCCCGCAATCCGGACGCGGCGGATCCGGCGCTGCCGACGCCGGTCAGCGAGGAGCCGGCGACGCCGGCACCGACGCCAACCACGCCGCCAGCCAGCACCGCCGCGACAACAAGCCCGGCGGCCACGCCCGCGGCCGCGGTGGCAGAGCCCAGGCCCGTCGCCGCTGCCGCCGATGGCAGCCGTTACCTGCTGCAGGCCGGCGCCTTCCAGGCTTCCGGCCAGGCCGAGGAGCTGAAGGCGCAGCTCGCGATGATGGGCCTGAGCGCCCGCGTGGAGCCGGCGCAGATCAACGGCAACACGGTCTATCGCGTGCGCATGGGCCCCTACGGCAGTGCCGGCGATCTGGCCGATGCCAAGCGCAAACTCGCCAGCAGCGGCGTGTCGGCAATGGCGATCAAGGCCCAGTAGGCCCGGCTGCCGCACTGCCGCACTGCCGGTGGCCGGTGGCCGGTGGCCGGTAACTGGTAGCGGCTCGCGGCCGCACGCACCGGTGGACGCCGCGGCCGCAGGCGCGGCGAAACTCAGTTGCCGCGCTTGAGCTTGATCAGCGCCGACGTATCGCTGTCGCCGTCACCCTGGTCGACCAGGCGACCGTAGTCGGCCAGCGCCAACTCCAGCGTCGACAGCTGGATCGATGCCTCGCGGGCGATGTCGCGGACGATGCGCAGATCCTTGAGCATGTGCGCGCTCTTGAAGCCAGGCGCGAACTCGCTGCGCATCATCGTGCCGCCGCGTTTCTCCAGGAACCAGTTGCCGGCCGCGCCCGCCATCAGCGTGGGCAGCAGGCGCTCGGCGTCCAGGCCGAGCTTCTCGCCGAGCGCGAGTCCCTCGCAGACCGCCTCGTTGATGCCGGCCACCAGCACCTGGTTGACCGCCTTGGTCGCCTGGCCGGCGCCGGTCGCGCCCATGTGGCTGATCCGGCTGGCGTAGGCCTCCAGCACGGGTCGCACCTTCTCGATCGCCTCCGCGTCGCCGCCGGCCATCACCGACAGCTTGCCGTTGCGCGCTCCCTCCACCCCACCCGATACCGGCGCGTCGACGAAGCCGATGCCGTGCTCGTGCAGCATCGCCGCGGCGCGCCGCGCCGTCTGCACGGAGACGGTGGAGTGATCCACCACCACCGCGCCCGGCTTGAGCACCTGCGCCAGCGCCTGGACGTTCTCGAGCACGTCGGCGTCCAGCGAGACACACATCGCGACCACGTCGCAGTCGGCGAAGTTGTCGGCCGAGCGCGCCGCACGCACTTCCAGTTCCCTGGCCAGTGCGTCGGCCTTGGACTGGGTGCGGTTGCCGACCACGGTCAACAGGCCGCGCGCGTGCAGGTAGCGAGCCATCGGTGCGCCCATCGCGCCCAGGCCAATGAATCCGGTTTTCATGCAGTTCCTCGTGCCTGGTCCAGGCGTTGATGCAGGGCCCCGCGACTACGCCAGTGGCGCGTCGCTGAGGTAGGTGTATCCGGTCAGGCCGGCTTCCAGCGCGGCGTTCAGGCGCTCGGCCTCGTCGGCGGGTAGATCCGCGGCGGCGACCTTGGCCCGGTAGCTGGCGCGCAGCTCGCCAAGCGAGTAGCCGACATAGTCGAGCATCACGTCGGTGGTGTCGCCGCGGCGCTGCTGGGTCAACTGGTAACCGTCGCCGTCGATCTGCACCGCCACCGCGTCGGTGTCGCCAAACAGGTTGTGGATGTCGCCGAGGATCTCCTGGTAGGCGCCCACCAGGAAGAACCCCAGCCGGTAGCTCTCGCCGGGATTGAGCGAATGGATCGCCATCGAGGTGTCCAGCGTCTCGTTGCCGACGTAGGTGTCGATGCGCCCGTCCGAGTCGCAGGTCAGGTCGGCGATCACCCCGCGCCGCTGCGGCGCCTCGTCCAGACGCTCGATCGGCATGATCGGAAACACCTGCTGGATCGCCCAGACGTCTGGCATCGACTCGAACACGCTGAAGTTGACGAAGTACTTGTCCACCAGCCGCTGATTGAGCTCGTCCAGCACCGCTTGGTGGCTCTTCTCGCCGGGGCTGAGGCGCTCGCGCACGCCGTGGGCGATCAGGTAGAACAGGTCGTCGATGCGGGCGCGGTGGACCAGGTCGATCTGGCCCAGCGCGTAGGCGGTCAGGCCTTCGGAGTGGAAGTGCACGGCCTCGTGGAACAGCTCCACGGCCGGGCGCGAATCCAGCTCGGCGTGGATCCCGCGCAGGTGGCGGATGACCGCCGGCTCATCGTCGTGCTCGTCGGGCACGCGGCCTTCCGGCGCGGGCTCGACCTCGGAGACGTTGGCGATCAGCACCGCGTGGTGCGCGGTCATCGCACGCCCGCATTCGGTGACGATGCGCGGCGGCGTCAGGCCGTGTTCGATGCACGCATCGGCCAACGGCTGGACGATGCTGGATGCGTACTGCTGCACGCCGTAGTTGATCGAGTAATAGCTGCGCGAGCGGGTGCCCTCGTAGTCGATGCCCAGCCCGCCGCCGACATCCATGTAGCGGACGTTGGCGCCCAGCTTGGACAGCTCGACGAGATAGCGGGTCGCCTCGCGGATGCCGCTGGCGATGTCGCGCACGTTGGAGATCTGCGAGCCCATGTGGAAATGCAGCAGGCCCAGGCAGTCGGTCATCCCGGCCTCGCGCAGGCTTTTCCACAGGTCCAGCACCTGGCGCGGGGTCAGGCCGAACTTGGCCTTGTCGCCGCCGCTGTTCTGCCACTTGCCCGCGCCCAGGCTGGCCAGGCGCATGCGCACGCCGATCCCGGGCTTGACCCCGAGCGCCTTGGACTCCTCCAGCACCAGCGCCAGCTCGGAGGGCTTCTCGATGACGATGAAGGTCTCCATGCCCAGCTTGCGGCCGATCAGCGCCAGGCGGATGTATTCACGGTCCTTGTAGCCGTTGCAGACGATCAGGCCGCCGGGACGGCTCAGCGCCAGGACCGCCATCAGTTCGGGCTTGCTGCCCGCCTCCAGGCCGAAGCCCTCGCCGTGGTGCGAGGCCAGCGTGCCGGCCACGCCCTGATGCTGGTTGACCTTGATCGGGTAGACCGCGGTGTAGCCGCCGGCGTAGTCCGCATCGGCCATCGCCTGGCAAAACGCCGCCTGCAGCTTGCCCAGGCGGTCGCCGAGGATGTCGGGGAAGCGCACCAGCAGCGGCAGCTTGGCGCCGTTGGCGCGCGCCTGGTCGACCACCTCCGGCAACGCCACCTCAGGTCCATTCGCCCCTCTCGGCCGCACCGTCACCCGGCCCTGGTCGTCGACGTCGAAGTACCCCTCGCTCCAATGCGGGACGGAGTAGGTCTTGCGGGCCTGATCGATCGACCAGTGGGACATCGGCATGCTACCGGCAGCGGGGGGAGGGGCATTCTATCGCCCCACGCGGGCCCGGGACGTCACGACGCAGATCACGGCCTGTTGCGGCGCGTTGGTTACAATTCGCGCCCTTCCCTCCGCCACGCACTCGGTGTCCGCCGACCGGAATGTGGCCGCCAACACTGGACGAACTGCAATGAACGCTGAGATGACGTGGCACTACGAGAACTTCGAGCCCTCCGGCTCGGCGATCGGCTTCCGCATCACCCGCAAGCTGGACGAGGTGCAGTCGCCGTTCCAGAAGATCGAGATCTTCGAGACCACCGACTGGGGCAACCTGATGCTGATCGATGGCGCGGTGATGCTGACCAGCCGCGACAACTTCCTATACCACGAGATGATGTCGCACCCGGCGCTGTTCACCCACGCCGATCCGAAGCAGGTCGTCATCATCGGTGGCGGCGACTGCGGCACCCTGCGCGAGGTGCTGAAGCACCCGGGCGTGGAGAGCGCGGCGCAGTGCGACATCGACGAGCAGGTCACCCGGATGTCGGAGAAGTACTTCCCCGAGCTGTGCGATTCCAACGACGATCCCCGCGCGCAGCTGCTGTTCGATGACGGCATCGCCTACATGAAGCACTGCGCGCCCGGCAGCCTGGACGTGGTCATCGTCGATTCCACCGATCCGGTCGGCCCGGCTGAGGGACTGTTCAACAAGTCCTTCTTCGAGTCGTGCTTCCGTGCGCTCAAGGACGACGGCATCCTGGTCCAGCAATCCGAATCACCGCTGGTGCTGCTCGACCTGATCAAGGCGATGCGCGCGGAGATGGGCAAGGCCGGCTTCACCTCGTTCCAGACGCTACCCTTCCCGCAGCCGTGCTACCCCACCGGCTGGTGGAGCTGCACGCTGGCGCGCAAGGGCCAGGGCTTCGACTTCCGCGAGGCTGATGCCCGCGCGAAGACCTTCCACAGCAAGTACTACAGCGCCGACATCCACCGCGGCGCGGCGACGTTGCCGCCGTTCGTGGCAGAAGCACTGGAGGGCTGATTCCGCTCAGTCGGCCGGATCGACGGGTTCCGCCGGCTCGGGTGGACTGATTGGGTCGGCCGAATCGGCCTCGTCGACGCGATCGACGTGATTGACGCGATCAGCTGAATCGATCGCTGCAACCGGCTCCGCCGGCTCGGCCGATGGATCCTCGATCGCGCTGCGCTGCCCGGCAACCTCCAGGTCGGGCCACCGCCGCGGCACCAGCGTCACTTCGCCGCGCCGCAGTGCGCCTGACAACTTGCGCGTGCCATCGTCGAACATCACCACCGGTGCGATGTCGTACCAGATGCCGTTTTCGCGTGCGTGCACGCGGCAGTGCACGGTGTGGTCGACGCCCAGGTGGCACAGCAGCACGTCCAGCACGCCGTCCGCGTCCAGGTCGCGCACGATGGCGATGCAGTCACTTCCCGGTTGCCCACAACCCACGGCATCCAGGTCGCGCGCCGCCAGGGCGTCCCACCAGCCGGTCTCCGGCTCGGGCCCGATCACCGGGATTGCGCCGGGCTGCAGTGACGCCCGGTCCTCCCCCGTGGCTGTGGTCTCCCCGTCCGAATTCCACGGCTGGTAACGCTCGGTCTGCAGCAGGGCGCGCTCGATGCGATCCGCCAGCCCGGCGTTCGACGTGACCTGCGGTGCCTTCGACAATCCCTGCAGCGTCTTGTATCCCGCACGACCGGAGCGGTAGCGCAGGTAGGCCTCATCGAAATCATCCGCACGGGTACGCCCATCGAGCAGGCGCTGGGCCTGGCTGGCAGCGGCGATGCGCTGCGGGTCGAGCACCGGCGAATTGGCCAACAACACCAGCAGGAGCCCGGCCAGCGCGGCGGTGACGTTTACCGGCTCAATGCGCGCCAGCCAGCGACCGCGCCGGTCCAGCGCCGCCCAGGCATAACCAAACGCGTGCACGGTGAGGATCGCCGCTGCGATCGCGGCCCAGATGCGCTCCACGCTCCAGCCGTACTGGCCGACGCGCAGGCCCAGCGCGACCAGTGCCAGCACGGCGAATACCGGCAGCACCACCAGCCCGGCCGCCGCCAGCACCCGCAGCGGACGCGGGTAAGGGGCGGGATCGTCACCGTCCTGGTAGACCGCGTTGGCGAATACGACCATCGCCACGAGCAGCGCCATCAAGACCGTGGCCGCCGAACGGGTGCTCCATAGCGGCTCCAGACCGGTAAACGGCAGGGTCACTACGAACAGCACCGCGATGGCGGCCAGCAGCGGAAACAGGCCGGTGAAGATCGCGATCAGCAGCCGTCGCATCACCTGCACCGGTCGCGCCTGGCTGCGTCCGACCAGCACCCCCAGGCCGGCGAACAGCCCCGTGGCCAGATAGGCGAACGCGGTGCCGGTAAACAGGTCGGCAAAAAATTCCACGCCTATCAGCGTGAACAGCCCGGCCCACAGGCCCAGTACCGCCCAGCAGATGCCGGTGAAGAAGCCCGCGACCAGCAAGGTCAGCAGGTTCTGCCAGGCGTGGGCGAACAGTTCCGGATACGGCGCGCACCAGCGGCCGTGCGCCTGCCGGCATTGCAGGAACGGACCGGCCACGAACAGCGCCGCGGCCATGCTGATCGCGAACGGTGTCAGTACGGCGGAGGCCTCCAGCCCCGGCGCGCCGGTGGCCGCCCGCGCGACCCAGGCGCCCAGCGCAAGGAACACGACCCCCACGAGCGCCGTGTTCTGCCAGAAGCGCGCGTCGTCCAGGCGCTGCACCGACAAGGCCATCGCCGTGGGCACCGACAGCACCAGCGTGTACCAGCACACACGGGTGCCCAGTGCGCCGAGCAGCGGCCAGTCCCGCTCCACCCCCACCCAGACAATCCACAGGGCAAGCGCCTGCAGCAGCGCCAGCAGGACGATGAAAAGCTGCACCTGGCGCGGCAACGGTTCCTCGACCGGACTCATCAATTGGTCCGCTCGCGCGCGCTCAGAGCGCATCGGCATCCAGCTCGCCAGTGCGGATGCGCACGACACGGTCCAGATCCCAGACGAAGATCTTGCCGTCGCCGATCTTGCCGGTGCCGGCGGTCTTCATGATCGCCTCGACCACGGTGTCGACCTGGTCGTCGGTGATCGCCACTTCCAGCTTGATCTTTGGCAGGAAGTCGACCACGTACTCGGCGCCGCGGTACAGCTCGGTGTGCCCTTTCTGCCGGCCGAAGCCCTTGACCTCGGTGGCCGTGATGCCCGCCGCCCCCGCCTCGGCAAGCGCCTCGCGCACGTCATCGAGCTTGAACGGCTTGATCACCGCCATGACCATCTTCATCGGGAACTCCGGGGCTGCAGGGCATCGTGGCGACGAGGATAGCGCGAAGCCCGGCGGCCGCTGCGGTAAACTGGGCGTCCGGCTTGTCAGACTATTCCGACAGCCGATCGCGGGCCCGGCCGATTGTGGGGTGACTTCGCGCGACCCAATGTTGAACCATTGCCGGAGGAGCCAACATGATTGATCTCAACCATATCGATGAACTTGCACGCCGTCTCAGCGGCCTGGTGCCGCCCAGCCTGCGCGAGGGCCGGGACGAACTGCAGCAGAACTTCAAGTCCGTCCTGCAGTCCGGGTTGTCGCGGCTGGATCTGGTGACGCGCGAGGAGTTCGATGTGCAGCGCGCGGTCCTGTTGCACACGCGGGAAAAACTGGACCAGTTGCAGCGCACCGTGGCCGAGCTGGAAGCGCAACTGGGCTCGCGCGTGAGCGGCGGCGCTGCAAGCGCCGATCCTTCCGCGCCGCCGCGCCACTGACCTGCCCTTATGAACCTGGCACTCGTGCACAGCCGTGCGCGATCGGGCATCCGTGCCGCCCCGGTCCGCGTGGAGGTGCATCTTGGCGGCGGCCTGCCCTCGATGTCGATCGTCGGCCTTCCGGAAACCGCGGTGCGCGAATCGCGTGAGCGCGTGCGCGCCGCGATCCAGTGCGCCCAGTTCGAATTCCCGGCCCGGCGGATCACCGTCAACCTCGCCCCCGCCGACCTGCCCAAGGGCGGCGGCCGCTTCGACCTGCCGATCGCGCTGGGAATCCTCGCCGCCAGTGGGCAGATCCCGCTGGAGGCCCTGGGTGAATACGAGTTCCTCGGCGAGCTGGGCCTGACCGGCGAGTTGCGCGCGGTGGACGCGGTGCTGCCGGCCGCGCTGGCCGCGGCCCAGGCCGGCCGCAAACTGGTCGTGCCACCCGCCAACGGAGCCGAAGCCGCACTGGTCAGCGGGGTGGAGACGCGGACCGCGCGCACGCTGCTGGAAGTGTGCGCGATGTTGTCAGGGCATAAATCGCTGCCACGGGCCGAAGCTCCAGCCCCGAGTCCGCGCCTCGGACCGGACCTGGCCGACGTGCGCGGCCAGGCGCATGCGCGCCGCGCGCTTGAGGTGGCCGCGGCCGGTGGTCACCACCTGCTACTCGTGGGGCCCCCAGGCTGTGGAAAGACACTCCTGGCATCCCGCTTGCCGGGTTTGCTGCCGGTGGCCAGCGATGCCGAAGCGCTGGATTCGGCGGCCGTCGCTTCGCTGGGCGGACGTGGCGTGGACGCGTCGCTGTGGCGGGAACGCCCGTTCCGCTCCCCGCACCACACGGCCAGTGCGGTCGCGCTGGTCGGCGGTGGCGCCGAGCCGCGACCGGGCGAAATTTCCATGGCGCACAACGGCGTACTGTTTCTGGACGAGCTGCCCGAATGGAGCCGGCGCACGCTGGAGGTGCTGCGCGAGCCGCTGGAGTCGGGCACCGTCACCATCTCGCGCGCCGCCCGCAGCGTCGAGTTCCCGGCGCGCTTCCAGCTGGTGGCGGCCATGAACCCCTGCCCCTGTGGCTGGGCCGGCGACCCCAGCGGGCGCTGCCGCTGCAGCCCCGACATGGTCGTGAATTACCGCGCGCGCATTTCCGGGCCGCTGATGGACCGGATCGACCTGCACGTCGAGGTGCCGCGGCTGCCGCCATCGGAGCTGCGACCGGATGCCGCGCCTGCCGAGAACAGCGATACCGTCCGCGAGCGGGTGGTCGCCGCCCGCAAGCTGCAGCTGGAGCGTGCGGGCAAGGCCAACGCCCACCTCAGTCAGTCAGAGACCGGTGCGACCTGCCGCTTGGCCGAGGCCGACTTCGCCCTGCTGGAACGCGCGATCGACACCCTGCACCTGTCGGCACGCTCGATGCACCGGATCATGCGGGTGGCGCGGACGGTCGCCGACCTAGCCGGCAGTCCGCAGATCCAGACCATCCACCTGAGCGAGGCGATCGGTTATCGGCGAGTGGATCGCGGGTTCCCGGTGGCAACGGCCTGAAGGATTGACCGCGCGCGTCAACCCGTCAACGCTGATCCGGCAGCGGCCGCTCGCCTATTTGGCGATCTTTTCCAGTGCGCTGCCCTTGTGGGCCGCGATGTGATCGGTCTTGTCGCTCTTGATCTCGTACTGCGGCTCTTGCGCGCTGGCGCGGTGGGTGTGGCCCTTGTAGTCGAAATCGCGCTTGTGGACCTTGATGATCTTCCCGCTGACGTGGCCGGCTTCCGAGTTCCAGCGCACGTGGTCGCCCACCTTGAATTCCGCCATGACATCCTCCTCTCGCTTCAACAGGGGGCGGGAACACGCCGTAGCCGACACGCCCGGCGCGCTCAAAACGAGTGCGGCCCCTTCCATGGGGCAGCATCCTCCCGCGCGGGTGGTGACCGCGTCAGCATCAGGCCAGTGCTGGCTCGGACTGGAACTGCTCCTCTTCAGTTGACCCGGTCAGGGCGGTGGTCGAGGACTGCCCGCTCTGGATCACCTGGGTGACCGAATCAAAGTAGCCGGTGCCGACCTCGCGCTGGTGCTTGACCGCGGTGAAGCCTTCGCTGGCAGCGGCGAATTCGGCCTGCTGCAGCTCGACGAACGCGCTCATCTGGCGCTGCGCGTAGCCGCGGGCGAGGTTGAACATGCCGTAGTTCAGTGCGTGGAAGCCGGCCAGGGTGATGAACTGGAACTTGTAGCCCATCGCCGCCAGTTCGATCTGGAAGCGGGCGATGGTCGCGTCGTCCAGGTTGGCCTTCCAGTTGAAGCTGGGCGAGCAGTTGTAGGCCAGCAGCTTGCCCGGGAACTTGGCGTGGATCGCCTCGGCGAACCGGCGCGCAAACTCCAGGTCCGGCTTGCCGGTCTCGCACCACACCAGGTCGGCGTAGGGCGCGTAGGCCAGGCCGCGGCTGATCGCCTGGTCGATCCCCTTGCGGGTCTTGTAGAAGCCCTCGACGGTGCGCTCGCCGGTGACGAATGCGGCATCGGTCGCGTCGATATCGGACGTCAGCAGGTCGGCGGCTTCGGCATCGGTGCGCGCGACGATCAGGGTCGGTACGCCCATGACATCGGCGGCCAGACGCGCTGCGACCAGCTTCTCGATCGCCTCCCGGGTCGGCACCAGCACCTTGCCGCCCATGTGGCCGCACTTCTTCGCACTGGCCAGCTGGTCCTCGAAATGCACCCCGGCGGCACCGGCCTCGATCATGCCCTTCATCAGCTCGAACGCATTGAGCACGCCGCCAAAACCGGCCTCCGCATCGGCGACGATCGGTTGCAGGAAGTCGATGTCACCGCTGCCTTCGGCGCACTGGATCTGGTCGGCGCGCAGCAGGGTGTTGTTGATGCGCTTGACCACGGCCGGCACCGAGTCGGCCGGGTACAGCGACTGGTCCGGGTACATCTGTCCGCCCAGGTTGGCGTCGGCGGCGACCTGCCAGCCCGACAGGTAGATCGCCTTCAGTCCGGCCTTGACCTGCTGCATGGCCTGGTTGCCGGTCAGCGCGCCGAGGGCGTTGACGAAATCCTCGCGCTGCAGTGACTGCCACAGCTTGTCGGCGCCAAGACGGGCCAGGCTGTGCTCGACGGCGACGGTGCCACGCAGACGCACGACCTCCTCGGCCGAATACGGACGGGTGACGCCTTTCCAGCGGGGGTTGTGGTTCCAGTCATCACGGATCTGATCAGCGGTGGGTTGGGTGCTCATGGCAATGTCCTTTGTGGGGTGACGTTTAGGCGGAACAGGCGGAATGGGTGCGCGTCACTCGAGACGGCGGTAGGCGGGAACGGTGAGGAAATCCTCCAGCGTGTCGGCGTGGCAGAGTCGATCGAGCATGCCGATGGCCTCCTCGATCCGGCTGCCGCCGATGAGCGCGCGGCGGTCGCCCAGGCGCGCCGGCAGGCCGATAAAGGCGCGCTCCAGCAGGGTGAAGTCGATCGGTGTGCCGTCCTCCAGTTGCGGCGGCTCGGCCTGCGGATTGCCCGCGGCGATCGCCTGCGACTGGCAATGGAGCCACTGCCACAGCTGCGTGCGGGCGATCTCTGCGGTGGCCGCGTCCTCCATCAGCCAGTGGATCGGCACGCAGCCGTTGCCATCCAGCCACGCGGCGAGGTAGCGCACGCAGACCTCGACGTTGCCGTCGAAGCCGGCGCGGGTGATCGTGCCCAGCGGCTGGGTCAGCAGCTGGTCGCGCAACTGGCGCTCGGTGAAGGCCTGCACGTCTTCTCGCAGCACGTGATGCTGGTGCGCGCCGGGCATGCGCTCGTCGAAGATATCGCGAGCGAGCGGGATCAGCGCCGGATGCGCGACCCAGGTGCCGTCGTGGCCGGCGGTGACCTCGCGCAGCTTGTCGGCGCGCACCTTCGCCATCGCCCGCTCGTTGGCGGCCGGATCGTTGCCGATCGGGATCTGCGCGGCCATGCCGCCCATGGCGTGGGCGCCGCGGCGGTGGCAGGTGTGGATCAGCAGCTCGGAATACGCGCGCAGGAAGGGCTGGTCCATGCCAACCTGGCCGCGCTCGGGTAGCACCCGGTCCGGATGCGCTCGGAGGGTCTTGATGTAGCTGAAGATATAGTCCCAGCGCCCGCAGTTGAGACCGGCGATCCGGGACCGCAGGGCGTGCAGGATCTCGTCCATCTGGAACACGGCCGGCAGGGTCTCGATCAGCACGGTGACCCTGATCTGGCCTTCGGCCAGTCCGAGCGCGCGCTCGATGTGGTCGAGCACGTCGTTCCACAGCGCGGCCTCTTCCATCGACTCCAGCTTGGGCAGGTAGAAGTACGGGCCGCGATCGCGCGCCGCCAGCGCGGCGGCGTTGTGAAAGGCGAACAGTCCCAGATCGAACAGGCTGGCGGACATTGGCCGGCCGTCGACGTGCACGTGCTTCTCGTCCAGATGCCAGCCGCGCGGACGCACCAGCAGCACGGCCTGCTCGTCGGCCGGCTTCAGCGCGTAGCGCTTGCCGGGAGTGCCGTCGGCGCGGGCAGGGGCGTGGAACTCCAGCGTTCCATCGACGGCGCCGCGCATGGCGTGCTGGCCGGAGATCAGGTTATTCCAGGTCGGCGAGGTGCTGTCCTCGAAATCGGCCATGAAACAGTTGGCCCCGGAATTCAGCGCGTTGATGACCATCTTCGCGTCCACCGGACCGGTGATCTCCACGCGCCGGTCGCGCAGGGCAGCCGGCAGCGCCGCGACCTTCCAGTCGCTCTGGCGGATGTTGCGTGTGTCCTCGCGGAAGTTGGGAAGCAGGCCGTTGTCCACTTCGGCTTGGCGGGCCACGCGGGCGGCGATGCAGTCCAGGCGACGGTCATCGAAGCGCCGATGCAATCCGGTCAGGAACTCCCTGGCCGACGCGCTCAGCAATTGATCCTGGTCCTCCGCGACGGCGCGCACGCTGAACCTTTGCGTGGCCGGTTCGCTCTCGCGTCTCATGACTGCCGACATGCCCTTGCTCCAGTGGTGGGGCACTCGACCATGCGTCGGCAGCAAGCTTATTTACAATTCAGATATATCAATACGATGTATAAGCTTTACTTATATTCTTTTCCGGCATAGTCGTTGAGCCCGCCAAACCGGGCGAAGGAGCATGATGAGCCTCGAGCCACCACCGGCGACACCGCGCTTCTCCCACAAGGGGGATCGGCTTAAACCGCTGCGCGCGTTCTGCCAGACGGTGCGGCTGGGGTCGGTTTCCCGCGCCGCCGAGGCGCTGTTCCTGAGCCAGCCGGCGGTGAGCCTGCAGTTGCAGGCGCTGGAGCGCGACCTGGGCGAACGGTTGCTGGAGCGCAGCGGCCGACGCCTGGTGATGACCCGCCAGGGGGAAGCGCTATACGACCTGGCGCGACCGCTGGTGGAGGGCATCGATGAACTGCCGGACGCGTTCCGCAAGCAGCTGCGCGGGATGGATGGCGGCGAGCTCAACGTCGCGGCCGGCAGCTCGACCATCCTCTACCTGTTGCCGCCGATCGTGGCCGCCTTCCGCGCCGCGCATCCGGAGGTTCGCCTGAACCTGCACAACGTGACCGGCGCCGGCGGGCTGGAGCTGCTGCGCTCCGACGAGGTGGACCTCGCGGTGGGCTCGATGCTCGACGTCCCGGGCGACCTGGATTACGCACCAGTGATGCGTTTCGAACCGATGCTGATCACCCCGTTTGACCATCCGTTGGCGACCCGGGCCAAATTCGACCTGGCCGACCTGTCCCCCTACGGACTCATCCTGCCCCCGCAGCGCCTGACCACCTATCGCATGGTCGATCTGGTTTTCCAGCGCCATCAGGTGCCTTACACGGTCGCCCTGGAGGTGGGCGGCTGGGAGGTGATCAAGCAGTACGTGGCGATGGGGATGGGGATCAGCATCGTCACCGCGATCTGCCTGACCGAAGCCGACAAAGATCGGTTGGCATCACGCTCGCTCGCCGAATGGTTTCCCTACCGCAGCTACGGCGTGGTGGTAAGGCGCGGCAAGTACCTCAGCCCGCAGGCGCGCGCATTCACCGAACTGATCAAGCCCGACCTGTTTACCCGCCGCGACCGCGACGACAGCGGCCCATCGGAGCGCTGATGCTCAATGGCGGATCGCGCGCGGTCGGCGGCGCCCGGTCGGATCGCGTCGCACATGCCAGTCCAGATCGCGCTTCCACCACAGGCGGATCGCGAACCAGCCCAGCGCCAGCGGCTCCTGCGCGATCAGCAGGTACCGCACCGGCGTCCACGCGAGCGCCTGCAGGGCTGCGCGCAAACGCGGGCCGGAGGCGAAGCGCGCGGCAATGAAGCAGGTGGCGAGGACTTCGAGAGCGACGATGATCGCCAGCGCCGTCCATTGTCCTGCCAGTACCAGTGCCCACAGCAGCACCGGATAGCCGATGCGCTCCAGCGCGATCAGCAGCAGTGGCGTTCCCAGCGGGCGCCCGCGTTCGCGCGTAATGCGTTCACCGAAACCCTGCCGGTACGGCTCCTGGACGCGTCGCTCTCCCTTGCCCGGCCGCCATTGCGCAGCGTCGTCATGCTGTGGCCGACGGCTCAATCGCAGCCGGCGCAGGGGACTGCGCAGCAGCACGTCGAAATAGTGGTGGAGCTGGAGGAACGCGCCCGTCCAGCGCCGGGAGCGTTCCGGCAGGCGCAGCAGCGACGGCGCCGGAGCGCGGACCACCACGTCGGGCACGCGGATGTTGCGGTAGCCGGCGTTCATCAGGGCCAGCGCGATGAAGTGGTCTTCCAGCGCGGTGAAGTCGTCCTCGCGGATTGGCTCGTAGCGGTGGAAGAGGTCGCGCAGGTAGCGGCGCCGGTAGGCCACTGCGCCGCCGCTGCCAATCGGTACGCCGCCATCGGCCCGGGACACGCCGGCGTCGAGGAAATCCTGTTGCAACACCGCCAGGTGCTCGTGGTAGCACTGCGACATCCGCTGCAGGGCGGCCTGCCAGCGATTTTCCGGGCGCCGGCGATCCGCGTAGTGGTCGTCACCCTGCCAGTTGCGAAACGGTTCGGAGGTTTCCACGAGCTCCCGGGTGGCCTGCTGCAGCGGCAACATCCGCCCACTTGCACTGGCAATGCCCACGCCCTGGTAAAGCTCGCGGATGCAGCGCTCGATGTAGTCCGGCGACTCCAGAACCGCGTGCGCGTCCAGCACCAGCAGAACGTCGCCCTCGAACTCGCGCGACTGGCGCTTCAGCGTGACCACGCGGCCGATCGACCAGCCGCGGGCAATGGTTTCCAGCCGTATCCCGTTGGCGCGGGCGAACTCACGGGCCAGCTGCAGGCTGTGGTCCCGATCGATGCCCCCGTCGTCGACCAGCAGCACCCGCCGTGGCAGGCGGGTCTGCACCAGTAGCGACGCCAGGCAGTGGACGATGGTGTCGTGATGGCGGCACACCGGGATGACGACATCGACCACCGCGTGGCGCCAGTCGTCCGCAGGGGTCGGCACGGTCGGATCAGGAGGTCGCAGATGGCCCAGCATCGCCCAGCACGCACCCGGCCCGGCCACGAACCAGGGTGCGCGCGACATGCTCAGTTCCGGCGGGCGTGCCGGCCCGGAGGTGTTCTGCGGCGGTAGTTCATGGCGGCTTGACTGCTCCGGAGTCGGCCAGGCCGTGCTGCGCGGCCGATACTGTGACCACGCTCGCAATAATCGTGCCAATTGTTCAGGCGTCGTGCAGCTTTCCTTTCGATACCGATCGGTACCAGGCGCGGATCCGCTGCATGTCGGCCTCCATGTCAGCGCCGGTCTGGAACGGCGCGGCGACCACCAGGCGGCGCTGCGGGTAGTGGAAGTACACCGGCAGGATCGGCACGCCGGCCGCATCGGCGATCTTCCAGAAGCCGCTCTTCCAGCGCTCCACCCGCTTGCGGGTGCCTTCGGGGGCCAGCCCGAACCAGAGCCGCTCGGCGTCGCGCAACATCGCGGTCGCCTGCTCGACCACGCCGTGCGCGGCGCTGCGGTTGACCGGAATCACGCCGAGCTTGCGTAACAGCCACCCCAGTCCGGGCACCCGGAACAGCGAATCCTTGCCGAGGATCCGCACATCCACGCCCAGCGCCAGCTTGGCCGCGAAGCCCCACACCGCGTCCCAGTTGGACGAATGCGGCGCACCGATCAGCACCACCCGCGGCAGGTCGGGGAATTCGCCGGTCATGCGCCAACCGCCCAGGCGCAGCACCGTGCGACCGAACCAGCGTCCAAAGCGGCTGGGCCGCACGCGCGGCACATTGGGCGGCAACGTGGGCACGCTGCCTGCCGGTACTTCCGGGTCGTCTCTCGCCGTCATCGAGCGCACATCTCCCCTGCTCTGCTCTGCTCTGCCCGATGATCGCACCAAGCCGCCGCGGCGATCAGTCCCAGTCGGTCCGCGAGCGTCCCTGCTTGATGGTGCCGCGTTCGCGCTTGCCCGCCAGCCGCCGTTCCTTGGACCCACGGGTCGGACGGGTCGGAATCCGCTTCTTCGGTGCGTGCAGGCTCTGGCCGATGAACGCCGCCAGCCGCTCGCGCGCGTCCTCGCGGTTGCGGTCCTGGGTGCGCAGGGTCTGCGCGTTGATGACCAGCACCCCGTCGGCGGTGATGCGGCGATCGCGACGGGCCAGCAGGCGGGCGCGCACCGGCTCGGGCAGCAACGGCGACTGGGCGATATCAAAGCGCAGCTCGACCGCCGTCGATACCTTGTTCACGTTCTGCCCGCCCGGACCGGCCGCGCGCACGAAACGCTCGACCAGCTCGGACTCGGGAATGACGATGTTGCCGATCCGGACCATGCCCGGAGTCTAGAAGTACGCCAGCGCCCTGGCGAACTGGGCGTCCGGCGGCGCAATGGCTTCCAGCGCTTCTCCGCTCGCCGGGTGGGCGAGCGCGAGCCGGTGCGCGTGCAGCAGCATCCGGTGGATGCCGACCATGCGGAAGGCGCGGTTGTGGCGACCGTCGCCGTGGCTGGTATCGCCGATCAGGTGGTGGGAGACATGCTTGAGGTGGCGGCGGATCTGGCGGAAGCGTCCGGTCACCGGTTGCGCCTGCACCAGCGCATAGCGCGAGCTGGCAAAGCCGGAGGAGGGCCAGTCGCACTCGGCCCGCGCCAGGACCTGGAAGCGGGTCTGCGCCGGCTTCTTCACCGGCTTGCCGGGGCCGCCGTCGAGCGGGTGGTCGACATCGAAATCCGCCTCCGGCCAGCCGCGGCAGATCGCGCGGTAGTCCCGGTGCAGGTCCCCGGCCATGACCGCCTTGCCCAGCGTGGAGGCGGTGTCACGGTCGAAGGCCAGCAGCAGGCAGCCGCTGGTGGCACGGTCCAGGCGGTGGACCAGGAACACCTTGCGCCCAAACTGATCGCGCAACCGGTCGGCGGCGAAATCGGTCTCGCCCCGGGCCAGCGCGCTGTCGTGGACCATCAGTCCGGCCGGCTTGTTGATCACGGCCAGCCACTCGTCCTGGTAAACCACCGGCAGGGCAAGCGCTGCAGGATCGCTCAACGGCGCGGCCACGCCAGCAGCATCGCGGCGACCCCGGCGATCCCCGCGATCCACGAGGCGACCGGGACCGACCACTGCCCGGCGCCGCCGGCATCAAAGCCGTACAGCACCGCCGAGGCGACCAGCAGGCCGCTGCCCAGGATCGCCGCGACCGTGCGTTTCTGGGTTTCGCGCGCCGTGCGGGCCAGTTCGGCCAGGTCCGCCGAGCGCATCCGCAGCTCGTGTTCGCCGCGCACCTGCTGGGTCAGCCAGGTGTGCAGCAGGCGCGGCATCTCGGGGGCGTGGGTCACCAGCTCGGGCAGGTGGCGACGGAACTCGCGCAGCAGGCGCCGCGGACTGTAACGGGCGGCGAGGATCTTCTTGAGCACCGGCTTGGCCACGCCCCAGATGTCGATGCGCGGATCCAGCTGGCGTCCCAGCCCCTCGATGTTGAGCAGGGTTTTCTGCAGCAGGATCAGCTGAGGCTGCAGGGTCAGCTGGTGTCGCTGGGCGGTGCGGAACAGCTTGACCAGCACTTCCGCCAGCGAGATCTCGCTCAGCGGACGAGTGAAGTAGGGCTCGCAGACGCCGCGCACGGCGGCTTCCAGCTCGTCCAGGCGGCTGTCGGCCGGCATCCAGCCCGCGCGCAAATGGAGCTCGGCGATGCGCCGGTAGTCGCGGTTGAAGATCGCCATGAAGTTCTCCGCCAGGTAGTACTGGTCGTCGTCGGAGAGCTGGCCCATGATCCCGAAATCCAGCGCGATGAAGCGCGGGTTGGCCTTGCGGGCGGGGTCGATGTCGACCCAGATGTTGCCGGCGTGCGCATCGGCGTGGAAGAAGTTGTCGCGGAACACCTGGGTGTAGAACACCCGCACGCCCTTGGCCGCCAGCGCCGGGCGGTCGATCCCGGCGGCGTCCAGGGCCTGGATGTCGTCGGAAGGGATGCCATACACCCGCTCCAGGGTCAGCGCCTTGCCGGCGGTGTGGCTCCAGATCACTTCCGGCACGTACAGGTCATCGCTGGGCGATCCGTCCGCCTGGGTCCAGAAGCGCCGCAATACGCTGGCGTTTGCCCCTTCGCGCTCAAGGTCGAGCTCGGCGGCCAGCGTGCTTTCGATCTCGGCGACGATCGCGCGCGGGCGGATCTTCTCGGCGCGCGGATGCGTCCGCTCGACAATCCCGGCCAGCGCGCTCAACAGGCCGATGTCGGCTGCGACCTGATCCTCGATCCCCGGCCGCAGGACCTTGACCACCACCTCGCGCGCCTGATTGTCGCCCGACGCCGGCAACGTTGCCGCATGCACCTGGGCGATCGATGCGGAGGCCAGCGGAGTGATCTCAAAGCTGGCGAACGCGACGTCGACCGGCCGGCCCAGCGAGGCTTCCACGATCGCCCGCGCGACCTCGCCGTCGAACGGCGCAACGTTGTCCTGCAGCGTCGACAACTCCACCGCGATGTCGGGCGGCACCAGGTCCGGTCGGGTCGACAGGATCTGGCCGAACTTGACGAAGATCGGTCCCAGCTCCTGGAGCGCCAGGCGCAGGCGGACGCCGCGCGGCTGGGACACAATCTCCGCCGACGCGCGCGGCACGAACGGCCGCGCCAGCTTCAACCAACGCTCGGCCGAGGTGCCCTCAAGCAGCTCGTCGAGCCGGTAGCGCAGCAGTACGCGACCGATGCGCCAGGCGCGCAGGGCCGCTTTCACGACGCGCTGCCCGGTGCGGCGACGCCGCTGCGAAGCCGCCCGACACGAGCGACCAGACGCTCCACGTCGTCGCGGATCGCGTCCACGTCATCGTGGAACGCCTCCAGCTCGGCGCGCGGCACCACGTCGCGCGATTCCTCGGTGACGTACTCCGCCGCGCTGCCGGCCAGCTCGCCGGCGACCACACGCGCCTGCTTCAGTCCGGCGGCCAGCGCGTTGGCGACCTGCACCCCGACCACGTCGCCGAACACCCGCGCGAACGGCTGCTGCCAGTCCGGGTCGAAGCCCTCGGCCAGCCGCTGCAGGCGTCGCGCCAGGTCCGCATCGCCTTCCATCCGCAGCCGCCCTACCGGCGGCGCGTCATCGTTGCGCAGGAACGGCAGCTGTCCCAGCAGCCCCGACAAAGTGCTGCGGATCGACAGGTCGCTCGCCTCGGCGGCGTCCACCGGGCCGACTTCGAGTTGGTCGCCGGCCACCCGGATCTGCAGCGCCAGCGGCGGCGAGGACAGGTGCAGTGCGACGCGACGACCGTCGAGAGCGGCCAGGCTGTCGCGGGTCTGCGGATCCAGCGCGAGGGCGCGGTTCAGGCCGGTCTGCAACGCGCGTCCGGCCAGCGGCTTGAGCGCCGCCAGCGGTGACGGAGGAAATGAGCGGGACTGGGTCATGCGCGCATTCTACTGGGCTTGGCGCTGCGGCCGGCGTTGAAAGATGCCGAGGCGGAGCTGTTCCCCGCAGATATCAGGCGCGCTCTCCCCGCGCCCGGTAATCGGCACGCACCCGGGCCAGCCCCTCATCGAAGCCCACCACTGGCCGGTAGCCGAAATCGCGCCGCGCAGGGCCCATGTCGTACCAGTGCGCCGTCACCAGTTGCTCGGCCAGGAACCGCGTCATCGGCGGCTCGCCCCGCAACGGCAGCGCGGTCCAGAGGCCTTCGCAGACCGCGCCCGCCGCGTAGGCGAGGCGGAATGGCAGGGTTTTCTGCACCAGCGGCGCACCCACCGCGGCCAGCAGGCCGTTGATCGTCTCACGCATCGTGCGCGGATCGCCGTTGCTGATGAAATAGGCGCGGCCGGCGCAGGCCGCACCGATTGCCAGGTGCTCGAAGGCATCGAAGTGGGCCTGGGCGGCGTTGTCGATATAGGTGGTATCGACCAGGTTGCCGCCGTCACCGACCAGCCGCAGACGACCGGCATTGGCACGCTCCACCAGCCGGGGCAGCAACTGGTTGTCGCCGACGCCCCAGATCAGCCGGGGGCGCAGCGCGACGGTGGCCAATGCGGCGTCATTGGCCGCCAGCACTTCCTGCTCGGCAATCAGCTTGGTGCTCGCATACGGCACCTTGAAGCCGGTCCCGTAGGGCACGCTTTCAGCGCTGCCGCCTTCCACCGGATGGGTCGCGCGGTGGGTCACGCTGGGGGTGGAGGTGTAGACGACCCGGGTGATGCCGTGGCTGCGGCAGGCATCCAGCACGTGCCGGGTGCCGAGCACGTTGGCGTCGTGGTACTCCTGCCACGGCCCCCACGCGCCGGCCTTGGCGGCGTTGTGGAACACGGCTTCGCAACCCTGCGCAGCGGCGATGACCGCATCGCGCTGGGCGAGGTCGCCGCGCACCTGTCGCACCCCCATCGCCGCCAGTGCCGGGTAGTCACCGCGATTGAAACTCACCACCTCGTGGCCTCGCGCGCGCAGCCCGCGGCACAGGGCCTGGCCGAGAAAGCCGCCGCCACCGGTTACCAGGATTCTCATCCGCGCATGCTACGACACCGCGCCGTTACACCGTCCCGTCGCCGTGGCCGCGTGTCCCGGACGGGCCCGTGTTTATTTGTTATTGACGCGTTGAAGGTATTCTTGCCGCCATGCGCCTTGCCCTGATCGCGGCTCCTGCCGCCCTTGCCTGTCTTCTGGTCTGCGGTACGGCCCACGCCGCACGAGTCGACAAGGTCACCGTGCTCGGCCTTGACGAGGCGATGACCGAGAACGTGCGCAGCGCGGTCACCCTGGTGGCGGCCTCGGGCAAGGAAATCTCGGCCCGTCGCCTGGCCTATCTGTTCCGGGCGGCCGAGGACGAGACGCGCGAGGCGCTGGAGCCGTTCGGCTACTACTCGCCCACGATCACGGTCGACTACGACGGCGACAACGGATCACCCGGCGCGGTCACCATCACCGTGGTTCCCGGCGATCCCGTGCGCGTGCGCCGCGAGCACGTGGTGATCGAGGGCGAGGGCTCGCGCGACCGTTACCTCAGCCAGGACCTGGCCAAATTCAAGCCCGAGATCGGCGACGTGTTCGACCACCAGCTGTACGAGGCCAGCAAGATCCGCATCAGTCGCAGGCTGTCGCAACGCGGCTACTTCGATGCCGACTTCGCCTCGCGCCGGGTGGAGGTGACCCGCGCCGACAACGCAGCCGACATCGACCTTGTCTGGAACAGTGGTCGCCGCTACGACATGGGCCCGATCGATTTCCAGCAGACGCCCAACACCATCCTGCGCCAGTCCGTACTGGACAAGCTGGTGTACTGGGACACTGGCAGTTACTACCACCAGGGCAAGCTGGACCGCCTGCGCGACTCGCTCACCTCGCTGGACTACTTCTCCTCGGTGATGATCAATCCGCTGCCCGACCAGGCGGTGGATGGCCAGGTCCCGATCGACGTGGTGCTGACCCCGGCCAAGCGCAGCATCTACACCGCCGGCCTGAGCTACGGCACCGACAGCGGCGCCGGTGTGCGCCTGGGGCTGGAGCGCCGCTACGTCAATGACCGCGGCCACAAGGCACTCGCCCAGCTCGACTACGCGCAGCGCCGCAAGACCCTCACCGCGCAGTACCGCATGCCCGCCTTCGCCTGGGTGGACGGCTGGTACACCGTCAGCGCGCAGGCGGCGGACGAGCAGACCGACTACATGGACAGCCGACGCATCGAGCTGGTCGCCAGCCGCAGCGGCAACATCAACCGCTACCTCAATGTCGTCGCCTCCCTGCACGCCCTGCGCGAGCGCTGGTCCTACGCCGCCGACGATGACGGTGACCCGCTGACCGAGCCGGCGTTCCGCTACGCGACCTTCACCTACCCCTCGCTGCGCGCCGAATACACCGACGCCGACGACCGCGTGTTCCCGCGCAACGGCCGCGCCGGCACGCTGATGTTGCGCGGCGGGGTGGAAGGCGCCGGCAGCGATGCCAACTTCGGCCAGATCCGCGCGACCGCCAGCTGGTACCGCGGCATCGGCGAGCGCGGCCGGATCATCGCCCGCGGCGAGCTGGGGCACACCTTCACCGAGGAGCTGGTGGCGATGCCGCCGAGCCTGCGGTTCTTCGCCGGCGGCGACCGCAGCATCCGCGGCTACGCGTGGCGCGAGGTGGGGCCGCGGGTGGAAGGCAGCGACGGCAAGTTGTACGCGCTGGGCGCCAAGAACGTGGCCACCGGCGGTATCGAATACGAACACTACTTCACCGAGAACTGGGGCGCGGCGGCGTTCGTGGACAGCGGCAGCGCCTTTGACAGCACCCCGGACTGGCGTACCGGCGTGGGCGCAGGCGTGCGCTGGCGCTCGCCGGTCGGACCACTGCGCCTGGACATCGCCCACGGCCTGGACAGCCCGGACTCCTCGTTCCAGATCTACCTCAGCGTCGGCGCGGATCTGTGAGCATGATCGGCTTCCCGCGACGCCATCGCCTGGATCCGGACCTGACACCGGAAGAGCGTGAGGAGCGGATCGCCGAACTGCGTCGCAAGCGCCGGGCACGAATGCGCGTTCTTGCCATCCGCAGCGCGCTGCTGACCGGCGGGCTGGTGTTGCTGCTGGTTGCGGTCGTCTACTGGCTGGTCAGCACGATCGGCGGACGCGATGTGCTGCTGGCGCAGATCGTCCAGCGCCTGCCGGCCAACGCGACACTGAGCTGGCAGAAGGCCGAGGGCCCGGTGTCGGGGCCATTGACGATGCACGACGTGCGCTTCACTTACGACGCGATCGTCTTCACCGCCCAGCGGGTGACCCTGGAGCCCGCCCTGCTGCCGCTGCTGGGCAGGCACCTGCGCCTGGACGCGCTCCAGGTGGAAAACGCGACGCTGGACCTGCCGGCCAGCGACGAGCCGTTCGAGCTTCCGCGCTGGCCGGACTCCCTGCCGCAGATCAATCCGCCATTGGCATTGACGGCCAACGACATCCAGATCGACGGATTCCAGGTCAGCAGCGAAGGCGAGCCGACGATCAACATCCGGCGCCTGCGCGGCGGCCTGCAAGCCCAGCCGGGCAGCCTGCACGTGCAGGAGCTGGTCGTCGACAGTGACCGCGGCCGCTTCACCGCCCACGGCGACTACGCCCCGGCTGACAATTACCGCACCGACCTGCTGGTGACCGCGGTACTGCCGGCGGCGGCCGGACGTACCCCGGCGCGGTTCGGTCTGCTGGCGCGCGGGGATCTGGACGAGATGGACCTGGGCCTGGGCGGCCGTGCACCCGGCGAGGTTCGCGCCACCGTGATCCTGCGCGGCAAGGACCGCCTGGTCAGTCCACCGGTCGCAAGAAGCGGACCGGTCATGGCCAGCGTCAACCGACCGCAGTGGCAGCTGCGCGCGCGCGCCGACGCACTCGACATCGGCCTGCTGACCGATCCCCAGGCCGCTCCCGCGGATACGCCACTGGCGCTGCAGCTGCAGGTCGACGGGGTTGGCGGCGACGCCCGCCTTCGCGGCGAACTTCGGCAGGGCGAGTTCAGCGCCAAGGTGCTCAATTCGCGCCTGCGGGTGGAGGATCAGGTCCTGGACCTGGATCCGCTGCGGCTGGAGCTGCTGGACGGCAGCGTGGTTGCGCGCGGCACGGCCGACTTCAACGATCCGGCCAATGCCTCGTTCCGCTTCGCCACCAATGCCCGTGGCCTGCAGTGGGGCAGCCCGACCGCGCTGGCCGCGGATGCGGATTTCGGTCTCGCCGGCACCCTGCAGGCCTGGGCGCTGATCGGCAACGCCACCCTGACCCGCGACGGCGAGCGCGCGACGCTGGCCCTGGACGGACGCGGCAACAGCGAGCGCATGGATTTGAAGGCGCTGGATGTGGCGATGCCCACCGGCACCCTGGCCGCCACCGGCCACATTGCCTGGGCGCCGGCGCTGGCGTGGGACATCGACAGCCGCCTGGCCGGTTTTGACCCGGGCTACTTCGCCGCGGGCTGGAACGGCTCGGTCAACGGCCACATCACCAGCACCGGCGGCGCCCGCGACGACGGCCGACTGGAAGCGACCCTCGATCTGGCCGACCTCGGCGGCCGCCTGCACGGCAAGCCGCTGGACGGCAGCGGTCACTTCGCCATGTCCGGCGCCTACCCGACCGGGGATGTCGCGCGCTACCAGGGCGAAGTCGCCCTCGCCATTGGCGGCAGCCGGATCGACGCCAAGGGCAGCTATGGCAACCGCGTGGATGTCGATGCGCGCTTCGCCCCCTTGAACCTGCAGGACCTGCTGCCCGATGCCAGTGGCACGCTGCGCGGCACGGCCCGCGTGCAGGGTCCGGCGGCTGGGCCGGACATCCGCGCCGACCTGGTCGGCAGCAACCTGAAGTTTGCCGATTACACCGCCAGCACCCTGACGATCAGGGGCGAGCTGCCCTGGTCACGCGGTGACGGCCAACTGGCCATCCGCGGCGACGGCCTGGCACTCGGTGCGCCGGTGGACCGGCTGGCCATCGACGCGCGCGGCGCGGTGGAGCAGCTGAGTCTGAGCGCCAGCGCCGGCCGGGAAGGCTTGGCGTCGCTGGCACTGGATGCCTCGCTCAACCACCGCGGCAACCGCTGGCAGGGCACCCTCTCGCGGCTGGGGGTGGACATGGAGCGCGGCGCGGACTGGAACCTGCGCGCGCCCGCCGGCTTTGCCTGGGCGCCCGCGCCCAATGGCAGCAGCGTGACGCTTGAGCCGGCCTGCCTGGCCTCGACCGCCGGCGGTTCGCTGTGCGTCAACGCGGACTGGCCACGCCGCGGCCTCAGCGTGGTCGGCGAGGGGCTGCCGGTCGCGCTCGTCGAGCCGTACCTGCCCGAGCGCGAGCACCGCCAGCCCTGGCTGTTGCGCGGCGAGATCGCGATCGATGCGCACATCCGCCCGGTCGGCAACGGCTGGGACGGCCAGGCCCGCATCACCTCGGCCGGGGGCGGGATCCGCAACAGTGAGCGCTCACGCACCGAATTGCTCAGTTACAACAACCTGGCCCTGACCGCGACCTTCCGGCCACAGGGCATCGAGGCCGAGTTCAGCACCGGCTTCATCGGCGACGGCCGCATCGACGCCAGCCTGCGTACCGGCTGGGATGCGTGGTCGCCCCTGAGTGGCCAGTTGTCGCTGAACACGCGCGAGTTGACCTGGATGGAGCTGTTCTCGCCGGATATCGTGGAGCCGACCGGCCGGCTGAACGCGCAGATCACCGTCGCAGGCACGCGCGATACACCGCAGCTGGGTGGCCAGGCGCGACTGGCAGATTTCAGTACCGAGCTGCCGGCACTGGCCATCACCCTGCGCGAAGGCAACCTCCAGCTGGACGCGATGGCCGATGGCACGGCACGGATCCACGGCAGCGTACGTTCGGCCTCCAGCGCCGGCAACGACGGCAACGGCGTGCTCAGCGTCAACGGCACCCTGGGCTGGAAGGGCGACGACACCCCGCTTGTGCTTCGCCTGAGCGGCTCCGATGTGCTGGTCTCCGACACCCCCGACCTGCGCGCGGTGGCCAGCCCCGACCTCCAGCTCAACTACCAGATCGGCCAACCCATGCGCCTGTCCGGCACGATCAACGTGCCCGAGGCGATGGTCAACCTGGAAGGCCTGGACCACGCGGTGTCGCCGTCGGCCGACGTCGTCGTGCTCGATCCGGTCAATCCCGACGAGGGACCCGGCACGCCTCTGGCGATGGACCTGCGGATCACCGTCGGCGACAACGTGCGGATGAAGGGCTTCGGGTTGACCGGCAAGGTCGACGGCAACATGCACCTGCTGGCCCGCCCCGGGCGCGAACTCGCCGCGACCGGTGCGATCAACGTCGCCGGCGAGTACAAGGCCTACGGCCAGGACCTGACGATCACCCGCGGCCTGCTCAGCTGGTCCAACGACCCGGTGTCCAACCCGGTGGTCAACCTGCGCGCCGAGCGGGTGATCGGCGAGGTCACCGCCGGCGTGGACGTGAGCGGGCGCGCCACGGCGCCACAGGCCTCGGTGTGGTCGAACCCGGCCAGCTCCCAGCCCGAGGCTTTGGCCTACCTGACCCTCGGCCGGCCGCTGTCCACGTTGTCGGGCGATCAGCGTGGCGACCTCAACGCCGCTAACGCGGCACTGACCGCCGGCGGCGGCATGCTGGCCTCGCAGTTGGCAACGAAGATTGGCCTGGAAGATGCCGGCGTGGTCCAGAGCCGCGCACTTGGCGGCAGCGTGTTCGGGTTCGGCAAGCAGCTCTCGCCGCGGATGTACGTCGGCTACGGGGTTTCGCTGCTCGGCACCGGCCAGGTGTTGACCCTGAAGTACCTGCTCGACCACGGCTTCGACATCGAAATCGAATCGAGCACGCTGGAGGATCGCGGTTCGATCAACTGGCGCAAGGAGAAGTAGGCGCTTCCCACCGATGGGAACGTTGCACCTGCGGGGCCACGGCTGGGACCTGCGAACCTTCCCGGCGAATGTCCCCCGGCCTCCGCCTGCGGCGGATGCCTCCTCCTTTATTTCGCCCGGAATGCCCGCAGGTCCCGTTGACGGATCTCAGCGGTGCCCGGATAGCGCCGCAGACAAGCGTCGCCTCAACAGCCACCGACAAGCTGGAATGAACGGGGAAATGTCCATGGGTGAGAAATAAAGGAGGAGGCACCGGCTCTATCGGTGCCGGGGGACATTCGCGCCCAGGGACATTTCCCTGGTCGCCCGCGCCCGCTACTCGGCGGGCAGGCCGATGACGTGGCCCAGCTTCTCGCGCTTGGTCGAGAGATAGCGCTGGTTGCTGGGGTTGTGCCCGACAAGGATCGAAATCCGCTCCGGAATCAGCACCCCCAGCTTCTGCAGGGCCACGACCTTGGCCGGGTTGTTGGTCATCAGGCGCAGCGCGCCGACGCCGAAATGGGCCAGCATCGGTTCGCACAGGCCGTAATGGCGCTGGTCGGCGGCAAAGCCCAGGTCCTCGTTGGCCTGCACGGTGTCGGCGCCCAGATCCTGCAGGTGATACGCGCGGATCTTGTTGATCAGGCCGATGCCGCGCCCTTCCTGGCGCAGGTAGAGCACGATGCCGCGGCCCTCGGTGGCGATGCGGCGCAGGGCCTCTTCCAGCTGCGCCCCGCAGTCGCAGCGCTGGCTGAAGAATGCGTCGCCGGTCAGGCACTCCGAATGCACACGCGCCAGCACCGGCTCGCCGTCATCCAGTTCGCCTAGGGTCAGGGCCACGTGCTCCTTGCCGCTGGCGGTGTCGATGAACCCGTGCAGGCGGAAGGTCGCCCACGGCGTGGGCAGGTCGCAACTGTCGACGTAGCGGATGGTCGCATCGGCTTCCCCGGTCGACGGCGCCGGCAGGCACGCGTCTGCCGGCGTCGGTGGGGCATCGGCGGCGTGGAGATCGACGGCGGGACTGGGGTCACTCATTGCGGTTCCTGCACAACAGGGGGAATTGCAGCGAACGGGTCATTGTCCTCCACACGCCGCCGCAACAGGTCCTTGAATGGGTGCGATCGCGCGGTTTCTCAAGCGCGCGCACGCGTCGAGCCGCCGGGCACCGACGGCGGGCCGGTGCGATCAGGCGATGGGATGGCCCATCCAGGACAGCATCACCGAGGCGATGCCGAAATAGATCAGGATGCCGATGCCATCGGCCAGCGAGGTGATCAGCGGGGAACTGGCAGAGGCCGGGTCGGCCTTGAACTTGTTCAGCAGGAACGGCAGCGACATGCCCATGACGCTGCCCACCAGCACGATCAGCAGCATCGTCGTGGCCACCACCAGGGCGATCGCCGGGCCGCCGCGGAACAGGCCGATCGCGCTGACCGCAAAGGCCATCGTCAGGCCCAGCAGGGTCGACACGACCAGCTCGCGCACCAGCATGCTGCCCCAGTCGCGCATCTCCACATCGCCGGTGGCCAGTGCGCGCACCATCAGCGTGGCGGACTGGGCACCGGCGTTGCCGCCGCTGGCGATCAGCAGCGGCAGGAAGAACACCAGCGCCATGTTGGCGGCAATCAGGTCCTCGAAGTGGGCGATTCCAGCCCCGGAAAACAGGTTCGCGAACACCAGCAGGACCAGCCAGTAAACGCGCTGGCGATACAGCAGGGACACCGTGGCGTCCTTCATGCTCATCGTCAGCGTGCCGAGGGTACCGCCGGACTTGTGGAAGTCCTCGGTGGCCTCGGCCTCGGCCACGTCCATCGCGTCATCGGAGGTCACGATGCCGACCATGCGCTCCTCGCGGTCGATGACCGGCAGGGCGATGAAGTCGTAACGGGCGATCTTGTTCGCCGCCTCGACCTGGTCGGCATCCACGTACACGGTGACCGGGTTGGGCGCCATGACCTCCAGCACCGGGGTGTCCGGATCGGCCAGGATCAGGCGGCGCAGGGTGGCCACGCCGATCAGGTGGCGGTCGTGGTCGACCACGTAGGAGGTGTAGATGGTCTCCTTGTCCGGCGCGACCCGGCGCAGCTCGGCGATCGCCTGGCCTGCGGTCAGGTCCGGGGTCAGGGTCGCGTACTCGGAGGTCATCAGCGCGCCGACGCTGTCGCGCGGGTAGCTGGCAAGGCGCCGGATGTCGTCGCGCTCGGCCTGCGCCAACGCCGGCAGCAACCGCTCGCGGCGGTCCGCCGGCAGGGTGTTGAACAGGTCCACGCGCTCGTCGGCGGACATCAGGTTGAGCAGCTCCAGCACCTGCGGTCGCGGCATGCCGGCAACCAGCTCGGTCTGCAGCTCCAGCGGCAGGTAGCCGAACAGCAGCGCGAGCTGGTCGGCCGTGATCAGCGGCAGCACCTGCGCCTGCTGCTCGGGCTCCAGGCGGGTCAGTACATCGGCCAGATCGGCTGCAAGGACATCGGCCAGCTCGCCTCGCAGCGACTCGCCGTCACCGCGCTCCAGTTCAGCGGCGATCGCGTCCGCTACAAGATCGGCGTCGAAGTTGCCTTCCGCGTCAGCCCGGTACAGGAGGCGTGTGTCGGGCTTTTTCTTCTTCTTGAGGTTGATCACAGGGTGCCTCCGGATGTCGCGAACGTGGCGACCACGGAGGCGTGCAGCGCCGGCTTATCGGATCGCTACAGGCTCCACGTACCGCCAGGGACGCGCGCGGTCCATGGTGTAGGGGAAAATTCCAGGTCGACTCGGTCTGTCCACGGTGCGGGCATGGCCGGAGGAAACGGGCCCCGGCAGCCGCCGAAGTCTAGGAACCGGCGCCGCCGGGGTCAACCGGCACGCCGCCTCCCGGGTTCGCGTTAGGCAGGGTCAGGCGACCCGGTGACGCCGCGCGCCCACCAGGTGCACCAGCAGCAACGAGATCGCCGCCGGCGTCATGCCGGGGATGCGCTGGGCCTGACCGACCGTTTGCGGCCGCACCTGCTCCAGCTTGCCGGCCAGCTCCGCCGACAGCCCGTGGACCCGGCCGTAGTCGAAATCCCCGGCGATCGGCGTGGTTTCGTGGCGGATCTGGCGCGCGATCTCTGCATTCTGCCGGTCCAGGTAGCCGGCGTACTTCACCCCGATCTGTACCTGCTCGGCAACTGCCGGATCCGCCACGCCCGGACCCAGCGAGGGCACCGATACCAGCCGGAGGTAATCGATTTCCGGACGCTTGAGGAGGTCGCGCGCACTGGTCTCGCGGCTGAGCTCGATGCCCAGGCCGCTGGCGACCTCGGTGCCCAGCGCGTTGCCCGGCGACATCCAGATCGCACCCAGCCGGGCGTTCTCCGCCTCGATCGCGTCGCGCTTGGCGGCGAACGCATCCCAGCGGGCATCACCCACCAGCCCAAGCTCGCGCCCGGTCGCGGTCAGGCGCAGGTCCGCATTGTCCTCGCGCAGCTGCAGGCGGTATTCGGCGCGGCTGGTGAACATCCGGTAGGGCTCGGTGGTGCCGTGGGTGATCAGGTCATCCACCAGCACACCGATGTAGGCCTCATCCCGGCGCGGGCACCACCCCTCGTGGCCCTGCACCTGCCGGGCCGCATTGACGCCAGCCAGCAGGCCCTGCGCGGCGGCCTCCTCATACCCGGTGGTGCCGTTGATCTGGCCGGCGAAGAACAGCCCCTGCACCGCCTTGGTCTCCAGGCTCGCCTTCAGGCCGCGCGGGTCGAAATAGTCGTACTCGATCGCGTAGCCGGCGCGGGTGACATGGGCGTTCTCGAAGCCGCGGATCGAGCGCACCAGTTCCAGTTGCACGTCAAAGGGCAGCGAAGTGGAAATGCCGTTGGGGTAGATCTCCGTCACCCCAAGGCCTTCGGGTTCCACAAAGATCTGGTGGCTGGCCTTCTCGGCAAAACGCACCACCTTGTCCTCGATGGACGGGCAGTAGCGCGGACCGATGCCGTCGATCTGGCCGGTGTAGAGGGGAGACCGGTCCAGCGCGCCGCGGATGATCTCGTGGGTGCGTTCGCAGGTCTCGGCGATCCAGCACGACACCTGGCGCGGGTGGTCGGCGTGCGAGCCCATGAAGGACATCACCGGGCGCGGGTCATCGCCGGGCTGCTCGACCATGACCGAGTAGTCCAGGCTGCGGCCGTCGATGCGCGGCGGGGTGCCGGTCTTCAGCCGGTCGACCACGAAGGGACCCTCGCGCAGCCGCGCTGCCAGGGTGACTGAGGGTGGGTCCCCGACCCGGCCCCCGGAATGCGTGGTCAGGCCGACGTGGATCTTGCCGGCGAGAAAGGTCCCGGCCGTGAGCACGACCGCAGGTGCGCGGAATCGCAACCCGGCCTGCGTGGTCACGCCGCGCACCTGGCCGGCGTCGAAGTCGATATCGTCCACCGCGGACTGGAACACGGTCAGACCCGGCTGGCGCTCGACCGCCGCGCGGATGAAGGCGCGATACAGGCTGCGGTCGGCTTGGCAACGCGTCGCCCGTACCGCCGGTCCCTTGCTCGCATTGAGCCGGCGCCACTGGATCCCCGCGGCGTCGGCTGCATGCGCCATCACTCCACCCAACGCGTCGATCTCGCGCACGAGATGGCCCTTGCCGATCCCGCCGATGGCCGGATTGCAACTCATCGCACCGATCGTCTCGATGTTGTGCGTCAGCAGGAGGGTGCGGGCACCAGCGCGCGCTGCCGCCAGGGCCGCTTCGGTTCCCGCATGGCCGCCGCCGACCACGATCACGTCATATTGGTAGAAGTCGTTTTTCATGTCGCCAACCAGGCAGTCGGGGTACGCCGTGGACGCGCAGGACGCCGAAACCGGCGCCAACGCAGGGAAGGAATTGTACGCCGATCAATCACTTGCCACGAAAACCGGCGCGGGCTGAGAGGAGTCAAAAGCCGTCGCCACGGGACCGATTTCACGTCGCGGTCAACCTTGGCACGCTTCGTGCGTTATCACTCCTGCACCCAACGGGGCAGGCGCCAGGCGCCGGTCGGGATTGGAACAGGGCCGACCATGTGCCCGTCGGGGAAGCACCAGGGTCGAATGTCGGGGGACATTCGGCCCTTTTTTTGTCTTCGGGTTGAACGCGATCACACTTTGCGCAGGACGCCGCGCGTCGGAGCAACACCCGAAACGCAACGCTTCCACCTGGACACGGCGTCACCATTGGTCGCCCAGAATGGCGAAAGCCCCGCGTGACGGGGCTTTCGGGTGTAGGCGCCGATGCCGGACAAGGGCGGAACAGGGGGGATCCGAGATTCCTTGTCGGGCATCAGCATTGAAACGATAACTGATTACGTCGCATTGCGACGTTGTTTGTCAATAGCAGGCCCGCAATGCCCGGTCGACGCTTCCGGCTACTCGACCTGCCGCGAGGTACGCGCGCGCTCGATCATCCGATCGGAACGCGAATTGCGCGAACCCTGGCTGGGAGGAGCGGCCGGTCGACTGGGCATTGCGGCGGGGCGCGGCTGCGCTGGAACCGGATTGCGTATCACGGCCGAACTCGGTCGGTTGCCGGCGGGCGGCGTCGACCGCTGGATGCGCTCGCGCTGCAGGCGCTCATAGTCGCGCCATGGCGCACGATCGTTGCGTCCACCCGTGGGCGGGCGATAGCCGTGGTTGCCGCCATGGTTGCCGCCATAGCCGGGACGCACGATCACCACGGGCGGCCGGTAGTAACCGCCGCCGTAGCCATATCCGGGGTACCCGTATCCCGGATAGCGGTAGCCGGGATACCCATAGCGGTAGTTCAGGCTGCCGTAATACGCGGGATAGCGATAGTTGTTGTAGTAGCCGTCGCTGTACCGATAGCTCGTGGAGGGCTGGCCGTAGTAATAGCCGCCGCCGTCGTATTGGTAGCCGCTGCTGACGCAACCGCCCAACAAGCCGATCGCAAGCGCGGGGAGCAGGAGTTTGCGGAACATGCGTGGATCCCCCATTGATTGTTGGATCATACTGCGCTATAGCCGTTGAACTAGCGCTTAATCCCTCTTTGCCGCCGGACACCCTGCCGCAGGACAGCCGGCCGCCGGCGCCCGCGACTTCGGCTACGCTTGTCGGCATGAACAACGCCGACCCCGCCCAGACCACCGCCGCAACGCACACCGCGCCGGACTTTGACGCCGTGCTGACCGCCGCCTCGCGCATTGCGCCGCACATCAACCCGACCCCGGTGCTGCACGCCCGCACCCTGGATGCGATGGCCGGCTGCCGGTTGCTGTTCAAGTGCGAGAACCTGCAGCGCGCCGGCTCCTTCAAGTTCCGCGGCGCGTGCAATGCGGTCTTCTCACTGACCGACGCACAGGCTGCCCAAGGCGTGGTCACCCAGAGTTCGGGCAATCACGGCGGCGCGGTGGCGCTGGCATGCCGCGAGCGCGGCATTCCCGCCACCGTCGTGGTTCCGCGCGGCGCCTCGCGGGTCAAACTGGCGGCGATGGAAAGCTACGGCGCGCGGATTGTTCCGTGCGAGCCGACGCAGGCCTCGCGAGACGAGGTCACAGCGCGGGTACTGGAAGAGACCGGCGCGGTCCTGATCCACCCGTTCAACGATCCTCGGGTAATCGCCGGCCAGGGCACGGCCACGCTGGAAATGCTGCGCTTTGCGCCCGACATCGACACGGTCGTGGTACCGGTCAGCGGTGGCGGGCTGGTTTCCGGGACCGCATTGGCCGCCCTGGGCGTCGACCCGTCCATCCAGGTGTATGGCGCCGAGCCTGCCGGCGCGCGCGATGCCCACGATTCGCTCAAGCAGGGCGAGCGCGTCACCGGCCGGGTCGCCGACACGGTATGCGACGGACTTCGCGCCGAGCTGGGAACCCTCACCTACCCGCTGGTGCGCCAGCTGGTACGCGACATCCTGCTGGTGGAAGACACGCAGACCGTCGACGCCATGCTGCTGGTATGGGAGCGGATGAAGCTGGTGATCGAGCCCTCCGCGGCGATCGGCCTGGCCGCGGTGCTGGGAAATCCCGAGCTGTTTGCCGGTCGCACGGTCGGCATCGTGCTGTCCGGCGGCAACATCGACCTTTACGAGCTTTCGGAACTGCTTTCGCTCGCGTCGCGCAGCTGAAGCTTGAGCGTTCAGCCGCCTGAGGGCGGCGCCGTACGGGAAGCGATGGCCAGGTGACCGAGTCCTTCGGCCAGCAGGAGGCGGGCGACGGCGGCACGCTGCGCCAGGGGCTGCGCATGCAGGTCGTCGAGCAGCCAGCGGATGGAACGGCAACGCGCGTGGTGATCCGACCCGTTCAGGCCCGCAACGAAACCATCATTGAGCATCGCCGCGCGCACGCCGGCGGACTTCAGGCCCTGCCGGGCCGAGGCCTCGTCGAAGGGCTGCCGCGGCGACTGCATGGCGACGACGAACAGGTTCGCCACGGCGCCGGCAAAACGGCCGCTGTGCTCCGGCCCCAGCCGGTTGGCGACCTGGTTGAAGGTCGCCAGGCTGCGCTCGGCGGCCGGGTCGAACAACGGGCACAGCACCTCGGCCTCACGCGGATCGGACAGGCTGCTGCGCGCGACCTGGAACAGCTGGTCGATCGCCGGATCCGGTGCCCGCAGGAGCAACTCGTGGCCATCGGCGACCAGGGCGGACGGGTCAAACGCCCATTGCTCGACGGCTGCGGCAGGCGATTGCTGCGCGCGCACCGGCATCAGGCTGGTGGCGATCAGCGTGGCGACGGAGACCACCGCGGCGAGGGTCATCGGATGGAACATGGCGGGCGCTCACGGCTGTGCGGATGGACTCCGAATTTAAGCACGCGGGGCTGAACGCCGGGTTCCCCGCGTCGACGTTCCCATTCAGCCGCCGCGCTCGCTCCGCAGTGCGCGCACTGCCGGCGGGCTGCCCACCGCTGCGCGCGCGGCGATCCAGCTGAACACCGCGATGCCCGCCATCACCACCAGCGCGCCGTACAGGGCGCGTCCCTGCGGCCACGCCTCGCCCAGCAGGAGGACGCCCAGCACGGTCGCGAAAAGGATCTCGGCGGCCTGCATGGCTTCGGTCGCGGCCAGCGCGGTGGGGTTGTTGCGGACCATGCCGGTGGCCTGGAAGAACAGCACCGTGGCGATGACGCCCGCGCCCAACGCGACCGCGGCGGCAAACCAGACCTGCTCCATCGAAGGCGCCCCCGCCTGACCGGCAGCGAAGGCGGCGACCAGCCACCAGGCCGGCTGGCTGGCCAGGGTCAGCCCGAACACCCGCTGGGTGGCGTTGAGCTCCACGCCGCCTGATGAAGGCGCCACCCGCTCCAGGTGCAGCAGCAGGCCGCGGTTGCCGAGTGGATAGGCGACCGCGGCAACGGCGACACAGCCCAGCGCGATCCAGCCATCGCGATCGAGCCCGCCATCCTCGACACCGAACTGCATCATCAGCACGCCGGCAACCACGACCAGCCCCACCGCCATTGCCGGGCGTGGAATCCGGGCGCGCTCGTCGTTGTAGAGGAAGGGTGCGCAGAGCATGCCGGCGATCACGGTCAGCTGGAACGTGCCGGCCACCAGCCACGACGGCCCGCTCGCAGCGGCGTAGCTGAGGCCGAGGTAGAAGATCACGAAGCCGACGGTGCTCCAGCCCAGCCACGGCAGCGGGTCGGCCCGGATCGCGCGCCAGACCGGACCCATGCCACCCTGCCAGCGCATCAGCGGCACCATCAGCGGCAGGGTGATCAGGTAGCGCAGCGAGGCTGTCCACGCCCAGTGCCCGCCACCGGTCGCCGCCGCGCGGTTGAGCACGTAGGTGCAGGTGAAAAACAGCGCCGACAGCAGCGCGATCGCCACCGCCAGTAGGGCCCGGCGGCGCTGGGTGAGATCAGTCATGCCGCGAATCTACGCCATGCGGGCGGTGCCGGTCTCGCCCGCAGCTCAGCGCTTGCGCACGCGGATGCTGGACGCGGGCACCTGCACCTCATCGATGCCATCCACCCGGATCGGTGCTCCCGGCGGCGGACCCCAGGCGTGGGCGTAGATCGCCTCCAGCGTGACCGGCAACTGGCCATCGGCCTTGCGCATCGTCTCGTAGACATCCCCGGCGCGTGCAAATCGCTGCCGGCCGGTGAGGCTGCGCCGGCGGGCGGCCAGAGCGTTGGTGGCTCCCAGTCCCTGCAACCGCTGCATCAGGCTGGTCATATCGGGCTGGCCGAGGTGGAACTCGTCGCGGTCCAGTACCGGGTCCTTGAAGCCGGCGGCAATGAGGGCATCGCCAAACGGGCCAATGGCCGTGAAGGGGCTGACGTGCGGCGCCTCGTCGACCTCGGCGAAGGCCTGGCGCAGTTCGATCAGGGTATCCATGCCGAAGGTCGAGACCAGCATCAGTCCGCCGGGCTTGAGCACCCGGCGCATCCCGGCGAATACCGCCGGCAGGTCCTCGACCCACTGCAGGCACAGGTTGGAATACAGCACATCGACGCTGCGATCGGCCAGCGGCAGCGCTCGCGCATCCGCCGCCACCGCAACCGGGCGTGGCGCGAAGGGATTGAACCGGAAGCCACCGCCGTGGCCGCGGACCTGGGCGAGCATCCCCGGCGCGACGTCGAGCGCGAGCACGCGCGCCCTGGGCCAGCGCTTTTGAAGGAGCGTGGCCATGTGTCCGGGGCCTGCGCCCAGGTCGACCACCACTTCGGGCGTCGGCAACGCCAGCGCCGGATCATCCAGGTAGTCCAGCGAGTCGGCCAGCCGCGAGCCGATCTCGCGCTGCACCTCGTCCAGACCCGTATAGCTGTCGGCCGCACGCGAGAAAGCCCGGCGGATCTGCCGGTAGTCGAACAGCGCGCTCATGCCGTGGCTCCGTTTGCGGATGCTTGCAGGAAGTCGTCGATGGCGCCGGCGACCTCGTCGGGCGCTCCCAGGAACGGCGCGTGCCCGGCGCTGGCGATCTCGATGCTGCGACCGGCGGGCGACAGCGCCGCCGCGGCTGCCATCGCGGCTGGCGGCACGAGGCGATCGCGGCGGCCGGAAATCCACAGACTGGGAACGCGCAAGGCCGGCAACTCGGCGCGCAGGTCCTGCTGGTCCAGCAGTTGCAGACCTTGCTGGAGCGCGGCCGGCGACGGCTCGCCGCGCTCGAACGCCTGCAGCCTCAGCTTGCGCAGCTCCTCCTGGGCGCTGTTTGATCCGAGTGCCTCGAGGGCCAGAAAGCCGTCCAGGGTGCCGCGGAAGTCCTGTGCCAGCGCATTGCCGAAGTCGCCAAACAGGTTCGGCCCAACTCCGTGCGGCCAGTCGGCGCCGTGCACGAAGCGCGGCGAGGACGCGATCAGCACCAGCGCGCGCACCCGCTCGGGATGATCCAGCGCAGCCCTCATCGACACCAGTCCTCCCAGCGACCAGCCCAGCCAGGCCGCGTCGGGAATGCGCGCAACCAGCTCGGTCGCCAGGGGTGCCGGATCCAGGGACGCGTCGCTGTCGCGCGAGTGGCCGTGACCGGGCAGGTCTACCAGATGCAGGGTGTAGCGCTCGGCGAGGCGGTCCACCAGCGGTCCGAAGAGGCCGCTGTGCATCGCCCAGCCGTGGATCAGGCCGAGCGCCGGGCCTCGCCCGCGGGTTTCGATATGCATGGAATGCTCTGTGGATTCATGAAGTGACACCGCGACTGATGGCGGCCACGCGGGCCTCGGCGCGGGCGCGATCGCGGGCGCCGGACATGGCCTCGAGCAGGCCGTCGATATCAGCCGGGGCGTGCAGCGCGGACAGGGTGATGTGCAGGCGGGCCTGGCCTTCGCCGAACGTCGGCGACGCAGCCGCTTCCACCCAATAGCCGACGCGCTGAAGAGCGGCCGCCATCGATGCCGCGCACGCATCATCACCGACCAGCAGAGGCTGGATCGGGGTCTGCGAGTCGAGCAGGGTCAAGCCGGCGCGCTGGGCACGCTCGCGGAAATGCGCAACCAGCTCGGCCAACTTCTCCCGTCGCCAATGATCCTTCCGGGCCAGCTTGAGCGCAGCCAGTCCGGCCGCCGCCTGCGCGGGCGGCAAGGCCGTGGTGAATCGATAGGGGCGCGCGGTTTCGGCGAGGTGCTCGATCAGCTCATGGGTGCCGGCCACCACCGCGCCCTGCCCGCCCAGCGCCTTGCCCAGGCTGGCCAGTTGCAGCGGTACCTGATCCACGCCCAGATCGGCGGCGGCAACGCTGCCGCGTCCTTCCGGACCGACCACGCCGATCCCGTGCGCGTCGTCGACGTAGAGCAGCGCGTGCTGGACGCGGGCGACCAGCGCCAGTTGCCGCAACGGGGCAATGTCGCCGTCCGCGCTGAAGACGCCTTCGGTGGCGACCATCGCCACTCCGTCGGGCATGCTGCGCAACTGCCGGATCGCGCCCTCCGGATCGCCATGCGGGTAGCGGCGCAGGTGGCAGCCGGCCAGGCGGGCGGCGTCGACCAGGCTGCCGTGGTTGAACGCGTCCTGGGCGCAGACGTCGTCCTCGCCGAGCAGTGACTGCAGGACCGCCAGGTTGGCCAGGTAACGGCTGCCGAACAACAGGGCGCGCGGCGTGCCCAGCCAGTCGGCGACCTCCTCCTCCAGCCGCTCGTGGGTCTGATGCCGGCCACAGGCCAGGTGCGATCCGGAGCCACCGGCCCCCTGCGCGGCCACGGCGTCCTGCAACGCACCGATCACCGCGTAATGCTGGGACAGGCCGAGATAGTCGTCGCTGCAGAAGTTCAGCAGCTCGCGGCCGTCGACGCTGCAGCGCGCGCCGTCACGATGGCTGACCGCGCAGCGGGCGTGGCTGCCCGACGCATCGGCGCGTTGCGCCCGGATCGCGTCAATTCGCTCGCCCCAGAATGCGCGCGCCACGGCTCAGCGCTTCACGCCGGCCACTGATCGCGGCGGATGGGACGTTGCAGGCGCGTCGTTGACGCGGTGATCGAAGCTGTCGCTCTGGATGATGTCGGCGTGCACTGTTCCCCCCGGACTCGTGGCCGTAGGGGTCACATTATCGTCCTTTCCGGGCATCGGCATCGCCCGCAGGCCGAGGCGGTCGAACAGCGCGCGGTCATGGTCGGTGCCCGGGTTCGCGGTGGTCAGCAGTTTCTCACCGTGGAAGATCGAGTTGGCACCGGCAAGGAAGCACAGCGCCTGCAGCTCATCGCTCATCTGCTCGCGCCCCGCCGACAGGCGCACCATTGACCGGGGCATCAGCAGTCTCGCCACGGCGATGGTGCGGGCGAACTCGAACGGGTCCAGCTCGGCCAGCGCGTCATCGTCCGCCAGCGGCGTACCGGCGACCTTGACCAGGCGATTGATCGGCACGGAGTCGGGATGGGCGGGCAGGTTGGCCAGCGCCTGCAGCAGTCCGGCGCGCTGCTCCCGCGACTCGCCCATGCCGACGATGCCGCCGCAGCAGGTCTTCAGGCCGGCGTCGCGGACGAGGGCCAGCGTATCCAGTCGATCCTGATAACCGCGGGTCT
Source organism: Lysobacter avium (assembly GCF_015209745.1). GTDB lineage: Bacteria > Pseudomonadota > Gammaproteobacteria > Xanthomonadales > Xanthomonadaceae > Novilysobacter > Novilysobacter avium. The sequence goes on from NZ_CP063657.1 coordinate 2,736,851, forward strand.
GGATCACCTCGCCGTAGAACTCCGGGGCGGTGTCCAGATTGTGGTTGTAGTAGTCCAGTCCGGCATCCCTGAGCGACTCCGCCTGGTGGCCGCTGAGCATGCCCAGCGTCGCGCAGGTCTCCAGCCCGAGCGCCTTCACGCCGCGGATCATCTCGGCGACCTTGGGAATGTCGCGGTCGGCCGGCGAACGCCACGCCGCACCCATGCAGAAGCGAGAGGCGCCGGCATCGCGCGCGGCGCGCGCACGCTGGAGCACCGCGTCGGTGGACATCAGCTTCTGCGCGTCCACGCCCGTGTGGTAGCGCTGGGCCTGCGGGCAGTAGGCGCAGTCCTCGGGGCAACCGCCGGTCTTCACCGACAACAGGGTGCTGACCTGGACCTCGGCCGGATTGAAATGCGCACGGTGGACGCTCGCCGCGCGGAACAGCAGCTCGGTAAACGGCAGCTCGAACAGGGCAAGCACTTCACTGCGCGACCAGTCATTGCGGAGGGCATCGGGCACATCGGCGGAAATGCTGGCTTCACTGACACGGGACATGGCGGTTTTCCGGCTGACGGCGCGATGAGGGGCCGGGCAGTCTGGAAAGCAACGCTCGGGACTGTCAACACATGGCGATCAGCACGGTGGGGCGAAACGGGGGTGGCGCGCTGGCCCGGTTGAGAGGCCGACTTGCGAGCGCGCTGTGGCCCGGGAACTGCCTGGCCTGCGGCGCGGACGGGGAGCAAGGTTGCGATCTGTGCCCGCTGTGCGAGGCGGCAATCCCCTGGCATCCGGGTGCCTGCCGGCGCTGTGCGTTGCCGCTGGCCGCTGAGAAGGCCAACACGACAAACCCACACGACACCGCGTCGGCGACGTGCGCGAGCTGCCTGGCCGAACCCCCACCGCTGGTCGAGGTGCGCGCCGCCTGCACCTATGGCGCACCGCTGGACCGACTCGCGCCGCGCTTCAAGTTCCACGGCGACCTGGCCGCCGGGCGGGTGCTGAGCGCGCTGATGGTGCAGGCGTTCGCCGCGCTGCCACGACCCGATGCGATCGTGCCGGTGCCCCTGCACCGCTCCCGCCTGCGCCAGCGGGGCTATGACCAGGCGCTGGAGCTGGCCCGTCCGCTGGCTAGCGCGTTGGGGGTACCGCTGCTCGACGGCGCGCTGCTGCGCGCGATTGCCACGAGTCCGCAATCGCGGTTGGACGCGGCCGATCGGAGGTACAACGTGGAGGATGCGTTCGACGTCCGGCCGCGCGTTGACCTGCCGGCCCACGTGGTGCTGGTCGACGACGTCATGACCACCGGAGCCACGCTTCATTCGGCGGCGCAGTGCCTGTACCGGGCCGGCGCAGTACGGGTGGATGCGTGGGTTGCCGCGCGGGTTCCGTGACATTTGACAGGCGTCGCCGCGCGCGCCTAGATGGGGCCATCTTCTATCGGGAAATCGTCATGGTGATTGGCCGCAGCTGGTGGGTACTGGTGTTGTTTGGCGTGATCGCCGTGGGGTTCGGAATCATCTCGCTGGTCTCACCGGCCGCCACCGCGGTGGCGATGGTCTGGGCGTTCGGCGTGATGGCCATCGCCGAGGGGGTGATCAGTCTGTTTGCACTGATTTCCGGAAACTCGCGGATCTCACGTGGCTGGCTCGCCCTGTATTCGCTCAGCTCGCTTGCCTTCGGTGTGCTCGCGGTGCTCAACCCGCTGCAGATGGCGAGCGTCCTGTTGCTGCTGCTGGCCGCCTGGCTGCTGGTCGCGGGCGTGTTCCGCATCGCCCTGGCGATCCGGATCCGCAAGCACATCCGCGGTGAGTGGCTGATCGCGCTGAGCGGCCTGCTGGCGATCGCGCTGGCGGTGCTTTTCGTGGCCTACCCGCTGGCCGGACTTGCCACCATCGCGATCTGGATCGGTCTGGGAGCGTTGCTGTACGGCGCGTTGCAGATCTGGGTCGGACTGAAACTGCGCAGGTTCGCCACCCGCCTCTAGCCTGGGAATCTTCCGGGACAATCGGTCGTGGGAATCAGATCGTCAGGATCAGGCCGTCCGGGTCTGGCCGTGAGGATCCGCCCGCGACGATCGGGCGGGGACTCAGGCGCGCTGCATCCACAGGTCCAGCGCGATTCCGGCAAACACTGCCATCCCCACCCAGTGGTTGTGCACGAACGCGCGGAACAGCGGTCCGCGCTCGCGGGTGCGGCTGATCCAGAACTCCCACGCCACCAGCACGACGGCGACGGCCAGCCCGGCCAGGTACCAGGCGCCCAGCCCGGCACGCTGGCCCACCAGCAGCAGGGCGGCGAAGAACAGCGCGTAGATCACACCCTGGATGACCAGATCCAGGTCGCCGAACAGGACCGCGGTGGATTTGGCGCCCAGTTTGATGTCGTCCTCGCGGTCGACCATCGCGTACCACGTGTCGTAGCCCGTGGACCACAGGATGTTGGCCACGTACAACAGCCACGCCAGCGGCGGGACCTCGCCGGTCACCGCCGCAAATGCCATCGGGATCGCCCAGCCAAACGACATGCCCAGGTAGACCTGCGGGAGGTGCGTGTAGCGCTTCAGGTAGGGATAGCTGGCCGCCAGCACCAGGCCGACCAGGCTGAGCCAGACGGTCAGCGTGGTCATCGTCAACACGAGTGCGAACGCGGCCAGCATCAGCACGGCGAACAGCGCCAAAGCCTCGCGTCCTCGCACCGCGCCGGTCGCCAGCGGGCGCTCGCGGGTGCGCTCGACATGCGGGTCCAGCCAGCGGTCGGCGTAGTCGTTGATCACGCAGCCGGCCGAACGCGTCAGCCACACCCCGGCGGTGAACACGAACCACGTCCACATCGGCGGCACGCCCCCGGCCGCCAGCCACAGCCCCCACCAGGTCGGCCAGAGCAGCAGCAACCAGCCGATCGGGCGGTCGTTGCGGGTCAGCTGCCAGTACAGGCGCAGGCGGGTCTTCCACGCAGGCACCTGGGCCGGCTCGAAACGCTCGTAGTTCATTGTGCAATTATGGGCGATGACGCGCGGCCGGGTTTGGGGCTAGAATGCGCTCCCCGTGCGGTCTTCGCATGCGGCCCAAGATGCGCCTGTAGCTCAGCTGGATAGAGTAGTGGCTTCCGAAGCCATTGGTCGGGGGTTCGAATCCCTCCAGGCGCACCATCTCCGGCGGACCGCCACATCCCTTCCCCTTTTCCTTCGAACCGGGCGCAACGTTACCGGCAGGCACGGGCCCGGCCGCGGTCGAAGTGGAAGTGGTCGGCGTGGGCGCTGTTGTAGTCCGGCCCGAGAACGGCATCGAAGTAGCGGCAGGCGCCGTCGTGTACCGCACGCAGGAAGCGCGCCGCGGGAGTCAGATTGTCGTTTGGGGCGTTTTGAGGATCCGCAACGCCGCCAGGCACATCCTCGCGCGAATCGGTTTCCGATCCGACCGATCCCCAATCGTTGACCACGTTGACCCGCCGGCCGTCATCCATGACAAAGGCGGCAATGTCGAGCGCATCCGCACTTGCGTGTTGACTGCGGGCCCCCGTCGTCCGGCCGTACAGGTTCCGGCAGGCATATGAGCCGAAATGCTCGATTCGCACGACCTTCGCATCCAATTCCGTCGCCGCGGCCTGCTGCAGTACATGGCGCTCCCACATCGCCAGCGACAATGCGGCGCGGCAACTCAGCGAGAACGGAGCGTTGACGGCGACGCTGCTCCGGGTGATGGCCACCGCATTCTCGAAACCGCAACCCGGACCTGTGACGCGGTCTTCCAGTGGCGTCCACGCCATCTGCGCGTCGGCCAGAGCTGCCCTGCACGCTTCAGGATCGCTCGACGTCCGCGACAGCTTGAAGCCGGTCAGCAGGTTTGGCGGTTCGTCGATCTGCAGGGGCGCCAACGGGTTCCACGCATCGGGTATCGCGATCCCGCCTGATTCCACGGCCCACCAGCCCAGCAGGATCGCCAGCAGGAAGAGCAACCAGATGCGTCGCGCGGTGCTTGCGGTGTCGGTCATGAGCCGACTGTGGGTGATCGGTCGTCAGCCGGGCGTCGTCATCAGGCACGCTACACGCCGCTGCGCGTACGCTTCCCCGATGTGCGGACGTGACAGCCAGTTCTTTACGTGGCGCGAGATCCACGCGTTCTCCGGCGGCCTTGCGGTGAGCACGCCGGAGCAGGATCCCGAGCCCAACTACAACCGCGCGCCGACCCAGGCCGGGTGGGTGCTCGTCGCCGACGGTGACGGGGCCGTCGCCACGGAAATGCGTTGGGGCCTGCTGCCGTCGTGGGCAAAGGACACGCGGCTGGCGTACAGCACGATCAATGCGCGCTGTGAAACGGCGGCCACCAAGCCGGTGTTCCGGGCGGCGTGGAAGCAGCGCCGGGGACTGGTGCCCAGCTCGGGCTACTACGAATGGCGGATGGAAGATGGCGCCAAACAGCCCTACTTCATCCACGCGCGAAACTCGCCGGTATTGTTCTTTGCCGGACTGTGGGAGCAGCGCGGCGAGCTGCTCACTTACAGCATCGTCACTCGCGACGCGGATCCGGCGATCGCCCATCTGCATGACCGCATGCCATTGATGCTCTCCGGCGATCTGCTGGGCGAGTGGATCGGGGGTTCACCGGAAGACGCGGCGCAGATCGCGTTGTCGGCAAGTACACCCGAGCTGGAATGGCATGCGGTGGAGCGGGCCGTGGGCAACGTTCGCAGTAGCGGTCCGCAGCTTGTGCTTCCCAAGATTGCGTGAAGGCCCCCGCATTGATTGTCCGGACATTAGGCAACACACTCGGGACTCCTGAAAGGAGGCGCCGTATGACGCACCACGTATCTGTCCTGGCACTTTCACTGGCACTGGCCGCCTCGCCGCACGCGGCGGCGAGCCCCGCGGATGACGACACCAACGTCGCACCGCTGCCGGACGGCGGCCGGTTCGGCGCGGGTGTGCACCGGTTCTCAGCGTCCGTCATCGACGGAGGTGATTTCGTCCGGACGGCCGACGGGATCGAGCCGGCCTCGGTGGAGATCCGCGGACGCGACGGGCTGGTGATCGACGGTGGCACCTTCCGCACCGCGCATCCGGTCGACCTGACCCGCGGGGTCGAGTTGGGCCGTGGCAAGAGCATCTCGCTTTACAACAAGACACATCCGGAGGCCTCCGGAGCTGGAGCGTCGCGCGCGCCTCGGGCTGGTTACCAGCTCTACACCGCAGCGCAGGTGAGTGAATTCTTTGCCAATGGCGATGCCGAGCGGATCCGCAGTGCGTTTACGTCGGCCGACGCAAATGATGTGCCGCCTGAGCCACTGACCGAGATGGCGGTGCTGGCTGCGCTGGGGGCAGCCAGCTCCGTAATGCGCGCGCGCGATCAGAGCGCTTGGAAGCTGACCGCCGACAGCGGCGATCTTGTGGTGAACGACGGGGTGCTCGACTTCAACTCGCTCAACCAGAACCTGATCGCGGCCCGCGACGGCAAGCTTGTTTGGAATGGCGGGGATCTGTCGTCGCGCGGCGGCGGCGGCGAGACCACGCTGCAGGGCACCCGCGGCATTGAACTTCTGGGAGGCAGCATCAGCAGTGCCGGCGCCGTGAATGGGACTGTCAGCCCCATCTACTACGATCCGCGGCAGCGACTTGACCGCGATCGCTGGACGCTGGGCAAGTATTTGGCGCTGGTCACCGACGGTGACATAGACATTGGTAGCGCAGGAACGCCGGGTCCTGCAATCCGGGTATCGGACGGCATGGTGCAGATCATGCGGGCATCCAAGCCGTCAGGCGACGGCGCTACCAGGCCTCCGGCTCCGAGCGTCAACCTGCGATCGGGTTCCATCAGCCTTCATGGCGAGCACCGCTCGACTTTGCTGGCGCTGGGCGCCGACGTGACCACGGTCATCGGCGGCGGCACGCTGAGTGTCTCCAGCAGCCAGTCGCTGATTGATACACCAACTGAAAGTCCGTCCATGTGGAACATGCAGACTGTGCTGGAGGACGGCACGATCAACCTGGACAACGGCCAGCTGATCGGTGCGGACAGCGCGATCAAGGGCGGGGTGGTGAACCTGACGGGACTGTCGGCGATCTACAGCCCCATGGGGGCGCTGACGATCTCCGGCGGAGCGATCAACGTCGACCCGCAGTCGTTCATCGGCGCGATCAAGGGTGACAGCAAGGCGCGCTCGCCATACCCCACCGCGCAGCAGGATATGGTCATCGACGGCGGCACGCTTAACTTCCGCATCGTCGCGCCGGAGCCCGGCGAGCCACTGGTCGTGGGCACCCACATCGGCGGGATCTTCGCTGGTGACAACAACCCCGCCAAGAAGAGCGAGCCTACGCTGACGATCGGCAAGGGCACCCGCATCATCGTCGACACCGGAAACCTGCTGGCGGGCAGCTACCGGATTGCCGACTTCGCATCGGTCGATGATGGCGATGGCACGCTGGCAATTGCCGCGGCGGTGCCGGTGCATGATCCCACCGGCGCGGTCATCGGGTCGCTTGCTACCGACGGAAGCCTCGCACTGCAGCTGAACTAGCGCGCCCGGGCTCTGTCCACGCACAAAAATGCCGCCCTCGAAGGGCGGCATTTTCATGGTCTTGACTTGCGGTTGCGGCCCAGCGGGATCAGCGGCGTATGGATCAGAACGCGTTGATCCCCGTCAGCTCACGACCCACCACCAGCTGGTGGATGGTCTCGGTGCCCTCGTAGGTGATCACCGACTCCAGATTCATCGCGTGACGGATCGCGCAATGCTCGGTGGTGATACCTGCGCCACCGAGAAGGTCGCGGCACTGGCGGGCGATGTCGATCGCCATCCGGCAGTTGTTCCACTTCGCCAGGCTGACCTGGGTCGGCGCCATCGTGCCGGCATCCTTCATCCGGCCCAGCTGGACCACCAGCAGTTGCGCCATGGTGATGCGGCGAGCCATGTCGGCCATCTTCAGCTGCGCACTCTGGGTGGCCGCGACGGGGCGGTCAAACAGGATGCGCTCCCCGGTGTATCCCAGCACTTCGTCCAGGCAGGCAATCGCCGCGCCGATCGGGCCCCAGGTGATGCCGTAGCGGGCCTGGGTCAGGCAGCCCAGCGGGCCCTTCAGGCCTTTCACGTTGGGCAGGCGGTTGGCTTCGGGCACGCGCACGTTGTCAAAAAACAGGCCGCTGGTGACCGAGGCGCGCAGACTCATCTTGTGATTGATCTCCTGGGCCGCAAACCCCTTCATGCCCTTCTCGACGATGAAGCCCTGGATGCCGTCATCGGTCTGCGCCCAGACGATCGCGATGTCGGCCAGGTTGCCGTTGGTGATCCACATCTTGCTGCCGTTGAGGACCCAGTCGCCGCCGTCCTTTTTGGCGCTCGTCTTCATGTTGGCCGGGTCGGAGCCGCCGTGCGGCTCGGTCAGGCCGAAGCAGCCGATGGTCTCGCCGCGCGACATCGAGGGCAGCCAGCGCTGCTTTTGCTCCTCGGTTCCATAGGCGAAGATCGGGTACATGCACAGCGAGGACTGCACCGAGACAAAGCTGCGGATGCCGCTGTCGCCGCGCTCCAGCTCCTGGCAGATCAGGCCGTAGGACACCGAATTCAGGCCACCACCGCCGTATTCCTCCGGCAGGGAGGAGCCCAGCAGGCCCAGCTCGGCGATCTCGGGAATCAGCTCGCGCGGGAAGCGGCCTTCATCGAAGGCGTCGCCGATGATCGGCAGCACGCGCTCGTCGGTGAACCGCGCCACCGTGTCCTGCACGGCGCGCTCCTCCTCGGTCAGCAGGGAACGGGTGTCGTACAGGTCGTAGGGATTGAGGGACATGGTCTTTCTTCTTGTCGGGAAGGCTAGCGTGGCGCAGCCGGATTCGAGGGGGAGGGGGTGAGGGTCGGAAGGCGTTGGTGTCAGGCAGCAAGGACCGCGACTGCGGCCCTCTCGCCTGAAACCACGGCCGCTTCCATTCCAGGTTTGTCGAACGCGTTGTGTTCGCCGCCAAAGTGGATGCGGCCCAACCGCTTGCCGCTCCACTCAACGGTCTCGGCCACTCGGCCGGGTGCGATCTCCGAGAATGCGCCGTCAGCGAAACGGTCCGAGCCCCAGCCGCGCGTCGCGAGCGGCTCCAGCGCGCCCGCACTGGCCGGGCGCAGGCGAGCCATCTGGTCCATCGCCCACTGCATGCGCGCTTCCGGTGCGAGGCGATCGGCGGCATCCGCAGCGTCACCGTTGAGCCAGACGATCAGGCGCTGGACGGTGCCGGCGCTGTCCGGCACGGCCATGACGCGCTGCAGCGGGCCGTCGTTCCACATGTTCATCGGCAGGCCGTCGGTCTCCCAGAAGGGTCGCGTCGGATGGAAATGCATGGTCGTGACCGAATTGCTGCGCCGGGCCGCCCATACCGCGGACTGCGCCGCCGGTGGCAGGGGATCGATCCGGATCCGGCTCAGCGGTCCGCTCGGCACGGTCATCACCACGCGGTCGCCACGGAAGCGGCGGCCGTCCTTGCACCGCACCTCGATACCACGCGCGTTCTGCTCTACCGCCAGCACTTCCATGCCCAGCAACGGCGCATTGTCCAGCGCGGCGGCCATCGCCTCGGGCAAAGCCTGGCTGCCCTTGGTGACCCAGCCGGGAGGTGCGCGCGGGCCGTCCTTGAGTTCGGCGCCACGACGCAGCGCATCCAGCGCACTGATGGTGCGCAGCGAGGTGTAACTGTCGGCCACGTCCATCCAGTCCAGCGCCTGGGCCGACCAGCCCTGCGCGGAGAGATGGTCGCGCAGCGGAATGTCGAGCGCGAGATTGGACGGATCATCCCAGCCAGCAAGTTGATCCAGGGCAATGTCGTTCATGGCCACGCGAAGCAGGTCGGTCGGTGCCAGCGCGTGCTCACGTCCCTGGAGGATATTGAGGGGGCTGTCCGTCCACTCCGCACTGGAAACGCTGCCGTCCGGGAAGATCAGTGCGGTCGGCAACGGCCGGCCGTCCGGCCCCATCATTTTGATGTCCGGCGGAGCGATCTCAATACCGACCCGCTTGGCGTGCGCGTGTACACGCTCGTAGCCGGCACCGACCTGGACGCCGCCGACCTCGAAGCGCAAGCCATTGCTCTCGATGGTGTTGAGGCGACCGCCAATGCGGTTGTTGGCCTCCAACACGGTCACCCGTGCGCCCGCGTCCTGCAATGCCTGTGCCGCAGCCAGTCCGGCCAGGCCGGCACCGATCACGATGACATCGCTGCGTCGCTCGCCGGCGACGGGCGTCCTGGGCGCCGACGCGCATCCCAGGACGCCGAGCATCGCGGCACCTGCCGTGCCCTTGAGGAAATGTCTTCTGTCCATGCTAACCCGCCTTTCAGAATCAAAAAAACCGGCGCCGCCCGTGACCGCGATCACGGGCGTGCGCCGGGTGGTGTGGCTCAGAACTTGTAGCTGATTTCCACGCCGTACATCCGCGGGCGTGGCGCACTGACGGCGAAGTCGGTGCGGTTGGTGACCTGCAACCCGGTCGCCGGCGGCACTGCCGGGACGGCAATGAATGCTTCGGGGTCCAGGTAGCGGGTGATGTCCTCGGCGGTGTTGTCGTTGAACGCGTTGTTGACGTAGGCCGTCACGCGCCAGCTGTCGTTGGGCGACAGGCCGAAGCGGAAGTTCGCGGTGGTCGACGCGCCGGTGTTGGCCAGGTTGGCGATGTCCCAACGCTTGCCTTCGTAGCTCACGTCTCCGTTGGCCATCCAGCTCCAGCCGTTGGCCATCTGGCCTTCGTACAGCAGACCGACGGCGGCCTTGTTCTTGGGTACCCGCGGCAACATCTTGCCGGCCGATGAACCTTCCGGGCTGTCGGGCAGGCAGAACGCCTGCTCACAGATCAGGTCGGCCTGGCCCTGGCTGAAGAACTTGCGGATTTCCGCGTCGGTGTAGGCGTAGGACATCGTGGCCAGCCAGCCGGGTGCGAACGCCCACTGCGACTCGAGCTCGAGGCCACGGATGCGCGACTCACCGATGTTGGAGGTATACGACGTGTTGAAGTACTGGCCGTTGACGAGGCGGGCGGGGCCACCCTCGGTCAGCTGCTGGTTGGTCCAGTCGATCCAGAACACACTGGTGTTGAGCAGCAGGCGTCCCTCATCCCAACTGCTCTTGATGCCCAGCTCGTAGTTCCACGCCGTCTCCTCGTCGAAGGTGTCAAAGCCGCGTGCGATGAGCTCGTCACGCGACTCATCGGTGAAGTCTGCGCGCTGGATATCCAGGTTGAATCCACCCGGCTTGGTGCCCTTGGATGCCAGGCCGAAGACGTGGATGTTGTCGCGCCACTGGTAGCCCAACGTCACGCGCGGGGTGAAGCTGGTCAGTGAGTTGCTCAGCGAGTAGGGACGGCTGACGATCGTCGGGACGCCAGCGATCACGATGCTGCGAGTGTCCACCGCAGCCTTGGTCAGCTCGTCCTTGGCATAGCGTCCTTCCAGCGACGCGGTCCACTGGTCGTTGATCTCCCAGTTGACGAAGCCGTAGAGCGCCTTGTTGACGGTGCTGCCCTGCGGGTTGGTCGGGTTGGCAACCGGCGGTGGCGATGTCACGCCAGGCACGAGCCCGAAGCCGGCCAGGTCGCCGGAGTATCCCGGCCCGCCGCTGAGGTGGTAGTAGTACGCGCCGAACGTGGCGTAGACCGGCTTTTCAAGGTCGGTGGTGACTCGCAGGTCCTGCGAGTAGTCGGTGGTCTGGCTTTTGCCGAAGGTTTCGAACGCGCCACCGAAGCCACGGATGCCGCTGTAGTCCTGGTCGGTGGCGACCTTGGACTCGGTCTCGTTGTACGCCGAGGTGGAGGTCAGCAGCCAGTTGTTGGGGAAGTAGTAGTTCGCGACCAGGCTGGTGCGCAGCTTGCGGTTCTTGTTGCCCGCCGGATAACCCGCGGCCGCCAGGCTGGGCGTGTTGATCGGGAAGTTCTCGGGAGTCTTGAGCGTTCCGCAGAAATACCCGCGGCGGCGGGTGCTGGAAATCGGGAACCCCGCACCGGGCAGCGTCGCCCCGGTGTACTCGGGCAGGTAGCAGTTCGCCGCATCTGCGCCCAGGCGCGAGATCGGATAGAACTCGTCGTCGGTTTTCTGGAACATCACCCGGCCGAGCAGCTCCAGGTTGTTGGTCGCGCTCCACACCAGCGAGCCCATCATGCCGGTGGTCTCGTTGCCGCCCAGGTCCTTGGTGCCGGAAATCGGATTGTAGAAGATGCTGTCGTTGCCACGGTGGACGAAGCTGAGGTCATAGCCCACCGCGCCGTCGGCGGCGGTGTTGGAATAGGAGCCGACGTACTTGTACTGGCCGTGGTTGCCGCCGCCGACGGTGAGCTTGCCGCCCTGGTTGGTACCCGGACGCTTGGTGATGAAGTTCACCGCGCCGGAGAACGTGCGGCGACCGAAGGCAGCCGACTGGGGACCACGGATCACTTCCACGCGGTCCAGGCTTTCCAGCCCGTAGCCGGAGATGTCGCCGTCGACAAAAATGCCGTCGATGAAGAACGAGGCGTTCGGCTCGCCCTGGATGTTGGACATGCCGCGGATCACGGGGCGGTCGAAGCTGCGTCCGAATGCCGAACGGAACGAAAAGCCGGGGGTGAACGCGGCAATGTCGCGCACGTCCTCAAAGCCCTTCTCCTCAATCGTCTCGGCGGATACTGCCGTGATCGGAATCGGAATGGACTGCAGCGATTCGGAAACACCGCGTGCGGTCACGGTGACAGTATCAAGCTGGGTGGCGCTGGAATCGTATTCCGATGGTGCGGCGGCCGGCGGTGCCTGGTCGGCGGGCTGTGGCGGTGCCTGCTGGGCAACGGCCCGCGGCGCGGCAACGAACAAGGTGGCCGCAATGCAGGCGCTCAGCAATTTAGGGCGGAGGGTAATCATTAAAAAAACTCCGAATGGATCTGGTTTTGGTTGTGGATTCAGGCTGCCAGAACGGCAGCCGCTGCGCGTTCGCCGGACACGACCGCGGCTTCCATGCCGGGTTTGTCGAACGCGTTGTGTTCGCCGCCAAAGTGGATGCGTCCGAAACGCTTTCCACTCCATTGCACGGTGTCGGCCACCCGGCCGGGAGCGATTTCAGAGAAGGCACCGTCGGCAAAACGGTCAGAGCCCCAGCTACGCGTGGCCAGCGGTTCCAGAGCACCGGCGCTGGACGGCCGCAGCCGAGCCAGTTCGCCCATCGCCCACTGCATACGCGCATCTGGGGCCATGCGGTCGACGCGATTGGCAGCATCGCCGTTGAGCCAGACTATCAGGCGCTGAATGGTGCCTTCGGTATCGGGAACGGCCATGACTCGCTGAAGCGGTCCGTCGTTCCACATGTTCATGGGCAATCCATCCAATTCCCAGAATGGCTTGGTTGGATGGAGATGGATGGTCGTGATTGAATTGCTGCGTCGGTTGGCCCACACCTCAGTCTGTACCTGGGGAGGCGCGGGGGTGAACCGGATACGACTGAGTGGGCCACTCGGGACGGTGATGACCACATGATCGGCACGGAACCGCTGTCCATTGCTGCAACCCACCTCGATTCCACGGGCATTTTGTTCCACCGCGATGACCTCCATACCGAGGAGCGGCGTGGATTGGAGGGCTTCAGCCATTGCTTCGGGTAGCGCTTGGCTTCCCCGGGTGACCCACCCGGCGCCGGGCGTACTGGCGGCGCGATTTTCTGACGGCCGGGAACCCTGTTGGCGAGCCAAATGCTCAGCCTGACGTCGCAGAGCGTCCAAAGCACTGATCGTCCTAAGTGAGGTGTAGCTGTCCGCCACGTCCATCCAGTCCAACGCCTGCGAAGACCAGCCCCTCGACGAGAGGAAGTCGCGTAAGGGGATGTCCATTTCCAGATTCGCAGGGTCGTCCCAGCCAGCGATCGTCTTCAATGCGACCTCATTCATGGCCGTCCTCAGTAGATTGGGAGGCGCAATGGTGTGTTCGCGACCCTGTAGAGGGTTGAGTGGGCTTGAGATCCAGTTCGCGCTGGAGACAATCTGACCGGCATGTATCAACGCAGTGGGTAACGGCCTGCCGTCTGGCCCCATCAGGTTAATGGCGGGTGGAGCGATCTCAATGCCAACCCGATCCGCATGCGCATGCACACGCTCGTACGCGTCGCCAACCTGAACGCCCCCGACCTCAAAACGCAAGCCGTTGCGCTCAATTGTGTTCAGCCTGCCTCCAATACGGTTGTTACCCTCCAATACCGTTACTCGCGCTCCGGAATCCTCCAATTTCTGCGCGGCGGCCAGCCCTGCAAGACCAGCACCGATCACGATGATATCGCTGCCGCGCTCACCGCCCAAGCGAGAGTTGGGTAGCCCTGCGCACCCCAACAGGCCCAGCGCCGTGGCTCCCGCGCTTGCCTTCAGAAAACGTCGTCTATCCATAATGTCCATCCCGAAGCTCGATTCAAGATTTCGCGTCACTTCAGAAGCGGTAACGGACTTCCACGCCCCACATCCGAGGCTGGCGAGCCGTGACCGTGAAGTCGCGGTAGTTGGTGCGCTGATAGCCATCATCCGGCGGCAGCGCCGGGATATACAACGCCGCGATTGGATCCACTGTCCTCTGGGTGCCTTCTGCAGCGGTCTCGTTGAACGCATTGTTCACATAGGCACTGATTCGCCAGTTCTCACTCGGGTCGACACTAGCCCGGAATTGTGCAGTTGTAGACGCCGGGAGCCTGAGCAGGTTGTGGATCTGTACGTAACGCGGTCCCTGGTAAGAAACGTCGCCGTTGACGTTCCACCCCCAGCCGTTGGCTAACTGACCTTCATACATCAGACCCACTGCAAAGGTGTTTCGGGAAACAAGCGGCAACTGGTTGCCCTTCGCATTGGCAATGGGATTATCAAGGGTGGCGTATGGACCGTCGCTCAGAAGATCGGCGTGATCTTGGTCGGCAAAGTTGAGTATTTCAGCATCAATGAAAGAGTAAGCCAAAGTTCCTAGCCACCCCTCGGCAAATGCCCACTGTGATTCCAGTTCGAAGCCGCGGTTGCGAGACTTGCCGACGTTCATGATGTAGGACTCGTTGACAATGTCGCCGTTAATCAATGGTGTCGCACGTGTCTCGGTCAGCTGCTGGTCTATCCAATCGATGAAATAGACGCTTGCGTTGACGCGGAGTCTGTTGTCCAGCCAATCACTCTTCAATCCCAATTCATAGTTCCAAGCGGACTCCTCGTCATAGGTAAACCGTCCTTCTCCCTCGATCTTGGCACGCTCTTCGTCTGAAATACCCGCACGCTGGGAAACGATGTTGAACCCACCCGGCTTGTTACCGCGTGCTGCCATGCCATAGACCCGGACGTTGTCGCGCCACTGATACCCCAAGGTAACCCGGGGAGTGAAGTTGGTGAAGGAGTCCGATAGCGCGTATTCGTTGGTGAGGATCTGAGGCACTCCATCGAAGTTGAGTCGCTTACTATCCACACCTGCCACGCTGATTTCATCGGTCGCGTAGCGTCCTTCGAATGACGCGGTCCAGCGATCATTGATATCCCAATTCACTAGGCCGTAGATCGACTTGTTCGCTACCTGGCCCTGCGGATGATTCGGAATGAGACTGTAGGGTCCCGGTGGGACATCGGGGACAAGTGCAAAACCGGAGAGGTCTCCCGACGCTCCCGGACCGGACTTTTGCTGGTAATAATGCACACCCACCGCAGCGTAAATCGGTTTCTCCAGATCTGTGGTCAGACGAAGGTCCTGCGACCAGTCTCGGCCGCGGCTTTGGCTGATGGTTTCAAATGCGCCTCCTAACCCCCGAACGCCGCTGCCGTCTTGATCAATAGCGGAGAAATTTTTCTGCTGGTTGTAGGCACTGGTAGATTGCAAGGTCCAGTAGTTGGGGAAGTGGTACTCAGCCACCAGGCTCGTCCGCACCCTATCGCTATTTGACCCGGCCGGGTATCCAGCCAATTCAAAAGCAGGTGTGTTGATCGAGACTTGCGTTGGAGCTTTGACGGTGCCGCAGATATACCCTTTTCGCCGGTTGTCAGAAACCGGCACGCCTCCAATCGTATTGCCGTTCAGGTCGGGAAGGTAGCAATTAAGCGCTGAGCTCCCGATCCGTGTCGCCGGTGCCGGGTCATCCTTCGTACGGAGTTTAGACACTCGAGCCGTGACATTGAAATCAGGCGTTGCACGCCAGATCGCTGACGCCATGATTCCGGTAGTTTCAAAGCCTCCGATATCCTTCTTTCCGGAAACTGGATTGTAGAAGGTGTTGTCGTGACCTCGATGCAGAAAGCTCACGTCATATCCTACTGCTCCGTCCGCGGCCGTATTGGAGTATCTACCACTGTACTTGTATTGACCGTGCGAACCCCCACCGAATGTCAGGGTGCCTCCAGGATTGCTGCCTGGGATCTGCGTGATGAAATTGACAGCGCCCGAAAAGGTTTGCCGCCCAAACATTGCAGCCTGCGGACCACGGATGACTTCGACCCGATCGAGGTTTTCCACACCGTAGTCTGCAATGCTGCCGTCGGTGTAGATGCCATCGATAAAGAAGGCCGCATTTGGATTACCGCGGATGTTGGACATACCCCGGATGACAATCTGCTGGTCGGACCGGCCGTAGCGTGAATTGTGATACGTGAATCCCGGCGAGAAGCTTGCAATATCGCTGATATCCTCGAATCCCTTATTTTCTATCATGGTTCGAGTAACTGCAGTAATAGGCAACGGCATCGCCTGAAGTGGCTCCTCGATGCCCCGGGCGGTGACACTCACGGACTCGAGGTTGACTGCTGTCTTACTGGACTGGGAGTCTTTTTCCGCTCGCTCAGACAAGACTGGATTTGGTGGCGCAGGAGTTGATGTCTCTTGCGCTTGGACAAAGGACCCGGCCGCCATCAGTCCAATCGCAATCGAAATGCTCAGTAAGTTGGGCTTAGCTATCATGAATACTCCGGTGGTTGGCGTAAGTCGGAACAGGGCTCGTAGACGAGAAATTCGTGTTCTGAAGGGTGATGACTAGTCTTTTTTGGCTGTGGTGCCCTCGTGCTGGCGCTCATGCAACTGCTTGTAAAGCGTCCAACTGGTCATGTTCGGCTCGACCCACTCCCTGGGTGCGGTCGCGTACTCCGGGTAGGTGCTACGCACGCGCTCCTGGATATCCGCTGGAAGCGCGGAAATCGAGGCCTTCTTGTTTCCCTGGGCGATGTAGAGGAGATTTCCGGGCGCTTGGCCCATCTCCATCCACGGCAGCCATGGGCCAATCCGGGTCCAGCCGTAGCTCACATCCGCCTGGCTCCGGGCGGGATCTTCCATCTGCACGCGTGGCACGAAGAACATGAAATGCTCCGATCCGGTGTACATCTCGCCCGAGGACTGCTTGGGGAAGTCCTTCGGCGGCAACGGGTTGGGATAGGTCAGCGGAATGTTCATCGTGAACATCAGCTCGTCGCCAGCTTCAACCCATGGCAGCGTGGACGGCCGGCCCGGCGGGTTGAGGGTCTGGTTGACGGGGTCATTGGCGACCTGCAGGACGCTGTTGCGTTCGCCGGTCATTGGGTTGTCCCACTCGTCGATGATCTTGCCGGTCTTGAGGTCGCGATAGAACGTCAGTTCGCGGGTCAGCATCCGCCACACCCCGTCGGCCTGCTTCTCCGCCCGGCAGATGTTGTAACCCTCGAAACCAAGAAGCGCCGACGGCGCTTTTTGCGGCAATTGCGCGAAAACCGTGCCCGACCACCACAGGATCACGTCCTCGTCCTGGTCGAGCGAACAGCGCATCTTGACCAGCGCTGCGACATTGCCGGCGTCGGTGCTCAGGTCGAGCGCGGGACCGGCTGCCTGGGCAGCGGCGGTGGGAGCAAAGGCACTTGTCGCAATGGCCAGCACGGAGAACAGTCGCAACATGCAATTACCTCTTGGCGGGTGGGATTGGGGCGGCGCCGCGAGGGCTGCCACCACGGTCGAAAACAGGGGCTTGAACATGAATACGGCTTGACCAGCACCCCTGAGATGACCTATAGCTATATCATTAGTTCATGATTGTCCAGTCATTTGCATTTCGACAATCCCGATGCACCGAAACTGAATGGAGCAAACCATGTCCCAGCAAGCCCTTCCCCCGAGCTGGCAGCACGTAGGTCGCCATGACGTGTTTCCGCAAAGCGGCCACGACGACACCGCGCGGTTCGATTTTCTCGCCAACATGAACGGATACCTCTCCACGAAGCTGAGCCCGAAGGTCCGCGTCGCGTATGAGAAGCGCGTCAAACCGGCCTTCGAGCAGGCCCAGGGACGCGCGCCAGAGACCCGTCACGAAGTACGCAAGGCGATGGTCGGCGATCCGATCTACCAGACCTGGAGCGCGCTTCGCCGCAACACGATGGAGATGCGCCAGCAAGCCGGACGCGGGATGGTGTTGCGCCAGCTCGCGCCGCTGGTCGACAAGGCCCGCGAGCTCAACGAGGGCGCGGAGACGCTGCAGCTCGATCCCGCAGTCAAGGTCCCCCGCCACGTCAGCGCCGTGGACATCCATTGCATGCCCGGCGGTTACCACACCGAATTGGTCGACGATGACATCTCGGCGGGCGCCAACTATGACGCGGGCATCTTCGCCACCACCGGGGGCATGCTGGGGCGTTACAACGACGGCGGTGGCCAGGCGTTGGCACAGTGGCTGAAGAAGGAACACCCGGACTTCAAGCCGCGCCGGATCCTGGATCTGGGCTGCACGGTCGGCCACAACGTGGTGCCGCTGGCGCAGGCGTTCCCCGACGCCGAAGTGATCGCGGTCGACGTGGCCGCGCCGATGCTGCGCTACGCCCATGCGCGCGCCCAGTCGATGGGCGTGAAAAACCTCACCTTCCGCCAGGCGGATGCCGAGTCACTGGACTACCCCGACGGCCACTTCGACCTCATCAGCACGGCGATGTTCTGGCACGAGAGCTCGGCCAAGTCGATGCCCAGGACCCTGAAGGAAGTGCATCGCCTCCTCGCCGATGGCGGCCTGTCGGCCAACTTGGAACAGCCGCAGTACCACGGCATGGACCCCTACGAGGCGTTCGTGCGCGACTGGGATGCCTACAACAACAACGAGCCCTTCTGGAGCGTCATGCACGAGTACGACCTGCGCAAGATGATGGTCGCGGCCGGATTTGACGACAGCAAGTACTTCGAGACCACGGTCGCCGGCGTGGTTGATCGCAGCATTTTCCCGGAGGCCAGCAACGACGGCGAGGACTACGGCCGGGCCGCCTTGTGGACCATGTTTGGAGCGTGGAAATGAGCGCACTGCCCGAGATCGACGACCTTGATCCGATCACCCTTGCCGGCACGCGGCCGAAAGGAAAGCGTCCCTACTTCTTCCAGGACCCGGACGTGGAGCGTGTGCTCTCCATCGCGATGGTGATCGCGATGGAGCATGCCGTGACCCGGCAGCGACTGGACGCGCTGGAGCGTCTGATCGAGTCCAAGGGCGTGGCAACCCGCGCCGAGCTGGACCAGTTCCAGCCTGACGCCGACGCCGAAGCCGAGCGCACCACCTGGATGCAGGCCTACATCGCCCGCGTGTTGCGCATCGTGCAGCAGGAAACCGAAGCGCTGGAAAGCGGCACCAAGGAGCCGCCGCTGGCCGACCTGATCGCGCAGATGCGTGACGACCACTGACCCACGGATCCCTGGAGCGGCGCGCCCGCGCGTGCTTCGTTGCATCCCCACCCGTGACCAAGGAACAAGAATGATCGACCTGAAAATGCACATGCCATCGCTTGCCCGCCACGAGGGCGTCTGGGACGGCATGTACCGCTACTACGATCCGGAAGGCAACAAGACCGACGAGCACGCTTCGCGCCTGATCTGCCGCATCACCGGCAATGATGACGCGCCGTACCACCAGACCAATAACTACAGCTGGGCCGACGGCCGCACCGAGATCCGCGACTTCAAGACCACCTACTCGTTTGGCCGGATCATCTTCGACAACGATCTGATCTACGGCTGGTGTACGCAGATCCCCGAGGACGACTTCCACCGCACCCTGATGCTGTATTGGCAGCGCAAGGGCGAGGAAGGTCTGGAGCTGTACGAGATGATCCAGTTGTCGGACTGCGGCAACCTGCGCAACCGCATCTGGCACTGGTACAGGAAGGGCGTGCTGGTCCAGCGGACCCTGATTGACGAGAAGCGCGTCAGCCATAACTGGAAGCAGATCACCGGCAACAGCTTTGCCGGCGAGGCACTGGAAGCCTGATCGATACGTAGTGGCACCATCCCTCCCCGGCGCCGCCCCTGATGGGCGGTGCCCCTGAGTAGAGATCAGATATGTCCCATGCCCCGTTGAAGCTCCTCACCCTGGCGATCGCTCTTTCCACCGCGGGTGCACATGCCGCCACGCTTGTCGAAAAGGACGGCAGTTATGCGCAGGTCCCGCTGGAAAAGGACAAGGTCGTTATCAAGGTCGTGCAGAACCTGACCAAAAACCTGCAGGATTTCCCCACGATCCAGGAAGGCCTGGCGCACAATCTGGCGCAGATGACGGACCTGACCCAACGCGCCTGCACCCAGGGCAAGAAACCCGACTTCATCCTGTTCAACGAGTTCCCGCTGACCGGCTACTCGGATGGCAAGCGCGAAGACAAGCTCAAGTCCACCATCACCATCCCGGGGCCGGAGACCGAAGCGTTGGGCAACCTTGCCAAGGACTGCGACACCTACATCATCTTTGGCAGCTACGCGCGCGATGACGCCTGGCCTGGCCACATACTGAGCTTGAACGCGGTGATCGGCCGCGACGGCAAGGTGGCGGAAAAGTTCTGGAAGACGCGCAACGTCAAGAACTACCAGCCGGGCATGGAGATCCCGACCACGACGATCGAGAATGTCTACGACCGCTACGTGGCCATGTACGGCGAAGAAGAACTGTTCCCGGTGCTGCGTACCGAATACGGCAATATCGCTGTCAGCACGGTCCAGCGCGACACCATGGTCTACAACGCGTTCGCCATGCGCGGCGTGGAGATCATGTTCCGCACCGCCACGCTGTTCTCGAAGCTGGACGTGATGGCCACCGCGAGCTTCAACAATTTCTATTCCGCGATGTCCAATATCAATTTCCCGGCCGACAGCGAGTGGGCCAGCATGGGCGGCGGCTCGCTCATCGTGAGTCCGCGTGGCGAGGTACTGGCCGAGGATCCGAGCAACAACGAAGGAATCATCGAGGCGGAGATCGACATCGCGAAGTTCCGCGAAGGCCGCAAGATCCCGCCCTACCCGGTGGAAATTACCCGCCCGGTATTCGAGCAGTACCAGCAGGCGTTCCCGCTCAACCACCTGGACGTGCCAATCGACCAGCTGCCTGACGACGGCGCGGAAATGAAAAAGCTGATGGACAGGGTCAGCCGCTGGAATACACGCGAATAGTCGCCTGGACCTTCGCGCGGGCCGGCTCACCCCGCCCCGCGCATCCTTCCCCGCCTCCGACCGAGAACAAACTCCTATGACCAATGCACGACGCAAGTTTTTGATGAGTACAGCCAGCCTTGCTGCAATTGGGGCTCTCGGCCCGGGCGCTTTAGGGCCCGGAGGCCGCGCACGGGCCGCAACTACTGAAATGCTCGCCGGGAGCAGCTCGGACGAGCTGAGCATGCAAACCGACGGAACATACGACTCCGTCGAGCTGGCCAAGCCAGCTTGGACGCTAGCCCTCGCCCAAACCCGGGTTCACAGCTTCGACGCCAAAGACACCAAGACTGCGCTCAAGCGCAATCTAGACCACATGCTGCAGTCGATTGACCGGTCGTTCTACTACGGCGCCAAGCCCGACCTTCTTCAGTTCCATGAGTTCCCGCTGCAGGGCTGGCGCAAATGGACCCGAAAGGAGGTCAATCAACTCTCCATTGAAATGCCGGGCCCCGAAACCGAAGCCATCGCCAAGAAGTGTCGCGAGTACGACACGTGGATCGTATTTGGGGCTTACGTGAAAGATCCCGACTGGCCGGACCACGTGCTCTCGCTCACCACGATCATGAACAACAAGGGCGAGATCGTCGATAAGCATTGGAAGCAACGCAATATCAAGGGTGTCTTTCCCGACTTTGAGCTCTTCACTACAACGGTTTATGACGTGCTCGACCAGTTCGTGGAAATGTATGGCCGCGACGCTGTTATCCCGGTCACCCGTACACCGCTGGGCAATATCTCTACCAGTTCTTCACAGCGCGAACCTGAACTGTTCCGGGCGGCAGCAATAAAGGGCGCAGAGATATTCCTTCGCACCGCTTCGGGAAACTTTTCTCAGTTGGATATTCGAGCGTGTGCGATGTACAACGGCGTTTACAGTTCAATCGTCAATAACGCAGTGTCGCCCGATAACGGTCCGTTTTTCGATAATCCAGGCGGATCAGGCGGTGCCGCAATATACGGTCCCAGTGGCGAGGCCGTCGCCGAGGCACGGGGTATTCACGAGCAACTGGTAACAGGCAGAATCGCGATGGCGGAGCTGCGTGCACGCAACCGTCAGCCGGTGATGCACATGGAGCTCTACGACGACGTCTACGCCAGGTACGTGAGCAAATACCCGCCCAACCTCTGGTCGGAATACGTGCCGACTTCATTAGAAGATGCAGGGCAGTACGTGCAGGGCAAGTCTCGCTGGAAGTAGGCTGTGGCGATGGCTGAGCCGGAATGCATTCCGCGCTCAGCGACGCAGGAAACACACAGCTGACGTCCATTGCCAGCGTTTTTTGTGTAGTTGACGGTTAAAGAAAAACTCATGGCTACTCCGGACGCAGCGAGCGAAAATCAGCTGAAAGGTGTGGGCGGCCGCGCGGAAACCGTAGCGGATATACGTGCCGGGTTAGTGGCCGGCTGGCATCACCGCGGCATATGTCGCCGGCGAGTGATCGGCGGCTGCGACGGCGCCCTGAGCGGCTTGCGCTGTTCCCCCATGGAACGCCGGGATCTACTGCCCGCCGCGGACGCGCAACGTCAGGCCCTTGAGGAAGTTGCGCAGCAGCTGGTCGCCGCACAGGCGGAAGTGCTTGTGCCCGGGTTGGCGGAACAGCGCGGTCAGCTCCGGCTTGGAGATCGGAAAGCCGGAGCTGGCGAAGATCTCGTGCATGTCCACGTCCTTCAGCTCGAAGGCGACCCGCAGCTTCTTCAGCACCACGTTGTTGGTGACCCGCTTCTCCACAGGCCGCGGTGGCCGGGTCTCGTCGACACCGCGGTAGTGCAGCACCAGTCCGTCCAGCACGTGGGCGAGGATGCGGTCGGTGCAGGCGACGAAGCCCTCCTCTTCCTCCCGCTTGAGCAGCGCCGGTACATCATCCTTGTCGAGCGGGAACTCCGGATCGGCGAGTTTCGCCAGGTCCACCACCATGCCGTCACTGAGATCGAGCATGTAGCGGATGCTGCGTAATACGTCGTTGTTGATCATGCGGTGATTTTCGCACCAAACCTGCCCTTGTGGCGGGCTGCTACGGAACCTCTTGCATCCCAATCTCCGCCAGTACCTCGGCGGTGGATTCCCCCGGGCCATCCAGATGCGGATTGATCCGCCCCGGTTCGTTGGCAAAGCGGATCGGGATACCCAGGTGGGTGCCGCCGTCCGGGGCGGTCCAGACCATCTCGCGCGCTTGCGTGTGCGGATCGTTGAAGGCCTCCGTCAGGGTCTTCACCGGCGCCCAGCAGACGTCCAGCGGTTCGAGGACGGCGATCCATTCGACGAGCGTGCGGGTAGCAAACGTTTCGGCGAGGAAGGCCTTGACCGGGTCCTGACCCGGGCCGGGCGGCAGGTAACACAACGGTGCGAGGTCCGATCGATCCAGCGCGCCCAGCAGGTTGTCAGCAAACTTGTGTTCCGCGCCGCCCAGCGCCAGCCAGCGATCATCCTTGCAGCGGTACAGGCGGTACAACGCGTTGCCGCCCCAGCTGCGCTCGTGCTTGACCACCGGGTCGCGCTGCTCGGCAAACGGCGGACCCAACACGTTGGGCAGCCAGGCCATCAGCGCATCCTGCATGGACAGGTCGATGTAGTCGCCCTGCCCGGTCTTCTCGCGGCGGTACAGCACCATGAGGATAGCCGACAGTGCCATCAGCGAGCCCGCCATGTCGGCTACCGGCATGTGCGGAGACGCGGGCGAGCCATCGGGACCCAGATTCAGGCTGACAACACCGCTGTCGGCCTGCATCGCCAGATCGTGCGCGGGCCGCTGCACCTTCGGCCCGGTCTGGCCGTAGGCGCTGATGGAGCAGTAGACGATGGCCGGGTTGAGCGCGCGACAGCGCTCGTAGTCGATGCCCAGGCGCTGGGCGACGCCGGGGCGGAAGGCCTCCACCACCACGTCGGAGCGCTCTACCAGTCGCGCGAACGCCTGCTGGCCCGCTTCGCTTTTCAGGTCCAGCACGATGCAGCGTTTGCCGCGATGGGTATTGCGGAACCAGGTCGATACGCCGGCCTGTTTCAGGCCGACCTCGCGCACCGGCTCGCCGCCCGGCGGCTCGACCTTGATCACGTCCGCGCCGTGGTCGGCCATCATCATCGTCAGATGCGGGCCGGGCAGGAACAGCGACAGGTCGAGGACGCGCACGCCTTCCAGTTTCATCTGCCACTCCATCGAGGGGGGCGCATGCGCGCCGGTCGGTTATGGATCAACGGCCTTCAGACCACGCCCTGCCCGACCAGTCGCGCGCGGTCCTCGACGCTGTAGCCCAGCTCGGCCAACAGTGCATCGGCATCCGCGCTCAGCGGCGGGCAGGCGACCCCGTCCAGGCGCTGGCCATCGAGCTTGATCGGATTGCGTAGCATCCGCTGTGCACCCTGGGGATGCTCCACCGACTGCAGCATGCCGATGCGCTCCACGTAGGGGTTGTCCAGCGCCTGGGCGATGTCGAACACCGGCGCGATCGGGATCTTGCCGGCAAAGCGCTCGGTCCAGTACGCGGTGTCGTGCTGCATCAACGCCTCGTCCACCAGCGGCGTCAGCGCCTCGCGGTGCTCGCGGCGGGCCGGGAAGTCGGCGAAGCGCGGATCGGTGCCCAGCTGCGGACGCTCGATGCCGGCGACGAACGTCTGCCAGAACTTCTCCAGCATGCACATCACCATGACCCAGCCATCGCTGGTGCGATACACCTGACACGGGACGGTGGACGGATGCGCGGAGCGCTCCAGACGCGTCGTCTCGTGGCCTTCGTTGAGGTACCAGGTGGCCGGATAGCTGAGCTGGTGCAGCGCGACATCGAACAGGCTCACATCGACATCGCGGCCCTGCCCGCTGCGCATCGCGCCGACCAGCGCGGCCAGCAACCCCATCGCCATCGTGGTGCCGGTCATGAAGTCGACCATCGACAGACCGAAACGCGCCGGCGGCTGGCCGGGCTCGCCGGTCAACGACATGAAACCCGCCTCGGCCTGCATCAGGTAGTCGTAGCCCGGCCAGGCGGCCCGCTCGTTGTCACGCCCGTAGGCGGACAGATGGGCGCAGACTATCTTCGCGTTGACCTTGCCCAGGGTGTCGTAGTCCAGCCCCAGTTTGGCCGGCTGGTCACCGCGCAGGTTGTTGAGTACCGCATCGGCGGTGCCGACCAGCTTCTCGAACACCTCGCGGCCTTCGGCGCTCTTCAGATTCAAACGCAGCGAGTGCTTGTTGAGGTTGAAGGTCTGGAAGAACTGGCTGTCGCCCTCGCCCAGGAAGTACGGGCCGGTAGACCGGGAAACGTCACCGCCCGGGGGCGACTCGATCTTGATCACTTCCGCGCCCAGGTCCGCCAGGTGCATCGATCCGTACGGCCCGGCGCCGTATTGCTCGACGGCCAGGATGCGTACACCCTTCAGTGGAAGCTCACTCATTGATCCGACTCCGTTCTAGATGGCGTTACGGGCGACGAGCTGCTTGGCGATGATGATCCGCTGCATCTCGTTGGTGCCTTCGCCGATGCACATCAGCATGGCGTCGCGGTGG
This sequence comes from Lysobacter avium, assembly GCF_015209745.1. Classification (GTDB taxonomy): domain Bacteria; phylum Pseudomonadota; class Gammaproteobacteria; order Xanthomonadales; family Xanthomonadaceae; genus Novilysobacter; species Novilysobacter avium. Next base: position 2,761,717 of record NZ_CP063657.1, read on the forward strand.
AAACGTTCGATTTCGTACTCGGTGGAGTAGCTGTAGCCACCGAAGATGCGCATGCCTTCCTCGGCGCAGTACGCACCGGTTTCGGTGGCGAAATATTTCGCCATGCCGGCTTCCATGTCGCAGCGCTCGCCCTTGTCGAAGGCCTTGGCGGCGCTGTCGATCAACAGCTTGGACGCCTCCACCCGCGAGGCCATTTCACCCAGCTTGAGCTGGATCGCCTGGTGCTCGCAGATCGGCACGCCGAAGGTCTTGCGCTCCTGGGCATAGCGCACCGACAGGTGCAGCGCACCCTCGGCGATCCCGCAGCCCCGCGCCGCAACGTTGATCCGGCCCAGTTCCAGCCCACCCAGCGTCTGCTTGAAGCCCTGGCCTTCCACGCCACCCAGCAGACGCTCCACGGGCACCTTGTAGTTCTCAAACACCAGCTCGCACGTGTCGATGGACCGATAGCCGCTCTTCTTCATCTTCTTGGCGACGATGAAGCCATCGCCCTTCTCGGCGATCAGCATGCTCATGCCGCGGTAGCGCGGATCCGCATTCGGGTCGGTCTTGACCAGCAGCAGGACCATGTCGCCGTGCAGCGAGTTGGTGATCCAGGTCTTGGCGCCGTTGACGACGTAATGGTCGCCTTCCAGCTTGGCGACCGTGCGGATCGCCTGCAGGTCGGTGCCGGCGTTGGGCTCGGTCAGTCCGATTCCGCCGCGCAGCTCGCCGCTGGCCATCTTCGGCAGATAATGCTGCTTCTGCGCCTCGGTGCCGGCGCGTTCGATGGCCGAGGCCATGATCAGGTGCGAGTTGAAGATGCCGGTCGGCGCCATCCACACCGATGAGATGCGGATGACGATCTTGGCGTAGATCGCAGCCGGCAGACCCAGACCGCCGTACTGCTGGGAGATGGTCGCGCCAAACAGGCCCAGCTCCTTCATGTCCTCGACCAGCTCGTGCGGGTACTTGTCTTCCTGGTCGTATTCCATCGCAATGGGGGCGACGGATTTCTCCACCCACGCATCGATGGTATCGAGCAGAGCCTGCTCCTCCTCGGCACCCCATTCGAAGGCGTCGGAGGTGGTGTTCTCGTGTGCGCTCATGGCATGTGTCTCAGTAGTTGACCTTGTCTTCCACGGAATGGCCTTCGCGCGCGATCAGCATCGTGCGGCTGAAGGTGCACACGGTCTTGCCGTCCTGGTTCAGGCCGATGGTGCTGCAGGTGACGATGCCGGCGCCGGGGCGCGACTTGGACTCGCGCTTCTCCAGCACGGTCGACTCGGCATACAGGGTGTCGCCGACGAACAGCGGATGGGTCAGCTTGATTTCCGACCAGCCCAGGTTGGCCACGGCCTTCTGGCTGACGTCGGTCACGCTCATGCCGACCATCAGGGCGACGGTGAACGGGCTGCAGACGATGATCTTTCCGAACTCGGAGGCCTTGGCGTACTCCTTGTCGAAGTGCATCGGGTGGGTGTTCATCGTCAGCAGCGTGAACCAGGTGTTGTCGGTCTCGGTGATCGTGCGACCCGGGCGGTGCTCATAGGTATCGCCGACCGTGAACTCCTCGAAGAAGCGACCGAACGTCTCGCGATAACGGTTCTCACCGACTTTCTTGGCTGTCTGGACCATGGGCTTTTCCTGTTGTCTTGGATTGCTTGTGGGGTGGTGGATCGGATAAGGCAAAACATGCAGTACGGCGGACGGCGCCGCGTGGATCGGGCAGGGGCGCTCAGTCCTTGCGCGCGCCGTGCGCGCCCAGCGCGATCGCACGCTCGGCGGCAATTTCAATCGGGCGGTCAACCAGCTTTCCGTCCAGCTGGATCGCCTCGCCGCGGTTGGCCTGCAATGCTGCGACGACGCGCTTGGCGCGTTCCAGCTCGTCAGCGGTCGGCAGGTAGCGTTGCTGGATCGGGTCGACCTGGGCGGGATGGATCGCGGCCTTGGCGGTGAAGCCCAACGCGATCACGCGATCGGTCTCCTCGACCAGCGACGGCTCGTCCTTGATGTCCAGGAACGGCACGTCGATGCAACCGATGCCGGCGTCCGCGGCGATCACCGCCAGTTGCACGCGCGGATGAAAGAAGCTCTCCCAGCTGGCCCGGCCGCGCAGCGCGACGATGAAGTCGAAGCCGCCGAACATCAACGCCTGCAGGCGCGGCGTGGCGCGGGCGATTTCGCGTGCGTCCAACAGGCCAAGCGGGGTTTCGATCTGTGCGATCAGCCCGGTGTCGGTACCGGCCAGCACCGCGTCGGCGTCCAGCAATTCCTGCACGGTCTCGACCTTGGGCAGCATCACGAACGCCGGCGCCAGACCCGATGCCTTCAGCTCGGCAAGGTCCTTGCGTCCCAGATCGGTCGACAACGGGTTCAGGCGCAGACCGATCTCGCTGTAGGACTCGGGGGCATCACTCAGGAACGCGAACACCGAGGCGCGCGCGCTGTCCTTGTCGGCGGGGGCCACCGCATCTTCCAGATCGATACAGACCTGGTCGGCGCCGGTGGCTATGGCCTTGGCATAGCGCTCCGGACGCGAGCCGGGCACAAACATCAGACAACGACGCGGATTGACCACGGCGGAACCGTTGGAGGGCGTACTCATACGGTGACCACCTGCTTGTCGCTGTTGGCGATGAAATGTTCGGCAATGCCGCGGCGGGTCGCGTACCAGACCTTCGGTTTGCTGTTGACGTACTGGAAGAATTTCTCCAGCGCGCCGATCCGGCCGGGGCGACCGATGATCCGCAGGTGCAGGCCGATCGACATCATCCGCGGTGCACTGGCGCCTTCCTCATACAAGGTGTCGAAGCTGTCGATGGCGTAGTCCAGCCAATCCTTTGGCAGATACGACGGCGCCAGCCACATCTTCATGTCGTTGGTGTCCAGCTGGTAGGGCACGATCACCATCGGCTGGTCGCTGCCGTCCACCGGCGCCCAGAACGGCGCGTCGGCCGAGTAGTCGTCCATGTGGTACAGAAAGCCTTCCTCCTGCAGCAGCCGGCGGGTGTCGGCGGTGTGCAGGTAGCGCGACAGCCAGCCCACCGGACGGGTGCCGGTGGTGCGCTCGATGCTGTCGGCGGCCTTGCGGATGAACTCGCGTTCCTGCTCCTGGTTGAGACGGAACTGGTGGATCCAGCGCCAGCCGTGCGAACAGGTCTCGTGGCGGCTGCCATGCAGGTACTGGGCGATCTCCGGCGCGCGTTCCAGCGACAGCGCGGCGGCGGTGTAGGTGCTGGTGACGTCGTACCTGTCCAGCAGCGCGGCAATCCGTGCGTGGCCTTCCTTCACGCCGTAGCGGTAATTGGACTCGTTGCCGTAGTTGCGGATCGGCTTGGTCAGGCTGACGGAGAGCTCATCGACCGGCTCGGTGATCTTGTCGCCCTCGCCGATGCTGTACTCGGAGCCTTCCTCGACGTTGACCACGACCGACAGCGCGAGTCGGGCGTCGTTGGGCCAGGCGTAGGTGCTTTGGGACATGGAACCCTCCGGTTCTGCCGTGCGCGCCTTCCGGCCCGCATCAAATTGAATCGTCGCGTGGTGGACGCGTCGCGGTCAGTGGGTCTCTTCGCCGCCGGAGACGTTCATCGCCTCGCCGGTGACGTAGGCGCCGTCGTCGGAGCACAGGAACGCGCAGGCCGCCGCGGTATCGCCCGGCAAGCCGGCCCGGCCCAGGGGGATGCGCGCGCGCATCTGGGCCAGATAGTCCTCGACACTCAGGCCGCGCAGCCTGGCGAAGTACTCGTTCTGCCAGGCGCCCAGGCCGGTGGTGACATGGTTGGGGCAGATCGCGTTGGCGGTGATGCCGTGCTCGCCCAGCTCGATCGCACTGACCCGGGTCAGGCCGACCACGCCGTGCTTGGAGGCGCAGTACGCGCCGGCATGCGGCACGCCGGACTTGGCCGCCTGGGAGGCGATGTTGACGATCCGGCCGCCGCGGCCCTGGGCGATCATCGCCTTCGCCGCGTGCTTGGTGCACAGGAAGCTGCCGCGCAGGTTCACACCCAGCACCGCGTCCCATTCCTCCACGTCCATGTCGACGATGGATTTCATCAGGTAGCCGATGCCGGCGTTGTTGACCAGGATGTCGATGCCGCCGAAACGCTCCACCGTCCGGGCAACCACCGCCTCGACCTGGCTTTCCTCCAGCACGTCCAGCGCCATCGCGATGCACTCGCCGCCGGCGGCGGTGATCGCGGCGGCGGTGCGCGCCATTTCCTCGTCGGTGCCGATCGCATCCACCGGCATCTGCGCGCCGCGGCCCTGGCCGATATCGGTGATCACCACCTTGCAACCCTCGGCGGCGAGGCGGCGGGCGATGCCCTCGCCCAGGCCGCCGGCGCGGCCGGCACCGGTGATCAGGGCGACCTTGCCCTTGAGTTCGCTGTAGCGCGGTGACGGCAACGGTGAGGTTTCAGCGGTCATGGCGGCCTCAGATCGACTCGGCAAGGATGAACATCGGGTTGTCGGCAAACTGCTGGAACTGCGCCGCGCCGGCCTGCACCTCCGGGGAAGAGAGGTCAGCGGCGAATGCCGCCATGTCGGGCACGCGCATGATCTCGATGTATTCGTAGGGCGGCTTGCCGTCGCCGATCAGCAGACCCTTGGTTCGCAGCACCTCGAAACTGTCCATCGAAGCCAGCGCATTGACCGTCGGCACGTCATGCTCGCGTGCCCACTGCTCAAAGTCCGCGGCACTGGCGCCGGGCTTGAGGTTGAAAAGAACGATCACGGTATTCATGGCTTCCTCCGGGGCAATCGACTGTGGCACACTTTGTCCGGACAAAGTGTAGGCATGCGATCCGTTGCCGGTCAACGTCAGGGAGCGAATCTGCCCTCCGGCGTCCCTACTCCCCGCGAACCAACCTGCAGAGGTACGACAATGAAGCGCTATTACCCGTGGCTGATGGCGATAATGGGGATGCTGGTCCTGCTCACGTCGAACGGCCTGATCGTGACCGGCCTGACCGCCTTCGACGAGTCGCTGCTGAAGGAGTTCGACTGGACCCGCAGCCAGCTGAAGATGCGCGACCTGATCACCCTCGTGCTGGCCGGCTGGCTGGGGCCCTTCATTGGCGCGATCATCGACCGCGCCGGCCCGCGCCGGCTGATCCTGGGCGGCATCGCGCTGCTGGGCGCGATGTACTTCGCCTACGCATTCGTGAACTCGCTGACCCACCTGTACCTGATCCACGTCGGCCTGGGCGTGGTGCTGGTCGCCGCCGGGCTCAACGTCGCGGTCATCTACGTCTCGCAGTGGTTCAGCGTGCAGCGGGGCACCGCCATCGGTATCGCGCTGGTGGGCACCAGCCTGGGCGGCATGATCTTCCCGCCGCTGGCCGTGCAACTGCTCAAGACGATGGACTGGCGGACCGCCTTCATGTGGGAGATGGCGATCCCGGCCACCTTCCTGGTCATCGCCTACTTCCTCGTGCACAGCCCGAGCGAGAAGAACATCAAGCCCTGGGGCGCCGACAAGGTGGCGGCCAAGGCGGTCGCCGATGCGGCGGCCAACATCGTCACCCTGCCCGACCTCACCTACAAGCAGGCGTTGCGCACGCGCACCTTCTGGGCGCTGGCGGTGGTGGCGATGACCACGTTCTTCTCGATCATGGCCGTCTCACAGAACCTCTTCCTGCACATGCGCGACCTGCAGTTCACCCCGGTCCAGGCCGGCTCGGCGCTGAGCCTGATGTTCGGTCTGGCGATGGTCGGCAAGTTCCTGTTCGGCATGCTCGCCGACATCCTTTCGGCCAAGGTCGTGTTCATGGTCAACCTGCTGATCATGGCCTCCGGCGCCGCGGTGCTGGCGACCATGCGCCCGGATCTGGTCTGGTATGCGCTGATCCTCTTCGGCCTGGGCTGGGGCGGGCTTTACACGATGATCCAGCTGCTGGCGGTCAACGCGTTCGGGCTGTCCTCGGCCGGCAAGATCCTCGGCACCGTCACCCTGCTTGATGCCACCACCGCGGGAATGGGCATCTGGCTGGCGGCCAAGATCTTCGACATGACCGGCAGCTACAAGCCCGCCTTCCAGCTGGTGTTCGTCCTCATCGCCGTCGCCCTGGTCATGTCGACACTGGTGCGCGACGAGCGCGCCCGCCTTGCCCGGCTCGCATCCTGACCCTGCACCCTGACCCCTGACTTCATGTTCCCTGACTTCATGTTCCCTGACTCCAGGAGAATCCCATGCCTGTAATGGAAACGTCCGACCTCACCGCCCGCCAGTACTGGGCCCAGGTCAAGGCCAACCGCAACCGCGCGAAGTTCGGCTTCGGCCAGCGTCCGGCGATCGTCAACATCGACGTGCAGCGCGCCTACACCGACATGGACGCGTTCAAGACCGCGTATGAGACCGACCCGCGCCAGATCGAGCACATCAATACGCTCTCCGCGCTGTTGCGCGAGCGCGGCCTGCCGGTGATCTGGACCTACGTCGCCTACGCCGAGAACGGCGAGGACGCCGGGGTCTGGGGCACGCGCACCAACACGCCCGACTCGCTGCAGAACATCAAGCACGGCTCAGAGCGCGCCCAGCTGGATCCGCGCGCCGACGTGCAGCCCGGCGACATCGTCATGCACAAGTTGATGGCCAGCCCGTTCTTCGAGACCAACCTGTGGTCACTGCTGACCTTCCACCGCATCGATACGCTGATCATCACCGGCGGCTCGACCTCGGGCTGCGTGCGCGCCTGCTCGGTCGACAGCCTGTCGCGCGGCTTCCGCACGATCGTGGTGGAGGAGTGTGTGGCCGACAAGCACGAGATCCCGCACTTCGCCAACCTCGCCGACATCATGCTCAAGTACGCCGACGTGGAGTCGGTGGACGAGGTGGAGGCCCAGCTGAAGAAGATCGCACCATGAGTACCGGCGCGTCCACGCAGAAGGCCGATCCGGGCCTGTACGACTACTGGCCCTACGACAGCCGGCCGAAGATCCAGTGGCCGGGTGGGGCGAAGGTCGCGCTGTGGATCGCGCCCAACATCGAGTTCTACGAGCTGGACCCGCCGTCCAACCCGCAGCGCAAGCCGTGGCCGCGGCCGTTGCCGGACGTGCTGGGTTACGCGACCCGCGACTACGGCAACCGCGTCGGCCACCAGCGCATGATGCGTGTGATGGACAGGTACGGTCTGCGCGGCTCGGTGTCGCTGTCGGCGGCGACGCTGATCCATCACCCCGAGGTGATCGAGCTGGCGGCCGAGCGCGACTGGGAGTTCTTCAGCCACGGCATCTACAACACCCGCTACACCTACGGCCTGTCGGAGGCGCAGGAGCGGGAGATGATCGAGGAGTCGATGGCGCTCATCGCCCAGCACACCGGACAGCATTGCGACGGCTACCTCGCCCCGGCACTGTCGCATTCCAACGCGACCATCGACCTGTTCGCCGAGGCCGGCGGCACGTACACCTGCGACCTGTTCCACGACGACCAGCCCACGCCGGTGCGCACCCGCAGTGGCAGGCGTTTCGTGTCGGTGCCCTACTCGCTGGAGCTCAACGACACGATCACCTACGTGGTCAACAAGATCGAGCCACGCCGCTACGGGCAGATGATCAAGGACGCGTTCGACCGCCTGTATGAGGAGGGCGCGGAAAGTGGCACCGTGATGTGCGTACCGCTGCATGCCTACCAGGTCAGCCACCCGCACCGGCTGGCCGCGTTCGAGGATGCGATGGACTACATCAGCCAGCACTCGGGCGTGTGGAAGGCCACGGGCCGCGAGATCGCCGCGCACTACCTGGAACACCACTACGACGAGGCGCTGGCGTCGATAGACGCCGTGGCGCAGGAGCAGACGGCATGAGCCTGGGCCCCGACTACCTGCAGTACCCGCGCCGTCGCCACGGCATGGACCACGACCGCTACGCGTGGTCGATGCTGGCCGAGCGCGCGCCGGTGGCCTGGCCGGACGGCAAGCCGCTGGCGCTGTGGCTGAATCTCAGCCTGGAGCACTTCCCGCTGAACCCGGCCGGCGAGGGCTTCAAGGCGCCGGGCAGCATGACCATGCCCTACCCGGACCTGCGCCATTACACCCTGCGCGACTACGGCAACCGGGTCGGCGTGTTCCGCGTGCTGGATGCGCTCAAACAGCACAACCTGACCGCCAGCGTCGCGGTCAATGGCGAGCTGGCCGAGCGCTACCCCGCGCTGCTGCGGCGCGTGCAGGCGACCGGTTTCGAGCTGCTCGGCCACGGCTGGAACATGGACTGCGTGCACTACGGCGGCCTGGACGAGACGCGCGAGCGCGAGTGGATCCAGCGCAGCGTCGCCGCGCTGCAACCCTACGCCGCGCAACCGATCCGCGGCTGGCTGTCGCCGGCACGCTCGCAGTCCCACCGCACGCCGGACCTGCTGCGCGAGGCCGGCATCGGGTGGTGCGCGGACTGGGTCAACGACGAGCTGCCCTACGCCTTCAATACCGACCACGGCCCGCTGTCCATCCTGCCGCTGTCGCTGGAGCTGGAGGACCGCTTCATCGTCGGCGACAACCTGCACAGCGAATCCCAGTACGCCGACCAGGCGATCGACGCGTGCGAGTTCCTGCTCGCCGAGGCCCGCGAGACGGGCCACGGCCGGATGCTCGCGCTCAACATCCACCCCTGGGTGATGGGCCAGCCGCACCGGATCAAGCACTTGGAACGCGTGTTCGCGCACCTGGCCTCGCGCGCGGATTCGATCTGGAACGCGGCGCCGTCGGCGATCCTGGCCGCCGCGGCGCCCAACGCGACCGAGGCGGCGAACGCGAGTCACGCAAGCTAGCGTTTCGCGTCTTCAGCTGCGGCGCGGGATAATGGCTGGCATCCCGCCGCTGCAAAGACGTTCCCAGCCACTCCTGCATGCGCTCCACGGCGCATCAACAGCAATGGAACCGCCATGACCCCGGAAGACCTGAACGCCACCTACGGCCCCCGCGAATCGATGGAGTACGACATCGTCGTGGTCGGCGCCGGCCCGGCCGGACTGGCCACCGCGATCCACCTGCGCCAGCTCGCCGCCAGCAAGGGCAGCGAGGTCTCGGTGTGCGTGCTGGAGAAGGGCTCCGAGCCGGGCGCGCACATCCTCTCCGGCGCGATCATGGACACCCGCGCGCTGGACGAGCTGCTCCCGGACTGGAAGGAGCGCGGCGCGCCCCTGCGCCAGCCGGTGACCCGCGACGAGTTCCTGTTCCTCAGCGAGACCGGTGCCAGGGCGACCCCGGCCGCGTTCCTGCCCGAGTGCTTCGACAACCACGGCAACTACGTGATCAGCCTGGGCGAGTTCACCCGCTGGCTGGCCGGCCAGGCGGAAGAACTCGGGGTGGAGATCTTCCCCGGCTTCGCGGCTGACGAAGTGCTCTATAACGACGCCGGCGCAGTGATCGGCGTGGCCACCGGCGACATGGGCCTGGACAAGAACCGCGAGCCCGGCCCGCAGTTCCAGCGCGGCATGGAACTGCACGCCAAATACACCGTGTTCGCCGAAGGCTCGCGCGGCCACCTGGGTCGCCGCTTGATCGAGCGCTTCCAGCTCGACCGGGACTCCGACCCGCAGAGCTTCGGACTGGGCATCAAGGAATTGTGGGAGGTCGATCCGGCCAAGCACGAACCCGGCCTGGTGGTGCACACCGCCGGCTGGCCCCTGGATTCGGACACCTACGGCGGCTCGTTCGTCTATCACGCCGATGACAACAAGGTCGTTGTCGGCTTCGTGGTCGGGCTGGACTACACCAACCCCTGGCTGAGCCCGTTCCAGGAGTTCCAGCGCTTCAAGACCCACCCCTCCATCCGCAAGCACCTGGAAGGCGGCAAGCGCATCTCCTACGGCGCCCGCACCATCACCGCCGGCGGGCTGATGTCGTTGCCGAAAACCGTGTTCCCCGGTGGCGTGTTGGTCGGCTGCGAGGCGGGCTACCTCAACGCGAGCCGGATCAAGGGCAGCCACGCCGCGATCAAGACCGGCATGCAGGCCGCGCAGGCCGCCTTCGACGCACTGGCCGCTGGCCGTTCGCACGACGAGCTGACCGCCTACCCGGCCGCATTCGAGGCCAGCTGGCTGCACGACGAGCTGAAGCAGTCCAAGAACTTCAAGCAGTGGTTCAAGAAGGGCCGCACGATCGCCACCCTGATGACCGGCATCGAGCAGTGGCTGCTGCCCAAGCTGGGCATCCGCAATCCGCCGTGGACGCTGCGCCACGCCAAGGCCGACCACGAGTGCCTGGATCCGGCCGACAAGCGCGAGAAGATCGACTACCCCAAGCCCGACGGTGTACTCACCTTCGACAGGCTCAGCTCGGTGTTCCTCAGCAGCACCCACCACGACGAGAGCCAGCCGGCGCATCTGACGCTGAAGGATCCGGCCGTGCCGGTGGCCATCAACCTGGCCGAATACGCCGGTCCGGAGGCGCGCTACTGCCCGGCGGGCGTGTATGAATTCGTCGGCGAGCCGGGCGCGGAGAAGCTGCAGATCAACTTCGCCAACTGCGTGCACTGCAAGACCTGCGACATCAAGGACCCGACCCAGAACATCGTCTGGGTCGCCCCGCTCGGCGGCGACGGTCCCAATTACGCCAAAATGTAAGCGCGCGGCCACGCGCCGCCCCATCCACCGACATCGAGAGCCCCATGACCGCAAGCACGAGCCCCGGCGCCCGTTTCCGCCAAGCCCTCAGCGAAGAGAAGCCGCTGCAGATCGTTGGCACCATCAACGCCAACCACGCGCTGCTGGCCAGGCGCGCGGGCTATCGCGCCATCTATCTGTCCGGCGGCGGTGTCGCGGCCGGGTCGCTGGGCCTGCCCGACCTGGGCATCAACACCCTGGATGACGTGCTGACCGACGTGCGCCGGATCACCGATGTCTGCGATCTGCCGCTGATGGTCGACATCGATACCGGCTTCGGCCCCAGCGCGTTCAACATCGCGCGTACGGTGAAGTCGCTGATCAAGGCCGGCGGCGCCGCCTGCCACATCGAGGACCAGGTCGGCGCCAAGCGCTGCGGCCACCGCCCGGGCAAGGAAATCGTCTCCAAGGGCGAGATGGTCGACCGCATCAAGGCGGCGGTTGATGCCAAAACCGACCCGGACTTTTTCCTGATCGCGCGCACCGACGCGATCGCCTCGCACGGCGTGGATGACGCCATCGAGCGCGCGATCGCGTTCGTGGAGGCCGGCGCGGACGGCATCTTCGCCGAGGCCGCCTACGACCTGCCGACCTACCAGCGCTTCGTGGATGCGGTGAAGGCGCCGGTGCTGGCCAACATCACCGAGTTCGGCCAGACCCCGCTGTTCACCCGCGACGAGCTGGCGTCGGTCGGCGTGGCGATGCAGCTGTTCCCGCTGTCAGCGTTCCGGGCGATGAACAAGGCCGCCGAGGCCGTCTATACCGCCATCCGCAGGGACGGCCACCAGAAGAACGTGGTCGACACCATGCAGACCCGCGAGGAGCTATACGACCGGATTGGCTACCACGAGTTCGAGCAGAGCCTGGACAAGGTCTTCAGCGACGCCAAGTAGGCAAGCGCGGCCAGCAGCGCTCAGCCAACCACCGGCGCCATCGGCGGGAGCACGGTGCCGGTGGATTCCGGTTCGTAGCCGCGCATCTCCAGCGACGCCAGGAAGCGCCAGACAAACAGCAGCGTGACCAGCAGCAGGCCCGGATAACCGATGCTGGCCAGCAGGTACGGCAGTGTCGCATTCCCTGCCTGGACGACCGGCAGATTGAAGCTCAGCAGGCCAAAGGTGATCACCGCACCGAAGAGCCACATCGCCAGCAGCCACATGCCAGCCTCGAACCCGGTCAGGTAGCGGCCCCAGCCGGCGATTGGCGGATCGCGCCGGACGGCGCGACGCAGCTCCGCAACGGGGGCCACGTACCGGTGGCCCAGCGTCAACAGGTCGTACACCAGCGTGACCGTTCCGATGCTGAAGATCACCCCGAACACTGGCACCAGGATCTTGAACAGGTTCATCGCCGGGAACACATCGCCGCCGAACCAGTCCAGCCCCAGCGTGCGGTACACGAACACCTGCACGGTGCCCCCAAGCGCAAAGGCGAACGCCATGCCGAGCATGCCGATGAACAACAGCCAGAACGACAGCTTGCCCCAGCGCTGGTCGTAGTCGGCCAGCCCGCGCATCAACGGCACCGCGTAATACGCCGCGCCGATACCGAGCATCCCAAAGGTGCCGAACAAGGCCAGATGGGCGTGCGCCGGGGTTACCCAGGTGCCGTGCGACCAGACGTTGGTGAGGGCAAAGGTCATCGTGAAGCCCAGGATGCCCGCGCCCACCTGTTCCAGCACCACCGAGCCGAGGATGAAGTAGAAGGCCGGCGCGTTCTTCAGCGGCCTGCGGTCGTGATGCGCGTCCAGGTACACGTGCCAGAAGCAGAAGATCAGCGGCAACGGCTCCAGCGCACTGAACAGCGACCCCCAGAACTGCCAGAACTCCGGTGTGCCGACCCAGAAGTAGTGGTGCGCGTTGCCCAGCAGGCCCGACAGCCACACCAGCACCACGCCCCAGAACACCGCGTAGCCAACGCTCTTCACTTTGGCATCGAACATCAACACCAGCAGGAACCCGACCAGGGCGATGTGGATCACCTCCCACACGCCCTCGACCCAGTAATGGACCACGTACCAGCGGAAGTACTCCTGCAGGTCGAGGCGCTCAATGAAGAAGAAACCGAACAGCCAGACCAGGGTCAACGCGATCACGCCGATGCCGAGCGCCCAGTGGATCTCGTTCCAGTCGCGCCGCGGCGGGAAGGTCCTGAGCACCACGTAGCACAGGATGCAGAAGCCGATCAGGATCACGATGTCGGCGATCCGGCCGGCTTCCAGGTACTCCAGCCCTTCCTGCAGCATCGGTTGTCCGAGCCACCAGCCTGCCACGCCGGTCTGGGCGAGGTACTGGGTGCCCACGTTCCACAGCGTGACCGCCACCACGGCGTAGAACAGGAACTTGATCAGCCACGGCGCGGCCAGCTCGCGATGCGACAACAGTGGCCCCACGAACAGGATCGTGCCGATGAAGCCGCACAGGATCCAGATGATGCCCAAGTTCAGGTGCTCGGCCCGGATCACGTTGAAGTTGAGGTTGCCGGCCAGCAGCGTCGGATCGATCTGCTGCAGTGCCAGGACCATGCCGAAACCCGCCTGGAACACGAACAGCACCAGCATCAACATGAAGAACCGCAGGCTCAGTCGCTGGGTTTGATACTCGATCTTGATCATTGCCCCGGCTCCTGCAGACTGCGGATGTAGGCCGTCATCGCCGCGACCTCATCGTCGGTCAGCATGCCGGCGTAGTCGGGCATCGTGCCGGCGGAGTAGCCGGCCACGATCTGGCTGTTGGCGTTGCGGATCGCTTCGCCCAGATAGGCGTCATCGGCCACCACCGTACTGCCATCGGCGAGGCTCACGTTGGATCCGTACAGGCCGCCCCAGCCCGGACCCACCAGCTTCTGCTGGTCAGGGGAATGGCACGCGGTGCAGGCGTAGTCCTTCACCAGCTGCGCGCCGTGGGTGGCAGGATCCTGCAGTGCCTCGACGGTGGCGGTCGCGGCGGCGACCACGCCCGGGACTGCGGCGGTCGACACCACGTTGTAGCCTGGCGATGCGTACTTGAAGGTCAACCCGTCGACCTTCGGTTTGGGCGGCCAGCCCTCGGTGTTCATCGCCGAGGTGTACTTGAGATAGGCGATCAGGTTCGCCACCTCCTCGGCTTTCAGCGGCAGGTCGGGCATTAGCGAGGCATGGCCACCGCGACGCTGCACGCGCTCGGCGGCACCGGGGTACTTCTTGAGGTACTCGTCCAGCGAGGCCGACCCACTGTCGGCGGCCAGGGCCGCCCCCTGCAGCTGGATCCTCACGGCGGTGCTCGTCGGCCAGGTGCCGGACGAGGGTAGGAACGCGGCGAGCCAGGCGGCTCCGGTGCGCTCGTAGGTGTTGGTCAGGTCCGGTCCGAGATACGCGCCGTTGCCGACCATGGTGTGGCAACCCATGCAGTTGTAGGCCTGGAACACGCGCTTGCCGGCGACGGCTTCGTGCGAGTTGAAACTCACCGTATCCGGCGTCACCTGGCCGCGCGAGTCTATGAAGGAAACCGACGACAGGCCGAGGAAAATCAACAGCATGAAAAACAGCACGCCCAGGGCGGTCCGCCGGTGCAGCGCTTCCCGGCACGGTTTGCCGTCCCCGCAGCTCATGGCCGAGCCCCGGTATCGCGCTTGGCATCTGCGCCCGGTTCATTGACTGCTGCAGCTGCAGCAGTGTCAGCCCTGTCCAGCGCGTCGTGTTCGAACAGGGTGCGGGTGATCCGCAGCAGGACGTAGAAGACGTACACCGCCAGCAGGAAGCCGACAACGAAGTACACCAGCCACATCGCGTGCGACTCGGCCCAGTACTCGAAATTCCGGAAGTACGGCCAGGACAGCAGGAAGGACACGATGCTGGCCAGGATCGCAATCGTCAGGTCAATCAGTCGCTGCGCCACGTCAAGCACCTCCCCAAGAGATGTTGCCGGCTATGTGCCTGTGCGGATTCGGCGAGAATCGTCGGCGCGCAGGCAGGCTTGACTAGATCATGAACCGATGGTTCAGGTTAGTCATTGACGAGGGTCAAGAGACGTGATTGGAATCGGTGCTATTGTTGTCGATTGACGCTGCGGGCGCGCGCCCGGAGAGCGTCAGTGCGACTTCTCCGCCGCACGCTGCGGAATCACCACGATCAGCAGCACGATGGCCACCAGCAGCAGGCCTGAAGCGGTGTAACGGCTGAACTCGAGTCCGCCGCTCGTGGTGGGCTTGTCGAGATAGTCGCCGACCACCGCGCCCAGCGGTCGGGTCAGCACGAATGCGGCCCAGAACAGGACGGTGTGCGAGATCCTGGAGAAGAAATAGGCAAGGGCGACCACCGCCAGCAGTCCGGAAAAGATCAGCGCCGCGCCGGTATAGCCCAGCCCCGCGCTGTCGGCGGTCCAGTCGCCCAGCGCGGTGCCGAGCGTTTGCGAGAACATGATCGTCAGCCAGTAGAACCCCTCGGCCTTGGGCGTGTGCACCGAGCCGACATCGATGGACCCCAGGGATCTGTACCAGGCAAAAAGGGAGGCGACCAGCAACGCGACCAGCATGATCGTGCCGCCCGGATAGCCGATGCCCAGGGAACGATCGACGAAATCCGCCAGCGTCGTGCCGACCGTGGTCGACGCAATGATGGTGACCCAGTACACGAAGGGGTGGAACTTTTTGGCGGAGATCTGCATCAACACCGCCGCCACAAAAATGCCCATGAAGATCGCGGTACTCACCAGGTAGCCGAGGTTCATCGACATCGACACCGCGTCGCCGCCGGTTTCGCCCAGGGTGGTGGCGAGGATCTTGATCAGCCAGAAGCCAAACGTCACCTCAGGCACTTTGCTGAGCGAATCTCTGACGGCAGTGTTCATGATTACCTCATGCTGACTGCGATGATGTTACTCGCAACGCTCACCCGACCGCTCCAAACAGCGAGCCGACCGCGGTGGTCAGGCCCATCGCCAGCGCGCCCCAGAAGGCGACGCGCAACACCGATGGCAGCGCCGGTGCCCCGCCCGCCCGTGCAGCGACCAGGCCCAAACCGGCCAGAAAAACCAGCGAGCAGCCGGCGACACCCCACATCAGCGCGGTCTCCGGTATCAGCAGCGCGGCCAGCAATGGCAACGCCGCGCCGGCGGCAAAGGTCGCCGCCGAGGCGAACGCGGCCTGGACCGGTTTGGCGGTGAGCGTCTCGGAGATGCCCAGCTCGTCGCGGGCGTGTGCGCCCAGCGCGTCGTGCGCCATCAGCTGGGTGGCCACACTGGTCGCCAGCGGCCGGTCCAGTCCGCGCTTGATGTAGATCGAGACCAGCTCCTCATGTTCCTGGCCGATGTTGGCGGCCAGTTCCTTGCTCTCGCGCGCAAGGTCTGCCCGCTCGGTGTCGGCCTGCGAACTGACCGAGACATACTCGCCCGCCGCCATCGACATCGCGCCGGATACCAGTCCGGCGACACCCGCGACGAGGATGGCCTTGGTGCCTGCACCCGCCGCCGCCACGCCCAGCACCAGGCTGGCCGTCGAGACGATGCCGTCGTTGGCCCCCAGTACGGCGGCGCGCAGCCACCCGGTCCGATGCGTTCTGTGGCGTTCACTGTGTCGCATGGATCCCTCTCCTTCTATCGAAATGCTGTTGAGACACTAGAGATGGTCGTGGCCGGCAACCGCACGCAGGACCGCCTTGCGCGCGATCCTCGAGATGATCACGATCGCAATGACGCCCACCACCAGTCCACCGGCCAGGACCAGATCCTGCCCCTGCCGGAATCGCGAACCGGCCTGGGTCGCCTCCACCAGGTGCTCGCCCGCGTGGCCCAGGTACACCTCCAGACCGACATGCGGCAGCAGTCCGAGGCAAGCGAGCATGAACGCGGAAAAGCGCACGCCGGTGGCGCCCAATACGTAACTGATGGAGGCGGGATTGATCGGGGTCAGCCGCACCAGAAACTGCAGCCACAATTGATCCTTCATCACTGCCCGCTGGATCGACAGGAACGACGGCCGGCGGTCGACGGCGCGCTGGACCCGCTGGCGGAACAACCAACGCGAGAGCGCATACTGAAACGCTGCGGCAACAAGGTTGGCAGCGACCGCGATCACCATGCCCCAGACCAGGCCGAACAGGACGCCTGCCGCGACCCCGAACACCGACTCGGGCATCAGCACCGATGTGCCCAAAATCAGCAACACAGCAAACACGATCACGCCCCACGGACCCAGCCCGCCGATCCATGTCTGGAGCGCACCGATATGGACCTTGATCTGATCGCCAAGAACGACGCCGGCGACGATCAACAGCACGATGGCCACCACGATCGCGATCAGCATGCCGGCATCGGTTCGCTTGAGCAGCCGCACCGCACGGCCGGTGGTGGTCAATTGGCTGGCAGGCCGTTTCATGGCGGGAATGCCTCGTCGGGCCCATCGTCCAACCCGAGTATGCGCCCGTACCTTGCTGCGCCCGCGCTTAGCCGGTCCTACCAGCAGCAGACCCAGATCGAACTGTTGACCCGCCTGGTCGCAGAACGCGGACTGGCTGGACCGGAAATGCCGAACTAGGCCGGGTTCGTCCGCCAGTAATTGTTCGCAGCCGCGACGGTCTGGAAGTTGATCGCAATAACCTGCGACGCAGCGGTAAGCCCGTCTGCCGAGTTCGCGTACTCGGGCCGCAGCTCATTGAGCTTGGCCATGTCCGGTTGGGTGTACTTGACCCCGCGACGGCTGAGCGCGATCGCCAGCTCGAAGCCTTCCTGCGGGGTCGCGGTGATCATTGTCGGCAGCCATGTATCGGTCACGTCGAACTCCTGCGTGGTCAAAGTCGAAGATAGCGGCTTCACCGATGCGCATGGCGTGCCGCTGCGGATGGTTCAGGGGGCGCTGCCGCGGATGATTGCCACGAGCGCAGCGATCAGCAAACCGAGAATGGGGAGCATCGAGAGCGCAAAGCCGAAGCCGCGGCTGGCGGGGGCGGCGGTGTAGCTGCGCCAATAGACCAGCCGGCCGACCAGGTAGACCGCGCCGGCCGCCGCGACGTAGGTCTGCGGGAAGTATTTAGCCGCGAGGTACAGCGCCGGCAGAAACGCCACCATCAACTCCAGGGTGTTCATCTGGACCCGGTAGGCACGCTCGAACATCTCGTGCCCCGACGTCGCCGGTGCCTTCACGCTGTACAGGCCACGGGCGCGGCCCACCAGGACGGCAAAGAACACCAGTTGCAGGATCGCCAATACGGCGACCAGATCGAGGTAGTTCATCGGCGGGCCCGGCTGATCACCGCAACAATCGCCACCCCGATGCCGAATCCGATGAAGGCGTACAGCAGGCCCTTGCCTTCACTGGAACCCATCGCAAGCCCAACGCCGAAACCGGCCAACCCGAGGCCGAGCGCCTGCCACCACGGTTTGACCGGTTTGGGCTGGAGTCGCTCGCGCTGGCGCGCCTGCTCAACGATGGCCTCCGACATCACCACCCGGGATGCCACGCTCGCTTGCTTCTTGTCCAAGGTCAATCTCAGCCGCGCCAGTATTTGTTGGCCGCCGACACCGTCTGGAAATTGATGGCGATGACCTGGGAGGCGGCCGTCAGTCCGTCGGCGGAGTTCGCGTATTCCGGCCGCAGTTCCTGCAGCGTTTCCATGTCGGGCTGGGTGTACTTGACGCCGCGGCGACTCAGCGCGATCGCGAGCTCAAATCCTTCCTGCGGCGTGGCGGTGATCAGGGTCGGCAGCCATGTGTCAGTCATTGTCGAACTCCATTGCGGGAACCGGAAACAGCATATCGGAAGCGCGTTTCCGCATCCGGATCAGCGATCCCGACCTGACCAACACGACCATGAAACCCCGCGGGCGCATCAGCGCGGGATGACCGAGACGAGCTTGAACCCCAGCCAGACCGCGGCGATGCCAAACACCACACTGCAACCCACATACAACGCGGCCCATGCGAGCTCGCCTCGACGCAGCAGGTGGGACGCCTCCAGACCGAACGCCGAGAACGTGGTGAACCCCCCCAGCAAGCCGGTGAACAGGAACAGTCGGGCCTCGGTTCCGAACACCTGGTAGCGCTCGCCAACCCCGGCGAGCACGCCCACCGCCAGACAACCCAGGATATTCACCGCCAGCGTACCCAGCGGGAAGCGGTCCTGTCCGCCCATGGGCAGGATCAGCAGGCCGAGCGAATAACGCGCGATCGCGCCGAGGAATCCACCGCATCCAACAAGGAGCAGGCTATGCATGGTCGCCAGCCCTTCTGCCCAGGCAGGTCACTGGTGCGCGCGTCGGGGCGTCGCGCTCAACCGCGCGAGCGCCGCTGCACGATCATGACCACGCCGATGGCGATCAGCAGCACCGGCCACCACTCCGAAACGAGCGGGCGGATGTTGGGCAGCCAACCCTGCTTCTGGAGCAGGAAATAGGTGCCCACGGCGATCAATACATAGGCGCCTGTCAGTGAGTTGGATCGCATTACTTAGTCCTGTCGAAGCTTGGGCGCAGTGACAGCGCAGGGTCGATCCTGCTCGTCCTGCGGATGGAATGAATGGTGGCGCCTAGGGTACCCCGACCCGGGATTGCTCCCGCATCCTCGCCAGCAGCTCTGCCGAGACCAGCAGGTTCTTTGCCGGCACGATCAGGCCGGACTCGAACGGCGTCAGGAATACCGTCATCAGGATCATCGGCACCAGGCCGATGCTTCTTGCCATTGGGTCAATGGCCCGGCAGGTCCTGTGGACACGCGCTGCGTAGACAATCACCGGCGGCACGGTGATCAGCGCGAGCCAGATCGATGTCGTCGCAACCGCCCGGGAGGCGTGGAAAATCGCCGTGAGGACCATCGCAAGGAACCAGAGCACGTGGACGACGTAGCTCACCAATAGTCGCCGCCGCTGCTTGCGCAGCCTGGCGACGAGCGGGTGGTCCATGTGCAGACTGCAGTGGGTATCAGAAAGCTGTGGAACCACATCCGATGGAAGTACTTGGGCCATTCGGGAAAGTATGTCGAAGCGCCGACTCCCGTCCAGCTTCGGCCTGCCTCGACAACCGGCGCGGGAGACTTTCAATAACCTCGCACAAAAAGCCCGATGCAGTTGCTTACTGCACCGGGCGTGGTTTCAAGCTCGAATCAGGGGTTGGCGGGAAACCACCAGGGATCGTCGACCCCGGAGTTCACGAGTACTGCCTGGGAGCGCAGGAAGCGCCGGATCGATACGCTGCCCATGCGCGATCCGCCTAGGCCGGACTGTTTGAAGCTCTGCTTCTCCGCGGTGTGGATCATGCCGGTCAGGCAGGCGTCGTTGATGCTGACGCCGCCGGCGTGCAGGCGCGCGCCCACGCGCACAGCGTGCTCGGTATCACCGCTGAAGACCGCCGCGGACAGGCCGAATATCGAATCGTTGGCGCGCGCGATCGCTTCCTCCTCGTTGGCCACGACCATGACCGGAAGGATCGTGGCGAAACTCTCCTCGCTGGCGATGGGCATGCTTTCATCCACGTCGACGAGCACAGTCGGCGGGCACCAGGTGCCGCCGTGTTCGACCAGTTCGCCACCAGCGAGCGCACGCGCGCCGCGAGCCTTCGCATCGGCCAGTTGCTCACGGACGATGGCGATCTGGGCATCGGAAATGATCGGGCCGATCTGGCCTTCGCGCGGGTCGGGATGGGTCAGTTTCAGTGCTTTTGCCTGTTCGACCAGCGCGGCGATGAAGGGCTCGGCGATCTTGGCGTCGACGTAGACACGCTCGATCGACATGCAGCTCTGGCCGCCGTTGACGAAGCCACCCCACGCAATGGCGCGTGCGCTGCGAACCGGGTCGGCGTCGGCCAGCACCAGCGCGGGGTCCTTGCCGCCCAACTCCAGCGAGCAGGGAATGAAGCGCGCCGCGCAGGCCTCGCCGACGCGGCGACCGGTACGCACGCTGCCGGTAAAGCAGATGGTGTCGACCGCGCCGATCACCGCCTCGCCGGTGCGGCCATCGCCGGTGACCACGGCGAACACCGGCTGCAGCGCTGGCACTTCGGCCATCACCTCGTCGAGCACGCTGGCGAACCGCGAGGTCACCTCGCTGGGCTTGCACAGCACCGCGCAACCCGCGGCGAGCGCGGGTATGGCATCGATCAGGCTCAGCAGCAGCGGGAAGTTCCACGGACTGATCACGCCAACCAGTTGGTACGGCACCAGATTCTGCCGGCTGTGCAGGAAGCCGATGCTGCTGGCCACCGGCTCTGGTGCCTGCAGCAACGCCGGGGCATCGGCGGCCCAGCGGCGCAGTGCACCCACGGTGCTGTCGACTTCGATCAGAGACTCCTGCCAACGCCCCGTGTCGCGCAGCAGCGCTTCGACCATCGGCTCGCGATGGCGCTCGAGTGCATCGGCCATGTCGAGCAGGGCCTGGCAGCGCTCGCCGACATCGCGCGCGGCCCAGTCGGTTTGCGCCGCGCGCAGGCGCTGGGCGATCCGGTCCACTTCTTCCTTTGTCACGACCACCAGCTGTCCGTCGCACTCGCCGGTGCTGGGGTCTCGCAGCGGTATCGTCTCGACGGCGGACGCGGTAACGCCGGTGGAATCAACCATTGCCAATTACCCCTGCGGTCTTCAGTGACTCGATGGTGGCGCGCTGACGCTGGCCGAACTCGGCGCGCTCGGGAATGCGCAGCTCGCCGCCGGGCATCAGCGCATTGGGTTGCAGTGGCGCGGGGGCCAGGCCCTGCGCGATCGCGTCCTGCGGCAGGCGCGAGAGGATGTGCGCCATCCCCGGGCGCTCGCGGCGGCGACGCAGCGCAGCGATGTCGATCTCGGCAAACGCGACCATCGATTCACCGTCCCCGGCCTCCACCATGACCCGGCCCTGGTCGTCGACGATCTTGGACATGCCGTCGGTGCTCTGCGCCGGGATATCGACATCGACGATGCCGGCGGTGTTGGCCGAGACCACGTAGGCCATGTTCTCGAACGCGCGGGCGCGCTTGGCGATGTCCTTGGGGGTCAGCGCCGGACTGCCCACTTCACTGGTCGAGTGCAGCAATACCTCTGCTCCGCGCAGCGCGAGCGAGCGCGCGATCTCGGGATACAGGATCTCCTCGGAAGCCACGCAAGCCAGTCTGCCCAGCGGGGTCTGCGCGACCGGGAACACGCCGTCGATGCCGTAGATGTCCAGGTACCTGTCCCAGACGTCATACGGGGTGGGCGCGAACAGCGACACCATGCGCCGGTAGCGCAGCACGGTGTTGCCGGCATCGTCGAACAGCACGCTGGCCTGGAAATACAGGCCGGGAAAGTTGGGATCGGTCTCGTAGGCGTTGCTGGCCAGGTAGACCCTGTTGTCCTGGGCGACCTTGGCCAGCGCATCGTACTCGGGGCCGTCCATCGCGAACGCGGCCTTGTCCGCCCAGCCCGGGATGGTGTCGCCCAGCGGGTAGCCGGTGGCGAAGTATTCGGGCAGCACGACCAGACGCAGGTCCTGGCCTATGAACGCCTTGCTGCCGCGCACCTGGCGGTCGATGCGGGCGATGTTGTCGGCGATCTTGCTGCGCGCGGCGGCCACATCGGGGGCGGCGTTGACGGCGCGGCAGGTCGTCTGCAGTGCCAGGGCGCGGTAAACCTCGGTCATGTATTCGGTCCTGTGGATGCGATGGGGCTCACTGGAAATCGGGTTTGCGCTTGGCCAGGAACGCGGCCGCGCCTTCGGCGAAATCGGCGCTGGCGAAGGCGTCGTTGAATGCGGCGGTGGCGGCGGCCTGGCCGGCCTCGGCGTCGCCGCCCAGGTACGCCAGCACCTGCTTGATGCCGGCGCGTGCACTGGCGGAGCCGGCATCAAGTTCCGCCAGCAGGGTGGCCAGCGCGGCATCCACGCCGTCATCGCCGGCGATGCGGTTCAGCAGGCCCCACTCCAGGGCAGTCGCGGCAAACAGCAGGCGTCCGGTCAGCAGCATCTCGCGCGCCCGGGCCAGACCCACGGTGTTGACCAGCCGGCGGCTGTCCTCGGGGCTGTAGACCAGGCCGAGCTTGGCCGGAGAGAGCCCGAACCGGCTGCGGGTGCTGCCGAGGCGGAAATCGCAGGCCAGCGCCAGCCCCAGCCCACCGCCGACGCAGACACCGTCGATCACGGCGATGGTGGTCAACGGCGAGCGCTGCAACGCCAACTGGGTGCGCTGCACCTGGGCGTTGCTGGCCACGAAGCCGGACGGATGAGCGAGCAGTTCGGCCAGCTCATCGATGTCGGCGCCGGCACTGAACGCGCCCGGCACGCCTTCCAGCACGAGCACGCGCGCATCGCTGGCATGGATCTCGGCGAGGCAGCGCTCGATGGCCGCCCAATGTACGCTTGCCAAGGCATTGCGCTTCGCGGGGCGGTCGATCCGCAGGCGGGCTACCTTGTCGTCCAGCTGCCAACCGACCACGTCATTGCTCGCTTGCATACCGTTCCTTTTGCAGCGCACTTATGATCTATAGTTATAGCATTAAGGCAAGGATGGAAGCGCGCGATGGCAGGTCAGGTAGTTCACTCGTTGCAGTCCCCCGATCTCAGACAACTGCTGCGCCCTGACCTGCCGCTGCCGCTGTACCACCAGATCTTCAACATCCTGCGTGAGCGCGTGCTGGCCGGCGACCCGCCCCATGGAGCGCAACTGCCGACCGAATTCGGCCTTGCCGAGACCTTTGGCGTCTCGCGCATCACCGCCAAGCGCGCCCTGGACGAGCTGGCCAACGCCGGACTGGTGGAGCGCCAGCGCGGTCGCGGCACCCACGTCATCCATCGCGCCAGTCCCAAGCCCGTACGCGGGCCGCTGATCGGCCTGCTGGAGAACCTGCATATCCTGGGCGAGGAAACCCAGGCGACGGTGGTCGAGTTCGGCCGTGTCGCGCCGCCGCCGCGGGTGCGCGAGCTGTTCGGGATTGAGCCTGGCGAGCCGTTGGCGCGCGCGGTGCGGGTGCGCAGCCGGGCCGGCACGCCCTTTGGCCACTACACCAGCTGGACCCTCACCGGCCACGGCGAATTCAACGAGCACAACCTGGCGACGACCTCGCGGCTGAAGCTGTTCGAACGCATCGGCATCCAGATCAGGCAGGTGCAGCAGACCCTGTCGGCAGTCAACGCCGACGCGGTGGTCGCGATGCATCTGGGAATGGATCCCGGCAGCGCCCTGCTGGCGCTGGAGCGCCACTCCTTCGACGAGTCCGGCCGTCTGGTCGACCTGCTCAACATCCTCTATCGCCCCGACCAGTTCAGCTACCAGATGACGCTGGACCTGGACGAGCCGTCCGGCGCCAGTTGAACGGCGGCGCGGTACTCCCTCCCCGTCTTTGAGGACTCCTCAATGCTGTCAGAAGTGAAGCTGGTGACCCTCGGGGTCAGCGACCTCGACAACGCCTGCGCGTTCTACTCCTCGGCGCTGCAGTACCAGGTCAAGGAATCGGGACCGATCTCGCCCGAGCTGGCGGCGCTGTGGCGCTTCGATACCGCCCTGACCGGCCGCTACGCAATCATCGCCGCAGACGACTCGGGCCTGGGCCGCATCCGCCTGCTGTCCTTCGACGCGCCCGGCGAGCGGATCTGGAACAAGGACAACCTGTACAACGGCTCGGGCTTCTACGCGCTCAACTTCCGCAGCCGCGATGCCCTGGACACGATGAACGCGGTCAAGGCCGCCGGTGGCAGCTCGGGCAAGGAGCCGAGCGCCTGGGAGGTCAGCGAGCACGTCTCTGTGCGCGACTCGATCAACGACGATCCCGATGGCATTCGCCTGGACGTGTTTTCCTACGATCGCGGCGGCGAGCTGCGCGGCCCGCTGGAGACCGAAGTCAGCGTGCTGCAGACGGTTGCGATCGCCACCCGCGACGTGGAGCGCTCGGCCGCCTTCTACCGCGCGCTGGGGTACCAGACGCTGTTCGACCAGACCCTGGACTTTCCCGAGCTGCAGGACCTGCTGGGCACCGACAAGCCGGTGCGCATCCACAACATCAACCTGCTCAAGGACGGCACCATCATTCCCGGACGGGTGGAGATGTTCGCCTACCTGGACATGGATCACCTGCCCGACGCACCGCTGCGCGACAAGGCGGTGCCGCCCAACATCGGCATCCTGTCCGCCAGCTTCGAAAGCACGGACGTGGACGCCGACCTGGAGCACCTGCAGACACTGGGCGGCGAGCCGGTAGCGCGTGCACAGCTCGCCCTTCCAGGTTTCGGTGCCTGCGATGTCGCGACCCTTTTCGGCCCCGACGGCGAGCTGCTGGAGATCTACCGGCGCGCCTGAAGCGCGACAATTGATCCAGATCAAACTGACTTTCCGCTGAAGTTGCTATATAGATAGCTCATTAGGTCTTTTGATGGGCTGCCCATGCAACGACGCCGATTCCTGCAGATGCTGGCTGCCGCCAGTGCCACGCCCCTGCTCCTGCAGGGCTGCGGCTGGGGTGGGACGGGCGCAGGTCCTTCCACTGGCGACGCCGGAACGGCGGAGGCAATCGACGCGGATATCCTCGTCCTCGGCGCCGGCATTGCCGGTCTCCACGCCGCAATGTTGCTGGAAGAACAGAACCCGGGCCGCAGGGTCGTGGTGCTTGAGGCCGGCCAGCGCGTCGGCGGGCGCATGCACACGGTGGAAGCCGGCGGTCAGCGCTTCGACGTCGGCGCCACGGATATCGGCGGCAACTACTGGATGACCCGTGGCCTGGCGCCACGCGTCGGCGTCAGCATCCTGGATCCCACGCCCGAGGCGATGGCTGCCCGCTTCGGCGGCCCGTCCGCGGTCGGTGTCAGCGGCACGCTGATCAACGCCAGGGACTGGGCTGGCAGCGCGCTCAACCCCTTCAGCGGGCGCGAGCGCGCCATTGCGCCGCCCGCGCTGCTGTCGGCGGCCACCGGCGGTGAAGCCAATCCGGTCACCAACATCAACGAATGGCTGGCGCCCGCGCTGGCCGCCCACGACATCCCGCTGCGCGACTGGCTGGCCGCGCGCGACTGGTCGACCGCTGCAATCGACACCATGGACGTTGGGGCCACGTACAACGGCCTGGACCAGGTCAGCGCGCTGGACGTGCTGCGCCGCAACGCCATGCTGCGTCGCGGACCGCAGTCGGTCGGCTCGATGGCGGACGGGACGCAGGCGCTGCCCGAAGCGGTCGCCGCCCGCCTCAAGCAGCCGGTCGAGTTCGGTGCCCAGGTCAGCGAGATCGTTCAACACGATGACAACGTGGTCGTCGTCGCCGCCGATGGCCGCCGCTGGCGGGCGCCGCGGGTCGTCGTCGCCCTGCCGCCGGGCCCGCTGGGCAAGGTCCGCTTCTCGCCGGAACCGCCGGCGGAGCAGCGCAAGGCGTGGGCCGAACGCGCGCTCACCGCGGTCACCGCGATCCACCTCAAGCCGCTGAAGCCCTTCTGGGAGGCCGACGGCCTGCCGCTGAACATGTGGCTGGACGGCTCCATCGAGCGCGTGTTCGGTGTGCCCGACGCCAACAATCGCATCGAGCGCCTGCTGGTCTGGGTCAACGGCCGCGGCGCGCAAGCCATCGACCAGATGGACGACAGCGAGATCGGCCGCTGGGCCCAGCGCGAACTGGCGGGGTGGCGTCCTGCCGCGGACGGCGCCACCGAGGTGTTGGCCGTTCGCAGTTGGGGCCGCGATCCCTACGCGATGGGCGCGTTCGCCGAGATCGCTCCGGGCCGCTGTGCCGATACCGCGCAGTGGACCGCACAACCGCTGGGGCGGGTCCATTTCGCCGGCGAGCACACCTCCTTCGACCAGCCCGGCATCGAGGCCGCCCTGGCGTCCGGCCTGCGCGCGGCGGTGGAGATTGCCGCGGCCGAGAAGGACGCCGCCCGCACTGACGCGTCGGCATGACCCCGCTGCGCATGACCCCGCTGCGCCGGCGCCCGCGCCACCTTTTTTCCTGCTTGCGCCTGCGCTGCCTGCGCTCGCGCTGATCCACCGTCACAAGGAGTTCCCATGGCCCGGCCGCACACCGAGTTCCTGCAAAACCAGTCCCTGCCCTGGGAGCCCGAGGAACTGTTGCCGGGCGCCTGGACCCGGACCCTGAGCGTGGATGACGAGACCGGTGCCTGCACGCTGTTGTCAAAGATGGACGCGGGACTGCATTTCGAGCAGGGCAGCCGCATCGCCGCCGACGAGGAGTTCTACGTCCTCTCGGGCAGCTATTACCTCAACGGCTTCGAGTACGCCGAAGGCTGCTACGGCTTCTACCCGGCCGGCCACCCGCGCGCCGGCGCCTACTCGCCCGACGGCGCGGTGGTCCTGCGCTTCTTCGACAGCCGTCCACGCCTGATGTCCAGCGACGAGCCTGCGCCGGAGGACCGCACCCCGCCGGTGTCCTTCGTCGACACCTACCGCATGGTGTGGGACCGCAGCGTGCTGGACTACCGGCTCAACCACCTTGCCTGCGGCCGCAAGATCCTGCGCATCGATCCGGTCACCCAGCAGAAGACCTTCCTGTTCATGACCGCGCCGCAGACCCACCCGACCAACTGGCGCGGGCCGAAGGAACACCACCCCACGCCGGAAGAGGCGTTCCTGATCGCCGGTGACCTGACCGGGGAATACGGGACCATGCGGCCGGGCTCGTACTTCTGGCGGCCGCCGGGCATCCCGCACGGGCCCTACGGCTCGCGCGGCGGCTCGCTGATCCTGATCCGGTTTGTGGGTGGCGCGCACATCAACCACTGGAGCAGCGACCAGCACCACTTCGACTACAAGCAGGCCTACCAGCCGGTGCTGCCACCGGAACTGGAGGAGATCGCCCAGCCGCCGGCGCCGCTGGAAGCGCCGTACTGAGGTCCGCCCTCCGCCGCACGACCGCAAGACCCGCCATCCAGCCACGCCAGCCATTCCACCCCGGGAGACCGCCGCATGTTCCACACCATCATCCTGCTCAAATGGGCCCATATCCTCGCCATGGTCTATTGGCTGGGCGGCGAATGGGGCGTGTTCCAGTCCAGCTACCAGGTGATCAACCGGTCGCTGCCGCTGGCC
Source organism: Lysobacter avium (assembly GCF_015209745.1). GTDB lineage: Bacteria > Pseudomonadota > Gammaproteobacteria > Xanthomonadales > Xanthomonadaceae > Novilysobacter > Novilysobacter avium. The sequence continues at coordinate 2,789,226 of NZ_CP063657.1, forward strand.
GAACGCCGCCGCCACATGGAGACCGCTTACCGCATCGACATCCTGGCGCGTACCGGGATCATCCTGCTGCTGCCGCTGGGCCTGCACATGGGCACGCTGTGGGGAGTGAATCCGCTCAATGGCGGCTGGCTGGTGCTGTTCTGGGTGCTCGGCCTGTCCTGGCTGGGCCTGTGCTGGGCGGCGTTCTTCAAGCGCGACACCGACGCGGGCATCCGCCTGACCCGGATCGACGAGGCGGTGCGGTTCGTGCTGATCCCGTTGCTGGCGATCTGCGCTATCTCCTCGCTGATGGGCCATGGCCCCTTCAGCGGTGGCGAGGATGGCCCCAACTGGTACGCGACCAAGGTCCTGATCTATTCGGGCCTGCTGGTGATCGGCCTGAAGCTGCGTTTCATCATGCGCGAGTGGACGGTGATGTTCCGCAAGCTCGACCAGGCGCCCGACGCCGCCATCGAGGCCACGCTGGAGCGCTCGATCAGGATCGGCCGCGGCCTGGCCTACTTCTACTGGATCGGCATCTCCACGGTCTGCCTGATCGGCGCCGCCAAGGCATTCTGAGGACGCTGCATTGATGAATCTCGGTTTGTGGAGCGCCGCGCACATCCTGGTGATCGGCTATTGGCTGGGCACCGACCTGGCCGTGTATTACCTGAGCGGTTTCATCGTCGACCCCAAGACCCCGACACCGGTGCGGATGTTCGCCACCAAGGCCATGCTGATCCTGGACATGGTGCCGCGCACGGCGCTGGTACTGACGGCGGCGATCGGCCTCACCCTCACCACCGGCATCGGCCTGATGCCGTCGCTGGAGCGATGGTTGCCGCTGGCGTGGGTGCTGAGCCTGGCGTGGCTGGCGCTGACGTGGACCGTGCATCAGCTCGGCAACAGCGCGTGGGGCCGCCGGCTGGGCCGGGTCGACTTCGTGTTCCGGGTACTGGTCGTGGCCGCCGGCGTCTGGCTCGCGGTCGATGCCACCCGCGCCGGCGGCCTGATCACCCCGGCGCCGTGGCTGGGCATCAAGATCGCGATGATGGCGCTGTCGATCGCGATGGGCCTGCTGATCCGCGTCCAGCTCAAGCCGTTCGGTCCGATGCTGGCCAAGGTGGCCGACGGCAGCGCGACGCCCGCTGACGACGTGGCGCTGCAGCGTCTGATGGCGAGGGTGAAGGTTCCCGTGTGGGTGATCTGGATCGCGCTGGTGATCGCGGCCGTGCTGGGCAGCACGAAAGGGGTTTTCTAGCAGGCTGATGGCGGCGAGCGCTCCGGCGCGGTGGTGCCTCCGCCAACCCGACGACTGTTTCGCGCGCCCGGCTGACTTTACCGTGGCGGGCGGCGTGCTGTGCCGATCCGGCTCCTGTCCAATGGTTGCGGGACAGCCGTTGCAAATTGTCCGGACATTTCTTGACCCGGTAAACCTATTGATATATCGATAGGTTCAATCCAGTGGTTCAACGTCAATGAGTGTGGAGGTGTTGGTGAGCGAACGACTTTATCGGTGCGCGCTGGCAGTGGCAGTCGCCGCGGCCTTGGGCAGCATGCCCGTCCACGCCCAGCAGGCGACGGCGGAAGACGCCAGCAGCCAGGCCGTCCAGTTGGACAGCGTCAGCGTCACGGCCCAGCGCCGCGAGGAGCAGGTCCAGGACACGCCGGTGGTGATCACCGTGCTCAACGCCGAGGAGCTCAAGCGCAAGCAGGTCTCCCGGGTCGATGACCTGAAGTTCCACGTGCCCAACATCACCATCGACCAGAACACCTCGACCAGTTCGGGCGCGAAGATCTTCCTGCGCGGCGTGGGCCAGGACGAGTCGATCTTCACCGCCGACCCGGCGGTGGCGATCTACATCGACGATGTCTACATCCCGCGTCAGAACGGCTCGATGTTCGACCTTTACGACGTGGAGCGCATCGAGGTTCTGCGTGGCCCCCAGGGCACCCTGTACGGCCGCAACGCCACCGGCGGCGCGATCCGCTACATCACCCGCAAGCCCAAGGGCGACGAGCGGCTCGAGGTGGATGCCACGGTCGGCAACTACGGCCGCGCCGACATGCGGGTCATGTACAACACCCGCCTGGGCGAGACCCTCGACTTCTCCGCCGCGGCGCTGACCCGCAACCGTGACGGCTTCATCCGCGAGCAGGTCAGCGGCAAGGACGTCAACGACAGCAAGGTCAACGCCGCGCGCATCGGCTTCTCGATGCCGGTAGCGGAAAACTCCTACGCTTCGCTCAACATCGACCGTCTGCGCGAGCGCTCAACTCCCAGCTACGCGGTGCCGGTAGCCATGGTGGATGGGAAGACCGTGCCGCGCCTGGAGAACCTGTACACCACCCGCAGCGACCTGGTGGGCGGCATCAACGATCTGGACCAGTTCGGCGCCGCGTTCACCTTCGAGACCTATTTCGACAACGTCCTGTGGCGTCATATCGCCCACTACCGCAGCATGGACAACCAGATCTACGTCGACGTGGACGGCACCGACCGCCTGCTCTACCACCTGATGCAGGACCAGGAGCAGAGCCAGCGGGGTTATGAAACCCAACTGGTCTCCACCGGCGATGGGCCGTTGACCTGGGTCGCTGGCGTTTTCGCTTTCCGCGAGAAGAACGACCAGCCGACCCGCAACGACATCTTCGGCATCGGCGGCGTCTACGACATCGCCCAGGACACCACCGCGCTGGCGGCCTACGCCCAGGCGACCTACGCGGTGAACGATCGTTTCAACCTCACCGCCGGTGGCCGCTTCAGCCACGAGAAGAAGGACCTGTCGGTGCTGGGACGCGATCGCGCGGGTAACGAGACCTTCCAGGTCAACCGCCACGGCCGCTGGTCCAAGCCGGACTGGAAGGTGATGGCCGACTACGACCTCACCGACAACGTGATGGGCTTCCTCACCGTGTCGACCGGCTTCAAGAGTGGCGGTTTCAACGGACGCGGCACGACACCGGCAACGATCACCCCGTTTGACGAGGAGACCGTGCGCTCCTACGAGGCCGGCATCAAGAGCACGCTGTGGGACAACCGCGTGCGCCTGAACGCGACCTACTACCGCAACGACTACGGCGGCCTGCAGCTGTCGGCGATCGACCCCAACGGCGTGTACGTCACCACCAACGCCACCGGCGCGCTGATCCAGGGCATCGAGCTGGAGGCCCAGGCCCAGCTGACCAAAAACTGGAACCTGAGCGCGAGCATCGGCACGATCGACGCCGAGTACCGCGACTACGCGGAGATCAACAAGGACAAGTTCGAGGGCCGGGACCTGAAGCAGGCGCCGGAAATGCAGTGGCAGATCGGCACCACCTACGTACAGCCACTGGCCGCCGCGCAACTGGTGTTCAACGCCCAGGTCGCGCGCACCGACATGTTCTATCAGAACCAGGACCTGTCGGAGCTGATAAAGACCCCGGCCAACACCCAGGCCAGCGCACGGATCGGCTATGAACCCACCGACGCGAACTGGTCGGTCGCCGTATGGGGTCGCAACCTCACCAACACCCGGGTGTCCGCCGGTGGCTTTGATATTCCCGGGCTGGGCGTTGGCGTGATCTACCCCACCCTGCCGCGCACCTACGGCATCGATTTCAACTACAAGTTCTGGTAGCAGACGCGCGAACCAGACCGGGAGGCCTGCCATTGCAGGCCTTTTTGGTATATAGATATAACATTAGGACTTGAATAGCGGAGTGGACACGCGTGGCAGCAACTTTGGCCGAAAAGATCATCGCCCACGCCTGTCAGCGCGACAGCGTGAGCCCCGGGCAGATCGTCACCGCATCGCTGGACCTGCTGATGATGCATGACTCCGGCGGCCCGCGGCGGGTGGCCTCGCGACTGGAGCAGCTCGGCGCGAAGGTGTGGGATCCCGACAAGGTGGTGGTGGTCAGCGACCACTTCGTCCCTGCCACCGATCTGGAAAGTGCGGAGATCCTGGCGCTCACCCGGCGCTGGGCGCAGCAGGCCGGGGTGCGCCACTACGACATGCTCGGCATCTGCCACGTGGTGCTGCAGGAAGGCGGCCACGTGCAGCCGGGCATGTTCTGCGTCGGCGGCGATTCGCACTCGCCCAGTGGCGGTGCGTACGGCGCGTTCATGATGGGCGTCGGCGCGACCGACATCACCGGCGCACTGGTCACCGGCGAGTTGTGGCTGAAGGTGCCGCAGACGGTACGCGTGAACTGGGACGGCGCGCTGGCCGCCGGCGTCAGCGCCAAGGACATCATGCTCTACCTGTGCGCCACGCTCGGCATGGGCAACGAGAACCAGGCCTTCGAGTACGACGGCGCGGCGGTACGCGCGATGTCGATGTCCGAGCGCATGGTGTTGTGCAACATGTCGGCCGAACTGGGCGCGGAAACCGGCATGGTCGCCGCAGACGAGAAGACACTGGCCGCGCTGGTCGAAGCCGGCCGACCGTTCACGGGCGACATCGCGCGCTGGCAAAGCGATCCCGATGCAGCGTGCCTGGCCGAACATAACTACGACGCCGGCACGCTGGCACCGCAGATCGCCGCGCCGCACAGTCCCGCCAACAGCCGCGCGGTGACCGAGTACGAGCCGATCCACATCGACCAGGGCTATATCGGCGCCTGCACCGGCGCCAAGCTGTCCGACCTGCACATGGCCGCCGAGGTGCTCAAGGGCCGCAGGATCGCCAGCAACACCCGGCTGCTGATCGCCCCGGCGTCGGTGGCGATGACCCGCGCGGCTGCCGCCGATGGCACCCTGGAGATCCTGACCGAAGCCGGCGCGATCATGCTGCCGACGGGCTGCGGCGCATGCGCCGGCATGGGCGCGGGTATGTACTCGGCGGGCGAAGTCGGCCTGTCCACCACTGCCCGCAACTTCAAGGGCCGCATGGGCTCGGCGCAGGCGCAGGTCTACCTGGGCTCGCCCTACAGCGTGGCGGCCGGCGCGGTGAAGGGCTACATCTGCGACCCGCGCGAACTGCTGGCGGAACCGGCGTGATGGCCGCAGATGCGAAAACCCCGCCCCACGGAGCACGCCATGACCGCTGACACCACCCCCGACAAGCCGATCGATATCCGGACCACCGACCTCCCTCCCGCCGCGGCCAGCGCGCTGAGCCGGCGTGGCCGCGCGTTCGTGTTCGGCGACAACATCGACACCGACCTGCTCGCCCCGGGCCCGTATATGCGCGAGTCGCCCGAGGTGCTGGCCAGCCACTGCCTGGAAGCGATCGACCCGGACTTTGCCAGTGACGTGCAGCGCGGCGACATCGTGGTGGGCGGCAAGTCCTTCGGCATCGGTTCCTCGCGCGAGCAGGCGGTGCAATCGCTGGTGGTGCTGGGCGTCGGCGCGATCGTCGCCACCTCGTTTGCGCGGATCTTCTACCGCAACGCGCTGAATTTCGGCCTGCCCGCCCTCACCTGCCCCGACCTTCAGGCCGAGCGCGGTGACGATGTGGAAGTGCGGCCGCAGGAAGGCCTGGTGATCAACCACACCAGCGGCAAGCAGTACCGGTGCGAGAGCATTCCGCCCGAGCTGATGGAGATCGTCAACGTCGGCGGACTGATGCCGTGGCTGGCCCGCAAGCTTGCGGCGGACGCCGAGACGGCGTCGGGTACCGATGCGTCATCCGGTGATCCTGCGTGAGCGCAGCCGCGTCGCCCGGACCGACATTCCGACGTGAGGGCATCCTCCACGTAACGCTGATTGCGCCGGATCTGGACGCGGTATGCGCCGCCTATCGCGAACAGCTGGGCCTGGCCGTCGCCGCGCGCCACCCGCTGGACAGCGAGCTTGCCCAGGTCCTGGGCCTGGCCGACCTTGCCGGTGCGCCGGTGGCCTGGCTCGCCAACCCGGCCGGCGAAGCCGTCGTGCGAATGGTGGAAGACCCGCAGGCGCGCCAGCTGGAACCGATGTTCCGCCATGGCTGGCTGTCGCTGGAGGTCCTCGTCGCCGACGTCGATGCATTGGTCGCCGATCTGCGCCCGCCCTTCCGCGTGCTGCGCCCGCCGGCCGACCTGGAACTGAGCCCCGCGATCCGCGCCAGCCAGGTGCTCGGTCCCTGCGGGGAAATGCTCTACCTGACCAGCATCAAGGCCGCCGTGCCGCCCTTCGACCTTCCGATGAGCGATGAACGGTTTTCCCACAGCTTCATCGGCGTGATGTCCACGCCCGACCGCGACGCCTCGCAGGCCGCGTGGGCGGCGCTGGCCGGCCACCCCGGCTGGGCGTTCGAGACCAAGATCACCGTGCTCAACGACGCGTTCGGGAAGGATCTCGGCGATCGCTACCCCGTTGCGGTCGTCGCGCTGCCGGGACAGTGCATGGTGGAGATCGACGAGGTGAAACTGCCTGACGATTCCGGTCTGGAGGCGGCGCGTGAAGCGATCGCGGACATCGACGTACTTTCTTTCGATTCAATGGATGCGAAGCGCCGGTTTGCCGGCCAACACAGCATCGCCCTTCGACTGGCCGCACTGCCCGAAGGCCTTGCCTCGGCCGGCTGGAACTTGATCGGCGATGTCCAACTCGGCGTTGCGCGCCATGTAGGACTCGTCGGCCCGGCAGGCGAGCACGTGCAGTTGATTGTGGACTGCTGACGCGCCGCGGCACGCGCCGTCGCTCAGAAACCGACGCCGCACCGTTCGTAGGCGTTGGCCGCGCTCGCGATCTTCTCGCTCGCCGCCAGAGTGATCAGTGTCGCGGCAACGCCGCTCAGACAGGTCACGCCGAAGCGTTTGATCGATTCGGCCGGTCGCAGCAAGACTGAGCCCGCAAGCGCGGCAACCGTCCCCAGAACCAGCACGCCAAGGGCTGCCTCGGGAAACACGAGCGGCCCAAACATCACGACAAGCAGCGCCCAGCCGACCGCGCCGCCGCTGTCATTGCACGCCGCTCCGTAGTAGCCGACCAGCGCGGCGAATGACAGCAACACCACGAGTGCCAAGCACGTCAGGAAACCGAAAAACGGGCGCGACTGCGGATCATCCATGACCGGCTCCAACGAGGATTCAATGTTTACAGGAGCGGCGAGGCAATGCGCCTCACCGCGAGATTCCACCGGTCAGCGGGGCTTGCTGCTCGCCAGCATCGCCAGAAACGGGGTGGCGATCGCAACGCCGACCCCAATCCCCAGGCCCACGCTGTGAAAAACGGCGCCAATCACGACACCCATCCCGCCGCCCAGAGAAAGCGCGAGCGCCAGCGCCTGCGGATGACTCAACTTTGTCTTGTTTTGCATAGCCCACCTCTCCCTGTGGCGTCAGACACGAATATCCACGGGTTGGACGGATGGTGCAAACACGGACGGTGCGCCCCAGAAGGAGCGATCAGTCATTCTTGTCTGAGACCTTCCCCGCCCCCGGCATACCAACCACACCGGCACTGCCCAGCGCCGCCAACTCGGTCGCATCCAACCCAAGCAGCTCACCCAGGACCGCGCCGGTGTGCTCGCCCAGTCCGGGAGCGGCGTGGCCATAGGCGATCGGTGTGGCCGAAAACCGCACCGGGTTGGCGACGCCGGGCACGTGGCCGGCGGTCGGGTGCGGCAGCTCGATGCGCAGTCCGCGTGCCTGCACCTGCGGGTCGTCGAAGACCTGGTCGATGCGGTTGACCGGCGCGCAGGGGACGGTGGCTGCTTCCAAGCCGGCCAGCCAGTGGGCGCTGGGGCGGGTCGCCAGGCGCTGCTCCAGATACGGCACCACGCGGTCGCGGTTGGCGACGCGCGCGGCGTTGGTGGCGTAGCGCGGATCGGTCGCCAGTTCCGGATCACCGAGGACCTCGCAGAAGCGGGCGAACTGGCCATCATTTCCGACGGCGAGCATGAAGTAGCCGTCCGCGGTCGGCATCACCTGGTAGGGGACGATGTTGGGGTGGGCGCTGCCCTGGCGCTGCGGCACCTCGCCGCCGACCAGGTAGTTGGACGCCTGGTTGGCCAGCCAAGCGACCTGGGTATCGAGCAGGGCCAGGTCGATGTGCTGGCCTTCGCCGTGGCGCTCGGCGTGGCGCAGCGCGGCCAGGATCGCCGACACCGCGTACATGCCGGTCATCAGGTCGGTCGCGGCGACGCCGACTTTCTGCGGCACGCCGCCGGGCGAACCTTCGGGCTCGCCGGTGATACTCATCAAGCCGCCGATCGCCTGGATCGCGGCGTCGTAGCCGGCGCGCTTGGCATACGGACCGGTCTGGCCGAAACCGGTGATCGAGCAGTACACCAGCCGGGGGTTGATCGCCTTCAAACTGGCATAGTCGAGCCCGTATTTGGCCAGTCCGCCGACCTTGTAGTTTTCGACCAGGATGTCGCAATGCCGGGCCATCTCGCGGATCAGGCGCTGGCCTTCCTGGCCGGTGAAGTCGATCGCCACCGAGCGCTTGCCGCGGTTGGCGCACAGGTAATAAGCCGACTCCGCGGTGGGCTGCCCATTGGCGTCGTGCAGCCACGGCGGCCCCCAGCCACGGGTGTCGTCGCCGCCTTCGGGGCGTTCGACCTTGATCACATCGGCGCCGAAATCGGCCAGCACCTGGGTGGCCCACGGCCCGGCGAGGATGCGGGAGAGGTCGAGGACGCGCACGCCATCCAGGGGTTTCATCGCGGCCCCCAGTCGTTGCAGGCTTGCGGGAGCGAGGGTTGCCAGCCGACCGCCTGCTGGAAGGATTCGGCCAGCGAGATCAGCGACCACTCGTCGCCAATGTCCCCGACCAGCTGCAGGCCCAGCGGCAGTTCGCCTTCCGCTACCGCCACCGGCACTGAAAGCGCGGGATTGCCGGCGAAGTTCGCGTACCCCGTCAGGTCGGCCTGGTTGGGCGGCGTAGAGGTATCGAAGGCAAAAGCGCGCTGCGGCGTGGTCGGCATCACCAGCACGTCGCACTGCGCCAGCCACTGCTGCAGCTGCACCTGGGCTTGATCGAGCACGCGCGCCGCGGCCACCAGATCGCTGGCCGACTTGCGCTCGGCGTAGGCCATCAACTTCTGCAGCAGCGGCGAGAACCGCTCGCGTTGGTGCTCCCAATCGTCGGCGTGCTCGATCAGCATTTCCGCCTCGCACACCAGCAGGCCGGCACGGCGCGAATGGCCGGGCGCGACGGCGGGCGCGGGCAGGTCCACGCGCTGGTGGCCCAGACCGAGCAGCGTCCGCATTCCGTCCTCGAAGGCCTCGGCAATGCCGGGATCCCACTCCACGGTGTCGCCGAAATCCACCACCCCCAGCCGCAGCGGACCGGTGGATGCTGGCGCGAAATGGATCGCCCGCGACTGCGCGCTGGCCGGGTCGAAGCCCGCCAGCACCGGCAGCAGCAAACGCAGGTCGCGCGCCGAACGCGCCAGCGGCCCTATGTGGTCAAGCCGATGACTGAGCGCGACTGTGCCGCGGGTGCTGATCGCGCCCCAGCTGGGTTTGAGACCGACCACGCCGCAATAGCTGGCCGGGATGCGCACCGAGCCCATGCTGTCGGTTCCGAGCGAAGCGCTGCACAGCCCGGCGGCCACGGCCGCGCCGCTGCCGCCGCTGGAACCGCCGGGGGTCAAGCCGGGACGGTGCGGGTTGTGGCAGGCGCCGAAGTGCGGGTTGTTGTTGTCCGCGCCCAGTGCCGCCTCGTGCATGTTGAGCTTGCCGACGATGACCGCGCCGGCCTCGCGCAGGCGTGCGACCGACGGACTGTCGGCGTCGGCCGGGGCGTTGTCGCGACGGGTCGCCATGCCGGCGGTGGTAACGAAGCCGGCCGCATCGATGTTGTCCTTGATCGCCACCGGCACGCCTTCCAGCGCGCGCGCGGTGCCGGCCTTGCGGCGGGCATCGGCATCGTCGGCTGCACGGCGGGCCGCATCGCCATCCACCGCCAGGTAGCTGTTCAGCACCGGCTGGCTGGCATCGATCGCCGCCAGCTGCTGCTCCAGCAGGTCGCGGCAGCTGAGCTCGCCGCGCTCCAGCCGGGCCAGCTGCGATGTCATGTCTTCGCCCAGCAGGGCGGCGTCGATGCGGCTCATGGCGTCGGACTCTTACTCGAAGCGCTTGTCGATCAGGCGGATGGGTTTCTGCCGCGTTTCCATGCCGGTCAGCGGCGCCAGCGAGCCGGGCTCGGCCAGCACGATGCTGACATCCACGCCCAGGCGCATGCGCAGCAGCGCGGCAAACTCAGCGGCCAGCGCGGCGTCCGTCGTCTCGCCCTTGACCTCGATGTGCACGGCCAGGTCGTCGCGGCCGGCGGCATCGCGGGTGGTCACGCAGATGAACTCGCCGGCAAACCCGGCGTGTTCCTCCAGGATCGGCGCCATCGCCTGGGGGAACACGTTGATGCCGCGCACCTTGACCATGTTGTCGCTGCGGCCGAGGAAGCCCTCGATGCGGCGCAGGTTGATGCCCAGCGAGGACGGCGTGGTCAGCACGCGGGTCACGTCGTGGGTGTTGAAGCGGATGATCGGGTAGATGTCGTCCTTGTACAGGCAGGTCACGACCATGTCGCCGGTCTCGCCGTCGGCCACCGGCTCGCCGTCGTCCACGCCGAGGACCTCGACGTACTGGGCGTCCTCCATCAGGTACAGGCCGTCCTGGTCCGGGCCCTGGCCGGCGATCGCGCCGGTGTCGCCCACGCCGTACCAGTCATACAGCTGCGCCCCGCCCCAGGCCTTGGACAGCGACTCGCGCGACTCGCGGCCCAGGTGGCCGGAAATCATCCGGATCGGAATGTCCCGGCCCGGCTCGAGGCCCTGCTCGCGGGCGACGTCGGCCAGCTTCTTGATGTAGTCGGCGAAACCGACGATCACGGTCGCGCCCATGTCGCGCATCAGGTTGACCTGCTGCACCGAGCGCATCTCGATGCCGGTACCGGCCGAGCAGAACAGCGCCTGGGTGAAGTGGTTCACGGCCTCGCGGATGTAGTGGCCGCCATTGATCATGCCGTGGCCGTAGACCGAATGGACGACGTCGCCGGCCTGCATGCCCTGCCAGCGGTACAGGCGCGCCAGCAGCAGGTTCTGCACCTCGCGGCTGTGGGGGCTGAACAGCAGCGGCTGCGGCCGGCCGGTGGTGCCACTGGTGGTGTGGAACACCAGCGGCGTGTCGCCGGCGGCGGTGCCGTCGCGCCAGCCGTGGAAATCGCCCAGCGGCGGCTTGGATTCCACCGAGGCCATGATCTCGTGCTTGCCATAGACCGGCAGTTTGGTGATGTCGGCCAGACCGGTGATGTCGCCCGGCTCGAGGCCGGCATCGCCCCACAGGCGCTGGTAGAACGGGATCTGCCAGGCGCGCGCTACGCAGCGGCGGAAGCGCGCGTCCTGCTCGGCGAACAGCTCGTCGCGGCTGATGCTGCTGAAGCGATCGGTGAAGGCTTTGTCCAGCGGGTACTCGGCCAGCAGTTTGTTGACGTCGAAGGATTCGAAATAGGTCGCGTTGGTGGTCATGGGGCCTCAACAATCAGTAGGTCGACCAGGCGACGCACGTCATCGAGCGCCTCCAGCCGGTCGAGAACGGTGAGCAGGTCCGTGCGGCGGGCGGGGTCGAAGGGCCGGGCCGCGTGGTCCAGGCAATGGTGGAATTTCTCGAGCTGCTGGGCACTGTCCAGCGGGCGCTCCGGAGAGCCAAGTGCGGCATCGCGGTGGTTGTGCAATTCGCGCCCGTCCGTGGTGGTGACCACCAGGCTTTGCGGCACCAGCGCGTTGGGATCGTCGCAGTCGTTGGGCTCGACCTGCAGGCGCTCGGCAAACTGCGCGCGCACCGGGTCGGCGAGGGCTTCGGCCGAATACGCGTCCAGCCCGACCCGGCCCTCGATCAGCATCGTGCCGGTCAGGTAAGGCAGGCACAGGCGGGCGTAGCTGGTTTCCATGCCGGCCTTGTACGGCCGCGACACCAGCCGGCGTACCAGCGGCGGCGCGCGCAGGACGATGCGCTCGACGTCGCCGATCCGCAGGTCCTCACGCCCACGCAGCTCGCGCAGCATGTCCAGGCAGGCGTGCGCGGCGCCGCCGGTGGGGAACACCTTGTGGCTGACCTGCTCGATCTGCGCGTCGCCGGCGGCGAGCGCGGCCAGTGCGGGGCGGGTGTCGAACGCGCCCTCGATCAGTGGCAGGTAGCCGAACGGGCCTTCCAGCCAGTCGTGCGGGGCCGGGAAGCCGTGGTTGGCCAGCGTCCAGGCGGTAATCGCCGCGCGCGCATTGAAGGCGATCTGCAGGGCCAGGGTCGGCGAGCCTTCCACGTGCGCCTGCATGGTCCCCGACAGGTGGCTGTAGGTCAGCCCGAGCGCACGGTGCAGGGTCGCCTCGTCGGCCTGATGCAGGTGGGCGATGCCGGCGACCGCGCCCAGTGCGCCGCACATCGCCGGGCGGAAGAAGCGCATGGGCGCGCGGCCGCTGATGCCGATCAGGGTCGCCACGTCGACCGCGATGGCGACCGCGGCGATCAACCGCTTGCCGTCCACGCGGCCGCGCTGCTCGGCCGCGGTGACCAGGCTGGATAGCACGACCGCCATCGGATGCACGACCGCGGGCATGTGCACGCAGTCGAACTCCTGGTTGTGGATCTGGAAGCCGTTCACCATCGCCGCGCTGGAGGCGTGCAGGCGCTCGCCGGTGACCCAGACGCGGGCGTCGTTGCCGCTGCCACTGCCCAGGGTCTGGGCGGCGTCGCGCACGGTCTGGTTGAGCGGCACCTGCGGGCCGGAGCCGGCGATGCCGACCGATACGCCGTCCATGATGAAGGTCTTGACCGCGGCGACGGCTTTGGGCGAGAGGTCCTCATAGCGCAGGTCGGCCGCATGGGCGACCAGCGCCTCGGTCAGACGGGGCATGGGTTCGCTCATGCGTCCAGCCCGGCCAACGCGGCCTGCAGCGGTTGCAGCGATAGCGCCGTCGGCAACTCACGGACGGCATCGAATACGCGGGTCGCCGCCTGCTTGCTCACGCCGCCCCACTCGGCCAGAGCCAGCGCCTTGGACGCGATCGCGGCCTCCGGCATCGGGCATTCCGGGTCGCCCCAGGCATCCACGCGGGCCGCGTGCAGGCGCCGGCCGTCAGCCAGCGCCACGGTCACGGAGGCGCCGTAGTGGTCGGGGAAGCGGGCGCTCGCCGCCTCGTCCTCGCTCACGATGACGCGCTCGCGCATGGCGGCCACGACCGGGTCCTCGATGGTCGCAGGCAGGTAGTGCGCCAGCTCGGGCCGACCCAGGCAGGCGATCGCGGCAACCGCGTGCTGCAGGCTGAATTTGGCTTCCAGCTCGGTGGTCGGCTCCGGCCGGTCGCAGAAGCGCAGGGCCTCGGCATAGGTGGTCACGTGGATGCTGACAAAAGCCTCCACTGGCAGGCCACCGGCCTGGCGCAGGGCGTCGCGCATCGCGTCGATCGCCGGATGGGCGTGGCGGCAGGCCGGCCACGGCTTCAGGCTGGTGCTGTGGATGAGCCAGTCCGGCGCGTCGGCGAGCACCAGATCCGGTTGGGCGTCGGGCGCGGTCGCGGCAAACAGTCCCTGCTCGCCCTCCAGGATCCGGCGCGGGCCACGCAGACCGGCAGCGGCCAGTTGCGCCGCAAGCAAGCCGCTGCGCGCGGCTTCGGCGTTATGGATCGACTTGGTCGGGACCGGCTCGTGGCGCATCTGCCACAGGCCACCGGTGCGGCTGCCGGCGGTACCGAGCGCATCGGCCAGTGCATCGGCGTCCAGGCCAAGGATGGAAGCGGCGGCGGTCGCGGCGCCAAACGCACCGGCGGTCGAAGTCGGGTGCCAGTAGCGGTAATGCCCGCGTCCCAGCGCGCGGCCGATGCGGATGGTCGCCTCGTAGCCGCGCACCACCGCATCAAGGAATTGCTGCGGCGTGGCGTCGGCGCTTTCCGCCGCTGCCAGTGCGACCGGAATCACCACCGGACCGGCGTGCAGGATCGCTCCGCGGTGGACGTCGTCCATCTCCAGCACGTTGCCCAGCGCCGCGTTGATCAGCAGGGCCGATGCCGGGTCTCGGCGGCCGGCGCCCAGCGCCGTCGCCTCACCGCCGGGCAGCGTGGCCACCAGCGCTGCCAGTTGGGCGGCCAGTGGCGAGCGCAAGCCGCCCAGCGCGCAGCCCAACCAGTCCGCCACCAGTGCGGCGGCGCGTTGGTGCGCGGAAGCGTCGACCGGACGCAGCAGGTGCGTGGCCAGGGCTTCGGTCAGGCTCGGGGCCTGTGCTGTCATGCCGCGTCTACCAAGTGGCACCTCGCTGGATCGTGGACTTTCCGACTCAGGGTATCGGACTTTGTCCGGACATATCATATGATCAGCATTCCGCACATCGCAAACCCGCTCCCAGCCGGGTCTGCCACCGCTGTTTCCCCGGACCGGAGTCCCCGTGCCTGCCCAGCTCGACGCCAGTTCCTTCCTCGATCATCTCCGCCCCGGCGCGGAGATCTACACGCCCGGCTGCGCTGGTCATTCGCTGCTGTTCGAGTCGTGGCTGCGGCAGGCGCCGGAGCGCTGCGACGGGGTCCGCTTCACCGGCGTACACATCCCCACGGTCAACCGATTCGACTTTGCCAGCCTGCACCCGGGCGCGCGGCAACGCACCATCTTTCTCAGCGCCGAGCTGCGCGAGTCGTGGCTGGCCGGTCGGGTCGACTACCTGCCGATGAGCTACTCGGCCACCTGGCAGTGGCTGAGCCAGGAGGCGCAGTTCGACGTTGCCCTGGTGCAGGTCGCACCGCCCGATGACAACGGCCAGTGCTCGCTGGGCGTGGCTGCCGACTTCACCCCTGCGGCCTGGCCGCGGGCGGCGAAGGTGCTGGCCCACGTCAATCCGCGCATGCCGCGTACCCACGGGCCGTCGATCCCCTGGTCGCGCATCCACGCCGCCATCGAGCACGACGGGCCGCTGCTGGAAGCACCGGACCCCGCACCTGACCCGGCCATGGAAGCGGTGGCGGCGCAGGTCGCCACGCTGGTGCCGGACCGTGCCACCCTGCAACTGGGCCTGGGGCGCCTGCAGTCGGCGGTGCTGCGCGCGCTGCGCGGACGGCGCGACCTGCGCATCCACTCGGGCATGGTGTCGGACGGACTGCTGGGCCTGATCGAGGATGGCGCACTGGCACCGGCGCCGGATGCCGTCGTCGCCGGCGTCGCCCTGGGCAGCCAGGCGCTGTATGAAGCTGTCGCCGCGCGGGTGCAGTTCCGCGAGGTCGGCTACACGCATGACCACGGCGTTTTGCGCGCCATTGCGCGCCTGACCGCGATCAACAGCGCGCTGTCGGTGGACCTGCTGGGCCAGGTCAACGGCGATTGCCTGGGCGGTCGCCAGCTCAGTGGCATCGGGGGCTTGCCGGACTTCCTGCGCGGCGCGCGACAGGCACCCGAGGGCCGCGCCATCATCGCCCTGCCCGCCGCCACGCCGAAAGGGCAGACCCGAATTGTGCCAATGTTGCCGGCTGGTCCGGTCAGCGTGGCGCGGATCGACGCCGATTGCGTGGTCACCGAGCATGGCGTTGCCCAGCTGCGACACCTGGACGTGCACGAGCGCGCCCGCGCGCTCATCGCGATCGCCGACCCGGCCCATCGAGAATCGCTGGAGCGGGACTGGCATGAAATCACCCAAAGGCTTTGACATGGCACATTTGAAAGGACTCCCGGCATGACCGCCAAGCAGCGCAGCAAACCCCGTTACGCCGAGCTGGGCGACCTGCTCCAGGCCGGCATCGAACGTGGCGACTACCCGGTGGGCAGCCTGCTGCCCACCGAGCTGGAACTGTGCGAGCGCCACCAGGTCAGCCGGCACACCGCGCGCGCCGCCCTTGCCCAGTTGATCACCGCCGGACTGGTCCAGCGCCGTCCCGGATCGGGCACGCGGGTCATCGCCCAGCGCGAGGCGATGCGCTACGAGCACGGCATCGACAGCCTCGACCTGCTGATGCAATACGGCAACACCACCCGCCTGCAGGTGCTCGAAACCCGCTCGGAGAAAGCCAGCGGCGAGATGGCCCGGGAGCTTGAGGTGGCCGCCGGCAAGGAGTACCTGGTCCTCAACGGCGTGCGGATGGAGGAACCCAACCGCGAACCCATTGCGGTGACCGAGATGTTCGTACCGGTGCGCGCGGGCACACCGAGCGCCGAGCTGCTCGAGCTGTCCAGCTCGGCGCGCACGGTCGCCGGCTTCCTGGATGCCGCACGGCTGTCGCGGGTGGAGCAGGTGTTCGATGCCGCCTCGCTGACGCCGGCCGAGGCCAGCTTGCTGGGGGTGGAGAGCACCGAACCGGCCATGCGCGTGCGCCGGCACTACCGTGACGCCGCCGGTCGGCTGCTGATGCTGGCCATCAGCAAGCATCCGCCCGGTCGCTTCGCCTACTCCATGGTACTTTCGCGCAAGCGGCGCTGAGGGCGCCGGCGCGCGCAGCCGGCCCGGATGCGCGCGAGGTTCGCTCAGCGCTTGAACAGCAGCTTCAGCACCGATGGCCGCAGCGCCATGCGCATCATCTGGCGGAACTCGGCCGGGGTCAGGCTGGTGGTGCACGGCAGCACGCCGGCCACCCCCTTCATCACCAGCAGACCGTCCTCGCTGACCACGTCGTTGATGCGCACGTCCAGCTTCATTGCGGGGGTGACGACCTTCATGCCGGGACCTCACGGGCGCTGATCTCGTTCGCGTGGGTTCCGCCGGCATCCACCCACTCTTCCAGCGCCACCAGGCCCTTGCCGGCGGCGCGCCCGGAGATCATCGCCTCGGTCAGGTAGGAACCGTTCTGGTAGAGGTCGGAGAACATCGAGCCCAGTTCGCCGGCCTCAAACAGGCGCGGGATCGGCTTGAGGTCGTGATCGAGCACCTCCGAATGGATGTTGCGCCGCGCGCCACCGCCGGTGCAGACGATCACCGGATCGACCTTGATCGCGTAGAACGGGCCCTGCTCGATCGGGTAAAGCGTGTCGGGGTTGCGCTCGAAGTCCGCGTCGCTCTTGCCCGCGCAGGCGGCGTTGTAACGGTCCACCGTCGCCCGCAGCTTGGCCGGGTCGCGACCGATCTTCGCCGCCAGCTCCTCAATCGTGTCGGCCTGTTCGATCCAGCCCTTGGCGATCTCGGCGCTGTTGTCATCGCTCCACCGGTAGCCGGTCACCACCGGCGCCCAGGTCATCACTTCCACCACCAGCTTGTTGTACTGGCAGGTGACGGAATCAAAGATCATGTGCACCGGGCCGGCACGATGGTGCGGGGTGTCCACCCAATGCCCGTGCTTCTTCTCCTTGTAATGGGTCAGCTGCAACTCGGCGGTCTCGTTGTAGAAGCGCTCGCTGAGCGCGTCGACCTCGATCCAGCTGAAGCTCTGCCAGAAGAAGGTGCGCAGGAACGCGGTCTCGAAACCCGGCGGGCGGAAGCCCGGCCAGATCCCGCCCGACTGCCCCTGGTTGCGCAGGTGCCACAGGTCGGCGCCGGCCTTCTGCAGGATCTTGATGCCGTCGCCGGTGTTGTGTGGCGTGCCCAGCGGGTGCGCCTCCGACAGGCCGAAGTAGTTGCGCTGCATGTCCATGTTGGCCTCGAAGCCGCCCACGGCCATCACCACGCCGCGGTTGGCGCGGATCGCCTGACGCTGGCCGTTGACCTCGGCAATCACGCCGAAGACCTCCAGCGTGTCCGGATCCTGGATCAGGTCCCTGAGCGGGGTCTCGTAGGCGATCTGGATGCCCGGGCGCAGGCGCACGTTCTCTCGGAAGGCCAGGTACACGCCGCTGGGGATCGGCAGGATGGT
The DNA here is from genome assembly GCF_015209745.1 of Lysobacter avium. Lineage (GTDB taxonomy): Bacteria > Pseudomonadota > Gammaproteobacteria > Xanthomonadales > Xanthomonadaceae > Novilysobacter > Novilysobacter avium. The sequence goes on from NZ_CP063657.1 coordinate 2,806,871, forward strand.
CGCTGTGCAGTAGACCGCCTCGCGCGCACCGAACTCGGGGAACTCCAGCACGGCGTCGCGATCGCTGAAACCGGTGCCGTGGATGTATTGCGCACCAGCCTGCTCGGCGCGGGCCTGGATCCACGGCTCCAGCGCCACCATCGCCTCCGACCACGGCACCAGCATGTCCTCGGGGATCGGATTGGCAGCACTCATCTTGCGCTGGTACTCGGCCAGCACCTCGGCATTCTTCGAAATCAGCAGCGACTGGCCGGCCACGCGGCTGTTGCCGCCGGTCTCGGCCTCGGGCGCCTTCTCGATGATCAGGATGCGCAGCTCGGGGTTGAGGTCATAGGCCTCGATCGCGGCGCACATGCCCGCCAGGCCCGCACCGGCGATGACGATGTCGTGGGTCTGGTCCCAGCGGGACACGGAAGAGAGACTGGCCATGGAGAACCTCCTTGCAGGGTTGAGGGCATGGTGGGCGCATTGAGCTGCCGATGCCAACCAATTCGAGGTTCGTCAACAACCGCAGGTTGTATTGGCCTACCCTGCCGGCATGGATATCCGTCAACTGCGCTACTTCCTGGCCGTCGTCGAGCATGGCAGTTTCACCCGCGCGGCCGCGATGACCGGCCGCACCCAGCAGGCGCTGAGCAAGGGCATCGCCGCACTGGAGCAGCAACTGGGTGCGCGCCTGTTCGAGCGCGGCTCGCGCGGGGCGCGACCGACCGCCGTCGGACGATTGCTGCTGGACCACGCGCGTACCGCCGACGACACCCTGCGCACCTTCGAGCAGCGCCTGCAGGAGTTGCAGACCGGCACCGAGGGCGAGATCCGTATCGGCACCGGTCCCACCGCCGCCGGCTCGGTCGTGGCACCGGCGGTGTTGGCCTTGCGCGCGGCGTGGCCGCGGCTGGGCGTGCGCGTCACCGGCGGCGTCCTGCCGGAACTGCTGCCCGCGCTGCTGGCCCGGGAGCTGGATGTGGTGATCGCCCTGGACACGATGCTGCAGACCGATCCGCGCCTGCATCGCGACCTGCTGGTGAATGACGAGTACCGGATCATGGCCAGCGCGTCGCATCCTCTTGCCGGCCGCGCCGGGCTGACCGCGGCCGATCTGCTGGACCATCCGTGGGTCATGGGGCGTCGCCTGGGCGAGGTCCAGACCCAGTTCCGCCAGCGCTTCACCAATGCCGGGCTGAGCCCGCCGGCGCAATCGCTGGAATCCTCATCGTTGGACTTCGTTCGTACCCTGGTCCGCGACGGCGAGTACCTCACCCTGCTGCCAACGCGCCTGGTCCACGTCGAGCTGGCGTCGCGGCAATGGACGCGGCTGGCGGTACCGGGCTTTTCCTGGGAACGTCCGCTGGTTGTTTACACCCGTCTGGGCGAGCCGCAGTCGGACCCGCAGGCCAGATTGCTGCAGGCGTTGCGGAACGCGGCGGAACAGGCGGGTTAGCGGTCCAGCGGACTGACCACGCCCGAGCCGCCGCGATTGAGCACGTGCGTATAGATCATCGTGGTGGAAACGTCCGAGTGACCGAGCAGTTCCTGGATCGTGCGGATGTCCGACCCCGACTCCAGCAGATGCGTAGCGAAACTGTGTCGCAGCGTGTGGCAGGTAGCGTGTTTCGCGATTCCCGACGCCTGCGCGGCGATCCGCACCGCCCTCTGCAAATTCTTCTCGTCAACGTGATGCCGGCGCTCTACACCCGACCGCGGGTCAATGCTGCGCAACCGCGAGGGGAAGACGTACTGCCAGATCCATTCGCGATCCGCGGCGGGATACTTGCGTGCCAGCGCCCCCGGGAGCCAGACCGCGCCGTGGCCCACCGCAAGATCCCGCTCGTGCAAGACCCTGGTTTGCGCAAGGTGCAATTGGAGTGCCGGGACCGTTCTGGCGGGCAGCATCGTCCGCCGGTCTTTGCCGCCCTTGCCCCGTCGCACCAGAATCTCGCTGCGCACGAAGTCAATGTCCTGCACACGCAGGCGCACACACTCCATCAGCCGGATGCCTGAGCCGTAGAGGAGACTGGCCATCAGGTGATGGACACCACTCATCTGAACAAGCAAGCGCGAAACCTCCTCGACCGTGAGCACCACCGGCAGTCGCTCGGGCCGTTTGGCACGCCGGATGTTGTCCATCCAGGGCAGATCCTGACCCAGCACCTCCCGATACAGAAACAGCAGCGCGGAGAGCGCCTGATTCTGCGTTGACGCCGCAACCTTTCCCTGCACGGCCAACCGGGTAAGAAACCACTCGACCTCCCGCTCGCCCATCTCGCTTGGGTGTCGTTTCCCATTCGCAAGAATGAAGCGGCGAATCCAGCTCACGTAGGCGTCCTCGGTACGAATCGCCAGTCCGCGTCGGCGAATCCGCGCCCGCACCATGTCCAGCAGCCGAGGCGCGTGCTGCTCGGTCGTTGCGCCGTCCGACGGCGGGTGCGAATATCCCATGGCGCAGGTCCGTTCCGGAGAGACTTCCAGATTAGGCCCAGGGAATAGGCACCTTCGCTCAGCGGAAGTCGTTGATTTCTGTAGGACTTGCCCTGAAAACTCGGACCGGGCTATCCGGATTACACACAAGGAATAGGCACCACTTTGGTGCCGAATAGGTGTTAGGTCGCAGCAAAAGCATCATGGGCGTCAGTGCGATGTCGCAACGATTGTTTGAGTCGCTTCAGGGCAATTTCTGGTGTCGCAACAGATGACTGGTCCGCGCTGCCGGAGTCAGCGGAGACATTTGCAGGCCTGCGCCGCAGGTTTCTCGCTCGGGCACAACGCGGCGACCGGGCAAGTCCCCGCAGTGCAGCTCATCGGGCGCAGGCACCGTCTCTCGCGTTACTGCCAGCAGGGTCTTTCACCGCTGACTTTTCTCCGCTACCGTTGCAACCTAACTGGCAGTTCAAGCCGAGCCCCCGAAGTCCCATTTCCAGGCAAAGTCATAGTTCCATTTCCATCAGCATCCGGCCAACGCGTTGGGGGCCGGCTTAACTACGGTGTTAGGCGCTTGCGCATGATCCTGTCGCCAATGCACCATGCTTGTACCGGCTCAGCTCGCCCCGTTGAACGACAACTGCGGCGCGCTAGCCTCAATCGAAACTCCAAGGGGAAAATATGCGCCTCATCGTCACTTTTCTTGCCTTCGTCGCTCTGGCTGGATGTGGTTCAAATACCGTCTGGGTAAAGAATGGCGTCACTCAGCAGCAGGTAAACCAGGATCACTACGATTGCCAGAGAGAGGCGGCGCAGTACAACTCGGCAGGCTACTCGCACACTGTTGGGCATCTGTACGACAGCTGCATGGCAGCCCGCGGGTATCGCCCTCAGGGCAAGTAATTAGAGCGTCCGCTCATGACCACAATCGCGACACCGCACAGATACGAGATAAAAGCCTGATGAATCTTTTGATTAATGAAGTACAGGATGGTGGAAAGCTTATCGTCCTAAGTGATGGATCCAAGTGGGCTGTCGACATTGTGGATTCAATTCACAGCGCGCTGTGGATTCCTATGGACAAAGTAGAGGTGTCTAGCAGTAAGCTAACCAATCTGTCGCGTTCGAACAAAGCAGTGAGGGTCGAACGCAAGTACTAGGAGCGTTGCTGTGGGACGCGCCTAACAATGCGTTCAAGCCGAAGCCGCTTCGTTCCACCAAGCACATGGCAGGTAAAGCTTGCCACGTGCTTAGCTCCACTACGCGGCTCGGCTTAACTTGGGTGTTAGGCGTCACACCAACATATGGGCAAGCTGTTTTCACTACGGGTAGCGTGGCTGGTGCTGTTGTCCGCTGCAATTTCATGGGCGGGTGCAACAGTGCGCGACGCGTTGATCACTAATTTTCCATCCGAAGAACTTTGGGTATCACGAATCGGCAATGTGCTTATTGCAACAAGTGTTGGCTATTTCGTTGTCATGCCAATTCTTGCCCACTTTGGTATTCGTGATAGAAAAACCGATAGGCTTACCAGCGAAGACGGTGACGCCTAACAATTCGTTCAAGCCGAACTTGCTTCGTTCCACCAAAGCCATGGCGGAAAAAGCTTGCCATGGCTTTGGCTCCACTACGCAAGTCGGCTTAACTCAGGAGTTAGGGCGCATGAGACGACTCGGTTACTGCATTCTCTTCATCGCCGTTTCTGGTTGCGCTGCTGTCCCCAGGCGGGGCGAGCCGTTTCTGCCCCTGCTCAAGCCGCCTCCAGCTGGCCTGGAGGAGGTCTACCTGACTGCTGCGCTGCGAGGAATCCCTGTCATTGAGCGCGGCTGTGTCCGTATCGCCAGCCCAGCTGGTGATCGCAGCCGAACTGTGCTCTGGCATCAGGGCACGGAGCTCGGTAGAGACTCTCAGGGTTACTACTTGCGTAACGATAGAACTGCCGCCCGCTACCGCTTCGGGAGCCTCGTTGTCTTCGGTGGCGGGGAAATGCCAGCAGAGTGGGCCGCGCAAAGCTATCCAGAGGCCGTGCGGCGCTGCGGGCCTCCGTACTCCTCAGGTTGGCTTCCCAAGTGAGTAAGCTGCGCCCTAACAATTCGTCCAAGCCGACGCCGCTTCGCGGCGCGGCTTAACTCAGGTGTTAGGGCGCGCAATGGAATCTTTCGCGAACTTGGCAAGTAATCCCAAACTCTGGTTCGGAGTTTCGCTTGCTGCATTCCTGCTGTTCGCTTTTCGTGCAGACAATGCCGCAAAGGGACTGGGGCTGACTGTTGTCGACCCAACAACGAGCGATGCAAAGCCAAAGTTTTCGCTACTTGATGTAGCTAAGCTCGGCTTGGTACTTGCTCCTATACTCGCCTTGCTGTACGTGCTCAAGCAGATCAGCTTCGTAATTACGCTGTCCTTGCTACTCGCCCTATGCATGTACCTTTGGTTTACCGGATACCGGTCAAAAATCAGGCGACTGCAAACACTTGGCCTAACAGCCGCCGAACGTAACATTCTCCTCTCAACGTTCACATTGGCTGTATCTAGCATATTCATCGGGCTGGCCATCTCCGCTTGGATTAAGCGTGGCGCGCCCTAGCACGTCGTTCAAGTCGAAGCTCAATCGCTTCGCGCTTGAGCTCGACTTAACTCAAGCGTTAGGCCGCATAGGACACATGACGACAACCGACCCAATAATAATTGGCTGTGGAGAGCACGGTGAGCGAATTTCGGCCGTCGTCTGCAAGCACATGCTCCGCGGCCAGCCCGCTCCAGCGGGGGTTGTCGAGAACAGCAACGACCCGCACGACCTTCAGGCTTGGTGCTACCTGTGTGAGGACAAGTTTCAGCAGGAGGGAGACATGACGGAGGCCTTTAGAGAGTTCAATGGCATGGCTATCGTCTGTGTGGTTTGCTACGACGAGATCAAGGCGCATCATGCAATCCCAGCAGGCCAATAGCCATGCAACCTTGCGTGCAGCCTAACGAGTCATTCAAGCCGATGCCGCTTCGCGGCACGGCTTAATTCTGGTGTTAGACCGCATGTACAGAATCGCGCCAACCGTAGTTTCGTTGTTTGTAGCTGCCGCTACCGCTGGATGCCATGTGGCACCGCAAAAGGCAGCGGCCTCTCCGGAGAGTCGTGAGGTTCCGCTTCAATGTCAGGGACAGATGATCTCCGTAGACGAGGCGCAGCGCTTAATGGAAGAGTGTCAGGTAGTGTCCTTAGGCCAACCCCACCAAGGGCCGGTAATCTTGTCCTTGCGGGACGGGAGTCGTGCCTGCTTCTTCCAACCACGCCTTTATTGGGTGATTGCTAAGGCTAATCAGGTTTGCCCCACCTCACCCATTCAGATGACCGTAGAGTAGCGAGCCTGCGGTCTAACTAATCATTCAAGCCGAACGCGACAAGTCGCGTCGGCTTAATTCCGGTGTTAGGCATCACATGAAAGATTAGGGGGATTTGTGAGACGAAAAATGCAGTCTGTCCAAGTTGAGACGGATGGAGACAACAACATCCTGATCTCTCAAGAGATCCATGACCTTAACGAGCCGGATCCGGTAATAACCGTCTCGCCAGATCAGGCTGCGTTGCTTGCCTCATGGATCATTGAAGCCTCAGGTCGTTCTTCCGCGCCGTCGGACGCAGTAGAGTTAATCCCCGTAAAGTTCTTCTCGCGCGGGCCTGAGGCGGAGCTTGAGGAGATGTCCGTGTACAACAATTCAAGCGGCATGATCATCCTCAGCATCGATGAGGACACCTATATTGAGATTTCCCCTGCGATGGCCAAACGCATGCGTGATCATCTATCCAAGGCAATCTCTCTCGCCTTCACTGACATGCTCAGGGGCGACGACGAGGTGTGATGCCTAGCAATTCATTCAAGCCGAACCCGCTTCGTTGCTTCGTTCAAATGCATCGTGGGTGTTGCTTCATCAACTCCCGATTCGCTCGTTGCGGGTCGGCTTAATTCAGCAACTGTCTTGCAAGCCTGCTGGTCAGACCATCGCGAGACCCTCCGCTCGCAGCTCGTCGCGTCGCCTGGCGTTGACGATTCCCAGCAGCTTGCGCATGCAGGCCACCAGAGCGATCTTGCCCAGCTTGCCGCGCTCCCGTAGCTGCAAGTAGTGGGCTTTCATCATCGGATCCCAGCGCACCGCCGACAGCGTGGCCATATACAGCGCGACTCGCACCGAGGATCGGCCGCCGCGGATGCGACGTTTGCCGGAACCTTGTCCACTGTCGCGATTCATTGGTGCCACGCCCACCAGCTTTCCGATCTGCCTGCGATCCAAATGCCCAAGTTCGGGAAGCAAGGCGAGCACGGTGGCCTGGAATACCGGACCCAACCCTTTGCTGGACTGAACCGCCGGTGTGGCGTGTTCCTTAACCAGAGTGCGGATGGCGGCATCGATCGCAGCCTGTTCGCGCACCAGCGCAGCGATGGTTCCGGCCACCAGCTTGCGCACCTCGCTGGGGGCCATCGCGGACTGTTGTTTCTGTGCCTGCAATGTCATGACAACCTGGCTGCGTCGACGCAGCCAGCTCCGCAGTTCGCGCTGCCAGAGCGGCAGTGCCACATGGCAACGCAGACGATCCGCAAACAGGTCGGCCATCAGTGCCAGCAGGCGGGCATCGATGGCATCGGTCTTGGCCAATTCACCGGTGGCCCGGGCAAAGTCCCGTGCCTGCCGCGGGTTCACCCGTGCGATCCACAGACCACCATCGCAGCACGCTTCCAGCAGCGCCTCTTCGTAGCCGCCGGTGGCTTCCACCACGATCCTGGTCGCCTTCAGCGTTCGCAGTCGCTTGACCGCCTTGGTAATCCCCGCCCTGGTATTGGGATAGCGGGTCACCGCTGCCTGCCCGTTAACAGCCAGATCAAGGCTCGCCTTTCCGACGTCGATCCCCACTGCCGTCATGTCGATTCTCCGATACAGTTGGCGGGTCGAGAGCATCGCGTCCGAGGCCCACGCTTATCAGTTCGAGGGACACCTCGAGCAACTGTTCGGGCGCAGGGCGCGAGATCCGGCATGCGGCCCCTGCTGAATTACGGTGGGCTGACACCGAGGTGTTATCGGGCGCGCATGCCGGGCTCTCGGCGCTCAGCGTAGGGCAACTTCAAGACATAAGGTGTTAGGCGCGCAGCCAATCATCTCGCAGGTGGACACATGAAAAGGATACTTCTACTTTTTCTCGCAGCCCTAGCATGTCCTGCTCAGGCGATGGAGTTGTACTGTCAGGGAACAGCTTGGACAAATACGGGCCAGTCCATTGACGACAGTCGTTTACTCACGTTGGACAAAGACAAGGGCGAGATCACGGTCAGTACTTTTACCGGCATGGCTACTGGAAAGATCAAAGTAGACCCGCAACTCTACACGGGGTTTCTCCACTCTCAGACCGTCACGTACTGGTTTAATCTTGACCGCTACAGCGGTAGCTTTGTCCTTGTTACTACTCAGCAAGATGGCAGGCCAGGCCGTGGAGAGTTCAGTGGCACGTGCAAGCAGCGCTCGCAACAGTTTTGAGTGCGCGCCTAACAATTCATTCAAGCCGACGCCGCTTCGCGGCGCGGCTTAATTCCGGCGTTAGCCGTCACACGAGGGATCGTCGTTTGCCTAGATGGATATTTGCGCTATTACAGTTCTTGCCGCTTTCATTGTTTGCTGCCTATGCATTCTGGAACGGAGCACCTGATGAGCAGCGCTGGCGAGAGGCGTTCCAGATCGCCTCTATTGCTGCAGTGGCACAGCTCGCCCTTGTGTTGCCCCAGCCTCGCCCTGCCAATCGGCTCGTCTTGGCAGCGAATGTCTATCTCATGCTTGGCGGACTCGCCTTTTTGCTGCATCAATGGTGGTACTTGCGGCTCTACGACTCCTTAAGAGAGTCAGCCATCTTCATCATTATGCTGTGCGTCGGCATTGCAGCCACGCTCTTTACCAGCCCTGGATTCGCCGCAATTACGCACGCCCCACGCCATGTGGTGATGCGCGCTTCGATTTCGCTGCTCGTCGCGACCGCTTTGGCACTTGGCATATCCTTCGCTTTTCGCGGTGATCGCATTCTGGCCGCCGTCGTTCCCATCATCTGTCTGGCTGTCCTTCAGCGCGTCTTAGTTTCTCGGGCCGGTGGGCGTGGCTTGGTGGCAAGTGGCGGGTGAATTGACACAGCAAGTGCGACAAACGGGTGGATTCACACTACAAGTGCGACACGCGCCTAACTGGTCGTTCAAGCCGAACGCCCGAAGTCCCATTTCCAGGCGGACGCGTTGCTCAATTCCAGTCAACCTACGGTCTACGCACCGGGCGTCGGCTTAACTACGGTGTTAGCGCCCATCAAATGACACTAGCTCTCTTCGACTTCGACGGAACGATCACGACGAGAGAGACCATGCCGGACTTTCTAAGGTGCTCTATCTCCCCAGCGCGGCTTATCCTCGGGCAGCTCCTCTTGGCCCCTCTGATTGTCGGCTATAGGTTGGGGCTTGTCTCAGGCACATCTGTCCGTCGCGCCATCGTTCGCTTCGGCTACACCGGGACCACGGTTGCTGCACTCAGAGCGCACGGACAAGAGTTCGCTCGTAACTTTCTGCCCGCTACGGTTCGACCAGAGATGATGCACCGGATTTCTTGGCACAAAGCGCAAGGTCACAAGGTGGTGGTCGTATCCGGTGGCCTCGATACCTATCTAGCACCTTGGTGCCGCCAGCATGGCCTAGAGCTCATCTGCTCCGCACTTCAAGAGCACGATGGAGTTCTGACTGGGCGCTATGTAGGAGAGCAATGCGTCCTGAAGGAAAAAGCGCGGCGTGTTCGTGAACGCTACGATCTGGTGAACTTCAGCGAGATCTACGCCTATGGCGACACACCAGAGGACAAAGATCTCCTGAGTTTGGCGACACGTAGGTACTATTGCGGGAAAGAGGTCGGCGCGGTGGGTGGGCTCTAACTGGTCGTTCAAGCCGAGCCCCCGAAGTCTCATTTCCAGGCAGAGTCGTAGTTGCATTCCCATCAGCATCCGGCCAACGCGTTGGGGGCCGGCTTAACTACGGTGTTAGCTTGCAATGGCAGCAATATCGCAGTCCGACAAGAACGAGATCCTCCGCTTAGTCGGAGGCATCGTTCTGACGAGTCAAGACGTAGAGCGATATCTCAAGCATGTACTTCCCTACATCGGTAACGGCGAACTCAGCGTTAGCTCCCAAATCGCAAGGCATGAGAAGCTAAAAAAGCGCATGCTTGGCCTCCTTGTCGGGGAGCTCGTTGATTCATCGACCTCTGACTCCCTAGATTTCTCACAGCACATGGCAAGAATCGTGCACGACAGGAATCAGGTCGTGCACCATTTCAACGAGACCTACGGTCAGCAGCTCAGCACGGGTAGCGCAGATGAGGTAAAGGCTTCGTTGCAGTCTGTGCTGGCCAATCTAACCAACCTAAAATCAGTCACGGAACAAATGATGGCAATCGTCCTCGAAGGCCTGCGGGACATAACTTTCGCCAATACGCCGGAACAGACTCAAATGGCGGATCTTTGTGCCTCGTTCCGCCAACAAATTGCAAGCTAACAGTTCATTCAAGCCGAGCCCGCGAAGTCCAATTTCCAAGCAGAGCCGCAGTTCGATCTCCATCAGTATCTGGCTCACGCGTTGCGGGCCGGCTTAATTCCGGTGTTAGGCCTTGCTTCCCGCACTATTGTTGCCGGGTTCCAGGCGATCTGTAGCGCATCGCTTATCCGCAGCGTTTGCACCTCGCACGCGCGGTGCAGGCATCGGCAGTCAGCCCTGCAGCGCCTCGGCTTCGGACTGACGCTACTCTCCGCAAGATTCGACCGGCCGAGTCGGCTTCGGACAGGGCGCTGTGAGAGTTCTTGGCCGCGCGAGTCGCTGGTTTTTTGCTTCGGTCCCGGCAAGTGCCAGCCGCAGGCCAATCGGCCAGACTTGTTGTAGTGTTCGGCTCAGGGGTTGGGCTGTCGCAAGGTCGGGCGCAAGCTCGGAGTGCGGCGGCCTAACAAATCGTTCAAGCCGAAGCCGCTTCGTTACGCAAAACACATGGCAGGTAAAGCTTGCCATGCGTTTCGCTCCACTACGCGTCTCGGCTTAACTCTGGCGTTAGGTGCATGCGACGGGTTCGACGGATATGATTGTTCGATACAAAGGAGAAACATCATGAAAGGCTTCGTACAGGACATTGAGAGTATTGCCGTTAAGAACGACGAGTTTCGTCAGGTGCTGTACACGGCGAAGAATTGCCAGCTTGTCATCATGGCATTAAAGCCCAACGAAGAGATTGGGGCGGAAGTTCACACGCTGGATCAGTTCTTTCGCGTGGAGGAAGGTGCCGGGGAAGCGATTCTTGACGGTGTCCGGACAGCGATCAAAGCCGGTTTTGGGATCATTGTTCCGGCCGGGGCAAACCACAACATCATCAATACTGGAAACGCCCCCCTCAAGCTCTACACAATCTACGCGCCTCCCAATCACCGAGACGGCGTTATTCACCATACCCGCGAGGATGCGGAGGCTGACAACGAGCACTTTGACGGCAAGACGACGGAATGACTTCTGGTCGACCGATGGCCCGGATGTTCTGTGTTGAGGAGCATGCGCCTAACAATTCATTCAAGCCGAACCCGCTTCGCGGGTCGGCTTAACTCAGGCGTTAGGCGCTTGTGGAGGTCTCAATGCGATTCCTAGTTGTTGATTGCGAAACGACGGGGCTCGAAGATGTCGATGAGCCCATCACAATCGGCGCGATCTTGTGCGATTTTTCCGCGTCTAGAGATGGCGAGGTGATCGAGACGTATTACTCGGAGCAGCAGCCATCACGCCCAATCTCAATCCAGGCGATGGCAACGCACGGCATTTATGATGAAGACTTGGCGGGAAAAGCCTTCGACCTAGCACGTTTTAACCAGCTAGTGGAAAGCGCTGACGTGATAATTGCTCACAACGCCCGCTTTGATGCAAGAATGCTTTTCAAAGTTTCGCCTCAAATTATTGGCAAGAACTGGCGCTGTACGTTTAATCAAATTACCTATCCAAGCGAACTCAATCGAGAGAGTCTCGATTATTTATGCCTTCAATGCAAAGTGGAGCGCCGCAATCCACATAATGCACTCAATGACTGCGAAAGTTTGCTCGGCGTCCTAAACACAAGGCTCGGAAAGACCAAGCGGAGTAACACTCATCTCGGCCGAGTCCTTGCAGAACCAGAGTGGCGAGTGTTCTCGCGGCGAAATCCAATGCTACGGCTCGAGAGCACCGACGGGATTGTTTTTTCGGAGATAAATGAGCCGCGTATACTCGAATGCGCTGAGACCTCGCCTATACAACTATGGACCAAAGATCACTTGGACTTTGTGGTCGGCTACTTCCGCTACGGCCATTATCACGGAAGACAAGGCGAGCTCTTTCGGTTTAGAAAAGTGGATAACCCGCACATCGCTTGCGCTACGGACGAGGCTCTGGACTACATGGTCAAGAAGTTCACTGACGCGTCTGTGATTATCGGGCCAAGCGGCTAACAATTCGTTCAAGCCGATGCCGCTTCGCAGCACGGCTTAACTCAGGTGTTAGGCAGCAAGAACAATGAGGATCGCTGCGATGGAAATTCAGCAATTTCAAAATCGAGTTAGTGAATACATCAAGTCTCATCCACATGAAGTGGGCTTCTTATGTTTCTTTGCGGCATTCGCACTCGTTTGGGTGCAGGCAGATAACATTGGGGCTTTCATCCGTGGCTTCTTTGATGGCGTTTATGATGCAGGTCATTAGTAAGAGCTAGTTCTTGCTGCCTCACCATTCATTCAAGCCGGCGCCACTTCGTGGCGCGGCTTAACTCAAGTGTTAGGCCGCTAAGACAAGGAATCGAGTCATATGGAAGAATCTCGCGCTGACGCAATCGCTCGAGCCATCCTGCAGCCAGACCTCAAGGCCCGAGAAGAACTCCGGCGCAAGAGGGCTAAAGAGGCGTCGTGGCTCGTTGAGAAGCGCAAGGTTGCTTGGCTGGCGCTCATTGGCTTCGCAGTCGGTGCCGCTGCTGCCATCTACGGTGGGGAACGCTTCACCAATGGCGCACTGTGGGGATCCTTGAGCGGTGGAGCTATTGGTTGGCTGTGGATCGGGTGGCGTAGCTGGCGGGGCGGGCCTAACAAGTCGTTCAAGTGGAACCCCGAAGTCCCATCTTCAGACAGAACTGTTCTTCCATTTCCGCCAATCTTTGGACTACTCGTCGGCGGTCGGCTTAAATACGGCGTTAGGTGCGTTACTGCACCGCAAGGAGGCATGGAGTGAAACTGACAGACTCGGAAATTCGCCACTTCAAGAATGTACTGTGGGGCACCCGCTTCTGGGCGTGGTTCCGCTGGGTTCTGTTGGGTGTTCTGGGCTACACCGCCGTCGCGCACTTCAGCGGCTGGAAACCGATGACCCGTCCTGACTGGCTGGTTGCCGGAGCGCTTTACATGCTTGTCGCTTGGCCAGGCCTGTGTCGAACCTACGTATTTCACACGCTTCGCCGCGTTGTGGCGGAGGACCCGGAGGCACGGGCACAGCTTGCTGCGGCTGGCGTTAAGGAGTTCGCGCCTGGCACACCAGCGGGGCGCGCCTGACAATCCGTTCAAACAGATGGGGCAGTTCCTGCCAAAGCGGGGTTGGGGCGTCGCAGGAAGTCCAACCTGTGTTATTAGGCCCTATCTCATCAACAAGGAACCGTTATGAAGAACCTGATTACCGTTGCTTTGCTCTGCATGTCGTCGGTTGTTGTCGCCAACCCCAGCGCCCCGGCTCAGGCTGACCTGTGGACCAACGCTCGCCCCGACGTGCAGGTTTCAGTTGTCCGCGGCAAGGCGATGGACACCTATGAGCTCTCCGCATCTATTTCTGATTTGCGTACGGGACAGGTGCTGTCGGAGCCAAAGCTCATCGCGACGCCAGGGAAACCAGCACAGGTCCAGGTTGGTGCGACCGGCGCCGATGGCATGATCAGCGTGGAGTTCACCGTGACCGTAGCCGACTCGGGAGACACGGCGACCTACTCGTCTCAGGTCAAAGACAACGGCGTTGCAATCAGCTCGCAAAGCTTCACGCTTGCGGTAACGCGTTGATTTCACTGTCAGGACAGGAGTCTTCAAACGCGCTGGCCAAGAAAGTGGTGCATGGCCGAGTCAATGACCGCCGTCACTCTGGATGGGTTCGACCGGCTGGGATCGCTGGCTGTAGCTGAAAGCCGATGCGCGAGTTAGACCTCGCATACGTGCACCAGAGATGCCGGCCGTTCCCATTGTTTTCGAATCGAGCGAGTCGGAACAACCGGCCGCTGCTCTGGACCTGCGTCTCCCAGAGCACCCGCTCCCTGCCGGACGACGACCGATGGAGCGCCGCAGTGCGCTCGCGGATCCCCATTTGAACCGCCTGAATCTGAGTTTCCAGGACCGCTCGGTCGGCGGAACGATGCAACGCATGGTCAGGCCGGAATCTGTAAAGATCTTCGCAACGCGCTGACGTCTGGCATCGGCGACGCCGCCGTGGTTGTGAACACCATGAAACAGCATGGATGTCGTGTTTAGCCCAAGCCATCAAACCGAGCTTGCGTGAGGCTGATCGGTTGCCGCTTGTTCCAGCCTGATGACAACTTGGTCACGATCGATCTGGTCTTATGCCGGCGCACCACGTCCGTCAGCCGCTTGCCATTCCGGCCAAGTTGGGTGCGTTGGATTGATCCCACCCCGGCGGCGCCACCGTCCAGATCGAGAGGTTCACGATGAAGATTCTTGCCCCCGCCGCCTTTGCGTCCGTTTTGCTGATGTCCGCGTGCGTGACGTCGCCACAGTCCCCGGCCGATTCCAGCGCGCAGAGCTACCGCTGCGAAAGTGGCCAGACGATTACCGCCAGCTACCCCACCACCGACTCGGCGACCGTGCAGTACAAGGGCAACAGCCACACCATGGCGATTGCCGTTTCCGCCAGCGGCGCACGCTACCTGGGCGGCGAGATGGAGTGGTGGACCAAGGGCTCCGGCACTGGGTCGGAAGGCACGCTGTTCCGGCACATGCCCGACAACACCACCGGCGAGGTCATCGAGACCTGCACCGCCATCTGATCCAGACCGGGTTCAGCCTCCCAACACGCCCGGGTTCATCAGGCCCTTAGGGTCGAGTTGCTGCTTGATCGCATCGAGCATCGCCAGCGCCGCCGGGTCGCGCCCTTCGCGGTAGGTGTAGAACTTGCCGATCTGGAAGCTCGCCGCGCCGTGCGCACGCATGGTGTCGGCGATCTTGCGCTTGAGTGCGTCAGTGGCGGTGCGCGCCGGCAGGTTCTCGCCGGGGCAGCCGATCCTGGCGCGATGATCCGCATCCACGGTGCGCACATGGAAGGCGTTGTGCGAGTCGGGCCAGTAGATGCACGGCTCGATCAGCGTCGCCTGCGCGCCGACGGTTGTCATCAGGGTGCCGATGAACAGGCCGTGCTCGTCCATTACCGCCTTCTCGGAGGCAAACAGGTCCTGCAGGGCGTTGAACAGCTCGGTGCTGCGCGAGTGCGGCACGATGCCGTGGATCGGCGCCCAGCGCTCGCCGGCTGAGCCGAGCATCGCGTTCTTGGCCGCGAACGGGTTGGCCGCCATCACCTTGGGTACGCTGTTCTCGACCTCCGTGCCGAATGCCGCCACCGCCTTGCGGGCCGCCGCGACGCGCGCGTTGATCTCCCCCTCCGAGTCGGCCTCCAGGGTGATGTGCAGGGTGAACAGTTCCGGGTCGAGGAAGTCGCGGCCCTTGGTCACCAGCTTCAGGCCCTGCATCAGGCCGCCCTTCTTGATCACGTTGCCGAGGCTTTTGACATCGCTGCTGAGGCTGGCGCGGCGCATGCGGATCTGCGACAGGCTGGGATCGAAGGCGGCAATCTCCGAGGCCAGGCCGGCGCGGGCCAGTGCGCCCATCGCGTCCATCAACTGGTCGGCGCGCTCGAACTGCCACGACAGGTAATCGATGTGCGAATGCCTGGGCAGCAGGCGCAGGCTGGCGCGAACCTTGATGCCGAGCAGGCCGCAGTCGCCGAGGAAGACGCCGGTCAGGTCGGGGCCGTGCCAGCGGAAAAACGGCGTCGCATTGCCCGAGGCGGCCGAGCCGGTGCGCAGGATGTCGCCGTTGGCGGTGACCACCTCCAGTCCCAGCACGGAGTCGGCCGATGAACCGTAGCGGGCGGAGCCGTGGAACACGCTGCCCTGTGACAGCGCCCCGCCGACGGTCGCGTGCGAGCCCGACATGGGGCCGAAGTACGGAGTGCGCACGCCCTTGGCCTGCAACGCCTGCTGCAGGGCTTCCCAGGTGACGCCCGCCTCGACCACCACGTAGGCGTCGCGGACGTTGATTTCAACCACCTTGTCGAGGCCACCGGTGTCGATCAGCACCGTGGGCTGGCGGGTTGCGAGGTAGCCGCCGGTGTAGCTCATGCCGCCGCCGCGGGCGATCAGGGTGATGCCGGCCGCCGTCAGCTGGGCCACAGCGGCCGCGAGCTGATCCGCGTCGGTCGGGCGCAGGACGGCCAGCAGCGGCTCGCCCTGGGAGTAGACGTCGGTGCCGAAGTACTCGAGCTCGGCCGGGTCGGTGATGACGGCGTTGCCCCAGCGGGTCTTCAGGTCGGCGATGACGTGATCGGGGGAGAGCGTGCTGCTCATGCGGAAGTCCTCGGAAGTCGTTGCGCCGTTCCGTGCCCTGCGCCTCGGGCGGCGGGCGGGTCGGGAACGGGTGTCAGGGATGGGTTGGGGATGTGGCGGATTGTTCGCCCAGCAATGCGGCGGCGCGGCCGAGATAGTCGTCGGTGCTGGCGGAACTGCCGGCTGCCAGCGGCACACCCAGCGCGCCCAGGCGGGCCGCGAGACCGGGTGAGGCGGCCTCGCGGAACATCGGCTTGCAGCGCTCGCCCAGACGCAGCAACTCGACCACGTTGTCATTGACCTGGGCCGGTGTCGGAGCGGCGACGGGGCGACGGGCGGCTGCGGAAGGTTTCAACCAGGGCCACATCAGGTGGCGTTCGCGCTCCCACTGCCAGGTCTCGTCGAGGTGGCCACCGGCGCGCAACAGCTGCGGGTCGGGCAGTTGCGCCAGCAGGGTCGCGGTCTCATCGCCCTCCAGCAGCCACGGCCGGTGCAGCACGACCCGCTGCAGGCGCTCGCCCAGTGCCGCCGCCAGCGCCGGTACGTAGCCTGCGGCCGCGCCGTGACTCTCGATGGTGACCGGCAGTTGGCCCGGAACCGACCCCAGCGTCGCGAGGATCGCGCTCACCATTGTTCCGGCGTCCAGGTCAGCATCGATCTCGGACGAGCCGCCGTGTCCCGGGAGGTCCGGTGCGACCACCGCTGCCGTGCCGGCCACCGCCAGGTCGGCGGGCGCCAACGGCCGCTCTCCCGGCGCATGCAGCACCAGCCGCAGCGAGTCCGCGCCGTCGTGGGACCACAACGCGATGTCGCCCACCGCGCAGGCGACAATGCGGTGCGACCAGCCGGTGCCGTCAGGACCACCGGAAGGATCACGACCCGCATCCCCACCCGCGCAGTGCGGCGAACGCTCCGCCCCGGCAGCGATCAGTTCGACCGATGCTTCGTCGGCCAGCTTGTCCGCGAGCAACGCATCCATGCGCGCGTGCATGCCCGCGATGCCGTCCTCCTCGACCACTGCCTGCACGTTCGCTGGCAGTTCCGGCAGGCGCGGCAGGTGGGCCAGCAGAGGATCGCCGCGGCGGAAGACCAGCAGCGACGGCGGCTGCAGGGTCGACAGGAATCCGTGCTCGATGTGGCGGAACGCGGCGCCATAGCCGGCCCGGTAGGCATCGCCGACCTCCAGCACGTCCATCACCGCCTCATGAGTGCTCTGGGTGGTGTGCGGATCGATCGCCATCGCCGCTTCGGCGCGGTCGTCGTACCACGGGAAGAAGTATTTCTGCTCGCGCATCCGCGACCACAGCCAGCGCAGGTGCGAGCCGTCCCACGCGGGCACGAACGGAGGCAGGTAGCGGTCGCCGTAGATCGCGCTCTCCGCCGGGGTGAAGGCCGCGTAGCCATCCACCACCAGCGCGGTCACCCGCTCCGGACAGGCGGCCGCGACCTGGGCGGCGACCAGCCCGCCGGTGTGCATGCCAAACACCGCGAACCGGTCGATGCCCGATGCGTCCAGTACCGCGACGGTGGCCTCCGCCAAGTCGGCAATGGAGGGCTCGGCGATGTCGAGCGGGTCCGAGTAGCCAAAACCCGGCGTGTCCGGCGCGATCACGGTATAGCGGTCGGCGAAGCGCGCAATCATGTCCAGCCACATCCGCGAGTTCTGCGGCGACTGGTGCAGCAGGACCAGCACCGGCCCCTGCCCGGCATGACGCAGATGCACATGACGCTGGCCGATGCGGACGAAGCGACGGTGGATACACACGCTCATTCAGGCAACCTCACCAGTGATTTGCCCAGGTTCCGGCCCGACATCATCGCGATGAAGGCCGCCGGAGCGGAAGCGAGGCCGTCGCTGACCGACTCGCGATACTGCACGCTGCCGTCGCGCACCAGTGGTGCGACCTCATTGGTGAATTCGTCGAACCGGTCGAGATGGTCGAACACCACCAAGCCCTGCAGCGTGGCGCGGGCCGCGATCACCGGGCCCAGGTTTGGACCTGGCGGGCGCTCGCCCTGGTTGTACTGCGAACTCAGGCCGCACAGCACCGCGCGCGCGCGCGGCCGCAGCAGCGACAGCGCCGCTTCGAGCACCGGCCCGCCGACGTTGTCGAAGTAAACATCGATGCCATCCGGACACGCCGCGCGCAGGTCCTCGACGAAGCTCGGGCTGAGGTGGCTGACGCATTCGTCAAACCCGAAGGCCTCGCGCGCGACCGTGCATTTCGCCTCCAGCCCGGCGATGCCGACGGTGCGGCAACCCGCGCGCCGTGCCAGTTGCCCGGCCACGCTGCCGACCGCGCCGGCTGCGGTGGAGACCAGCACCGTTTCGCCGCGCTGCGGACGGGCGATCGTCTTCAATCCGGCCCATGCCGTCAGGCCGGGAATCCCCAGCACGCCCAGCGCGGTGGAGGGCGGCGCCAGATCCGGATCGACCCTGCGCAGTGCGTCCTGCGGCGCCACCGCGACGTCGCACCAGCCGGTATCACCGACTACCCAGTCGCCGACGGCCAGGCGGTCGGCATTGCTCTGCACCACTTGTCCCACCGCGCCACCGGGAACCACCGCGCCCAGTTCGGGCCGCGTGATCGCGTAGCGTCCGCCCAGCAACGGGCGCAGATACGGGTCCAGCGACAGCCAGTGGTTGCGCACCACGACCTCGCCGGCACCGGGCGCATCCAGCGTGCGCCGATCCAGGCCGAAGTCGCGCTCGCGCGGCATGCCGTCGGGGTAGCGCAGCACCTGCACGACCTGTCGCGTCGGGGGTATCGCCATCCATCACTCCTGATCGTTCCGCTGCCGGTTCCCAAGGTGCATGCGGTTCTTTGCGGCCTGGAAAGTCCTGCCAACGCGGTGAACAGGGCCGAAAACCGCGCGCGTTGATTGTCCGGACATTTACCAAGATACTCGGATTGACTTCACTCGCCAACGGTGTTTTCAGGATGGTCCACAACCTCCGGTACCAACCCGACCCGCGCCCGGCCTTGATCGCAGGGTTCCTGATGTTGGCGGCGGCGTTGCCAGCTTGCGCCAGCTTGACCGATCGCCCTGTCGCCGGCGGCAGTGATGAGCTGGCGCCGGTGGTGCACACCGCCCAGGGCGATGTGCGCGGATTTGTCGACGAGGGCATCGCCGTATTCCGCGGCATCCCGTTCGCCGCGGACGTGAGTGGCGAAGGACGCTGGCGACCACCCGGCCCCGCGCCGGAATGGCAAGGCGTGCGCGACGGCACCCGGCACGGCGCAATCTGCCCGCAGTCCACCGAGAAGCGCAATGGCGCCGTCGCCCCGTGGCTGGCGGAGTTCGAGATGGCCGAGGACTGCCTCAACCTCAGTGTCTACAGCCCGCAACTCAAGGCCGGAAGCAAGGTTCCGGTGATCATGTGGATCCATGGCGGCTTTGCCCGCATCGGCACAGGCTCGCGGCACGACGGCAAGGCTTTGGCCAAGCGGGACGCGGTGGTGGTCACCATCAACTACCGGCTCGACAGCCTGGGGCTGTTTGCCCACCCCGCGCTCACCGCGCGCCAGACCGACGAGCCGCTGGCCAACTACGGCCTCATGGACATGGCGGCCGCGCTGCGCTGGGTGCAGGACAACATCGACGCATTCGGCGGCGATCCCGGCAACGTCACCATCGCCGGCCAGTCCTCCGGCGGAGTGGCCGTGACCGCGCTGATGACCTCGCCGATGACCCGCGGCCTGTACCACCGCGCCATCGCCCAGAGCGGCGCGATGGCCAACCTGGAACAGGCCCGCCGGGTCTCGGTCGACCAGCCCGGATCGCCCTCGCTGGAGAAGGATGGCGAGGCGTTGGCGACCGCGTTGGGCGTCGATCCCGGCGGAGACGTCCCGGCGAGGCTGCGCGCGTTGCCGTGGCAGAAAATCATCGCCTACTCCGAAACCCGCCCCGCAGGCGCGATGGTGCCCGTCACCGATGGCCGGTTCCTGCCCGGCAACGTCGACCGCACCTTCGCCCGCGGCGAGCAGAACCCAACCCCGCTGATGATCGGCACCACCGATTGGGAGCAGAGCCTGGTCGCCAACTTCAATATTCCGTTGGCCGCGATCCTGCGTGGCACATCCGCCGACGAAGCGCGCAGCGCCTACCCCGCACTGGATGACAAGCCGCTGGTGGAGGAATGGTTCGCCGATACCGGCTTCCACGCCCCGGCCCGCTTCCTGGCGCGCCAGGTGGCGGCCCACGGCGGCAAAGCCTTTGTCTACCGTTTCAGCCACCTTCCCGCCGACAAGCGCGGCAGCGTGCCCGGCGCGGCGCACAGCGATGACGTGCCCTACCTGTTCGAACCCGTTGGCCTGCCCAGCGTGACCGTCGACGCAACCGGCAAGGAGCTGTCGCGGATCATGACCGGCTACTGGACCAACTTCGCCCGCAAAGGGGACCCCAACGGACCGGGACTGCCTCGTTGGGCCGCGGTCGGCACGGATGACCTGGAGCTGATGGATCTGGACGTGCCCCCGGCGATGCAGACCGACCCGCGCTCGAACCAGATCCAGTACCACCTGCAGCGCTACCAGACGGCGCTCGAGGCGATGCGGCCTTAGTGCTTGATTCCACGGCGGAGAGCCGCCCCTACTTGTCTGGCCGGCAACGCTTTATACTGCCCCGCGGCCGCTTGATTGCGGATTTTCGTTGGACGTCGACGCGCGCCCCATCGCGGGGAGCGCCCAAAAGGTGGGACCGTGCGCAATTACGACCTTGATTTCCTGAAAAGATTCTCGCTGGTGATCGGCTTCCTGATCCTGCTCAGCCTTGGCCTGGTGGTCGGCTCACGCATCATCAGCAACTCGCTTCCCTACGACGAGCCGGACAATTTCGCGCAACGCACCGTGGAGCGCATCGCGCCCGTCGGCGGCGTGTACGCTGGCAGCACCGGTGCGGCCGCAGCAGCAGCGGCGGCATCCGCGGCGCTCGCTTCGGCATCGGCGCAGGTCGCCTACGGCGGCACGCTGGATGGCTCGGTGATCTTTGATGGCCTGTGCGCGGGTTGCCACGGTTCCGGCGCCGGCGGTGCACCGACCATGGATCAGGCGCACTGGTCGGCACGCATCGCCCAGGGCATGGACACCCTGCACAAGCACGCCATCGAGGGTTACACCGGCAGCGCCGGCCTGATGCCGGCCAAGGGCGGCAATCCGGCCCTGACCGACGAGCAGGTCATCGCCACGGTCGACTGGATGGTCGAGAACCTCAAGTAACGGTCGACCGGTCTGCCGGTCCGCTGACAGAGCCGCCCTTGGGCGGCTTTGTCGTTTCCGGGTTCCGTCCGTTGGCAAGGCTTATCATGGGCCGATGGACAAGCCTGCATTTCCCAACGATCCGGAATTCCGCTCCGGCAAGCCGGTCGACGTCACCCTGCACGGCCCGGCCGGAGATCTCGAAGCCATCGTGGAAGCGCCCGAGGCCGACGTCGACCCGCGCCCGGTGGTGATGGTGATCTGCCACCCCCTCCCCACCGAGGGCGGCACCATGCACAACAAGGTGGTCACCATGACCGCACGTGGCCTGCACCAGTCCGGCGCCACCACGGTTCGCTTCAACTTCCGTGGCGTGGGCGGGTCTGAGGGCCGCTTTGACAACGGTGACGGCGAAGCCGATGACCTCCGGGCCGTCATCGCCTGGGTACGCGGGCAGCGCCCCGACCTCCAGCTCTGGCTGGGGGGTTTCAGTTTCGGCTCCTACGTCGCCTTCCAGGTCGCCAGCGAGGTCGATGCCGGCCTGCTGCTCATGATCGCCCCGCCCGCAGGCCGCCGCGGCTACCGCTTCGACAGCATCCCGGCCTTCGACGGCCCCTGGGTGGTGATCCAGGGCGAGACGGACGATGTCGTGGATCCCGAAAAGGTTTATGAGTGGGCAGACGGCTTCGATCAGCCGCCCGAGCTGGTCCGCATCCCCGATGCCAGCCACTTCTTCCACCGCAAGCTGATCGACCTGCGCGGCGCGGTGAAGCACGGGATCCGTCCCTACCTGCCAGCGGCGAAGCCTGCCGCCGATGCTTGACCCCGTCGTGACCGCGGACGCCGGCGCCCTGCCCGGCGTGCGCTACCGCGCCGGCGTTGCACGTGGCGACTGGGATGCCGATCCCGCCCAGTTGCCGGCACTGGCCGAGCTGGACCGCATCCACGCGGCGCTGCTGGAGCCGCCCTCGCGCGGCCTGCTGCAGCGCCTGCGCAAGCAGCCGCCGGCGGCCGTGCCCGGGCTGTACCTGTGGGGCGGCGTCGGCCGCGGCAAGACCTTCCTGGTCGACCTGTTCTACGACGGCCTGCCGATCCAGGCCAAGCACCGCACCCACTTCCACCGGTTCATGCGCGACGTGCACGCACGCCTGCGCGAGCACGCCGGCGAGCGCGATCCGCTGGCCTCCATCGCCCATGCCGCCGGGCGCCGCTGGCGGGTGCTGGTGCTGGACGAGTTCTTCGTCACCGACATCGGCGATGCGATGCTGCTGGGCCGGTTCATGGAGCAGTTGTTCGCCAACGGGGTGGCCCTGGTGACGACCTCCAATACCGCCCCGCAAAACCTGTTCAAGGACGGGTTGCAGCGCGAGAGCTTCCTGCCGGCGATCGCCCAGATCCAGCAGCATTGCCACATTCTGGAGCTGGTCAGCGACCAGGATTACCGCCTGCGCGCATTGACCCGCTCGCCGGTGTACCGCGCGCCGCTGGATGCCGCGGCCGACGAGTGGCTGGCGACGCGCTGGAAGCAGATCATCGCCGACGCGCCGCGCGAGGACGGTCCGCTGCATATCGAAGGCCGCGACATCCCGGTGCGCGGCATCGCCGGCGGCCACATCTGGTTCGACTTCGACGCCCTGTGCGATGGCCCGCGCGCCACCGGCGACTACATCGAGATCGCGACCCGGTTCCACACCGTGCTGGTCGGCGGTGTCCCGGTATTCGATGGCAGCAACGACGATCCCGGCCGCCGCTTCGTCAACCTGATCGACGAGCTCTACGACCGCAACGTCAACCTGGTCTGCACCGCCGATGCCGACCCGGTCGGCCTGTACACCGGCCACCGCCTGGCCGGTCCGTTCGAGCGCACCACCTCGCGCCTGATCGAGATGCGCTCCACCGAGTACCTCACCACCCGGCACCGGGGCGGATCGGGAGGATAATGGCGCCATGACCGCCATCGACTCCCTCGCCGCCACCGACACCGGCGCCGACCTGCCGCTGGGCCGCAGCGTCGCCTACCCACGCGCCTACGATCCATCGCTGCTGTTCCCGATCGCCCGCGCCCTCGGCCGGACCCGGCTGGACGTGCAGGCGGACGCGCTGCCCTTCATTGGTAACGACCGCTGGCATGCCTACGAGCTGGGCTGGCTGGACGGCCGCGGCAAGCCACGCGTCGCGACCGCAACGATCACGGTGCCGGCAACCTCACCGCAGCTGATCGAATCCAAGTCGCTCAAGCTCTATCTGAACTCGTTCAACGCCACCGCGTTCGTCAGTGACGAGGCGGTGCTCGCGCGAATGGTCGAGGACCTGTCGCGCGTGGCCGGGAGCCCGGTCGAGGTCGCCTTCGGCCTGCCCGTCATGGATGAGTCGCAGGACAACGCCATCCTGATCGACACGCTGGACATCGCCATCGACCATTACGGCCCGCCGCAGCCGGCCTTCCTGGCCGCCGATCCCGCCCATGTCGTCACCGAAACGCTGACCAGCGAGCTGCTGAAATCCAATTGCCCCGTGACCGGCCAGCCCGACTGGGCGCGCCTGGTGGTCCACTACCACGGCCCCCAGCTGGATCGCGCCGGCCTGCTGCGTTACCTGGTCTCCTTCCGCGAGCACGCCGGCTTCCACGAGCAGTGCGTGGAGCAGGTCTTCTGCGACCTGATGCGCCACGCCTGCCCCACCCAGCTCTCGGTGGAGGCGCGTTACACCCGCCGCGGCGGCCTGGACATCAACCCGTGGCGGGCAACGCCGGGCTGTCCTGCGCCTGAGCCCGGGAGAGACCTGCGCCAGTAAGCGGCAGTACGGCGCTGTTGGCGGCGCGCCGTCGCAAAACCGTCACCCGCCGGCGATCTGGTTTTAACAAGGCGCGTGCCATCGTCTCCCTGCCCCGATGGCAGGAGTCCGATGCAATGAGCCACCCCGACAAGAAAGCCGATTTCTCCGGCGTCACCAGCAAAGTAGACAGCACCGCCAACAGGGCGGACCGGGCTGACTTCTCCGCTGTCAGTTCGCGCGTCGACACCACCGCGGACAAGATCGGCGAGCCGGTGTCCGAGCTGTACACCGTGAAGCCCGGCGACACGCTCTCGCACATCGCCAAGCATTTCTATGGCAAGGCCAGCGCCTGGAACACGATCTACGACGCCAACCGCGACCAGCTGCACAACCCGGACCGGATCCAGCCCGGCCAGGTCCTGCGCGTTCCTGCTCGCGACGACCACTGAAGCGCACTGGCGCCCATCCCCAAGGAGATCCACATGACCGCACCAACCCTGCGTTATGCCATCGCGACCGCCCTGGTGGCATCGCTCGCCCTGGCGGGCTGCAAGAAGGACAAGCCTGCTGACACCGCCGTCACCCCGCCGCCGATGAGCACCCCGGCGCCGACCCAGCCGGCGTCGCCGATGAACAGCGCGGTAAGCATCACGTCGGTGACCTTGGGCACCCAGGCGGGCGCCGACAAGATGATCCAGACCTCGACCACGGATTTCACCACCAACGATCCGATCATCGTGTCAGTGTCCACCACCGGGACCAGCGGCAGCACGAACATCCACACGCGGCTGGTCTACGAGGATGGCCAGGTCGCCGGTGAGGAGTCGCAGTCGATCTCGACCAACGGTATCGAGACCACCAACTTCACCTTTAACAATGCCAACGGCTGGCCGGCCGGCAACTACACCGCCGAGGTCGCCATCGACAGCGCTGCGCCGCGCAAGACCAGCTTCACGGTGAAGTAATTCCTCGAATCGCCATGGCCGGAGACGGCTGCCATCGGAAGGGCGCGCCAACTGGTGCGCCCTTCTGCGTTGCAGGGTCTCGCCGGTCACGCTCGACGCCTTCGGGCAACCGTTACCATGGCCCAATCCCTGCCCGCCGTGACCTTCGCCCATGACTGCATCCGCCTATCTGTCCGACGACCAGATCGAACGCCTTGCCAACCTGCTCGAGCAGCGCGCGGTGCCGTTCCGCGGCTTCAACCTGGAAGCGCTGGACGGCTATTTCACCGCCCTTGCGGTCTCGCCCGCCGAGCTCGCCATGGACCAGTGGGAGCCGACCATCTGGGGCAAGACCCCGCGCTGGGACGACGCTGCGCAGCGCGCGGGCATCGAAGACCTGCTGCTTACCCATCGCAACATGGCGCTCGCCAGGGTGCGCCACGGCAACGAGACCCTGCCCGACCACCTGGCGCCGCTGCTGTGGCTGCCCGAGGATCCCGAGCATCCGACCGAAGGCGCGCAGGCAGCACAGGAAGACGAGCTGGATGTCGGCCGCGACTGGGCACTGGGCTTCTTCACCGCCGTGGAGCTGCAGGAGGACGCGTGGGACACCTGGCTGGACCAGAACGACTGGATGGAGGAGATCTTCGAGCAGTTCGACCGCCTCGCCAGCGGCGAAGTCATCGGCGAGGATCCGGCCCAGCCCGGCACGCCGATCGACTACCCCGAGCGCCTGGGCATCATCGCGATGCTGCCCGACATGCTGGCCGACCTGCACCACCACCGCATCGAGGCGCTGACCCCGCGCGAGCCCATCCGCGCGCTGGACACGCCGGAGCGCAACGAGCCCTGCCCCTGCGGCAGCGGCAAGAAATACAAGAAGTGCTGCGGCGCGTAAACGCAGCCGGTCGCGCCTGGTACCGGTAGCCCGCGGCCGGCGAAACCGCCTGCCGCGCTCCGGGGTCATGCCGGAATCACGTCGCTTTGGCCACACTGGTGGCCACGAAACAACCGACGCGGGATACGCATGAGCCAGCACAACGACGCACTTGATCCGGACTTCATCCAGAAACAGAAGCAACGGCTGGAGGAGTTGCAGGCCGAGCTGCAGTCCTCGCTCGACTTCCGCCTGGAGGACGAGCTGCAGATGCAGGAAACCCGCACCAACCAGGCCCGTACCAGCGGCAGCGACGCGCAAAAGAGCGCGCAGCAGGACAACAACCGCGCCGTGCGTGCCCACGACCGCATGCGCCTGGAAGCGGTTCGTCGCGCGCTCGAGAAGATCGAGGAAGGCACCTACGGCCAGTCCGAGCAGAGTGGCAATCCGATCCCGCGCGCCCGGCTGGAAGCCGCGCCATCCGCCCTCTACACGGTGGCCGAAGAGGAAGTGCGCGAGCGCGAACAGGACGTCTAGGCGACAATGGTCGGCCCGATGGCGACGACGAGAGCTCAATGTCCGATACCCCCAAGATCATCTACACACTCACCGACGAGGCGCCCTTGCTGGCGACGCAGTCGCTGCTGCCGATCGTGCAGGCGTTCACCGGCACCGCCGGGATCGCGGTGGAAACCCGCGACATCTCTCTGGCCGCGCGGATCCTGGCGCAGTTCCCCGACATGCTCGGCGATGCTGCCGTCAGCGATGACCTGGCCGAGTTGGGCAACCTGGCGACCACGCCGGAAGCCAACATCATCAAGCTCCCCAACATCAGCGCGTCCGAGCCGCAGCTGAAGGCCGCCATCCGCGAGCTGCAGCAGCACGGCTACAAGCTGCCCGAATACCCCGACGAGCCGGCCACCGACGCCGAGCGCGATACCCGCAAGCGCTACGACCGCGCCAAGGGCAGCGCCGTCAACCCGGTGCTGCGCGAAGGCAACTCCGACCGCCGTGCGCCGCTGTCGGTGAAGAACTACGTCCGCAAGCACCCGCACCGCATGGGCGCGTGGAGCGCGGACAGCCAGTCGCACGTCGCGCACATGGACGATGGCGACTTCTACGGCAGCGAGCAGTCGGTGCTGATCGACCAGCCCGGCGCGGTGCGCATCGAGCTGGTCGGCGCCGATGGCAAGACCACGGTGCTGAAGGAGAAGACCGCCCTGCTGGCCGGCGAGCTGATCGACGCCTCGGTGATGAGCCGCTCCAAGCTGGCCGATTTCGTCGATGCCCAGATCGAGGACGCCCGCGCGCGCGACGTGCTGTTCTCGCTGCACCTGAAGGCCACGATGATGAAGGTCTCCGACCCGATCATCTTCGGCGTCGTGGTCAGCCGCTTCTACCGCGACGTGCTGGCCAAATACGCCGACGAGCTGCGTGAGGTCGGCTTCGACCCCGACAACGGCATCGGCGACCTTTACGCCAGCATCCAGTCGCTGCCCGCCGAGCGCCAGGCCGCGATCGAGGCCGACATCGCCGCCCAGTACGCCAAGCGCCCCAGGCTGGCGATGGTGGATTCCGACAAGGGCATCACCAACCTGCACGTGCCCAGCGACGTGATCGTGGATGCCTCGATGCCGGCGATGATCCGCGACTCGGGCAAGATGTGGAATGCCGCCGGCGAGCGCCAGGACGCCAAGGCGCTGATCCCGGACCGCTGCTACGCCGCCGTGTTCCAGACCGCGATCGAGGACTGCAAGGCGCACGGTGCGTTCGACCCGGCGACCATGGGCACGGTGCCCAACGTCGGCCTGATGGCGCAGAAGGCCGAGGAATACGGCAGCCACGACAAGACCTTCCAGATCCCTGC
Source organism: Lysobacter avium (assembly GCF_015209745.1). Classification (GTDB taxonomy): domain Bacteria; phylum Pseudomonadota; class Gammaproteobacteria; order Xanthomonadales; family Xanthomonadaceae; genus Novilysobacter; species Novilysobacter avium. Next base: position 2,834,591 of record NZ_CP063657.1, read on the forward strand.
CGCCGGCACGGTGCGCGTGGTGGACGGCAATGGCACGGTGCTGATGGAGCACGCCGTCGAGGCCGGCGATATCTGGCGCATGTGCCAGACCAAGGACGCGCCGATCCGCGACTGGGTCAAGCTGGCCGTCACCCGCGCGCGCCTGAGCAACACACCTGCCGTCTTCTGGCTGGACCCGCAGCGCGCCCACGACCGTCAGGTGACCGCCAAGGTCGAGACGTACCTCAAGGACCACGACACCGCCGGCCTGGACATCCGCATCATGGATCCGGTCGCGGCGATGAAGTTCTCGCTGGCGCGCATCCGCAAGGGCGAGGACACCATCTCGGTGACCGGCAACGTACTGCGCGACTACCTGACCGACCTGTTCCCGATCATGGAGTTGGGCACCAGCGCGAAGATGCTGTCGATTGTTCCGTTGATGGCGGGCGGTGGCCTGTTCGAGACCGGCGCCGGCGGCAGCGCGCCCAAGCATGTGCAGCAGTTCAGCAAGGAAAACCACCTGCGCTGGGATTCGCTGGGTGAGTTCCTCGCCCTGGCCGCGTCCCTGGAGCACTTGGCCGAGCGCTACGACAACCCGCGAGCGCGTGTGCTGGCGAAGACCCTTGACGAGGCCACCGGCACGTTCCTGGACAACAACCGCTCACCCTCGCGCAAAGTCGGCGAGCTCGACAATCGCGGCAGCCACTTCTACCTCGCGCTGTACTGGGCGCAGGCGCTGGCCGCGCAGGATGAGGACGCCGCGCTGAAGGCGACGTTCGCCCCCATCGCGCAGGCGCTTGGCCGCGATGAGGAAAAGATCGTCGAGGAGCTCAACGCCGCGCAGGGCAAGCCGGTCGACATGGGCGGCTACTACCAGCCCGACCTGGAACTGCTGGGCAGGGAGATGCGACCCAGCCGCGCGTTCAACGAGGCACTGGCGCTCCTGTCGGCCGCCTGATCGCCCCGCCATCCCAACGGGACCGCACCTGGTTTGCGCTAGGCTGCGGTCTGCCCTGTTCCCACTGGAGCCGCCCCATGAACCACCGCACCTCTCTCACCCTGCTCGGCTGCGCGCTTGCACCGTTCCTCCTGCTGGGTTGCAGCGGCGAGCCCGCCACCGGCAATCTCGACAGCGCCGACGCGCAGCGCGCCGACTCGGCGGCGGAAAGCGAGTCGCGTGCAGCGGCGACCGACCAGGCCAGGCTGCGCGACGCGGTCGGCGGTGACTGGCGTAGTGCGGATGACGTCGCCCGCGATGCCCATCGCCATCCACTGGAGACCCTGCAGTTCTTCGGCCTGCAGCCCGACCAGACGGTGGTGGAAATCACCCCCGGTGCGGGTTGGTATGCGCAGATCCTCGCGCCTTACCTGCACCAGGACGGCAACTACGTGGCTGCGGTAGTGGATCCGGCCACGCTCCCCGAGGGCGGCGGGCGGGACTACCAGCAGAAGGCCAAGGACCAGCTCGAGGCAACTTTCGCCGCGGCGCCGGCGCAGTTCGACCGCGCCAACATGGTCAGCTACGACCCGACCGCGCCGGTGCTGGGCAGCCCGGGCACCGCGGACCTCGTTGTGACCTTCCGCAACGTGCACAACTGGCGCAAATCCGGTCAGGCGCCGGGCATGTTCGAGGGCTTCTACAAGGTGCTCAAACCCGGCGGCACCCTGGGCGTGGTCGAGCACCGCGCCGCCGCCGACGTCCCTGATGACGATGGCAGTGGCTATGTCGGCGAGGCCCAGGTGATCGCACTCGCCGAAGCCGCCGGCTTCACCTTCGAGGAGGCCAGTGAGATCAACGCCAACCCGCGTGACACCCGCGACCACCCCAACGGCGTGTGGACGCTGCCGCCGGGCAACAATGTCAGCGAAGGCGACGACCCCGCCAAATACCAGGCCATCGGCGAAAGCGATCGCATGACCCTGCGGTTCCGCAAACCCGGTTGAGCGATCGTTGCTGATCGCGTTCAACAAGCCCTTCCGGGTGCTGTGCCAGTTCACTGACAGCGGCCCGGAAGGTCCCGCGCGGGAGACGCTGGCAGGATTCGGGCTGCCCGCTGCGGTTTATCCGGCCGGTCGCCTGGACTACGACAGCGAAGGGTTACTGCTGCTTACCGACGACGGCCGCCTGGCTCACCGTCTGACCGATCCGCGCCATAAGGCGCTCAAGACGTATTGGGTGCAGGTGGAGGGGACGCCGGATGAGCAGCAGCTGGCAGCGTTGCGCAACGGCGTGGAACTCAAGGACGGTCCGACCTTGCCGGCGCATGCGCGGAGCCTCCCCGCACCTTTGCTGTGGCCGCGCGATCCGCCGGTGCGCTTCCGCAAGACCGTGGCCGATGCCTGGCTGGAGATCCGGATTCGCGAGGGTCGCAACCGCCAGGTCCGGCGAATGACGGCCGCGGTCGGCCTGCCCACCCTGCGACTGGTGCGCGTGGCCGTCGGTCCGCATCAATTGGGCGCATTGATGCCGGGACAGTGGCATGATCTGTCTGCGGACCCTCGTCACAGCTGAACCGTTAAGGCGGTTGCGTGCCGCATTCAGCTTTTCGTGGTTTGCTATTGCGCCAGAGGCAGGCCTTGTCCCGGGGTGGACTTGGCATCAGGAACCGACATGACACCTACCCAGACCAGTCTTGGCAGTATTCTGGTCGTCGACGATCAGTCGGCGAACCGTCGCGTGGTCAGCACCCTGCTCACTCGTGAGGGTTACCACGTGCTGTCGGCCGGGACGGGTGAGGAAGCGCTGATCCTGTGCGAGCAGGCCCAGCCGGACCTCATCCTGCTCGACGTCATGATGCCCGGCATGGACGGCTTCGAGGTCATGAATGCGCTCAAGGAGCGCGGCATGGGCGTACCGGTGGTGTTCGTCACCGCTGCGCACGACCGTGACCTGTTGCTGCGCGCTTTCGACGCCGGCGTCGTGGACTACGTCACCAAGCCCTTCCTGCCGGAGGAGTTGATTGCGCGCGTAAACGCGCATGTGGGGCTAAAGCTCACCCGGGACCGGCTGGAGCGTGTCGCCCGCGAGCGCCAGGAACTGGTCAACCTGGTCGCCCATGATCTGAAGAACCCGCTTTCGAGCGTGCTGTTTGCCAGTGACATCCTGCGCAACGAGGCAGTCCGCCCGGAGCGGATCCCGCGTTATCTGGACATGATCTACGAAAGTGCCAACGACGCGATCGGCTATATCCGCCATTACCTCGAAACCCAGGCCGGTGCTTCGCGCGAAAAATGCGAAGGCTCCGACTGCGCCGACCTGTGCGACACGCTGGAGTGGCTGGCAAACCGTTATGAGTACCAGCTCGATGCGCAGGGAATCACACTGACGGTGACCTCGCCGCCGGTGGGAACCAAGGTCGCCATCGACGACCGTGTGCTGCGCCAGGTCGCGGAGAACCTGGTGAGCAATGCCATGAAATACGCACCCAACGGCGAGTTGTTGCTGTCAGGACGCCCTGGAGCTCCCGGCTTCTGGCAGCTGGTCGCCGCGGACCGTGGACCGGGAATTCCGGCCCACCAGCAGCGCGAACTGTTCAAGCCGTTCAGCCGCCTCGGCACGGCCGAAGATGACGGCGTCTCCAGCGGTCTGGGCCTGTCGCTGGCCAAGCAGATCATCTCCAACGCCGGTGGTCAGCTCTGGTATGAGGACCGCGATGGGGGTGGGTCGGTCTTCGTGATCGAGTTGCCGGCGGCGGTAAGCGCGCCGACACCCGTGCCCGCCTGATCCCCACGCAGGACCGCGCCACGTAGAGCCGCCCCACGCGAAATCGCGCGGAGCTGGCCCCCACAACGGCCAGGCAGGCTGGTTTCAGGCAACGCCGGGGCTGATGCTGCCGGTATCGTCGCGTTTCTCGCTGTGCCGTTCCGAGATCGGCTCATCGGCCACCGCAGTGACATCAACGCGGCGCGAGCGGCCTTCAATGAGGCCACGTTCCGCCTTCTGCGCACGGCGGTGGGCGGCGTACCAGAGCAGGCCGGCACCGGCGAGCGCCGCGACCGCGATGGTCGGGTTGCGGCGGACGAACACGGTCGCAGTGCGGCCGGCGGTCTTCATCGCGCCCAAGGCCACACCGGCCTCAAGCAGGCCGCCCGCGCGCGACGGCAGAGCATTGCGCACGCGCTTGCCCACGTTGGACGGCATGGCATCACGGATCCGGTCGCCGACGTTGGACGGTATCGCGTGCCGGATGCGATCGCCGAAATCGTTGGCCAGGTCCATTGCGCGGTCGGGAAGTCGGTCGAATTTGCTCATTGGGGACGCCTGGAAGTGGGGGAGATCCCGAGTGTCGGCGAGCGACCGTCGAAACCACGTGATACCCGGCAGAGCGGGCCGAATGCGGTTCAGGTCCCGCGTGGCTTGGCGCGGTGGGTAGCCGTCGCGCTCCAGGGATCTTCGGGCCAGGGATGGCGGGGGTAACGCCCCTTCATCTCCTTGCGGACCTCCGGGTAGGTGCGCTCCCAGAATCCGCGCAGGTCGCCGGTGACCTGCAGTGGCCGGCCACCCGGCGAGAGCAGGTGCAGGGTCAGCGGCACGCGGCCGTTGGCGATGGCCGGGGTGTCGGCGAGTCCGAACAACTCCTGCAGCTTGACCGCGAGGACCGGCGGCACCGGCTCGCCCGCGGCATCGTCGAAGGCGTAGTGGATGGGCCGTTGCAGGCCGGACGGCACCGCGATGCACGCCGGTGCCACCTCGTCGATGCGGCTGCGCTGCGACCAGGACACGAGACTCCTGAGCGCGTTGGCAAGCTCGTCTTCGCTGAGCGCGTCCAGCCGGCTCTTGCCAGTCAGGGCCGGCAGCAGCCAGGTGTCGATACCGGCCAGCAGCGCCTCATCGCTCAGGTCGGGAAGCTCCAGCTCCGGGCACCACACGCGCAGGCAACGAACCCGCGCGCGCCACTGGCGGAGCGCTTCGGTCCACGGCAGCGCGTCGAGTCCGAGTTGGCGCACCGCGTCGGCCAGCGCAGCCGCGTACTGGGAACGGTCCGGGTTCGCCAGTGGCCGGCTGTCGAGCACGATGCGATCAAAGCGACGCTCGCGCACCGCGCTGATCCGGCGCGCCGCGTCGTCCCAGAACACCCGCTCGGTTTCCTCGAAATGCGTCGCCCAGTCACGCTCCAGGCGCTGCGGGTCCAGCGGTACACCGCGCAGCACCCGCGCATCGCGGCCCTCATCGCGCAGCTCGGCGATCACCAGCCAAGGCTCGCCGAACAACACGCTGTCGTCCATCAGCCGCGCGCTGCGCCCGTTGGCCAGCTGGTAACGCCACGGATCGGTCGGATGCTGGTGGGCGATGCGATCCGGCCAGGCGTGGGCCAAGAGGTCGCCAAGCAGATGCGTGGGAACGTCCGCTGGCGGCTTGGCGTTGCAGCGCAGACGTCGACGCCATTGCCGGGCGACCTGGTCGATGGCGGCCAGCGCGCTGCGCGAGGCGTCAGCGCCGAGGCGATGGCGGCGGAATGCCGACAGCGCCTGCCAGCGGTCCGCCAGTGCATCGCTGCGCGAGCGCAGCGGATCGCGCGACTCCAGCAGCGCGGCGAGGTCGCAGGCGAGGGCGCGCTCCTTGTCATCGGCGGCCGCCAGCAGCATCGCCGCAAGGCGCGGATGGGTGCCGAGTTGCAGCATCCGGCGACCGTCGGCCGTGATGGTCGCACCGTCCAGCGCGCCGAGCGTCTGCAGCAGGTCGCGGGCTGACGCCAGCGCGCCTGCGGGCGGCGGATCCGGAAAGCGCAGGTCCGGATCGCCCCACGCCGCCAGTTCCAGTGCCAGCCCGGCCAGCTCGACCTGGCCGATCTCGGCGCGGCGCTGCGGCTCGAGGCGCTGCGACTGCGGCCACAGCCGGTAGGCCCAGCCGGACGCCACCCGCCCCGCCCGGCCGGCGCGCTGGTCGGCAGACGCCTGCGAGACCAGCACCACGTCCAGGCGTGGGAAGCCGCTGTTGGGATCGAACCGGGGCTCGCGGGCCAGGCCCGAATCGATGACGACGCGCACCCCGGGCAGGGTCACGCTGGACTCGGCGACGTTGGTGGCCAGCACCACCCGCCGCCGCGCGCCCGCATCGGGTTGCAACACGCGCGCCTGCTCCTCCACCGGCAACTCGCCGTGCAGCGCGAGCACGTCGACGCCTGAATCGCCAATTTGCCCGTCCAGCAGCTGGCGCACCCGCGCGATCTCGCGCTGGCCGGGCAGGAACACCAGCAGATCGCCGGGATGCGACGCCAGCGTGCGGGCGACCGCGCGGGCGACCTGATGCTCAAGGCGCTCCTCGCGGCGAGCGGGAAAATGGCCGATTTCCACCGGGAAGCTGCGCCCCGCACTGGAAAGCCGCGGGGCGTCGAGGAATCCCGCCAGCCGCTCCCCGTCCAGCGTGGCGGACATGACCACGATGCGCAGGTCCTCGCGCAGTGCCGATTGCACATCCAGCACCAGCGCCAGGCCGAGGTCGGCCGCCAGGTGGCGTTCGTGGAACTCATCGAAGATCACCCCGCCCACGCCCTCCAGGCCCGGATCGTCCTGGACCATGCGGGTCAGGATGCCCTCGGTGACGACCTCGATCCGGGTGTCCGCGGAGACCTGGTTGTCGAAGCGGATCCGGTAGCCGACCGTGGCGCCGACGGCCTCGCCGCGTTGCGCTGCCATGAACCGTGCCGCGGCGCGCGCGGCGACCCGGCGCGGTTCCAGCATGATGATCCGTCGTCCCTGCAGCCACGGCTCATCCAGCAGCGCCGGCGGCACCCGGGTGGTCTTGCCGGCGCCGGGGGGCGCTTCCAGCACGAGGCGCGTGCGCGCAGACAGGCTCTGGCGGATCTGCGGCAGCAGCTCGTCGATGGGGAATTCGGTAAGACTCATGTGGGGACAAGGATATGGGGGCGGGCGCGGGGCGCTTGGAGGTGAAACTCGTTGTATGGAGTTGCGGGGGAGCGCCTGTCGGGTGGGGTGGAGCGCCTGTCGGGTGGGGCGTGGCCTGCAGACCTTCCGGGCGAATGTCCCCCGGCCTCCACCTGCGGCGGAGGCCTCCTCCTTTATTTCGCCCGCAAGGCCTGCAGGCCGCGCCGATCTGCCAGCTCGTACGGGGACAACCTAGCAGCAGAGTTTGCCGCCAATGACGCCACCACACTGCAGCGAAGGGGTGAATGTCCTTGGGTGCGAAATAAAGGCGGAGGCACCGGCCAAACCGGTGCCGGAGGACATTCGCACACAAGGACATTCGCCCCGCGCGGCCCCAGCCACCTAGACTGTTGCAATGAATCTGATCGATATCGGCGCCAACCTCACCCACGACTCCTTCGACCACGACCGCGACGCGGTGATGCAGCGCGCCCGCGACGCCGGGGTGGTGCAGATGGTGGTCACCGGTGCGAGCCGGGAGCACTCGCCGCAGGCGCTGGCCCTGGCGCGCGCGCATCCGGGCGAGCTGTTCGCCACCGCGGGCGTGCATCCCCACCATGCGAGCGAGTACACCGCCGAGTGCGATGCCGAGATGCGCGCCCTGCAGCAGCATCCCGAAGTGGTCGCGGTGGGCGAATGCGGGCTGGACTACTTCCGCGACTTCTCGCCGCGCCCGGCACAGCGCCGCGCATTCGAGATGCAGTTGCAGATTGCCGCCGATTTCGCGGTCGATGGCGTGGGCAAGCCGCTGTTTCTGCACCAGCGCGACGCGCATGCGGACTTCATAGGCGTGATGGGCGAGTTCGATGGGCGCCTGGGCCCGGTGGTCGTGCACTGCTTCACCGGCAGCCGCGAGGAACTGTTCGACTACCTGGACCGCGACTGGCACGTGGGCATCACCGGCTGGCTGTGCGACGAGCGCCGCGGCCTGCACCTGCGCGAACTGGTCAAGAACATCCCGGCCAACCGGCTGATGATCGAGACCGACTCGCCCTACCTGCTGCCGCGCACGGTCAAGCCGGCGCCGAGCCACCGCCGCAACGAGCCGATGTACCTGGCCCACATCGTCGAAGAGTTGGCCCGCGACCGCGGCGAGGACGTCGCGGTCACCGCCGCGAACAGCACCCGCACCGCTCGGGAATTTTTCCGCCTGCCCGAGCCTGCCGCAAGTACGCTCGCCGACGCCGCCGGCTGAGCCGAACCCTCAGCTGCGCAGCCCGATCCCGCGCTTGAGCAGCCACAGGCTGAGCGTGGTCAGCACCACCACGAACACCAGCATCAGCGCGTAGGCGATCCACAGCGGCACGTCGCTGACACCCAGCAGGCCGTAGCGGAACGCGTTGACCATGTAGAAGATCGGGTTGGCGTGGGTCGCCGTCTCCGCCCAGCCGGGCAGCAGCTTGACCGAATAGAACACGCCGCCCAGATACGTCAGCGGGGTCAGGATGAAGGTCGGCACGATGGCCACGTCATCGAACTTGGTGGCGAACATCGCGTTGACGAAGCCCGCCAACGCAAAGATGGTCGAGCCCAGCAAAACCGTGGTCAGCGTCACCAGCGGATGCGGGATCCTGACATCGGTGAACAGGGTCGCGATCAGCAGCACGATCGCGCCCACCGCCACGCCGCGCACCACCGCGCCACTGACGTAGCCGGCCAGGATCACCCAGTCGGGCATCGGGCTGACGAGCAACTCCTCGACGAAACGGCTGAACTTGGCGCCGAAGAAACTGGAGGCGATGTTGCCGTAGCTGTTCTGGATCACACTCATCATCACCAGCCCGGGGACGATGAAATCCATGTAGCCGATGCCGTCCATGGTCCCGATCCGCGAGCCGATCAGGCCGCCGAAGATCAGGAAGTACAGGGTCATGGTGATCGCCGGCGGGACCAGGGTCTGCGCCCAGATGCGCAGGATGCGGTGGATCTCGCGGCGCGAGACCGTCCACAGCGCGACCAGGTTGGGGTGGCTCATGCGGACTGCTCCGGACGTGCGGTCATGCGCACGAAAAGTTCTTCCAGGCGGTTGCTCTTGGTCCGCATCGATCGGACCTTGATGCCCGCCGCGTCCAGGGCGACGAAGATGTGGTTGAGGTCCATCTCGCGCGGCATGTCGATGTCCAGCGTGTGCGCATCGCGCGCCCGCAGGGTCGCGCCCTCGATCACCGGCAGGGTTGCCGGCAGCGCGCCGTCGGTGTCGAGCACGAAGCCCTGCACGTCCAGCTCGGCCAGCAGCGAGCGCATCGGGCCACTGGCGATGATGCTGCCGTGGTCGATGATCGCCAGGTTGCGGCACAGGTTCTCCGCCTCCTCCAGGTAATGCGTGGTCAGGATGATGGTCGTACCCGAGGCGTTGATCTCCTGCAGCGAGTCCCACATGCCGCGGCGGATCTCGATGTCGACCCCGGCGGTGGGCTCGTCCAGGATCAGCAGGCGCGGCCGGGTCATCATCGCGCGCGCGATCATCAGGCGGCGCTTCATGCCGCCCGAGAGCGTGCGGCTGGTCATCTGCGCCTTGCTCCACAGGTGCGCGCGCTTGAGCTCGACCTCGGCGCGCTCCAGGGCGACCTTGCGCGGCACACCGTAGAAGCCGGCGTAGTTGACCAGGATGTCGAGCGGCTTCTCGAACAGGTTGAAGTTGAGCTCCTGCGGAACCAGCCCGATCAGGCGCATTGCATCGCTGCGGCGGCGGGTGATGTCGGTACCAAAGATCTCCACCGAGCCGGAGGTCAGGTTGACCAGCGAGGACACGATGCCGATCAGGGTGCTCTTGCCGGCGCCATTGGGGCCGAGCAGGGCGAAGAAATCGCCCTCGGCCACATCCAGCGACACGCCCTTGAGCGCCTCGACCCCGTTGCCGTAGGTCTTGCGCAAATCCGTGACCCGCAACGCCGGAACCTTGTCCGACGGCGCGTCGCGCAACGCCGCGTCGGCGCCGGGTGCCGCGGAGTTCGCTGTTGCTCGGTCGGGAGTGGCACCCACCGGGTGTTGGGACATCTGGCTCGGGCCCTTTTTCTGGTGCCGACGCGCGGGAAGCCGCGTGGCGATCCCGGTAGTATAGGCGCCTTGGTGGCCGCGCTCCGGCCACGGAGTGTTCCGCCGGCAGCGCGCCCCGGTGGGCCGTCCACCGTCCAGACAAGGTCCGATGCCCTGTGGCAGTCCAGCAGTTTTCCCTGAATCTCGTCTCCCGCCGCATGGTTGCCCCGCAGGTGGGTCATTACGTCTTCGCCCGCGATGACGGCCAGCCGCTCCCGTTCATCGCCGGCCAGTTCATCCAGGTGCATTTCGAGTACGCCGACGGCACCGCCACCCGGCGCAGCTATTCCCTGGCGACCATTCCCGACCCCGTCAAGGGCCCGGACGACCTGGTCGAGATCGCGGTCAGTTACGTGCCCGGCGGCGCCGCCACCGCGCTGTTCGAGAGCCTGGAGATCGGCGACTCGATCAACGCCACCGGCCCGTTCGGCCGCTTCTGCCTGATGCCCAACGACAGCAACCAGCGCTACCTGATGATCGGCACCGGCACGGGCGTTACGCCGTATCGGGCGATGTTGCCACTGCTGGAAAAGGCCATCGCCGAGCGCGATGTCCAGATCGTGCTGCTGTTTGGCGCGCGCAACCCGGCCGAGCTGCTCTACGGCGACGAGTTCCGCGAGTTCGCGAACCGCCACCCGGACAACTTCCGCTTCCTGCCGTGTTTCTCACGCGAGCTGCCGGCCCCGGATTCGCCGCATGCGCATCCGGACGTGCGCCACGGCTACGTGCAGCAGTTCCTGCCCGAGTTCAGTCCGGATCCGGAGACCGACATCGCCTACCTGTGCGGCAATCCGGACATGGTCGATACCTGCGCCGAAGCGCTGCGCGAAACCGGCCTGCTGCCGCGCCAGATCCGCCGCGAGAAGTACGTCTCCTCCAAGTAGGGATGCCGGTCTGCCGGTAGCAGCCGTGCACTCCAGTAGTGCACGGCTGCATGCACGACAACGGCGTTTGGGTGCTCCCGCGCACCGGGTCGGACATCGACGCCGCGTGGGCCGTGTCACGTTTTCCGCGTTGGGCGCGTCTATCATCCTGACCGGGGTGCAAACAGGCGTAGGCGGCACGACTCGCCGGGGTGCGGCACCGGAATCATCCACCGCTTCCTTCAGCAGGGGAAAACCATGCGAAACACAGCGATATTGATCGCCGCGGGCGTGCTGGCCGCCGGACTGGCGGCATGCCAGCCGGCGAGCGGGCCGTCGGCACAAGCACAAGGTCCCGGTCAGCCCGCGGGCACGCATCATTTCGGCGAGATCGCGTTTGAACCGTGCTCCCTGACCAGCCTCGATGGCGGCCAGAGCACCGAAGCCAACTGCGGCAACCTGCAGGTCGCGGAGGACCCGTCAAAACCCGAGGGCCGCACGATCGACCTCAACATCGCCTGGTTGTCACCGGCCAATGCAGGCGGTACCGAGGACCCGGTGTTTTTCCTCGCCGGCGGCCCAGGCCAGGCCGCGACCCAGCATGCGGCTTCGGTCACCCGGATGCTCGGTGCGGTGGGCAAGCAGCGCGACATCATCCTTGTCGACCAGCGCGGCACCGGCCAGTCCAATCCGCTGGATTGCCGCGGCGCGGATGGCGCCCCGCTGCCGCTGGATGTGATGAGTGAGCCCAGCGAAGAACAAGCCATCGCCTACACGCGCCAGTGCGTGCAGGGTCTGGAGGGTCGCGCTGACCCGCGCTTCTATACGACCAGCGACGCCGTGCGCGACCTGGACGCGGTGCGCGCCGCACTGGGTGTGGAAAAGATCAATCTGGTCGGCGTCTCCTACGGCACCCGCGTCGCCCAGCAGTATGCAGCGAGCTATCCCCAGCACACCCGCAGCGTCGTGCTGGATGGGGTGGCGCCCAACGAACTGGTGGTGGGCGGCGAATTCGCCACCACGCTGGAAGAAGCGCTGCGCCTGCAGTCTGCCCAGTGCCGGCAGATCGACGCCTGCGCGGAGCGCTACCCGGTCGACATGCGCGAGCAGTTGCGCACGGTCATGCAGACGCTGCGCGCGGCGCCGGTTGAAGTCGATTACCGCGACTCACGGACCAACCTGTCGCGGCACGACACGATCACCGCCGATGCGGTGGGCAGCCTCGCCTTCCTGTTCTCCTACCTTCCGCAGACCGCGTCCCTGCTGCCATTGACGATCGACGAGGCGGCGCGCGGGCGCTACGCACCGTTGATGTCGCTGGTGCAGATGAGCGCGGAGCAGATGCAGGGCCAGATGAGCCGTGGCATGCAGTGGTCGGTGGTGTGCAGCGAGGACGCGTCGCGCTACGTCGCCGACCCGGATGCCGCTACGACGATCATGGGAGCGGAACTTTCCGAGGCCTTTTTCGCGCCCTGCGCGCAGTGGCCGCACGGCGAAGCACCGGAAGGCTTCCACAAGCCGTTTGCCTCCGAGGTGCCGGTGCTGTTGCTCTCCGGCGAGCTGGATCCGGTCACGCCGCCGCGCTACGGCGAACAGGTCCTCGCCCATCTGCCCAATGGCCGCCACCTGGTGCTCAAGGGCCAGGGTCACAACGTGTCCGCGATTGGCTGCATGCCCAAGCTGCTGGGCCAGTTCGTGGAAACCGCCGATGCGAAGGGATTGGACGCCAGCTGCCTGGACAACCTCAGCTACGTGCCGCCGTTCGTCAACTTCAACGGGTGGTCGCCATGACCGTGACCATGGCCGGCTGGCCGCGCCGCAACCGCATGCGGGTCCCGAACCGCCCTTCGCACGCCTGGAGCCACCCATGATTACCGCCGAGAACCTGCACAAAGGCTTCAAGACCAAGTCCGGCACCGTCAAGGCCGTCGACGGCGTGGACTTCACCGCGCGGGATGGCCAGATCACCGGCCTGCTGGGTCCCAACGGGGCCGGCAAGACCACCACCCTGCGCATGCTGTACACGCTGATGCAGCCCGACGCCGGCTCGATCACCGTGGACGGCATCGATGCGGCCGCCGACCCGGCCGCGGTTCGCCAGGTGCTGGGCGTGCTGCCGGACGCGCGCGGCGTGTACAAGCGCCTGACCGCACGCGAGAACATCGCCTACTTCGGCGAGCTGCACGGCCTCGCCGCCGCCACCATCGCCGAGCGCACCCGGGTGCTGTCGGCTGCGCTGGACATGGAGGAGATCCTCGACCGCCAGACCGACGGCTTCAGCCAGGGCCAGCGCACCAAGACCGCGATTGCCCGGGCGCTGGTGCACGACCCGCGCAACGTCATCCTCGACGAGCCCACCAACGGGCTGGACGTGATGACCACCCGGGCGATGCGCGGTTTCCTCAAGCACCTGCGTGACGAGGGCCGCTGCGTGATTTTCTCCAGCCACATCATGCAGGAGGTCGCCGCGCTGTGTGACCGCATCGTCATCATCGCCAAGGGCAAGGTCGTCGCCGCCGGCAGTGCGGACGAGCTGCGCGAGCAGTTCGCCGAAACCAACCTGGAAGACGCCTTCGTCAAGGCGATCGGCAGCGAAGAGGGCCTGCACGCATGAGCACGAAATCCGGAAATCCGCGAGTGGGTGCGTTCGCCGCGATGTGGACGGTGATGCGCAAGGAACTGCGTGACTTCTCCCGCGACCGCCGCACCCTGCTGCTGACCCTGCTGCTGGCGCCGCTGCTGTACCCCGTGCTGCTGCTGGGCATGGGCTGGCTGGCCGAGAATCGTGCCAAGACCCAGCTGGACAGCGAACTGGAAGTCCCGGTGGTGGGCGCCGAGCGGGCTCCGAACCTGGTCGCCTTCCTGGCCACACTCGGGATCAAGGCGATCGATCCGCCGGCCGACCTGTATGCCGGCGTCCGTTCGCAGGACATCGATGTCGCCCTGGAGATCGATGAGCAGTTCGCCGCAGATTGGGCCGCAGGCCGCCCTGCCCGCGTTGACCTGGTCATGGACAGCACCCGCCGCAATGCGGAGATCCCGGTACAACGGCTGCAGCGCGCGCTGGCCGGCTACGGCAGCCAGGTGGGCGCCCTGCGCCTGTATGCGCGTGGCATCGACGCCTCCATCATGAGTCCGGTGGCACTGGGCAGCCGCGATCTGGCGACCCCGGAGGCCAAGCGCGGCCTGATGATGTCGCTGTTGCTGCCGTACCTGCTGATCCTGATGGCTTTCCTGGGCGGTGCCTACCTGATCCTGGACGCGACGGCCGGCGAGCGGGAGCGGCAGTCGCTGGAACCGCTGCTGGCCACCCCGGCTCCGCGCGGGGCGATCGTCAGCGGCAAGATCGCCGCCGCCTGCGCGGTTGGCCTGGTCTCGCTGGTGCTGATCCTGCTGGCCTTCAAGCTCAGCGCCCAGTTCGCCGGCACCATGGGGCAGATGCTGGACGTGCGCTTCGCGGCAATCGCCAAACTGCTGCTGATCCTGCTGCCCACGCTGTTCCTGGGCACGACCCTGCTGACCTTCCTGGCCGCGAGCGCCAAAAGCATGAAGGAAGCCCAGAGCCACATGACCTGGCTGATGCTGCTGCCGATGCTGCCGATCCTGGTGCTGGCGGTGAACCCGATGAAGTCCGAGTTGTGGCAATACGCGGTGCCGTTCCTGGCCCAGAACCAGATGATCCTGAAGGTGATCCGGGGCGAGTCGATCGGCGTCGACGCCTGGGCGGTGTATATGGTCGCGGGCATCGGCCTGGCCGCAATCCTGTGGGCGGCCGCGGTGTACCGTTACCGGCAGGAGCGGCTGGCGATCTCGGGCTGAGCCGTCGATCGCGGATGCGGTTCCGATTGCCGCGAATGAAACGCAGAAAACCCGGCCTGGACCGGGTTTTCTGGTTGTTGCATGTCTCTCGCTGGCGGCGCGGAGACGCTGGCGCCACCGCGCGCGGGATCAGCCGCCCGGCGTAAAGGCGATGGTGCGACGGGTCGTGACGGGCTCGGAGATCGGCTGGAAGCGCCAGCGCTGCACGGCTTCCATTGCCGCCCGGTCAAACACCCGGCGCGGCTCGGCGTTTACCACGCGCGCGCTGGTCACCGACCCATCGGTACCGACGGTGAACTCGATTTGGACCTCGCCCGAGGTGCCTGCACGCAGGGCATCGGGCGGGAAGTTCGGGGCCGGGGTGGACAGCGGCCGCAGGTCCGCCGCGGTGGGTCGGGTCGGGCGCGGCGCAGGCGGCGGTTCAGCCGCCCTGGCGGCTTCGGCGGTGCGGCGCTCCTGGGCACGTCTCTCGGCCTGTTGGGCGGCTTCGGCTGCCGCGGCCTGGGCGGCGGCATCGGCTGCCTGCTTCTCCTGCAGGGCCTTCGCTGCCTGCTCCTGCTGCTGCTTCTGGTCGATCAGGCGCTGGCGCTCCAGCTCGGCCTGGCGCGTCGCCTGCTGCTCGGCGGTGACCTCCTGCTGCACCGCGCGCTGCGCGACGGCCTGCTTGCGCGACTCGATGCTGGCATTGAGCCGGGACAGGGCCGGGTGCTGTGGCTCGGCGCGCTCCAGCAGGGCGGTCAGCCGCTCGGCTTCGGCGAAATCCTCGCGGCCGATGCTTTGCTCGATGGCGATCACCGTCATCGGCAGCAGGTCGGTCAGCGCGCTTGAAACACCGGCATCACCGGCGCTTTTCTCGCGCAGCGACAGGTAGTACTCGACGGCGTTGTTGCCCGCCGGCGCGTACAGGCGGTTGTCGCCGTAGGCCTTGCGTGCGGCGTCGCGCAGTTCTTCGGCGCTCATCGCCTGGACGGCATCGGAAACCACGGTCTCCGGCGTCGCGGCCGGCGGCGCGGGATCGGTGCTGGTTACCGGCGCGGTGGCGTCGGTCGCGGGTTCGTCCTTGCCGCAGGCGCCCAGTGCCAGGCCCAAGGCCAGCACCAGCGAGAGCCGGGAAAGGTTCAACAGCCGGCTCGGTTGCCGGGCGTGTGGCGTTACAACAGTCATTGGCGGAGCTCCCCTGAAGTACGGCCTGATGGTCGCACGCGCACAAGGAAGCGAGACCGGGCCGGTTTTGTCAAGTTTTCGGTGATGCGCCCCCACCGTCAGTGCGTCAGTGAATGCGCGGGAACGACGCTCCTGCGTACTGCCGGCGGCTATTTTCCGATACAGAAGCTGGAAAAAATATGGCCCAGCAGATCATCGGCGTGGACACGCCCGGTGATTTCACCCAGCGCATCGTGACTGCCGCGCAGGGCTTCGGCGGCGAGCTCCAGTGCGCCGTGATCGAGTTGCGCCCGGGCATCGGCCAACTCCGCCGCCGCGCGCTGCAGGGCATCCACATGGCGGGCGCGGGCGGTAAAGGCGCCATCGCCACCATCGACCGCCCCCTCCAGCGCCAGCGCGCGCAGGCGGGCGTGGAACCCGTCCATTCCCGCGCCGGTGCGCACCGAGACCAGCAGCGGCGTTTTCGCGTCGTCGGCCGCGGGACGGCCAATGCCTGCGTCCGATGTCACCAGGTCCGCCTTGTTGTAGACCCACAGTCGACGCGAAACCCCGGCCACGGCGTCCTCCACCGCCGCGGCGCCCGTCAGCGGCTCGCGAGCGTCCAGCACGACGATGGCCAGATCGGCCTGGTCCAGTTCGTTGCGGGCACGGCGCATGCCCTCGCGTTCGATCGCCCCGCCGCCCTCGCGCAGACCGGCGGTGTCCACCAGCGTCAGCTCGACGCCGTCCACGCGCACCACTTCATGCAGCAGGTCGCGGGTGGTGCCGGCGACGTCGGTGACGATGGCCCGATCGCTGCCGGCCAGCAGGTTCAGCAGCGAGCTCTTGCCGGCATTGGGCGGGCCGACGATAACCGCGTGCAGGCCATCACGCAGGCGGCGGCCACGCTGTGCGGCGGCGAGCAGCGCCTCCAGCTCAACGGAAAGTTGCGCACAGCCCGTGCGCAACGCCTCGCCGCCGAGGGTGTCCAGTGGTTCGTCGGCGAAATCGATCGCCGCCTCGGTGTGGATGCGCATGCGCAGCAAACCGCCGGCGATCGCCTCCACCCGGCGTGAGAACTCGCCATCCAGGGCGCGACGGGCCGCGCGGGCGGCGCGCACATCGCCTGCGGCGATCAGATCAGCGACCGCCTCGGCCTGGGCGAGGTCGAGGCGCCCTTCAAGAAATGCGCGTTCGCTGAATTCCCCGGGTCGGGCCAGGCGTGCGCCCAGCTCCACGCAACGTCCCAGCACCGCCTGCAGCACGGCCGGTCCACCGTGTCCCTGCAACTCGACCACGTCCTCGCCGGTGTAGCTGGCGGGCGCGGCGAAATACAGGGCGATGCCGTCGTCGATGGCCACGCCATCGCCGCCCAGGAAACGCGCGTAGTGGGCCAAGCGCGGGGTCAGCGTCCGCGCGGACACCGTCTCGCCGATGGTCCGCGCATCGGGTCCCGACAGGCGCACGATCCCCACCCCACCGGCACCCGGAGCGGTTGCAATGGCAGCGATGGTGTCGCGGTCGGCGGTCTGCGCAGCAGCGGTCATGCGGTGATTGTGTTCCAGGAACTGCGGGTGTGGATGGTGTGGTCTGCCGGTCACGGTAAAGCCGCCCGCCATCGCTGACCCAGATGCACGAAACCCGCCGGGTGGCGGGCTTCGTGGTCGAGACCGGTTACGCCTTGGCGGGTGCCGGTTCGCTGTACTTCTTGATCATCCACCACTGCTGGATCAGGCCCAGGCCGGCGTTGGTTACCCAGTACAGCACCAGGCCGGCAGGGAAGAAGGCGAACATGACGCCAAACACCAGCGGCATGAACTGCATCATCTTCTGCTGCATCGGATCCACACCGGTCATCGGATTCAGCTTCTGCGTCGCCCACATCAGCGCGATGTTGATCACCGGCAGCACGAAGTACGGATCGCGCGCGGTCAGGTCCTGGATCCACAGGATCCACGGCGCGTGGCGCAGCTCCACCGATTCCGACAGCATCCAGTACAACGCGAGGAACACCGGCATCTGCAGCAAGAGCGGCAGGCAACCGCCGACCGGGTTGATCTTCTCCTTCTTGTACAGCTCCATCATGGCCGACTGCAGCTTCTGCTTGTCGTCGCCGTAGCGCTCCTTGAGCTGGGCCATGCGCGGCTGGAACTTGCGCATCTTCGCCATGGATTTGTACTGCGCGGCCGACAGCGGGAACATCACCGCCTTCAGCAGCACCACCAGGCCGACGATCGACCAGCCCCAGTTGCCAAGCAGGCCGTGCAGCCACTGCAGGACCCAGAACAGCCAGCCAGCCAGTGCGGCCATCGGTGCAAAACGACTGAAGTCCACCGCACGGTCGAGGCCCGGTACGTTCTGCGCCTGGATCTGGTTGACCAGCTTCGGACCCACCCACAGGCGGGCCTCGCTGACCGCGCTGGTGCCCGGGGCCACGTTCACGCCGTTGCCCATGTCACGCACGACATAGCGGGTCGCCCCGGCGACGTTGCTGGTGTCCAGGGAGAAGGTGCCCTGGTCGTTGGCCGCCGGGATCCACGCGCCAAAGAAGTGGTGCTGCAGGAACGCGATCCAGCCTCCGGTGCTCGCCTTGTCCAGCGGGCCGTCGTCGACAAAGTCGTCGTATTTGCGCTTCTCGTACTTGTCAGCGGCGGTGAACCACGCCCCGCCCTGGAAGCTGTATTTCTCCGGGCTCATCGGCGCGCTGCTTTCCAGCGCCCGCGGAACCCGTGTCAACTGGCGATAGGCAAATCCCTGCCATGGGCTCGAGCCCCGGTTGACGACCTCATCGCGCACATCCACCACGTACACGCCACGACGGAACGTGTAGGTGCGGTAGATGCTGACCCCATCCGGTCCATGCCAGACAAACGGCACGACGAGCTCGTCCGCGCCGTCGGCGAGGGTGAATCCGGTGCCCGATGGCGCTGCTGAGCGGTCCAGCTCGAAGCCCGACAGGTGGCTCGGCGCGGGCGCACCCTGTCTGACCCAACCGCTCTGGGCGACGAAGAAATCCGCCGGGTCCTGGCTGAACAGCCGAACCGGCGGGCTGTCATCTTCCGCCGTGCTGGGGTAGCGCAAGAGGTCGGCCTGCAGCACCGTGCCGCCGTTGAGCGTTGCCGACAACACATCGGTTCGCACCTGTACGGCGCCGGTCGGGCCCGTCGCCGCGGCAGGGCTGGGCGGTTCTGCGGTTGCCGCTCGCATCGCCGGCACACCCGGCACCTCCTGACTGCCGCCGGTCACTGCGACGCCCGTGGCTCCCGGTGCACCGGGGACGCTGGAATCGGGAACAGCGGGCTGGACGGACTGGCTGGCAGTCACCGGCGCGGGCGCGGCCTGCTCCTTGTTCCACTCCATCCACAACAGGGTCGCCACCATCAGCCAGGCGAAAATCAGGAATAAACGGGTCTGGTTCATGGGCAACAGGCAGGCTCAGCCATCGCCCTCGGGCGACGTAGGTGTGATGGAAGCGGGGGCGTCGCATGGACGCAGCCGTGGCATTGTGACGGCCGTGGCCGGTGCGGGCAACGAGGACTCTTCTTGCGCACGCGGAGAGTCGGCTTCAGGAGCCAGTGCACCGGCCCGTTGCAGCAGCCCCAGCAGTGCGGCGCGAAGTTGCGCCTGGTCCAGCTTGGCCGCGCCAATACGGGCGACCACAACATAGTCGCCGTCTGCCAGCTGCGCGCGATGGGTACGGAAGGTTTCGCGCATCACGCGCTTGATGCGGTTGCGGCCAACCGCGCGAGGATCGACCTTGCGCGAAACCGCCAGCCCGAGCCGGGGGCCGCCGTCGGGGCGCTCGAAGCGGAGACGGGATTTCGGCCGGGCCCGCACCAATTCCTCATTGGCACGCGCGCAACTCCGCGCGGCCGCCTCAGCGGTCTGCCAATGCAAGGCAAGCACGGGCAGCGCCACGCGCCAGCCGTGCTTGAAGATGCGGTCAAAGTCGGAGCGTGCGCGAACCCGCGCGGTGCGCGGAAAACGGTTCGTCGGCATCGGAGCGGCAACGGCGGCGACGGGCGGCCGTTGCGGCATCAGCTGCGCTTAGGCGCTGAGGCGCTTGCGGCCCTTGGCGCGGCGGCGCGACAGGATCTTGCGGCCATCGGCGGTCGCCATGCGGGCACGGAAACCGTGGTCGCGCTTGCGCTTGAGGTTGCTGGGCTGGAAAGTGCGCTTTGGCATGGCTCTGCTGCGGTTGTGGCGGAAAAGACCGACAAGAGTACCCAAAAGCCGGAGCTGGAGTCAAGTAGACACGCCGCACCAACGCCGAAGCCCGCGTCGGGCCAGCGAGAGCGGCGCTTGCACGGGGGTCATTATGCCCGCGTCAGCGCGTGCTAGTCTGACCCACCCCCAAGTTGCTTCACGTGGCCCGGCCTACGGCGTCGCGGGAGGTAAGTCATGCCATCAAGAAAACCCCTATGGACGTTTGGCACCGCTGCCTAGAACGCCTCGAAGCCGAGCTTCCGGCCGAGGATGTGCACACATGG